>OY764155.1:0-3597909 GCA_963668275.2 Dehalococcoidia bacterium
CCAGGAACGCCGAGATGTAACTCGAAAGAGTCCTGTGCATATTCACGAAATTCCTGCCCCACCACGGGAACTCCCGCGGCCCCTCGTCCCAATAATCATCCACCGCGTAGAACAACTTCCTGCCCCCCTGATTGATCCACCCATAAGGAACCGCCGACCGCATCGGATGCACATTGCACACTACGAACCTGCCGCCCGGCCTCAGAACCCGGTACGCCGCCTCGATGGACGCCCGATAATCCAGCAGATCAACCAGCACTATATACGACACCGCCAGGTCGAAACTCCCGTCAGGAATCCTATCCAGCGTCTCCGCATCCCCGATTACATAAGAATCCCCGCCAACCGCCAGACTCCGCGCCCTCTCCACCAGCGGCTCAGTCAGATCCAGCCCCGTAACCTCAGCCCCCAACTCGACCAGCAGCCGCGAAAACCGGCCCTCGCCGCACCCGATATCCAGAACCCGCTTCCCCCGAACATCCCCAAGCCCCTCCAGCATCCAGGTATCCAGCATCCCCGTCCGCACCGCCTGGTCTTGCCCGATCCAGTCCTGCGCCGCCTCCGTCCACTGCGTCCTCAGCCTGCCTTCCAACTCCACGTCACCCTCCAAACGCCAAAAGCGCGTCCCAAGACGCGCCTGATCCTCTCTCTCCCGTCAAGGGAGAGGGCGAGAACTAACAACTAATCACTAACTACTGACCTAGCGCCGCCGTCTCCGCCGAATCCGCCGCAAACTCCGCTGCTTATCCAGCCGCGCCTGCTCGCCCTTCGACCGGAAGAACCGCCGGTTGCGGAGCTCCCTCAATATCCCCGAACGCTGCATAGATGTCTGGAAGCGCTTCAGAAGAGCTTCCGGGTCTTCGCCTTCCCGCAAACTTACATATGCCAAAAACATCCTCCCTCAGATGAAATGCCTGCTGACCGCCGCGCGCGCCACCCCACTCAACCGTACCCCCTTTGCGACATCCTTAGCATACCACACAGCCAAAATCCCGTACAACGACCAACGACCGCGCCTATCACGCCCCATCCCCCGCGAGCGCCGCCATTGCCTCTTTCTCCCGCTCCTTCTGCCTCAACTTCTTCAGCCGCTCCTCCTCCGGCTTCTTCCGCAACATCTCCGCCTCATATTCCCGAATCTCGCTCATCAGGACCTCAGGAACCTCCGCCTCCACAGCCCCAACGATGACGTGCGAAGCGTCAACCCCCGGAATCACCGGATCCCTATGCGTCTCCGCATGAATCTCCAGGGTCAACTCCAGACATTCCTGCGCCATCTCGAACGCCTCTTCCGGCGTCTGCCCCCATGTGGTCACCTCTGGGTAATACGGCACAATCACCGTGTACCCGTCTTCGTCAGGAAACAATATAACAGTGAACTTTTGCATCGTCGTCTTCATTCACAGCACCTCATTGGCGATTCTCTCGAATTCATCGGTTGAGAGCCCCATTTGCCTCCTGATACTGGCCACCGTCCCGACCCTCACTTGCCTCTCCGATGCCGGGATTAAAACGTGATTCCGTTCCCCCGTCTTGACAAATATCATGTGCGAACCCCGCTGACGGCTGAACCGCCAACCCTGACTCTCTGCGAGCCTGGTCAATTCACGTGAACCGTATCTTCTCGGCATAACCCAATTCTACCCTCTACCAACCCTATCCGCCACGCCCCAGCATCCACTCCATCACCCGCCGCCCAAACTCCCCCGATAACTCCGGTACATGGCCCGACCCGCGCATCTCCCACAACTCCACCGACACGCCGCCCTGACACCGGTCTGCCCCGTACTGGAACACCCAAGTCTCCGCGCCCTCCACACCCGCGTCAATATCCAACATCGGAAGCGTCAGCTCCGCAACCGGGCGGCACTCCGCCCGTGTCGCCCACCGCCCTACCACAAACCTGGCATCCGGGTATCTCCCCTCCCCCATTTCAGGATTCGACCCGCCCGATATTTCCACCACATCATCCTCTGTCCCATGAACATGAAGAACCGACACCGGACGCGCCGAATCGCACCGCGCCTCGTCCGAATACGATGACCCCGCCACAACCACGATACCCGCCAGCCCCGGCGCCCCATCACACGCCAGCCGATACGCCATGAACCCCCCGTTCGACATACCAACCACGAACACCCGCTCCACATTCACGTACTCCCCCGCCGCCTCCACCAGCGCGCTCAGATACCCCGCGTCATCCGGCTTGCTCTCCTTTATCCCGCAGCACACATCCGTCGCGTTCCAGAAGCGCAGACCCTCATCATCCCGCGTCCCGTTCGCCAGCAGCAGCGCGAAATCATACTCCCCCATCAAATCCGACAGCCCAAAATAGGCGTCCTGCTCCATGAAGTGACTGCCGTACCCATGCAAGCTCAGAACCAGCGGCAGACGCTCTCGCCGCTCCAACGGCCCTTCCGAGTAACCCACCGGCATCGCCAGCAGCCCGTAACGGTCGAAGTCCAACGGCAGCGGTTCGAGATCTACACCAAACCTCTGAACCGACCCCACTCCCGGCTTGCTGACAAGCTGCCTCATAGCGTCATCGAAGTCCGGCTCGCCCCCGCCAAACACGAATACCACGACCGCGGCCACCGCCACTACAACCAGCGCGACAACTCCAACCGCTGCCATACCCCTCACGCTCACGCCCCAATCCTGCCCATCACCAAAACTCCCGATCCCCAATTCTTAATTGTTAACTGATGTTACGCACTGGGCAGGGCTTTCCGACTATTCAGACCGGGGTCTTCGCAGAGTCGCCGGTCTGCGGCCTGGGCGCATTGGTCATATATCTCAATTTATATCGTACTGGTGGGGTTACAGGTGAGTTTCCAGGCGGGACAGGTTACAGTTCACGTGGAAAGTGACCTGTTATCACCTGTTGTTAGCTACGGACAGAAAAATTTTCGCCGGCGGATTCATTTTGGATAACCTCCTGTTTATGTAAAGATTGGGTCGGTCATAGTTCATTGGGCGACATGATAGCATGAACGTTCTGTCGAATGGAAGAATGTTTCAGACTGCGCGCAGGGCAATCGCATCTAAACGGCGCTTACGTTCGCAAACAGGTGAATCTTGGGCAGAAACCCCTCGTAGATGTCATTGCGCGGTTTCAGAATTTCTGGATAGCGATCATGGGTTCGGCCATTGTGGTAGTTTCGGGGTTTCATGGAGCGAAAACACCCTTGAAAAAGCCCGAAAATTAAGATGCGATTGCCCTGAGACTGCGTAACATCAGTTGTTAATTCCCAATTGCTAATTTCCTCACCATCCCCTCATCCAGCTCCACCCCAAGCCCGGGCCCATCCGGTACAGCGATATGCCCGTCAACCACCTCCAGCGGCTCCTTCAATATCGGCCACTCGTCCCGTATCGAAATCGGCTCGATATTGTATTCCTGCGAATACGGCGTCATACGACTCGCCGCGCAGAAATGCAGGTGCGCCACCGTGCTCAGTATCGGCTGAGTGTTATGCACCGTGATTGGGATATTGAACGCCGACGCCAGCGCCTCTATCTGCGCCATCTCGGTGAACCCCGGCACCTTCACGATGTCCGGCTGGATGATGTCCACGCGCCCCTTCACTATCAGATCCCGGTACTCATGATGCGTATAGATCATCTCCCCCGACGCTATCGGAATCGTCAGCGCGTCCGCTATCCGCGCCAGACCCTCCAGGTCCTGCGCCGGACGCGGCTCCTCGAAATGGAACACGCCCAGGTCCTCCAGCGCCGCCCCGATGTACATGGACTGGTGTACCGAGTACGCTCCGTTCACGTCCACCAGGATGTCTATATCGTCCCCGACCGCCGCGCGCACCTCGGTCACCGTCTTGATCGTCTCGTCCGCAGGATCGTCAATCTCGCCCGGCACCGCGCTGTGCAGCTTGTACCCGCTGTACCCTTGCTCCACGAAAGACGCCGCCCGCCGTCCCTCCTCCAGCGGAGTCAGGTCCCGCCGCATCGAACTCGCGTACACCGGCACCCTGTCCCGTACCTTGCCGCCCAGCAGCTTATAGATGGGAACCCCGAACGCCTTCCCCTTGATGTCCCACAGCGCGATATCCAGCCCCGACATCGCGCAGAACACCGCTCCGCCCATCTCCACCGCCGAGCCCGCGCCCATCATGTCCAGGAAGCGCAGCTTCGTATCCAGCGGGTCCTTCCCCACGATAGCCGGAGCCAGGTGATCCTCTATGAGAGCCTTCGTAACCCCCGGCTGCCGCCTGAAACACTCGCCTATGCCCGTAATACCCTCGTCCGTATGCACCTTCACGAACGGGTAGTCCCCGTCCAGTATCAGGCACTCAACTGAAACAATCTTCATTCGCTCGAAACCTCACTTCAACTCATCGAAGATAGGCCGCAGCCTTCCCCTCGCCTCCGACTGTTCCCCGCTATCCAGCGCCTCGTAGATAGGCAACTCTTCGTCCAGGTCAATTCGCAGATCGTACAACTCGCCCGTCTCGTACAGCTTCCAGTGGCTGTCCCGGACGAACCGGACCCGGCGGGCTGCGTTGCGCGCGCTCATCGGCTCGAAGTGGAAGAACATCCAATCCCTGGGGTTGCCTTCCTCTCCCCTCAACTGCGGGTAGAACGACCTTCCATCCACCATGAACTCGTCCGGGAACTCCACCCCGGCCGCCTCCATGATAGTCGGCAGAAAGTCCGTGGACTCCACCATGTCGCCGTTCACGACCCCGGCGGGAATCGTTCCGGGCATACGGCAGATTAGCGGTACGTGCGTGCCGCGGTCGTTCGTCTTGCCCTTGCCCCCGCATATCTCGTTATGCTCATGCACCATCGAGCAGACGTCGTCGGGACTGCCGTTGTCGCCCACGTACAGCACCAGCGTGTCTTCGGTGAGGCCCTGACCGTCCAGGTAGTCCATTAGCCTGCCGATAGTCTTGTCGTGGTATTCCACCATGTCCTTGTAGAAGCGCGGGTCGTCGCCCCAGGAGCCTTCCTCAAGCTCCGCCCACGTCCTTCCGCCGAGAGTCCTGTTGGAGGGAGGGTCGAACGACTCCCATTCGGGGCTGTCCGGTGTGGGTTCGTGAGGCTTGTGCGTCGCCGCCATCGGCCAGTACACGAAGAACGGACTGTCGTCGTCCTTCCTGCGCTCGATGTAGTCAATGATATAGTCGCAGAAGATGTCCTCGCCGTACCTGCCCTCGGTGTCGTCCCTGTATTCGCCGTTCTGGTAGATGATCGGGTTCTTGTACCGCGACCCCTTGTCCTCGGTGTGGTGCGCGTGCCAGACGCAGAACTCGTCGAACCCGGCGTCCTCGATCCGCTGGCCCTTGGAGCGCATCTCCGGCGCCTCGTCGGGCGGGTTGTACGAATAGAGCTGCCACTTGCCCGATATGCACGTATTGTACCCGGCGTCCGAAAACAGGTGGCCGAACGTCACTTCATCAGGATCCATCAACCCGAACCCGATGTAATTGCGGAAGTTGTACTTGCCCGTCATCAGCGATATCCGCGTCGGTGTGCAAAGAGGCATCACGTGCGCCTCCTCGAACCGCATCCCTTCCTGCGCCATCCGGTCGAGCCGCGGCGTGGCGTAAGAAGTGCCTCCATTCGCTCCGATAACCTCATAGCCAAGGTCATCGGACATTATCAGGACTATGTTAGGCTTCTTCTCTGACATCTACACTCTCCCTGTTATCTTCCCTTGATCACCCGCTCCCCAAAATCCGAAATCAACTCCCGCGCCGCCTGCCGGTCAACCGCCGCCAGCGCCACGTTGTTGACGCCCATCGCTTCCAGTTCGTCCAGCTTCCGGCTTATCTCCTCCCCCGTCCCGGTCAGCGTCCGCCCGACCATATCCGGCGAGACGAACCGCTCTTCCCCGTCTTTCAGATACACATAATGTCCTTCGTGAACGTCCAGGTATCGCCTGTCATCCGGCGTGGGATTCGGGCGACTGTCCCCGTACTCGCGGACGTAACGGTCGTACTCCGACGCGAGGCCCGGATTGCTCATTCCCAGGTTCGACCCCGGCCCATACTCGCGCTCCCACATCGCGTGGACGCCCGGAACCAGCGTCGGCCCCACGTTCCTGATAACCCGCTCGCTCGACACCGACTCGCCCTCTCTCAGAACGCACGCCGACGTCAGAACCGTCACGTATGGCTTCGCCCCATGTCCGCCGAAATCGTCGAAACTGTTGCCCGTCGCTTCCGCCGCCGCCATCACCCTGGGCAGTCCTTCCGGCACCGACGCGCTTCTCGCCGTCGTTATCCAGCCGTCGGCCATCTCTCCGGTAATCTTCTGACCGCGCGGCCCGTTGGCGGCAAGCATCACAGGGATGGGGTCTTCGATATTGAAGAACTCATCCCGCCCCGAGTTGGCCTTCGAGTGAATCAGCCGTATCCACCGCTCCCGGCTTCCCTCTCGCAGCAGAACATCCTCCCCGGCCAGCAGCCCCTTGACCTGCCGCGCGTACTCCTCGAACTCGGCCATCGTCAGCGCCGGAAGCCCCATCGTGTTCCGACCCGTGTAGCCCGTGCCAAGTCCCACGATAACCCTGCCCGGCGCGAGCTTGTTGATAGACGCCGCGGCCGCCGCCGTCACCGGCGCCAGCCTGTTGCTCGGTATCGCCACCAGCGTCCCCAGCTTGATGCGCGAAGTATGCTGCGCCGCCAGCGCCATCGTGGCCCAAACGTCCGAGTAAATGAGCTGCGAATCGAAGAACCAGGCGTGCGTAAAACCCGCCTCCTCCGCCGCCTTCACCTCCCGCCAAGCCTCTATATACGAAGGGATGCCTATTCCATAATCCATTTCGCCACCATCCTGCTCAACAACTCCCCCATGCTAAGCCCGCCGCGAAACCCTGTCAACGCCGAGCTGCGCGGCGGCAGGGCCTTCTCAAAGCCATAGGAATGTCTTTCCCGTTCGGAACGAAGAGACCCCGCTCAATTGAGCGGGGTCTTCAGTTCAGAGTATCAATACGGTGGGCTGCCTTGCCGAGCCATACATCGCCATGCCATAGCCGATAGTTTACCGCGATACTGTCTCTCGTAGCTCAGCCTTGCGCTGTTCGAACCCGCGTCGTCGTTCATCAGATAGAGTAACGGCAGAATCGGCTAGGATTTCCTCAATCACCCGAATTTCGGTTCTTGCCTCAACTTTTTCGATCTTCTTTTCTGATTCCCTAATCGCCCAGAGAGCCATTCTCAAACCTCCTTCCAAGAACGACGCGGCCATGCCGTATAGAACAGTTCCTATATCAACCTTATCGGACATAGGAATGACATCATCCCAAAATCTCAAACCAATTGCGGGAAAGCCAGACAACCACCACGTGGTTAACCCAATTCCCCAAGGTGCTATCAGAATATGAAAAGGCGTTGAGTACCTTGATATTCTGATTAGCCAATTTAACGTTCTTTGTCTCACTGAGTATCTGACCGACCTTTGCTATCTTTATGGTAGCAGTCTATCAACCCACTGTCCATTTCAGGGCAGGGCGTGTGCAAGGTCGACATTATTGTGATTTCATCAGCAACCGCGCAACTCCCACTCCACTATGCTACAATGTACCCATCAAAGAACAAACGTACATAAAGTAATATAATCTGGAATTTATAATGACCGCAAAACCGACGGACAAAAATTTTCTCCAGGTGAATTCATAGCTAAATCACCCGATTTCCAGGTCAAAAACCCTTGGATAGCCACCAGGACTTCACCTGGACCCCCACCTGGCTAATATAAACCAAAATATATCAAACCCCGTCTTCGGCATATTCCCACGGAGTCACATCGGAGAACAAAATTGTCCAAAAGCGAACCCCAAAGATCAGCGCGGCCTACCGGCCGGACGCGTTTCCCCGCTATGCCTGCCGTCTCACGAATGGCGTTCGCCGTCGTGGGAATACTGGCGCTGGCCTCCCTGCTGGCTTTCACGGCCTGCGCCGGAGAGCGTCCATCGCCCGAAGACGCCGGCCCAGCGCCATCGCCCACCCCGGCCTCTCAAGCCGCGCCGCCGCCGTCCCCCACTCCAACGACGGAACCGCCGGCGACACCAACGAGTACGCCCACACCTGTCCCGTCCATGCCCACACCCGTCCCATCCACGCCCACACCCACACCTGTCCTGTCCACGCCCATCCCGACCGCGCTGCCCGACAGGAACGCCCCCACCTCCACCGGCGAGGAGATTGCGCGCTTGGCGGCCGGCAACGCCGCCTTCGCGTTCGATCTCTACCGCGCCCTGGACGCGGAGAGCGGAAACCTGTTCTTCTCCCCCTTCAGCATATCGCAGGCCCTGGCAATGACGTATGCCGGCGCGAGGGGCGAGACGGAGCGCCAGATGGCGGACACGCTGCATTTCACCCTCCCGCAGGACACGCTCCATCCCGCGTTCAACTCTCTCTACCTGGACCTCGACTCCCGCGGCGGCGGCAAGGGAAACAACGACCCCTCCGCGTTCAGGCTCAGCATTGCCAACTCCCTGTGGGCGCAGTATGACTACCTGTTCCTCGACCAGTTCCTTGCGGTAGTCGCCGAGAACTACGGCGCCGGGGTGATACCCCTGGACTTCCTGGGAGAGCCGGAGAAGTCGCGTCTCAGGATCAACGAATGGGTGGCCGGCGAAACCGAGGACAGAATCAAAGACCTGATCCCGCCTGAGACATTCGAGAGTCAGCCGCCCGCGCTGGCCCTCGTGAACGCCATCTACTTCAATGCCGGGTGGACGCGCCACTTCACGGAGTTGCCGGCGCCCATGCCATTCCACCTGCTTGATGGAAGCGAGGTCGCCGCGCCGATGATGAAGCGAACGGGCAAGACCGACTACGCCGCCGGAGACGGCTACCAGGCGGTGGACCTGGACTACAAATTCTCCGATATGAGCATGACCATTCTGCTCCCGGACGCCGGGAACTTTGAAGCGTTCGAGGCCTCGCTGGACGACGAACTAATGGGACGAATTTTTGAAGACCTCGAGACCAGGGGCGTCACGCTCACGATGCCCAAGTTCGAGTTCTCCTCCACATTCGCCCTCGCCGGCGCGCTCAAGACGATGGGTATGCCCAACGCCTTCGACGTCATGAGCGCCGACTTCTCGGGGATGGACGGCCGCTCCTGCGCGGCGGGGGATATTCCGTGCCTCGTCGTCTCGAAAGTAATCCACAAAGCCTTCGTGCTGGTGGACGAAGAAGGCACAGAGGCCGCTGCCGCGACCGCCGTGATCGTAGTCCTTGAAAGCGCCGCGCCCGGCCCGCCGGTCGAACTCACCATTGACCGGCCCTTCATCTTCCTGATCCGGGACAAAGCGACTGGAACCATCTTATTCATGGGCCGCGTACTGGATCCCAGTTCATAAGGAGTCGAACTATGGAGCGAAAGGTAGCCCTGGTCAGCGGTGGCGCGGGAGGTCTGGGATCCGAGATCTGCCGCAGATTCTCGACGCGCGGCGTGGCGGTCGCCGTGGCCGACCTGAACGCGGAGGCGGCGTCTGAAGTGGCGCGCTCAATCGCGTCGGACGGCGGCCGGGCGATTGCGGTGCAGGTCGAAGTTACCGACGAGCCATCCGTCGTCAACGCCGTCCGCGCGGTCGTGGACCAGCTTGGGCGGGTGGACTACCTGGTGCATTGCGCTGGCACGAACATCAAGGCGCCCGTGCTGGATATGTCGCTCGATCAGTGGAACCTCTCCCTAGACGCGCACCTTACCGGAGCGTTCCTGTTATGCCGGGAGGCGGGCAGGCGGATGGTCGAGCGGGGAGATGGCGGCAGCGTCGTGCTGATGTCGTCGGTGGCGGCGACCGCCCCGGTGCCGGAGCGCGGCGCGTACGGCCCGGCCAAGGCGGCGCTCATCAATTTCGCCGGACAGCTTGGCCTTGAGTGGGCGCGGTACGGGATAAACGTCAACGCCGTCTGCCCGGGCGTCGCGATAACCCCCATGACCGAGATGGTCTATGAGAGAGAGCCCGAACTCAGGGAGCGGAGACTCAAGCGGTTCCCAATCAAGCGCGAGGTCCTGCCGGAAGAAGTCGCGGAGCTGGTCCTGTATCTGTGCGGCGATGAAGCGCGCTACATCAATGGAGTCGGGATTCCCATAGACGGCGGCTTCCTCAATTCCGGGTTCTACCAGGACCCCGGGAGTTGAGCCGTTTCTTAGCCCGGTCGGAGGAAAATCGAAAAGCCCTGGGATTGTACAAGACAGGCTCGGAAATAGTATAATGGCTGGCACATTATCAGCCGGCATTGCAGGAGCGTAGCTCAGGCTGGTAGAGCATCGGTCTCCAAAACCGAGGGTCGCGGGTTCGAATCCTGCCGCTCCTGCCATTTCCACGCCTGTTCCGGCGCAGCCCGCTAGCGCGAATCCCCCTGCCACAGGCGAACGCTCAACCTGCCCACCAGGATTATGAACAGCGGATCAATGAACCCCCAGAACATCAGTTGTGTTTCGTTCTGAAGCTCCGCGCCCGCCGCCAGATTGTCGAACCAGTTCCACAAGAACCAGATCGCCAGCCACAGCGTCGCGTAGAACACCGCGTTCACGCGCAGATACGTTCTGGCGTCCATCGAGTCCGACGTCATGTTCCTCTTGCGGATATAGGACAGCGCGAGCGCGGCCAGTACCCCGAACGCCATGAACCAGTCCAGTATATCCCACACCTGCCCCACGTCCACACTGTCCGCGTAGAACGTGGAGAATATGAAGTTGAACGCCACCGCCAGCGTTATCAATCCAAGCACGACCGCGAGCGGTCTTCTGACGGCATCCATATCTGCGCCTCCTTTGCGGACTAAGACAACCTTCAGGCTCGATTACAGCACATCGCCCGACCTGGGTCAATCGCCAGCCTCTCGCCGCAATGCCTTTCGATTATTCGTCTCAGATGGTCTCGCGCGCGTCTTCCCGTAGGGGCAACCCTTGTGGTTGCCCTTTAGTGGCGGCGTTATATCTGACATCTGAAAGGCCATGCCGCCGCCGCAATGCCTTTCGATTATTCGTCTCAGATGGTCTCGCGCGCGTCTTCCCGTAGGGGCAACCCTTGTGGTTGCCCTTTAGTGGCGGCGTATATCGGACATCTGAAAGGCCATGCCGCCGCCGCATCGCTCTTGTACATCCGTACTGATTTCGCTACAATACCCTCATCGCTCGCGACTATGAACGCGAAACCATCTACCGGACGCCCAGCGTCCGGAACGGACAACTGAACCTTGAAAACCATAAGCGACAATATATGCCAACATCGAAAAGCGAGCCAAGAAAAATTTTTCTCAGGCGATTTAGCTACAAACTCTGGTGAATAACAGGTGTTCCGAACGCCTGCTACCCACCTGTTAAGTCACCTGTTCCCACCTGTTAACTGACCTGTACGATATATACGGAAATATATGATGAAAGCGATTCTGTTCGACGTATTCGGCACGACCGTGGACTGGCGTTCCTCCATCATCGCCGAGCTGGAGAAGTTCGGCGACGACAACGGCCTTGACGCCGGCTGGCCCGACGTGGCCGACAAGTGGCGCGCCGGCTTCCGCGATTTGCAGGGCAGGATAGCGCGCCGCGAACGAGACTGGATAACCATGGACCAGATCCACCGCGAGGTCCTCGACGGCCTGCTCCTCCAGGTCGGCGCGCCCGATCTGCCCGAGCGAGAAGTCGCCCACCTCAACCGCGCCTGGCACAGGCTCAGCCCCTGGCCGGACACCGTTGATGGCCTGACCCTGATGAAGCGAGACCACATCATCGGAACGCTCTCCAACGGCAACCTCTCGCTGCTCGTATCGCTCGCCAAGCACGGCGGCCTGCCCTGGGACTGCGTACTCTCCACCGCGATGTTCGGCACATACAAGCCCAACCCCGAGGTGTATCTGGGCGCGGTAAAGATGCTGGACGCCGACCCCGGCGACGTGATGATGGTCGCCGCCCACGCCTACGACGTTGACGGCGCGCGCCAGGCCGGCCTCCGTACCGCCTACGTCTTCAGGCCCGACGAGTTCGGCCCGGGCAAAGGCCAAGACCCCGGCGACACCTCCCGCTTCGACATAGCAGCGTCCAGCTTCGTCGAACTCGCCCAGCGTCTGCCGGAATAGAACCCCGCTCAGACCCCCACGAACCACTCCCCGAACCTCGCCGCCACCTCCATGTCCCCTTCCAGCCCAATCTGCCGTCTGCGAACCGAGCGGCGCAGGTTCACCCGCCCCATCAGGAACAATATGTACGCGCTGGTATCGAGCGACACCGTAACGTCCGCCTCGGACGCGAGGTCCGCGGCTTCCAGCGAGAACGAGTCCGAAACCACCTTCAGATCATATGCCTCCCCGTCCGAGTCGGTCAGCGCGAACCTGAAAGTCACGCTGCCCTCAAGGTCGGCGGGCTTTCGGAACGAAGCGCGCAGCCAGTTCGGAAGCCACCCCTTAAGGAACGGTACGGCGACGGGATTGATCTTGGCGTTCCGGTCGAAGCCGTAGCGTATGTCCCATGCGTGAACCGCGAGCTCCATCAGCCGAAGCTCGATAAGGCGCGACACGTCCATCACTATGGCCGGATGCCACGCCGGAAGATGGTACTGATCGGGTTCGAGTCCGACCAGCAGGCTATTCAGTCGCAGGCACGATGCGTTGAACTCGTAGAAGATGTCCTCATAGAACGCCTCCCTGAGATTGACGATTTCCTGCAACCGTTCCTCGGCCGGCTTGCGCTTGTATCCCATCGGCGCAGAGGCGTTCCCCCTGAGCGCGCGCTGGATGCTCATCGTCTTCATGCCCGCTATCGTAATCAGGTGGGTTACGACGTCCGCCACCTTCCAATCGCCGCAAGCGCTGGCGTAGATGTCCGGGTCGCGCCATACGCCGTCCGGCAGCGTGTGCAGGAATCCGGCCAGGTCGTTGGACAGCGCCCGGATGGTCTGGATATTCTGTCTGACTGTCGCGATGTCCGCCATTCGTCGCTATATGCCCTTGTCCGCCACGAACGCCGCGAGGTCGGCGGTCCGGCAGGAGTAGCCCCACTCGTTGTCGTACCACCCTACGACTTTAACCATGTCGTCGCCAATCAACATCGTGGACGTTCCGTCAACAATCGCGCTGTGCGGATCGCGGATGAAGTCCGCGCTCACCAGCGGCTCTTCCGTGTAGTCCAGGATTCTGCTAAGACCATTGGAAGCGGCCTCCCTGTAAGAATCGTTCACCTCTTCCGCCGACACCGCTTTCCCGAGAGTAGCCACGAAGTCAATCAGAGATACGGTTGGAGTAGGCACGCGCACCGCCATGCCGTTGATCTTTCCCGCCAACTCCGGAATGACTATTCCGACCGACTTAGCCGCGCCGGTGGTCGTGGGTATGATGTTCTGCGCGGCGGCCCTCGCCCTGCGCGGGTCGGAGTGGTACTTGTCCAGGATGCGCTGGTCGTTGGTATAGGCGTGGACGGTAGTCATAAGGCCGCGCTCGATCCCGAAGTTGTCATGCAGTACCTTGGCTATCGGCGCGATGCAATTCGTGGTGCAGGACGAGTTGCTGACGATGTTGTGCCGCTCCGGGTCATAGTCTCCCTCGTTGACGCCCAGCGCCACCGTGAGCGCGTCGCCCTTGGCCGGCGCGGTGATGATCACCTTCCTCGCGCCGCTTTCGAGATGCCCGCTCGCCTTGCCCGCGTCGTTGAACGCGCCGGTAGATTCTATGACTATCTCTACCCCAATCTCCCCCCAGGGCAGATTGGCCGGAGTGTCCTCATTCAGAACCAATACATCAGCGCCGTCTATATTCACGCTGTCCTCGGTGGCCGTCACCTCGCCTGGATACCTGCCGTATGTGGAGTCATACTTGAACAGGTGGGCGATGTCTTCCGGGCGTCCCCGGCGACTGTTCACCGCGACGACCTCCAGCTTGTCCGGGTAGCGTTCCAGCGCCGCGCGAAGCGTCTGCTTGCCCATGCGTCCGAAGCCGTTGATTCCTATGCGTGTGGACATTTCAGCATCCCCTGTCCTTGCCGAGTATATCCCGTCCGACCCGTATTCGCCTATTCGGTCTATCACATCGTAGGGGCGTCCCTTGTGGCCGCCCCAATCTTCATGCGCGCGTATCCGACCTCTGACTATATTATTCCAGATATGCGCGGGATGATGTCACTATTTCCGAGGCCATTCCGACCGCTTCCTCAGCCTGGCCTCGGCTGAATGTCTCGAAAGGCAGCCCGCCGGGAAGGGCGTCGGGGTAGCGAGTGGCTACGTAGTATTGATCGAGACGGCAAGCGGCCTCTCTGAGCGATTCCATTTCTCCATATGTGTCGACTAGTCCATTCAGCAGTTCTTGGAGCGAGTGGCCTATGACGAACCTGTCTCCCCTGCCGTAGGCCACCGACTTGAGCGCTTTTTCAGCGGCCTGGTGAGACATGAAGCAGACGTGAGAGTAATGACCTTCGCGCAGGACGAGCTCCGCAATGGAGAGGTCATACTCAGCCTGCATTATCCAGCGCGTGGCTTCGGCTGTCGGGTCAGGCTTCATAGATCACGACCCCCTCTTCCAGCGCTATTTCGATGAACGGACGACGCTGGGAGAGCATTTCGTCCAGTTCGTCGGGCGTGTAGATCAGCATATCGAGCGAGCGTGGCCAGGCTGAGCGCACTTCTCGGAAGTCCGAAGCCCTGTCGAAGAACCCCTTCTCGGTATCGTGGACTATGATGATGTCCAGGTCGCTATACTTGTCGGCGTTCCCCTTCGCGTATGAGCCGAACACGACCGCCTTTCGCGCCCCGGCTCTCTCTACCAGAGGCGCGAGCGTCTCGCGTATCTGCGCGATGGTCGGTATCTGGATATTGTCATCCGTTCTGAGCAAGGAACTTCTCGTAAACTTCCGCGCCCGCGTACCGGGACGCGCTTCCCAGTTCTTCCTCGATTCGCAGCAGCCGGTTGTACTTGGCCGTCCGCTCTCCCCTGGCGGGCGCGCCCGACTTCATCTGCCCTGCCGCGGTCCCAACGGCAAGGTCCGCTATGGACGAGTCCTCCGTCTCCCCGGAGCGGTGACTTATGACCACGCCCCACCCCGCCTCCCGCGTCATGCTGATCGCGTCCAGCGTCTCGCTGACCGTCCCAATCTGGTTCAGCTTGACTAAGACGGCGTTGGACGAACTCCGCTCAATCCCCTGTTTGATGAGGCGCGGGTTGGTGGTATAGATGTCGTCCCCCACAAGCTGGACGCGCGACCCTATCTTCCGTTGCATCGCGTCCCAGCCGTCCCAGTCGTCCTCGGCAAGCCCGTCCTCGATGGACACTATCGGGTAATCCCCGAGCCATGCGTCATACAGGCCCACCAACTCGTCCGCGGACAGCGAGGCGTCTTCCCGCGGCAGATCGTATCGTCCCGGCCCGCCGCTGAGTTCGGACGCCGCCACGTCCAGCGCTATGAAGCACTCTTCGCCCGGCTTGTAGCCCGCCTTCTCTATCGCCTCCACCAGCAGGTCAACCGCCATCCGGTTCGAGGATAGCGACGGCGCGAATCCGCCTTCGTCGCCTACGTGCGTACTCAATCCACGTTCTCGCAGGCCGTCCATCAGCGAGTGATATATCTCCACCCCCGCCTGGAGCGCGCGCGAAAACGAGTCGAAGCCCGCCGGGACGACCATGAACTCCTGGAAGTCCGTGGAGTTCTCGGCGTGCCGTCCGCCGTTGATGACGTTGAACATCGGAACCGGCAGCGTGAACGTCTCGCCGCTGTTGAACCGGGTGTAGAGCGGCTTGCCCTCGCTCATCGCGGCGGCGTGGGCGACCGCCAGCGAGACGCCCAGGATAGCGTTCGCGCCCAGGTTGCCCTTGTTGTCCGTGCCGTCCAACTCGATGAGCGCCCTGTCAATCTCCCGCTGACCGCCCACTGGCTGACCGATGAGCGTGGGAGCGATGACGGCGTTGACGTTCTCCACCGCCTTCAGGACACCGCGCCCCCTGTATCGGTTGGAGTCACCGTCCCGCAACTCCACCGCCTCGTTCGCGCCCGTGGACGCCCCGGACGGCACAAGCGCATTGCCCCGCGCGCCGTCTTCCAGGCTCACGTCCACCTCGACGGTCGGGTTGCCCCTGGAGTCGAGTACCTCTCTCGCCCTGACGCTGGCTATGTTACTCACTGAACGGCGTCTCGCTTTCCTAGTATGGCTATTACACCGATATTGTAGCATCGCGCAAACAAGGGTTGTCGTCTTTGTCCATCGAGACGATACAGATTAACTTATTGTACCGGTTCGTCGAGTTAGACAGCAGGGAAGATAACACTGGTTCCTTGAGGTGCAGAGATGTACGAGGCCGTGCATACGGTTGTTGTCATCCTGATCGAATTTAGGAAGCATCCTGTCGAATTGCGAGGCGTGTCCCGCTTCGTATCTTCCGTACACGGTATTGGCGATTAGATCCGCTATCTGAAGCATCCTGCTGTTTTTGGACAGGGTGAAGAAGGGTATGTCAACTATGTCCCTGAGTTCATGCCATCTTGTTCCATCAAGCGCCAATTGCCGCGCCACCACCTCAAGACGCTCTCGATAGCTCGAATCCGCTATGACGATAAGTCCCTTGACGCGATCCCCAAGCTCTCTATATCTCCGGTTCAGGAACTGATCGAATCTGGACAGCATATCTTCCAAGGCGCGTTCGTAGGGGTCCTCACCTTCATTCAGGTATTCTTTCTCGACGACCACGGCGAAGAAAGTTCCGCGTATCTGCAAAGCTACATCGTATAGCTTTCCCAATATCTCAAGTCTGGTTTTTCTGTCCACTAGGTCGAATGGTGCGGGAGCGGTGTCGTCGCGCCTTCCACGCAGGGATGTCGCGTGGAAGAGTAGGCTTTCCTGAATATCCGGGAAATAGTCAGACTGGATACGATCCAACTGGTCTGCCGCCCAGTAGATATTTGTCTCATAAACGGAAACGCCCGCCAATACGAAGTGGCGAGCGTTCGACTGAGTTCCTGATTCGTCCAGATAGAGTAGGTACATTACTGGGTTGCGCTAACCCAACATGGGGTGTTGTAGAGTGGCCGAGCGAGATATATCTCAGCGAACCGGGTACTAGTGGTCCTCCCAGCCTTAATGCAATATAGATTACCTCGTAATATTTGTCAACAGTTTTTGAATCGAGAAATTGCGTGGTATCCTTGCCCCATCTTCATTGCGGAGGTCTGGACAATGGACAAAGTTCGGCTGGCTATCGTCGGATGCGGCACAATCTCACAACTTAACGCGCCCGGATACTTGGCTCACGAAAACTGCGAGGTGGTCGCCCTCTGCGACCCTGCGCCGGAGAGAGCGGAGGGCCGCGCTAGGGAGTGGGGCATAGACCCGCGCATCTACACGGACTACGCCGACGTCCTCAACGACTCCGGCGTGGACGCTGTGGAACTCCTCACCCCCACGCCCCTGCACCCGGAGCAGATAATCTCCGGCCTTGACGCGGGCAAGCACGTCTCCTGCCAGAAGCCCACCGCCGGAACGCTGGACGAGATGCGCGCCATCGCCGACGCCGCGGCCAGCGCCGGCGCCTTCTTCAGAACGACCGAAAACTTCCTCTACTACCCCCCAATCGTGAAGGCGCGAGAACTGATAGCCGACGGGACGCTGGGCGACGTATCCATGGTTCGAATCCGCACCCTGCGCGGCGGCGGAAGCGAGAGCGCGATTCCCATAACCGAGGGTGCTTATGTATGGCGGCAGGACAGCGAGCGCAACATCGGCGGCCAGATGTACGACGACGGCTGGCACAAGGTTTCTACCGCTATGTGGTGGGGTGGCGGAGTGGAGAAGGTGTCCGCGCTGATAACACGAACCGACAACTTCATCCAGGAAACGCCCAGCGTAGCCACCTGGAAGTACGCCGAGAAAGACAGCCTCGCCATATTCGAGTACGCCGGCGCGGCTGAGATGCCCATTCGCTCCCGCTACTACCCGGCGGACGAATTCATGGAAGTCATAGGCTCGCGCGGCGTCCTGTGGGTAACGCGCTGCACCGGCGAGATGCTGGATATGCCGCCCCTGGTTCTGCATCTCGGCAACGAGACCGTTTCCTACCAGATGCCCATGGACTGGATAGAGAGCTTCAACGGCGCGGCTGCCGACTTCGTTGACGGCATAATCGAGGGCCGCCAGCCCATGATGGACGCCGCCTTCTCCGCCGACGTTCTCAGGGCCATAATCGCCATGTACAGGTCATCCGACAGTGGCGAATGGGTGACGCCCGCCGAGTTGAGCTAGTGTCCTGTTATTTGGCGCATACCAGTAATGCTATACCCTGTCATTCTTGAAAGCGCGTATCCTTGCGGATACAATGCTCATCGTGGAATATGAAGTTATCAAGAGCGCTGCGTTCCTCAACTGGTTGGAGGGATTGCGCGATAGGAACGCCCAGGCGCGAATTGCGATTCGCATAGACCGAATCGAGGAAGGCAACTTTGGCGACTACAGGTCGGTTGGGAGTGGCGTAAGCGAAATTCGTGTCAATGTCGGACAGGGCTACCGTATTTACTACACGGTCCGTAGCAGAACCGTTGTGATTCTGCTGTGCGGAGGCGACAAATCGAGCCAGAGGCGAGATATAAGGCGCGCCCAGCGGATGGCGAACGAACTCTAGGGAGACGGATATGAGCGCAGAGACTTATACGCCGTGGGATACCGCCGAACTTCTCACGGATGACGAAATAATCATCGAATACCTGAAGGCGGCTCTCGAAGAAAACGATCCCGCGTTCTTCACCAAGGCCGTCGGAAATGTCGCCCGCGCTAAAGGTATGACCTCCATCGCCCAGGAAGCCCGGTTGGGTCGTCCGAGCCTGTACAAAGCGTTGTCCGGCGAGCGCGACCCGCGAATAGGCACCGTGATGAAGGTTCTCGAAGCGATTGGCGTCCAACTCACAGTCGAATTGAAAGTGGCCTGATCCCCCTTTACAGGAATCGCTGATATTACAGAAAGGAACGATATGCCCAAATTCGCCGCCAACCTGACCATGCTGTTCAACGAAGTGGACTTCCTCGACAGGTTCGAGGCCGCCGCCAACGCCGGATTCCGGGGCGTCGAGTATCTCTTCCCCTACGACTACGACGCGGACGCGCTGGCCGAGCGACTCCAAACCCACGGACTCACGCAGGTCCTCCACAATCTTCCCGCCGGCGACTGGGACGCGGGAGAGCGCGGCATCGCCTGCCACCCCGACAGGGTGAGCGAGTTCCGCGACGGCGTGGGCAGAGCCATCGAGTACGCCACCGCCCTGGGCTGCAAGCAGGTGAACTGCCTGGCGGGGATAGTCCCCAGAAGCGTGTCCGCGGGCAAGGCCCACGAAACTTTCGTAGAGAATCTACGCTTTGCCGCGCCCGCGCTCGAAGAGGCCGGCATACGCCTTGTCATAGAGCCGATAAACACGATAGACATCCCCGGCTTCTTCCTGAACCGCACCTACCAGGGGCGTTCGATAATCAGCGAGGTAGCCTCGCCCAATCTGTTCCTCCAGCACGACATCTACCATATGCAGATAATGGAGGGCGACCTGGCCCGCGCAATCGAGCGAAACCTGGACGTCATAGCCCACTTCCAGCTCGCCGACAACCCGGGACGCCACGAACCCGGCACGGGCGAGATCAACTATCCGTTCCTGTTCGATCTGATTGATTCCTCCGGCTACGAGGGCTGGATAGGCTGCGAATACATACCCGCCACGACCACCGAAGAGGGCTTGGGCTGGATCAGAGATCACATATAGCCGCGAAGACACAAGACATGGGAGAGCATTGTCATGGTCGCCACAGCGTCCACCACCGACACAGAGGGATTCATTGACCACGACCAGGTGTTGGAGCAGATTCAGGACCGCGTCCTGTGGCTCTCGATGAACATGGTGCATCACGCCAACAACCGGCCCAGCCCGGACGGCGGCAAGGTGGGTGGACACCAGGCTTCGAGCGCGTCCGTCGCCACCATAATGACATCGCTGTACTTCGACTTCATGCGCGCGGGCGACCGCATATCGGTCAAGCCACACGCCGCGCCCGTCTATCACGCCATCCAGTACCTGCTGGACAACCTCGACCCTTCGTATCTCACCATGCTGCGACAGTACCACGGCCTCCAGGCCTACCCCAGCCGTACCAAGGACCCCGACGACGTTGACTTCTCCACCGGCTCGGTCGGGCTTGGCCCGGTCGCGCCCAACTTCGCCGCGCTCGTGGACAAGTACAACAAGGCGCACCTGTTCACCCACTCGCGGGTTGACCATCGCTACATAGCCATAGTGGGCGACGCCGAACTGGACGAAGGCTCGGTCTGGGAAGCCATCGCCGAGCCGGAGATGCAGGGGATTGGAAACGTTCTCTGGGTGGTTGACCTCAACAGGCAGAGCCTCGACCGCGTAATACCCGGAATCCGGGTCCGCGCCTGGCGAGAGATGTTCTACGCCAACGGCTGGAACGTGATTGACGCCAAGTACGGCAAGAAGCTCCAGGCCAAGTTCAACGAACCCAACGGCGAACTGCTCCGGCTAGCCATAGACGAAATGCCCAACGAGGTCTATCAGCGGCTGCTCAGGGTGCCTCCCCAGCGCCTGCGCGAGTGGCTGCCCCGGATTTCCCGATACCCCAGGGACATGGCGCGGCTCGTGGCTCGCTGGGACGACGACGACCTCCAGGAATCCTTCCGCAACCTGGGCGGACACGACTTTGCCGAACTGCGCGACGCCTTCTCGCAGGTTGACTTCAACACAGGGCCGAACATCGTGTTCGCCTACACGCTCAAGGGCTGGCGTCTGCCCTCCATCGGCGACCCGCAGAACCATTCGGTGATCCTGTCGGAGCGTCAGATGGAGCAGTTGCGCGATGATTTGAACGTGTCGCCCGACGGCGAATGGGACAAGATGCCGCCCAATTCACCCGCCGCCCGTATGTGCGCCGACACCAGCCGGATGCTTGGAATCGGACGCAAGCCCAGGTTCGACGCGCCGGAATTGCGTATCCCCGACGACTTCAATCAGCGATACTCAGGCAGCATGGCTACCCAGCAGACCTTCGGACTGATAATGACCGCTATCTCGCGCGAACTGCCGGAGGTTACCGACAGGGTGGTCACGGTCAGCCCGGACGTGGCCAGTTCGACCAACCTGGGCGGCTGGATAAACAAGGTGGGCGTATGGGGTGAAGAGCGCCAGGAACCCATGCCCGAGGAGTCCATTGTCAGGGCGCTCAGATGGGAAGTGCACGCCCGGGGACAGCACATAGAACTTGGCATATCGGAGAACAACCTCTTCATGATGCTGGGCCAGCTGGGACAGTCGTTCGAGGACAACGGAGAGATGCTCTTCCCGATAGGCACGCTGTACGACCCGTTCATCAGGCGCGGGCTGGACGCCTTCGTGTACAGCGTCTATTCCGGCGCCAAGTTCATCGTGGTCGGCACGCCTTCCGGAGTGTCGCTGTCCCCGGAGGGCGGCGCGCACCAGTCGCAGATAACCCCGTCCATCGGTACGGAAATGTCCGAACTGGACTTCTACGAGCCGTGCTTCGGGCAGGAACTTGAGTGGATAATGCTCGCCTCCCTGGAGCAGATAAGGCAGCGTAGCAGGTCAGCGTATCTGAGGCTCACGAGCAAGCGCGTTGACCAGGGCCTCTTGAAAGTGCCGGAAGACCCGGAGGCGCGCGGACGGCTCAGGCAGCAGGTCCTGAACGGCGCCTATCGTCTCGTTGACAGGAGCGACAGCCCGGGCTACGACCCGGATGAGAACGTGGTCCATATCATGGCGAGCGGCGCGATGATACCCGAAGCGGTCGCCGCCAGCAACGCGCTGCGCGCCGAGGGCATATTCGCCAACGTCGTCAACGTGACCGGCCCCGGCCCGCTCTACAGGTCGTTCCAGCGCTCGGTTTACGACTCGATGGACGGGCGCGGCAGCCTGGATATGTTCATGGCCGACTCGATCTCCCCCGACGCCCGCAACGCCCCAATCGTAACGGTCGTGGACGGACACCCCCACTCGCTCGCCTGGATGGGCAGCGCGCTGAAGACGCGGGTCATGCCGGTGGGCGTAACCGAGTTCGGACAATCCGGCTCCCGCGACGAGCTGTACCGCGAATACCGAATAGACAAAGACAGCATAATGGCCGCCAGCTACGCGGCCCTCGGAATGTAACCCGACTAAAGGAAGAGCGACATGATGATCAGGCCAACCAAAGTAGAGCCGCGTCCGGGATACCGGATATGGCTGGAATACTCGGACAGCGTCACAGGAGAGATTGACCTCTCGGACATTGCGGGCCGAGGGGTATTCAAGGCATGGAACGAACCCGGCTATTTCGACAGGGTGCATATAGCGTCAAGCGGAGCGATAGCCTGGGACGAAAATCTCGATCTTTGCCCGGAATCTCTGTACATGGAACTCACAGGCAAGACATTCGAGGAATTGAGATTCCATCGCGACATCGAAAGATAAGTGGTCTTACGAAGACTAAAACGAAGGGGATCCAAATTGACCAAGATACTTATACTGCATGGACTCGGAATGAATATGCGCGGCAAGGTCCAGACGCATATCTTCGGGACTGAGACCCTCGACCAATACGACGAGCGCATCAACGCCTACGCCCAGGAACTCGGCGTAGAAGTGGAGATATTCCACTCCAACATCGAAGGCGAAGTCGTCAACAAGATATACGAAGCCCACGATAGCGGCGACGTGAGCGCCGCCCTCTTCAACCCCGCCGCCTACTCATCCGGACACCCCGGCATAATCGCCGCGATAGCGCAGGTTGACTACCCCTTCTACGAAATCCACATCTCCAACCCCTACTCCAGGGGAGGCCAGTCCCAGGTCGCGGGCGTCAGCAAGGGCGTCATCACCGGCTTCGGCCTGTTCGGATACTACCTCGGCATGAAGGGCGTTCTGGACTCCCGCTAACCGGACGATTGCATAAGTTCCATCTCCTTGATGGACTCACAAGGGTGGGCAAAAGTCCCTTCCCCCTTGACGGGCTCACAAGGGTAGGCAAAAAGTCCAATCAGCTACGAACTCCAGTCAATAGATCCCCTCTCCCTCAGGGAGAGGGCTAGGGTGAGGGTGAAATGCCTACCCCTCTCAGCCCTTGACGGGGGAAGGTTAGGATGGGGGTGACTAGGTTGGGCGCCTTCCATTCTCCCGCTAACGCTCAGTGGCGCATCCGATTCAAAATGCGTAGAATGGCCTCAGCATGACGCGCGGCGCAGAACCAAGCCGCGCAATCTACTTTCGGAGAGCCATTGCACCATGAGAATTGCCATACTGATAACCGCGCTTGCCCTCCTCGCGTTCGTCGCCGTCGCCTGCGGCTCGGAAGAGCCTGAACCCGCGCCCGCCCCGCCGACAGCCGCGCCCGCGCCCACCGCGGCCCCGCCGTCGCAGCCACAGCCGACAGCCGCCCCCGCTCAGCCGACACAACCCACTCCCGCCCCTGAGCCGGAACCCGCGAGCGGCCCCCCGTGGGACTCCCCGCCCGATATGGTCATAGACTCCTCCAAGACTTACAGCGCCGTCTTCGAGCTTGAGAAGGGCGATCAATTCGAGGTCGAACTCTACGCAGACAAAGTTCCCGGCGTCGTCAACAACTTCGTCTTCCTCGCCCGCGAGGGCTTCTACGACGGCGTCACATTCCACCGCGTCCTCGAAGGCTTCATGGCCCAGACAGGCGACCCCACAGGCACCGGAACAGGCGGCCCGGGCTACCGCTTCGAGAGCGAATTCCACCCCGACCTCAGCCACGACGACGCGGGCATCCTCTCCATGGCCAACGCGGGCGGCCTCGCCACCAACGGCAGCCAGTTCTTCATCACCTTCAGAGAGACATCCTTCCTGGACCACCTCAACCCCGACGGCTCCGAGAAAGACTGCTCGCAACGAGGCGTATCCTGCCACTCCGTCTTCGGAAAGGTCACCGGCGGCATGGACGTAGTGAACAGCATCACCCTCCGCGACCCGTCCAGCGCCACCACCCCCGGCGACGTCATCACCGCCATCCGCATCATCGAAGAGTAAAGCACAACGAAAAAGCCCTTCCCCCGCCAGAGTAGCGGAGGAAGGGCTTTTAATCGCGCTGGTATCTTCTATTCGGAAATCAGGCGCTGCTCTCCATGTTCCTCATCGGCGGATGGGACTGGGCTATCTCATTATCGTCGTCCTCCGTCTCCACGTTTCCACTCTCCGGGGCGCTTTGAGGAGAGATGTACCTGAAGAAGTAAATCCTGCCCGACGCGCCTATAAGGCTATTGTCATGTATGGTCATCGTATCCGTAACCGGCTGGTTGTTCACTCTGACCGTATTGGGCAGCACCTGTACCGAAACCATCGTTACCGTGTCCGAGCCGAACACGAACGACACTCCGCCGAATCCGGGTAGCTCGATCTCGTCGCCGTCAATCCTGCTGCGCTTCATTATGCTGTCCGCCGGCCGGCGGGCCATTTCTGCGAAGTCCACCAGCAACTCGCCTTCCTCAGTGTACATATAGCCGAACGGAGTGGGCCGCGTCAGCCAGTATAGAATCACCCCAAGCGCCGCTATTCCGATTGCCGCCAGCGCAACTATGATCGCCTCCATGGGGATGCTGGCGGCCTGCGAGTCTTCCGCCTGCGGCGGCGGAGCGACTGGCGGAGCCGTCGGTGGCGCGGGCGCCGGGGCCGCCGCCGCTGCCGGCGCCGGTATCGGAGCCGTGACCGGCGCGGGCGACTGACCCGCCGACGCCGAAACGGGGAGCGAAGACACCACCATCGAGTCCGTAGAATAGATGTAGTGCCTGCCCGCGTATTCGATATTCAGCCCGAATATCACCGAGGACCGGATTTCCGCGGGCGGCGTGTAGTAGATGTCGAATCCATACGCCTTGCCCAGCGTGACCATCTCGTGCGGTATCTTGGTGACTTCGCCCGCGGGAGTGTCATCGCCGCCGCTCACCCACACCGTAACCTCGTCCGCAAGCGCTGTGTAGGGCTGGCCGTTGATGTTCACGAACACCGACGCTATATTCTCAGTAACGCCCGGCTTCAGACCTTCCACCATGTTGGGAGTCACTTCGATAGTCGGGAAATGCTGGGCTTCGAACTGCGCCAGCGATACTATCGAGTGGTCAACGTCAGGCCAGGACAGACGCAACTCCACGTCGTATCTGCCTTCCTCCGCTAGGGGCGGAAGCGTGAGCGAGAAGTATCCGTCCAGCGGAATAGAGTCCCCTTCCACGCCTCCGTCGTTCAGTTCGTGAACGATGGAGTCCCCCGAAGGTCCGGTGACTCGCGCTTCCACCGTCGCGTCCGGCGACACCAGTTCACCCCTGTCCAGCACCGCGGCCACGATCAGCGTCTCGGGGTGGTCAACAGGCACCGCGCCCATGTCCTGAAGTTCGACGGTGTACCTGTTTATCAGATGAAGATTCGCCGATACCACACCGCCGCCGCCGCGCGCCTCCGCCTTCCAGCTGCCCTGCGCCGGATCGGTCACCTGCCATATAACCATGTGAGGAAATTCGATGACCGAGGACGAAGTCCGGTCCCCGTACGAAGATTCCAGGCCGTCCGGGTTCGTTATCCTGAACGACGTCCGCGGGTCTTCTCTTACGAAGACCACATTCGCCCACCGGGTGCTTGGAACGATATCCAGGTCAACCTCGAACACCGGATTGTCCGACAAGTTCGCTTGCCCTATATGATTCAGCGCCCCCTTGCTCTTCATCCGAAGAGAGCGGTCCATGAATTCTTCGATGCCTTCGGGCATCGTAAGGGCGAAAGACTCGCCACCGCTGTTCACGCTGACTTTGTTCAGGTCCGACACCAGCGCGCCGTTGGTTCCGGGCGCTGTCGCCGCGAAGACGTTCCAGCCCCTCGCGACTATGGGGTCCAGAGCGGTGGCTATGTCGGCCGACATCTGGTCCGAGACGGTGTAATCCTCGCTTGCGGTTACCAGATAGATGCTCGCTTCATCTTGCGTATGTACCGAGGTCATATAATTGTATATGCTCGTTAATGAGGACGCGAGGTCAACCGGGGCGGATGCCGAACCCGAACCCACGGCCGCGCTCACCTGCGAGCGCAACTCCGCGGAGTCGTCTGCGTTTCCATAGAGAGGCCCGTATGTATCGCTCAGATCGTCCGTAAACACGAACACAACAGGCTCGCCCTCCTTGAGATTGCAAAGCAATCCCAGAAAGGTATTGACCAATTGATCATTCGCGTCGCCCGACGAGATCGAATAACGGTCTATGGCCACGACGGTCAACTTGTCGAAAGATTGCTGCGCCTCGGCCGTCCGTGAAGATACGCTGCCTAGCGCCAGCAGCGCTACGGTTGCCAGTACGGTAAATATCAGTGACTTTTTCATTGAATCCCTCTCTACGCACTCGCCTACTGAGTAAAAGTTAAAGACCTCTCAATCAAATAGGCAAGCTGAATTATGTTCAAGTTTTTTCTTAAACAAGTCCCAAAAGCGTCCGCCATAGCCGTCACGCTGGCATTCGGAGCGTCCTGTGGGGGCGACGGCGGCGAAACAGGCGCCTCCGAGGGCGTGTTCGAGGGGCTGATCACGAATGTCGAGGCGCGGACTCTCCTCGACCTCGAATCAATCGAGGTGACCGACGACGCCGGAAACGCGCTGGTGTTTCACGCGGGCGGCCAGAGATTCGTGGAATTCACCCCCGGCCACGCCCGCGAGCATATGCTTCAGGGACTCGGAGTGATAGTCGCCTACCGCAAGTCGAAAGACGGCGCTCTATACATAGAGGAAATCAGAGACCGCCCTCCCTAGCCGCCCGCGCCCTCACGGTCCACTTTCGTCATTTGTATGCTGAAAATCCCCTCTCCCTCAGGGCTCACAGGGGTAGGCAAAAGCCCAATCAGCTACGAACTCCGGTCAATAGATCCCCTCTCCCTCAGGGAGAGGGCTAGGGTGAGGGTGAAAACTCGCGGTTCCCACTGAGAGTAATGCTTATGAGATAGCTCCTAACCCGCATCCCTGGCCGCCCGCGCCCTCCTGCTGGACATGACCAGGTAAACGCTCCCCGCCGCCAGAACTATCACGATGCCCAGGAACACCCAGCCCCCCTCGACCCCCGGCTCTATCGGCGGAGGCAGCGTCACGATGGGCGCGCGGAAATCCGCCCGCCCCGCCGTCGGACTGTCTATCTGTATGTGCAGAATCCAGTTGCCCGCTTCCTCGAACTTCATGTTCGCCCGGTACACCGTCGGCTCCTCCGGGTTGTTCACCGCCACCACCTCGAAATCCGGCTCGACCACACTCTCCCCATTGACCACAAGCGAGCGTTCCGCCACCACCACAACCCGCGCGTCCGTCACCGGCTCCCCCGTCGCCGCTACCGTCGGCTTCAGCGCGACATTCACGAACCCCACCTGCGGAGCGGGCGGCAGCCACCTGACCCCCACCTCGAAGTCCCCCGCCGGCCGCGTGAACAACGGGTCGAAACGCTCATCCGACTGCGCCCGCGCCACCGCCGTCAACGCCGCCATCACCAGGCACAGCGCCCCCGCAAAAGCCACGACCCGGAATAGTCTCTTATGGATAGTCTGATTCATAGACTCTACCTCAGCGTTGACGCGACAGCGTCAAAGGCTTTGTCGAAAGTCTTGATTTCTCTAATGCCGCGTCTGCGGCAACTTGCAAGGTGGCAGAGGTCCCGGGGAGCCAGCGCCGGATACGACTTATGCAACTGACGAGCCAGCGAGACATCATCCTCTTCCAAAGGCCGTACCTGGACGCCGAATCCCTCGACCAGCGCCAGCGCCGCGTCCAAAGTTTGCAGTCTTCCGACTGGTAGGTAGGCGTGGATCAGTTCTTGTAGAACTTCCGCCGACGTGAACAGGGCTGTGCCGTTGCGCTTGGATTCGATAAAGAACTCCCTCGCAAGCTCTTTGAGTGGATGAGCGCGACCTACCGCATACATAAAAACATTCGTGTCTATGAAAATCACGTATAGGGCATCCCTCTTCTGCGAGATTCATTTATGGTTGCTAGATGCTCCTCCCACTCCGGTTCCAGACCTGGCCCTTCTAGCGTGTCGCAACTATCGAAGAAAACTTCAAGCTCCTCTGGAGTGTTGAACGTAGGAATCCTCTTTCGCTCTCTGAGACGCCCCCAGGCGGCGAGTCTCAGCCATGCGCTCAACGACATTCCCTCACTTCGCGCCTGGCGGACGAAGCGATCACGTTCCTCATCGGGAATCGTTATGTGAACCCTGGCCATTATCCCTTCATCTCCCTACGTATGTATGAAAATTGTACCACCGCCAACATTATCGGCGATATAGAGAACCGCCCAAACCCTCAATCCGTTCACCCGCCGCCCCCTGTCCCTGACCCGCCGTCCAGCCTCCTCTGAATGAACCAAGAGAAGTGCCCGTCGTACCTGCGCTGAACCTCGGACTTCATCCAGTCGCGCCCCGTTATCACCCTACGACAGGCTGGAGCGCCGCAGTTGCATTCCATCTCGTAATCCTCATCGTCCGTCATCGCGTAATCGAACGTGAGCTCCTCGTCCGCCGCGATGTCCCGCATCGCCACGAACGCTATCTGCCCCTGGAGTCCCAGGTTTGGCTCGCACGAGTGATTCAGGTGCATCATCCCTCCCTCGCGTTCCGCCTCAGTAACCGGCCCGATAAACAGCTCCTCCGTAACCTGGATCTCCGACGGCCCCAGCCGTCGCCCCACCTCATCCCGCTGCCCCCGCGTCATCACATAGCCCCCCTTCACCACCACAACCTCCCCCTTGGAGATAGCCTCCCGCGCGAACAGCCCCCGCCCGTCTATCTCGCTAACGCGCTTCTCGGTCTTCGGTGAAAAATAAGTCAGATCCACGACGTTATACCCAGTCATTCATACTGTATGATCCCCAAAAGCGATTGATACCATAGCTTAGCAGAGTCACCAATGATCCCCCCGTACAACCACCGTCATCCCGGCACAGGGAGACCTTTCCGCAACCACCGTCATACCCATGAAAACCGGTATCCAGGGGCGGAGGGTTCCGCCTCCCCGCGACACCTCGCCGCGCTGGCCATATCCATCATCCTGACCGCCACCCTCCTCTCATGCGTGTCCGGCGACCGGGACGCCACCCTCCAGACCCTCGCCGACGAGAACGCTGCGCTGAAATCCGAAATCGCCACCCTCCGCGCCACCCTCGACCAGCGCGACGCCCGCATCCAGGAACTTGAGCAAGCCGCCCCCAAGACCGACGCCGCCTTCCCCGACAAACAACAATGGTCCAAGGACAAGAACGACTGGTGGTCGCAACCCGACGGCGACCCCGCTGAAAGAACCGCGATGCTGGCCGAAGAAGCCGGAGGCCAGGTCCACTACATCCACCACCCCGGACGACAAGACCGCGCCGTCCTAGTCTTGCCCCGCGAGACCGCAGACGTTCAGACCCCGCTAATAGTCTCCCTCCACGGCTTCGGAGGAAACTCCGCCCACCAGTCCGCCTACGTCCCCCTTCACGAGCGCGTCAACACAGACGGCTTCGCCCTGCTGCTCCCCAACGGCACGCTCAACTCCGACGGCAGCCGCTCCTGGAACCCCACCGACGACCCGTTCACCAAAAACTCCGGCGACACCCCCCAGGACGACATCGCCTACCTCACCGAACTCGTAGCCGAAGCGAGGAAGATCGCCGACTTCGGCCCCGTGTACCTCTTCGGCTACTCCAACGGCGGATTCATGGCATACCACATCGCCTGCAAGGGCTTGCCCGGCCTTCGCGCCGTCGCCAGCCTGTCCGGCACAAGCTACGTCCATGACTCCACCTGCGAAGGCGCGCCCCCCGTATCCGTCCTGCACATCCACGGCGCCGAGGACGAAGTAATCCTATACGACGGCGACCAAACCCACCCCGACCCCAAGACCGGCGACGCCCCCGCCTTCTACGCCAGCGCCCACGACATGGTCACCCGCTGGAGCAACCGCGCCGGCTGCCCCTGGCCCGACAACCCCCAACCCTACACAACCCTCGACCTCGACCAATACGTCCCGGGCCAAGAAACCAAACTATTCCGTCCCGAATCCCCCTGCCCCAACCGAATCACCATCGAGCTCTGGAAGAGCGAGGGCAGCGGTCACGCCCCCGCCTACGGCCAACCCTTCCGCGACGCCCTGCTATCCTGGCTTCTCTCCCAGAATTGACCATCACTACTGAGCCAGAGAAATCCCCTCTCCCCTGATGGGCTGAATAGTCCCTTCCCCCTTGACGGGTTCACAAGGGTAGGCAAATGTGAAGTCAGCTACGAACTTCAGTCAATATATCCCCTCTCCCCTGATGGGCTGAATAGTCCCTTCCCCTTGACGGGTTCACAAGGGTAGGCAAATGTGAAGTCAGCTACGAACTTCAGTCAATATATCCCCTCTCCCCTGATGGGCTGAATAGTCCCTTCCCCCTTGACGGGTTCACAAGGGTAGGCAAATGTGAAGTCAGCTACGAACTTCAGTCAATATATCCCCTCTCCCTGAGGGAGAGGGCTAGGGTGAGGGTGAAATTCCTACCCCTCTCAGCCCTTGACGAGGGAAGGTTAGGATGGGGGTGAATCCCTAACCTCACACCAGCGTCCCCCGCAAAACCGTCACAGCCTGACCGCCCAGACGTACCCGATCCCCATCCACCCTCACCCTCACTTCACCGCCCCGTCTGGACGCCTGGTACGCCAGAAACTCCGACTTCCCCATCCGCGACTGCCAGAACGGCCCCAGAGCGCAATGCGCCGACCCCGTAACCGGATCCTCATTCACCCCAGTCCCGGGCGCGAAAAACCGCGAAACGAAATCAAACCGTCCGCCGTCCGCGCCACTCGTCACAATCACCCCCCTGCACGAGACTTGGGCCAGCAGCCCAAAATCCGGCTCTACCCCTCTCACCTCATCCTCCGTACTCACCTCCACCAGGTAATCAAACCGACTCTTACCCACATAAACCGCCTTCACCCCCAGCGCAGCCTCCAACTCCGCGGGAACCTCCACCATCTCCGCAGGCGTCGCCGGAAAATCCAACTCAATCCACTCCCCCTCCCGACTCGCCGTCAGCGCCCCGCTTTTAGTGTGGAAGACCACCTTCTCATCCCGTCCTATCTCCCCCACCTCCCACAAAACGTGAGCGCTCGCGAGCGTAGCATGACCGCAAAGGTCCACCTCCACCTCCGGCGTAAACCACCGCAGACCGTAACCATCCCCTTGCCTGTGCAGAAACGCCGTCTCCGACAAATTCATCTCCGCCGCCACATTCCGCATCCACCCCTCATCCCCCGGCCCCGCCATAACACAAACCCCCGCCGGATTCCCCTTAAACCGCTCCGTAGTAAAAGCATCCACCTGAAACACTTCCTGCCCCATGCCCAAACCTCCTGACATTTTGCGGTATAGTATAGTTTAACAGAGACTGGCCCGCGACGATTCGCCGATAAGCTGTAGGGTCTTTCGTACCATTGGGAAATAGAAAAGCCTCCCGCTATCCGTCATTCCCGCGAAAGCGGGAATCCAGCACTCAACGCGCTATCGAATCTGGATAATCGAAAGACTCTGCTCATAAGCATGGAAACGAGAATGAACATGACGCGCAAAAAAGTGTCCGTCTGGTACGACGAAGAAGGAGATATGCTTGAGGTCCTATGGGCATTCCGGGAGGGATACTTCACCCCCACCGACGATGACCGCATCCTCAAGCGCCTGGACGACGACGGCGAGGTAATCGGATTCCTCATCCACGAAATAAGTACGCTCAAGGCCCCGAACCCCGTCGAATTCGAACTTGAGTCCGAAGCCCCCGCCGATGACGTCGCCAACGTCACGGCAAAAGAAGCGGCCCTTAGACTAGGTGTCTCGGAACGCAGAGTGTGTCAACTCGCGCTGGACGGCAGGATTCGCGGAGCGACCAAGACCGGAGCCGAATGGCTAATCCCCACCCCCGTCGAGGTAATCCCCGGAAAGCGCGGCCCCGTCAGCGTCGCGGTGCGCCCGGATATGGCAGAGCAACGATCAAATCGAGAGTCTTCATTATTCGATGAGTAGCCGAGCCGCCTTGCCCATGCAGGGTTCAAGCAAGGAATTTCAGGATACAGGTAAAAGACTAAATTCTAATCCTCTCTGCCACTGCCAAGAGATTCACGATTATTGACTTTCTGCTGGAACAAGACCATTTTCCTGGAAGTATCGTTCCCAGAATTCCAGTGCTTCTTGAATAACATCATCGAACATTAATCTGCTACCATCTTCAAGAATTAACTCAAGACGCACTATGTCAAACCCTCGACTAAACTCACGACTGAACGCCCCGGTATTAACTGCCGCGGTAAGTATGGCAGATTCGGGTTTCCTCAGTTTTCGGTGCTTGAAGACATTCGCTAACTCTTGAAGGTACCCAAGTGCGGGGCATTGCTCTTTGATCTGGTTATGTTGAACTGACTGTTGCAGTTCTACTTCAACCCAATCGCACATTGACCAAGCAATTATGGCTGCGTACCTAGCCAGTCGTGGGTTAACCGGGTCCTTGTTGAGGTCGGAGACTGTCTCACGAAGCTCTTCAAGGAAATCTGCGCTGCTTGACAACCCAAATGTAGGTGGTATTGTCATTGTTTCACCTTCAACGGCTCAATCTACTGTCCAACAACTCGACAGGCGAATTGCGAGTATCCTCACCACGGGAAGGAGAATATGCAAGCGCATTCCTAATCTCTGGCCTCTATCACCACGCGCCCCCCGTTCTCTACCTCCACATACAGGCTATGGCGGTCCAGCAACGCCATACCTACAAGAGGAGTCGCGTCGGCGGCGCTGGCCCTGGTATTTCGCAAACGACCGTCCCAAAGCACGGCAACATCATATATATCGAAAAACGCTTCGCTGCCGTCAGCCAGAATAGCGCGGCCTCGGTCGCGATAGACCAGTCCCAACTCAGTCACCAAGTCCTGGGGCAGGGTCAGGAAGCCGTTGTAGCCGGTGTCCACTACCGCTTCTACTTCCCGCCTCTCCCCCGACGGCCCTTGCACTGTGATGCGGATGACCGCTTCATAAGCGGAGTTCACCGCCCCCTGGATCACCGGACGCTCCGTAGCGACCCGCCCCCAAAGCTATACAACGCCCGGTAACCAACCCGAAGGCACCAAACGTCATAGGAGTCAGGTTGCTGCGCCTGCAGTCGGTCAGTGGCGGCGATTTCATCCTTGCCGATAGCCCAACTCCCGCTCTCCACGTCAATGGCCACCACCTCCCCGTGATGGTCTGCCTCAACTTGCCTGCGAATGTCTCGCTCATATATCTCATCGCCCAGGCGAGCGGTCTCTTCAGCTGGACGACTGGGCGGCGTTCTGGGCCTCTCTCTCGCCTGCGTCTTCGCGTCTATCATGCGTCCCCCCTTTTCCCCGGATCTCTTCAACGTACCGGTCAACATCGAAAGCCTCGTCAAGAATTCCACTGACCCTCTCGACCGGATGCTGCGCCGTCGCCCGCTTTTGAATGAGCAGGCCGCGCTCGGTCGGCGTGATTTCGACTTCGACACCCTTGTCCATGCCGAAGCGCTCCCTGAACCGCTTGGGGATGGTGATTTGTCCGCGTTCAGATATACGCATGATTCACCTCGTATGAATCCCATTCCTGCAACATCATACTATACCGCATGAACCCCCCTCACCCCCTCAGAACCCCTTCCACCCCGGCCTCCCCGCCGCCTGCCGAACCCAATCCTCCATCTGCGCTTCGTCAAGCTCACCCTCATATATATCCACCCACCGCGCATCCGGATCCTTCCCCGACCCTGGCGGAACCGGATCAAGCTCCGCCCCATTCAGAAACGTCACCTTCACATAGCGCGTAAACACATGATAACTCACGAACCACCCTTCCCCCTCCACCCCGTACCAGGGCGAATTCCACCTCACCGCCTTGCGAACCTCCGGCACAGCCCGAACAATCAGATCATCCAGCTGCCGCCCAACGTCACTCTTCCACTCCGGCATGGCCGCGATATACCTCTGCACAGGCGCGTCCCCATCCGCCTTCGCTATCTGCGGATTGCCCCCCGAAAGCAGCCTCACCTCCCCCTCCGCCTTCCCAGCGGTCTTCCTGGACGTCCTTCGAGCCATAGCCTTAACTCCAATCCGCGCGCCTGAACAATTCGGGTCAGTCTTCGACGAGCCTGTCCCAACGCGAACTGAGCTATCCGGCAGTCGCTTGGGATCCGACAGGCGCCTCAGTCGGCGGCGCTGGGGCGACACCGTCCTCGGCGCATGAAGCCAGGTACACATCAATGGACTTGCGGAACTCCCTCTTTACCCCCTCTACATCCGTCGCTTCCGCATCCGCGACGGAGTACGGACCGCTGTTGATTACTCTGGCATAGAGAACTTCCGCGACATCGTCGTAGGCGATCTGGCCAACGTAGCCCTTGTACTCCAGCATTACTCATTGCCTCCGATTAGACTGATGAACTCAACGATGTTGCGAACAGTATCTCGTCTCACCTCGGGCCTCGGGTGTGGCCGATGGACTACGATTCTATGAGTACCCTTTCGGAGCAACGCCCGAGAGCCGGCCCGCTCGACTACTTCCACTCCCAATACCCTTAGAAGGGCCTCAATCTCCGCCCACCTGATATCCACCGGAGTAGGACTTGCCCGCATTCGTTCCAGTGCCGTAGGTGTCTCCTCCGTATTGGCCTCAATCCGTTACCTCAGAAACCCTTCCACCCCGGCCTCCCCGCCGCCTGCCGCACCCAATCCTCCATCTGCGCTACGAATTGATGCGTATGCCTCTGAGTCGGGTCGCCGGAAGCCTAGTGAGAGTCTGGTTGCGCGGGTCCACTTCAATGCCCACCGATTCCAGCGCGGTAACTCCCAGCAGAGGCTCGGCGTCGGCGCCCCCGAATATGACGGTGGCCCCAACGAACTCGCCCATGAATTCCACACGCGCCACAGCGATGTCCATCCTGATTTCGCTGCCGTCCGCCAGGCCGTATATGCGTTGCCCTTCGGGAACTATTCCGATGGACTCCAAGCGTTGCCTGGGTACCAGACAGTCGGTCGCGCCTGTATCTACCAGGAATATCCCCGCCCAGACCCGCTCCGGTTCTGCCGGGTTTCGTATCGCCACCGTTACGTGTGTCGCTCCCATCGGATGACCTCCCGAACCGGAGAATGTCAGTGAAAGATGTATGGTGGGCCCGGCAGGGATCGAACCTGCGACCAATCGGTTATGAGCCGACCGCTCTACCACTGAGCTACAGGCCCACTTGAGGGGGTAGAACCTAGCCTAACCAAACCCTTAGAAAAGTGTCAAGCTCAAAGCGTCCTTGCAAACTCCCCTCGCTTGGGTTATAAATTGCGGCGGCAAATGGAACAGGAGGTTACCCCATGAAAGCCGCCCGAATCAGCGCTCCCAAGACCTGGGAGATAATGGACGTTGACACCCCCGCCCTCCAGGACGGCCAGTGTCTCATCAAGCTCGAACGATGGTCCGTCTGCGGAAGCGACATCCGCCACGGCTACGGCGACGTGTACCCCGAAGAAGAATACCCGATGCGCGTCGGAGGCCCGTGCCACGAGTGCGCCGGAACCATAGTCGAGAGCCGCAGCGACCAATTCCGCCAAGGCCAGCGCGTCATAGTCCTGCCCGGCGTGGACGGCAACGGCGGCCTCGTCGAATACATGGCCTCTACCCCCGACCGCATGGTCGCCCTCCCCGACGAAGGCAGCCTCGACGAATGGATAATGTGCCAGCCCTCCGGCACCGTCCTATACTCATGCCAGCAGATGGAAACCATCCTCGGCAAGCGCGTACTCATCTTCGGACAGGGCAGCATCGGCCTGTCATTCACCGCCATAACCGCCCGCTCCGGCGCGCGCCAGGTCATCGCCGTGGACCTCGAAGACTACCGCCTCGAATACGCCAAACGCTTCGGCGCGACCCACACCGTCAACCCCACCCGCGACAACCTCGACGAAGCCATAGCCGAGATAACCGGCGGGCGCGGCGCCGAAATCTCCGTCGAAGCCGCCGGATACCCCGACACCCTCAACAACGTCTTCAAGCACGTCTCCAAGTTCGGACGCTGCATCATCTTCGGCCTCATAGGCGGAACCGAGGACATGACCCCGCTCCACTTCAGGCAATTCTTCGGCAACACCCCCACCATCATCCCCACCGCCGGCGCGGCCAGCGGCGACGCCGTCGGACACATCCGGCGCATGGTCGAACTCAAAGAGCGCGGCTGGTGGGACCCGGGCGAAATGGTCACCCACACAATGCCCTTCGACGACGTAAAATCCGCCTACGATATGTACGAAAACCGCGACGACCAAATCGTCAAAGTAGTAATGAGTTCCTGACCACTGAAAACTGATAACTGAATACTCCCGAGGAGGAACTCCCCAATGAAAGCAGCCCGAATCAGCGCCCCCAAGACCTGGGAGGTAATGGACATCGAAACCCCCGCCATCAGCGACGGTCAGTGCCTCATCAAGCTCGAAACCTGGTCGGTCTGCGGCAGCGACATCCGCCACGGCTACGGCCCCGTCCACCCGGAAGAAGAGTACCCCATGCGTATGGGCGGCCCCTGCCACGAGTGCGCCGGCGTCATAGTCGAAAGCCGTACCGACGAGTTCCAGGTCGGCCAGCGCGTCATAGTCCTGCCCAGCCAGGCAACCACCGGCGGCCTCGTCGAGTACCTTCCCGGAACCCCCGACCGTATGGCCCTGATCCCCGACGACGGCGACATATCCGAGTGGGTCATGTGCCAGCCCTCCGGCACCGTCCTCTACTCATGCCAGAAGATGGGAACCATCCTCGGCAGATCCGTCGTCGTATTCGGACAGGGCAGCATCGGCCTGTCCTTCACCGCCATCACCGCCCGCGCCGGCGCCCGCAAGGTCATAGCCGTTGACCCCGAAGACAACCGGCTCGAATTCGCCAAGCGCTTCGGCGCGACCCACACCATCAACCCCACCAAAGAGAACCTTGACGAGGCCATGGCCGAACTCACCGGCGGCGAGGGCGCGGAGATAGCCGTCGAGGCCGCCGGATACCCCGACTCCCTCAACAATACCTTCAAGCACGTCAGCTCCAACGACGGGCGCGTAATCATCTTCGGCATCCAGGAAGGCGGCGGAGACGGCACGATTCCGTTAGTCTTCCGCGGTATGTTCAAAGAAGGCATCACCGTCGTCCCCACCCAGGGCGCCGCCAGCGCCGACGCCATAGACCACATCCAGACCATGGTCGAACTCAAAGAGCGCGGCTGGTGGGACCCGGGCGAAATGGTCACCCACCGCATGGCTTTCGACGACGTAAAAGCCGCCTACGATATGTACGAAAACATCGAGGACGACGTGGTAAAAGTCGTAATGAATATGTAGGAGACAATTTCCAAAATCCCCTCTCCCTCAGGGAGAGGGTTAGGGTGAGGGTGAAATGCCTACCCCTCTCAGCCCTTGACGGGGGAAGGTTAGGATGGGGGCGAAACCCCAACTGCCAGCGCTGGAGGATTAGGGCGGGCAAAAGTCCCTTCCCCCTTGACGGGGGAAGGTTAGGATGGGGGTGAAACCCCAACTGCCCAGAGCCCGCCTTGTCCAATCGGGAGCGTCCATCCCCTTGAACCCCGAATCAACGCGGGCTGTATGCTGTATACTCACACCATCCCCGCCAGAGGTCTTCGCTATGGACGCTCCCGACACACAGGCCACACTTGAGCGCGAACCGCTCCTCATACTCATAGACGGCCACGCCCTCGTTCACCGCGCATGGCACGCCATACGCCAGCCCCTCAACCTGCGCTCCACCGGCGAGGACGTCCGCGCCATCTACGGCTTCCTCAACATATTCCTCAAGACCCTGAGCGACTGGAAGCCCACCCACATAGCCGTAACCTTCGACGTGTCCGCTCCCACCTTCAGGCACGAGCGTTTCACCGAATACAAGGCCCATCGCCCGCCCACTCCCCCCGAACTCCGGCCCCAGTTCGACCACATCAAGAACCTCGTGCGCGCCTTCAACGTTCCCATATTCGAACTTCCCGGCTACGAAGCCGACGACCTTCTCGGAACGCTGTGCCGGCAGGCAAGCGAGCAAGAGATAGACACCGTAGTCCTCACCGGCGACACCGACACCCTCCAGCTTGTATCCCCCTGGGTCAGAATCCTTCTCAGCCACGCCGTGGGCAACAGGACGCTCTACGACATAACCGCCGTCAAAGAGCGCTACGGCGGACTCGGCCCCGAGGTAGTGGCTGACATCAAGGCCCTCGAAGGCGACTCCTCAGACAACATCCCGGGCGTCCCCAGGGTCGGACGCAAGACCGCCATCAAGCTCCTGCTCGAATACGGTTCCATTCAGGGCATCTACGATCACCTGGACGAGGTTAAGCCCCCCAGCGTCAAGAAGAGCCTTACCGAGAACAGGGACGTCGCTTTCGAGGCGCAGTTCCTCACCACCATCAATCTCGACGCCGACGTCACCCTCGACATGGCCCAGTGCGTATTCGGCGACTACTCCCGCCCCGAAGTCATAGACCAGCTCAACTACCTCGAATTTCGCAGCATGATTGACAGGATTCCGGGCGGTGGTTCGGACTCCCAACAGGCGTCCTTCGACATGGACGCCGGCGCCCCATCCACCGACTACGCCACAGTGGACACCGGCGACAAGCTCGACGCCCTTATCCAGGCCATAGACACCCCCGACGGCTTCTCTTTCGACACCGAAACCACCTCCAAAGACCCGATGCTCGCGCGTCTAGTCGGCCTCTCATTCTCCACCGAGCCGTACACCGGCTGGTATGTCCCCGTCGGACACGCCGAAGGCCAACAACTTCCATTCGACAGGGTCCTGGACAGGCTTGAACCCATACTCACCAACCCCGACGTTCCCAAGACCGCCCACAACGCCAACTACGACATGATGGCGCTCCAGAACCACGGCGTAAAAGTCGAGGGCCTCGCCTTCGACACCATGCTCGCCGCCCACGTAACCGGAGAGCCGCAGGTCGGGCTGAAAGACCTCACCCTCAAATTCTTCGGCCATACCATGACCCCCATCACCGACCTCATAGGACGTGGGCGCAAGCAGGTCACCATGGCCGAAGTCGAAATCGCGAAGGCCGCCGACTACGCCGCCGCGGACGCCGATTTCACCGAACGTCTCAGGCGCGAACTCCAACCCCGCATAGAAGAACTCGATCTCGGCGGAACGCTGAGCCAATACGAAATGCCCCTCGTTCCCGTGCTGATAAGAATGCAGCGCGACGGCGTGTCCATAGACACCGATACCCTTAAGCGGATGTCCGACGAACTCAGCGGCCAGCTCGACACGATCCGCGACGATATGTACGGAACCGTCGGCCACCAATTCAACCTGAATTCCTCCCAGCAGCTAGGCGACGTTCTCTTCAACGAACTCCGCCTGCCCACCACCGGCGTCAAGCGCACCAAGTCCGGCTACTCCACCAACGCCGCCACCCTCGACGACCTCAAGCACAGGCTGGACATAGGCGCGATACCCGACGCCGACCCGCGCTCTTACGTCGTAATGAACGGCATCCTCGAACACCGCCAACTCTCCAAGCTCAAGTCAACCTACATTGACGCCCTCCCCGAAATGGTCAACCCTGACACGGGCCGCATACACACCAAGTACAACCAGACCGGCTCCGCCACAGGCCGAATCTCCTCCAACGACCCCAACGTGCAGAACATCCCGGTCAGAACCGAACTCGGGCGCCAGGTGCGAAAGGCGTTCATAGCCCCCAACGCGCCGGAGTCAACCCTGCTCGCCGCCGACTACTCCCAGATAGAACTGCGCGTCCTCGCCCACTACTCCAAAGACCCCTCGCTGCTTGAGGCATTCCACGACGGCGAAGACATACACAGCGCCACCTCCTCCCTCGTGTACGACGTCCCCATCTCCGAAGTAACCGCCGATATGCGCCGCTTCGCCAAGATACTCAACTTCGGCGTCCTCTACGGCCTCACCGCCTACGGCATATCCCGCCAGACCGACCTCAACCCCGAACAGGGCCAGCGCTTCATAGACCTCTACTTCGAGCGATACCCTGGCATACAGAGCTACGTCAAGCAAACCATAGAGACCTGCAAGATAAAGGGCTACGTCGAAACCGCGCTCGGACGCCGGCGCTACCTGCCCGACATAAACACCCGCAACTTCCACGTCCGCCACGCCGCCGAGCGCGCCGCCATCAATATGCCCATCCAGGGCACCGCCGCCGACATCATCAAGATAGCCATGATACGCATTATGGAGCGCATGACCGAACTCCAGATGCGCTCAAGGATGATACTCCAGGTACACGACGAGCTAATCTTCGAAGTCCCCCAAGACGAACTTGACCAGATGAAGGCCGTCGTGGATGAACTCATGCCCGCCTCCCTGCCCATGGACGTCCCCCTGAAAGTCGAAACCAAGACCGGCGACACCTGGGGCGACCTCGACTGAACGCTCGCCGTTCCGCTATGGCATAATAATATGGAACCAGCGCCCACGAAAGGAGCAGACATGAGCGCCTCAGACACCCAGGAGCGACTCCAAACCCTCGTCAAAGAACTCCCCCCCGAGCTCCACGACGACGTAATCACCTACATCGAGTCCCTGCTTCCCAAAGAGAAGCCCAAGGACAAATACCTTCGCCTGGACTGGGGAGGTGCCCTCAAGGGCCACTATGACGGCTACACCTCGGTAGAACTCCAGAAAGAGATACTGAAGATGTGGGAGGATATGGCTATGAAAGGTGTGAGTGGTTACACTCCGAAGGACGACGATGTATCTGGTTGACTCCAACATAATCCTAGAATTCCTGTTGGATCAGGAACGTGCGGATGAAGCTAGAACATTCCTTCAAAGCACTCCATCGCAGTCTCTATTCATCACAGAGTTCGCGCTGTATTCAATATGCTTGTCCCTGACTCGCCATCAGTTAAACCAAGAACTCATGCAATTTCTTGATGACGTGTCTAATGGCGAAGTAAACATAGTCCGCCTCTCACCCCAAGACCTGAAAGACGTGATAACGGCCCGCGAGGAATTTACTCTCGACTTCGACGACGGCTATCAATACGTAGCGGCGCGAAAACACGGCCTGACGCTCGTGACATTCGACCGCAATTTCACCAGGACGGATATTGAGCGAGTATCCCCGTCCCAAGCGATATAGACTACCCAATCTCCGCCGCCAACTCCCGCGCCCGCCCAGCGAACCGCTCCGCCATAAGACCGCTCGCCCCCGTGTACTGCGTCGGATCCAGCAGCGTCCCTATCTGCTCCGCGCTCAGGTTTTCCTGAACATCCTCTATCTCCGACAGCGCCTCCGTGAACGGCTTCCCCTCCACCACCGACGCCTGCGCCGCGTCATATATCGCGTCGTGCGCCCGCTGCCGACCGATGCGCCGGCCAAGCTCCAGCATCAGCGCCTCCGACATTATCAGACCGCCCGAAAGGTCCAGATTCCGGCGCATCCGCTCCGGGAACACTCGCAGCCCGTCAAACAACTCGACCATATACTGAAGCATATCCCCCGTCAGTATCGCCGCCTGTGTGAGCGCGCGGTCCATCATCACGCTCGTCGTGCGGTCCGCCTCATGCTCCGTCATCATCGCTTCCAGCGCGAGCGGTACCAGCGTCCGAATCTGCGCCGCCGACGCCACCACGTCCTGCCCCAGCTTCGGATTGCGCTTCTGCGGCATCGTGCTGGACCCGACGGTTCCGGGTGGCACAGGCTCCTCCACCTCCCCGAACTCCTGCTTCATCAGCGTGTACATCTCCCGCCCTATCTTCGAGCAGGTCGCCGCCAGCATCCCCAGTATCGCCACGTACTCGCCCAAGTGGTCGGCTGTCGTGCGAGACGGCATCGGCATCGGACGCATATCCAACTTCTCCGCCATCTTCGCCTGCACTTCCAAACCGATTGGCCCGAGCGACCCTAGCGTTCCCGCGCCTCCGCCCAGCATCGCCACGAAAACCCTGCCCTCGCAGCCCCTCAGCCGCTCGATATGCCTGTCCAGTTCGTCAATCCACACCGCCACCTTCAGTCCGAAAGTCGCCGGAACCGCGTGCTGTCCGTGCGTCCTGCCTGGAAGCGCGTAGTCCTTCGTCTCTTCCGCCAAATCCGCGAACAGCGTCAGAATCCGCGCCAACTGCGATAGATATATCCGATGCGCCTTGCGTAGCTGGATCAATTTGCCTGTCTGCGTAATGTTCTGCGTCGTCGCGCCCCAGTGAACATATCCCCCCGCGTCCCCCTCGCACACCCGGTCCAACTCCCATATCAGCGGCACTAACCCATGCCCCGTCCGCGCCAGGCCCTCCTGGATAGCGTCCATGTCCATGTATTCCAGCCGACACTTGCGCGTTATCTCCTCAGCCGCGTCCGCCGGAACGACGCCCAGTTCCGCCTCAGCCAGCGCCAGCGCCGCCTCCACGTCCAGCCATGACTGCAATCTCTGGTCGTCCGAAAACAGGTCGCGTATTCCCGGGTCTTCCATCCTGAGAGCGGTGGGTTCCTGCTGCGTAGTCAAGTCAAGACCTCCTGATGATGATGAACCGAGTGTATTCACCGAATTGCGCCTATGTCAACGCAATCAAAAAGACGGGCCATGCCCGCCTGTGAATGATCTTGGATCGAACTTATGGACGGCTTAACCGGCTTCCAGGTGTCTCACGTCGTTGAACCTGTTGATCCGGGACACGTTCACGTTGCCGTGCGCGTGACCGTCCAGATGCCACTTTTCTACATCAATGCTGAAGTCGAACACGCCCGTGTTCCTGACGGACAGTCCCCAGATGCGGTTGGAACCTACAAGCTCTGCGAAGAAGAACTGCATGATCCCGCCGTGCGACACCACCAGAACCTGGTCGTCGTTGCCGTGATCGGCGATGAGCTTATCCACCACGCGCTTGGCGCGCGTTCTCTTTTCGGCCAGCGTCTCCGCGCCCTCCACGATGTCCATATTGCGCGTCTCTGCGAACTCCACCGCGATTTCAGGGTAGCGGGTCTCTATGTCCTCCCAATTCAGGCCGGAGAACACCCCCACGTCGGTCTCCATCAGGTCATCCCAACACACGATGGACTCTTCCAGCCCGATGCGCGCCGAGGCTATCCTGGCGGTATCGAAAGTGCGGCTGAGCGGACTCGCGTATATACGCGAAGGCCGGTAGCCCTCCGCCTCGAACCACCTCCCCAGCTTGGCCGCCTGCTCCCTGCCCAGCGTGGTTAGCTGCGTGTCATCACGCCCCTGCCAGCGTCCGGCGGCGTTGCCCGTACTCTCCGCGTGTCTGACTATTCTAAGTTCCATATCTTCACCGCATGGGAATATAGCATATCTGCTAGGATAGATGTTAACCTTGGGATGAATACATTGGACAGTGGGGGAGACAGATGTTGAGAGAAGAGTTGGCGATGGACGTTCCCAAGCCGGATGTCCAAGATGGCGATTGGCCGTTGGTGGACAAGATATTGCGAATATCCGAGTCCATACCGGAGGAAGAATTCGCGGTGTTCCCCCCGGACTTTACCGAAAACCTGGACCATTACCTTTATGGCAATCCCAAGAAGTCGAATAGCGAATGATCGGCCATACGCGGGAAGTCTTCGTGGATTCATTATTCTGGATAGCCCTTCTGCTACCAGGCGACCAATGGCGAAATCATGCCATAGAAGCGCGAAACTCATTGGACGGGAACATTCGCTTTGTTACTACCATAGATGTACTCTCTGAATTGCTTGCCGCCGCCTCACGCGGCGGACCGGAGGTTCGCAGAGGCGCTGTGAGGATGGCGCGGGAGATAATCAACGATTCTCGAACGCTGGTGTTGGCTCAATCATCCGATATGTTTGAGCGGGGGTTGGCATTGTACGAGGGTAGGGCGGACAAGCGTTATAGCCTTACCGACTGCATTTCGATGAGTGTAATGCGAGAAAGAGGAATTACAGAAGTACTCACGCGAGACCGCGACTTCGAGAGTGAGGGATTTATACGCTTGATAAACTGATTCCTCCCTGTAGCCGCTCACGGCAGACGCCTCACCCTCTCCAGCCCCAGCCCGCTCGCGATACTGACGCCCAGCAAGATGGACCCGTTTATCAGTAGCGTCATCGGCGCTCCGAACCTCTCGCCCATCGCTCCGACCCCCAGGTGGCCCACCGGCCCGATGCCTATGCTCAGCACCCACGACCCCATCGCCCTGCCGCGCTCCTCGTTCGACACGTTCCCCTGCATCAGCGTCCGGTAGAGCGTGTCTATCGCCGACGCGCAGGCGTTGATGAACGCCAGGATAAGCACGAACGAAACGAAGTTCCCGCCCAGCGAGAACGCCATCTCTCCCGCCCCGAACGCGCCCGCGATTATGAACACCATCAGCCCCTTCCGCCTGAAGTTGCCCATTCCCGCCAGAACCACAACCCCGACGATTCCGCCCCCCTGCCGAAACGCGCTCATTATTCCCAGCCCGAACGCCCCCACCCCCAGCACGTCCTTGGCGAACACCGGCAGCAGGCTCTGGTGCGTGAACCCGAATATCTCCGTAACCCCCGCCAATACCATCAGCGTCAGCAGTATGCGGTTCGTCCGCAGTATCTCCACGTAGCCGACCAGGTTCTGGAGTACCGACTGCGTTGCGCGCGCCGCCGCCTGCCCTGACTCCCGCGTCCACATCAGCGCTACCAGCGACAGCGCGTAGCACGCCCCGATTGCCACATACTGGTTGGCGATGCCCGCGCGCTCGATTATCACGCCCGCCACAAGCGACCCTACTACCCCGCCAATCTGCTGGCTCAGCGTCGCCAGCGCCATACCGTTCAGCGCGGCCTGCGGTCCCACGATGTCGTAGGTATAAGCCTGCCTCAGAGTCAGGGTGAAAGCCCATACGCATCCCATCCCCACGCTCAGCGCGATGATGGGCCACACAGGGCCGTAATAAATATGGAGAACCAGTCCGGTCAACCCCGCTATCGCCGCGCCCAGGAGCGTTATCCAGCGAATGAATATCCTGCGGTCAACCTTGTCCGCCACCGCGCCCGACACAAGACCCAGGAAGAAGAAAGGCGCCATTCGCGCCGCCGAGGACACCCCTACCCAGAAAGGTGAGTTCGTAAGCTCGAATACCACCCAGCCCAGCGCGACGAATTCCATACCCATGCCCACCGACTGCACCACGGTGGAAGCCCACAGGAGCCTGAAGTCCCTGCGCTGAAAAGAGGCCGCCCAGCCTCGTCCGGTTGTAATCTGCGAAAGCATTGACATTGTGAGTTCACAGTTTACAGCCGCGCGCCCGACATTTATAGTTGGTATTAGTAATCATCAGGAGGCGCGGTTATGGCTGAAACGATCTCGATGGAAGAGTTCCGGGCGCTGACGAGTCGTGTCGGGCTGGATCTGAGTGACGAGGAACTCGATCATCTGAAGCCGATGTACGAGCATTTTCTGGAGCCGGTGGCGCGTATGAACGCCCTGGACTTGGACGTAGAAGACTTGGCGGTCGTGTTCTCGCCGGGCTGGGACCCGGAGGTGTAGCCCATGACGACGGAATTACATTACCTGACCATTGGCGAGGCGGGGGCGCTGCTGAGAGACGGCAAACTCTCTCCGGTAGAACTCACGCGCGCCTTCCTGGACCGGATCGAGGCGCTGGACGAGACGCTTGAGTGCTACATCACGGTTCTGCATGATGAAGCCATGGCAGAGGCGCGGCAGGCGGAATCCGAAATCCTGCGAGGCGAGTACCGGGGGCCGATGCACGGCATACCAATCGCGCTCAAGGACCTCTACGACACCGAGGGGGCACTCACCACGGCCAGTTCCAGGGTGATGGCAGACAGGATACCGAGCGAGGACGCTACCACGACCGCCCGTCTGAGGGCGTCGGGCGCGGTCCTGCTGGGCAAGCTGGCGATGCACGAGTTCGCCCTCGGCGGCCCCGACCCGTCCAACGGCTACCCTCTGGCGCGCAACCCCTGGAATCTCGACCACATCCCGGGCGGCTCCAGCAGCGGTTCGGGCGCGGGCATAGCGGCGGGGCTGTGCATGGGAACGCTGGGTTCATGCACGGGCGGCTCGATACGCGGGCCCGCCTCCTACTGCGGCATAGCGGGCATCAAGGCAACCTACGGACGGGTCAGCAGATATGGCGTCGTGCCGCTGAGTTGGACGCTCGATCACTGCGGCCCTATGACATGGACGGTCGAGGACTCCGCCATCATGCTACAGGCCATAGCTGGCCACGATCCCAAGGATCCGACCTCCAGCCGCGCGCCCGTCCCCGATTACGCCGCCTCTCTGACAGAGGACATTCGCGGCCTGAAGGTCGGCGTTCCGAGGCATTTCTTCTTCGCGGACGACCCCCTCATCAACAAGGATACTCTTTCCGCGGTGGACGACGCCCTGAAGTCTCTGGAGGACATGGGCGCCCACATAGAGGAAGTGAGCGTACCGATGCTGGAACACGCGGGCGCGGCGCAGCCCGTCATCATGCTCAGCGAGGCGTTCTCGTATCATCAGAACAACCTGCGCGCCAACCCGGAGCTATTCGGAGAGATGGTCAGGGCGCGGTTCAGGACGGGCGGCCTGTTCGCGTCCTCCGACTACGCGCAGGCGCAGCGCGTCAGGAACGTTCTCAAGCGGGAGTTCGCGCAGGTCTTGAGAGAGGTTGACGTTATAGCGTCGCCCACGATGTCCAATCCCGCGCCGCGCTTCGACGCGATGGACGCTATGACCACGTCGCGGGTCCCCAGCTTCACCGGCCCGTACAACCTGACGGGAATGCCCGCCATTTCGGTACCCTGCGGATTTACGCCGGACGGCCTGCCCGTGGGATTCCAGATAGCGGGCAAGCCTTTCGACGAGCCGACCGTATTCCGCGCGGCCCACGCCTACGAACAATGCGCGCGGCTGTTCGAGACCAGACCGCCTGTCTAGTCTCGGTGGTTGCCGTTCAGCCCGTCTACGTCCTTCAGGAACGGAGGCAGTTCGATCTCCCCGGATTCTACTGCCTTCTGGAAAGCCGCCTGGATAATGGGGCTTTGGCTGACCAGGGTCGCGACTTCCTTATGTACGTCTTCCCTGCCTTCCTCTCTGCCTTCCTCACGTCCTTCTTCTCTGCCTTCCTCTCTGCCTTCTTGTAGTCCTTGTCTTCTTCCTCTTCTGAATCGCTTTTCCAGAACAGCGTCAGCGAACATTCTAACCCCCTCCACTATTGCTACTAATGCCATCGAATACGCCGCCATGGCTGGCACATGGGGCGAAACCCCTCTTAGGATAGCCAGGTACGTATCCGTGATTGGGTCGCTATCCACAACGAATATCTGTCTGTATATCACGATGACGGATACGATTATGAGTTGGATCCCGAAAGTGGAGTAGTAGAACCAGGCCCACGGGCTATTCAGGTTGAATATGAGTATCCTGCCATCGCCGCCATCATCCCTGCGCTCTTCTTCCAAATTCGCCTATCCTTGCGCCAATCATGTTAGGATTACACTCGTATGATAACACAGATATGGAGATATTGAAGATGGCCGACCTGATACTGCGGACCTCAATCGGAAACTACGGACATACGACGCCCCTTAAGGACGGGACCCTCACATCGGACAGGTTCGACATGGAGCACGTGGAGATAACCCCTGTGCCCATGATATTCCGCCGGATGGTGCGCAACCTGGAGTTCGACGTCGCCGAGATGGCGCTTGCCACTTACTTCTGCGCCCGCGCTCACGGCAAGAAGTTCACCGGAATCCCGATCTTCCTGACGCGGGACTTCTATCACGGCGCGCCGGTCTATAACAGGCGCAGCGGCATAGAGTCGCCCAAAGACCTGGAGGGCCGAAAGGTCGGCGTCCGCAGCTACACATTCACCCCCGGCGTCTGGACGCGGGGAATCCTGAGTTCCGAGTACGGCGTTGACCTGGGCGCGGTCACCTGGGTTCTGTCCGGGGACGAGCACGTCGAGGAGTACGTCGCGCCGCCCAACGTGGTGTCCTCGCCGAGCGACGACCTTGGGGAGATGCTGCTGTCTGGCGAGATAGACGCGGCGATCTTGCCAGGGCCGGTTGACTCGCCGGACATACTGCCTCTCATTCCTGACGACCACGAGGCGGCTGATAAGTGGCACCGGAAGACCGGACTCTACCCGATAAGTCATCTGCTGGTGGTCAAGGACTCCACCCTGGAGGCGAATGAAGGTCTGGCGACCGAGCTGTTCGGTATATTCAACGAGGCCAAGACGGAATATGTCTGCAATCTGATGTCCGGGAACGCGACCGAGGCGTGGGACCAGTCGGCGCTGAAGATGGCGGAAATCGTGGGAGACGATCCCCTGCCCTACGGATACGAAAGTTCTCGCAAGACGCTGGAAACATTCATAGGCTTCAACGTGGAGCAGGGAGTGATACCGGAGGCGGTTGATTCCGAGGGACTGTTCGTACCTGGGGCGCTGGAGCTTTCGTGATTCCGTTCAACCATCCGCGGCGGCGGAGCATTGGTGCGATTCCGCCACCTGCGTAGTCGCTCTGACGATATACGTCTTACCACAATCAGGGCAGAAGTCATAAATGTGCACGCCCGCGTCATTTCGTCCGTGCGCGACGAGCGCGCGTATCCGGTCGAGAGGGGTTACGTCCGGGGGCGTATTCTCATTCGCGATTAGCGCATCCCGGTCAACTCGTGTCTTCACCACTTCCAGCGCCTCCGAGTCGCTGGTCGCGAATATGGGTGTCCAGTGGGTGATATGTCCGCCCCAGTACCGCTTTTCCCATATCCGGTATTCGTAGATATCCATTATGCGGTGACTCCTTGTCCAAGCGAGCGGCGCGGATATTCCACGAGAGCGGGGGCTATGGTGTAGAATGCGCCTCGCCAACAGCAGACGACCCAACTGTATCAGGGAGGGACAAGAATTGGCAAAAGCCCAAGACGGATTCACGCGGAAGGCCGGATGTAGTATATTCCAGTGGAAAGAGGCGAGTGAACTTGACAAACGCAACTGAACAACCGGAAATGTTTCACATCCCCGACAAAGACAGCGGACTGTTCTCGGGTCTGACCGATGACGGGGGCTTCCGGAGTATCCTGGCCCAAATCGAACGAATGGATCTGAGCCAGTTTGACAAGGGCCGTGTCTTTGAGAAAATCGTCAAGGCGTTCCTCCAGCAGGACAAGGCGCAGTACGAACGCTTTTCGCGTGTATGGCTTTGGAATGACTGGCCTGACAACGGGGGCGAGGTTGACACCGGGGTAGATGTGGTGGCTGAGGAACGCGACTCCGGCGACATCGTGGCTATTCAGTGCAAGTTCTGGGCGCCGTCCCAAACCCTCTATTTGAAGGATATATCAACCTTTCTGGCGAAATGCGGACAGGAGCCGTTCAAGAAGGGAATCGTCGTATCCACAACTGAGAAGTGGGGAAAGAATGTTGAGAACTCCCTGCGAAAGAGGGAGGACAAGCCTATCTCTCGATGGGGGGTGCACATATTTGAGAACTCTTCTATTGATTGGTCGAAGTTCCACCTCGATACTCCGTCCGAAGTATCCCGCAAAGAAACTAAAACCCTCCGCAACTATCAGGAAGACGCTCTTCGGGATACGCTGAGCGGCTTTGAGAAGCACGAGCGGGGCAAGCTGATTATGGCTTGCGGCTCTGGCAAGACCTTTACGGCGCTGCGTATCGCCGAGCGTGTAGCGGGGGTTGGGGGAACTGTCCTGTTCCTCACGCCGTCCATATCTCTGCTGTCCCAATCCCTGATTGATTGGGCCAATGACGCAAACCTGCCGCTTAAAACTCTGGCTGTGTGTTCCGACACGAGGGCGGGACGGCGCAGTTCGGACGACGAGGATATGTCGCCTTACGACCTGACGGATAGCCCATCCACCGACCCGGCGCGGCTTGTCGAACGCTTTACGAGGGCAGACCGGAAGGGAAGCATGACGGCGGTCTTTTCCACATACCAGTCTCTGGATGTGGTGTCGGAAGCGCAGAAGGGCGGCTTGCCCGGATTCGACCTCATAATCTCGGATGAGGCCCACCGCACGACCGGGGTGAGCGCGAGAAGGCTGACTGGCAAAGACGAATCAAATTTCCAGCGGGTTCACGACAACGACTTCATTCAAGGCCGCAAGCGTCTCTACATGACGGCCACGCCGAGGATCTATGGCGACCGCGCCCGGCGCAAGGCAAACGACAATCAGCTTGTTCTGGCGTCAATGGACAATGAGAATCTGTACGGATCGGAATTCCATCGGCTTGGATTCGGCAAGGCCATAGAGTTGGGGATTCTTTCCGATTACAAGGTCATCATATTCAATGTTGACCAGGAACAGGTCGGCGTTGACCTGGATTCGCTGCTATCGGACAGCGAAAGCGACATCAATATGGACAACGCCGCCCGAATGGTCGGCTGCTGGAATGGTTTGGGCAAGCGCGGCGCAGAGGGCGTGGACTTTGGAAGAGACACCCAGCCGGCCAAGCGCGCCGTGGCCTTCAGCAATATCATCAAGCAATCCAAATTGTTCACGGACTACTTCCCGTCTGTTATCGAAAGTTGCATCGAGGCGGCGGGAGGCGAAGGCGAGAACCGTCTGCGCTGCGAAGTGGACCATGTTGACGGCAAACAGAACGCGCTGCATCGCGCCAACCGGCTGGCGTGGCTCAGGGAAGAGCCGGAGGATGGCGTATGCAGAATTCTGTCCAACGCGCGCTGTCTGACAGAGGGTATAGACGTACCCGCGCTGGACGCTATCCTCTTTCTGCATCCTCGCAAGTCGGAAATAGACGTGGTGCAGGCCGTTGGCCGAGTGATGCGGAAATCTCCGGGCAAGCAGTTTGGGTACATCATACTGCCCATAGCTCAAGCTCCGGGCCTTAGCCCCCAGGAAGCGGTCAACGACAGCGCTTACAAAGCGGTATGGCAGGTAATCAACGCAATCAGCGCTCACGATGACAGGTTCGAGGCGAAGATAAACCATCTGGCGTTGACGATTGGCAATCCCGTGATTGATCCTGAGGATAAGTATCTCAGGGGGCTGGGCATAGCCGAAACCACTGGAAATTTCGATACTCCCGACAATGATGACGTGGAATCACCCGAAGGCATACAGGGGACGTTGCTCATAGCCGGTTCCTCGGAACTCCGAGACGCCATACTCGCGAAGGTGGTGAACAAATACGCCGATCCCAGGTATTGGGAGAAGTGGGCGGACAATATCAGAGAGATCGGGATACGCCACGAAGCGCGGATACGCGCCCTTCTGAGAGTTCCCGATTCCGAAATCCGCCAGACCTTCGAAGCGTTCCTGTTAGCCATCCGCAACAATCTCAACGACGGCATAACCGAAGACGACGCCATAGGGATGCTGTCTCAGCACCTTATCACCAAGCCGGTGTTCGACGCGCTGTTCGCGGACTATGACTTCTCGGCCCGCAACCCTGTATCTATGGCGATGCAGTCCACCCTGGACAGCCTTGCCGAACATGGGCTGGAGAAGGAAACGGAGGGATTGGAGAACTTCTATCGCGATGTCCGCGTCCGCGCCGAAGGTGTAAGCGGCGCCGAGGATAAGCAGCGAATCATCGCCGAGCTATACGAGCGCTTCCTAAAGCTGGCCTTGCCGGACACCGCCAGGAATCTCGGCATAGTCTATACGCCCACCCAGGTCGTGGACTATATCATCCGAAGCGTAGAGGATGTGTTGCGGAAGGACTTCGGAGTGTCCATAAGCGACATGGGCGTTCACGTTATTGACCCATTCGTAGGAACCGGGACATTCATGACGCGATTGCTTCAGAGCGGACTTATAAAGCCCGATGACCTCAGCCGAAAGTATGGAAACGAACTGCACGCTAACGAAATAGTTCTGCTCGCCTACTACATAGCGGCCATCAACATAGAAGCCGCCTACCACGACCTCGCCGATTCCGAGGACTATCAACCTTTCAATGGAATAGTCCTGACCGATACCTTCCAGTCCTCGGAACAGGGCGACCCAATGGACAAGGTTTTCTTCCCACGGAACAATGAGCGCATAGAACGGCAGAAAGCGCTGGACATTCGCGTTATCATGGGCAACCCGCCATGGTCAGCGACGAATAATCGTCGGTACCCGAGCATAGACAGTCGAGTTACGACCACTTATGCCGTCAATTCGCAAGCAAAACTCAAAGAAGCGTTGTATGACCCCTATGTCAAAGCTATCCGCCAAGCGTCAGATCGTGTGTTGCGGAGTGAGAAAGGCGGCATAGTTGCCTTCGTAACCAACGGTGAGTTCATCAATTCCAACTCCTTTGACGGATTCCGCAAGGCTGTCTCTGAAGAATTTCATTCCATATACTGCTTTGACCTACGGGGTGACCAGAGAACAGCTGGTGAACAGTCCAGACGCGAGGGTGGGAAGATATTCGGATCAGGCAGTCGCGCGCGTGTTGCTATCCTGCTATTGGTTAAAAAACCCGGTGAGTCCCCCGGCGCGACCATCCACTACCGAGACATAGGAGATTACCTGACTCGCGAACGGAAGTTAGACATACTGGACGCCTCGCGACTGAATAGCACGGACTGGCAGGTTATCACTCCCAACGAACATGGCGACTGGATTAACCAAAGGTCCAAAGACTTCTCCTCCCTGCGTCCTCTAGTCGCGCCACCGGAGTACACGAGTATAAATCCTGTCTTCTTGTTGAACTCGTTAGGTGTGGTCACTCGGCGTGACCACTGGGTTTGGAATTCATCCCGCAAAAATTTAAAGGACAATGTTAGTAGAACTGTGAAATTCTACAATAAGCAGGTGGAGGCTTTTGAGGCAGTCGGTGTCACCGGCAATCTGAAAGAAAGATCCAGTAAGGCAAAGTCCTTTGTAGGTAACACCCCAGGATACTTCCATTGGAACGCTGAAACAATTCGAGACTTGTCTAACGGAACAGAGTATGCAGTGAAGGAATCAGGCTTCATCACCGCTTTGTATCGTCCGTTCCATAAGCAGCATCTCTACTTCAACCAGAATCTTAATAGCAGGACTGGCAAGTTTGCCGAGATACATCCGTCTCCAAACTCCGCAAACACCGGCATATCGATTACGGGGACAGGCATTACTACTCCGTATAACGTTCTTATGACAGACTACATCGTTGATGATGGATTAGTTGGCCACACTACATATTTCCCGCGTTGGCGATATATCCCGTGTGAGAAAGCGCTGGGTGAATCCAACGGATTGGAACAGACTAGTAACATCAATCCCGCTGCACTTGCAGAATTCCAGGAGCTATACGACAACCCAAACATTACAGAGGACGACCTGTTCGATTACACATATGGAGTTCTTCACTCCCAGCAGTACCGTGGCACATTTGCCAATGACCTGTCTAAAGCCCCGACGCGCATTCCAATGGCAGCCTCGCTAGATGATTTTCGAACATACGTGGAAGCCGGCCACGAGTTAGGTGACCTCCACCTGAACTATGAGAGCGTAGATCCTTACCCTCTGGATGAAATTCACGGCGAAGGATGGGACCCTGAAGGTCCAAACGCCTACCGCGTGGAGAAGATGGCATACCCTGGCACGGGTTCTAACCGAGACAAATCCCGCATCATCTACAACGCTGGTATCACTCTTGCGGGCATACCCGAGCGGACACATGAATACCAATTAGGTTCACGCTCCGCACTGGACTGGCTGATAGACCGCTACCAGGTGCGAACTCACAGCGCCAGCGGCATAGTGAACGACCCGAATGACTGGGCAGCCGAACTAGGCGAACCGCGATATATTCTGGATTTGGTAAAGCGGGTTACGACACTCAGCCTTCGGACAGTGGACATAGTGAAGGCATTGCCGGAGTTGCCCATTTAACGGCAGCCTCACCTCGCGTCTCTGCAAAATCATCCGCCCTCCCATTTCCACTACACATCCATCCCCGCGATGCGCTACAATACACCCATGAAGAACAAAATTTCCAACGCTGATACATAAACAAGAAGTTATCCAAAATGAATTCGCCGAAGAAAAATTTTCTGTCCGTAGCTAACAACAGGTGATTACAGGTGACTTTCTACGTGAACTGCCACCAGTCCCACTTGGAAACTCACCTGTAACCCCACCTGTACAGTATAAAGAATGATTTATGACCATGCGGCTTCCGCTCTGAACTGACGACTCTGAAAAGACCCCTGCGCTAATAATCGAAACCACCGCTCTCCCTGGGGGAGAGGGCTGGGGTGAGGGTGAAACACCTACCCTTCTCAGCCCTTGACGCGCGGCGGATTGACAGCGTGGGGTTGCGGTGATAATGTTTCGCGCAGTGTGAAGGGTGAAAGTTCTTTCATGCTAAAGAGACGATTCCGAGGTCGTTCGACCGCAACGGGAATGTGTCTCCCCAACAAAGCCAAATAGCGAGGAGGGTCGCAATGCAGGTAGGGTTTCGTGATGTCCGGATATGGAGTGTTTTGGGGCTGGGGGTTGCGCTGACGATGATGGCGGCGCTGGTTCTGGCCGCGTGCAGCAGCGCGCCCGCCGAGCCGGTCATCCAGGAGAGGATAGTCGAGGTGGAGAAGCCGGTGGTGGTGGAGAAAGAGGTGGTCAAAGAGGTTCAGGTGCCGGGCGAAACCATCGTCGTCGAGAAAGAGGTGGTCAAAAAGGTAGAAGTGCCGGGCGAGACCATCGTCGTCGAGAAAGAGGTTATCAAGGAAATCGTCAAGGAGGTTCTGATAGAGCCGAAGGCGACCCCCGAACCCCTGAGAATGGACGCCAGCAAGTTCGGCTACCTGATGGGCGCGGTCGAGTCCAACATCAAGCGCGGCGGCGTGGTGAGGACGGCGGGCCCTGTCGAAATGGCCCACTGGGACCTTCACCAGGGCGCTCCGGCCTATACCGGCATCACCAATATGTACAACAACCTTACCTACCGCAACGTGGGACTGGGACAGCGCGACATAGTTCCGGACCTGGCCACGGGCTGGGAGGTCTCCAACGACGGGCTGACCTACACGTTCACGCTCAGAGAGGGAGCGGAATGGCACGACGGGGTTGAGTTCACCGCGCTGGACGTCATCGCCACGTTCGACAGGATACTCGACCCGCCCGAAGGCGTGATCACAGGCTCCATCAAGCAGAGTTTCGAGCCGGTGGAAGAGGTAAGGCTGCTCGACACCTACAAGGTCGCGTTCGACCTGGTGCGTCCCACGCCCTGGTTCGTGAACGTGCTGGGCGCGGCTCCGCACTTCGGCTACCCGGTCATGTATCCGAAGCACTTCCTGGACCTGCACAACCAGAACGTGCGCGAGGCGCTGCCTCCCGGAACCGGAGCGTTCATATTCCAGGAGCGCGTGCCGGGCGAATACCTGGCGCTGGAAGCCAACCCCAACTACTGGAATCCCGACCTGCCCTATGTTGACGGCATAAAGGCGCTGCACATACCCGTATGGGCGAACAGGGGCGCCGCCGTGCTGACCGGGATCGCGGACTTCACATGGAACGGCAACCAGGAAACCTGGGGCAAGGCAATGGCCCAGCCCGACGCCTTCCACGGGAGCAACCCGCCGATCAACGGCACCGCGCCGATGTGGACGAACAACGAGAAGGCGCCTCTGGACGACGTCCGTATTCGTAGGGCCATACATATAGGGCTGGACAAGAAGTTCGACCTGGAAGTCGCGGGCGCGATAGCCCTGCCCAACTACAAGGCGCGCTGGATAACGAAGGCGGTGCCAGGCCATATGTCCGACGAAGAGATTCTGCGACTGCCCGGCTGGCGCGAAGACCCCGAAGGCCGAGCGGCGGACGTAGCCGAGGCGAAGCGCCTGATGGCCGAGGCCGGATACCCGGACGGCTTCCACATCAAGGCCGTGGGCAACAACACGCCCGCGGGCGGCGAGGTGCGCGGGGTATCCTGGCTCCAGCAGGCCGAGGACATTCTGGGAATCACCTCCGACCTTGAGATAATCGAGAGGGGAATCGAGGGCGAGATACTGGTCGACGGCGAGTGGCACGTCGCCTTCGTCACCGGCACAGGCTCCGACGTGGCCGATCCGACCGCGCAGTGGAACGGCATCTTCAGGTGCGACGCCGACGGCAACTACTACAGGTACTGCAATCCCGAGTTCGACAAGCTGCTGGACCAGTTGCTCGTGGAATTCGACGCCGACGAGCGCGTGAAACTGCTTCACCAGGCGATGGATATGCTGGACGAGAATCCGCCTGGCTACCAGGCGGGCGGAGGCAGCGGCCTGCCGATGGGCGGCGTGCACGTCAGGGGAATCATGATAGAAGACCTCGGCGGATACCCGTGGGGACGCTACGAGACCGTGTGGCTGGACAGATAGTCGCCCGCATAGCTTGACGCAACGGCGCGGCGGGATGGTTCTCATCCCGCCGCGCTTGGGAATAAAAACTAAAAACTGAGAACTAATAACTAAAGACTGAAATGCGCCCATACCTAGTACGCAGGCTGATGCTTGCTATCCCGACGGTGCTCGGGGTAACCATAATGATATTCCTCGCCATGCGGGTGATCCCCGGCGACCCTCTCAGGTCAATCATCGGCGAGGGACAGATCTACGTGCTGAGCGACGAGGAGCTCGCGGCGGTCAAGGCTTCGCTTGGCTACGATAAGCCCCTGGTAATCCAGTACCTGGTGTGGATGCGGGACGTAGCGAAGGGCGACCTGGGCTACTCCTTCTGGCAGAAGGACAAGTCAATAGCCGACATGGTAATCCGGCGGGGGCCGATCACGCTCCAGATTTCGCTGATGGCGCTGTTGATCGCCTGGGTGATAGGGCTGCCTGTGGGAATAGTGACCGCGCTCTGGCGCAACTCGGCGCTGGACTACGGGGTTCGCGGCCTCGTCACTCTGTTCATGGCGATACCGAACTTCTGGCTTGGGCTGGCGATGATCCTCGCCACTATCCTGATATGGAACTGGCGGCCTCCGGTGGAACTTGTCGCCGTGTGGGAGTCGCCGTGGACGAATTTGCAGATGACGGTTGGGCCTGCCATAGCGATGGGACTAGGCTTTGGCGCGATCATAGCCAGAATGGTGCGCTCCGGTATGCTGGAGGTGCTGACCGAGGACTACGTGCGAACCGCTATGGCCAAGGGCCTTGCGAGCAGGACGGTCGTGGTCAGGCACGCGCTGCGAAACGCGCTGCTGCCCACCATCACGCTTTCCAGCCTGTACCTCGGCGCGACCCTGGGCGGAGCGGTGGCGGTGGAGCGCGCCTTCTCCGTGCCGGGACTGGGTTACAGCCTGATATACGCGGTGCAGGCGCGGGACTGGACCGTGATCCAGAGCCTGGTGCTGCTGTTCGCGGTGGCGTACGTGGTCATCAACCTCGTCGTGGACGTCATCTACGGCCTGGTGGATCCGAGGATCAGGTATGATTAGGGTTTCATCCTCACCCTAGCCCTCTCCCATCAAGGGAGAGGGGATATATGACGGAAGGAAGGTCAGTTAGTGGCGATACAGAGGAACAGCCGAAGCATGGAGTCGCTGGCGGCGGCGAGCAGGCAGCCGTTCGACAGCCTGCTTGGGTTCGCGCGGTCTTCCGTTCTCGGCTCTATCTCGCTGGTACTGCTCGCGCTTCTGATGTTCGTCGGGCTGTTCCCGCAGGCCGTAGCGCCCTATGACCCGGACCAGCTCTTCTACGTGAACCTGAAGCAGCCTCCCACCTGGGACCACTGGGCGGGAACCGACTTCATATCGAGGGACAGCCTCACGCGGATCATATACGGCGCGCGAATCACGCTGCTGGTGGCCTTCGTCTCGGTATTCATCGGCGACGCCGTAGGGTTCACCTGGGGCGTGATGTCGGGATACCTGGGCGGCAAGTTCGACATGGTGTCCCAGCGAATGGTAGATATGTTCATCGCGTTCCCTACGATCATCCTGGCGCTGCTGCTGCTGGCCGCGCTCGGCTCGGGGCTGGTCACCGTGATTCTGGCAATCGCGGTCATCAGGATTCCGGGAACCGCGAGGGTAATCAGGTCGGTCGCGCTTTCGACCCGCGCCACGCAGTACGTGGAGGCCGCGGGAGCGGTGGGCGCGTCCCAGTGGAGAATCATGGTGCGGCATATAGCTCCGCAGTGCTTCGCGCCGCTGTTCGTGGTGGCGAGCGCGGGGCTTGGGTCGGCTATCTTCACCGAGGCCGCGCTGAGCTTCCTGGGCATGGGCGTTCCGCCTCCGACGCCGACGTGGGGCAATATGCTGGGCGGCGTCCTGAACGAACTGTTCCAGCCCCCATGGTGGCTGGTGATATTCCCGGGCGTGGCAATCACGATTACGATACTGGCGTTCAACCTGCTGGGGGACGCGCTGCGGGACTATCTCGATCCGAGGCTGCGGGGACATCTGAACTAGCGCTGATTCACAGTATAGAGGCGCGTTTGGGCTGTCTATGCTCGGTGGATTCCCGCTTTCGCGGGAATGACGGCTGGGCAAGCGGGAATGACGAGTAATTATGATCTTCTGCGATTTTCTGAGATTTAGAGAGGTTAATCCATGCGTACACTGGACGCCATAGCTCACATTCTGAAGAAGGAAGGCATCGAGTACCTGAGCGCGTTTCCGACGACCTCGGTCATAGAGTCGGCGGCGGACATCGGCATAAGGCCGATCATCTGCCGGCAGGAGCGGGTGGGCGTGGGAATCGCCGACGGGTACAGCCGCGTTACGAACGGGCGGCCCGCGGGCGTGTTCGCTATGCAGTACGGGCCGGGCGCGGAGAATGCCTACGCTGGCGTGGCGACGGCCTTCTCAGACGCCGTGCCGATGCTGCTGCTCCCGCTCGGACACCCATCCGGCAGGGACGGGGTGTATCCGCATTTCAGCTCCGTCCGCAGCTACGAATCGGTGACCAAGAACGTGGAGCGGCTTCAGTCGCCGGCCTTGGTCGCGGACACGATGCGTCGCGCGTTCGCGCTGCTGAAGATGGGGCGTCCGGGTCCTGTGATGGTGGAGATACCGGCGGACATCGGCGACATGGAGGTTCCCGATGGCGTCGTGGAGAGCTACCGCCCGGTGAAGGCGGCCATCGCGGGCGCGGACGTCGCCGCCGTTGACGAGGCGGCGGCGGCGCTGCTGTCCGCCGAGAATCCGGTGGTGTACGCCGGACAGGGCGTCATGCACGCGGAGGCGTCGGACGACCTGGTGGAGTTAGCGGAGCTGCTCCAGATTCCGGTGACGACCAGCATGGCGGGCAAGAGCGGCTTCCCGGAGAAGCATCCGCTGTCGCTGGGGTCGGCGTCGGGCGTGATGAACGGCGCGGCGTACCACTTCATCAAGCGCGCCGACCTGGTGTTCGCCGTAGGCTCAAGCCTCACCAAGCACGGGATGACGATGACGATTCCGGCGGACAAGACGCTGATACAGGCGACGAACGACCCGATAGACATAGCCAAGAACTATGACGTGGAATACCCGCTGCTCGGCGACGCGAGGCTGGTAATCAGGCAACTAATCGAGGCGTGTAAAGACCGCTTGGGCGGCGAGTCGCGGGACGGGGAGACGGCCGAGGAGATAGCTACCATTCGCGGCCAGTGGCTGGATAGCTGGATGCGGAAACTCGCATCTGACGAGGTTCCCATCAATCCGTACCGGGTGATGTGGGAGTTCATGCGGAACGTTGATTCCGACCACGCCATCGTGACGCACGATTCGGGCAGCCCGCGCGATCAGCTTATGCCGTTCTACCAGTCAGGCGGGCCGCATACCTACCTGGGCTGGGGGAAGTCGCACGGACTCGGCACAGGGCTGGGGCTGAACATAGGCGCCAAGCTCGCCGCGCCGGACAAGTTCGTGGTGAACTTCATGGGGGACGCGGCGTTCGGAATGACCGGTCTGGACTTTGAGACGGCGGCGCGGTCAGGCATACCGATCCTGACCGTCGTGCTGAACAACTCCACGATGGCGATAGAGACCTCGCACATGGCGCGCTCGCACGAGTTGTACCGCACGCGCGACCTGGGCGGCCAGTACGCCGATCTCGCCCGCGCGATGGGCGGCTGGGCCGAGAAGGTGGAAGACCCGTCCGACGTAGCCGCCGCCATCCTGCGAGCCAAATCCGCCACCGAGGACGGACAGGCCGCGCTGCTGGAGTTCATCACCAGCGAGGAAGGCGAATTCAGCCATCGGAGGCCGTTTGGATAATTTGTAAAATGCGGAACGGGTATATATCATACGCATCCCACGAAGCGTTGCCGAAGCAAGATGAGGAAATCGGGGAGCGCGGCCATGCCCACTGCGAGTAAAGATGTCTTGACGCTCCTGAGCAAGGAGCAGGCCGCTTATGAAACTAGGCGAGAAGAACTGGAACGAGACCACAATGGCGAATGGGTGATATTCCATGGCGGGGAACTTGTTGGGATATATGGCGATTTTCAGGATGCTGCTGAGGATGCTCTGCATAAATTTGGGCTTGGACCATATCTAATCGAGCAGGTGGGTATGCCTCAGCCCCAGTTACGCTCATTCTTGCTCTATACGCCGGTTGACGACGATGAGAGTTCACCTTAATTTCGATCCGAAGGAATTGTCGCAAAGAGGCCCAACGATTGACGTATGGTTGGGCATAGACGGCAAGAATATCCCCGGCTTATCTGACGGTATGGAGAGAGTTCAACTACCCGCTTTGATTGATACCGGCGCTACCGGCAACGCCATAGACGGACTATTGGCGGCGTCGCTGAAATTGCCGATAGTCGGAACTTCGTCTGTGTCGGGTGTTAGGGGTGAGCATACCCATGTTGTGCATCTGGCGCAGGTATATATTCCCTCTTTAGACACCACCATCTACGGGCGCTTTATAGCTGTGGAGTTGCTGGATGGAGGGCAGCCTCACGCGATTCTATTGGGAAGGACTTTCCTTGAAAATTACTCGATGATCTATGTGGGTCAAACCGGCGAGGTTATCCTGGATGACAATATAGTGGACGCCTGATACATCATCGAATTCTATTCATATCGGCGGGCTATACTGATCGCTCCGGCCACACTGGTTTATGGTAGCCGAGGGGGACGGAGGGGCGCGACCAGTGGGGTTGGGTCTCCGACATCTGTAGCACAGGCGCGAGATGTCCCAGCTTGCCGTCGAGGACGTCGGTGGCGGTTGACCAGCGGGCTATCTCTTCGGGGGTGAAGTCGTTCGGCACGTCCTGGAGTTGGGATTCGGGGACCTGGCCGCGACTGACCAGCCAGTGCCCGGTCTGGGCTAGGGAGAGTCTGACCAGCCAGCTTCCGCCCTCGTGCGCTCGGCGAGTCAGCGCGACCATCGCGCCGAAGGCCATGAGGTAGCCGGTGATGTAGTCTATGGCTGAGACGGGGTAGAACTGCGGCCCCGGCTCGGCGCCCGGGAAGAGCTCGCCCTGGCGGTGGGTTATGCCGCTTACGGTCTGCACCACGGTGTCGAAGCCGCGACGCGATGCCCACGGCCCCAGTCGTCCGAAGGCGGACAGGGAGATATACACTATGCCCGGGCGGAGTTCGGCCAGGTCTTCGGGCGACAGGCCGCGCTTGGCGAGGGTTCCCGGACGGTATCCCTGTGAGAATACATCGGCCTGGCGCGCGAGTTGGCGCATGGTTTCAAGGTCGTCGTCCTGGCGCAGATCTAGGCGGGCGTTGAGTTTGCCGTGTCCGGTGTCGTATTCCTGGGCGGGGATGCTTGCGAGATGAGGGGCGGTTATCTTCATCACGTCCGCGCCGTGTTCGGCGAGGGTGCGGGCGCAGGTTGGGCCGGCGAGGACGCGGGTTAGGTCAAGGACTCTTATGCCAGACAGCGGCCTGTCGCCTTCGGGCAGCGGTTCGGGCGGGCTGTCGCCGATCTTGTCTATCTCTAACAGGGGCAGGGATGCGACGGCGGCGGCCTGGGGGTGCCGCGCCCACTCGTCCATGGAACGCACCATTCCGCCCGCGCCGTTGGCGGCGATGATGGCTTCTTCGAGTTCTAGGGCGTCCCACTTGGATACTGCGCGGCGGACGGCTTCGCCGTCTTCTTCCTCTACGCCTAGAACGCCGAGGGCGGCGTCGCGATGGTTGGGGAAGTTGCAGTGGAGATAGCTCCAACGTCCGTTCCTGGCGGGATAGACGCCCATGAGGGAATGGCGTTCGGCGCCGGCTGGCTCGCCGTCCATGGTCATGTACTTGGAGCTGCGGAGGGACGCCGTGGCGTGGCGGGCGTTGACGGCTATCTTCTGTCGGCGCCCGGTACGCAACTCCCAGAGGTCGGAGGCGGCAAGTCCGACGGCGGCGAGGCTGGCGGCGGCTGTCTCGCTGATACGGAATGGCGTGGGCAGGATGGGGTCAGCTCCGCCGCGGAATTCGACATCGGCGGCGCGGCTCGCGTCCCATCCGGCTATTGGAAGCAGCGTGGAGAGGCAGGATAATCGCATCTAATCGGTCCGTATATAAATTCAGCTAATGTGTCGGGGCAGGACACCAGATTCGGAAACTGATGACCAGAAACTGGTGGAAAACTGATACCAGTTTTTTCGGGAAACTGGTCTGGCTCAACCAGTTTACGACCAGTTTAGACCAGTTTTCGTCTATCGGGGACGTTTCTGGTGTTATGGTATATACACTCGTTTATAGTCCTCTCGCTTTCCGTCGTGTCCTGTATGGTTCGGGTGTATGTCTGTTGGAGCGTGAATATATTATAGCACAGCGCAGAACCTTTGTGCCATAGCGTTGGATAGTATAACAGGGCCTTTCGATTATCCAGATTCATAGAGCCGTAGCGTGTGGATTCCCGCTTTCGCGGGAATGACGAATGATGCGGGGTTGTCGGATTTGAGAATAACCGAAAGACCCTGGATAGTATAAGCGAATCAGACGCGGCCAGATAATCGAATTGCGCTAGGACGCCTGGCGGTAGATCTGTATGCGGTGGCGGTTGCTTTCGGTTACGTAGAGACGGCCTTCGGGGTCGAGCTTGACGGAGACGGGCGACCAGAAGAACTTCTCGATGTGGGAGGAGACCTCGTGCGGGTCGTCGCGGTCGAGGGTGGGTATGTCGGGTTCGAGGTCGGCCCTGGCGCGGGCGGCGCCTTCTTCCCTGTTGATGTTGAGGAAGTTGACGGCCCACTCGGATTCGGTGGCCTGTCCGCGAATTTGCTGGATGAAGCGTCCGTCGGCGTCGAAGACCTGGACGCGCTCGTTGCCCCAGTCAGATATGTACATGAGTCCGCGCTCGTCAACGGCGACGCTGGACGGCCTGCGGAGTTGGCCCTCGCCTGAGCCCGGAGAGCCGTAGGCGGCGACGAACTCGCCGTTGGGGGTGAATCGCTGCACCCTGTCGTTGCCCCAGTCGGCGACATAAAGGTCGCCGTTTGGCGCGATGGTCAGGCCCCAAGGCAGGCTTGTACGACCCTCATCGGCCCCCTCGCCTCCGATGGTGAGGATGCGCAGTCCGCTAGGGGTGAATTTCTGGACGCGGTTGTTGTGAGTGTCGGCGACGTAAACGGAGTCGGCGGCGTCAATGGCTATGCCGGAGGGGCCGTCGAGTTGGCCTTCGTCGCTTCCCGGGGTTCCCCACCTGGCGATGAAGTTGCCGTCAAGGTCGAAGACGGAGACGCGGCTGGAGTATTCGTCGGTGATGAACAGGCGACCCTGGGTATCCTCGGCTATGCCGGAAACCCAGATGAACTGTCCTTCGTCCTCGCCGGACGATCCAAACGTGCCGTAGTATTCGCTTTCGACGTCGCACACGGTTACGCGGACGCCCCTGTCAACGCCGTCAACGGAGCGGTTGGCGACGTACAGGCGTCCGTTGCTGGCGACGGCGGTGTCGGACGGGTAGTAGAACCCGCGTCCTTCCATGACCGACATTCCGACGGTCAGATCGTATTCGAGGGTCAGGGGTTGTCTTTCGGTTGCGGCGGTGGTCATCTGGCGAACCTCTGCTTATGGCGTTTCGGGAATATCATTATACCATAGAACGAATGTATTGGCAAAGTAGAGGAGGTTTTCCGCGATATATTCGGAGTTCGTATCGAAGACTCGGTATAATGTCCCCATGTGGGCATACGTCCTGAAAGCTCCGCTCAGAAAGGCAAGACAATGATAGCTAGAGTAAAGGCCAAATTCACCAACGGGCATATCATACCACTTGAAAGCCTCGACATAGAGGAGGGCGCGGAAGTGGTGGTGGCGATAGAGAACATATCGCGGACGAGCGGAGGGCTTGCCTCAGTAGTGGCCAAGGTCAAGGAACTCCAACAGGAAATCCCACCGGACGCATGGGATGATCTGCCTACCGACTTGGCGAAGAACAAGAAGCATTACTTGTACGGCCACCCAAAGGAAACCGACTGATGCCAGCCGTTTTCGCGGATTCAGGATATTGGATCGCGCTGTGGAATCCCAGGGACACATTGCACCGGAGAGCGATGGCCGTTACCGATGCCTTGGGAACATCCGCCGTGGTGACGACGCAGTTGGTCTTGACTGAGGCCCTTGACGCCATGGCTGGCATGGGGGAATTCCGTCGCCGATTCGCGGCGCGGATGGTACAAGCCTTGGAAGACAATCCCGCCGTGGAAATCGTACCACAGACGGACTTCCAATTCAGAACGGCGGTGGAGCGGTACACTTCTCGCAGTGACCAGAGATGGGGCCTTACAGATTGCGCGAGTTTCTTGGTTATGGAGGAACGAGGGCTAACCCAGGCGCTCGCCTATGATCGCGATTTCGAGCAGGCCGGATTCATCGCTCTTTTGCGTGAAGGTAGGTAGGGCGTTGTCCATTCCCCTCCACGCTGAGCCGGATTCGGTCGGCGCTCTACTGGTTCGCGGACATGGGAATCCACCGCCCATAGAACAGCTGGGGGTAGTACATGGCGCACTCGGATGATAAGTCTGCGTCCGAATTCAACACGACGCGCAACTGCATCCTGTCCGAGGCGTCCAGGCTGGTGTAGGGGCGATTCACCAGTTCAATCGCGTCCGAATGTATCCCAGTCCCCCGACTCAGATAGAATATGCAATGGGAATCCCGATTGCGCTTGCTCTGATTATCGGAGTTGATAGCTTCTGACCACAGTTGGCGACACGGCAGACGCATCATGCCGTCAATCCCGTAGTGGAATTCTTCGTCGAACAACAATCTCCATTCGATTCGTTCACTGTCTGTCAGTTCGTCGCTTCGCAGACTCTTCACGGTATCGAGTATGATAGGCGAATACCCTAGGATTTCCATGGAAGCTACGCAGTTGACCAATTTAGGATCGGTGATGTCGTCCTTGTAATCGGGGTTGACGAACACCACATATTCAGGGTCGACGAAAGCCATATTTGAGAAGTCAACCACCGCGGGATTGCCGTCAGTATCTACTATCGCCGCATCCCCTCGCAGCAGAATCTGGTATGCTACCGCAAACTCGCTTTCCACAGGCCCAAAGGAAAGCTCTGCGCTTGGTTTATCAAGGGAAGTTTCGGTCTGAATGGGTATATGGCGGTCTGAACCTCCGAGATTTCCGACGTCTAGCATGACGGCTGGATTTGAGCCAGAGTAGTTAGCGGATGGTTCAGCATAGACTGTCTTCTTGACTACATCTCTTGACACCACCTTTTCCACTTCAACTACCTTAACCACTTCCTTCTCGACCACCCCGTTCTGTGTTCCTTTGACCACAATCACAGGCTCGTCGAACCGAACGATGAACCTACTGTCATCTTCACCCGCGGTCCCGGAGAAAGTCACCTCCGCCACTTCTGGAATTTCAGGCCATCGGTCAATATGTTCGGCGTCATCGGAGCAGGCGAGGACAGCTATCAGCGCGAGAACGATTGTGAGAAGCGTGAGGTATCTGGCAGGCGGTATCAACGGGTGCCTTCTCCGAGAATGTGGATAGGGCAATCTTCCCGCGCTCCGACTTTTGACCGCAAGGGATAAGTGGAGCGCGGGAAGGGTTATCGGAATCGCTAGGCGCGCTGGAATTCGTGGGTGGCGGCGGTGAGGCGGAGCGTCTGGGCTATCTTGTTCTATGAGTCCGCCTGTTCCAGTAGTCGCAGCAACTCTTTTACGTTTTCCATCTCGTCATTCAGTTCTTCGAGAGGCATGGCGTCAATGTAGTAGTTCTGGTGAAATCCTTTGGCGGCGCTGAAGAGTACGCTTATCTGCCTGTTACCCCGCTCCGCCGACAGCCGCTTTATTATTCTGTACACCTGAGCGTGTGTGTTGTATTCCCAGCCTCGCCGTTCGGCGATGGCTTTCAGGCGATGGGCGACCGCTCCCCACGCTTTTTCCGATGCCTGAAGCCTGTCGCCTTCCGCAAGTTTCTCTTCGGCGTGGCGCATCAGGCGTTCGCTGTGGACGTCGTGGCTCTCTATCGGTTCTACTCTGGCGGTAGTCATATCAAGTCACTTTCCTTGTATTTCCCGCGCTCCGACAGTCTCTTGCATCCAAATACCGGAGCGCGGGAAGAATGACAAGCTGGCTACGCCCTCTGGAACTCGTGGGTAGCGGCTGTGAGGCGGAGCATATTGGCTATCTTGTCCTGCGGGCGGCTGTCATCGGCGGCGGCGCTGAGCAGTATCCGGCGGGTGTCGTCGGATACGGAGATCGCGCCGAGGTGGTCGAGGCACATATCCACGAGGGCGTCCGGGGACGGGTCGGGGTCCTGGGCGATGATGTCGCTCACGATGGAGTTTACGCCGGGCTTGTCGGTGTCGCCGAACTGCTCGGAGGCGAAGTTGATGCGTTCTATCAGCGTGCCGGTGTCTATCCACTCGACGCCCTGGTGCCAGCCCTCGACGCTGGGCGGGTTGGTGAGCATCTGTCCCATGAAGTTCATCTGGAAGGACCTGTCCCGAATCTCGAAACGCGGCCTGTCGAACTCGCCGGTGAGCCGCAGGACGCCGGTCACGAACTCGGCGGGGCCCTTCACCTTTTCGTAGCGAACGTCCTCGGCCTTGAAGAAGTCGGAGTTGAACAGCGTGGTGAGCATGGCGCGGATGTCGTGATCGCTGTCGAGGTAGGCCCGCGTGAGCGTATCTATGGCTTCGGGGTCCCTGGGCGGAGTGTAGGGCCATGAGGGCACGGGCGGCTCGTCGGCGACGAAGAAGTGGTACAGATGCCGCGCTATGAACCGGGCGGTGGCTTCCCGCTCGCAGATGATTCGGATGATGTCCTCGCCGTCGAAGTTTCCGGTGTGTCCGAGGAATGTCTTCTGGCCGTCGTCGTGGTCGTCCGGCTTGTACTGGAAGTGCCAGGCGATGCGGCCATAGGGCCAGTCGGAGTCGCGCATGGAGCGCAGCACCATGTACTCGGTATTGCCGAGAGTCCAGCCTGTGAAGGCGCGGGCGCATTCCTTGATGTCGTCCTCTGAGTAGTTGCCGACGCCCATGGAGAAGAGTTCCAGCAGTTCTCGGCCCCAGTTCTCGTTGATGGCGTCCTTGTGGTTCTCCTGGTTGTCCAGCCACACGATCATGGCCGGGTCCCTGGCGAGTTCGATTAGCAGGTCGTCGAGCTTGCCCATTCCTTTTCGCCTGAAGGTACGAATCTGGTCAGAGAGGGCCTTGCCGTGTATGACCTTTGGGTAGCCGGTGGCGAATATGCCGTGCCAGAAGAGGGCCATCTTTTCGTACAGGGGGGCGTTGGTGGTAATCAGGCGGTAGAGCCAGTAAGCGGGGCCTCCCTGCGGGGTCAGCATACCGGACTGTTCGTAGTGGAACCGGCGGACGAGGTAGTTTCCGGCCCAGCTTGTGTCGGGCGGGTTGATCAGCCTGTCCACCGTGGCCTCGTAACCGGCCTCGGCGTAGTCCCGAATCTCGTCGCGGGTGGCTCCGAATCCGGCGCGGCGCATCAGGTGGGCTATGAGTTCTATGTCTTTCGCGGTCTGGGTATGGGCAGCCATGCGCTCACCTCGGGGGTAGTTTTCAGTTATTAGTCTTCAGTTTTCAGTATCATACCAGCTTGCGGGAAGGTTGGGTTGTCGGCTCAGCTAATGCGCGGCGTGATCATGGTCTCCATGTCCGTGGTCGTGATGGTCGTCATCAGGAAATTCAGCGCGGGGCAGGGGGATGAATATGAGGATGACGACGGCGACGGCGTAGAGCGCGGCGGTGTAGTAGAAGAGGTTGTCGGGATTGTATTCGTATAGCCAGCCCGCTATGAGCGGGGAGGCGGCGCTGAATATGAAACGGGAGGTGGACATGAGGCCGAGCGTGGTGGCGGCGGATCCCTCGCGCACTATGTCCATCGCGGCGGCGGTGAGGATAGGCTGGTCGCTGTACAGGAACAGTCCGAGCGCGGCCAGCAGCGCCGACATCACGGCGAGGCTGTCTCCGTAGGGAGCCATCAGCAGCGTAATCACAGTCAGCGCGAGCATGGCCGGTATCAGTATCAGCTTGCGTCCGAACCGGTCGGATAGGTAGCCGGTGAGCGGGCTGGCGAATATGCCCACCAGCACCAGCAGCCCGATGAGCGAACCCCGGAGTACCAGATTCCGCAAGTCGCTGTAATCGTCCGAGGAGGTGAGACCAAGCACGTCGGCCAGGTAGAGAGGCAGCACGGTGATGAACCCGATGTATGCCATGCCCCTGAGTCCGGCTACTATCGTTATGCCCCATATTCTGGGGTTGCGGACGAGTACCTTCGTCTCCTCGACCTGCGCGCGCATCGTGCTGGCGGGCTGTTCGTCCGAGGCTTGGTCGGCGGCGGTCTGCGCGCGCTCGCCTATGTCGCGGAACGCCCAGAAGACCAGGAAGGCCAGGAATATGGGCACGGCGGCGTAGATGCTGATGATTGCCTGCCATGTCAGGGTGGCGAGCAGCAGTCCTGTGAGGACCGGCCCCAGCACGTCGCCTACGTTTCCGCCGACGCCGTGGAATGACAGGACGGATCCGCGGCGGTGGCTGAAGTGCGAGGAAAGCGCTGCCATGGCGGGAAGGTGCCACACGGAAGCGGCAACCGCCACGATGGCCATGCCTATTATCAGTAGGGCGTAGCCTGCCGGATTCAGCGAAGACGATTCGCTTGCGGAGACGCTTTCCTGGCTGACTAGCCAGGAACTGCCCGGCACCTGCCAGCCCGCCGCGGCCATGAGCAGCCAGCCGACTCCGAACATGGCCATGCACACGGCCATGACCCAGCCCCAGTAGCGTCTGAGCGCGTCGGTCAGCACGCCTCCTGGCAGCGATACTACGCCGGACATGATTTCGCGGGTGGTCTGGATGCTGGTTACCGCGATAACGCTGCCTCCCAGAAGCAGGTCGCGCACTTCGGGGAGGACGACGATGAAACTCTGCGCTATCCAGTGGAAGACGCCGTGGCCGCTGGTGAGTCCGCCGATGATGAAGGCGGCCCTTCGTCTGAACCCGGTTCGGCCCTCGACGACGGGCGGCGGGGCGTGGTGATGATGTTGGTGGGCCATTATGCGCTACTCCTTATTGGATACGTCAGAGCGGCCCAAGCGTAGCATCAATAGGGTACTCAGTAAAGCGCGGCCTTCGACAAGACAGGGCCATCCGACACGGGAGTATAGTTCGGCGCGGTAATGGTATAATCCTAAGACACAACCTTGCCCAGATGGAGATTCCGGTGAACCAGCGCCGCGGAGAGTCAGACCATGACCACCCAAAGAGTCCTAACAAAGCCTCGCATTCCCGATTACCCTACCGTCGAGCGGCTGCCCGACCCGCCGCGGGAGCCTGATATGGAACAGCGAACGCACCTCACCATGATTGACGGAACCGTGATTCCCCACATCGTGGACAGGGACGATGTATTTTTCGGTGGAGAGGGCTTTCTGATACGCAACGCGGGCGACAAACCCGAGCTCGTTCCTGATTGCGTGTTCGTCAAGGGGGTGAGAAACCCCAGCAGGATCGTCCGACGCAACGGCTACGTGATAAGCGAGGTCGGCAAGCCGCCCGACCTGGTTCTGGAGGTCGGTTCTCGCAGCACCGGAAGGCGGGACTACACCACCAAGCGCGAGCTATACGCAGAGTATGAAGTGGGTGAATACTGGCGATTCGACCCGTCCGGGGGTGAGTATCACGACGCTCCGCTTGCGGGCGACACCCTGGTTGACGGAAAGTATGAGCCGATAGCGATAGTGATCGAGTCTCCCACACGCCATTGGGGATACAGCGAGGCCATGGAACTCGAGTTGTGGTGGTACGACGGTACGCTGCGCTTCCGCGACCCTGTGAGTGGTGAGTTCCTGCGTACGCCGGAAGAGTGGATCCGCGCGATAGGAGAGGCTCGGGCGTGGGCGGAAGAGGCGCAGACGCGGGCGGAAGAGGCGCAGACGCGGGCGGAAGAGGCGCAGACGCGGGCGGAAGCGGCGCAGGCGTGGGCGGAAGCGGCGCGGACGCGGGCGGAAGAGTGGCGACATGAGGCGGCGGAGTCCAATACGCGGGCGGAAGAGGCGCGGACGCGGGCGGAAGAGTGGCGACATGAGGCGGCGGAGTCCAATACGCGGGCGGAAGTAGAGCGGGCGGCGCGGACATCAGCGGAGTCTAGGGCAGAAGCGGAGCGAGAAGCGCGGCTCTCGGCCCAAGCCCAGGCGGAGGCTGAGCGAGAGGCGCGAACATCGGCGGAATCGAGGGCAGAAGCTGAGCGAGAAGCGCGGCTCTCCGCCCAAGCCCAGGCGGAGGCTGAGCGAGAGGCGCGAACATCGGCGGAATCGAGGGCGCAAGAGGTGGAAGCGCGTATGGCCGAGATGGAATCCGAACTGCGTCGGCTGAGGGATGATGGCGCAGACGACTCCGTATAGATGCGATTGCCTTGCTTCCTCTCTCAGGCTCATCGCTGCCTGTATGTTCCTATGCCCCGAACGAGTGCGCGGCTTCCATGGACGGATTATCCCGGAAGCCGCGCGAATGTGGTATATCCTTGCGCTAACGACTGTATCCCGACGAGGCCTGCGGAATATCGGCGGCGATGAGGTCCATTACGAAGGCGAAGTCCTGGTAAGAAGTGAGGCCGCCTATGTGTCCGTCCAGGGAGCGAAGTTCGTCCTTGAGTATGGACAGATCGCGCTGCACGTCATACGGGGCGTTGGGGTATGGCAGGCTGCTGTACCTGTCGGCGGCGAGCGCGACGATGGCGCCGAAGCGCGCCAGGGCGCCGTCGGTGTCGTTGGACGGGCTGTCGTAGCGCGCCGCTATCTGGGCGCGCTGGCGGTTGGAGTCGTTGCTGACCGGCGTTACCCAGCGTAGTTCGACGTCGCCCAGGTTCACAGTGTCGCCGGGCTGGAGGTACTCGGTCGGGCGAAGTTCGTAGAACACCGTGGTGGCCGCGCCGGACGGGATTTCGGCGAACTCCTTGCGCGCCTGGGTGAAGTTGCGGTCGGCGGTGACGCGGTTCTCATAGCCCACGATGCGCCATGATTCCACGACTTCGGGATTCCATGTGACCTGCGCTCGCGTCTGGTCTGCGAACGGGATGGAGAGCGCGAGCCAGTTCTCGCGGCTGAAGAGGGCCTTCGCCTGTCCGGGGTCGTTCAGGTAGCGATACCAGCCGTTGCCGCGCTGCGCGAGTTGCTCAAGCAGAACGTCGTTGTAGTTCTGTATGCCCACGCCGATGGTTATGAGGCGCAGGGGGTTGCTGGCGTCGCGGTCTTCGGCGGATTCGAGTATGGCGAACGGGTTGGTGGCGTCCACGTTGGCCACGCCGTCGGACATTAGTATCACGTAGTTGTACGCGCTCGGATTCTTGCGGCGCATATAGTCAGCTATCTCCACCGCGAGGTCGAGGCCGGCCTGCACGTTGGTCGAGCCGCTGGGCGAGAGGCGGTTTATGGAGTCTTTGACCTTTCTGGAACCCGGCTTGTGGTTCTCCACGGTGAGGTCATGAATCACATTGCTGCGGAAGTGGACGACGGATATGCGGTCGTCGTCGCGCAGGCTTCTGCGAATGCTGTCGGCGGCGGCGCGGGCTATCTCCACCCGGTTGCCTTCATTCATCGAGCCTGACGAGTCCAGAACCAGCGTTACGTTGAGCGGCCTTCCGTCGTCGCGCAGTTCGGGGGCCTGGAAGCCGATGCGCGCGAGTATCAGGTCGCTGTACAGGGGATGGGGCATAACGTCCGCGCGAATGGCGAAACTGTCGTCTCTGCGGGGCTGGTCGTAGCGGTAGTCGAAGGCGTTGACCCACTCCTCGGAGCGAACCGAGTCGGGTTCTACGTCGTATCCGGCGCGCGCCCAGTTCAGTGCAAGCTGGAACGAGGTGCGGTCGGTGTCGAGGCTGAACGTGGAAACGCTGTCGTCCGAGGCGCGCACGATGGGGGAACGTTCGTAGTCCTGGAAGGTGGTCGCGCCCGGCTGTGAGGGCTGCTGGCGTCCCCATGACGATTGCGATTGGGGCTGCGGCGGGTGGGCCTGTGGCGCGGCCTGAGCAGCTTGGACGGGAGCGGGAGCCATCGTGGGCGCGGCGGCCGGAGCGGGCTGGGCGGGCGCCGGAGCGGGCGCGTCCTTTAACATTTCTACTTCCACTTCCTTCACCACTTCTCGCTCCACGAGGATAGTCTCACCGGGGACCTCCACCTCTCTTACCACTTCCTTCTCTACCACGACGGTCTCACCGGGGACTTCCACTTCCCTTACCACTTCCTTCTCCACCACGACAGTCTTACCCGGAACTTCCACTTCCCTTATCACTTCTTTCTCCACCACCCTCTCCACTTCTACGATCTCAGGCTCCCCGCTGGAACAGGCCAGCGCGACGGCGCACACTATCATCAATACGGGTATCAGTATGGGTAGCGGTCTGAGTATCTTGGCGAACATCTCTAGGACTCCTTTCGCTGTCGCTGAATGTTTCGTCCATGTTGGACGCATGGCGACAGTGTGGCGTCGGAGCGTGTACGAACCGAACGTCAACATTGGCTCATTCGTTGAAATTCGTGAGTCACATTTGTAACATTCGGCGTGTTTCATAGACGAAGGCAGATAGAACGCTGAACCGAGGGGGACGCTGTGCTACTATTGCCGCATCCCTGAATCCTGGCACCCCATTGCAAACTACCCGACTGCCCGAAGACTACACGGTTCTCGCGCCGGACGGCTCCGAGATACGCGAGCTCGTCCAGACGAGCGGGGGCAGCATGGTTCACTGTACGCTGCCGCCCGGCGCGGTCTCAGTCGCAGTGGCGCATCGAACGGTGGAGGAGGTGTGGCACTTCGTATCGGGACGAGGGCAGGTATGGCGCAGGTCTGGCGACGATGAAGCGGTTACGGACGTGGAGCCGGGCATCAGCCTGACGATAGAGACGGGAACGCGCTTCCAATTCCGCAATGCCTCGCCGGATGAGGCGCTCTGCTTCATCATTACGACGATGCCGCCCTGGCCGGGCCCGGATGAGGCTTACGCGGTTCCGGGGCGGTGGGCTACGGGCGACGTCTGATTTCATATTCGCCGGGCGCGAAAAGCGGGGTGTCCATTGGATAGGCGAATCATCATGGGGATGCTGTTTGCGCTTGTCGTGGGCGTGGTGGCGCTGATGGCGGCGGCGCTGCTGCCGCGGGCCGGGTACGCCGCGCCTAGCGAACAGGCGGAGGCGGACTCGTTCTATCTCTTCATCCGCGCTCTGAGATATGCGGATGAGAAGGGTCTGTTCAACGATGACAGTCCTCTTGTGTCTCTGACCGAATCGCTGAACGACTGGCTGATAACCGAACTTGTCAATCCGAACGCGCCCGCTTCCCGGGAACAGAACGGGGATAGAGAAGCGCTGCTGAGAAACCTAGAACGCTACCATCTCAGAACCGCGCTCGAAGAAACTCTGGCCTATGTCCGAAAGTATGGCTTGTTAAGCCCGTTTATCGTCGAAGCGTTGGCCGACTCGTACATCAGGAGGATAGCCGAACTGACTGGCGATACCCCTGAAGCGGTCATAGAGTTGCTGACCGACAGAGCGGATTTAGATATGAGCGACAGGGCCGCGCTGGTCACGCTGTACAACGCCACCGACGGAGAGGATTGGCGTAATAACACGAACTGGCTGAGCGATATTCCGCTTGACCGTTGGCACGGCGTAGGAATGTCTAAAGGTCGAGTCAGCGGTTTACGTCTTAGCGGTAACGGATTGAGTGGGGAGATTCCGCGGGAAATAGGCAGTCTGTCTGAATTGAGTTTTCTGATTCTCAATGATAATGACCTGTATGGTCAAATACCATTTCAGCTTGGCAATCTCCCTAATCTGTATAAGATAGCGCTTTGGGGAAACAGATTTACAGGATGCGTACCCGGTAGTTTGTATGACTTGTGGTACAGCACCTTTCCCAGAGGATCTGATGACCCTTACTTCTTGTTTGACGACCTTTACGCACTCGATTTGCCCAATTGTGGGCGGACTAACGAACTAATGGCGCTGTATGAAGCGACGGATGGCGATAACTGGAAGGACAACACGAACTGGCTGAGCGACAAACCGGTCGGCGAATGGCATGGTGTAACCACCGACGAATTTTCCAATCTCATCGAACTGGACCTCGACGATAATAACCTGAGCGGGCGGATTCCGCCTGAACTCGGCGACCTATCCCTACTGCGGTCTCTTAACCTGTTCGGCAACAGGTTGAGCGGGAAGATACCACCCGAACTCGGCAAGCTGTCCAAGCTGCAATCCTTGTCACTGGGCGGAAACCGGCTCGGCGGCTGCATACCGGAGGGTCTGAGCCATGTCCCAAGAATTGACATATCCGCGCTCGGCGTTCCGTTCTGTGGACCGGCCTCTGACGCGCCAGCGCCAGCCCTAGCTCTGGCAGCCTTCTCCCCGTCTCCCACGAAGATGAACGCGCTCTGGGTGAATGACCTGGGGGCCGAGTCGGTGACTATATATCGGAACGGCGCTCCGGTCGCCGAGCCGCCTCTTGATCAGTCCTACTACATAGAAAGCGGCCTCAGCCCGAATGTTCGCTACGAGTATCGGATAGAGGTGAATCTCGCGGATGGGTCTGCGGGAACCGCCTCATCGAGCGCGGCGACTCTGGCGGTCCCTCCCCGCATGGTCGAAGTTATGGATATGAACGAGAGCGGCTTCAAGCTGGTGATAGCGGACAACACCAATCCACCGGGAACCGAGTACAGAGGCATTCTAACCGAATCAATTATATCAAGGGAATACAAAGTCGTCTCAGACTGGAGCGTGTCTAAATGCGTAACCTTCGAGGGTCTGAAGCCTGATATTGGATACTATCCAAAGGCGGTCGCCAGAAATCTGGACGGTATAGAGAGCGAGCCTGGCAGTTGGATGTACGACAACTATGACAATTGGCCCGCTCAGAAGCAATCCGGCAACGATGATCCTTGGGCCATATACAAGATAAACGAGGCCGCCGACCTCTATGGACTCACGGAGACGGGCCGGCAGTGGATGCTGTTGGATATTCGCGTGAAGTATTATAGAAACGAGCCGGGATACGCGGGCTACTCTCCCCGCGAAGCCGTCGCGGGCGTCGGCAACGCCCGTCCGGGATCCGTCGCGCACGAGATCATGCACGGATACACTCATCACTGGACGGGCTTTCCCCAGCCATGCGACGTCATGAACGCGGGCGCATTCAAGCGGGACGTGGCGCGATTCATTCTAGACTTCAGGAGCTACGACCGGGCCGGACAGCCGAATCCGCTGGAGGACTGGCGTCCGTTCTATAATTTTCTCATTAGAGACCTCGAACAACCACATCTGTACGGGGAGGACTTATGGAAACTCCTCGAGCAGGGCGATTACCGTAAACTTGATGCAATCTATCACTTCACAGACACCGATATACCCTCTATGACAGCCGGGAAGATGTCTTTGATTCCGCCAACGCTGCGTCCTCAATTCCATGGCTTTGTGGCGGAGGGCGAGGATGCCGCCACCTGGCGCGATGAGCTCTACTGGTACAGCAGTCTTCCGCCCCAGGAAAGACGGCTGTGGGACACCGGCTATAACTATCATGGCGTATTGCACTTCTCTCCCCAGTACGCCGCGCCGCCGTCCGCGACGAGGACGAACATTCCAGCCGAGAAACTAGAACTGCTGAGAAACGCGGACCGGCGGATACTGGTTGATTTAATCAACACGCTGGAGGATATTTCGTGCAACACGGAAGACCCGTGCAGGGAACTCTGGCGCGCGGATTTCGGTTTCTGGACGGGCTATGTTCGCCAGAACCTGTACCGCGCCCGTCTGTATCTATACGAGCTCAGTCCGGCCACCGGCGTAGAACTCACGCCGGATAATCTGGAGGCGGTGAGAGGAATTCTGCGGGCTATGGTGGCCGACGTGTCCTACGGCACTGGCAGTCCCTCGTATCTTCGCGGGTATATCAACTCGGCGACGGGTGTCTCGGAGCTTCAGAGGAACGCATTGCTGGCGATGGTGGATGTGTTGGAGCGGGAACCCGGCTGGTATCTGCCGTACGGGTCGGAGGCGGCGCTGGCGGAGGCGTGGGGGGATATTTCGCCCGGGGAGTTGAGTCATAGGCATTCCGCGCTGGATGGGTGGAAGAGGTAGGCATTTCACCCTCACCCTAGCCCTCTCCCTGAGGGAGAGGGGATCTATTGACTGGAGTTCGTAGCTGATTGGACTTTTGCCTACCCTTGTGAGCCCTGAGGGAGAGGGGATCTATTGACTGGTGTGAGCGCGTCGAAGGGGAAGGGATTTTCGGTCTTGAGGTTCCCCGGTGATTGCGCGGACGCTCGCGGCGTGTGCTAGGATATGGGCTTGAACGCGGGGGCGATAGTGGATGCGCCGCGCGGCCCTGAGTGAATTTGCCCGGCGGAGGGATCATGCGAAGTTACCTGACCAACCTTGAGTGCACCTACTGCAACGCCACCTACTCGGCGGACGAACCGAACCGGCTGTGCGCCAACGTGGAGTGCGCGAAGGTTCTGTATCCGCGCTACGATCTGGAAGGGGCGGCGGCCGCGCTGGACAGGGCCGCGCTGAAGGACAGGCCAGCGAATATGTGGCGGTACTTCGAGGTTATGCCGGTTAGGGACCCCGCGAACGTTGTCACGCTTGGGGAGGGGTTTACGCCGATCTTCAAAGCGGAGCGGTTTGGGCCGGAGATGGGATGCTCCGATCTGTATATCAAGGACGAGGGGGTGAACCCGACGGCGTCGTTCAAGGCTAGGGGGCTGTCGGCGGCGGTGTCGAAGGCGAAGGAGCTAGGCATTAAGAAGATAACTATGCCGTCGGCGGGGAACGCCGCGGGCGCGATGACGGCATACGCGGCGAAAGCCGGAATCGAGTCCTACGTGTTCATGCCGAAGGACGCGCCGGAGGCGAATCGGAAAGAGGTGGTCATCACGGGCGGGGAGTTGAACCTGATTGACGGGCTGATAAGCGACGCGGGCGTTCTGAGTAGGGCGCGGGCCGCGGAGGAGGGGCTGTTCGATGTATCCACGCTGCAAGAGCCGTACAGGGTTGAGGGGAAGAAGACGATGGGGTACGAGATAGCGGAGCAGTCGGGCTGGACGCTGCCGGACGCTATCATATATCCGACGGGCGGCGGCACGGGCATTGTTGGGATGTGGAAGGCGTTCTCGGAGATGGAGGCTATGGGGTGGATCGGGTCGCGGAGGCCGAAGATGTTCGCGGTGCAGGCGGAGGGGTGCGCGCCGATGGTTCGGGCGTTCGAGCGGGGGACGGAGTTCGCGGAGCCGTGGGAGGACGCGCATACCATCGCGCCCGGAATCAGGGTGCCGGGCGGCATCGGGGACTACCTGATATTGAACGCGATACGTGAGAGCGGCGGAGGCGCGCTCACGGTGTCGGATGATGAGATTCGGGACTACATGGGCCGGGTGGCGCGGTCGGAGGGTATGTTCGTATGCCCGGAGGGGGCGGCGACGGCGGCGGCGCTGGAGAAGCTGCTGTCGGACGGCTCGCTCGATCCGGATGAGAAGATTCTGCTGCTGAATACGGGTTCGGGGCTGAAGAATCTGGATTTGGTGTAGCGTCGCCTTCACCGCCGGATTGCCGAGCGGCGAGAGTGGATTCCCGCTTTCGCGGGAATGACGGTGGGAAAGGTTGAGAATGATGGGGATAAGGGCAACCACGAGGGTTGCCCCTACGGGGTGAAGCGCTGGTTTTACGGTGGGGATGGCCTCTTAGTTAGCGGACCTCTATGTCGGTGATGTAGGGGGCGTGTACGCTGACGGAGGTCTTCATCATCATCTTGATGAGGTCGTGGGTGGGGACGCACTCGGGACATTCTTCGTTGACGCCGGGGGTGTATTCGACGACTAGCTTGCCGCCGGTGGCCTCGACGAACTCGATAGAGCCGCCCTCGGAGGCCGCCACGACTTTTACGTTTCTGAGGATGTTGTCAATGCCCGGGTCTGTGTTTGTTGTCATTGCTTGCCGCTCCTTGAATGTGACTCGGTGTATTCTATCATGTATTGGGTTGGGGCTTCAGGCCGACGTGGATGGCGACCGTACCGAGCGCGAATTTTCTGGCAGTCACAACCTTGAGGCCGGCGTCTTGCATGGCTACGGTCAACTCGGAGGCGGACATGAAGCGCTGGGCGGACTGGGGGAGGTAGGTGTAGGCTTCGCGGTCTCCGGCTAGCGCGCCGCCTATCCAGGGGGTGACGTATCTGAAGTGGAATCGGGCGAGGCGGCTTATGGGGCCGTTGCCGTCGAGTCTGACGATTTCCAGGGATACGACTCTGCCGCCAGGTTCGACTACCCGCGCCATCTCGCTGAGGGCGCGGGGGACATCTATGAAGTTGCGTATGCCGAATCCGACGGTGGCGCAGATGAACGAATCGTCGGGGAAGGGGAGGTCGTGGGCGTCGCCCTCGGTGAAGGAAACGGAGCGTTGGACGCCCTGCCGCTCGGCCTTGGGCAGACCGAGTTCCATCATCTCGCGGGTGAAGTCGAGGCCGACGACGGAGGTGACTTCGGGTCGGCGGGCGAGGTCGAAGGCGAAGTCGCCGGTTCCAGTGGCTACGTCCAGCGCCCTGCCGCGCAGGCCCTCGACTGCCATTTCGGTAGCCATGCGACGCCAGGCGTAGTGCCTGCCGCCGGACATGACGGAGTTCATCAGGTCGTACCGGCGGGAGATGCGGGCGAACATCTCGGTTACGTATCGGGCTCGGTCGTGGCCTTTAAGCTGCGCCAATGTCCGTTTCCGCTAAGGGGGCATATAGTCCGGATTATAGTTCAGCAGGTGGCTTCTGGTGGGGCAACTGGTGAGCAACAGGTGAAAAAGTCACCAGCATCCACCTGTATTTCACCTGCATTAGCTTTGGAGAAAAATTTCGGTTGCCTATTATTTCCGATTATATAAATTTTTATTTATGTATGTGGCGGCGGGAGTCACGATGAATATGAGCGTATTGTAGCGCATTGGAGGCATGGATGTATAGCGTAATTGGAAACTGGGCCGGAAATATATATATCTGGTAGAGTGTATATAATTTGATAGCAGAGGATGTACACATGAGGATCAATAGTAGAGATGTGGTAGCGCCGGAGAGTTCGGTCAGCGTGTATGAGGCGATCTTCCGACGGCGCAACGTAAAGGAGTTCACGGGGGAGCCGGTCTCGGACGAGACGCTGGAGCGGATATTCTCGGCGGCTGTCTGGGCGCCGAATCATAGGCTGACGGAGCCGACGCGGTTCTTCGCCATTCGCAAGGACAGCCCAATAAGGCAGAGGATAGGGGAAGTGGCGTGGCAGACGACCTACGACGGGGTGGTGAACCCGAACCCTGTCCAGAAGCAGAGGTCGGCGGACGCGAGCAGGGACCGAGTGTTGAACGCTCCGGCGATGGTGTACGTGTACAGCCTCACCGGGGACAATGAAGAGGTGACGCGGGAGAATTACGCGACATCGTGCTGCGCGGTGCAGAACATGGCGCTGGCGGCGGTGGCGGAGGGGCTGTACATGGACTGGAGCACCGGAGGGCTGACGAAGTTGCCGGACCTGGCGCGGACGCTGGGGGCGGATGAGGACTGGACTATGGTGGGGGTGGTGTTCCTGGGTAAGACGGACGCTGTTCCGAACACGCAGAGAATGGCGCACTCTGAAGTGGTGTCGTGGCTGGAGTAGGCGGAGGGTTTTCACCCTCACCCTAGCCCTCTCCCTTCAAGGGAGAGGGGATTTGGACGACCCTAATGAAATGGCAACAGTGGCGCGGTCAGAGGTCGAGGACGCGCCTGGCGTTTTGGAGGAGGATCTTGGGGCGGACTTCTTCGCGGATTTCTAGCTGCTCGAAGCCGGAGAGCCAGCGGTCGGGGGGCAGGTATGGGAAGTCGGAGCCGAAGAGTACCTTGTCCTGGAGGCGGGTGTTGGCCTCGTGAATGAGTTGCTGGGGGATGTATCGGGGCGCCCAGCCGGAGAGGTCAATATAGACGTTGGGCTTGTGCAGGGCGACGGCTATCTGCTCCTCTACCCAGGGCCATGCGGGATGGGCCATTATGATGGTGAGGCCGGGGAAGTCGGCGGCTATGTCGTCAATGTGGGGTATGGGCGCGGCGTATTTGAGTTTCATGCCGCCACCGCCCGGCATTCCTATGCCAGCGGCTGCGAAGCCGGAGTGGAACAGGACGGGGACGCCGAGTTCCACGCACTTTTCGTAGAGCGGGTAGAAGCGGGTATCGTCCGGGAAGAAGGCCTGGTGAATGGGGTGGAGTTTCAGGCCCTTTAGTCCAAGCTGCGTTACGGCGCGGTCGAGTTCGGCGACGGCGCGGCCTTCCTTCCAGGGGTCCACGGTGGCAAAGCCTATGAACTGCTCGGGGTGGGCGTTGACGAGTTCGGCCACGTAGTCGTTGGTGTCGGGGCGATCTCCGGTGACGGTCTCGGCGTCCACTGAGAATACGACGCCGAGAATGTCCCACTCGCTGTAACGGGCGTAGAGTTCTTCGGCGAGCTTGGGCGGGTCGTTCAGCCTGAAGTAGCGGCGCAGGCTTTCCTCTATGACCATGTCGGGCAGGCCCGGCTGGCGGGGTATGTGGACGTGCATATCAATGGCGCGCATGGAAGTTCCCCGGGGATTGTCTGAATCAGGATTTGCGGGATGATGGGATTATCGGGATAGGCGCTGCGCTAATTTGGTCGGTAGGTACGATCAGAGACTTCCACATACCTGTGGATACCCGCGAAAGCGGGTATGACGGTTGGGAGGAAGACAGATTATTGGGATGTGAGGGGCGGCCACAAGGGCCGCCCCTACATGGTTGTCGTCGGTAGTCGTTGCGCTAGTTGGCGGCGTGTTCGTACCACTCGTCGCCTTCTTCGCCGGGTTCGGGGAGGACCATGCCGCCCTCCATTGACCATGAGGCGGGGGATTCTCTGATTCTTCCGGCGACCTGTTCGGACGGCACGCCGGTTATCTCGATGAACGCGCCGGTCAGGTCGTCGAGCAGTTTCTGTTTGACGTCTTCGGGGCGTCCGGCGCGGTTGCCGCCATCTACGTAGTAGGGGGTGGGGTGGCCGGAGTCGGCGCCTTCGGCTACCTCGTCGAATACGACGTGGACGAAGCTGCGGGGGGCGCCCGTGCTTCCGCAGTGGATGTCGGTGAAGGCGGTGGCGACTTCCTGTCGCTTCTCGAACGGCACCGAGTCTTTGGGGACGATACATCGGTAGAATGGCATGGCTGTCTCTCCTTTAAGTTTTCTCAGGCCATTTATTGAGAGGGGATTGCACAAGCCTCGTTGCTCGTCTATGCCGTGGCAATCACCCTCACCCCAGCCCTCTCCCTGAGGGAGAGGGGATCTATTGACTGGAGTTCGTAGCTGACTCCACATTTGCCTGCCCTTGTGAGCCCATCAAGGGAGAGGGGATTTTTCAACATACGAATGATGACAGCGAAGCGTTTATTCTCTGTCGCGGGCGGATACGACGAGTTCGTCCACCGAACATCCGGTGATTCCCTGCCACATATCGCATATCGCCTGCATGAATTCGACGCGCAATTCCTGTTCGCATCCGGGCGGTATCTGGCCGCGAACGAGGGAAGTGGTGGACAATTCGCCGCCCCTGAATCCGAATCCGCGCGGTATCTCCGTGAACTGCACATCCGCATCCGACGCGCCCATGACAGACGAGCTGACGCGAATCAGCCCCGAAACCAATTCAGGGCGAATGTCCTCTGGTATGACGCCCTCCTGCACGGTGCAGTTGAATGAAATCATCGTGTCTCCTTAAGACAACGAACTGAGCCTGTGTCACAGTTTGGTCGGCAGGTTGAATACAGAGCCTACGAGAACGCCATGGATTCCCGCGAAAGCGGGAATGACCAATGAGCGAGAGCGTAGATTTTCGCAGTCGTCTTCTATTCGCTATACGGCGGCTTTGGGCCTCCGGCCTCTGCGCTTGGGCTCAGGTCCGTCGCCCTTGTCCCAGAAGTAAACGATGTCATTCTGGCGGGTTATGATAAGCTCTCTGCCGGTCAATTGGGCGGCGGCGGCCAGTCGTCGCCTTATGGCGGCGGTGGTTTCCTCGGCGTCGGCGGTGAGTTTGCCTGCCTGATCGGGTTCGCGCTGTTCGAGATATTCGATGTACTTGCGAATAACCGCGCCGCGCTTTCCGGTAAGGGTCAGCTCCAGCTGGGCATCCTTCATTGAAATCAGTTCGAATGTAGCCATTGTCTTTAACTCCAAAGTCGTGATTGCAAGCATGATAGATTGTACACGCGAATTGTGCAACACCTGAACATGGAAACGCGCTTTTCAACAATGGAAATTTAACATGAACAGGACGCTGAGCGTTCTTCCGTCAGAATCAGGACTTACATGATATTAAGGATATTCGGGATAGGCTGTTGATGGGGAAATGAATTGTCTAAGGTGGAGAGCCGCGGGGATAAGCGGGACAGGGTTTGCAGGACTATTGGTATTCGAAGTCGCCGTTCCAGTGGAGTTGGCGGAGTTCTTTGGGCATATATTGGCGGAATAGTTCGGCTCGCTGAATGAGCCTGGCGAGCCAGTGGCCGGCGGGGAGGAAGGCGGTGGCCTCCGGCGAGGTCATCCAGCGATGTTCGGAGTGTTCTGCGCTGATGGAGAGGCCGGTTTCGTCGGGGATGGAGCATCCGAAGCTGACTCCCACCATGTCGTTGTCGGGGGTCGGGTCGCCACGGTAGAAGTGGGTGGTGCCGAGGATGCACTCGATACGCACGTCCACCCCCAACTCTTCGCAGGATTCTCTCAGGACGGCTTCGGCGAAGCCTTCGCCCTGGTCGAGTCTGCCGGAGCCGGTTTCCCACTCTCCGGGGGCGAAGTCCTTGTCGGGGGAGCGTCGGAGCAACAGGTATCTGCCGTCGCTACGACGCCAGACAAGGAAGCCGACCATGGCTATGAAGCGGCCTATGGTCATGTGGTGACCGCGCCTTTGGAGGCGGAGGAGACTAGCTTGGCGTATTTGCCCATGACGCCGGTGGTGTGCCTGGGCGCGGGTGGCTGCCAGGCGGCGCGGCGACGTTCCATCTCTTGGTCGGATATGTTGACTTCGAGGGTTCGGGCGTCGACGTCCATGGTTATGGTGTCGCCGTCCTGGACTAGGCCAATCGGGCCGCCTACGGCGGCTTCGGGGGCGACGTGGCCGATGATGGGGCCGCGGGAGGCGCCTGAGAAGCGTCCGTCGGTCATTAGCAGAATGTCTTCGCCGATGCCGGTGCCCATCATCGCGCCTGTTACGGATAGCATTTCCTGCATACCAGGGCCGCCCACGGGGCCTTCGTAGCGAAGCACAAGCACGTCGCCGGGTTCTATCTCGCCATTGGTGACGGCGTTGAAGGCGGCGCGCTCGCCGTCGTACACCTTGGCCGGGCCTTCGTGCTTGAGCCTGGACGTGCTGGACACCTTCATCACGCAGCCTTCGGGGGCCAGATTGCCCTTGAGTATGACGAGGCCGCCGGTGGGACTCTTGGCGTTGGGTATGGAGTATATGACGCGGTTGTCGGGTTCGGCAGCGATTTCGGCGAGGTTTTCGCCGACGGTCTTGCCGGTGATGGTGAGGCAGTCTTCGTGTATGAGGCCGGCGCCCGCCAGTTCTTTCATGACCACGGGAACGCCGCCTACCTTGTCCATGTCGGACATGACGAAGCGTCCGCCCGGACGCAGGTCGGTGATGTAGGGGGTGGTTCGGCTGAGGGTGTCGAAGTCGTCCAGGTCGAGTTCGACGTCCGCCTCGTGCGCTATGGCGAGCAGGTGGAGGGCGGCGTTGGTGGAGCCGCCCATGGCGAGAACGACGCGGATGGCGTTCTCGAACGCCTCGCGGGTCATTATGTCGCGGGGCTTGATGTCCTTTTCGAGCAGGTCGTAGATGACCGCGCCGGTGTCGAAGGCCACCTGGTCGTTGCGGGGGTCTATGGCGGGGATGGAGGCGGCGCCGGGTATGGACATACCCATAGCCTCTATCGCGGAGGACATGGTGTTGGCGGTGAACATACCGGCGCAGGCGCCCTCGCCCGGGCAGGCGACGCGCTCCATGCCGATGAGTTCGTCGAGGGTTATCTTGCCCTGGGAGTAGGCGCCGATGGCCTCGAACATATCCTGTATGTTGATGTCCTCGCCGTTCCAGTTTCCGGGCATGATGGCTCCGCCGTACACGAATACGGAAGGTACGTCGCATCGGGCTATGCCCATCATGGCGCCGGGCATATTCTTGTCGCAGGCGGCGACGACGACGAGGCCGTCCATGCTCTCGCCGAAGGTTACGGTTTCGATGGAGTCGGCTATCACCTCGCGGCTGACGAGGGACGCCTTCATGCCCTCGGTGCCCATGGATATGCCGTCGCTGATGGTGATTGTGCCGAACATGAAGGGGACGCTGTTGGCGGCGCGAAGGCCCTCTTTGACCTTCTGGGCCTGCCTGTTCAGGTGGACGTTGCAAGGGGTGACGTCGGAGGCCAGGTTGCTGATGGCGACGAACGGCTTCTCCATGTCGGCGTCGTCGAGTCCTGTGGCGCGCAGCATCGCGCGAGCGGCGGCGCGGTCCGCGCCCTCGGTAACGACGCGGCTCTTCTTCTTGAGGTCAACTTCTACTGCGGTGGTCATCGGCTCTCTCCGGGGGTAGATTCGTTCGGATGTCGTGACGGATTATATATCAATGGGCGGGGCAGTCCAAAATGTGGATTGCCGAGGGAAGCGTCTATCCGCTATCTGCCGAGTTCGGCGAGCGTTCGGCGGGCGCCTTCTACCACCCAGGGGCCGTCGCCGCCGGTGGTGAGGAACAGGCCGCCCTGTCCGTGCCGGCGCAGCGCTTCGGATGCGCTTCCGGTCCAGATGCCCGGAATCTTGCCCGCGCGCTTGGTGGCCTCGAATATCTCCACTATGAGGTCGTCGTGGGCCTTCCATCCCGCGTCGTCGGACAGGTCAACGCCCATGGACATACTCAGGTCGCCGGGGCCGACCCAGCAGCCGTCTATGCCCTCGACGGCGAGGATGTATTCGGCGATGTCGGCGGCGCCAACTGTTTCTATCTGGATGGCGAGGAATATCTCGTCGTTCGCCCACTGCATATAGCCGTCGCCCAGGTAGCCGGTCCCGAACGCTCCGCCGGATCGTCCGCCGATGGGCGGGTAGCGGACGGCTTCGGCGGCGGCCTCCGCCTCTTCGACCGAGTTCACCATCGGGACAACAATGCCCATCGCGCCGCGGTCGAGCAGCCTGCCTATCGCGCCGAACTCGTTCTTGCGGACGCGGGCCATCGGCGTCGCAACGCCGAGCGCGACGCTGCGAAACGCGGTCATCGAGCTGTTGTCGTCCCATGCGCCGTGCTGGTTGTCCACCAGGATGAAGTCGAATCCCAGGGGGGAGATGAGTTCCGCCGATAGCGCGGAGCCGAGACCGACTTCCGCGCCGAAGGCGGGCTTTCCTTCTAACATCCGCTGCTTTGCCTTGTTGATTGCCATGTTTGTGTTCCTCTCTGGAGATTCGATAGTTATCTTGTTAGTTCGCCCGTTCCAGCTCCGGGAGCCTGGACCAGAAGACCTTTGTTTCCTGGGTTGCGCCATGTGGCTGAGGATTATCTTCTGTCACAATGTCCGCGATTCTGTTATCTATGTGGACGCCCGCAATAGCCGCGTATGCGGGCGTCCCCGTAAATCGGGTGAGGTATTCCGCGTGGCGTCTCGCGCGGTCGGTATCTCTCTCGTCGGCGGTGTAGGAGATTTCGACAGCAACGTAAGTTTCATTCCCGCTGCGGTCAGTCGCTTCGAAGATCAGGTCGGCGCGGACGAAAGCCCGCATATGGTCTCTCGGTATGCCCGCTGCCGCGCCGCTTCGCCGCGCCCTATCGGCTATCTGGACAACCTCACCACGCTCTAATGTCTTCCTCCACTGCAAGCCCATGTCGTTGGCGATGATGGCGCCATCTTCGCGCACTGTCCTCTCCATGAACATACCTTTGAGCTCCCCGATGTGGTTCGTGTTCTGGCGAGTCTCTCTGAACAGCGCGTCTAGCTTCTCATCCGTGGACTCCGAATACTCCGCGAAGCGCTGGGGTAGCGCCAGAAGCTCCTCGGTCAACAGAATCCGCCTCAACTCGCTTCGCCACTCGGGGTGTTCCACCAGGATGCGGTGCAGGTCGTGTATTGTATTGATGGTGGTCATGCTTTCCTCCGCCGCCTGATTATAGCCTATGCTGGTAGAATAATTTCCATATCCGGTGAATTCCGATTCGGATAGATAAAGGAGCGTCAGCATGGAAAAGCGTGAACTTGGCAGGAATGGGCCTCTGGTGTCGGTCGTGGCTTTTGGGGCGTGGCCGGTCGGCGGGGGATTGGGCAATGTGCCGGAGGAGCAGGGTGTCGCGGCTGTCAGGGCGGCGCTTGATGTCGGGATGACTTTCATTGACACGGCCGAGGGGTACGAGAGCAGCGAGGCCGTTGTGGGCAAGGCGATCAGGGGCAGGCGGGATGAGGCGTTTCTGGCGACGAAGCTGTCCGGCAACGATCACTCCACCGAGCACATGACGCGCGCCGTAGAGAACAGCCTTCGCACTCTTGGAACGGACTATATAGACTTGTACCAACTTCACAGTCCGTCTCCCGAATGGCCTATCGCGGACACTATGGAGAATCTTGTCCGGCTGCGAGATTCGGGGAAGATACGGTATATAGGCGTGTCCAATTTCTCGCCGGAGCAGACTGAGGAAGCGATGCGGTACGCGACTATCCATAGTTCGCAGCCTCGCTATAATATGATGTGGCGCGACCTTGAGGACGACGTGCTGCCCTACTGCCTGGCAAACGGCATTGGGGTGATACCCCACTCCGTGCTGTCTAAGGGTGTACTGGCCGGCAAGCACAGGCCCGGACACCGCTTTGCGCCGGATGATGAACGGAGGCTGTTCAACTTCTTCAGGGGTGAACTGTTCGAGCGGGCATACGCCGTCGCTCAGAGCCTGGACGCATGGGCCAGGGACCAGGGACGGGACATAGCGCAACTGGCGATAGCATGGGTGCTGGCGAACCCGGCGGTTTCTTCGGCGCTCGTGGGAGCGAAGTCGCCGGAGCAGGTCTATCACAATGCCAAGGGCGCCGACTGGCGTTTGACTCCCGACGACCTGGATGAGATCGAGACGATCATGGGCGGCTTCAGGATGTCGTGGGTAAAGGATGATCCATAGTTCTCGGGCCGTAGCGCCACCAGAATCCGAGGTAGGGGGGCGCGATTGACTGGAGGTGTTTCCATGTGCCCGGCGCCAGGTCTTCTTCCGGGTCGAAATGGGCGTCTTCGCTCATCTGAAGCAGCGTGAATCCCAGTTCGATGGGGCCGTTCAGGAGCGTCTCCATGCTGTGCCTGAACTCCCTGGGGCCGTGGACGCGGCGCGGGGAGCCGTCCGGCGCCCTGAATGTCCACTCGTCTCCAGTGGGGTAGATGACCTCGCCCTCCTCGTACTTGTTTCTGAGTGGGTAGGCGTCGCCGTTCCACTCCTCCTCGCCTATGCCGTGGAAGTAAGGGTTGCAGCATGAGAGGTGGTAGAGGCCGCCTTTTCTCAACACGTGGCTCACATGGCCGAACACTGTCCGGGCGTCCGGCACGAAATTCAGGGAGTGGCCGTGCCACACGACGTCGAAAGCGGCCTCGTCGAACATGGACAGGTCTCTCATGTCTCCCTGCACGGTCTTTACGTCCAGGCCGTAGTGGTCAGCCGCAATGCGGTCGCGGTCTAGTTGCTCCTCGGATATATCTACGCAGGTGACGTTCGCTCCGAGCAGTCCGAAGGCCGCCGTCTGCTGGCCGCCGCCCGCCGCGAGGCACAGAACGTCGAGTCCGCGCGGGTCGCGGATGAAGCCTTCGGGATCCACCAGGTCGCGCGCCGAGTTTTCGTCCATGTCCAGGTATGGGCGCGCGTACTCTATGCCCTCCCGCGCCAACTCGTTCCAACGCTCCTGATTGAATCTTGCCAGATCGTCCAGTGGCATATTCACCGCCTTGCTATACTCTTTGTAATCCAAGTCATATTTAGACGTTATAGAATGAAGACTTACCTTGCAACACTATCAATAGCGCTTAGCGCCGTCATCCTGGCTGTCTCGTGTGGCGGCGAACCTGCGCTCGTTCCGACGCCGACTGCCGCGCCGCTCGTGGTCGTCCGGGCTGAGCCGACGCCGACTGAGACGCCGCTGCCAACGCCGACGCCGGTTCCTACGCACGCGCCTATGCCCAAGGCGACGGCGCTGCCGACGGCTGCCTCGACCCAGACGCCGCCGCCGGTTGCTACCAATACGCCAGCGGCCACGGCGACGGCGCCGCCGACGGTCACGCCCGCGCCGACACGTACTCCGACGGCGATTCCGACGGCTACGCCCGCGCCGACGCATACGCCTATGGTGGTTCCGACCGCCACGCCTAAGCCCGAACCTACGCCACAGCATACTCACACGCAGGCCGGGGGGGATTTGCCTACCACCGAGGTTGTGAGGATACTCGCGCCGTCGGTGGTGAAGATAGTGAACGACCTGGGTGCGCCGAACGAGGCTGCGCTGCCTTTCGGACTCGGCACAGGGGTCATAATAGACGCCGACGGACACATCCTTACGAGCAACCATGTGGTGGAGGGAATTGATGTCGTGTCCGTGACGCTCTATGACGGCGAGATACTGGACGCGGAGGTCGTGGGACGCGACCGGCATACCGATCTCGCGTTGATCAAAATTCCGGTGGAAGGTCTCCAACCTGCATCGCTTGGAGACTCGTCAGCGCTCCTGGTGGGGCAGGATGTGGTAGCTATTGGGCACGCGCTCGGACTCGGAGGCGCGCCTACGGTCAGCAAAGGTGTGGTCAGCGCGCTCGACCGCACGATAGGCACGGATAGAGGCTCAACCCTGGTGGACCTTATCCAGACGGACGCATCCATCAACATGGGCAATAGCGGAGGCCCGCTGGTGAACGCGCGGGCGGAAGTCGTGGGAATCAACACTTCGGTGCTGCGCGTGGGCCAAGGGATCGGTTTCGCCGTGAATATCAACGACGCCCAGATAGTGGCGGACCACCTGGTGGAGCGGGGCGTGGTGCCGCGCGGGTATATGGGGGTGCTATTCGCCAATCTGAACTCCGGCTACATCGCGCAACTGGGTCTGGACAGAGACGCGGAGGGCGTACTCCTTACTCAAGTAGTTCCAGGCAGCCCCGCGTGGGACGCCGGACTGCGCCCAGCCGACCTAATCCTGAGCGCGAACGGGGAGCCTATGCCGACCACCGGCGAACTGCTCAAGTTCCTGATGATGCACCCGCCCGGGGAGTCCATGGAAGTGTTCGCGCTGCGTGAAGGGGAGCGGTTCAGGACGTCGTTTACGCTGGGCGAGCGTCCGAGTAACTGACTGTGTTCGGTGTCACCATGTCCAGATTGCGCCGGCTATTATCCCGGCGCCGAGGAGCAGGACGAACAGGCCGAAGTTGATGCGGCGGGCGACGGACATCAGCGCTCTTATGGCGGCGAAGCCGGCGAGGGCGGAGACGGCGAGGGCGACGATGGCTTCGGGGGATGCGTAGAGGCCGGAGGTTATGGCGGCGTAGAGGCCGGCGCCTGCGCTCGCGGGGACGCTGAGCAGGAAGCTGAGGGTGAGGGCCTCGCGGCGGTCGAGGCCGCGCCAGAGGAGCGCGGCGACGGTGAGGCCGGAGCGGCTGAGGCCGGGCAGGGCGGCGAGGCCCTGGGCTATGCCGGTGAGAACAGCGTCGGGCCACGTGAGGCGGTGGCGGGTGCGGGTTCCCTGAGATTCGCTTCTGAGCAGTACCAGGCCGGTGGCGAGCATTAGGGTTCCGACGGCGGCCATGGCGGCGGCTCCGACGCGCTCGGAGAACTCGAAGAGGCCGAGGAGAAGCAGGAAGCCTATTGGGGCGCTCACGAGGGTGGCGAGTATGAGGTAGGCGGTCAGCGGGGACAGCTTAGTACAGGGTCCGGTTGTCATTGGGGTATTTGGACTGCCCGCAACTTCTGGATTCCCGCTTTCGCGGGAATGACGGTTGTGGGTGTGGGAATGGCAGTCGGGAACGCGGGAATGCCGGGCCGTTAGTGGAGTATGGAATTTCCAGATGGACTTGGTAGAAGCTATATCGCGCAGTATGTTCCATACGTCGGAGCGGAGGGCGGCGAGGGCGGCGAGGGCGGTGCCGAGGTGCAGCCAGAGGGAGAAGTTGACGGCGGTGGGCAGATCGGCTCCGAAGACGAGGGAGTAAACAGCGGTGACGACGCCTTCGGAGCTTACGGGGAGCCATTCCACCAAGCCCTGTATGAGTCCGAGAAGTATGGCCTCGGGGAGGGTCACGAGGCGCGGCTCAGGTTGAGGGTGAATACGCTGCCCTCGCCTTCGACGCTGCTGACGGTTAGGTCTCCGCCGTGGGCTTCGGCTAGGCGTCGGGTTATGGCGAGTCCGAGACCGGTTCCGACGTCTCTGCGGGACCTGTCCACCTTGTAGAATCGCTCGAAGATGTGGGGCAGATGCTCGCGGGGGATGCCGATGCCGGTGTCGGCGACTTCGATCTCCACGCCTTCTCGCGCGGTCTTGGCGGATAGTGAGACATGGCCGCCTTCGGGGGTGAACTTGAGGGCGTTTTCGACCAGGTTGGTGAGAATCTGGTCGAGCTTGCCGGCGTCGGCCATGAGGTAGGGCAGGTCGTCCGGTATGCGGCTGAGCAGTTTCACTCCTTTGGAGCCGGCGCGCATCTCGAATCGCTCTATCACCTTGTCCGCTACGTCGCGGAGTTCGACGGGGGCGAGATGGATGGGCATCTGGCCGCTTTCGAGGCTGGACAGCTCGAGCAACTCGTCCACCATGGCGGTCATGCGCTCGACGTCTGATTCGATGCGAGAGAGGAAGTCCCGGGCGACTTCGGTGTCGTGGATGGCGCCGCCGTCCAGGGTTTCGACCATGGCCCTGACCGAGGCCAACGGGGTACGCAGTTCGTGGGATACGTTGCTGACGAATTCGCGCCTTGTGTTCTGGGCCAGCCTGAGAGGGGTTACGTCCTGGAGGGTGAGGAGGACGCCGCGGCGCGGGTCGGTGGAGATGGGGGCGGCGATGGCGTAAAGGAATCGTCTTTGGTGGAGGAGTTCTATCTCGGCGCTTTGGATCTGTCCTGCGCTGGCGGAGTTGGCGGCGAGTTCGAGCAACTCGTGGTCGCGCACTATCTCGGCGAGGGTGCGTCCGTGTGTGGAGTGGATGTCCGTATCGAGAAGCCACTGGGCGGCGCGGTTGATGAGCCTTATCCGGCTGTCGGGATCGAGGACTATTACGCCGTCGGCCATGGTCTCCATGACGACGGAGAGTAGGCTGCGCTCGCTGTCGAGGCCGCGCACGAGGTCGCGGAGGGTGGCGGCCATCTCGTTGAAGGCGTCGTTGAGCTGGCGGGTCTCGCTCAGGGATGAAGTTGGGGCGCGATGGTCGAGGTCGCCCTGGGCGATGCGGCGCGCGCCGTCGGCTACGTTGCGGATGGGGCCGGCGATGGAGCGCGCCATGAGGAAGGAGGCGCAGACCGAGCCGAGCGCGCCGACGAGGGCGGTCGCGGCGACGGCGGTTATGAGGGCTGGGCCGGAGACTCCGAGGGCGAGTAGGGCGATCCACGCTGTCGCGACGGCCAGGGAGATGACGGCGAGGTGGGATACGATCATTCTGGAATGGAGGGATTCGGGGAGTATTTTCATGTTTCGGCGGTCAGCCGTCAAAGCGGTAGCCTAGTCCTCTTATGGTGACTATTCTGCGGGGTTTGGAGGGGTCGAGTTCTATCTTTTCGCGGAGCCAGCGGACGTGGACATCTACGGTTCGGGAGTCGCCGATGTAGTCGTGTCCCCAGAGGCGTTCGAGTATCTGGTTGCGTGTGAAGGCGCGGCCTTTGTTGGAGGCGAGCAGGGCGAGTAGTGAGAATTCGCGGGGCTTCATATCGAGGGGCTTGTCGCCGAGCGTTACGGAGTGGCTGATCCGGTCTATGGTGAGGTCTTCGGAGCGTATGATTTCGGAGCGTCCGGGGAAGTCGGAGGTCTGGGGGGAAGAGGCGCGTCTGAGCAGGTTGCGGATGCGGGCGAGGAGTTCTCGCATACTGAAGGGCTTGGTGACGTAGTCGTCGGCGCCGAGTTCGAGGCCGACGACGCGGTCGACTTCTTCGCCGCGGGCGGTGAGCATGAGTATGGGGACGCCGGACTCGCGGCGGAGGATGCGGCAGACTTCGAAGCCGTCGAGGGTGGGAAGCATGACGTCGAGTATGACGAGATCGGGGACCAGGCTGGATGCCATCCGCAGGCCGGCTTCGCCGTCGGTGGCGGTGAGCGCGGTGTATCCTTCCTGTGTCAGGGTGTACTGGAGGGCGGCGAGCAGGTTCGGCTCGTCTTCGACGATGAGGATGGTATTGGGCATTTAGCAGCGCTTTCGGGGACCGCGTGTCGGATGGCTCGACGTGTCTGAGGTTAGCATAGTTGGTCGTTAGTTTTCAGTTCTCAGTATTCAGTTTTTGGTTTTCGCGCGCTAGAGGTCCCATTCCCAGATTTCGGTGAGGTCGAGGGTGAAGCCGGGGAGGATGGGGTCGGCTGATATGGTTTCGGGGTTTTGGAGGATTTCGGTTTCGGCGTCTGGGCGGTAGGCGTGGACGCTGCGAGTCTGTGGGTCTATGAGCCAGCCGAGTTGGGCGCCGTTGGCTATGTATTCCTGCATTTTGGCTTGGAGGACGGCGAGGCGGTCGGAGTCTGAGCGGAGTTCGATTACGAAGTCGGGGCAGATTTTGTAGAAGCCGCTGCGTTGTTCGGGGGTGAGGGCTTGGAGGCGGGTTCTTGAGATCCAGGATGTGCCGGGGCCGCGGATCGCGCCGTTGGGTAGGGTGAAGCCGGCGGATGGACCGAAAGATATGCCAGATCTATCCTGTCGTGTCCAATCTCCAATTTGGGCCAGAATTTGACCGCTTTGATATCCGCTTATGGTAAACGCAGGGAGTCTTATTTCGAGTTCTCCGGTTGCTGTGCGTTCTATGCGGAGGTCGTCGTTGAGGCTGCAGAATTCGGCGAACTGCCATTCGGTCAGCTCGATGAGGGGGCTTAGTCTGAGGACGAGGGGCGGGGTTCCGAGGTCGTCGGTGACGCGGTCGTCGGTGGGTTGGGTTGGGGGTTTTGGGGCTGTGGTGACCATGGGGTTGGCTCCGGTGGGTTATTCTTGGTTTTCAGGCGACAGCCAATGCCAAGGGTCCCAGACTTCACGGAGGTCTAGGGTGAAGCCTGGGAGGATGGGGTCGGCTGATATGGTTTCGGGGTTTTGGAGGATTTGGACTTCCTGGTTGGGGCGGTAGATGTGGACGTGACGGGTCAGGGGGTCTATGAGGAGGCCGAGGCGGGCGCCGTTGGCGATGTATTCTTGCATCTTGGCTTGGAGTACGCTTAGGCGGTCGGTGGCAGAGCGGAGTTCGATTACGAAGTCGGGGCATAGAGGGATGAAGCGTTCGCGGTCTTCGGGGGTCAGGGCGGCGAGGCGGGACTTGGAAACCCAGGAGGCGTCTGGTTCTCGGATCGCGCCGTTGGGAAGGGTATAGCCCATGGATGACCCGAAAGACAGGCCGGAGCCGTCGCGCTGAGTCCAACCTTCCAATTGATAGCTGATCTTGGCGTTCCGGTTGCCGGTAGGTCCTTTGGTTGGGGACATTATTTCGAGTTCTCCGGTTGCGGTAAGTTCTATGTGGAGTTCGGGGTTGAGGCCGCAGAATTCGCTGAATTGTTCTTCGGTTAGCTGTATAACCGGCTTGAGCCGGAGGACGAGGGGGGGTATGCCGGTGTCGTCGGTGACGCGGTCGGCGGTGGGTTGGGTTGGGGGTTTTGGGGCTGTGGTGACCATGGTTGTGGCTCCGGTGGGTTATTCTTGGTTTTCAGGAGACAGCCAATGCCAAGGGTTCCAGACTTCACGGAGATCCAGGGTGAAGCCTGGGAGAGTTGGGTCGGCTGATATGGTTTCGGGGTTTTGGAGGATTTCAACGTCCCGGTTGGGGCGGTAGATGTGGACGCTCCTGTCCAGAGGGTCTATGAGGAAGCCGAGTTGGGCGCCGTTGGCGATGTATTCCTGCATCTTGGCCTGGAGGACGCTTAGGCGGTCGGAGTCGGAGCGGAGTTCGATTACGAAGTCGGGGCAGATGGGGAAGAAGCGGTTTTCTTCTTCGGGGGTGAGGGCGGACAGGCGTGAGAGGGGGACCCATGAGGCGTCGGGGGAGCGCATCGCGCCGTTGGGCAGGGTGTAGCCCATGTTAGGTCCGAAGGCCATGCCGCCTCGATGTCGCCTGGCCCAATTCGCAAGTTGTCTGCCCGCTTCCAGTTCTTTGGCTCCGGTGTATCCTTTGGCTGGGGACATGATTTCGAGTTCTCCGGTGGAGGTTCGTTCTATGCGGAGGTCTTGGTTTAGTTCGCAGAAGTGGGCGAACTGTTCTTCGGTCAGTTGGATGACTGGGTTGAGTCTGAGGACGAGGGGCGGGGTTCCGAGGTCGTCGGTGGCGCGGTCGGTGGTGGGTTGGGTTGGGGGTTTTGGGGCTGTGGTGACCATGGGGTTGGCTCCGGTTTGGGGGTTGGGAAGGGTGGGTGTTTCACCCTCACCCTAGCCCTCTCCCTGAGGGAGAGGGGATGTGTTGACTGGAGTTCGTAGCTGATTGGACATTTGCATACCCCTGTGAACCCATCAAGGGAGAGGGGATGTGTTGACTGGAGTTCGTAGCTGATTGGACGTTTGCATACCCCTGTGAACCCATCAAGGGAGAGGGGATGTGTTGACTGGAGTTCGTAGCTGATTGGACGTTTGCATACCCCTGTGAACCCATCAAGGGAGAGGGGATGTGTTGACTGGAGTTCGTAGCTGATTGGACGTTTGCATACCCCTGTGAACCCATCAAGGGAGAGGGGATGTGTTGGGTGGTGTTCAGGGTTGTCTGCGTATTCACCCGCTCTTGTCAGGAGGTGGGGATGATGGCGCGTTTGTGGGTGGCTTTGCCGATTTGGGTGTCGCCTTCGTAGGCTTCGATCTGGTAGGTGAGGCGGTTGCGGTCGACGCCGGTGAGGATGGAGTGGATACGGACGGTCTGGCCGACGTTGGTGGGGGCGATGTGGCGCAGGCCGTCCACGGCGTAGCCGACGCTGGTGTAGCCGTCGGGGAGGTGGGGGTCGGTGGCCTGGATGGAGGCGTTTTCCATGAGGCCGAGGAGGTGGGGGGTGGAGAGGACGTCGGCGCCTTCTTTGCCCATGCGGTTGGTTGTGAGGTCGGCGGTTACTTCGACCTCGAGGATTGCTTCCTGGCCGGGGGAGATGTCGTTCATCATGGTTGGGTCGCTCCTTTTTTCAATTGTCGGTTTTCAATTATCAATTATCAGTTGTCGGTTTTCAATTGTCAGTATTCAGTTTTTGGGTGCGAGTTTTGGGGTGAGTGGCTGGTGGTCATATATTCTGGTTTATGGCGTACAGGTGGGGTTTCAAGTGAGTTTCCAAGTGGGACTGGATACAGGTCACGTGGAAAGTGACCTGTAATCACCTGTTGTTAGCTTTGCGTGAAAAAATTTTGTGTCCAGTAGAGCGGCGCTGATAAATTCAGATTTATGTTTCGACTGCCGTGTTCGGTCGTCTGGGCCGTATGATGGCTCGGACCGGGTTTGTGTGTATTTATGGGAAACTTCCATGATTATTCCAGAGTGGCTAAGTTCCTCTTGACGCAACTGCGAGATTTCTTTATTATACCAAGTGAACATATTTTCGCAACAGTGGAATTGGTAGAAGGGAGACATCAGTGGATTCCCGCTTTCGCGGGAATGACGGCGGTGTAAGCGGGGATGATGATTGAACGAGACGCAGACTATTTTGGCGCAGACTCGGAGGAAGGGGAGAGAAGGGAATGGAGTATAAGCCGGATCCGGAGTATATCAGGAAGCGTCGGGAAGGTCCCTGTCCAGCGGTGAAGCGGGACGGGGATGTGTGTGGGTCCACGCGGATTTCGGTTTCGGGGTTTTGTTTCGCGCATGACCCGGAAGCGGCGGCGTGGCGGGCGAAGGGAGTCGAGACAAGAAAGAAGAAGAGGCAGGCGAAGAGGCGTCTGAGGGAGATGGGGACTGTTCATCTTGTGGACGCGCTGGAAAAGAGTTTGGAGGGTGTGCGCTCGGGGGAGGTGAGCGCGTCGGACGCGAGGGCGATGGCCAGGACCGCGGACGCGATTTTCAGGATGATGAGGTGGGCGGAAGAGGATGTGAATAGGGGTTCGGAGTTTCAGTGGCCCGCTGAGTGGGGGGCGAATTAGTTCAGAATCAGGATTTACAGGATGGAGGGATGGACAGGATAGGACGCCTGGTCGAGAGGATAGGGCGGGTCTTAGAGTGTATGGTTGGATTTCCGAATTAGTTCAGAATCAGGATTTACAGGATGGAGGGATGGACAGGATAAACGCCTGGTCGAGAGGATGGGGTGGGTCTTAGAGTGTATGGTTGGATTTCCGAATTAGTTCAGAATCAGGATTTACAGGATGGAGGGATGTACAGGATAGGACGCCTGGTCGAGAGGATAGGGCGGAATAACAGGGTCTGGTTGGATTCCCGGTGAAGGGCAACCACGGGGGTTGCCCCTACGGAGGGATGCAGGGTTCCCGGGTAACCGGATGCGGGGATGATGGGACGGATGTGAGATGGGGGTGAGTGAGTTGGCGGAGTTGGAGAGGATTGGGGATTGGGAAGGCCAGTGGGATGTTTACGGTTGGAATAATCAGGCGCGGGATGATCAGCACACGCCGGAGGGGGATTGGGGGGTTTGGCTTTTGATGGCGGGGCGCGGGTTTGGGAAGACTCGGGTGGGAGCGGAGTGGGTAAGGGAGCGGGTGAGCGGAGGCGTTGGCGGAAGGATCGCGCTGGTGGCTCCGACGCCGGATGACGCGCGGAATGTGATGGTGGAAGGGGTGTCGGGGCTGCTTCGGGTGTCGCCGCCGTGGTTCAAGCCTGTGTATGAGCCGTCGAAGCGGAAGTTGACGTGGCCGAATGGGGCGGTTGCGCTGGGGTTTTCGAGTTATGAGCCGGACAGGCTGCGGGGACCTCAGTTCGATACGGCGTGGTGCGATGAGCTGGCGTCGTGGAAGAACGCGCGGGAGACTTGGGATAATTTGCAGTTCGGGCTGAGGCTGGGGGATGACCCCAGGTGTGTCGTGACGACGACTCCGAAGCCTATCAGCCTGTTGAGGGAGTTGAAGGATAGGGTGGATGTGATGGTTACGAGGGGTTCGACGTATGAGAATAGCGCGAATCTGGCGAGTGAGTATATTGAGCATATACGGCGGCGGTATGAGGGGACTCGGACGGGAAGGCAGGAGATTTACGCGGAGCTTTTGGATGAATCCGAGAGCGCGCTGTGGCGGCGGGACTGGATCGAGGCGGCGCGGGTGCGCGAGGCGCCGGAGTTGAGTCGCGTGGTGGTGGCGGTGGACCCGGCGGTGTCGTCGAGGTCGGGGTCGTCGGAGACGGGTATCGTGGTGGCGGGGGCTGATGAGGATGGGCACGCCTATGTGCTGGAGGACGCTTCGGGACGGATGTCGCCGGACGGCTGGGCGAGACGGGCTATCGGGATGCTGGATAGGTATGGGGCGGATCGGATTGTCGGGGAGTCGAATAATGGGGGCGACCTGGTGGAGCATACTGTGAGGACGGCTTATGAGGACCGGGTTGTGCCGTATAAGTCGGTGCGGGCGAGCCGGGGTAAGTACGCGCGGGCGGAGCCGGTGTCGGCGCTGTATGAGCAGGGTAAGGTGCATCATGTAGGCGGGCTGGACGCTCTGGAGGATCAGATGTGTGTCTGGTCGCCCGGGTCGGATGGTTCGGCGGACAGGCTGGACGCGCTGGTGTGGGCGGTGACGGAGTTGCTGCTGAATAGGTCGAAGGCGTGGTTGTGGGTGTGATTCAGTGGTTAGTGGTTAGTTTTTAGTGGTTAGTTCAGGAGGCTGGAATGGCTGAGGTTCGGTCGGTTTATTGCGATGATTGCGGTCGGGAGAAGATGGCGGAGGTTCGGGATGGGAAGGTGGTTATCGTTGATCGGCGGCATGGGAGGAGGCACGTGGCGGTGATTGTGTTGGGGCGGGAGAAAGGGGAGTCTGAACTGTGATTTGGGTGATTAGGGGGATTGGCGTGATTCTGATGGCGGTTGGGGATGGGACTGGGGCGGCGGGGACCCGGTTCTGTCCGCGAGGGGATGCCGTCACAGGCTAAGCGTTATCTGTCTCCTGTGAGATTACTTCTCTCAATGAGCGTCTGATTCAGAGTTGCCGTTCAACCTGACTGTATCTATAATCCAAGCGTGGAGGTATTGAGCTTGATACCCTCAAATGGCATAGCTGTCCTTGTTCATGGATTGTTGCCTGAAAATCAACACCAGTGGTATAAAGGAGACGGAGATGGCTCGATCCATAGAGTGGCAGATACAACACGCATCTGTCGTGTTGGTGGCCGAATCGCCGATTGAGGCTACGTCTATCGCTCCTGACTCGTTGAAATCAAAAGGGGTGATACCGCAAGACTGGACTGTTACCAGCCAAATATCCATTCAGGTTTTCGCCCAGACCGAGTTTGTGAACGGGGTACAGATACGAATCGAAGGGAACCGTTGCATATTTCAACAGGACATCAACGGGGATCTACCGAACGACTATATGATTATCCAGCCAGCTATAAATTACGCGGAGGCTACCGAGCTTGGCGTAAATTATCAAGCAGTTGGGATCAATTGGCAGTTGAGCGGTCAACCTGTGAATCAGAACCGACAACCTCTGCGAGAATTGCTTGGGTTGGATATGGACATAGCCGGCTTCAAGCCGGAATCTGTGCGGCTAGTCAAGCCACTCGGCGACAAGACTTGCAACCTGAGCTTTACCGAGAGCCATGATGAGGTTTCAGCAGCGGTGAACTACCACCATCCGCTATCAGGGCAAGGCGCTGTTGAGGCTATTGCGGATTGGCAGCAACGACATCAACATTTACAACAGGAAATCATCACGGGCGTTCTGTCTCGGAGCGGGGCCTAAACGCCAAGAAAGAGAAACCGTGAATACGACGATTGCACAGGAACACGCGGGTGGAATGTCCGCCATGTATGTCACAGCGGCCAGTGACTTGGCGACGTATGAGTATACCTCGTCCAGCGAGGAACACGCGGGTGGAATGTCCGCCATGTATGTCACAGCGGCCAGTGACTTGGCGACGTATGAGTATACCTCGTCCTTGTCCAGCGCGGTAGAAGAACCGCTTCACTTCTACGAGCGCCCAACCGGCACAGCGCTTCCTGGCGCGGCATCGGCTTATGTCAGTCTGTTTCTACGGCTCATTGAACGATTCCGGCAAGTCATCCGTGAATCCAGAGACGAGTTGTTTTTTGACGGCATGAATTCCCAGATGAGGGAAAAGCTTCACTATATTGTTGGTAAGGATGGCATAGTCGCGGTTGAGGCTCTGCGACAAGTCTTAAACATTCCACACTATATGGAAATCGAAGTTGTGGAGGAAATCCTACGGCAGCTTGGACTAATCCGGGATTCAAAAACGCATGAGGCGAGGTTGAACCTTCTTACTGATACGCTCAAATCGGAACGGGAACGGATACGCGACGCGGCTTCGCTGGGCCTGTCCTTTTTAGAAGACAGTTCGGCGCTGACGCATTTACTCGACGCGCGGCGAAATGAGACCGTACCCTGGTTGATGAAAAACCTTGACCTAGTGATAGAGGAACTGGAACAGGCCGAATGTCGCAGTATCTGAGAAGCATACGGCAAAGCCGCTGGTCCCGGCCCCAGTGGTTGGATTCGAGCCGCAATGAAGTCCAGGCCGACGCGCTCAAAGACCTTACTACCAGAGAAAACCAAATATCGGTGTACAGGGTAGGGTCCGAGCGAGACATTGACCGCATCACGATTGCGCTGGCTGCCACCCGCGACAACCTGCAAAACGTTGACTACGCGGTTTTCGATGATGCCGAATTTCAAGACATCGGCATACGTATCAAGCAATCCTCGGGCGCGACTCCCGACAGCCGGGTGAACCGACTGCATCATGACATAAGCAACTTAACTGTACGGCAAGTATGCGCCTTAGCCGCCATTATCGCAAATGGCAAAATAGACCGCCGTCCACGTAGCAAAATCAGAATTGGTATGCAACGGGCTATCGAGCGCGGCGATCTTGATCGTGAGGTCATGAAGGAAAGCATCCTATCCCGGTTGAGCTAATTCTACGCCCTATCGGGGACTAAAACGGCTTTGGGAAGGGTTGGCAGGGAAATTGGAAACGCCACGGCTGGATGATGAGTGGAGGCTAGGGTTGCGTCCATCTCGGATGTGGCGCGCGGGCTGATTGATGACTCTTATGAGGGGGTCATGCAGGAGCGGCGCAGGGCGGGGGAGTGGTCTCGCGAGGTGAGTTGGTTGGTGAGGTGGTGGGCGGTTTGGATTAGCCGCGTGATGGCGTTATCGTCCAGGGGGGCGTGGGTGAAGCCGTGGGCGATGGCGTTGGCGCGCTTGCGGAGGTCGGCGAGGTTGAGGCATTCGTCCCATGAGATGGTTCTGCGGTTGCGGGCCTGTTTGAGGGCGTAGCTGGAGCTGGAGCGGCCTTCGTCGGCCATGGAGGCTCGGAGGGCGGCTTCGCAGGCTGAGAGGGCAAGCAGAAGGGCGGCTTCGGGAAGGCCGGAGTCGAGGGCTTTCTGAGACTGTTCGATTCGTTTGAGGATTTTGTCGCGTTGGAGGGGTTTGTCCACGGGCGGCGCGTCCCGGCCGGCCGGCTCTCCGACGAGGATGAGTTCGAATGTCCAGCCGGGCCTGGATTTCAGGGAGTTTATGGTGTAGGCGAGTTCGGAGATTCTGCGGTCTGCGGCGATTGAGGAGCGAGTCTTAACCTGGATTATCCTGGTCTTGTCGCCCTCGCGCACAATGATGTCGGCGAGGAATCCGTGGAAGAAGTCGAGGGGGACCTGGGTGGAGACGTCGTAGCCTTCGTCGCGAAGTTTTTGGGCGGTTTTTTGGGCGACGTGTGTTTCGACGAAATCGGGGTCTATTTCTACGACGGGTCGGGCGCGGGCGAAGTCTTCGTCGGTCCATTCGGAGGCGTCGGGGTCTCGGGCGATGCCGACCTGGATGGCGATGTCTTCGCCGTACTTTTCTTCTACCTGGTCGAAAGTCATGTCGGTCGCGGCGATTTGGTTGATCTGATCTTGTGTCAGTTCAACTTTGGCGGGCGCGGGCCAGATTGTGCCGGGTTTAAGCTTGGGCATATTCCATAATCTCCGTTGGGCTGGCTTTGCGAAGGCTGATGATGCGGGTGTTGGGGCCGCGTTCGGTGTAGATGACTGTGTAGAGGGCTACGCCGATGAAACCAGTGGCTTTTACGCGTGGTTCGTCGTGGCGGTCGTCGTCTTTGTAAGTCGCGGTGTTCCACTCGAATCTGTGTATAGCCTGAAAGTCCACCTTGTGTTCGGCAAGGTTGGAACGGCGTTTGGCTTCGTCCCATTCGTATGGCATTGGTGTATTGTACAGGAATGGGGATGGGGTGCGTCGCGCGGTGGGAATGGTATAATGATGGAGGGAAGGGGCAGGGATTTTGGGGGGAGTGGGTTGGAGGTTTAGATATGGTGATAAAGATAGGGGTTGGCGCGCCGGCGTTGGGGCTGCGTCCTCAGCCGAGTGATAAGTTGGCGAGGTTGCCAGACCCGCCGAGGGAACCGGAAGCTATGCAGCAGATACCTTTGATCGCGTTGATTCTCTTTGTCATTAAGGATTTCTTCGAGGGGCGGGATGACGTTCTGGTGGGGTCGGAGGGGTATCTGTGCAGGGAGGCGCGGACGCGCTCGGATTTGTTTGTTCCGGATATCGTGTTCGCTAAGGGGGTGAACGCGGATGTGATAGTGAATATCCAGAATGGGTATGTGATAGAAGACGTGGGCAAGCCGCCGGACCTGGTTCTGGAGGTGGCGTCGCCGAGTACGGGCAGGCGTGATTATACGGTGAAGCGGGATGGGTACGCGCGGCTTGGGGTCGGGGAGTACTGGCGGTTCGATCCGAGCGGCGGGCGGTATCATGACGCTCCGCTGGCGGGGGATCTGCTGGTGGATGGGGCGTATGAGCCAATCGAGTTGGTTCGCGCGGCGGACGGTTCTACTTGGGGAAGGAGCGATGCGCTGGGGCTGGAGTTGCATTGGGTGGAGGGCAGTCTGCGGTTTTATGATTATGAGGGGGGCAGGTTTCTGCCGGATCATGATGAGATGAAGCGGCAGTGGGTAGAGGCTGAGAGGCGCGTGGACATAGAGGCGCGGGCGCGGGCGGAGGCTGAGGCGGAGTTGGCTCGGTTGCGGGAGCGTATGGGGGAGGGCTGAGTCTTCGTCTTGGCAGATAGACCGCGCTCGCGGGTGGGGTTTCACCCCCATCCTAGCCTTCCCCCATCGAGGGGGAAGGGATTTTTGGCGCGTTTGCCCGACCTTGTGAGCCTGTGGAGGGAGAGGGATTTTCGCGGGCGCGCGCCGGTTGGGTTTCGTTGACCGTGTTTTTGGGCTTGTGATATAATGCGCAAGCTATTGAGGAGGCCCTTGATGGGAGGGCGGAAACTGGCTCTGGCCTTTCAACTTCTGGGCGTGGGCTGGTTCGTCGCTATGTGTATAGGCGGCGGGGCTGCCGGAGGGTTTTTGCTCGACCGGCAGTTCGGGCTTAGCCCGGCTCTTACCCTGACGGGGCTGTTTATCGGAATAGCGGTCGCGGTGGTCGGTATGTACCGGATGCTGATGGCTATTCTGAGTAGCTCGGATGAAGATTAGCGGCTATCTCGAAGCCCAATCGGAAGGGGTTTCACCCTCACCCTAGCCCTCTCCCTGAGGGAGAGGGGATAAATCGGAATTGGATTGCCGCGAAAGCGGGAATGACGATAGACCGGCGGCGCCGAGTCGCCGGAGCCAGAGAATGACGGGGGAGACTACAGTTGCTGCGTAACCCAAGAACGCTGCTGATACTGGCGATAGGGTTGGCGGTTTTCGTAGTGGCCATATTAGGCGGGGCGCTGGGCAAGGCTTTCGGGCTTGGTTTTCTGGGGACTCCGCTGGCGGCGATAGCGATTCCCGCCGAGCCGATGTACCCGGATGTTCCCATCACCAATACGATGGTCGCGACTTGGATCACGATTGTCGTCCTGCTGATAGTTACTCTTGTGGTGAGAAGCAGGCTCACTGAAGTTCCCGGCAGATTCCAGGGCCTCGTGGAAGTGGTTCTGGAATTTTTTCTGAATCTGGCGGAGAGCATAGCCGGGCGTGAGCGCGCGCGGCGTTTCTTCCCCCTGGTGATGACGATTTTCCTGTTCATCATCACGGCGAACTGGATAGGGATTCTGCCAGGGGCGGGCACTATCGGCTGGATAGAGAGCGCCGACTACATCGCCGATCACTATTACACCGACGCGGACGGCAACGTCAACACGGAGAAATTAGGCAAGAAAGAAATCCAGGTCTTCCAGGGCGAGGGACCCGTCGCCCTGGCCATGCCCGGCTCCATCGCGGACAAGGCTACTGTCAAGGAGTGGGAGAAGGATCCGCAGGAAGGCAAGACCGCCGGAATCCTAGTCCCGTATTTCCGGGGCGCGAACACGGACCTCAACATGACGCTGGCCATAGCTATCGTCGCTATGGTGATGGTTCATGTGTGGGGGTTCAGCGCGCTGGGGTTCGGACACCTGGGCAAGTACATCAACTTCAGGGAAGGGCCGATTGGGTTCTTCGTGGGTCTTCTGGAAGGGATTTCGGAGATCGCGAGGCTTATCAGCTTCACGTTCCGCCTGTTCGGGAATATATTCGCGGGCGAGGTGCTGCTGATGGCGATGATCTTCCTGATTCCGCTTATCGGCATCATCCCGTTCCTGGGCTTGGAGCTTTTCGTGGGGATGATCCAGGCGTTCATATTCGCCATGCTAACGCTGGTGTTCGCCACGGCGGCGACTACGGCGCATGGAGGGGATCATCATTGAGGAAGTTGAAAGATGGGATAATCACCCCCATCCTAACCTTCCCCCGTCGAGGGGGAAGGGATCTGTTGACCGGAGTTCGTAGCTGATTAGACATTTACCTACCCTTGCGATCCCGTCGAGGGGGAAGGGATCTGTTGACCGGAGTTCGTAGCTGATTAGACATTTACCTACCCTTGCGATCCCGTCGAGGGGGAAGGGATTTATGGAGCGGCAAGAGTCGAAGGCTCTTTCAGACACAGATAATAGTAAGGAGTAGAGGAATGGAAGGAGATATTCTGAACATAGGGGCGGGGCTTGCCATTGGAGTGGGCGCCATCGGGCCGGGTATCGGCATTGGGATACTGGCTTCGAAGGCGATGGAGGCTCTGGGCAGGAACCCGGACGCGGCCGGTCCCATCCAGCAGAACATGATCCTGGCCATCGCGTTCACGGAGGCCATCGCGATCTACGCGCTGGTCGTCGCGATCATCATCAAGTTCGTCTAACCGTCCCGTGAGGGAGCGCTCGCCGAGGCTCGGAAGCGGGTTAGAGGTGTGAAGGTATGGAGGCGCTGGGAATCAACTTACCCGGCTTGGTTACACAGTTGATCAGTTTCGCTATTCTAGGGGGCCTAGGGGCTATCTCATACCTCGTTGGGAGCCGTGTGATTTCACCCTCACCCTAACCCTCTCCCATCAAGGGAGAGGGGACTTATGTAATCATCTCGCTGGACGGCGTAGGCACATCGGAAGTTGGAAGAAGGTTCAGGTGAAGGCATGGAAGCCATAGGAATCAACGTAACCGGCCTGATTACGCAGCTAATCAGTTTCGGCATTCTGTTCGGCATTCTCGCGTTCTTGCTGTATAAGCCGGTCGTCAGGATGCTGGATGAGCGTTCGGATCGGATAAGGGAGAGCCTGGAGGCGTCGGAGCGCGCGCAGGCTGAGGCGGCGAGTTCGCGCGAGGAGACGCAGCGGCAGCTTGATGAGGCGCGGGCGGAAGGTCAGCAGCTTATCGCGCAGGCGCGAGAGGTGGCGGACAGGTTCCGCGAGGAAGAGCTGGCGAAGGCGCGCGAGGACATCGCCGCGGAGCGCACGCGGGCGGAGGCGAACATACAGCGGGAACGGGACGCCGCTATCGAAGATTTGCGGCGGGAGTTTTCGGGTCTGGCGATAGTTGCGGCGGAGCGCGTGATACGCCGGTCGCTGGATGAGTCGGACCACAATGAATTGATACAACAGGTGTTGGAGGAGGGCGCGCAGACGAATGGGCGCAGCTAGTGGTTCAACATCTTTGGATTGAAGGCTGTCTGCCCTCACCCTAGCCCTCTCCCAGAGGGAGAGGGGATAAATCGGAATCTGAATATCCATCACGACTAAAATGAGTGGAGTCGAACCTGATCACCCCCATCCTAGCCTTCCCCCGTCAAGGGGGAAGGGACTTAATGGAAGCGACCTATCCCCGTCAAGGGGGAAGGGACTTTTGGAATCATCTAAAGAGAGGGTAGAGCAAATGCCCACCGCATCGGCAATAAGGTACGCGAAGGCAGTGTTTCAGTTGGCGGTCGAGCGCGACGAACTGGAGGACTGGCTGGAGGACCTTACCCAGCTCGCGGATTCGATAACGAATCAAGAGTTCAGCGAGATACTGTCGGCTCCGCGCGTTCCGTCGGGGCAGAAGGAGCGGATAATCCGCGATTCGCTGGGCGCGTCGGTCGGGCCGCTGGCGCTGAACCTGATGTCTCTGCTCACGAGCAGGGGGGCTATTCACAGGCTCCCGGAGATCGCGGACAGGTACCAGGAGATGCTGGACGCTCACAGGGGCGTCGGGCGGGCGGAGGTGGTGTCGGCGGTGCCGCTGGACGACGCTCAGCGGGACAGCGTGGCGGATATGCTGGCGCGGACGTCGGGCAAGGAGATCCGGCTCTCGACGCGGGTTGATCCCGAGATACTGGGCGGCATGGTGATTCGAGTGGGGGACAGGGTGATGGACGGGAGCGCTCGGACGCGGTTGCAGTCTATGCGCCGGGAGATGGCGCAGAGGCGGTAGAAGAAGCGCGCGAGAATCGTATGGGTTCAGCGCGGATAGTCAATTAGGGGGTGGAGGGTGTCGAATCTGATCACCCCCATCCTAACCTTCCCCCATCAAGGGGGAAGGGACTTATGGAAGCGACCTTTCCCAGTCAAGGGGGAAGGGACTTATGGAAGCGACCTTCCCCGGTCAAGGGGGAAGGAACTTATAATGAACAGGCAGCTATGGGTGGGGGGAGTCGAATCTGATCACCCCCATCCTAACCTTCCCCCGTCAAGGGGGAAGGGACTTATGGAAGCGACCTTTCCCAGTCAAGGGGGAAGGGACTTATAATGAACAGGCAGCTATGGGTGGAGGGAGTCGAATCTGATCACCCCCATCCTAACCTTCCCCCATCAAGGGGGAAGGGACTTATGGAAGCGACCTTTCCCAGTCAAGGGGGAAGGGACTTATGGAAGCGACCTTTCCCAGTCAAGGGGGAAGGGACTTATGGAAGCGACCTTTCCCAGTCAAGGGGGAAGGGACTTATAATGAACAGATAACGTTCCAGGGGAGGCCGAAATGGCGGTCAGAGGTCAGGATATAGCTTCGGTCATACGGAGCCAGATCGAGAACTGGGAACAGCAGCTTGAGACGGTCAACGAAGGCACCGTGATAGAGGTGGGCGACGGGGTCGCCCAGGTTCACGGGCTTTCGGGCGCGGCTTATACCGAGTTGCTGGAGTTCGAGGGCGGCGTCATGGGAATGGCGCTGAACCTTGAAGAGGACTCGGTCGGGGCGGTCATCATGGGCGATCCGCTGGCGGTCAAGGAAGGCTCCAGGGTACGCAGCACGGGCCGCATCGTGGAGGTGCCGGTCGGGGACGGGCTTCTGACGCGCGTGGTCAACGCGCTGGGCGAGCCTCTGGACGGCAAGGGGCCGATAGAGTCGGCGGGCAACAGGCCGGTGGAGGTTGTGGCTCCTGACGTTTCGACGCGAATGTCGGTTGACACGCCGGTGCAGACGGGAATCAAGGCGATTGACGCGATGATTCCGATTGGGCGCGGGCAGCGGGAGCTCATCATCGGGGACCGCTCGACGGGCAAGTCGGCGATTGCGCTGGATACGATAATCAACCAGCGCGGCGGGGACCTTATCTGCATATACGTGGCCATCGGACAGAAGGCGAGCAAGGTGGCGCAGACGGTGGCGATGCTTGAGCAGAACGGCGCGATGGAGCACACTATCGTGGTGGCTGCGAACTCGGCGGACCCTGCTCCGCTCCAGTACCTGGCGCCATACGCGGGCTGCGCGATGGCGGAGTATTTCATGGACCAGGGCCAGGACGCGCTTATCGTGTATGACGACCTGTCGAAGCACGCATGGGCGTACCGCGAGATGTCGCTGCTGCTGAGGCGTCCTCCCGGACGCGAGGCGTATCCGGGCGACGTGTTCTACCTGCACAGCAGGCTGCTGGAACGCGCGGCCAAGCTGGATGACGAACATGGCGGAGGCTCGATAACGGCGCTGCCTATCATCGAGACGCAGGCGGGGGACGTTTCGGCCTACGTTCCGACGAACGTCATCTCGATTACGGACGGGCAGATATATCTTGAGACGGAGTTGTTCAACTCCGGCATTCGTCCGGCGGTGAACGCGGGGCTGTCGGTGTCGCGTGTGGGAAGCTCGGCTCAGACGCGGGCGATGCGGGCGGTGGCGGGAACGCTGAGGCTGGACCTGGCGCAGTATCGCGAACTGGTGACGTTCGCGCAGTTCGGGACGGCGGACCTGGATCCGGCGACTCGCAGACAGCTTGAGCGCGGACAGCGGGCGACGGAGGTGCTGAAGCAGGGGCAGAGCGTGCCTCTGTCCATGGAGAAGCAGGTGGCGATTATGCACGCGCTGGTGAACGGGTCGCTGGATGACGTTGAGATAACGCGGGTGATACCGTTCGAGGACGCTTTCCATAGCTATATGGACGCGAATCACGCGGATATTCTGGCTACGATACGGGAGGAGAGAATCATCAGCGATGAGTCGGGGGAGGCGCTGAACGCGGCGATACAGGATTTTAAGGATACGGTGCCGTATTAGGGGGGCGACTATTGAGGGGAGAAGCGGGTATGACGACAACGAGTGAGTCTGTCGCGCTTGCCAAGCTGAGGGAGGCGCATAGGGAAGAGTATGATTTCTACGTGAAGCGCGCCAAGAAGAACCATGTTAAAGACTGGAAGGACCTTCCTGGTTTCCCTGTGAAGTTGCAATCGTTCTGCTTGTCGGAGTATATAGAGGCGGCTTTGGCGATAGCGGAGTATGAACCCGAAGATGATGTGGTCATCGCCAGGGTTCCCGGTGTGGACGCGGGTTATTTCACGTACGGTGAAGATTACGAGGACGCGAAAGAGATGCTGGCGGACGCCATAGAAGGCAGTGTTGTTTTTGCTCTGCAAATGGGCTGGGAAGTCCCGCCTATACCCGGCTCAGAGGTGAAGATGGAAATTGTCGAGATTGACACCGCTTAGGTCGCGTGAAATCATTCGGCGTCTCAGAGCGCTTGGATACCGCGGACCCATGTCAAGAGGACGACATAGGCAGATGTACAATCCACAAACCGGACGTCGCATCCCGATTCCTGTGCATGGCAGCAGAGACGTACCGGTGGGAGTCATCCGAAACATAATCAGATTAGCGGGGATAACGAGAGAGGAATGGAATTCGCTTTAGGCGGATGGAGTGGAGAAGCGGATATGACGGCAAGTGAGTCTGTCGCGCTTGCGAAGTTGAGGGAGGCGCATAGGGAAGAGTATGATTTCTATGTTCGGCGAGCCGAGGAAGATGGGATTGAGGACTGGAAGGATCTGCCCGGCTTTCCTGTGAAGTTGCAGTCGTTCTGTCTGTCGGAGTATATAGAGGCGGCGCTGGAAATAGCGGAGTACGAGCCTGAGGATGACGTGATTATCGCCAGGGTGCCCGACGTGGACGCTTTCTATATCTCTTACGGCGAAACTTACGAAGAGGCGAAAGAGATGCTGGCGGACGCCATACAGGGATGTGTCGAGATAGCTATCGAAAGGGGTTGGGAAATACCGACCATTCCCGGAGAGGAGGCGCGGATATGACGACAAGTGAATCTGTCGCGCTTGCCAAGTTGAGGGAGGCGCATAAGGAAGAGTATGATTTCTATGTGAAGCACGCCAAGAAGAGCTATGTTAAAGATTGGGAGGAACTTCCTGGTTTCCCTGTGAAGCTACAGATGTTCTGCTTGTCCGAGTACATAGAAGCTGCCTTGGCGATAGCGGAGTACGAACCGGACGGGGATGTCATCTTCGCTCATGTTCCCGGATTGCAGGGGGCATTCACTCAGGGTGAAGACTACGAGGACGCGAAGGAGATGCTGGCGGACGCCATAGAGGGCAATATACTCATAGATCTGCAAATGGGGTGGAAAATCCAGCCTGTCCCAGGATCAAAGGTGAAAATCGAAATTGCCGAGATTGACTCCGCTTAGTTTCCGCGAGGTGGTTCGTCGTCTTAGAGCGTTTGGGTTATCAGGACCTGTGTCCAGGGGAGGCGGTCATCTGCACATGGTTGACCCGCGAACCGGACGACGCTTTCCGATTCCGAGGCATGGTAGTAGAGACATCAGTGTGGGAATCATCAGAACTATACTCAGGGAAGTGGGGATATCGAGGGAGGAATGGAATTCGCTTTAGGCGTATGGAGTGGAGAAGCGGGTATGACGACAACGAGTGAGTCTGTCGCGCTTGCCAAGTTGAGGGAGGCGCATAGGGAAGAGTATGATTTCTATGTCCGGCGGGCTGAGGAAGATGGGATTGAGGACTGGAAGGATCTGCCCGGCTTTCCTGTGAAGTTGCAGTCGTTCTGCCTGTCGGAGTATATAGAGGCTGCCATGAAACTGGCGGTATACAAGCCGGATGGGGATGTGATTTACGCTTATGTCCCCGATGTGGACGCTTACTATTTCTCTCAGGGTGAAGACTACGAAGACGCGAAAGAGATGCTGGCGGACGCTATACAAGGATGTGTCGAGATAGCTATCGAAAGGGGTTGGGAAATACCGACCATTCCCGGAGTGGAGACGAAAATAGAAATTGCCGAGGCTGACACCGCTTAGCAGGCGGGAAGTAATCCGAAGACTCCGCGCTTTGGGATTCACCGGGCCGAAGCCTAGAGGCAGGCATATGCACATGGAACCTCCTGGTGAAGGAAGGGTAATTCCTATACCTACACACGGCAGCAGAGATATAAACGTTGGATTGATTAGAGATATGCTCCGCCAAGCTGGAATATCGAGAGAGGAATGGAATTCGCTCTAAGCGAATCAAGTAAGGATAGGACCGTATCATGGCAAGCGTGAGGCAGTTGAGGCGCCGGATTCGCAGTGTGGAGAACACGGCGAAGATAACTAAGGCTATGTCTATGATAGCGGCGTCGAAGATGCGGCGCGCGCAGGAGGCGGCGCTGAGCGGCAGGCCGTATTCGGATGACCTGAATATGATGCTGGCGCACCTGGCGGCTCAGCCTGTGGAGGATGAGGATAATGTCCATCCGCTGCTGAAGACGCGCGAGGTGAATAATGTCGAGGTTATCGTCATTACGCCGGACAGGGGGCTGACGGGCGGGCTGAATTCGAATATCAATCGCGCGGCGGGGCAGTTCATATCGGACTATGGCGACAACGCGCGGGTTATCGCGGTGGGCAAGAAGGGGCGGGACTTCATGGTGAGGTATGGGGTGAACGTGCGCGCGGTGTTTACGGACATCAGCGACAGGCCGTCTATCCTGGACGTAACGCCAATCGCGCACCTGGCGGTGGAGTCGTATGAGTCGGAAGAGGTTGACGCGGTGTATGTGGCGTACGCGAAGTTCGTCAACACGACCGCGCAGAACGCGGTTGTGGAGCAGCTTCTGCCGGTGCAGCCGTCGGAGTTGCGTCCGCAGGAACAGGTTGGGTATATATATGAGCCGAGTCCGGCGGAGGTGCTGGCGGAGCTTCTGCCTCGCTACATGGAGATGCAGATCTTCCACGCGCTGCTGGAGGGGATCGCGAGCGAGCAGTCGGCCAGGATGGTGGCGATGAGGAGCGCGACGGACAACGCGAACGCGATGATAGAGGACCTGACGCTGGTGATGAATAAGGCGCGGCAGGAATCTATTACGACTGAACTTCTGGATATTGTTGGCGGCGCGGCGGCGGTGGAGGCTTAGGGTGGATAGGGATTCACCCCCATCCTAACCTTCCCCCGTCAAGGGGGAAGGGATTTTGGTGACGAGTGTTGGGGGGACACCCCCATCCTGGCCTTCCCCCGTCAAGGGGGAAGGGACTTTGGGGACAAGTGAGGGGGATTCACCCCCATCCTAGCCTTCCCCCGTCAAGGGGGAAGGGACTTTGGGGACAAGTGAGGGGGATTCACCCCCATCCTAGCCTTCCCCCGTCAAGGGGGAAGGGACTTTGGGGACAAGTGAGGGGGATTCACCCCCATCCTAGCCTTCCCCCATCGAGGGGGAAGGGATTTTGAAGAGGTTTCACCCCCGTTGAGGGGGAAGGGACTTTAATTACGAGCGGTAATCGCCCTGAAACGGGAGAGTTGAACAACATGGCAAACGGAAAGATCACCCAGGTTATCGGAACAGTCGTGGACGTGGAGTTTCCACCGGAAGATATGCCCTCGATTTTCAACGCGCTTGAGACCAAGATCGCCGGCGATACGCTGGTTCTCGAGGTCGAACAGCACGTTGGAAACAACTGGGCGCGCTGCCTGGCGCTCGGGCCGACCGAGGGCCTGATACGCGGGGTTGACGTGGTGGATACGGGGGCGCCGGTGGCGGTGCCCGTGGGCGACCCGACGCTGGGACGGCTGTTCAACTGCCTGGGGCAGACGCTGGACAACCTGGAAGAGATTGACGAGGGAGACAACTGGCCGATTCACCGCGAGCCGCCCAGCTTCGAGGAGCAGGCGACGGAGATCGAGATGCTGGAGACGGGGCTGAAGGTGATGGACCTGATAACGCCGTTTACCAGGGGCGGGAAGGTCGGCGCGTATGGAGGCGCGGGCGTCGGGAAGACGGTCGTTATCCAGGAGCTAATCCGCAACATCGGGACAGTCCACCAAGGGGTGTCGGTGTTCGCGGGCGTGGGCGAACGCTCTCGCGAGGGGAACGACCTGTGGCACGAGATGCAGGAGTCTGGCGTCCTGAGCAACACGGTGCTGGTGTTCGGGCAGATGAACGAGCCTCCCGGAATCCGCGCGCGGGTCGCGCTGACCGGCCTGACGATGGCCGAGTACTTCAAGGAAGAGCGCGGCCAGGACGTGCTTATGTTCATTGACAACGTGTACCGCTATATCCTGGCGGGCATGGAGGTGTCGGCGCTGCTGGGCCGTATGCCGTCGGCGGTGGGCTATCAGCCGACGCTGGCGACGGAGATGGGCGCGCTGGAAGAGAGGATCACGTCCTCAAGGAGCGGCTCTATCACGTCGTTCCAGGCGATATACGTGCCGGCGGACGACTACACGGACCCGGGCATCGTGACCACGTTCGGCCACCTGGACGCGGTGGTGTCGCTCGACCGCGCTATCTCGGAGCAGGGGCTGTACCCGGCGGTTGACCCGCTTTCGAGTTTCTCGCGCATCTTGGAGCCGGCGGTCGTGGGACAGGAACACTACGACGTGGCGCGCGGAGTGCAGCAGGTGCTCCAGCGATACAGCGACTTGCAGGACATCATCGCGATTCTGGGAATCGAGGAACTGTCGGAGGAGGACAGGCTCACGGTGTCGCGCGCTCGGAAGGTGCAGCGGTTCCTGTCGCAGCCGATGTTCGTGGCGGAGCAGTTCACCGGACAGGAAGGGCGCTACGTGGCCATCCGCGACACGGTGCGCGGCTTCAAGGAAATCCTGGACGGCGAGTATGACGACCTGCCTGAGCAGGCTTTCTACATGGTCGGCCCGATTGAGGAGGCGGTGGAGAAGGCGGAGCGGATGAGGGCCGAGAATTAGTATAACCTTTAGAAGCTCCCTCCCCATTTGAGGAAAGGTAGGTGTTTACCCTCACCCTAACCCTCTCCCAGAGGGAGAGGGGACTTATGGAAGCGACATTTCCCTGTCAAGGGGCTGAGAGGGGTAGGTATTGAACTTGGAGTGGTGGAGTCACCCCCATCCTAACCTTCCCCCGTCAAGGGGGAAGGGACTTTTACCTACCCCTGTGAGCCCGTCAAGGGGGAAGGGACTTCTATATACCCTTGTGAGCCTTAGAGGGTGACAGATAACCGAGAGGCTTTGCCATGCCCGATATGACACTTGAAATCGTAACCGCCGAGAGGGTGGTGTATTCAGAGGAGATTGATTTCCTCGTGGCTCCCGGCTCGGACGGTGAGCTTGGGGTGCTGCCCCGCCACGCGCCTCTGCTGACCACGCTGGACCCTGGCGAGATACGGGTGACGGTGGAGGGCGAGGAGACGTATATGTTCGTGAGCGGGGGCTTCCTGGAGGTGCTGGGCAACAGGGTGACTATCCTGGCCAACGCGGCGGAGCAGGCGGACGAGATTGATGAAGATCGCGCGGAAATCGCGCTGCGGCGGGCGCAGGAGCGCATCGCTTCGGCCCCGGCTGACATGGACCTGGAGCGGGCGCTGGCCTCGATGCGACGGTCTGCGGCGAGGCTGGGGGTGGCGCGGCGTCGGCGACGGACTAGGCGGGGGGATCAGGTTCCGCAGTAGGGACTGTGGGGTTTCACCCCCATCCTAACCTTCCCCCGTCAAGGGGGAAGGGATTTGTTGATTGGTGGTCGTAGCTGGCTGCGCGTTTTCACCCTCACCCTAGCCCTCTCCCTCAGGGAGAGGGGATTTTTGCGGCTGCGTCGCGCGCGGGGTTCTCTATTTGTCCTTGAGGTAGAAGGTCATTGACTGGAGTGAGAGTACGGGGTCTATGTTTCGCACGACTATTCCCTCGGGTACGTAGGGGGCGATTGGGGCGTAGTTGAGGATGCCCCTGATGCCGTTGTCCACCAGCTGGTCTATGACGGTCTGGGCCTGCTCGGAGGGGACGGCGACTATGCCAATCGAGACGCCCATGTTGTTTACTACGTCGGCGAGTTCGCTCATGGGCCGCACCTTGAAGTGTCCGACGCTTGTACCCACCTGGTCTTCGGAGCTGTCGAAGGCGGCGACTATGGTGAATCCTTCAGGGGCAAAGCCGGTGTAGTTTATGATGGCGCGCCCGAGTCTTCCCACTCCGACCAGGCAGGCGGGCCAGTCGGTGGTCAGTCCGAGGATGTCTCGGAGTTCGTCGAGCAGGACTCGAAGGCAGTAGCCGCGCCCCTGTTTTCCGAACTTGCCGAAGTAGCTCAGGTCTTTCCTGATCTGCGCGGGCGTCATGTGAAGCCGTTCGCCGATTTGCTGGGAACTGACGACCGCGATCCCCTCGCGCTGAAGTTGTGTCAGCGCCCTTATGTACAGGGGCAGTCGCAGTACCACAACTTCAGGGACTACGTTCGATTGCATTGAATTCCTCATAGATATATTTAATAGAGTATATAATCTTGTACGGTAATTGTGAATAGTGTAACGAAGGGAAGGGAAGGCTGAGCCTTCACCCTTATTTTGCTGAGAGGGATGGGCATTTAGAGCTTCACCCCCATCCTAGCCTTCCCCCATCAAGGGGGAAGGGATTTTGCCTGCTTGCGCTCAGGCCGCGATGTTTGGGTGGGCGTGATAGAATCATTTCAGGCATAGGCTCTGTGAAGGAGGTTGTGAATGACGACGCTAACGCAGCCGCGCCCGAAGCTGTCGCGGGCCATACCGGGCTTCGACGATCCTCGACTGAGGCTGTTCGACGTGGATGAGTATTTCGCTATGCGGGACGCGGGGATGTTCGCTGAGAATGAGTATCTGGAACTGATTGGCGGCGAGATATTGTTCCTGCATCCTGAAATCGGCGGGCCGGAGCGCAGGCCGTTTACCAACGCGGAGTATCACGCGCTGGCCGAGATTGGCGTACTCGCGCACGATGAACGAGTTCAGCTTATCGCAGGAGATATTATCGTCATGTCGCCGGTAGGAAATCGCCATGCAGCCTGCGTTGCACTTATAGACGACGCTTTCACACCGTTGAGACTCGTTCCAGCGCGCGCGTGTATCCGAGTCCAAAGCCCGCTGGTAATGCCCGATAATTCTGAGCCGGAACCGGACGCGATGCTGCTGGCGTGGCGCGAAGACAGATACGCTTTCCGCGCTCCCCGCCCGGAGGACGTTCTGCTGCTGGTCGAGGTGTCGCTTTCGACGCTCAGGTATGACCGCTATGTGAAACTGTCGCTCTACGCGGCGGCGGGCGTTCCTGAAGTCTGGATAGCAAACCTGCAAGATGACTGGATAGATTCTCACACGGAGCCGACGGCGGACGGCTATCGTGTCACGCGGCGGTACTGGCTCGGGGATACAATCGCGCCCCGGGCGTTCCCGGACCTCGCCATTCCGGTGGAGCGAATCATTCCGCCGCGTCCGCGGGACGAAGAAGTCTGAGGCTTCACCCTTATTCTGTTGATAGCGGTAGGCGCTTCACCCTCACCCTAGCCCTCTCCCTGAGGGAGAGGGGATTAGTCGACACATTTGCCTATCCCTGTGAGCCCGTCGAGGGGGAAGGGATTTTGCCTACTTGCGCTCAGGCCGCGATGCTTGGGTGGGCGTGATAGAATCATTTCAGGTATAGGCTCTGTGAAGGAGGTTGTGAATGACGACGCTAACGCAGCCGCGCCCGAAACTGTCGCGGGCCATACCGGGCTTTGACGATCCTCGACTGAGGTTGTTCGACGTGGACGAGTATTTCGCTATGCGGGACGCGGGGATATTCGCTGAGAACGAGTATCTGGAACTGATTGGGGGCGAGATACTGTTCCTGCATCCCGAAGTTGGCGGGCCGGAGCGGAGGCCGTTCACCAACGCTGAGTACCACGCGCTGGCGGAGATTGGCGTACTCGCGCCCGATGAAAAAGTTCAGCTTGTCGCAGGAGACGTTATCGTCATGTCGCCGGTAGGAAATCGCCATGCAGCCTGCGTTACATTTATATCCGACGAATTCTACATACTCAGACAGACTGAGAGGGCGTGTATTCGGACTCAAAATCCGCTGGTAATGCCCGATAATTCTGAGCCGGAACCGGACGCGATGCTGCTGGCGTGGCGCGAAGACAAATACGCTTTCCGCGCTCCCCGACCGGAAGACGTTCTGCTGCTGGTCGAGGTGTCGCTTTCGACGCTCAGGTATGACCGCTATGTGAAACTGTCGCTCTACGCGGCGGCGGGCGTTCCTGAAGTCTGGATAGCAAACCTGCAAGATGACTGGATAGATTCTCACACGGAGCCGACGGCGGACGGCTATCGTGTCACGCGGCGGTACGGGCTCGGGGATACAATCGCGCCCCGGGCGTTCCCTGACCTCGCTATTCCGGTGGAGCGAATCATTCCGCCGCGTCCGCAGGATGAAGAGGGCGGCGATTGACAGCGATGACGGGGTAGCTTACTCTCAGCGATGTTCAAATCGCGCCGCCGCGCGGATGCGGCGGATATTCGGGAGGTAACCGACATGGCGAATCGAGTTAAAGGAGTTATAGCGGGTTCCAAAGGGGAGTCCGTATCTATCGAGACTGTGGTCGTCCCTGATCCGGGACCGGGGGAGACGCTTGTCAGGATCCAGGCGTGCGGCGTTTGCCACACGGACCTGCACTACCGGGAGGGGGCTATCAACGATGATTTCCCGTTCCTGCTCGGGCATGAGGCGTCGGGCATGGTGGAAAGCGTCGGCGACGGCGTTACGAACGTGGAGCCTGGGGACTTCGTTATCATCGCGTGGCGCGCGCCGTGCGGGAATTGCCGCTCGTGCTTCAGGGGGCGTCCGTGGTATTGCTTCGACAGCATGAACGCGGCGCAGCCCATGACGCTTGGGGACGGCACGGTACTGTCGCCCGCGCTCGGGATAGGGGCGTTCACCGAACTGACCTTGGTGCACGCGGGCCAGGCAGTGAAGGTGGATCCGCAGGTGTCGTCAGCCGCCGCCGGATTGATTGGGTGCGGCGTAATGGCCGGACTTGGGGCCGCGGTGAACACGGGCGGCGTGACGCGGGGGGACTCGGTGGCGGTGTTCGGGTGCGGCGGAGTGGGGGACGCGGCTATCGCGGGATCGCAGCTTGCCGGGGCGCATACGATCATTGCGGTTGACATTGACGACCGCAAGCTGGAGTGGGCGAAGGACTTTGGCGCGACCCATACTATCAACTCCACGCAGACGGACCCGGTGGAGGCGATACGGGAGATAACGGACGGCAACGGGGTGAACGTGGCTATCGAGGCGGTCGGGAATCCGGTCACCTATGAGCAGGCGTTCTTCGCGCGAGACCTGGCGGGAACGGTGGTGCTGGTGGGGGTGCCAAGCCCTGACATGAAGATCGAGCTTCCGATGCTGGAGGTGTTCGGCAGAGGCGGCGCGCTGAAGTCGTCGTGGTATGGGGATTGTCTGCCCAGCAGGGATTTCCCGATGTTCACAGACCTGCATTTGCAGGGGAGGCTGGACCTGGACAGGTTCGTGTCGGAGACTATCGCGCTGGATGACGTGGAGGAGGCGTTCCACAAGATGGAGCGTGGGGAGGTGCTGCGGTCGGTGGTGATGATGTAGGATCAAATAATCAGGCGGCGCTTCCCCAAGCCAGAAGCGCCGCCCAGAGGATGATTGAGGGCAGACTGAGAATGAATGCCCATCTGACGTAGCGCATCTTGGTACTAACTATCCGGGACACGCTGTGAATCTGATCAATCAGTTGAAGCTCTATATATTCAGGCGACATCTGCTTCGCCTGTTCCTCGAATGAATCGAATCGCATGGCCGCGATGTCTTCAAAATAGATGATAGATCTGCCCGTTTTCGGGTTTCTGGGTATATAGACCAAAGACGCTAACAACGCGACGGTAATCAGATTGCCCACGTAAAGAAAGAGCAATATCAGGAGCATTGCTATTTCGAGATCAAACGGTTCTCTGGTGAAAATGGACAGTAGCTTATCGAATCTGGCTGCCAAAGTACCCACAAGCGCGATCTGGAGCGCCAGTATCGGGGCCGCCTTCATATCCGCAATCCTGACAAACCGGATTGCGCGTGACATGGACTCGTAGTGTGAAGTAAGGCGTTCTTCCAAATCTCATACCCTAAGGACGCTTGCCCGTAACTACAGCTTCACAGAACTCCGGGCCATGTGTCTTGCACCATGCCGATTTCAGCCTGTGAACAGTATCGAAGTCCAGCCCTAAGTCATCAGGAGCTGGTGTTGCTTCCCACAGATTTGTTGTTGTGCCAATCTCATCATCGAATCCGAGCCCCTGTCGAGTGTATCCATCGCATCCACATGACCATATCAAGGCTCGTTGCCGTAATTTAGAAGCGTTCTCATAGAAATTGAATACTCTCTCTGATACCGCTATTTGATTGGGGTCAGCCAAAGAACTTAGCTTTGCAGCTATATTCACAGGTTTACCAGCCCAAACTTCATTTTGTTTGGTTCCTCTCAATCCCAGCCTTCTGACTAGCAATCTACCTTGGTCTATTCCGACGCCTACTCTAAGCTCCCAGTCGCTAGAAGTTTCCCTATTGAATCGAACTGATATGTCGCGCTCCACTTGAGTTCTCATTGTAATTGCGCAAGAGGCTGCGTAAAATGCGGAACCTTTACCGCTGAACAGACCAAATATACCGTCTCCCTGTATATCCACATATCGAGCTGAGAACCGTTCCAGAATCACAGCCATTCCCCTTATGAAGTATGTGTATGCACGAGCCGCAACTCTTGGACTGACAGCAGAGGTCAATTCAGTCGAACCCTTCATATCTGCAAATACGGCGGTGACCTGTGGTATCTGGAACCAAACACCGCTGTTAGCAGGGCCGACTTCGGGAACGTCACTCTCTTGTCTAACCCGTATCCCAAGCTCGGCTTGTTGATTCAACTGCACCTGAATGTCGGCTAAGACTTCATCGAGTATCAATATACTTGCCCCCAACAGTAGCAATTAGACCATTGTAGCAGGGGAACACTACTCAATCACCCGTTGTAGCCTGCGTATAGCTTGCTTTGGGATAGGTTGACGATTTGGTAGGGGAGGCCGCTGTTTTGGGCGGCGGACTTGCCCTGCGGGGTTACTAGCAGGGTTCCGCCGGAGCCGACGGGCCGGCCGTAGTGCATTATCATGGAGCCGGCGACGAAGCTCATTACGGCTTTGTTCTGCCGTGGGTCGAGGATGGTTATGTCGGCGTCGGCGCCCGGGGTGAAGTGGCCTTTGTTCCACAAGCCCATCATCCGGGCGGGGCCCCAGGATAGTTTCTCGGCCATCTCCAAGGGGGTCAGCGCGCCGAACTCGACCAGGGCCATGGTGGTCTGGATGGCGACGTTTCGGGGGTGCGAGCCGCCGTCGGTGCTGACGGCGTCCACGATGAACTCGCCCGCCTCGTTCTTCGCTGAGCTGAGCGTGAAGGCGGAGGACGGCAGGTTTACCGGGAAGCTCATGCCCACGTTGCTGCGCGCTCGCTCGAACAGGTTCAGGGCCTCTTGGCGCCGGGCGTAGTATATCTGGCCGCCTTTCTGCGCGACGACGGAGCCGTAGCCGTCCATGATGGCCTGGCGCATACCCTGGTAGGTGGTGTCGTAGCCGCGCAGACGCAGGCAGTTGCGCGGGACGTCGGCTATCACGTTGCCGTCGCCGTCGCAGAGGCCGGTGGTGCCGTTCTGGATGGCGTGGTATGACTCGGAGTTTAGCTGGTCGGCCATGCGGTCGAGGATGTCCAGCGCCTCGTCGCACTCGTCCGCGGCGTCTTCGATTACGCCTCGGCAGTAGCTGTTGACGTGGCAGACGTGCAGCCTGCCGTCGCCGACAAGTTCCGGGACTTCTCGCAGGCCCTCAAGCTGGCTGCCGGACTCGGTGGTGCCCAGGTGGAAGGCGATGTAGGCGCGCTGGGAGTTGGATTCGGCTATGACGCGCGCCGAGTCTTCGGGCGTGAACGGGTGGTATCCGCCGAGTATCTTGATGCCGTAGCAGCCCTGTCTGAGGGCGGATGTTACGGTGTCGCGCAGGACGGCTGGGGAGAGGCGGCCGGCCGGAATCGTGAGGCCCGGGATGAGCGCGAAGTTTCCGGCGACGTTCAGTCCCGCGCCGCGCCGCTTGATTCCGTCTATTAGGGTCGGGCCTGTGCCGCCCATGTCCATTACTGTGGTGGTGCCGACGCGGGCCAGCATCCCGTAGCCGAGGGCGGGGTCCCAGTTGCGGGAGAGTCCGGCGACGTGGGCGTGGGTGTCTATCTGGCCTGGCATGACCCAGAGGCCGGACACGTCTATGACGTCTTCGGCGCGGGTGGGATCTAGCTCAGGCTCGACACGCTCGATTCTGCCATTCTTGACGCCGACGTCGCTGACGCCCTCGAACCCGTTTTTGGGGTCGAGCGTTACTCCGCCGCTTAGTATGAGGTCGTAGGTCGCCATATTTCACGATTCGGTGATACTGAACAAGGCTGTCGCGCCTACTCCGTGGGGGGCGGCTCGTCGAAGTCTTCCCCGCGCGCTTCCGCTTCCAGGCGTCGCCTGTTCCAATCGGCGACTTTGGCGGCAAGTTCGGCTTTGCCCGCAGCTATGCCCTCGGCTCTGAGATCGTCCTTGAATTTTTCCCTGCGTTCTTTTAGTCGGTCCGCTATTCCCTGGGCCAGAACCATTATCAGCCTCCCTAATTCGATTATGATGATGGCGTTCAGAACGAACATCTGGACCATGGGGGATGAACCTTCCCCGACGGCCCTAATGTACTCTACCACATCGGCGTGATTGCCACGTACAGCCTCGTCCCGCGCCACCATGAACGTCCAACTTGCCATCTGCGCGGAGAACGCTATGAGATAAGCGTACCACCATCTTTCGTGGACGCTCATTACTGAAACGCGAAGTCCTCCGAGAAACTTGTTCATATATTCTCTCCATAGCGCGAACTGGTATATAGTACACGACATCACAATAGGGAGCGTAAGCTATGAAACTTGGAGTAGTGTTTCCGCAGACTGAGATAGGCAGCGACCCGGGGGCTGTGCGCGAGTACGCGCAGGCGGCGGAGAGCATGGGGTACAACCACATTCTCGCGTTCGACCACGTGCTGGGGGCGAACGCGGAGTCCAGGCCCGGATGGAGCGGCGCGTACCGGCATACGGACGCCTTTCACGAGCCGTTCGTGCTGTTCGGATACCTGGCCGCAGTGACCAGCAGCGTGGAACTGGTTACCGGGGTGATCATACTGCCGCAGCGACAGACGGCGCTGGTGGCCAAGCAGACGGCGGCGGTGGACGTGCTGAGCCGGGGCAGGCTGCGGCTGGGCATCGGCGTTGGATGGAACGCGGTGGAGTATGAGGCGCTGGGGGAGAATTTCCACGACCGCGGGCGGAGGTCGGAGGAGCAGATAGACCTGCTACGCAAGTTGTGGACGAACGAGCTCATCACTTATGAAGGACGCTGGCACAAGGTTACGGACGCGGGACTGAATCCTCTGCCGGTTCAGCAGCCGATTCCGGTCTGGTTTGGGGGCGCGGCTCCACAGACTATTCGCCGGGTGGCGACGATAGGGGACGGGTGGTTCCCGCTGTTCAGGCCGGACGACCAGGGCAGGGAACTTATCGAGAGTATGAGGGAGCAGGCGGCTGAGGCCGGACGCGGGGTGGAGGACATCGGGGTGGAGAGCTGGGTGTCCATCAGGGATTCGTCGGAGGAGGACTGGAAGCGGACGGCGGAGGCGTGGCGGGAGCTTGGGGCGACTCACCTGTCGGTGAATACTATGAACGCGGGGCTTGAGTCTCCGCAGGCGCATATAGAGGCGATAGAGAGGTTCAGGGAGGTGATGGGGTAGGAAATAGAGGGGCATGAAACCGAAGTCTCATGCCCCGATAAAACGTGACTGGGCTACCGCGTATATTACAAACCTCGAAGATGGTTAAAGTTCAGCGCGGCATTCCAGCCTTCTTGTACAGCGGCCAGGTACAAGTCCATATCCACGGTTATCAGAGGTGTCTCTTCCGATACAACCTCCAAGAGAACCGAATCTGTAAGTCCTAGCATATTGAACTCGCTTCTGGAGGACGCTACCCTGCTTCTTATCACCACTTCGATGTTATCGTGAATGAGGTCCCTGAACGTGTCAAAGATGAGAGAACGCTCAGGGTCGCCGTGTTGGGCGAGGAGGTTGGACGCCTCGGTAAGCGTGTTCGGAGTTATGAATATGAGTTCGGCCTGACTGAGTATATTTATCAGGGTATCGTAGTCTTCTACTGAGTATCCGCGCAATCGCCGATGTTTGGAGATTAAAGCTTTGTCTGTGTTGCCCACGACAAGCAGCACGAGCAAGTTAGCGTCAATGAAATATCCGGTCGGCGGCATCCGGGTTAGTTGGATAGGCCTATAATGCGGTCTGTCAATGAGGTTACCGCGCCGTCGTTGTCTCTGACGCAAACCGCCTTGTAAGAGCGAACTGGGATTCCATCTCGGATCTTAATTGAAGTGATCATAGGATTTCTCTTGTCCCAGGGACGCGAGAAACCAAGCGTTACCTTCCACGTATCGGCCAGTTCGTCGAACATCACCTCTTCAAGGCCCAGATCGGTTATATCCTCATCCTCGAAAAGGTCTAGCAGATAGACCTTTGCGGTCTGCACCGCTTCCTTCACTTCCATCGCGTCATCTCCCTATGGCGATGCTACCCGTCAGTCCGCCGCGACCGGCGCGGGCGGGGGGCCGTCGAAGATGCCGGGGACGTCTTCTTCTTCGATGGTCTCGTTTTCGATGAGGTAGTTGGATATGTGGTCGAGCCTGGTCTTGTTTTCCTTGAGGATTCGCATGGCGGTGCCGTATGCGTTCTCGATGAGGGAGCGGACTTCGTCGTCTATCTGCTCGGCTACGTTGTCGGAGTAGTCGCGCTGCTCGGAGATCTCGCGGCCCAGGAACACCATCTCCTCGCGCTTGCCGAAGGTGCGCGGGCCGAGTTTCTTGCTCATGCCGAAGCGGGTTATCATCTGGCGGGCGATGTTGGTGGCCTGTTCGAGGTCGTTGCTGGCGCCGGTGGTGAACTGGTTGAATATGAGTTCCTCGGCTGCGCGACCGCCCATTGCCATGGCGAGGCGCGCTTCGAGCTGGTTTCTGGTTATCAGGCTGCGGTCCTCTTCGGGGACGGTCTTGGTGAAGCCGCCCGCCTGTCCGCGAGCGACTATCGTGACTTTGGCTACGGGGTCGGCATTGGGCAGCAGGTGGGCCACGAGCGCGTGACCGGCTTCGTGGTAGGCGGTTATTTCCTTCTCACGGTCGCTTATCACCCTGCTCCGACGAGCGGGGCCGGCTATGATACGGTCTATCGCCTCGGCGAACTCCGAACTGCCTATCAGCTTCTTCGCCCTCCGAGCGGCCAGGATAGCGGACTCGTTCACAAGGTTCGCCAAGTCGGCGCCGCTGAAGCCAACGGTCTGGCGAGCCACACGCTCCAAGTCAACCTCCTCCTCCAACGGCTTGCCCTTCACGTGAACGTCCAGTATCTGCTGCCTGCCCTTCAGGTCAGGGTTGTCCAAGACCACTCGACGGTCGAAACGACCCGGCCTCAATAGCGCGGGGTCGAGGATGTCCGGGCGGTTCGTCGCCGCTATCACGATGACATTGGTGCCGGTGTCGAAGCCGTCCATCTCGACCAGTATCTGGTTCAGCGTCTGCTCACGCTCGTCGTGGCCTCCGCCAAGTCCCGCTCCACGATGACGCCCAACAGCGTCTATCTCGTCCACGAACACGATGCAGGGCGAGTTTCGCTTCGCCTGGTCGAACAGGTCTCTCACGCGGCTCGCTCCCACTCCGACGAACATCTCGACGAACTCAGAGCCGGATATGTTGAAGAAGGGGACTCCGGCCTCGCCGGCCACTGCGCGCGCCATCAGCGTCTTGCCCGTTCCCGGAGGGCCGACCAGCAACACTCCCTTAGGTATCTTGGCTCCGAGAGCTAGGAATCTCTCAGGGTACTTGAGGAACTCCACGACCTCTTGAAGCTCTTCCTTCGCTTCCTCGACGCCGGCGACGTCCGAGAAGCTGACCTGTGGAGCGTTGCCCATGAACATACGGGCCTTGCTTCTGCCGAAGCTGAAGGTCTGGTTGGTGTTGCCCTGCGCCTGTCTCATCATGAACAGAAGGACGGCTCCGAAGAAGATGAGGGGGAGGAAGTTGAACAGCAGTCCGAAGATGGCTGAGAGTCCGCCCGAGCCTTTGACCGTTACGTTGACGCGGCTGATGTCCACCTGGGCGTCGTTGAGCATCTGGACGACGGATGAGCCGCTCTCTTTTCTGGACTCGTAGGTTTCGCCCGAGAAGGTGGTTACGGTGAGGGAGTCGCCCTTGACCTCGATGTTCTCCACCTGTCCCCGGCCGGCCATGGTGATGACCTCGTTGATGGACAGTTCGTCCGGACCGCCCAGGTTGCCGGAGAGCAGGGTGAAGACGACCGCCGTCACGCCCACGATTATCAGAAGGTAAACTAGAGATCTGCGCATCTCACCACCCGTCTCTCATAAATAGCTCGGCAAGGCGGTTGCAACATAAGGTGGTAGGATCGGGACTGCCACAACACATTTGCGAAGGTTGGTATGCCGTAGTCATATTATAGCAGATAGCGCGCGAGTGGTTTTAGTCGTTGGTTGCTGGCGCAGCCTGTATCAATTTGGCCGGTAGGGGAGTCACCCCCATCCTAGCCTTCCCCCATCAAGGGGGAAGGGAATTTCCTCGCCACAGGCAACGCCGACTAAATTGGTACAGCATCTTGCTGGCGCAGCCTGTATCAATTTGGCCGGAGGCCGTCGGTAGAGGGCAACCACAAGGGATTGCCCCTACATCGGTCTGATCTACCTGGTTGATACAGCATCTTGCTTGCGGGGCGGTCTTGTACATCTCGCTGATTCGGCTACAATAGCTCCATGACTCGCCACAGAGAGCCTTGGAGGAATTCGTGTCAGAAGAACAGACAGCGCGCCGGACCCCGCTCTACGACACCCACGCCGGTCATGGAGGGCGATTCGTGCCGTTCGCGGGCTGGGAGATGCCGGTGCGCTATGACAGCATCATCCGGGAGGCGGAGGCGGTGCGGACGAACGCCGGGCTGTTCGACGTGTCGCACATGGGGCGGGTGGAGTTCGAGGGGGCGGGGGCGGCGTCTCTGCTAGACTCCGTTCTCAGCGTGAACGTGCGGGGTATGCGAACCGGACGGGCGCACTATAACGTGATCTGCGACCGGAGCGGCGGGATAATTGACGACTGCATCGTTTACAGGCTTGGCAATCAGCGATTTCTGCTGATACCGAACGCTTCCAACACGGATGCTGTCCTGGACTGGATTGAGGGCCACAGGGCCAGTCACGAAGAGACGACTATAACGAACGTCACCGCGGACGTGGCGATGATAGCCTGCCAGGGGCCGAAGGCGCGCGACATGGTGGCGCAGTTGGCCGAGTCGGATATTTCGAGGATACGACCATTCCGGGCGCGGACAGTAACAGTGAACGGAGTGGAGACTTTCCTGGCTCGCACGGGATACACCGGAGAGGATGGCTTTGAGATCATGGTTCCGAGCGAGTCGGCGGCGGCTATGTGGGAGTCGCTGATGGAGCTGGGCGCGGCGGCCTGCGGACTTGGGGCGCGGGACGTTCTCAGGCTGGAGGCAGGGCTGCTGCTGCATGGCAACGACATGGATACGTCAGTCAACCCTTATGAGGCGGGGCTGGATAGGTTCGTTGACCCGGACAGGGATGGGTATGTGGCGGGGGAGGCGCTGAGGGCCATCAGGGACGGGGGCGTGTCGCGCAAGATAGCGGCGTTCGAGATGACGGAGAGGGGTATAGCGCGTCCCGGATATTCTATAATGGACGGCGAGAATCGTATTGGCGGCGTTACGTCCGGCGGGCCGTCGCCCACGCTTGACACCAACATAGGCTTGGGCTATGTTCCTATCGCTTATTCAGAGCCGGGGACCCGGATTGCCGTAGAGATACGGGGCCGCCCGGTTGGAGCGGAAATCAGAACACTTCCCTTCTATCGCAGGAGCAGGAGCGCATGAACCCTGAAGATCTCAAATACTCGGAAGAGCACGAATGGCTCAGGATGGAAGGCGACACCGCCGTAATCGGCATTACGCACTTCGCCCAGGACAGCCTGGGGGACGTGGTGTTCGTGGAATTGCCGGAGGTGGGCGCCGACGTGGAGCAGTTCGAGAAGATGGGTGAGATAGAGTCGGTCAAGGCGGTCTCGGACCTTTACTCTCCGGTCGGCGGCAGGGTGGTCGAGGTGAACGAGTCTCTCAACGACAGCCCGGAGCTTGTCAACGACAGTCCCTACGAGGAAGGCTGGATGATAAAGGTGGAAGTTTCGGACGGTTCTGAGATTGACAATCTGATGAGCGCGTCGGAGTATGACGCGCTGGTTGAAGCTGAGAGCTAGCGCTCCAACGTCTTTGGATTGACGGCTTATCTACCCTCACCCTAGCCCTCTCCAAGGGGAGAGGGGATAATTCGGAATCTGAATATCCATCACAACTAAGTTGTCAGACTACTAGGATAAGAGAAGATGCCCGCAGAATTCCGGTCTCCATACGTACCGAACACCGACCCGGACAGGCGCAGTATGCTGGACGCCATCGGGGTGGACTCGGTGGCGGAGTTGTTCGACGACATACCCGAGAACTACCTGAACTCGGACCTGGATATACCGTCGGCGCGGGACGAACTGGAACTCAACCGATACGCCCGTGAACTCGCGGCGATGAACAGCGTTCCGGGGGACTACGCCTGCTTCCTGGGCGCGGGGTCGTACAGGCATCACATCCCGGCGGTGGTGCGGCAGATAACGAGCCGCAGCGAGTACATGACCGCGTACACCCCGTACCAGCCTGAGGTGTCGCAGGGGACGCTGCAGACGGCGTTCGAGTTCCAGACGCTGGTATCGCAGTTGACCGGCATGGACGTGGCGAATCTGGGGATGTATGACGGCTCGACCTCGATGGCGGAGGCGGCGCTGATGGCGGCCAGGATAACCAGGCGCGACCGCGTGGCTATCCTGGACTCGGTATCGCCGCTGTACCGCGAGGTACTGGACACCTACACGCAGGCTCCAGGACTTGGAATTGACGTGGTATCGGCGTCGGATACCGAGATAGGCGAGCCGGCTTGCCTGATTGTCCAGCAGCCGAATTTCTTCGGGTACATGGAGGATATGGAGCGGCTGGCGGAGCTGGCGCACTCGAACGGCGCGCTGCTGATCGTGAGCGCGGACCCGGTGTCGCTTGGGATGTTCAAGGCGCCGGGGGACTACGGGGCGGACATAGTGGTGGGCGAGGGCCAGGCGCTCGGAGTGCCGCCCACGTTCGGCGGGCCATACGTGGGGCTGTTCGCGTGCAAGCAGTCCTATATACGACAGATGCCGGGCCGGATAGTGGGCAAGACGGTGGATACGCGCGGCAGGGACGCCTACGTGCTGACGCTCCAGACGCGAGAGCAGCACATCCGGCGGGAGCGGGCAACGTCGAATATATGCACGGCGGTCGCGCTGATAGCGCTGATGTCCACGGTTTACATGGCGTCGTTCGGCAAGCATGGTTTGAGGCACATCGCGGAGCTTTGCTACCACAAGTCTCACTACGCGGCCAGTCTCATATCGGAGATACCGGGATACTCGCTGCCGGTGGAGGGTACGTTCTTCCAGGAATTCGTGGTCGAGTGTCCCGCGCCGCCGTCGGAGATAAACCGTAGGCTGTTGGAGCGCAAGATAATCGGGGGGCTGGACGTAAGCGAACAGGTTGACAACGGGATGCTGGTCTGCGTTACGGAGATGAACAGCCGGGAGGAGATCGAAGGCCTGGCGTCGGCTTTGGCGGAGGTGAGCGCGTAATGACGAACTTGCTGGAAAGATTCGATCTCGACCGGAGAAAGACGCTGATGGACCGGAGCAGGGCGGGCAGGATCGGCACGACGCTGCCGCCGCTGGACGTGCCGGTGGCTGACCTGCCGGATCAGTCCATGCTGAGGGAATCGCTGGATATGCCGGAGGTGTCGGAGGGGGAGATTGTCCGGTACTTCTCTCAGATCAGCCAGTTCAATTTCTCGATTGACCACAACTTCTACCCGCTGGGTAGCTGCACGATGAAGTACAACCCCAAGCTGAACGACGAGATAGCGTCGCTGCCCGGCTTCGCGCAGATACATCCGATGCAGACGGCGGAGACGTCACAGGGGGCGATCAAGCTGCTCTGGGAACTCCAGGAATGGCTGAATGAGATAACGGGAATGCCGGGCTGCTCGCTCGCTCCGATGGCGGGGGCGGACGGCGAACTCGCGGGGATGCTGATGGCTCGCGCCTACCTGCTGGACAGGGGCGAGACGCAGCGCAAGAACGTGCTGATACCCGACTCGGCGCACGGCACCAATCCGGCGTCGGCGGCGATGGCGGGCTTCGAGGTGGTGACGCTGCCGTCGGACGCGAACGGCAACACCGACCTGGACGCGCTGAGAAGTTCGGTGAACGAGGAACTCGCGGGGCTGATGATAACGCTGCCAAGCACGCTCGGCCTGTTCGACACCAACATCCTGGAAGTTACGAAGATAGTGAGGGACGCGGGGGGCGTGGTGTACGGGGACGGCGCGAACCTGAACGCCATCGTGGGGCGGGTGAAGTTCGGGGACCTGGGGTTCGACGTGATGCACTCGAACCTGCACAAGACGTTCACGCAGCCGCACGGCGGGGGCGGACCCGGAGCGGGGCCGGTCATCGCGGGGCCGAGGCTGGTTGATTATCTGCCGACGCCGATAGCGGCGCGCAACGGCGACGGCGAGGATGAGACTTTCTCGCTGGTAGAACCGTCCAACAGCATCGGGCGGATGGGCGCGTTCCACGGCAACTTCGGCGCGCTGGTCAGGGCGTGGTCGTATATCTCGACGCTGGGCAAGGAGGGTATTCCGCAGATAAGCGAGGACGCGGTTATAAACGCGAACTACGTGCTCAGCCAGTTGCGCGGAGTCTATGACCTGCCATACGACCGAACCTGTATGCACGAGGTGGTGTTCTCGGCGACGAATCTGAAACGGCAGAACGGGGTTCGCGCACTGGATGTCGCCAAGCGGCTGATTGATTACGGCATACACCCGCCGACGATGTACTTTCCGCTCATCGTGGATGAAGCGCTGATGGTAGAGCCGACGGAAACGGAGTCGAAAGAGACTCTGGACTACTTCATCGAGGTGATGAAGGCAATCGCGCAGGAGGCGGCGGACGATCCCGACCTGCTGCACGACGCGCCGCACAACACCCCCAATACACGGCTCGACGAGGCGCGCGCCGCGCGGCGGCCCGTGCTGAGATGGACACCGGAAAGTTAGAGCCAGCATTCATCAAGGAAGGTAAATGTCAACCGACGATATAGCAAAGTTGAGAGCCGACGCTGAATCTGTCCTAAAAATGTGGCGCATCAACGAACCTAGCAGGCCTTACTTCTTCGAGTTCTCAGGAACCCCCAAGAGTGGTAAGAGCACGTGTATTGATAGCGTTTCACATTTCTTTAGGAGGTTGGGGTTCCGAGTGCTTGCTCCCACCGAAGGAGCGTCTAGAAGAACTCCGCGATACTTGCGGGACAATCTGTTCAGGTTTAATATCTGGTCAGCGTCTTATGCCCTCACCCATATCCTAGAAGGACTATCGAGTCCGGAGAAATATCACATCGCCATATTGGACCGCGGTTTGTTTGACGCTTTAGTTTGGTTTCAACTTCTGGCTGACCGAAGTGACATCGCTCTAGCTGACTTGAACAAGGTTCACGAGTTCTTTCTAATCAGCGAATGGCTGGATGTTGTTGATAGCGTATTCCTGTTTCGTGCAGACCCACCGACATCTCTTGAGCGAGAGAATGCAGATAAGCTCATCAATGATCCTGGGACTGCTATGAATACGGATACCTTGGGGCAACTGAATCTTGCGTATAAGGCAGTTCAAAGTTCTCATGGAGACCGTTTCAAGGTCGTGCATGAGATTGATACTAGCCAGTCTCAACGAACGACAGCTAGAGGGACTGCGTATAAAGTGGCGCGCATTATGGTTAACACGATTCAGGATGGAGAATGACTTCACTCAGTCCACAAGATGTCCTGGTTGTACCTCGTGAGTTGGTATCGAATCTGAAAGGGTTCGTACCATGGGAGAAGATTGACCCAGACACAATTGTTGCTCTCAGAGAATCGTGCGATTGGTCGCCTCGGCCATATGCCGAGCGGTCATCTAGTCTTGTTCAACTAATTTCATGCGCAGCAGTACGCGATATAGACGGTAGATACAGCGTCACGCGCCGGACCGCGGCAGGACGCGAGGATCTTAATTGGAAGTTCACGTTGCTATACGGCGGACACGTAGAACGCATTGGGAGAGGTCTTGATCTAACCGACTTGCTCCAAGAGAATCTTCGTCGTGAGCTTCAGGAAGAGATTGGTGTAAGCGATGTGGAAGATATAAAAATTGTCGGGACTGTCAATGATTTGACTAGCTTAGTGTCATCCCGTCATATCGCCATTGTATTTGATGTCACCGTAAGTGAGGACGTATCTGTCCAAGCTGGCGAAGAATTCTCGCTGGGGTCGCAGCATTGTGGCGAGTTCCTAGATTCCGTCGAGCTTGCGCCGATAGCACACAGGTTCGATCCTTGGTCTAAGTTACTATTCCATAATTGGGTTCACCCAAGTGAATCAGGAATGCAGCTGGGCCTCCTGATCGACACAGAGTAAACGGGTCTCAGCCAAATTATGTGAATTCAGGAGAAGAGAATATGTCAGAAGTAGGCCAGATGGCCCCGGACTTTACGTTGCCGGCTCATAACGGCGAACCGATAACGCTCAGCGATTTCAGGGGAGAGAAGAACGTCATCCTGTCGTTCCACATCTTCTCGTTCACAGGGGGTTGAACGCACCAGGTTTCCTCGATGCGTATTCATAACGCGACTTTCGAGGAGGCCGGCGCCCAGGTGCTGGGCATAAGCTGCGATTCCCGTCCGACACAGGTGGCGTTCGCGTCGTCTCTCGGCTCGATACCGTATCCGCTGCTGGCGGACTACTGGCCGCACGGGGCGGTGTGCGAGAGTCTCGGGATCCTGAACGAGAATCTTGGAGCGCCGTTCAGGGCAATCATCATCATAGACAAAGAGGGCGTTATCAGGTTCAAGCAGACCTACGCCGCCGCCGGGGACGTTGACCCGCGCAACGTCCTGGCCGAGGTACAGAAGCTCTCGTAACGTGGAATTGAACAGACGCGGCCCTTTCCGGGAGGGCGAGTACATCCAGCTATTGGACCGTCGCGGTCGGAGTTACCTGGTTCATGTCACGGGAGCCAACTTGTTCGAGTCGCACCTGGGCAACTATCCGGCCGCGGACCTGGTCGGCCAGGACGAGGGCTGCTGGATAACGACCAACAGGGGGCATCGGCTGATGGCGGTCAGGCCGACTCTGTCGGACCTGACGCTGCGTATGCCGCGCCTGGCGACGGTCATGTATCCGAAGGACCTGGGCGCGATGCTGTTCTACGCGGACATCTTTCCGGGCGCGCGAGTTCTGGAGGCGGGAACCGGGTCGGGCGCGCTTACGATGACGCTGCTGCGGGCGGTTGGCCCCGGCGGGCGCGTCTTTACCTATGACCTGCGGCAGGACATGATAGAGCAGGCGGAGGCCAACGTAGCGCGCTACTTCGATAGCTGGGACAACCTGGAAATCAAGATAGGCGACGTGTATGAGGGTTTCGAGGAAGATGACCTGGACAGGGTGATTCTGGACCTGCCGGAACCGTGGCACGTCGTTCCGCACGCATCGGAGGCGCTGGTTCCGGGCGGGCTGTTCTTCGGGTTCGTGCCGACGGTGCCGCAGGTGGATGAACTGGTGAAGACGCTCCGGTCCCAGCGCACTTTCGGCATGATAGAGACGATGGAGATAATGATGCGGCAGTGGAACGTGAGCGGACGGAGCGTGAGGCCGTCTCACAGGATGGTTGGGCATACAGGGTTCATCGTCATTGGGCGGAGGACTTCGCCTCGGCAGACCGCTGATTCGCAGGCAGGATAGATAGTTTACCGTGGTTGTGGCTTTTCTGGGACTGAGGGTTGTTCTTTGCGAATCACCTCGGTTTCAGTATAGCCTTCTCCCCGCGCAACCACTCGATTTCTCAAATCTCTAATATCGGCACACAGACGATCTGCCGATGCTTTTATTTCTTTGCTCAACCGACTTTCAACGCCTTTTAGCTGCCTGATCTGCAAGTAATGTACCACCAAGAGCAGGACAGCTATCGGGATTATGGTTACCAAACTCTGTATCAAGATGTCGCTCACAGATATGCTCCTCTCCCCACATGATAGCCCGATAGACCCTAATTGACAATGTGTTCATACTGCGGGTGGTGTGTAGAAGAGGTGATTCTCGGTCATGAGTGGCGCGTTCGGGGCTGAGAGGCGTTCGGGGTTAGGCAGGAGGTCGGAGGAGTGGGTGATGCCGCTGTTCTTTTCCTGTACGAGGACGCGGAATTTGCCGAGGCCGTCGGGTTTTATGAGTTCGCTCATGGCCCTCATGTTGGCGGTTCTGGTCGGGCACTCGATGTCGCGCGTTCTCATCGAGGCGAGCATGGGGTTGAAGCCGAGCGAGGCGAGGAACTCGGCCTGGGTGGTGAGGAAGACGGGCCTGAGTCCGGCGCTCAGTCCCTCGGCGATGAGGGCGGAGAAGTCCACGTGGGCGGTCATGTCCTGACGGCCTATGCGCTGGTAGGGGCTGCTGCCGTCAACGTGCTTGTAGTAGGTCTGGAATGTGCCATGGGCGCGGGCGTCGGAGTAGAGTTCGTCGGCCTCGTATCCGTAGTCAATGGTCAGGACGTAGCCTCGGTCGAGGGATGAGGCCGCGTCGTTCAGCCAGTCGCCGATGCCGAGGTTCACCTCGCCGCGGAAGCCGTCAGGGAGTTTGCGCGGAAGTGTAGAAAGACGCTTGGCAATGCGGTCGGTGGACGGCGGGCCGAATTCTTCGCGGAAGTCGCCGCCAGTTCCAACGGACACGTACATTTCCTCGACTTGGCCGTCCGCGATTCGGAACCTGTGGACGGGGAAGGCGTCGAATAGCTCGTTGGACAGGATGCAGCCGACGATTCCGCGCAGGGGAATGCCGGAGGCTTGCAGGCGTGAGGCGTTGGGGGCTAAGTCGGGCGATGCGGTACGGGGCGAGCGGTCGGTCTCTATATAGCGCAGAGCTCGCGCGAACTCGTCCATGTGGGCGTTGGCGAAGGACAGGATGTCGGCGGCGAGTTGGCCTTCGCCCGCGCCGGGTTCCACTATCCAGAAGGGCGAAGGTCTGCCGAGGGTGTCCCACATTACCTCAAGCTGGACGGCTATGAGCGCGCCGAACGCGGGATGTAGGACGGGGCTGGTGAAGTAGTCTCCGCGCGCGCCTATGCGGGAGCCTTTGGGGTAGTAGCCGTCGGGATGGTAGAGGGCGAGTTCTATGAACTCGGCGAAGGTGATCTGGCCTCGCCGCGAGATATGGCTCCGGATCTCGGTCTCGGCTCCGCTCATTTCGGAGGTGGCCGAAGGGCTGCCAAGCTGCCTAGTACAGCGTCCAGTTAGATTTACCTTTATGAGCCTGCCGCAATCTCTGGATTGCCGAGCGGCGAGCCTCTCCGAGGGTTCCCGCTTGCGCGGGGATGACGAATGGTCGCTGGAATGAGGCATCTTCATATGGATGTGGTACTGGACGTTTTCACGGAGAATTCACAAAAGACAAGGGGGCGTCGCGCTGAATGACGCCCCCTCTGAAAAGGCTTGTTAGTCGGGTACCCTCGGCGGGGCATTCACTGATTGGCGTTGGCCCTGTTTCTCTGGGCCGCCGCGGCCGCGGCTCGTCGCCTGCCGCCGTCTCTGTCCCATCCTGAGCCTTGTATCGAGTTCTTGAACTCCTGTTCACGGCCGCAGATCTTGCAGGTTCCCATGCTGGTCGGCCCGTTGGGTCGGCCAATCATCCAGTGGTGAACGCAGTCCGAGTCGGTTACTACTGTCTCTTCGTTCAATTATGAACCTTCTTCCGTTTACGTTGTCGGTTAGCCTCTGTCTTCGATTGGCACGTACTCGACGTCCATAGGCCCTGTGTAGAGGAGCCTGGGGCGCAGCAGGATGTTGTTTTCGAACTGTTCGACGACCTGGGCGGTCCAGCCCGGCACACGTCCCATCGCGAAGATGGATATGAACAGGTCGTCCGGGATGTCCAGCAGGTAGTAGATAGCGCCGGAGAAGAAATCCACGTTCTGGTAGATTCCGCGCCGGCGATATGGCTCCATCACCTCGATGACAGACTGGAGTATCTGGAACCACTTGGGTTCGCCCTTGCGCTCGCCAAGCTCTCGCGCGTCTTCCTGGAGGTGTACGGACCTTGGGTCGAGGGCCTTGTAAACCCTGTGTCCGAAGCCCATGATCCTGCCGCCCGCACGAAGCCTTTCGCGGACGTAGGTCTCGGCGTTTTCCTCTTCGCCGATTTCCTGGGTCATCTTCATGACCTCTTCGGCGGCTCCGCCGTGCGAAGGGCCCTTCAGGACGCCGATTCCGGTGGTTATGGCGCAGTGGAGGTCGGCCTGGGTGGAGGCCGTTACACGCGCGCCGAACGCCGAGGCGTTGATGCCATGCTCGGCGTGGAGAACGAAGTCCTTGTCTATGAGGGCGGCGTCCTCGTCAGCGGGCTTTTCGCCGAAGAGCATATAGAGGAAGTTGGCGGCGTGGCTGAGATCGGGGTCGGGCTCGAGCGGCTCTTTGCCGTCCCTGATACGCGCGTGGGCCGCGACGATGGTGGGGGCCTGAGCGGTGAGCCGGAGGCCCTTGCGCAGGGTGGCTTCGGCGGAGTTATCTTCGGTATCGGAGTCATACGCGGAGAGGGCCGAAACCGACGTTCGCAGTACGTCCATGGGGTGGGAGTTGCGGGTGAGCCTGATGATGTCGAGTATCTCGGCAGGCAGCGCGCGGGAGTTCTTGAGTTCGGCGTCGAAGGCGTCCAACTCGGCCTGCGTGGGCAGGTGGCCGTACATTACGAGAAATGCGGTTTCCTCGAACGTGGAATTCTGGGCGAGGTCGTCAATGTTGTATCCGCGATACAGCAACTTCCCCACATCTCCGTCAATGAAGCTGGACGTCGTTCTGTCTATGTACACTTCCCGAAGGCCGCGGTGAAGCTGCACCTTCCTTTCCGTCATATTATCCTCCCAGACCATTCGCAGCGTCGTGAAAAGGGCTGATTTGGTTCAGACCAGGCTGCTTTACAGCGTTAAAGACGATTGTAGCGGGACTCGAAAATCACCTGACGGGACTCTATCCCACAAGGCGGAATTTTAGCATCAGGTCAATATAAAATCAAATCATGGAAGCTATATAGACGGGTCGCCCCTCTGGGGTGGCGCGCGTTTTGACAGCGTATGACGGTTTGGTTAGGCTTGGGCCGACTCTTTTCTGGTAGAGGTGAATCATGGAATACGTGAGGCTTGGACGCAGCGGGTTGAAGGTGTCGCGGGTGTGTGTCGGCACGAATATGTTCGGGGCGGGGTATGTGGATGACGAGCGGGCGGTGTCGGTGATTGACGCGGCGTTTGAGGCGGGCGTCAATTTCATTGATACGGCGGACGCTTATAATTCGGGGCACTCGGAGGTGGTGGTGGGCAGGGCGGTTCGCAGTCATCGGCATGATTTCGTGGTGGCTACGAAGGGGTTCATCTCGACGGGGCCAGGGCCTAACGAGGTTGGGCTTTCGCGCAAGCACCTGGTGGACGCGGTGGAGGGTAGCCTGAGACGGCTGGGTACGGATTATATTGATCTGTACCAGGTGCATTATTTCGACCCGGAGACGCCGCTGGAGGAGACGCTGGGGACGCTGGACGGTATGGTTCGGCAGGGGAAGATCCGGTATGTCGGGTGCTCGAATTTCGCGGCGTGGCAGCTTGTGAGGGCGTTGTGGGTGAGTGACAAGAACGGGCTGGAGCGGTTCGAGTCGGTTCAGCCGGAGTATAACCTGGGGAAGCGAGACATCGAGGGTGAACTTTTCGACGCCTGCTCGGAGCAGGGGGTGGGCATCATCCCGTACCAGATATTCATGGGGGGCGTTCTGACTGGACGGTATTCGGCGGAGTCGCCGCCGCCGGAGGATAGTCACATGGCGTCTCGGCACGCGCAGAGGGCGAAGGACACCTACTGGAATGAGCGGACTTTCGGGATGGTGGAGACGCTGAGGGAGACGGCGGCGGAGCTGGGTATCAGCGTGGCGCAGTTGCTTATCGCGTGGACGCTTTCGAGGCGGCAGATAACGTCGGTCATCGTGGGGGCGTCGAGGCCGGAGCAGGCTGTGGCGAACGCGGAGGCGGTGTCGGCGCGGCTGCCGGGGGAGGTGGTGGAGAGGCTGGATTCTGTCTGAAGCGGGATTTGGGGGATAATTGGATACTCAGGATGGAGAAAATCAATGCTCGAAAAGATACAAGCGCATCATGATATGGAAACACGGGGGCGGGAGATATATGAACAGCGCGTGCTTCCGGCGCTGGAACCCGGTGAGAAGGGCAAGTTCGTAGTCATTGACACTGCTACGGCGGAATACGAGATTGACAGGCTCCACGCGGACGCTATCGCACGCCTGCTGAGGCGATGCCCCGGCGCTTCGGTCTATACGGCACGGGTGGGCTATCCAGTTCCGTATCAACCCCGTTGGCCACGGATGAGGCCCGCGCGCGATGATTAGGGGCAGGATGAGCGAAGATGGGGAGTCGGCGATTGTTCCGATTGCCATTGCGGACAGCAGTGGTCGCCTCTGGCCTGTGGAAGCGATTATAGATACTGGATTTGTTGGAGATATTGCGCTTCCTTCCAACGTCATCCGACACTTGGGACTGATACGGACTGGTAGAATGGACTTCGTTCTGGCCCACGGAGAATCGGCCAGACTGGACATCTATGAGGGTAGGCTGCTGTGGCATGACCGACTTCGTGATGTGGTCGTTACCGAAGCGGATGGCGTTCCTCTGATTGGCATAAGGTTGCTTTCCGGCAGTCGGGTCACTATGGATGTTTCGCCGGGTGGCGAGGTTCTTATAGAGGAAGTCATGTGATGCAGTACTCGGTTGTGGTTCATAGCGCAGGGGAAGGCGTGTTCTGGGTGGAGGTTCCGGCGTTGCCGGGGTGTTATTCTCAGGGTGAGTCCGTAGAAGAATCGCTAGGCAATGTTGCGGAGGCGATAGAGTTGTACCTAGAGGTTCTGAGGGATCAGGGGCGGGACGCGCCGCTGGATTCGGAGGTGGTTTACCGGGTGGAGGCGCCGGGGTAGCCGGGGGATCTGTCTGAAGCAGGATTTACAGGATTATTGGGATGTTCAGGATGATGGCGGAGAGCCAGGTTCTTTTGGATATTCCATCGGATACAGAAGTAAGGGGGTAAGCGCAATGCCGACTGAGATTAAGTTGTGGCGGATAGAGGGGGATAGGCCGAGGCCGGTTTCCCAGGACAAGCTGGACTTGGAGGCGCGACTCGAGGGCTGGATACGGGATGATGTTGGGCTGGTGAATGATGGGCTACTGGTGATTGGGCAGCAGGTGCCGACGGAACACACGGGGGACATAGATCTGCTCGCTATGGATTCGGAGGCGAATCTGGTGATCCTGGAGCTGAAGCGGGATAGGACGCCGCGGGACATCGTGGCGCAGACTCTGGATTATGCTTCTTATGTTCAGAAGTTGGGGCTTTCAGATATTCAGGAGATTGTGGCAAACGCGGATTTCCTTGACGGGAAGGGGCTTGAGGAGGCGTTTAGCGAGAAGTTTGGTTTTGACCTGCCGGAGTTCGTGAATCAGGCGCATCGTATGTATATCGTGGCGTCGTCTCTGGATTCGGCGACGGAGCGGATCGTGGAGTATCTGTCTGAGACGCATGGGGTGGATATCAATGTGGCGACGTTCGCGTATTTCGACGTTGGCGGTCAAGAGATGGTGGGACGTTCGATGCTTCTTGATGAAGAAGTGGTACAGACGCGTTCTGAAACCAGAGCCGCGCCAAAGCGTAGGCGATACCTCACCCAGGCTGAACTGCGAGACATCGCTGATGAAAATGGAGTGGCGGAACTGTGGGATACGGCAGTTGATGGATTCGGCTCTGTGTCTTGGTCAAGAGGTAGAAGCGGAAGCAGCTTGTTTTTCAATGTCCAGGTCGGGGATGGAACTTCCGGGGCGTTTGTTTCGCTTGACCCGGGGGCCAGTTCCCGAGAGGACGGACTCGCCATCGCGCTCTGGCGCGATAGGATTCACGGGGTCTTTGACGTTGATGAGGAGAAGATATGGGTTGAGTGCGGACTTTCTGAGAGTCTTGCAGCTAAGGGGGTGCGCACGACATCCACTTGGGCTTATTTCTTCGACGCTGACCGACTGGACAGGCTGGTAGCGTTGCTCAGGGAGAATGCGCCGCAAGGGTGAATCCAGATGGGGTGAATTTCGTATGACGACGCCGAGGATTGATGAGTTGCTGCTGTTGATGGAGCGGGCTTTTGGGGAGAGTGAGCATTCGCTGTTGGAGAATCTGGGGAGTGTGAGGGAGGAGTCTTGGGACGTTGCGCCGGAGGGGGGTGAGCGCTCGATTCGGGATGTTGTGGCTCATGTGGTGATGTTTAAGTTTATGTACGCGAATCATGGGTTTGATGCGGGGGATCTGGATTATGGGGAGCCACCGGCGTCGCCGGGGGTGGAGCGGCTGTCTTCAGTGGGAGCGGCGACGGAGTGGCTGTGGGAGGGGCATGAGTACCTGGCGGGCCTGATACGGGGGCTTGGGGATGATTCGGAGTTGGAGGCGCTGAGGAAGGCGCATTGGGGCGGGCTTGTTCCGACGCGGCATATCGTCGTTACGATGATTGAGCATGACGTTTATCACGCGGGGGAGGTGAATCGGACGCGGGCGCTGTTGCAGGGGGATGATGGGTGGTTTGTGCCGGATAGGGGGGTGGGGTTACGATGAGCCGCCGTTGCCGTTCACCGCGGCTATGCGGGCGCCGCCGACAAGTCCAAGGATCGCTCCAACAGATGCTTTGACCATCCAATCGCCGATGCTTATGAGGTTGATCTGCGCCCGGGTAAGTTCGTCGTCGGGAACGGGCGCGTGCCAGAACATAATGCCGATTCCACCAGTACACAGCATAAAGAGAACAAGCAACGCAGCAACTAATGATGGATTCCCACTGACGGTTCTCATTGTGTATCTGCGCTATCAGCGTCGTTTATGACCGGTGTCCGATTATTCCTATTCTGGTTCCGCATCGTCGACCATGCCCATACCGCGACAATCGCGATGAGAGCTGCCAGACTGCCTATCGTCATTATGAAGCCGACGGTTGAGACTATGTGGTCGGGTACCATAGCCGCTCTCCTTTTGAAGTTGGAAGTATTATAGCATAGCGTCTATACCATATCGGGGTGGCGTTGACTGAACGCGGCGGCGCTGGTAATCTCGCGTTGTTGGCGAGGATGGGATGGGGATGGGGGTGACGCCGGATTAGTTTGGCGAGTAGGTTCACCCTCACCCTAGCCCTCTCCCGTCAAGGGAGAGGGAATTTTCCGCGCCGTGAAACTTGGCGAATACAGTCCAGATACAGGGGGAAAGATTATGTGGAATCAGTTTAATACTGCGGATTATGAGGGGCAGATAGCGGAGACGGTGACTATCAGCGGGTATAACGGGGATAGGGTGAATGCCTATATGGCGCGTCCGCTGGGCGCTGGGCCGTTTCCGTCCATCGTTCTGATACATCATCTGCCGGGCTGGGATGAGCTCTATCGGGAGTTCGCGCGGCGGTTCGCGCATCATGGGTACGTGGTGTGTTCGCCGGACCTGTTCGCTCGGTTCGGGCAGGGGACGCCGGATGATATAGCGTCGGCGGCTCGCGGACAGGGGGGCGTGTCGGACGACAGCGTTCTGGCGGACGCGGAGGGGACGGCGGCGTTCCTGAATTCGCTGCCTTACACGAATGGCAAGGTGGGTATCATCGGGAGTTGCTCGGGCGGGCGTCATTCGTACATGGTGGCGTGTCGCTCGTCGGCGTTCGACGCGGTGGTGGACCTGTGGGGCGGCCGGGTTTCGATGGCGCCGGATACGCTGACTCCTCAGCAGCCGGTGGCTCCGATAGATCTGACGGAGGGGCTGTCAACGCCGCTCCTGGGGATATTCGGGAATGACGACCAGGCTCCGCCTCCGCATGAGGTGGATGAACTGGAAGAGGCGCTGAAGCAGCATGGTAAGGATTATGAGTTCCATCGCTATGACGGCGCGGGACACGGGTTCTGGTATCACGACCGAGGGGCCTATCGTCCTGAACAGGCGATGGATTCCTGGGAGAAGGCGCTAGACTTCTTCGGGGAGAAGTTGTCGTAGGGGGTGTTTTCACCCTCACCCTAGCCCTCTCCCTTCGAGGGAGAGGGTATGCTTCGATTGACGGGAAGCGCCGACGCTGTTTAGTTACCGAGAGGGGGAGAAGATGAAAGCCATGCGGTTGAGATGGATGGGAGCGGCACTGCTGATGGCGCTGGCTATGGCGCTGGTCGTCGCTGGTTGCGGCGAGGAAGACGGCGGGTCGGATGAGCCGTTCAGAATTGGGGTGATGGAGTCGGTCACGGGGCCGGGGGAGACCTATGGCAACGTGGCGGTGCAGGCGAAGCAGATGGCGGTGGATGAGATAAACGAGGCGGGTGGCGTGAACGGGCGCATGATAGAGCTGATAGTGGAGGATGAGAAGTGCAACGCGCAGGACTCTATCACGGCGTACCAGAAGCTGACGGACGTTGACGAGGTGAAGATCATCCTGGGGACGTCGTGTTCCGGGGCGATGCTGGGGGCGGCTCCTCTGGCCGAAGAGGACGGCGTTGTGATGTTCTCGGGCCTGGCGACGAACCCGGACATAGCGAACGCGGGGGACTATATCTTCCGCACCTCCATGAGCGACGCGCAGGTGGGGGTTGACACGGGGAACACGCTGTGGGCTGACGGGGTTCGCAGGCTGGCGACTATCACGGAGGCCACTGACTACGCGGAGGGCGTGCGCCGCACGACGGTGGAGCACTTCGAGAGCCTGGGCGGGCAGATAGTCGGGGCGGAGCGGTACGCATCGGACGTTACCGATTTCAGGTCGCAGCTTACCAAGCTGTTCAACGAGAACCCGGAGGGTCTGCATATAGCGGCGCAGTCGGAGTTCACGGGCGGCACCATTGTCAAGCAGGCGAGGGAGCTTGGATACGAAGGGCCGATATACGGCGAGGTGGTGGTAATCGGGACGACGGCGCTGGAGATAGCGGGGGACTCTGCGAACGGGGTGAAGGCTATCACCGCGGACCTGGACCCGGCGAACTCGAAGGCGCAGGAAGTGCTGAAGAATTTCAGGGACAGGTATGACTACGTGACGCTGCCGTGGTACCTGGGGTCGGCGTATGACGACGTGTACATCACCGCCGAATGTCTGAAGAAGACGGGTGACGACCAGGACGCCGACGGATTCAGGGACTGCCTGTATGACATAACCTGGAGTGGGGCTATCGGGGAGAATTACAGTTTCGACTCCAACGGAGAGGTCGTTGGATTGGCGAACGTGGTGGTGGAGGTTCTGCCGACGGGTGAGCGGAATGAGGATAACCAGGGGTACAAGGTGCTGGGGCCGGCGCCTATGCAGTGATTTTGGGCTCACCCCCATCCTAGCCTTCCCCCGTCGAGGGCTGGGGTGGGTAGATGTTTCACCCTCACCCTAGCCCTCTCCCTGAGGGAGAGCGGATTAGTCGACACATTTGCCTATCCCTGTGAGCCTGTTGAGGGGGAAGGGATTTTGAGGGGAGTGTATGCTGACCAGATACCTCGATAACAGGAGCGCGGCGCTGGCTGTGGGGCTGGCGACGGTGGCGGCACTGTACGTGATCTGGAAGATAACGCAGTCGCCGGACCAGGCGACGCAGTTCGCGTTCAACGGGCTTGCGGTGGGCGCGGTGTACGCGCTCATCGCGATGGGGTTCACGCTGGTTTACAGCACGGTGTGGTTCTTCGACCTGTATTACGGCGCGGCGTCGGCGCTGGGGGCGTATGGGGTGTTCTACCTGCGCTCGCACGACACGCTTGGGGGGCGGTACGAGGTGAATGAGCCGATCCTCAACCTGGCGTTCGCGGCGGTGACGGTCGGGGTTGTGGGCTGGGCGTTCCACACTGCTTTCGAGCCTCGTCTCAGAGGGCGCCTGAATCCGAGGGCTATATGGGTTGTTGCCGGGCTGGTGGGCGCGGCGGCCGGAATCTATATGTGGTTCGTACTCAGCTACCCGGCGGATATACACGTCACGCTGGTTCCGGCAGTCGCCGTCCTCGTCGCGCTATTTGTGGTCTGGATTCTGCGAGCCGGCTACCGGCAGTTATTCCCGCGAGCGGGCGCTTTGCCGATATTGATAGTCGGCGCGGTAGTGGGGATAACGCTGGGGATGTATCTGGCGCTTCTGATAGCGGACGCGCCGGGTTCGGGGCTGTATCTGAGCTGGGGGGTATCGTGCCTGCTGGCCGGTCTGGTGTCGCTCGCGCTGTATCGAGGGCTGTACGTTCATATGCGCGAACAGGCGAGGTCGCCGCTGATAATGCTGGTGGCTACGCTCGGCATACTGCTGGCTATCACGGCGTTCACGACGATTATCTTTCAGAGCGCGCCGCGTCCCCTGCCGGATACGTTCGGCAGCTCTCCGTGGAAGATAGCGGGCGCGAACATAAAGGGGTTCAACGTCTTCGCCATCGGAGTCGCGCTTGTGGGGTTCGCCTTCCTGTTCCTGCTGCTCAGGATGACGGCTTTCGGCAAGGCGGTGAGGGCTATCGGGGATGATGAAGAGGTGTCGAAGGTGGTGGGCATCAACACGACGGTTATCATCGCGGCGGTGTTCTTCATAGGGGCCATATACGCGGCGATGGGTGGAATTCTGAGCGGTCACGATACGGCGATACAGCCGCGCATGGGACTGTTGCTGCTGCTGAAGGGGTGGATAGCGTCGGTTGTGGGGGGAATCGGAAATCTGTATGGGGCGATTGTGGGCGGGTTCGCGCTAGGGATCATAGAGCAGTTCGGGATTTGGGACCTGGCGGGGGAGTGGAAGGACGCTATATCGTTTGTTTTGCTGATATTGTTCTTGTCGTTCTGGCCGAATGGGTTGCTGCCGAGGAAGTAGGGAAAATTGAGTAAGTTATCGAAGTTGAACACTCTCACCCTAGCCCTCTCCCTGAGGGAGAGGGGATTAGCCGACGCATTTGCCTACCCTTGCGAGCCGTCAAGGGGGAAGGGACGTTTGCAATCGTCTTGGGAAGCGGCACTGTGATGTTCGACGCGAGTGGATTGAGGAACGCGATGGAGTCAGCGCGGGATCCGCGCGGGCTGTGGAAGACGTCGAAGGCCAACATCCAGTTCTGGGCGAGCCTGTTCGTGATAGTGTGGGCCGTGGCGTTCATGCTGTGGCAGGGCGTCGGGTTCGCTATCACGGTGGGGACGGTGTTCGGGATATGGGCTATTCTGGCCGTCAGCCTGAACCTGGTGGTGGGATATACGGGGCTGCTGTCGGTGGGGCATATTGGGTTCTTCGGCATCGGCGCGTATGCCATGGCGATACTGACGTCGGACCCGGCGTATGAACAGCTTCGGACGGAGGCGATTCCGACGTTCGGCTGGCCGTTCTTCGCGGCTCTGCCGGTGAGCGTATTGCTGGCCGGGCTTGCGGCTATCGTGGTGGGCGTGGTGTTCAACAGGTTCAGGGACGACATATACGTGCTGGTGTCGTTCGGGTTCGCCATCATCGCGTTCAACGTGTTTCTGAACTGGCGCAGCTTTACCAGGGGTGCGTTCGGGATTCACGAGATAGCGAGACCCAAGATTGGGAATTGGGTACTGGAGGGGGAGTTGCAGTTCTTGGTGTTCGTTATGGCACTTCTCGCAATCATCATGCTGATAGCCTGGTTCATAGTGTCGTCTTCGTTCGGGAGGGTGTTGACCGCCATTCGCGAGGACGAGGACGCGATAGAGGTGTTCGGCTACCGAGCGACGCACTTCAAGCTGGCGGTGTGGGTCATATCGGCGATGATGGCGGGACTGGCGGGCGGGCTGTTCGCAAGCTGGACGAGCTTCATTGATCCGTTCTCGTTCATCTTGCTGGAGTCAATTCTGCTGGTGTCCATCGTTATCCTGGGCGGGCTGGCGACGATATGGGGTTCGCTGCTGGGGGCGATGGCGTTCGTTTTGCTGGAGGAGGGTATGCGCTTTCTGCCGTTCATACCGCCGGAGTACATAGGGCAGGCGCGGCAGGTGGTACTGGGAATCATGCTGGTTCTGCTGATGCTGTTCAGGCCGCAGGGTCTTGTGGGGAGGTACAGGCTGTGAATGAAGTCTTGCAGAGACATTTCGACGAAGACCCTGCGCTGTTCGCGCTGGCGACGTCGGAAATATCGAAGAGTTTTGGCGCGGTGAAGGCGGTTGACGAACTGACGCTGTACATTCCGCGCTGGGGGATGACCTGCATAGTCGGGCCGAACGGGTCTGGGAAGTCGACGCTGGTGAACCTGTTGAGCGGGACGCTGCCGCTGGACGGGGGGATGGTGATAGTTGACGGGAAGGGGCTGAGGGTGGTGCGTCCGCATGAGACGCCGGAGCATGGGATTACGCGGACGTTCCAGGAGGTGAGGCTGTTCGACCAGATAAGCGTGATGGACAATATCATGGTGGTTCTAACCAGCCGGGGGGCGCTTCCGTCGCTGTTCGAGCGGACGAAGCGGGAGCATAGGGAGAAGGCGCGGGCGATATTGGAGAACGTCGGGATGTGGGAGAAGCGGGATTCGCTGGCGATGGAGCTTTCCTACGGGCAGCGGAAGTTGTTGGAGATAGGGCGGGCTATGGCGATGGAGGTGAGGACGTACCTGTTCGACGAGCCTTTCGCGGGGCTGTTTCCGCAGATGTTGGAGCGGGTGAAGGATATAATGAAGCTGATGCGGGATGATGGGCATACTATCATCTTCATATCGCACAACATGGACATCGTGCGGGAGCTTACGGATCATCTGATTGTGCTGGACAGCGGGAGATTGCTGACGCAGGGGAATGTGGAAGAGGTTCTGAGCAGCGATGAGGTGATAGAGGCGTATCTGGGGACGTAGGGGGATTTTCAATTGGCAATTATGAATTATCAATAGGGCTTATGCGGCTGGGAGGGTGTGGATTCCCGCTTTCGCGGGAATGACTGTGGGGGAAGTGGGAATGACGGTCGGCTTGAGGGAGGCGTTTTAGTGACTGGCGAACGAACAACCGTCGGGTGTAAGGACGGCGGCGGGACGGGGTTTCTGGACCTGACGGACATATCGGTTCACTATGGGGCGGTGGTGGCGCTGGATGGGGTGTCGCTCGGCGTTCGCGAGGGAGAGGTGGTGGCTGTGATGGGGCCGAACGGCGCGGGGAAGTCCACGGTTCTGAAGGCGATAATGGGGCTGGCGCCCGTGGTGGGCGGCGATGTTTACTGGCAGGGGAGTCGGCTGACGGCGGCTACGCATGAGATAGTGAAAGAGGGCATCGCGTTCGTGCCGCAGGGTAGGCGGGTGTTCACGCACCTGACCATCGAGGAGAACCTCGAAATGGGTTGCCTGTACCTGAATGACAGGGATGAAAAGGCGCGTCGGTTGGAGTCGGTGATGGAGCTTTTTCCCGTACTGCGGGAGAAGCGGGGGGATATGGCCAGCCAGATGTCGGGCGGGCAGCAGCAGATGCTGGCGCTTGGGCGGGGGCTGATGGCGGCGCCGGACGTTCTGCTGCTGGATGAACCGACGCTGGGGCTTGCGCCTATCATTGTTACTGAGGTGTTTCAGAAGGTGGCGGAGATCAGCGACAGGCTGAATACGACTATCCTGGTGGTGGAGCACAACATCAAGGGCGTTCTGGACATCGTGGACCGCGCCTATGTGTTGGACAAGGGGCGGGTGGCGCATAGCGGGACGCCGGAGTCGGTGCGGGATACGGACGTGCTGACGCGGGTGTTTCTGGGGAGTTATGGCGCGGAGGAAGAGGGATAGGAGCGGCGCCATTCGCCGGCGCGGAGTTGGGCTATGCGTGTGTCGACGTCGTAGGCGTCGCATATTTCGGAGGTGGAGAGTCCTTCGAGGGCGGCGTCTTCGGATTCGGGTATGAGGAACCAGGCGGCGAATTCCTCGGCCTGGCGTTCCTGCTTCCAGCTCCACATACTGTCGAGTCCGCGCATCCAGACCTGGTTGCCGACGTGGAGAAAGTGGTGGCCGAGGGCGTGAGCGAGGCTGGAACGCTCCTCTGCTTCGGACTCGGTTTCGGATGGCAGGAATATGACGCCGTTGACGTAGAATTCGCGGAAGCGCGCGTCGCCAAAGTCCAGTCGCGCTATGGACAGACCTTCAGCCCGGATAACCTCACGGAGGTCGTTCGAGCCGTGTTCGCGGATGATCTCGGCGGCTTTATTCCTGCCCTGCATGGTATCCCTGCTGTCCTATTGGAGCGGTGAGTAGTCCGTCGGGTTGAGGATCGAGTTGGATATCCTGGATACCAGCGGACCATCGGCCTCGGACTCTGACCTGACCTTGTTCCATTCGGGGTCGGCGCGGAAGGATGCCCAAGCCTCGGCGCGCTGGCCCTCGTCCTCGAAGGCGACGATGTATATGAGGCGGTCGCTGTAGTCGCCGACGCTGGCGGTCCAGTAGCCGATGTTCTTGATGCCGTGGCGCTCGAATATGCCGAGCGTGTGATTGCGGAATCGGGCGTTGAGGGCTTCGAGCTTGCCGGGGGCGGCTTCATAGACTCGGTATTCGTAGATCATGGTTTCCTCCTGAGAATGTGTATGCGCGACGGTAATCCGGCGCACGTTAAAAGATACTTCATCGGTCTCGCTCAGCGCCCGGTCTGGGCGGCGGCGGCGGTGGCGGCGGATTAGGGCGTGGTTGGGGCGGACCGCCTCTCCGTGTAACCGAACTGGTTGGGGACAGACGTATAGGCTTCTTCCTGCGCTTTGCCATTCAATGCCTCGTTGGTATCCAGCATGAAGCCGGTGGCGATGTTGTTGTACTCGTCTTGCAACGCGCGCACTTCCTCGATGGCGGGATTTTCCGAGTACCATAGCTGCGCCCACTTGGTGTGCAGCCGTCCGTATTGGTCGCTGAACAGGCTTGCGGCGGTGGCCTTTCCGGAGTAGTCGAATACGTAGAGCCAAGCGGATATGCAGGCTGTCAGGAAGATGACGATGGCTGAAACCCAGTTTGGCAGTTGGGCCAGCAGCGAGGCGGCGGCCCCGGTCGCTGATATTATCAGAATCGCCGTAAGTATGTTATGCCTCCACCTGAGTTTGTCCGCCATCATGGAGTAGTAACGGGTTATCCTGTCCGATTCGAGCAGACCGGTCCAAATCTGTTGTGTCATGATGGACCTCCTCAATCAATAGTATGGCTTGCGAATTATGCTGACAATATATCATAGACGGCGTTGCCGCGGTTTCGTCAGTGGTGTGGCTATGGATTCCCGCTTTCGCGGGAACGGCAGTGGGGAATGCGAGAGTAGTAACTTTGCAAAGGCCCTAGGAGAGTATTGTGAGCGGGGGCCACACGGCGGGGGTTTGTGATGGTATAATGGAGTTATTATGCCAGCGGCGCCGAAATCACGCAGACGAAATACGCCCAATTCGGGCGACCGCCTGTCCATGGGGACGGAGAATTACCTGCTGTCTATCTTCCGGCTCAACGAGCAGGGCGCGCGTGTAACTCTCACGGTCCTATCCGAGCATCTCAAGACCCTCCCGACGGATGAGGGTCTGGGGACGTCGTTGCCGTCGGTGGGCGGGATGATAAGGCGCATGGCGCGCGAGGGACTGGTCGAGACGAAGCAGAACAAAGAGATAGCGCTCACGGCGAGCGGGCGCAAGGCGGGGGCGAGCGTGGTCCGCAGGCATCGGCTGGCGGAGAGGCTGGTGGTGGATTTGCTGGGGATGGAGATGGAGATGGCTCACGTGGAGGCTCACCGGTTGGAGCACGCCATTTCGCCAAACCTGGAAACTCGCATCGTGGCCGTGCTCAACAATCCCAAAACCTGCCCGTTCGGACACCCGATACCCGGCAGCGGCTACAAGCCGAACAAGAACGTTATGTCGCTGGATATGGCGACGGACGGCTTGGAACTGGTGATAGATTCGGTTCCCGAGGACGACCAGGCGCTGCTGGAGTATTTCGTGGATAAGAAGATACTGCCTGGTCAGAGGGTGCAGGTGAATGAGGCGGCGGAGACGAGGGGGGTGATCACGCTGGACAGCGGAGAGGGGGAGGTGGTGTTCAGCTATGACATAGCGGCGAAGATTCGGGTGTATCCGGCGTGAGGCGTTGGGGTGGTATGATGACAGGCACACAACATCGCGCCTAGTCCGATGGAGATTCAGGTGAAAGAGCGGAGCGGAGATATAGATCATGGTCACACGGAACGCACTTCCAAAGCCCCGCTTGCCGGATTATTCGGACATCGAACCACTGCCGGACCCGCCCAAAAGGACTGACATGGAGCAGTTCGACGTAATAAAGGAGGCCACCGCCGCGCTTGACCCCCGGCTCAGGCGCAGGGACGGATACCTGGTTTCGGGCGCCGGATACCTGCGAAGCGACCCGGAGGATATGAGGGACTTCGTGCCGGACATCGTAGTCGCCACGGGTGTGGAAGATCCGGAGAGGATCGTTCGCCGCAACGGGTATGTGATAAGCGAGGTTGGCAAGCCGCCGGACTTTGTTCTGGAAGTGGGTTCGCGCAGCACCGGAAGGCGAGACTACACGGTGAAGCGCGAGGGCTACGCGCGGTACGGAGTGCGCGAATACTGGCGGTTCGACCCGTCGGGGGGCAAGTATCACGACACTCATCTGGCCGGGGACACGCTGGCGGGCGACAAGTACGAGCCTGTCCAGATAGTGAGCGAGTCGGCGACGCGACACTGGGGATACAGCGAGGCGCTGGAACTGGAAGTGTGGTGGTACGATGGCAGGATACGCTTCCGCGATCCTGTTACGGGTGAGTTTCTGCCGAATTCCGACGAACTTCAGGACGCGGTTGAGACCGCCCAGGCGCGGGTTGAGTCTGAGCGAGTGGCGCGGGAGTTCGCGGAAGCTCAAGTTGAGTCCGAGCGGGCGGCGCGAGAGGCTGCCGAGAGGCGAGTGGCGGATATGGAGGCCGAGTTGCGCAGACTGAGGGGTGAAGAGGATTCTGGATAGGGGCCTGTTGCCTGTTCCAGTTATCCAGAGGATATCGCGTCCGCTATCTCGCGCCGCACATTCGTGTCTTCTTCGTCGCCAAACGCTCGCTTCAAGGCGCTCCGCGCCTCATCGCCGCCTATCCGGCCCAGCGCCCAGGCGGCGTGGGAGCGGACCAGGGGGCTGTCGTTGTCCAAGGCGGCGGCGAGGGCGGGGACGGCGGTCGGGTCGCCTATGTTGCCGAGCGCGACGCAGACGTTTCTCTGGAGGCCCTCACGCTTGGCGCGGCGGATGGGGCTGCCCTCGAACCGCTCGCGGAACGCTTCTTCGTCCAGGTCGAGCAGGGGAATCAGGTCGGGCGCGTCGAAGTCGTGACGCTTGCGGAAGTCGGGTTCTGCGCTCAGAGGGGCCTTGCGATTGACGGGGCATACATCCTGGCATATGTCGCATCCGAATACCCAGTCGCCCATCAGGGGCCGCAGTTCTCGCGGGATCGGGCCGCGAAGCTCGATGGTCAGGAAGGATATGCACCTGCGGTTGTCTATCACGTAGGGGGCGACTATGGCGTCGGTGGGGCAGGCGGGGATGCAGCGTATGCACTGGCCGCAGGTCTTCTTGAGCGGCGGGTCGGGCTTCAGTTCGAGGTCGGTTATGACCTGCGCCAGGAACACCCATGAGCCGTGGGTCGGGGTGAGTATGTTGGTGTTCTTGCCGAACCAGCCGACACCGGAGCGCTCGGCGGCGGCGCGGTCGTTCATGGGGCCGTCGTCCACGAAGTAGCGGGTTCGGACGGGACGGCCCACGGCGTCGGGGAGTTCGCGCGCGAATCTTCGCAGCCTTGCCTTGATGACGTTGTGGTAGTCGCGTCCCCAGGCGTAGCGGGCGACTTTGCCCCTGGGGTTCTTCGATTCGGTATTTTCGCTCGACGGCGGGCCGGTGTTGTAGTTGGCGGCCATGGAGATGACGGAGCGCGCGCCTTCCAGCAGAAGTTCGGGGCGGTTCATCCTACGGACGCGCTCCTCCGTGTACCAGGAGAGGCCGTCCATGAGACCGTCGCGCACGCGCTCAGTCGCGGCTTGCTCGTCGCGGTCGAAGGGAGCGGCGTTGGTGATGCCGACCCTGTCGAAGCCGAGGGACAGGGCGAGGGATTTGACTTTGGGTTCGAGGTTCAATAGTTGGCTCTGTTATGGGGACTGGAAGGGGTGTCGAAGCTAAACACCCTCACCCTAGCCCTCTCCCTCAAGGGAGAGGGGACCTATTGGTTAGTATTCATAGTTGCCGGAGATTTAAGTACCCACGTCATTCCTTGGGGGAGGGAACTCTTGTCGTTTTCTCAATCGTCGAGGAAGGAGCGGAGTTCGGCGACAAGGGCGTGGACGCCCTCGGCGTCGGGGCCGTTGGGGGCGAGGTCGAGGTAGTAGCTGAGGTCGTCGAGGGCCTCGGCGCTGTGTCCAAGCTGGTAGTGAACGATTCCGCGGTCGCGCCTGTCCATGGCGGAGTATGGGTCTAAGGCGAGCGCGAACTCCGAGACTGTGAGCGCGCGAACGAAGTCCTGGTCGGTCATGTATATCGCCTTGAGATTGCGAATCATGCGGGCGATGATTTCACGGTTGGATACGGGCCTGAGCAGATCGGGTGTCCATTGGAGGTCGCCGTGAACGCGGTCTCTGAGCATCTCCCTGCACTCGTCTTCGGAAAGCAGTATGCCGCCGCCGAAGGCGTCTATGTACAGGTTCTCGATCTCCCTGTGCCGAACGAGGAAGTGTCCGGGCATCCCGATTCCCAGCAGAGGCACTTTCAGACGCCTGCCGACCTCCATGTAAACGACGGCTAGGGTTATGGGGATGCCCGCGCGCCGTTCGACCACCTGGTTCAGGTAGCTGTTCCTGGGGTCGTAGTAGTTGTCCGCGTCCCCTCTGAAGCCCATGTCGTCGAAGAGATGCTCGCTGATTACGTTGACGCAGTACAGCGGATCGTCGTCGTCCAGCAGCTTGCTCGAAACGGCTCCGGCCAGACGCTGGAACGCGAACAGTTCGCGCTCTACGTTCAGTTGCGGATACTCCGCGGCGGCCAACAGCATCGCGGCCCTGGCGACGTCAATCTCGTGGTCAGGCCTGTCGGTGACTTCGACGAACTGGCTTATCAGGCTGCCTCGCTCCACTTATCACACCCTTCCGTTTGGATAGCGCTTCATTCAGAGGGACATTATATATCACGCCCCCACCTTTCGGGCGGAAACGACGTACACGGGATCGGAGTACGCGCCCGTATTCGGGCTGATGTCGTATAAGGCTATGTTCTCCCAGCCGCCGCTGGATGTGAAGTAGGAGCCTATCAGTTGACCGCGCCGCCGGTCGTCGAGGGACTGCCAGACGGCGACGGCTTTGGTAGGGAACATCCTGTTGGAGTATATGACGTGGAAAGAGGCGCCGTCTTTCAGGATGCGGCGGACTTCGGTGAACACCTCCACCGGGCTGGTCATGTACTGTATTGAGACGGTGACTACCGCCGCGTCGAATACGGCGTCGTCGAAGGGCAGGCGCGGGTCGTCGTTGAGGTCGTGTATCACGCACTCGTCAATTTGCGGGTTCTCGCGCATCTCGACGTCGTTCATTCCGAGACCGATGACACGTTCAGCTTGGAAGCCGGGCGGCAGGTGTGAACGCCAGGAGCTCATCAGGTCCAGGATCACGCCGCGTTCCGGCAGCGTCTCAGAGAAGTAGCGGCCAATCGCGGCGATGGCGTGGTCGTCTATATGCACGACGAGTCGAGGCTCGGTGTAGAAGAGTCTGTCGTCGGACTCGTCCATCCGGCGAAAGAATTCGGGCGGGTATGTGGAGTTGTCGTTCATGGGAGTATGGGGCAGGATACCATCAATCGCGGCCCGCCGTAGCGCTCAGACTCAATCACCCGCGCCAACCCGCGCCGCGCCGCGTCTTGGGCTTATGCCGGTTGTCGCCGGCCCCTTGAAGAACGACGTCACCGCTCCCACAAGCAGCAGGCAGCCCATTCCGAGGTACAGCGCGTTCATGCCTGACACGAACGATCTCAGCAGACCTGCGTCCTCGCCGCCGCTGACGCCGCCGATATCCGGGGCGTAGCCCGCCGAAACCATCGTGGCGGTGACGACCGCCGTCGCCACCGCTATCGAGGTGACGTTCGCCGAGTTGCGGACGAGGCTGAGCAGCGCGGATACCACCCCGTGCCGGTTGCCCTCGGCCGCGGAGAATATGGAGGCCGAGTTGGGCGAGCCGAACAGGCCGGTTCCGGCGCTCTGCACCACCAGCGCGCCGATTATGACGGGCAGGGGAGTCGTCTCGGACACGCGCGATATGGTGAAGATGCCGACGGAGGCTATCAGCAGTCCCGCGACGTTGAAGGCGCGGTAGCCGTAGCGGTCGGAGAGCCGACCCGCGATTGGGCCCATTACGGTCATGGTGATTGCGGTGGGCAGCATTATCAGACCCACTTGCCCGGGGTGGTATCCAAGCACGCCCTGAAGATAGAAGGGCATCATGAATCGTATCGAGCCTGTGCTGAGGAACGACATGAAACTGGCCGACACGCCCAGCGAGAACACCCGCCGCCTGAATAGTTCCAGGTCGAGCATCGGCGCGGGAGCGCGAAGCTCCCATACGATGAACGCGGTTACGAGCGCGATTACGGTCGCCCCGGCGAGCAGAATCAGCGGGGACGTCCAGCCCAGCCGGTAGCCGTTGGTCATCAGCATGAGGAACGTCACCAGCGCGGCTGTGGAGAGCGCCGCGCCCGGCCAGTCGAACCGCGTTCCGCGCCGCTCGCGGAAGAACAGCTTCGAGTCCACCAGCAGCAGCGCGCCGATGAGCGCAATCGTGGCCATGGGCAGGTTCACCAGGAATACCCATCTCCACCCCAGTAGGCTCACCAGCAGTCCGCCAATTACCGGCCCGGCCATGCCGCCCGCGCCTATGACGCTCATGTGCGTGCCGAGTCCCTTGCCGCGCTCTTCCTCCGGGAAGATGGAGGTCACCATCGCCATGCCGACGCCCTGCGTCATAGCCGCGCCCGTGCCCTGTATCACGCGCGTGGCGACCAGCATCAGAACGCTGGTGGATGAGGCGGCGAAGACCGCGGCGACCATGAGCAGCAACAGCCCGGCGATGTACACCTGCTTGCGCCCAACCATATCCGACAGACGTCCCATCGGGAGGAGCAGCGCGCTCACCGTGAGGGTCTGGGCGATGACCACCCACTGCACTGTGGGAAGGTCGGTCTCGAAGTGGCCCGCGATGGTCGGGAGCGCGACGTTTATCATGCCCATGGACATGACGCCGGTGAACGAACCCAGCCCGACCGCGCCAAACACCCACCACTTGTAGTGTGGGCTGTCGGAGAGAGAGCGACTGAGCAAGAGCGGACCCCAGAGGTGAAGTCACCCTATTCTATCACATTCTGGCTGTCGTCTTCGGGGGTAAGGCTATTCCGCCGCGCCGCCCTCAGCGCCCGCCTCGACGGTGCGGTCGCCGAGTCTCTGGTCCATGATCAGCAGGCCGGTGCCGTCGTCCCCGATGATGTCCATGTGGTCAACTATATCCCGGACAACCTTCTCCTCCTCCACCTGTTCGGTAACGAACCATTCGAGGAGCACGTGCGTGGGATAGTCGTTCTCGGAGATGGCCAGAGCGTACAGGTTGTTGATCATGTCCGTGACATGACGCTCGTGTTCCAGCGCCATTCGCATGACGCTGTGAGGAGACTCGAACTCGATGGGCGGCTGTTCGATTGACTGCAGCGCCACCCGCCCGTCGCGGTCGTTTACGTAGTCGAACAGCTTCAGGGCGTGGGAGGTTTCCTCCTCGAACTGGAGCCGCATCCAGTGGGCGAAGCCGGTGAGACTGAGTGTCTCGAAGTAGGCGGACATGGACAGGTAGAGGTGGGCGGAGTACATCTCGCTGTTGATTTGCTGGTTGATTGCATCCTGGAGTCTGTCGCTTAGCATTGGATTCTCCCTGAGAGCGGTATCTGCCAGATATTAGAACAGAAGGCTGCATCCACATACTAGGCTAAACGGGAGAAGATTGCATAAGTGTTACCTGATACAATAGCGTGACATGGGGTTTGGCAATCCGAGAGTCAGTATGGGGAGGTCGGCGATGAAGTGGGTGTCGGCGGTATCGGAGCACAGGTTTCTGAAGTACGCGGCGGCGGAGTGCGCGGAGGCGATAACGGACGCGCTGGGGGACCATAGGCCGGACCTGGTCGTGGCGTTCGTGTCGGCTCATCACGCCGCCCGCTATGACGAGCTACCCGGACTGGTGCGCGAGTTGTTCGGCGAGTGCTTTCTCATAGGATGCTCGGGCGGTGGCGTGATAGGCGCGGGGCGAGAGGTGGAAGACCGTCCCGGGCTGTCGCTGACCGCGGCGGTCCTGACCGATGTCAGCATCGTCGGCTTTCATATAGACAATAACGATCTGCCCGACGGCGACGCTCCGCCTTCCGCGTGGGAGGAAATGATTCGCGTCTCCGCGGCGGACGATCCGCAGTTCATGATCCTGACCGATCCGTTCAGCGCGCAGGGCGAGCATCTGCTCATGGGATTCGACTACGCCTTCCCGCGCGGCGCGAAGATAGGCGGACTCGCGTCCGGAGGCCGCCAGCCCGGTTCCAACGCGCTCTATCTTGGCGACCGTGTTTACGACTACGGGGCCGTCGGTCTGGCGCTGCACGGCGATATAGCGGTGGATACGATAGTGGCGCAGGGCTGCCGTCCCATCGGACAGAGAATGCAGATAACCGCCTGCGAACACAATATGCTCCAGCAACTGGACGGTCGGGACACGTTCGAGGTATTGCGTGAGACGTTCCAGCAGCTCGATGAGCGCGACCAGCAGCTTGCCCAACACTCGCTGTTCCTGGGCGTGGTCATGGATGAGTTCAACGAGGACCCGCAGCTTGGTGACTTCCTCATAAGGAATATCCTGGGAGTGGACGCGCGGCGCGGCGCGCTGGCCGTCGGAGAGATACTCAAAGAGGGCCAGACGGTGCAGTTCCACCTGCGGGACGCGGAAACCTCGTCGCAGGATCTGGACGCGATGCTCACCCAGTACACCGACGACAAGACCCCCGAATCCGGCGCGGGCGCGCTGCTGTTCCAGTGTCTCGGACGCGGCTCGTATCTCTATGGGCGTCCAGACCACGACACAGATATGTTCCGCGACAAGGTGGGAGACCTGCCGCTGGCGGGCTTCTTCTGCAACGGGGAGATAGGCCAGGTGTCGGGCGCGACGTACCTACACGGCTACACGAGCTCGTTCGGCATATTCAGGCCGAAGACTCCGCTGCTTGCGGGTCTGTAATGTGATGACACGATGTTTTCATCGCTCGGACCGGTGGATTCCCGCGAAAGCGGGAATGGCGGTACACTTGACCTGTCGTCAGGGTGTAATTTGAGAATGCCCAGAAGGTTTTTCGGACAGCAGATCTCCGTAGAGCGGGACGCGGATACCCGTGAGCCGTTGGCGTTTTCGTTCGGGAAAGAGTCCCATCGCGTTGAGCGAATCATGACGTCCTGGCAGGACTATGATTTCCCCAGCGACGGGCGCAAGCACAGGTGGTGGCAGCGCCACCACAGGAACTACTACCGGCTACTGACCACCGAGGGACGGCATTTCGAGATATATTACGACCGGGGCGTTTCTATGGATAGTCCGAAGTATATGCGCTGGTATGTGACACAGGAGCTATGACACGTTGAGAATACTGGTTACGAACGATGACGGAATAACCGCGCCCGGTGTATGGGCGGTCGCCGAAGCATTGACCGATCTCGGCAAGGTGTCGGTGGTGGCGCCCGACCGCGATCAGAGCGGAGTGGGGACGGCGCGCACTCTGCTGAATATACTGCGCGTGGAAGAGGTTGAATCCAAGCTGGAGGGAGTGAGCGCGCACACGGTGAGCGGAACGCCCTCGGACTGCGTGATTCTCGCGGACGGCAGCCTGTTCCCGGAGCGGTTCGACCTGGTGGTGTCGGGGATAAACAACGGGGCCAACATGGGTCTGGACGTCCTGGACTCCGGCACCTTCGGCGGCGCGCTGAGAGGCTACTTTCACGGGATACCGTCCATAGCGGTTTCGGTGGCAGGGATTAGCGGGGTGGATTACGAGCCCTCGGCCCGTGTCGCCAGGAGCCTTGCGCTCCGTGTATCAGGCGAGTCCCGGGATGGGCCGATCCTGTACAACGTGAATGTGCCGAACGTGTCCGGCGACCGCATCCGGGGCGTGAAGGCGACGACGCTGGGGCCGAAGGCGTACCTGGAGAGCATCGAGCGCGGCCACGACGGCTGGCGGTCTCACTACTGGATAAAGCACAATCGTCCGACGAATCAGCCTGTTCCAGAGGGCTGCGACGTGTGGGCCACGCGCAACAACTGGGTCTCGATAACGCCGCTGGATCCTGCTTTCGTGTGGGGACGGAGTACTCGCGACCTGTCTGAACTAGTGAGCGGGGTGGCCGAGGGGGCGGGGCTGGACGGTCGTTAAGGACTGGCCCCAAGTTGGAGCGGGCTTAACTCACAGGTCTTCGCGGGCGATAGTCCCTTGTGTCAAGGCAACTGTCATAGGTTGCCTTGTCTACCTGAGTTTGCTTAACCAGAAAGAATGCCAGAATGGTTGGACATCCGACCTGGGTACGCCTGTGTAGAATCTAGTTTCAGTGAGGATACGCCCGGGAATTCTAGACACTAGGACCTGAGCCAGTTTCTCAACATCATAACTGGGCCAAGCGTATGGAGAAGCAGGACTCTGGCGTCCACCACCCCAAGCCGCCTTTGCCAGATGATAGAGATTCTGACCGTCAATTAGTATGAGTGTGCGCATAAAAAACACCCGCCCGGGGCTATGGTTAATACCATCGCGCTGCGGACGGGGAGCAAGTGAGCATAGTGTATCGTTTGATGAGCCTTCTGTCAAATGTTTTCCGGAACCGGTAGTGTCTCAGTTTGAATTTGTGGATGCTGCCGCGCAACCCAGAACACGCCGAATAGCCGCGTTATTTGTTCTAGAGCTATGGTACCTGGCGGCGGGACAATCGGACTCCGATTCAACAGGGAGGGAAACAGGCTATGGCGGATATGGATGCGCCTCCGCAGGTGGAGGTGAGGGTTCTTGGGGACTATCTGGAAGTTATGAGCAGGGCGGTGTTTCAGAGCGGCATATCGTGGGCGAGGACGCGCCGCCGCGCGAGGAGTGGATGCGCGCGGAGGCGCGCGCCGCGAGGCGCTGACGCCTACGGGACGGCCTGGCCCGCCATGACGCCGGTGCAGCGTTCGTTGTCCACGGCGACGCTGCCGTTTACCAGAACGAAGGGTATGCCGGCGGGGAACTGGACGGGGTCGTCGTAGGTGGCGTTGTCAATTACGTGGTCGGCGTCGAAGATTACGATGTCGGCGAAGTAGCCTTCTCTCACCAGTCCTCTATCCGTCAGGCCGAAGCGACGGGCGGCGTTGTCGGTCATGCGCTGGACGGTCTGCTCCAGGCTGATGACGGGATGCTTCTTTCGGAGGCGTCCGAGGAAGCGGGGGAAGCATCCGTATGCCCTGGGATGGGGCATGGAGCCTATGGGAATGGCGTCGCTGCCGACCATGTAGTCGTCGCGGGCGAGGAAGTCCATGGCGTCGCGGCTTATCTGGTCCCACACCCGAACGCTGTCCGGCGGAGCGCCACGGTAACATATCTGGCCGTCTTCCTCTGCGAGCAGGTCAATCAGGGTTTCGCCCGGGCTCTGGCCGCGTTCGGCGGCCACGTCCACCAAGGACATACCTTCCAGGTCTTTGTTGATCTTCATGTAGGTGAACACGGCTTCGTTCAGCGCGCGGCGCGGGTTCTCTTCGAGTTCTCTGACCAGCCTGCGGCGGAGTCGTCCGTCGCGCAGGCGGCGCATAATCTCGTCGGGGCCGCCGACGTGATCCTGGCTGGGCAGGAAGCTGAGGGGGAATGAGCTTCCGGTCGGATATGGGTAGAGTTCGAGGGTGCAGTCAACGCCCTCTGCCTTGGCCTGGTCTATGAGTTCCATGCGCTCGGCGACCTGTCCGGCGTTGGACGCCTCTGTGCGGTAGTGGGAGAAGTGGACCTTGACGCCTGACCTGCGGCCTATTTCGAGGGCCTCTGGGACGCCGCCATCGCCGAAGCCGCGGTCGGTGTTCACGTCGCGCAGATGGGTGGTATAGACGCCGCCGTATTCGGCGACGACCTCACAGATGGCGACGAGTTCGTCGGTGTCGCTCCATGCGTTGGGGTGGTAGGACATTCCGGTGGCGAATCCGACGGCGCCCTCCTCCATGCCTTGCCGCACCAGGTCGAGCGCCTTGTCCAGCGGCTCGCCGCGCAGCGGAGCGTCCTCGAAGCCGACGGTTTCAAGGCGGATCGCGCCGTGCGCTATGTTGTATGCGGTGTTTATGGAGACTTTCTTGTGGTAGTGGGAGCGGAAGGCGGCGACGCTGGACATATCCAGGTCTTCGGGCGGCTCGCCGAGTATGCCGGAGAGGTATCGGCGGTACATCTTGTAGTTGTCGGTGGACATAGGGGCGTAGCTGAGGCCGTCCTGACCGAGTATCTCGGTGGTGATGCCCTGCCGGAGGCCGTTGGCGTGCTGAGGGTCCAACAGCAGAACGCCGTCGGAGTGGGCGTGGGTGTCTATGAAGCCGGGGGACACGGTGAGTCCGGTGGCGTTGATTACGCGGCGGGCCTCAACTTGCGAGAGGTCGCCCACGGCGTCTATACGCTCGCCGACTATGCCGACATCGGCCCTGAATCCGGGCGAACCGCTTCCGTCAACGACCGTACCTCCGGTTATGATTACGTCGAACATGGCTCACCTCGAATCGCGGGACTGGTTAATCTGGGGCGGAGTATATCACAGTGGGAGGACCGCCACGCCTGGGGAAGTCGCGCGCCGGTCAACCTCCGTTTCTTCGCCGAAGCAGTTCCCTCAGCCTCGCGGCTTCGGCTTCGGCCTGTCGGGCGCGGTCGCGCGCAATATCCAATTCAGCCCGCGCTTCGTCCCTTTCCTCGACGACCTCCTCGGGCGTGGGCAGAAACTCGTCGGCGCCCGGCTCGCGAACGCGCAACTCGCCGTCGTCCCAGCACATATCCAAGCCCAGGAGAGGGCTGTGTCCCCATATCAGGCCGTCATCTTCGCGGTGTATCGGGAAAGGCTGGTATTCACCGTTGATAAGAATGTCCCCGGCCAGCGGCGCGTCGTGGAAGCGGCCCCCGGAAGGGTCGAATCTCCAGTACTCGCCAACTTCATAACGGGCGTAGCCCTCGCGCTTCACGGTGTAGTCGCGGCGTCCAGTGGATTCGGAAGCCACCTCCAAAACGAAGTCGGGCGGCTTGCCCACCTCGCTTATAACATAGCCGTTGCGCGCTATGATGTTCTTCGGATTGACCCCGAATACCACAACGCAGTCCGGCGCGAAGCGTTCGTCCGCGTTGTATGGGTCGTGTCTCAGATAGCCCTGCCCGACAATCAGAACGATTACGCCGAGTCCCGCATAGTAGATTTTCAGCGCTCCCTTGAAGTAGAAGAGAATGTCGTCTTGCAGCATATCAGGCTCTCTAGGCGGGTCTGGCAGGGGTTCCAGGTGAGAATAGTCCGGCGGAGGCAGCAGTTCGAGCGCCCGCGCCGAATGTATAGCCCGTTTTGTGGTCGGCGTAGTCACGGCTATGCTCTCCGTAGGACATTGCTTCGGTCTAGCTTTCAAGATATATCCTAGCGTATTCCCGCGAAAGCGGAAAGACGAGAACGGCGTTCCCCGCGAACTTGGACGATTCGTCCGGCTCGCTGGAACGCCGTCATTAGTTTACGCTGGATTCGCTAGATGCCTCTGTCCATTCCCATGTCAACGGAGACTTCGCGGCCTTCCAGGGATTCTTCCATCCGGCTGCGGAAGTCCTCCCACATCAGGTCTTCGTTCTGGCCGTCGCCGTTCTTGACTTTGTTCTCCATGAGCTTGTTCCTGAACTCCATGAGAATCCAGTCCTCGGCTCTGCCATGGGGCATATCGAAGAAGTCGCGCTTGAAGCTGGGCAGCTTGCCCGGCCCGAAGTAGCCCTTGTCGGAGAGTTCGTAGCCTTCGAGGTTGTCGGTGCCCTTGCCCAGGATCTCGCCGTCGGTGGCGATGTAGTGTTCCATGACGGGCTTCATGCCGTATTTCTGGATGGGGCAGACCTTCATGCACACTCCGCAGCCCTCGTAGCGGGCCATGACCGGGCGGCAGCGCTTGAAGACGAGCTTGTTCTTCTCGACGCCCCTGTACCAGACCTTGTCCGGCATGAGCGCGCGGCCGGGGCAGCGGTCCACGCAGACCTTGCACTCCTGGCAGAACTTGTGGATGCCGTAGTCAACCGGCTCGTCGTAGGTGACGTTGGCGTCGGTATAGACTATCTGGAGGCGCGCTCTGGAGCCGAAGTGGGGCGACAGCAACTGGCCGTTCGCGCCTAGCTGTCCGAGGCCGGCGGCGACGAACAGCGGAATCATCGGGCCGTAGTGCCAGGTGGGGCCGGATACCTGCACGTTGTATCCGAGCGAGCGGATGAACTCGGTGAGTTCCATCGTGAGCGGACCCTGGTCGGCGTATGTGCCGAAGTGGGTGTCCTCGGCCTCCATGCTTGGGATGGTCTGCGTCTTGCGGTAGTCCTGCTCCAGAGCGAGGCAGATTGCGTGGGGCAGGTCTTTGCGGATGGCGGGCTTCCTGGTGTTATAGACGTAGTGGGGGTCGTTGCGGGTGAATCCCACTTCACCGTAGCCGAGTTCGATGGCCTTCTGGCGGATGATCTCGGTGACGTCTTCGCCGGTGGGGGTTCCCATAGGCTCAAGTTCGCCGCTGGTGCGTACCCACTCGACGATGGGTTCCATCGTCTCCTGATGCTCGTTGAAGAACTCGATGGACTCGGGGGTGAACCTCTCACGCTCTTCCCTGGCCCACTCAGCGGAGGCGCTCTCCTCTATCGCCATGTTCTCGAGAGGGTATTCCCTGCTGAAGAAGGAGACATCCCTATCTCGTGAGGGAATTCCCGGCTCCGACAGCAAGTCATCGGCAACCGGAATGGTTATCGGCTTGTCTCCCAACTGCCTTCCCGGACGCTCTACATAATTGCCAACCTTCTTAGCCATAGTCCTATCCCCTCCTTCAAGAGAACCTTGCGCCGAATCGGATGCCACTAGAGTAAATTTTTACCCAGCGCACAATCTATCACATAACTTTTAATTGCGCAAAGGTATAATTTGGTTGGGAATTGTGGCGCAATTCGGCGCGCGGGCAGCGTTTTCGGATTATGGACGCGCGGAGGGATTCGCAGGAACGAAAGACGGGGGCGGGATTCGATCCCGCCCCCGCTTCTTCACGCGCTAGAGTTGTCGCCTAGGAACCGCGGAGCTACTCTGAGGATTTCAGGGCTACGCTCCCGCCCCATAGGGTGAGGGCGTCGGAGCGCTGGGCCCCATTGACGCAGTAGGAGAGCAGCATGTATTCGCCCGGAGTTTTGGGGATGGCGACTGACTGATAGACTCGTCCATTGTCCGTATCGGTAAATATACCGTCCGGGCCAATCCGCGTGAACGTGGTGGTGGTGTTGTACCAGCCATACTCGAGCCGCTCTTCTTCCGTCGAACAGGTTATGCTCGCTTCCGGATGTGGCTCGAAGGTAGCTACCAGGACGCTCCTGGGTGAGAAGTACGGCGATAGCTCGGTGGCCACGCCCAGGTTGACGGAATTGTATCTCACATCCCGAATCACGAGGTTGGCCACTGTCGGCGGATCGGGGTCCGGGCCTCTGTTCACCAGCCAGTATGCGTTGTCGTTTACGCCGGTAGGCTTTTCATCGGTGAGCGGGTTGCCCGCCGGGTCGGCGATATTTCGGTTGTCTTTGAGTGCGAGGATGACCTTGCCGTTCAGCAGTTCGAGCGCCCCTCCTTGCACCACCACATAGTATTCAGCGCCGGGCTCTCCCGGTTGTCCCAGTCCGACCGGCACGACTCCAACGACGTTGGAGACCTGGCTGAACACTTCGAAGTCTTCGACGTCAACGTTGTTGACGGGTTCGCTGAAGGTCACCATCCACATCAGCGCGTCGTCGGAGGTGATCCTGGAGTGAGGCCACACTCGTTCGATGCTGGCGAGGCGAGGCGGTACGGCGTCCATGACGAACTTGCTAACGGCAAGAGGCGCCGACATATTGCCCGCGATGTCGGTTACGCTAATCCAGCAGTTGTCGTGCGCCTGGATCGCCAGGGGGTTGAGGGGTATTCGATTATCGCCGGCCTTAGCCAGGCCCCAGACGCTGGCGCAGGAACCGCCGTAGGTGATCTGCCCGGGTTCTGACGAGTTGAAGGTGTACTTGGGAGAAGTGTCCGGCCTGGGCGCCTTCACCTCGAAGACCTCGGACAGAACCGGAGCTACGTTGTCCAGGATGAAGACGGGTTCGTTGGTCTGTTCGGGAACGGGGCTGGCAAGTGGCGTACCGTCCTCGTCCACGATGCTATTCGCATTCTCGATATTGAGGGTAACCATGCCGTTGTGGTCTGCCAAACCCTTTTCTGAAGGGTTTGCGCCCTCGGAGAACGTCACATCGTAGATCATGCCTAATGACACATCTGTCAACTCGCACTTGCAGAGCGATTCGCCGGACAGTCTAATCATCTCAGGCGGAACCATCACCAGGCTGATGACGCCGGGCGCGCCGGAAACGCTGAAGTTGGAGACGTCCAGGCTGACGGACTTGCTGAAGGCCAGCCGCCAGGTAAGGCTGTCCACATTAGTGATTGGAGCGGTGGGCGACTTGCGCTCGATGCTCAGCAGCCGAGGCGGGATTATGGGCGGAGGCGGCAGCGCGAACGGGTTGACCACAGTGTAGGTGTTCCTGTTCCAGACGGGCGGGGCCGATGAGAGCGGTTTGCCCTTTTGGCTGGTAATGTCGTTGTCGGACGCGACCGCGATGGAGACGACTCCGTTCAGGTCTGGGAGGTCTCCGCCCGAGATCGTAGCGTAGTACACGCTGTCGAGGTAGGTGTCCGCCGAAGCGACAGAAAGGGAGGCTGTCGTTCCGTCAATGTCGAAGTCAGAGGCGTCCACGTTGAGGACGTCCTCGCTGAATACGACTGCCCATGTCAGGGTATCGGAATCGGTGCGCTCCATGACTGGATTCCAGCGGATGATGGATGAGACGAACGGCAGGTCGGCGTCTTTCTTATGCTTTTTGGGCGGGGGCGGCGGCTTGGGCGGCGAGGCCTCGCCGGAACTGGGGACGAGCAGAGCCGCTCCCAGAAGAGCTATCAAGGCCACCGCAAGCAGCAATGGCGAACGAAAGTTTTGGAATTTGTTTATAAATCTACTTAATTCAAGTCCAAATTTATTCAAGGCGATAACTCTCCTTTCGCGCTGAGACCAAGCAAGTCGAATCAATGAATTATAACGAGTTTCAAGGTATTTAGCGATCTGTTTGCGGCAATTTTTCATGTGTATCGGCAATATATCAGGTATCTGCCATACAATCAATAGCCATGAGGCAGGGAGCATGATTAGAACTGATCGGAATTTAGCATATACCAGAAATTATATAGGAGTTCGACATTTCGCTCAAACAAACGGCGCCGACCGAGTCGGCGCATCGTTCACCCCTGCATAACGCCCCGACCATGCAGGACTGTGGTAAAGTGGTGAAACTTTAGGCAGAGGCGCTTGCCCTCTCCCATCGAGGAAGAGGTAATTTTCGCGCTACGGGCGGCGCGCCGAGTAAATTGGTACAGGTTCTAAAGTAGTGGGCGCGCTTGACAACCAGTCCCAAGGAGGACAGCAAGATGAAGATAACGAAAGTAACCCCCTGGCTCGTCAGCTTCCCCTGGGAGGCGCGAACGGGCGTGGAGCAGAAGCTCGAAACGCGCGACAGGCAACTGGTGTTCGTGCAGGTGGATACGGACGAGGGCATAACGGGCTGGGGCGAGGTGACGACGTATCCGGGGCCGGTGGCGAATCGCGCTATGGTGGCGATGATAGGCCAGGTGAGCGACTTTCTGGCGGGGGAGAACACGAATGAGTTCGAGCGTCTGTGGCAAAGGATATTCCGCTCTTTCACGTATGTCGGGACGCGCGGCGCGACGACGGCGATGATAAGCGGCATTGACATCGCGCTGTGGGACATCCGAGGCAAGGAACTGGGTCTGCCGATCTACGAGCTACTGGGCGGGCCTGTGCGGGACCGGATCGCGCTCTATACGCATCCGCCCGAGCCTCGCACCATCCCGGACGCGATAGCCGACGCGCGGCAGATCATTGACGCGGGGTACGAGGCGTTCAAGTTCGATCCGATGATGCGGTTCATTCCGGGCGGCAACGACGGGTTCATGGACGGGCAGTTGAGCAGGGAGGGGATCGCCACGGCGGACGAGATTGTGGGCGCGGTGCGGGAGGCTATCGGCCCGGACATCGAGATACTGATAGACGCGCACGGAATGTATAACGTGCCGACGGCGATAGAGCTCGCCAACCGGCTGGCGAAGCACGGGATACACTGGTTCGAGGAGCCGGTGCCGGTGGAGAGTTACAGCGCGCTGAGGCAGGTGCGGCGCGAGATTCCGGTCAAGATCTCGGTGGGCGAGCGTCTGCATACGCGATGGGAGTTCGTGAATATCTTCGAGAACAACCTGGCGGACTTCGTTATGCCGGACGTGACGTGGACGGGCGGGATCACGGAGCTGAAGAAGATCTCGACGATGGCCGAGGCGTACTATGTTCCGGTGTCGCCTCACGACGCGAGCGGGCCTGTCAACGTGCTGGCGGGGGCGCACGTGATGATGACGACGCCGAATTTCTACAAGCTGGAGACTTCGCGGTACGACCTCAGCGCGTACGATGTATTCATTGATCCGGGCCTGGACATCCGCAACGGCGATCTGTATGTGCCGGATACTCCGGGGCTGGGTGTGGAGATGGACATGGATTACATGAGGGCGCACGTGGTGTTTGGTGGGGAGTAACTGAAATAGTAGAGTCGGCGCGGGCTCATTGGGTCTGCGCCGCGTACTTCAGGACGACTACATCAATGTCATCGTCACGCTCACTGTTTTCTGGAGACATATTTTCCAAGTGCGCGACGGTCTGCGAATCTATGTACGCCTCTCCGCAGTTATTGCATACTTTGGCTGGAATGTCCCTGATGAAGATTATCGTCGAATCCTGCTCCAACGTTAAAGTCGTAACGCCCGGCTCCGTTTCGCCGTTCTTGCAGATGACGCAGATCATATTATCGTCCGCCTATCGTGGCGACTTGTTGTTCCAGATACTCTCAGACTGAAGCGTGAAGATAGAGATAGAGTATGTGAAGGCTGCAACATGGTATTCATGGGCGGCGTAGAATAGTAGCACTACACCGTCCCTATCTACCTTGTTGCAGCGTTGTCAATGCCGTCCATTTCCCCAGAGAATTGAACTAGGGTTGTGGGTTGGTCAACTATCTCAGGTCGTACCCAGCTTCAAGAGCAGATACTGCGTACCTGAAAGCGTTCCTATCACTCTGACTGAAAATATATTTCCAGCCACGCGGATGGTTATTCGCACTGTCGTTCACAAACCTGCCCTGTGGGTCAGACCGAGGTTCGTAGGCATATATGGTATATGTGCCATTGGCATTTGCCCTAGCAAATCCTATTCGCGGTTTGACCCCCGGTTTTGCCAGGTCATATCCATTATGACGATTGACAGTCTCCACTCTGCGGTCTATGGCGTTTATAAAGTCTTGCGTTAATTGTTCCTGCCTTGAGATCATTGTTACTCCTCCATTGTTTTGGAATTAACCTGCACTGCTCAGATTAGTTTCTGCCTACACGATGCACACCTCCCTTTTCATGATGATGGGATCCTCGCAGGTGCGAGGATCCCATGTCTAGATATATTATACAGCTTACCACTTCCGTATTTCTACGAGTGGCCGGCTATGGGTAGCGTTTCCTATTTGGTGGTTGAATCTGCGGTATCGGTCAGGGACGCGCGTTTTCTAAAGCTGGAACCCGAGAATCGAACGGCCATGTGAGCCGGCCATCCACCTGAAAGGAAACGCTACCCCGGCTATGGCTGAGGCCGTGGCCATTTCGGGGCTGATGGGGCGCATATTGCCGCTTCTGGTATTTGTGAGCACCTTCGCTTTTACTACGAATAGGTGATGATGATTCTTCGGTCGCCGAGGTTGATTTCGGGGTTTGGCTTCCCGACGGACTTTTCGAGCAGGTCCACTACGGTGTCGGAGTGGAAGTACTCTTGTCCGCAGCTGTCGCAAACCAGGGCGGGGACGTCTTTCACCACCGGGTCGTCTGATTCGGGTGGCTTGGAGACGAAGCCCGCGGAGCCGGGCCGAGTCTCACCGTTCGCGCAGAAGACGCATTTCATGATTTTCTCCTTCCGAAACTAGAGCGTTGCTTATCGGTGTCAGATATATACGCGGTTACCGCGTGGTATGTAAACACAATCCTCTTGTCGCTTCCACCCCCCTGCGCCATTTACCACTCGCGGATATCTACGAAGTGGCCGGCTATGGCTGAGGCGGCGGCCATTTCGGGGCTGACGAGGTGGGTTCTGCCGCCCGCGCCCTGGCGTCCTTCGAAGTTGCGGTTGGAGGTGGCGGCGCAGCGTTCGCCGGGCTGGAGGATGTCGGGGTTCATGCCGAGGCACATGGAGCATCCGGCGACGCGCCAGTCGAAGCCGGCGTCGGTGAATACGCGGTCGAGTCCCTCTTGCTCGGCCTGCGCCTTTATCAGGGCGGAGCCCGGGACGACCATGGCGTACACGCTGTCGGATACCTTTTTGCCCCTGACGACGTCGGCGGCGAGACGCAGGTCTTCCATGCGGGAGTTGGTGCAGGAGCCGATGAACACGCGGTCGAGGTGAATGTCCTGGATGGGGGTGTCGGGATTGAGGCCCATGTACTCCAGGGCGCGGGTGGCGGATTCGCGTTCGCCTTCGTCGTCGAACGAGTCGGGGTCTGGGACGCGCCCGGTGACGGGGGCGACCATGCCCGGATTGGTTCCCCATGAGACGTGAGGCTCGAGGTCGGCGGAGTTGATGACGACGGTCTTGTCGTATTCGGCGCCAGGGTCGGTGGCGAGCTTGCTCCATTCCTCGCAGGCGCGGTCGAAGTCGTCGCCCTGGGGTACCTGTGGCCTGCCGCGCATATAGTCGAAGGTGGTCTGGTCGGGCGCGACCATTCCGGCGCGGCCTCCGCCCTCGATGGACATATTGCAGACGGTCATGCGGCCTTCCATGGAGAGTTGGCGGATGCCCTCGCCGGTGTACTCGATGGCGTGGCCGGTGGCTCCGGCGACGCCTATCTCGCCGATGATGGCGAGGATGACGTCCTTGGCGGAAACGCCGAAGGGCAGCGGGCCGTCCACCCGTATCTCCATGGTCCTGGGCTTGAACTGGCGGAGGGTCTGGGTGGCGAGGACGTGCTCGACCTCGGAGGTTCCGATGCCGATGGCGAACGCGCCGAACGCGCCGTGCGTGGAGGTGTGGCTGTCGCCGCACACTATGACCTGCCCCGGCTGGGTGAAGCCCTGTTCGGGGCCTATGACGTGGACGATGCCCTGGTAGGGGCTGAACCTGTCGTAGAGGGTTACGCCGAACTCGTTGCAGTTGCGTTCGAGGTAGTCAAGCTGCTGTATGGCGATGGGGTCGTCCAGGGGACGGCTGAGTTCCCAGGTGGGGGTGTTGTGGTCCATGGTGGCTATGGTGAGGTCCGGCCTGCGGACTTTGCGGCCTGACATACGCAGTCCCTCGAACGCCTGCGGGGAGGTGACCTCGTGAACTAGGTGGAGGTCAACGTAGAGCAGGGTGGGCTGGCCTTCTTGTTCTCGCACAACGTGGGCGTCCCATATCTTGTCGAACATCGTCTTGGCGGTCATTGTCGTTCCTCGTTTTAGTTGTTAGTAATCAATAATCAGTTTTCAGAGGGTACGCCGCTAGGGGGCAACCGTCGGCTGCCCCCTATATATTATCAAGTTGGCGTGTCAACGCAACTCGCTATGGCGATGGGTCGTCGGTGCCGGCGTGGCCGTTGCCGGCGGCGACCAGGCGGTTGAGGGCGTTCATGTAGGCCTTCGCGCTGGCGACGATTATGTCGGTGTCGGAGCCGCGCCCGAGGTAGGCGCTGTCGTCGGCCTCGACACGGATGGTGACGTCGCCGATGGCGTCTATGCCCTCGGTTACGGCGTTGACGCGGAACTCGGTGAGGGTGTTCGGCACGTCAATGATGCGGTTGATGGCCTTGTACACGGCATCCACGGGGCCCGTGCCGGTGGCGGCGTCGGTTACGGCGTCTCCGTCGGGGCCGATGACCCGAACGGTCGCTGTGGGTATCTCGTGGCTGCCGCAGGATACCTGGACGTGCTCGAGCTTATAGACTGCCGGCACGTCAACGCGGCGGCGGCGAACGGACATCAGCGCCACCAGGTCGGCGTCGCTGACCTCGCGCTTCTTGTCAGCCAGTTCCTTGAACGCCTCGAAGGTCTCGTTGAGTTCGTCCTGGTCGAGAGAGTAGCCTAGCTCTTCCAGCCGGGATCGCAGTCCGGCCCTTCCGCTCAGCTTGCCGAGTACGAGTTCGTTGCTGGGCCAGCCGACGGCGCGCGGGTCCATTATCTCGAAGGTGTTGCGCTCTTTCAGAACGCCGTCCTGGTGGATGCCGGAGGCGTGCCTGAAGGCGTTGGCTCCGACAACGGCCTTGTTGGGCTGGACGGGGAAGCCGGTTATGTCGCTGACGAGTCGGCTGGTGCGGTAGATCTGGCGGGTGTCAATGTTGGTGCCGACGTTGAAGAGGTCGGGGCGGGTTTCTATCGCCATGATTATCTCTTCGAGGGCGGCGTTTCCGGCGCGCTCGCCGAGGCCGTTGATGCAGCCCTCCACCTGCCGCGCTCCGGCGGTGACGGCGGCCAGGCTGTTGGCGACGGACATACCGAGGTCGTTGTGGCAGTGGACGCTCAGGATGGCCTTGTCAATGTTCGGGACGTTCTCCTGGATGAGTTGAATCCTGTTGTAGAACTCGGCGGGAATGGTGTAGCCGACGGTGTCCGCTATGTTCACCGTGGTCGCGCCGGCGCTGATGACGGCTTCGAGCATTCCGTAGAGGTACTCGATGTCGGTGCGGGTGGCGTCCATGGGGGAGAACTCGACGTCGTCGCAGTACTCCTTGGCGCGTTCCACAGAGGCGACGGCGGCATCCAGAACCCGCTCGGGGTCGCTGCGGAGCTGGTGCATTATCTGGACGTCGGAGCTGGAGATGAATACGTGGATGCGCGGACGCTCGGCGTCCTTGATGGCGTTCCAGGCGGCGTCGACGTCGGGCAGGACGCAGCGGGCGAGGGAGGCGATGATGGGCCTGCGAACCTCGCGGGCTATGTTCTGGACGGCCTCGAAGTCGCCCGGGGAACTGGCGGCGAAGCCGGCCTCGATGATGTCAACGCCGAGCCTGTCCAGCTGGCGGGAGATCTCCATCTTCTCGGGGGTGGTCAGTCCGATGCCCGCGGACTGTTCGCCGTCTCGCAGGGTGGTATCGAAGATCATTACTTTTTCTTCTGGCATTTTTGGTCCTCTTTTATGTGAGTGTGTTCTGGGGCTGAGCGTTCTGTCAGCTTGAAAGGACAGCGCAGTCCGCCGGACCCAGCGTTGCCAGAACTCGGTCTGTATGGCGGACTACGGGGTATGCCTCCGCGGTCTTCATGTTATTGTCTCCTACCCTCTGAAGAAGATTGCAACGATTGTGCTAATCCATAGAGCTACCATGATGAGCAGATTTCTGTTCATCGTGGAGTGGATGTCGCGTAGCTCGGCTTTTATGTCGCTGACCTCGCGTACCAGAGCTTCAACTGTGGCCTCTAGCCTTGCGAGTCGTTCGCCTTCGGGGGCTTCTTGGGTTGAAGTAGCCATTGTTCGGTTCTCCGTTATGTGCCAAAGATTACAAGCACGACCATCAAGGTTGACAGGATTAGGGTTGCCCAGGTTCCCAGGCTCATAATCCTACGATTTGTTCGTCGAAATTGTTTCGCTTCCTCGCTCAATTTGTACTCGGGAGTGTCGTCTTCCAATGCCATTGGCATTAGAACAAGGAACCATAACCACGTAGGTATCAATATGGCAGCCATGATACTTAGATTGACAAGAAATTCCTCGTTTGCCATTCAAACCGGCCTCAGTGCGTCTCGGACAGGGCTACTACCGCGCCTATGCCGCCGACGATTATGCCCAAGGCTATGCTCCACCCTCCTACCGATAGCACGAATGGAGGTATATCCATCCCCAATATCGCTATGAGCAGCATCACTGCGAGCGGGATTCCGAACATACCACCATATATTGTCAATATAGCGCTACTCATTGCGAACGTCTCCTCCCGAGGTTGGCGTTATATGCCGTATTTCATGCGCCTCCCATAAGATTAAGATACTTTCCTTCTTCTTCTCCTTCTAAGATTCACGTATCGTCTATCATCCCTATCTGCGCGGCAAGTTCTACACATTAGCTCACCTCGCCTAGTATAATCCAGATCTATCACCTGATCCTCATGTAACCCACAGAAGTGACATCTATCCTGTGGACCCTTATAGCGTCTTTTACCTCTCCTACGGTGGCGTCTCCTATGTCGAGGTCGTTTGTTCTTGTTAGCAGAGCGAAGTAGCGCATACAATATCCCTACAACCGCAAGTAGACCTAATAGATAGTAACCAGGATGGATAGCCTCTATCATTCTATTTTCTTTCTTCTATGTATTCTTGAGTATCTTCTTCCGATGAGCCTGGCATTGACACAAGTATGGATATCCACACTGGCATCAATATGGCGACCATGAAGGCGATGTCGCCGATGATTTCCTTGTCCGGCATTTAGAATCACGTCTGGTAGAGGGCTATATCTCCATCTTCAGGGTGAACGATACCTCGACATTTGAGAATCCCTTAGCTCGCACATACGCCCGAACTAGATTCTCAAACTCATCTTGGGTCAGTTCGTCTATAGGTTCGGTCAGTTTTGCGATTATGTCTTCTTTCGATTCGGTTTCAGGTGAAGGACTGGTCATTGACCAGATTTCCTGATTCTCCGTGTTTCTAAGTGTGAATATAATGCTAGTGAATGCGTTTTCTGTAACAGTAACATTATACTGATTCTGGAAAACCTGAGTGTTCAGGGCCGCTTTTATCGCTTGACGGTAAGGGGACCTCTCACCCTCTCTACTCAACCCATGCTCTATTTCACTAAATAGAACCTCTATGGTGGTTCTACCTTCTCTAATTTCAGGCTGGATATGCTGTTGGAATACGTATTCCCTAATTTCGTTTGCGTTGGCTACCATCTGGGTTTCATCCTCACCCTAGCCCTCTCCCGTCGAGGGAGAGGGGATTTGGGGCGCTTGCGCGTTAGTCGGTGTCTTGGAGGAAGGACATCATGGAGCGGAGTTCTTTGCCTACGCTCTCTATGGGGTGGCCGGCGTTTTCTTCGCGGAGGCGATTGAAGCGCGGGCGGCCTTCGTCGTTTTCGGCTATCCACTCGCGGGCGAAGCTGCCGTCCTGTATGTCGGCGAGGATCTTCTGCATATTCTGCTTGACGCTTTCGTCTATGACTACGGGGCCGCGGGTGTAGTCGCCGTATTCGGCGGTGTCGCTGACGGAGTAGCGCATATACTCGAGGCCGCCCTGGTAGAAGAGGTCCACTATGAGCTTGAGTTCGTGCATACACTCGAAGTAGGCGGATTCGGGCTGGTATCCGGCCTCGATGAGGGTCTCGAAGGCGCTCTTGACGAGTTCGGCGACGCCGCCGCAGAGGACGGCCTGCTCTCCGAACAGGTCGGTCTCGGTCTCTTCCTTGAAGGTGGTTTCGAGGACTCCGGCGCGAGTGCAGCCGACGCCGCGCGCGTAGGCGAGACCGAGGGCCTCTGCCTGGCCGGTGACGTCCTGGTGGATTGCCAAGAGTCCGGGGACGCCGGAGCCTCGGGTGAAGACCTCGCGCATCCTGTGGCCGGGGGCTTTGGGGGCGACCATGGAGACGTCCACGCTGTCGGGGGGGACGATGGCCTCGAAGTGTATGTTGAAGCCGTGCGCGAACATGAGGGTCTTGCCGGGCAGCAGGTGGGGCAGGACGGACTCACGGTACACCTCGGCCTGGATGTGGTCGGGTATGAGCATCATGATGATGTCGGACTCGCGGGCGGCGTCTTCGACCAGGCCGACCCTGAGGCCGTCGGCTTCGGCCTTCGCTATGCTGCTACTGCCTTCGTAGAGGCCGACCATGACGTTCAGGCCGGAGTCTTTGAGGTTGAGGGCGTGGGCGTGGCCCTGGCTGCCGTAGCCGATTATGCCGATGGTCTTGTCCTCTACGAGGGTCATGTCGGCGTCGTTTTCGTAGTACATCTTAGCCATGTGGTTTTGTTCCTTAGTCTTTAGTGCTTAGTTGTTAGTTCTTAGTGGTCAGTTACCGACGCTACGTAGTTAAGGTGGGTGGATTCCCGCGAAAGCGGGAATGACGGTTGCCAGCGTTCAACATCGGGCGCTATACGCTGCCGCTTTCCCATTTTGGGCGGGGGAGGGCGGGCTGGGCGCGGCGGTTGGAGCCGGTTTCGTGGAGGCCGCGGCTCATGGCTACCATGCCGGTTCGCATTACCTCCTGCACGTGGAAGCCTATTCCAGTGAGGTTTTCTACGAGGTCGTCCACCTTGTTGGACTTGCCGGTGACTTCGACTATCAGCGAATGGGGAGCGGTATCCACTATCTTCGCTCCGAATATATCCACAATCGTCTTTATCTCGCTCAGGGTCTGGTCTCCCCACCTGACGCGGATGAGCGCTAGTTCGCGGCTGACGCTGTTGTCGTCGGATATGTCAACGACCTTGATGACGTCAATGAGCTTGTTGAGGTTCTTGGCGACCTGTTCGAGCGTGTGCGGGTCGCCTTCGACGACGAAGGTCATGCGCGAGAGGCGAGGCAGTTCGCTCGGGCCCACTGCGAGGCTGGCTATGTTGTAGCCGCGCCGCCGGAACATACTGGTGATGCGGTTCAGGACGCCGGGCTTGTCCTCGACGAGCGCGGTTATGGTGTGGCCTTCCCGGTTCCCGGGCGTGGTTGCGATCATCTCAGGGCCTCCTGGGGTCGCGGCTCCTCTATCATCTGGCCGACGGACATACCGGCGGGGATCATGGGATAGACGTTTTCTTCCTGCTCGACTACGAAGTCAACCAGGGCGGGACCGTCGAACGCCATGGCTTCCTGGATCGTCCGCCTGACCTGGGACTTCTCGGTGACGCGCGCGCCGTATATGCCGAACGCCTCGGCGAGTTTCACGAAGTCGGGGTTGCCTGAGTAGCCGGTGGCGACGTAGGAGCGTTCGTAGAAGATTTCCTGCCACTGTCTGACCATGCCTAGGAAGCCGTTGTTGAGAATGGCAATCTTGACGGGAATGCGGTTTTCGAACATGGTGGCGAGTTCGCACATGGTCATCTGGAAGCCGCCGTCTCCGGCGACGGACCAGACGACTTTGTCGGGGCGGCCTACCTGGGCGCCCATCGCGCCCGGGACTTCGTAGCCCATCGCGCCCGCGCCGCCGGAGGAGACGAAGGTGCATGGTTCGTTGAAGGTGTAGTGCTGGGCGGCCCACATCTGGTGCTGGCCGACGCCGGTTACTATGATGGCTTCGCCGTTGGTGGCCTCGGATATCTGGTTGATGACGTACTGGGGAATCAGCTTGTCGGTGTCGCGTATGAGCATGGAGGGATGGTCGCGCTTGAGTTGCTCGATTACGTTCAGCCATCCGAGCCTGGTGGCGGGTTGGACGCGCTTGTTGAGCGCGGTCAGGACGCGCTTGACGTCGCCGACTATGGGGACGTCCACGGCGACGTTCTTGCCTATCTCGGTGGGGTCGACGTCGACGTGTATCTTCCTGGAGCCGCGCGCGAAGAGGGAGGTGTCGCCGGTAATCCTGTCGTCGAATCTCATGCCGAGCGCGATGAGCAGGTCGGCTTCCTCGATGGCGAGGCTGGCGTAGGCCATGCCGTGCATACCGGGCATACCGACGCTGAGGACGTGGTTTTCGGGGAAGGAGCTTATTCCCAGAAGGGTTGTGATGACGGGTATCTGAGCGTTCTCGGCGAGTTCGCGCAGTTCGTCGTAGGCCCTGGAGATTATGACTCCGTGTCCGGCGAGAATGACGGGGCGCTCGGCCTCGTTGATGAGGTTGGCGGCGCGGCGGATCATCCCGCTGTGGCCCTTGACGGTGGGCTTGTAGCCGGGCAGGTCAATCTCGTCGGTCCACTCGACGTCCACTTCTTCGGTGAACACGTCCTTGGGGATGTCCACGAGGACGGGGCCGGGGCGGCCGGAGTTGGCGATGTGGAACGCTTCGTGAATGACGTCGGCTATTTCGGAGGCGTGCATGACGAGGTAGTTGTGCTTGGTTATGGGCAGTGTGATGCCGGTGATGTCGGTTTCCTGGAAGGCGTCTGAGCCGATGGCGGCGCGTCCGACCTGTCCGGTGATTACGACCATAGGCACGGAGTCCATCATGGCGGTGCCGATGCCGGTGACGAGGTTGGTGGCGCCGGGGCCGGAGGTGGCCCAGGCGACCCCCGGCCTTCCGGTGACGCGGGCGTATCCGTCGGCGGCGTGGGCGGCGCCCTGCTCGTGGCGCACCAGGATATGGCGGAGTTGGGGATACTGGGGCAGTATCTGGTAGAGGGGCAGTATCGCGCCTCCGGGAAGGCCGAAGATTACGTCCACGCCTTCTCTGAGCAGCGCTTCGCAGACTATCTGTCCTCCGTTGCGTCGCATATTGTTAGTCCTCCGTTGGTTAGTGGCTAGTGGTCAGTGGCTAGTGGTTAGTGGGGGTTTCACCCCCATCCTAGCCTTCCCCCGTCAAGGGGGAAGGGACTTTTGCCGCCTCGTGGGAGAGGTCCCTTTGGGTCTGTAATCAAAAATCCCGTCCACTGATTGGGACGGGATGGTTTATCTTGATACCCCGCGGTACCACCCAAGTTGCGCGGAAGCATCGCTCCGCGCCTCTCTTCGGCTTGGTAACGGCGCCAGCCCGTCCGGCCTTACACAGGAGCTTGAGAGGTACGGAATGTCCCGACCAAGAGGTCGAGACGGTATTCCTCACTGTCTTCATGCGTTCCCTTCGGGCAGGATGCTCAGGGGCGAGTTCTCAAGGCTTGGGACGTCGGGTTTCCACCAGCGCCGATTCTCTATGGTCCGAGGGCCGAGGTACTATTCCCCATCAAAGCGAATATGATTCAAAATTGCAGGAACTTTGACAAGCCATGCTAACATTGGTTTGGAATGTGTGTCAAATTTTGTTTGGCGGATGGACGATTTGGGCTGAAATCGGCGTGGTCATAAGTTGTTCTTTATATCGTACAGGTGAGGTTTCAAGTGAGTTTACAGGTGGGACTGGTTACAGGTCACGTGGAAAGTGACCTGTAATCACCTGTTGTTAGCTACGGACAGAAAAATTTTCGGTCGGCTGAGTGGCTGTTGATAAATTCCTCCTTATGTATGTATAGCGTGTTTGTTCTGGAATTGTAGCATGGATTGGTTCGGGGGGCAATGGGAGAAGTGAAGAGGATTCTGATAATCGCGGGGCCGAACGGGGCGGGGAAGACGACGTTCGCTACGGAATTTCTGACGAATGAGGCGGGTTGTCCGACTTTCGTGAACGCGGACCTTATCGCGGCGGGGCTGAATCCGTTTCAGCCCACTCGTTCCGCGCTGCGGGCGGGTCGGCTGACGCTGGAGATGATAGAGGGCTATGTGGAGCGGGGGGAGAGTTTCGCTTTCGAGACTACGCTGAGCGGTCGGGGGTACGCGCGGATGATTCCGGGTTGGCGGGCGCGGGGGTATCGGGTGCAGCTATACTTTCTGCGGTTGCCGACGCCTGAGATGGCGTTGGCGCGGGTGCGGAATCGAGTTATGGAAGGCGGCCATGCTGTGCCGGAAGCGGTGGTTAGGCGGCGGTTCGAGACGGGGTGGCGGAATTTTCGGGAGGTGTATATGGACTTGGTTGATGAGTGGGCTATATACGATGCGTCGGGAAGTTCGCTCGTAGTGATAGATTCGGAACTGCTGATAGGGGCGGAGGCGGCGCTTCGGCGGGCGGCAGTGAAGGCTCGGAGGCGGGCGATAGAGACTACGGGGTCGGTGCCTGTGTGGAGGGATGGGGAGATAGTGTATGAGACGGAGGTGTAGGGGGTGGGGTTGGGGCAGGCTGGCCCAATTTCAATGGGGATTATATGCCTATGCACATTGAGATTCACCGACTGAGTTGGTCGGAGATTGGCGGGTCTGGTTCAACAAGGGTTGGATTTGGCTGAAAGGCTAGTTGCTCAGGATTATCATATTGTTATAGATCGTTGTATGGAATATACCGATCATATCCATCCCCAGAAGCACATCGTAGCCGTCCGGGTTGTAGATGAGTCCTGCGACAGAAAGCTCCTTGCCAGAGAAGAAGTTCGTTCCACCTTCAGGCGCGGCTTGGGGGTACTGTATGGGAATATCTACCCAGGCGCTATACTGGAATGTTGGGATCGTTTGGCCACTGGCTACTACCAGATTGAGTGAACCTGTCGGCAGAAGCCCAAGCTGCCCTACGACATTCGGGGATATGGCTGTACTTTGCGCTCCGGTGTCCAAAAGCGCCCTGAAACCATGACGCGGCTCTCCTGCCCGAACTGACAGCCCAACATTGATGATTATCCGACCGTCCACAACGGCCTGGCTGAATGTTGGCATCGGTTTCACTTCTCTGAGGTCAGAAATATGGCATGGAAGCCGAGATCGACAGGCTGTTGCCCCACTACGTGGAGGCTGAAATTCCCCAATCCGAACTTTTCACAGGCGATGTTATAGGCATCTCCGTAATCGTTGTATATGGCGACAACGCCGCCCTCGCGCATCACGACGGTCTTTCCCCAATGCGCCTCTTCCATTTCCTCCCTGATCTCATCGAAGGCTTCCTTGTCCCTGCTGATCATGGCAATTACCTGCGGCTCGTGAAGCTCTGTCATCATTCCTACCTCTCTTCCCGCTACAGCAGGCTTTGGGGGCAGTCCGGCGATACGCGCTGACTGCCCCCCAGTCCATGAAAATGTCGGCGCTGGTTAGTCGTTGTCGTCGGAGGGGAATTCGGCCATTTCTTCCATTATGACGGGTTCGGGGTCTATGGCCTCGTTTATGAAGTCGGGGCCAAGTCCGAATTCGTCGCCGGGGGCGAGGAATGGCTCGGGGCGGGATGTTCCGGTTGTCATTATGCCCATGCCGCGGGTGGAGGAGTTGGCTTCTTCGAGGCTGAGGCCGGATACGCCGTCCTCGGAGAGGTTGAGCCTGGCGGGGATGAGCCTGCCGATGATGACGTTTTCCTTGAGGCCGCGCAGGTGGTCCACCTTGCCGTTGACGGCGGATTCGGTGAGAACCCTGGTGGTTTCCTGGAAGGAGGCGGCGGACAGGAAGCTGTCGGTGTTGAGGGATGCCCTGGTTATGCCGAGCAGTACGGGGGTCGCGGTGGCGGGTTCGCCGCCTTCGGCGAGCACCTCTGCGTTGCGCTGTTCGTAGTAACGGCGGTTGACTCTTTCGTCCGGCAGCATATCGGTGTCGCCCGGGTCGTCTATCTCGACGTTGCTGAGCATCTGGGAGATTATCAGCTCGATGTGCTTGTTGTGGATGGGGACGCCCTGTGAGCGATAGACTTTCTGCACTTCGTCTATGAGGTAGCGCTGCACGGCGTCGCGGCCCTGGATGCGGAGTATCTCCTTGGGGTTCTTGGAGCCTTCGGTGAGGGCGTCGCCGGCGTTTACCTTGGCGCCGGTTCTGACGGTTATGTGAGAGGCGGCGGGTATGTTCTTGTACTCGCGGCGTTCCTCGTCGGACCAGGTGATGGTGATGAGGTCGCCGTCCATAGAGACTATCCCCCCTCCGCGCGCCATGACGTCGCTGTTGGCGAGCGCGACGGTTTCTTCGTCCACTTCGGCGTCCTGGTCCGGCTCGGCGAGCATTTCGCCGAGAGTTACAATCGAGCCATCCTCAACTATCGGGACGAAGCCTTCGGGCAGGACGTACTCGTCGGCGTATTCCTCGACGCTGGACACCAGAATGCTGCGGGAGTCGGGTTCTTCCACGACTTCTACAACGCCGTCTATTTCGGAGAGGACGGCTTCGCCCTTGGGGGCGCGGGCCTCGAAGAGTTCCTGCACGCGGGGCATACCGCTGGTGATGTCCTCGCCGGCGACGCCTCCGGTGTGGAAGGTTCGCATGGTGAGCTGTGTGCCGGGTTCGCCGATGCTCTGGGCGGCGATGATTCCGACGGCTTCGCCTATCATGGAGGGCCTCATGTTGGCGAGGGAGAGGCCGTAGCAGGTCTGGCAGATGCCTCTCTGGGCCTCGCAGGTCATGGGGGAGCGGACCATCAGGGATCTGACTCCGGCTTGCTCCAGGATTTCGATTGCCTCGTCGTCTATCACGTCGTTGCGGTTGAGCAGTATCTCGCCCGTGTTGGGGTTGGCCACTGGGAGGGCGAGGTAGCGGGTTTTTATCTGTTCGACGTAGGGAGCCGCGCCTTCTTCTATGTCGTCGGCGTGTACCCAGACTCCGTTGGGGGTTTCGCAGTCGTCGGACAGGATGATGATTTCCTGGGAGACGTCTATGAGGCGTCGCGTGAGGTAGCCGGAGTGCGCCGTGTTGAGGGCGGTGTCGGTCAGTCCCTTTCGCGCGCCGTGGGTGGAGATGAAGTATTCGAGAACGCTGAGGCCCTCGCGGAAGTTGGACTTGATGGGCCGGTCAATGATGCGGCCCTTGGGGTCGGACATGAGTCCGCGCATACCGGCCATCTGCTTGATCTGTGCGATGTTGCCCTTGGCGCCGGAGTTGGCCATGAGGTAGATGCCGCCGTAGTTGTGGAGGTTCTTCTCTATGACGTCGGTGAGTTCCTTGTTGGCGTCGGTCCAGATGTTCACGGCGGCTTCGTAGCTTCCCTGCTGGGTGACGAAGCCGTCGAGGTAGAGTTGTTCTATCTGTTCGAGTTTTTCTTCGGCGGCGGCGATGATGGATTCCTTATCGCGCGGCACCTCTACGTCGCTTATGGCGATGGTGATGCCTGCCTGGGTGGCGTAGTGGAAGCCGAGGTTCTTTATCTGGTCGAGGACTTCGGCGGCGCCGTGGTTGCCCAGAATCGAGTAAACCTCGGCTACTATGTTCTTGAGGACGCCCTTTTCTATTTCTTCGTTTCGGAAGCCCATCTGGTCGGGCAGGGTGTCGTTGATGATTATGCGTCCGGCGGTGGTTTCGACTTGTTCGCCGTCCATGGCAACGGTTATGGGGGCGCGCAGTTCGATGGAGCCGAGTTCGTGGGCGAGCAGCGCGTCTTCGGGGTCGCTGAAGACGCGTCCGGCGCCGCGCGCGCTTTCGTCCACGATGGTCATGTAGTAGGTGCCGAGAACGATGTCCAGCGTGGGCGCGACGATAGGTTCGCCGGAGCTTGGGGAGAGCATATTGTAGGTGCTGAGCATCATCTGCTTGGCTTCCATGACCGCTTCGCGGGACAGTGGCACGTGGACGGCCATCTGGTCGCCGTCGAAGTCTGCGTTGAAGGCTGTGCATACGAGGGGGTGAAGCTGTATGGCGCTGCCGTCAATCAGCACCGGCTCGAACGCCTGGATGCCGAGCCTGTGAAGGGTGGGGGCGCGGTTGAGCAGCACGAGGCGGTCTTTGACCACATCTTCCAGAATGTCCCAGACGGCGGGCTGTATGCGCTCGGCCATTCGCTTGGCGCTCTTGATGTTGTGGGCGTAGCCTTTCATTACCAGCCGGTTCATGACGAAGGGCTTGAAGAGTTCGAGCGCCATGCGCCTGGGCAGTCCGCACTGGTGGAGTTTGAGTTCGGGGCCGGCGATGATTACGGAGCGGCCGGAGTAGTCCACGCGCTTGCCGAGCAGGTTCTGCCTGAATCTGCCCTGTTTGCCCCTGAGAAGGTCGGACAGCGACTTGAGCCGGTGATTGTGGCTGCCCGCGACAGCGCGTCCGCGCCGTCCGTTGTCCACCAGCGCGTCCACCGATTCCTGGAGCATACGCTTTTCGTTTCGCACTATGATTTCGGGCGCTGAGAGGTCTATCAGCCTCTTCAGGCGATTGTTCCTGTTGATGACGCGGCGGTAGAGGTCGTTGAGGTCGCTGGTGGCGAATCTGCCGCCGTCGAGCTGGACCATGGGTCGGAGTTCGGGCGGGAGGACGGGCAGTGAGGTGAGCACCATCCAGTCGGGCCTGTTGCCGCTGTTGCGGAAGGCTTCGACGACGCTCATGCGCTTGATGGCTTTCTTGCGACGCTGGCCGGATGTGGACTGCATTTCTTCGCGCAGGCGCTCGCGGAGTTCTTCGATGTCGAGTTTGCCGAGGACCTGCAGGACGGCTTCCGCGCCCATGCCGGCGTCGAATATGCCGGCGAACTGGTCGCGCAGTTCGCGGTAGCGGCTTTCTGTGAGAAGGCCGCCGACGCTCAGGCTTTCGAGGTCGTCTATCTGGGAGGCGAGTTCTTCCTCCAGCTCGTTTCTATTCTCGTCCGTTTCGAGGGTGGCTCTGTGGATCTCGGCTTCCAGGGTTCTCCTGGGGTCGTCGGGGTCGTCCTCTTCGTCGTCCGTTTGGACCGGTTCGCCCAGTTCAGCAAGTTGCGCGTTGAGTTCTTCCAGCCTCGCATCGCCTTCGGACTCGATTCTTTCGACGCCGTCGTCGAGCTCCTTCTGGAGCTCTTCGATACGCATTTGCTGGAGTTCGGCGTCCACGTTGGTGATGAGGTACTGCGCGAAGTACAGCACCCTGTCGAGGTTTCTCGGAGACAGGTCCAGCATGAGGCCGAGCCTGCTCGGGGTGCCCTTGGAGAACCAGATGTGGGCTACGGGCGCGGCGAGGGTTATGTGTCCCATGCGCTCGCGCCTTACCTTGGCGCGGGCGACTTCGACGCCGCAGCGGTCGCAGATGACGCCCTTGTAGCGGATCTTCTTGTACTTTCCGCAGTAGCACTCCCAGTCTTTGGTCGGGCCGAAGATGCGCTCGCAGAAGAGGCCGTCTTTCTCGGGCCGCAGGGTGCGGTAGTTGATGGTCTCAGGCTTGGCCACCTCGCCGTAGGACCAGATTCTAATCTGGTCGGGGGAAGCCAGGGATATTCGAATTGCGTTGAAATCGTTGCCGCCCAGGGCCATGTTTACACTCCATTGAAGGCGAAGGCTGAGCCTTCACCCTTATTTGGGGTTGCGCTGAATAACCAAGTGGGAAATTCAGCGGCAGCCCCGACGTGTTTCCGAGGGATGACAAGGTGAGATTCACCCCCATCCTAACCTTCCCCCGTCAAGGGGGAAGGGACTTTTGCCTACCCCTGTCAAGGGGGAAGGGACTTTTGCCTACCCCTGTCCCATCAAGGGGTAGGGAGGGCAGGACGTTATCGGCTAGTCGTCGTCGCCGACGAATTCGGGATTCGCGGCTTCAACGGGTTGGTCGTCCGGCTGTCCGGTTTCCTCTTGTCGGGCCTCGCTTTCCATTACCGGGTCGCTTGTTACCGCAAAGGGGGGCTGATCGTTCAACTCCATGCTCTCGACGAAGTTGGCCATCGAGATCACGTCGGCTATGTCGTCGTCGTCGAAGTCGCCAAGCGACAGTTCTTCAGGCTCTTCGTACATCAGCTCGACCGACAGGCCGAGGCTCTGCAACTCTTTCATCAGCACGTGGAAGGATTCCGGTATGCCGGGCTGGATAACGTCTTCGCCCTTCACTATCGCCTCGTAGGTCTTGACTCTGCCGACGGTATCGTCGGACTTGACGGTGAGCATTTCCTGGAGGTTGTAGGCGGCCGAGTAGGCTTCGAGCGCCCAGACTTCCATTTCGCCGAAGCGCTGGCCTCCGAACTGGGCCTTGCCGCCCAGCGGCTGCTGCGTGATGAGGGAGTACGGGCCCGTGGAACGGGCGTGTATCTTGTCCTCTACCAGGTGTATCAGCTTCATCATGTATATCTGGCCGACGGTGATGGGCTGGTCGAAGGGTTCGCCCGTTCGTCCGTCGTAGAGCGTGGACTTTCCGATGAACGGCGCGGCGACCCGCTCGTCGCGATTGAGACGCAGCGCCTCTTCGCGGATTTGCCCGGCGCTCATGGCGGAGGTGTCCATGCCCCTTTCGTCCTTGAGCCAGATGCGAACGCTGGCCTCGCACGCGGCGCCTCTTTCGGCTTGTTCGCTGAAGAGGGCGTCGTAGTCATAGCCACGCTCGGAGAGCCACTCACGCACGACGTCGTGGTCTATGCGCCGCCCGTCTTCGCGGTCTATGGCTCTCGGGTCGGCGGCGCCGGACTGCTGCACTATCCACGCCTGTCCGAGCGAGTCCTCGATAGCGGTGTCGGGCGCTCCGTCGAACACGGGGGTTATCGCCCTGAATCCGAGAATGCCCGCGGCCCAGCCCAGGTGGGTTTCGAGCACCTGGCCGAGGTTCATGCGGGACGGAACTCCGAGAGGGGTCAGGATAATGTCAACCGGCGTGCCGTCGGGCAGGAACGGCATATCCTCTTCGGGCAGTATGCGGGCTATCACGCCCTTGTTGCCGTGTCGTCCCGCCATCTTGTCGCCCTCGGTGATCTTGCGGGTCTGGGCGACCCACAGGCGAACGAGCTTGTTGACGCCGGGGGGAAGTTCGTCGTTGTTGTCTCGGCTGAGGACGCGCACCTCGATGATCTTGCCGCCCTGTCCGTGAGGGACGCGGAGGGAAGTGTCTTTGACGTCGCGGGCCTTTTCTCCGAATATGGCGCGCAGCAGTTTTTCCTCGGCGCTCAGTTCGGTTTCGCCCTTGGGGGTAATCTTTCCGACCAGTATGTCGCCCGGCCCTATTTCGGCGCCGACGCGGATTATTCCCTCCTCGTCGAGGTCGCGCAGGCTCTCATCGCCTACGTTGGGAATGTCGCGGGTTATCTCTTCGGGGCCCAGCTTGGTATCCCTGGACTCGACCTCGTGTTTTTCGATGTGGATCGAGGTGAACCTGTCTTCCTTCACCAGCCGCTTGCTGAGGATGATGGCGTCCTCGAAGTTGTATCCTTCCCAGCTCATGAACGCGACCAGAAGATTCTGGCCCAGCGCCAGTTCGCCTTCGCCGGTGGACAGGCTGTCGGCGAGCACGTCGCCCACTTTCACCACGTCTCCCCTGCTGACGATGGGACGCTGGTTGACGCAGGTTCCCTGGTTGGAGCGCACGAAGTTCATCAGCTTGAACACGCGATTCTGGCCGTATTCGTCGGTGATGACGATGCGCTCTCCGCTGACGTGGGTGACCACGCCGTTGATGTCGGAGATGATTACCTGTCCGCTGTCGCGGGCGACACGCTCCTCCATGCCGGTGCCTATGAGCGGGGGATCGGGGCGGAGCAGCGGCACGGCCTGCCTCTGCATATTGGAGCCCATGAGCGCGCGATTGGCGTCGTCGTGCTCAAGGAACGGTATGAGCGCGGTGGACACGCTGACAAGCTGTATGGGTGCGACGTCCATGTACTCTACGTTGTCGGGGGACTCCATGAGGCCGACGCTCTCGCCCATGCGGGTCTCGACCCTGGGTTCGGTGAACTGTCCCAGTTCGTCCAGCGCGGCGTTGGCCTGCGCTATGTGAACGGTTTCCTCGGCGTCGGCGGTCAGATATACCACGTCGTCCGGGTTGCCTGAGACATATGGCCTCACCTTGACCATTCGCTCGGGCAGGGAGGCTATCTGGGTCAGCCTGCCGTTGCGCCTTGTGGGCATATTCCCGGCCCTGAGAACTATGTGGCCGTTCTCGCCGACCACGTCCTCGGTGAGAACGCGGTTCTCGAGGCCCGGGTCCGTGTTGAGTATCTCGGTATGGACTTTTCTGTACGGGGTTTCGATGAAGCCGTAGTCGTTGGTGCGGGCGTAGGTGGCGAGCGACCCCAGCAGTCCGATGTTCGGGCCTTCGGGCGTCTCGATTGGGCAGATGCGCCCGTAGTGGGAGTGGTGAACGTCGCGAACGTCGAAGCCCGCCCTCTCCCTGGACAGACCGCCCGGCCCCAGGGCCGACAGCCTGCGCTTGTGGGTGAGTTCGGCCAGAGGGTTGGTCTGGTCCATGAACTGGGACAGCTGCGAGCCGCCGAAGAATTCGCGCACCGAGGCGACGACCGGCCTGATGTTTATCAGGGCGGCGGGGGTCGTGGTAGCGGGGTCCATCTGTGTGGTCATGCGCTCTTTGATGACGCGCTCCATTCTTATGAGGCCGACGCGCACCTGGTTCTGGATAAGTTCGCCGACGGCGCGGACGCGCCTGTTGCCCAGGTGGTCAATGTCGTCGGGGTCTCTGACTCCGTTGTTGATCTGCACCATGCGGCGGAGAAGTTCAACGATGTCTTCCTTCGTGAGGGTATGTCCTGTGAAGTCGTCCTCGTTTTCGGGGTGGAGCTTGCGGTTGAGCTTATAGCGGCCAACCCTGCCCAGGTCGTAGCGTCGCGCGTTGAAGAACAGGTTCTCCAGGAGGTCGTTCGCGTTGTCCGCGTTGGGGGGTTCGCCCGGTCGGAGCCTGCGGTAGAACTCCAACAGCGCGTCGTTCCTGTCGGTTACGCCGGAGTCCTTCTCTATCGTGGTTCTTATGAAGTTGTGTTCGGGATCGGTGTCCACGTCCTCGAACAGCGCCAGGATGTCCTCGTTGGTCTCGTATCCGAGGCAGCGGAGCAGCGTGCTGACCGGAGTCTTTCGCTTGCGGTCCACTTTGACGGATATGACGTCGCGGTTGGAGGTTTCGAACTCCATCCAGGCGCCTCTGTACGGGATGAGCTTGGCGGCGGCCAGCGGCCTGCCGGTGTTCGCGTCTATGTCGGTGGTGAAGTAAACGCCCGGGGAGCGCACGAGCTGGCTAACGACGACTCGTTCGGCGCCGTTGCTTATGAACGTGCCTGTGGAGGTCATCATCGGAACATCTCCGATGAACAGTATCTGTTCCTTGATTTCGCCCTGTCCGGGGCCGCCGGACTTGATCTTGAGCTGGACGGTGACGTAGAGGGCCGCGGAGTAGGAGACTTCGCGTTCGCGGCACTCTTCCTCCGTGAATTTCGGCGGGTCGAAGTAGTGTTCTCCGAAGGTCAACTCGAACCGGCCGCCGGGCAGGTCCTCTATGGGGGAAATCTCCCTGAAGAGGTCCGCCAGGCCCTCGCTCTTGAAGTGTTCGAATGAATCTATCTGAACCTGTATAAGACTGGGGACGTCTATTATGGTCGGTATCCTTGAGTAGGATCTCTTTGAAATGCCGCTATTCTGACCGTTGGTCACCTGCAAAGCGGTTGAGGTCATACGCTCTCACACTCCCTTGCTGAAAAAGTGAAGGCTAACTCCGGTTAGCCCTTAAGCCGTTGATGATGAAGCTACGCCCTGTGGGTTGAGGGGGAATTTTGTCACACGCATAGCGCGGTGTCGGAAATGGTTACGGTATGGAAAAGTGACGGGTAGTTGAAAGGGCATAGTGCAACTGGTTATCAGGCTACCACATTGACGGATGAATGTCAAACCGAATCTGGCCGCAGAATACGCGATTTCTGCGGCTGGGGACGTGAAGCGGGTCGGGAGCGGTGGTTTGTCTAGGCTCCCGAGGCCACTTCGGTCAGATTATCCAGATGCCCTTCGATATAGCAACTCCCGAAGTAGTACACCTCGTAGTCGGCGCCGTCTCTGGTCTCGGTGTACTCGCGCCTGGGTGAAATGTCATTCGCGGTCAGGTAAGACCGCACTTTGTCCCTGGCCGCCTGTTCGTTGGGGTCGAACAGCAACAGAACGCGCTCCTGACAACTATCCGTTGTAATTCGCTCTAGCTTCACTGACATTCACCTCCGAGGCTGTTGAGGCGCATTATAGCAGGAATGGGACATTAGGCAAACGGGCGCGGCGCGCTTGTTGCCGTCGTTGAACGGATGGTTCTTCGTGATTGACCAGATCAGCGCGGCGGCCTTGTCGGGCAGGGACGGATAGAAATACTCTCCGCCGAAACCCTGACGTGGCTGGGCCAGCGCGGATTCCAGCAACCCGCGCCCTTGGTCGCCGCCAAGATACTGAAAGTCTGGCGCGCTTTCATCGTAGTCGTGAAATAGCACGGGAATCATGCGGGTGGTGATGGTCTCAACAAATTCAATGTCCGGGAACCAGATCCCGTCTTGACGCTGCATCATGGGATTGTGCCTCGATAGCTGTGTATTGCCGAAATAAGAAAATCCCCTCAGGCCGAGGGGATTTCACAAATCGGACTGATTAGTGGTTTATGCCTAGCTCTTCTCCAACTCGCGCAACGCCGGTCCGTACATCTCCAAGACCAGGTCTATCACCAACTCGCGCATCTCGGGAGTATCGGGCAAGGGCTTGTTCCTAGGCAACTTGCGCAAAGCCCTGGCCACGTCCGCGCGGGTCACTTCATCCTGCTCGGTCATGGTCGCGCTGAGGTTCTTCCGCGTGTCTTCGATTGTCTGAACCATGTCTGCGCCTCGTTCCGCTATAGTTGCGTCGCCTGTTGTCAAGTAAATGTAGCATTCCATTGTCTATATAACAAGGTCGGTCGGGAAGGGAATTTTGACAGATACCAATGCCGACCTTACAATGCGGCTATGCGACAACAAACCCGCTAAGCGGAGTATGGAGGATACAGATGGCAGATCAAGTGAGTGTGGATGTTTGGTACGACTACGCCTGACCCTGGGTTTACAATGCAGCCGTGTGGCTGGATCAGGTAAAGAAGGAATATGGAGACAACCTGCAAATCAACTGGCGACACTTCTCGCTTCAGCAGATAAACAGCAGGGAGGGAGAGGACTGGAAGGTCTGGAACGAGATGGAGGTGCGCGAAGCCGCCGCGCTGCTGGCGTCGGTGGCTGGCGAGGCCGCCAAGCGGCAGGGAGACGCGGAGGCGTTCGACCGCTTCCACCTGGGCCTGCTGACCGCGAGACACGCGGGCGACAGGGTGCCGCTCAACCAGGATGATTCCCTTATAGCGATAGCCGAGGAAGCCGGACTCGACGTGGAGCGTTTCAAGAATGACCTGAACGACCCTGAACTTGTGCAGGTGGTCGCAGCGGACCACGAGGACGCCGGAGAGCGGGGCATATTCGGCACGCCGACGTTCCTGTTCGAGAACGGACACGCGGCGTACATGAAGACGTTCATCCCGCCGGAGGACGAGGCGGTCGAGGTCTTCGACAGCTTCGTGTCGCTGTTCGGCGGACGCACATACGTTGGCGAGGTTAAGTCGCCTCAGCCGCCGTGGCCGAAGGGCGCGCTGGACTAGACGTCATCTCATAAACCTTCCGGGAGGAGGTTCATGTTCGGACAGGGGCGACCACAATGGACGTCCCTACCAACGCCCCGGAAATAGATACGCCCGCTCATGCGCCTGTAATTTGGGCGCGGGGCGGGCGTTGTTCTTTTCAGTCGAACGCGCTTTTACATGGTCAGCACCAGCTTGCCGAAGAAGTTGCGGCTTTCCATGACCTGGTGGGCTTTGGCGGCGTCTTCCAGCGGGAATGTCTGGTGGACGATGCCGCGAATCTGGCCGCGGCCCGCGAACTCGACTATCTGGCGCATATCCTCTTTTCGGCCCATGAAGACGCCGAAGACGGTCTGGTAGCGGGTGAACATCGCGCCCATCTGGAGTTCGGCGCGGTATCCGGTGGTGACGCCGCATATGCCGTAGCGTCCGCCGACGGCGAGCGAACGGGTGGCGGCGGGCCAGAAGTCTGCGCCGACGTGATCCAGAACGACGTCCACGCCTCGACCGCCTGTTATCTCCTTCACGCGGTCGGCTATGTCCTCGTTCGTATAGTTGATTACGTGGTCGGCGCCTATCTCCCTGGCGCGCTCGGCTTTCTCGTCAGTGCTCGTGGTGGTGATGACTGTCGCGCCTACGACGCGCTTGGCTACTTGTATTCCCGCCGTGCCGACGCCGGCGGAGGCGGACAGGACGAGCGCGGTTTCCCAGGGTTTGAGCGCGCCCTTGCGGACCAGTATCGTCCAGCTTGGAAGATAGACGGTGGGCAGGGAGGCGGCTTCTTCGAACGGGAGCGAACCGGGGATGGGGACGGCGCTGGTGGAGGGGACGCTGACGAATTCGGCGTAGCTGCCGCTCCTGGAGGAGCCGAGCATCCCTGAGTTCTGGCAGAATTCGTCCTCGCCGGAGGAGCAGAAGCGGCACTGGTTGCAGGTCATACGGGGGTTGACGACGACGCGCTCGCCGACCTGCCGGCCTCGGACGGCGGAGCCTGTTTCGACTATCTCGCCGGCGGCGTCTCCGCCGAGGATGTGTGGGGCGTCGAAGTTTCGGCGGCGGGTTCCTCGGACGCCGGCGCGGGTATATACGTCGAGGCGGTTGAGGGCCGCGGCTCGGACGCGCACCTTGACGTCGTTGGGGCCGACTTCGGGTTCGGGAAGGTCGCCGTAGGTCAGCGTCTCGATTCCACCATGCTCGGTTATATAGACGGCTTTCATATCGTCTCCTGGATGGTAAATACGTTAGTCGGCGTTGACTTCTTCGCCTCTCAGCGTGGCGACAACGATGGTCTGCATCATTTCCACCGCGCCGATGACCCTGGCCTGTCCCTGTTCGACTACGCGAAGCCGACCCTCAACGCCGTCAATCCGGGATCCGAGTTCTGTTTCAACTCGGCCAATCCGGGCTTCAACAGCGTCAATCCTGGCGCCGAGGTTCTTCTCCACCGCGTCAATCCTGGCGCCGAGGTTCTTTTCCACCCCGTCAATCCTGTTGTTTATCCGCCTCTCCATGCGGGCCATATCCTCCCGCATATTCCCCATATCCTCCCGCATATCCTTCCGGATGTCGGAAATCCGTACATTGAGGATAGTGAACAGGGTTCCAACAACCGCGGTGATTCCCACACCTACGCCTATCATAGTCCAAATTTCGGCTGACATACTGGAAGTCCTTTCTTTGAATGAAAGATACCATCTTGGGGCGCGCAAGTCATGTGGCGTCGGTGCGCTGGTGCTGGCCGATGTAGCCGACGACGACCAACTTTTCGTCCTTGTCCCAGTCGAAGGCCACGCGGATGGTGTGACGGGCGTCCTTGCTGGCGCCGGTGCCTATGTGTTCGAGCAGCCAGTATGTCTTGTTGTTGGTTTTTGTGGTGTACCATTCCCGATACTTGTTTCTGGTCGTCTCGTGCTGGTCGCTCTTGTACTGCCAGCCGCAGGCTTCCCTGACTGACAGGTCGAAGTCGGGGACGCTGGATACGCCGGCCCTGGCGTCGCGGTATGAGGTCGCCAGCCACTTGAGCGCTTCCCAGACGTCTTCGGGCTTCTCGAACGGATTGTCGCGGACCTGGGACTTGGAGTTCGTCTTCAATAGCAGCCTGTCCGGGAACATATCCTCCGCGTATCTGACGGCGTCGCTCACGTTCTCTATGCGGGTAGGCACGTCTTTCACGGTCATGCGGGGTATCCGGGATTCCTCCTCGTAGGCGAGTCTCCATGTTTCCGCGTCGTTTTCCCTGGCAGTCAGCCTGGATTGCAGCGCTTCGACATTGCGCTCGATGTCGGATTTGTCCGCTCGCAGGAATTGAACGTCGTTGGCCAGCGTCCGGTTTTCAGAGCGCAGAGTTTCGTTCTCGTTCTCCAGCCGCCGGACTTCGGCGCGCAGGGCCTCGTTCTCTCTCTCGCCCTCGTCTATCCGCGATTTCAGATCCATGTTCTCATGCGCCAGATGGTCCAAATCGAAATCGGGGAAAGCCTGCGGGTGGCGCGAAACGGGGGCGACGTTGCCCGCAGGAGGCGCGGGCGGTTCGACTTGGGCGGAGGCTGAGCTTTCGGTACGCTGTCGGGCGCGGGATGGTTTACGTGGCGGGTCGTTTTCGGGCATTGGTTCGCCGGCCATGAGTCGGGCTATGGCGTCGAGCAGGCTCTCGATCAGGTCTTCGAGTTGGTCGTTCTTGTCGCGGCGTTCTCTTTCCTCCGTTCTGGTTGTAGCGGGCGTACTTTCCCGGATAGAGCGATATTCGGACAGCGCGGCGCGGAGTTGTTCGCACGTATCGAGAGCTTTGGCGATGTCGTCGGGACCCGGAAGGCTCGCGGCTGACCAGGCGGCTGTATCCGCTTCCATGTAGGCGAGTTCGGGGGAGAAGTCATCCCTGATTTCGGCGATGAACGAATCGAGGGTGGCGGCGCGATTGCGTTCTTCCCGCTTGGCGGCGACGGTCTTGGTTATCTGATCAGCGAATTTGGGTATGTCGCTTTCCCATTCGGGCGCGGAGACGGGGAGGTTTTCGAGGTCAACGGCGCACAGGGCAAGAAGTTTGAGGATGTCGGGCAGTTCCCGGACGGCCTCGGACATGGGGTCGGGCTTTTGCTCGGAGTCGTCCATGCCGGGCAGTTTGCCCGATACGTAGCACATCATCAGGGCGATGTCGTCTTCATCGAGGTTCTCGTCAAGTTGGGCGAACCTGTCGGATTCGCGCTCCCAGCCTTCTTTAGGCCAGTGGCCTCTGAGCGAGTTGTCTGAGAAATCGGGGTACTCGGCTGACACGCCTATGTAACGGCCTACGTCGTCTATGCGCTCCTTCACTATATCCAGCAGGTCTTGTTGGGATTCGGCCCAGACCTTCAGCGCGGCGGCGGCGAGGTCGTCCGAGCGAATCAAGCCACGTCGAACGGGGTCTTTGAGTCGTTGCGGGTTGCTTCGCAGCGCGACTGAGGCATTGCGGAATCCGGGAACGCGCAGGTTCAGCTTGTCGAGTTCGGTTTGGAATGAGCGTTTGGCTTCGGGGGACGCCCTTCCCAGGGAGTTCAGGACGCGATTGACCATGTTTCCGGTGTATTCTTCGTTCATGCACGCGAACAGGGCGCGTATTCCGAAGGCGGCGGGAGCGTCGGTCAGCTTGTCGGTCATGGCGTCGTCTCCGTACATACGTGAAATTGGGCTTCCATTACACTATATCCTAACTTGTCCCGGCTGTGGACGCGGTAGGCGACCGGGGTCATTGGTTTTCTCCGCACAGACTTGCACAAGGCGTCGGCCAAATTGATACAGGTCCCGCGCCCAATCCCATGTGTGCAAAAGTTCCGTCGCCTGCTACCATCACCTCGCATCTTTAAGGTGATATAATTCAAGAGAGGAGTCTATGGGCAAATTTCTCAACGGACTTCGCGTCTCGGTGATGAGCGTCCACGAAGGATGGTGGTACGCTTATCTGGCGGCCTTCTTCTTGCAAATGGCTGCTTGGACAGCAATGGTGGCCTGGCATAAGGCGGTCTATGGAGACCACGCTCACGCCGTGGAGTACCTGATAGCGGTAGGCGAAGATTCGTCTCACATGGTTCAGATGTTCGTTCTGAACACAATCGGCATAGTTGAATTAGGGAGGCTGATAATGGTTCTGGCTCAGGGCATAGCTGAAAGACTTAAAGAGCGCAAAGAGAAGTTCAGGGCCGACCTCATAGCCCAGGGCAGAGCGGGGCTGGCGGCTGAGGTCGCGGCCTGGAACCAACGCCGTCTGGATGCCGAGGAGCGTGGAGAAAAGTTTGATGAACCTCCTCCGATGGAATAGGCCCGCCGTTAAATTTCGGACAACCCTGATATATATGGAGATTCCCATTATGGCGCTACTACTCGACAGGCAGACGATAGAAGGTTTGCTGGATATGGACAAGATGATAGAGATACTGGAGCGGGCGTTCGGCGAGCTTTCGACAGGATCGGCGATAATGCCGCAGCGGACGGCGGTGGCGGACGCGGACGTGAATGGCTGGTACGCCTTCATGCCGGCTCAACTGAAGGACATGGGCGCGCTGGGCGTGAAGTCCGTCACAGTGTATAAGGATAATCCGTCGGGCCACGGATTGCCCGCGACGCTGGCGACGATAGTTCTGATGGACAGCCAGACGGGGCGGACGATAGCCGTCATGGACGGCGGATACATCACGGCGATGCGGACGGGCGCGGTGACCGGCCTAGCCACCAAGTACCTGGCGCGGGAGAACGCCACGGTCGCGGGGGTGATGGGGACGGGGGTGCAGGCGCGGACGCAGCTATGGGGAATGGCGGCGGGCGCGGACCTGGAGAAGGCGCTGGTGTTCTCGCTGGATCCGCCGGAGGCGCAGAGGGCGTTCGCGGACGGATGCTCGGAGTTGCTGGGCATTCCGGTGGAGCTGGCGGCGTCGGGTGAGGAGCTGGTGCGGGGCGTGGATATACTCTCGATGGCGACGACGGCGACCACGCCCATAATAGACGGCGACTGGGTTCAGCCCGGCCTTCACATCAATGGGATAGGCTCGCACGCGGTCGGGGTGAGGGAGCTCGACACGAAGACGATGGTGAAGTCGAAGCTGGTTTGCGACCAGGTGGACGCCTGTCTCGCCGAGGCGGGGGACGTTCAGATTCCGATAGAAGAGGGCGCGATGTCCGCCGACGACATATACGGCGAGATAGGCGAACTCATCACCGGGGTGAAGGCCGGACGGGAGAGCGACGACGAAATCACGCTGTTCAAGAGCGTGGGGCTGTCCATCCAGGACATATCGGCGGCGCACTACGTGTATCAGCGCGCGCTGGAAGAGGGCGTCGGGACGGAGTTCGCGTTTTCGTAGAATCCTCTGACCTCGCTTTGCTAGATTATATGCGCCTTTCGACGTTCGGTTGGGAGGCGCATATTTTTTAGACATCGGAGAAAGAGAACTACGACAATGAACAGAACATTCAGAGCAATAACGCTGGCTGCCGGGGCCGCTCTCGTCCTGGCGCTGGCGATAGCCTGCGGGGACGATTCGGATACAGACACGGATCCCGGGCTGTCTCGCGCGGACGTCGAGGGCATAGTGCGCTCGGAGATGGCGAGCGCGTCCGAGACCGCGCTTACGCACGAAGAGGTGGCGGAGATAGCGCAGGCCGCCGTCGCCATGTCCGACGCCGACAGCCTGACTGCCACTGACGTTGAGGCGATAGCGCGAGAGTCCATGTCCGATATGGCCGCGATGACGCCCGGCGACGGCGGGCTTACGCGCGCCGACGTGGAGGCGATAGTACAGGCGGCGGTGGCGGAGATTCCTCCGCCCGTTCCGTCGGCGCCCGGCCTGTCGTCGGCTGACGTGGAGCGGATAGTCCGGGCGGCGATAGCGGACATTCCGCAGCCGCCACAACCGGAACCCGGCCTTAGCGCCGCGGATGTGGAGAAGATAGCGCGGGCGGCGATGCCAGTCATGCCGCCGCCGCTTCCGCCGGAACCGAGCCTTTCACGCGCCGAGATCACTCACCTGGCGCACGTGGTTTCGGCTACGCCCAGGTCCGACCCCGCGAAATTCACCCAGTTCTTCGTGAGCGGCGCAATCGCGCGCTACGAGGCGGAGGGTCAGGAAGCTACGCTGGACTACTACAACTCCCCGGACAGCGCGGATGGTCGCTGGGCCATCCTGGTGATAGATGAGGACAACTCGATAATCGCCAGCGCAAACCCGGACGAACTTGGGAACGATATATCCGAATATACCGACACCAACGACTACAATTTCGGCGCGGACATAGTAACCGCCGACGAGTCGGGCAAGTGGGTATCCTGCGTGTGCGGACATCCGCGCACAGGCGAACCGGAGTCCAACCACTACTGGGCGCGGCGACATGACGGCCTGGTGTTCGCGTCAAGGTGGTTCTCGGGTATGCCCGAATACACCCAGCTAAAGGTCAACAACGCTCTCGCCATGTATGAAGCGCGCGGCCTGGAGGCCACGCTGGATTACTACAACTCCGCCGAAAGCGTGGATGGATACTGGTACGTGTTCGTAATTGACCAGGAAGGCGAGCTCATCGGTCATTACGACCCCGAGGTCGTCGGGGAGAATCTCAACGGGCCGATTGGGACGGACGTGAACGGGTACGACTTCGGGGCGGATATGCTTACCGCCGACGAGGATGGCAAGTGGATTTCCTACGTGTTCAACAACCCGGCCAAGGAGCAAATCGAGTCCAAGCACTCATGGGTGGTCAGGTACGACGACCTGATATTCGGTTCGGGGTGGTACACGGACCCGGCGAGCTATACCAAGTTCATCGTGGACAAGGCAATTGCCTTGTACGAATCGGAGGGGCTGGAAGCGGCCATAGAGTACTACAACGACCCTGAGAACATTGACGGGCAGTGGTACGTGGGGATACTGGACGGGGACGGCGTTTCCCTCTCCCATTACGACCCGGCGGTTCGCGGTCAGAATGTCGCTACCGGACCTATCGGGACGGACGTTACCGGCTACGATTTCGGCTCTGAGCTGCTGACGGCTGGCGAATCGGGCAAGTGGGTTTCGTACGTGTACGGCAACCCGGCGACGGGGGAGCTCGGCTCAAAGCACTCGTGGTTGATCAGGCGCGACGGTCTGTTGTTCGGTTCGGGCTGGTACACGGACCCGGCGAGCTATACCAAGTTCTTCGTGGACGAGGCAATCGGCTTGTATGAAGCCGAGGGGCTGGAAGCGGCGTTGGATCACTACAATACGGAGGATAGCCTGGACGGGCGATGGTACGCCTTCATCCTGGACGAGGACGGCGTTATCATAGGCCATTACGACCCGGAGGTTGTGGGGCAGAACATCACAGGGCCTATCGGAACGGACGTTACGGGTCACGAGTTCGGTTCGGAGTTCGTTTCGGCTGACGAATCGGGCAAGTGGGTGTCCTACGTGTTCACGGATCCGGTGACCGGGAAACCGGCGTCCAAGCACTCTTGGCTGGTCAGGCGCGACGGTCTGCTGTTTGGTTCGGGGTGGTACACGGACCCGGCCAGCTATACCCAGCACGTCGTCAATGAGGCGATAGAGCGTTACGAATCGGAGGGTCTGGACGCTACGGTGGCGTATTACAGCGATCCCGATAATGTGGATGGGCAGTGGTACGGGGTCATAATGGACTCGGACGGAACGCTTCTGGCGCACTATAACGAGAAGATTGTGGGCCAGTCGGGTCTCGGGCCGGCGGGAACGGACGTAACGGGCTACGACTTCGCGGCGGATATGCTGAAGGCGACGAAAGAGGGGTTGTGGGTGGAGTTCGTGTTCAGGCACCCGGTTACAGGGAAGCAGGAAGGCAAGCGCTCGTGGGTGGTTCGACATGATGGGCTGTTCTTCACGTCCGGCTGGTACACGGCCGCGCCCGACGGAGACGCGGACCCCGGCGCGTTCGCCAAGTGGTTCGTCAACCAGGCGCTCGGTTACTACGCGGAGAACGGGCGCGAGGTGACGCTGGCGTATTACAACATGGCTGAGAGCATGGACGGCGATTGGTACGTGTTCGTTCTGGAGGACAGGGACGGAGCGCTCTACACAATCGCGCACGCGTCGCGGCCTGAGTTGGTCGGCACGACGCGGGATCGGATTGACGCGAGCGGCTTCAACTACGGTGAGGCTTTCGCGGCGGTGACCGAGTCGGGCGGCGGCGAGTGGATAAGCTACCTGTTCACGCATCCGACGACGCGGGAGGACGCGCCGAAGCATACGTGGGTGGAGCGTCGCGGCGACCTGCTGTTTGGAGCGGGGTGGTACGAGAAGTAGGGTTGGATCGCTGACTAGCGAGGGGGTTGGTCACCCCCATCCTAACCTTCCCCCGTCAAGGGCTGAGAGGGGTAGGAATTTCACCCTCACCCTAGCCCTCTCCCTCAGGGAGAGGGGATATATTGACTGAAGTTCGTAGCTGACTTCACATTTGCCTACCCTTGTGAACCCGTCAAGGGGGAAGGGACTTTCCCGCGTTCATGTCCGCATTATATGAGGTGGAGGATGCCGGCTATGGCGCCAGTCATGCAGGTGGCCATGGTTCCGGCGAGGATGGACTTGAGGCCGAGTTGGGCGATTTCGAGTCGGCGGTCGGGGGCTATGGCTCCGATGCCGCCTATCATTATGCCGACGCTGCCGATGTTGGCGAATCCGCAGATGGAGTAGGCCATGATTATGGCGCTGCGCTCGGAGAGGGTTCCGGGGGGAAGCTCGGACATCTGGATATAGGCTATGAGTTCGTTGAGGATGACCTTTGTTCCGAGAAGCTGGCCGGATGCGACGGCTTCGGACCAGGGGACGCCTAGCAGCCATGCGACGGGGGCGAGCGCCCAGCCCATGATTCGCTGGAGGGTGAGGGGTTCGGCGGCGACGTCGGGGGCCGTGGAGAGGATGATGTTGACGAGCTCGACGAGGGCTACCAGGACGATGACCATTCCGATGATGTAGGCGAAGAGGCGAAGGCCGTCTATCGCGCCGCGGGTTATGGCGTCTATGCCGTTTTCGTAGATGCGCCCGAGTTCGACGCTTTGTTCGGTTTCATCGTCGTCGGCCTCGGTGTCGCGGGGTATCATTATGAGGGCTATGAGGATGGCGGCGGGGGCGCTAATCAGGGAGGCGGTGAGCAGGTGTCCGGCGGAGTCGGGGATGAGGTCGCGCAGCAGGGTTGAGTAGAGGGCGAAGACGGTTCCGGCGATTGTAGCCATGCCGCCGACCATGACGACGAAGAGGTCTGAGCGGGTCATGCGGTCGAGGTAGGGGCGGACGAGCAGGGGGGCTTCGACCATGCCGATGAAGACGTTGGCGGCGGTGGCGAAGCTGACCGCGCCGCCTATGTTGAGCGTCTTGGTGAGGATGTAGGCGAATCCGCGCACGACCCAGGGGAGGACGCGGAAGTGGTAGAGGACGGCGGACAGGGCGCTGATGAAGACGACTAGGGGCAGGATGCGGAAGGCGAAGATGAAGGCCGCTCCCGGGTAGGTTTCCTGGAAGGGCAGGGGGGCGCCGCCGAGGTAGCCGAACACGAGGGAGGTTCCGGCTTCGGTGGAGCGCATGAGGGCGTCAACGGCGTTGCCTATCCAGCGGAAGACTGTCTGTGAGCCGGGGAGTTTTATGAGGAGCAGGGCGAGGGCGATTTGCAGCAGCAGTCCGGCGGTGGCGGTCCGCCAGGGGAAGCCGCGCCTGTTTTCGCTGATGGCCCAGGCGAGGGCGATAAGGGCGGCGATGCCGGCTATGGCCTGGATCGCTCCTATCCACATACGGTTGTTTTCCTCCTCGCAAAGGGGCAACCACTAGGGTTGCCCGTAAAATTCCGGTTCGGTCCCGGATTGTATTCTTGCTTGTCAGCAAGAGGCCCTGCCAATTTGGATCAGCAGGGCCTCTGATGGCGCTGTTCGTCCACGGGACGTTTAGATGTCGTTGTCCAAGTCCTCGGGCCAGCCGTGGTGTCTGGCGAAAGCTATCCAGATCCGCCGCGTCTGCTGGCTATCACGTCTAGTCTCCTCAAGCAATTCCACGACCCGCTCAAGCACGTCCACAATTCTGGCATTGGTGTCCTCAACGACCGTCAGACGTTCTTCGGTAGTCATGTGGCGTTCCCCTGGCGATTTTCTTCTCGAAGCCTATTGTAATATGTTTGACATTCGTTTGACAATATGCGGTCGCGAGTAAGTATTACGAAAGCGGGCATGGCGAGAAATGTCAGCGCTACCCGGCCAAGGCAGTATGATCCGGGGGTTGAGCTTGAGGGTGTACGCTTCGCTGCCTTCGCTTACTCTCTGGACGAGGAATGTTCCCAGTTCGTGTTTCTTCTGCATCTCCCTCACGGCTTGGACTTCGCTGTCGAAGACGCCGACGACTTCCGAGCCGATGATGGCGACGGTCTTGCCGTCATGTCGCGCTACGATTTCGTCCTGATGTTCAAGGTAGTAGTGAAATTCTTCTTTCAAGTCGTCGGTGGTGGTCATGATGCAACCCCCGCATGGTTTGACCTTTGCTGTATCAGGACTATTGTGCTGCATTGTAGGGCGTTACGGGTGTTCTGGTCTAGTGTGATTTGGTTGTTAGCGCGTTGGTCAGGAATTGTTGGACTTCGGGGGAGGGCCAGCCGTCGCGGAGCCATTGGTAGATGGATTGGGCGGAGTCCTGGGCGCGTTGGGCGGATTGTTCGTTGTCCATCCAGCCGTCGGCCTTGATGCGCTGTCTGAGTCCTCTGAGGGTGAGGTTGGCGTTTTTGTCCCCGTTGCAGGGGCGGCATAGCAGGATGCGGTTGCTGATGTCGTTGGCGCCGCCGTCCACGCGGGGCATGATGTGGTCGAGTTCGAGGAATCGCTCGTGGAGCAGCCGGCCGCATCCGCCGCAGGTGGAGCTCTGGGCGTGTATGAGGATGGCTTTCATCTGCGGATGGGTGAGTTTCTGCCAGTCCTCGCGGCGTGGCTGGAATTTAAACGGGGTCCTGAAGCCGGCGATGGTCTCTACCTCGTCGGTTCGGACGGGCGGCTTGGTGGAGTAGTGTATCTGCGGGTCAGGGTCGGTGAGCAGTTGCTTGTTGTCCTCGATGCGCTGCATTACGACGTCATACGCGCCTTCCCAGATGTCCATGCCTATCCAGCGGCGGCCAAGTCTCTCGGCGGCTATGGGCGTGGTGGCGCAGCCGCAGAAGGGATCGAGAACGATGTCGCCCTCGTCGCTGGACGATTTGATGAATCGCTCATACAGATCGAGAGGCTTCTGCGTGGGGTAACCGGTCTTTTCCTTCGACCGACCTTCAAGTCTCTTGATGTCCGTGATGATGTCCTCAACTGCCACACCTCTGGTGGATGCATAGTATCGTTTGAGTCTCGGCATTCCGTTCTCTTTCTTGGGCCACTGAATTAGTCCGACTGCGTCAAGCGCGTCCAGTCGTTCGTGGACTCCTTTCATGGATTTCCAGTCGGGAATTACGTTGGATTCTATCCAGTCGGCCATTCCGCCTCTCATGGGTAAGTTCCACATCCGCCCGCTACTTGGCTTAATGCCTCTGTAAGCGGAGAAGTATTCGCCTTCGGTCTTGCCGTGTCCTGGAGCAGTCAATTGATCTGACATCCAGTGGCCTCTTCCGTCGTTGTCATCGAACTTGTAAGTATTCCGGATATACTCAGATCCATGAGGTATATACTGGGTGTGCCAAGTGAACTTGTCGCTCTTGGTGTAGAACAAGATTATGTCGTGGACCCTGCCGAATCGCTTGGCGTCCGAGCGTCCCGATGTCCTCTTCCAGACGATTTCATTTCGGAAGTTCTGTTGTCCGAACACTGCATCCATCAGGGCCTTGAGATAGTGGCTTGCTGTGGGATCGCAATGCAGGTAGACGCTTCCGGTGGGTTTGAGAATCCGGTGCATCTCAATTAGCCTGACCCCCATGAAGCAGAGGAAGGCGGCCGTGTCCTCACCTGCGGCAGCGCGGGCCGCGTCAATAACCTCATAAACGGCGGGCATATCGTCCTTGATGGAATCCACCCATTCCTGGTGTATGTCGCGTTCCCACGACCACCTATCTTGGAAGGACGCGCTGCTCGCAGGGCTGTCCGGAGTGGCGTGGAAGTCTTTGTTCTTGTTGAAGGGCGGGTCGGTGGCTACGAGGTGGACGGTCTCGCTGTTGAGGCCGCGCAGGAAGTCCAGGTTGTCGCCGTGGAACAGGGTTCGGTTTCTCACGTTGAGTTCAGCCATGGTTCTTCCTCCTAATGGGTGAAAAGGGCAACCGCTGGGGTTGCCCCTACGTTCGCCCCCATCCTAGCCTAGCCTCGTTGAGGGCTGAGAGGGGTAGGCATTTCACCCTCACCCCAGCCCTCTCCCTGAGGGAGAGGGGATATATTGACTGGAGTTCGTAGCTGATTGGACTTTTGCCTACCCTTGTGAGCTCGTCATGGGGGAAGGGGTTTTAGGGTCGGTATTGGTCTATGGCTACGGTGGCGGCGCCTTCGCCGGTGGGCATTACGAGGGTCTTGGCGCGGTCGGCGCCGACTACGACGATGTACCAGCGGTCAACGCTTTCGAGAACCGGGACGGTGATGTCGAGGCGCTCTTGTTCGGTGAGGCCCTCGAGCCAGCGCCACTGGCTACCGACGCGGGCGTCGTCTATGGGCATATACTGGATCATCTTGCCCAGGCTGTCGTTGGCGTGGAAGTGGATGAATTGCTTGGTTTCCTGCTTGGAGAAGCCTTCGCCGCCGACGGGCCGGGCTACGTCGGGGGGCATGAAGATGAGGCGCTCGGAGCCGTGGGACGCGCCGAGTCCGCGCGTGCCGAAGGTGCTGCCGTAGGCGATGGTCTTCAGCAGGCCCTCGGCGGAGGTGTTGCCCTGGTCCTGGACGTCGAGTTCGCCGTCGGTTATGAAGACGCTGACTGTACTTTCGTCGGCGCGGAAGCCCTGGTCGACGTGGAAGGGCTGCCATGGGCTCATATCTTCGTTTTCGGCGACGCAGTGGACGAACTTTCGGGTGGTGCCGATGGTGTCCATGTCCATCTGGCCGGGGTACCAGTAGCCGAGATTTCTCAGACAGAGGGAGAAGGCGCGGCCTATGGTGATGTTGACGCGGTTGTCGCGGCCCGGTCCGAGTCCAGAACGGGGGTTGATGCCGAGTTCTTTGGCGATTGGGCCGTTGACTACGAGCATGGGGGCGTGGGGGCTGGTGGACATGAGCAGGGACTTTCCGCCGTGCGATCCGACCTGGGAGAGGGCCTTGACGGCGGCGATTATGACGGGCATCTGCTCGGGGGTGGCGCCGGCCATGGCGGCGTTTATGGCTATCTTCTCGACTGTGGCGAGTCCGAAGCCGGGCGGCATATCGCACACGAGTTCGTCGCGGTCGAGGCCGGTTCCGGCTACGAGTTCGTTCACGGCTTCGGGCGTGGGCGGGTGCATGACGAGGGAGTCGCCCCAGTCGCGGAGGAGCCACTGTTCGTTCATCTTGAGGATGGCGTCCCATCGGTCTTCGCCCTCGAAGCGCTCGGTGGGGGTTGTTGTGTCGCGCTCGCGGCGGGCGTGGGCCTGGTCAACGGTGAGGACTTCTATGATGTCGTCAATGACGGCCTCGGTCTGGCTTACGCAGAGTTCGGGCGCGAGGTTGCGGTAGATGCGCGGCACTATGACGAACTGGAGGTCGGGCATAGCGAAGGCGCGGGAGCTGGCTATGGCGTCTTCTTCGAAGCGGCCTGAGACAATCGGGATGGCGGGCTTGCCCGTCTTCTCGATTTCTATCATGTCGTGGACCATCCACGACGCGCACGTCCCTCAATCGGCTGTCGCGCCGATAACGACGTCGCACTCGCGGGCGGCCTGCTGGACTATGGGCGGCGGCGCGGGGTAGTTGCCGCCGGTGTAGAAGTTGACGGTGACGTTGTCGAAGCGTTCCTGGAGCATCTCGCCGGTACGCCTGAGCGCGAGGTCTCCGCCGTGCGTTCCGCTCCAGAGCAGGCCGACGGTCTTATCGTTCAGGGATTCGGGGCGGTCGCTGATGGTCATGGCGTCGAGCAGTCCGCGCTGCTGTCCGATGGGGTTGAGGACTTCTAGCAGGTGCATGGGGTCTCCTTTTAGTGGTTAGTTGTTAGTGATTAGTGGCTAGTTTACAGGATTTTGTCTGAACTGTGATTTTTGTGATGGGGTGATGGGCTGTGATTTTGTCTGAAGCAGGATTTACGGGATGGGGGGATGGATAGGATGGATTGTTTCCACTGTCAATTGGGGATTGGGGGGTGTGGACATGGGTGAAGATTTGTTCCATAATTGGCGCATCGCGATTCCGGTACAGGGGTCGGGACATGAATCCATACGTGGAGGATGGTATGAAGGCAAGATATATTGGTCTATTGATGGTGGCTGCGCTCGCGGCGATGTTCATGGTGGCTTGCGGGGATGATGAACCCGCGCCGGCTCCGACGGCGGCGCCAGCTCCTACGACCGCGCCCGCTCCGGCGCCGACGAGTCCGCCCGCGCCGGCCCCGGCGGCGACAACGGCTCCGGCTTCGGCGGCTCCGACGCAGATACCGGCTGCGATACAGCCGACGGCGGCTCCGGCTCCGGTGACGAGCGCGGAAGCGCCTGAACCTAAGAATGACGTGGGGAGTATCTTCTTCGCGCAGTCGTCTTTGGGGTGCAATCCGGGCGCGGGTTCTGTGTTCTGCGCGCAGTACGACGCGGTCGCGTGGGGCGTGGGCGAGGATCTGTTCACGTGGCGCTGGCGCGATGACGGAACGGTGGAGTACGCGGCGGGGCAACTGGCTACGGGCTGGGACCTGGCTTCGGACGGACTGAGCGTGTCGGTTGACGTGAGAACGGACGCGGAGTTCCACAAGGGCTGGGGAACGATGACGGCGCAGGACGTGGCGTGGAGCTACAACCAGGTGAACCCGTTGATAACGAAGCACAGCATCGCGCCGAGCGCGTCTTACTTCTCGACGCTGTTCGGGGAGAATCCGGCGGTGGCGGTTGACGACGACACCATCGAGTACGGGTTCGCGGCGGTTGACTCGCACTGGCATACGTACATGATGAACGGCAACGGCTTCGTGGGGATGGTGGTGCATCCGCAGAGGGCGCAGGAGGAGAACGGGGAGGACTGGATGCGGGAGAACTTCATCGGAACCGGCCCGTTCCAGGTGGAGGAGTGGATAAGGGACGACCGCGCGGTGTTCACGAAGTCGGGGCATCACTGGGAGTTCGACCCGGCGGTGGAGCGAATCGTGATACAGGCTATGCCTGAGGACGCGACGCGGGTAGCGGCGCTGCGGACGGGCGAGCTTGACGCGACGGAATTGGCTATCAAGAGCGTGCCGGAAGTGCTGGAGGCGGGCTTCGCCAGCACAGGGTCGGGGAACGCGAGCCAGCAGGGAATCATCTTCTCGGGCAATCTGTGGGAGACTCACAACGCGCTGACGGGCGAGGATCTGAACACGCCGGCAAACGGCGTTTACGCGCGGGACCTCCAGTGGATCGGGAATCCGTACAGCCCGAACGACGGGAACAACCCGGACGCGCTGGCCTGCCCGGACGGAGCGGACCCGATGCAGATGGATCAGAGCTGCGGCGACATGGAGCAGGCGCGCCTGGTGCGCTGGGCGGTCGCTATGGCGATTGATAAAGAGACGATTAACGAGCAGTTGCTGAACGGGCTGGGATGGCCGGTTCACGTGGGATACGCGGATGAGAAGAGCGAGTTCTGGGACACTAAGTGGGAGTACCCATACGACCCGGCGATGGCCGAGGAATATCTCGACCGGGCGGGCTTCCCGAGGGGAGGCAACGGCTTCAGGTTCCAGATGCCGCTGTTCATATCGTCCGGCCACACGGGAGGTCTCGGAGAGGAGATCGGCGACGCTATCGGCGGGATGATGAACGACATCGGCATCGAGACGGCGGTGCTGAAGTATCCCTACGCGGTGTATCGTCCGGGACTGGTGAACCGGAGCGCGACTATTCCGAGGCTGACCGCCGGAGACGACGGGCAGACTATCTACCCGTTCGACTGGCCGAAGGGAATCGAAGAGTCGAGCCTGTCGAGGGGCGGCTACTGTATGTGCTACGAGACGGAATGGATCAGCGAGATCTACCTGGGCGTGGCTGAGGAGAACGATCCTCAGAAGCGGATAGACCTGAACAGGCAATACTTCGACAATATGCACTTCTGGGCGCTGAAGCCGGGAGTGGTGGCGGTTCCGAACCTGACCATCTATAACCCGAATTCGATAGAGGAATGGGTGATGGAGCCGACGCCGTTCGGCACGTCGGCGTTCTGGAACATCGTTCCGGCGGACAGGTAGGCGAGTGAGATCGTCCCCCGACTGTGAATGTCGGGGGACGATTTTGTCTGAATCAGGATTTACGGGATAATGGGATGTGTGGATTGGCGGACGGCGGCGTTGGGGGAAGTTGATTTTTAAGGGTTGCTGACAGAGGACGGTAATGAGAGGTTTCCTGATAAGGCGGGCGTATTTCGCCTTCTTGTCTCTGATAGCGGCGACGATGATCGTGTTCGGCCTTTCGAGGGTGTATGGGGACCCGCTGCTGGTCTATACGCAGGAGGGGGGCGGTTATGGTCTGAGCGAGGATCAGAAGGAAGAGATTTCCAGGTACCTGGGTCTGGACAAACCTCTGATAGTTCAGTACCTGGTCTGGATCGGGAACTCTCTCAGAGGGGATTTTGGCAAGACGCTGCTGGACCGCGCGCCGGTTTACGGCCTTATCAAGGGCAAACTGGGGGCTACGGTTCAGTTGGCGATAGCGGCGTGGGTGTTCGCGGTGATTACGGGCGTGCCGTTGGGGGTTTTGTCCGCCACGAGGCGCGGGGGAGCGCTGGATTACCTGGGAAGGTCGTTCGCGCTGTTCGGACAGGCTCTGCCGCAGTTCTGGATAGCGATTATGGCCATAGTGATATTCGCGGTGTATCTGGACTGGCTGCCCGCGTCCGGCCGCGCGCTGCCGGGCGACGATTTCTGGAAGCAGGTCAGGCATTTCATCTTGCCTACGGTAACGCTGGGCTGGCTGGGTTCGGCGACGTATCTGCGCCTGGTGCGCTCTTCGATGCTGGAGGTGTTGGATTCGGAGTTCGTGAAGTTGGCGCGGGCGAAGGGGGTTTCGAGTTGGAAGGTGGTATGGAAGCACGCGCTGAGGAACGCGCTGATTTCTCCGATAACCTACTCGAGCCTGTTTCTGGCGAGTTTCATCACCGGGGCGACGGTGGTAGAGTTGGTGTTCGCGTGGCCCGGAATAGGAAGGCTCGCGCTGACGGCGGTTCAGAACAACGATTTCGCGCTGCTAACGGGGATCGTGCTGTTTTTCGCGGTGGCGTATATATTCTTCAACTTCGTGGCGGACGTTCTGTATGGATTGATTGACCCCAGGATTCGTTACGACTAGGCGGTGGCATGGCAAATCAAGCGGGCGCTACCCAGACAATTGAATCAAGTCTATTGGAAAGCGGCATACCGCGCAGGGTGTGGCATATACTGACGCGCTGGCCGATACTGCCGGTCATCGTGCTGATACTGCTGGTGGCGGCCGGACTGTTCGCGCCGCTTATCGCGCCGGCGGACCCTCTGAAGCAGGAACTGGCGCTGAGGAACGCGCCGCCGTTCTGGTACGCGGAGTATTGGAGCGAGCAGGAAGAATTTTCGGGCGCCTCGCGGCTGCTGGGCGCGGACCACGTGGGCAGGGATATTCTGAGCCGAGTCATACACGGCGCGCGCATCTCGCTCCAGGTCATGGCGGTATCGCTGACCACCGGGGTTATCATAGGGACTTCGCTGGGCCTGGTGGCGGGCTACGTGGGCGGTCTGGTGGATGAGTTGATAATGCGGGCGGTTGACGTGTGGCTTGCGCTGCCGTTCGTTCTGCTTGCGCTGGTGGCGGTTATCGTCTTCGGGGGCAGTTTGCTGCTGGTGATGATTCTGCTGGCGATGTTTACGTGGGCGTCGTTCGTGCGTTTCGTGAGGGGAGAGGTGCTGTCGCTGAAAGAGCGGGACTACGTTGCGCTGGCGAGGGTGGCGGGCGCGTCCACGACGCGCATAATTTTGCGTCATATTCTGCCCGGAGTGATAAACACGGTCATAGTGGTAACGACTCTGAGGGTAGGGCAGTTGATACTGACGGAGGCTACGCTGAGTTTCATCGGGGCGGGGATTCCGGCGCCGACGCCGGCGTGGGGGCTGATAATATCGGAGGGGCGGTCGTATGTGACGACGGCGTGGTGGAGCACGTTCTTCCCTGGCCTGGCGATATTCCTGGTGGTGATGTCGCTGAATTTCCTGGGGGACTGGATGCGGGACAGGTTCGATCCGAGGCTGAGGCAGCTTTAGGGATGTGTCAGACGCGCGGGTTGCGGACGGTCTTGAGTATCCAGAAGGGGAGGTTGAGGATGTTGGCGCCGAGGACGGCGCCGATGACTATGCCTGTGAGGGCCGGTATTCCGGGTTGGCCGCCGAGTATGAAGGCGTCGCGGTTTTCGTGAAGTCCTATCCATCCGCCTATCAGGGCGGCGGCGATGGCCAGGAACAGCATGAGAAGCGTCGCGGAACGGTCGAGGTCGCGGTTGAGCCAGGCGAGAAAGCTGCCGACGCCCGCGCCGAATCCAATTGTTAGCACACCGAGCAGGGCGAAGTTGATGTCTTTGATTTGCCAGAAGGACTGAACGATGGGAAGCAGCAGGATGTAGAGCCCCAGTCCGAAGACGCCGGACAGGAAGAGTCCGAGCGCGGCGCGGGCGAGAAGGACGACTATTTGTTCGGCGATGTCCTGGAGGTCTGCGCGCATCGGATTCTTTCGCTGATTCTGAACCGACTGACGTGGAGCGGTTGGGTTAGTCGGCGAGTTGCTCGTCCAGTCTGTCGCTGGAGTGTCGGAGGGCGGCGTGGGTGAGGAAGCCGGAGCGGGATTCGCCTTCGCGGGCGGCGAGTAGGTCTATCATGTTCAGGACAGGCGAGGGGAATTCGACTTCGACTTTCTTGGTTTCGATGCGGAGCTTGGTGAGGTCAATGTCAACGATGGCCCAGATGCCGTCGTCGTAGTATCCGCTGTCCAGGTGAGTCTGCAAGGGCATCTGCTTGGGGATAGGTTCTTCGTCCATGAGAATGCCTTCGATGTGACATTCGATGGCCTCGCGAGCCATTTCAAAGGTCTCTTCAAGGCTGTCGCCCGCCGAGAAGCATCCGGGCAGGTCGGGGACGGTTACTCCGTAGGAGGTACCTTTGTCTTTGTGGATTACGATAGGGTATCTCATCTTCGTGTCCTCCAGTCCCATCCGGCTTGGCGAAATATATTTCTTAGAGTGCCAATCTTTATGTCTTTTTCGGGATGCGGGACGGTAACACGGCCGGGGCGTTCAGGATGTACGAACTGGCGATGACTTCCTTTTGATGTTCTCTCCGTCCAGCCTTCCCGTCTGAGTCTTTGTATAACTTCTCGGCTTTCCATGTGTGTATGGTAACAAAAGATGGGGTTAGAACAAAGCGGGCTGGCCGGGGTCGGGGGTGTAGTCGTAGTTGAGGCGGGCGTAGGCGCGGCGGGTGGCCATGCGTCCGCGGCGGGTGCGGTCTAGGAAGCCGAGTTGGAGCAGGTAGGGTTCGTACACGTCTTCTATGGTGTCGGAATCCTCGCTGATGGAGGCTGCGAGTGTGTCCAGGCCGACGGGGCCGCCGTCGAATTTTTCTATGATGGCGATTAGCACGCGGCGGTCTATTTCGTCCAGGCCGAGTTCGTCCACCTGGAGGCGGGCGAGGGCCTCGCGGGCTACGTCGGCGGTGATGATGTTGTCGGCCATGACCTGGGCGTAGTCTCGGACGCGACGCAGAAGGCGATTGGCGACGCGGGGGGTGCCTCGGGAGCGTTGGGCTATTTCGTCCACGCCCTCCTGGTCGGACTCTATGTCCATGATGCGGGCGGAGCGGGCTACGATGATTCGCATGGCGTCGGGGTCGTAGAAGTCGAGGCGGTGGACTGAACCGAAGCGGTCTCGCAAAGGCGCGCTGACCATTCCGAAGCGGGTGGTCGCGCCGACGAGGGTGAACGGCTTGAGGGTTAGGTTCATGGAGCGGGCTTTGAGTCCCTTGTCTATGACCCAGGATACGAAGCCGTCTTCCATGGCGGGGTAGAGGACTTCTTCGACGACGCGGCTGAGGCGGTGTATCTCGTCTATGAAGAGGATGTCGTCCTCGCGGAGCTGGGTGAGGGTGGCTACCATGTCGCCCGGGCGCTCGATGGCCGGGCCGGAGGTGGTCTTGATGCGGACGCCCATCTCGGTGGCGAGGATGTTGGCGAGGGTTGTCTTGCCGAGTCCGGGCGGGCCGTAGAGCAGGGTGTGGTCGAGGGGTTCGCCGCGCTGCCTTGCCGCCTTGACGGAGATGTCGAGGTTGGACTTGAGCAGTTCCTGGCCCACGTAGTCCTGGAGCCTGCGGGGGCGCAGGCTGGTGTCCTGGAGGTCTTCGTCCTGGACTGTTCCTGAGACTATGCGTTGGGGCTGGGTCATCTTGGGTCAATTATGAATTATCAACTGTGAATTATCAATCGGGTTAGTTTTGGGTCAAATTGAAGTTTTAGAATTTGACACGCGGATTGGGGGTTGCTAGTATTACTCATTGTCGCCAAATTGAGGCGGTATATCTGTCTGTGATTCAAATTTCCCTGAAGATTGGCAAGGATTTGTAATGCCCACTGTTAACCAACTGGTGCGAAAACCGCGACGTTCGAAGGGCAAGAAGGATAAGGCTCCGGCGTTGCGATATTCGTTCAATTCGCTGAAGAACCGGGTTCGCAGAGGTTCGGGCTCTCCGCAGAAGCGGGGGGTGTGCGTCCAGGTGAGGACGCAGACGCCCAAGAAGCCTAACTCGGCGCTGCGCAAGGTGGCGAGGGTTCGTCTGACGAACCAGATGGAAGTGACCGCCTACATTCCGGGCGAGGGGCATAATCTGCAGGAGCACTCGGTGGTGCTGATAAGGGGCGGTCGCGTGAAGGATCTGCCCGGCGTTCGGTATCACGTGGTGCGCGGGACTCTGGACACCGATGGAGTGGAAGACCGGAAGCGCGGTCGCAGCAAGTACGGGGCGAAGCGCGATCCGGGAGTACGGTAGAGGGTTACCCTCACCCTAGCCTTCTCTCGTCGAGGGAGAGGGGATTATAAGGAAGTTGTAATGGCTCGAAGACGGCGAGCGGAAAGGCGCAAGGTCACGCCGGACCCGAAGTACCGGAGCGTGGAACTGGCGCATTTCATAAATTACGTAATGCTGAACGGCAAGAAGACCGTGGCGCAGCGGATAGTGTATAACGCGCTGGAGCAGGCCTCGCAGGAAGTGAGGCGTCCAGAGATGGAAGTCTTCGATCAGGCGATACGCAACGCGACTCCGATGGTGGAAGTCAGGTCTCGAAGGGTAGGAGGCGCGACGTACCAGGTTCCGGCGGAGGTAAGGCCGGAGCGAAGGCTCGCGCTGGCGATGCGCTGGATAGTGCAGGCGTCCCGCGCCCGGAAGGGCAGGCCGATGGCGCAGCGGCTGTCGGCGGAGCTGGTGGAGGCGGCGCGAGGACAGGGCACCGCGGTAAAGCGACGTGAAGACCTGTATCGCATGGCGGAGGCCAACAGGGCGTTCGCGCATTACAGGTGGTAGCCGGACGGATATAATCTGCCCTTTATTTGAACAACGGTAATCTGGCAGAATTAAGGGCTGATTGCAGCCGGCGCGCAAATTTTTGGCAATACGCCTCGGTAGGGGCGGGTTCGCAAACCCGCCCCTACTACGGTTGACGGGGTAGGGTTGAATCACCCTTGCCCCAGCCCTCTCCCATCAGGGGAGAGGGGGTTTTGAAGGAAGAGATGAATAACGGATCGCTGAAAAATATCCGAAATATCGGGTTCATAGCCCACATTGACGCCGGTAAGACGACGGTCACCGAGCGTGTGCTTTATTTCGCGGGCCGCATATATAAGATAGGCGGGGTTGACGAAGGCACGACGGCCATGGACTGGATGGCGCAGGAGCGCGAGCGAGGCATTACGATTACGTCGGCCGCTACCACCTGTTCGTGGGAGCAGTATGCCGTAAATATCATTGACACTCCCGGTCACGTAGATTTCACCGCCGAGGTGGAAAGAAGCCTCCGAATACTAGACGGAGGCGTCGTTGTCTTTGACGCGGTGGCGGGAGTGCAGCCGCAGTCCGAGACCGTATGGCGCCAGGCAGACAAGTACAATGTACCCCGCATTTGCTTCATCAACAAGATGGACAGAGTGGGGGCAAGTTTTTTCAGGGCGATTGATTCTATCGCGCACAGGCTGGACGCTAATCCGGTGGCGATACAGATACCCATCGGGGAAGAGGACCAGTTCAGGGGCGTGATTGACCTGGTGGACGAAAAGGCCATCTTCTATGACGAGGAGGGGCCTGTCGTACCGCGAGAAGCGCCTGTCCCGGAAGAGATGATCGAGGAGTTCAGGGACTATCGCAACGCGCTGGTGGAGAAGGTGGCGGAAACGGACGACGACCTGATCATCAAGTACCTGGAAGACGACGAGATAACGAAAGATGAGATAAAGGGGGCTTTGCGAAGGGCCACGCTTGAGTATAAGATAGTGCCTGTACTCTGCGGCACCGCGCTCAGGCACCGAGGCATACAGCCCCTACTCGACGCAATCGGCGACTATCTACCCTCCCCCCTCGACGTTCCCCCCACCGAAGGCCACTCCTACCTCACGCAAGAGCCTACCAGCAGGCATCCCGCGGACCCCGATTCGGGCTTCGCCGCGCTCGCGTTCAAGACAGTCTCGGACCCATACATAGGCCGCCTGGTGTATTTCCGCGTGTATTCGGGGAGCGCGAAGAGCGGCTCGATGGTGTTCAACGCGACAAAGGGTCGCAGGGAGCGGCTGGGCAGGCTGGTTCAGATGCACGCCAACCGGCGCGAGGAGATAGAAGAGGTCACTTCCGGCCAGATTGTGGCGGCGGTGGGCCTGAAAGAGACGACTACGGGGGACACGATCTGCGGCAGCCCTGAAGACGCGGTGGCGCTGGAGACGATTACGTTCCCGGATCCCGTGGTCTCTGTGGCAATCGAGCCTCGTTCGAGGGGCGACCAGGATAAGCTGTCGGACTCGCTGATAAGTATGTCGGACGAGGATCCGACGTTCAAGGTGAACTACGACGGCGAGACGGGTCAGACTGTCATTTCGGGAATGGGCGAACTGCACCTGGACATCATAGTAGATAGGATCAGGCGCGAGTTCAGCGTCGAGGCGAACGTGGGAAGGCCGAGGGTGTCGTACCGAGAGACGGTGGGCGCGCCGGCGCGAGCGGAGGGCCGCTTCGTCAGGCAGACGGGCGGACACGGCCAGTACGGCCACGTCTGGATGGAGATCGAGCCTCTCCAAAGGGGCGGCGGCATCCAGTTCGAGAGCAGGATAACCGGCGGCGTGATTCCACAGGAGTTCATCTCCTCGGTCGAGAGCGGCGCGCGCGACGCGCTGAAGACGGGGCCGCTGTCCGGCTTCCCCGTAGTTGACGCGAAGATGACGCTGGTTGACGGAAGCTATCACGAGGTTGACTCGTCGAAGATGAGCTTCCAGATAGCGGGTTCGATGGCCGCGAAGTCGCTGGTGACGCGCGGCAAGCCGGTCATGTTGGAGCCTGTGATGAAGCTGGAGGTGGTTACGCCGGGCGAGTTCCTGGGGGACGTGCTGGGCGATCTGGCGCGACGGCGGGCGCAGATTACGAACATCGAGGGCGAGGGCGATATACAGTCGGCGCGGGCCATCATACCGCTGGCCGAGAGCTTCGGGTACGCGAACGCGCTGAGGTCGCTTACTCAGGGTCGCGCCAGCTATACGATGGAGTTCGACAATTACGTAGAGGTGGCGAGGGAACTGGTGGAGGCCTATTAGGGATGTGAGGGGGCACCCTCACCCTAGCCCTCTCCCATCAAGGGAGAGGGGATTTAACGGATGTGAAGTTGTACCAAGCAGGTATGTGATGGTAACTGAGAGTCAACAGAAGATACGTATAATCCTGAAGGCGTTCGAGCACAGGATTCTGGACCAGTCCGCGGGACAGATCGTGGAGGCGGCGGAGCGCACGGGGGCGCGGGTATCCGGGCCGGTGCCGCTGCCGACGTCGAAGAAACGGTTCTGTGTCATCAGGTCTCCGCATATTGACAAGGATTCCAGAGAGCATTTCGAGATAAGGACGCACAACCGCCTTATCGAGATTCTGGAGCCTACGTCCAAGACGATTGACCAACTCACGCGGCTGAATGTTCCGGCGGGGGTTGATATTCAGATCAAGTTGTAGTTCACCCTCACCCCCGTATCAGAGTACGGGGCAGGCTCTAGCCCTTTCCCTTGATGGGAGAGGGGATGCTGGAAATTGAGATGCCAATACACGGAATTATCGGAAAGAAGATAGGAACGACCCAGATGTTCCGAGAGGACGGAAGGGCGGACGCGGTCACGGTCGTACAGGCCGGGCCCTGCACGGTGACGCAGGTCAAGACCGAGGATACGGACGGCTACGTCGGGGTGCAGCTCGGATACGAGGAAGCGAAGTCTCTGAACAGGCCGGAAGCCGGTCATCTGAAGAACGTGGACAAGAATTTCCGGGTTCTTCGGGAGTTCGGGGTGGATGACGTGTCCGAAGTGGAACTGGGGCAGGAGATAGACGTCAGCCTGTTCGACGCGGGCGACCTGATTGACGCGACGGCGGATTCGAAGGGCCGGGGCTTCCAGGGCGGCGTGAAGCGTTATAACTTCCGCGGCGGTCCGAAGACGCACGGCCAGTCGGACAGGCATCGCGCTCCCGGTTCGGTGGGCGCGGGAAGCACTCCCGGCAAGGTGATAAAGGGCCTGCGAATGGCGGGGCATATGGGCAGCCAGCGTGTGACGGTACGCAAGCTGGAGGTCATAGAGGCGGACACGGACCGCAATCTGCTCTTCATAAAGGGCGCGGTGCCCGGGTCCAGAAACTCGCTCGTGCTGGTGAAGAGGTCGGGGAGCAGGAAGCGCAAGTTGAGGTAGTTTGTCAGAAGCGGGATTTACAGGATATTGGGATGTATTAGGATGAGTGGAATTCCACCCATCTGCCCGAACCAGAATAAGAGATGAGTAGATTGCCGCTTTCGCGGGAATGACGAGAAGATTTCAAGAGACTCGAAGCGAGAATGTCAAAGTGGAACTGGAACTGAGAAATATAAGCGGCGAAGTAACCGGCAGTATCGAAGTCCGGGATGACGTGTTCGGCGCGAAATTGAATTCGGCGCTGATTCACCAGACGCTGGTGGGCCAGTTGGCCAACAGGCGGCAGGGCACGGCCAAGACGAAGACGCGCGCGGAGGTGTCGGGCGGCGGCGCGAAGCCGAGGCCGCAGAAGTACACGGGCCGTTCGCGGCAGGGGTCTATCCGTTCGCCGATATGGAAGGGCGGCGGCGTTACCTTCGGGCCGAGGCCGAGAAGCTACCGGCATCGCACTCCGAAGCGGATGCGCCGGGGGGCGCTGATAAGCGCGCTGTCGGGCAAGGCGAGAGAGGGCGGCCTGGTCGTGGTGGACAATTTCGATGTTCCCGAAGCCAGGACGAAGGCGGTCGCGGAAGTTCTCAGCAACCTGGGCGCGGGCCCCTCGGTTCTGCTGGTGGTGGACGGCGCGAGCGCGGAAGTTCTGCGGGCCGCCCGGAACATCCCGCGTCTGAAGATGGGGCCGAGCCACACTCTGAATGCGATTGATCTGCTGAACCACCGCACGGTGATAATGACCGAGCGGGCGGTGAGGAACGCCGAAGATATATGGGGCGGCAGGTTCGAGCGCAGGCGAGTCGCGGCGCCCGCAGGGGTGGAGGAATAGACGATGGACTTGCATCCCTTCGAGATTATTCGGCGCCCGGTCGTAACCGAGAGCAGCACGTTCCTACAGGACAGCGGGCGCTATACGTTCGAGGTGGCGGTTTCGGCCACCAAGCACCAGGTCAAGGAGGCCGTCGAAGAAGCCTTCAACGTCGAGGTGCTGAAAGTGAACACCATGATGGTGAAGGGCAAGCGAAAGCGGCTGGGGCCTCGCTTCACCGCTTCCAGGAACTGGAAGAAAGCCATCGTCCAGCTTGCTCCGGGCAACTCTATAACCATATTCGAGGGCGTGTAGATATGCCTCTTAAAGTACAAAAACCGATGACGCCGGGCCAGCGCGGCCAGATACGTCAGACAACCGACGACATTACCGCGTCGAAGCCCAAGAAGTCTCTGCTGAAGCCGCTGAAGAAGCGCTCCGGCAGAAATCACCAGGGACGCATTACGGTGCGACACAGGGGCGGCGGACACAAGCGCCGCTACAGGGTGATTGACTTCAAGCGAAACAAGCCGGGAGTTCCCGGAGAGGTCGCCTCGATAGAGTACGATCCGAACCGCTCTTCCCGAATCGCGCTTATCAAGTACCCGGATGGGGACTGGCGCTACATTCTCGCTCCGAACGGACTGGAAGTGGGCGCGACCGTGGAGGCGGGGGAGCGAGCCGAGATAAGAGTCGGAAACGCGCTGCCTCTCAGGTCTATACCGGCAGGCACGCAGGTCCACAACGTGGAACTGCACATCGGACAGGGCGGCCAGATAGTTCGGGGCGCGGGAACCAGCGCCCAGGTTCTGGCGAAAGAGGGCAGATATACCCTTCTGAGGCTTCCGTCCGGCGAGATGCGGAACGTTCTGAGCGACTGCATGGCGACCGTCGGACAGCTCAGCGCGCTCGATCACAAGAACACGAAACTCGGCAAGGCGGGCCGCAAGAGGCACCTTGGGCGTCGCCCGGAGGTGAGAGGCGTGGTGATGTCGCCGAGAGACCATCCGCACGGCGGCGGCGAAGGTCGCTCGCCCATAGGGATGCCGAGTCCGAAGACGCCGTGGGGCAAGCCCGCGCTTGGATACAGGACCCGGAGGAACAAGCGCACGGACAGGTTCATCGTGCGGAGAAGATACAACAGGTAGGGATGGGCGCTGCCCGGCGCGTACCCGCCGGGCCATGCGATTCAGCGAGGAATAGAAGATGTCGAGGTCTATCAAAAAGGGACCGTTCGTAGATGAGAATCTGTCGAAGAAGGTGGACTCCGCGAGGCGAAGCAGTTCTCAGCAGGTGATACGCACCTGGTCGAGGGCTTCCACTATCATGCCGGATATGCTCGGCCTGACGATAGCGGTACACGACGGCAGGCGTCACGTGCCGCTGTTCATCACGGAGAACATGGTGGGGCATAAGCTGGGCGAGTTCGCGCCGACACGCACGTTCCGCGGCCATTCGTCCAAGTCCGAGCGCGCCTCGGCGGTGAGATAAGGGAGCGGAAATGCCAATCAGCGCAACAGCTAAGAACACCGGCATCTCCGTCAAGAAGTTGCTGCCCGTAGTGGACATGGTGCGGGGCAAGAACGTCGAAGAGGCGCTGGACTTGCTCACGTTCCAGCCGGGCGTGGCCGCTTCGCACGTGGCGAAGGTGGTCAGGTCGGCGGCGGCGAACGCGGAAAACGAGATATTCGCGCGACCCGCGGACCTGGTGATAACCGAAATCTACGCGAACCAGGCGACCAGCCTGAAGAGGTTCCGAGCGAGGGCGCGAGGGCGCGCCTCCAGAATACTGAAGCGCAGCAGCCACATTACGGTAGTAGTGGACGAGATCGAGGAGCTATAGCTTGGGCCAGAAAACTCACCCGATAGGATTCCGTCTGGGAATCGTCAAGGATTGGCAGGCGCGATGGTTCGCGCACAAGCAGGAGGACTACCGCAACCTCGTGTTCGAAGACCTCCAGATACGCAACCTGATTTCGGCCGGCTACCCGGACGCCGGCATCTCGCGGGTGGACATCGAACGCAGCAACAACGACGTAACCATCACGATACATACGGCGCGACCGGGCATCGTTATCGGGCGCGGCGGACAGCGGGTCGAAGAGCTGCGCAAGGATGTCGTGGCGCTGATAAACCGGAGAGCGCGGCTGAACGTGCAGGAGATCAGGCAGCCCGAACTGGACGCTTACCTGGTGGCGCGAAACGTGGCGGACCAGCTGGAGCGCAGGATAGCGTTCAGGCGGGCAATCCGACAAACGCTCACGCGCACCATGCAGGCCGGAGCCGAGGGTATCAAAATTATATGTTCGGGCAGGCTGGGCGGAGCGGATATAGCCAGGTCCGAGAAGGCCATGGACGGGCGCGTGCCGCTGCACACGCTGAGAGCGGACATTGATTACGGGCTGGCCGAGGCGGCGACGGAGTTCGGGCGCATCGGCGTGAAAGTCTGGATATACAAGGGAGACATTCTTCCCGAGACCGCTCCCGAGCCGGAGCCGGAGGAAGAAGTGATTTCCCCAATCGAAGTGACACTGACGGCAAACCCTGAGCCTGTCGCTCAGACGGCGGAGGCGCAAGAAAATGCTCCAACCCAACAGAGTTAAATTTCGGAATATGCACCGGGGCCGGCGCAAGGGTCTGTCGGTCGCGGGCAGCAAGATCAGCTTCGGCGAGTTCGGGCTGAAGGCCACCGAGTCGGCGTGGGTGAGTTCGCGCCAGATAGAGGCCGCGCGCCGCGCTATGACGCGCTACGCCCGGCGCGGCGGCAAGATGTGGATTCGCGTCTTCCCCGACAAGAGCGTGACCGCGCGCGCGGCGGAAACCCGAATGGGCAGCGGCAAGGGCGCGGTTGACCACTGGGTAGCCGTCGTGAAGCCGGGCCGCGTTCTGTTCGAGATAGCGGGCGTGCCTGAAGAGACGGCGAAAGAGGCTCTGAGGCTCGCGTCTTCCAAGATGCCGATGGGCACGAAGATAGTCACGAGACATAGCTTCTAGGAATTGAAAATCAGAAATTCAGAATTGACGATTGGGAATTGCCATGGCGGTAGATGATCTCAGAGGAATGCCGGACCAGGAACTGGTTGACGAGTTGTACGACACGAGGCGCGAGCTTATGAACCTGCGTTTTCGCGCCGCGACCATGCAGCTATCGGATGTGAACCAAATCAAGAGTGCCAAGAGGCGCGTCGCCCAGATACTTACGGTAATGCGACAGCGCGAACTTGAGAGCGTGATGGAATGAGCTACGAGAGAAGAAAAGTCCGCGTAGGCCGTGTGGTCAGCGACAAGATGGATAAGACCGCCGTGGTCGTGTACGAGTGGAGCCAGCCGCACCCGATATACAAGAAGGCGGTGCGTCGCCAGACCAGGCTCTACGCTCACGACCCGGAAAACCGTTGCTCTCTGGGCGACACCGTGAGGATAGTCGAGTCGCGTCCGCGCTCGAAGACCAAGCGGTGGAAGGTCGCCGAGATACTGTCCAGCATCGAGATAGCCGAGGTGCAGCCGGAGGAGATTTCGGTTGACGAGGACGTGCTGTCTTACGCTGCTTCGGCCAGCGCCGAGAGAGCGGAATCAGACGAAAGTTGAAGTGTGACAAGCGATGATCCAGATATATTCCAGGCTGAAGGTGGCGGACAACTCGGGCGCCAAGACGATTAGCTGCATCGGCGTCCCGGGAGGCAGCGGAAGACAGTACGCGCGCGTCGGCGACATAATCGTCGCGTCGGTGAAGGAGTCCGCTCCCGCCGCGCAGGTTCGCAAGGGCGAGGTCGTCAGGGCCGTGGTGGTGCGTACGAAGCATCCCACCAGGCGGGTTGACGGGTCCCACATCAAGTTCGACGACAACGCCGCGGTGATAGTCAACGAGGACCGGATGCCGCGCGGCACCAGGATATTCGGCCCGGTGGCGCGCGAACTGAGGGACAAGAATTTCATGCGAATCGTGTCCCTGGCCCCGGAGGTGCTTTAATGCGTATCCGAACCAACGACATGGTGATAGTCACCAAGGGGCGCGACAGGGGCAAGACAGGCCGCGTTATAGGCGTGGACAGGAAGCGCGACAGGGCCGTGGTAGAGGGTATCAACATCGTAACCCGACACCAGAGGCCGACCGGCGCGTTCCAGCAGGGCGGCATCATAGAGAAGGAATCGGCTGTGCCGGTATCCAACCTGGCGTTTTACGACGAACAGTCTGAAACGTCCGGCAAGATCGGATACAGGTTCCTCGCGGACGGCACGAAGGCCAGAGTTTTCAAGAAATCCGGTGAAGTGATCGAATGACTCAGCAAGACGGACAATCCAATAATACGGGGGCCAACGGCAACGGCGTGGCTCCGAGGCCGATGCCTCGCCTGCTGGAACGACTCAGGAACGAGATCGGCCCGCAGATGATGCAGGAGTTCGGCTACACCAGCCCGATGCAGATACCGCGACTTGAGAAGGTCGTTCTCAACATTGGCATGGGCGAGGCTCTCCAGAATGCTCGCGCAATGGAGGCGGCCACCTCGGACCTGACGGCGATAAGCGGCCAGAAGCCGATAGTCACCAGGGCGAAGAAGTCCATCGCGCAATTCAAGATACGCGACGGTATGCCGATTGGCCTGACGGTAACGCTCAGGGGCAGGCGGATGTATGAATTCTACGACCGCCTCGTCAGCTCGGCGCTGCCCAGGATACGAGACTTCCAGGGCGTTTCCAGAAATTCGTTCGACGGCCGGGGCAACTACTCTCTCGGGCTGAGGGAGCAGGTGATGTTCCCGGAGATTGACTACAACTCGGTGGACCGTATGCGCGGCCTCCAGATAGTCATAGTCAACACCGCGCCGAACGACGCCGAGGGCCTTCGGCTGCTGGAACTGATGGGTATGCCGTTCGCGCGGCCAGGACAGGCCCAGAGGGAATTCTGAGGCGGATACACCCTCGCCCCGGCCCCCTCCCTCGACGGGAGAGGGGATGGAATGACGGATGTTTATATATATGGAGAAGAGACAGTGGCCAAGAAGTCTGCGGTAGCGAAGAACGAACGTCGCAAGAGGCTGGTCGCCAAGTACGCCCCGGTGAGGGCGGAGCTGAAGGCCATCGCCAACGACATGAGAGTGCCCCAGGAGGACCGGATGGAGGCGCGGCGCGCGCTGGCGCGATTGCCCAGGGACGCCAATCCGAACCGGGTCCGCAATCGTGATTCGGCGACCGGCAGACCGCGCGGCTATATAAGGCACTTCGGCCTGTCGCGCATATCGTTCCGGGATATGGCCCTCAAGGGCCTGCTTCCCGGGGTTCGCAAGGCCAGTTGGTAGAAAATCGCCCTCACCCATCGAGGGAGATGGGTGATTTGGGCGGAAAAAGTTTGTAATGATCGAAAGACCCTGGATAGAGGGACGGAAAGCAGTATGTCAGTAACAGATCCGATAGCGGATATGCTAACGCGCATCCGCAACGCGGTAAACGCGCGGCACGAGACGGTCAACATCCCGGCCTCCAAGGTGAAGGGTGAGATGGCCAGAATCCTGACCGAGGAAGGCTTCATAGAGAGCTACGACCTCGTCAGGCAGGGAACGCCCCAGGCGACCATCAGAATACGGCTTCATTACAGAAGCCGGAGCGAGCCTTCGATAATGGGCCTCAAGAGAGTGAGCAAGCCCGGATTGCGCGTGTACGTCGGCAAGGGCGAAATTCCCAGGTACTACGGCGGCATCGGAGTGGCGATGCTTTCGACCTCTCAAGGCGTGATGACCGGACGGCAGGCGTGGCGTCTCGGCGTCGGCGGCGAGCTTCTGTGCTACGTCTGGTAAGGAGATTGGTATGTCCAGAGTAGGAAACCAGCCGGTTACGCTCCCAGCGGGAGTGGACGCGCAGATAGTCGGTCAGCGGGTGACCGTGAAGGGCCCGCGCGGCGAGCTTACACAGACGTTCCATCCCGAAATGGCGCTGTCCAGGGACAACGGCGCGGTCGTCGTCGCCAGGCCGAGCGACTCCAACGAACACAAGGCGCTGCACGGGCTGACCCGCAGCCTCATAAACAACATGGCGCTGGGCGTGAGCGACGGCTTCGAGAAGGTTCTCGACCTCGTTGGCGTCGGGTACCGCGTGGCGCAGAACGGCAAGGGCATTACGCTGAGCGTGATGCTCAGTCACCAGGTTGACATCGCCCCCCCGGACGGAATAACCCTCGAGGTCGAGGGCAACAACCGCATCCGGGTCAGGGGAATAGACAAACAAGCGGTTGGGCAGTTGGCGGCTGAGATAAGAAAGGTTCGCCCTCCCAACGTATATACGGGCAAGGGGATTCGATACTCCGGCGAGATAGTGCATCTCAAGCCCGGCAAGAGCGCCAGGAGAGCATAGGGTGGCTAAGGCAAGAGTGCGAAAGACGCGCCGTCAGGTGCGCCACAAGCGAGTCCGCAGGAAGGTGTTCGGAAGCGCGGAGCGTCCGCGCATGGCGGTGTTCCGCAGTCTGAACAACATCTACGTCCAGATAATAGACGACACGCAGGGCCATACCCTGGTGGCCGCGTCGAGCCTGGACCCGGACGTGAGAGGACAGGTAAACGGCGGCAGGCCCAAGTCCGAGGTCGCCGCGCTGGTGGGCAGCGCCATAGCGGAGCGCGCTCTGGATAAGGGAATCAAGAGCGTGGTCTTCGACCGGGGCGGCTTCAAGTATCACGGCAGGGCAAAAGCGCTGGCAGAGGCGGCGCGCAAGGGAGGGCTGGTTTTCTAATGACTATGAATTTCTCGCAGAGGCGGGATCAGGAAGACCAGGAGGAAGCGCCCCTCGTAGAGAGGGTCGTCCGAATATCCCGTGTCGCCAAGGTCGTCAAGGGCGGCCGTCATCTCAGGTTCAATGCGGTAGTCGTCGTCGGAGACGGCGAAGGACACGTCGGCATAGGCATGGGCAAGGCGGACGCGGTTCCCGACGCCGTTAGAAAAGGCACGGTCAAGGCGAAGGCCAACATGATAACGGTCCGCCTCAAAGGCTCGACCATTCCGCACGAGATAGTGTCCAAGTACGGCGGGTCGCAGGTAATGCTCAAGCCCGCCGCGCCCGGCACCGGCGTCATAGCCGGCGGTTCGGTGCGCGCGGTGGTGGAACTTGCCGGCGTCCGCGACATACTTACCAAGTCCAGGCGCAGCAATAACCCGGTCAACGTGGTCAAGGCTACGTTCGAGGGTCTGAAGAAGATGAGGATTCCCGAAGAGGAGTTCGCCAGAAGGCGCCAGACGGTCGAGGAAGTCAAGGAACGGCAGAGGATACAGGCCGAACGCCGCGCCGCGCGACAGGCGGAGAGAGAGGCGGCTGCGGCCGCGGCGGCAGCCCAGCCTCGGCAGGAAAGTTCTTAAGAATAGGGATTGAACACCCTCACCCTAGCCCTCTCCCATCGAGGGAGAGGGGATTCAGGAAGAAAGTTCATACAAATGGCGAAAATAGCTATAACCTGGAAAAAGAGCGCGATTGGCTACGAAAGCTCCCAGAAGCGGGCTATCGAGGGCCTCGGGCTGAGACGGCTTCACCAGACCGTCGAACACGAAGACACCCCTTCCATCATGGGGGTGGTTCACAAGGTTCGGCACCTGGTTGAGGTAAGGCCGGTCGAGTCCGACGATTCGGACTGAATTTAGAATTGAGATAGAAATGCAGCAGCATCTTATGACATCCCCGAAAGGGGCGAAGAAGAACAGAAGGCGCGTTGGCCGGGGCGACGGCAGCGGCAAGGGAACCTACGCGGGACGCGGCCTCAAGGGACAGAAGTCGCGCAGCGGCAAAGGCCCGATGACCAAGTTCCAGGGCGGGCAGCTATCCCTGCTCAAACGCCTTCCGAGCATACGCGGATTCAACAACATATTCCGGCAGGAATACAGCGTGGTCAACGTTGACCAGCTATCCCTGTTCCCGGAGGACAGCGAAGTCACGCCGGAAGTTCTGAAACAGGTCGGTTTCGTCAAGGATTTGAGGAATCCGGTCAAGGTTCTTGGCAGGGGCGAGATAGACGTGGCCATAACTATATCCGCGCAACGCTTCTCGGCGTCCGCGAGGCAGAAGATCGAGGCGGCGGGCGGCGCCGTAACGGTTTTGGAGTAGATTATCGTCCTGATTCCCCGCGCGGGAGTATCTAGGAGTTCATTTAATGCGCCAGGCGCAAGCGGCAAGAGCGCAGCAGCAGTCTTCCAGGCCGCAGCTAATACAGTCCATGATAGACGCGATGCGGGTCCCCGACCTGCGTGGGCGGATCCTGTTCACGTTGGGGATGCTGGTCATATTCAGGTTCGTCGCCCAGATTCCGGTTCCGGGCGTGGATACGCAGGCGTTGTCCCAGGCGTTCCAGCAGCAGGAACTTCTGGGCTTTCTGAACCTGTTCAGCGGAGGCGCGCTCGCCAATCTGAGCGTGGCCGCCATCGGAGTATATCCGTACATCACCGCGTCCATCATAATGCAGATACTCGTTCCCGCCGTTCCAAGTCTGAAGGCTCTCTCGCAGGAAGGGGACTACGGGCGGCAGAAGATCAACCAGATTACGCACTACGCCACCGTGCCGATAGCGTTCCTCCAGTCCTGGGGACAGCTTACGCTGCTCAGGCAGTCCGGCGTTCTGCCGGGCGTGGACTTCGGCCTGAACATAGGCACGTTCGCCATGCTAATGTCCATGGTCGCGGGTACGATGTTCCTGGTGTGGCTCGGCGAGCTTATATCCGAGCGCGGACTCGGCAACGGCATCTCGCTGATCATATTCGGCGGCATCGTCGCCGGCTTCCCGACGATGGTGGGCCAGGGTATGCTGGACAACAATCCGGGCGCCGGCCTGCTGCTGCTTGCGCTGTTCGCCTTCGGCATCATCTACGTGATAGTGCTGTTCAACGAGGCCCAGCGCCGCATACCCGTCCAGTACGGACGCAGCATATACAGGGGCGGCCAGATGCAGAGACAGTCCGGCTCGACCTTCCTGCCGCTGAGAGTGAACAGCGCGGGAATGATTCCGCTCATCTTCGCCTTCAGCATAATCATCCTGCCCGCCACGATATTCAGCTACTTCCAGAATCCGATGTCGGACTCGTTCTTCTCCGACCTTGCGCGATTCTTTACGGACACTCTGGACCCGTCCAACTTCCCGTACTGGATAGCGGTGTTCATACTGGTGGTGATATTCACGTTCTTCTATACGCTCGTGATATTCCAGCAGCAGAACCTGGCTGAGAACCTCCAGAGAAACGGCGGGTTCATCCTGGGAATCAGGCCCGGCAGGCCGACCCAGGAATACCTGAACCGGGTCATAATCAGGATAACCTGGGGCGGGGCGCTGTTCCTGGGAGTCATCGCCATCCTGCCCTACTTCGTCGCGCTCGCCACCGACGTCAGGGCGCTCACGCTTTCCAGCACCAGCCTGCTGATAATGGTCGGTGTCGCGCTCGATACGATGCGACAGCTTGAAGCGCAACTGCTGATGCGGAACTACGAAGGCTTCATACGATAAATTAAGAATCAGGAATGACCGAAGACGCGGAGTTAGACTGAATTGAACGTGATACTCATGGGGCCGCCCGGGTCCGGCAAAGGGACGCAGGCGGCGAACCTGGCAGAGAAACTGGGAGTGAGCGCCGTATCGTCCGGCGACCTCTTCAGGGATCACCAGCGTCGGGATACCGAACTCGGCCAACTCGCGCGATCCTACATGGAGCGCGGGGTTTACGTGCCGGACGACGTCACCATCGGCATGATAATGGAGTGGATCGAAGACCCTGCCCACTCCGGGGGCTTCGTGCTGGACGGATTTCCGAGGACGCAGGCGCAGGCGCAGGCTCTCGACGACGCGATCTCCGACAGGGGAGGCATTGACCACGTAATCCTCATCGGCGTGTCGGACGACGAGCTTGTCCGCAGGCTTGGCGGACGGATTATATGCGGCGAATGCCAGATTCCGTACAACCTGAACTCATCGCCCCCGTCGGTCGAGGGGAAGTGCGACGATTGCGGCGGTAGCCTGTACCAGCGCGACGACGACAAGGCCGAAGTGGTAGCCAGGCGCATCGAGGTTTACAACCAGGAGACGCAGCCGATACTGGACTACTATCGCGGCGCGGGGATACTCTCCGACGTGGATGGCGAACAGTCCGTCGAATCGGTGAGCGACGCGCTCCGGGGCGCTGTCGGGGCCTGATTTGTTGAAGACGCGGAATTTTATGTAAACTTAACGTCTATTTCAGATGGAGAAATTACGGTCAGCCTGGAGGAAGATAGCTTATATGGCCCGCCGGAGCCCGAGGTCAGGAGGAATAACGATAAAGTCGCGTCGCGACCTGAACATGATGATCGAGGCGGGGCAGATAGTCGCGCAGGCGAAGGCGAAGATGATGGAGGCCGCCGCGCCCGGCATAGAGACCCGGGAACTGGACGCCATAGCCGAAAGTACCATCAGGAAGTTGGGCGCGGTTCCATCGTTCAAGGGATATAACCCGGGTGCCATGCCCTACGCGTTTCCGGCGACGATATGCGCGTCGCTGAACGACGAGATAGTTCACGGCATACCGAGCCGCAGAAGATTGAAGGAAGGCGACATACTGAGCGTGGACGTGGGCGCGTTCTACGGCGGGGTTCACGGCGACAGCGCGTTCTCTATCGGAATAGGCAAGATGAGCGAGGACCGGCAGCGTCTTATGGACGCCACCAGGGAGTCGCTGGACAGGGGCATAGCGAAGGTAAGGGCCGGAGCCAGAATCGGAGACATATCCAACGCCATACAGAGATACGCCGAAGGACTCGGCTATTACTTGGTGAAACAGTACGTAGGACACGGAATCGGCTACGCCATGCACGAGGAACCGCAGGTCCCCAACTACGGCAAGGCGGGCAGCGGAGCTCTCATACGCAAGGGAATGGGACTGGCCATCGAGCCGATGCTGATTATAGGAACGGAAGAAACGAAGGTGCTTGAAGACGGCTGGACGGTGTCCACCGCCGACGGGAGCCTTTCGGCGCATTTTGAAGATACGGTTATCGTTACGGATAGAGGGCCCGTAGTAACGACCCGCCTGGTTTAGGCGACGGGCCGTCCGAAAGGAGTCTGATGGCGAAGAAGCAGAAAGAGGCTATCGAGGTAGAGGGCACGGTAACTGAGTCCCTGCCCAACGCCAGTTTCAGGGTAGAGCTTGCCAATGAACACAAGGTCTTGGCCTATGTGTCGGGCAAACTCAAGCTGAACTTCATCCGCGTGCTGCCCGGAGACAAGGTCCTGGTGGAACTGTCTCCCTACGACCTGACTCGCGGAAGGATTACCTACCGCTTCAGGTAGCCTGAAGAAAGACAAAGCGTAATAGTGCGGCTCGCATAGCCGATTGAGAAGAGGCTGATTATGAAGGTTTCGGCATCGGTTAAGGTCAGATGCGCCAAATGCAAGGTGATCAGACGCCACAAACGGGTAATGGTCATCTGCGAAAACCCCAGGCACAAGCAGAGGCAGGGGTAGGAACGAAGGGGGCTATGGATTCCCGCGAAAGCGGGAATGACGTGTTCTGAGGGATTACGAACAGCAGGGAGGCATGAACATGGCGATAGTATCGGGAGTCAACATTCCTGACAACAAGCGGGTGGAAGTCTCGCTAAGAAGCATCTACGGCATAGGTCCTCACCAGGCCAAGGATGTCTGCGACAAGGCCGGCGTGCTGGACAACCCGAAGGTGAGGGAGCTGTCGGATGATCAGCTGGCGCGCATTCGTGAGATCATAGACCGCGAAAAGATGGTCGAAGGAGACCTCAGGCGCGAAGTCAACATGAACATTCGCCGCCTCATAGACATAGGCTCGTACCGCGGGCTTCGGCACAGGCGCAACCTGCCGGTGCGCGGACAGCGAACGAAGACGAACGCGAGGGCCAAGCGCAGCAAGCGCGTCGCCGTCGCCGGACGCGGTCGAACGACCAACAAGAAGTAAGGACTTACGAAGGTTATGGCAAGAAGACCGAGAGCGAGACGAAGAGAGCGCAAGTCCATTCCGGTGGGCAGGGCGTACATCCAATCCACGTTCAACAACACCATAATCACGATCACCGACCCGCAGGGCAACCCGATTGCCTGGGGAAGTTCGGGGACCGTGGGATTCCGCGGGTCCAGAAAGTCAACGGCTTTCGTGGCCCAGCGCGCCGGAGAAGACGCCGCGCGCAAGGGCATGGAACACGGAATCCGGCAGGTGGAAGTGTACGTTCGCGGGCCGGGTTCGGGCCGCGAGGCGGCCATACGCGCGCTCCAGGGCGCGGGCATCCTCGTTACGTCCATCAAGGACGTGACCCCGATTCCGCACAACGGATGCAGGCCGCCCAAGCGCCGCCGGGTGTAGCGCGCAGTGACGCGGTGAATCCGAATGTTAGACGAACAGAGGAGGGACAGACAGCTTATAGAACGCGGCGTGATGGACATACTGGGCGACACGTTCAGCATCTACTGGCGTCACTTCAGGAAGTTCATCGCGCTGGTGGCGGTGATCCAGGTTCCGATAGTCGCCGTCGAACTGCTTATCAGCCTGGTCGCCCCGGACAGCGACTTCGCGCTGGTGGGCGTTATCGTCATAGACGTGATGGCCTCGATGCTGGTGTACGGCGCGGTCATATTCGCGGTAGGCCAGCACCTCCTGGTCGAGGATATATCGGTGGAACGCTGCTACGTCCGAGTCGTATGGCGCATAGTGTCGGTGGCGATTCCCGCGCTCATAGTCGGCGCGCTGTTCGCGGTTCTGGTTTGGCAGGCCATCAGCCTGTCGGGAGTGGCGACGGTCGAAACGCCGGATACGCTGGAAACCGAGGCCGCGCTGGGCGTAATGCTGGGAGCGGGAATAATAATCGCGATCACGGTGGCCCTACTGATATTCACCATCTATCTGGTAGGAATAATGCCCGCCATAATCGTCGAAGGATACCGTTCGACGGGCGCGTTCGGACGCGGCGCCGAACTACTCAGTGGAAGCAAGCTGCGAGTTCTGGGCCACCTGCTGGTCTATGCTTTCGTGGTTCTTGGGCTATTATTCGTATTGTCCATACCGTCTATCGCCCTGGGATCGGCGGTGGGCGAAGCGCAGTCTTTCGCGACTACGGCAATCGGGATAGTCTTGAACAGGATAATCTCGATACTGATAGCGCCGGTGACATTTATAGCTACAACTTTGCTTTACTACGATCTGAGAGTGAGAAAAGAGAATTACGATATAGAGCGCTTGTCCCTGGAAATGGGATACGAGCGAGCGCATCCGGAAGGAACAGAGACAAGGAAGGCTGATGGCGAGATATAAGGACGCAAAATGCCGGAAGTGCCGGCGCATAGGCGAGAAACTCTTTCTGAAGGGCGAGCGATGCTACACGCCCCGCTGCGCCGTAGAGCGCAGGCGAAGGCCGCCCGGAGATTCGATTCCCAGGCGTCGCAGGCCCTCGGACTGGGCGCTTCAGCTTCGCGAGAAGCAGAAGGCGCGCTTCACCTACGGCATTCTCGAACGCCAGTTCAGGAAGTACTTCGAGATGGCGCGCGGCCGTCCCGGCGTGACCGGCGACAACCTGCTCCAGATACTGGAAACGCGGCTCGACAACGTTATATACAGGCTTTCGATGGCGGACTCCAGGCAGCAGGGAAGGCAGCTTGTCAACCACGGACACTTTACCGTCAACGGACGACGCATGGACATCCCGTCCTACCTGGTCGGCCCCGGAGACGTGATCTCGTGGAAGCGCGTCGGATCGAACGGCGCTTCTCCGCCGCAGTTCATACAGGACCTGACCGACGGACTTCCCAAGAGGCCCGTTCCGCCCTGGCTCAGGCTCGACGTGGCGAACCTGAGCGGCGAAGTGGCCTCCCTGCCGGATATCGCGGAGATCGAAACCGGAATAGACGCCAGGCTGGTGATCGAGTTCTACTCGAAGTGACGCGCTTCAATCGCTGTCACCATGTTTCGTTAAGGAGAGTGGCGGATGGTCTATGACATGACAACATTTATGCCGGAGATCCCCTATGAGGAGGAAGAGCCGGTACAGGACCCAAGCATACGGATCGAGGTGGATGAGGACAGATACGGCGAGTTCGTAATCGAGCCGCTGGAGCCCGGATATGGGGTCACGCTCGGAAATCCGATGCGCCGCATACTCTACAGCGGCCTCGAGGGGACCGCGATAACGTCCGTCAAGATAGAGGGCGTTCAGCATGAGTACGAGACTATTCCGAACATCAAGGAACAGGTGACTGAAATCCTGCTGAACGTCAAGGCCATCAGGCTGCGGTCCGAGGTTGACAGGCCCGGCAAGCTGCGCCTGGAAGTCGCGGGCGAGGGGCAGGTGTGCGCCGCCGACATCATGGCCTCCGCCGACTTCGAGGTGGTGAACCCGGACCTCCACCTGGCTACGCTCGATTCCACGGAGGCCAAGCTGTCGCTCGAGATGAATGTCGAGCGCGGAAAGGGCTACAAGGAAGCGTTGGAGGACGAAGGTCAGTCCATCGGCGTGCTTCCGATAGACGCGATATTCACGCCCATCAGGAAGGTGAACTACACCGTGGAGCGCACTCGCGTCGGACAGCGCACCGACTACGAACGGCTGGCCCTCCAGATATGGACGGACGGCTCGATCAGGCCCGTCGAGGCGCTCAGGGGCGCTTCCAACATACTGGTCAACCAGTTCTTCCTGTTCACCAACGTGACCGAGGGCGTGCGGGACAGCCCCGAGGGCGTAACGCTCGTCGCCAATAAACTCCAGGCGGAGCAGTACAACGTGCCCGTTGAGCGGCTGGACCTCAGTTCAAGGACGCTCAACTGCCTCAAGCGCGCCGGCATAAACAAGGTCGGCGAGGTGCTGGACCGCAGCAAGGCCGAGCTCATGAACATCAGGAACTTTGGCGAAAAGTCCTACAACGAACTGTACGACAAACTGAGACAGAACGACCTGCTGCCTCCGGAAGATGATCCGGAGACGCGGGAAGAGGAAAAGGAAGCTGTCGCCTCCGGCGACTAGGCGGGAGTTGATCCAAAATGAGACACCGGCTTTCGGGGAAGAAGCTGGGACGCCCCACGCAGCATCGAATGTTGATGCTAAGAGGCATGGCGACCAACCTGATTCTCAATGAGACGCTGAAGACTACCGAGGCGAAGGCCACCGAGGCGAGGCGCATGACCGAGAAGGTCATCACCCTCGGCAAGAAAGGCTCTCTGCATCACCGCCGGCAGGCCGCCGCGCTGCTTACCGACAAGGAAGCCGTGCGAAAGGTCTTCGACGAACTTGCGGGGCGATACGAGGACCGCGAGGGCGGCTACACCCGCTCGTACAAACTGGGCAAGAGGAAGGGCGACGCCGCGGAGATGGCGTTGGTGGAACTGGTTTAACCCGGCCCGAGAGGCCGAAACAGGAATATACGGCGATGCGCGTGGCGATGATCGTCGAATACCACGGAAAGGGATACAGCGGATTCCAGTACCAGGAGAACGCTCCCACCGTACAGCAGCAGATTGAAAAAGCAATACGGTCCCTCACCGGACAGCCGGTCAGGATAAAGGCGGCGGGTCGCACCGACGCGGGCGTTCACGCGCTCGGACAGGTGGTGGCCTTCGATACGGACGCCGACTATCCCCCGCTCACCTTCCTGAACGCGCTGAACGCGCGGCTGCCGCGGGACATAGCGGTAAGAGAGGCGTACCGGGCGCGACCGGACTTCGATCCGAGGCGCGACGCGATAAGCAGACTGTACCGGTACACGCTACTCGTGTCGAAGGTCAGGTCGCCGGTATGGAGACACAACTCTCACCAGGTAAGACCGCCTCTGGCCCTGGACTCGATGCGCGAGGCGGCCTCGCTGATGGTCGGCGTTCACGATTTCGCCAACTTCGGCGGCCCGCTGGAGCGTCCCGAAGCCAGTACGGTGCGCCGCGTTTACGGGATAGACATGAGGGTCGACGGCGCTTTCATACAGGTGGAGATCGAGGGAAACGCCTTCCTGCCCAGACAGGTGAGGCGCATGGTGGGCGCGCTCGCCGACGTGGGCGCCGGAAGATTGAAACTAGAGGATATAAGAAAACAGATTTCGAGAGCGGAGGACGCTCCTGTAACTCGCTCCCTGCCGCCGCGGGGTTTGTGTTTAGTAAGCGTGAAGTACGCGGATTTTCCTCCGCGACATGAGGAATAGATCAAAATGGTTACAAGTTCGAAGCCATACGAGACCAAGTCGTCCGACCTGAACCCGAAGTGGCACGTCGTGGACGCCGAGGGCCAGACGCTCGGAAGGATTGCGTCGCGGATAGCCGCGATCCTGAACGGCAAGCGCAACCCTATGTACGTGCCGCATCTGCTCACCGGCGACTACGTGGTCGTGCTCAACGCCGACAAGATACGAGTCACCGGAAACAAGATGAGCCAGAAGATGTACTACCGGCACAGCGGCTACCATGGCGGCCTTACCGAGCGCACCATGGAGCAGATGATGGCGAGGCACCCTGACCGGGTGATCCGCCAGGCCGTGAAGGGTATGTTGCCCAAGAACTCGCTGGGCAGAAAGATGCTGAAACGACTAAAGATATACACCGGAACGAGCCATCCGCACGAGGCTCAGGTAGGGAAGGGGACGTAAATGGTTCAGCAGACCCAGCAGCACTACTACTACGCGATTGGAAAGCGAAAGACCTCGGTTGCCCAGGTCAGGCTCTACACTGATTCGGGCGCGAACCAGGTAAACGGCAAGCCCTTGGAAGAATTCTTCCCCTGGGATTCCTGGCAGCAGCTTATTGACCAGCCCATGGACGTGACGGGAACGCACGGCCAGTTCCGCATCGTCGCCAAGATACGCGGCGGCGGCGTCGTAAGCCAGGCGGGGGCGCTGCGTCACGGAATCGCCCGGGCGCTCCAGGTCGCCGACCCGTCGCTGAGGTCGTCGCTCAAGAGAGCCGGCCTCCTCACCCGAGACGCCCGCGAGAAGGAGCGCAAGAAGTACGGCCTAGCCCGCGCCCGCAAAGCCAAGCAGTGGACGAAGCGCTAGCTCGGTAGCGGTATAGTATATCGTACAATGTAGCCATGTTCACGATTCTACGAAGCGCGACGTTCGACCGTTGGTTAGGCAGGCTGAGGGACCGCCATGCAGTGGACAGAATCGTCGCCAGACTGCTGGCAGCCGAAGACGGACATTTCGGAGACGTGGGACCTGTTGGCGGTGGTGTGTCTGAGATGAGGATTCATTATGGGCCTGGATACCGGATATACTTCATCATGCGAGGATCTGAGTTAATCGTCCTGCTATGTGGCGGAGACAAGGACAGCCAGCGGCGAGATGTTGAGCGGGCTAAGAGAATGGCGGCGGAATGGAGGAGCTAATGTCCGAGGAGTATAGAGAGTTCGACGCGTCGGATTATGTCAAGACCGATGAGGATGTACGAGGGCTTCTCAGGGCGGCTTGGGATGAGGACATTGGGGATGGGGCAGTGGTCCGCGCTGTCCTTAAGCGAATCGCCCGAATGGAGGACATGGGCGTGCTCGCCCATGATACCGGGCTAAATGGAGGCGAGGGGTTGTCTCAAGACGGGAATCCTTCGTTGGCGACGTTGCTGAAGGTCACTCGCGCCTTGGGGCTATGTCTTGCTCCTGTCGAGAACTCCACATAGGACTTGCGAGCGTGGATACCCCTCTAAACACATCAAGGGAGAGGGGATAATTCCTTTTCGGCGACCAGTGCGCGGTTGTTTCCCATAAGATCGGGTCGGGCGCTCACCGACGCGATGTTAGATATATTCCGGCGCGCGATTTCCACGGCGGCGTCCATATGCTCCGGCATCAGTTCCACTATTAGCGCACCGCCCTGCGCGAGTATCCCGCCCGCCTGAGTCGCCAGCCTGCGGAAATAGTCCAGGCCGTCAGCGCCGCCGTCCAGGGCGACGGTCGGCTCGCGCCGCGCCTCGACCGCCAGTGTGGGTAGCGTTCCACTGGGGATATATGGCGGGTTGGACACGATGATGTCAACCGGCGCGGCTATCGCGGTCAGCATATCGCCCAGTACGAACTCCACGCCGCCGCCGAGCAGCCTGTCTCGGTTTCTGACTGCCACACCGAGCGCGGACGGGCTGATGTCCACACCGACCACCCTGGCTTTCTGCGAACGCGACTCTATCGCCAGGGCTATCGCGCCCGATCCCGTCCCGACATCAACCACCGTCGGCTTTCTCTGGCCTGTGTCCATGTTCGCTAGGCGCTCAAGCGTGAGTTCGACTAGCAACTCAGTCTCCTGGCGGGGTATCAGGACGCTCTCGTTCACCTCCAGGTCGAGGCCGTAGAACTCGCGCCGCCCGACGATGTATGCCAACGGCTCGCCGCCCAGCCTTCTTTCGATAAGCGCGTCAAGCCTGCGCGACTGGGCATTAGTGAGACGATCTTCCGCGCCATAAACGCGAGGTAGGAACTCCGCCCTCTCCATTCCGACAATATGCCTGAGAAGAACGTCGGCCTCGATTTGCCACTCGGCTATGCCGCCGTCGCGCAGAGCGGCGCGGACGGATTCAAGGCTTCGGCGCAGGGTCGGGGGACGCTCCGGGCTGCTGTCTCTCATCAGATTGTACGATGGGCAGAAGACAGCCGTCACGCCTGAACGTTGGCCAGTTTCTGCGTCTGTTCCTCTTCCAGAAGCGCTTCGATTATCTGGTCTATGTCGCCGTCGAGGGACTGGGCGAGGCTGTGGACAGTGAGGCCGATGCGGTGGTCGGTGATGCGGCTCTGGGGGAAGTTGTACGTCCTGACCCGCTCCGACCTGTCGCCGCTGCCGACCTGGGACCTGCGCGCGTCGGAGCGTTCGCGCTGCTGTCGCTCGACTTCCTGCGCGTAGAGACGCGAGCGCAGGACGGACATCGCCTTCTCCTTGTTCTTTAGCTGGCTGCGCTCATCCTGGCACACCGCCACTATGCCTGTCGGCTTGTGCGTGATTCGTATGGCGGTAGCGACCTTCTGAACGTTCTGGCCGCCGTGCCCGGAGGCGTGGAACACGTCTATCTGGAGGTCTTCGTTGTTGACCTGCACGTCAACCTCTTCGGCCTCGGGCAGCACCGCGACCGTCGCCGCCGATGTGTGTATCCGCCCGCTCGACTCGGTTACAGGCACGCGCTGCACCCTATGGACGCCACTCTCGTGCTTCAGGCGTGAGTACGCTCCCCTGCCCTTCACCTCGAAGACTATCTCCTTGACTGAGCCGATGCCCGTCTCGTTGAGGTCAATGACCTCCGTCTTCCAGTTCCTGCGCTGGGCGTACCTGCTGTACATCCTGTACAGGTCGCCGGCGAACAGGCCGGCCTCGTCTCCGCCCGTCCCGGCGCGTATCTCCACGATCACGTTCTTGTCGTCATTTGGGTCTTTCGGTACAAGCGCGAGCTTCAGCGCCTGCTCGGTAATCTCGCGGCGCGTCTCCAGTTCGGTAAGCTCCTCACGCGCGAGTTCGACCAACTCAGGATCGGATTCCTCCCTGAGCATCATCTGGAGGTCGTCCGCCTCGGACCCGATGGCGCGCAGTTCGCGCGACAGGTCCACCACCTCGCGCAACTGCGCCTGTTCCTTGGCCAGGTCCTGCACGCGGCTGTAATCCACCGCGATCTCCGGGTCGGCCATCAAACGATCCAACTCTTCGGACCGATCTTCCACCGCTCTCATTCGCTCAAGCATGATTGCGCTGCCTCCATTTCTGAAATGGTACAGTACAGAGTAGCCCCGATTCAAAGCCCGCCCATCTTCAATTCTAAATTCACAATTCCACATTCTTAATTCCCGTGATAGACTTCCCCCGAAATCAACCCGAAGAGGTGAACGATGAGTCGAATCAATAGAGCAATCGAGCTTCTGGAACAGGACCAGCCGATCTACTACACTGGCGGGCATACGGGCGCGAACCTTAGCTACGAGGGCGGCAAGGAAATGGCCTCCACCTACGCCGACTACATCAACGTCGGCATGGAACATGGCTCCTTCGATATGCGCGGCCTCGATGACTTCATGCGTGGCCTGGTGGACGGCGGCCCGACGAACAGCGGCCACCGCACGCCCGCGGTCGTCGTGGAAGTGCCGGTGGACGGCGCGAGCGGTGACGTCATCCGCGCCAACGCATGGCAGTTCAGGCAGATACTCGCGCGCGGCGTTCACGGCATCCTGCTCTGCCACGCCGAGACGCCGGACGCGGTGAAGGCGTTCGTGGAGTCCTGCCGCTACCCGTTCCAGACCGTAGGCGTCGGCAAGGGCCTGGACGTAGGCAGGCGCGGCTCGGCGGGACAGGGTTCCGCCGCTCCCATCTGGGGCGTGTCGGTGGACGAGTACCTGGACAAGGCCGACCCGTGGCCGCTGAACCCAAACGGCGAGTTGATGCTCGGCCTGAAGATAGAGAACACCCGCGCGCTGCTCAACGCAGAGGTGACGACCCAGGTTCCGGGCATAGCCTTCACCGAATGGGGCCCGGGCGACATGAGTATGTCCATGGGCTACAAGAACGCTCCGGGCGAACCCTGGCCCGATGAACTCTGGGAGGCGCGTGAGCGCGTCCGCAAGGCGTGCAAGAACGCCGGAATCGCCTTCCTGGAGGGCGCGACGCCGGACACCATAGCCGCCAAGATAGACGAAGGCGTCCGGGTCGTGTCCTCCGGCGGCCCGCTGGGCGAAGCCACCGCCAAGGCTGGCCGCGCCCACAGCGGCCGAACGATGCCTGTATAACCGCACGATGAAAGCCTGCGTTGGGATACTCCCAATGCAGGCTGAAATTCACCAAGCCGCCTTGCTTGTATTATTCCGACGGGCTATCATGGTTGCATGAAGATTACATTCACCATATCAGACTTGAAATCGGATCCTCGCTGGGTTCTGGAATACGTGCAGAGAGAAGGCAAGGCTGCGAATATCGCCTGCGATGGGGAGATCGTCGCGGAGATTCGTCCGGTGGAGCCGAGGAAGTACACCACTGAACAGCGTATGAAAGAGCTACGATATCGGGGCGTCATACGGGGTTCGGGCGAACCCCGACGACCGTTCAAACCCGGGAAGCCTTCTCCCGGTGCACTGGCGCGGTTCTTAGCTGAACGCGAGGCTGGATACAAAGAGTGAGCGATGCGTATGTTGATACGTCCGCTATTCTGTCCGTCGAATTCAGCGAGCCCGGATACGAGACAGTTATAGAACGACTGGATAGTTTTTCTCGTCTGGTATCATCCAATTTATTGGAAGCTGAGGTCAGGGCCGGGTTTGCCAGAGATGGGCGAACGTTCGACTCTATGGCCTTATCCAACATCGAATGGGTGTCCGCTGACCGTCCTCTAGGACCCGAGTTCGAGAGGGTATTGGAGGCTGGCTATCTGCGGGGCGCTGACCTTTGGCACGTTGCTACCGCGTTGCATATATCTGGTGAACCGTCGGAAGTCACTTTCCTTACTCTGGACCGCCGGCAGGGGGAAGTCGCGGCGGCGCTAGGGTTTCGGGTCTAGCGCGTGTTGTTCTATCACTGCCAGCCACGAGAACAGGGTCCGCTTCTGTTGCGCTTGAATTGTCTCCGTCTGTTGTTGGGTGGTGTTCCATATCTTCTTTCGAAGGCTTTGTGTATCCACTGTTGAATGCGAGCAGGCGCCCACGGGTTCGGCCACTTGTAGATGCGTGCGTATGGATCGTTTCCACCACGATTATCTGCTAACCTCGGAGGCACTAGATGGCGGTGGGGTTGTTTCCTGTTTGATTTGTAGTTGGGATGATTAGGAAGCAATATGCCCAACAAGCCGCACCTAGAATTTCTCTTAGTATCGCGCAGGCTTGAACCAATCTCCCAATCCACGTGCTTACGCTGCCAAGTACAGGGACCTATCAGCACAATGGTCACGGTTGCATCACGAATGAATTCATCGCGAATTTTCTGGCGAACCGTATCTGTCTTGATATTAGTATCATCTATATCATTAACGTTCACCGATTTGTCAATGATACGTCCCTTCATAAGTCTGAGGAATCGCTCTTTGTACTCTCTATCTTCATCGTGATAGCTGATGAAAACGTTGTGTCTTGGGATTTGAGCCACAGTTATCCTCCCTCAAGACATACTCATGAAATCACGACCTGCCAGACGATTATCACTGTCAACCCAAGCGGAATGTAGAACGGGTAGACCGAAAACGACCGCGCGCTTCTCCAAGCATGGCGCCATACAGAACCGGTCGGCTTCACATTGTACAGAGCGGACATGGACAACTGGCCTTTGTGCAGATTTTCGACGAAGGCGTTGTAAGAGTTGCGGAATCTTTGTTCCAGAGAGAGGTAGTAGGTGTCCAGAATCAGGAATAGGAGCGCGGGGATCAGGGCGATGAGCGCGTGGTCGGGTTTCTCCGTTCGCGCAACCAAGACAAGAACCGCCGCCACAATAGTTACGCACCACACCTTGCAGGAGCGGCTGTTTTCGGCCATACGCTGGATTACGCCCTGCATGATGGTGATGTGGGTCTGAACCGCTTGGGATTCGGCGTTGAGATTTGAGTTCTCTGCCATGCTGTCCCCCTTTCTACATAGAATATCACACTAGGAGCTAAGGTATGTGCGGGGCGTACTCCTCCCCGATATGCCCCGCTTCCACCAGTGCGTCGTACTCGGCGTCCGACAGCTTTAGCAGCGTCTTGTAAACATACTCATTGTCCTGTCCCAACTTGACAGGGCCGCGCCGGATTCGGACGTCGCTCTCCGACATCTTGAAGGGAGCGCGGGGGTAGCGGTGGGTTCCGACGTCTGACTGGTAGGCTTCCTCGAACATGGCCCTGGCCGCCAGGTGCTGGTCTTCCGTCGCGTCTCGCTGGTCGAGGACGGCGCCCGCCGCTACTCCGTAGGACTGGAGCAGGGACATAGCATCCCGGTGGTTTCGGTCGCGCGTCCATTCCGAGATGCGCTCGTCCAGCGCGTCGTGATTCTCGCGCCTCGATTCGCGCGTGGCGAACTGCGGCTCGCGCGCCCACTCCGGATTGCCTATCGCCTCGCGGAACAATTCCCAGTCCCTGTCGTCGAAGATGGTGATAGCTATCCAGCGGTCTTCGCCTTCGCAGGGATACACGCCCTGGAGCGCGGTCGGATGGCGGTTGCCCAGAGTGGCCTGGCTGCGACCGTTCATCGAATAGTCCATGAACGCCTGCCCCAAGTACGGGACGGCGTTCTCGGCCTGCGAAAGCTCCATTAGCTGGCCCTCTCCGGTGCGGCGGCGATGGTTCAGGGCGCACGCTACTGCGAACGCTCCGCCAGCTCCCGCCGCCGCGTCCGCCATATACACCTGCGTGTTCGCGGACGGATCGAGGTCGGTGTAGCCTCTGAGCAGGCTGTGTCCTATGACGCCCTCGATGTGGATGCCCAGCGAGCGGTGGTTCTGGTACGGCCCCGTGTTGCCGTATGCGGGCATTCTCAGCATGATGAAAGCGGGGTTTATCTCCTTGAGTTCGTCGTAGGATATGCCCAGCTTTTGCATCGTCTCGGTGGGGTTGTTCTCCACCAGCACGTCGCTGAGGGCCACCATGCGGTTGAATATCTCCTTGCCCTCGGGCCTGAGCAGGTCAACGGTCATGCTCAGCTTGTTGCGCGCGTGCGCGTTGAACAGCGGGTAGCGATTCCAGGGACGGGCGCCGCCCTCGCGGTTGGGCATACCGCCTATGAACGGGGGCAGATTCTTGATGACAAACTCCGGCGGGCGCGCCGAAGAGCCGCGCGTGGGAGGGCCGAATACCTGGATTGACTCGACGCGAATGACCTCCGCGCCCAGGTCGGCCAGCAGCGTCGTGCAGTACGGCCCGGCCCATACGACGGTCATATCGAGCACCCGAATTCCCTCAAGCGGTAAACGTTGCGTCACACTATCCCTCCCTCTCTGAGCGAGCCGATTTGGGACTCCGAAAGGCCCAGTTCGGCCAGAATTTCGTCGGTATGCTGACCGAGCAGCGGCGCGGGCCGCCTGATAGCCCAGGGCGTCGCGCCCATCATGAACGGCCTGCCCGGGTATCTGAGCGTTCCGGCTTCAGGATGCTCCGCCTCCGCGAACGCGCCGCGCTCGTGGAAGATCGGGTCGTGCTGAAGGTCTTCCATCGTGTTCAGCGGACCGCTGAGGACGCGGGACTTCTGCGCCCGTTCCCAGATTTCAGCCTTGTTTCGCTCCATGAGCCAGGGGTAGAACACGGCGTCGAACAGCCCCTGCATATCCTCGTCGGCCTGCGCTTCGGGGGTTATCCACTCGTCGCCCAACAGTTCTTCGGGGTAATCGAGCATATCCAGGACGCGCGGGAAGTAGTTGCCGCCGCCCGTGAACTGGAAGAAGCCGTCCGCGCAGGGATAGACGCCGGACGGATAGCCCCCGGAACCCGTCGCCGAACCGAGCGGCGCGCGCTCGGTTATCTCGCCGTTGTACTGGTAGGCCAGCAGCATACTCATGCGCCGGTCTATCGAGCCTGCCTGCGTCTCCATGATGGATACGTCAATATGCTGTCCGCTTCCGCCGTCGCGGGCGGCGAATATGGCCCCCAGAGTGGCGTAGGCGGCGATGGTTCCCGCCTGGTACAGGCCGACCGTGCCGCCCAGCTTGAGCGGCTCCTTCTCGCTGACGCCCGTGGAGTAGAGTTCGCCGCCCATGCCGTAGAAGATTAGCTCCGAGCCGCGCCAGTCGCGGTACGGCCCTGTTTGTCCGAAGTTGGAAATAGAGGTCAGCGCCAGCGACGGGTTGACTTCTGCGAGCGCTTCATAACCCAGCCCAAGACGCTCCATGGTTCCGGGGCGAAAACTCTCCACCACGGCGTCGGCGCGGGCGGCTAGGTCGAGCGCTATCCGCCGCCCCTCATCCGACTTCAGATCCAGAGTAATAGAGCGCTTGTTGGTGTTGAGATGCAGAAAAGTCCCGCTCTTCTCCGGGTGCGGCGTGTCGTTCGGGAAAGGGCCGATGCGTCGCGCGCCGTCGCCCATTCCCGGCCGTTCGACCTTGACGACCTCTGCCCCGTAGTCAGCCAGCAACTTGGCGCAGTACGGGCCGGCGATGTAATGGGTGAAGTCGAGAACCGTGATGTCGGACAGCGCGTATTGAGTCAATGAAACCTACCCCGGAATTTGTGTGAGCGGATAATACAATACCACAATATGAGAATGGACTAAGGACACGGGCAAATGGAAGATGTTGGCGCGCTGACCGGAATGGTCTCTGCCGCCGCCGGGCGTTGCCCCTGTCCTATGTACAAGAAGGCGCGCGTCGGAAATGCCCGAAATCGGCGAGTTGTGGCAGAGCCGCGCTCTTGATATATTATTTCCTGAACAATTGGCTTGTTTGCAATCCTTGATTCCCCCGATGGAGGATATTCCATGACGTTCAAGAAGTGTTTCCTGTTAGCGACTACTTTCAGCCTGCTGCTGGTCGCCGTCATAGCGGTGGCGGGCGCGGATAGAGCCATCCTCGCGGCTCCGAGCGGGCAGGCTGGCCCGTCAACTTCCACCCCCACATACGCGGACTGGGAGAACTACACGGTGGACTACGTGAACCGCGCTATAGACCTTTACGACCAGCGCGGCCTGGAAGCGGTGCAGGCGTACTACAACAGCGCCGAGAGTCATGTGGGCGAATGGTATCTGTTCGCGATAGACGAGAACGACATATACGTCCTTCATGGCCTGTTACCCCACCTCATCGGCACGGACATCAAGCTCGTGGTTGATTCGACCGGATATGAACTGGGCAAGGATATAGCCAAGGCGACGGAGGCAGGTCGCTGGATAGAGTACCTGTGGCCGCATCCGGCGACGCTTACCGAGGTTCCGAAGGTGGCCTACGCCAAGCGGCATGACGGGTATGTGTTCGCGTCGGGCTACTATCCCGTCCCCGGCGAACCCGCGGCGTACACCCAGGGCTACGTTCAGAAGGCGATAGACAAGTACGACAGCGATGGTCTGGACGCGACGGTCTCCTACTACAACAGCCGCGAGAGCCTGGACAATCAGTGGTATCTGCGGCTGTTAAGCGTGGCCGATAAGACTGTGCTGGCTGACGGGTTGCCTCCGAACCTGCTGGTGGGCGCGAACGCCACAGACCTGACCGACCCACAAGGGTTCAATTTCGGACAGGCGCTGTTAGCGGCGCCGGAGGACGGCTACTGGTTCCAGATGTCGTTCTTCAGCAGCCTGGATTCAGGGGTCACCAGGATAAATGTGTGGGCGGTTCGGCGTGACGGGTACATATTCGCGTCGAGCTACTTCACCGGCGTTATCGCGCCGCCGTCAACGCCGACACCCACTGCCACCGGTACGCCGATGCCCACCCCGACGCCCGAGCCCATAGACGTGGACGAAGTGATAGCGGAAGACCCGTTCGGCCTCCTCGTCGCGATTCTTAGCAACGCATACGAAAATGGCTACCTGTCCGACACGCTGAGCGGCCTGCTGGTCAACCTGTTCATTGACAGCTTTATCATGTCGAATACGGGCGAGACCAGAGAAGAGGTCGTGTACAGGATCGCCATCGAAGGGCCGGCGGCGGACAGGGCCGCGCTGGTCGCGCTGTTCAACGCCACGAACGGCGCGAACTGGGATAAAAACGGCAACTGGCTGACCGACGAGCCGCTTTCCGAATGGTACGGCATAACCACCGACCTCTCGGGCCGGGTCACGAAGGTGGAGTTGGGCGACAACGATTTGAGGGGCGCGCTGCCCGCCGAACTGGGCAACCTCGCCAACCTGACGACTCTGGACCTTCGTCGCAACCGGCTGGACGGCGAGATTCCCCCCGAACTGGGCAACCTCTCCAACCTCACGACTCTGTACCTGTTCGGAACCAAAATAAGCGGAGAGATACCGCGCGAGCTTGCCAACCTGACCAATCTGGAAAAGCTTCTGCTCTACTCCAATGACCTGAGCGGCGAGATTCCTGCCTGGCTGGCGGAGTTGACCAACCTGAAGGTGCTGGACCTCGATGACAACGCCTTTACAGGCGAGATTCCCGCCGAACTGGGCAATCTCACAGAATTGGAAGATCTGTGGCTGGCGAGAAACAAGCTGAGCGGCCCCATACCGCCTGAATTTGGCGATCTCACAGAACTGAACCTGCTGATGCTCTTCGATAACGAGTTGAGCGGCTCCATACCGGCGGAACTGGGCAACCTCTCCAAGCTGGAATGGATGTATCTCTCGGATAACAAACTGAGCGGCTCCATACCGGCGGAACTGGGCAATCTCGCTCAGCTGGAACGGCTTTCTTTCTGGGATAACCAGTTGAGCGGTTCCATACCGGCGGAACTGGGCAATCTCTCCGAACTGGTGTTGCTCTCGATCTCGGATAACAAACTGAGCGGATCCATCCCCGCGGAACTGGGCAATCTGCCCAAGCTGGAACGGATGTATCTCTACGATAACGAGTTGACCGGTCCCATACCATACGAACTGGGCAGCCTCTCCAGCCTGAAATACCTGTTCCTCAGGAACAACCAGTTGACAGGTTCCATACCGTACGAACTGGGCAGCCTGTCTAAACTGGAGATACTGTCCATCAGGAACAACCAGTTGAGCGGCTCCATACCGTACGAACTGGGCAATCTCACGAATCTGGAAGGTCTGACCCTCAGCGATAACGAATTGAGCGGGAGGATACCGGCGGAACTGGGCAACCTGTCCAACCTGGAGACGCTTTACATCAGCGGCAACCGGTTGACGGGCTGCATACCGTCGGAACTGCGGGACGTTTCCGACAACGACTTCGAGGATCTCGACCCGCTTCTTCCGTTCTGTGATTCTGAAGGAACGCCGTCGGGCGCTTCGTCAAACACGGGGCTGTCTGCCGAAAACCCGATACTGATGCCGGTCAAGGTAATTGGTCCTTAGGCGAATGAAGCGCAAAGCGGGAGGGCGTATCTCACGCCTTCCCGCTTGTGAAGCGCCCCGCCGCGTCCGCGCTGATTTAGCTACAATGACCCCATAACTCCCAATCAAAGGACAGCCATCATGCCCACGTCAATCGAACAACGCTTCTTCGAACTTCATCCCAAGTCCGCCGAGATGCACGAATCGGCCCGCTCCCTGTTCCCGAACGGGGTGACTCACGACGCCCGCCGTCAGAACCCGTTCCAGCTCTACTACACCCACGCCGAGGGCGCGGCCAAGTACGACGTGGACGGCAACCGCATCCTGGACTACTTCCCAGGACACGGCGCGCTCATACTGGGCCACTCCCGCCCGGAGGTCGTCAGCGCGGTGCAGGAACAGATGGCCAGAGGCACCCACTTCTCAGGCTCCACCGAGCTTGAGATGCAGTGGGGCAACTGGGTCAGGGAGCTTATACCGACCGCCGAGAAAGTGCGCTTCCACAGCTCCGGCACCGAGGCCGACATGATGGCCATACGCATGGCGCGCGCCTACACCGGCAAGACGAAGGTCATAAAGTTCGAGGACCACTTCCACGGTTGGAGCGATTACTTGGTGGCTGGCTCCGAAGGTCTCGGCGGCATACCCGCCGAGACCCTCAGCACCATGATAGTGCTGCCCCCCAACGACATAGAGACGTTCGAGAGAACTCTCCAGAACGACGACGACATAGCCGCCGTCATCCTTGAGCCTACGGGCGCGCACATGGGCCTGGAGCCGATACTGCCCGAGTTTCTGAATCAACTGCGCGAGGTGACCGAGCGCTACGGCGTCGTCCTCATATTCGACGAGGTGGTGACCGGCTTCCGCGTATCGAGGGGCGGAGCGCAGGAGTACTTCGGCATACGCCCCGACCTCACCACGCTCGCCAAGATACTCGGCGGCGGCCTTCCCGGCGGCGCGGTCACAGGCAAGGCCGACATCATCAACATGATAGAGGACAGGCCGGGCGACGCCGACTACAACCGCGACAGGCGAATAGCGCACAACGGCACGTTCAACGCCAATCCCATATCCGCCGCGGCCGGAGTCGCCGCGCTCGAAATCGTGGCGAACGAACCCATCAACGACACAGCCAACCTCCGCGCCGCCCAGCTAAAGGACGGCCTGAATGACCTGATGGGACGCATGGAGATACCGGGCGGCGTGACCGGCATAGCCTCGCTCATGTTCCTGCGGCTCGGCGTGGATGTCCCTGAAAGCGACAGAGAATACTGCATTCTCACTCCCGAGCAGATGGCCGAATCCATGGAGCCGGAGCGCGTCCGCCAGCTTACGCTGTCCCTCCTCAACCACGGCGTCCAGAGCGGCAACCGCTTCATCCTGACCGCCGCCCACACCGAGGACGACATAGCGCACACCGTCAGCGCCTACGAAAAGGCTTTCGACGAAATCAGGGGCATAGGACTGATATAGGTTGTCCTGGCTCCTAGTAGCGGTAGGCGGCGCGCTCGGCGCCCTGTCCAGGTACGCGCTCGACCGCGCCGTCACCGCCTACATAGGCCCCAACGTCCTCGGCATATTCCTCATCAACATAGTCGGATCGTTCCTGCTTGGGATATTCGTCACCGCCTACGACGCGAACGGCTGGCCCATGTCCACCCGGCTTCTGGTAGCGGTGGGCTTCTTCGGCTCCTACACCACCTTCTCCACGCTGACCGTCGCCTCCGTCCAGCTCGCGCAGGGCGGAGACATCGCGCGCGCCGCCCTGAACATCCTGGGCAGCGTAGCCGTCGGACTCGCGGCGGCCTTCGCCGGCATACTGGTCGGACGCGCCCTCTGAGCGCCCTCTAGCCCGCTAGCGCCTCGACGCCGCGCCATACCAGCAGAGCGCCGACCACCATCAGCACGACGCCCATACTCAGAATCAGCGTGTCCAGCCGCACCCGCCCGGTCAGCCGCGCTCCCAGATTGCTCCCGATCATCGCGGCCACCCCCATCGCTATCAGCGTCACGTAGTCCACCTCGCCGACCGCCACGTGTCCGACCCAGCCTAGCGCCCCCATGAAGAAGCCGATGAACAGGTTCGTCCCCGCCGCGATGCGCGGGTCCACTCGCAGGATACGGATCATCGCGGGCAGACGGATGCTGCCCAGTATCAGCCCGACCGCGCCGCCCAGAACGCCCACCCCGAAGCCTATCCCAGCTTCCAGCGATACGCGCTTGGGCGTGAACTCGCCCTTCGCGCCTTCCAGGTCGGCGCCGAACATATGCGGTCCGCCCGTGCGCCGCTGGTTCCTGATAAGTATCAGAAACTCGACGCCCTGCCAGAACACCAGCGCCCCGGCGCCTATCAGCAGAATCCACTCCGGCGTCCACTCGCTCGCGAAACCGCCCAGGAACGCGCCCACGCACGCTGGGACGCCCATGACCAGCAGGATGCGATTGTCCACCCGGCCCTCGCGGTAGTGGCGTATCGCGCCGCTGATAGCCGAGAGCGCGGACACCAGAATGTTCGTGCCGCCCGCTATCGGCGCCGGCATCCCGATCAGCAGCATCGCGGGCAGCCGTATCGTCCCCAGCGCCAGGCCCACGAATCCGCCCAGTATCCCCACTCCGAAGGATATGACCGTCAGGATTAGCAATTGCCATAGCGCCAGATCGGTGCTCATTTGGAAGAAGATACCCTTTCCAGAACTTCTTGCATCTCTTCGATCTGCTCCCGCGACGCCGGGCGCCGCCCGTAGCAGGCGCGGTTGAACGCGGCGGTAGCCATCCCCGCGATGCGGCCCGGGAACACCCTCGCGAGCGCGGAGCGGTACTCGTTCGGCGTCTGGTTGCTCGGACGCAGGAAACCCCGCTCTCCAGCCACCCTCAGCATCCCGAAGTATATCCTGAACACATCCACTATATCCCGTTCGTCGTCCGGCAGCCTCATTCCGGCTGGTCTCCTGCGACGCCTGAAGCGTTCGGGCAGTAGGTTGAACAGGAGGCGCGCCATGTCCAGCCCCGGATCAACGTCTTCGGCGATTGATTCTCGCTCGCCGTCATCGTCAATCCGTCGCCAGCGCACTATGCGCCTGAACCCCCACGCCAGCAGCGCGAGAGCGATAATCAGCAGTAGAACGACGACCGTCCACTCGATCACGTCGCCCCACATAGACGGCTCGCCGGATTCCGCCCGTTCTCTGAGGTCGCTGAGGAATTCGCCCGCGCCGAATTCCCGCTCCGGCTGTTCCGGCGGCTCGCCGACGATGTTCATCAGCAGGGTGAGGAGCCAGACTACGATATAGCCTACGACATACGCGATAGGAAGCACCACGACGTACATGAACACCGTGACCAGTATGTCGAACAGCCAGCCCAGCGGCGCGGTTATGAAGTCTATGAACGACTTCTGAAGAACGCTGAATGCTAGGCCGACCAGCACGATCCCGCCCACCACTCCGCCTATGACTCGCGTCCACCTCCGCTGTCCCCTTCTGCCGCTCGACGCGGGCAGAATGTGCCCTACGCTCAACCCCGCCAGTCCCACCGCGAAGAAGGTGAACATCAGCGGGAATATGTGCAGATTGGCGGGATGGAGTATATCCACCACCGCGCCAAGCGATAGCGCTATCAACCCCACCCTGAACGTCATCGAAAGGTGGTCGGTCGGAAACTCGATGGACGCTATCCTGCCGCCTCGCCACCACAAAAAGGCGGCGCACAGCGCGGATACGATGGCCCTGGTCCGGTCGTTCGTAGTCGAGTCGTCCGACATGATTACGCTCAGCCAGCCCAGATCCACGCCCGGCGCGGACGAGGCCAGTATGTACGTGCCGAGCAGCAGGTAGATGACGATTATGCCCGTCCCCATCTGTATGGCGTACTGCGTCCACAGCGGCATTATTATCATCAGAGTCGTGCGCGCCACCACGAAAGAGCCGCCCATTATGGCTATGGCCGCTATCCAGGGCACGGCGTTGTTCCCTTGAAGCAGCGCCAGGCTGAGAACGGCGATCAGAACGTAGAACCACACGCTCTCGACTATTATGCAGGCTATCAGGATGAGCCTATCTTGGGCCGAACTCACTCGCCAACTCCATGTTCTCGAAATACCCTCTCAGATCGTGCAGCAAAACGCCCTCCGGCATATCGGGCGGGTCTGCGTCTCCTACGAAGATTACCACCATGCGATGCCCTCTGCCCCGCAGGTCGGCTATGACCGACATCATATCCTGCGTCAGTATCGCCGCGATTACCACCAGCGTAGAACCCAGCGGGAACTGCCTTGAGTTCTGCTCCAGTTGCGGGGCCATGGGGCCGATGGCAAGCGGCCTGATGGTAGCCAGCGCCTCCAGGATTATAGTCAACTGATCGGGACTGCTCGACGGATTCAGCCGCATCGGACGGTCGGCCAGAATCGGCGTCCCGTTCGAGAACATCCCTACGCTGTACTGCTGTTCGGTAGCGTAGCTGGCCACCGAGGCCGCGCTTGTTATTACGCGCTCCAGGTTGACGGGCGAGTAGCCCTCCCACGTTCGTTCGGCAGTCTCCACCAGCACGACCAGTATCACCGTGAACGCCGAACTGGGCTCGAACGTGCGTACCTGGAGGCTCTGCATCCGCGCCGTCGCCTTCCAGTCCACGATCTTCAGCGGGTCGCCCACCTCGTACTCGCGCAGCCCCGACGGGCGAGACTCATCCTGAAATATCCTGATACCGCCCCGCGTCTCGCCCAGCGGCCTCACCGCCGGAATCCCAAGCTCCGGCAGGGGAATCACCTTGGGATACACCAGGATATAGTCGTTCCGGTCAACCGGCTTGTGGCTCTCGAAGAAACCGAACAGGTCCCCGCTCTCCATCCTCGCCGGGCCTATCTTGAAGTATCCCCGCCTGTTCCCCCTGATCTTGTACTCCCAGCGGATGCGCTCGTACCACGCCAGCGAGGTATTGTGCATTATAATCTTGGCGTTCGGACTGGAGCTGGCCGCCATCCTGGCGTCCGCTACTTCTACCTCGTCGGGTATCTCGTCCACCACGCTCAGCTTGCCCAGCGGCAGCGGCTTCCGGTTCAGCACCGATATCGTCATGTGGGTCTCTTCGTCTATGAACACCCTGGGCTGTTCTATTGTCCGCTCGTAATGCACCTCTTCCAGCGAGAGCCTGTTCCACACCCAGGACACCCCCGCCACTATGAGCCCCATTGCGCCAAGCCCGATCACAAGGCCCTGTCCGGAAACAATGCCGACGATTATCAACAGCGCGAACATCACTATCCATATGTCGTGCCAGACTTTGTTGAACAATTGGCGCTACCTTTCGATTGGCACGGGCAGGGAGTTCAGTATTCCCGAAATCACCTGTTCGGGAAGAATGCCTCGAAGCCGCGCGCCCGATGTCAGTATCAGGCGATGCGCCAGCACAGGCTCGGCCATTGCCTTCACGTCGTCCGGCGTGACGAAGTCCCGCCCGTCCAGCGCGGCGCGCGCCTGCGATGTCTTGTACAGCCCCAGCGTCGCCCTCGGACTCCCGCCAAGCGCCAGCGCGTCGTTCGTCCGCGTGCTCTGCGCGACCGCCACTATATAGTCGCGCACGATGTCGTCAACCTCGATGCGCGTCACCAATTCCTGCATCTCCACCAGTTCGGCCTCGCTGGTAACCGCGTCCAGGTCGGGCAATACCGTGTCCCGCTCGAACCTGAGCAGTATGTCCGACTCCTCTTCCGCGCTCGGATACCCCAGCTTTATCCGCGCGATGAACCTGTCCAACTGCGCCTCCGGCAGCGGGAATGTGCCTTCCAACTCCACCGGATTCTGGGTCGCCATCACCATGAACGGCTCCCGGAGGCGGCGAGTAACCCCGTCAACCGTCGTCTGCCGCTCCTGCATCGCCTCCAGCAGCGCCGACTGCGTGCGCGGCGTCGCGCGGTTTATCTCGTCCGCCAGCAGTACCTGGCTGAATATCGGCCCAGACCGGAACTCGAAGTCGCCCGACTTCTGGTTGTAGAAATTCACGCCCAGCACGTCCGTCGGCATCAGGTCCGGCGTGAACTGGATGCGGTTGAACGTGCATCCCAGCGACTGCGCCAGCGCCTTGGACATCGTCGTCTTGCCCGTCCCCGGCACATCCTCCACCAGAACGTGCCCCTTGCAGATGAGCGCGATGATCGCCAGGTCTATCACCTCCGACTTGCCCACCACTACTTTCTGAATGCTCTCCCGCAGCCCGGAAGCCATCTCCTGGATCCGCGCCGCGCCATTATTCCCCTGTGCCATAATCCCTCACTAGCCTGCTGAATCGCCCGTCACGCCGCCCCGTCCTCACTCGGAACAACCACGCTCCGGGCGACGCGCCCATAGATTATAGACTGTTCGGCGGTCATAAGTATCCCCAACTATCCCCTAACCACTTACTCCGTCGGTGTATCGTGTACAATGTCCGCGATACCGACGCCCCTCCACCCCGCGAGGCCACACATGACGACAAGACACATATCCCCACCCCGGGCCGCTCTCGATGATGTGTTCCCTGAATTTCCTTCAAGAGACGATATGAACAATCCACTCTATCTGCACATCCCGGCTCACATGGCGTCGCTCGCCCGACACATCGGATTTCCCGAAACCACCCTCGTTCTGGGCGAGGTTCCGGTCGGGTGGCTGCCCACCGGCGACCGGCGTCTGGCGCTGATTCCCGACCTGATCGTGGCCTTCGATGTTGACCCCGCCGCCATCATCCGAGCGAATGGCTACTCCATTGACGCCATCGGCAAGCCGCCCGACTTCACGCTTGAAGTGGCTTCCCCAACTACGGGCGTCAGAGACTACACGTTCAAGCGAACACGGTACGCCGAATTCGGCATACCCGAATACTGGCGTTTCGACCCCAGCGGCGGGGAATATCATGACGTAGCGCTGGCCGGGGATCGCCTGGGGGTTGACGGCTATGATCCAATCCAGATAGAGACCATAAGCGAAGATATATTCAGCGGTCACAGCGACGTTCTGAGCCTGGACATCCGCTGGGAATACGGCCAACTGCGCTTCTACGATCCCGTTGAAGGACGCTACCTGCGCACATTCGACGAAGAGGCTGATGGCAGGCAGGCCGCCGAAGCTGAAGTCAGGCGGCTCCGCGACGAACTGGCCCGCCTGCGATCCGAAACTGAAAACTAAGAACTGTAAACTCACACCCGGAGGCCAAAATGCTAATCAACGAAGTCAAAGCGCTCGTCTTCGACGTGTTCGGCACGGTAGTGGACTGGCGTATGAGCATCGCCCGCGAGGGCAAGGAACTCGCCAAGCGCAAGGGTATAACCGGCGTGGACTGGCCGGAATTCGCCGACGCCTGGCGCTCAGGATACGGCCCCTCCATGAACAAGGTCAGAACCGGCGAACTCCCCTGGACCCGCATTGACGACCTGCACCGCATGATTCTCGACGAACTGCTCGACAAGTACGGCATCGAGGGACTGAGCGAAGACGAAAAGCGCGACTTCAACAAGGCTTGGCACAGGCTAGACGCCTGGCCCGACTCACCTCCCGGACTCACCCGCCTCAAAAAGCGCTACGTCATAGCCACCCTGTCCAACGGCAACGTCGCCCTGCTCACCAACATGGCCAAGTGGGCCGGACTGCCCTGGGACTGCATCCTCTCCGCCGAACTCGCCCGCCACTACAAGCCCGACCCCGAGACCTACCTCATGGCCGCCGACATACTCGGCCTCGAACCCGGCGAGGTAATGATGACCGCCGCCCACAAGGGCGACCTCAAGGCCGCGCGAGCGCAGGGCCTCAGGACCGCGTTCGTCCCACGCCCGCTCGAACACGGCCCCCGCCGCGAGATAGACACCTCGCCCGAGGACTGGATTGACGTCGTAGCCGCCGACTTCGAGGACCTCGCGCTCAAGATGGGCACATGAACTCAGCCCTGGTAATGCAGTCCGGCGGGTGTACCCACGTACTCAACCGCAGCCTGTACGGCATCGCGTCCGAGTTCGCCAGGACCGGTTCGGGAACCCTGTACGGCGCGCCCAACGGGCTTGAGGGAATACTCCGGGACCGCGCCGTAAACCTGTCCCAGGTTCCGCCCGAAATCTGGATGAGCGTAGCCGACGCCCCCGGAGCCGCCATAGGCTCCACCCGCCGCCGGCTCCGGGACGACGACGTTGAGCCGGTCTTCGACTATCTGGACAGGCGCGGCATCCGCTACTGGTTCATCATAGGCGGCAACGACTCCGCCGAAACCGGCCACACCCTCCAGACACGCGCCGACGAGATAGGCTACGACCTGTCCGTGATTAACGTCCCCAAGACCATTGACAACGACCTCGTGCTGACCGACCACTGTCCGGGCTACGGCAGCGCGGCGCGGTTCGTCGCGACCGCCGTCGTCGGCTCCGGCCTCGACGCCGAGGCGCTCACCGGCGCCTCTCCCATAACCATATTCGAGGTCATGGGACGCGACGCCGGATGGCTCGCCGCCGCGTCCTCGCTCGCCAGGCGCGACGAGCGCGACCCGCCCCATCTGGTGTGCGTACCCGAAACGCTGGTGGACGAAGACAAGTTCATCGCCGGCGTTCAGGACGCCTACACACGGTACGGCTATGCCGTCGCCGTCGTCTCCGAAAACGCTCGCTCCGCCGACGGCATTATCGGGGCGATGTCCGACCCTTGGTTCGTGGACGACTTCGGACACGAATACCACGACGGCGCGGCCCGCTACCTCGCGGCCCGCGTCAGTCGCGCCCTCGGAGTCCGCGCCCGCTACGAAAAACCCGGCACCATCCAGCGCTCCCTAGTCTGGGCCGCCTCCGAATCGGATGTCCGCGAAGCCGAGATGGTAGGCAGGGCCGCCGTCACCGCCGCCCGCGACGGCATCCGCGACAAGATAATCACCCTCGAGCGCGAGGACTGCGACGATTACAGATGCGTCACCGGACTCGCCCCACTCAATCAGGTCGGCGGCCAAGTCCGCCCCATGCCCCCCGAATACCTATCCCCCCAAAACAACTTCGTAACCGACGCCTTCATCCAATACCTCAAACCCCTAGCCGGAGACATACCCCGCTTCCGCAGGCTGATGTAGGATAGCTCGGCGTAAGACTACGAGCCAGTCTCTTCCTTTGCCGCTTCCACGGCTCTCCTGATGTCCTCGATGGATGCGTCGGGATCCTGCGCCCACTTGGTAAAAACCAAGTCTATGCCCGAGGCCATGGCCTCTTCCCGCATCTTCTTTTGCTGCGCCTCTCTCTGTTTTCGCCGTTTCTCTCTCTGTTCGAGCGCGTAGAATATCATGCTTATTCCCCTGTCTATCACCAGCGCGACAACGATGTAAGTCAGAACGCCCAAGTCAACCATGTCTGACAAGGCGGCAAGGTGATCCCATATTTTCCAGAACTCCCAGACCCTCCAGCCGATTATATCAAAGTAGGTCAACAGGTAGGTTGTCAGCCCGATCCCGAAAGGCGCCAGATTCGCGTGCAGCCTGGACCATCTCGGCAATTGGATTTCCATGTTCGTCCCCCAAGCGGTTTCGGCTGTTCACCCTATCCGCCATTGACGCGCCAAGTCAACATCCATAGATCTGAATAACTGATGTTACGCACTGGGCAGGGCTTTGCGACTATTCAGACCGGGGTCTTCGCAGAGTCGCCGGTCTGCGGCCTGGGCGCGTTGGTCATATATCTCAATTTATATCGTACAGGTGGGGTTACAGGTGAGTTTCCAAGTGGGACAGGTTACAGTTCACGTGGAAAGTGACCTGTTATCACCTGTTGTTATACCATTTCATTCTGATTAGGACATTAACTTCAGAGGCAGGCAAGATCGTCCTTCGACAAGCTCAGGACGAACGGTGGAAGCATCAAATACCTGGCGCGCAACCGTGGGAACACGACGACGTTACTCCGAATTGGTATTAGCTACGGACAGAAAAATTTTCGCCGGCGGATTCATTTTGGATAACCTCCTGTTTATGTAAAGATTGGGTCGGTCATAGTTCATTGGGCGACATGATAGCATGAACGTTCTGTCGAATGGAAGAATGTTTCAGACTGCGCGCAGGGCAATCGCATCTAAACGGCGCTTACGTTCGCAAACAGGTAAATCTTGGGCAGAAACCTCTCATAGATGTCACTGCGCGGTTTCAGAATTTCAAAATAGCGATCATGGGTTCGATCATTGTGGTAGTTTCGGGGTTTCATGGAGCGAAAACACCCTTGAAAAAGCCCGAAAATTAAGATGCGATTGCCCTGAGACTGCGTAACATCAGTGAATAAGACATCCTGCTCGACTAAGTGGACAGTTCTAATGTCCAGTTATACAATATAGCCATTCCAAACGGGGAAAAGTCATGAAGACGATTGGAGCGACGCAATTCAAGCAACAGCGCTTGGCTCTACTGGACCATCTTGAACCCGAGGGCCTGATAGTCACCAAGAGAGGCAAGCCGGTCGCGCGCGTCATTCCATACAGCGACAATGACTCTGGTCTGATAGGCAGTCTCAGCGATAAGATCACCGTCAGAGGCTACATATACACAACCGGAACTCGCTGGGACGCCGATGCTGAATCTTGACACCCACATTCTCATATTCGCGCTCATCGGCAGTCTCCAACCCGATGCGGAGAGATCGCCTACTTTCACTGCTTTTCTGGGAAGCCGCGTTGCCGTATCACTAGGAACCTATCGAGCGGTTGTCTTCCCCCTGAGACCGCTAACGACTTCTCTTATCCGAGACAGACTGGCGGAGGCGTAGTCCGTCGCCTCGTAACGCTGAATCTGCTGCTCTTTCAGCCCGATTCGCTCTGCCAATTCCTTCTGACTTATTCCCTGGGCGATTCGCGCTCCAATAAGCATATTTGACAGTTCGGACACCACTTCCAGTTGCTCCAGAGAGAATGCGCCTGCCTTCATGGATTCATATATCTGGAGCTCTTCTTTCATGTCCACGAGCTGCCCGCTCACCGCGTCCTCCTGGGCCTTGGCGACAAGCGGGTGTAAGCCAGTATCTTCGAGATGGCGACTTCTGAGTTCTGCAAGCGTCCGTTCAAAGCGCTCCACTTGGATCTTGGTGAACTTGTACTGTCGTTCGTTCTTTATCATGTCAGTCCCTCCAGATCAATTTTGACAATTCCTTTGGGCGCATTTGTCTCGGTGGTCTGAAAGAATTCGAGGAATGACAGTCCCGATGGGTCTGCGGGAATCGAAGCCGGGAACAGCTCTCCGTGGTACTTGAGCTTCTGGGCCAGTCGTTTGGGCCTCAGATCCAGGAGAACCGGGTCCAACGCCGATCCATCAACGCCATCTTCTTCCCAGCAGGCATCGAAATCGCCCGGAAGCTCCTTGGACGTGACAAAGCTCCCGTCAATATAGACCGTTCGACAACCAGCGTTCCTCAGGCTCTCCAAGGCATCTCTCAGTCCACTCAGGAGAGACATCCTAGGGGGTATATCCGAACCTGGTGACCACTTCGTCCCACTCAGCCTCATGTATTCCTGGCGGAAGCAACCCATCGGGAGTAAAATCTGGCAACATACCACAACAATAACGTTGGGCTAGGAAGTTGTCAACCGTAGTGTATGAGATGACTTCCAGGCATCCGGGACAGAAACATTCGCAACTCGAAAATCGTCCCTCTGGCCTAATAAGTCTTACCGCAGGAACCGACCGCGTCCGCTTCGACACTCACGATGTCAGTTTCTTTGGATGGCATCTTTATGGGTCAGGCAAAATACACTCTCTTCGAGCGATTGGCCCAAAGTGGGTAGATGCTGGCAAGTTTAAGGACCATGATCTGCTATGAGCGATCAGCTTGAGCAGGACCTTTTGCCCTATTTTGTCCCGCTTTTGTAGTTCGCACGTATTGCAGGTTCAACTAAGGATCATGGCCAATTGCAGAGGCCAGCACTGTCATTGACCAAGCGATAGTCTAGGAGGGTAAACAACGATGACACTTAGCGATAGTCCTAAGGGATGGCCGAGAAACAGTTCTACCGGACCTGGTGGCGGGCTTTCCACTGGACCTGGGGGTGGACTTTCTACTGGACCTGGTGGCGGGCTCTCCACTGGACCTGGTGGCGGGCTCTCCACTGGACCTGGTGGCGGGCTCTCCACTGGACCTGGTGGCGGACTCTCCACTGGACCTGGTGGCGGGCTCTCCACTGGACTTGGTGGCGGACTCTCCACAACTCCCCCCACGTACTTTAGCAACATACCGCCGAGACATACGTACTTGGAGTATTTACAGCAGTATGGTCATGAGGCTACATACAATCTCCTCAAAGAGGCATGGGGATTGTAATTGTTCTCTTCCGTAGCTAAATTCTGTCCCCGTTGACATAAGACACATAGTGCGAACCCACCCTATTCTGAAGATAATCTCGCTTCGACCATAGCCGGCAGCGTCCAGACGCCCTGCCGCCCATTTATCGTGACCGGATCCACCCGCCGCACATCCTGGAACACCCACATCCACCGGTCCACAGAAAAATCGCCGTAGGGGTCTGTCTTTAAGACCGCCTCGTACTCCGGCGCATCGCCTAGCTCCCCGAACCCACGGCAGTTGACCAGTCCGTTCGAGTCCGGGTCGCTCACCACCTGCATACACTCGATCAGTCGGCCCGTCGCAACGACCGCGCCCATCGGCATCGAGTGAGAACTGCCGGCACGCTGGAGAACGACCCGCTGTACTTCGATGTTCCAGTCGGTGGGTCGAGGCTCGCGTTTTCCCGCGTGGATAGCTATGCGCTGGCCTATGAGGTTCCTGGGAGCTGCCCAGGAGCGGGTCTCGATGTTCTTGAGTCCCCAGGCCATAAGCTGCGCCCAGGGTTGGTGAAGGGTCAAGGCTCTCACAGTTCCCACCTCCCTCCAAAGCTCCGAACACGTTCCTGCGGCGATGTTTCTCTTTAGAAAGAGCGAGGCCGACGAAGTGAAAGTTCGGCGGCCCCTGGACTGCGCCAACTATGGATGAAGGGCAGCTTGCGCTCTATCCTAGTCCGATTTTCTCCCAGACGCAACCGCGCGCCGCGCTACCGTCTTCCTCGACAGTCCCTTTCGTTGCTGAACTCTCCCGAATTCGTCGGCTCAGTCGGCTCTCAATTCACTACGCATTCGATCCCATGATTTGCTAAACTTATAGTATGAATCATACGACTTATACCCGGACAGGCATAAACGAGATGTTATCTATGGCAGATTTCTAGACTGGAAAAAATTCTCTTCTAGCTACAAATGCTGGTCAATGCAGGTCAAATGCAGGTGGAGGATTACTTGCATCGGCCACCAGCACATCACCTGCAGAAGCCACCAGCAGAAAAGCAATTATTATAAATATGACTTTATGAATAGTATCAATTCAGCCTACTGAAGATACGAACGGTTAGTCAGCCAAGAAGCCCCCACGGAGTTGACGCCATGACATTGAAAAAGACACTCATTGGAGTCGCAGTAATAGTCGTGATCGCGGGCGCGGCCTTCGCCTGGTGGCTGCTGTCCCCCCTCTTCCTCAGCAGCACCGTCGAGGAGGAGTTCCCCTTCTCCGCCACCGCCGATATGCCCGCCGGAATGACCCAGTCCGAGGCCGAGAAGGTCATGTCCGGCATGGCCAAAGTGAATATGGAAGAGATGGAGGATATGCCCGGCGAAATGGCGCAGGCCGAACGGATCGCTTCCGGGATGTTCCGCGACGCCGACAGCTTTCACAAGGGCAGCGGCTCGGCCACGATTTACAGGCTGCCCGACGGCAGCGGCGCGCTCCGCTTCGAGAACCTGAACGTAACCAACGGCCCCGACCTCCGCGTTCTGCTGTCCACACATCCCGACCCGCAGAACAAGGCGGAGTTGCGGGACGCCGGGTATCTTCACGTGGAGAAGTTGAAGGGCAACCGCGGAAATCAGAACTACGAGCTGCCGCCCGACGCCGACCTCGAATCCTTCGGCTCGGCCATCATCTACTGTATGCCGTTCAACGTCATCTTCAGCGTAGCCCCATTACAGGAAGGCTGAGCCTTCACCCTTATATTATACGGAAATCCGACGCGAAACAGTCCTAATTCGCGTCTCCACGCCTTGCGGGGCAGAGGTAGGCGCGATGGTATAATAGCGTCAGGGAATCGGGCTTCTCGGATCCGCCGTCCAGTCTGAAATCCTCCCTATGGAGCGCAACCGTGTTCAGCCACCTCCACGTTCACACCGAGTACTCGATGCTAGACGGCCTGAGCGGGCTGGATCCCCTCGTGGCCCGCGCCAAAGAGCTTGGCATGGACAGCCTGGCCATGACCGACCACGGCGGAATGTACGGCGCGATAGACTTCTACCGCAAGGCCAAGTCCGAGGGCATCCGGCCCATCATCGGCTGCGAGATGTACGTCGCGCCGGGCAGCAGGCACGAGCGCAACCCCAACGAGCGAAGCCCCTACCACATGACCGTTCTCGCCAAGAACAACACGGGCTACCAGAACCTCGCCAAGCTCATAACCATGTCCCACCTCGAGGGCTTCTACTACAAGCCCCGCGTTGACCGCGAGATACTCGAACGCCACCACGAGGGCCTGATAGTCATGTCCGGCTGCCCGAGCGGCGAGGTCCCGACGCTCATAACCCAGGGCCGCATGGACGAAGCCCGCGCCACCGCCAGTTGGTACAGGGAGGTCTTCGGCGACTACTACCTGGAATTCATGCGTCACGGCGACGTTCCCGAACTGCCCCAGATAAACAACGGCCTTCTCGACATACGCCGCGACCTCGATATACCCGTCGTCGCCACCAACGACTCGCACTACGTCCACAAGCATGAGGCGCGCCTCCAGGACATCCTCATCTGCATCCACACCAACACCAACGTCAACGACGAAAAACGCCTCCTCATGGCCGAGGACTCGTACTACCTGACAAGCCCGGACGAGATGGCTGAGCTATTCAGTGATCTGCCCGAAGCCGTCTCCAATACCCAGAAGATCGCCGAGATGTGCGACCTGGACATTGACTTCACCCAGCTCCGGCTGCCCCAGTACACCGTCCCCGACGGCGTCACCCCGTTCGAGTACCTGTCCAACATCTGCTGGGATGGCCTGAAGCGCCGGCTTCCCGACGCGGGAGAGGAAGAGAAGAAGCGCCTGGCTTACGAGCTTGAGGTCATCAGGCAGACGAGCTTCGACAACTACTTCCTGGTCGTCTGGGACATCGCCCGCTTCGTGCGCGAGAACGACATCTTCTTCGCGGTGCGCGGCAGCGCCGCCGCCAGCCTGACACTCTTCTGCCTGGGCGTAACCAACGTGAACCCGCTCCCGTACCGGCTCGTCTTCGAGCGTTTCCTCAACCTCGAGCGCAAGGAAATGCCCGACATTGACATGGACTTCCAGGACGACCGGCGCGAGGAGGTCATCAACTACGTCGTGCAGAAGTACGGGCGCGAACACGTCGCGCACATCATCACGTTCGGCACGCTGGGCGCGCGCGCCGCGATACGGGACGTGGGCCGCGCTCTCGGAATGACCTACGGCGACGTGGACCGCGTCGCCCGCATGATTCCCACCAGGCTCGGCATCACGCTGGACGACGCCAAGTCCGACCCCGAATCCGAACTCGCCGAGGCCATTGAATCCGACGAGCGGATTCGTGAACTGGTGCAGACCGCCGAGGGACTGGAAGGGGTCACGCGCCACTCCAGCACCCACGCCGCCGGCGTCGTCATATCCCAGCAGCCCCTTGACGAGATAGTGCCGTTGCAGCGGCCCCAGAAGGCCGACGACAGCGGCTCGGTCGCCACCACGACGCAGTACGCGATGGAGCCGGTGGCCGCGCTCGGACTGCTCAAGCTGGACTTCCTCGGCCTCGTGAACCTGACTGTTCTCGCCAAGGCGCGCGACCTGATAGCGCAGAGGCACGGCATACACTTCGACCTGGTTGACATCCCTCTTGACGACGCCAAGACCTTCGATCTGCTCTCGCGCGGCGACACCGCGGGCGTGTTCCAGCTTGAGGGCGGCGGAATGACGCGCTACATCAAGGAACTGAGGCCCAGCGCGCTTGCCGACGTAGCGGCCATGATCGCGCTCTACCGGCCAGGCCCTATGGAGCATATATCCACGTTCATTGACGCCAAGCACGGGCGCGTTCCCGTCTCCTATCTCCACCCCGCTCTCGAGGAGATACTTGAAGAGACCTACGGCGTCATCGTGTACCAAGACCAGGTGCTTCACATAGCCAGGACATTCGCCGGGTACACGCTCGGCGAGGCGGACATCGTTCGCAAGGCGATGGGCAAGAAGATACCCGAGATAATGGCGCAGGAGAAGGAGAAGTTCATCGAGGGCGCGCTCGCCCAGGGCTTCGACCATGACTTGTCGGAGAAGGTCTTCTCACTCGTGGAGCCGTTCGCCGGATACGCCTTCAACAAGGCGCACAGCGTCAGCTACGGGCTTATCTCCTACTGGACCGCGTACCTTAAGGCGAACTACACCGCCGAGTACATGGTGTCCCTGCTCAACTCATACGTCGGACACAACGACCGCATCAATTCCGCCGTCGCCGAGTGCCAGCGCTTGAAGATCCCCGTTCTGCCGCCCAGCGTCAACAGGGGTCGCACCGAGTTCACGATAGAGACCGGGCCGGACGGCGGGGACACTATCCGGTTCGGAATGGGCGCGGTCAAGGGTGTCGGCGCGTCCGCGCTCGAAGCGGTCATAGAGTCCAGAGACCAGACCGGGCCTTTCGATTCCATCGAGCATATGTGCAGGGAAGCCAACATGGGCGGCGTCAATCGCAAGACGCTGGAGTCGCTCATAAAGGTGGGCGCGCTGGACGATTTCGGCGACCGCGCCGCGCTGCTGGAATCGGTGGAGCGGATAGTCGGCCTCGCCCAGAGCGAAGCCAGCCTGAAGAACTCCGACCAGTCCTCGATGTTCGATATGTTCGGCGAGTCCGTATCCGCGCCACTGGCGGATATAGCGCTCCCGAACATCACCGCGTCCGACCGCGAGCGGGACGAGTGGGAACGCGAACTGCTGGGAATGTCGCTGTCCAACATCAACATACTGGCGAGCCTGCTCACGGTCACGGACTCGGATCACATCGTGTTCAGAAGCGACATACAGCCAGACATGGCCGGCAGGAAGGTCTCGCTGGTGGGGCAGATAGCCAACGTTACCCGGAGGTTCACCAGGCAGAACAAGCCCTTCGTCATCGCCACGCTCGGCCTGATGGATGGGCAGATCGAGGTCTTCGTGTGGGAAGACAAGCTGGAAGAGACGGATGGACTGTGGGAAGAGGGCAAGATAGTGGTCATCGGAGGCTCGGTGCGGACGCGCGAAGACGAGATCAGCGTAACCTGTTACGAAGCCGGGGAATACTCCCCGCCGGCGGATGATTCAGGCGCCGGCTCGGACGCCCGGCCAGTTTCGCCGACGAGTGAAACGCCCGGCTCGGCTGAACCAGACGCCCCAGATGTCGCCGTCAAGGAGAACGGGGCCGCTTACAATAACGGCCAGCCGGATGCCCATGTTCCCGCCGCCGCCGCTGAGACCAACGGCGCTGTCGCGCTGCCCAGGGAGACCAACGGCGCGGCGTCCGCGCGCTCCGAGACAAACGGTCACGCCAAGCCCGCCACCGGGCTGGCCCATTCCCAGGCGCAGGTTCCCCACAGGCTCAGCCTGAGAATCCGCGAGTCCGACAACGCGGTTGACGACCAGATGATGCTCGACGACGTGAAGCGTAAACTACTTGACTACGAAGGCTCGGACGAGGTGATACTCGAAATTGTGTCGGGAGGCGCTATTTACCGGATGGAATGGTCATCCATCCAGGTCTCCGTCTGCGACGAACTGACGGACGAACTGTCCGGCATACTCGAAGGGTCGGGGTCGGTTATGGTCGAGGACGTCAGAGCTTGAGGTGGGTGACGCTGACTACGGCCCCCGACCAACTGGCGGCGGAGATGTGGAGCGAACTGCTGAACCGGCATGGGATTCCCACTCTCGTCCGCGCGGGCGATACGTCGTCGTTTCTCGGCGTGTCCGCGTACCCGTGTCGGATTCTGGTGGACGACGAATATCTGGACGAGGCGCGCCGGTTTCTGAAGGACGAACTTGGCGTCGCAACGGATGGGTCTGAATCCTGACCCTCAGAGCAACCGACGTCCCAGTTGTGTACGGTCATTCCCGCTTGGTGGGAACCGCGCGTTTTCACCCTCACCCTAGCCCTCTCCCATCAAGGGAGAGGGGATGATAGAAGCGCTCCTACGTCCTGACAGGGGAATCTACTATCTACTGAGAATCCGCGAACTGTTCAGATCAGCCTGCGGTTTGCGCCTTCGAGTTCGAGAAGCCGACGCTTCAGTTCGATGCGGGTGTCGCCGCTTCCGAATCCGCGCAGGCTGCCGTCGCTTCCAATGACCCGGTGGCAGGGAACTATTATAGGGATGCGGTTCCTGGCCATCGTCTGGCCCGCGGCCCTGGGCGCGTTCGGGCTTCCCGCCATCTTCGCCAGCCACTTGTAGGTGCGCGTCTCTCCGCGCGGGATAGCGCGGCACGCCTGCCACGCCCTGCGCTGGAAGTCGGGCGCGTCCTCGACGTCAAGCGCGACATCGCCGAACTCTATGTCGCCCCCGTCGAAGTATTGTAGCAGCCTATTACGCAACTCCGCAAATCTGACGGGATCGGAAATCGCGTCGGACGAATCTAGGCCAAGCCGCGAGACGCACTCCGCTTCGGAGTCTTCGGGCAGGGCGCTTCGCAGAAGTCCGTTCTCAGAGGCCAGCAACCCCATCCAGCCGAACGGAGTCTCGAATATGTCGTAGTAGATTGTAGTTCACCCTCACCCTAGCCCTCTCCCATCAAGGGAGAGGGGATTTTCGATGATAGTATCTCGCGCTCACGCGCCCGCCTCCTGGCTTGGCTGGGGTATCAGACGCCTGAACATTCTGCCGACGAGCTTGAACCTGATTTCCTTCCAGGCCGCCAGTAGGTCCCCCCGCTCATCTTCGTCCGCCTGTCTTCCGCCATAGCGGTAGGCGGCGTAGGACGTCGCTATCGCGATGGCGCCATCGCCCGCGTCGGGAATAGCCCTGCCTACCCGCGCGCCGAACTCGATGGGCGTCTGGTCGTGTCTGCGACCGACTCCGGCCATCCAGCCCAGCCTCGTCAGCTTTGCGTACAGCCTAGACTCCGGGCCGAGAGATCCAAGTCCGAAATTCCATATTACAGACCAAACGATCCATATGCCGCCAATCACACCGACCACGATTGCGGCGGGTACCAGGTACCGAACTATATCTTCTATCGCTATGAACGAATTTGAGGAGCCGGAGCCGGAGGCGGGAAGGAAGACGGCCTCACCCTCCACGTCGAATGGATCCAGCAGTTCGTCCGGGTCTTCCTCGATGGGGTCGTCTCCGAATCCGGAGACCGGGAGCGCCGGCAGGGAAGATCGCTCGTGCTCGGGCCAGTTGGGCGTCGGCTCGAAGTCAATCCAGCCGTAATCCGGGAAATATGCCTGGACCCAGCCGTGGCTGTCGGAGTCGCGTATGACGCGCTGACCGGCCTCGTTCAACACGCCGGGGGCGTATCCGGCGGCCATCCGCGCCGGGACGCCGACCGATCTCAGCATGACGGCCATGGAAGAGGCGTAGTAGTCGGAGTAGCCCGTTTTGGTCTCCAACAGGAACCATTCTACGCCGTCGCTGCCCGCCGGAGGAGCGTCTATATCCTGCGAATAGGTGAAATCGGGGCCGCGCAGATAGCTCTCTATCGCGAGCGCCTTGTCGAGGGGGTTGTCCTGGCCCTCGGTGACCCGTTCGGCAAGCGCGCGAACCTCTTCCGGGAAGGCCGGCGGGAGTTGCAGGTAGTGATCGGTGACAAAGCTGCCGTACTCGGTAGAGGCTTCTCTGAGGTCGTCATCGGTCGCCACGGACACGTATGAGATCATGCTGTACGGTTCGTTCTTCTCCAGGCTGTCGTCGAACTTCCATGAGACCAGTTCCGGGGTGATCGGAGCCTTGCGCTGGAGGACTACGGATTCAACCGAGTTGGACGAATCCGATTGTATCTCCAGGATGAGAAGGTCGTCCGGCAGACGCTGGCCTATCATGCCTCTGGCCGTATCCTCGCTGAGTCCGCGCAGGTCGAAGCGGAAGCCTTCCGCCAGTTCGCGCACGTCCTGTGGGAAGGAAGGCTCGGATGACGGGTCGTCCATGTCTATGACGAACTTCCTGGGGGCCAGCGCCTCGATGACGGCGGGCTTGCTTACCCAGTTGAAGTCCCCGCCGGACAGGAACTTTTCGGACGCGAAGTCCAGCTGCATCATCTGTGTCTGCGTCTCGCGCTTGAGGCTGTCTCGTCTCGCGGGCGGGAGAATATCCGGCCCAACCTCGATGGGTTCGGACTCGGTGGCTATCCATCCCTGCGGGGTGTAATAGTTGTACGTCTGGGACAGCCAGTAGGAGGGGTAGCTGGTCGTGGCCCATCCGACCGGCTCGCCGCCGAAGGATATTTTCCCGATGAAGGGGAGCCATTTGCCGAAGAAGCGGCCCGGCGTGTCCTTCTTGGTCGGCAGCGCGGCGAACAGCCTGGCGAAGAAGTCTTCGGCGGCGGTTACCGGAGCGCGTCCTATGTTCCACACCTGCGCCGCCGTCGAGTTGGTATATACGTTCATCGGCAGCAGCACGGCGACTATTATGACCAGCGCGCTGAACCAGGCGGTGGCGTGCAGCGCGAGCCAGCCGGTGTGTTCGGTGAACCTGATGTTGAGCTTCTGCCAGCGCCCTTCGGCATTTACGGCGCTTACCCTGACGATGAGCAGCATGGCGATGAACAGGAACAGGAAGAAGCGGGCGGCGTACTGTTCGGGCAGGAAGCTGAGATTCGTGAGCATGGCCGTACCGAGCAGTATCACGGCGATCCAGACGTTGCCGCGCCTGAAGATGAACCAGGAACCGAAGAACCCGACTATCCAGCCGATAGCGAGCATAACCAGCGCGAAGGGCAGGAGATCGGTGCTTATGCCGCCGCTGTTGGCGGCTTCCCACCAAACATCCAGCCTGTTGAACATCTCCCTGAAACGCTCTATCGCGCTGTCTCCCTCTACGCTCCGGGCAGAAGTCTGCCAGAGGACTGCCGCCGCTCCGAGAAGCAGCCCGGCGGGCATGAGCAGGAACCAGGGCGCGCGCAGTTTCGCCAGAATCAGCCCCGCTATCGCGGCCCATATGAGAATCGGGATGAGTCCGGGGGACTTCACCCATCCGGCGGCTTCCACGGACTCGCCGACCACCAGAAGCGCGATAATCAGAAGCGCGAACGCGGTCCAGCCCTGGCTCGGGCTGTACTGCCTGAACCTGTCCATCCAGGAGCGATGCCTGGACTCTTCCGGGTCCAGCCGGTGGTGGAGGAAGACTCCCGCGCTCTGGCCGCTCATGGGGTGGCCTCCACGGCGTCCGCCTCGGGCGCGGTCACGGTGTAGGTGTGGGAGAGCGCGAGGGGTACGTCGTCTCCCATGCGGACTACGTAGGGGTCAACCGCCGCTTCGTAAAGCGACGGGACTATGGACATAGGCTCGAACATACCGCCGAACGACTGGCCGTCCACCAGGATCGTCGCGATCCTGATGCGGCGGCGGGCAAGCTCTTTCACCGCCACTGCCCACGCTTCGCGGTGCGACGGGGTTATTATGACTAGGGCGCTCTGCGTTCCCCATAGCTGCTCCTCGCGGACCAGGACATCTTCGAGGGGCAGGCTGCCCTCGGCCTTGCTCATCGCGAGGTATTCCATGATTCGCTCGTACTGGCCTGAGCCTGTATCGGCGGGAAGCACGTAGCGGGAGTCGCCGTATGATACGAGGCCGACGGGCATCTGGGCGCGTTCGTATTTGCGGGCGAGAGAGGCGGCTATGGAGACGGCGTACTCGTCGGTGCTCTCCTCCAACTCCCCGGCCTGGACGTCCATGTGGAGGTCAACGATCAGCCACACGTCGCTGGCGAGGCCAAGGTCGAACTCCTTGGACATGAGCCTTCCCGAGCGGGCGGTGCTGGGCCAGTGTATTCTGCTGAGGCTGTCGCCGAATGCGTATTCGCGGACGCTCGCGGCGTGAGGCGTCAGGTTGTGGGACCTTCGCTGCGCCGAACTGTCGCCGCTTATGTACGCTGAGGGCATCTCGAATTCGGGGAGGTCGTAGATGCGCGGATAGACGAGTAGCGAGTCCTGCCCGCCAAAGTCGCGTTCGCGCCTGAACAGTCCGAACAGGTCCGTGTTGGAGACGCGCACCGGGCCGAGAGTATAGGCGCCGCGCTTGCGGGCGGGAGCGCGCGCAAGCCAGGACCTGAAGCTGTTGTTGGACAGGCTGAGGGCCATCCCGTTGGAGTAGCCCGGCATATCGGTAATGTCTTCCACTTCCAGCGTGGGCTTGGGCAGGCGGCTGTTGTTGCGGACTACTATGCGCTCTTCGATGTCGTCGCCGACCCTGACGCGGCGGGTGCGCCGCTCAATTGCGACGTCCAGCCCGAGCATCGTGATCCAGTTCCATACGAACGCGAGCATGGCGGTGAGGGCCATGACGTATATGAGCCGGTAGAACAGGGCGAACCCGGTGGCCATGGCGGTGAAGAAGGTGATGATTACCAGGCCGATCACCAGGTAGAGGCGTTTTTGTATGAATAGCTTTCCGTGGAAAATTGTAGTTCACCCTCACCCTAGCCCTCTCCCTGGGGGAGAGGGGATTTTTCAACTGTCGAGGTCTCTGGATTCGCGCTTGCAGTTGGGGTTTCACCCCCATCCTAGCCTTCCCCCGTCAAGGGGGAAGGGACTTTCTTCAACATTAGCTCCTGGCGGCTGCCCGCGCCTGTCCGCCAGGGACGGGGGTCTGTTCCAGGATGGTCTCGACGACGTCGGGGCTGGACACGCCGCGCATCCTGGCGGCGGGGGAGACTATCATCCGGTGGCTGAGCATCGGCTGGGCCAGGTCTTTCACGTCGTCGGGGAGAACGAAGTCTCGTCCGCGTATGAGCGCGATTGCCTGTCCGCCCCTGTACATAGCCAGCGAGGCGCGCGGAGACGCGCCGAGCGATATGTCCGCGTGGGAGCGGGTGGCGTCGGTCAGGTTGACTATGTACTCCTTAACCAGGTCGTCAACGTAGATGGCGCGAATGGCGCGCTGGAGGTCTATGACTTCCTGCGCCGTGGCGACGGGTTGGAGCGTCTCGATGGGGTGCGTCATGGCCTGGCGTTCGATGATTTCCAGCTCTTCTTCGATGGTGGGGTAGCCCAGGCTGATGATGAGCAGGAAGCGGTCGAGCTGCGCTTCGGGGAGCGGGAAGGTGCCCTCGTACTCGACCGGGTTCTGAGTCGCCATGACCATGAACGGGCTGGGGACGGTGTGGGTAATTCCCTCGACGGTCACCTGCCGCTCGTCCATGGCTTCGAGCATGGCGGACTGGGTTTTGGGCGTGGCGCGGTTCACCTCGTCGGCGAGGACCATCTGGGCGATGATGGGGCCTTCCCTGAACTCGAACTCGCCCGTCTGCTGGTTGTATATGGAGACGCCGGTGACGTCGGTGGGCAGCAGGTCGGGGGTGAACTGGATTCTCTTGAAAGAGGCGCCGACGGACCGGGCGATGCTTCGGGCGAGCATCGTCTTGCCCACGCCCGGGACGTCTTCTATGAGCGCGTGTCCCTCGCACATGAGCGCGATTACGCCAAGCTCGACGGAACGGCTCTTGCCGACTATGACTTTTTCTATGTTCTCGATTATCTTCTGCGCCAGTTCCCTGGCGGAATCGTGCTGCTCCAAGAGAGTCTCCTATCCAAAGGCGTAGCCGGACATTGAGGGGATTATACAGGATACGCAGGCATACGAAACCCGTCTGCCTGAAAGATGTCCCATGTATATCTTATAGCATACGCGCGTCGGGCGCGCGCGGATTGTGGAGAGACACGAAGGTATTCAGTTGTTGGGTGGAGGGGGTCACCCCCATCCTAACCTTCCCCCATCGAGGGGGAAGGGATTTTGGGGTGGTCAAGGGATCACCCTCACCCTAGCCCTCTCCCTGAGGGAGAGGGGATATTCATGGGTCGTCTTCGGACTCGAAGCAGATGGGGCAGTTGCAGTTGCCGTAGTCGTCGCGCTCGTGATCTTCGCAGTCCTCGCAGTAGCAGTCTTCGTCCAGCGCGTAGTCGTCATCGTCCAGGTTGTACATCCAGAAGTCGTAGGTCTTGTCCACCAACTTGGGGTTGTAGCCGTCGGGGTAGTGCTCGTCGCGCTTCAGAAGACGGGAGAACCAGCCCGGAATCGGGGCTATGATGGACTTGGGGCATAGATTCCTGATGAACGCCATGTACTCGTTCCATATCAGCGTGGCCTCTGAGACCAACTGGGTGTCGTCGCTGGTGGATGTCAGCGCGCGGCGGACTATGTACTGGTGTATCTCTTCGCCTTCCTGACAGTGTGTCTGCCTGAACCTGTCCATGGCGGCTCTCTCGCAGGTTCTGCATGAGCAGCGTTCAGGGTGTCCGTTCAATACCTGGACGGAGGGCAGGGATGCTACGGGCGCGGTTTGCGCCGTCTGTGGCTGGGCAGTCTCGGTCTGAGAGGTTGGCTGTGTCTGTGGCTTGGGCGCGGTTGTCTTGCGCCGTTTGGCCGTAGTCAGCAGGGGGAAGGCGCAGCCTATGAGTTCCTTGGCGGCGGCTATACGAATGGAGGGGCTGAAGCTCTTTATGACTCCATCCATGGCGTCGAGGAAGAAGCGGACCATCTTTCGACCGTTGCGAGTGGTCTTTCTGGCGTAGCCTATGAGTTCGCGTTCGGCGGCGCTGAGCGCGGCGTCGAGTTCGTCTTCGACTATCCTGCGCTGTGGCGTGTTTCTTGGAAGGCTGGGCTTGCGGTTGGCTTCTACGAATTCTATGCCCTGTTCGACGCCGATGATGGCGAGGGCTCGGCCTGCCATGAGTTGGTGCTGCGGGGTGAATCTTTCAAATTCGCCCCACATGGCTTTATAGAGGAATTGGACGATGCCGCGTCCGTTGTCGGTTTCCTCTTTGATTATCTGTTGTAGTTCTGGGTAGGGGGTCATTGGTGGTTAGTTTTTAGTTCTTAGTGGTTAGTTTTCAGCATGATAGCAAATATGTTCTTTGAAGGTCAAGTGTTCTGGAATGGAATTATGGTTGCTGAGTGGTTCAGCAGCCATGAAACTCCGCCCATGAGAACAGCGGTCGAGGAGTTATGAGTGCTGGTTCCAAGTCTTCGCCTAATCCTGCAAATGGCTGGGGATGTGGTTCCTGCCAGCCTGGGGAATCGCCCTCTTGACACGCAACCCTGTGGTTGCGTATTGTATGGGTTATGCACAAAGACTTGGTCTTCAAGGCACTCGCGGACCCAACACGAAGGTTGATGCTGGACGAGCTATCCGAGCGCAAGGAGCAGACGCTTTACGAGCTCACGGCACGCTTGATCATGCGACACGAAGTCGCCATCTCCCGACAGGCCATAGCCAAGCACATTGATGTCTTAGAAAAAGCGGGGCTCCTAAGCTCAGAGAAGCGTGGCAAGTATCGGATGCTTGTCTTCAACGATGAACCCATCAGGACTGTCATGGACCGATGGCTCAAGTGACACTATGAAAAGAAAAGGAGGCCAGATATGCGCATTACACTCACCAGCGTCTTCGTAAGTGACCAGGACGAAGCTCTGAGGTTCTACACGGAGACTCTCGGCTTTGTGAAGAAGCATGACGTCCCTGTGGGGGAATTCAAGTGGCTTACCGTCGTCTCGCCCGACGACCCAGATGGGACCGAACTTCTGCTTGAACCAAATGACAACCCGGTAGCACAAGAATACCAGAAAGGGATATTTGACCAAGGCATCCCAGCGGCGTCTTTTGGCGTTACGGACATCCGCGCAGAGTGTGAGAAACTGAAGTCACGGGGGGTAGCTTTTACGATGGATCCGACAGAATTAGCCAACGTCGCCATAGCGGTCTTTGACGACACCTGCGGCAACCTGATCCAGATAATGCAGACGTAACTGCGACCGACCAGACTATCCCGCTTGGGATGCGGGCGCAGCCCATCCCGTCCAGGCGCTTGGTGGGCGATAGAGGACTCGAACCTCTGACCTTCTGTGTGTAAGACAGACGCTCTAACCAAGCTGAGCTAACCGCCCTTGAAACGTGGTACGCCGCGCTCGGCGAGGGGTGGCGCGCTTGGCGGGACTCGAACCCACGACCTCATCCTCCGCAGGGATGCGCTCTAATCCACTGAGCTACAAGCGCGCGCTGGCGCGACGAATTGTTGTGGTGCCGAAGGAGGGATTTGAACCCACACGCCCTTGCGGGCACTACGTCCTGAACGTAGCGCGTCTGCCGTTCCGCCACTTCGGCCCCTGTTAGGGATATACGCTCCTTAAAGCTGTTGTCTGTGGTGGGCGGTCGAGGATTTGAACCTCGGACCTCTCGCGTGTGAGGCGAGCGCTCTAACCACTGAGCTAACCGCCCCCGGCGCTCCGCGCTTTCGCCGGAAGCGCTCCGGACCGCGACGAGGCCAGGTTCTTCTCATCGCCTTCGCCATTGAGTGGCAACGACAGGATTTGAACCTGTGACCTAGCGCTTATGAAGCGCCCGCTCTGACCGCTGAGCTACGTTGCCACCTAAGGACGATATCCTAACCAAAATCATATATGAACGGCTAGGCGAGCGTCAAACGGGAATTATGAAATTTCTCTATCCCGTGATGGGCAGTGAGGGGCAGGCATTCAGCCTAATTACCCCCATCCTAACCTTCCCCCTCGACGGGGGAAGGGACTTTGCCTACCCTTGTGAACCCTTCGCCTTCTCCCACGCCTCATAGTTCTCGCGCATATACTGGATGTGTTCGGGAACGTGCGCGGCGTACACGTCGAGCCAGTCCTCCAGGGTCATGTCGCCGTTTTCGGGGTGGTAGGCGCTGTTCGCCCACGCCTCTTCGGGCAGCGATTTGATGAGGGTGTAGGTCTTCCGGCGGAGCCACTTGAAGAGGGTCAGCGTGTCTTCGATGTCCTGCTCGTGATAATCCAGCGAGTCGGCCCACACGTTCTCGTCGTATGCCATCAGGTCTTTGCCCGGCTCCGCTATCAGGCGCCTACAGCGGATGTAGCTATTGACCTCGCTGTCCGTAATGTGAATCAGATGCTCATGGACGCTCCAGCAGCCGTGTTCGTCCCTGAATCGCCACATCTTTTTGGGCAGCCCCTCAAGTGTCTCCACCAGCCGACTATAATCATTCCCGTAAGCCTCTATCTTCTCCGCTCGTTCCTCTGGCGTCATATTGTCCCTCTACTGATATTCTCCATGCCCGCGCTCCACGTGAAACTCCCCCGTCAGCGGCAGGGAGCGCCCCAGCCGCCTCGGGACGCTGCCGAAGAAATCTCCCCACGTGGGCGGATCGGGGTGAGATTCCAGCAACTGGCCGAGGACATGGCTGCCGCCATGAAGCATCGGGTTGCCGTGGCCGCCGAACACGCCCTCGAACTCGAATTCGGACAGACGCTTGAGGGAGCGGATGTAGCTGTCGCGGTCGTAGCCCGGGAATGGGACGGAGCGGCTGATATGGCTGCCGTCGCTGAAGATGGTGTCGCCGGAGAATAGCGCCTTGCTCTCTTCCATCAGGAAGCAGACGCTGCCGCGCGTGTGGCCGGGGGTGTGGATTACCCGTATGCCGCCGTGGATGGGCAGTATGTCGCCGTCCTCGACCAGCGCGCCCACACCAACGCGGCTGAAGATGGGCATCGGAGACGCCATCTTGCCCAGCAGTCCTTCATAGCCGAGCGCGAGACGATTCCGGTCCAGCCGGACGGTATCCGACCTGTGAACTACGACGGACGCGCCGGTGACCTTGGCCAGCACGGAGGTCATGCCGGTGTGGTCGGGGTGGCTGTGGGTTATCAGGATGTGGCGCAGTTCGTCGGGCCGCCTGCCGATGGAGCGGATGTACCTCAGAACTCTGCGCGGACGCCAAGGCAGGCCGGAGTCCACGAGCGTCAGCGTCTCGCCGACGAGCAGGTAAACCCGCGCCCACCTCGCGCTTGGAATCATGTGTATGCCCGGAGATACTTCCATTGAGAGTCTCTCTGTTTACGGGATGACGGTTATTGTATCACCCGCGCGCTTGGTTAGCAGTCCCTGTGATACAATCCCGCGCATCCAGATTGAGGAGCGTCCCCTATGAACATCGGCATTTCTACTTTCCCCACCGACTACTCGGTTGACATAGCTGTACTCGCCAAGAGGGCCGAGGAGATCGGTTTCGAGTCGCTCTGGGTGCCGGAGCATCCGATTCTGCCCGTGAAGGCGAGTTCGCCCTGGCCAGGGTCGGCGGACGGCGTCATTCCGAAGGTGTACGCGGACATCGTTGATCCGTTCGTCGCGCTTGGCAGGGCGTCGGCGGTCACGACCACCATGAAGCTCGGGACCGGCATCTGCCTGGTGCCGGAGCGCAATCCTCTGCTGCTGGCGAAGGAGGTCGCGACGCTGGATATGTACTCGGGCGGCAGGTTCCTGTTCGGAATAGGCGCGGGCTGGCACAAAGAGGAGACGGAGATAATGGGCGGCGATTTCGCTCACCGCTGGACGCAGACCAAGGAGTCCATCCTCGCCATGAAGTCGCTCTGGACCGAGGTCGAAAGCGAGTACCACGGCAACTACTACGACTTCCCGCCCGTGTACTCGTTCCCCAGGCCGACGCAGCGTCCGCACCCGCCCGTTTACCTGGGCGGAATGGCGCGCAACGTGTTCAAGCGCGTGGTGGAGTGGGGCGACGGCTGGATGCCCAACCGAGTTACCCCCGAAGACATCAGCGCCGGACGGCAGAAGATGGATGAACTGGCGTCGGAGGCGGGGCGCGACCCGGGTTCGATAAGCATCTCGGTGTTCGGGCAGCCCGCCGACCGCGACCTGGTATCTGCCCTGTTCGAGGCCGGGGCGGACCGGGTGATGATACGGGTGGAGACCGCCGACCAAGACGCCACCTTCGCTCAGCTCGACCAGATAGCCGAGACCGTCCTGTCGTAAGGACATTCGACTATCAACTAACAGCCCGCTTGGTAGGGGCAACCCTTGTGGTTGCCCTTTATTGAGAAATCAAATCGGACAATCGAAAGACCCGTCCGAAAAGAGGAAGTAGAATAGTATAATATGGATAGCAGATTTCCCGGTTGGGCGGCGCGACACGCGCTCTTCGCCCCTTGGGGCATATTGGCGACGACGTATGTCTTGACCGTGTACGTCAAGGCAGTCGGCTGGAACATCTGGAACGACCGCGCCAACATTGTTACCATGTCCGATATGGCGGACTTGGGCCTTATCGTCTATGCCTGCGGAGCGTCTTTAGTGGAGGTATTCATAGGAATGGCATTCTACGCGCTGGAACAAAGAAAGAAGCGAATGGAACAGAGGCGGAGAGAAGAGGAGGAGAGGCGGAAGGAAGAGGAACAGAGGCTGGAAAAGGCCAGGCAGAGGGGTAGGGAAATAGGTAGGCAGCAAGTTATACGTATGTTCGCCATCAAGGCGAACGAGAATCCCCAAGCCTCAGTCGAGGAATTGGTGGAAGCCGTGACGTCCGAGATGGAAAAGTCCGAGCGAAACTAGGCCGCCCCCGCGCCGAAGCGCGGCATCACCCTCTCCCCGAACAGCCGAATAGACTCCTGGACGCCGGCGGTGTCCATCTCGCCGACGTTCATCTTCATCATCAGGTTGCGCACGCCAACGTCGCGTAGTTCGGCTATCCGCTCCGCGACCTGCTCCGGCGTCCCGACGATGCACGCCTTCTCGAAGTCCTCCCCGGCCGGAAGCGGCTTGGTCGGGTCGAGCGGGGGGAAGCCCTCCGGGTTGTAGATTTCGCGCGCCTCGCGGAAGTGCTTGCGCTCTCTGTGGAAGCCCGGCTCGAATAACTCCCTCGCGCGGTCGTAGCTCTCCGCGACGAAGACGTTCTTGGAGAACCAGCATTGGTCCAGCGTCGCCTCGATTCGCGCCTCGTCGAAACCCGCTTTCGCCATTTCGTCCCTGTACCCGGCCATGCGCGACACGAACACCTCCGGCTCCTGTACCCCCATCAGGATGGGACGGCCTATTCGCCCCATCGCGATGGTGGACGCTTCGCTGATGCAGGCGCGCACCAGGGGCGGGTGTGGCTTCTGGAAGGGCTGCGGCCTGAGTTGGGGGAATTCTACGTCCCAGAACCTGCCCTTGTGTCGCAAGTTGTCAGTCGTCCACGCTTTCACGAGAAGGTCTTCGGCCTCGGCGAGACGGTCCGGGCCTTCGTCCATCGGGACGCCGAAACCCATGTACTCGTAGGTGTTGAAGGCCGACCCGCGCCCGACGCCCACGATGAGCCTGCCCCGGCTCAGGTTGTCCAGCAGCGAGGTCTGCGCCGCGAGACGGACCGGGTGGTGGAAGGCCATCTCGACCACGGCGAACCCTATCTTGATTCGCGTCGTCCTGGAGGCGACAGCCGCGCCGAACACGAGCGGGTCCACGTAGGCGCACGCGCCATCGAAGTGGTGCTCGGTCAGCCAGGCGGCCTCGAATCCCAGCTTGTCCTGGAGTTCTATCTCGGCCAGAGTATTGGCTATCACCGCGGCGTCGTTGTCCGGTTCGTGGCTGACCGGAAACACCATCGAGCCGAATCGCATATATCCCCTCGCGTTCTTGCCTTAATTGCGTACCGTTATCAGAGTATCTGCGACAGGAACAGCTTCGTGCGGTCGTTTTGCGGATCCTCGAATATCTGCTCCGGCGGGCCTTCCTCAACTATCAGGCCCTCGTCGAACATGATCATGCGGTCGGAGACCTCGCGGGCGAATCCCATCTCGTGGGTGACCACGACCATCGTCATACCGGACTTGGCGAGTTCCTGCATCACGTCGAGGACTTCCTTGATCATCTCGGGATCGAGCGCGGAGGTCGGCTCGTCGAACAGCATGATGTTGGGCTGCATGGCGAGAGCGCGGGCTATGGCCACGCGCTGCTGCTGGCCGCCAGAGAGTTCAGCAGGGTACTTCTCCGCCTGCTCGGATATGCCGACGCGCTCCAGCAGTTGGTGGGCCGCTTCCTCCGCCTCGTCTTTCGGTATATGCCTCACCTGCGTCGGGCCGAGCGTGATGTTTCTCAGCACGCTCAGGTGCGGAAACAGGTTGAAGGACTGGAACACCATGCCCACGTCGCGGCGTATGGCGTTGATGTTCCTGATGTCGTCGGTCAACTCTATGCCGTCTATGATTATCTGTCCCTGCTGGTGTTCCTCCAGCCGGTTGAGCATCCTGATGAAAGTGGATTTGCCCGAACCGGACGGTCCGAACACGACGACCACCTGCCCCTTGCTAATCTCGGTGGAGATTCCCCTGATGACATGGAAGTCGCCGAACCACTTGTGAACGTCGCGGCAGATGATGATGTTCTCGGACTCGCCCTGTCTGTCGCCATTAGTCATAGCGCAACCTCTCTCGAACTCATTGACTCATACGGGATTAGCGCTGACCCACGCCCAGATACTCTTCCACCCGTCCGCTCACATAGGACATAGTGTAGGTGAATATCCAGAACACCAGCGCCAGGAATATGAACAGTTCCTTCGCGCTGGCGAGATACTCGGCGTTTCCCTGGATGAACGCCCTGCTTATCTCCACGATGTCCAGCATACCGATGATGTAAACCAGGCTGGTGTCCTTGAACAGCGCGATGAACTGCCCCACTATGGCCGGGATCACGTTCCGAATCGCCTGGGGCAGCGAGATGAACAGCGTCGTCTGCCAGCCCGGAAGTCCAAGCGCGCGCGCGGCCTCGACCTGCCCTGGGTGGAGCGCCTGCAAGCCGCCCCTGATGTTCTCCGCCATGTAGGCCGCGCTGAACAGCGTTATCACTATCGCGGCGCGGAGCAGTGAGTTTGGCTTCAGGTCCTCAGGGAACGCGAGCGGCACCAGCACCTGGGACATGAACAGCAGGGTTATCAGCGGCACGCCTCTGAATACCTCGATGAACACTACGCACACGAGCTTTACCACGGGCAGCGCGCTGCGTCGTCCCAGCGCGAGCGCGACACCTATGGGCAAGCTTAGCGTTATGCCCGCCACCGCCAGCAGGATATTAAGGGTTATTCCGCCCCAGTGTATGACCGACACCGGCTGCATACCCGGCACGCCCTCTATACCACGAAGAAGAACGAGCGTAAGCAGGAAGAACACAACCGCCAGGATCCCTATCCACTTGGGCGTTCCGAGCGGCGTGTATCTTCCGAGCGCCCACCCCGCGAAGACCGCTGGCAGGTTCGCCACCAGCAGCAGGCGCACGTCCATCCCCATCTTCTCGAAGCTGTACGGCAGAAGGGAGAAGGCCGCGGCCGCAATCGCGACGGTCAGCGCTATGCGCTTCGCCACGCCGCCCCCGGCCACCGCCCAGCCCATTCCGAGCAGGACTGTTACCAGAAGCAACCCGGCTTGGGGTCTCCAGAAGCAGTTCTGGCCCGGGCAGGACGACTCGATGTTGTACTGGCCTATGACCATCTGGCCGCCCAGCACGCCGATGACCGTCCAGTCTGCGTCGGTGACCGTCCACTTGCCGCCGAACCACACCGCCGCGACTATCAGGACGACGAGAACGACCGTCAGCGCTCCGTTGTACCAGGAGCTGAACAGGTTGGCGCGCATCCATCCGACCGCGCCGGTCTGGGAACGCGGCGGCGGCAGGCTTGGCGGACGCTGATCTAAGGTGGCGGCCAATGTCTAGGCTCCCACAAAACGGATATGGCGGTTGTACAGATTGCCGATGAGCGAGTAGGTCAGGCTCATCGCCAGGTATGCAAGCATGATGATTATGAAGATGGATACAGCCGGGGCCGTCTGCGTCATCGTCTTGGCGACGTTGGTGAGGTCGGCGTAGCCTATCGCTCCGGCGAGGCTGCTGTTCTTGGTCAGATTGAGGTACTGGCTGATGAGCGGCGGGATGATGACGCGCAGCGCTTGCGGGAAGGTTACCTGGCGCAGCGTCGCCATCTGGGAGAGGCCAAGAGAGCGCGCCGCCTCGGTCTGGCCGCGCCCGACCGACTGTATGCCAGCGCGGACTATCTCGGCGATGAACGACGACGTGTAGATCACCAGCCCGACGAGCAGCACCAGCAGACCCGCCGGAGCGGTGAAGCCGCCGCCTATCCGCCCGAATCTGCCCTCCGGCGCGGGGACGGATATGACGAAAGGCGCGTGTCCGTTCGACGCCATTATGACTATCCATGCCGCCGCGCCCGTCACTATCGCCACGCCGCAGCCATATACCACAGGGTAGGATGCCTTGCCCGTCAGCAGTTCCCGCCTCGCCATTATCCGATAGACGATGATCCCCGCCACTACCCCCGCGACCGCGACCGCCATCCATAGCAGCCCCGCGCCCAGGTTGGGCGGCGAGGGCCAGGGCATGGACGTACCCGCGTTGTTGATGTAGAAGGCGTCCATCAGTACATAGCCGTCGCGCACGCGGGGAAGCGCAAGCACGATGTAGAACCAGAAGAAGAGCTGCACCAGCAGAGGCACGTTTCGGAAGAACTCGATATAGACCGTCGCTATCTTCGACACCAGCCAATTCCCCGACAGCCGCGCCACCCCGATGACGATGCCCAGCAGCGTCGCCAGTATCACGCCCACAATCGAGACCACGATGGTATTGGTGACAGCCACTCCGAGCGCGTACAGGAACGTGTTGGACTTGTCGTAGGGCAGGAAGTGCTGTCCTATGGGAGTTTGGTAGGCCCTCTCCAGGAAGCTGAATCCGAACGGGATGTTTCGCGCGTGTATCGCGCTGTATATGTTGGAGAAGAACCAGGCCACGAACACCACAACCAGAATGCCGGACACTATCTGCGCCGCCCACTGTATAGCGCGCGTGTGTCTCCAGATCGGAATGCCCTGGTAGGTCAAGATGCTCATCATCAGGTCGAAGATACCCTCATGGTATGGTCTGCGCCGCAGATGCTATCACAACGCCGCGAACTTTGCCGCCGTTCACAGCGTGAATCGTAAAATTGGCATGGCATCCGACAATAAGAAAGCGGCTGGCGAATTTTCGCCAGCCGCTTGGCTTTTCAATCCATGGCCTCGCGTCAGGCGCGAGAGCCGAAATTCTCTACCTCAGAGGCGCGGCGTAGATCTGTCCGCCCTTCGGGCAGTCCATGCAGGAGGCGTCCGCCCACAGCGCGTTGCGCCCGTTCTCTCTTGGCAGGTTGATGCCGCTCGGGCCCAGGTTGCGGTCGTATATCTCGCCGTAGTTGCCGACGGCCTTGATAACGTCCTGCGCGGCGGTCTGGCTCAGTCCCAGGCTCTCCTGGCCGAAGGAGCCTTCCAGTCCCATCAGGCGGTCAACCTTGGTGTCGCCGGTAACACTGCTCGGAACATTGCCGGACTCCACGCCGTAAGCCTCGGCGTAGATGAGAATGCCCATGACCGTCTTCACGATGTCGAACCACTGGTCGTCGCCGTGCGGAACCACCGGGCCGAGAGGCTCTTCGGAGATGGTCTCGGGCAGGATGGTGTGGGCGTTGGGGTCGGACATGGCGGAGCCGAGCGCGGCCAACTGCGAGCGGTCGTTGGTGAACGCGTCGCACTGTCCGCTTTCGTAGGCCGCCACTACCGCGTCGGTGTCTTCGAACGTCACCGCCTCGATGTTCAGGTTGTTCTGGCTGGAGAAGTCCGCCAGGTTGAGTTCGGTGGTGGTGCCCTGGGTCACGCAGACGCTGGCGCCGTCGAGTTCGTACGCGCTGGATACTCCGAGGTCCTTGTTGACCAGGAAGCCCTGGCCGTCGTAGAACATAGTCTGGGCGTAGTTGCCCCACTGCGAGTCGCGGGAGGACGTCCAGGTAACCGTGCGAACCAGCATATCAACTTCGCCGGACTGGATCGTCGGGCCGCGCTCGGCGGCGGTAATCAGGCGTATCTCAATGGCGTTGGGGTCGCCCAGCACGGCGGCAGCGAGCGCTCGGCAGAGGTCTATGTCGAAGCCGACATTGTTGCCGGATGCGTCCAGATAGCCGTAGCCCGGAACGTCGTTTCGGCTGGCGCAGATGACTTTGCCGCGGTCCTTGACCTGCTGAAGACGGTTGCCCGCCATCATCATGGCGTCGGCTTGTTCCTTGGTCATCATGCCCATTTCTTCGGCCTTGGCCATGACGTCAGCGTCGGACATCATCGCGCCCTGGGCCATGGCGTCGGCCTCGGCCTTGGTCATCATGCCCATTTCCTGGGCCGCGGCCTGTATCTCGGCGTTGGACATTTCCTGTGAACACGCCACAAGCGCGAGCGCAACCGCCAGAAGCGCCGCTCCTAGTACAAAAGTCTGTATTTTCTTCATTTGTTTCTCCTGATCCACTAGATTCAGAACCTTACGGTATGGAACCGCACTGCCAAATTATATATTACTCAAGTTCTAAGTATAGAGAAAAAGCCTGCGCCAATCAAAGGGCGGACTATCCAAGTTTCGGAGGCTTTTCAAAGAGGGCAGCCGAACGGTAGTGAACGCGGTGCAGCGGTAATGGAAGCCGCGAGTGACTTTGAAAAGGCGCTGTCCCATACTGTCAATCTATTGCGGACTGATACCCCAGAGGGTATAGTACAAGTATAAGATAGCTACAAACCCAAAGGGGGCCGCGCATGACCTCGCTCAAGGATAATTTCAACGGCATTCAGGAATACGCCGACGACCAGGGTCTTGATCTTGGGTGGATTGACCGGCAGGGCGAGTGGGGAGTCAAGGCGTCCGCGGACGGCGCGAAGGGCCTCACGCTCAACGACACGCAGATCGGCAGCTACGGCGACCCGCCCGAAGAGTCGGACAACATGACGGGCAAGCCCAGGGGCGCGGCGGCCAGGCCCAACGCCTACCGCATCGGCGGCTACCAGGTGCGAACCAAGTCGGACATCTGGCTCACCAACGCCTCGATGTTGTATGAAGAGGCGCTCCAGCGACAGTGGAGTTCGGCCACCGACATTCCATGGCACGCGATCAAGCCGCTGCCGGACGACATCGAGCGAGCGCAGTGCCAGTTGGCGACGTTCCTGACGGAGGTCGAGTTCGTGGCGGCGGACATACCGGGACGATGGGTAGCCAGCACGACGCCGGACTACTTCGAGCCGCGAATGTTCCTCATCACGCAGATAATGGACGAGTCGCGCCACCTGGACGTTTTCCGCAAGCGAGCTCTCGCCAACGGCGGCGGGCTGATGCAGCGACCGGATATCAACGTCACAACAAGCGGCGTGGTGGGCAGCATTGACCTGTCCAGGGACTTCACCGAGATGTCCTCGCGGCTGCACATATCGGGGGAGGGCGCGGTGCTGACCATCTTCCGCATGGGCGAACTGATGGCGTACAACGACGCCGAGAAGCGCATCTACCGCCTCGCGGCGCAGGACGAGTCTCGCCACGTCGCGTTCGGCGTAATGCACATGAGATACCTGGCCGAGACCGAGCCGGACCGCAAGGAAGAGATACACGAATACCTGGACGAGGGCGAGCGCAGCCTGGTCTCAGGGAGCCAGAATCCCGCCGCGCGCGATTCGGCGCAGAGCGAGTCGCTGTCCATACTGCTGGGCGGCGGACAGAAGAACTTCGACGAGGGCTACCGCAAGCTGCTCGCCATACGCAAGCGGCAGGCGAAAGAGTACGTCCAGCGCATCCGCTCAGCCGGATTCGGCGAGAGATTCGAGAACGGCAGGGCCAACCCCGAGCTTATGGAATACGTGAGGAGCTAGTCGCTTGGCAGACGAAGAAAGGCAGCGGACGGTCGCCGGACAGAAGACCGAGGTGTGGGAACGCCCCAGGCGCAGGCGAACTCTCCAGACGGACGAAAGCGTAGAGGTGCCGGAGCCTTCATACGCCTGGATGCCGCGCACGCTCCAGTGGGAGACGCGGGTGAAGCCGGGCAAGGCCGGACTCAGAATCGGCGACCTGAACGTGGGCATATACGGCGAGATTCCCGACCACTGGGAGGAGCAGACCCGTATGCCGCGCGGCGCGTATCCGCTCGAGGGCATACCTCCGCTCGGCTTCGCGCTCAAGAACAAGCGCGATATGTGGGCGGACAACGCCGCCGATCTCTACGAAGAGGCCATCCAGAGACGCTGGGTCGCGGCGACGGACATCCCCTGGGACACCATCGAGCCGCTTCCCGACGACGTGGAGGCGGCCATGTGCCAACTCTGCACCGAGTTGAGCCAGGCCGCCAACGTGGAGTTCGAGACGATAGGCTACTGGCTTCAGCATATGTCCTACGGCTACCACGAGGTAAAGCTGTTCCTCGCCACCAATATGTTCGACGCCGGACGCCACCACGAGGCGTTCAGGAAGCGCGCGCTGTCCAACGGCGGCGGACTCGGACTCGAAAGCCGGGGCGAGATCAACCGCATGATACTGGAGAGCAAGGGCGGCTGGTCGGAGACTAGCCTGTTTCTGCACCTGCTGAGAGGGACGTACATTCTCAGCGTTTACAGGCATTGCGAACGCTTCGCCAACAATCCCGCCGAGAAGGTCCTGTTCGCGCGCGCTATGCAGGACAAGGCGCGGCACGTCGCCTACGGAATCCAGCATCTGCGCTACGCGGTCACGCACCAGCGGGACAAGGCGCTGATATTCCAACGGCTGCTGTTCATAGGCGAGCGCGTCTTTACCAAGGAACTACAGGATCCCGCGATGCTGGAGCCGCTGGCAATCGTGTTCGGCGGCGGCATAGAGGGAGCGCGGGCCGGAATGGGACACGTCAAGCGCATGATGGCGGACTGGCTCACCAACTACATGGCCGCCTGCGAATGGATAGGTATACAGCGCGCCGCGCCCTTGTCCCCGGACCTCGCCGAGTACCTGGAGGATTAAGAGTGCCTGTCTTCCCGTCCGTAGAGTGGTTCGACGCCGTGCGCCATGAATTCAACACGAATGAGGTTGTGCAGACCGCCGGGGGCGGTATGTGCGACGCGAAGGTCGGCGTCAAGGCGGCGGGCCGCGTGTTCCTGCTGGTGTTCGAGGGGTTCGAGTGCTCGTCGGCGTCTGAGATAGCGGAGTCCGACCTGGAAGACACCGACTTCTACCTCGATATGCCGGAGGAAGAATGGCGGGATATGATCTTGAACATCCGCGAGAACGGCGAAGCGGACCTCGACCACTCGCTCAACACCATTGACCTCGACACTCTGGACGGACTCGCGCACTCCTACACCGGCGACCAGTACCGCCAGGATATGTTCTTCCGCTACAACCAGACGTTCCAGTACTTCTTCGACCAGTCGGCGCGGGTGGAGACTGAGTTCGGGGAATAGGGCGTGAGGGATCAATTAAGCAGTCAGTGGCCCAAGCGTCATGTCCTGACCGCCCCCTGGGGAACGGCGCTGGCGACATGGTTATTGACGATATACTACGACCCCGTTGCCTTCTACGCTATGGTGAGTATGGGCGCGATGGTATATGGTATGATTGCGTCATCGCTGGAAGTGGGAGGGTCAATCGTGTACTACATCTATGAGAAAATCAAGAATGACAGGGCCAACCTGCGGAAACAGGGTATGGAACTGGTGCTTGCTAAGTTCTCGGAGAATCCCGGCTTATCTCCCGAAGAACTGAAGAAAGCCGTAATGGACGATTTGCAGGACGGCGGGCGCAGGAATGGTGATAGGGCCACAAACAGGTAGTGTCTGCGATCAGTACCGCCAGGATATGTTCTTCCGCTACAACCAGAGGTTTCAGTATTTCTTTGACCAGTCTGCGCGGGTGGAGACTGAGTTCGGGGAGTAGTTCACTTGAGTGGAGACAGTGCAAGAACTCAATGCGAAAATGGATACACAAGGTTTCACTCAGGAGGTTGTAGAAGCGCTGGGATGTTACGTCTATCGGCTGATAGACCCGCGGAACGGCGAGACTTTCTATGTGGGTAGAGGCCGAGGACAACGGATTTTCGCTCATGTAAGCGGGGCTATCTCCGATGATGCTCAAAGCGTCGCCGACCCGAAGTTGGGGCGGATCCATGAGATACAAGCGTTGGGTATGAATGTAGCGCACATTATCCACAGGCATGGGATGTCGGATGCGGTTGCAAAAGAGGTAGAGGCAGCACTGATAGACGCTTATCCCGGGTTGGTCAATAGAGTAGCGGGAGAAGGCTCAAGAGATCGTGGTACGCGGCACGTGAATGAGATTGTGCTGGAATACAGCGCGGAGGAATTCGTAGTGGAAGAGCCGCTAATCCTGATCTCGATTGGGCGGTTATGGAAGGAACTCGGGGTCTATGGGGCAGTGAAGGGCGTATGGAGGTTAAACCTGGAGCGAGCGAAGAAACACAAACTGGTGTTAGCCCATGTCAGAGGAGTAGTGAGGGGAGCGTACAGGCCGGAGAAGTGGTCGAAGGGGACAGTGGAGATGTTCCCGAAACGGATCGGTTTCGAGGGAAAAGAAGCCGAGCCCGAGATATGGAAGAAGTACGTCGGTAAAAGGGTGCCCGCCAAATACCGGAAACGAGGCGCTCAGGCTTCGGCCCGCTATTTGCAGTGAGAGTTTCAAGGCCGTCCATGTCAGCGAGGCGCGCGTTCGACAGCCATTTCCGTTGGCGCACTGTCGGAGTTCTCCTGAATGAACTCTAGCAGGCTTTTACGGAACGCCTTCATCGCTTCAGGTCTGCCCAAGAGTTCGCAGTCAAGGTCGTACTCGGAGAATATGCCGACCAAGTGATATGTGACTCTTGTAGTGTCCGGATCAGAATCGCCAAATCGAAAATCGTGCATGACGTTCTCGGACACACATTCGTATAGTTGCCGAAAAGTTAATTCCCCGTCAAGAGAGCGTTTAGCCTGTTCTAGTAGAGTACGCCCGTCCATGTCCTATAATCCTTTGCCAGAGAGATTTGTTTCACCTTCCATTATAAGGGTATGATTTACATTATCCAGCGCTGAATCTTCTTAAGGACTGATGTTACGCAGTCTCAGGGCAATCGCATCTTAATTTTCGGGCTTTTTCAGGGGTGTTTTCGCTCCATGAAACCCCGAAACTACCACAATGGCCGAACCCATGATCGCTATTTTGAAATTCTGAAACCGCGCAATGACATCTATGAGAGGTTTCTGCCCAAGATTTACCTGTTTGCGAACGTAAGCGCCGTTTAGATGCGATTGCCCTGCGCGCAGTCTGAAACATTCTTCCATTCGACAGAACGTTCATGCTATCATGTCGCCCAATGAACTATGACCGACCCAGTCTTTACATAAACAGGAGATTATCCAAAATGAATCCGCCGAAGAAAATTTTTCTGTCCGTAGCTAACAACAGGTGATAACAGGTCACTTTCCACGTGAACTGTAACCTGTCCCACTTGGAAACTCACCTGTAACCCCACCTGTACGATATAAATTGAGATATATGACCAATGCGCCCAGGCCGCAGACCGGCGACTCTGCGAAGACCCCGGTCTGAATAGTCGGAAAGCCCTGCCCAGTGCGTAACATCAGTTAAGGACTAGAGTATATGCCTATCTTCCCATCAATAGAATGGTTTGAGGCCGTCAGAGGCGCGGCGAATGGTGACCGCGGGTTTCGGAGCCTGGGCACTTGCTTCGCGCAGGTGGGAGTGCGGGTCGGGGAGCGCGTGTTTTTGCTGGACTTCGAGGCGTTTGAGTGCGCCGGGGTGTCGGAGGCGGACGAGGTCGCGTTGTACGACGTGGATTTCGCGCTCAGCATGGCCCCTGACGAGTGGCGGCGCCTGCTGGACAATATCAGGGAGAACGGCGGGGCGGACTCGGAGAACACGTTCAATACGCTGGACATCGAGCGTGGCATCGTCGAGTCGCCCAACCCATACGGACAGAACAACTTCCCCCGTTACCATCTTACGATTCAGCGATTCTTCGACGTGTCGAGCGGGGTAGAGACCACATTCGCGTGAGGCCGCCATGCCTATCTATGAGTACCGATGCGAAGACTGCGAGGGCTTGACCGCCAAGCTGGTCAGGGGATTCGACGCGCCCGAGTCCATAGCCTGCCGCGAGTGCCGGGGCGAGAACACGCATCGCATTATATCCAGCGTCGCGTTCCACAAGTCGCTCAACTCCAGGCTGCAGGACCTCGACCCGCGCTATGACCGCATGGCGGACGCCGCGGCGGCCAGCACCGCGGAAGCGGACCCCAACCGCTTCCTGAAGAGCGCGATTCCGCTGGACGCGGCTGAAGAATAGCGTTCCATGTTCTACGAAGAACGCCGGACGACGCTCAAACGCGGCCAGCTCGACGCTTACGCGACGCATCCGCACGATAATGTGGTATAATACGCTCATGTGGGGACGCGCGGGTTCGACAGGGGATGCCTTCGCGGGACTGCAAGCCGAGGCGCCATCAACCTCGTTAATCAGGTGGCAAAGAAAGTACCTGACGACAATCAGTACGCACTAGCCGCGTAACACCGGCTACGTCTCCCGGTTCCGACTCCCGTAGGGGCCGACGAGGCGCCGAAAATCGGGATGCTGTTCCGGCGACGCCGATGACCGGGACAAAAGACCATCGGCTAGCCTCGTGCGCCGCCTCTGCCGGTGCGGACGCGCCGGGGTGATTCAAAGCACCGGATAAGCTTGTAGATGTCTTAGACGAAGAGTCTTCTGGACGGGGAGTTCGACCCTCCCCCGTCTCCACCACTTCATTCGCTACCGAACGGCGTACAGGACGCCCCTGTCCGACGCGACGTAGAGCATATCGTTGGCCGCGACCACCCCGTTCGAAATGCGCGTGTTCAACTCGAAACGCCACTTTTCCTCGCCCGTGGCGGTGTCCAGTCCGTACACGTTGCCGAGAGTGTCGGCTATGTGGAGAGTATCGCCCGCCAGCGAGGGGTCGCCCCTGATTTCGCCGTCGGCCTTGAACTTCCATACCCGTTCGCCGTCCGACTTGTTCAGCGCGAACACGCTTCCCGACTCGGAGGTCGCATAGACTTTCTCGCCGTCCAGCGCGGGCGTGCCGAGGAATACCTCTCCGGGTGACCGGAAACCCCACTCGAAACCCTTGATCACGGGGAGCGTATTCCAGAATCCCCAGAAGAAAAGCTGCGTCCTAATGAAGCGGGCGACCTTCTCGAAGGGCAGTTGTTTCTGTTTCAGGTCAATGGCATAGACGAGGCTCCTGGAATTGCCCACGTAGGCGTGGTCTTCGTCCAGCGCGGGCGCGCCCCTCACGTCTCTTGTGCGAAAGTCCAGCCGGAAGCCGCCGGTCTTGGTATCGTAGAGGTATATCCACTGGTTCTGGGAGATGACCGCCACGATGTCATCGGTGACGGCTGGGGAGGCCACGATTCTGCCACCCGTCTTGCGGCTCCAGCGCGCCTCGCCGGTCAGAGCGTCCAGCGCGTAGATTTTGTGGTCGCCGGACCCGATGTACACCACGCCTTTGTGGACCGCGGGCGAGCCGTAAACGAGGTCGCCTGTCTGGAACTCCCATTGGAGCGTTCCGGTCTCTCTGTCCAGCGCGAGCAGCCTGCCGTCGCGCAGTCCGACGAACGCCAGGCTGCCAGCAATCGCGGGTGACGAGTTCACCGGACCCGTTACGGGATACTCCCATTTCGGCTCGCCAGTCCTCGCGTCCAGCGCGACGATTCGCTTGTCGCCAGCGCTGAGGTAAAGCGTGTCCTGGACGACGGAAGGCGCGGCGTACAGCGGGGCGTTGGTGCGAAATTCCCAGACCACCTCTCCGTCGGGCGCGGACTGCGGTTCGGGGATGTACGCCGAATGGGCGGGATCGCCCTGGTACATCGGCCAGTCGCCGGGCGCGGAAATCGCCCCGATGTTGGTAGTGGGCGGGTCGAGTTCGCTGCCTGGCCCTATCGTGGCGTAAGCGGTCGCTCCGACGACGGCGACCAGGGCGACAGCCACTACGACCGCCCATCGGATCATGCGCCTTCTACGCGCTTTCGCAAGACGTATCTCCCGCAACTCCCGCGCTTCGTCGGGGCTGACGCGCGCGCCTCTGTCCATGGGGGTTCTGCACTCGACGCAGTAGGACGCCTCGGGGTCATTGCCGCGCCCGCAGCCAGGGCATAGCGCTACGGTTTCTATAAGGGCCACTATCGCGTCACTCCGTTCCAATTTTCTGTCCATAGTCGGACATTCAATTTTAGCCGTATCGCTATTCTTCGTTCAAATCTTTCGCCTGATAACCCCAGGGTCTTTCGGTTATTCCGAATCGCCAGCGCCGTATCGTTTGGATTCCCGCTTTCGCGGGAATGACGGATAGCTGAGCAGTTCGGACTGCACAAACAATCGAATGACCCCGCAGAAACCGGCAGGATCATATATCTTGGTTTATAATGATACAGGCGGCAACAGGTGGGACAACAGGCGGCCAGCAGGTGAAAAAGTCACCTGCGTTTGACCTGAGGTCGCCTGAGTTTAGCTACGGGAAAAATTTTTATTCGGTTCTGTGAGGCTCATGGATAACTCCCAACTTATGTTTTGCATGGCGTGAACTGAATTCATCACGCGGATATTTTAGCACAATTGGTCGGCCAGAGTGCAGAAGGATCTTGTGGGTGAACGCCATTGGAGACAGATTAGCTCGCTACCGGCATATCGGCGCGTTCGCGCCGGTAGTGGCGCTCGCGGCGTTCCTGCGGCTGTACGACCTGGGGCAAGGTCATCCAGGGCTGGCGATATATACTTCAATATCCTCGCACGCCTATAAGTCGTTCCATAACTGGCTGTACCCGAATATGTTCGCGGACGGCTCGATACTCGCGGACAAGCCGCCGCTGTTCTTCTGGTACCAGGGGTTGTTCATCGCGCTGCTCGGCCCTTCCAATGTCGCGTTCAGGCTGCCCGTCGCGCTGGCGAGTATATGCTCAGTAATACTGCTGTACGTCATAGTCAGGCGGACGGCGGGGAATACGCCCGCGCTCATCGCGGCCGCCGCGCTCGCTATCATGCCGCTGGACGTGAACTACGCGCGCTCGACGTTCATCGAGCCGGTCACGACGGTCACGCTTCTGCTGACAGCGTACTTCGTGGTGAGGGCGGCGCAGGAAAGGCGGGAAGGGTTCTACTACGTCGCGGCGTTCGCGCTGGGGCTGGCTTGGATGGTGAAGCTGTGGCAGGGGATGCTGCCCGCGCCGGCGTTCGCGCTTATCGCGCTGATGTATCGCTGGCAGCCGTGGGGCGCATTCATGCGGACGGGCGCGATAGGCGCGGGGATATTCCTGGCGACGGCGTTCTGGTGGCCGGTGGTGGTGTGGCTCACGCCCTGGGCTTATGACTCGGTGATGCACGCGGAGAGCGTTTGGGACATGATATTCGGGTGGAACCTGCGGGAGCGGTTGGGGGATCTGGAGTACGGAGCGAGGCACAGGCAGGATATTCTGTGGTTCGTTACAGGGCCGATGGCTCCCTATTTTGGCGTGTCGCTGTTTCCGGCTGCGGCTGTTGGAGTCGTGGCGGTGATGGTCGCGCTGTGGCGTCGGGGCGTGACGTACGTCGCGGGGCTTAGGCCAGTGGTCGCGCTGCGCGAGTCGAGGGTGTGGGCGTACCTGTCTTTCTACACGGACGAAACCGAGACGCGGATGAGTTCACGGGACACTGAGGACGCCGCCGACTCCGTATCTCGGGTTACGGAGATGGGGATACTGTGGGTCCTGTGGCTAGGGCTGGCGGTCGCGGCGTTCGGGGGGGCGAACATCAGGCTCATCACTTACTGGGTGGCCGCGACTCCCGCCGTGGCCGCGCTGACGGGGATCGGTGTCGTGTCGGTGGCGGCGCTGCTCAAGAGAGGCGGGCTGGCGCGGTGGGCGGCGTACTTGGCGGTTCTGGCGGGGGCGTTCTATTGCGCGCTGGTGTATGGGAGGGTGAGCCACCTGTTCGGGATCAACGCGGCGTTGGCGGCGGCGATTGGGATAGCGGTCATCGCGGGCGGCGTATTGCTGTATTTCCAGTGGCGTCCGTTTGGGAGGAACTTGGCTGCGGCTGTCGCGGTGACCACGATGGCAGTTCTGACGCTGCTGACGTCGGCGGTCACGCTCAACAACCTGTTCAACCCGAGGGACGACACGCTGGGCAGAATCGGGTTCGACATGGTACCGGAGCGCAGGCCGCCGCGCTCCGAACCGTCTGCCAGAGAACGCGAACTCCAGCGGCAGGGGGGCATGATAACCGCGATTGTGCGGGTGGAGCTTGAAGAACTGGACGCCGCGCTGGAGTATGTTCGCCAGCGCAGGAGAGACAGCCGCTACTTTCTGGCGACCGATTCGTACAACACGGGCGCGTTCGTCTCGATGCGGACGGGCGAGGCGGTTCTGCCTCTGTATTCGGAGTACCGGCTGGAGAAACTGGTGGATCGCGTCGAGTTGAAGCGGATGATAGAGGACGGGGATATTCCGTTCTTCCTGACGGTGAGCTATCTGTCGGAGATGGATTTCCTGCTGTATGCGCGGATAGAGGCGAGCGGGCGGGATGTGACGGCGCAGGCGGGGCTTCCGGCGAGGGGGGAGTACAGATTGTTCGAGGTGAGCGGGCGGTAGGGGAGGTTAGTCAGGGTGGCGGGGGAAGTTCCCAGTCTGCCAGATGGTAACCATTAGCAAGGGCGCCCACAAGGGACGTCCCTACGGAGATTTGATTCGCGGGCGTGGCCGGGGAGTTAGCGCGGCGCGATGCTGCCAGCGAAACTGCCGCCGTCCGATGTCGTCGTCGCATCGCCATTGACTGACTTGGATTGATCGCGTTTTGCCAGAACCGCGTCCACAAAGGGCTTGAGCGCCGCTTCGGCTCCGTCAATCATTACGCCGACCACCTCGTTGGGGTTCTCCTTGCCGTAGAAGACGGTTACATCCTGCGCTATCTCTTCGCCCTCGACGAACGGCTTGTCGGTCTGTATGAACAACGTGTCAGAAGCCAGATACGACACGTTCGCCGATTGCAAGGATTCCATCTCAGGATGGTTCGCTACTGATTCTGCCACGGTCTTCCTCCGTATTTCTTTTGAATTGTATGATACCATTATGCTTTAAGCTCACCATATCCCTAGCCCCCCGGAGCGTGAGAAGATGAAAAGGTTGCTTGGCCTTCTGATGGTTTTGATGATTGCGCTGGCATTGACGCTTGGACCGAACAGCGCGACTTTCGGCGACGATGGCGGCGCGTCAACGTCAACGGAAGGTACGCTGAATCCGCGCGGGTCGGCGGGGGCCGAGGAGGATGACGGCGACGGAGATGATGAGGGTGACAGCCCTGACACTGACGACGATGGGTTAACGGCCACCGCGACGAATACGGCGACCGGAGATATGACGGCGACCGCCACGGCTACGGACACGGAAGATTCGCTGTCGGACACGGATTATACCGACGATGAAGTCAACACAGACAACGACGGCTATGATACCGACACCAACACGGATCATGACGGAACGGACAGTGACGGGGTTGACACGCCTTACACGGACTATGACGGCTTCGATACGCCGTCCACAGACTACGACGGTGTTGACACCCCGCTTACCGACAACGACGGCGTTGATACTCCCTTGACCACCGATAACGATGGCGTAGCCACGCCTTACACCGATTACGACGGCATTGACACTCCCGCTACGGACAACGACGGGTATGACACTGACGCCAACACGGATCACGACGGGACGGATAGCGATGGGATTGATACCCCGACGCCTACGGACAACGATGGAACAGACAGCGACGGCATAGACACGACCGGACAGCTGACGTCCAACGACGGCACGGACAGCGACGGCGTTGATACACCCGCCGCCGCCGCAGCCAATCAGCCGCCTCTGACTGATAACGACGGCACGGACTCCGATGGTATAGACACGACCGGACAGTTGATGTCCAACGACGGCACGGACAGCGATGGGATAGATACGCCGACGCCGACCGATAACGACGGCACGGACTCCGATGGTATAGACACGACCGGGCTGCGGGCGACGGACACCGTCAGCAGCGCTGACAGCGACGATAGCGGTTCCGACAGCGACTAGGCGCTATGTCGGAGTCGCCTGCCGCCATACCGATATACCCGGAGGTTAGTTTCGAGGACCGCGATCTGCGCGGCATAGCCAACCTGTTCATAGGCGAGTGGGTCTGGCAGGCGTATCGCTCGCGTATCGGGGAGACTGAAACCGATCCGTACAGAATCCGCGTCCGCCAACTCAGCCATACCCCCGGCAGACGCATGACTGTCACCTACCTGGCCGAGTGGGACCCCGACGAGTTCATTCCGCCTGAGAGCTTTGTAGTCGAACTCGACCGAGATCAGTCCGTCAGGCTGTTTCGCTATCCGGAAGACCCGCATCTTCCGGGGCTGAGCGAAGCGGCTTCGGCGGAATCCGCGCTCAGGCTTGTCAACAGATACGTTCTCGCGGTTCCGGCGCGACGGCTCCGGGTGGACATGGTTCGATACAGACCGGGCAATCGCGCTGTGCTGCGCCATCGCGTCGGCAGAATCAGGTTCTACGCGCGCGTGGTACGTCCCTCGGCTGTACCTCCGCTGCTGGGTGCGGCTGAACTCACGGCGCACTCGGGATTCATCTCGCCCCGGATTGCCGGCTGCTGGGCTGACGGCGGCGTGATATGGCTGTCGGAGATACCCGGCAGGAATATGCGGCAATATATAAGGCGCGGCAATCAGCCGGACCCCGACCTGCTACTGGACGGCCTCGAAAAGCTGTGGCGCGCGCCAAGTCCGGCGGACGGGGCGCGTCCATTCAACCTTTCGGGCGCGTATCGCCGGGCGAAGCGGGTCTTCAGCCGCGCGCTGCGGGAGCGCGAGGCCGAGCGTCGAACATTGCGTGACGCTACCAACGCGCTTGATTCGTTCGTAGAATCCTGGCGACCTTCCCACGTTGCCCATAACGACTTCTACGACGACCAGATGCTCGTCCTACCCGACGGCGGCATCGCGCTGGTGGATTTCGAGGAAACGGGGCCGGGCGACCCCATGCTGGACGTGGGCAACTTTTTGGCGCATCTGCGCTGGGGTTATCAGTTTGGAAGAGGCCGCGAGGCGGAGGCGAGGCGAGCGTACCACGAGGTCTTTCGACGCGCGGCGCTGGAACGCTTCGGGTGGGACGAGCGGGATTTGTCCATGCGCGAGGGGGTCTGTCTGTTCAGAATATGCACGAACGCCATTCGCCATCCCCAGTCGGACTGGCTTTGCAGGCTGAATACCGGACTGTCTGTTGTGAACGAAATAACGCGATGAGGCGCGGCGGAATCGCGCGCGCCGGTTGACGGGCGGCGAACTGGGCATTATCTTCTAGCCCATGCTAGGTTGTGTTGACATTAGAAATTGAACGCTCCCAGCGGGCCAAGTCTCAACTAATCAGGCTACAGTCCACAGGTATGGATTCCCGCTTTCGCGGGAATGATGGTAGATATCTAAAATTCGCGCGCGAGAATCGGGGGATGTTGATATGCGGTACGACTACATAATCGTTGGAGCGGGTTCGGCGGGTTCGGCGCTGGCTTCGCGGCTGACGGAGGACCCGAATCGCTCGGTCCTGCTGCTGGAGGCGGGGCCGGATTATTCCAACTTCGACACGATGCCGGACAGCGTGAAGTTCGGCAATTCGGTCTGGCCGGCGGCCTATGGCCCTGAATCGGAGACTTGGGGATACATGGCGACGGCCACGCCGGACAGGGAGCCGTTCCCGCTGCCCAGGGGCAAGTTGACGGGCGGATCGAGCTCGGTGAACGGGCAGGTGTTCTTCAGGGGGATACCGGAGGACTATGACGAGTGGGCCGAATTGGGCAGCCCGGAGTGGGCTTTCATGAACATATTGCCGTATTTCCGCAAGTCGGAGACGGACCTGACTTTCGGCGCGGATGACTTTCACGGCGGCGAAGGGCCGATTCCGGTGCGGCGATACTCAAAGGACGAGGTAATGCCGATACCGCGCCTGTTCTGGGAGACGTGCGTCTCGGCAGGATACCCGGAGACGCTCGACCATAATCACCCGGAGTCGGAGGGCGTCGGGCCGCGTCCGCTGAACAACGTGGACGGTGTGCGGATGAGCACGAACCTTACCTACCTGTCTATGTCCAGGCATAGGCTGAACCTGACGATACGCTCCGGCGTCCTGGCGCACCGGATCATATTCGAGGGCAGCCGCGCCGTGGGCATAGAGGCGGAGAGCGGCGGGGACACGTTCGAGGTGTATGGCGACGAGATAATCCTGAGCGGCGGCGCGATAAATTCGCCGCACCTGCTGATGCTGTCCGGTGTCGGGCCGAGGGAACACCTGGAGTCGTTTGGCATCTCGGTGGTGCGCGATATGCCCGGCGTGGGCGAGAATCTGAGGGACCATCCGGCCGCGTTCATGCTGTTCAAGACCGACCAGGGCGACCCGCCCGAAAACGCGCCGTCCATACAGGTTGGCATGAGGTACACGACGCCCGGCTCTCCGCATCGAAACGATATGCAGATGAGCCCGATACTGCTGACCAGCGAACACCGGCCCTCGACCGTCGAGATACCCGAAGACGGGACGTACAGCGGCTTCAGCGTCGCGCTCCAGAAGGCGAGCACCGCCGGACGCATAACGCTGACCTCCACCGACCCGCGCGAACAGCCCCACCTGGACTATCGCTACCTGACGGACGAGTGGGACAGGGAGCGGATGCGCGGCGCGGTGAGGACGTGCATCGAGATAACACAGACGCCGCCGCTGTCCGAGAGTCTGGTGGAGCGGGTGTCTCCGACGGACGCGGACCTGGCCGACGACTCCGCGCTGGACGCATGGCTGCTGGCGAACGTGGGAACGCAGCATCACTCGTCGGGGACGTGCAAGATGGGGCCGGCGTCGGACGGCATGGCGGTGGTTGACCAGTACCTGCGGGTTCACGGGCTGGAAGGGCTGCGGGTGATTGACGCCTCGGTGATGCCGGACGTGGTGCGGGCGAATACGAACGCGACGACGATAATGATAGCTGAGCGGGCGGCGGAGTGGCTGGCTGAAACGACATCGTAAAATGTAAGGATTCTAGCCGCCGGCTTTCACGGGGTCCCGCGCAGGACCGCGAGTGTGAGCGCGACCCCTATGGCCACCATCGCCAACAGTATGGCGACGCCGATGCCGGCGACCCACTTTATCACCTCGGCTTTCGCGTCGCTGATGGCGGCATTCATACTGCCGGTCAGTCGTTCCACGTCGGCTTTGGTGGCAAGGTGTTCATAGCCGCCTTCAAGTCTTCCGAGACGTTCTTCTACCGTAGCCATTGTCAGCATCCTTCAATATGCGCCCAGTATATACGCGAATTATAGCGTGTCTAGCGCTGTTTGTCAGGGCGGGGGACGCCCTTGAAGACGTATATGACGCGGCGCCAGTTGAAGGCTACCAGAAGCGCGGCGAGGCCGAATACTATGACGGAGGACCACATCCGCAGAGGCACGTTCTCCTCGTCGGCGATGCCGAGCCAGCTTAGCAGTCCCAGCGCCCCGAGGTAGCCCACGAATATGCCCAGCAACGCAAGCCCATGCCATAGCTTGATGACGCGGGTGGAGATTAGCAGAATTCCGAACGCCGCAGCCGCAGCCGTCAGCAGGAACTCGCTGGACTGCAGACCGAAGCCGGAGGCAAACCTGTCCAGGAATCCGACAGGTTCATAATGGTCGAGGGGGAAGCTCAGCGGCTGCCCGGCGGAGAGGCTGAACACCACCACGATGCTGCCGACGAGCAGGGTTAGCTGGTTGACCTGGGAGGATATGAGTGTGGTCAGGCCGTCGTTCGGATTGGCGCGCAGGGCGAACAGCACGGCGACGATTATCTCCGGGGATTCGGACGCCAGGGGCGCGAGCCACTGTATGAGCAGGAACTTGCTGATGCCCAGCGCCTCGCCCGTCGCTTCCAGGCCATGCACGAACGGCGGCGCCACTATGATGATTACGGCGGCGCTGAATATGAACAGGCCGAGCACCCACAGACGCCTGTACAGCGGCTTGAAACTGGCTATCATCTCAGCCGCGCCGTGCAGGTCGGGTTCCTTGGATTCCTGCGTCGAACTTCTCCACAGGTAGAAGATGTAGGCTCCGATGAACACCGCCGCGAGCCATATCGGTATCATCTTGAAGAAGGCGACCGCGATTGTGAGCAGGGTAGCGACCACCAGCATGGGCAGCTCGAGGGTCAGCAGGCCGCGCATATCGAACCCGCTGCGCCGCTTCAGCCAGAAGACGATGATCACCGCCGACCAGCCCAGTCCTATCAGCAGGCGATTGGCGCCGGTGACATTCGCGGCGGCGAGCGACATCTTCTCCGTCACCGCGGGCATATCGGGGTTGAAGGATTGTCCGGCGTTCCAGGCGAGCGTGGCCTCGACCATGTACTCAGGCATCACGGCGATGAGCGCGAGAATCGCTATGGCGAATGACGCGGACACATCCAGCTGGGCCACCTCGGCGGCCCAGGACAGCAGGAACGCGCCGGCGATGATGCTTATGCCGAATATCAGCGCCTCGATCTGGGGGTCAATATGCGCGCCGGAGAATCTGATCACGACTCCCTGCACACCCAGCAGAATCAAGAAAGCGATAATAGCCCAATGCCGTCTGTTCGAAGTGTGTTCTTGCAAATTGTCGCTCCATGCTTGCAGTGGGGGAAAACGCGCCCGATAAAATGTATCTGTACAGTCCTTGCCAGGTCAACCGCCAATGCTATCCCGCAAGGGCATAATCACCCTCATCCTAGCCCTCTCCCTCAGGGAGAGGGGATTAGTCGGCACATTCGCCTACCCTTGCCAGCCCATCAAGGGGGAAAGGGACTTATGAAATCGTCACTCTGACCGCGCAAAGAGAAAGACCCCGATGAATCGGGGCCTTTCGCTTCAGGTTTCGTATGGCGCGCTAGTTGTCGTCGGCGGCGACGGCGAGAGAGTTGAGCCTGTCTCGCACGATTGCCCGCAGTTCCTTGACGCGGTTGAGGTGCGGCGTCTGTCCGTCCTCTTCCTTCTTGTCATAGATCTTGTCGCCGTCAACAAACACCTGGAGGACTCCACCCACGCCGGGCTTCACCTCGATAGATACTGCGCTTCCGCCTTCAGCTACGAACTCGTTGACCATCCAGGCCGCAACACCGTGATACTGTCAAGGTACGCAGTAGATGATCTCGATGTCCATCTTTCCTTCGCCAGCCATTCGACTACCTCCTAATGAGTTTGACCAAAGCTGAGAGTTATGACTGCCATAAGTATATTTTATGACAGATGTTCCTCATCACGATTGTAGATTAACACTTGTATATCAGCCTGTCAAATGGAGTTCGCTCGAAGACGATTGCATTAGTCGGATAGCTTGCATATTTGTTTCCCCGCAATCGTCTCAGCTCGGGCGTCATCGGCGCGGTCATAAGTTATTCTTTATATCGTACTGGTGAGGTTACAAGTGAGTTTCCAAGTGGGACAGGACGCGGTTCACGTGGAAAGTGACCTGTTATCACCTGTTGTTAGCTATGGACCGAAAAATTTTCGGTCGGGCGAGTGGTCATTGATAAACTCCTACTTATATATTTCCAGCGTGTTTGTTCTGTAATTGTAGCAGAGGGCTGGTTCATGGGACAAGCGGGTGTGGTAAAATTCCCGAAATACCGAACAGAGGCGCTTGTTCGACCGGACGGACGAGGACAGCCGGAACGCCGTATTCGCGCCGGACGGCGTTATCCGCTCCATGTTCGACGACCTGTCCGGGGACGCTATACGCGCCTTCGTGGACGAGGACGCGGCCAGAATCGGGGATTTCCTGAGCCAAGAAGTGATTGTGGCAATCCTGCGCGGCGATGATGATAATGCGGAAAGAGGGTGGCGAGCGCGGCGTGTGTAATGCTATTCATCTAATTCAATGTCGAGAAAGCGCATACTTGAGCCTGACTTAGCCACTCGAACGACTACGGAATGATTGACCATAGGACCAATCCGGTCATCAATCTCTTCGCCCGCGCGCCTTATCTTCACGTTCTCTCCATCTTCCTGCGCGACCTGAATCCAATCATCATCGAGATTCAATGCCCGCAATACGCCACGAATCTCATCTTCTCGCTCATCCGGCGAAGGGTGGGAGGCCGCTTGGATAACCTCGTTGATGGCATATCTCGTATCGAGTGTCAGAACGAGAGGGCGAGGGGCTGTTGAAGTCTGAATGTCGAGCCGAGTGAACCCCGTCCCCTTCACAGTCGGCGTCAGATCGCGCGCCAGCTTGAGAAAAGAGAGCCTGTAATCGTCTTCAGACACTATTTCAGGCAAGCCCATTTCAGGAGATTCCGAACAGGCTTGTAAAATGTGAAAGAGTTCATCAATTATCTGTTTGGGGTGTAAATCTTCGGAGTCGAACATATCCAGTTTCAGTTGCCTGTTTTCCTGTACAGACACCGTGAACTGATAGCTTCCAGGCGCGGCTTGAAATGTCCATGGGCGATACGCTTCTATAATCTCCTTTCCGGGGCCTCCACGCCTGCGGTGCGGGACTTTTTTCAAATATTCTGTAGTTCGATAGATCATGGAGCGCATCTTCTGATGTTTTCCGATGATCAGATCCATGGGCGCGCCGCCATACAAGATTTCCCCACCTTTGAGCGATATGAGCATCTGTCCATCGTTCAAGGGAATACCAGCCTGTTCACCCTTGATGGATTGGAGCATATCTTCGATCTGCCGCGAGGCGAACTCCGGCAATCGCTCGGAAGCAAGGCAGCGATACGACAACACCTTCGCTTCAGAGAATTCGGCCGCCTTGAAGCGCAGGGCTACGGCGCTTACTGCGGTAATGCCGTAGGTCCGTAGCTTGTGCGGCGCAATCTCATGCAGCGCACGCTCTTCGTGTTGCGCGGCAATCGCGTAGAGTCCCTGAGCTTGCGTATATTCGCCGCGAAGTCTGGCTACCTCAGCGTCAGAGGCGTATCGTTCACTCAGCCTGTGTTGCTCAAGCCAGGTCATGCCATCTCCAAGTTATCCAAAAGTATCAGCCGAGCGCGAAATCCAATCACGCCAGCAATGCCCGGTATGTCATCGCCTCCCCTGGCAAGTTGTTCGATCTTATCTCTTAGTCTGCGTCGAACGGCAGCGTCATTCCCTCGATCAACGCCGGACACCTCAAGGCGTATATGATCCTCTATGTCATCTGAGCTTACGCCCGGCGGAGCAACGTAGTAATCTGCGCCTGTCTCAGTCTCCGCCCGTTTGATAGCTATAAGCCCATCGAGCAGTTCAACCGCCGCCAGAACGCACGCAGACGCGCCCCATTCAGTGGTGTCTATCTCATTTGCCCAAGCGCCTCGAGCGCGCTCATCCGTAGCTTCCCACTCAACATCCGCCGCCATCTGCCTATCATCATGTCTGATTGCGACGGAAATAGGCGAAACATGATGACGGTCCAAGCATACCCGCGCCGCCTCTTTCAAGGCATCGGCGAGCGCTGGAGTAAGACCTTCATGCCGTTGCTCCATGTCGTCTATGGGAAGTCTTTGGTTCTGCATACATCGGCGCGCTCCGCGCCCCACCCGTATCGTGATTTCGGAATATCAAACTCTTGACCGCCTTTTGAGCCAATAGTGTAACATGATTTGTCAAAAGCTGGATAATATGGAACGCCGATGGCGTTACCGACTGAACGCTACTGAACCCCGATAAGGAGGCGACAGCCTACGATGACGAATTCAGCCGCCCTTGAGGGCGTCAAGGTTCTTGACCTCACCCAGATCATGGCGGGGCCTTATTGCACTATGATGCTCGCGGATATGGGCGCGGACGTGGTGAAGGTGGAAAAGCCGAACGGGGGTGACGACACTCGCCGGATGGGGCCTCCGTTCATAGAAGGCGAGTCGGCGGCGTTCCTGGGGATCAATCGAAATAAGCGCAGTATCGTCGTGGATCTCAGGTCGGATGAGGGCCGTGAGATAGTCATGGAAATGGCGCGCGGGTACGACGTACTGGTGCAGAACTTTCGCCCCGGCTCGCTGGAACGCATGGGGCTGGGATACGAGCAGGCGCGGGAACTGAATCCCGCGATGGTCTATTGCACTATCTCCGGGTTCGGGGTGACCGGCCCATACGCCCGGCGCGGCGGGTTCGACCTCGTAACGCAGGGCATGAGCGGGCTGATGAGCGTGACCGGCCATCCCGGCAGCGCCCCAACGAAGGTGGGCGTGCCCGTGTGCGATCTGAACGCGGGTATGTTCGCCGCCATCGGCATCCTGACGGCGTATATCAACCGTCTCAAGACCGGAGAAGGGCAGCACGTGGACACGTCGCTGCTGGAGGGCGGGATCGCGTACACTTTCTGGGAGTCGGCCATGTATTTCGCAACCGGCGCAGTACCCGGGCCGAAGGGCAGCGCGCACCGTCTGACCGCTCCGTACCAGGCGTTCGAGACGTCGGACGGGTACGTCAATGTCGGCGCGGCGAACCAGGCCAACTGGGAGCGGCTGTGCGCGGCCATTGGGCGCGAGGAACTGGTTTCGGATGCCAAGTTCGCGGAACCCAGGGACAGGATGGACAACCTGGATGAGCTGATAGCGACCCTCGAACGGACTTTCTCGCAGAAGTCCTCCGAGTACTGGCTAGACGCGCTCGAAGCCGCGGGAGTCCCGGCCGGCCCGATATACGACATCGAGCAGGTGTACCGGGACCCGCAGGTTCGCGCCAGGGAGATGGTCGTGGAGACCGACCACCCTGTCGCGGGACGCACAAGCAACATTGGAATACCGATCAAGCTGTCCGAGACTCCGGGGCGGTTCCAGAGGCCCGCGCCAACCCTGGGCCAGCATACGGACGAGGCGCTGAGAGAGTTGGGACGGACTGACGCCGAAATCGCCGCCCTGCGCTCACAGGGCATAGTCGCATAGTCGCGGGCGACGCTTCCAAACTGGTATATCATTCCTGTTGACTACGCTCTCGCGCGGTTATAGGATTCCGTAGTTATTCAACAGGTTTGGGGAGCGGTTCGTATGCGTAAGCACGCCCTGGAAGGCATTCGTGTAGTGGATTTTTCGTGGATTGTCGCGGGGCCGACCTGCACGCGAATCCTGGCAGACTTCGGAGCGGAGGTCATCCGCGTCGAGTTCGAGTATTCGATGGACTACACTCGCGGTATGTACGCGGCGGGCGGAAACCCGAACGCGAGCGGTATGTTCAACAATCTCAACCGAAACAAGCTCAGTACCACTCTCAACGTTCTTCACCCGCGCGGAACGGAGCTAATCCACGATCTCATATCCGCGTCGGACATAGTGGTCGAGAACTTCAGCGCGACAGTCCTGGAACGGTGGGGGCTGGATTACGAAGCGCAGCGTTCGATACGGCCCGACGTCATCTACCTCAGCCTGTCGGGGTTCGGACACTCCGGGCGCGACAAGGAATACGTCACCTGGGGGCCGACCGCCCAGGCGCTGTCCGGCCTGACGTATATGTCGGGTCTGCCCGGAGAGGATCCCGCCGGATGGGGCTTTTCGTACATGGATCACACGGCGGGATACTACGGCGCGATGGCCTGTGTCATGGCGCTGCATCACCGCAACCGCACCGGAGAGGGACAGTGGATAGACCTGTCGCAGGTCGAGTCGGGGATGGCGCTGACCGGAACCGCCATGCTGGACAGGACGGTCAACGGACGCCCGTTCAGACGGGAGGGAAACCCGCCCGGCAACCGCTCGCCGCATCCGCGTGTCGCTCCTCACAACACGTACCGGTGCGAGGGGGAGGACCAGTGGTGCGCGATTACGGTGTTCGACGATGAGCAGTGGGCGGCGTTCGTCGAGGCTATCGGCGCGCCTGAGTGGACAGCGGACCCGAGATTCGAGACCAATGAGGGACGCTACGACAACCAGGATGAGTTGGACGAGTTGATAGAGACCTGGACGTCGCGCCACGCGCCGCATGAGGTGTTCCACAAGTTGCAGGCGGCGGGCGTGATAGCGGGCGCGGTGCAGTCTCCGAAGATCAAGGTTGACGAAGACCCGCAGCTGAAACACCGGAACTTCCTGCCCGAAATCGAGCACGCCGAACTAGGCAAGGCAAAGTTCGAGGCCCAGCCGATGCGCCTGTCGCGCTCCCCCTGGGAGCTGCGGCGCGCGTCCCCGCTCTTCGGCGAGCATACCGACTATGTATATGGCGAGATACTGGGACTGGATTCGGAGGAGATAGCGGAGTTGATGGTGGAGGGGGTGATATAGGCATCTCTACAATGAAAAATACGTTGAAAAATACGTTGTACACAGATAGCGCAAATCAATGCCCTCACCGGAGAGAGATACTTGCTGCCTGAATTGACAGTAACGGGTCTGACTGAAGAAGCGGGCATATTCGCCGAAATTGAGTCAGCCCACTATGAGTCCACGCTTTACGGAGTAACGGACGGCAAGCGTATTGGAACTTACGTTGAACATAAATTCCGAGCGCATCTTGCAGAGCGATACAGATTCGAGAGAGGCAGTTCGGCAAGCGGGGTTGATTTTCCAGGGCTAAACGTAGATATGAAAGTGACCAGGGTCACCCAGCCGCAGTCTTCCTCCCCATATAGGAACGCCCGGCAGAAAATATACGGGCTTGGATACTCGCTATTGGTTTTCGTTTACCAGAAGACCGACGACATAAGCTCGATGACTGGCAATCTGGACATCCTGCACACCGTTCTGGTCGAATCTCATAGAACAGCCGATTACCAGACTACCTCAGGGATCCAGCGGATTATCGGCAATAATGGCAATGTGGATGATATTTTGGCGTTCCTGGAAGAGAGACGACTTCCGGTAGATGAAATAGAAGGTATGCGCATCGCTGAGCAGATACTGGATAACCCGCCCAACCTAGGGTATCTGACTATATCAAACGCCCTGCAATGGAGACTCCAGTATAACCGTATAATATCCGAGGCCGGAAATGTCGCTGGGATCATTCGGGTAAGGTAGTCGTATGTCCACACGAAGCGTTCAGCACACTAGAACAGAGTTTGGGGACTATCAAACTCCGCTCGGACTGGCGCGCCAAGTATATGATCTGCTAAAACGCCTAGGCGTTTATCCCGTTTCTATCGTAGAACCCAATTGTGGTGTAGGCAACTTCGTGTCTGAAGCCCGCCGATACTTCGACAATGCCAAGTTCCTGGCTATCGGGGACATCAATTCTGAATATCTCGCCAAAACGCGAGCGATGGTCGCCGATGAATCTTGGATTGAGGAATATCACACCGTACCCGGAGATTTTTTCAAATCAGACTGGGCATCCATTCTCCATGAATTGCCCGATCCACTGCTGATCATTGGCAATCCCCCGTGGGTTACGAACTCAAGCCTAGGCAGTCTTGACAGTGGGAACATTCCGCCGAAGTCGAATTTCTTGGATATGAACGGCATAGAGGCTATTACCGGAAGCAGCAACTTCGACATATCAGAGGCTATGATCTGTGAAATGGTGGAGTGGATGAGTGGCCGGGATGCGACTTTAGCCATGCTGTGCAAGACATCTGTCGCAAGAAAGGTGTTCCTCTATTGTTCAGAGAAGCGACTAGGGTTGAGATCATGCGATATTTACAGTGTATCGGCTCGCGAGCATTTTTCTGTATCCGTTGACGCTTGCCTGTTGGTCATAAGTTCCGATTCTCAATACAACCTTTCTCACTGCAATATCTATGACTCTTTGGATCGAATCGATCCCGTCTCCTCGATTGTGTACGAAAGCGGCAGTCTTGTAAACGATGTTTCTTCCTACGAGCGATGGAGACATCTCCAGGGAAGATCATTCTACCGGTGGAGGTCCGGCATCAAGCATGACTGCGCGGATGTAATGGAGCTACGCGCGGATAATGGAACTCTCTGGAATGGCTTGGGAGAAGCCGTTGCCCTGGAGGATGAATATATCTATCCGATGCTCAAGAGTTCCGACATCGCTAATAGTTCAGAGTTCAGAGTGAACCGCTGGATGATTGTGCCTCAGCGATCAGTGGGCGAAGATACTCGACCTATCCAGTGTTTAGCCCCGATGACCGCCGACTATCTTCAGCTCCATTCGAAGCGTCTCGCGCGGCGCGGCAGTAGAATCTACCGTGGCCGACCGCCGTTTTCAATCTTCGGCGTCGGAGAGTATTCATTCGCTCCATGGAAGGTCGCTATTTCAGGACTGTACAAGAAACTTGAATTTCGGGTGGTCGGCTGCCTGGACGACAAACCTATCGTCTTGGATGATACGTGCTATTTTCTTGCTTGTCATACGGAATCCGAGGCTGTCCTGTTAGCTAAACTGTTAAACTCCGATGTGGCGAAACAGTTTTATTCGGCATTTATTTTCTGGGAATCGAAGCGGCCGATTACAGTGAGTACACTGTCTAAACTCAATATAGAGGCTCTGGCGCAGGAACTCGGCGAATATCACAGGTTACGGGAATTCCTGCCAAACAACCACCAGATCGCCTTCAATTTTTCATAGAAATCTGTTGCGCGGAATGAATCCCATGTACGGATAGATTGTGCCGGACCAGACAATTGCATGACCAGCCAAGACTCCTGAGAGGTAATAATCCCTAATGACTACATCAGCCAACTCCGCCCTCTCTGATATCATCATCCTCGACCTGTGCGACGAGAAGGGGCAGCTTATCGGGAAGCTGCTTGGGGAGATGGGGGCGCGGGTGATCAAGATCGAGCCGCCGGAAGGGGATGGGGCGCGAACGGTAGGGCCGTTTCGGGGCGACGCGCCGGATAAGAACGGCAGCCTGCATTTCTGGGCGTTCAACATGGCGAAGGAGGGGATTACTCTCGATATTGCCTCGGCGAAGGGCGCCGAAATGTTCAGGAGGCTAGTCGAGAAGGCCGACGTTCTGTTGGAGAGCCACGATCCCGGATACCTGGAATCCCTCGGACTTGGCTACCCGGAACTGAGCGCGGTCAACCCCGCGCTGGTGATGACTTCGCTGACCGGGTTCGGACAGGACGGCCCGTACCGAGACTACAAGACATCGGACCTGGTGGCGATGGCTATGGGCGGGATCATGCACAGTTGCGGCTACGATGATCTGCCCGGTTCGCCGCCGATACGTCCTAGCGGCGGACATGGGTACATCACGGCGTCTCACTACGCCACCATCGGCACGCTGATGGCGCTGAATTGGCGGGACATGACCGGCGAGGGGCAGTTCGTGGACGCATCCATCCACGAGGCTTGCTCATGCACGACCGAGGCGGCCATGCCGCTGTATATCTATGGCGGCGAAGTGGTTCACCGACAGACCGGCAGGCACCACGGCGTTCAGCCCACGCCCAAGACGCTCTGCCCGACGGCGGACGACAAGTTCATCAACGTGTTCGCCGTGTTCACCAGCCTCAACCAGTGGAAGATACTGGTGGCGTGGATGGACTCGGAGGGGATGGCGGAAGACCTGACCGACGAGAAGTACCTGGACATGGCGACGATGCGCGCCCGCGCGGGCTATGAGGTTGAACACGCCTTCGAGGTGGTGAAGAGGTTCATCGCGTCGCACACGGCGGAGGAGATTTACAGGGGGGCGCAGCAGCGCAAGTTCCCCTGGGGGATAATCCGGTCGCCGGACGAGAACCTTGACGACCCGCATTTTGTCGAGGACCGGGGCTTCTTCGCCGAGGTGGAGCATCCCGAACTGGGCGAGACTTACACGTATGCAGGCCGGCCATACGTCTTCAACAAGACGCCGTGGCGAACGTTCAGAAGCCCGCTCCTGGGGGAACACAATGAGTCGGTTTACGGCGGGGACCTGGGGCTGGACGACGAGGAGATAGCGCGACTCCGGGCGGAGGGCGTTATCTGAAGGCCACGCCGGCGACTCAGCGGAGCGGCAGGCCGTCCGACTGCGGGATAACGCCGCCGGCGCGCATGGCCTCTATCTCGTCGTCCGAATAGCCGAGTTCGGTTAGCACATCCACTGTGTCGCCGCCGAACACGGGCGAGGTTCCCGTCCTGACGGGTGTCGCGTCCATTTGGGGCGCGGCGATTCCGTGTTCGACGCTGCCGAAGAAGGGGTGACGCTCGGTAACGATGAGGTCGCGCTCGTCCTCGCCGGTTTCGGCTCTAAGGTCGGCCAGCGCTCGATTGGCTGTGGCGGCTATTCCGGCTTGGCCCAGAGCCTTTACCCAGTCGTCGGTGGCGCGTGACGCAAAGATGGGTTCCAGGGCGGAGTGATCGGATGGATCGCCCAGTCCGGTGAATGGTTCCAGCGCGCTGAATCTCTTCCTTTCGCCGTCGCTGTTGACTGACAGCGCGAGCCAGCCGTCGGCAGTCCGGTACAGCCTGTTAAGCGAGTCGAACCCTTTTGCCTCCGGGCCGCTGACTTCGTTGGGCTCGTACCCCTCGTAGTCCACCATGTAGGGGGACGAAAAAGTGGAGGCTGTGTAGGCCAGCGAGGTATCTATCTTCTGCCCCTTGCCGGTGCGCTCGCGTTCGAGCAGGGCGAGCGTCACGCCGTAAGCGGCCATGATTCCTGTGCCGTAGTCGTTGAAGGTGTAGGGCGGAGGGCCAGGCTGTCCGTCGCCGCCGTTGCGGAGCTGCATCCCGGTGGCGGCCTGCGCGTTCTGGTCGAAGCCCGGGCGCATGGCCCAGTCGCCTTCCTGCCCGAAGGCGTTGATGGACGCGTAAACGATGCCGGGATTGCGCTCGCTGAGCTGCTCGTAGCCTATGCCCAGCCGTTCGGCAACGCCTTTTCGGAATCCCTGCAATAGGACGTCGGACGTATCCGCCAGACGGTAGAACGCATCCAAGCCGGCGGGCTTGGTTATGTTGAGGCATATGCTGCGCTTGCCGCGTCCCACGTCGAGCCAGGGGGTCAGGCCGGGGACGCGGTGTTCGGGGTCAACCTTGATGACGTCGGCGCCGTACTCGGACAGCGTTCTGCCGCAGGTCGGCCCCGCGAGGATGATGCAGAGGTCAAGGACTCGTATTCCTTCCAGCGCTCCGGGCATGACATCGTTCCTTTCAATCATTGAGCAGACCGACTACTCACTCGCATATCTCTATACACCATCTATGCGTTCATAGAACGCTATGGCATATTGTTACGTGGTCTTTCAGGAAGTGGTATTCCCAGCTCATCGGCCATCGTTCTGTCGCCTGTGACATTGAAGATTCCGATAGCTTTGTTGCGCTTTTCCACCCACTCTTTCTGTTCTGGCGTGATATGCGTAATCGAGATGGGGTTGGGCGCGTAGGTATATTCGCCTTCGGCCAGCGGCCTTCCTTTCCGGAAATCCTTTCTATCTGGTGTCATCTACCTACCTCTCCTTGTTTGCGCTTATCGGCTGGGCAATTCAAGACCGATTGGATTTTGGTTGATGATGTCTATACAGCGTTGAATATCCCATGCCAACGCCAATCCCATGTTCTCTCGGTGGAACAGCCCTGTTTCATAGCCATGTTGTGTAAATATAGGCATCGTGCCGCCCGATATGATTATTTCCTCCCCCTCATCATCATTGACGATCAATTGTAGCTTGAAGACTCTATGCAGAACGTTGGTCGTGGGGTACATCAATTTTCCTGATTATCCACCCATTCGAATAAATCGGCGATGCGCTGGCCGAGGGCGGGGGCCGGGGCGCGTATGGCGCCGGGGGTGTCTTGGAGGCGGACCTGGATTCCGACCTGGCGCATTGGGCCATAGACGGGATCGTCGAGTTCCACCACGGCGCCGGATTGGTGGGCGTGGTCGGTTTCCATCCATTCGCGGAGCTCGCGGCACATGGTGAGAGGAACGCCCACGTCTTCCATCATGTCTTCCCACTCCGCCGCCGACTTTCGCAGCCACACCTCGGCGAAGCGCGCGGCCCATTCCTCGCGCTCTTCCAGATTATCGCGCAGTCGCTCGTCGGTGAGCGCGTCGTACCAGTCGGGGTGACCCATCGCGGTGAGCATGGGCCTGAGCGAACGCTCGTAGGTGGCGTTGATGTTTACCCAGCGGCCATCGGCGCAGCGGTAGAAGCGTCCTATGGCCGGGGACAGCGCGCCCGGGCCTGCCGGAACGTCCGGTCTTCGGACGATAGCCGATCCCATGGCGGTGAACATGGAATCGTACAGCGGAACCAGGACGGACTGGCCCTCGCCGTTCCTCTCGCGGTGGAACAGGGCGGCGGTTATCGCCGGGGCGGCCACCATCGCGCCGAATATGCTGGCGTATGGCAGGGCTATGAAACTCGCGCCCTCTGAGCCGTCCGCGCTGCGGTCAGCGTACACGCCCGTGGCGGCGGATATGATGAGTTCGCTGGCGGTCGCGTTCCCGCCCCGGGAGAGTCCGGGAATACGCAGATGGATGATGTCGGGCTTCTCATTCCGGGCCGTATCGTAGTCGAGGCCGTAGGGGTTAGTTCCGGCGTCGAATCCTTCTATCACCACGTCGGATCCTTGGACTAGCCCGAGCAGGCGGCGTTTGTCTTTGTCGCTCTGGGGGTTGGCTACGACGGACTTCTTGCCCCTGTTCCAGACGGAGAAGACGGGCGTTCCGCGCAGCGGGTCTCCCTCCGGGGACTCGACCTTGATAACGTCCGCGCCCTGGTCGGCGAGCAGCATACCGAGGACGGCGACCGCCGGCTGGTCTCCGAGTTCGACTATCCGATAGCTAGAAAGCGCGCCTGCCAAATGTTCACCTCCGCGCGGATTCTACCATCTTATCGCAGACCGCGTGTGTACCGTCATTATCGCAGGCCGCGGTTTCGTTGACCGTCCGCGTCGCCGTTGGTACACTCGTTCATAGTCGGGGCGCCTTCTCCCGATTCAGGCCTTAGAACGTGGAGCGTCATCATGGTTATCGCACAGGCAAAACTCACATACCAGGATTACGTGGAACTCCCGGACGACAGACGCTATGAGATAATAGACGGAGAACTCTACGAGATGACCGCGCCCACCTTCAGACACCAGGACATTCTGTTCAATCTAACTCTGATATTTGGGCCTTACACTAGGAACAACAGGCTTGGAAAGGCTCGTTTCGCACCCATAGACGTGATATTCGCCGAGGGGGACATCGTGCAGCCGGACCTGGTATTCGTGTCGGAGGCCAGGCGGCATATCATACAGGATCACGGGATAGTCGGCGCGCCCGACCTTGTAGTGGAAGTTCTGTCTCCGAGTACGGCGGCGCATGACCGCAATCGGAAGGCCCATTTGTACGAGCGCCACGGCGTGGCCGAATACTGGATGGTGGATATGGAGGCTGAGACTATCGAGGTACGCAGGCTGAGGGGCGGCGAGTATGGCGACGCCGAGATATATGATTCGGGCTTCGTGTCAACCTCGCTGATACCCGGCCTCGAAGTTCGCCTGGAAGATGTATTCGCGCAGGACTGAAACCAGAATTGGCCTCCCACTCTCGCCCCAGACTTCTCATCGCGACGCATAACAGGGGCAAGCTGCGCGAGTTGACCGAGTTGATGGGGGATATTCCGTACGGACTGGTCTCGCTGAGTGACCTGGGGATTCATCATGACGTGGATGAGACGGGCGGTACGTTCGATGAGAACGCGACTCTGAAGGCGGAGGCTTATTGCGAACTGGCGGGAATCATCACGCTGGCGGACGATTCGGGGTTGGAGGTTGACGCGCTGGGCGGCGAGCCGGGAGTGCGCTCGGCGCGGTACGCGGGGCCGGACGCCAGCGACGCCGAGCGGGTCGAATTCCTGTTGGGCAGGCTGGACGGAGCTGACCCGGATATGTGGACGGCGCGGTTTCGTTGCGTGATAGCGATTGCGGAACCTGGACGGGCGACGATTCTATACTCCGGTTCTTGTGAGGGGCGAATAGTGTCCGAGCCGCGTGGCGAGAACGGGTTCGGCTACGATCCTGTCTTCGAGTTCCCGGACATCGGGCTGACAATGGCGGAGCTATCCGATGAGCGAAAGAACGGCGTCAGCCACCGCGCGGAGGCGGCGCGAAAGGCGGCGCGGTGGCTGAGAGGGGTAGGCATTTCACCCTCTCCCTGAGGGAGAGGGGATATTTGACTGGAGTTCGTAGTTGATTGGACTTTTGCCTACCCTTGTGAGTGAGGGAGAGGAGATCAAAGAGGAGCTACCCCGCATGAGCCGGTGTTTATAAGATGGCTTGTAGCTGTATAATAGATTCACTATGACTTCAGACTTGGCGAAAATCCCCGTATTAGACAGGTTCAGGCGACCTCTGAGAGACCTGAGAATTTCGGTGACGGACAGGTGCAACTTCCGTTGCCCGTACTGTATGCCCGCCGAGATATACGGGGATCGCTACCAGTTTTTGCCCAGGGAGTCGCTGCTTACGTTCGAGGAGATAGCGCGGCTCACGCGCATACTGGTCAAGCTGGGCGTGGTGAAGGTCCGCATAACCGGAGGCGAGCCGCTGGTGCGGGCGGAGATAGACAAGCTCATCTCCATGCTCGCGCGGGTTCCGGGCATAGAAGACCTGACGATGACGACCAACGCCTTCCTGCTGGCGCAGTTCGCGGACAAGTTGAAGGGAGCGGGTCTTCAACGGATCACGGTCAGCCTGGACTCGCTGGACGACGAGGTTTTCAGGCATATGAACGGGCGCAACTTCGGCACTGACAGGGTGTTGGAGGGTATCGAGGCGGCGGACAGGGCGGGCTTGAGTCCGATCAAGATAAACGCCGTGGTTCAGCGCGGGGTGAACGATCACACGCTGGTCGAACTGGCGCGGTTCGCGTGGGAGCGCGGCTACATAGTCCGGTTCATCGAGTACATGGACGTGGGGACGCTCAACGGCTGGAAGATGGACGACGTGGTTCCGGCTGAAGAGATACTGGAGCGCATACACGCCGAGATGCCGCTGGAGCCGGTCGAGGCCAACTACAAGGGTGAGGTGGCGCTGCGCTACAAATTCAAGGACGGCGACGGGGAGGTGGGCGTGATCGCGTCCGTGACCAAGCCTTTCTGCGGGGACTGCACGCGCATGAGGCTTTCGCCCGAAGGCCAGATAGTGACCTGCCTGTTCGCCACGTCGGGAACGGACCTGCGGACGCCGATGCGCGACGGCGCGACCGACGACGAGGTAGAGGCGATTATACGCGGCCTGTGGGGACTCCGGGACGACCGCTACTCGGAGATAAGGACCATGTTCACGGACGAACCCCGCAAGAAGGTGGAGATGTATCACATAGGCGGCTAGTGTTCCAACATCTTTGGATTGGCAGATTGTATGCCCTCACCCTAAGCCCTCTCCCAAGGGGAGAGGGGATATATCGGAATCTGAAAATTCGTAACAACTAGGTTGTCGCACTACTATAGGTCTCCTTCGAGGACGTTCACGCCCGTCGGATCGCCGCCGCCACGCGGCTCTATCGTTATGCCCATCCCGTCGAACTGTCCGAACGGCTCCAGCGGTATGATGATCGTCTGTCCGTACCCAAGCGGGTCAACGGTGAACCATCCGGCGTCGTACTTAACGCCGTCCCTGATCAGCCAGACCCGGTATATCCTGTCGGCCGGCAGGGCCGGCAGGTCGGTTACGAAAAGCAGCCCCCGGTTCGACGTGTAGGAAAACATTACCACGCCGCGCGCCGTGGACCAGGGCCCGGTTCCAAGCAGCGTACTCACTGAAGCGCCGGGCGTAGAGGACATTCTAATAAGCTCGTAGGTGGCCTCGCGGTGTCCTTGGACCGCTGACATGACCTCGCTTTCACGTTCACGCGCCAGAGCGAGTTCATTGGAAAGCTGTTCGGCGTCTCTGGAAACGTCGCCAAGCCTGTCGTTGAGCCATACGCCCGCCGCCAGCAAAACGACCGCCAGAACCGCCGCGGCGACTCCGCCCCATCCCAGCGCCGCGCGCCGCGCGAATCCTCCCGCGTATTCAGGTACCCAGTTTCGCGGATTGGGCCAGGCGAATCCGGCGGGACTGTGGGAGTTCACCCTGCCGAACAACCTGTCCCTCACGCTTTGCGGGGGATCCGCCTGCGGCACGGCGTGGGCGAGGTCGGCGACCATCTCCCCGGCCATGGCGCGGCTGCATTCACGGCACGCGGCGATATGTTTCTCCAGCGTCGCGGCCTCGTCGCGCTCCAGCGCGCCCCGGAGATACGGAACTACAAGCTCCTCGACATCGCTACAATCCATGCTCGGCAGACTCCCGAATCTGCGGCTCCAGGACTTCTCTCAGTTTCTTCATCGCCAGTCTCATCCGCGTCTTGACCGTGCCGAGAGGCTGATCCAACTCCCTGGATATTTCCGAGTGGGTCAGCCCTCCGAAGTAGGCCAGCGCCACCACGTCCCGCTGCTCCGGCCTCAGCGTCATCAAGGCCGACTTCAGCCGTCTTCCCTCGAACTGGACAGACACGTACTCGGTGGGGTCGTCCGCCCGCGATTCCGTGGGCCTGTTGGTCAGGTCAACGTCATACTGGACTTTATTGTACTCCCTGCGGCGTTTGCGCAACTCGTCTATGGTCCGATTGTGCGCGATGCTGAAGAGCCAGCTAGTCACCTTGCCTCTGTTGGATTTGTAGCTTCCCGCTCGCCGCCATACGTTGAAGAAGGTGTCCTGGGTGACCTCTTCGGCGGCGCTAGGGTCTCTCAGCATATGCAGCGCAATGGAATAGACCGGCCTCGAATATCTCGCATACAGCGATTCGAGAGCAATTTTGTCCCCGTTGCTGATACACTCCATCAGACTCTTGTCTTCGGCTTCTTCGTAGTTCATGGCTCTCACCATCGAGCGGTCCCCGTCAGGACCCGCTCGCCTTTCTATACGATGTTGGACAATGCCCAGATTCTTCAGTCCGGTCGTCAGTTTGAAGACGGATATGGATACCCTCAAAGATTTAGAACGCCCACGGGAGCGAAATGGTTAGGAAGCAGGGACAGACCGGTTCATACGAAACATTAGATACAAGAGGGCTGGAAAGGGATTCGGCGAAGTTGGGTATCTCGCTGGACTCGACGCAGTTGGACAAGTTCAGGCTGTACTACCGCGAACTGGCGCGCTGGAACTCTACGATGAACCTGACGAGCGTAACGGGCTGGGAGGAAGTGGTGGAGACGCACTTCCTGGACTCGCTGTCAATCGCGGGCGCTCTGGCGTCGGAGACGAGGAGCGCGCGGAACTTCGTTGACATCGGCGCGGGGGCCGGATTTCCGGGGATACCGATGAAGATAGCGTTTCCCGGGCTGTCCGGTTTGCTGGTTGAGGCGACGGCGCGTAAGGTGGAGTTTCTCAGGAACCTGGCGGCGGGACTGGAACTGAGCGACATGGAAGCGAGACACTCCCGCGCGGAAACGCTGGCGCGCTGTGAGAGCGTTCGGGAAGGGTTCGACCTGGTATTCGCGCGGGCGGTGGCCCCCATGCCAGCGCTCGCCGAACTCACGCTGCCGTTTTGCAGGGTGGGCGGCGTGGCCGCGCTTCACAAGACCGCCTCCGCCGCCGATGAGATAGCCTCCGCTCACAGGGCCATCGAGACAATGGGCGGGGAGATACGCGACATAGTGAGCGCGGGCGGAGACAGCAAGACACTGGTGGTTATAGACAAGGTCCGCAATACTCCCGCGAACTATCCGCGCCGGCCGGGGATTCCGTCCAAACGGCCGCTGCCAGGCGGCGAGACGATATAGCCCGGCTCTGTTAAACTTGTGACCGCGAATACGCGCGATGAGGATCAGGAAACATTGAAATGACCACCATAGATGAAGCCGACGTCATCAGGATCATAAAAGACAATCCCCGCTTGGTGTTCAACGCCATGCGGGAGGATCCGGAACTTCTGAAGGAAGTGCGACAGGCCATCCTTACGGACGAACTTCTGGAACTGCCCAGGCAATTCGCCAGGATGTCCGATACGCTGGAAACTCTAGTGGGAGTCGTCTCCGACACGAACGCCAGGGTGGAGCGGGTAGAGTCCATGGTGGAACGCATACCGCCCTTAGAGGCCCGGGTGGATCGTGTAGAAGCGCTGCTGGGCTATCTTGTGGGAAGCGAGCTTGAGCGAAAGATGGGAACCGCCGTCCCCAATCGGCTGGAGGCGGTTTACCAGGTGGAGGTCATTCCGGTCGCTATTGGCTATGCGATTCTCAACGACGCGCGCGAGTATAACGACCGAGAACAGGGCGGCCGCGCGCGGATATTCGAGATGCGGAGAAGAAATCGGTGAAGCGACTACGACGCGACGCGCGGGGAACGACCGAGAACGGACAGACTGAACGCTCCGAATGACGCAAGACAAAGAGAACTCACTCGCTCAAGTACCTATCACCAGGCGGATCTTCTCGATTCCCACGCTGCTGTCATTCGGAGTCGCCGCCGGCGTAATCTTCTTTCTCGCCACAAGGTTCGAGTTAGACTGGGGCGAGACGTGGCGCGGGATTCGGGACATGAACCCCTGGCTCTACCTTCTCGCGCTCGCGCTCTACTACGTCAGCTTCGTCTTCAGGGGGATGCGCTGGAATATACTGGCGACCAACGCATCCGATTCCGGCGGCGAGAGCCTGCGGGCGCTGTCCACTCTCCATACTTCACAGCTAATAGTAATCGGATGGTTCATCAACTCGGTGACGTGGCTCAGAATGGGCGACGCATATCGCGCTTACGCCTTCGCGGAGGACTCGAAGAGCAGCTTTTCGTGGAGCCTGGGAACTATGCTGGCCGAGCGTGTGATGGACATGGTAATCGTCGCGGCCATAATCCTGGTTGCGGCGGGGGTCCTTGCCATCACCCAGGGGCGGGCAGTCTCGGTTTACATCATCGTCATGGCGTCCGTCATGACCGTTGGCATCGTGGCGGTCGCGCTGTTCATGAAAGCGTACGGCGACCGCGCCGCGAACTTTCTGCCGGCCAGGATAAAGTCCGCCTACCAACGATTCAGCCAGGGAACGCTGGGCAGTTTTCGACGTATGCCGCTGGCGATGTTTCTCGGGCTGGTGGGATGGGTGATGGAGATGGGGCGGCTGTACTTCGTGCTGGTGGCCCTGGGGATGGAATTCAGCCTCGTGCTTGTTCCGATAGTAGCGGTCGGACACGCGATTCTGAGCACTGTGCCGACTCCGGGGGGAGTGGGCGCGGTGGAGCCGGGCGTGGCGGGGCTTCTGCTCATCGAACTGTCCGCGCCGGAGGCCGCCGCCGTGACAATTCTGGATCGCTCGATTACGTATCTCAGCGTCATAGTGGTCGGCGCGCTGCTTTTCGCGCTGAGACAGGCGCTGAACATACGCCGCTCTCGAAAGCGCGCCTCGGAGACTTTGTCGCCCTCACCCTAGCCCTCCCCCGTCGAGGGCTGAGAGGGGATTAGGCGACACATAGGTGTTTCACCCCCATCCCGGCCTTCCCCCGTCGAGGGGGAATGGACATTGAAGGGGACTTATGCCGTCAGGACATACTAAAAATTATTCATGCGAATTTTATCTTGACTTGTTATTAAATTCTGAGTAAACTCCGCAACAGACATAACTCCAAATAGGAGAGGGGAGAGCTATGGTCGCGGAAAAAGAGGTAGATGTAAGTCATGTTGTAAGGCGTCCGGGGAGATTGCACGGCGATCCGGATTACGACATTCCGGTTCCTGAGAGTCTGACGACAGTGCCTGGCATACGCAAGAACGATGTGGACGTGTCCTTCTATACGAGGGTGGATCCCATCGAGTCCCAGAACATCGAAAAGGCGGCGGACCGCGAGTGGGTGTGGACCGTCTATACCGACGACGTGCGCCAGTACCGGGAAGAGCACGACCGGGTAAACAAGCCGCTTGTGGACGCCGCGATAGTATCCGGCGAGATAGAGCCGACCGGCGAAGCGGAAATCGGCAAGGACATGACCGAGGAGCTCCGCCTCAAGGCGCGAGAACTGGGCTACGGCGAGGTCGGCTTCACCCGCTTCGACCGCCACTACGCCTACAAGAGCAAGAGGCGGTGGATCAAGTACGAACACGCCATCTGCCTCGCGCTCGAGCAGGACTACTGGCAGACCCAGACGATTCCCAGCCTGGAGGCCGAGTTCGCGCACTTCGGCACCTACGAGATGGAAGGCGCGATGGGCCTGGAGCTCGCCGCCTACATCCGCGAGAAAGGCTACCGCGCGCAGGTACACAGCCCGAACGACAACAGCGCGGCGTACATCCCGATGTTCGTCGCCGCCGGACTCGGGCAGCTGGGCGCGAACGGACAGCTTCTGTCCCCGCACTTCGGATCTCGCGCGCGCCTCATGATAATCACGACCGACGCGCCCGTGACCTACGACGAGCCCGTTGACTACGGCATCCACCAGTTCTGCCAGGAGTGCCAGGTGTGCGTGAACCGCTGCCCGGGCCGCGCGCTGGTCAAGGAGAAGGTCTGGTACAGGGGCGTAGAGAAGAACAAGCTGATCTACGACCGCTGCCGCCCGGTGATGGCGCGCTACGAGGGCTGCGCCGTCTGCATGAAGGTATGCCCGGTTCAGCGCTACGGCATGAAGCCCGTCATGGAACACTACATAGAGACCGACGGGGAGATTCTGGGCAAGGGCACCGACAACCTGGAAGGCTACGAACTGCGCGACAAGGGCTACTTCGGCCCAGGCAAGCTGCCCAAGTTCAACCGCGACTTCTTCGACATTCCGCACGGGACGAAGGAAGAGTGGCTGTTCGAGGAGTTCAAGTCCAAGCTCCAGAGCGAGAAGAAGCCCGATTCCGAAGAGATCATGGACTTCGTGAGCGAGCTCGACGAGATCCTCACGATTGGACATACCACGCGCGGAGACGAGTAGTATCCGCTTACTCCCAAGCGGCGGTTGCATAGGAAACTGAACATCAAGGGGCCGGAACCTGGTACTGGGGCCGGCCCCTAAGTGATTCCGCGAGATACCCAGCGCTTCAGAACGAGGTACTAAGACGATGCCAGCTTTCGGAAAAGAACACATTGACGCCCTGTTCGGCGAGATAGAGGACAACTACAAGGACAAGCCGGAACGCGAGCAGCTTCACCGCGACGCTCACCTGGCCATCGCGTGGCACGACGCGGGCCGCCCCATCTCCGACGAGATAGACGACCGCGTTGTTGACCTGGTGAACAGGCACAAGCCGTAGGCCCGGGACCCGGAACGGCCCGCGAACATCCACGAATCCACAGACGGAAATCCCGCGTTCACTTCAACATCGAGCGCGGGATTCTTTGTCGCAATAACTTGACCGCGCATGATTCCTAATCGCATGAAAAGCAAACTGCTATCGGGACGCCCCGCGTTCGGGGTATCCGTCATGTTCCCGTCTCCACACATCGTTGACATGGTGGGACGGCTGGGCTTCGACTGGGTACTCATAGACTGCGAACACGGTTCCATTTCGCTCGAAAGCGTCGAACTCATGGTAATGGCCGCGGAAGCCGCCGGCGTTACGCCCATCGCGAGGCCGCCGGTCAACTCGTTCGAGTCAATCGGCCAGCTTATGGACAGGGGAGTGACGGGGGTGCAGGTTCCTCACGTCAATACCGAGGAAGACGCCCGCCGAGCGGTCGAATCGGTCAAGTACCATCCGCTGGGAGAGCGCGGGCTGGCCGCCGGAGTCAGGTCGGCCTCCTACGGATACGGGATGTCTATGTCCGAGTACGCCGAGCGTTCGAACAGGGAGACCCTGGTCTGCGTCCAGCTCGAGGAGGCGGAGGCTATCGAGAACGTGGATGAGATTGTCCGGGTAGAGGGAGTGGATGTGTTCTTCGTGGGGCCGTCGGACCTGTCACAGTCTTTGGGATACCCCGGACGGCCGGACGCCCCACAGGTGCGGGAGGCGATGGACAGGGCGTTCTCTTCGATAGCGGCGGCGGGAAGAGCGTCGGGTTCGGCAGGCAATGCCGCCGCCATACGGCGATACCTCGATCAGGGCGTCACTTATCTTTACACCCATCTGACCACGCTGCTGTCGTCCGCCGCCGGGGAGTTCATGGACGAAGTGAATGGCTGAATTGCCGTCCGCGGAGGAGTTGTCGCGGTTGATTTTTGGATTAGTGGCTGCCCGGCCAGGATTCGAACCTGGGTCAGAGGCTCCAAAGGCCCCTGTGCTGCCACTACACCACCGGGCATCACAAGCGGGAGTCGGGAGGGCGTGGAAACTTCCCTGACCGCGCGCGACTCCATCCGTATATAACTATACATAATTTCCACTCCGCGCGGTATGGCGATCCGGATACGCCAGCCATTCAGCGCCTCCCCTGTCGCATCCAACGCCGCTTTGCTGTATTATTACTCCACTCTCGGAGATGATGACAAAACAACCTTTTATTGTCACGGAGGCAGCAGTGACTTCAGATGTCCGTCCCGACGTTGTCGTGGTGGGTGGCGGAAACGCCGCGCTGTCCGCCGCGCTTGCGGCAATCGAACAAGGCGCGAATGTCCTCGTTCTGGAAAAGGCCCCCGAGTATCTGCGGGGCGGCAACTCGTACTTCACCGGAGGGCTGTTCAGGTTCGCCTACGATGGCCTCGAAGACCTTTTGCCGCTCCTGCCCGAAATGTCCGAGGATGAAAAGTCGGGCATAGATGTCGGGTCCTATACGGAGAGCGCGTTCTACGAAGACATCATGCGGGTGACCGAAGGGCTGTCGGACGCCCAGCTTGTGCAGACGCTCGTTTCACAGTCCCTCCCCACGATGCGATGGCTCGGAGAGCAGGGCGTCCCATGGATCCTGGCCTACGGACGCCAGGCTTTCAGGCACGACGGCGTTCTCAGGTTCTGGGGCGGCCTGATAGTCGAGGCGGTCGGAGGCGGCAAGGGCCTTTCCGACTCCCAGTTCGAGCTTGTCAACCAAAAGGGCGGCGCCATCAGGTACGGCGCCAAGGCCAGCGGCCTGACAATCAACAGGCGCGGCGAGATCACCGGGCTCACAATACGCGACGAGGACGGCTTCCACGACCTGGAGTGCGATTCGGTCGTGCTGGCCTGCGGCGGATTCGAGGCCAACTCCGAGATGCGAACGCGCTACCTCGGCCCCGGCTGGGAACTCGCCAAGGTGCGCGGCACTCAGTTCAACACTGGCGACGGCATCAAGATGGCGCTGGATATAGGCGCGCAGTCCTTCGGGCACTGGAGCGGCTGCCACGCCGTGGCGTGGGACCTCAACGCGCCTCCGACGGGCGACCGCAACATAGCCGACCTGTTCCAGAAACACTCGTACCCGTTCGGGATCATAGTCAACGTGGACGGTGAGAGATTCGTGGACGAGGGCGCGGACTTCAGAAATTACACTTACGCCAAGTACGGCAGGGAGATACTCTTCCAGCCTCAGCGCGCCGCTTTCCAGATATTCGACCAGAAGACGAAGCATCTACTCAGAGACGAGTATCATATCCCGCAAGTCTCGATGGTCGAGGCCAACAGCGTCGAGGACCTGGCCGACGGGCTGGGAATAGACCGGGGCGGACTCGTCGCAACGGTGAGCCGATTCAACGACGCGGTGCAGGACGGTGAGTACAATCCTACCGCGCTCGACGGCAAGCGCACCCTCGGCATCGAGCCGCCCAAGTCCAACTGGGCCTTGCCGATAGATTCGCCGCCATACATGGGTTACGCCGTTACCTGCGGCATAACCTTCACCTTCGGCGGGCTGAAGATTGATGAAACCGGGCGGGTACTGGATACCGAGGACGCCCCGATTCCCGGCCTCTACGCCGCGGGCGAACTTGTGGGCGGCCTCTTCTATCACAATTATCCCGGAGGCTCCGGCCTCATGGCCGGGGCGGTGTTCGGCAAGATAGCGGGCGAAGGAGCGGCCCGACACGCCAGCGCGAAGTAAACATTGGCAGACTTGCTTGACGCTATGAGAGGCCAGCTCGGAGCAACTACGATAATAGCCGGTCCATAACCGACCTTTCCCAGAAAGGGTTAAGACTCAGCCTTCTTTGATTATGCTGCAAGGCAAGCCATACAGATTCATATTTCCCGACATGAGCGCTTGGGAAACAGTGAAATCCGCTTCGCGCAGAGTGGAGTCATGGACGCTGTCCCTGGTGGACGCGCTTCCCCCTTACTACGTAATGGAAGGCATTCTGGAATCCAAGAGGATTGACGACAAGGGCGGGTACGTCCTGCTGGTCAGCGGCGAGCTGATATCCGTTGACCGTCCCACCTACCACATCCTGGATGTCGGCGAGCGCCTCCGGGTGCGCTATACCCGCTCCGCGCGCGCCATCAACATAGACAGGTTCATGGATTCCAACAGACACCGGTGACCGGCTACACTATTGCGCAACGTAGATTTTCAAGTTCCGCCCATACATTGGTTTTCTATAAATTCTACTACTTGGACACTCCACGGCAAATGTTGACGAACTTGGTGAATCGTTATCTGGCTGTCCTCTCCATGAGCAATCTTATTTCTGTTGGACATTATTGTATTTATCGCATATCTTCTTTGAGGCTCGTCTTCAAGAAATTCTTCCAAACGGCGTCCCCAGTTAGCGTCAAACATTCCAGTTACTTCAACAAACCTGCCAGCCCTAGGGTTAGTCACCCGTTTGATATCCATTGATACATATCTTGCAATATGCCTGCTAGAAGATTGACTGGCGAAATCTGAGTATATGATTTGAAGGGAATTCTCCAAGAATCCAGCTACCATGATGCATAGATAGCGTCCCCAGTGACTTTGAAGCTCAGAGCCTAACATTGCGATATCAGTACGCTTTATTAGACGTTCAATCTGTTCTAGCTGGCGAGCTAATTCTCTATTTTGCATTGTTGAAGGCAACAGAAGCCAGCTTCAGTCTGCGCTCAACCGAAACTGCATGAGATGTTGACTGAGTGACGTTTCTCAAGTAGTCTTCATCTCCAATAAGGGTGTCATAGATGTTTTTCACGATTTCCGGAGGTAGTCCTCCCTTTTCCCTTATTCTTCTAGCCAGCCCGACTGACATTGAGTCAAACACTGCTGCATTAACAGCGCGTCCTTTGGTGAGCCTGAAAGAATCCTGTCCCATTGAAATGGCAAATGAACTGATGGTTTCCTCAAAAAGACTGGACGTGTAGTCTAACCAAGAATTGTCGGGATTTCTGTTAGTTAACGTAAATTCATTCAGAAATCTAGACATTGAACTTCTGTACTTGTCGCCTTCGTGCAGCATTGCCATGAACCTAAGAATCATTTCTTGATCCTTCAGTCTCCTATTTGGCTTGCCCAGTATTTTCCGCCAATCCTTATATGAATTTAGGCTTTCTATCCGATCAATGAGTCGCCCATGGAAAACCGCGCGCCTAATCTCTTGAGGAGTAACCACACGTCCACCATTATTGAGACGTTGAAAGATGTGGTAGATGCTTGTGTCGTTTCCCGGAGGAGACTCTTGTCTTACTACGGTCGCATGGATCAAGGAATCATCGAACATTCTCCGATCTTTGTCATCAAGCGATTGATAGGTAAGACCTTCAAATTTAGCCTGTACGCCTATTAGTCTGAACTCGCTAGCATTTCCAACCGGGAGGTCAGGCCGGATGCCCTTGCAGAAGTATTGAAGTGTCCTCAGGCGCTGCTGGCCATCTATGACAAATAACTTGCCGGAGTCCTCATAACGTCCCAAGAATACTCCAGGAACCGGGAGCCCTAAGAGCAGAGACTCTACGAATCCCGATGCCATCCTGTGGGTCCAAACGTAGTTTCGCTGCCATTCTGGAATCAGGATATCTCCTCGATCCAACCTTCGGACTAGTCCTTCGACATCAAAATCGGCTCCGTAACTTGAGATGTCGTATCTTAGCAGAGGAACAGAATCGTCTGACTCCGCATCGTCATCAATTTGGTATTCCTCTCTCACATCATCTACATCCTCTAATCGGTTGGTCATTTTTCCCTCCCGAACCATTCTAAAAAGATCCACTGGCGTAACGCGGATCAGAGTAAGGAAGCCATAACTATGGTAATTCTACCATAATAGAGCGTCCGATTCCACCAGCGGATCATCGCTGCTAGCGTTTCCTCTTTGGTGGTTGAATCTGGTGTGTCGGGCAGGGACGCGCATTGTCTAAAGCTAGAGCCAGAGAATTGAACGGTCAGATGAGCCGGCCGTCCACCTGAAAAGAAACGCTACCCTTCCCGTGTGTAGTGTTTCCTTTCAGGTGGACGATTATCTCTCGCAGCGTTTCCACACCCTCGTTCCAGCTTTAGAGAGTGTGCATCTCTGCTTGGTACCGTATATTCAACCACCAAAGAGGAAACGCTACCTACGGGAAGCTATGCCTATGGCTCCAACTCAATAACTGCTATCATTCCGAGTATCCACATGACGGAGAGAAACCCTATGCCCAGCGACAGTAAGCAGGAGTGGCAGGAGAACACCCTCGACCCCGTGTTGAAGCGGTTCGGAGAACGACAGGACAGGTTTGAGACGGCGTCCGGCATACAAGAGGATATTCTCTACACCGGCGAAGACAGTCCGGACCCCGACGGCAACCTGGGCTACCCCGGAGAGTATCCCTACACGCGCGGCGTGCAGCCCACCATGTACCGCGGTCGGCTGTGGACGATGCGCCAGTACGCGGGCATGGCCTCGCCCGAAGAGTCGAACCGCCGCTATCGCTACCTGCTCGAACAGGGACAGAATGGCCTCAGCGTGGCGTTCGATCTCCCGACGCAGACCGGCTACGACTCCGATCATCCTATGGCGCAGGGCGAAATCGGGCGCACCGGCGTGCCGATAAGCAGCCTCGCCGACATGGAAGCGCTCTTCGATGGCATCCCGCTGGACAGGGTAAGCACCTCCATGACCATCAACGCCACCGCGTCCGTGCTGCTCGCGCTGTACATCGCTGTCGCCAGGAAGCAGGGCGTCGGCCCCGAAAAGCTCAACGGCACCATCCAGAACGACATACTCAAGGAGTACATCGCGCGCGGCACCTATATCTACCCGCCCAAGCCCTCGATGCGCCTTGTTACCGACACCTTCGCCTACTGCTCCGAGAACGTCCCGCGTTGGAACACCATCAGCATAAGCGGCTACCACATGGCCGAGGCGGGCGCGACGGCGGCGCAGGAACTCGCCTTCACGTTCTCCAACGCCATAGCATACGTACAGGCGGCGGTGGACGCGGGTCTCAAGGTTGACTCTTTCGCGCCCCGCCTCAGCTTCTTCTTCGTCGCCCAGAGCCACCTTTTCGAGGAGATAGCCAAGTTCAGGGCCGCCAGGCGTATGTGGGCGAAGATAATGCGCGAGCGGTTCGGCGCGGAGAACCCGCGCTCCTGGACCTGCCGCTTCCACACCCAGACCGCCGGCGTCACCCTCACCGCCCAGCAGCCCGACAACAACGTAATCCGCACGACTATACAGGCGCTCGCGGCGATTCTCGGCGGGACCCAGTCGCTGCACGTCAACTCCAAGGACGAGGCGCTCGCGCTTCCTACCGAAGAGTCGGTCCAGCTCTCGCTCAGGACTCAGCAGATCCTCGCTTACGAGATGGGAGTGGCGGAGACCGTGGACCCGCTCGCCGGTTCGTACTACATCGAAAGCCTGACCGACCAGGTTGAAGAGAAGGCGTTCGAGTACATAGCCGAAATGGACAAGATGGGCGGCGCGCTGTCCGCGCTCGACAGGGGCTACCAGATACAGGAGATACACGAGAGCGCGTTCAGACACCAGCGGCAGGTGGAGTCCGAGGAGCGCGTCGTGGTTGGAGTTAATCGCTTCCAGTCTCCCACTCCTCCCATAGAGAAGCTCCAGATGATAGAGCGCGCCGAGACGCAACGCCAGTTGGACAGACTCGCCAGAGTGCGAAGCGAAAGAGACGAGTCCGCCGCGTTGGCCACCCTGTCCCGTCTTGAAGAAGTAGCGCGCGGGACCGACAACACCATGCCGGCCATCCTGGAGTGCGTCGAGGCCTACGCCACCCTGGGCGAAATATCCGACGTGTTCAGGAAGGTATTCGGAGAGCAGCAGGAATTCTCGCCGTTCTAGCCGATGTCAGGCCGAATCGTCGTCCTCATCAGGCACTCCGTCCCCGAAGTGGACCCGGATCGCCCCGCTTCCGACTGGCCTCTGAGCGAAGAAGGAATCGCGCGCTGCCAAACCCTCGCGTCTGACCTGAGACGATTCCTGCCCGCGACCATGTTCGCCAGCCCCGAAGTCAAGGCCGCGCAGACCGCAGAGCGCATCGGTCTGCATCTCGGCATCGGATTCGCCGTCAGAGAAAACCTGCGTGAGCATCGTCGTCCGGCGACATTCCTGCCCCAATCCGAGTTCCACGACAGCATACGCAGATTCTTCGCGTCTCCCGACAGCATCGTGTACGGCAGCGAATCGTCGAACGACGTAGCGGCGCGTATCGAATCCGAAATCCACCGCGCCCTGTCCGAGCGCCCGGACGGAAACATCTTCATAGTCACGCACGGGACAGCTATGACCAGCTTCACAAGCCGCCATGCAAACGCCGGCGCCTACCCGTTATGGAAATCGCTCGACCTCCCCGCTTACGTAGCCCTTAGCGTCTCCTCTTTTGATATAGTTGACAGTGCGGGGGTTGCTCTCGGTTAATTGACGGCTGACCCCTGCGAAAACCGCGCCTGGAGCCTGAGACATGACCGAACTGCTGCTCAACGAAGAAGAACTGATGCTGAGAAACGTCGCGCGCGAGTTCGCGGACGCCGAGCTTGCGCCCAGGGCCGCCGACTACGACCAGAGCGGCCAGTTTCCTTACGACAACATCCGGGGGCTGGCGCAACTCGGCATCCTCGGTCTTGGCATAGACGAGGGGTACGGCGGAAGCGGCGGCACGACCCGCCAGATGGTGGTGGCCGTCGAGGAGATAGCCAGGGGCTGCGCCGCGACCGCCACGATACTCGGCGCGCACCTGTCGCTCTGCACCCAGTACATAGCCATGTTCGGCACCGAGGGCCAGAAGCGCGAGTTCATACCCCCGCTGGTATCCGGCGAGAAAGTGGGCGCGTTCGCTCTCACCGAGCCGGGCGCCGGCTCGGACGCCGCCGCGCTCCGAACCACCGGAACGCGCTCCAACGGCGGCTACGTCCTGAACGGCGCCAAGACGTTCATCACCAACGCGCCCGAAGCCGCTACCATGGTTGTCATGGCGACACAGGATCGCGCGCTGGGTTCGAGGGGCATCAACACCTTCATCGTGGAGACTGACACGCCCGGCATCGAGATAAACCCGCTTCACGGCAAGATGGGCATAAGGGCGTCCTCGGCGGCGGAAGTGCTGTTCGACAACTGCGCCGTGCAGGAAGAAAACCGCATGGGCGGCGAGGGCGAGGGCTTCCACATGACGATGGAAGTCCTGAACGCGAGCCGCATGGCCATAGCCGCGCAGTGCGTCGGCATAGCGCAGGCCGCCTACGACGCCGCGCTGTCCTACGTCAAGGAGCGCGAGGCGTTCGGGCAGAAGTTGGCCGAGTTCCAGGGCCTCCAGTGGTACCTGGTTGACATGGCGACCAAGATCGAGACCGCGCGCCTGCTGACGCTGAAGTCGGCCACGCTCAAGGACGAGGGCAGGCCGTTCATAACCGAGGCGTCCATGGCCAAGCTCTACTGCTCGCGTGTCGCAGTCGAGTGCGCGGACAAGGCCGTCCAGATGCACGGCGGATCGGGCTACTTCGCGCCCACCAGCGTCGAACGCTACTACCGCGACGCCAAAGTGACCGAGATATACGAAGGCACCACCGAAGTCCAGCGTCTCATCATCGCCCGCAACCTTCTGAGCGACTGAGGACACTAGGAATTACAGACTTGCCAAAGCGGGAGAGTCCCAATGATAACCAGAGTATTCATCAAAGGGTACAAGTCCCTTCGGGACATAGACATATCCCTCAAGCCCCTGACGGTGATAGTGGGCCCCAACGCATCCGGGAAGAGTAACCTGCTGGACGCGCTCGGCCTGCTCAGCAGGATAGTGACAAGCCGCACGATCAACGACGCATTCGACGAACACCGAGGATTGCCTCTTGAAGCCTTCTCACTCCCTCCCGGCGGTCTTGAAGAGTTGCTGCAACAAGAAGCCCTACAATTTACTCTGGGCGTGGATGTCGAGTTGTCCCCGGATGTCATCGAACTTACAGAAAAGCTAATCTATGATACGGAGGGTGGTTTGCATGGGCGGAGTTCCGAGAATCCGCCTAGACGAATGTGGGAAAGCTCTCTGCGCTACGAGATAACCATAGAGTTCCACACTCCTACTGGACAACTCAGTGTATCAAGCGAACGCTTGTTGGCTATCAGGAACGACGGAAGCCCCATAGAATCACATAGGAGTCCATTCTTGGAATTTGATAGGGAACACAGTTTACTTGTGTTGCAGGCGGAAGGCCAGGATAATCCGGGCTATTACGATGTAGGGTTGGACCGCGTCTTGATTTCAACATACCTGTATCCACCCTTGCACCCCCATATCACCGCTTTCAGAGAAGAACTGCGGAGATGGCGCTTCTACTACTTCGACCCGGGTGTTATGCGACAGGAATCAGCTCTGAGGGCTGTTGACTCCCTAGGTCCTGATGGGCAGGACTTATCTGGCTTTTATCTCACAATGAAAGTTCGAGACCCAAATCAATTTGAGGATATATCGAAAGCCTTGCCGATTGTGATACCCAATGCGGAATGTATTGAAACCGATGTCACCGATCAGGGACTGGTTAAACTGCTGTACAAGGACAGCGGAAACACATATTCATCGCGTGTCATATCAGACGGAACGTTGCGTGTACTTGGACTTTTAGCGGTTATGTCCCGATTCAACAAAGCCTCGACCATTGGCCTCGAGGAACCCGAAAACGGCGTGCATCCCAGAAGACTAGGCATAATTGCCCGTCTTCTCGACAATGCTACATTTGGTGATTCTCATACCCAAGTGCTGGTAACTACGCACTCACCCCGTCTCCCCGAACTTCTGAATCCAACGCTTGATCGAACAGACCGCGATTCGAGAGTCTCACTTATTGGGGCATCTAAGCGCAACAACGAAACTGAGTTCACAGACCTCTACAATTCTCCGATCTTTGCCCGCGTCGAAGTCGAGAACGCACTAGAGGAAGAAGGTTACACCACCTTTGAAGAAGCCTTGATGCGAAGTGATTTTGGTGGCTGATCCGCTTATTGGTCTGTTTATGGAGGACGTAGCGCAAGAGAATTTCATTACAAGCATTGTCAGAAGGATAGGGGCGGAAAGAAGTATCCACGCTATTTTTGAGATTCGCAACGCGACAGGCGGAATACCCAAGATGCGCGGTGAACTATCAAGATTCTTGCGTGACCATACACAGATTGGAAATCCTGTTTTCGACATATTGATAATCGTGCAGGACGCCGACCAAAATTCTGAATCCGAAACCAAGAGTGAAATTCAAAGACATATTGACCGCATAGGATACCCTGGCGAAACTATTATTGCAGTACCAGCCCCGTACATTGAGGCTTGATATCTTGCAGACCCTGTTTCTATCCAGGCGGTAGCCAATTCACTGACTCTTATTCAGATACCGCAAGGAGAATCTGGTAAAGACACATATAAGAATGAATTATCCCGAGCCTTTCCATCCGCTCCATTCGGCGGAATCGAGTACGCCGACGAAATCGTAGCGAATATGGACCTGTATCGCGCAGGCCAAAATGTGAGTTCGCTGCGACACTTCATAGACGATCTACGCTCCATGTTGACACAATTAGCAAGCAATGCCTAAGGAACGACCATGACCACCCCCTGCAAAGCGCGACACATCAACCACGTCTGCATCGCCGTCAACGACATCGAAGACACCCTCGCCTTCTACCGCGACGTGTTCGGAACCGGGGAGGCGGAGGTAGAGGACATCGAAGACCAGGCCGTCCGCGCCGCCCTGGTGCGCGTCGGCGGATCGCAGCTCGAGTTCATCCAGCCCACCGACCCCAACGGCGGCGTAGCCCGCTTCATAGAGCGGCGTGGCGAGGGAGTCCACCACATCTGCTTCGAGGTGGAGAATCTCCAGGAACGCCTCGACGCGCTGGCCGAAAGCGGCGTCCGGCTCATTGACGCCGCGCCGCGAGAGGGGCTGTCCGGCATGATAGGCTTCATACACCCCAGGGCCACTCGCGGCGTGCTGATAGAACTGGTGGACGCCGACACCGCGCGGAGGTAAGACCCATGACCACCCAGTACCCGATCCGCGTTCTCGTCGCCAAGCCCGGCCTGGACGGACACGACCGCGGCGCGAAGATAATCGCGCGTGCGCTCCGCGACGCCGGCATGGACGTGATCTACACCGGCATTCGCCAGACGCCCCAGATGATAGTCGAGGCCGCGCTGCAGGAAGACGTGGACGTCATCGGCCTCAGCATCCTCTCCGGCGCGCACATGGACCTGTTCCCCCAGATATTCGACGGGCTGGAACTCAACGAGATGCGGGATGTTCCCGTCATAGCGGGCGGCATAATCCCGGAGTCCGACAGGATTGCGTTGGAAGAAATGGGCGTCAGCGCGATCTACGGCCCCGGAACCCCCACTACCGACATAGTGGAGCGCGTCCGCCAACTCGCCGCCGAACGCCAGGCCAGCCTATAAAAAGTCCAGGGTCTTTCGATTATCAACCAATTACGTTCGTGGTGAGCTTGTCGAACCATGAACGGGCGGCCCTTCGACAAGCTCAGGGCGAACGGCAGAAGCGGTATCGGGAAATAATCGAAGACCCTGCTAAAAAGTCCCTTCCCCCTTGACGGGGGAAGGCTAGGATGGGGGTGATTCACTCCGACTCTTCCCGCTCGCCGCCCCGAAGCCCCTTCAGCCACCGAATCAGAACCGCCGAGGTAGTAACCAGCAGCGCCGCGCCTATGAGGGCCGACGTGCCAAGCGCCCCCGGATCCCGTATCTGGAATATCGAGGTCTCGCCCGCCAGATACCTGCGCCAGCCCGTATCCAGTTCATCCACGCCCACCCCGTAAGCCGCGTTCAGCGCGTCGTCTATCTTGCGCCCTTCGTTGATTTCGGTCAGCAGAGTATCCATGCGCTCTGGGCCGAATTCGTCCATCATGAATCTCACGACGCTCGCGGACTGTGAGTAGAACAGCCTTACCTCGTCGGGCCTGCCCGGCACTGTCCTCATGTGGCGCAACGGGATAAGGTTTCCAGTCCTGAGCGCTCTCTGCACGTCCGACTCGCGGTAGGCGCCGCCCGGCTCGAAGTACATCGCCATGCCCTCGTTCAGCCACGCCGGGGGCTTGGCGCGCGGCGAGTCCAGCCTTTCGTCGAACATCAGGTGCGTAAGTTCGTGTATCAGGCTGTCACGGTTGAGGCCGGCCACAACCAGAACGTCGTACCTGTCGAAGGCGAACCCGCCGTAGAGAGACGTATCCTGCGAGGCGTCGCTTACGGGCGGGAAGCTGCGATTGGCCTCCGCGCGGCTGTTCACTATCACCGCTTTGAAGTCATAGTCGCCCTCCAGTCCGAACATATCCCTGACCGCTCCCATCCGAATGGAGACGTCCGCCGCCGCTCTCCGCACCGCGCGCTCCGGCCGGTTGTGCCATATGATGGTGAAGTCGTCCAGGGTCAGGCGACGCCAGTCGTACCTCGGATCCAGGTACTCGAACTTGCGCGAGTCGGACGCCGCGCTATTGCCGAGCGAGTCGGTGAAGACGTAGTAATACTCTATCTCCACCCCCTGGGGTATAAATCCGTCCTTGCCGGTGTTGACGATAAACTCGGCTTCGATATTTTCGGAGTTGGTGAACCGGACAGGGTAGGTATAGACTTTCACATCATGGGGGCCTACCGTGTAGTAGAGCGTGGCGGATTGAACGTCCGGCGGCGCGTCGGCCTCCAGCGTGAACACTATCCGGTCGGGAAACTCGATGCGGTGGCTGGATTCGACGATAGTGATAGCGCGAGCGTTCACGCCGCCGACCTGAAGATCGCCGCCGCCAAACAGACTAGCTATCGCCGCTACCACCGACAGAAGAATCACGCTCTCTCACTCCCGCCTTTCCGATTATCTCTCGCCGCCGCCTCGCTCGCCGTCCTGATTCCGACAACAAGCTATCAGCGCCAAAACGACTGACGACTGACCTCTGACCACTGAAAACTCTTGACTATATCCCCACTATCTTAATCGTCGAATGGGCCTTGTAGATTCGATTGATATTGATGAGCAGCGCCGTCAATTCCTCCACGTACCGCGAATTCGCCAATCCGCCTCCGTCAACCGCCCTCACCGCCTCGATGGTTTCCGCCAGTTCCATCACCTGCCGCTTCGCGTCCGCGTCGTCGGCGCACACTATCACGTCGGAATCAATCGTCACGTCCGGTTGCAGAAGATCTTCGGCGCTCAAATTATGAAACGCTCCAACCACCTTGGAGTTAGGAACGATTATCTGCGCCTGCTGAGCCGCCGACCCTTCCTCCACCTCCACCGCGCTCGCCACGCCCCTGCTGAACCGCAGCGGGGCCACCACGTCCACCACCAACTTGCCCTCCAGCCTGTCCCGCAGCGATTCCAGCGTCGGCCTGTGCCCCGAGTACGGCACCGCGACGAACACCACCTCAGACTCCGACGCCACATCCTCATTCAGCCCGCCGCTCACCCGCAGACCATCCGCCAGCGACGCAACTTCACTAGCCGCGTCCCGCGCCCGCTGAGCGTCGCGCGAACCTATCGCTACCGTCTCGCCCGCCATCGCGAAGCGAAGCGCGAGCCCCTTGCCCTCCGGCCCCGTTCCTCCGATAAATCCTATCATCTTTGGTTCTCCATCCCGGCCGCAGGCCGAACTAAGTCCGCAAAAGCCTAACGCCTGGAGCCGCCAGTGTAAATAGAGGATATCCTTCGGTTGGTTCTGGACGAAGTTCCTTATATACTTGCCGACACGGATTTCAGTCCGAATCGCGGAGCGCTGACGCCATACTATGGAACAAGTTGATAATCCACTCGGTCTGATAGTCTTGGAAGTAGCCGACACTGTGGCAGGCTACCCGAAGATGGACCAGGTGGCTAAAGATAAGCTCATGGCGTCCGAGGAGTTTAGTGAACTAATGCCCAGTTTGCGAGGGGTCGCGATAGGACACATGGCGCCCACGCCTTCATCATTGGTCGCCAATGTGGATGAATCGGTTCTCATAGTCACCGATGGATGGTTGGTATCAATCCAGGGGGAAACTTTGAGTCATTGCGTGGATGTCCTGATCAAGTACCGGAATGCGGTAGCCACGCAACTGGGCGCGACCGTCACAGGCGAGATGAAGACCCCAATCGTCGAAAACCCAGGACCGCTTCTTAGGAGAGTGGCGCGCCAACAGCGAAGGGACGCGAGACGGCAAAGAATGTGGCAAATCGGCCTCGTGCTGCTAGGAATGGCCGGGAGCGGGGCCATAGGCTACCTGATATCAAAGTTCGGAGGTTAAACAATGGCTCAGGCAACGGAAGTCGAGTTCGGGAGTCAGGTAGCGGAAGCGATTAGGGGACTGAATTACAAAGTGTCGACAGAACCCATCCACCCCCCTGGCACAAGCGCATGGCAAAGATTTCAGGACAGATTCTTCGATTTTCTTGGATCTGGTACAGATATGCCGGGAAGGCCCTCTATCGCGGTGGCGCAAGACGGGAAAATCGTCTTGGTTGAGCCCAAGCCATACCCGATACTACTCGGGCCTATTATCCAGGCTCACCACTACTCGGAATACTACCAGGCTCCAGTCATCATCTGTGTGCCTGACGACGCATTCCCCCAGATCCCGGAAAGCGTCCGTGAGTGGGCTGATGGGAACGATATCGAACTGGCCCCGATAGGACGAATCGGCCCCGCGCTCCAAAGGCTTTTGGAATAAGGACGCCCACATTGACTAACACCGACTGGCGCAACAAGCTCTACTTCGGCGACAACCTCCGCATCCTGCGCGAGAATGTCCCCGGCGACAGCGTTGACCTCATATACCTCGACCCGCCCTTCAACTCCAACGCCACCTACAACGTCCTGTTCCGGGAGCGCACCGGCGAGGACTCCGCCGCCCAGATTACCGCCTTCGAGGACACCTGGAGCTGGAGTATCGAATCCGAAATCGCCTTCCAGGACGTGGTGACGGGCGGCCCCGAAAAGCTGGGCGACCTTCTCCAGGCCATGCGCGGCTTCCTCGGACAGAACGACATGATGGCCTACCTCACCATGATGGCCCAGCGCATGGCCGAACTCCACCGCGTCCTCAAGCCGACGGGCAGCATTTATCTGCACTGCGACCCCACAGCCAGCCACTACCTCAAGCTGATGATGGACGCCGTATTCGGCCAGGACAGTTTTCGCAACGAAATAGCTTGGAAGCGCTATGGAGCGCATAACGACGTAGGGCAGGGGTCTAAGCATTTTGGACGTGTGCATGATGTGATCCTGATATATGGAAAGACCGATTTCGTGACTTGGAATCAGGAATTCGTTCCGCTGGATGAGAGTTATGTCAAAAGCACATACAGATATGTTGATGAAGATACTGGCAGGCGATTTACCACAACTCCACTAACAGGACCCGGTGGGGCGGAAAAGGGCAATCCTGTCTATGAGTGGAATGGACATACCAGAGCGTGGAGATACAGCAAGGAAACGATGCAGCGACTCCATGGTGAAGGTCGTCTCTATTACTCAAGAACAGGATATGTTCGCCGAAAACTGTACATAGACGAATCAAGAGGAGTCCCGGTACAAGATATGTGGACGGACATGTCATCCCTATCCGGTTCCAATAGAGAACGCCTCGGCTACCCAACCCAGAAACCCGAAGCCCTGCTTGAACGCATCATCAACGCTTCCAGCGACGAGGGCGACGTCGTCCTCGATCCCTTCTGCGGATGTGGAACAGCCATAGCTGTCGCCGAACGCCTCAACCGACGCTGGATAGGCATAGACATCACCCACCTGGCCATCTCCCTGATGAAGAGCCGGCTCCGAGACTCATTCGGCCCCGACCTCTCCGACTACGACGTCGTAGGCGTCCCCCAGGCCGTCGAAAGCGCGCGCGCCCTGGCCATAGAGTCCGAACACGACGGACGCTACCAGTTCGAGTACTGGGCGCTGGGCCTGGTTGACGCCCGTCCCTCCAACCGCGGACGCCGCGGCGCCGACTCCGGCATAGACGGCTACATCAACTTCTTCGACGACAACAGCGGCAGGGCCAAGCGAATCATCGTCCAGGTCAAGAGCGGCCACGTCCGCCGCGACATGATAGCCACCCTCAAAGGCGATATGGCCCGCGAGAAAGCGGACATCGGCCTGTTCATCACCCTCAGACCGCCCACGCGCCCCATGGTTCAGGAAGCCGCCTCGGCCGGCATCTACACCCCCGACCATTACCCCGACCACCGCTACCCGCGCCTCCAGATCCTCACCATCGAAGACCTACTCGCCGGAACTCAGGCTGACTACCCCCGCTTCGCCCCCGAGGCGACGCTGCCCCGCGCCCCGCGCCGGAGGCGCTCGTCCTCCGCCCAGGGCAGACTCACGTGAGTTAGGCAGACTGGCAGTATGTCGTTCATATTTCACTACACATCCATCCCGACGATGCGCTATAATACCCTCGTAGAGAACAAAATTTCTGGCATTGATACATAAACACTAATTTATGACTTGAAGAATAGAGGCCCCGGAGATTCCAAAACACGCTAACGCAGGGCGACACAGGGCAAAATTATCCTTGGACATCCCTGTGACTACCCCTGAACCGCCCTGTACAACTATAAACCAAAATATATGAATCCCCCAATCCGCCAACCCACCGGAATACATCTGACTCAACTGCTTGACCGTATTGATGACGCTCACTACAATTTGCGAACGAGGGGAGAATGCACCATGCACAACGAGCGTAAATTAGAATCCGTGCTACTGGGCATACTTCACATATTGGGTAAGGGTAGTTACCGCGCGCAACTTGTGAAGATGGTGTATTTCATAGATGAAGCTAACTCTCGATTGTGTGGCGAAACGGTCACAGGGCTCACATACATTTGGGACTTCTATGGGCCGAATGCAGAGAGCGATGAAATCGTAAAGACTTTAGACGTCCTGAAAGATACTGACGTTCTGGATAGTATGGCGCGCCGATACCCGAATGCCGAAGGACATTACTACGAGTTATCAGAATCCATTGATCCCTCTAAACTGGATTTGACCGCGGATGAGTGGGCGGGAATCCAGTCCGTCGTACGAGAATATGGGAAACTGAACTCTACTGCGATAGCGCGGGTGTCTAAGCAGACCAAGCCTTTCGAGCAGGCAGAGCAACATGACACCCTATGCCTTCAGCGAGACCCTGCGTTGCAGATAACAGAGAAAGAAATCGCCAACGACCCACTTTTAAGGGAAGCTCTAAGCGCCATCGCTTCCGATGCGGGTGAACGAGTATCCTTAGACGAATTGAGGGTTCAGCTTGCCTAATCGCATTCAGTTCAGCGCAAGCGGCAACGCAATCGCGTTCTACAAAGCGCTTCCACCTCAGAAGCGACAATCCTTAGATACTGTCCTTGACTACATACGTGATGTACCATTTGAGCATGGGGACCTAATTACAAAACGATCCGCGCCCCCTGTCGTCATTTATACCTACACCGACGAGCGATGGCGTATTTTGTACACTCTCAGCGCTCAGCCGGAGCAAGCCCCGGATATGAATATCGCAGTGTTTGCCATAGGCTACTCTTAGCAACTTCGACTATCTTACGAGGCTCCGGTTGCTAAGGAGCGCAATCACGTCCGGGCTGCTACCGTTTTACACGACTGTAATCGTCCCTCTCGGCCGCCAACCCAATCTTGACCGCGTACCTAGTCCTTGCTAGACTCTAGTCCTGATGAGATTCTCCCGGGCGGTTAGCTCAGTGGTTTAGAGCGCTGCGTTGACATCGCAGAGGTCACCGGTTCAAATCCAGTACCGCCCACCATATCCCCCAACCCGATGAGACACGTCCCGCGACTAAGAAGCCTGTTCATCGGCGGCGGCGCTCTCGTTCTCGCCCTTCTGCTCATCGAGTTCATAGATGAGTTCTTCTTCGGAGCGCTGGAAGCGGCGTGGCCCCTGATTCGGGACGACCTCTCGCTTACCTACTTGCAGATCGGCCTTCTGCTCAGCGTCCCCCGCGTATGGGGAAGCGTCGCGGGAATAGTGACCGGCATACTCGGCGATGTCTGGAATCGCAGGGCAATGATAATCGGGGGAGGCGCGCTGTTCGCCGCGTCCCTGCTCATAGTGTCCTCCAGCGTGAGCTTCGCCACGCTCATGGTCGGACTGCTGATATTCAACCCCGCGTCCGGCGCGTTCGTGGGGCTGTCGCAGGCGACGCTGATGGACCACGACACCGCGCGCTATGAGCAGAACATGGCGCGCTGGACGTTCGCGGGCGCTTCCGGCGTGGCTCTCGGAGCGCTGTCGCTGGGCGGCGCCCTCGCGCTCGGACTGGGATGGCGCGAGCTCGCGCTTGCGACCGCCGCCGTATCGGGGCTGACGCTGCTGGCGGCGCTGAGACTGCCGCTCGGAGGCTCGTCAGCGGGCGGAGGCGCTTACCCGACTCTCGGAGAATTGAGAGACGGAATGGCCGGAGCCTTGAGCGCGCTGAAACGTCTGCCCGTGCTCAGGTGGCTCGTACTGCTGGAACTCGCCAACCTCATGGGCGACTGGCTTCTGAGCTATCTCGCTCTGTACTTCGTGGACGTGGCGGGCGCGACCAAGACGCAGGCCGCCCTCGGCGTCGCGCTCTGGACGGGCGTGGGACTGCTGGGCGACTTTCTGCTCATTCCGCTGCTGGAGCGGGTCAGGGGCCTGGCCTATCTCCGATACAGCGCGTTCGCGGAACTCGCGCTCTTCGTCGCCTTCCTGCTGGTTCCGGGCCTGCCGCTCAAGCTGGTTATAGTAGCGCTGCTCGGCTTCGGAAACGCGGGCTGGTACTCGATTCTCCAGGCGCAGATGTATAAAGAGATGCCCGGAAAGAGCGGAACGGTGACCGCGGTCAACGACGTATCCTCGCTGGTGAGCGGTTTGATACCCCTGGGAATCGGGCTGGCCGCGCGGACATGGGGCCTCGGAGCCGCGATGTGGCTGCTCCTGGCAGGGCCGGTCGCGCTGCTCGTCGGCATCCCCCGCCGCAATCAGCCCCATTCGAGCGCCAACATTCCGTAGGGGCAACCCTTGTGGTTGCCCATCCGCGCCTACTCCGTCAGCCTGAAACTCGCGGGCGTCTCCTCCACCACGCCCTCTTTGCCGAGCTTCGCCAGGTGGGTGCTGACGTTGCGCTGGGCCGAGCGGCGCAGACCCTCTTTCAGATCGCGCGGGTATATGGCGGTGGTGATGGCTTCGGCGGTGGCGTGTCCTTCGCGCAGGGCGTCGAGTACCTGCTTTTCGCGGCGCGCGCGGTGGTCGTACTGCCATCTTATGAGGCCCTCGCCCTTCGGCGGCGGAACGACCGGGCCGTGCGCGGGGCAGACGGTAGAATGCTCGAAGCCCATCAGCAGTTCCAGGGACTTCATATACGCCGCCAAATCGCCCACCGATGTCGAGGACGCGCCCAGAACCGTGTCCCCCGTGAACATCACGCTGTCCTCGGCCAGGTAGTAGCATACGTGGTCAACCTCGTGCCCGGGCGTGAACAGCGCGCGCAGTTCCACCCCCGCCACACTTACGATCTCATCCGACTCCAGCGGCTCTATCATGTCCTCGCCCCCGAGAATCTTGCCCAGCCTCCCGGCGAGTTTCGGATGGCATCGCACGGTCGCGCCTGTCGCCTCCTGTACGCGGTCCACGCCGCCGATGTGGTCAACATGGCCATGCGTTATCAGAATGGCGCTGATGTCGGGTCGTCCCAGTTCGTCGTAGTAATCCAGTATCGCCCGCGTCCACTCTCGCCAGTAGTCGCCGGTGTCGAGCAGTACCATCTCCCCCTTCGGGTCGCCGACGAAGAAGTTATTGGAGCCGCCCGGATGCGAGACCGCGCCATCATCAATGTGCATATTGTAAACGTGGGGGGTTATCCGCATATGAGCCTCGCTCCTGAGTTCCCGAGATTAGATATGATATTATTCAACGAGTCCGTCTAATCATGCAAATCCGCAGTCTTCGTCGGGTACGGAGGGATGAAAGGGGATTTTGTTATGGCAGTCCAGAGAAGCGCGGCCCACGCCGGACGCGCTATTTATAACAAAACCATACGCGAGAAGGTAGAGCCTGCGGAAATAGGCAAAGTAGTCGTCATTGACGTAAACAGCGGCGACTGGGAGATTGACGCTGACGACGCGACGGCGTTGTTCAGGCTGCTGGAACGCCGTCCGGACGCCTTCACATGGGCGGAAAGAGTCGGCTATCCCGCGGTGTACGACATGGGTTCTCGATTTGCGGGCACAGACTTTTCCTCGGACATGATGCGTGATCAGGGGCAAGCGCATTACGATAGAAGCGTGGGAAGATGGCGATGTCGTCGTTGAGGAAGTTCAGGATCCTCCATGACTAACGACGCCAGAATCTCCAAGCGGCTAGGTGACATCCTGTACTAGCCAAATGAGTCCGATACCGCTGTCCTCACTCCAACGTCCGAATATAATTCACTACGTGCCATATCTCTTCGTCCAACAGCGTTTCGCCCAGCGCGGGCATCGCCGCCTCCGGTATGCCGTCGTGAATGAAGTCGAACAGCGCGCGGTCCGGGTGAAGCGGCACGTGAACTACGAGGTTCGCGACTGGCGGATTCAGCCCGACGGACGCCGGCCCATCTCCCAAGCCCTTTGTCCCGTGACACGTCTGGCAATAAGCGCCGTATAGCGCGAGACCGGCCGCGACCGATTCCGAAGTCGCCGGAATCGGATTCCGTTCCGGGATGCCCTCTTCCGAGCCCAGAACGCCCGCCATAAGCGCGGCCGCTCCAATCACGCCCAGAACCCCCAGGGACATCGCCGCCGCGCCCGCGCGCGTCTGGAAGCCTCCGAAACGCAGCGCGGATACTAGGAACATCAGCCCCAAGACTCCGAATATCGCGCCGAGCAGGATATACGCCGTGTCCCGCGACGGAGCAATGGTCGAAGCTCCATCGCCGCCCGATGTCTCGAACCTGAACGCCGTCCGCGCGTCGAAGGCGTCCGGGCGCTGCACGACGAGCGCGACTTCCCATGCCCCGTCTATGCCTATCAGCCGGTCGGACAGCGTGAACTCCCCGTTGCCTGTTGGGACCGCCGAAACTTCCGTTTCGCCCAGGTCTGCGTCGAGGTAGGACAGGCGCGCGCGGACGTCGGTCGCGTTCGTTATCGGATTCCCGAACACGTCTCTGAGCGTGATCCTTATCGTGTTCGGCCCTACCTGTCCCGGAATGACTTCGAGGGTTATATCCGCGCCCTCGGCTGTGTCGCTGAAGGTCAGGCTCTCCGCTACCCCAATCCCCAATCGTGACGCCGTCTGCCGCGCGGGTTCAAGCGAGGTGAGGAAGCCGACCGACAGCAAGGCTAAGACAGCGAGTGCGACCTCGGCGACTACCAGCCGCCTCAGCCAGTACGCCGCCCTCCCCTCCCCGGACAGTCGGGGCCTTACCCAGACTAGGTTTACGGCGGCGATGAGCAGTAGCAGCCCGACCAGTCCAACCTTGATGGTGAGCGCCCTTCCGTATGGAGTATCGAGCGCCTCGGGGACTGTAACCTGTGTCCATGCGCTATAAATTCCGGTCAGCGCCAGAACCGCGACCGACAATCCCGCGACTACCGAGAAGCGCGGTATGAAAGCGGAAAGCGTCTCTCGCCTCTCGCGCTCGTCGAGCAGACGCATGGCCGTCGGAATGTCGAGCGCCAGGCTGAACAGTCCGCCCACCCACACCGCGACCGCTATCGTATGTATGAAGTCGTTCAGCATGGAGACGCCGCCAATCTCCAGGAGCGCGGCGGCGTGGCTGGACCGGCTGATGGTCAGAAGAGCGCCCGCGCCGAGAGCGATTGTCAGCGCGACCAGCGCGGTATTCTCCACTCGCCCGCGCATGATGAACAGTACGACTCCCGCCGCTACGGCAAATCCCATACGCATGAGCCACAGCCTGCCCCACTCAGTTTCCGACACGAGCGACCACACCGGCCCGGCCAGCGCGTCCAGCGGCGACGTGTCGTACACCACCGAAGCCTGTATCACAAGCCTCAGCGCGGACATGGACAGGAACAGCGCCAGCGCGGCCCACGCCAGAATCATGGTGTTGCGCGAGAGCGCGGCCCGCAGCCCGCCAATCCCCTCCGACTTCATCCCGGCCAGCGCCGGAGTTGACACAAGCAACCGGAACGCCAGAACTCCCACGAGCGCGAGTCCGCCCACCAGCGCCAGCCATCGGACGAACGGCTCGATGGGCGACTGGAGAAGCGGCTGATCCTCTAATTGAGAAGCCACCGACGCCGACAGCGGCTCGCCGACCGAGAACAGGAAGGCTCCCCGCACGCTGTGTCCGTCCACGGTCGAAACGTTCCTCCACGCGACGGTGTAGGCGCCGTTGCCCAGCGTCCCAAGCGATACGGACATGATAGTGAGGTCGGCAGGGTCGAGCGCGCTGTCGCCGAGGTCAACACGTTCGCCCCGCGAATCCAGGACGCGGATCTCGCTCAGCGCGGCCTCCAGAGGCTCGGTGAAGCGGATGACGACACGCTCCGGCGGGGAGTCGAGGACGGAGTTGGCCGCCGGGTCTGATTCGGCTAGATTGGCGTGCGCGGCGGCGCGTCCGGGAATGAGCGCGAAAGCCGCCAGCAGCGTAATAATTACGGCGACACCAATCATTGCGGAGATTCGGTTTAACATATAAACTGGTGACTCCAAAGCCTGACATGAGGACTGCTATATGACGACTGAACAGCGTTACATCACCTACGAAGAGGCGCGCGACATCTTCGCGACCAAGGCCGACCTTGCTATGCTGGAAGCTCGCGTGGCCCAGATGGAAACTCGGATCATCAAGTGGATGATAGGGTCTCAGGTTGGCCTTGTGGTGGCTGTGGCCGCTATCATTCGGTTTCTCGGTTAGCGTCGCGCGATTCTTTTAATCCATCACCCGGTCAATCTGGGCCAGTATCTCCGACCCGCGGTTCCTCCCTGTTTTTACGCTTAGCTGCCGCGCCGCAGCGACACGAACATAGCCCCGCCCCCAAGCGCGATCCCCACGACGCCGACTATTATCCCGATTATGCCCAGCGTGGACGCGCCGGAAGCGTCGCTCTTCGCGCTCATCGCTTCAGTCTGCGCCCGCTCAGCCGTAGCCTGCGCGCCTCTGACCGCGCCTTCCACCTCGCGCGCCGACGCGACAGTTTCAGGGAAGTGTATGACAGAAGCCGCCTGCACGTCGTCGAAACCGCCGCCGCCCGCCATGGAATCAAAGGTCTTGTCCACCGGATTCCCCTCCACCGCGCCGAAGAACCGGAAGCGATAGTGTCCGGGCGACGTGGGTATCAGGTCCGCGATATAGTGTCCCGGCTCGCCGTAAGCGGCGCGCAGGTTCATCGTCCTCGATGTCTCGGATGGGACGTGAGTCACCTCCACCTGGAGCGTGTTCTCAAGACCCTCGACCGGTCCAGGCTTCTCCGCGCTATGACCTCCGCCGGACTCCATCGCCATGTGGCTCATGGCGGCGTCCGCTTCCACATGAACCCTGACCGAGGCTTCGACCGGCTTTCCGTTCCATGAATAGTCTCGATGGTCGTTCGTACTCAGCGTGACTCTGATAGCGCGACTGCCCGGCTCCAGCGCGGGCAGCGCTACCCAGGGCGCGTACATTCGCGTGGTCTTCTTCCCGTCAACGTAAACATTCGCGTATCCCTCGCCCGGCGCGTGACCGCGATTCACGTTCTCGCCGGAGAAAGTAAATCCTACGGGAACGACTTGAAGGTTGTACGCTCCGCCGGTGTCGGGGTGAGCGGTCGCCTCCAGCGACATCGGTGAGTCGGCTTCCACCGGCTCGCTCTTTTCGTGGCTGTGGTCGTGGTCGTGCCTGGACACGGTTACCATCGTGGAGGCTTCGACCGGCCGGCCCTCGTAAGTAAGAGCGCTATGATCGTTCGAGTTGAGCGTGACCCTTATGTGGCGCTCGCCGGATTCCAGCCCGGACAGGTAGTGGTACGATCCATACGCCCGTCCCACCTTCTCGCCGTCCACGTAGATATGCGCGTGGCCTTCGCCTTGGATGTGGCTATTGTTGACCTTTTCAGGCGACCAGGTCCAACCGCGCGTCAGCATATAGAGATTCACCCCGCCTTCGTCCTCCGCGACCGCGCCGACTTTCAGGCTGAAATCCTTCTCGGACTCCATCGGCTCGTGATGCGCCTGGCTCCCGGGTTCCCCCGCCACGGCGGCGGCAACGACCTTCGTCACCCTGACGCTCACCGCGTTCATCTCGCCTTCGTATGCGGGTTCATGCAGGAATCCCACGACGAACTTATAGTCGCCTTCCTCCTCGTCCTCGTGAGCGAACGCGGTTGTCGCGGCCACCGTAGTAAGCGCAATCACGAACAGCGTTCCTACGATTATCTTTATCAAGACAGACCTCCAAAGCGTTATTCAGTCTGTTTGCGGCTATCTGCCGCGTAGTATCTTCTTTGCTACGCCTTGCGGCGTTCCGCCCTTCGGCCTTTGCCTCTCTCTTTCAGGAACGCCCGCATCGAAAGACCTATCACGGTCAGGAACGCGATCAGCGTCACCAGCGTTATTATCCCGCCGATTGGGTTCACCCGCTTCACGTCATAAGAGAACCGCGCCTCTCCGCCGCCGTCCTGCCCTTCCACTATCACGTCGAACGTCCAGGGGCCAGGGCTGGGCAACTCCGCCCGCGTCTCGTACAGCGTCGGATCGTATGAGTCCACCAGCCCGTACAGAGTGTCGGGTTCTCTTTCCAGACCTTCCGGGCCGCTCGGGACTATCGTCACGTTCAGCCCGACAACCCGTTCATTCGTGTCCGGGTCGGTCACCTCGATGATGAGGATGGCCTCTCCGACCGTGGGGGGATCGGGTATCGTCCCGATGGTGAGGTTGTACGGCCCCGCGCTCGCGCGCTTGCTCAACTGGAATCCGCCGCCGTGCGCGTACACGCCGTCTGAACACGACACCAGCGCCGCCGCCAACACCGCCATCCAAACTATTGCCAGTGCGCGATTCATAACCCATCAATTGTAGCACGGGAACGTCAGATGTCGCACAGGTCGCGGCGGCGAAGAAGGTCTATATGCGACCTCCGAACGTCGGAGCGTTCGCGGGTAGTGTAGATTCTTCCCCGAACGCCCCCGACTATGGAGCGATTCCGAAAGTCGTCCTGAAGAGCCTGGTCATTGGTGAACAAGAGGCGCGCGCCGCTGAGCCTCGCAAGTGCTAGAACGTGTTCGTCGTCGGACCTGCAAATCCCCTCTGCCCGCAGCGATTCGGCCTCAGCGTCCACGGCTTGGTCGTCGAAGTTCAGGGCGCGTCCCAGTCTCACAGCCGTTCTGAGCCAGCGCAGGAAGTTGCCGTTGGCGCAGAGTTCCTCGCGGAGCTTGCCGCCGATAACCAAAGTTCCGCCACTCGCGCGATTCAGCCAGTCCAAGAGATATCTGCCCGCTTCAGACTGGGCGTCTCCGAACACTTCGTGTCCCACATTGGCGTCAACGATAGCGCACATTTACAGACCGACAGACCGCCTCATCTCATCCATGAAGAATTGTCCGTAGCCGGGCGGAGAGTCGCACACATTGCCGTCCTTATCAACCCTCAGCGAGTGTATATTCACGTCAAGTTCACCCCGCTCGAAATACAGGATGGAAATATCCTTAGCTTTCAGCCCGGTCTTGCCGTCCCGTATATCCATTCGAGCGCGGTCAAGCATATAGTCGCTATGCGTCTCCACGACGATCTGCTTGCCCGACGCCGCCAGGTTGCAGAACAAACTTCCGAGCGCAGCCTGCGCCCTGGGATGCAGATGAACCTCCGGCTGCTGCAACAGGAACATTCGCGGCGAATCCTCGCGCAATAGCTCGGTCAGAATCGGCAGCGCCTGGCTGACGCCGTAGCCCACGTCAATAAGATTCCGCTTAGGCCCTTTCAGCCTCTTGCCGAACTTCCTAATCTGCACCTGGAACGGAGAACCCGCCGTCTTCCCGAACGACAAAACCCCTATCTCATCGAACAGCCCCGAATCCCGCCCAAAGCCTTCCAGGTCGGACTTCAGCCGCTCCCAATCCTCTGGAGCATTCCTGGACATACTTGCGAAGTAGTCGGGGATGTACTCCCCCTCCGGGTCCGGCGTCGGACGAGATGGGTCGTAGGTCCGCTTCGGGCGAAAACGAATTGGCGCGCTGGCGAATGGCGGGGATTTCCCCCCCAACTCAAGACGCCGCGCAGACAACTTACAAGGATTTTCGCTCAATGGGAAAGGGTAGCCTTCCCGGTTTTCGAATGTCGCGCGATAAGTTATTCCAGCGTCGGCATACTTGAAGCCCGCCTCGAATGAATCTGGGCGTTTATTATTCGCGCCTCGATAGTGAACCACATCCTCGAACGACCCCAAATCATAAGGCGGCTGTCTGAAGTCCGGGATCCTGTCCTGGAACGCTACCTGCCACAGCGCGCGCATCAACGCCAGGAACGACGTCTTACCCGTGCTGTTCTCGCCGACCAGGAAGGTCAGCGGAGCGAGACGCGCGGACTGCTTCTCCCGGAAGCAACGATAGTTCTGGAGCGTAACCCTGTCCATACACCCAGTCTAACGCATACTGCCTACGCGGACAACGAAACCACGCCTACCCTGCGCCCACCTTCAGTTCACTATCGGCTGGCCGATTATCCACAGGCTGCTGACCGTGTACAGCACCATCAGCGCGAGCATCGGGACCTGGCCCCTGAGCGCGTTCGGAGCGCGGTCAGAGAGGCGCAGCGACGTCACGTGCGCCAGGTACACCGACACCACGTGTCCCAGTACGATAGCCGCCAGGCTGATGAACCACACCGCCTTCGCGCTTATGATATTCAGATTCACGTTATACCCCGCGCTGCCGAATATGTCCCAGCCGAACCCGAACGGGTCCGAGGCGAGCGGGATGATGAGTTGCCCCTGTATCAGCAGCAGCGTCAGGAAGTGCGCGATGTTGTAGGCGAGGGCTATCGGCGCGAGCGAGAACACGAACGCCGACGCCAGCGATCCGAAGTCGCCGCGGTCCCCGGACATCAGCCTAACCCCCCAGCAGAACGCGACATACACGCCCGCGAACAGCAGCGGCGCGATGAAGAGGCCCAGCGTATCCACAACGTCCGTCGTGGTGACCGTCAGCATATCCGCGCGCCAGGATGCCCATGTCTCCGTATCCTGGAACCCGTCGAAGCTGACCGTCGCCAGCGTCAGTATCACGAACGCCGCCATAGCTACGGAGATATGCCGCTTGACTGCAAGGCCCACGGCGAACGGACGCAGGTTCAGTTCCTTGCTCTCATTGTCCGAGCGCTCATAGCAGTCGTAGCAGTCAACGCACTCCGACTCCAGCGAACAATCCGACTCGCATCGGGCGCAAACATTCCTGTCCGCAACCCTGACCTCCGTCGCCGAGAACCGAGCGAACAACCCGAAGAGAACGCTGAACGCCTCCCCGTGCCTGAGCCACGTGTGCTTGCCGAAGGCCGCCATGCCCGCCCAGGTGATTATCGAGTACAGGACTATCATCACCGACAGCGTGAACGGGCGAAACGCGCCCGTAAAAACGTTCTCTGACCATGCGAACAGGAATAGCAGCAGCAGCGCGGGCCACACGTCCCACCCTTCGGGATACCGAAAAAGAGCCTCATCGTCGTGATCGGACTGCCCGCTAATCCGCTGGAACCACTCAAACGTTATCTTCCACGGGTTCACGAACACCCACACGTTGCCCAGCAGCGCGGCTATGTAGCCCATTCCCACCCACCAGATTATCCAGACGAACGTGGGCGAAAGGTTGTCTATGGGCCGGTTGGTTCCCAGGAAACCCGTCAGCAGAAGCAGCAGGAACAGCGCCACCGAGACGCCTCTGACCACGACGCCCGCGACTCCGTTCGAAAGAACCGCGCCGACCGCCGGAACCCGAAGCAGGTCCAGACGCGGGTACGAAAAACTCTCGCGGCCCTTCTGAACGAACATCCCGATCACCACGAACGACAGCGCCACCGTCGCCGCGGCTCCTATGAGGAAGTAGCTGAGCGGGATGGGAAGGTCGTAGCGCTGCCCAAATGCGTGCCCATAGACCGGAGACGCGACCGCGAAGAAGATGGCGAGCGCGCCCACGATTGCCGGAATTCGTGCCATTCGCATAGAGGTGTATTACTCCGGGGAACGGATGCAGACTGTACCCAATGCCGACTTTCCGCCACAAACAGGAAGGGAGCGTACTGTACGCTCCCTTCCTGTTCTTAATAATAGCCGAAACGAACGCTACTCCGCTTTGCCGATTCGGAACACGGTCGCGTTGCAAGTTGAACACTTCCCGCGCGTGGCGGGACGACCGTTCTTCAGCATAACCTGCTCGGCGTTGGATACATCGCGGTGCGCCCGGCATTTTAGACAGTAGGCCTGCATTTAACCCCCCTGGTGAGATTCGTGATAAAGCTAATCTTTAGGGTTGGTCGGAAACTTGCATCTACGGCGGCGGGAGGAGCCACCGCGCAGAACGTGGATGAGATTGATTAGGATGAGGACTTGGGGAAAATGATATTAAGATTTTTGGAAAGATTCAATATGCCGTAAAGAAAACAGGGTGTCATACTGCTTGGTCATACGGCGTCCGTCAGTATCTCCCGCGTCCGGCGCACATCCTCGTCCATCTGGTCGAGGAGCGCCTGAATGGAGTCGAACTTCTCTTCGCCTCGCAGACGCCGGACGAATTCGAGCCGCAGAGTCTGGTCGTAGATGTCCTCTGAGAAGTCGAGCAGATACGCCTCTATGGTCCTGTTCTCGCCGTCGTCGAAAGTGGGGCGGACGCCGATGCTGGTCGCCGCCATGTAGGTGCCCGAATCCAGGCGCGCCCACGCCGCGTAGATGCCGTCCCCGGGAAATATCATGTCTGGTCTGACTTCCAGGTTCGCGGTCGGAAACCCAAGTTCGCGCCCGCGCTCCTCGCCGTGTCCCACGACCCCGCTCACCGAGAAGTTGCGGCCCAGCATACGAGCCGCCCGCGATACGTCGCCTTCCAGGATACTGTTGCGTATCGTCGTGCTCTTGACCACGCCCGCCGAATCCGTCATCAGGTCAACCGACTTGAAGCCGAAGCCGACGCTCTCGGCTATGGCCGGAAGCGTTTCCAGCGTGCCGTCCCTGCCGCGCCCCATGGCGAAGTCCGGCCCCACCACCAGCCTTCGCATCCGCAGCCTATCATACAGATGGCCCAGAAAATCGCGCGAAGACAGGCTCGCCAATTCCCGGTCGAACCGGATAGGAACCACGAAATCAACTCCGAGTTCCTTGAGCAGCCGGACCCTCTCGTCCAGGTCGGTCAGAAAAAGCGCCCGCGCGCCGGGCCTGAGCACCGTGATAGGATGATTCCTGAAGGTCACCACACCCGCCAGGGTCCCGGCGCTCCGGGCTTCCTCCAGGAGCTTGTCTATGAGGTAGCGATGTCCGCGATGGACGCCGTCGAACACGCCTATCGTGATCGTCGAGTGACGCTCAGGTTCAAGGTGGGCGAGGTCTTCTTCTATGCTCATTGTCGCTCACACAAGCAACTCAAGTCGTTCTGACGGCGACTTGGATTGTAGCACGGGGTGTTTGGTTGGGCAAAGGTCGGACGACCGCGAAAGTTCACTCTTTCTGGATGGTTAGGCAAAAGTCCCTTCCCCCTCGACGGGCTCGCAAGGGTAGGCAAAAGTCCAATCAGCTACGAACTCCGGTCAATAGGTCCCCTCTCTCCCCATCCTCTGTTATCGCGTCTCATCCACCCGCACGGTAACCACGTCCAGGTTGTGATACTGCCGATGCTGCACCGAAGAGGCGTAATGCCTCAGCAGGCGGAACGACAATTCCCGCTCGTCCGGCGTCTCCGGCTGTTCCGACAGCAGCGCCAGCCTGTCCTCCAGGTTCTCATCATCCGAAGCCGCCAGGAACTCCATCTCCACCACGTTCTCGTCCAGCCGCGCGCTCACTCTCAGCCGTCGCCCGTCCGCGCCTTCCTCCTCGTCCGTCCGCAGCAGGCTCGACAGCGTTTCCTCCCCCGCCGAGCGCAGACGCCCCGTCGAAGACTGATTCCAGCCCGCCCTCTCCCCGAACTCCCACAGGAACTCGTCTATCTTCGGCAGCGAAGAAAACTCCAGCCCCACGGTCACGCTCCTACGCCTCGGCGACGTGAACTCCAGGAACAGCGTCAGCAGTATCGCGCAGATGCTACCCGCCGTCATCCCGTTGCCCAGAAGCGTCCCCAGCGGCCCGCTCAGCAAGTCCGAGAAGATAACCTTGTTCTCGAATCCAACCCCCACCCAGAACGACATCCCCACCACCATCGCCTTCCGCGCGTCTATCCCGTCCCGCGACACTATCCTGAACCCCTCCACGAAGATCAGAGCTATCAGCACCATCGTATAGGCCGCCGCCACCACGTTCGGAATAGCCAGAATCGCCGCCACCACCTTCGGAGAAAATACCAGCAGAATGAAGAACAGCCCCGTATATATCCCCACGCGCCTCGCCGCTATCCCCGTGATGGTCACCACCGATATGCTCGAAGAATACGTCGTATTCGGCACAGTCCCCGCAAGACCGGACAGCAGGTTGCCAACCCCGTCCGCGTTCAGCGCGCCCTGCACCAGCCGGAAGTCCGCCGCCCGAGGACTCCGCCGCGAAACCCGCTGAATCGCCACGCTGTCCCCGACCGTCTCTATCGCGCCCACCAGCGTTACCACCACGAACGCCGGAAGCAGCGCCCAGAACGCCTCAGTGGGCAGCTGGAATCCGGGCCAGCCGTCAATATCCGGGGCGCCTATCCACGGCGCGTCGAGTACCCTCTGGAAATCATACATCCCGAACCCCGCCGCGACCCCGCAACCCACCACGACCCCCATGAGCGGCGCCCATAGCTGCAACGAGCGCGGCGCGCGCAGCGACACCACTATGACCACTATAAGCGTAACCGCCGCCGTCACGGGCCCGCCCGCCGTAGCCGTCCCCTCCGGCGTATCCGACAGCATACCGAACACTATCGGCATCACCGTCGCCGAAATCAGCATCAGAACCGTGCCCGCCACCACCGGCGTAACTATCCGCCTCAGCAGAGAAAGCCGCGCCGACAGCAGGAACTGGAACAGCGACGAAACCACCACCAGGCTCGCCAGCGTCGCCGGCCCGCCTTCCACCAGCGCCGTTATGCACACCCCTATGAACGCCCCCGACGTTCCCATCACCAGGATATGCCCCGCTCCGACGCGCCCCACTCTCACCGCCTGCAGGATGGTAACGGTCCCGCTCACCACAACAGCGGCGAACACCGCCCAGGTGATGTAATTCTCAGGCTGATCCGCCGCCCGCGCGATGATAGCCACCGTGATAGCCACCGGGGTGAGCGTAATAGCCGTTATCTGGAAGCCAAGCCCCGCCGATAACGGGTGCGGAGAACGGTCATCCGGCTCATAACGTATATTCTCATTCGCTTGCGTCATCTATGATTTCCGAGCTTGATAATGCCGTTAGACTGCGCGTGACCGCTCGCTATCCCCGCTTATCATTCCCACCGGGCGGCGGCTCGTCAAACGGCTCATTTCGCTCCCGCGCCTCTTCCCATCGCTTGTACCACGCCTGCCACAGAGAGCGCTCGCCTGCGCGCCCCTCGGCAATACCCTCCACTCGCGCCTTCTCCCTACGCTTCTCCAGCCAGTCGTTCACCGCGTCCCTCGTTGCCATCATCGCGTCCCACACCTCCATCAATACTATAGTGCTTATCACCGCTTTCGCGCCGTCGCGCTCCAGTTCGCTCAGGCTGGCCGCCGCGATGTCGAAGAACTTCCCTTCATTTACGGTCGCCGACAACGCCTGCCAGAACGAGCCTTCCGCCCCCTCCGTCAGCGCGATATAGAATCGTCGCGTGACCAGGATGAACGTCTGCAACACGAACAGCGCCGCGTAGAAAGGACGCGCCTCCCTGCGCACCGTAAGCGCCGACTCTCGTCGGTTCTCCTTTGGCCGCGTCACATTCTCCATGTTTCGCTTTCAATGTATTCTACTTCCCGTCCAGAAGACAAGGAAACCGCAAATTCGGAATTCTGTCGGGGCCGCCTCCGCGACACCTGCTGCGCCGCCACGCCGTCCCTCACCGTATCCAGCGCGCTTACCAGCGAGATCAGCGCGAGTAACCAATGGTAATCGCGCCGCTGATTACCACAGCCGCGAACACCGCCCAGGCTGGATAGCTCTCAGACTGATTGCCCGCCCTCATTATGATAGCCAGCGTCACCACAATCGGAGCTATCGGGATAATCGTAGCCTGAAGACCAAGCCCCGCCTACAGCGAGTGCGGAGGACGCTCCTCCGGCTCATACCGTACACTCTCATTGATCTGCGTCATGCCCGGCTCCAAACCTCAAAGTGGCGGAGTCAGACTATCAGAAACCCAGACAACCTGAAAAGCCGCCACCGCCTTGCTCAGTCCCTTCCCCCTATGACACAATGAAGCGGGGAGAAAACCATGGTAACCATACACACAGCCCAGGACTTCATTCACGCCCTCCGCGAAGACCCCGATCTGCTGGATCAGGTTCGGCAGGCCATAATGACCGACGAGGTACTCGCGCTCCCCAAACAGTTCGCCGAACTGCTCCAAACCCAGAATCGCATCCTCGCCGAACTCGCCGAGTCCCGCCAAACTCAGGCCGACATTCAGGCTACCCAGAGCAAGATCCTCGCCGACCAAGAGGAATCCCGCCAAACCCAGGCCACCATTCAAGAAACTCAGAACGAATTGCTGGCGGACCGAGACGAAACACGCCGAACGCTGGCCGCAATACTCCAAAACCAAGCCGCCATGCAAGATACGATTGTCACCTTGCTCCAAACCCAGAACCGCATTCTGGCAGACCAGGAGGTATCTCGGAAGTCTCAGGAAAATATGGGCGACGACATACGCGCGTTGCACACAGACATACGCGCCTTGCACGGTATGTACAGACAGCAGCACGAGGACTTTGGAAGATTCCGAGGAAACTACGCCATAGACGCCGCCCGAGATAATGACTACATGATAATCAACCCCATTATGCGAGCGCTCGGTATGCGGGGGAAGCCGAGGTACAGACGGCTCCGCGAAGCTGATAGAGACAGCATACTCACCCAGAATTTCGAAGCCATTGACGCGCTGGGACTCAGCGAAAGCGTATGGGAAACATTCATGAGGCCGGACCTCATAGTTCAGATAACCGAGCGCGGAAGCGATGAACCGGGCTTCTACGTCGCCATGGAAGCGTCCTACACCGCAGACGCCAAGGACAAGCGCCGCGCCGTCGAACACGCCAAGGTTCTGCGTACCACAGGCTGGGACGCCTACGCCGTCGTCGCCTCCGTCAGACTCGGGCCAAGCGTCGCCGACACTCTCATCCGAACTGTCAAAGAGTTCATCGAATTTGGGGATGAGGAATCCGCTCTCTGGTTCTGGCTCGAAGAAGAGAGATTGGAACCCCTGCCCCCCTGTTAGCGGCCCTACCCCCTCAGAACCCCGCCCGCGCCAGGTGCCGCCGCAGCGTCAGGCTCGCGGGCAGAATCGCCGCCGTCGCCGCCCCCATCGCCAGCATCGTCGCCCGCAGGCTGAACAAGTCCGCCACCAAACCATAAGCCAGGGGCGCGGCCACCGTCCCAATCTCATTCGTCGTATAGAAAAACCCGTAGAACCGCCCGCGACGGCCCGGCGGCACGAACTCCGCCACCGTCGCGTACAGCACCGACGACGTGCCGTTCAGCCCAATCCCTATCAGTACCATCAGCGGGGCCATCAGAAGCGCGGGCGTGAACAAAGCCGCCACCAGCAGCCCCGCCGTCAAACCCTTCGTAGCCCACACCAGGCTCAGAGTCCCCATCCGGTCCCCCAGCCAGCCGCACACATACTTGCCTATCGCCCCGCCTCCGAACAGCAGGAACAGCATCGCGCTTATCTGACCCGCGCCCATCCCCTTGCTCTCCATCACGAACGGCAGGAACACCAGCGCCGACGTGCGCGTCGCCGAATCCAGCAAACCAACCCCGCTCAGCGCCACGAACCCCGCCATCTTCGACTCCGACTCCACGCCCCCGGGCTGATCCTCTCGCGCCGTCTCCGAACTCGCCCGCGGCCTCCCGATGTCCACCGCCCGCCGCGTGAACATCGAGGCCAGCATGAACGCCAGTCCCGCCAGTCCCACGACCATGAACGTCGTCCGCCAGCCCATGCTCACCGCCAGCAAACCCGCCACCAGCGGCGCGATCATCTTCCCGAGATCCCCCGCGAAATTCACCGTCCCCACAGCCGTCGCCCGCCCCTTGTCGTCATAAGCCCGCGACACCATGCTCGAAGCTAACGGATGCTGCATACCTCCGCCCAGCCCCCCGACTCCCGACGCCGCCACCAGTACCAGGAACGCCGGCGCCATCGCCATCGCCACCAGCCCCGCCGACACCCACACATTCCCCCATACCAGCAGCCAGAACTCCCCCATGCTTTCCGCCAGGAACCCCGCCGGCACCTGCAAGACCGCCGACGCCCCGCTGAACACCGACCTCAGCAGCCCCACCTCAGTGAACGACAGCCCCATGTCCTCCTTGATGAACGGCAGCAGAGGCACCAGCAGCGCGAAGAACAAATCGCTCCACACGTGCATAGTCGAGCCGAACATCAGCGTCCGCCGCGACCGAGGGGCTTTGGTTATAAACGATACCATACGTTACCCACGACCCTATCGGGAATCCGTACACCATACTCCCACCGCCCCAGATTCGCAATCCAAATTCCCGCGACCCTACACATTCACCCCGCCATCTGCTACAATACCCGCATGAACGTTCTAATAAACTATAAGTCTGAATTTATCAACAGTGATCTACTGGACACAAAATTTTTTCGCGCAAAGCTAACAACAGGTGATTACAGGTCACTTTCCACGTGACCTGTATCCTGTCCCACTTGGAAACTCACTTGAAACCTCACCTGTATGCCATAAACCAACATATATGAAAGCGTTCCAAGCGCCACACCAAAAGAAAGGAAACTCAATGTTCAACAGAATAGCGGTTCTCGGCGTCGGAGCCATCGGCGGCATCATCGGCGGATACCTCGCCAAATCCGGCCACGACGTCACCCTCATTGACCAGTGGCCCGCCAACGTCGAGGCCATACGCGAAAAGGGCCTCACCGTCTCCACCCAGGAGGGCGACTTCACCGTCCAGGCCAACGCCGTACACCTCGGCGAGGTCTGCAACATTGTGGAGCCGTTCGACCTCGTATTCCTCGCCATGAAGTCCTACGACACCGAGTGGGCCACCCACTTCATCATGCCCCACCTCTCCGAGAACGGCGCGATAGTCTCCGCCCAGAACGGCATCAACGACGAGCGCATAGGCCCAATAGCGGGCTGGAGCAAGGTACTCGGCTGCGTCATAACCCTCGGCGCCGGAATGTACGAACCCGCCAACCCCATCAGGACCAGCATAGCCTCCCGCCTCGCCTTCACCATAGGCGAGCCGAGCGGCATAGAGTCCGCCCGCGCCAACGCCATATCCGATATGCTCGGCGCCGTCGGCCCGACCAAAGTAACCCCCAACCTCTGGGGACACCGCTGGGCCAAGCTCGCCACCAACTCCATGGCCAACCCCATCTGCGCCCTCACCGGACTCGGCTCCGCCGGATCCCGCGACACCCCCGGCGTCGTTGACGTCACCATCAACATAGGCGCGGAGGTCGTGCGAGTGGGCAGCGGACTGGGCGTATCCGTCGAACCCATCAACAACATCCCGTCCCGGCAGTACGTGGACGCCACCCAGGACGCCACCGCCCTCGAAGACCTCAAATCCCAGCTAGCCGAGGGCGCGAAAGAGCTAGGCGACGGTCGCCCCTCCATGCTCCAGGACGTGATCAAAGGCCGCCGCACCGAGATAGAGCACCTCGACGGCTACGTAGCCCGCCGCGGCCGCGAGGTCGGCGTCCCAACCCCCGCCTGCGACCGCATAACCGACCTCATCAAGCGAGTCGAACGCCGCCAACTCCAGCCCGAAGCCAACAACATCACCCTAATGTCCGCCTTCATGTAAAATTAACTGCGCCGGAAACCGAGCGGGCTAGTGATTACGTAGTCTCCTGCCCGCTCATTAGCCATTAGCTTGGGTGAACCACATGGCCCTAACAAGAGTAAAACTAGAAAATTTCACCGCCTTCGAGAACTTCGACCTGGAACTCTCGCCAGGCGTCAACGTCTTCGTCGGAGCCAACGGCACCGGCAAGACACATATAATGAAGGTGTGCTACGCAGCGTGCGACGTTTCAAAGACGGGTGTTTCCTTTCCAGAAAAAATATCGCAAACCTTTCTCCCATCTCGTCGCTCTCTAGGACGTCTCGTCAAGCGAGGTAAAGGCATCACCAAAGGAACAGTTGACATTTATCGAAAAGATCAGAATCTTGGAACTTCAATATCCAAGTATTCCACAGGGCGACGCCGTACCAATACAACTGGAAGTAGGCAATGGGAATCCGCACCGATAGAAAGTGTTTATATCCCAGTAAAAGAGATGCTTTCCAACGCACCCGGTTTTCGGTCGCTATACGCACAGCGCGAGATTCACTTTGAAGCCGTGTATGCAGACATACTAGATCGTGCCTATTTGCCACAATTGAGAGGATCACTAGATACTTCAAGAAGACGGATGCTAAGGAATCTACAGAAAGCCATTAGCGGAAGAGTTCGGATCAGAGATGAAGAATTCTTTCTGAGCGGCAAAGAAGGCAGTATTGAATTCACCCTACTCGCCGAAGGCTTCCGAAAACTCGCCCTCCTTTGGCTCCTAATACGAAACGGCTCCCTGCAAAAAGGCTCAGTCCTGTTCTGGGACGAACCCGAAACCAACCTCAACCCCAAGCTGCTCGGTGCGGTGATGGACGTCTTGCTGGAACTTCAGCGCAACGGCGTCCAGATATTCCTCGCCACCCACAATTACGTCGTTCTCAAGGAACTAGACCTCCGCAAACAGGATAAGGATGAAGTAGCGTTCCACACACTTCACAAAGAGGCGGGTGAAGTAGAGTGCGACACGACTGATGGCTATCTTGAGATACATCCCAATGCAATCGCCGAGACATTCTCTGATCTTTACGACAGGGAAATTGATCGCAGCCTTAAAGGTATTGCAAAATGACTACCTTTACAGAAGGAGACCTCCAAGTCGAATTCAGAAATATAGAAGATGCGCGTAAGTTCGACGATGTCATAACAGATGAAAAATTAAGCCACTGCATGAAGTCAGTGGATTTCATTGTCGAACTTCCAAACCAATATCTCTTCATTGAATTCAAGGATCCACAGCACCCAGAGAGTAGTGGTAAGCAACAACAGCAGTTTATCAGAGAATTTCAGAACAGATCTCTTAACGAAGACCTCAAGTACAAATACAGAGACTCGTTCCTTTACGAGTGGGCGTCTGGCAGGGCCGACAAGCCAGTGTACTATCTCGTACTGATCGCTTTGGATTCAATCGCGGCGCCGGACCTGAACGCGAATCTAGATGACCTGAAGCGTAAACTGCCTCTGCAAGTTCCGAAGTCGAAATCTTGGACTCGTCCGATTGTTGCTGGTTGTGGGGTGTTCAATTTGGGATCTTGGAATCAAAGATTCCCCGATTACCCTGTCACCCGCCTCAGCGCCGGCGGACAGCCGTAGAATACCCGCAATCCCCCTACCCCCCGGCCGGGTACTTCTCCAGCCACCACCGCGCTATCTCGACGCGCCTCGCGAACCACACGTTCGGGAACCCCGTCGCGTATTCCAGGAAATCCCTGAGAGCCGCGGCCCTCGAAGGGCGTCCCACGATGCGACAGTGCAGCCCCACATTCATGATCTTCGGCGAGTCCGCGCCCTCTTCGTACAGGACGTCGAACGTGTTCTTGAGCGTCTGGTAGAAGTCCGACGGGCTATTCATGCCCCCGCGCCAGAAGCGGGTGTCGTTGACCTCCAGCGAGTACGGCACCACCAGCCAGGGCTTGCCGCCGACATCCACATAGTAGGGAATATCGTCCGCGTATGAGTTGGAGTCGTACAGGAATCCGCCCTCTTCTACCACCAGTTCGCGGGTGTTGGCGCTTGGGGCGTATCTGGTGTACCAGCCAAGCGGGCGTTCGCCCGTGGTTCGTCGTATGGACTCGACGGCCTTCGCGATAGCTTCCCGTTCGGCGTCGCGGTCCATGCGGTAATACTCTTCCCAGCGATAGCCGTGTCCGAAGACCTCATGCCCCTGTTTAACGATCTCCGGGCCAACCTCCGGGTTGCGCTCCAGCGCGAGCGCGCAACAGTAGAAGGTGGCGGGAACGTTGAACCTCTTGAGAATCCGCATTATTCGCCACACGCCCGCCCTGCTGCCGTATTCGAAGAAGGACTCGTTCGCCAGATCGCGCTCGTCCAGAGGGAGCGGAGACGGCACTTCGCTGTTCGTCTCGCGGTGGGGGTCGCCGTCGAGCAGAGAGTATTCGGAGCCCTCTTCGTAGTTGACCACTACCGAAATGGCTATGCGCGCGCCGTTGGGCCATTCGACCTTTGGGGGATGCTGACCATAGCCGATGAAGTCGCGTTCGCTCATATCTGTTCCTCGCGCGGGGTATCGAGGCGGCGACGTTCATCGGACTTCTTCAGGCCCGTTCTCGCCGGTAACCTCGCGCAGGAACTGTTCGATATCGGGCGCGAGTTCAGCCGCCGGCTCTTCTTCCTCTTCCTCACTTGCCAATACGCGGTCGTAGTATGACTCCAGCCTGGTTATCAGAGAGCGCACTTCGGGGTTGCCCTCGACCGCCCTGTTGACGTCCTCATACTGGCGTTCGCCCCGCGCGGTGTCGGACAGAGAACGAGGCAGGTCGTACATCGCGCACAGAATTTCCACGAGGCGGGAAGAACCCATGTGGTCTTCATCCAGCTGCATATATTGGGGCAGGTGCGCCATCAGGCTGGTCGTGACGATCTCTTTGTCAACCAGCATATCGGTCACCATGTTGACGATGCTGGTTGGGCCTTGGTATGTGTTGCGTCTCTGGGAGATCAGCCCGCGCGCCTTGGCCGCCTGCTCGTCGGACATAGTGCCGGTCACCAGCAGCGGGCGAGTGTGCGGCACCGAGTCATACATTCCACCGATGCGGCAGTACTCCCGGACATCGAAGTGGGTCAGCACCTCGGATATGGCGTTGCAGTACGTCTCGCCGAAGTTATGGGGCTCGCGAACGTGCAGGAACAGGTAATCCCTGTCGGTCGCGTCGTCATGAGCGTAGTGAATGATGCTGTTGGGCGTGGTAAAGACGCGCTGACCGTCAACGGTGCGCATACGGGGCCTGTACCTGGTGAAGTCGAAGAACTTTCCAGGCTCGACAAGCCGTCCCAGTTCCCGCGCGCCGAGATGACGTTGCAGGATGTTCAGGGAGAGAGTGCCGACTCGTCCCACGTCAACCCAGGGGCGGAGCATAGCAATCGCTATGGGCCGATTCAGCTCCGGCAAGGGGTCTTTGAATTCAAATTCACTTATTCGCATATATCTATCGTGCCAAATTTTTTACTTTTCCGCAACCCTGTTCAAAGCTCCGTTACGAGCGAAAACGGATATCCAGGCGTCCCAGGCGTCCTCGACGCAGGTTTCCCAACCGCTACCTTACTCGTTCCACAACCCTGCGAGTGGCGTCCACCAGCGAGTCTATGTCGCCGGTTGTGGTCAGCGAATTCATCGCGCCGGCCGCGCCTGTCTGAAGCAGTATCCCCTCGTTGAGCAGGCCGGTGAACAGCGCCTTCCGCATCGTCCCGTCAGCCCGGACTACTGAGCGATAGTCTCGTATCTCCTCGGACGTGAAGTGAATCCCGAACAGCGACCCGATGCCCGTCACCTGCGCCGGAACCTCGAATTCGTCGAACACGGCGCTCAGCTTGGCGCGTAACTCGCCGCCCAGAGCGTTCATCCGGTCATACACCTCGGGCGTCAGGTGGTTCATCACCACCTCGCCCGCCGCCATGGTTACCGGGTTGGCGTTGAATGTCCCCGCGTGGGGTATGGCCGCTCCACTCGTGGGGTCGAACAGTTCCATTATGTCCGCCCGGCCACCGAACGCGCCCACCGGCGTTCCGCCGCCTATTATCTTGCCGAATGACGTCATGTCCGGTATCACGCCGAGCGTTTCCTGCGCGCCGCCCTGCGCTATGCGGAAACTCTGAACCTCGTCGTATATCAGCACGATGCCCAATTCGGTGGTCAAGTCGCGCAGACCGCGCAGGAACCCAACATCTCCGGGCAGGTATCCAAAGCTGGAGACGACCGGCTCCATTATCAGGCAGGCCACTTCATTCGCGTTCTCCCGCAGGACGCGCTCGCACCAGTCCAGATCGTTGTACGGCAGAACGATGACCTGATCGAGGATACTGTCCGGCAGGCCCGGGTGCTCCGCGATTGGAGTCGGCCCCGACGGGTCCAGCTTTTCCAGCGGAGGACGGACGCTGACCGAGACGTATTCGTGCGCGCCGTGGTAGCCGCCCTCGAACTTGGCTATCTTCTGCCTGCCGGTATAGGCGCGCGCGGCCCGAATCGCCATCATCGTGCCTTCCGTGCCTGAGTTGGTGAAGCGTACCAAGTCCAGCGACGGAACCCTCTCGGTAAGTATCTTCGCCATCCGAACCTGCGGGTCGGTCGGCCCGGTGAAGGCGGTGCCTCTCGCCGCCTGTTCCTGGATCGCTTGCGTGACGTCAGGGTGGGCGTGGCCCAGTATCAGGCTGGTGGCGTTTATCATGAAGTCCAGCAGCCGGTTGCCGTCCGCGTCGTAGATGTAGTGGCCCTCGCCGCGCTCTATGAAGTGCGGATACGGATCGAAGAACGCAGTTCCCCTGGAACTTCCGCCGGGCAGGTACTTCTGCGCCTCGGCCTGCTTGCCCTGCGATACGGGTGTGCTATTGACGAAGCGGTCTATCTCTTGCTGGAGTTTATCTTGCGTTGACATTGGTTCCTCTTAACTCCGACGCTGGGCGCTTACTATTTCCACGCCACTGTATCACATCGCGGCGAGTATGCGGGCGTCGGCGAGGAGAATCAGCTCACCGGGTCTATCACGGTCAGAAACGAGAATCGCAGGAAGTCGGAATCTCGACTGCATATCCGGGTTATGCCGCGCTCACGCATCATATCGAATACCAGCATCTTCGTCCCATATCCGTTGAAGCTCGTCGCGGTTGGATATGTCAACCAGCAGTTCGCCGCGCCACTTGGGCAGAGGCGGTAGGGACTTATCGCGCGACAGCGGCGCGGCGCTACACTCATCGAGAACGTGTTTCAGTCCCGCGTCCACCAACTCAGGGATCGTCGTTTGGCGGCGCTTGGCCTCTTCGAGGAGTCTCTCCATCAGCGCATCGTCAACGTTCAGAATCTGGCCCATCTGAATATCCCTATCGTCTCATGCCTTCCAGGATGCCGCGCAGTTCCGCTTGTTCGCGCTCAACCAGGTCCAGCCGAGCGTCCAGGTTGGACTGAATATCGTCCATTTTGTCCTCAAGCCTTGTCATCCTGTCTTCAAGCCTTGTCATCCTGTCTTCGAGCTGAATCATCCGGGCTTCAAACTGAGTTTCAAGCTGCGCCATCCGAATCTCAAATCGCGCTTCAAGCCGCGTCTCGGATTCCAGGATGCTTTCCGTTATCTGGTGCTGGGCCTGCCACACGACCCACAGAATGGCAAACACGCTTGCGAGCGCTCCGAGCGCGACGGCGTTGTTTGCGAGCCACTTTTTCACCTGGACCTCCTCAACAGACTTTCTCGCCGGAAAGTCCATACCTTCATCCTATCACAGAATCGGACAGGGATACGGGCAACTCTGAATACTGACTAGGGCCTTTCGCTTTCGTCTCGCCATTCCCGCGAAAGCGGGAATCCACAGGTTGACGGACTTCCCGGCTGCTGCGGTTGTTCCACTTATGCGATTTTCTCCGGCCCATCCCGCCCCTACATCGCCGTGTAGCCCCCGTCTATCACCAACTCGCTCCCCGTCATATACGACGCCTCGTCCGACGCCAGGAACAATACCCCCTTCGCAACGTCGTCCATATTGCCGAGACGACCCATCGGTATGGCGTCCCGTCTTTGCTCGCGCGCCTCCGGGCTGGTATAGACCAGGTCCAGCATCGGCGTCTCAATCGGGCCGGGATGCACCGAGTTGCAGCGTATGCTCTCTTTGGCGTACTGGACGGCGGTACTCTTCGTCAGCAGCCGAACCGCCCCTTTGGATGCGTTGTATGACGTCGAGGCCATGCTCCCGATGAGTCCGGCCACCGACGATATGTTCACTATCGAGCCGCCGCCCGCTTCCCGCATCGCCGGAATGGCGGCCTTCGTTCCCAGGAAGACGCCCTTGCCGTTGATGTCCATCACCCTGTCCCAGTCTTCCTCGGTCTGTTCGTGAATGAACGCGCGGTTGAATATGCCCGCGTTGTTCACCAGGATGTCCAGCTTGCCGAAGCGCCCCACCGCCGTATCCACCGCGTTCCGCCAGTCGGACTCGCTGGTGACGTCCAGCGGGACGAAAACCGCTTCTCCTCCCGCCTCGGCTATCTCGGCCTCAACCTGCTGCCCTTCCTCATGGAGAACGTCGCCCAGGACGACTTTCGCGCCCTCCGCCGCGAAGAGTCTCGCTTCTGCCGCTCCCATGCCTCTCGCGCCACCGCTTATCAGGGCTACCTTGCCTTCGAGCCTCATCGTGAACCTCCGTATCAGAACGCAAGATGACCGCGCCCGTTCTAATGATGACGGGAAGCGCGGTCATCTGGATATAGTCAATAACTCTTCAGTCGCGCGGTGAGAATCGGTTACAGGTTGACGGCCCCGCTCCATTCCCAAGGATGGATTCCCTGGTTGCCGCAGAGTGGGCAGACCGCCTTACCTCCGCCAACCATGTACACGAACATGAAGGCTACGCCGGCCCCGGCGAGCTTGCCTGCCACCGACCGCCTCAGAAATTTCCCTATCTTTCTCACATCTCCCTCCCTGCATATTACATTTCATACTCTGATGCTAGAATAGCCGCCCCGCGCTGTCAAGGATTGATTGCCGCCCGACTTCCCGTAGGGGCAACCCTTGTGGTTGCCCTTCAGCCGCGCCGACACATCAGATAACCGAAACAAGCCCTGCCCGCCCCCTTTGTCCAATGAACCAATCTATGCTACAATTACCAGAACAAACGAACTGGATATGCATAAGGAGAAATTTATCAACAGCGACTTCGACGACCGAAAAATTTCCGGTCCATAGCTAACAACAGGTGGTTACAAGTCACTTTCCACGTGAACTGCCACCAGTCCCACCTGGAAACTCACCTGTAACCCCACCTGTAAACCATAAAGAATAATTTATGACACTACCATTTGGCGCGCATAATCATCAAACATCAACAGAACCCGACGCTAGTTACAAGGAAGTGAAAGTTGCTTGACTTCGAACGTTTTCAATGGCTGAGTTTCGACTGCTACGGCACGCTGGTTGACTGGGAGACCGGAATCTCGGACGCCGTGGCGGACGCGCTTGACGCTCACGACATACGGATGTCCAGGACTGAGATTCTGGCCCTCTTCGCCGAGGTCGAGCCGCAGATTCAGCAGGGCGGGCGATACCTCGAATATCGCCGCGTCCTGCGACGGGTCGTCGCCATGATGGGCATAAAGCTGGGAGTGCAGTTCTCGGAGTCGGAGATGAATTGCCTGGTGGATACCATCGGTTCCTGGCCGGTCTTCCCCGACACGCGGGACGCGCTCCGAGCCATGAAGCGCCGCTACAATCTCGCCATCATATCCAACGTGGACGACGACCTGTTCGCGCCAACTGCGGACGCGCTGGAGGTAGGACTGGACGTGGTGGTCACCGCCCAGCAGTGCGGCAGTTACAAGCCCGACCACAGAAATTTCCGAACCGCCCTGGAGCGAATGGGCATCGAAAAGGACAGGTGGCTGCACATAGGCGAGAGCCTGTACCACGACATCGCGCCCGCCAACGAACTCGGAATCGCGTCGGTCTGGGTCAACCGCGGACACGGCGCTGAGGGCGGCGCGACTCGCCCGACGGACGCCAAGCCGGACCTGGAAGTCCACGACATGGCGAGCCTGGTTCGCGCGATGGGACTGGAGTAGAGTCGAGGGGCGGGCGCTTTTGTCTGAATCAGGGTGTACAGGATAATTAGATATACAGGATGGATTTCGGATTGCGAGTGAATGAGGAACAGCGAGTGATTATGTGGCAGGGCTTCATGTTCAAGTACATCATACTGACCGCGCTCGGAATAGTGGCGCTGTTGTCCGCGGCCTGCGGGTCGCCGTCTGAATCGCAACCCGCTCCGCAGGCTCCGGCGCCCGCGCCCGATACATCTACCGAAGTGAAGATTGGCAATGAGATAGGAAACCGGCTGCCGAACTTTGAGCTTACGCTGACGAGCGACGGCGAAAAGCTCACCTCCACCGGCTTGGTAGAGAGCGGAAGGCCCGCCTTCCTGTTCTTCTTCGCCACGACTTGAACGATATGCCGCTCCGAGTTGCGGAGCCTCAAAGACGTTTGGCCAGAGTTCGCCCAGGAAGTTGATTTCTACGCCGTGAACATAGACCCGTCCGACAGTTTCGACAAGCTGGAGGACTTCAAGCGCGACCAGGGCTATCCGTGGCCGCTCACCCACTCCGACCGTGACACGCTGCTGCGCCTCAACGTGATCCGGCAGTCAACGAAGATAGCCTTCGACTCCGACGGCGTGATCGTCTATCGAGAGAGAATGGGCGGCGGCGATGTGGAAGAGTGGCGCGCCCTCTTCCGAGAATTGTCTGGGAGCGGCTAAAAGCCATCGCCTAAATACAAATCCGCGAATCCATTCATCTCATCGTGATCCCGCGGAACCCCAAACCCATAGGGGCAATCCCTTGTAGTTGCCCCTATCCAGGCCCTCGCTGGCTTACACCCTGCCACCCAGCAAGATTGTCTCCATCTGGGGGAGCATATCCTCCGCCCTGGCCCGAAGCTGTTCGCGGGTGAGTTCGGCTATGGGATGCTCGGTCAGAACGATGGGATAAGTGGGAGCCCCCCACATCTCGGCCATGGACCGGGCCGTGATCTCGAATATGTCCGTGCAGATGGTGACCGATGGGACACCGGCCTTCTCCGCGTGGATTCCGTCGTGCACACTGCACGCGCTGCATGAGCCTCAACTGCCGATTGCGACCACGATGTAGTCGCAATCCTTCGTCATCTCGCTTAGCGCTTCCGGGTCCATCGGCTTGGACGCCGAGGGCTTGCGGTGGTAGTTGACTGAGGCGACTCCGTATCGCTCCTTCAGGGCGTCGGCTACCTCCTCCAGGAGAACCTGCGCGCCGTCCTTAGCGTCGTCTATGAGGCCGAGCCTCTTGTTCTCAAGCGAGTCCAGCCTCGGCGCGGGAATGAAGCCCGGGACAATCGGCTCGGTCGTAGGATCAACCAGAATATGCTTGGTGGTTCGTACCGCTGTCTGTACCATCTTCGTTCTAGCCTCCCTGATGTCGGTCAAGCCTATTATACAACGGTGAAACGGGTTTGCGCTCGCGCGCGACGAAAACCCTTTGACTATCCCCTCCGTTGGTCAATAGAATCAACCTATATGAACGAAAACGGGATCTTCCAGAAGACGACGCTTGATAACGGTCTGCGGGTTGTTTCGTGCGATATGCCGCATACCCGCTCCGTGGCTATCTCCGTTTTCGTGAAGGTGGGTTCTCGCTACGAAAGCGACGCCGAGGCGGGCCTTTCTCATTTCATAGAGCACATGGTGTTCAAGTGCACCGAGCGCAGGCCGGACCCGGTGGACATTAGCTCGGCCATCGAGGGTACGGGCGGCGTCATGAACGCCGGCACTGAGCAGGAACTCACGGTCTATTGGTGCAAGGTCGCCCAGCCGTACTTCGCCGAGTCGCTCGACCTGCTTTTCGATATGCTCCGCAACTCGCTCTACAAGCCGGAGGACGTCGAGAAGGAGCGGCGGGTCATACAGGAAGAACTCGCTATGATCAACGACTATCCCACGGCGCGGGTGGACTCGTTGATAGACGAGATGCTGTGGCCTGGTCATCCGCTCGGTCGGGACATCGGCGGAACGAAGGAGTCGGTTGACGTCATCACCCGGGAGATGCTGCTGGATCACGCGGCGGAGTACTACACGCCCGAGAACATCGTGGTAAGCGTGGCGGGGAACGTGCCACACTCAGATGTGGTTGCTCAGGCGGAGGAGCTATCCCGCGACTGGCCGAACGCCGAGCGCCGCGAGCCGGCCCCGGTCACCCACGTACAGGAAGAGCCGCAGATGAATCTGGAATATCGTAAGTCTGAGCAGGTTCATATGTCCATCGCGCTGCCCGGGCTCTCACTCAATCATCCAGACAGGTACGCCCTGGACCTTCTGAGCGTGATACTGGGCGAGGGGATGAGCAGCAGGCTGTTCGTGGAACTGCGCGAGAAGCGCGGCCTCGCCTACGACGTACACAGCGGCGTCGCCCACTTCAAGGACACTGGCGCGTTCGTCATATCCGCCGGAGTGGAGCCTAAAAGCGTCTATGAAGCGGTTCCGGTGATTCTTGAGCAGGTCGCGGACGCGCGGGACTCGCTGCCGGAAGAAGAGATGGAGAAGGCGAAGCGGCTGGTGGCCGGTCGCATGATGCTCAGAATGGAGGACACTCGCTCGGTGTCGGCGTGGATGGGCAGCCAGGATCTACTGCTTGGCGCTATCCTGGACGTTGACGATGTTGTAGATAGCGTCAACTCCATAAGCCTCTCAGACATCCGGCGGGTAGCGTCTGAGCATCTGGTGACGGAGCGGCTGAACATGGCGGTTGTGGGGCCGTGCCGGGGGCGGAAGCGGCTGTCGGGGCTGCTGAGGTTGTAGGGGTTATCAGAATCAGGATTTACGGGATGTGGGGGATGTTCAGGATAGCTTGGGTGGCGGACTCGGAGGTGTTTCCCGTCTCTTGATTGGTGGGTTGCGGAACTTTGGTTTGGGAGCGTCAGTTTGATAAGCGATGCTTTCTAGCGCGTATCTACCTAAGTGGAGAGCGGTTGTGGCTTGTTCCTTGCTGGCAGTCGGGAATTGGCTTAGCCAAGCATCCAGGCTATACCCTGCCGCCATGTGGTCGAAAAGACTCTTGACCGGCAGGCGAGTTCCCTTGAACACCGGGGTGCCGCTCATTATTCTCCCGTCGCTGTGCATGACCTTCAGGGTATCCTCGCCCACCGAAGGGAAGTGTTTGAGAAATGAGTACAGGTTCCGGCCATTGTCAAGGAACGTGAATAGATTCTCGATGCAGACATCGGTACCCTTGAACTTCGGTCCGTCTTTGACGAGCGCGGGGAGGTAGTCAGGCCATTCCTCATTCCTGGTGGTTGCCGCGCCCGTGACTTCTGGCATGGATTCTGCTCATGTGCCTATCTCATCGGGGTTCGTCGTAGTTTTCTGCGATGTCATGTGATTGCCTCCACCATCTACCTGGCCAGTTCGTCTAGGTAGGGAGTGAATGTTTCTTTCAGTCGTATCAGGTTATCAATCATCCATCGCTTGGTCTCATCGGTCGAATCTATAATTGAACCGGCTTCCTCTACACCTATTCTATGGAACTTTCGGTATTCCGAGCTTTCCCAGTTTAGCTCATCTCCAAATGTACGTTCTATATATTCCCAGTCATTCCCCAATTGGTCGAAAACTTCATTTCTCTCTGGGCGGGCGATTGCCAGACTTACAGATACTGTCTCTGAAATCGGCGCAAAGCGGACTACGTACCTAATCCCTCCGAATCCAGAGTAGAAATAGTGATACCTCCTGCTGATCATACGTTTTGGCGCAGTGAAATTGGTTATTCGCTGATCTTGAATCAGCGATTGCCAGAAGTTGCGGTACATACCGTTGTCCAAATAGTCGTAGTCCCACGAGAGGGCCTTCATCTCATAAGACCACTGAGTCGGATAAGTGACTACCTTGAATCGGACCTTATGGCTGGGGCGACTGTCTTGTTTGGCGAAGACCCTGACGCAGAATAACTGGAATGACTCGAACGAGTTCTCATTGATCCACTCAACCGCTCTCATGTGTTCATGTCTAAATTCAGGGGCAATCCAAATCCCGAATCCAGCTTTTGCATTTGCCGCATATATCAATAGCCTTCCCAAGTGATCGTCGTCGGATATTTTCAACTGGTTCTCGATTACTACGGGCGTATCCAGATTTTTTTCTTCTGCCACAATATCAGGCCGTTTCTGATGGGTACCAAGTTGTTCGTCATATCCAACAAGCTCCAACTCCATGCCCAAGGCCCTATCCAGCCGGTCTAAATGGCCTGCTAGCCATGGAGTGAAATCTTGTGGCTCATAGCGAAAGACTTCACGAATTGGGATTGCGTCTGCGGGTGTGTAGTACATAATCACGGAGTGTCTTTGCCATGTTCGAGGCGTTCGGCGAGGATGCGGAGGGCTAGGGCCTGGGCCTTGGCGATGGCGTCGTGGGTGGTTGGGCCGTAAACCATGGCACCGGGGATTTCGAGGACTTCGGCTATCCAGCGTCCGTCGTCTTCCCGCTCGGTTTCTATGGTGAATGTCGTGAGGGCCATTTCTGAGTTTCCTGCTTTCGTTAGAGCGGGCTGAAGCCGAGGGTGCTGGTGGTCATCTGGCCGCGGGTGGCTTCGGCTTCGAGCATGGATTCGACGGCGCTGATGTTGCGGGAGTAGGGCAGCAGCAGCCGGACTAGGCCGTCGTGGCGCTGGCGGCAGGAGAAGGCGACTTCGGTGTCGCCGACCTTGTCCATCTCGCCGTAGCGCGCGAAGCCCGCGATGACCATGCGGAGGCGCAGGGCCGGGTTCCTGACTTCGCCCTCGCCGGAGACGCGGTAGGCGTACTCGGTCCCGTTGGATACGCCGGTCGTGGTGAGCATGAGGGCGGACTTGGAATCCTTGATGGTCATGGGGCCGTCGGGGTGGGCGAAGTCGGGGCTCTTGGTGACGGCCTGGGTGAGCAGGAACTTGACGGGGCGTTCGTGGACCACGCCGCATGGGAAGATGAGCCGGTTGTCGGAGTCCTCGACGGGCGTGAGGTCGCCGAGCCTGACCATCTGGTCGCGGATGGCGCGCAGGCGGTCGTTGATGCCGTCGGCGCGGCTGAAGCTCCAGACGGTGAGGACCCCCTCCTTTATATATAGGCCCACGGAGACGTTGTTGAAGTTGGCGTCCATGGGGACGAGTTCCATGCAGTTGCCGATCTCCTGGAGCTTGCGTGCTACCTGTCCGCGTTGGGCGATGGCTGGTTGGGTCATGTCGGAGTCCTTAGTTCTCAGTTATTAGTTTTCAGTAGTCAGTTGTCAGAAACTAATTCTCACTCTCACTCAGCGAGGGAGAGTGTATTTTGGGGTCATTTGACGGCGGCGCGGAGGGCGCGGATGTGGTCGGGGCCGGTGCCGCAGCAGCCGCCTATTATGTTGATGCCCATGTCGGCGAGGCGCTTGAAGCGTTCGGCCATGTATTCGGGGGACTCGTTGTAGATGATCTGGCCGTCTTTCATGTCGGGGATGCCGGCGTTGGAGTGGATGAGCATGAGTCCGTCGTCCGCGGCGCGCATTAGCTCGGCGAGGTCTAGCATACGGTCAATGCCGTTGCCGCAGTTGGCGCCGACGACGTCCGCGCCGGCTTCTCTTAGCTCGGCGACGGCGCGCTCGGGGGTTACGCCCATCATGGTGAAGAACCCGCGCGGGCCGAGGTCGAAGACCATGGTGGCGAAGACGGGCAGGGGAGTGGCGCTCTTCGCGGCGCGGATGCCGGTTACGGCTTCTTCGAGGGCCATCTGGGTTTCGATGAGTATGGCGTCGGCGCCGCCGTCGGCGAGGGCGGTTATCTGCTCGGCGAGGGCGTCGTACATCTCGGACTCGCTTACGCCGTCGGGGAGCGGCTCCATCATCTCGCCGGTGGGGCCGACGGAGCCGAGGACGTAGTGGTCGGAGTCGGGCTTCTGGCCGGCGGCGTGGCTGGCGGCCAGACGGTTGAACTCGGCTACCCTGCCGCCGTAGCCGTACTTCTTCTGCATGAAGCGGGAGCCGCCGAAGGAGTTGGTTAGCACCATGTCTGAGCCGGCGTGGAAGTAGTCTCGGGCCATGCCCTGGACTACTTCGGGGTGGCTGGCGTTGAACTCTTCGGGGCAGCCGCCAGGTTCGAGGCCGCGCTGCTGGAGGTATGTGCCGGTGGCTCCGTCGGAGATGAGGACTTCTCCGGCTTGGAGTCTTTCTAGCAGGGAGGGCATTTGGGAGCCGCCTTTCGGGTTTTCAGCCGGTTGCGATCAACTCGCCGCCGAGATTTCCATTTAGTCTAATTTATGTAGTACTGGTGACGTTTCAAGTGGGTTTCCAAGTGTAACAGGACGCGGGTCACGTGGAAAGTGACCTGTAATCACCTGTTGTTAGCTACGGACCGAAAAAATTTTGGTCGGTGAACTCACTTTGGATAACCTTCTGTTTATATATAAGTTGGATGGTTGATTGACGCATGACAGTATAAACGCTCGCATGAGTCAAGGGAAAAGAAGCTCTTACCACCATCGCCAGGAGTTTGTATTGTAGCATAAAAATGGACTAGATATGTAGGAATTGGGGAAACGGGCGCGATGGGCTATTCGTCGGCCCAGTGGTCAATCGCGCCGGGGGTGGGATCGCGGCGGCCCTGGCGGTGGAGTTGGCGGACGCGGGCTACGAAATCCTGGGGGAAGTGGTCGTTCAGGCGGGCGGCGAGGGCGTCGGCGGCCTCGCTCGCTGTGCCTTCGGCGTCGGCGTACTCGCCCCATTCCCAGGCGGTGAGGTATTCGTCGGCGCCGGCCGAGCCGTCGAACAGGGCTATGGCGTCCACTCCCTGCTGGAAGCGAGGGTGGAGCTGGCGGGAGACGGCGCCGGCACCGTCGCGGGCCTGGACCTGGACGGGGATTTCTTTCCAGTACATTATTCGGACTTGGATCATGGGGGTAGTCTTTAGTTTTTAGTTTTTAGTGGTTAGTCTTTGGTTATTGTAGCGCGGATTGGGGGAATGTGCGATTATTTGTCGGAATCAGGATTTTCAGGATGATGGGATGAACAGGATGGGGCGGTCGGAAGTGGTTGGGGGTTTGGTGAATGGCTTGATCGTATAAGTAAGCGAGTGAATGGAGATGATGGAATGGCGTATGCGAGTGTGAATGGGGTGAGTCTATATTATGAGGAGCGCGGGAGCGGGTATCCGCTGGTGTGGAGCCATGAGTTCGCGGGGGATTATCGCTCGTGGAAGCCGCAGGTTCAGTTCTTCAGCCGGCGGTATCGGGTGATTACGTACAACGCGCGGGGGTATCCGCCGTCGGGCGTGCCTGACAGCCTGGATGATTATACGCAGGAGCGGTCGGTGGACGACCTGCGCGGGCTGCTCGTCCACCTTAATATAGAACGGGCGCACATCGGCGGGCTTTCGATGGGCGGGAACGTGGCGCTGAATTTCGGGCTGACGTACCCGGAGATGGCGCGGTCGCTGATCGTGGCGGGGACGGGGGCCGGCTCGACGGACCCGGAGCCGTTCCGCCGGAACGTGAACGGGCGGGCGGACAGGATGCGGGCGGGCGGAATGGAGGCGATGGAGGATTACCTGAACAGCGGGACGCGGGTTCAGTTGCTCCGCAAGGACCCGCTGGGGTACGAGGAGTTCAGACAGGGGTTCCTGGAACATTCGCCGATTGGGTCGGCGCTGACGTTTTCGGGGGTGCAGGGACGCAGGCCGCCGATATTCGACCTGGAGGAGCGGATGCGGGCGATGGATGTGCCGACGCTGATAATGACGGGGGATGAGGATGAGCCGTGCATCGAGCCGAGCGTGTTCATGAAGCGGTGCATACCGAGGTCGGGGCTGGTGGTGATGCCGCAGGCGGGTCACGCTATCAATCTGGAGGACCCCGACCTGTTCAACCGGACGGTTCTGGATTTTCTGACGGCTGTGGAGCAGGGTTCGTGGGCGACGCGGGAGTGGGGGGATGAGTCGGGGGCGTTGATCTAGTGGGGAGGTCGAGGCTTTGACGTTGGGGGAGTTAGGGTATATCTTCTGGGGACATATTAAGGAGGGGATAAATGGTTACTACTGAGGATAGGGTGTCCAGGGTGGAGGGAGCCTATGAGCAGGTTGATCGGCGGCTTGGTGAAATTGGGGGGGACGTGCGAGGTCTTCGGACGGAGATGAATGATCGGATGACCGGTATGGAAAATCGTCTGCACGCGATACTGATAGCGGTCATAGCGGGGTCGGTGAGTATAGTGGTCACTCTGATTGCGGGAATAATTGCGTTTCTGCTGAGGGCAACATAGGCGCATCGTTTAGATAGAAGGAGGGATATGATGGTTGCGATGGAAGAAAGGGTCTCCCGGTTGGAGGGGGCCTATGAGCAGGTTGACCGGCGGCTGGGGCGCATCGGGGAGGAGATCAGAGATCTGCGGTCGGATGTGAACAGTCGTATAGAGGGTGTGGAGGGTCGTATAGAGGGTGTGAACAGCCGTATAGAGGGTGTGAACAGCCGTATAGAGGGTGTGGAGGGTCGTATAGAGGGTCTTCGTGGCGAGATGAATGGTCGAATGGACGAGACGAACAGGGCGATAGAGGGTCTTCGCGCCGAGATGAATGTCCAGATAGAGGGTCTTCGCGCCGAGATGAATGTCCAGATAGAGGGTCTTCGCGCCGAGATGAATGTCCAGATAGAGGGTCTCCGCACCGAGATGAACGGCCAGATAGAGGGTCTTCGCACCGAGATGAACGGCCAGATAGAGGGTCTTCGCGACGAGGTGAATAAACGTATGGGCGGCCTGGAAGCTCGTTTGAACGCGATACTCATTTCGGTGATAGTGGTGGGTGGAGGAGTTGTGGGATCTCTGGTTACGCTTATCCTGAGGACGACTTAGGCGCGTATTGTTGTGGCGGACTACGACTTCATCGCGCATCTGACGCGGTTTTGCAGGGCGCTGAGGGGGCATGGGCTGCTGGTGGGGCCGAGCGAGACGGCGGACGCTATCGCCGCCGTGGAGCGGGCGGGGCTGATGTCGGAGGCGCGGATCTACTGGTCGCTTAGGGCGCTGCTGGTGTCGCGGCGGGAACAGTTTCCTATTTTCGACAGACTTTTCTATCAATTCTGGAATTTCGAGCCGGTGTCGGCGCGGCCTGAGACGGACACCGGTCCCAAGACGAGTTTCGGGCAGACGCGCGCGGTGGGGCGGCTGCCGCGCGGACTGGGGGTTCCCGAGGACGATCCCTACTCGAAGGATACGGTTATCCAGCTTTTGCGGACGGGCGCGAGCGCTCATCAGGCGACGGGCGGGCGCGACTTGTCGGCGCTGGCGGAGGGGGAGGACGCGGCGGAGATACAGCGGATAGCGGCGCGGATGGTTCGCGCGCTGGCGTCGAGGCCCGGGCGCAGACGAAAGAGGCACAGGCGGCGGGGAGTCCCGGACCTGCGGGGCGCGATGCGGCTGAGCCTGGCGACGGGCGGGGACGCGGTTCGGCTGCCGCGTCTGCGGCGGGTGCGCCGGGTTCCTCGCCTGCTGCTGCTGCTGGACGTGAGCGGCTCGATGGACAGGCACGCGCGGCTGATGCTGAGGCTGGCGCACGCGGTGGGGCAGCAGACGGGCAGGGTGGAGACGTTCGCGTTCAGCACGGCGATAACGCGGATAACGCGCGCGCTGGCGGCGCCGAATTTCGACGAGGCGCTGTATCGGGCGGGCAGGGCGGTGGAGCACTGGTCGGGCGGGACGAAGATAGGGGAGAGCGTTCACGTGGTCAATACGTCATACGAACACCTGGAGGACAGGTTCACGACGGTGTTTCTATTGAGTGACGGCTGGGAGACGGGGGACCCGGGACGGCTGGCGCGGGAGCTGTCTAGGATGCGGCTGAGGGTGCGCGGGCTGGTGTGGCTGAATCCGCTGGCGGGGACTGAGGATTTCGAGCCGCTGGCGCGGGGTCTCCAGGCGGCGATGCCGTATGTGGATCATTTCGTTCCGGCGGGGGACGTGGAGAGTCTGAAGCGGCTGCCGGGGCTGCTGAGGAGGTAGTCCGGATCGTGAATGCCGGGTATGATGATAGATGCCACCCAGGGGCTTTCGGTTATTTCCCGATACCGCTTGTGTCGTTCGCCCTGAGCTTGTCGAAGGGCCGCCCGTTCATGGTTCGACAAGCTCACCACGAACGTAATCGGTTGATAATCGGAAGACACTGAGGCGCCACCGGAGTATATTGATAGTAAGTGGAAGGGCCGCCCGTTCATGGTTCGACAAGCTCACCACGAACGTAATCGGTTGATAATCGGAAGACACTGAGGCGCCACCGGAGTATATTGATAGTAAGTGGAAGGGCCGCCCGTTCATGGTTCGACAAGCTCACCACGAACGTAATTGGTTGATAATCGGAAGACACTGAGGCGCCACCGGAGTATATTGATAGTAAGTGGAAGGGCCGCCCGTTCATGGTTCGACAAGCTCACCACGAACGTAATCGGTTGATAATCGGAAGACACTGAGGCGCCACCGGAGTATATTGATAGTAAGTGGAAGGGCCGCCCGTTCATGGTTCGACAAGCTCACCACGAACGTAATTGGTTGATAATCGGAAGACACTGAGGCGCCACCGGAGTATATTGATAGTAAGTAGAGACCAATATATAATGATACGCACTAAAACTACACTAGGGTCGAGGGAATGTCAGATGGTCGCGCAGGAGACGATGCCGCAGCGTATCTCAATGGGAATGAATCTGACTGGCAGGGTGGAGAAGCGCGGAGACACCTACTATTCAATGTGCAATGAGCTTCCGCTCGTGGGCAATGCCAATCGCCATTTACTGAGCGTCCGATAATCATTCCCGTCAACATCAGCGATAGCGTACCTGAATTCGTTGTGGCGTACCTTCTGCGAGACGAGCCTAATCGGGATGAACTGATGCGTCGGATGCGCGAATAGGGGGAGTCGCTGATGGAATCGGAGACCGAATCCAGAAAGCCCCGCCACCGAACGGCGGGGCTTTTCGCTATCTTGCCCGCGTCTCCGGCCCCAGTGGTAGATACTCCCGACCGGAGAACCATATTGACACAGCCTCACGGAGAATTCAGCCATGATTACCCAACGGAGCGTACTGATAAAGCGGCGCGTCGCGGACTATACGCGGCTGCCGGATCCGCCGAGGGTTCCTGACATGATGGAGCAGATGCAGGCTATCACGGCGTTCCTCAATATGCTGAGCGCGTGGTTCAGGCGTCGCGACGATGTGTTCGTAGGGATAGGGGGATACCTGTGGAAGACTCCCCACGACGGGCATGGCCCGCACCCGGACGGCTCGTTCGCCTATGGACTGGAAGACCCCGTCTGGCTCATGCACAGCAACGGCTACATCATAAGCGAGGTTGGCAAGCCGCCGGACCTGGTGTTCGAGGTGGGTTCTCGCAGCACGGGAAGGCGAGACTACACGGAGAAGCGCGAGATCTACGCCGACTATGGCGTGGGCGAATACTGGCGGTTCGACCATTCGGGCGGCGAATATCACGACGCGCCTTTGGCCGGGGACAGGCTGGTTGGCGGGGTGTACGCGCCTATCGAGATAGTCACCGAGCCGGACGGTCGTCATTGGGGATACAGCGAGGCGCTGGGTCTGGAGTTCTGGTGGGTGAGGGATGAGTCGCCGGGTTGGTATGAGGGCGAGTTGCGCTTTCGGGATCCGGTGAGCGGGGTTTTCCTTCTGACTCATGACGAGTCGGAGGACGCCCGCGAGACGGCAGAGGCTGAGCGCGAGTCCGCCGAGGCCCGCGCCGAGTCTGAGCGTTTGGCGCGCGAGTACGCCGAGTCTCATCGTGAATTCGCCGAAGCGCGCGCCGCCCAACTCGAGGCCGAACTGCGGCGGCTGCGCGGACAAGGGCAATAGGAGGTTGGCTATGGTCATCAAGAATGCGGTGGCGGGCGCGGATGTGTCCGCGAAGACGGAGATATTCTATCCCGAAACGGACGGTATGCCGATGCCCGACGCGCTCTATCAACTCAGCCATTTTGTGGAAATCATCTCCATACTCAAGTTCTTCTTCAGCTCGCGAGAGGACGCCGCGGTCTCAGGCGACAACTTCATCTACTTCGAGGAAGGCAACCTGAACGCCAGGGTCGCGCCGGACTGTTTCGCGCTTTTCGGGGGGAACGTGGCCTCGCTGTGGGCCAACAACAGGTATCTGATGTGGGAGGTGGGCAAGGCGCCGGACTTCGTGTTGGAGATAGGTTCGCTTAGCACATGGCGGAACGACCTGGGCGACAAGCGCGACCTTTACGCGAGATTGGGCGTCGTGGAGTACTGGATGTTCGATCCGAGCGGCGGGGAGCATTACGGGTTCGCGCTGCGGGGGGAGAGGCTGGTGGACGGGGAGTACAGGCCGCTGGATATGCGAGAGGACGCGGACGGCGGCGTTTGGGCGCACAGCGCCGTCCTGAACCTGGAACTGCATTGGCGGGAAGGGCGTCTGCGGTTCTACGATCCCGTGGGCCGGCGCTGGCTGGAGAACATCGAGGAGACCGGAGCCCGGGCGGAATTCGCCGAGCTTGAGCTTGAAGCCGAGCGCGCCCGCGCCGAATCTGATCGCGCAGCGCGCGCCGACGCCGAAGCGCGCGCAGCTCAACTGGAAGCCGAACTTCGGCGGCTGCGCGGACAAGGGCGATAGGAGGTTGGCTATGGTCATCAAGAACGCGGCGACGGGCGCGGATGTGTCCGCGAAGACGGAAATCCGCTATCCCGAAGCGGATGAAACGCCGTTGCCTGATGGGTTCTACCAACTCTGGCATTTCGTGGAGCTTAATCTTGCGCTGAAGAGTTTCTTCCGACCGCGCGATGACGTTGTGATCGCGGGCAACGTATTCATATACTATTGGGAAGGAGAGCCGCAGATTTGGGTCGCGCCGGACTGCTTTGTGGTGATGGGCGTCAGCTTGGAGTCGTTCGAGAGAAACGACACGTACCTGTTGTGGGAGGTTGGGAAAGCCCCGGACTTCGTTCTGGAGATAGGCTCTCCGAGTTCGGTCATTGAAGATTTGGGATGGAAGCGCGACCTTTACGCGAGATTGGGGGTCGTGGAGTACTGGATGTTCGATCCGAGCGGCGGGGAGCATTACGGGTTCGCGCTGCGGGGCGAGACGCTGGTGGACGGGGAGTACCGCGAGTTGGAGATGGTTAGTGGAACTGATGGAAGCCTGTCGGGTCATAGCGCCGTGCTGAACCTGGAACTGCATTGGCGGGAAGGGCGTCTGCGGTTCTACGATCCCGTGGGCCGGCGCTGGCTGGAGAACATGGAGGAGACCGGATCCCGCGCGGAATTTGCCGAGGTTCGGGCCGCGTCCGCGGAAGCCCTCGCCCAGTCCGCAGAAGCCCTCGCCCAGTCCGCGGAAGCCCGCGCCGAAGCCGAACGCGCAGCGCGCGACTCCGCGGAAGCCCGGGCCCGGGCCGAGCGCGAGCGCGCCGAACGCCTCGAAGCGCGACTCCGCGCGCTGCAAGACGACTCGCCCAATGCAGACCCGTAGGGTCTTTCGGTTATTTCCCGATACCGCTTCTGTCGTTCGCCCTGAGCTTGTCGAAGGGCCACCCGTTCATGGTTCGACAGGCTCACCACGAACGTAGTTGGTTGATAATCGAAAGGCCCAATACCGACCCGCAGCCCGCGTGAAAGCGTTTCGGAGGGTGTGGTAGTATGGGTTTCCAGAGGCGCGCGCCGCGCTGGCGAAGGGCTGTCGCAGGCGGGGCGCGGGGGGCGGAAATGGTCTTTTACAGGGGTTGGTAAATCATTGACATTGGGTTTAGCCTTCTGTATAGTTTTTTTCGGATTTGTAGGCTTCCATGCCCTGCGCGTGGGCGCGTTCTGCTTTATCCAGCGAAATCATCGGCACTTTTGGCATACAGGGAAGCGAGAGCGGCGTCAGGATACAATATGCACAGCAATGATTCATCTCATCTCATTACTCCGCCGCTCATGCAAAGCGGCCCTTCGCCTCCGGCCTTCCGACTAGCGGATGGTTCGAGAGGCGTCTATCGGAATTCAGTCACCTCTCTACAAACCAGTACCCAGAATCTTTTAGGGGGTTAGGAAGTGAAAAATAGGTTTGGGTTCATACCCATAGTCTTACCAGCAATAGTAATGGTCCTCATCATAGGACTGATCAATCTGGCCGGGCCGCAGAGCGGCGTACAGGCGGATCACGGAGACCTGATCACCGGCGACAGCCCGACGCTGAAGTCGCTGACTCTCTCGTACTCCGACGGCGGCGGCGTCTCTCGTAACATCCCGTTGACCCGAAAGGGCGCGAGCGGGGGGTTCAATCCCGTAAGGACGCACTACACGGCGAGTATAGACATCGCCGTTGGCAATACCGCAGTTGATATAGCGGCAGTTGCGACCGGCGCCACTAATACGATCTTCATTGACGTCGACGTGCCTGGCGAGGGTACTGATCGAACCGACACTAGTGGCGATGGCGCAGACGGCAACCAAACACTTGCAGACTACGACATTGGCGCGGCTGCGGGAACGACGAAATATACCATCACCGTCAGTAAAGACGGCGAAGCCGCCGGCAAGGGTACGCCTGCCGACAATTCCGTATATGTGGTCGAGCTGACGCGGAAGGCCGCGGAGGTCGGAGCCACTTCGCCTAAGCTTGAAACCTTGAGTCTGACTATGCGTAACGCCGCCGACGCAAATTCCGGTGGGGCGCGACCTCTTTTCCGGACTACGGACGGAGGGCAGATAGCGTTCAACTCCGGCATCAAGAACTACAAGGCCACGATTCCATACGACGCGAAGGCGTTTGAGATAGCCGCGACCGCGAACTCACAGTCCGGCGCGACCGGCGTGGAGATACTCGGCAAGGCTGTCGCCTCCGCGACCACTACCATACCCGCGGGCACCAGCAAGACGTACACTATCACCGCTGTCGGCCCGGGCGCGACGACTGACTACAAACTCACGGTCAAGCGCAATATGCCCCAGGCGGCCACGATAGTGGTCACTCGGGACACCACTAGGAGCGTCACTGAGGATGCTGGTGAAGGCACCGTTACTCCCGCTCCCGACGTGAATAAATACACTCAAGACGTGAGTGTGAACTACAATGTGTACAGGGTCGAGGTGAGCGCGACTCAGCTAGTGACTGAAAACCTGAATAACACGGACACCAGTTACAGCAGTGACGGACTGCACGTCAGTTACGACCCGGCGGGGGCGTTTGATTCTACTGATGTCGCGGGCGATCCGGCGGGCGTGCTCCTCATCCCCGGCCAGACGAAGGCGATCAAGATAAAGGTGTCGCACAAGCTGCTGGGCGTGACCAATCCCGCGACAACCACTTACACGCTGAACGTGTCGCGCAAGGCGCCGGCGCTGTCAACCAACAATATGTCCGATACCATCACTGGCACTGGTGAAGGCGTTAGCCCGCTGACACTCAGGCTGCCGGGCAAGACTACCAACGCGCTTCCTAAGAGGGACGCGGATAATAATATTGATGGTACACAACCGGTCACGACGACGCCGTACAAAGTCACTGTGCCGTACGACGTTGGCACCGTGACTCTGTGGTGGACGAAAGGCGCTGAGCCTATTCAAACCTCCACCGAGGTTGGCAACTTCCAGGAGATGAAGGTTTCGGCCAGCCCGGATGACGCCGACAAGACGGCGCTCTACCACCAGGTCAATCTGAAAGACCCCGGGAAGAAGACGTCCATAACCGTGACCGCGAAGGCTTACAACGGAAGCAAGAAGACGGATTACAAGATAGAGGTTACCCGCGACAAGCCGAAGTTCGCGCCGTTCACCACCGGCTATAGTTCTCCCGATAATCTCGACCCGACGCCCGGAGTGGACTCGAAGATCGAAATTGCCGGCGTGCAGGTCTTTGCCTCGGATGCTACCTCTACCCCGTCGAGTTTCACCAACGAAGGCAATGAGTTGATGGTCTATTGGCGCAAGGACTCCAGTCACAAGTGGATGGAGGGATTCGACCCCGACACCACGACCGGCTATCTCGCGACCACCACTTACGAGAACGACCACGCCTGGGTCATGCTGGGCGCTGTCGCGACTCCGAATACCACGGGCAAGGAAGCCAGGACCGTGTTCTTCAGCGCCGACCATCCCAGGTCGAAGGGAGGCACTACTGTTCCGGTCACAAATAAGGGCTACTACCTGCCGCTCGAGGTGGGAAACAACGACTTCGAGGTGGACGTTGGGATTGGCGTTCCGAACGGGACGACGACCTACAAGTTCACGCTGAGGCGTTACCAGCCTGAGCCGGTGCTTCAGTTCAGCCTCTACGACAAGAATGGCGACCTGATGAGCGCGTCCACCAGCACGGTGACGTTCAATCTGGACGCTTCGATAAAGACATACACCCTTACCGAGGACGATGGGTTCACCGTGGACGTGGACGCCGTGCGGATGAACGCGTACGTCGAAAACGCGGACGTTCGCGCTAAGCAAGACGTCAGAGTGTCCGTTGGCGACGTTACCGTGCCGATAACGGACACGAAGATAGACTCGGGCGATGAGATAACGACCGCCGCGGGATACGTGCATAAGTATCTGAGCGCCGGGCCGAACAGCCTCACGTTCGAGGTTGACTACAGGGAGAAGCACGACGCGAAGACCCTGGCCGGCGAGTCCACTCACGTGCTGACGATTCAGCGCGAGGGCAACGAGGTTCCGAGGTTCCGCCCGAATAACCTCGAGGGCAAGCTGCATCACCTCGTGTACAACGAGGCGATTGACACCAGCACTCAGCTAATCCCGCTGCCTTACGGCCTGAGCGGGAACCTGGGGCTGAAGTACGCGCTGGTAGGCACTCCGGCGCTGCCCGACGACATGAACGACAGCTACGTTCTGCCGGATGACACGAAGAAGATGGACGGATATCTCGCCGGCACGCCGAAGATTCAGCCGGACGGCCTCTTCGCCGACCACGAGATAACCTTCACGGTGTCGGACAACGACAAGATAACCAAGGACGACAGCGCTACGCTGAAGTTCAAGCTGCGAATCTGGAACAGCCGCGACGCGTACAACCAGTATGGCCCCGGCGCTCCGCCCGCTCGGGACTGGGGCGAACTGATCCATCTGGGCGTGTACCACGAGGGCGATAAGGGCAGCAGTTGCAACGCTCGCCTGATGCGTCGTCCCGGCGACACCAGCGCTCTGGACGTGTGCGCCAACTTGACGCCGACGTTCGATCCGAATACCAGAACCTACACGGTCGAGGTTCCGACCGACATAGACACTGTGGACATACACTCGGTAGCGTCCTCCACCGCCAGGCTGGCCCTGCGCGGCGAAGGCGGAACCGACCTGGGCGCCGGCTCCACCGTATATGACAACTACACGGTAGGCTCGGAGACGGGCGACAGGCACGAGTGGAACGGTTACGAGTTGGAGAACGGTTCGGGCGGCTCCCCCGCCAGGAACGTCTATCTGATGTCGGTTACCGACGGGCCCAACGGTCCTGACGGAAGCGGCGCCGTGACCGTGGTTTACAGACTGACGATAACCCGCGAAGCTGACAATAGGGTCGTCTTCAGCGACGCTGACAAGGCCGGACAGCCCAAGGTGGTGCAGGTGTACGCCGGCATACCTTTGAGCGGCAATGCGGGCGACGTGGATAAGATCAAGTTCCCGCTGGCCATGGGTGGCAACGGCGAGACGTCCACCTGGACGTACACCCTCAAGCACAACCCGAGCGACGGCGGAAACTTCTCCGACAACGACTTCGAGGGCATGACGTTCAAGGCCTTGCAGCCCGGCGAGGATCCTGGGAAGAATCCTCCGAACCTGAGCGGAACTCCGGTTCTGGACACCCCCGCGGGCCAGGACTCCTACAGGTCCGTCTCTGAGACGACCTACAGAGTCAGGGATAACGACAATAATACCGCGGCTACCGACGGAGACAAGATAAGTTACACGATCATAGTCCACAAGGACGTTTCGCTGGATTCGTACACGGTCGGCGAGGGTATAGGCTCTACCGTCTCTCGCGCCGAACTGGGCAAGGCGTCCAGGACGATTCCGTCCACGTGGAGCCAGGGCGGCCCCAACGACGATTACAGCGACTGGATCTACAGCCATGAGACCCTGACGTCGTACACGTTCGCGGTGCCGTACAACGCCACTTCGATAACCTTCGCCGCCGACGCGAGGAGCGACAGCGCGACGGTAAAGATAAAGCCGGACGACGCGGACGGCGACGCCAGCAACGGACACCAGGTGAGCCTGGGATCCGGCAACAACGTAGTTACGGTTACCGTGTCTGACGGCAGAGTGACCGCCAAGCACATGATCAACCTGAGCAGGCCCGGCCTACAGGCCGAAAGCCTTACGGTCGATACCGACCGCGGCACTCCTGTCGGAGCGAGCGCGGGCGTGACCCTGGTGAGGCCGGACGGCAAGAAGGGCTTCCTGAGGAACGTTTACAAATACACCGCGGAAGTGGAGACCTGGGTAGAGACGCTGCGGATAGCGGCTGTGCCGGCTGATGACGGCGCGGTTGCCTTCGTGGAAAGAAACGCGATACCCACCGCCACCGGATACAGCGTGGTTCTGTTGCCGGAGGCCGGAGAGAGCAAGACCTACACGGTCTATCTCAGGATTCCTGGTCAGAACGACGCCACTGGTAGGTACACCATTGAGGTGACGCGCAAGGCTGACACGGCTCCGACGTTCGCGTCGAGTGTCGCAAACGAGACCTACCAGTCCGGCGTGGAAATGGAGACGCTGAGACTGCCCAAGGCAACGGGCGGCAACGGCAATAACCTCACGTACACGATCAACGAGTCCGCGCTGATTGACATGGGTATGACGTTCGACGCCAACGCCCGCCAGATCAGCGGAACGCCGACGCTCGAGCGCGGCCAGAAGTCCGCCACGATCTACCTGACCTACAGGGCGATTGACGAGGACGGAAACAAGGACGATTCGGACAACGCGGTTCTGAAGTTCTCGATCACGGTGCAGCGCGATCCGGTTACCGAGCCCGCTCCGGGCGACGACGGCTTCCCGGACGACGAGAGTGAAATCACCCTCAATACGCTGGAAGTTACATTCCGGCGCCCGGGCGACAACAACAGCGTGTACAGGCCTGCGGCCCTGTCACCCGAGTTCAACCCGCAGACCACCGATTACTCGGTGGAGGTGCCTCACGACTACACGTACGCATGGGTGGAGGCGAGGCCTTCCGACTCCGGAGCGGGCGTGTACATTGACAGCGTTCTGCAGCAGACCGTCAGCAGGGCGCCGATAGACGGAACGACCGCGCAGATAGTGGTCGAGCATCAGCAGCATCCGGACCTGGGTCGCATGACCTACAACCTGACGCTGAAGCTGACCGAAGAGTCGAAGCCCAACTTCGCGGGCATGGAAATCGGATCTGAGATCTACATAGCCGACGGCACGGCGATTACGCCTAAGCAGCTTCCTGAGGCCGCAGACGGCAACGCTCCTATCACGTACAAGCTCATGTACGATGAGAAGAACGAGGTTGGAGTGACCGGTGTCGGCGGACTGTACTTCGACGCTGACAACCGCCTGCTCACAGGCGTGCCGACGCTGGGCAGCGGCGGCGGCACGGTCGAGTACGAATTCACCTTGGTGGGTACGGACGACGACGGAGACGTAACGGATCCGGGCCTGACCTTCACGGTAACGGTATGCGAGTCTGCGGACCTGCCGGGCTGCGACAGCACGGACAACCCGGGCTCCACCCCGGTGGACATCGCCGTAAGCCGCTCCGGCTCCGGCGCCACCATGACCTGGAAGCCCGGCGACGACGCCGCCAGCCAACTGGTGGTTGCGTTCGTGGCCTCCGACCCGGCCAATACGCTGAAGGCTGACTCCGTGAGCGGAAACGCTCGCAGGTACACGTTCAGCGGCCTGGACGCCGCCAGTACGTACGTGTTCGCGGTGATAGGCATTGACGCCAACGGCGGATACGGAACGCCAGGCAACTATTTCGTCGCCCAGACCACGCAGTAGAATAGCCAGCATAAATCCGCGGGCGACCCCGTTCAGGGGCCGCCCGCGACAAACAGAAGGCCAATAACGGACAATTCAAGAGGGGACTTATCCATTATGACATTCATGAAGAACCCAAAGCGCATTGGTGTGCTGTTCTTGGCGGTGTCTCTTGCATTCATTGGCTCTCTGGCGATGCTGGCGACCATGAGTGATCAGAGCGCGTCGGCTCAGGAGCCTTCGCCTACACCGGATCCGCTCTGCGCCATCTTCGGAGTAAATTGCCCAGATGATACGGATGAAGACACTCCGACGCCTGAGCCGACGATAAACCCGACGCTCTGCGACGTATTGGGCATCTGCACCCCGACGCCGACGAATACTCCGGTGCCGCCGACGAATACGCCGACGGCTACCCCAACGATGGAACCGACGCCCACGCCTACCAATACGGTGATACCAACCCGAACGCCGAGACCGACCAGGACCCCTGTGCCGACGGCAACCGTGGACCCGAGCGCTCCTCCGCCGACGAATACGCCGACGCCGAAGGCCACCGCCACGCCGGTGATGGCCGAGAAGGCGGATGTGACGGCTGTCGAGGGCGCGACCGCGGTCGAGCCTGATATGCAGACTGAACTGACGGCGGGCGGAATTACGGTCAAGTTCCCGACGCTCTCGCGCGCCAGGACGTACCAGGCGATGCTGTCAGAGTCGGACGACTGCGGCAGCATGGCGATGGCCTGCGCGGCGGTCACCATATACAGCGCCGAGGGCGAGATGGAGTCGGACGTTCGGCTGATCTCCTCGGCTGAGATCGAGGCGATGCTGGACGCGGAAGCCGTGGCCTCGCTTGGCGGCGATCTGGACGGCGGCGCGGTCGCCACCCAGGCCAGCGCGCTCGGCGGCATAACGCTGGAGCTACTGGACGCCGACAGCGGCGAATGGAACGCGATTCCGAGCGCCTTCATGGTGAACTCGGACGGCAGCGCGACGGCCACCGGCATGACGCGGCGCTTCAGCCATATCGCGCTGATGGTGGACGCGGACGTGGTGAACCAGGCCAGGATGCAGTTGAGCATGGCTCTCGGCACCCCGACGGCCACCCCGATCCCGACCGCGACGCCGGTGCCTCCGACGCCCGTGCCGACCGCGACCCCGGTTCCCACGCCGGAGCCGATAGTGATCGTAGCGCCTGATACGGGCGAACCGTCCATGCCGTTCCTGATGCTGCTGGCGATAGCGCTCTTCGCTTCGATGGCGGCGCTCGCAGGAACGAAGCTCATCATGGCCCGCGTGAGACGTTAGCCAACCAACCTGATAGTAAAGTCAAGTAGTTAGTAGAAGGGCTGCCCTGATCAGAGGGGCAGCCCTTCTCATGTTTTGCGTAAACCTGTATAGTCTAGGAAAAAGATGAGGTGAAAGGTCAATGATTAAGGGATCGTTGGTAACTCTCTCTACGCTCTTATCGCTCTTTGCGGTTACGCTCGGAATTGCGTCCGTCGCTTCGGCCCAAGAGGAACAGGGCGTCCAGTCCCTGGTGGTGGAGCGAAGCGAAGACCGCCTGTCGGCCTCCGCCACCTGGGACAGCGGCGGCGTCGAACACCAGATATTTTCCGTCGTCGAGAAAGTCAGAGCCGGCGAATCCGACCCTGACGGCGACGGCGTAAAGAACGACTCCTTTCGATTGGTCGGCGGCCTTCTGAGCGGCGACGTCGCCAGCCTGGAAATCACCGACCTGGACCCGGACAGGAATTATAGATACACTGTACATGGCGCTATCGCGGACGGCGCGGGCGGCTGGACGCTGAGCGTTGATACCGTAGAGGACGAACTGTCCGCCGTCGAGATGGACAGGGAGGCGCTGGCCGCGCTCTACAACGCCACGGACGGCGCGAACTGGCGGGAGAACGCGAACTGGCTTAGCGACGCTCCGCTGGGCGAGTGGCACGGCGTGAAGACCAACGCCGACGGGCGCGTGGTGGAAGTGGATCTCTGGCTGAACAAGCTGGAAGGCCAGATACCGGCCGAGCTCGGCAATCTCGCCAAGCTGGAACGGCTGAACCTCATGTTGAACGGGCTGAACGGAGCGATACCCGCAGAGTTGGGTACGCTCTCCGACCTGGAAGAACTGACCCTCCTGGGCAACAAGCTCACCGGCGAGATCCCGTCCGAGTTGGGCGACCTGGCGAACCTGGAAAAGCTGTACCTTTCGGTGGGCAACCAGTACACCGGCTGCATCCCCGCCGCCCTGGAGAACGTAGCGACAAACGACCTGTCGGAGCTGGGTCTGCCATTCTGCTCATAGCAAGCCTGGAGGAATCTGAATGGCCACAGAAACATTGGATAGTCGAGTCGCCCGCCTTGAAACCGCATACGAATACCTTGCGACAAAGGCCGATGTAGCCGAGTTGCGGGCGGACATGGAGCGGCTGCATTCAAGCGCAATCAAGTGGATGATCGGCCTCATCGCCGCCTCCGTAGTAGCCAACGCAAGCCTGGTATTGGGACTTCTCAGGATAATTGGGCAATGAAGCCGTCCCAATGACCGCCTCGTATATGTCGCGCGCGCTCCAACTCGCCGACGGCGCGGTCGGGCATACCAGCCCGAACCCGCCCGTCGGCGCGGTCATCGTCCGCGACGGGCGCGTGGTCGGCGAGGGGCGCACCCAGCCCGCCGGCCAGGCTCACGCCGAGGTTGTCGCGCTTCGACAGGCGGGTGAACTCGCCAGGGGCGCGACTTTGTACGTCACGCTGGAACCCTGCTCTCACTATGGCCGGACGCCGCCGTGTACGGACGCCATCATAGCGGCGGGTGTGGCGGAGGTCCGCGCCGCGCTGGTTGACCCGAATCCGCTCGTCGCGGGCCGGGGCCTCGATGCGCTCAGGCAGGCCGGAATCGCCGTAACGCTCGGCGAAGGCCGCGATGAGGCGGAAGAACTCATCGCGCCCCATGCCGTGTACATCACAACCGGCCGTCCCCTGGTCACCCTCAAGTTCGCCATGTCCCTAGACGGCAAGATAGCCACCCGCGCGGGCGATTCCAAGTGGATTACGGGCGAAGAATCCCGCCGCTACGTCCACACCCTCCGCGCCCGCGCCGACGCCATAATGGCAGGCATAGGCACCGTCCTCGCCGACGACCCGCAGCTGACGGCGCGCGACGCCAACGACGCTCCCCTGCCCCGCCAGCCGTTGCGCGTCGTCGTGGACAGCCGCGGGCGTTTGCCGCCGGACGCGAAGATGCTGAGCCAGCCGGGCAGGACGCTGGTCGCCGTGTCGGAGATTGCGGACGAGGCGCGCGACGCGCTGGAGTCGGCGGGCGCTGAGATATTCGCCGCGCCGGGGACGGATGGCCGCGTTGACCTGCCCGCGCTGCTGACCGAACTCGGACGCCGCGAGGTGACCGGCCTGTTCGTGGAGGGCGGCGGGACGCTGGCCGGGTCGCTGCTCGACGCGCGGCTGGTGAACCGGGTCGTCGGCTTCGTCGCCCCGGTCATCATCGGCGGCGATAGCGCGCCCTCCCCCGTCGGCGGTCGGGGCGCCGAGCTGATGTCGGACGCGATACGCCTGAGCAAAGTGAAGATCGAGCGGTTCGGCGATGACGTGGCGGTCATCGGTCGGCGCGATTTCAATTCCTGATACCCTATTCACAATTGCCCTCTATTTCGCTAATATCTTCTCAGCCGTTCAGAAGGGGGCGTCACAGATGTTTACCGGGATAGTCGAGGAAGTCGGGAGCGTGGTCGAGGCGCTCGAGACCGGGCTGGGCATCCGCGCCTCGCTCGTCATGGAGGACATCGCGGTGTCGGACAGCGTAAGCGTGAACGGCGCGTGCCTGACCGTTACCCGGGTCGAGGGCGACGTATTCTGGGTGGACACCGTTCCCGAAACGCGGCGCAGGACGAACCTGGGCGGGCTGAGCGCGGGTTCTCCGGTCAACCTGGAACGCCCTCTGAGAGCGGACGGACGGTTCGGCGGCCACGTCGTGCAGGGCCACGTTGACGCCACCGGAACCGCGCTCTCGATCACCCCGGAGGGCAACTCCCACCTCTTCGAGTTCGAGGCTCCGGACAGCGTGACGCCCTACCTGGTGGAGAAAGGATTCATAGCTGTGGACGGGGTGAGTCTGACAGTTGTAAACTGTACCAGTCGCGCGTTCGTGGTAGCGATCATCCCCTACACCCTCGAACACACCCTGTTCGCGGGATTGAAAGTCGGAGACGCGGTGAACCTGGAAGCGGATATCATGGCGAAATACGTTTTGAAGGGTAGCGAGCTTTCCCTGCATGAGTGAGAGATTATTGGACCGTAAGTGAGACGGCCCCTTTCTGACCGCGAGGATCCTGCAATGAGCATAGCTAAAGTCGAAGAGGCGATTGCCGATATACGGGCGGGGAAGATGGTCATCATCGTAGATGATGAGGACCGCGAGAACGAGGGCGACCTCGCTATGGCCGCGGAGAAGATCAACCCCGACGACATCAACTTCATGGCGACGCACGGACGCGGCCTCATCTGCGTTCCGATGCTGGGCAAGCGGCTCGAAGAACTCAGGCTGCCGATGATGACCCAGGACAACACCGCGCGGCTGGGCACCGCGTTCACCGTGTCGGTGGACGTTCTCAAAGGCGCCACCACCGGCATATCCGCGTACGACAGGGCGGCGACCATCAGGGCGCTGATAGCCCCCGACACCCTTCCCGAAGACCTGGGCAGGCCGGGACACATATTCCCGCTCAGGTACATGGAGGGCGGCGTGCTGAAGCGCGCGGGCCAGACGGAGGCGTCGGTTGACCTGACGAAGATGGCGGGGCTGTATCCGGCGGCTGTGATATGCGAGGTGATGGCCGCGGATGGGACGATGGCGCGTATGCCCGCGCTCACCGAGTTCTCCCGCGCCCACGACGTGAAGATAGTTACGGTCGCGGACATAATCACCTACCGGCGCGAACACGAGAAGCTGATAGAGAGAGTCGCCGAGGCTCGCGTCCCGACCAGGCACGGCGATTTCAGGGCGGTGTCGTACAGAAGCATCACGGATCCGAACGAGCATATCGCGCTTGTGAAGGGGGATATTGACTCGGAGAAACCCGTGCTGGTCAGGGTTCACTCGGAATGCCTGACCGGGGATGTTTTCGGAAGCGTGCGCTGCGATTGCGGCGGCCAGGCGGAGCTTGCGCTTAGAGCAATCGAGCGAGAGGGCGTGGGCGTCTTTCTGTATATGCGCCAGGAAGGTCGCGGCATAGGGATTCACAACAAGCTGAGGGCCTACGCGCTCCAGGACGACGGCATGGACACGGTTGACGCCAACATCGCGCTCGGCTTCGCGCCCGACCCCAGGCAGTACGGGGTCGGCGCGCAGATACTCATAGACCTGGGCGTGAAGAAGATGCGCCTGCTGACGAATAATCCGCAGAAGCGCGTAGGACTGGAAGGGTTTGGGCTGGAGATAGTGGAGCAGGAACCCATCATAGCCAACGTAACGCCCGAGAACCGGCGCTACCTGGAGACCAAGCGTACGCGGATGGGGCATATGCTCGACCCGATACCAGAAGCCATGCCGGAGGTCGCCGAGTGACGCGCGAGATAAGCGGTTCGCTGAACGGAGACGGCCTGCGGGTCGGAATAGTAGTCGCGGCCTTCAATGACTTCATCACGTCCCGGCTCCTGGACGGCGCGAAAGCGGCCCTCGACAGCCACGGGGTCAGAGACGACGACGTTACGGTGGTCACGGTTCCCGGCTCTTTCGAGATACCGCTGGTGGCCAAGAAGCTGTCCGAGTCGGGCCAGTACGACGCGGTGATCTGCCTGGGCGCGGTCATTCGCGGGGAGACGGACCACTATCAACACGTCGCAGGCGAGGCGGCGAAGGGTATAGCGAACGCCTCCGTATCGAGCGGCGTGCCGGTGATATTCGGCGTTCTGACGACGGACACGGTGGAGCAGGCCATAAATCGCGCGGGCGGCAAGCAGGGCAACAACGGTTACGGCGCGGGTGTCGCCGCCGTCCAAATGGCGAACGTGATGCGCGATCTGGATGTGAACTAGGCTGGTAGGCCGGCCTTCTATGGCGACCTTTGGATTCCCGCTTTCGCGGGAATGACGCAGTTGTTTAGCGGATGGCGAATGCGTCGCCGTCCGCATACCTCTGCCAGCCGCCGTTTCGATAGACCGTCACGTTCCCGGGGCCGAGCGCGGTCCAGCCATCAGGCCCGCTCAGCGCGCCGCAGCGTCCATCTACCCCGAATACGGCATCGAGTTCGCCGGGGGCGGAGGCGCCGAGTTCGCGCAGGATGGAATCAGGGTCGGCGCGTTCGTGGTGAGGCAGCGTGGCGATACCTTCCGCTATGCCCAGCGCGCGCCGCCATTCCCGGAACCGCATCCAGCTTCCCATGACCATCGCCCCGGCGCTTGATCCCGCCAGTACCGCGCCGCGCTCCAGGACGGCTATTATGCCGTCGAGCAGGACGGATTCCGAGAGGGTCTCAAGCAGGCGCGCCGGGTTGCCTCCGGTCAGATACACCAGGTCGGCGGACTCGATCTCTGAGGCGAGGCCGGCGTCCATGGCGTCTTTCCGGTCGAGCGCCATCAGCGGGTGGGCGTCCGCGCCCAGCGAGGCGAAGTGTCGCGCTCCGTTCTGTGCCGCCAGGTCCGGCCTCTCGAACACCGCCGCGGTCGGAATTATCAGCGTGAGGGGCGTCGGTTTGCCCGTCGCGGCCAGTATGGCCTCGTCCATGACCTCGCAGCCTTCTCTGAATTCGTCTCCACCTACCAGGGCGATCCTTCCCATCATGTCAGCGCCTCCGAAATATGAGATTTCCCGCATTGTAGCAGGGGATCGGGACTTTTCAGGCGGGAAGGTATAAAGCGCCTGTCGCCGCCGATCAGGGTCTTTCGGTTATTTCCCGATACCGCTTCTGCCGTTCGCCCTGAGCTTGTCGAAGGGCCGCCCGTTCATGGTTCGTCCTGAGCTTGTCGAAGGGTCACCACGAACGTAATTGGCTGATAATCGAAAAACCCTGTCCGCCGATCAATAAGGTTGTTCGGACTTTGCTACATAGATTAGGCTTTGACGGCCTGTGGCGGAATCCGAGTCCGCCGCTCCTGATTGTCCTGAACCGGAGATTAGCCCTGACATGAGCTTACTGCGCCGCGGACCGGCGTCCTTGCAACTGCTTGCCGACCGCGATTTCAGGAACTACTTCGTCGCGGACGCGATGTTCGACTTCGCCGCGCAACTTCGGCAGGTGGCGATGGGCTGGGCCGCGCTGACGCTGACTAATTCGCAGTTCTGGGTGGGGCTGGTCATAGGGATACCCGGTCTTACGATGGTTCTGTTCGCTCCGCTCGCGGGGGTGGCGGTTGATCGCTACGACAGGCGGAATATCCTTGTATGGGTGCGGCTGTCGTTCGTCGCCTTCGCGCTTCCGCTTGGCATCCTGGTTATGCTGGATATGCTCGAACTCTGGCACCTGGTAGCCGCGTCGCTGCTGGTGGGAGCGGTTCGCGCGTTTTCATTTCCCGCGCTCAGGGCGTTCATTACCGACCTCGTTGGGCGTGATCGGGTATTGACGGCCAACGCTCTCACTGGCTCGTCCAGTTCGGCGGGCGAGCTCGCGGGCCCTGTGGTGGCCGGGCTTCTTATCGCTTCGCTGGGCATCGGCTCTATCTTCGTGGGAGTCGCGCTGACTTTCGGGATATGCGGGCTGCTCATACTTCGCGTGCGCTCTGTGCCCATGCGGGAGCGTTCGGACGAGTCCCTGGTCTCGCAGGCGCGACAGGGGATAATCTACGTGGCTCGGACGCCGCCGCTGCCCGCTCTGCTGGTCATCACGCTTACCCAGCTTCCCGCGGCGGCTGTAATTCCGCTTCTGCCCACTTACGCGGACAACATTCTGAACGTAGGAGCTTCGGGATACGGGATCATGTCCGGCGCGCTGGGCGCGGGCTTTCTGTTCGGGTCGCTGGCCACGACGACTATCCTGGATTTTCCTAAGAAGGGCCTCGCGCTGATAGTCACCGCGCTTCTGTGGGACATATCTTCCATCGTATTCGGCTTTTCGCGCTCTTACCCGCTGTCGCTTGGGATGCTGTTCCTGATGGGAGTGGGCGGGGCGGTTCATGTCATATTCCTGCTTACCCTCTTTCAGACCGTTTCACAAGCCCGGATGCTGGGTCGGGTGATGAGCATATACGGAGTTCTGACCGCCTCGTTCCCGCTGGGCCTGATACTCGGAGGAGCGCTCGCGTCCGCGTTCGGGAATGAGCGGGCAATAATAATCGGGGCCCTGGGCAGCACGCCGGTCGCGCTGCTTGCCTACGCGCTTTCCCCGGAATTGAGGAGGAGGTGAGCGGGCGGAGGTACGCCGCGAATGCGGGGTTGGGCAGATACTAAATTCTGCGATGTGCCAGAAATGTATAAAAACTCAACAATCCCTGACCTAAATTCACCAAGCGTCTATCGCGCGGAGGCGTTTAATGTAAAGTTTGTGGGGCAGCGACTAATATCCTTAGCGAGGATAAGAATTGAACATCAAGTTCGATAATGCTCCCACTCAGGTTCTGGTTGACGAAAAACCTGAACCAATCACGGTTGTCCTGCCGCCCGCTCAGGTTCTGGTTGATGAAAGACCTGAACCAACTATGGTTATGCTGTCGTCCGCTCAGGTCTTGATCGAAGATAAGCCTGAGGCGCCGGCGGCCAAGCCGTCCTCCCCCATTATAAGGCTGTCGCCTGGAACTATCTTTCAGCTTGGATTCATGGCGTTGGCTTCCATCGTCCTCGCGTTGATACTCATCGAGTTCGGGGAACTTCTGGAATCGCTCGGAAACTGGGGTTACGTGGGAGTGGCGGCGGTGGAGTTCGGCAACAGCGCGATGGTGGCGATTCCGACTCCGTCCTATCTTTACACTTTCTCGATGGGGGCGATACTCAATCCGTTTGTGGTCGGAATCATAGGCGGGACGTTCGCGACGCTTGGCGAACTTATAGGATATTACCTGGGCCGCAGAGGCAGCGCCATTCTGCCGGAGGGTCCGCGTATCGAGCGTTTCAAGACCTGGACCAGCAGGTGGGGGACGGTCACCCTGTTCTGGTTCGCTCTCCTGCCCGTGCCTTTCGACATAGCGGGCATATGGGCGGGCGCGGCGAACTACCCGCTTGTTCGTTTCGTTCCGCCCGTTCTTCTGGGCAAATCTATCAAGATAACGATGATCGCGCTTGCCGGGTACTTCGGGATGGATGCCCTCATGGGGCTTGCCGTGAGCATCGGCATATAGTTTCCACAGTCCGCTCTCTCCGGCTCAAAAGGGGGTATTGAAGGCGGATGTACGCTTTACTTGGGTGAAGGCGTTCGTATAGCATTTACTCCATGCTGCCCCATCTACCCTTCCGGCCTATATCAAGAACGGATTGATCAGTGTCCCAGTACGACCTACTTGTAAGCCGAATCACCGACTGCGCGAACTGCGGACTTTCCCAGGGGCGCACGCAGGCGGTGCCTGGATCCGGATCCCTGGACGCCGACATCATGTTCATTGGGGAAGGCCCCGGTTTCCACGAAGACAGGCAGGGAGTGCCTTTCGTGGGCCAGGCGGGAAACCTGCTGAACCATATGCTTTCGGTGATCGGCCTGTCCCGCGAGGACGTGTATATCACCAACATGGTGAAGTGCCGCCCGCCCAACAACCGAGACCCGTTTCCGGTTGAACTCGACGCCTGCGCTCCGTACCTCGACGAGCAGCTCGAACTCATCAATCCCAAAGTGATAGTCACCCTGGGACGCTTCTCCTTTACGAGGTTCTTTCCGGGGCAGTCCATCGGCAGGTCCAGGGGCAGACCCAGAAAGTGGAGGGAATACATGGTGTTTCCGATGTACCATCCCGCCGCCGCGCTGCATAATCCGGGCCTGCGTCCGGTACTGGAGGAGGACTTCGCGGCCCTGCCGGATGTCATCGAGCGGGTGATTGAGCAACGGACAAGCGAGCCTGAGCCGGAGGAACAGCCGGCGCAGCAGCTAAATATGTTCCAATAGCTGCCGATGTCAGAACAAACTCTTCGCGTAATTCCCCTCGGCGGACTCGGCGAGATAGGGCGCAACATGATGGCGCTGGAGTTCGGTGACGAGATACTCGTCATTGACGCGGGCGTGATGTTCCCGGAAGAGGATATGCCCGGCATTGATTTCGCCATCCCCGACTTTACCTATCTCAGGGAGAATCGCGAGAAGATACGGGCCGTCCTGATAACGCACGGTCACGAGGATCACATAGGCGCGCTGCCGTACCTGCTGGCGGAGTTCAACGTTCCCGTGTATTCATCCAGGCTCACGCACGGACTGATTACCGTCAAGCTGCGCGAGCGCAAGCTGCTCGACGCCGCCCGTCTGAACGTAGTAGAGCCTCACACCTCGTTCAGGGTGGGAGATTCCTTCGGGGTCGAGTTCTTCAGGGTGTGCCACTCGATACCGGACGCGATGGGTATCGCGGTCACCACGCCGCTTGGCGTGGTCGTTCATACCGGCGACTTCAAGATAGATCACACGCCTGTGGACGGCAACCCGACCGACTTCACGACGCTGAGCCGCATGGTGGGCGACGGAGCTTTGCTGCTCTGTTCCGACTCCACGTATGCGGAGGTGGAAGGGTACACAGCGTCCGAGCGGGTTGTCGGAGACGCGCTGGACCGGGCCATCGGAGACGCGCCGGGCAGGGTGATGATCGCCACGTTCGCCTCGCTCATTTCACGAATACAGCAGGTGATAAACGCGGCCGTCAGGTACGACAGAAAAGTGACGGTGGTCGGCAGGAGCATGATAAACAACGTCAACATGGCGCTGAACATGGGATACCTGGAAGCGCCGGAAGACACGGTGATCCCGCTGTCCGCCGCCAGGCAGCTTCCGCATGAACAAGTCGTCATCGTGGCGACGGGGAGCCAGGGAGAGCCGACGTCGGCGCTGGTGCGGATAGCGAACGGCAGGCACCGGGACATAGAGGTCGTTCCCGGAGATACCGTCGTCATCTCGGCCTCGCCGATTCCGGGCAACGAGACGCTTGTGGCCAAGACGATAGACAACCTGCTCAAACAGGGCGCGGAGGTCTTGTACAGCCGCATATCTCTGGTTCACGTGCATGGCCACGCGGCTAGAGAAGAGCTGAAGATGATGCTCAGCATAGTAAAGCCTCGATACTTCGTGCCGATCCACGGCGAGTATCGCCACCTGGTGCAGCACGCGGCGATTGCTTCTGAAATGGGGATGCCGGGCTCGCGCATATTCGTGCTGGAGGACGGCGACGTGCTGGAACTGGACGAGGCCGGCGGGGACGTGGTGGACGCGGTTCGGGCGAACTATATCTACATAGACGGCAATCGTCTTTGGGATATGGACAGCGCGATATTCGGGGAGCGGATGAGGCTTTCCAGAAACGGGGTGGTAACCGTGACGGTTACGCTGAGCTCGCGCACCGGGCTGCTTCTCGCCGACCCCGGGGTAACCTCTTCAGGGTTCATCGGGGCGGACAAATATAATACTTTGTTTGAAAAAATTTCTAAAAAGGTTACATCAACACTAGAAGACATGGGCAGCGAGACCTTAGATTTAGAAGAGGTGAGGTCTCGGCTGACAAAGTCCGTCAGGGATTTCATCTACGGCGAGACTAGGCAGCGGCCCACTGTACTCACGGTAATCGAACACATCTGATTTCCGTCATATACGTTCCCGCCGCCGGAATACAAGTCGGGTAGCCCCGGACGCGGCCCCCGATAGAGTCTCGCCTTCGATGTCGTAATTCGATCACTCTATCGAAAGGGTACGCCACATGATGAGGCTAATGCGCCGGAGCAATTCAGAGACCGATTCGACTTCCACGCGCAGGGAGGTAAAGCGACTGCTGTTGCTGCTGCTCGGGGTGGCGGTGGCGGTGAGCGTGGCATGGTTCGCGCTTACTGTCGTCGGATCCGCCTTGAGCGGAAGCGGGGACGGCCCCCGCGAATCAATACTGCGCGCGGTCGGCTTTGGCTCGGTCCTGATAGCCGGATGGGCCGCCGTCTTCATATTCGCCCTGGCCTTCCGACGCGACTGGCTCAGGCGATACAACCTCTGGCTGGCGTCCGTCGCGCTCATAATCGCGGCCATCGGCGCCCTTGCGTTCCTGAGTCCTTCCGAGGGGCTGCTTGGCTGGTTCGCGCTGGGAGGCAAGGTGTCGCCCGGCGGTCAACTTGGGGATCTGATCATCGGAAGCCAGGGTTGGACGGGCTTGCTTCGCGTATTCGCGGCCCTCGCGGTCGCCGGGGCGCTGTTCGCGCTGCCCGCGCTCCAGTCCGCCTCGAGTATGCTGACGTCGCTGTTCAATCGGCGCGGAGAAGCCGCGCCCGCTCCGTTCGCGGCCGGGCCGATGTTTCCCGAAGACGAAGATCAGGAAGACGACACGCGAGTCGCGCCGGTTCCCGTCATGGGAGCGTCGAGCGACCGGTCCGGATTTGTCGGCAACCCAAGTTCCTGGTACACAAACTCTGAACCGGTCTGGGCAAGAGAGACTGCCAGGGTTCGCCCTGACGCCGGATCGGACGCTCCATACACTGCCCCAGGCCGTTCTCAGCCAGGCATCTTCGATTCAGGGAATATGCCGATACATTCGGCGCCCGTGCCGTCGCTGGCGAACTATCTCGACGGCATAAAAGGAAGCGATTCGGTGGAGGCCGGAATCAAGAGCGCGCTTGCCGCTCCGCCCGAGCCGGATCCGGTGGCCACTGAAGCCCATCCACCCGATGATAACGACCCATTCAGGCCGCTCAGTTTGAGTAAACTGCCTGAGCCGGTATTCGCCTTCACCGCCGAACCCGTACCCACTCCTGAACTCGCGGTGGAAGACGAGCCGGACGCCGAAGATACGTCAGCGTCTGAAACGACTGACCTGGAAGAGGCGGGCGCTCCGCTGTCCGAATCCGCTGACCTGGAAGAGTTCGACAATCAGGATGTGGACGCCGCCGACGAGTATATAGACGACAAAGATTTCGACTTCGACGGCGATGCTGCCCATGCCGGGACGGCTAACGGCTCTCAGAACGCCCCGGAGACGTTGGAGAGCGAACCTGTAATCGTGTCGGGATGGCCCGATTCCGGGAGCGTAGTAGTGGGCGACTCTGGACAGAACGACTTCTTCATGTCGCAACTGGACTCCGCCCCGGAGGTTGTGGAAGCCGGTGAACAGCCGCCTTCCGAGCCTGGTGGCTTGAACGGCGGCGTGTCCGCCCTCGATTCGCCTTCCGGGGGTGAATCGTCCGGCCCGCTTATCGAATACGATGATTCTGACCGTGGGGATACGCTGATGCCGGACCTCGACGATGAACCTGCCGAGTTGTCAAGAGACCAGGACGGCTCGGACGGCGGCGACTCTCTCGCCAATCTGGATTCGTCCGCTACGTTCGTGGACGCCAGCGATCAGGCCTCGTTCGACGGTTCCATCGTCGAGACGACCTCCATGTCCGACAACGAGCCGGAAACCGTCGTGATCGAGGAATTCGATCCCGATTTTCTGAATGACTCCGACCCTCCGGCGCCCGCGCAGCCTGGCGCTCCGTTCAAGGCGAACAAATACTGGGCGATGGACTCTGACGCTTCTCCGTCCGAACCGGAACCACCTTCTTTAGCATATGACCGGGGGGAAGAAGCCGGCGCCTCCCCGGTTACCGTACCCGTAACGCCGGCAACGTGGCGGAAGCCCAGCATAAGAATGTTGAACACCGCGCCGAGCGCCTCGATCACCGAAGAGGAGCAGCGAGTCACAGCGGACGCGATAACCCGCACACTGGCGGAATACGGCATAGAGGTGGAGGTCGAGGACGGGGACGTCCGTCCCGGCCCGACGGTGACGATGTACGGGCTTACGCCCGGCTGGGTTCGCAAGAACAGGACTGTGAAGCAGGTGGACGCCGACGGCACTCCCTTGAAGGACGAAAGAGGACGCCTGGTAACCAAGCAGGTGGAAGAGAAGACGCGAGTCAAGGTTGACAGCATCCTGGCCCGGGAGAAAGACCTCTCCCTGGCGCTCAAGACTCCCTCGATACGCCTGGAGACGCCCGCTATGGGCAAGTCGCTGATTGGCATAGAGGTGCCGAACCCGAATCCCAGCCTGGTGACGCTTCGCAGCATAATGGAGAGTTCCGAATTCCAAAACCTGCGAGACGACGGAGCGCATCTCCCGGTCGCGCTCGGGCAGGGCAGCGGCGGCGAGCCGGTCGTGTTCGACCTGGCCAAGATGCCTCATCTGCTGGTGGCCGGAGCGACGGGCAGCGGCAAGAGCGTGTGCCTCAACGCCATAGTCTCCTGTCTCATCACCGAAAAGACGCCCGACGAAATGCGTATGCTTCTGGTTGACCCGAAGCGCGTGGAGTTGACGCCCTACAACGGAGTCTCTCACCTTCTGGCGCCCGTGATAGTCGAAACGGACACCGTGGTCGGCTACCTGAAGGGGCTGATACGGGAGATGTTCGACCGCTACCGCCGCATGGAGGAAGTGGGCGTCCGCAACATCGAGGCGTACAACGACCGTATGCCCGACAAGATGCCGTTCCTTTGCGTCATCATAGACGAACTCGCCGACCTGATGATGACCGCCGCCGTTGACGTGGAGCAGTCTATATGCAGGCTGGCCCAGCTTGGCCGCGCCACCGGCATACACATGATAATCGCCACCCAGAGGCCCTCGGTGGACGTGCTTACCGGACTCATCAAGGCCAACTTCCCCAGCCGAATCAGCTTCGGCGTGACTTCGCAGGTGGACTCGCGCACGATTCTGGACACGGGCGGCGCGGACAAGCTGCTCGGACGCGGCGATATGCTCTATCTGCCGCTCGACGCCTCCAAGCCCTCGCGCGTCCAGAGCGTGTTCATCGGCGATTCGGAGATAGAGAAGCTGGTGAACTTCTGGGAGTCGTCGCCCAAACTTCCGCTCGAAGAGATTGATCTGCTGGGCGGAGGCGAGGAAGAAGCCGACGGCGCGCCGGAAGTGGATGACCCCAACAGGGACGAGATGATAGACAAGGCGGTTGAGATAGCTCTCAGCCATCGCAAGCTATCCACTTCGCTGCTCCAGCGCAGGCTTCGCATCGGATACCCGCGCGCCGCGCGGCTGATGGACCAGCTTGAGGAAGAGGGAATCGTAGGACCGGGTGACGGCTCGAAGTCAAGGGATGTTATAATGAACCAGAACTAACCACCCCTTGCGCCTTTTACTATGGGCGGGCGGGAGATTATGGCGAGTAATCTGCCAGACATATTCGGCTTCAGCCCGCTTAAGGGCGGCGCCGCCGCTCAGGATGAGCCTGAGGGGGGAAGGACTGAGTGCCTCGTATGCGCCCTCGACCTGCGGGAAGACGACACCTACCTCGGCTATAAGATCTGCCCCCGCTGCCGCTTCCACTACAGCATGAGCGCGGGGGAGCGCATCGAGTCGCTTGTTGACCCAAACAGCTTCAGGGAGATAAACCGCTCCCTGATCTCGCTCGATCCCCTGTCGTTCGCGTCCGTCAAGTCCTACAACAGCCGCATCTTCCAGGACCAGCGAAGAACCGGACTGACCGAGGCGGTCCTGACTGGCACGGCGTCCATTGCCGGAACGCGGGTCATGCTCATCGTGCTGGACTTCGGCTTCATGGGCGGCACGATGGGGTGCGCCGTCGGAGAGAAGATAGCGCTCACGCTCGAACGCGCCACCAAGATGGAACTGCCCACGGTGGCCATAATCACCAGCGGAGGGACGCGCATCCAGGAAGGGGCGCTGTCTCTCATGCAGATGGCTAAGACGACCGTCGCGGCCAACCGGCTCAACCAGGCGGGGATTCCGCTTATTACGGTGCTTGCCAATCCCGCCACCGGGCAGGCATACGGCAGTTTCGCCAATCTGGCCGACATCATCCTCGCCGAGCCGGGCGCGATAGTCGGATTCTCGTCGCTTCGGGTCATAGAGAGGGCCAGCGACCTCCCGCTTCCCCTGGACTCACATACCGCCGAATCTCACCTGAGACACGGGATGCTGGACGCGGTGGTCCGGCGAACCGAGTTGCGCGCCGTCCTGGGCGTCCTTCTCGACCTCCTTGGCACGAACTACAAGCTGTCGAACTTCAGTGAAGGCATAAGATATACGACGGACGTCCCCAGGCCGCAGGCATGGACGTCGGTGCAGTTGTCGAGACACCGGGCCAGACCGACCGCGGCGGACTATATGTCTCGCATCTTCGGCCAATTCGTGGAACTGCACGGCGACCGCGCTTACGGAGACGATCCGGCGATCATGTCGGGGCTGGGGCAGATAGCGGGCCAGACCGTCGCCGTCATAGGGCAGCAGAGAGTATCGAATTCCGAGGGCGACGCCGGAAGCGAAAGCCGGACGACGCCGGAGGGCTTCCGAAAAGCTCAGCGCGCGATAAACCTGGCCGCAAAATTCTCGCTGCCGCTCGTGACCCTGGTGGATACGACCGGCCCCGACCTGAGCGAAGCCGCCGAGGAGAGAGGGCTGGGCAATACCATCGCCAATACGATGGCGCTGATGTCCGGCCTGGAGAGTCCCACTATCTCGGTGGTGATAGGGCAGGCGGGCAGCGGCGGCGCGCTCGCCTTCGGAGTCGCCGACCGCGTTCTGATGCTGGAGCGCTCAATCTACACCTCCGTCTCCCCCGAGGAGGCCGCGGAGGTCATCTACCAGGACGCCTCCCGCGCCGAGGAAGCCGCGACCTCCATGCGCCTGACCTCGCGCGACTGCCTCGATCTCGGCATCGTTGACCGCGTGGTGGCCGAACCCCCCAACGGAGCCCACTCCGACCCCGACGAGGCCGCCAGGCTGCTCCACCGCGCGATAGTGTCCGAGTTGTCCGTACTACAGTCCATGACGCGGAAGAAGCGGGAAAGAGACCGTTACAAGAAGTACCGCAGCATGGGCGAGTACAGCTCCCGGATCAGGGTGAAGATAGCCAAAGAGGTCAACTCTTTCCAGAATCTGGTTCGGGCGGGCTGGGAGAGACTGCCCCGAAGGAGACGGCCTCAGCCCACGCCGGAGAGCGCCATAGAGCAAATTATGAAGAACGGGAGCAACGGGAACCTCTACGGCGCCGACGACTGACGCCCCAAAATCCCTTCCCCTTCGACGGGGGAAGGCTAGGATGGGGGTGAAACCGCTTTCAGTCGCCTTCCAGCAACCCCGCCCGTTCGAGCGCGTCCGCAATCGCCGCTTCGCCCTCCCCTGAAACGGGCGCGAGTGGCGAGCGCGGGGCCATGCCCTCGAATCCCATTAGCCCCAGGGCGCATTTCACTCCGGAAACGCCGTACTTGTTGATAACCATATCCAGCGTGGTCGCGGCGCGCTGCAACGGCCTGGCGTCCATGAAACTGCCGTCCAGCCCGCTTGCCATTATCCCGCGACACAGTCCTGGCGCGATGTTGCCGAGCCACATACACGCTCCATTCGCTCCCATCACCGCTCCCGCGAGCAGAAGGCCGCCGTTGCATATCCAGAAGCGCTTATCACGCGGGAAAGTGAGCGCAACTCTGCCCTCGAAGCGTATGTCGTGGTCCGTGATATATCCGAAGACATTATCGTGAGAGCATATCTCGGATATGACCTCCGGGGACGCGGCGGGTACGCCGGTGAAGGTCTGGTGAATCACTATCACCGGAAGCGGACTGCGCGAGCATATATTACGGAAGTATCGCAGGACAGCCTCGTCGCCGCCCTGCCTCGGAATCCTGACCCGAACCATGTCCGCGCCCGCGTCCGCATACTGGTCGGCGAGGTCGAGCGTGTATGCCGTTGAAGGCGTATCTATCCCCGCTATTACCATGCGGTCCTGCGCTCTCACTTCCGAGACTACGCGGACGATCAGCGTTTTTTCGTCGTCGCTCAGCGATAGCTCCTCGCCGTTGGCTGTACCGAGTACGAAACCGGACAGAGACGTCCGGTTCCAACGCTCTATGTTGCGAGCGAGCGCGTCCGTATCCACGCGGTCTTCCGTGTCGAAAGGCGTGGGAGTGGGCGCTACAATCAGCGGGTCTGCCAGACCCTCGATGTCGGCTCTCATACTAGAACGTCAGAACTCCGCCGTTGGAACTGCGGCCGTTCTCGAACGCCGAAATATCGTCCTCCGCCTCAAGCGTCAGGCCGATGTCGTCCAGCCCGTTCAGCAGGCAGTAGCGGCGGAAAGGCTCCACGCTGAACTCGGCCACCACCTCTTCGTTGTCGTCCCAGACGCGCTCGGCTTCCAGGTCAACGTTCAGGCGGTATCCGGGGTCGTTCTCCGCGTTCTCGATGATCCGCTGCACCGTCTCCTCGGGCAGCGCGACCGGCAGCAGGCCGTTCTGGAAGCAGTTGTTGTGGAAGATGTCGGCGAAACTCGGCGCTATGACCACCTTGAAGCCGTACTGTCCGAGCGCCCAGGGAGCGTGTTCTCTGGAGGAGCCGGAACCGAAGTTCCTGCCCGCGACGATGATCTCCGCGTTCTCGTAGCCCTGCTTGTTCAGAACGAAGTCGGGATTGGGCGCGCCGTCCTCGTTATAGCGCCAGTTGAAGAACAGGAACTCCCCGAACCCGGTGCGCTCCACGCGCTTGAGGAACTGCTTCGGGATGATCTGATCAGTGTCCACGTTGACGCGGTTCATAGGAAGCGCCACGCCGTTCAGCTTGTTGAATGGTTCCATGCTATTTTCTCACTCCTGTCTAATTTGCGCTTGGGGCCGACTATGCCAGCGCCTCTCTGATAAATCTGTCGGGAAGTCTCTCACTCGACGAATATCGAGCGCGACGATGATTGCCGTTCATGTTCACTAGGCACAACGCGCCGCCCTGCGAATCGCATAGCAACAGCGCCGAGCGATTGTATCCGCCAGGCGCGTCAATCGCTATCTCCCCATCCGGCGTAGGATACACCTCAAAATGTCTGGGCGAGATACGGTACATGGCCTTCAGAAGACGCTCAGCGTTTTCTAACGCCCTTTCAGACGGTATTGGGTAACCTTCCTCGCGAGCTTCAGATTTCGATTCATGGAGGTCGTTCAAGGCAGTCGCCAGTTCGGAAGTGACTGTGCTGTCGAATTGAAGTCGCGCAGGCGAGCGGATGGTTATCGTGTAGTCCTTGTTGCCTTCTGAGACCTTCTGTATCAGGAAGGATCCCAACTCGTGGGTTTTCTGAGTTTCGTTCAACGCCTTGCCCAGGCTGTCATACGCGCCAAGCGCCACGCCGCCCTTAATCGCCACGACCTTCCCGTCGTACTTCTCCACCATCTCATCCTGATTGTCGCGGTAGAACTGAAATTCCCTCCGCAACGCATCCGTAACCCCAGCCGCCATCCGTCCCTCCCTTCTATCGCTCAATCTTCTGTACCCCAACATTATAACAGTCCATCCCCCCCAATCAAACAAATCACAATTCACACAAAAGAACACTTGACCTTTAACGAACGCAAGTGCTATCATGCCCAAAACCAATCACTAACCACCAACCACTGAACATGACCCCCTACCCAGAACTACAACAGATAATCAAAGAGGAAACCGACAACGGTCGCGGCATCGTCCGATTCCTCTTCAAAGCCATGTGGGGCGAATTTCACAACTTCACCCCACAGCACCAACTCATGGCCGGACGCGCTCTCGCCATCATCGGCGTCGAACAGGGCGTCCAATTCGTAGATGCCAACCGGCCACCGTCCCTGCCAAGAAACACGCCACAGCGCAGGATAGTCGAAGACGAACTCGACGCCGCGCTCAGCGCCGCCGAACGCGAACTCATAGGCTACGCCAGAAAGACCACGCGCAACGGTCGAAAGATGGTCCGCTTCTTCCTCGACGCCATGAACGGGGTCGTCAAGAGCTTCAGCCCATCGCTGAGGATAGCCGCCGCCAAAGAACTCATAGGCTGCGCCTTCCCCCTGCTGACCACGGCCAAACGACGCAAGACAACCGCGCCCAAGCCACAGACACAGCCAACCTCTCAGACCGAGACTGCCCAGCCACAGACGGCGCAAACCGCGCCCGTAGCATCCCTGCCCTCCGTCCAGGTATTGAACGGACACCCTGAACGCTGCTCATGCAGAACCTGCGAGAGAGCCGCCATGGACAGGTTCAGGCAGACACACTGTCAGGAAGGCGAAGAGATACACCAGTACATAGTCCGCCGCGCGCTGACATCCACCAGCGACGACACTCAGCTAGTCTCAGAGGCCACGCTGATATGGAACGAGTACATGGCGTTCATCAGGAATCTATGCCCCAAGTCCATCATAGCTCCGATTCCGGGCTGGTTCTCCCGTCTTCTGAAGCGCGACGAGCACTACCCCGACGGCTACAACCCCAAGTTGGTGGACAAGACCTACGACTTCTGGATGTACAACCTGGACGATGACGACTACGCGCTGGACGAAGACTGCTACTGCGAGGACTGCGAAGACCACGAAAAAGACGACTACGGCAACTGCAACTGCCCCATCTGCTTCGAGTCCGAAGACGACCCATGAATATCCCCTCTCCCTCAGGGAGAGGGCTAGGGTGAGGGTGATCCCTTGACCACCCCAAAATCCCTTCCCCCTCGATGGGCTGACAGGGGTAGGCAAAGTATGAAATAGGTATAAGAACTTGGAAAGCGCATAGCTTTGTGGCATCTTTTCGGTTACCACACAGAAAGGTTGCCACAGATCGCCATGCGCCTCCCATCCGAATGTTACCAGATGAGCCAGACCATACAACACTATATGCCTCATCTCAGAGAGTCCCAGCGCAAGGGACTGGCTCTTTGGGTATGCGGCGCGATACTGGCGGGCAGTGGCTGTCAGAACGCGGTGGCGACCGCGCTCTCGTTCGTGGCGAGTTTCAACACGATGCGCCAGTATCTCAGAGAGTGGCTGTACGACGGAGCGGACCGCTCCAATCCGTGTATGACACAGGTGGAGGTGAGCGCGTGCTTCGCGCCACTGATGAGATGGGTTCTGTCGTTGTGGCGTTCGGACACGCTGGCTCTGGCCATAGACCCGACGATGAAGGGAGACAAACTCAGCGCGCTGGTGATAAGCGTGGTCTATCGCGGTTGCGCGATCCCGGTCGCCTGGCGCGTGATGGCCGCCAACAAGCGCGGCGAATGGGTGAGGCCGATAGTGGAGACGCTCGGCGCGGTGTCCGGGGCTGTTCCCAAAGAGATGACTGTGGTGGTGATGTGCGACCGCGGTCTGAGAAGCCCGAGGCTGTGGGACAAGATAGTCTCTTTGGGCTTCCATCCCTACGTTCGCCAGTCCATCAACACGGTGTTCTGTCCCGATGGAGGAACCCGTGTTCAGGCGAGGATGTTGGCTCCGGGGCCGGGCTACGCCTACGTTGGCGAGGGAACCGCCTTCAGAGCGCCCGGCAAACGGCGTCGGGGGACTATGATAGTGGTCTGGGACAAACGACAGGATGAACCCTGGATAGTGATGACCGATATGTCGGTTGCCAGCGCGGGAGTGTGCTGGTACGGACTTCGGTTCTGGATAGAGACGGGCTTCAGAGCGCTGAAGTCGGTGGGCTTTAGGTGGGACAAGACCAGACGGGACGACCCTGAGAGGGTGTCGCGACACTGGTTGGCGCTGTCTGTGGCGACGCTGTGGACGCTGGCGTATGGCAGTCGAGTCGAAGACGCTGACGACCGAGGGATAGCCCCCGGACGACTCAGAGCGCCGCCGAAGGCGTTGGCTCAGAACCATCGAAGCGCGCCTGAGCGAATAGTCAGCGTGTTGCGATTGGGCATGAGTTGGCTGAGACGTCTGCTGAGCCGTGGGAGACTGTGGAAGAGAGTCTGGCTTCTCCCTGAGCCATGGCCCGAACCTCCGCCTGAAATGAAGATCATCTACCATGAATATACCTGAAATACTCAATGCCTACCCCTGTCAGCCCTCGATGGGGGAAGGTTAGGATGGGGGTGATCCCCTCCACCTGACAACTGAATACCTTCGTGTCTCTCCGTGCCCTTCGTGGATAGAACCGCGATGTGCCGACACGTGCCGTCTTCCCTACACTGGACAAGCGGTCACGCCTACCTTATCCTATCTCAAGATTCATATGAGACTACTTCTGCTGTAAATCCCGAAAGGAGTCTGAGATTGGCTAGATTCAAGGTGGCCGTGCAGAGGCCGACCAACGTCACTTACGCATTGGGCGGCGGTGGATACGACTATGAAATGGAATACCTGTCCACTATTGACGCCGAGATAGTGGAGTTCGAGGCGTCCAGCGAAGGCGAGTTCATAGAGCAGGTCAAGGACTGCGACGCGCTGATAGCGCGGGGCGACAGGGTCACGGCGAACATCATAGAGAACCTGCAAAACTGCAAGATAATCGCGCTCGGCAGCGTCGGCGCGGACACCGTGGACGTCGGCGCGGCCACCGCCCGCAACATCCCGGTCACCAACGTGCCTGACACCTTCATCGAAGAGGTGGCCGACCACACCATGATGCTTCTGCTCGCCACCTTCCGCCGCCTGACGCTCATGGACAAGTACACCCGCGACCACAGGTGGGGAGAGGGCAGGCCCTACCTGAACCAGTTCCCGCGACTGTTCGGACAGACGCTCGGCTTCGTATCCTTCGGACACGTCGCCCGCGCCACCGCGATCAGGGCGCAGCCCTTCGGACTCCGAATGCTGGCCTTCGATCCGTACATAGAAGAACTCACCATAACGAGCTACGGCGTGGAGCCTGTCAGCCTGGACGAACTGCTGCAACGCTCCGACATAGTATCTATGCACGCGCCATCCACCTCCGAAGTCCACCATATGCTCACCGAGCGCCACTTCAGGATGATGAAGCCCACCGCGCTGTTCATCAACAACGGGCGCGGCCCGACGGTGGACGAAGCCGCGCTCATCAAGGCATTGGACGAGGGCTGGATAGCGGGAGCAGGGCTGGACGTAACCGAGATAGAGCCGCCCGAACCGGACAACCCCCTTCTTCAGATGGAGAACGTGATCCTCACGCCGCACGTCGCCTCCGCGTCCTCCCGGATGTCCCCCGAAGCCCGCCGCAGGGTAGGCCAGGAAATCTCCCTCGTCCTCAGCGGACGCTGGCCCCGCACCTGCGTCAACCCCACGGTCCTCAACAAGACTGACCTCATCCGCTGGCAGCCCTACTCCATGGAACGCGGTCCCGGCTCCGGCTGACACGAGCAGTCCAAAGTCCCTTCCCCCTCGACGGGGGAAGGTTAGGATGGGGGTGAAACCTCAGTCTTCGACGCTGGCAACGGCATCCATCAGGAAATTGACAAACAGACAACCCGATAGATAGGCTGGATCAGGAGGGATACTCAAGAATGACAACCACGGAACAGCCTATAACCAGAACTGAGCTACGCGAGGAATTGCACATCCTGCGGGATGAAATGCGCGAATACTATGCGACCAAACAAGACTTGGCTGAACTGGAAACCAGGTTGATCAAGTGGATGGTCGGATTGATGGTTGCGTCCTCAGCCGTAGCGACCAGTCTTGCGTTGTTGATTCAGAGGCTTATCGGGACCTGAACCAAAAAAGATTCGCCAAAGTAAGGGTATGCCAAAGTCCCTTCCCCCTCGATGGGGGAAGGTTGGGATGGGGGTGACCCTCCAATCAAGACTTCCGCGGCTGCCGCGCGAACAGAATCATGACCATCGCAAACAGCCCCAGCGCAGCGAACGCAGCGAACGCCGGCCTATAGCTCCCATCCCCCGGCGTCGTCAGAAAATCGAACACGACGCCCGGCACGAGCGCCCCGATGGCTTGTCCGAAAGTCGTGAACGGCTCGGTCATCCCCCTGATCGCCCCCAGTGAGGGCCGCCCGAAGTAGTCCGCGTAGGCCACCGGCGGCACGGTCAGTATCCCGCCAATCCCGAATCCGAACAGCGCCGAATAGACATACGCCTCGATAGCCGTGTCCGTCGTGATGAACAGCGCGGACGCCACCGCCATGACCAGCGCGACCGCAGCCATGACGAATCGCGGGGATACGTTCTCCACCACGCGCCCCCACACGATGCCCCCAATGCCCAGAAAAGCGGCGTTCAGCCCGATGCCAAGCCCCGCGGTCGTCGCTGTGAGTCCCTGGTCCCGGAAGAACGCCGCGGCGTGGGTGTTAGTGCCTGCCTGCATCAGGAACAGCAGCCCCGTCCCAATCGCCAGAATCCAGAGCGCCGGCGTCCGCATCGCCTCCCTGAGCGTCCACTCAGGCTCCTCGTCCTGCGCCGCCGCTTCTTCCGCCGCTTCCTCGCCGTCGTCCCCGTCCGGGTGGAGTCCGACGTCCTCCGGCGTCTGCGCTATGAGCAGCGACACCGGAAGCAGCGCGATGACCCACACCATCACCCCCAGCACGAACCAGGCGTCCCGCCAGCCGGTCTGAGCGATTATCAGCGACGCTATGAGCGGGAACAGCACCATCCCTACCGAATGGGTCAGCGAGAGAATTCCGTTCACCCGGCCCCGCATCCTTATGAACCAGCGCGACACAACGACCGACGCCCCTATCTGTATCGGGCTGGAGAATATGACCCTCCCCATGCCATAGGCCAGGTAGAACGCCCACGGAATCGCCGCCCCGAATATGGAGACGGTGGACGTCGCCCACGCCAGCGAAATCGTGGAGAACCCCAGTATCAGAACGCTTGCCGCAAGCACCATCCGCGCGCCGAACCTGTCCACCAGCCAGCCGATGATGGGCGACGTGAACGTGGCCGCCAGCCCGCCCAGGCTCGACGCGCCCGCTATCATCGTGCGGCTCCAGCCCAGTTCGTCCGACAGTGGATACACGAAGACCGCTATCGTCAGGCTGGCCGCCGCGTTGCGAACGAATATGGAAGTTCCCGCCGAAAAGAGAACGGCCCATCCATAGAAGAACGGGACGCGATGGGCCAGACGCGGAGCCAGGTTCACTAGGCTGTCACCTCAATCGAGAAATCGCCGAATCCGGGCGAATGGCGCGATGCTAACACCTCAGACAATGGCGGTCAAACGCCTGAATTACCCGGTAGCGTTTCCCCTTGTGCGTCGGATACTCCGGCATATGGTATAATGACGGACATCCAATGCGTATAGAGAGTTTCGTTGAAACAATGTCCCCGCGGAGAACCCGGCTATGGTCACCCAGAGCGTACTTGCAAAGACGCGCTTGCCAGATTACTCAAGCGTCGAACCGTTGCCCGACCCGCCCAGAGTTCCTGACATGATGGAGCAAGTTCCGGCCGTATTCACCTTTCTCGATTGTCTGAGCGTGTGGTTCGATGATCGAGAGGATGTGTTCGTGGGTTCGCTTGGATACCTCTGGCTCGCCCCCGACTCCATGGACGGCCCATACCCGGACGGCACGTTCGCCGATGGACTGGATGACCCCGATAGCCTCCTCAAGCGCAACGGCTACGTGATAAGCGAGGTGGGCAAGCCGCCGGACCTGGCTTATGAAGTCGGTTCACGCAGTACCGGACGGCAGGACTACACGTCGAAGCGTGAGACCTACGCCGAATATGGAGTGCGCGAGTACTGGCGGTTCGACCCGTCCGGGGGGCAGTATCACGACGCGCCTCTGGCCGGGGATAGGTTGGTGGTTGGGAAGTACGAGCCTATCGAGATAGTGAGGGAGTCGGACGGTCGTCATTGGGGATACAGCGAAGTATTGGGCTTGGAATTCTGGTGGGACGAGGGTCTGCTGCGCTTCCGCGATCCTGTTAGCGGCGAGTTTCTGCGCTCTCATAAGGAGACTACGGCGGCCTTCGAGTCGGAGCGGTCCGCGCGGGAGTCGGAACGAGAACGCGCCGAGTCCGCTGAACAACGCGCCGAGGGGGAGCGCGCCGCGCGCGCCAAGGCGGAGCGAGAACGGGAGTCCGCCGAAGCGCGTATAGCCGAGCTGGAAGCCGAACTGCGCCGTCGGGGCGAATAGCCTCTCCGTAAGCCTGCGCCCGCTCGACGCCGGGCTATGATGTCTTGTCGTTCAGGATGCTTCTGACAAGCTCCCTCGCCTCGTCCAGATCGTCAACGAAGCGGGAGCTCGGAATGTCCTTGAACACCCCGAAGGAGTTCAGGCTGGCCGCCACGGATCCGCTCAGGTTCATCACTATGCACTCGGTGTCTTCCTCGCCCGCTCCGCTTATCAGTTGCTCCATGATCAGCGCCGCGCTGTCGTCCATGTGCGTCGTGTCCGAGAAGTCGAAGATGACCACCTCGTGTTCCTGAATGTCCGCGCTGACCACCCGCGAGAGCTCGTTGGCCGAGGCGACTGAGAAGTGCCCGCGAAACGCCAGCAGACCGGCGCGCGCCTGGAACATATCGAATTCGTCCTCGTCGGCGTCCGGGTCGGACAGGAACGACTGGTCGAGCAGCGGGACGGAGACCACGCTGTCCAGCTCAAATTTCTCCGACTGCCGCGCGCTCAGGATCGCCGACGCTATCAGCCCCAGCGCGACGGCGGTTACCAGGTCAACGAAGACTGTCAGGAGCAGGGTTATCAGCATGACCATCAGATAATGTCGCGGCGCTTCTCGGATTTGGGTGATGAAATTCCAGTCAACGATGTCCCAGCCCACCTTCATGAGTATCCCCGCGAGCGCGGCGTGGGGTATAGGCTCCACCACCTGCCCCAGGCCCAGGAACAGCGCCAGCAGGACGATGGATCGCAGCGCGCCCGATACCGGAGTGCGTCCGCCCGCCCGGACATTGACGATTGTGCTGGTGGTCCCACCCGAGCCCGGCAGCGCGCCGACTATACCCGCCGCCGTGTTGCCGAGTCCCTGCCCCAGCAGTTCCCGGTTGGGATCGTGGCGCGTCCGCGTTATCGAGTCGGTCACCAGCGCCGATAGCAGGCTGCCTATGGATCCCAGCAGCGCGAGGATGAAGGCGGGCTGTAGCGCGCTGGCAATGAACGTCGGCGTGATCTCCGGGGCGTAGAGTTTCGGTAGTCCGGTCGGAACCTCTCCGATGACCGGGGCGTTGGTGAAGAAGAGCAGAGCGGCGACAGTCCCCAGAATCAGCGCTACCAGCAGGCCGGGCAGATACTTGCTCAGCTTGCCGGGCCAGAAAACGCTCGCCAGTAGAGATATGAGGCCGACGGCGAGAGCGTGCCAGTTGGCGCCGGAGACCGCTTCCGGCCATGCCTGGATAGAGTTGATAAGTCCGCCCGACACGTGGCCGGCGCCGAAGAAAGGCAATACCTGCGCGGCCATTACTATCACGCCGATGCCCGACATGAATCCTGAGATGACCGAATAGGGGGTGTATGTGACGAAACTCCCTATTCTCAGTAGTCCCAGCGCTATCTGTAGAAGCCCCGCCAGCGTCACGATGGTGAACGCCTTGGTGAGGTCGCCGTCCGCGTGCTGGGCCAGGATGACCGCCATTGCGATAGTCAAAGGGGCTGAGGGGCCGCTGATCTGCGCGGGAGCGCCCCCGAAGACCGAGGCGAAGAAACAGACGGCTATCGCGCTGTATATCCCCGCGACTGGCCCCAGTCCCGACGCTTCGCCGAAAGCGAGCGCCACCGGCAGCGCGACCACCGTCGCCGCGATACCTCCGAAGATGTCTCCCCGCAACTGGCTGAAGTCATAAGATATACGCAATGGACTCAGAGTAGGCTAGGCCGTGTTTACATTTCTCGTCATTCCCGCGAAGGGCTCGCCGCTGGCAATCCACTTGCCGCCGCGCTGACGAATCAGCGACTCCAATATCGCCGTTACTCCTCCCTGTCGTTCAGGATGCTTCTGACAAGCTCCCTCGCCTCGTCCAGATCGTCAACGAAGCGGGAGCTCGGAATGTCCTTGAACACCCCGAAGGAGTTCAGGCTGGCCGCCACGGATCCGCTCAGGTTCATCACTATGCACTCGGTGTCTTCCTCGCCCGCGCCGCTTATCAGTTGCTCCATGATCAGCGCCGCGCTGTCATCCATGTGGGCGGTGTCCGAGAAGTCGAAGATTACCACCTCGTGCTCGTGAATGTCCGCGCTGACCACCCGCACAAGCTCGTTGGCCGAGGCGACCGAGAAGTGCCCGCGAAACGCCAGCAGACCGGCGCGCGCCTGGAACATATCGAATTCGTCCTCGTCGGCGTCCGGGTCGGACAGGAATGTCTGGTCGAGCAGCGGGACGGAGACGACGCTGTCCAGCTCCAACTGCTCCGACTGCCGCGCGCGCATGACCGCCGACGCTATCAGCCCCAGCGCCACGGCGGTTACCAGGTCAACGAAGACCGTGAGCAGAAGCGTCATCAGCATGACCATGAGGTACTCGCGCGGGACGTGCCGGATGCGGGTTATGAAGCGCCAGTCTATGATGTCCCAGCCCACTTTTATCAGGATGCCCGCCAGAACCGCGTGCGGAATCGGTTCGGCTATCTGTCCCAGGCCCAGTACCAGCGCCAGCAGGACGATAGACCGCAACGCGCCCGAAATGGGTGTGCGCCCGCCCGCCCGGATGTTGACCACCGTCCCCATCGTGGCCCCGGCTCCCGGCAGCGCGCCCAATATGCCGGCTACCGTGTTGCCCAGCCCCTGCCCCATCAGTTCGCGGTTTGGATTATGGCGCGTTCTTGTGATGGAATCGGCGACAAGCGAGGTTAGCAGGCTGTCTATGGAGCCTAGAAGCGCGAGGATGAACGCGGGCTGAAGCGCGCTCGCCAGGAAGCCCGGAGTGATATTCGGGATGAATAGCTCCGGCAGGCCGGTCGGGACCTCTCCGATGATCGGAGCGTCCGTAAAGAAGAAGACCGCGGCGGCCGTCCCCAGGAGGAGCGCGACCAGCGGGCCGGGCAGATACTTGCTCAGTCTGCTGGGCCAGAAGATTCCCGCCAGCAGCGCTATGAGGCCGACGATGAGCGCGTGCCAGTTGAGAGAGGCGATTGCGTCAGGCCACTCCCGGATAGAGTTCATCGGTCCGCCGGGGACGGTGGCGACCCCGAGGAACGGCAGCACCTGGATGGTCATTACTATCACGCCGATGCCGGACATGAACCCCGATATGACCGAATAGGGCGTGTAGGTGACGAAACTCCCTATTCTGAGCAGTCCCAGCGCTATCTGGATGAGACCCGCCAGCATGACGATGGTGAACGCCTTGGTGAGATCGCCTTCCGCGTGCTGGGTCAGAACGACCGCCATGGCGATTGTCATTGGGCCGGTCGGCCCGCTTATCTGCGAGGGCGTTCCCCCGAACACCGCCGCGAAGAACCCGACGGCTATCGCGCTGTATATTCCCGCTATCGGCCCCAGCCCCGACGCCACTCCGAAGGCGAGCGCCACGGGCAGCGCGACTACCGTAGCCGTAACGCCGCCAAAAATATCTCCGGGCAACTGGTCGAAGTCATAAGACAGGCGCAATTCAGAATATACTCCAAGGGTCGTGCATGGGGATTATATGCGGAAAAGCGTCTCAGCGAAAGTCCGACGCCATATCAGCGGGGCTTGCGCAAAGTCCCGTTCAGCGATTCATAGCCAGGTATCGTCATTCCCGCGAAATCGGGAATCCACTGCGCGGTTGCTTATGAAATCGGAATAATGTCGCGCTTGCGCGCGCGCCGCTATATCAGCGGTTGGCGCGAAGGTCCAGGAGGAGGTTGAGCGCCCTGGCCCTGTCGGAATCGGACAGTCCGAGCCGAACCGCGCGACCGAGGTCGTCCGTCGCGCGCTCCACGTTTCCCATGTCCGCCATTATCAGCGCGCGCCACAGGTACGTCGGGCCGTAGTTGGGCTGTATCTCCAGCGCCTTGTCCACCGCTGTCAGCGCGAGGCCATAATCGCCCTGGTCGAGATGTTGTTCCGCCTGGCGTATGTACTTGAGCGGCGTGTCGCCAACTATGAAATCTCCCGCGAATACGCCCATGGCCAGCGCAGCGACAGCGAGCGGCGGAACCCACAGCCGCCTGAATATAGAGTTGGTGTCTTCCAGCCGCTCCGGCCAGCCCATCAGGTTATAGACAGTCCTGTACCTGGGGCAGTACGCCATTCCGAGCAGGAACCCGCCTCCGAATCCGCCGATGTGCGCGAAGTTGTCTATGCCTGGCACAATGAAGCCGACGGTCAGGTTGATGGCGGCCAGCGCCAGCAATCCTATCAAGGTCTGCCGTCCCGTTTCGCCCAGCCTGTCCCGGTTAGAGAGGAAGAACGCGGCCAGCGCGCCGAGCGTCCCGAATACCGCGCCGCTCGCGCCCACGCCTATGGCGTATTGGGAGGCGCTGAGATTGAAGGCGTAGCTGGTTACGCTTCCCGCCAGCCCACCGAGGATGTAGATGACGAGAAAGCGCGCGGGACCGTAGAGCCGTTCAAGCTGCTGTCCGAAGATGAGCAGCCCTATCACGTTGAATCCGAGGTGGATAAGCCCGGAGTGCAGAAACATGGCGCTGAACAGTCGCCAGTACTCGCCGGACGCGATGAGCCAGCTCTCCATAGCGCCGAGCCGTATGAGAACATCTACGGCGGTAGAGCCGCCGAGCAGTTCGGTCAGAAGAAACAGGGCGATGTTCGCGCCGAGGAGAAGCCAGGTTACATACGGCGTTCGGTCGAGGCCGGGGGGCGAAAGCCCGGCGCCGCTGGGGGAATCCTGGTGGTCTGGAGGTCTTGGAAACAAAGTAGAGTCCTAGTGACTCTACGATAGCAGGCGTTGGTTTGGGCTTCAACGCGGCGCGTCAATCCACATGAACAGCGTCAGGGGCGGTCTTCAGCCCGTCTCGCCCTCGGCGGCGACGTATTTGGACGGGCACTTCACGATGATGTTCTCGCTCATGAAGACGCCGTTGGGGTCGTAGCTGCCTTCGAGTATGATCTCGGAATGCTCGTTGAAGAACAGGTCGGGCAGTACGCCTTCGTGGGCCGCGGCGAGGGTCTCCGCGCCGTCGGTCAGGCGGAACTCTGAGAGTGTCGAGCCTGCGGCGCGGTGGAACGAATCGTGCGCCAGTTTGCCGCTGACGCGCACTATCTTGCCCTCGGGCGATGGGCCGATCTCGTTCATCTCGCCCACCGTGTAGTAATAGACGGTCGCCCCGGAGAACGCCTGGAAGACGAAGTAGCCGAGCGCGCCCACCAGAACGACGAAGGCGATCAGCAGCTTTACCCGGTGCGACGAGAGGGCGCCTTCTTCCGATGGTTGGGTTTCGGGCAGTGGAGCGAGTGTTTGGGACATATCGGCCTGTGAGTGTTCGTATAGTGTATCGAGGTTGTTTGCTCAGTCCTGTTCGGAAACTTGCCTGTCGCGCTCTTCCAGGGCGCGCTTGAGCGCTTCTATCTCGGACTGCATCTCTCGCTGTTTCCTGGAGACGTAGAAGACGTACACGAAGAAGGCGGCCCAGGTGATTATGAATACGGCGAACAGGAATGGAAGATTCGCCTCGGGGTCGCTGCCCTGCTGGGCCGGCGAGAGCGCGGCCACGCGGCCCAGCGCGGACCACGCCACCAGCGCGAGACTGATCAGCGCGGCCAGGAGCGTCAGCCGTAGCGCGGGGCCGTTATGCCATTCTCTGGTGAAGTTCGTCAAGGTCGGACTCTGACTTTCTCAATGCGTATCGTTCGGTCAGCAGGGCTATGTACATCACCGTGAAGGCGATGACGGAAACCAGCAGGGTCAGGTAGATTCTGGTTGAGCCTATGGCTTCGGCTTCGTCGGCGGCGGGGCCGATGTTCAGCGCGGGATGCGCGGTTCTCCACCAGATCGAGGCCATGTAGATGATAGGCGCGTCTATCGCGCCAATGAGCGCGATGACCGAGGCGAATCGCCTGCCCTGGCTGCCCATCGGCCCGTAGGCGCGTATCATCAGGTAGGCGACGTAGATGAACCAGAGAACCAGCGTGGTGGTCAGCTTGGGATCCCACGTCCACCAGACTCCCCAGACGGGCTTGCCCCAGATGGCCCCGGTCACGAGTATCAGGCTGGCGTATATGACGCCGAGTTCGGCGGTGGAGTAGGCGAGGTCGTCCCACCGCTGGCGTCCGGTGAACAGGTGCATCAGGCTGGCGACGGCCACGATGATGATGGATACCATGCCTATCCAGCCCAGCGGCACGTGGAAGTAGAAGATGCGTTGGGAGACGCCGAGATTCTGTTCGGTCGGCGCCCAGAAGTACACGAGATACAGCGTTAGAGCCATCAGCAGCGCGCTGCCTATCAACAGCGCGTCTCTGGCAAAGCCGCGACCGGAGGACGGCGCTGATTCGGGAGTGGCGGCAAGTTGCGTCATAGTATGTGCAATATATCACAAATGGGACTGCGTCGCTACGCCGTCTTCCGCTCGTCCTCGGCGGTGAGGCGGAGAGGGATCTTGTGTCCTTCGCCGGTTACCAGAATGACGGGAGAGGTTCCGTTGACCGCGCCGCCGTCCACTATGCACTGCTTGATGCCCTTGGTGCCGGGCAGTTCGTACATGACGTCGAGAAGCGTCTGTTCGAGAATCGTGCGCAGGCCGCGCGCGCCGGACTTTTGCCTGATGGCCTGTTCGGCTGCGGCTTCGAGCGCGTCGTCGGTAAAGACCAGTTCGAGCTCGTCTATGGCGAACAGCGCCTGGTACTGCTTGACGAAGGCGTTCCTGGGCTCCGTGAGCACGCGCACCAGGTCATCCTTGTAAAGCGAGTCAAGGCTTACGACGACGGGCAGGCGTCCGACCAGCTCGGTTATGAACCCGTATTCCATGAGATCGTCGCCGTTGACGTGCCTGCGTACCTGGTCGGCGTTGCGTTCCTGCATCATTCCCGCCGAGCGCTCGGAGTTGAAGCCGATGCGCCTGTAGTCCTTGAAGGCGCGTTTCTCGATGATCTCGTTGACGCCCTCGAACGCGCCCCCGCAGATGAACAGAATGTTGTCGGTGCGTATCTGGATGAGTTCCTGGTGGGGGTGCTTGCGCCCGCCCTGCGGCGGGACGTTGGCGACGCAGCCCTCGATTATCTTCAGAAGCGACTGCTGTACGCCTTCCCCGGACACGTCCCTGGTAATCGAGACGTTCGGGCTTTTGCGCGCTATCTTGTCTATCTCGTCTATGTAGATGATGCCGTTTTCGGCGAGCGATACGTCGAAGTCAGCGGCCTGTATCAGCCTGAGCAGGATGTTTTCCACGTCCTCGCCGACGTATCCCGCCTCGGTGAGGGTCGTGGCGTCGGCGATGGCGAAGGGGACTTCGAGGATGTGAGCGAGGGTCTGGGCGAGGTAGGTCTTGCCTGATCCCGATGGCCCGAGCATCAGGATATTGGCTTTCTGAAGCTCGACGTCGGGGTGTCTCAGGTTGGACCAGATGCGCTTGTAGTGGTTATATACCGCCACGCTGAGGGTCTTCTTGGCCAGTTCCTGGCCTATGACGTACTCCTCGAGCTTCTTGTAGATGAACTTGGGATTCAGCCCCTTGTGCAGGAACCTGTTCTGGGCGCTCTGGTTTCTCTGGGCCGGCCTTTCTTCGGAGATGATCTGGTCGCACAGGCTGACGCACTGATCGCATATGTACACGCGATCTATTCCGGCTATCAGGCGTTTGACTTGCTCTTTCGGTTTGCCACAGAAAGAACACTGGTACTCGTTTCGCCCCGTAGTCATTGATGCGGACCACCTCGCTGATCAGTATATTCCGGATGGGATGCGTTTTGTTCTGAAGGGAAGGGGGGTCAGTCTGCCGCGGCCGCCATCCCCGGATTCTCCAGCACGTCGTCCACCAGGCCGTACTCCTTGGCCTCGCCCGCGCTCAGATAGAAGTCTCTGTCGGAATCTACCGCTATCTTGTCTATGGGCTGTCCCGTCCGGTCGGAGATAATTTTGCGGATTATGTCCTGCTGACGAAGCACCTCACGCGCGGCTATCTCGATGTCGGAAGCCTGTCCCTGGGCCGCGCTCATGGCCTGGTGCATATGGACTGTGGAATTGGGCAGGGCGAACCGCTTGCCGGAAGCGCCCGCGCACAGGAGCACGGTCGCCATGCTGGCGGCCATTCCCACGCAGATCGTGGAGACGTCCGGGCGTATCAACTGCATCGTGTCGTAGATGGCCAGACCCGCGGGTATCGAGCCGCCCGGGGAGCTTATGTACAGGCTGATGTCGCGGTCCGGGTCTTCTCTGTCCAGGTAGAGAAGCTGAGCGATGATGTTGTTGGCGACCTGATCGTAGATCGCGGTGCTCAGGAAAATGATCCGCTCTTTCAGGAGCAGCGAATATATGTCGTAGGCGCGCTCTCCCCTGGAACCGGACTCGACCACCATGGGGATTACGTTCTCGGGCCTATTCATCATCTTGCGCGTCTCCTTCTTGAGCGTCTTGGGCGCTGGATTCTGTTTGGTCTTCGGCGGATTGATCTTCGGAATCGGACTTCGCGATCTCCACGAGGAGGGCGACCGTCTTTTCATACTTGAGCATATCGTCCAGGGGGGCGCGGCGACTGCGGCGTTCCTGCCTTCTCATGCGCTGGCCCGCGTACATCTCGTTGAACCGCTCGTCTATCTCTTGCTCCGATACTTCAATGTTCTCCAATTCGGAGACCTTGTTCAAGGCAAACGTGCGCCTTATGCGCCGCTCCGCTTCCTCCTCGGCCTCCCGCAGTGCTTCTTCTTCAGTCTTTCCGATGGAGCGCAGGTAGTCGTCCCTGCGTATGTTCGCGTTCTCCAGGAACTGATCCTGGGTATTCATGACTCTGTTGGTCTCGTTTTCGAGCATGACGGGCGGTATGGCGATGGCCGCCTCGTCAATCAGGGCATTTATGACCTCGGTCTCATACTCCTGTCCCAGCCTCGCCTCCGCGTCCGCCGCCATGCCTTCCCGGACCGCGTTTCGGAGCGCTTCCAGATTCTCGTATCCGTCGGGAAGGCCCTGGGCGAACTCATCGTTCAATTCGGGAAGGCTGCGTTCCCGGACCTCTTTCACGGTTACAGTAAAAGACGCCTCTTTGCCGGCTATCGAGGCGTCTCTGAAATCTTCGGGGATAGAGAGCGTAAACTCTGTTTCCTGTTCGGGTTCGATTCCTACCATTGCTTGCGGGAATCCGATTACGGGCATGGAACCTTCTTCATCAAGGTACAGTACGCCGTCTTCGCGGCTCCAGAACTCCTCGCCCTCGATCTCTCCGCGGGCGTCCAGGTTTATCAGGTCGCCTATCTGCGGCGCCCTTTCGACCGTTTCCCAGGAGCCGAGGCTCTCGCGTATGTTGTCAATCCTCTCCGAAACGATTTCGTCGCTTACTTCCTCCGCTTCGTAGGGAACGCGAATCGCCCTGTAGTCGCCCAGTTCGACTTCGGGTCTGAGCGCCACGATGGCGGTGAAGCTGACCGGGTCGAGATCGAGGTCTTCTATCTTCGGCACTCCGGCGGCGTCTATGTCCTGTTCTTCGATGGCCTTGCTGGTTACTTCGAAGACCATGTTGTCCAGGACTTCGTTGAGCAGGCCCTCGCGCCCCATGAAGCCTTCGACGATGTGACGCGGAACTTTGCCCTTGCGGAACCCGGGCAGCGAAATCTGCGGAGCCAGTCGCCTGTATCCCTGGTCCAAGTATGGATTCAGGTCCGCTTCCTCAAGTTCGATGCGGAGAGTCGTTTGATTGTCCACAACTTCTTCTTGAGTTATTTTCAATGGAGGCTCCCGATCTCTGATTTTCGTTCAATTAGTATAGCATAATGCAGCGATGTTCCAGATTGCAAAGAAGTTTGGGGTATCGTCAGGGGCCTTTCGATTATTCGTCTCAGGGGTAGCAACGCGCGTCTTCCCGTAGGGGCAACCCTTGTGGCTGCCCTTTAGCTGCCGCGCCATATCGGATAACCGAAAGACCCTGGGGGTATCGGCCGGGTCTCCTAGAAATCGGCCACGACGGGATTTCTGAGTATCCCTATACCCTCCAGTTCCACTTCTATGCTGTCTCCGACGTTAATCTCGCCCACTCCCGGGCATCCGCCCGGAATGATGTCGCCCGGATTCAGCGTCATTACCTCGGACATCCAGCTCACGAGCTCGGCGACGCCCCAGACCATGCCGCTGGTGGAACCGTCAACGTGGGTCTCGCCGTTCACCCTGCACTGGATTCGCAGGTTGTCGCCGTCCAGGCCGGTCGTTATCCAGGGCCCGATTGGGCAGAAGGTGTCGAAGTGCTTGACCCTCATGCTGGTCCCGCGCCCGATGTCGCTGGTGACCATTTCGCTGGCGCTGACGTCGTTTACGCAGGTGTAGCCGAAGACGTAATCCAGCGCGTCGGACGCGCTGATATGCCTTGCGCTTCTGCCGATGACTATGCCCAACTCGGCCTCGTGAATCACGGAGCGGCAGATGCGCGGATACACGATGGACTCGTTGTGCGCCACGACGGTTCCGGGCTGCTTCAGAAATATGCCGGGGCCGTCTCGCCCGTCGGGTTCGCCATAGTTGGCCGCCGCCGCCACGACCTTGTTCGTTCGCGTGTCAATGGGCGCGAGAAGCCGGACTTCCGAGAGCGAGCATAGAACGCGCCCGGGACGGGGCGATCTGAACAGGCCGCCTCTCAGGGCGCGGACGTTCTCTCCTTCAATTATGCCCCAACGGACGCGGTCGTTTCGCAGAAAGCGGGCTATGTTCATGTTCGCTCCTTTGCGCCAGATTTTTTTCGAGTTGATACCGGCTTCCGGTCGAATGGCTTCCAGCTTGGCCGATTCCAGGCGGGATTGGCGTCGGTCATAAGTTGTAATTTATATCGTACAGGTGGGGTTACAAGTGAGTTTCCAGGTGGGACTGGTGGCAGTTCACGTAGAAAGTGACCTGTTATCACCTGTTGTTAGCTACGGACAGAAAATTTTTCGGTCGGCTAAGTGGTTGTTGATAAATTCCTCCTTATGTGTATAGTGCGTTTGTTCTGGCAATTGTAGCATATAATTGATTCTCGGGATAGGAGACTTACGCAATCGTCTCAGTGTGAATGTCTGGCTTGACACTATGTTGGCTGTTGTTTAGGATTCGAGTCAGGAATGGCGTAGCGAGGGGGTTTCGGGATGTCGAGCAAGTACCAGCGCGAAATCGAGGAGATCCTTCAGAACGCGGACGACATCGGCGGCGGCGAGCGCCGGTCTAAGCGCCCATCCTCGAACAACAACATCGGCTTCTTCAGGCTGGTCCGGATGTACGTCAGGCAGTCCCTGGGGGGACGGTTCTGGTCTATTTCCCCCGGGCGGGTGATGCTGGTCGGATTTGTGCTGATCCTTTCCACCCTGCTCGTCAGGCCCTTCGTGGGCGGAGTCGCCGGATGGCTGGGCTGGGCCGGCCTGCTCATGTTCATCGTCGGCTACGGGATGGTGCTGGTCAGGCCGCCCAAGGTGCAGAAGAAGTGGCGCGGCGAGCCAATCGAGGACGATTCTTCGTGGCTGGACAAGATCCGGCGGAAGATTTCGAGGCGGTAGCGCAGTCCTGCGACGGCCCTCCGTGAGCTATCGAGCCAAAGCAAGCAGCCCGTTTCTCATTTCACTATCTGCGCTATCGAAAAGGCGATTGTGGCATTTACCGCGAGTAGCCCGAACACGCCGCCTATTACTATCCAGGTTATGCGCGTGCCTTTTGTGAATCCTTCATAAATGCCTTCCAGCTTGCCAACCCTGTCTCTTAACTCACCAATATCCCTCTGCATTTCAGTGGTAGTCGCGTGATGTTGTGTGAGTGTGTCTCTGAGAAACGCTTCCCCGCTAAGAAAGGAACTACCGGCATCAGAAGGGTCATTCATCGGTTAACGCTCCCCGCCAAAACGGATTGATTCACATGATACGAGCAAGGAGTAGGTAGGTCGCAATGTGGAACAGAGTTTCCTGATACATACGCACGCATATGCTGGTATGTAATGACGGCATTTCGAACAAGTAACGCTCTGTGACGCATCTCTATAGCCACCGGAGACAGAGCTAGTCCGGGTACCTCCTGGCAGAGAAAGTCTATCCGCTTGTCTATTCTATCCAAGATCCACTCGGCATCGCGGTCTTCTTCAGGCGCCAGGTTAATATCCGCAATGACAGCCGCCATCGCATCCCAGCCAAGTGTTTCAGCCGCTATCTGGGGATGATTCTGAATCAGGTTTACGTAATCCGCCACTTCCTTAGTGTATGCGGAACGTTCCAGTGTGGCCATGGCTGCTTCCCTTCGTTACAACATAGGTACACAGTATTCGTTCTCAGTCCCCGGCGGGCGACGGAGCGGGCGGCGCTGAAGATACGGGTGGAGTCGTCGGTTCGGGCGGAGCGGGGTCCACGACACCGCCATCGCCGTCCGGCTGAACGTCGTCGCCGTCGGGCGGCGTCTCCCACAGGTTGTCCAGTTCGTCCACTTCGATGGTCTCGTTCTCGATCAGGTACTCCGAAAGCTGCTTCAGCTTGGGCATATACTCGGTTATGACTTTGTGAGCGGACTGGTAGGCGTCGTCAATGATCCGGTGGACTTCCTGGTCAATGATCTCCGCCACCTTGTCCGAGTAGTCGCGCTGCTCGGAGATCTCGCGGCCCAGGAATACCATCTCCTCGCGCTTGCCGAAGGTGCGCGGGCCCAGTTTCTCGCTCATCCCGTACCGGGTTACCATCTGGCGAGCGATGTTGGTAGCCTGCTCGATGTCGCTTCCGGCGCCCGTGGTTATCTCGTCGAAGACCAGTTCCTCTGCCACCCGTCCACCCATCGCGGCGGCGAGCATATCCTTGAACTGCTCGCGAGTCCACAGGTTGCGGTCCTCTTCGGGCAGGTAGCGAGTGTGTCCGCCGCTCTGCCCACGCGCAACTATCGTTACCTTGAATGGCTTGTCGGCGTTGGGTAGGACATGGGCTACAAGGGCATGACCCGCTTCGTGGTAGGCAGTCATATCCTTCTCGCGCTCGCTTATCACGCGACTCCGACGCGCGGGGCCGGCTATGATCCGGTCTATCGCCTCGGCGAACTCCGAACTGCCTATCAGCTTCTTCGCCCGACGAGCGGCCAGTATCGCGGACTCGTTCACCAGGTTCGCCAGGTCGGCGCCGCTGAAGCCAACGGTCTGACGCGCCACACGCTCCAAGTCAACCTCCTCCTCCAACGGCTTGCCCTTCACGTGAACGTCCAGTATCTGCTGCCTGCCCTTCAGGTCGGGGTTGTCCAGCACCACGCGACGGTCGAAACGACCCGGCCTCAATAGCGCGGGATCCAGGATGTCGGGGCGGTTCGTGGCCGCTATCACGATGACGTTCGTGCCGGTGTCGAATCCGTCCATCTCGACGAGTATCTGGTTCAGCGTCTGCTCACGCTCGTCGTGGCCTCCGCCAAGTCCCGCTCCCCTGTGCCTACCAACTGCGTCTATCTCGTCCACGAACACGATGCAGGGCGAGTTTCGCTTCGCCTGATCGAACAGGTCCCGAACGCGGCTCGCTCCCACTCCGACGAACATCTCGACGAACTCAGAGCCGGATATGTTGAAGAAAGGCACCCCGGCCTCGCCGGCGACTGCCCTCGCCATCAGCGTCTTGCCCGTTCCCGGAGGGCCGACCAGCAGAACGCCCTTGGGTATCTTGGCTCCAAGAGCAAGAAAACGCTCGGGGTACTTGAGGAACTCGACGACCTCCTGAAGCTCTTCCTTCGCTTCCTCGACACCTGCCACGTCGGAGAAGCTGACCTGCGGGGCGTTGCCCATGAACATACGGGCCTTGCTCCGTCCGAAGCTGAAGGTCTGGTTGGTGTTGCCCTGGGCCTGTCTCATCATGAACAGAAGCACGGCTCCGAAGAAGATGAGGGGGAGGAAGTTGAACAGCAGTCCGAAGATGGCTGAGAGTCCGCCGGATCCCTTGACCGTTACGTTGACGCGGCTGATGTCCACCTGGGCGTCGTTGAGCATCTGGACGATGGATGAGCCGCTCTCTTTTCTGGACTCGTAGGTTTCGCCCGAGAAGGTGGTTACGGTGAGGGAGTCGCCCTTGACCTCGATGTTCTCCACCTGTCCCCGGCCGGCCATGGTGATGACCTCGTTGATGGACAGTTCGTCCGGACCGCCCAGGTTGCCGGAGAAAAATGTAAATACTATAGCGACGAGGGCGACTATGAGCAGAAGGTATATGAAGCTGTTTCGCATCCAGCGAGAGCCCAACTCGTATCTCCCAATCCTATATTGACGCTATATATCAATAGTACATTACGCTGTGCCGCAAGGCAAAGATTTTTTGGAAGTCGTGAAGACGCGCGTTTTCATAGCAGACGCGGCGTTTCGCGGCGCGCGCGAGTCTGAGAGTCCTCCGGCCATACCCTTACAGCGCCGTACTGTCCGTCGAAGCCCGGTACGACGTGTATATCTCCGGCTCGGACCCTTTCCAGCCCATCGGCGACAATCTGGCCAAAGCGCGGCAAGGCCGCGGCTACCTCGCCGGACGGGACGCTGAGAAGCGTTTCCAGTTCGCCGCCGAAGTTCTCCACCAGCGACATATATGCGCCCTGGACTCGCTTGGTGTTTACCCCCACGCCCATCGCCTCGGACAGTACCTGCTGAAGCGAAACCAGCGACCTGTATGGAGGTCTGCCGCCTGGGGAGTGAATCAGGCCGTCATCGCCTTTGTGAGCGTCCGGCTCTCTGCGCGCGAGTTCCTCCACTCGCTGCATCACCCCGAGCGTGAGCGGGCGCTTGCACACCGGACAGGCGCTTCCGCGCTCGTTCACCTCGTCCGGCGTGAGGCTGACTCCGCATCTGCGGTGCCCGGAGTGGTGGTATTTGCCTTCCTCTGGAAAGAACTCGACGGTGTAAGCGATGTCCTGCGTCCTGAGCGCTTGGGCCAGGCCGTCGTAGCTGGGGCTGCCGTTGAACACAGTCAATTCGCGCGCCAGCTTGGGCAGCGAGTGCGCGTCCGAGAACGAGACTATGGACAGGTCGTCCAGCTCGGGGACGCGCCAGCACATAGCCGGGTCGCTGGATAGGCCGGTTTCGATGGCGTGTATATGGGGTGTCAGGTCGCCAAAGCACTCTTCCTGCGAGTCGAAACCGGACTTGGAGCCGAATATCCCGAACCACGGCGTCCATGCGTGAGCCGGAATCATGATGCACCGGGGGTCTATTTCGAGCAGCGTTTCCAGCAGGTCCCTGGGCGACATAGTAAGTGTCGGCCTGCCGTCGCCGTCCAGCTTCGCCCCTCTCCGCTTCAGGGCGTCGTTGATCCTGGACACGCCGCTCAGGCTGGGCGCGAACAAGAGGATGTGGACGCGCCTCGATCTTCCGCCGACCCGCGCTACGCAACTCACCTCCGTCCCCAGTACGAACTTCACGCCCTCGTACTCGTACAGCCCGTCGCCCGTCTCGCTCAGTTTCGCCTTGGACTCGGCGAACCAGTCGGGGTGCGTGAAGTCGGCGGAGGCCAGCAGGTCTATGCCCTTTAGCTTCGCCCAGCGCGCCAGGTTCTCGAAGTTCAGGCTCGGACTGGTCGCGTATGCGTAGGATGAATGGATGTGGAGGTCGGCTGTGTAAGTCACCGTGAGAAAGTCGTGATTTCTTCTGTTCTGGAATCCAGAACGGCGCGGTTCGCGTTTCTTTCCAAGGTCATGCGGTACGCGGATTCCATGTTTAGCCAAAACTGAGCGGGTATGCCGATAGCCGTCTCAAGTTCGAGCGCGGATTCATGGGTGAGAGCGTCTTCGCCACGCAATATCCCTTCTACGCTGTGAATTGACCTACCCATTCGCTCCGCCAATTCGTCTCGCGTCATTCCGCGCGCTTCGAGTTCTTCCTCCAGGACGCTGCCAGGGGATACGGGAAGATCAGACCATGCGCTGGTATCGTCGTTAGTCATCATAGTGATTGCTCACCTCCCTGATAATCAGCGCATCTTCGGATTCGTCGCGCTCTATAATCAATCGCCATCTGGCATGGATAGTCAAAGAATAGAGTCCTCGCATGTCTCCCGTCAGAGGGTGAATTCTCAGCATTCTCATTTCAAACAGGGTCGAGAAATTCGGGACGGACTTGAGTATTTGGATTCGCTGTATGTACTTTTCCGCGACAGCGCTGCCCCACCGACGCGAAGCCTCACGCTGATCCTCGTAGCATCGTCTAAGTATTCCAGTCCTAAATGAAATTCTCACTTGGCCGTCCGAGGAATCCTGCGCGTTGACCGAAGCGCGTCTGGGCAATAGAATCATGCTACCACAGAATCTCGTTTCAGGGAGCGCGCTCAAATGGATTTCGAGCCTAGGTACACGAAGGAACAGCAGGAATTTCGCAGTGAGGTCAAGGAATGGCTCGCCGAAGCCCTGCCCGACGGGCTTGAGTTTCCGGCGGACTCCAACGATCTGTCCTACAACGGCTATCTCAAGCTGAGGCAGCTGGGCCGTAGCCTCGGAGAGAAGGGCTGGCTGTGGCCGACCGCCCCGACTGAATACGGCGGCGGCGGACTGTCCATAGACCACGCCATCGTAATCGAGGAAGAACTCGACGAGCGGGGCCTGTCTCTGCCGCCCTACTACGACAGCGGCGGACGTCTCGGAGGCGCGAGTGTCCTCGTGTGGGGCAGCGAAGACCAGAAAGACCATTTCCTCCCACCCATCTTCAAGGGCGAAGTCCGCACCTGGCAGCTTCTGACCGAGCCGGGCGCCGGCTCCGACCTGGCGGGCGTGGAGATGAGCGCGGTGCGCGACGGAGACGACTACGTGCTGAACGGGCAGAAGATTTACGTCGGCAGCTCGCACGGCGCGGAAATGGTTTGGACCATAACGCGCACCGACCCGGACGGAGAGCGTCATCGCAACCTGAGCTGGTTCATGATCCCGACCGACAGTCCGGGAATCACGATTCAGCCCATGGACCTGCTTATCACGAGCGGAGAGGGCGGCGCTGGAACCGGAACGAAGAACACCATCTTCTTCGACGACGTGCGCGTTCCCGCCTTCAACCTGATAGGCGGCGAGAACAACGGCTGGCAGGTCGCCACCACCCACCTCGAACTGGAGCACGGCTCCGGCGGCTCAGTGAGGCGCAACCGCCTTGTTGACAGGCTGTTCGAGCTCGCGTCCGAGCTGAAGAGCGAAGGCCGCCCGTTGAGCCATGACCCCGGTATCCGCGACCTGCTGGTGGACGTGTACGTCGAGGCGGAGATTTCCCGCCTTTTCGGGCTGAGAAACTACTGGATGCGCCACACTCAGCAGAAGCTCGCGCACGAAGGCCCTCAGCACTCGCTCTACCGCAAGCAGTCCGGGCTCCGGTCGGCGCAGGCGATGCTTGAAGTCCTCGGCCCTTACGCGCTGACCAACGATCCGAAGTGGGACAGCTCGGAGGGCCACATGGAGGTATTCCAGCGAGCGAGCATCGTGGCGATGCACCCGGGCGGCACGGCGGAGATACAGAAGGTCATCATGGCGCGACGCCTCGGCGCGGGTCGCCAGGTTCGCGAGCAGGCGGGAAGGCTGGAGTAGCCAGAGAGGGGTGAACGCAATGGAGAAGATAGTAAAGGACAAGCAGAAAGAGATAGCCCGACTGTGCGAGAAGTACAAGGTGAAGAGGCTGGACGTTCTCGGTCCTATGAGAATCGGATATACGGGGAGGGATTTGCGGGATATGGACTTCCTGGTTTCGTTCCACGACCCGGACGCTCACAAGAAGGATGGGTTCAAGTCTCCGTACTTCGGACTTATGGGAGCGCTCGGAGATCTTTTCGAGGACGAATTGGACCATGTGTTCCTAGGGTTGGAATCTACACCCAGGGACCCTGACTACAAACGACGCATAGAAGAAATTCGGGAACTGGTCTATGCCGACGAATCAGATTGACACGCCAAAGATTCTGGGCTTTATGCGGGACGCCGCGCAACTGGTCTCGCAGTTCACCGAAGGGAAGTCTTTCGCTGAATACGAACAGGACATAATGCTACGTTCCGCCGTAGAGAGACAGTTCATAATCATTGGCGAGTCGGTCAATATGCTGTCGAGAGCCGAACCCGGAGCGGTATCTCGGATAACCGAATACCACAGGATAATTGACTTCCGAAATCACTTGGCTCATGTATTCTTTGATACAGATAACGTAGTGGTATGGAACATCATAAACTACCATTTGCCCGTTCTTCGGGATGAAGTGGCGGAGCTAATAGAGGAATACGAGAGGGGCTGAATGGACCTTTCACTCACCGAAGAACAAGAACTGCTGAGAAACACCGCGCGCGACTTCATGGAGCGCGAAGCCTCCAAAGAGACGCTGCTTGAGTTCGACGAGTCCGACACCGGCTTCTCCGTTGACATATGGCAGAAGGCGTCCGACATAGGCTGGCTCGGTATGCTCGTCGCGGAGGAGTACGGCGGCGGCGGAAGCTCTCTGACCGACGCCGCCGTCGTTTACGAGCAACTTGGCGCCGGGCCGCTGTCCGGGCCGTTCTTCTCATCCGGCGTCCTCGGCGCCCTGATAGTGTCAGAGGCCGGAAGCGATGAACAGCGCGGACGCTGGCTTCCGAACGTCGCCGCCGGACGCGAGATAGTCACCCTCGCCCTCACCGAGCCGGAGTACGGCTGGGGAGCCGAGTCCGTACAGATGCGCGCGCAGCCGACAGACTCCGGGTTCGTACTCAACGGAACCAAGCTGTTCGTCCACGACGCGAAGGCCGCCACCACGCTGATATGCGCCGTTCGGTCTAGCGGACGCGAGGGCGTTACCCTACTCATGGTGGACTCCCGCGCCCCCGGCCTCTCGACCAGGCTGCTGCCCGGATTCATGGGTTGGGTGGGCGAGGTCGTCTTCGAGGATGTAGAAGTGCCGCGCGACGCGATCCTGGGCGAGTTGGGCGGCGGCTGGCGTCCGCTCCAGAATGCCTTCCGCAAGGCGATTCCCGTGCTGTGCGCCTACAAGGTCGGCGGAGCGCAGTCCGTGTTCGACATGACGCTCGAATACTCCCGGACGCGCATCCAGTTCGGCACGCCGATAGGCCGCTTCCAGCGCGTGCAGGATCACATCGTGGAGATGGTCAACCACCTGGACGCCGCACGCTGGACTACCTATGAAGCCCTCTGGAAACTGGACGCCGGCCGCCGCGACGACGCCAGCGTCCATCTCGCTAAGGCCGTCGCCTCGGAGGGTTACTACCAGGGCTGCAACCACTCCCACGAGGTTCACGCCGGAATAGGCGTCGTGCGCGAATACGGCCTGACCCTGCACACCCGGATGTCGCGGACGCTCTACCACTACCTCGGCGACCCGCGCTTCCACCGCCGCAAGATAGGCGACGCGCTGTTGGGTTAGCGGACGCTCCTCACCCGCTGCAACAGATAGGTCGCCAGTATCCCAATCGGAATGGCGACCACCACCGCGCCCAGGATAACGACTATCGCCAGGTCGCCCAGCCCCACGATGGCGTTTATCTGGTCCTGTATCCATCCCAGAAGCACGGGGTCGCCCGGCTCGCCGTGGTGCGCCAGCGCGGACAGCAGAAATGAGGGCATGGCGATTCCCCGCGGATTCCGGTCGTCAGTCGTTCGCGCCCTGGACGGCGGGAGTGGCTGAGGGAGTGGGCTGAGGCCGCTGGTAGCGTATGGAGAACTTGCGCTCCTTGACCGAGTAGCTTGCCAGGGTCGCGCCCAGAAGCGTCAGACCGGCCAGGCCGAACGGTATCACGTAAGTGCCGGTCATGTCGTACAGGACGCCCGCCACTATCACGCTCACGGAGCCGCCTATCTGGTGCGCGAAGGTGGTAAACCCGCCCAGCGTGCCAAGATTGCGCGTTCCGTAGATGTCCGCCGTCAGAGAGGACGTCAGCGGCGGCGTGGCTATCCAGGACATACCCGCGAAGTACGCGAAAGTCCATATGCCGACCGAAGGCGGTATGCCGACTCCGAACAGGTCGGACAGGATGCTGGGAGTCACCAGCATGACGTAGGCGAAGAACCTGATGAAGTAGATGGTGCCCAGCATATTCTTGCGGCTGAACTTGTCCGAGTGAATGCCCACCACCATGACGCCCACCGCGTTCAGCCCCTGCATCATCCCGAACGCCATTGCAGCCACCGCCGCGCTGATGCCCAGGTCTATGGCGAACGGCACGTAGTGCGTGGATATGATGAGCGTGGTCACGCCGCACACGAAGTACGCGCCTGACAACTGCCAGATAGGCGGCGACCTGAACGAGTCCTTCCAGCTATCCGATTCGAGCGGCGCGGTGGCGGCGGGCTCGGCCACGAAGTCCTTCTTGTCCCGGGTGACGAACGCCACCAGCCATATAGCGGCCACAAGCGGAAGCGCTATCAGCTGGATGAACGACCACACCACCTTCCAGGTCATCGCCAGTATCGCCGGAGGCTGTGTCTCTCCGCCTCTGCCGTCGGGTATCTCGCCCATGTCCTCGGGCTTGTCGCGCAGCAACAACCCCACCAGCGGCAGAGCGAGTATCAGCACCAGCGTACCCAGAACCAGCCAGGCGACCCGCCAGTGCGTCCAGATGATGAGCGACGCCGCGAACGGAGTCAGTATCAGCCCGCCCAGCGACGTTCCAGCCGTGCATAGACTCAGCACCACCCCGCGACGGCGCACGAACCACTTGGCGAGAACGGCGTGGACCGTAACGAGGGAGACGCCGCTGGACGCGGTGGACATCACCAGTCCATAGATCAGTATCAGGAACAGCAGGCTGGCGCTCAGCTCTATCTCGATGAACGGCAGGCTGATCGCGGGCGCGAAGTCCAGCCCGAAGTCGCTGGTGAAGGTAATCAGCATCGTCGAGATGCCCAGCACGAGCAGGCTGAGCGATATGACCGACCGGCCCCCGAAGCGGTCGTAGAGCCGTCCCAGGAACGGCTGCGACAGCCCATTTACCAGTATGCCCACCGCGATGGCCGCCGATATTTCAGTGCGGCTCCAGTCCAGGTCATCGGTCATGGGTACGACGAACACCCCGAACCCATTCCTCGCGCCCATGGACATAAACAGCGCGAAAGCCCCGGCGGCGACGATGAACCAGCCGTAGAATACCCCGTTGCGGGCCGCCGTCTCTTTCAACCTCTTGCCTCAGCCTTCAGCCGTACCCTGTCGGTTCTGGCAGCCTGCCTCGATAGGGGAGCGGTTCTGGAAATGTACCGTTGGAGTCTAACACCCACGCGCCACGAGTGACAAGCGGGTTCCGCGGTCGGGTCAGGTTTTCTTCTTGGTGTCAGACGGCAAATTAAGGTCTCGTGGATTGAGCCGCCTCAGGGAGCGTGGTTGAATCGCTCTTTCTAAAGTCTCCTGACTGCCGGGGTTCTCTCGTCGGCCACAAGACTCCGCTCGGAGCTGGTCAAGGGAGTTTTATGGCGATTGCTTTTCTTCAATCATCCGTAAAGTCTCGTCTATAAGCAACCACGCCTCCGTCATTCGGATTGGTATTATACCTACCCAATGGTCCGCATATTCTACTTCACTGATAGCGGCTACAATCTCGCGACGCCTGTTACACACTTCGGAAGGATGTTCGGCATCCCGGTGAATAAAGAGACAATCAATGCTACTTGAATACTCCAGTCCGCTCTGAATCTTTTCACTCAGACGTCTTCCTCGGTACCACGCGTTTCCATCTGGCCTACTGTCTCCCAACTCAATGAGAAGTCTTCGGATATGCTGGACTAGATAACTATCTGATTTTCCATCGCAAATTAGCAAGAATCTCATCATCGTTTCTCCTTCCAGAAATCCAAAGGAAACGCGAGTTGCGCTTCATCAGGTGGAAGCAGATAGGTTTGCAATGAAATCAAGTCTATGGAGTCGCATTGACCCTTTCGAGCTCGCCATGAATTAGCGTAGGAGCAGCATTCAAGATGCTGGACGATGTCTCCTGCGTTAGTTTTCTTCAGGACTCCCTTAGCAAGGACTAATTCTTCTTTGTCTTGGAGTTGGACAAAGTATGGTGAGTGAGTAGCGACTATGACCTGCCTGAGAGGGTTGTCTATGTGAACTTCCTCATATACGTTTACCGCTATGTCATGCAAAAGTTCGTTCATGGCAGGTAAGTTTCCGGGATGGATCCCGTTTTCAGGCTCTTCCATGCAGAATACGCCAGATTCGTCAGACACCTCAGCCAAGACAGCCAGCGCTAAGAACCGAAGAGTTCCATCGGATATAGAAGTCGCTTTCAGTTCCAAGCCAGAGGATTCTTCCAACACGAGTGACAATAGCTGACGCATATCATCCCGTTCGATACGTACTGAACTGACAGGCACAAGATCTGAAAGGCGATTGCTGACAATGGCAAATATATCCTCCGGCTCATCACAGTGGAGTCCTGCCGCATTCGCGAGATGCTTTAAGGTGGCGGGGATGTGAGCGCCATTTGCCGCTATACCGGGCGGCTGGGTATAGCTGTCGGGTTTTCTCATCGCTGAAGGTTCCAACGCCAGCACACGCCAGTTTTGCATCTCATGTCTCGCCGCCAGAATCGTTGGGGTAGCCGCCGTGTTTTCGGTTCCGATGATGGTTCGAGTCGCGCCTTCCGCTGGCGCGGGACGCCCTCGCCTATGTGAACCGCCATCTTGATGAACAACGATAGTGGTCGGTTCGCCGCTGAGAGTTGAGATAAAACCGGATCTGGAATGTCTGTTATTGTAAATCACACTGTCGCGAAAATTCGCTCGATGATGCGGGAAACCCAGATGGTGAATCGCTCTACCTTTCGTGATTGGTCGAAGTTCTTCTCGTTCTAATACTAATCCCCCCAATGGTCCGATTGAGGCTGAAGGTTGTTGGTAGCGAAACGCTACTTCATACCGTAGAAACGACGAGGACGGCTTCACTTCTCTCCCAAAGTCATCAGAAACGCTTTTGTCGACTATCATTTCGGCGGCGAATCTGATTTCAGGCTCTCTATTGTTACTATCGGAGAAAAACAGATCACCAATATCTCCGACCCCTTCTCCGGAGTTACGAATCTGGAGCGCGGACTGATTAATCGTGTTCTCAGTCAATAGGGATAGAAACCATATCGCGTCGAAGATGTTTGACTTGCCAACGCCGTTTGGCCCGACAATGCAGGTATATGGTCCGAAATCTAATCCAAAATCAACTAGATTCTTAAAACCGTCAACTTCGAGTCTCGTCAGCATGATTGCCTCCTTTAGTGAAGTACAGCCTGCCGGATTGGTTTTCCTTCTCTATATCTCCATGACGCGCGTTTAGGTAGAGCGCTACTGAATCTACACTAGCGCTCTGGACTTCCTGAATCAAGCGCTACCCCGTAGTCGTATTGTTTTGACGCTATCCCCCGACCGCGTTAGTATTGCCCCATGGACGAAGCGATAGTATATGGGATTCTCATTCTCACGCTCACCTTGCTGGTCTCCGGGCGGCTGCGCTACGACCTGGTTGCCCTGGGCGCGCTGCTCATTCTCACCGTCGTCGGCATCGTGCCGGCATCCGAAGCCTTCTTGGGATTCGCGCATCCGGCGGTGGTGACCGTAGCCGCCGTTCTGATACTCAGCAGAGCGCTGCAGAACTCCGGCGTGATTGACGCGCTGGGCGGTTGGTTCTCCCACGTCGGACGGCGGCTCACCGCCCAGATAGCCGCACTGTCAGCGCTGGTGGCGGTGATGTCGGGGTTCATGAACAACGTCGGGGCGCTGAGCCTGCTGATGCCCCTCGCCATAAGGGTCGCCAAGAGCGCCAACCGCCCCTACTCGCCCTACCTCATGCCCCTGGCCTTCGCCTCGCTGCTGGGCGGAATGACCACGATGATAGGAACGCCCCCCAACATAATAATCTCCGCCTTTCGCCAGGACGCCACCGGCGCCGCCTTCGGTATGTTCGACTTCACGCCGGTCGGGGTGGGAGTCGCGCTGTGCGGCGTGGTCTTCATCGCGCTGGTCGGCTGGCGTCTCATTCCAAGCCGACAGTCGCAGGGGACGCTCGGAGAGACTATTGACATAGAGAGCTACATGACCGAGCTGCGCGTCTCGGAGGACTCCAGGTTCGCGGGCAAGCTCGTGGGCGACATGGTGGAAACCATCAACGAGGACGTGGCAATCGTCGGCCTGATTCGCAACGGCGTCGCGTACGGCGCACCGTCCAGCTACCAGATAATTGATACCGGCGACCTGTTCATAATCGAGGCCAACCCCGACGACCTCAACGCCTTCATCGCGGAGACCGGGTTCACGCTGGACGTGTCCGGGGACATACCCTCGGACATCGGCAGGACTGTCAACGCGGAGGACGTGGTGGTACTGGAGGCGGTCGTGGTTCCGAACGGGCGGGTGGACGGTCGGACGGCGCGGAGCCTTCGTATGCACGCCGCCTTCGGGGTGAACCTCCTGGGCGTGTCCCGCCGGGGCGCGTCGCTCGTCACCAGGGTAAGCAGGGTGGTGTTGAAGGCCGGCGACGTGCTTCTCCTTCAGGGCAAGACGGAAGTAGTGCAGTCGGCGCTGCCGAGTCTCAACCTGCTCCCCCTCGCCGAGCGCGATCTCCATGTGGGACAGTCGCGCGGGATGATTTTCCCCCTCGCCGTATTCGCGGGCGCGATACTGTTGACCGCCCTCGACATTCTGCCCATACAGGTATCGCTGATGGCGGCGGTCGCGCTGCTGCTGGTGAGCCGCGCCCTCACGATGCAGGCGGCGTACCAGGCGATTGACTGGCCTGTCATAGTGCTGCTGGGCGCGATGATTCCGGTGGGCGCCGCGCTGGAAACGACGGGCGGCGCTGCCCGAATCGCCGCGATAGTAACCGACATGGGCGGCGCGTATCCGCCCTGGGCCATACTCGCCATCATCCTGATAGTCACGATGCTGCTGTCGGCGGTCATCAACAACGCCACCGCCGTCATACTCATGGCGCCCATAGGCATAGGAGTCGCCGACGCCATCGGCGCGTCCGTTGATCCCTTCCTCATGGCGGTGACCATCGGCGGCTCCTGCGCCTTCCTCTCGCCGATAGGCCACCAGTCCAACACCATAGTCATGGGGCCGGGCGGCTACCGATTCGGGGATTACTGGAAGATGGGGCTGCCCCTCGAAATCATCATCGTCGCGGTGTCCATCCCGCTCATCATGCGGTTCTGGCCGCTGGGTCTCTGATTCGCTTGTTAGCCGAGAAACTTCATTATAGCCGCGACAGCCCCCAGCCCGAGCGACTGAAGTCCGGCCAAGCCTATGACGACCTGGATCATCTACAGACCCTTGACATATCTATCGCATTACGATAGATTGTAACGCGATAGAGCTAGTCTGCGTCGAAACCAATCCGGTTTCTCGCCTGAAAGGCGGTTGTTGAACATTGACGGACAGAAACCCTTCAGACCTGCTTCCCCTACCCGTTTCCCAGTTGCACATCCTGATGGCGCTGGCCGCCGGGGACAAGCACGGCTACGCGATTATGCGAGAGGTGCGGGACTTCACGGACGGAGCGGTCACGATGGGCCCCGGCACGCTGTACGGGGCGGTCAAGCAGATGCTGAGGGCCGGGCTGATAGCGGAGAGCGACGAGCGCCCCGACCCCGAAATGGACGACCAGCGCCGTCGCTACTACCACGTGACCGAGTTGGGCGGCAGGGTTCTGGACGCAGAGGTAACGCGGATGGAGAGACTCGCTCATGCCGCCAGGATGAGACGCGCCACCGCTCGCAGGCAGGGTGGCTGAAATGCTCTCCGAAAAGGTGTATCGCGCGCTGCTGTTGCTCTATCCGAGGGAGCATCGCCGGGAGTACGGGGATCTGATGGTTCAGCTATTCCTGGATCGGATGCGATACGACGGCGGCGGACTCCGGGGGATGGTCGTCTGGACGCAGACAATGCCCGACCTCGCCGTCTCCGCCTTTGACGAACACAGAAAAGGAGAAAACATGAAGAAGCGAATGTTGATTGCGGTTGTCTCGATTGTAGCCCTGCTGACCGTCGCCGCGGGGGTGGGCGTCGTTATGTCCCAATCGGAAGAAAAGGCGGAGATGAAGGTGTCTGTGTGGAGCTCGTCCAACGCCTACCACGGCGAAGGCGAGAACGCGCTCGCCGACGCATTGCGGCAGGCCGTGGAAGAGGGCGCGCTCGCCCAGGAATCGGCGGATAAGATAGTAATGTCGTTCGACGAATCGGCATACAAAGCTACGCTGTCGCCTGACGAATTGCCCTCCGTAACCGCGCTTTCTTTGAAGGACGAAGAACTGGCCAAAGTGGCGACCTATACGTGGCAAGACTCCGACACACGATCCTTCGAAGGTGAGAACGGCCTGGCCGACGCGCTGAAGCAGGCGTTGGATGATGGAGTGATCACCCAGGGATTGGCGGATGATATAACCATGTCGTTCGTAAAACTCCCAGATGGAACGGAGCTGCCGTCATCCACATGGCATAATCCTCCGACATTCTCCGTTTCGGTCAAAGGTGAGAGCGGGCTGTCGGACGCATTGAGGCAAGCGGTGGAACAGGGCGTAATCTCCCAAGAGACGGCAGACCGAATTCTGGGTAATTCTTGGAAGATCATATCCCCGTAAGCGCCCGCGCGCGGGCTTCGCAGAGCGTGGCGGCTATGTCGGCGGCGTTCGCGCCTACGACTTCTCTATCACGCCGCAGGCTACGCGGTCGCCCGCGCCGCCTATCGGCTGGGTAACGTGGTCGTCGGGCTGGGCGTGAATCACTACGGCAGAGCCGTCGTCGTCCAAAAGGGTTTCCAATTCCACCAGGGTAGTGAATATCTCCGCCCTGGCCATTCCGTCCGCGCCCGCGTAGATGTTCGGCAGGTCGCCGTCGTGAACGCCGTCGGGATTGAGCAGGCCGTGCGGCTTATCTACTGTATCTATATGGCCCCCGGAGGCCTTGAAGTCCGGCGAGCATGAGCCGACGCTGTGCAGGTGTATCCCGTGTCCGCCGGGGGTGAGACCTTCGACCTCCACGTACAGAAGCAGGCCGCCCGCTCCCCGCGTGAAGATGAAGTCGCCGATGGTCGCGCCGTCAGTTCCGACAAGCTGGCCGCGCGCCACCTCGCTACCGACTGAAGCGCTTTCGGAAGCGCACGCCGCCGCCAGCGCGAACATGGATAGGCATATCGCCAGGAAAAGGAACGTCGCTCTTGACATCACGCTGAATCTCCTTGTGGGTTGATTCGCCGAACCATTATACCCCCGTAAGCGCCCGCGCTTCGCCGAGCATCGCCGCCACGTCCGCCACGCTCGGCCCTTCCGCGTAGATTCGCAACAGCGGCTCGGTGCCGGAGAAGCGTATCAGCGTCCAGTAGCCGTCTTCCAGTTGGAATTTCACGCCGTCGCGGTCGTCAATGCCGACGACTGGGTGTCCGGCCATGTCGAAGGGCCTGGAGGTACTCACCCGCCGCGTTATCAAGTCGCGCATGGAGGGGTCGAATTTGACGTCCCAGCGGTCGTAGATGTGAACGCCCACCCTCTCGAACAGCCGCGTCCTCAGATCCGCCGGGTTCTCGCCCGTCCTGACCACCATATCCAGCATCAGCAGCCCGCTCAGGATGCCGTCGCGCTCCGGTATGTTGCCTCGGAAGGCGTAGCCGCCGCTCTCCTCGCCCGCCGCGAGCGCGTTTGTCGCCATCATCTGCGGACCCAGGTACTTGAACCCCACCGGCGTCTCGATAGCCTCAACGTCGTGCAGTTCCGCCAGTTTGTCTATCATCCCGCTCATCGTGATGGACTTCACCAGCGGCCCGGACTGACCCAGAACTTCCAGCAGGTGCATACACAGCAGGCTGAACGTCTCCGTGGCGCTAATGAAATTGCCGTCGTCGTCAACCACGCCCAGCCTGTCCGCGTCGCCGTCGGTGGCCAGGCCGATGTCCGCCGTGTTGTCCTCCAGAGCGTCCACCAGCGCGCCCAGATTGTGCGCTATGGGTTCGGGCTGCGCCATGCCCGGGAAGGCCGGATTGATTTCATCGCGTATCTCGACGAGTCGTGTTGAGCCGCCGGATATGAGGCTGCGGAAGTAGCCCGCGCCCGCGCCGTGCATCGAGTCAACCGCCACGTTCAGGCCGGCGTTCCTGATTGAGTCGAGGTCAACGAACTGTGCGACGTGGTTCAGGTAGTCGGGCGTGGGATCGAATCGCTCGAACAGGCCGCGACGCTCGGCCTCTCGCAGGTTCATGGTTCGTACATTGCCGGACTCTTCTATGCTGGCGATGCGCCGCTCCAGCTCCTCCACTATCTCGCCGGACGCGCTGCCGCCGTACTCCGGCTTGAACTTGAACCCGTTCCAGCGCGCCGGATTGTGGCTGGCGGTGATGACCGCGCCCGCGCCCGCGCTCATGGTCACTATCGAATGGCTGATGACCGGAGTGGGCGCCGGCCTGTCGCATAGAAAGGTTGGGATGCCGTTCCCGGTCGTAACCTCCGCCACCGCCTCAGCGAACTCCCTCGACCCGAAGCGGGTGTCATACCCCACCACGAAGCCGCGCGGCGCGAGACCGGCGGCGTTCACGTAGTCCGCCGCGCCCTGCGCGCAGATACGCACGTTGTCGAACGTGAAATCCTCCGCGATGATAGCTCGCCAGCCGTCGGTTCCGAATCTTATGCTTGGCATACTGTTCCTCCGAAGCGCTGAATCGAGGTTGGCATCCGGCTACTCGCCGCGAAGCCGCCGCAGTTCGGCTTCCAACTCGGCTACCCGCGCCTCCGCCGACTCCCGCGCTGCGTCCGCCTCTCCCATGTTCTGAAGCCAGCGGCATCCCTCGGGGTCGTAGAAGCGCAGACGACCGTCAACCCAGTGCAACTCTAGGTTCAGCGTCGGGCTGTGAACCCATACCCTGCCGTCCGATTCCCGAACTATTTCCATCCTACGGTACTCGCCGCCCACCAGAGTTTCGCCCACAAGCGGCTCGCCGTAATGCTCGCCGCCGCTGGGGTCGAACTTCCAGTACTCGCCTACGCCCAGCCGGGCGTACAGATCACGCTTGGGTCCCATATCCTGGCGCCATGTGCTGGACGAGCCTATCTCCAGAACGAAGTCGGGAGCCTTGCCCATTTCCCACAGGCGATAGGTGTTGTTCCTGAGCATCAGGTCCCTGCTGACACCGAACGCAATATAGCAGTCGGGTGAAATCCAGATTCGATTATTGCCTTCCACGTAGTAGATGATCGTATTGCCGCTGACCACGATATCGGGACTATCGAAGAAGAGCTTAAGGATGGAAAGCATCTCCAGAAAGCGGTCGAGTTGGTATTCTCCGTCGGCCAATGGCATACCGTCCGTTTCGGGGTAGAAGGTTTCGGTTGTGGCTGCTGTGTCCTTGACGGACGCGGCTTTCTCTACGACCATGACGCCTGTTCCTCCTCACCCAATGCTATCACACTCACCGATCATCGGCGTTTGTAAGAGTCTTCCGAAAAATCTGCGTATTATCGCTTGTTCACAGGCCCGCGTCCGCCCTGAGAACCTCCGCCTTGTCCGCGCGCTCCCATGGGAAATCCTCTTCCGGCCTGCCGAAGTGGCCGTAGGCGGCGGTCTTCTTGTAGATGGGACGCCGCAAGTCGAGGTCGCGGATGATGGCTCCGGGCCTCAGATCGAAGTGCTTGGCTATCAGCTTGTTGATCTTCTCGTCGGGTATCTTGTTCGTGCCGAACGTCTCGGCGGATACGGAAGTCGGCTGCGCCATTCCGATAGCGTAGGACAGCAGCACCTCCACGCGGTCGGCGAGCCCGGCCGCGACCACGTTCTTGGCCACCCAGCGCGCGGCGTAGGACGCGGAGCGGTCAACCTTCGTCGGGTCTTTGCCCGAGAACGCGCCGCCGCCATGCCGCGCCATGCCGCCGTAGGTGTCCACGATTATCTTGCGCCCTGTCAGCCCGGAGTCTCCTACTGGCCCGCCTATCACGAACCTGCCCGACGGGTTTATCCACCACAAGGTATCATCGTCCAGCAGTTCGGCGGGGATTACCTCCCTGGCGATTCTCTCCAGGTCCCGCGCTATCTCTTCCTGGCTCACCGACTCGCTGTGCTGGGAGCTCATCAGCACTGTGTGGACGCGCTTGGGCTTGCCGCGCTCGTATTCGACGGTGACCTGCGATTTGCCGTCGGGCCGAATCCAGTCTAACTCGCCCTCGCGCCGCGCCTGCGCCATTCGCTGGCAGAGGCGGTGCGATAGCGCTATGGGCAGCGGCATGAGTTCCGGCGTCTCGTTGCAGGCGTAGCCCACCATCATGCCCTGGTCTCCCGCGCCCAGGCTGTCCACGTCCGCGTATGTCTCCGGCGCCTTGTCTCGCGTCTCGACGGAGTGGCTCACGCCCTCGGAGATGTCCGTTGACTGCTCATGCACCGATATGGTGACGCCGCAGGATTGGTAGTCGAACCCATAGGAAGAATCCTGGTAGCCCGCGTCGCGTATGGTGTCGCGCACTATCGTGGCTATGTCAACGTATGTGCTGGTGGTTATCTCGCCCATAACGAGGACGAGGCCGGTCGTCGTGCAGGTCTCGCAGGCCACGCGCGCCGTCGGATCGTCGGCGAGTATAGCGTCCAGCACCGCGTCCGAGATCTGGTCGCAGAGCTTGTCGGGGTGGCCTTCGGTCACCGACTCGGACGTGAACAGGTACGACGGGCTGTCCATGAAGCTGTTGGGCATTTGTTTCTCCTGGTTGTTAGTCGTAAGTTTTCAGTTATCAGTCGGCGTCCGCGGCAGGAAATGGGAGCTTCACCCTAGCCCTCTCCCATCAAGGGAGAGGGGATTATTGTCGCTATGTTCCGATGTCCCAGCTCGCCAGGTACTTCTCCTGTTCGGCTGTGAGCGTGTCTATTCGGATGCCCATTGACTGGAGCTTGAGCCGCCCGACCTCTTCGTCAATGTCGCGCGGTACCGGGTAAACCTTATTCTCAAGCGTATGGCCTGCCTGGGCGAGATACTCCACCGACATGGCCTGGTCCGCGAAGCTCATGTCCATCACCGCCGACGGGTGGCCTTCGGCGGCGGCCAGGTTGATGAGGCGTCCTTCTCCGAGCAGGTAGAGCTTTCTGCCGTCGGACATCAGATACTCTTCCACGAACGGCCTGACGGTCTGCTTGCCGTCGGACATATCTTCCAGCGCGTTTATGTCTATCTCGACGTTGAAGTGGCCGCTGTTCGCCATGACCGCGCCGTCCTTCATGGCCGCAATGTGATCGCGTCCGACCGCGTTCATGCCGCCCGTTACGGTCAGAAAGATGTCGCCGACCTCAGCCGCCTCCGCTATGGTCATAACCTGGTGGCCGTCCATGGCCGCTTCCAGCGCGCGTATCGGGTTGATCTCGGTGACGATGGTGTGAGCGCCCATGCCGCGCGCCCTGAGCGCGACGCCGCGCCCGCACCAGCCGTAGCCGCAGATGACGACCTTCTTGCCAGCCCACAGGATGTTGGTGGCGCGGGTGATGCCGTCCAGCGTGCTTTGCCCGGTGCCGTACCTGTTGTCGAAGAAGTGCTTGGTGTCCGCGTCGTTGACCGCGATGATCGGGTAGTTCAGCCTGCCCTCTTCGGCGAGGCTGTTGAGCCTGATTACGCCCGTCGTCGTCTCTTCCGTGCCGCCCACGACCTCCGATAGCTGCTCAGTGCGCTCCGTGTGCAGTACCGCCACCAGGTCCGCGCCGTCGTCCATCGTGATGTTCGGCCTGGAGTCGAGCGCGGACATGATATGACCGTAGTAAGTATCCCTGTCCTCGCCCTTGATTGCGAACGTTGGTATGCCATACTCGGCTACCAGCGCCGCTGCGACGTCGTCCTGCGTGCTGAGCGGGTTGCTGGCGCACAGCGCGACTTCCGCGCCGCCGTCTTTGAAGGCGAGCATCAGGTTCGCGGTCTCGGTTGTCACGTGCAGGCAGGCGGCCACGCGCAGGCCCCTCAGCGGCTTCTGCTCCGCGAACCGCGCTCGGATCTGCCGCACGACCGGCATCTCCCGCGCCGCCCATTCGATTCTGCTCACGCCCTGCCCCGCGAGCGAGGTGTCCAGGACGTGGCCTGTGTCAACGGTTGTGGTCAAGGGTTTCCTCCCTTTGGTCGTTGTCAGTGTTCAGTTATAAGTATTAAGTCGTCAGGTTGTCTTGGGAGAGACCGATTTCGCCGTCGAACTGCGTGAGTCTGACGAATCTGTCGAATCTGTCCTGTATGTCTTCTGTGGTAAGGGACGTTAGCCTGTCGGCGCTGAAGTCCTGCACCGCGAACGACCCCATCACCGAGCCGACTATCGCGGCCCTGCGGATTCTGGCGTGGGACGTGTCGCCCGTGGCTGCGAGCAGTCCCATGAAGCCGCCCGCGAACGAGTCCCCCGCGCCCGTCGGGTCAACCACGCTGTCCAGCGGAAACGCGGGCGCGCTGAACATATCGTCGCCGTCGAATACCAGTACGCCATGCTCCCCGCGCTTGACGACCACGGCGCGCGGCCCCATCCCCTGGATGCGCCGCGCCGCCCTGACGATGTTGGCTTCGCCCGCGTAGCTCCTCGCCTCTCCCTCGTCCAGAAAGAACAGGTCAACCTCGCCGACTATCTTGTCCAGGTCGTCGCGCCGCCCGTCTATCCAGAAGTTCATCGAGTCCAGCGCGACCAACTTGGGACGGCGTTCCATCTGCTCCAGAACGCTCAATTGCAGCGCTGGGTCAATGTTCGCCAGGAACACGAAATCGGATTCGCGCTGTTCGGGGCTGAGCGTGGGGCTGAATTCCTCGAATACGTTCAGTTGAGTATCCAGCGTCTCGCGCTGGTTCACGTCCTCGCTGGAATAGACGCCCGACCAATGGAACGTCTTGCCCTCGGCGCGTTCCAGCCCGGAGACGTCAACCCCGCGCGACTTGAGCGTCTCGACGTGCGCCCGCTCGAAGTCGCCGCCAACGATTCCGACGAGGCTCACGTCGGTCAGGCAGCTCGCCGCTATCGAGAAGTACACCGCCGACCCGCCCAGAGCTCGCTCGCGGCTGCCCGCCGGGGTTCTGACGGAATCGTACGCTACTGAACCGACTACGAGAAGAGACACCTACGCCTCCGAGCCGTAGCTGGTGGGGTAGCCCTTCTCTATCCAGGGGCCGGTGCCGTCCTCGATGTTGTAGAGCAGGTCGGTGTCGTAGCCCATGGCCGCCGCCATTTCGCAGGCCAGGCCGCTGCGGACGCCCGCCGCGCAGATGAACAGCAGGTTCTTGTCCTGCGGAAGCTCATCTATCCGCGCCAGAAGGTCGTCCACCGTGATGAACACGGCGTTGGCGACGTGTCCGTCCACGTACTCGTCCATGCGGCGCACGTCAACGAATACGTGATCGTCGCTGCCGTGAAGCTCGGCGGCCTCGTCAATCGTCAGCCTGGTATATGGTTCTCCGGGTATCTGCTTGGGCATATCGGCTACCTCTTTCAGTTCTTAGTTGTCAGTGGTCAGTATTCAGTGGCTTGTCTAGTCAAGGTACTTGTTGACGAGAAGGCCGAGCCTCTCCCGCGTTTCGGGCGGTATCAAGTCTCGACCTGTGATTATCGCGGTTTCGAGCGCCCGACCGCAACCGCATTCCATCTCATCGGCCACTCGCGAGGTGACGTTCCTGATGATGCTCCGAGCGGTGTCCACGTTCTTCATAAGGTTCGCCACAACCATCTCCACCGAGACGTCTTCTTCCGCCTCCCGCCATACGTCGTAGTCGGTGACGAAGGCCAGCGTGGCGTAGCAAATCTCCGCCTCGCGCGCCAGCTTGGCCTCCGGCAGCGCGGTCATGCCGATGACGTCCGCCCCCCATGAGCGGTACAGCGCGGACTCCGCCCTCGTGGAGAATTGCGGCCCCTCTATCACCACGTATGTTCCGCCGTCGTGAACCGTCGTCAGGCCGCGCGCCGCGTCCAGCGCGTCCCGTCTCAGGTTGGCGCAGAACGGGTCGGCGAATCCGACGTGCGCCACCAGCCCGTCCCCGAAGAAGGTGGACACGCGCGTCTTCGTCCGGTCTATTATCTGGTCGGGGATAACGAGGTCCAGCGGCCTCAGTTCCTCTTTGAGGCTGCCCACCGCGCTGACGGACAGGATTCGCTCCACCCCAAGCGACTTGAGCGCGTAGATGTTCGCCCTGACCGGAATCTCTGTGGGGGATACGCGGTGGCCCCTGCCGTGTCTCGGCAGGAAAGCCACCCGCGCGCCGTCCAGGCTTCCGGTGACTATGGCGTCGCTGGGGTCGCCGAACGGCGTGTTTACTTCCACCTCGCGGCGGTCGGTCAGCCCCTCGATGTCGTACAGGCCGGATCCTCCGATGAATCCGAGCGCGGCGTCGGTCAATGTTTTCACCCTCACCCTAGCCCTCTCCCATCGAGGGAGAGGGGATTTTGTCGTTCTGTTTCATCATGTTCGCCAGGCTGCGGCGGTAGGGCGGACGCGCCACGCCCAGTTCGGTGACTATCGCGGTGACGTACCTGTTCGGGGTCACGTCGAAGGCGGGGTTGAACGCGGCCATGCCCTCGGGCGCGGCGCGCGCGTCCCCGTAGCCCAACACCTCGTCCTCTCCGCGCTCTTCTATGACTATCTCCTCGCCGACGGACAGGCTCATGTCCAGCGTTCCGGTGGGCGCGGCGACGTAGAAGGGAATGCCGTTTTCCTTGGCCAGAACAGCTAGGTTGTAGGTGCCTATCTTGTTGGCTACGTCGCCGTTGGCGGCGATTCTGTCCGCTCCCACGATGACCGCGTGGACAAGCCCGCGTCGCATCACCAATCCCGAGGCGGAGTCGGCTATCAGGCTGGCGGGGATGCGCTCGCGCTCCAACTCCCACGCCGTCAGGCGCGCGCCCTGGAGCAGGGGCCGCGTCTCGGTGGCGAAGACTCGCTCTATCCGCCCGTCCGTCCAGGCCGTCCTGATGATCCCCAGCGCGGTGCCGTGGCCGCCGGTAGCCAGCGCGCCGGTGTTGCAGTGTGTCAGGGGCGCGCTGCCCCAGGGGAGGAGCTTCGCGCCATTTCTGCCGATCCGCCGGTTGCTCTCGATATCCTCGCGGTGAATTCGTGTCGCCTCGCTCAGCAGGTCGGCTACGACCTCTTCCGTGGTTTGAGCGGATGCCGCGCCGGACAGCATCCGGTTCACGGCCCATCCCAGGTTCGCGCCCGTCGGCCTCGCTTCCCGTATCTCGCGGGCGGCGGCGTGCAGCCTGTCGGAGAAGTCGCCGTTGGCTGTCTGCGCCAGTTCCATAGCGGCCAAAGCTAGACCATACGCGCCGACTATGCCGATGGCGGGCGCGCCGCGCACGGACATATTCCGTATGGACTCGATCACCAGCCGGTAGTCGGAGGTTTCTATCCACGCCTCTTCGGAAGGCAGTTTGCGCTGGTCGAGGACGCTAACGGAGTCGCCTCGCCAGACGACTGGGGTAATTTGATTTTCTGTCGAGTTCACGGTTCCCTCTCCCACATCGTCGGAGGGGTCGGCAAAAATCCCTTCCCCCTTGATGGGGGAAGGTTAGGATGGGGGTGAAACCCCAACTGCAAACGCGAGTACTTCAAATGCCTACCCCTGTAAGCCCACATCGTCGGAGGGGGCAGGCCGCTCGCGCCAACAAAAAAAGACTTCTCAGCGTGAGAGAAGTCTTTCGGTAGGTGGTTCTACCGCTCTCATCTCTCGAACGCCGTATGCGCTCGCCGGAATTGGCACCTTCATCGGGTATCTGGGACACCGGATAGGTTGCCGGGCGTCAAAGGGCCGGTCCCTCCGCCACTCTGGATAAGAGCCAGGATATTCAGTTTTTCAACACGGAAATTCTACCTTTGGGCTTGCGTGGGTGTCAAGCGCGGGTGAATCCTCCTCAGGTGAGTGTGCATCATACCCACTAAGTTAAGGATCACCTGTCAAAATGAGATGAGGAGAGAGATACGATGAAAGACGCGCGAGTGAAATTCTATCTGGGCGCGGCGGCGCTGATTCTGGCGGTTGTGGCCGCGTTCCTGGCCTCGACACAATCCGCGCTGGCCCAGTCGCCGCCCGATTCCGTGAGCGGCGTCAGCGTCAGCCGCGCCGACGGCTCTGTGAGCGCGTCCTGGACGGCTCCGGCCGGGGCGTCCAAGTACCACGTCACCTACTCCACGGACAACAAGCAGAGCTGGTCTCTGGCCGCCTTCGACCACGCCGCCAACAGCGTCACCATCAGCGACGCCGACAACGCCAAGACCTATATCGTAGGCGTCCGCGCCGGAAACGACGCCGGATGGAGCGGCTGGGTCAACTCCGCGCCCGCCGGCCCCTACACGCCCCCGCAGCCCCCGGCCGCCGTAGGCGGCGTCAGCGTCAGCCGCGCCGACGGCTCTGTGAGCGCGTCCTGGACGGCTCCGGCCGGGGCGTCCAAGTACCACGTCACCTACTCCACGGACAACGAACAGAGTTGGTCGCTGGCCGCCTTCGACCACGCCGCCAACAGCGTCACCATCAGCGACGCCGACAACGCCAAGACCTACGTCGTAGGCGTCCGCGCCGGAAACGACGCCGGCTGGAGCGGCTGGGTCAACTCCGCGCCCGCCGGCCCCTACACGCCCGGCCTCATTGTGCAAGATACCGACGGCAACGCAGTAACCTCCCTGTCCGTCCCCGAGGGCGGCGAATCCAGCCACCAGGTCAAGCTCGCTACCCAGCCCGCGCAAAACGTGGATGTGTGCGTCGCCCTGTCGGTCCGCGGCAACAAAGACTCCGACATCACCTTCAAGGGCGAGGCCGGCGACGTCGTGGCGATTAAGCTCACTTTCACCCCTGAAAACTGGAATACGCCGCAGACCGTGACCATCGTGGCCGCCGAGGACGACGATGACCTGAACGGCGCGCGCGACGTGGGACACGACGCGAGGACCTATTACTCGGGCAACATCAATCTGACCGCCACCGAGGTTGACAACGACTAGACCGCCGCGACCGCCACACCGCCTCCCTGGCCCGCCGCCGCGCGTGGGCGACCCTTGTGGTTGCCCACGCTCTCTGACAAGGGCAGCCAAAAGTCCCTTCCCCTATACCGGCTGATAAGGGCAGCCAAAAGTCCCTTCCCCCTTGACGGGCTGACAGGGGTAGGCAAAGTATGAAATAGGTATAAGAACTTGGAAAGCGCATGGTCTTGTGGCATCTTTTTGGTACCAAACAGAAAGGTTGCCACAGATCGCCATGCGCCTCCCAACCGAATGTTACCAGATGAGCCAGACCATACAACAGCATATGCCTCACCTCAGAGAGTCCCAGCGGAAGGGACTGGCTCTGTGGGTATGCGGCGCGATACTGGCGGGCAGCGGCTGTCAGAACGCGGTGGCGACGGCGCTCTCGTTCGTGGCGAGCTTCAACACGATGCGCCAGTATCTCAGAGAGTGGCTGTACGACGGAGCGGACCGCTCCAATCCATGTATGACACAGGTGGAGGTGAGCGCGTGTTTCGCGCCACTTATGAGATGGGTTCTGTCGTTGTGGCGTTCGGACACGCTGGCTCTGGCCATAGACCCGACGATGAAGGGAGACAAACTCAGCGCGCTGGTGATAAGCGTGGTCTATCGCGGCAGCGCGATCCCGGTCGCCTGGCGCGTGATGGCCGCCAACAAGCGCGGCGAATGGGTTATGCCGATGATGGAGACGCTCGACGCGGTGTCTGAGGCTGTTCCCAAGGAGATGACTGTGGTGGTGATGTGCGACCGCGGTCTGAGAAGTCCCAGGCTGTGGGATAAGATAGTCTCTTTGGGCTTCCATCCCTACGTTCGCCAGTCCATCAACACGGTGTTCTGTCCCGATGGAGGAACCCGTGTTCAGGCGAGGATGTTGGCTCCGGGGCCGGGCTACGCCTACGTTGGCGAGGGAACCGCCTTCAGAGCGCCCGGCAAACGGCGTCGGGGGACTATGATAGTGGTCTGGGACAAACGACAGGATGAACCCTGGATAGTGATGACCGATATGTCGGTTGCCAGCGCGGGAGTGTGCTGGTACGGACTTCGGTTCTGGATAGAGACGGGCTTCAGAGCGCTGAAGTCGGTGGGCTTTAGGTGGGACAAGACCAGACGGGACGACCCTGAGAGGGTGTCGCGACACTGGTTGGCGCTGTCTGTGGCGACGCTGTGGACGCTGGCGTATGGCAGCCGAGTCGAAGACGCCAATGAGCGTGGGATAGCCCCCGGACGACTCAGGTCTCCGCCGAAGGCGTTGGCTCAGAACCATAGGAGCGCTCCTGAGCGAATAGTCAGCGTGTTGCGGTTGGGCATGAGTTGGCTGAGGCGGCTGCTGAGCCGTGGGAGACTGTGGAAGAGAGTCTGGCTTCTCCCTGAGCCATGGCCCGAACCTCCGCCTGAAATGAAGATCATCTACCATGAATATACCTGAAATACTCAATGCCTACCCCTGTCAGCCCTTGACGGGGGAAGGTTAGGATGGGGGTGAAACCCCAATGCGTCCGCCTTTTGACAAGCGCGAGTGAAACGTGAAATAGTCGGCGTGTCCGCCAGACCATAACATCACACACAAGGATAACCAGAGCCATGAAGATCGCAGACTTGCAAGCCGTCTATCCCAATTACAAGAACGTTCCCCCGTCCTGGAGGACGCATCTGTGGCAGATAGTGGTGCGCGTGGAGTCGGAGGACGGCGTGGTCGGACACGGGTACGGCGGCGGAGGAAGGGCTGCGGTCGAGGTGGTGAACGGGCATATGCGCGACCTGCTGGTGGGCCGAACGGTGGAGAGCGTCGAGGACATATTCGCCGCCTGGGACGCGCTCTACTACGAGTCCATCCCCTACGGACGCAAGGGGATCGGAGTCATGGCGCTGAGCGGGATAGACCTCGCGCTGTGGGACCTTCTGGCGAAGAGCAGGGACGTTCCGGTTTACGCGGTCATAGGGCCGAGGACGAAAGACAAGATTGACTCATACGCCACCGGAACGGACGCTGAGTGGTACGCCGAACTCGGGTTCAGGGCGAACAAGTTCCCGCACCGCTACACGGGCAGGCCGGAGGACCACGACAGCTCCGAACGCGCCGCCAAACGCGCCCGCCGTATCATGGGGCCGGACGCGCGAATCATGATAGACACCTACATGACCTGGGACTCGGACTTCACCGTCGAGATGGGCCGCCGCCTCGCGCCGTATAACATCTATTGGTTCGAGGACGTCTTGACGCCGGACGATCTGCAAGGGCAGGCGGAACTGGGGCCGCTGGTGAAGCCGACGCTGATAGCGGGCGGCGAGCATGAGTTCACGCACGTCGGCTTCGGAGAGGCGGCCCGCGCGGGCGCGATGGACCTGTGGCAGCCGGACATCACCTGGTGCGGGGGGATAACCGCCGGCCTCAGAATCCTTGACATCGCGCGGGAGCATGACATCCCCGTCGCCCCGCATCGCGGCGGAGAGGTCTGGGGCCTGCACCTGATAGCCTCGTCCGACTGCATGGACCTGGCCGAGGTCCTCCCCGGCCAGCGGGGCGCGCCGAAAGACGAACTGTGGCTGGGCGAGCCATTCCCCGAAGACGGCTACATATCGCCGACCGACGCCCCGGGCTTCGGCGTCACCCTGAACGAGGCGATGCTGTGAGCTATGCCCGCCGCCGGAATATGGACTCGCCAGCCATTTTCCGATTACCATGTCCGTACAACCAGAGTAGAAAGCAGGCGATGGGAAAAATGGTCAACGCTACACAGTCTCAAGTCAAGCGCAAGTCGGACGCCGATCTTGAAAAAGAATTTCAGAAATTGGCGAACCAGTGGAAATATGAAACCGGACACTTATCCATACCAGCGCAAATTGCAAGGCATCCCGCATACCAAAGTATCGTAGATATGGGTGAACAGGCAATACCCTTAATCCTGAAAGATCTGCAAGCGGAACCGGACCACTGGTTTTCGGCGCTCTCCGGAATATCAGGCGAATCTCCACATATACCTGATGAGGATATGGGCAATATGAGAGCGATGTCTGAAGTTTGGCTAGAGTGGGGCAAGAGGAATCTGTACATCTGATGACTATGATGTCTTGGTATTTGCGACTCCTTCCCAATTTAGTTGATTTCGACATTACCAGCGAATCTACGCGGCGTTACAATTGCTTCGCTTGGGCTCTCGGTAACGATTCTCGTTGGATTGCGCCAGTAGGCAATGCCTATTGGCCGAAAGACATACCCAATGAGCTTACCATTAGCTCGATTGTCGAACTGTTTCGAGGGGCCGGGTATGAATTATGCGAAGACGGCAGCTTAGAGGCAGGATATGAAAAGGTTGCCATTTACGTATGGAATGGTGAACCTACTCATGCGGCGCGGCAACTAGCGAATGGACGCTGGACAAGTAAACTCGGACGTTTTGAGGACATCGAACACGGCTCACCCGAGGAACTGCACTGGGACGATAGCAGAGGATATGGGCGGGTGGAACTATTCATGGCGCGTCCGATTACGATGTCTGTACAACCAGAGTAGAAAGCAGGCGGTAGATAAAATGGTCAACGCTACCCAGACCCAAGCCAAGCGCAAGTCCGACGCCGATCTCGAAGCGGAGTTTCAGGAGTTGGCGGATCAGTGGAGGCGCGACACCGGACATTTTTCCTTCGTGTCTCAGATGACAACCCATCCCGCATACCAGAGCATCATCGAGATGGGGGAACCCGTCATTCCCATAATTTTGAAAGATCTCCAAGCGCAACCCGATCACTGGTTCCCCGCCCTTGCCGCCATATCCGGCGAATCTCCGCAAATCCCCAAAGAAGACAGGGGCAGAATGAAGGCCATAACCGAAATCTGGATAGAGTGGGGCAAGGCAAAGGGTTATATTGAATGACTCTGAGCACGATTCCCTCGACGCGCTGAATGGCGACGGCTACGGCGAATATGGTCGCGTGGCGCTGTTCATGTCGCGCGTCGCCACTTGACTACCTCAATGCGCGTGATAACCTGTCTGTGAGCAGAGCAACTGAGGGAGGTTTCAGCTATGCGCGCCGCCGTTTACCAGGGTAGCCAACAGTTCGCGATAGAGGATATGGCCGATCCGACGCCCGGACCCGGGCAGGTCGTGATTGACGTCAACTACTGCGCTATCTGTGGCACCGACGTTCACCACTTTCTGTACGACATCGCGCCGCCCGGCACGGTCATGGGACACGAGTACTCCGGCGTCGTGAGCGCGGTCGGGGACGCCGTGACTCGCTGGAGCGTCGGCGACCGCGTTGTAGGCGGTGGAGGCGAACCGCCCCCGGCGGTACGCGCCGCTACTCCGGCCAGAGGCGAACGCTACAACTACCGCCTCGACGGGTTTAGCGGCCCGAGCAGTCGCGTGCGCGCCTACGCCGAGAAAGTCCTGCTGGAAGAGTGGGAGCCTGTCCCTGTCCCGGACGGCGTGACCGACGAAGAGGCCGCGATGTGCGAGCCGTGCGCGGTCACGGTTCACGCGGTCAGGCTGTCTCAACTGAAGCTGGGCGACTCGGTAGTTGTGCTGGGCGCCGGCCCGATAGGGCTGCTCTGCGCTCAGGTCGCCCGCGCCGCCGGAGCGAGCAAGGTAATCGTCTCCGAACCCGCTCCCGCCAGGGCCGAGGCCGCGCGGCGGCTGGGGATGGACGCGGTCATCAACCCGCTGGAAGAGGACGCCGAGCGGCGCGTAGTCGAGCTTACGGACGGCAACGGCCCGGACGTGGTGTTCGAGTGCGCCGCCGCCAAAGGCACGCTCGACCAGGCGCTCAACATGGTGCGCCGCAATGGGCAGGTGGTGCTGGTAGCCATAGTCTGGGAGCAAACGCCGGTTCTGCCGCCCGACTGGATGGCGCGGGAGGTCAGCTTGAAGACCTCGTTCGGAACCCAGCCCGAGGACTGGCGCATAGCGCTCGACCTGATACGTTCCGGCAAGGTAACGATGGATCCGCTGGTGTCGGAGGCGAGTTTCCTCCCGCTCGACGAGATACAGGGCGCGTTCGAGGCCCTGTGCAACCCGTCCAACGAAGTGCAGATGGTAGTGAGGCACGGCTGAACATGGAGAAATTAGCGTACAGTCCAAATCAGTTTGGCGGGGTCGTTACCGACCCCCACAATCTGCCCAACGACCCGCATGAATTCAGAAAGATGCTTCGCGACTCGGTGGACGCCTGGATTGCCGAGGGGTACAGGCTCGTCTGGCTCGAACTGCCGCTGTCCAGGGCCGCCTTCGTGCCACTGGCGGCGGACATGGGATTCGAGTATCACCACGCGAAGGAAGACTACGTGATGATGACCCTGCGCCTCACGTTCGGCGCGTACATCCCGCCCTACGCCACCCACTACATAGGCGCGGGCGCGGTGGTCATAAACGAGCGCGACGAGATACTGGTGGTGTCCGAACGCTACCGAATGGGCACGAGCCGGGGGCCGGGATACAAGCTGCCGGGCGGCGCGCTGCACCCGGGCGAACACATAGCCCACGCCGCGGTGAGGGAAGTGCTGGAGGAGACCGGCGTACACGCGAAGTTCGAGCATCTGGCCTGCTTCAGGCACTGGCATGGCTACCGCTACGGCAAGTCGGACATATACTTCGTCTGCAAGCTGTCCGCGCTCTCCACCGAGATAACCATGCAGGAAGAGGAAATAGCCGAGTGTCTCTGGATGCCGGTCGAACGCTTCCTGTCCGACGAGACGATACACGGATTCAACAAGTCCATAGTCCGCGCCGCGCTCGAAAGCCCGGGCGTCTCCCCCGCGCCGATGGCCGGCTACGACGACGCGGAGCGCTTCGAGTTCTTCATGCCGCAACTGAAAACTAACGACTAACAACTAATCACTAATCGCTAGGAGAAAACCAAATGGCATCACTCAAAGAGCGCATCGTCCGGGGCGACATCATAGTCGGGGTATCCGTCCCCATCACGGCCACCAAGAGCCAGATGGAGGACATACTGGGCAAGGACGACTACGCCTTCATACACGCCGACTCCCAGCACTCGCCGTACAGCGAGGAGCGGCTCGTGCAATACTGCGAAACCGCGAAGGAAGTGGGCATACCCGTCCAGTTCAGGATAAAGCATCCGCGACACGCCTACCTGGTGGGCAACGTGCTTGACCTCGGGCCGCTGGGAATCGAGGTCCCGCTCGTGGAGGACGAGGCCACAGTTGACGAAGCCATAAACTGGTTCTACTATCCGCAGGTGGCTAAGAGAAGCTGGGGTGGCGCGGCGCGATACGGAATCGAGGGCCGCGAGGACAGGCTGGAGTACGCCGAGTGGTGGAACGCCAACGGCATCCTGTGCATCCAGATGGAGACGCTGCGGGCGGTGACCAACGCCCGCCAACTCGCCAAGCCCGGAATCACCTGCCTCACCTGGGGCCCCGCCGACCTCAGCTACGACATCGAGGCGCGCCCGCATCACCCGCTCCAGTCCGTGGACGACTGCCTCAAGCACGTCATCCGGCAGTTCGAAGGCGCGAACGTCAGGATGAGCTTCCGCAACTACGACTACAAGCTGCGCGACTACTACAAGGACATGGGCGTCACCGTGTTTATGGAGAACCCGAAGCCGTAGCCGTCTTTGAAGCGCGTCTGAGGCCGGCGGGGGATGCTGTGTACGGCTGCCTCGCCGGCCGTGTGTGGTTTTCACATGACCAAACGCTCATTATTCCGTAATCCGATGGATTGTTAACAATACGTTAAACTGCTGTTAATGACATATCGCGGATTTTGGGATAAGATATAATGGTTCTAATGAAGGTCAATTCAGTAAATGAGGAGGACGTGATCAAATGAGAGAGATAGTCACCGCACAGAGTGCTCTGCGTGAGAACTCTGTGCTCTTCAAGTCCTGCATCCGCTGTAGCGGGGATCGCCAGATCCGCCGCGACTTCGAGGGATTCTACATTAGCTGCCTGGCCTGCGGCCACATCAGCTACCCCGAGGTCCACACCGAGGAAGTCGCCAGGCTGCTGGAGTGGAAAACAGCCTCGTAGCCCCACCAACCGCCGCGCGTCGTCCCAGCAATTTTCCTAGATTCAACAGGGTTCTGCTCAGTTCTGTAACCATGTGCCGCGCGGTCACCCAAACACAGACTGGGCAGGCTAAACCCGAATAAGCATCCCGGGCTGACAGCTTCGGCAGTAGCTCGTTATCCGCTGGTTTGCCCTGAGTTCGGTGATCTTCTTCCCGCAGCGCGGGCATGGTTCGCCACCCCTGTTATGCGCCTTCAGGAAGTCGCGGACCTTGTGGTCTATGCGGTCGTCCATCCGCTCGCGCGCCTGCTCGACGGATTCCTCGATGACGCGGCGAGACGATTCGTAGATGCGGCGCAGTTCGTCGTTCGACAGCGCCTTTCGCCTCTTGAACGGATACACCATCGCGTCGAACAGTATCTCGTCCGCGTAGGCGTTGCCTATGCCCGATATGACCCTGCCCCTGGTGAGTATGCCCTTTATCTCGCCGTGAAAGCGTTTGAGGTTCTGCGTAAATTCGTCGAAACTGAAATCGTCCAGAACGTCCGGCCCCTGCTCCGCCAGCCCCGGAACCTGTTCCACCTGTCCGTTTCGGACATAGTAGAACTGCCCCATCTGGCGGTTGTCCGTGTAGCGCAGGTCAATGCCGCCCTCCAGCTTCATTCTCACGCAGGTTCGCTTCTGGACGCGGGTTTTGGACGGGCAGTGTTGCAAGCCGCCGGTCAGCTTGGGGTTGATGACGATTTGGCGTCCGCCGGACAGCGCGATTAGCAGGAATTTGCCCCTGCGTCGCGCCGACTCGAACGCGCGGCCCGCCATGTCCTCGTCCAGGCCGCCGCAGAGCGACCGGACGACGCTGGGCTTCAGTACCCTCGCGTCGAGTATAGTCTTGCCCGGCAGGTGTGAATCCAGGAACTCGGCCACCACCTGCATTTCCGGCGCTTCCGGCATTATCGCGTCTCCTGTCTCTACTCCGGTTCCATCCATCCGTACTTTCGGAAACTCACGCGGCCCCTCGCGTCGAACTCCACGCCTTCCTCCTCCAGCAGTTCTCTCTGGCGCTGGCTGCCGTGTCCGGAGCTGCGGGCGCTCACCTTGCCCTGGTGATTTATGATTCGCTGCCAGGGGACGTCGCTGTCGAAATCAAGCGAGGCCAGGCAGTAGCCCACCATGCGCGGCGTGCAGTCGCCGACGATCAGCGCTATCTGGCCGTAGGTAGCCACCTGCCCATGCGGAACCAGCCGAACCACGTCCAGGATGCGCTTGTAAACCGGGGGGCTGTCTCTCGAATCGGTCATACACATCCTCGCGCAATAATGCTAACATCTGCGCCGAGTTACTTCGCTAGGGATTCGATCAGGGTCTTTCAGTTATTTCCCGATACCGCTTCTGTCGTTCGCCCTGAGCTTGTCGAAGGGCCGCCCGTTCATGGTTCGACAAGCTCACCACGAACGGACTACTCTAGTGACGCTCAATAATGAAAAGACCCTGGTTCGAGGGCGCGGTTAGCCCCGGAGTTTCGCGGTTATCCGACAATGCAGGGAGTCGAGATGCTGAAAAAGACCACACTGGGAATCATCGCGTTCGCGCTGGTGTCCGCAATAGCGCTGGGGATCGTGTCCGCTTCACCCAACGGGCAGTCGGGCGCGGATTCGTTCACGCTTCTGCTGTCGGCGCTTTCCGACGCCAACGACAAGGGGCTGCTGTCCGAAGAGACCGCCGTCGCCCTCGGGGATTACGTCATAGAAGAGCTTATCAGCCCCTACACGTTCGAGACCGCCGGAGAGGTGAAAGACAGGCTGGCCGAACCCGGGCAGACTTCGTTCGAGTTCCTCGTCGCCGTTCTGACGGACGCCAACGACAAGGGCGTCTTGTCCGAATATCTCGTGGATACGCTGACTGAGACGCTCGTGGAGCGTATCATCGCGCCGCGTACGGGCGAAACGCCGCGGCAGGTGAGGGCGCGACTGTCCGCTCGTCCCACGCCCACGCCCACCGCCGTCCCGGCCGCCACGCCTCTGCCTTCGACCGTCAGCCAGGTGGTGAGGAACGTCGAGAGGGCGATTGTGCTGATAGAGAGCCAGGGCGGTCTTGGCACGGGGTTCATAATAGACGCGGGCGGCCGCGTCGTCACCAACGCTCACGTGGTGGGCCGGGACTCCGAGGTCCTGGTGCAGATGCACGACGAGACTGTGTACATAGGAGACGTGCTGGGGATAGACGAACTGGCGGACGTGGCGGTCGTCCGATTCGCGCCCGGAAGGCTGCTGCATCCGGTTCCGCTTGGCGACACGTCTCTGGTGAGCGTAGGCGATGAAGCGATAGCGATGGGGTATCCGCTCGGCCTGAAGACGGTAACGACGGGGATAGTCTCGGCGAAGATAACGATAGACGGGGTTGACTACATCCAGACCGACTCCGCGATAAACCCGGGCAACAGCGGCGGGCCGCTGCTGAACGGCGCGGGCCGCGTGATAGGAATGAACACCTTCAAGTACGAGGAGACACTCAGCGGGCGCCCCGTGGACAACATAGGCTTCGCGGTCGCCGTGAACGAGATCAAGGCTCGCCTGGAAAGCCTGACCGCGGGCGAAAACGCGCTCGACCCCACGCCCGATCCCATCCCGGACCCGGAGCCTGGCTGGAACAGGTACAAGAACGGCGAGTACGGGTACAGCATAGACGCGCCCCCGCTGTGGACGTTCAACAACGAATTCGACGATGAGAGTTACGCCCGCTTCCAATCGCCCGACGGCGCGGCGCTGGCGGAAGTTCGCGCCTACGACGTCCCCGATTCGTACTCGCTCAGGCAGTTCGCCGAGTACAGGCGGGACGCTCTGATCCAGGCCGCGTCGGACAGTTCGTGGCAGGTGTTCGAGGTGACGTCCTTCGACAGGATGGATGAAACCCAGGACGAGTTCTACCTGCTGACCTACCGATACCAGCCCTCAGCCGAGAACTGCGTCAGCGAGGCTACCGAGCGCGTAAGGCTGTCCGAAGCGTACCCGGACAAGCGCTACGGCTTCGGGATGTCCTTCTCGATATGCGAAGACAGCCTGGCCGCTCACGTATTCGACAGGGACGAGGTGTTCGCGACCTTCCTCGAATGGGACAGGTACGCCAGCCCCGCCTACGGATACAGCGTCAACATCGCCCCCAACTGGATTCTGAGCGGCGTGTGGGAGGCGGGCGCGACCGCCATGATAGTCCCGTCTGGCGTGGGCGGCGGCGTGGTCAGGGTCGAAGCGCATGACCTCTCCGACGACAGTTCCATGACCCTCAAGGACTTCGCCGACTGGCGAGACACCCAGCTATACGACGAGGCGGATGAGTGGGATGTGTTCGAACCGCACTTCCTCTCGAACAAGAGGGAGCAGGTGGGAGACAGGGATGCGTACATCACCGCCTACACCGCGCGCAAGAGTTCGCAACACTGCCGCGCCGGATACATAGACCTGATAGCTTTGTCGTCGTACTATCCCGACAACGCGAGCGGGTTCATAGTGTTCACCGGGGTATGCCTGTTCCTGATGGACGACCTGAACGAGGACAGGCTGGAAATGCTGGACAGCTTCAGGTACTAATCCGCCTTGTAACCTCAACCTCAGCAACGCTATCATAACCGGACACGTCCGGCGCGCGCCGGACTTGTTCATGGGCCGGTAGCTCAGTTTGGCCAGAGCACCAGACTTTTAATCTGGGTGTCCTGGGTTCGAATCCCAGCCGGCTCACCAATTCCGAAAATCCCCGCGCTCGCCCGGCGAGCGCGGAGACTTTTATCCGAAAATTGTCGGTCGGACCGCTACTCGGCGACTATATCCGCAATCGCCAGGACAGCCGGATCGCCGTCGCCGTCATAGCCGTACACCCTCAGTTCCAGGTTGGACGGGTCCGAGTCCATGAACAGCGGAGAGTAGGCGCGGAAGCTGAACTTGCCGCCTTCGACTTCCCACTCCGTCGGCGCGACGGTGAGGTCCGTGAGCCACATCATCATCGGCCCCAGGTCCGGCAGCAACTCCACCAGCGATTCATCGTGTCCCTTGTAGTACAGGGAGAAGGCCGAACCTTCGCCTTGCGTGGGATCGAACAGGACGCCGCCGTTCTGTATCTCTCCCTCGGCGTACAATTCCCACATAGACAGGGTTGGCGGCTTGTTCCACGTGACTATATCCAGGGGTTTGGCGTCTTTCAGCGCCTCGTTGGGCGCGCTGTTCAGCGTTATCCCATTGCCGTCCGGGTTGGGGTTGGCGAAGCTCGCTACGCCGTCGGAGGACGAGGATTGGGACGCTCCGGCCTGGCCGTTCGCGTCGCCGTTGCCATTGCCATTGCCGCCGTTGCCATTGCCGCTGTCGTCGCCCTTGCTCTCGCCGGAGGAAGCGCTGGATGACGCGCCGGATGAAGCCGTCGCGCTCGCGCCTTCTACCGGGACTTCCACTTGCGGGGATGGTGTGGGGACCGGGGTCGGCGAGGTGGCCTCGATATTGCTTTCGTTCGAGCAGGCGGCCAGCGCCATAGTCAGCGCGGCCACTCCCATGAACGCCGCTGCTATCGTTAAAGTTCTGAGCATCTTTCAAACCTCCCTGTGGACGATGATTTCGTACAACGGGGCAATCCGCCCGTCGCTGAGGTAAGAATCGCGCGGAATGGTGTACACTTCCAATAACAATCATGGCACATTCAGCGAATTTCGTGTATCGAATTTGTAACATTGCCCACCTTCGCCGAACTTCTCACCCTGTACATGGAGCGGACGGGCATAGGCGACACCGAACTGGCGCGTCGAATCCCGGTCAGCCGTCCTACCCTGGTCCGCTGGAAAGAGGGCGTTACCACGCGCCCCCGATACCGCGAGGACGTGGCGCGCTGCGCCGAGTTGCTGCGGCTGACGCCGGAAGAGCGGGACGAATTTCTGCAGGCCGCGGGATTCTCTCCCGATACTCCGTCAACTCCCGAAGAAACATCCGCGATAGCGACCGTACCGGAGGCGGAATCGCCGGAGACGCCGGTTTCCACGGAAATAGTCGCCGTGCCGCCCGCTCCGGCGGCGCCTGCCGAAGAGTCGCCAAGTCTCCCTCCGCCGCCATTTCTTCGACGCTGGGGTCTGCGTATCGGTTTGATAGCCGCCTCGCTCTTGGTGGCGGCGCTTGTCGCCGCGTTCGTGATATTCGCGGTGATGGACAGGACAGCGTATCCCGCGGCGGCGTCCGGCGAAGCGCTCATAGTCCTCGCGCCGTTCGTCAACTACACCGCCGGACAGCAGGGCTTCAACGTTCCCGGAAGGCTGAAGGAGGAGATAGAGCGCGAGATTAGCGCCGCCGGAATCCAGGGCGTGAGCGCGGTGGAATGGCCGAAGCAGATCCACGAGGAAGAAGGCGCCGAGGCCGCCGGACGCCGCGCGGACGCGATGCTGGTTATCTGGGGCGAGTACGACAGCGGGCGCGTCATCGCCAGATTCACCGTTCCGGGGGGCCGCTCCGAGAGGCGCGATCAGGAAGTGGTGGACATCGCCTCGACGCCCGCCGAACTCCCCGCCACCATCAACATCGGACTCACCCGCGAAGTCCGCTACGTGGCGTTGCTCACGCTGGGACAGATCCACCTCGACCAGGGAGATTACTACCTGGCCAGGGCCGCCCTCATTCGCGCCCTGGCCAGGCCGCCCGCCGACCCGTCCGCGCTCGCCAACCTCCGCTTCAATCTCGGACTCGCCTATCGCGGCGGCGATCCCCCCGACCTCGAACGCGCCATCGAGCTTTTCACCTGGGTTCTCTCATCAGACCCCAACTCCGTCGAAGCCTACAACTCCAGGGCGCTCTCCTACCTGGACCGCGCCGAGAGGGGCGACGTGGAACTAGCGCTCGCCGACCTCGAACGCGCCCTCGACATCGAACCGGAGCGCGCCGCCACACACCTCAATATCGCCGTCGCCCACGTCCGGCGCGGCGGACCGGACGATCCGGACCGCGCAATCGCCAGCCTGGACATGGCGCTCGACCTCGAACCGGACTACGCCGCCGCCTACGTCAACCGCTCCGCCGCCCACATCGCCAGGGGCCGGCCGGACGACCTCGACCGCGCGTTCGACGACATCAACAAGGCTATTGAGATACAACCCGATCTCGCGTCTGCACACGTCGGACTCGGGAACGCGTACCTCAACCGCTCCCTGCCGGGCGACCTCGAACTCGCGCTCGCCGAATTCAGCCGCGCCATCGAACTGGACGCCCTCTATGCCAGGGCGTACTTCAATCGCGGGCTCGTACACTCCGAACTGGAGAATCTTGGCAGTTCGGTGTCGGACCTGCGACGCGCCCAGGGCATGAAGCCCACCGACGTGACCTTCAACAATACCCTCTGCTGGCAGATGGCCGTGGCCGGAGATCCCGAAAACGCGCTCAGATACTGCAACGTCGCGGCCACTCGCGATTCATCCGGTCGAACTCTGGACAGCAGGGGATTCGTTTACGCGCTGCTGGGAGAACATGACAAGGCCGCGGCCGACTTCGAGAAATTCCTCGAATGGACCAAGACATCTCCCAAGCGGACCTGCGCCGCGTACTACCACTCCGGCCGCTCCGGCTGGATAGAAGAACTGCGCGCCGGCCGGAATCCGTTCCACGGCTACGCGCTGAGCGAACTGCGGATCCGCCCCGTCGCCACCGGCGAAGCCCCCTGCTGACCCCGCCCATACGATGCTGTACCAATTTAGTCGGCGTTGCCTGTGGCGAGGAAATTCCCTTCCCCCGTCAAGGGGGAAGGCTAGGATGGGGGTAACTCCCCTACCGACCAAACTGATACAGGTTCCGCCCATACCGTCGCCCTTTAACTCCAAAGAACATTCATGCTATCATGTATGCACTCGGCGGCCAACAGAATGTCAGCCTTTACATAAACGGGAGATTATCAAAAATGATTTCGCCGAAGAAAAATTTTCGGTCCAAAGCTAACAACAGGTGATTACAGGTCACTTTCCACGTGAACTGTATCCAGTCCCACTTGGAAACTCACTTGAAACGCCACCAGTACACTATAAATCGGAATATATGACACTGCCAATCGCTGGCTCTGAAGAATGCCCTGCTGTTGAAGCGCTGCGCTTGACCGACAAAGCGAGTTATGGTATCTATTTCACATTGTATTATCTGATGAACAGAATTGACGATACGAATAGTTAAGCTGACCATCAACTTGGGGGAAGAAAATGAAGTCAATCAAGATATTAGGCGTCGCGTTGGCGATTTCGCTGCTGGCGATAATCGCCCTTGCCTGCGCCGCCGACGAACCGAGCGCTCCGGCGGCTCCACAGGCTCCGCAGGCCGCCGCTCCCGCCGCTCCCGCTCAGGCAGCCCAGCAAGCCGCGCCCGCCGCGCCTCAGCAGCCCGCCGCGCCGCAAGCGGCCGCGCAGGCCGCCCCGGCCATCACCGCCGTGCCGGTCGCGCCCGCGCCCGTTCTGACGCCGCCGACGCCCGTGCCGACGCCCGCGCCTCAGATGGCCATGGAGTCGGACTGGGTGGCGCAGTACCTGGCCAGCGACGGCTACAGGCCCGAGTGGGGTCAGCCGGTACGCGGCAACATCGTGCGTTACGGCGCGAACCTGCGGCTGAACGGCCACGACCCGAACTACGGGCATACCTATGAAGGGCCGCAGTTCCTGCCGACCTACAACTCGCTCATCAAGTTCGACCCGTGGCAGGGTCTCACAGGGCCGATTCTGCCCGACCTCGCCACAACCTGGGACGTGTCGGGCGACGGCACGGTAGTCACGTTCACCCTGCGCGAGGACGTGAAGTTCCAGGACAACCCGTACTCCACGCTGCCGGACAGCGTGAAGATGGCCATCATGGGCCGGGACTTCACCTGCGCGGACGCCGCGGCGAGCCTCCAGTTCGCGATATATCCGCCCCAGTCCCTCAAGGACGTTGGCGTGACCCACGCCGGGCCGCGCCTCGGACTGAAGCATATGCTGGACGGCGGCGCGACCTGCCCGGACGGGCCTACCGGCAACACTCTCCGCGTAGAGTTCAGCGAGGCGCGCGCTGGCACCATTGGCAAGTTCGCGGGCGTCACCGGAATGCCCAACAATATGCCCAAAGAACTGATTGACTGGGTGGCCGACGGCTGCGGGATAGGCCGAGCCGACTGCTTCGACCAGACGACGGACGAGACGTATCTGTACGGCACCGGCACCGGCGCGTTCATACCGTTCGAGCGCGTGCAGGACGTTGGCACCAAGATTCGCGCCAACCCCGACTACTGGAGAGAAGGGATTCCCTTCCTCGAAGGCATTGACCACATCGAGATCGAGGACGCCACCACGCGCTTCACCGCGCTCATCACCGGCCAGGTTGACTACTACGGCGAAGGCAGCGCTTCCCTGCTGCCCGGCCAGGTTGAGCAGGTACTCGATTCGTTCGCGGACGAGATTCACCTTGAGCCGGTGCTGCACCTGTGGGGCAAGGGCCTCCAGTTCAATATGCACCGCAAGCCGTTCGACGATGAGCGCGTGAGATACGCCATTCATCTCGGAATAGACCGCGACGAGTGGGCGGAGTTCAACCGCATCAAGGACCAGGTTGGCGTAATCAGGCCGACCAACTGGATGCCCCCCGGAACGGTGTGGGCGATTCCTGACGACGAACTCTGGGCGACGCCGGGCTTCCGCAACGGTCCTGGCGAGAAGGCGGAGGACATAGCCGAGGCTAACCGTCTGCTGGATGAAGCCGGACTGACAGGCAGCCCCCGCTTCAAAGCGGGCTGCATGACCACTCCGCAGCAGATATTCGTTGACGGCTGCCTGTGGTTCAAGGACCAGCTCAAGAAGAACCTGGACATCGAGTTGAATGTTGACGTGGTGGAAGTCTCGGTACAGCGCGACCGAGGCCAGACCGATCACGGCGTGCCGCCTGAATACGACGTCCACTACGGCTCCAAGGCCAGGACGGACGTCGCCGACCCGTCCGACTTCTACAACATCTTCCTGGTTCCCGACGCCGAGAGCTGGTACCACCGCGGCACCGGCAGGTTCCAGATTGACGCCGAAAGGGCGCAGCGACTTCTGGATATGTCGAACGCCCAGGCCGTAGAGCTCGATCCCGAAAAGCGGCGCGAGATAGTCCATGAGATAGAGCGTGAGGTAATCACCGCCGCCTACATGATTCCGATGCCCTGGTCCATCATCTGGCCGGCGTGGCACAAGGACGTTCGCGGCTGGCGTATGTTCAACCACCCGTCCCAGATCAAGTGGTCGGGATGGGAGAGAATGTGGCTGACCAGGTAGTCCGCCTGGGATAGCGAGTGAACAGGGCGTCCCCGCCATGGCGGAGACGCCCTACCTGCCAACTTATCTGACCGAGAATACTGACAACTAATATCTGATAGGGGTTGATGGGATGCACCGATACCTAGTGCGACGTATCCTTTTTGGACTGTTGACCGCGCTCCTCGTGTCGCTTCTGGTGTTCGCGCTGATGCGGATCGCGCCGGGCGATGTCGCCAAGTCAATCGCGGCGCAGCAGGCGGGCGGCGAAGAAGGCACCGTCAGCATGGAAGAGATCGAACAGATCCGGGAAGCGCTCGGACTCAACGAGCCGCTCTATGTCCAGTACTGGGTCTGGATGAGCGGATTCGTCAGGGGCGACTGGGGAAATTCACTGTTCACCAAGCGTCCCGTGTTCGACGAGTTCCAGCAGAAGGCGATGGTCACGCTTGAACTTGTGCTGTTTTCCCAAGTCATCGCTATCGCCATAGGTCTTCCCGCCGGCATACTCATGGCTCTCAAGCAGGACTCCAAGATAGACTACATCGTGCGAATCGCTTCGCTCGCGGGTCTCTCCATACCGTCGTTCTGGAGCGCTACATTGCTGCTGGTCGCCGGAGCCTACTTCTTCAGGTGGAGCCCGCCCTTCGGCTACTCGGCGATAACGGATGACTTTACGAGGAACTTGAGCCAGTTCGTCTGGCCCGCGCTGATGATCGGCTATATAAGCGCGGCGACCAAGGCCCGAATGATGCGCTCCACGATGCTGGAAGTGCTGCGCCAGGACTACATCAGGACGGCGCACGCGAAGGGACTGCGCGCCGTTATCGTCACATCCAGGCACGCGCTCAAGAACGCTCTGATTCCGGTCATCACGGTCATAGGAATCACCACCGCGCTCTCGATGGGCGGTTCCGTGGTCATGGAGCGAGTGTTCACCCTGCCGGGCATCGGCGAGTACATTGTGGCCGGAATGCTCGAACGCGACTACCCGATAGTACAGTCCATGGTGATGGTGTTCGCGGTGTGCGTCATCGTTGTCAACCTGTTGGTGGATCTTTCCTACGGATGGCTTGATCCACGGGTGCGATACCAGTAGAAGCAACATACGCGAGGGTTTGAATGGCAGTTCAACAAACAGGCGCGGCAACGCTGGGACGACCCCGTTCCGTGGGTCCGCTGAAGGCGATCTCCAACTTCACTACTCGAAAGCCGCTGGGAGCCTTCGGCGCCCTGATAATCATCATCATGGCGATGATGGCCATAGTAGGCCCGATGATGACATCGTGGGACCCTTTGGAGTGGAACCTTAGCGACAAACTTCTGGGACCTACGGCGGATCACTGGCTTGGCACCGATGAGATGGGACGCGACCTCTGGAGCCGCATGATGTCCGGCGCGCGCGTTTCGCTGCTTGTAGGCTTCGCCTCGGTCGCTTTCGGCTCCGGGGCCGGCGGAGTCATTGGCGTGATAAGCGGATGGTACGGCGGCAAGGTGGACAACTCGATCCAGCGTGTCATGGACGCGCTCATGTCCATTCCTACCCTCATCCTGGCTATGGCGATTACCGCCGCTCTCGGAACGAACCTGGTGAACATAATCATAGCCATCGGGATAGTGCAGATACCCCGCGCCAACCGCGTCGTGCGCTCACAGGTGTTGGCGGTCAAGGAATCCCAGTACGTGGACTCGGCGCGTTCTATCGGCGCTGGCAACCTCCGCATAATGGTGCAGCACATAACGCCGCAGTGCGTCGCCCCCTGGCTGATCATAGCCACCGGAGCGCTTGGAATAGCCATCCTGACAGAAGCCTCGCTCAGTTTCCTGGGACTTGGCGTGCCGCAGCCCGAACCCTCATGGGGCGGTATGCTGACCGGCCCTGTGCGCGACTACTTCGTCATAAACCCGTGGCTGGCCGTATGGCCCGGACTCGCGCTTTCTCTCGCGGTGTACGGCTTCAACCTGTTCGGCGACGCCATCCGCGACGTTCTGGACCCCAGGCTGCGCGGGACGTAGGCCGGCGATTCCGAATCGAGTAAAGTCTGAGGGCGGGATGTGAGAATATCCCGCCCTTCTTCTATGATACATTTGAATAGACAGGAATGGGCGATATATGAGGAGGAACTTATGGTCACCACAGACGACCGTATGGGCAGGATGGAGCGCGATATTGGAGAACTTCGAGGCGATGTTGGGGAATTGCGAGGGGAGGTCAATGGACTCCATCGTCGCGTTGACGATTTGCATCGCCTGATGATGGTGATGATCGCCGTCGCCGGAGGGGGTTTGCTATCGGGTATTGTCGGCGTGATATTGCAACTGGTGAAGTAGGGAGAAGCGGCGCGCGCGGCTATTGGTCAAGAGACCCCGCTGGACCGAATCAGCGGGGTCTTCTTCGTGTTTGTGCAATCGGGCATAACGGCTTATGCTGAATCTATCCTATGCCCAAAGACGCCAGGTGGTCGTGCAGCGCCTGGAGGGTCTGGCTGTTTTCCTCGATGGTGAAGCCGTCAACCTTGTACTCCTGTTTCGCGCTCATGCCGTCCACCGCGCCCAGGTCAACGGTGTTTCTGAGAAGTTCCTGCTCTTCCTCGATGGAGGGGAGTAGGTTGCGTCCCGACAGCGCGGACAGCGCGGCGGCGAGGCCGTAGCCGCCCCAATTAGAGACGCTGGCCAGCATCAGCTTGGTCGTCTGAGTTACGCAGGGTATCTTTACCAGGGATTCGACCTGCGTTACCTCTTCCGCCAGGTTGCCCATTCCTATCTCGTTGCCGCCGTCTCCGATGCCCACGGACGGCACGTTGGAATGGAAGAGGTGGTCTATGCGCGCGTTGTAGTCGGTGATGTCGCGTCCGCGCATATTGCGGTACTTGCCCTCGTCGGTCAGGCCGCAACGCTCTATGGCTATCAGGACGGACGGATTGAGGTCCGCTATGAGATCGCGGGCGAACGCTACGCTGGCGTCGTCGTCGGTTATGGGGAATTCGACGACGCTGGAATAGTCGCCGCCGGTCTTGTCCATTATCTCGGATGCGTAGCGGTCTGTTACGTGGACGACCTTGTAGCCGAGCTGGTTCAGCGCGCTGCCGATGACGACCGCTCCCGGGGGGCCATCCGTCTCGGCGTAGCCCGCGTCCAGTATGTAGAAGCCGGTGACGACGATGGCGGTCCCTGGGTTGTCCAGGATTAGCTGGGCGGCCTGGGATGCGTAGTCGGCTGGCAGATGAGGCCGTAGGTGGGATATGCCCCTGCGGTCTCGGTCCAGGATGATGTCTTCGATGGTCAAGGGAGACTCCTTTGGTTAGTTATCAGTATTGGTCAGTTGTCAGTATTTAGAGGGCAACCACGAAGGTTGCCCCTACCGGAGTGACCATGAATGTCGGGTTAGATGACCGCGAGGTCTTCGTCCTTCTTGTCGGTGATGAACATATGGCCCGGCGAGTGGGTGATCATCAGGGGCGGCCTGGAGGCCATGGCCGCGGCCTGTGGGGTGACTCCGCAGGCCCAGAACACCGGCACCTCGCCATCCTCGAATTCGGATGGGTCGCCGAAGTCGGGCTTCATTACGTCGCCGATGCCTATGGCGGACGGGTCTCCGATGTGGACGGGCGCGCCGTGCACAGCCGGGAACCGGGAGGTGACCTGCACCGCCCTCACGACCTGATCCCGCTTTATCGGCCTCATTGACACCACCATCGGGCCGGAGAACATCCCCGCCGACGCGGTCGGTATGTCGGTTATGAACATGGGAACGGTGGAGTCCTGGTCCATGTGGCGTATGGGAATGTCCGCGTTCAGCAGCGCGTTCTCGAATGAGAAACTGCATCCCAGTAGGAACGACACCAGGTCGTCGCGCCAGAACTCGGATATATCTTCCACCTCCGCGGTCATCTCGCCGTACTCGTACACGCGGTACAGGGGGGTGTCGGTGCGGAGGTCGGCGCCCGGAGCGAAATCGGAAGGCTCGACCTCGCCGGCCTCTACGACCTCAAGCAGCGGGCATGGCCTGGGATTGCGCTGGCAGAACAGCAGGAAGTCGAAAGCCACTTCCTTGGGCAGAATGGCGAGGTTCGCCTGGACGCGCCCGGGCGACATCCCGGCGGTGGTCTGCACCAGACGCCCTTCCCTTATCAGTTCTCGTACTTCCGATGGCGCCGTTGGCAGGGCTAGTGTCGTCATTGCGCGCTCCTCGCTAGTTATTGGGATAGCATTTGCTTCAGCAGGCTTAGAATAGTACGCATGGGGTGGGTCGTCAAGGCGGGGGAGCGGGCCGCGCATCTCGAACTCTTCACATTGCGAAAGATTGTTTATATACTGGATTTACTCCGCCGACAGAGAGTAGAAGCGGGACATCCGAGTGGCGATTGAGGAGGCGCGTCATGGCTATGGTGACGGATCAGACTAGGAATCTGGTGTGGCAAGACCTGTGGGACGCGGAGCGGTATGTTCGTTACTATGGGGCGTTAGCCGATTCGTACAGGGTTCGGCACCGGAATATGCGGTTCGCTCTGCTTGCGGCGATTCTCATAGAGGCGACGGTGTTTTTGCCGAATATACCCGATCCTGTGTTTACCTTCCTCACTGTGGTGGGGGGAATCGTGATTGCCGGGCTTGCGGCTTGGGACGCGATATCGGATTACGCCAAGAACTCAGCGCTGCTTGCGGTGGCCAGCGAAGATTGCGCGTTGGTCAATACGCAATGGGGCGAATTGTGGCTGGATATCGAGTCTTATGCCATAGATGAATCACAGGCGCGTGCGCGCAGGCGGGAGCTACTGGATAGAGTGAACGCCATTGCCGCAAGGGTTGACGTGGGCCTGGACGAAAAGTTGAATGATTCATGCGAAGCAGACGCGGCAAAAGTTGTGAGAGAGAAATATGCCTGATAGACGAGTAGTAACGAAGGATAGTTCCCCTCCGCGGAGGACGGGTAACAGACCAGTGCCGCCGCCGCCGCCAAGGACTGATCCACCGCCACCACCTCCGCCTACCAGACGCGATTAGCCCTCGGACGCGCTGTTTTGGAGTTCGTAGAGCTTGTTTATGGCCTCTATGGGGGTCATGGAGGATATGTCGAGCGTCTTGAGTTCGTCGAGGGTGGGGGATGACATGGGCAGCAGCGCGAGTTGCGTTGGCTGGGGAGAGTTGGCGGCCGCGTTTCCGTTTTCGGCGCCGGCTTGTCCGTCCACTTCCAGGTCGCGTAGCACCTCCCAGGCGCGATTGACGACGGCGTTGGGCATTCCGGCAAGCTGGGCTACGTGTATGCCGTAGCTCTTGTCGGCGCGCCCGGGGACTATGCGGCGCAGAAATACTATGCTGCCGTTTTCCTCGGAGACGGCGACGTTGTAGTTGCGGACGCCGGGCAGGTGGTCGGATAGCTGGGTAAGCTCGTGGTAGTGGGTGGCGAATAGGGTGTTGCACCCCAGCTTGGGGTGATTGTGGATGTACTCGGCGACGGCGCGCGCTATTGCGAGCCCGTCGAAGGTGCTGGTGCCGCGGCCTATCTCGTCCAGGATTATCAGCGAGCGCGGGGTGGCGTGGTTCAGGATGGAGGCGGTTTCGACCATCTCGACCATGAAGGTGGACTGCCCGAGCGCGAGGTCGTCCTGGAGTCCGACGCGGCTGAATATCCTGTCCACCAGCCCGATTGAGGCCGACTCTGCCGGGACGAAACTGCCTATCTGCGCCATGAGAACCAGTATCGCGACTTGCCTGATATACGTGGACTTTCCTGCCATGTTAGGCCCCGTTATCAGGGCGAGGTGGCCTCCCTCGCCGGACATGATGGTGTCGTTGGGTACGAAGCCGCCGGAGTCTAGCATTCGCTCCACGACCGGGTGACGTCCCTGCCTTATCTCTATCCTGCGCGAGTCGTTCAGTTCGGGCCGGACGTAGCCGTTTCGGGACGCGACCTCGGCGAGCGAGCAGAACGTGTCAATCAGAGCGATGGCCTCGGCGGTGGCGGCAATGTCGGCGGCGTGAGAGGCGGTCTGAGCGCAGACCTGGTTGAACAGGTCGCTTTCGAGTTCGGCCATGCGGTCCTGCGAGTTCAGTATGCGCGACTCGTACTCCTTCATCTCGGGCGTTATGAAGCGCTCTCCGCCCACGAGGGTCTGGCGGCGTACATAGTCGTCCGGCACTAGGCTGAGGTTGGCGTTGCTGACCTCGATGTAGTAGCCGAAGACCTTGTTGTAGCCGACCTTGATGGACCTGATGCCGGTGCGCTCGCGCTCGCGGGTTTCAAGACGCGCTATGTACTGCTGGGCGTTGGTCGTGGCGTCGCGGATGTCGTCCATTTCGGGCGAGAATCCGGGCTTGATGACCCTGCCGTCGCCGACGGATACGGGGGCGTCGTCGGCGATGGCGGAGCGCAGAAGGGCGACTACCTCCGAGGTGTCGCGTATGCCATCGGAGAGCGCTTGAACCTGCGATGCGTCTTCGTCCTCGGACAGAATCTCTTTCAGGTATGGCGCGGCTTCGAGGCTGGCGGCGAGCGCTACCAGATCGCGCGGGGTAGCTCCGAAACCCCTGATGCGGTTCAGCAGTCGCTGGATATCTGACACCGAGTCCAGCAGCGCGACGATGCGCTCCCGTCTGAGCGCGCTGCGGTGAAACCACTCGACCGACTCCTGCCTCTGCGTCAACTCGTCCAGGTCGAGGAGGGGCTGGCCTATCCAGGATCTGAGGACGCGCCCGCCCATGGCAGTTCTCGCGCGGTCTAGGACCGACAGCAGGGACGCGGACGTGTCCGCCCAGCGTCCGCCCTCGAATAACTCCAGGTTGCGGCGTGTCTGAGGGTCGAGGACCATGTGACGGCTGGTGGTGTAGGTGCGTAAGGTGGTTAGCTGATCCGCGGCGGCCCTCTGGGTCTGCGTCAGGTATTCGCGGATCGCGCCCGCGGCCCGTATGGCGAGCGGCAGACGGTCACAGCCGAACGCCTCCAGGCTGCCGACCCCGAAGTGTCGCTGGAGCGACTCGGTACACCATTCCAGGTCGAACGACTCGGCGGATATGCGGTTTACGGAGGTGGACTCTTCGGTATCTACTGGATCGGCGCCTTCAGGCAGTAGAAGTTCGGCTGGGCGCAACCTGGACAGTTCGACCGGGACTTCCGAGGCGGAAAGCTGGGTTGTGGCGTATTCGCTGGTGGTGATGTCCGCGTAGGCAAGGCCGGCCCGGTCTCCTTCGACGATGACGGCGGCGAGGTAGTTGTTGGACTTGCCCTCCAGCAGCGAGTCCTCGAAGACGGTTCCGGGCGTCACCACCCGCAGCACCTCGCGGTCAACGATGCCCCTGGACTTGGCCGGGTCAGAAGTCTGCTCGCATATCGCTACCTTGTAGCCCTTCTTGACCAGCCGAGCGAGGTATGGTTCGAGCGCGTGGTAGGGTATTCCGGCCAGGGGGATATTCTTGTCGGAGCCGAACTCGCGGGATGTGAGCGCTATCTCAAGCTCGCGCGATATGGTGCGCGCGTCGTCGTCGAACGTCTCATAGAAGTCGCCCATGCGGAACAGCAGGATCGCGTCCTGGTGTTCGCTCTTTATGCGAAGGTACTGTCTGCGCGCGGGTGTCGGCATAGCGCTTCTATTTTAGCGGGCGCGGCGCGGGGCTGAAAGTGAGTTGGGCGCGTGGAATTGGGAATTGTCAGGGTTGGATGAACTCGGTGGATATGGAGACGTATCTTTCGCCGTTCCGCTCGCTGATTCCCCCCACTAGAAGTACGCTCTCGTCGGGCATCAGCGTTGCGGAGTGGTTCGCCCTCGGTTGGGATAGTTCCGGGCCTGGCGACCATGTGTTGGTCTCGGCGTCGAATATCTCGGTCGTGGAGAGCGGAATATAGTCGTCGTCTATGAACCCTATCCCTCCTGCCGCCAGAACTCGGCCGTCGTGCAGTAGGGTCAGCGTATGATTGGAGCGGCGTTGTAACATGGCTTCGGTGGCGGTCCATTCATCCGTAGATGGGTCGTATGTTTTGCTGACCGGACTGTCGGTATGTAAGAACGCGTCGCCTGTCGCTAGGACTCTGCCGGACGGCAGTACGATAGCCTCTGTATGCGGGGTGGTCATGCTTTCGGCGGGCGTCCATTTATTTGTATCGGGATCGTATATTTCGACTTCGCTGGCCCATCCCACCATATCTGGTTCGTTGATCAAACCTCCGCCAGCCAGAACGCGCCCGTCGTGGAGCGGAACCAGCCAACGTTGTGTGGCGGGTTGATTCATGGGTTCCAAGGTCTGCCACGTGTCTGTGGATAGGTCGTAGGCTTCGACGACTGCCAGAGGGCTGAATGAGGCTGAAGCCGATCTGCCGATTTCCGTTCCGCCCACTACCAACACGCGTCCGTCATTCAGGACAATCGCGTCGGGAAAGCTGCGGTTCGTGGGGACGTCAGAAAGGCGAGTCCACTCATCCGTCTCCGTATCGAAGATGGCGAGAGCGTTGAAAGGACCACTTATGTGGCGTTTGCCGAGGGTGGCGACGGTTACAATCTTGCCATCGGGCAGCCTGGTCGGTGGGGTACTCGGGGCTAGTTCGGGTATATCAGAAGCGGTGGGATCGGACGGGTCTGTGACTGTCCATATGGATGTGAGGGGATCGTATGATGTGACAGGCCCCATGAATGTCCATGTGGTCGTCAGAGGATCGTAGATTTGGTAGGATGCGGACGGGAAACCGAATAGCTCATCGTTGTAGAGGACGCCCATATATCCGCCGGACACCAGGACGCGACCATCGTCGAGAAGCGTCGCGTCGTGTGAGAAGCGTGGCTCGGTCAGGTAAGGCGACTTGTGGGCGACTTCCTTGCCATAGTCGGAGAAACTTACCGTCAGTTCTGCGCTAACCGAATCGGCGCTGAGGCCGTCCAGCAGCGCGCCTATGATAGAGGGGTCGAGGTCGCCGGAGACTTCTACCTGCCTGAGCAGGGCGTCATCCACGCCGACGCGGTAGGTTGCTTCCAGGTCGGTATCCGTTCCGGTTATATACGCGCCCGACAGTTTGCCGGAAATGACGTGGGTATCAGCGCTGTCGAGTGGCTCTTGTCCTGTCAGTTTCATCTGCCCGTCGGTGGCGATGTCGGACGTTTCATACAGATTTGAGCCGAGCAGCGCCATGAGGTCGGTGAGGGTGGAGAGCGCGAGCAACTCTTCCGTCTCGACCCAGCGGCGCGTTTCGGGATCGAAATACGCCTGGTTCGTCTCGATGATTTCGCTGGACGCCTGGCTTATGTTCTGGTGGGTTATCACGTCGTATTCGACGGTCTGGGAGGGCGCGGCCAGGGATACGCTGGCGGAGTTGTAGCCGGGCAGCGCGTCGCCGGCATAAGTGAGCGGGATGTCAATGTCGAGTCCGTCGCTTGTACGGACGCTCAGGACGCCGCTCATGTGGAAGGCGTAGCCGCCGGCCTTGGATGTGAAGTCGCGGGCGGAGTTCAGGATAGCGAACTCGAGCGATACGGGCGTGCGAGTTGGCCGAGGCGTGGAGGTCGGCGCCGGGGTCGGAGTTACGATAGGCGCCCTCGTGGGCATTGGGATGTTGGAAGCGGCGACCGGCCCCGCGACCGGTGTGCTGGTCGCCGGGACCGGCGTGGGAGTCTCGGTCGGCGCGGCAACTGGCGCAGGGGGTGGAGCTGGCTCTTGTCCGCAGGCGAGGGTGAGGGCCAACGTCAGCGCAATGGATATAGTGGCGAGTGTTGACTTCATTAGCGCACTACATACCAATCCCATTCAGTCTGCGTCTATGATAGCAATACATGGACAGTATTGCTTGACTTTCCTCGCAGGGTGGACTTATCTTTGGCGTATAGTAGTCTAAAGGAGAAACGGATATGGTAGAGGTTAGACAAACCAATCCGGCAGTTGGTCATTCACTTGAGAGTCCTGACCCGGATCATAACATACCCGAGGTTGATGACGCCTACGGCATTCAGGTCATAGAGGAAAGCATGAAGACTGAGGATGTGAGCGAGGAACAGATTTTCGCTACTCTACGAGGACTCGATGGAACTTCGGTATAAGAGCAGTTTCGACAGGGACCTCAAGAAGATACGCGATTCTGGCCTGCTCCGTAGAGTTGAGGATAAAATTACAGAACTTAAAGCGGCTGATTCACTTTCTGAGGTTTCGGGCATAGAGAAAATCAGGTCGAGAGAGAACTACTACCGGGTCAGGATAGGCGGCCATCGTCTGTACCTCACGCGTGAATATGGAGTAGCGGTCATCCGAGGGATTGACCATCGCAGCAGGGCCTATCGTTCTTTTCCGTAAGTAGAGGGTGTCAATCTTTATAAAGACCCTGCCTATCATCCGGCAGGGTCTTTATGCTTTGGTAGAACGAAGGCGAAAAGCCTGTGTCGTGATGGCTTGGAGGAGTCTTAGTCGTCTTCTTTCCAGAAGCGCTCTTCTTCGACCTGGTATCCCTTGGGGATCATGCGGTCCTTCACGTCCTCAATCATGCCGGGGTGTCCACAGGCATAAACTATTGTATCCTGGGGGGTGAGTTCCCACTTCTCGGCGTACTTTTCGACTATGTTGTTGACGCGGCCCGTCTCGCCCGTCCAGCCGGCGTTCGGCTCTTCGCCCGGGCGGCTGATGGTGGGGAGGAAGGTGATCATGTCGGGATATTCGGCTGCCAGACTTTCCAGTTCGGCGTCGTATGCGAATTCGTCGTGATAGCTCGCGCCCATCAGGACGTAGAAGTGGTGGCCGGACTGCCCGTCCTCGATGTACTGCCTGATGATGCTGATGTAGGGAACGACGCCCGTTACGGTGGCGACGAACAGTTGGTTCGGCTGCGATGGATCGAAGACGAAGATGCCCTTTGCCCTGGGGCGTATGGTGACGCTGTCCCCGTCTTTCAGGTCGTAGAGGAGCGGGGTGAGGTTGCCGTCGGGCGGAGGAACGAGTTCTACGAAGAGTTCGAGTTCTTCTTCGTATGGCGCGGACACTATGGAGTAGGCGCGCTCGATTCCTCCCGATCCAATCGTGCAGTACTGGCCCGGCTTGAAGGTGAAGCCATCGGGCTTTTCCAGCCATATCGTCCAGAGGTCGTGGGTAAAGTCTTTTCGTCTCAGTATTGTCGTATCGGCGAGTTTCGGACGCCGGAATGTTCTTGTTCGGGTGGTGGTCACCACGTTCGGGATACTCCTTTATGTTTGGGTGATTGGTTTAGTCCGCCGCGGCCTGCGCCGTCAGTTTGACGACCTGCACAGGGGTCAGCGGCAGTGTGGGTACGTTAAGCATTGGGTCCGGGTCTTCGCTGCGAACGAGCGCGGTTATCAGGTCGCCGAAGAGCGTCGTCATGGACACCAGTCCGCGCTGCGGGCCTGTGAGGTCCGCTATTCCGACGGCCCTGCCTTGTCTGGATATGGCTTCTATCCATTCCCCTTCGACAATGCCGAGTTCGGCTGCGTCTTCAGGGTGCAGCTGGATTGTCTCGTCGCGCTGTATGGCGTTCCTGCCGTCTATCTGGATGATCTCTATGTCCTCGTCCGGCTGGTGCAGGACGCGACCGCGCGCCAGCATGAAGGGATAATCAACGCTTTCATGCCCGGGAACGTCTGACATGGACATCGGAGCCAGCTTCAATTTGCTCTCCGCCTGAGATTCCTGGTACAGGATTGGGGTGTCCGCCATGTCTGTGGCGAGACATGGCCATTGGACGCCGCCGGCCTGGATTCTGCCGTAGGTGACGCCGCCGTATATGGAGATGAGGTTGTTGAGTTCGTCGAAAATCTGTGTTTCGTCGTTGTAGTCGAAGCCGGGCGCGTCCATGCGCGCGGCTATCTGAGCGATGATTCGCCAGTCGGCTTCCTCGTCCCCCTTGGGGCCGAGCGCCGGTCTCAGCAACTGTACCCGACGCTCCAGGTTGGTGTATGTCCCCGCGCGTTCCGCGAAGGACTGCGAGGGAAGAACCACGTCCGCGAGTTCGGTTACGTCGTTTTCGAACGTTGCGTGCGCTATTACGAATTCGGCGCTGTCCAGGGCGGTCCTGAAATCGCCCAGTTCGCCATTTGTGAAGTTCGGGCTGTCGCCGATTACGTGAACGGCTTTCACGAGCCCGGAGTTCACGGCCCCCGCGAGTTCCCTTACGCCAATGCCCGGGGAGGCCGGAACGTCCGCGTCCCAGGCTCTGGAAACGCGCTGGCGGCGCCTCTCGTCGGTCACCTGCCTGTGACCGGGTAGGAAGTCGGGGACACATCCGACGTCGCGCGCGCCCTGCTCGTTGGCTCCGGTGAAGAGCGGGTACAGCCCGGAGGACTGCCGCGCTATGTTTCCGGTTACGAGCGCGAGGTTGACAAGCGCGCGTGAACATTCCTCGTACAGCTGCCTTGGAAGAGTCTCAAGCGCGTACAGGATCGCGCCCGGTCGCTCTCCCGCGAAGAGCCGGGCGGCGGCCTGTATGTCTTCGCGAGAAACGCCTGTTATGCGTTCGACGTTCGCCAGGTCGAACTCGCGAATAATGGAATTCCTGAACTCCTGGATGTTGTCGGCGTATTCGTTGAGGAATTCGTTGTCTTCGAGCGATTCATCCCAAATTACCCGGATCATGCCGCCGACGAGCGCGGCTTCGGAGCCTATTCTGGGCCTGAGCCAGAGTTTGGCGTGCCGAGCGAGCTCGGTTTCGCGCTGGTCAATCACTATCAGCGACGCGCTGCCCTCGCGGACGGCCTTCTTGATGGGCACCGCGAGGACGTTCTGCTCCTCCGTCATGTTGGAGGAGACCACCAGGAAGCGCTTCGAGTCTTCCAGGTCCCATATGGGATTGGTTGCCGCCGGGTATCCAAGCTGCTCATGGAGAGGCTTGAGAATCTCGGGCCGCGTGTTGGAGGCGACATCTACATTGTTGGAACCCATTGCCGTTCGCGCGAATTTCTGGGCGATATAGGCATCCTCGTTCGTTGCCCTTTCCGACGCGACGAGCGCGTATCGTCCGTCCTTGTAATCGGGGAGCTTTTCGGCTATGAAATCAACGGCCTCCGGCCAGGTTGCCTGTCGCAACCGCCCGTTCCGGCGGATCATGGGCGACTTGATACGGTCGCGCCGGTTGACGAACTCCATCCCGAACTTGCCCTTGAAGCAGCCCTGCCCGCGATTCGCGGCGGCGTGACGGTCGGGTATCGAGCGAATCAGGCGGTTTCGCTTGTTCACTTCCAGCTTCATTTCGCAGCCGACCGGGCAGTGGGGGCATATCGAGTTGACTTCCTCAACTGCCTTGTCCCACTTGTAATCGTGTTCGACGAGAGCGCCGGTGGGGCAGACGTCTATGCACGCTCCGCAGAATTCGCAGCCGGATTCGAGCAGGCTGGTGCCCTGCGACGTCCCGATGAGGGCGCGACCCGAGCGACTCTGCAGCGTCAGGGCTGAGTCGCCGCGCACCTCGTCGCACACGCGCACGCAGCGCGCGCAAACGATGCACAGGTTCATGTCCATGTCCCAGTACGGGTCCTGCGTCGCTAGGGGTAGGTGGCGGTTGTTGTACGTGAGCGGCGTGTCCATCTCCATTTCGAGATAGCGCACGGTATCCTTGAGTTCGCAACGCTCGTTCTTGGGGCAGGTCACGCAGCGGTCGTTGACCGACACGTGGCGCAGGCAGATGTCCGCCGGGCCGCATAGCTCGATGCGGTGGCAGGTAAGGCAGCCGTGCGGGTGCTCGGACAGCAAAAGCTCCATTATGCCGCGCCGCAGTCCCTGGAGTTCGGCGCTCTGGGTAGTCACCCTCATGCCGGGGGAGATAGGCGTGGTGCATGACGCGGGCGAGCCGGGCAGAGAGCGATAGTTTCCTTCCCTATCCGGCGCCTCGGCGGTTACCACGCACATTCGGCACGCGCCGAACGGCTTCATCCCCGGGTAGTAGCACAGGTACGGGATATACAGTCCCGCGTCCATTGCGGCCTGAATTATCATCTGGCCCGGCTGCGCTGGAATCTCCTGGCCGTCAATGGTGATCGTGATGTCGTCAGCCATTATGATGCTCCGGGTACGAAATCATGGGCGTATGGTCTTGTGTTCTTTGGCGCGATATGCGGGCCGAGGCAACTGCCGGTCGGACATCGGCGCTCTTCGATGTGCGCTATGAAGTCGGCCTCGAAATGTGTGAGCGCGGAGCGGATAGGGCCGAATCCAAGCTGGCCGTGTCCGCAGAGTGAACTGGCCTCCATCGTGTTGCCGACGGAGCGCATGAGATCGAGGTCGCCGGGTCTGCTCTCGCACCTGGCGATGCGCTCGGTGATTTCGAGAAGATGTTCCATGCCGAGCCTGCACGGGAAGCACTTGCCGCAGGACTCGAACTGGCAGAATGCGACCAGCACCCGCGTCAGGTCAACGGCGCATACGTCCTGGTCGCCGACTATGATGCCGCCGGATCCAAGGATAGCCCCGGCGTCGCGCATTTCGTCGAAATCAATGTGTATGGACATACTCTCCGCGCTCAGCACGCCGCCGAGCGGCCCTCCGGTCTGGAGCAGCTTGAGTTCCTTGCCGTCCGGGACGCCGCCTCCGATGTCGTTTACCACTTCGCCGAGCGTGAGGCCCATCGGCACTTCATACAGGCCCGGGTATTCCACGTTTCCGTTGAGGCAGATGATGGCGGTGCCGGTGCTGCGGTTGACGCCTATCGAACTGAACCACTCCGCGCCGCGCGAGATTATCTCGGGGGCGTATGAGTATGTCTTGACGTTATTGATGGTGGAAGGGTAGCCCCAGACGCCGTAGGCGGCGGGGAAGGGCGGACGGAATCTTGGCTGAGAGCGCTTGCCCTCGATGGCTTCCATGAGCGCCGTCTCCTCACCCGCTACGTAGGACTCCCCGGTCAGCGCGACCTCGATATCGAAGCTGAAGTCTGTGCCGAAGATGTTCTCTCCAAGGATGCCAACTTCGTAGGCCTGCCTAATCGCCTCTTCGGTGCGATCTATCGGCCCGTCGTGGCCGTGTCGAATGAACACTATGCCGTTGGATGCGCGGGTGGCGTATCCACCTATCATCAGCCCTTCCAGAAGAGTATGCGGATCGCTTTCGAGGATTCCCTTGTCGTTGTACGCGCCCGGGTCGCCCTCTTCGCAGTTGCAGAGCATATACTTCCTGGGTCCCGGCGAGCCTACCATGAAGCTCCACTTGATGCCGGTGGGGAAGGCCGCGCCGCCTCGCCCGCGAAGGCCGGAATCGGTCATTTCCTTGATTACGTTGTCCGGCTCCATCTGTGTGATCGCCTTGTGGATTCCGGCGTAGCCGCCATTGGCGATGTACTGGTAGATGTCGCCCGGGGCGATGTTGCCCGCGTTTCTGAGAGCGATGCGCTGCTGGGCGGCGATTCCGGGTATCTCGCCGAGGTCGGGAGCGCCGTCTATCGAGTCTTCTCCCAGGTAGCCGAAAACCTTGTCGGCGGGCAATTCGCCTTCGGCGATATACGAGCCTACTATCGAGGAAACATCGTCGGATGTGACGTTTCGGAAGAATAGCCTTGACTTGGCGCCGGGGCGCAAGACGTCAACCAGCGGCTCGGCGTAGCAGACACCGAGACAGCCCACCTCGTCTATTCGGGCCGTAATGTTCCGGGATTCCAACTCGTTCCTGAGCGCGTCAATCACTTCGTACGCGCCCGCCGAGTGGCCGCACATGGCGGTTCCGACCCTTATCCAGGGATCGGAACCCTCGGTAAGGTCTTTCCAGCGCTCATCGGCGGTCTGTTTGATTTCTTCGTATGTGGGCATGGCTCACGAACAGGGGAAGATATGGGGTTGTATCACGACTCGTCGTTCAGAAGGCTTCCTACTCGCTCGGACGCGGATTCCGGTGTCAGTCGTCCTACCAGGTGGTGGTCTATGCTCATGACCGGAGCGGTGGAACAGGCGCCCAGGCAGGTATTGAACTTGAACGATATGTTATTGTCCTCGGTCTCGCCTTCGCCTTCCAGGCCGAGTTGGTCCATTACCCGCTTCAGTATGTGGGACGCGCCCTTCAGGTGGCACGTCGGGCCCCAGCAGATCTCTACGTTGTGTCTGCCGGGCGGGGTGAACCTGAAGTTTGTGTAGAAGGATGCGACACCCCACACTTCGTTGATCGTCGTTTCGTTGAGTGCAGCTACTTCTTCTATGGCTTCATCCGGTATGTAGCCTAACTCGTCCTGTACGGCCAGGAGAGACGAGAGAACCGTTACAGTAGGGCGACGCTGATGATTTATCGCGTCAATAACCCGCTCTTTATCCTGTGCGCTTATTGGAGGCAAAGGCAAGCCCTCTCCATTAGAAAAATCCTTCACAATGATACCATATTGGAAGGCCGGGTGTTAGGCGTCGGTTTTGGTTTTCGGCAATCGGCTCTCTCTACGGCGCGCATTTCTGAGTCCGAAGATGAGTCCAAGCGGCGCTATCATGAGCAGGGCGTTGACCGCGCCCGTCATCGGGGATACTTGTGTCGCCGAGAAGCAGCCGCCCGCCTCCTCCGCGGGAGCGGTGACCGTTGGCGTCGGATCGGGCTGCGCGGGCGTCGGAATGGACGTCGGAACCGGGGCGCTTGTAGGCGACGGCGCTGGTGTGTTGGTCGGGACAGGCGTCGGAATGGGCGTCTGCGTCGGCGCCGGAGTCGAGGTAGGCGGCGCGGGAATATGTGTAGGCGTCGGCGCGGGAGTATTCGTAGGCGTGGGCATGGGCGTGCTTGTGGGAACCGGAGTGGGGTAATCCGTGAACAGAATGTCGAAGGTGCGTACCAACTGACCGTTCTTGAAAACGGCGGTAGTGCGCGCGGGTATGCCGTTCAGGAAGAAGCGTATCTCGCCGCCCTCGAAACCCGTGTCTCCAGGATCAACCACCAGGCCGCCGTATGTGCCGTCCGTGGCAATCGCGGCGGCGGGTTCGGACTGGTAGCTGTCGCCGATGCGGGCGACGAGTATCGAGTCGGCGGGCGCTTGCGACATTCCCTGCACGAACACCAGCCCGGATACGAACACCATCGGTTCGGCGACTTCGGGCGTAGCGGATGGCTGCGGAGCGGGCGGCAATGTTGGCGCGGGCTCCGCGGGCGCTGAAGTTGGCGTCGGCTGCGGCGTATCGGACGGGGGCGCGCCGGGTTCGGGTGTTGGCGTCAGCGTTGGCGTCGGCCCGGGCAGGGCTGAGAAAGTTAGGGAGAAGTTGGGCTTTATGACGGGAATTCCACCCGGCCGGTATGTGTCCGTCTCGTTTGCCTGTACATCGCCGAGAAAGAAGGTGATCGTCTGTCCCGCAAGCGAGATGTCCGCTGCGACCGACAGGGCGGCGTATACTCCCTTCGTCTCAACTCCCGTCCTCTCGTCCTTAGTAGTAAACACAGTAACAGGTTTTGACTCGTAATCGCCGACCCTGCCGACGATGATATGTCCGTCCGGCACGGGTTCGCCATCAACAGTCGCATTGCCAAAATAGGTTATGCCGCCGGGTGGAATCCCTCCCTGCGCTAAGGTATCGGATGGGAAGATGGCGACTGCCAGCGTAAGGATCAGGGCCAGGAACGCGAAGGCCGTCAGGCGAGGCATAACATTGTTGTTCAGCGCCGTATTGTCTGCCTCTTCTCTCATTGGCCCTCAGCATACTCGGAAGGATTGAAACCACCCGCTATTATACAGAGTACGACGGAAGCGGTGTTAGGGATTGATTCATTTCGGGTATGGGGGCGGTTCGTCAAAGGGTATGCCCTTCTTCTTGGCCTCCATCCTGCGACGATACCACTCCTTCCGCACACCGTAGATTACCCCTTCAGAATAACCATCAGAGTAGCCTCTGGCGTATATATCTCGATGAGATGCTGTCTTGTTTCTTTCTATGAGGGAGCTAGGTGGCGGTTCGTCAAACCGAGCACCCTTCTCTCTGGCCTTCATGCGTCGGTTGTTCCAATCAGACCACTCGCGATGGGATATATCCCTGCCTTCGGCGAGTGCTTTAGCTTTCCGCCGCTCTCTCATGGGTGTTATGAATTTATCAGTCAGATATCGAGCGGTGACCATTATCATCCCTCCCGTTCAACGACGCAGGCGGTGGCTCATCGAAAGGAATGCCTTCGTCTTTGGCCTTCATGCGTCGGTTGTTCCAGTCTTCCCACTTACGCACCATATCCATAATCTCGGCGCGGCCCTCGGCTATGCCCTGCTCCCTGCCTTCCTCTCTGAGCCGTTCCCTGAGCGGTTCGAGGATCTTTTCAGTCAGGTATTGAGCGGTGACCATTGTGATTCCTCCCACTATGTCCAGTGTATATGTGATCGAGACAGCGTACAGCACGATCAGCGCGGCGGCCTTCGATGTCTCGTTCACAACCGCAATCGCGATGTCCCTGACGCCATGATATTCACCCGCCGCGACCACCTGACCGTATATTATCCACGTCCAGCCGAATGTCAATACGACTATCAGACCAGCGCAGAACGGCAGCCACTTACGGCTGACTGCCAACAGAGTTTCTCGTGGCTCAGACTTAGACCTGCCTATCCAGAGAAGCAGGCGTAGCCAAAGTGGTTCGGGTTTGCGTTGTTCGTCAGCCAAGATACTGTCTCTATTCTATCAAAGAGAAACTGAAAGCAGAATAAAGAACATCCCTCCCCAATTGGGGAGGGATGTTTACTAACTAGTCGTTACCGATGAGCCTGGTCGGGGCTGCGAGGTTACGGGGCAATCACGCCGTCGTCGGTGGAGTGCGCCCAGTAGCCGGAACCGACCATGAGACAACCGGATGTATCTGCTTCACTGCACATGGCTGCGAGGTCCACTTCTTCCCACACACCCATCTGGGTATTGAAGGTGTACACGCGGTTGACATCCGTGCCATCGAAGTAGCTCTTGGCCGATACTGTATCGCCGTGGCCCATTTCGCCGCTCACGTCGGTGACCGGGACGAAGTTCCAGCCAGCCATCAGGCTGATCGTCGGCAGTACCGACGTGCCTGCGCTGATCCTCGGGATGTCCACCGAGATGGACTCGAAGGAATCGGTCTGGATCCAGTAGGCGCGGGAGGCGTCAACCGTCATCAGCGTACCGAGCCAGGTGCCGTCCTCGCTGCGGATCGCGGTCATCCATCCGGATTCGGCGTCATAGCTGAGTATGGTGTTGGCCGGGTGGTCGGCAGGAATCACTGCGTTGATGCTGGTGTTGGTCGGCGTGCCGGGCAGGGACACGAGGTTCCAGCCGGGCTTGAGCTTCAGGCTGAAGGGCTCGCGCTCATCAACGGTGACTGTAAGCTCTTTATCTTCCAACTCGTTTCCTGCCGCGTCCATAGCGGAAACCTTGACCACGTGGTCGCCCTTGGCAAGGTCGGAAGCCTTGAACAGGAAGACCTGGTTGTCAGTGGTAACCAGCATATCCGCAATGTCCATGGCGTCCATGTCCGGGGACTTCAGGCTGGCGGAAGTAATCGTCACGTCGCCGTGCGAGTCAACGTCCACTTCGTCCTCGACGTTATCAACGTACTCTTTGCCTTCAGCCGAGAAGTCTATCGCTATGAACGGATCGGAGTTGTCGGTTTCCTCAGGCGTGACCGTAGGCGCGCCGACTTCATCGTCGAACTCGAACAGTATCGCCTTGGTGTCGTCGCTGAGGTCTATCGGGCCTTCGCTCACGCCGGCCGAACCCTCATTGGACTCGGTGGCGTCTCTGGCGGTTACGTAGATGTTGTACAGGCCGGGTACGTCAACATCTGATGGCAACTTGGCTTCGTAGTTCCTCGCGGACGTCAGCACCGCGTCCACTTCAGCAGATTCATCGGACCTGTCGCTAAGCGCTGTCTCACCCAGGGTCTTGTCGTCGTCGGTATCGTCCGCGTCCACGTCAACAACCCTCTGGAACATCACCTTGGGAGTGCCGACGTCCTCGTTGGAGCTGATCGTGACCTTGACCGATCCGTTAGTGACGGAGCGGTTTCCGCCGTCCACCATTACGGTAAGCGTGGGAGCTATGCCGTCGGTGGCGTTAACCTTGCCGGAGGTCTGGCGGTTTCCGGCTAGGTCTCTTACGGACCCTACGAGTTCGACTTCCGGCTCTTCGTCCGGCGCAAGCTCGGACGAGAGGCTCAGGAATACGTGCTCGCCCTGCACCTCAACATCGGTAACGGATGCGCCATCAACATCGAAGTCGCTCTCGGCTACGGTCTCGGAGTCCAGGTCTTCGCTGAATGTGACCAGCACGCTGGCGGCGTCGCCTGCGCCCATGTCAACTTCATCGTCATCCGCGTCCCAGGTGGGACCTGTGGTTACGGCTTCGATTTGGGGTTCGGTGTTGTCTATGCGTACCGTGTAGGGCTGGCAGCCCGCGATCTCCGCTGATACAGCGATGTCCTGGCCCACAAGGCCGTCGCCCATGTTGAAGTCGCTGGCGCTACAGGGATCGTTAACGTCTTCGTCGTCAACTTCGATGGTGGACTGACGGTCGGATACCGCGGTGTTTCCGGCGGAGTCCATCGCTATCGCCCACCAGTAGATCTTGGCGTCGTTGTCAATTTCGACCTCGCTGGGAAGACCCTGCTTGGCGCTGAAGACGTCGTCCTCTTCGTCAACGTCGCCCTTGGAGGCGTCATTGACCATGTAGCGGTACATGGCGTCTATTTCCCCGTCAGACGGTTCGTTGTCCACACCGAACACCACGTAGATGTCGTCGGCGTCGGCGATGCCCGAGTCGGCGTCTGTTACGTCGAATTCGATGTCCGGGTCGGCCCTGTCAGCGGTGTCGTGAGCGGGGCTGGGATTGGAAATGAGCGGCGCGGTTGTCTCGACCTTGAGGGTCTGGGATGTGTTGCGATCCGGGTTCGCGTCGCTGTATGTCACCCTTATTACGTCGTTCTTGCCGACCTTGAGAGTATTGGTTGAGGCGTCCGACTCGTCGCCGTCTTTGCCTCCGTTCGTCATCACAGTGCCGCGGAACACGCCCGTGTCCGCGCCTGTCTCCGTCAAGGTAATCGCGATGCCGGTCGGGTCGGCCTGGGACTTGACTGTCACGGTGGCGTCGTCACCCGTGCCGGTATCGTTCTTCACTGCGCCCTTATACCTGACGAACACATCGCCAGTGTATGAATCAACCAAATCAACACGGCCATCTACAGTGGCCCTGTCAACCTTAAGCTGAGTCTCGTCGTCCGCTGTATACACTCTGACGTCATGCTCGTTGATGAAGCCGTCCGGCTCGTCGCTTCGATTGCCGCGACTGTCGGCGAGAGGTACGTTATCCAGATAAATCGTCGTCCCATCAACGGGATGCCTCTCGCTACTGCCCGACACCTCAAATTCCACGTCGAGGTCGGTGTCATCAACCTCGATATAGACCATTCCGCCCTGCCTTGTCCATTCCTGGTCTTCGTCTGTGTCGTCCACGTCGTAGAATCGCACCGTCCCGGAGGCAGAGAATGCCGGAACGATGACAAGGAGGGACAGAATTATTGCCCCCAAGAATACTAATGGTATAAACCGCCTCTTGCTTTTCACTTACTACCCCCTTAGGTCTCAGCGATTACAAATTGAATATGACCGAACGGCTGTTTGACATGATAAATCCCCCTGAAGCAGGATGCCCGCTCCATGGGAGACTCCCGTTTTGTTATGAGATGCCGCCTGTGTCAGGCATCAGCGCCTCGCTTGATGATTTCAAACCGTTAGATTTGTACACCCAACGGTGATTATCTGTCAAGGTCTGACAAGGCATTGTTCCAAGCGGCGCACGCTATGGACGCCGATAAGTCCATGCCAAGTTCTCAGACTAGTATGAAACTGTTCCTGAACTATATAAGAGCCTATGAATGTCTGTCAATGAGTTAGGGGTTAGAATGACCGCGAATTGGGAAGAGGATGAGCCGGCGGCGGGGCGAACCCGCGTCATTCCCGCTCCATGCGCCGAAGCCGCTCTCGCAGCCTCGCGTTCTCCGCCTCCGCCCGCTCCGCCCGCGCCTCGGCCTGTTCTGCCCGCTGGGCTTCCGCTGCCCACGCCTCCGGCAGATACAGCCCCGTCTCCGGGTTCTGAAGAATCATCTGCGCGGAGTATATGCTCTCCTCGAAGCTGAAAGTCATTTCCGGCTGCATAGCGGCCAACTCGGAATGTCTCGACCGGTCAATCGAACATAGCCGCAGCTTGAGAAAGTCGCTGTACCCGCTCTCAAATCCGTGTTCGTTCGGCGCTATCTCAATTGGCTCATAGCTCCCATCCACCAGTATGAACCCCGTTAGCGCGCGACCGTACAACTCGCCCCCCGTCGGATCGAACATCCAGTATTCGCCGAAGCCTATCCACTCATATACGGACGGCTTTTCATAAAGGTCTTTCCGATATGTGGAAGAAGACGCTACCTCAAGCGCGAAAGCCGGAGGCTTCCCCACTTCCCAAAGGTCGTATGACTCTCTCAGGTTAATAGCAAGGGCGTCCACATCTGTGGCTATGCAGATATCGGGCGCGATGAACACGCGTCGGTTATTCGGATTGAACCGAACCGGAGTATTGGAATCTATGAACAGAGTCGCGCTCGGTCCGAGGTAGTGGAGCAGAATCATCAGAATCCGGCGGATGGTTGGGGATTGCATCATAGTGACTGGTATCCGTTCAGGCACTTCGTCCTCTGGCCAGGGCCAGGGCAGGCAACCCTCATCGTAGTATTCGGGTATCGTGTCTGTGGTTCTGACTACCATCGCGCCTTCCGTCCGTCGTTCGTCAATGAGCTATGGGCTGAAGAGTTCTACTCGCTATCCGATGGCGGTCGAGGGATTGGCGCTATGAATGCGTGTACGCCCAGCCTTGCGGCCCGCTCCCTGTCGCGGGGATGAATGCTATACCCGGCCACAATTGCCTCGGCGTCCTCGCCAAACGCCGCGCCAAGCGCGTCGGCGGCCACTCGCGCTTTCTCTACGGAGCCTTCTTTCAGAATGTTGGACGCTTCCACCGCTACCCACACCCGGGCGCCGTCCGACTTGCGGACGGCATTGTAAACGATGTCAGTCGCGTATAGCTTGGTTTCCTGCTCGTCACTGATGATGCCCGCCGCCAGCGCTCTTTCAACCATGTTCCAATAATTATAGCGGACAGATAATAGCATATCCGCTCTGGGACGGGGCAGTATGAACGCCGTTCTTGATTGCGGTTGTCCCGCATAGCTATGATTCTTGGGCGGACTCGTCCGCGACATCATCCGTCACCAAGAGGTACGACCTTGCTCAAGACCACAAGCTGCGGAAGTCTCAGATCCAAAGACGCCGGCCGGAGCGTTACGCTCGCGGGCTGGGTTCACCGGCGCCGCGATCACGGATCGCTCATCTTCATTGACATAAGGGACCGCGACGGATTGACCCAAGTCGTGTTCAATCCCGAAGTCGCCCCCGGCGCTCACGCCGTCGCGGAGAGTTTCCGCGGCGAGTGGGTCATACAGGTTGCGGGCGAAGTCCGGACCAGGCCCGAAGGCACCGAAAACCCCGGCATAGCCACCGGCGAGGTCGAGGTCATTGCAGCCGAGGCCGCCGTCCTGAACGAATCCCTCACCCCGCCCTTCTACGTGAACGAAGAGACCGAGGTGGACGAACTTCTCAGGTTGCGGTACAGGTATCTCGATCTCAGGCGCGCCGGTATGCGCGACACGATGATTCTGCGCCACAGGGTGGTCAAGTTCATGCGCGACTTCCTCGACGAGCGCGGCTTCCTGGAAATCGAGACCCCCATCCTCATAAAGAGCACGCCCGAGGGCGCGCGCGACTACCTGGTGCCCAGCCGGGTGCATCCGGGCAGCTTCTACGCGCTTCCCCAGTCGCCGCAGCAGCTAAAGCAGCTTCTCATGGTCGCGGGCGTGGAGAAGTATTTCCAGATAGCCCGGTGCTTCAGGGACGAAGACCTCCGCGCCGACCGGCAGCCCGAGTTCACCCAGCTCGACCTGGAGATGAGCTTCGCCGAGCAGGAGGACATTCTAAGCCTCACCGAGCGCCTCTACACCGAGATGATCGAGACCCTGACTCCCGAAAAGAAGCTGACCAAGCCCTTCCCCAGGCTCACCTACCGCGAGGCGATGGACAGGTACGGCAGCGACAAGCCCGACCTGCGCTACGGCATGGAGCTGGCGAACCTGAACGACTTTGCCCGGACGACCGACTTCAGGGTGTTCACCTCTGCGGTCGAAAACGGGGGCGTGGTGAAAGGATTCGCCGCTCCCGGACTGGCGTCCTACTCGCGCAGGCAGACCGACGCCCTCATAGATTTCGCGCGCGAGCGCGGAGCGGCGGGCCTGGTAACCATCGCGCTGCAGGGGGAGCCGGGTTCTCTGGACGACCTGGCCCAAGACAAGATAAGGTCCGCGGCCTCCCGCTTCCTCAGCGTCGAGCAGGTCAGGGAGATTGGCGAACGCACTCAAGCGCGTATCGGCGACATGATTCTCATTGTAGCCGGCCCGGAGAAGACGACCAACCTCGTATTGGGAGAGCTAAGACACGAACTGGGCCGGCGCCTTGAACTTGCCGACCCCGACGAGATAGCGCTCGCCTACGTCGTGGACTTTCCCCTGTTCGAGTATGACGAAGAGCGCGAGGCTTGGGACGCGGTACACCACGCTTTCACCTCTCCCAAGCCTGGCTACGATCAGTACATCGAGTCCGACCCGGGCAAGGTGTTGGCGAACTGCTACGACCTCATAGGCAATGGCGAGGAACTGGGCAGCGGCAGTATCAGGGTTCACGATCGCGCCCTCCAGGAGCGCATCTTCAAGGTTCTGGGCTACGACGAAGAGGAGGTCGAGCAACGCTTCGGACAGCTTGTGACCGCCTTCGAGTACGGCGCGCCCCCGCACGGAGGAATCGCGCCCGGCATAGACCGCCTGATCATGATGCTCGCCAACCGCGACAACATCAGGGACGTCATAGCGTTCCCCAAGACCCAGACAGGGGTTGACCCGCTTTTCGGAGCGCCCGGAAGCGTTGACGGCGCTCAGCTGGAGGAACTGGGGATCAGGCTGGATTCCAGGGACTGAGCGAGGCCGTATCGTCAGCCCGAAAGCGGGCCGCCTCCCTGTGTCTGTGAGAGCACGACGTGAGTCTCGGTGCGCTGGACGCCCGGTATGGCTCCGATAGTCTTCGCAATGAGTTGGCCGAGCAGTTCCGCGCTCTCCGCTTCGGCCCATACGATCATGTCGTACCTGCCGGTCGTGATGCAGGCGAACGTTACTCCGTCCAGCCCCGATACGTTGGTCAGCACGTCGTCTATGCGCTGCGGATCTACGTGAACGCCCACCACGGTGCGCGCTTTTCTTCCGAGATTGAGCAGTACCCGGACTTCGATCAGGTTTTCGTCTATCAGCCTTTTCAGGCGGCGTCGCACCGTGCCTTCGCTGACATCCGCGGCGCGGGCGATTCCGGCGTTGGATACCCGACCGTCATGCCTGAGTATTTCTATTATCTTCATATCGAGGTCGTCCATTGCGGATGATCTCCTGTTTTCGAGACGTTTGCGTAAGTCCCTTCCCCCTTGATGGGGGAAGGTTAGGATGGGGGTGATTAGGTTCAATCCCTGCCATTGCGGGATAACAGACAGCGATCTTCTCTGTTTTCGAGACGCGACAAGAATTGATATTCAGAACTTCATGAACGACAGGTAGAACCCGATGGCGGCGCCGATCAGATTGATTGGCGCGAGGGTAAACCCTCCGGTCGTCCATGTGATTAGAGTGAATCCTAACAACATACACACGCCAGATACCAGTTTCAGGCGCGTTCCACGCTTTCGGTTCGTAGCCAGGCTGACGGCCTCGCCGATCCCGTATCCGAGCGCGGCGATCAATATGGCTGTAATGTAAAGCATGGGAAAGAACCAGATGACGCCTATTATCACGGCGGCCCCCAGGAGCGATACGGCGACGCCAGCGCCTGCGGCCCGCAAGAGGAAGGGCGTCGAAACGTCGAACGTCGGCAGCGGCCTTGAGCGGGCGCAGTCCAGGCAGCGAACGCCGACCGGCGCGTGAACCATGCAGCTTGGGCATATCGGATCGCCGCATCGCGCGCACGATACGCTGGTCTCTATATCCTTGTGACGACGGCAATACGCGGTTTGCGCCATTTCAGGTAAGCCTCAACTCGGTCTTCTATCTGTCCATTCTACCTTGCCCGGAACGTCCCTGTCCCATAGAAGACGGTAAACCATGACCCTCGCGAATCCATATTCGTTGCGCGGGCTTTCCCAGTTGGCGGTCAGACGCTTTCCCAGCAGGATAACGCTGACGCACACGGATGCCAGGACGTATTCCGTTGGCTTGTCCACCAGTCCGCTTGCCGCCGGCAAACTGTCGGGAAGCGTGGGCGCGGCGGTCGCCAGCGCGAATGCGATCATCGGAAACGCCAGGATGGACACGAACGTCCAGAAACCCGTCTCTCGCGCTATGAGAGTGAGACCGACCGCCGAGACCGCTCCCATGACGGACATCTCTATCCAGAAGTCCAGCGCGAGCGTAGCCGCCATCGCCGTCGCCACGCCGCGACCGCCCGTGAATCCGATGAACGGCGACCAGTTGTGTCCGACGATAGCCACGAGGCCCGCCGCGCACTGCGCCCAGAGGTCAACCTCCAGTACGTGTCTGCCCAGAAATATCGGCGCGTAGCCCTTGAGAAATCCGTCGAACAGAAGCCCCTGCGCTACGCCGGTCATCTTGCCCACGTGCGCGATGACGTTGGACGAGCCCACGTTGCCGGAGCCGTATTCCCTTATGTCTATCCCGGCGACGAGCTTGCCTATGACGTAGCCGCTGGGAATGGATCCCAGCAGGTATGCGCCAAGAATGAGCAGAAACGTTTCCAGCATAGTCCGAGATCTAGTCTAGCGCCAAGTCCACATGGAGATGCCATACTCCATTAACGGCTCGTCATTCCCGCGAAAGCGGGAATCCAGGGGTTGGGGGTGGCAGTACGAATATGTCAAGAACAACTGGACTCCGGCCTAGCCCGGCGCCTGTCCTGCCGTCGCGGCGCTTCGTATCCTGAGATGCGACTCCCTGAGCCGCGCCACTGTTTGCATGGGCGGCCCCACGCTTCCGGGCTCCGGTTCCCCCGGGTTGCCTGAGCAGTGGTAGTCGCTGCCGCCGCACGGGATGAGTCCCAGGTTGTCCGCGATGTCCTTGAGATAGGCGACCTGCTCCCGCGTGTAGTCCCCGTAGAAAACCTCCACGCCCTCCAGGCCGCGCGCCTGGAGTTGCGCCAGCGTCTCTTCCAGGCTCTGCACGTCTCCCCTGTCCGACTTGACCGCCGAATACGTGGGATGCGCCATGACCGGAACAGCGCCGTTATCCCGCAGCATGGCTATCGCGTCCTCCGGGGTCAGCTTGGCGCGCTCGACGTAAGCCGGCCCGTTCCTGCCTATCAGCGAATCGAACACGTCCTTGGAATACTTGAAGTATCCGGCCTCCACGATGGCCGACGCTATGTGTGGCCGCCCTATCGCGGCGTCCCCCGCTATCTCCCGCACGCGCTCCCAGCTTATCGAATAGCCCAGTTCGACCAGCTTTTCGACCATCAGCCTGCCGCGTTCGTGCCGCCCCTCCCTGAATCTTGTCAGGGTTCGCTGAAACGAGGAGTCGCCCGTGTCTATGAAGTACCCGAGGACGTGGATTTCCGATCCCGGAACGTCCGTGCTCAGCTCGATAGCCGGGATTATCTCCAGGCCGGGATGTCTTTCGGCGGCGGCGTAAGCCTCGGGCAGCCCCTCTGTGGAGTCGTGATCGCTGACGGCAATGATTCTGAGGCCGCGTTCGGCGCACAGCCCCACGAGTTCCGTGGGCGATAGCGTGCCGTCCGATGCCTGCGTGTGCAGGTGCAGATCTACTTCAACCGCCATATAACATCGTTCCTGATCTGTCATGCGTACATTAAAAATCCCCTCTCCCTTCCCCTTGATGGGCTGAGAGAGGTGAACAAAAATCCCTTCCCCCTCGACGGGGGAAGGCTAGGATGGGGGTGAACCCCAATTCAACTGCGTATAAGTCCTGTCAAAGATACGCAGCGACCCGTTATCACGTAGCCGCTGCGTCCATCAATCCCTGATTCCCAATTCTAAATTGATAATTCCCCTACCTGGCGTATTCTACCTTTCTGCTTTCGCGGATGACCATGACCTTTATCTGTCCCGGGTACGCCAGGTTCCTCTCGATGTTCTTCACGATGTCCCGGGCCATCTTCGCGGCCATCACGTCGTCTATGGAGTCGGGCTTGACCATCACGCGAACCTCGCGGCCCGCCTGAATCGCGAAGCAGCGCTCTACGCCGTCGTAGTTGCCCGCTACCTCCTCCAACTCTCTCAGCCGCTTCATGTAGTTCTCTACCGTGTCCCTGCGCGCTCCGGGACGCGCCGCGCTGATGGCGTCAGCCGCCGCGACTATGAACGCCTCGGGCGAACTCATCACGTCGTCGTGATGCTCGGCTATGCAGGCGCAGACTCGCCGGGCGACGTTGTACTTGTTGGCGATTTCGGCCCCGATCTCCGCGTGAGGCCCTTCGACCTCGTGCGACAGCGCCTTGCCGATGTCGTGAAGCAGTCCGCCCACCTTGGCCACTTTGACGTTGGCGCCCACCTCGGACGCTATCATCGCCGCTATGTGCGCCACCTCGAGGGAGTGCTGCAGCACGTTTTCGCCGTAGCTGTACCTGAACCTGAGTTGGCCCAGCAGCCTGATGATCTCGGGATTGAGTCCCCGGACGCCCGCGTCGAAGACGGCCTCTTCGCCCGCCTTCCAGATCGTGGTCTGGACCTCCTTCTCCGCCCGTCTCACCATGTCCTCGATGCGAGCCGGGTGTATCCGCCCGTCCGCGATCAGCTTGGACACCGCTATCCGCGCGACTTCCCGCCTGACCGGGTCGAAACACGAAAGCGTCACCGACTCCGGCGTATCGTCAATAATCAGGTCAACGCCTGTACTCTTTTCTATTGCTCGTATATTCCGTCCTTCGCGGCCTATCAGACGACCTTTCATGTCGTCGCTGGGAAGTGGAACGGATGTGACGGTCATCTCCGAGACGACGTCAGCGGCCATTCTTTGAATTGAGGTTGCCAGAATCCTGGAGGAAAGCGCGTGGGCATCCTCCTGGGCCTGGATCTCTATGTCTCTGTAGCGTTTGGCTATCTCGTGCTGGATCTCCTCCTCGGCCTGCCGCATAAGCGTCGTTTCCGCCTCGGACTGGCTCATTTCGGATATCTCCTCGATCTTCGCCAATGCCTGCTGCTTGATGTCTTCGAGTTCTAGCTCGGTTCGCTCCGCCTGCTGCTCCTTCTTGGAAATCCGCCGTTCCCGGCGGTCTAGGTTGTTCGCCCGTTTTTCGAGATTCTCTTCTCGGTTTCCAAGTCTGCGTTCCGATCTTTTTACCTCGGAGCGCTGATCACGTAATTCGGTTTCCCATTCCGAACGCAGTTTAAGAGACTCTTCCTTAGCCTCTAAAACGGCGGTTCGGCTCTGCTCACGCGCTGCTTCCAGTATGCGCTCGGCTTCCTCCTGAGCGCTGTCTATGCGTCTTGCGGACACCAGCCTGCGACCGTAGTAACCGGCTCCGCTTCCTACCGATAGGCCAATCAGGACGGCGAGAATCACAGCTACAAATTCCATGCGACTCACCTTCCTTTAATTTTTAACCCAAACCTGAAAGACGGCTCGGGAATGGTTTCATAGTATATAGAGACCCCCTGACTGTCAAGCAGTTGCGCGCCGCTGTTAACAACTGCAAAAATCCCTTCCCCCTCGACGGGCTCATAAGGGTAGGCAAATGTGGAGTCAGCTACAAACTCCGGTCAATGGATCCCCTCTTCCTCAGGGAGAGGGCTTAGGGTGAGGGTAAAATGCCTACCCCTCTCAGCCCTCGACGGGGGAAGGCCAGGATGGGGGTGAAAGTGATGGGTGAGGGCGCTTAGCTTCAATTACCTCACTGATGTTACGCAGTCTGAAACATTCTTCCATTCGACAGAACGTTCATGCTATCATGTCGCCCAATGAACTATGACCGACCCAATCTTTACATAAACAGGAGGTTATCCAAAATGAATCCGCCGAAGAAAATTTTTCTGTCCGTAGCTAACAACAGGTGATAACAGGTCACTTTCCACGTGAACTGTAACCTGTCCCGCCTGGAAACTCACCTGTAACCCCACCTGTACGATATAAATTGAGATATATGACCAACGCGCCCAGGCCGCAGACCGGCGACTCTACGAAGACCCCGGTCTGAATAGTCGCAAAGCCCTGCCCGGTGCGTAACATCAGTTACCTCAGAGAGACCGGACAATTGCCCCTGAAAGATGTCGGTTGCGTGTTACACTCTATCGCAGACCTTCCATACCGACGTGGCAACCCCTGATCAAGCGAAGAAGGGAGTCTCTGAATATGTTTACAAAGGCCCTGGTGCCGCTGGACGGCGCCGAAGTTTCGGAAAGCGTCATTCCCTTCGTAACACAATTCGCGCGAGGGCTGGACATTGGAGTCGTCCTGGCGACGGCCGTAGAACTCGATCCCCTGAGGGAAGGTCTGCTCAACAGGATTGCCGGCGGTCTGGCGGAGCCCCCGGGCTCCGACGCGCTGAGGGAGAGAATCCAAAGGGACGTGAAGAACCGGCTGGAAGACCTGGCGGACAGAATGGCCCTCGAAGGAATAGCCGCCGAGACCTCCGTAAGATTCGGCCCCGTGTCCGACAGCGTCATCGGCATGGCCCGGGACTACGACTGTGACCTCATAGCCATGTCCACGCGCGGAAGGGGCATTGTGTCCAGCGGACTGCTGGGAAGCGTGACCTACAAGATCATGCACGAGTCGCCAATGCCCGTTATGGCCATCACCCCCGAACGCGCCGCCCAGAACTGGGGCGACGACTACGCTATCAAGCAGATCATAGTCCCGCTCGACGGTTCGGAGCTTGCCGAAGCCGCGCTCCCTTACGCCGTCGTCATAGCGCAAAGGATGAACATGAGCGTGACCCTGGTAAGCGTGCTGTCTCTTGACGACGTATCTTACAGCGAAGGCTACAATCTCGGATCCGTTCTGAGAGACGTCGAAGGCGAGATGGAGGTGGAAACGCGCAGATACCTGGCCGGCGTGGCGCGACGGCTGCGAGAAGACGGCCTTGACGTGCAAATCGAAGTCCTCCGCGGCGGAAGCGCCTCCTCGGAGATTGCCGACCTCGCCCGCGGGACCGACCACAACATGATCGCGCTCGCCACGCATGGACGCTCGGGCGTGCGTCGCCTGCTGATGGGAAGCGTCGCCGAGGCTGTGGTCAGGACATCGGGCGACCCCGTCCTTGTGGTTCGGCCCTCGACCGCCGTAACCCCCGCCCCTGCCAGGTCCAACGCGCCCGTGGTAGCGACCTGAACTTCGAGCGCGCTTATGTGGACGCGGGTTCGGGAACCGAGACATATCTGGAGGAATAGCGTCTCTCCTGTATCGAGAAGCTGACGACGCTGGCGAACAGCAGACACAGGCCGCCGATAGCGAACGGTATCGTGTACGCTCCTGTCAAATCCCTCATGATGCCGCTGAACTGTATGGACAGCGCGCCTCCGATCTGGTGCGCCGTAAAAGTCACGCCGCTGAGTGTGCCGATGTTCTTCAGCCCATAGACCTCCGCCGTCAGCGAAGTGGTGAGCGGCACTGTGGCTATCCACGAGAAGCCGGCTATGACCGCGAAACCGAACAGCCCCCACAGACCGGGCGCGGTCAGCAGTACGACGTATCCCATGCCCCGCGTCAGGTACACGAGCGCGAGCAGGTTCTTGCGCCCGATCCGGTCGCCCAGTATGCCGGCGAGCAGTACCCCGGCCACGTTCAGCGCGCTCATCACCCCGAACGCGGTCGCGGCCAGCGACGGCGAAAAGCCCTTCTCGATTGCGTATGGCACGTAGTGGGTGGAGATCATCGAGGTGCTCACGCCGCACACGAAGTACCCGCCCAGTAGCTGCCAGAACGGGACGGACGCGAACGCCCTCATCCAGTGGTCCACTTCCAGAGGGCCTCTTGATATGGACGCGCTTGGCTCCTGTCCGGCGGGAACCTCTTCGCCGTCGGGCAGCCTGCCCATCTCGCTCGGGTCGTTCCTGATTACGAAGAACGCCACCGGAAGCGCGAGACACAGTATGAACAGGCCCAGTATCGCCCACGTGGTTCTCCAACCCACAAGCGGAATGATGAACGCGATGAACGGCACCAGTATCAGCCCGCCCAGGGACGAGCCCGACGATATGAGCGCGACCGCCGTCGCGCGCCTGCGGTGGAACCATCTCGCTACAAGCGCGACCGACGTGTTGAACGCGCCCGCGCTCTCGCTGAGCGCCACCCCGACGCCGAACGCCAACACCAGGTGGACTATGTGATTCGTGAACGCCAGCAGGATGTTGGCCGCTCCGAGAGCGAGAAGCCCGCAGAGCATCAGCCTGCGCCCGCCAACCCTGTCGAAGATGCGCCCCATGAAGGGCTGGCTGAATCCGCCCACAAGCGCGGCCACGGACGCCGCGAGCGAGATAGCGCTCCGGCTCCAGCCGAACTCCTCGCTCATCGGAATCACAAATACCCCGAACCCGCTGAACGGGCCGACGCCGACCATGGCGATGAACGTCCCCGCCGCCACTATCAGCCAGCCGTAATAGATTCCGTCTTTGGACTGCTTGAACATTGGCGGCTCCGCCGAGATACTAGCGAACATTCCCGGATTCGGGCGAGACCCTGATTGCAGTGTATGAGATAGGGCGACGTCTAACAATAGTGTGATATATTCCGCGTAATATATGATACGAGGAGACGAAAAATGCGTTTGGAAGGCAAAGTGGCTATCATCACCGGAGCCGCCAGTGGAATGGGAGCGGAGGAGGCCAGGCTGTTCGCCCGTGAAGGCGCGAAAGTTGTCGTGGCCGACATCGCCGACGAGGACGGCCAGGCCGTCGCCCGCCAGATAGAGGACACCGGCGGCGAGGCGATGTACGTCCACGCCGACGTCACCAGCGCCGAGTCCTGGCAGGCGCTCGTGGACCAGACCGTAGAGCGCTACGGCGGAGTGGACATACTCGTCAACAACGCGGGCATCAGCAGCACCGCCTACTCCGACCCCATGGACATGGACGGTTGGGACCGCATCATGGACATCAACTCCACCGGCGTCTATCTCGGCACCCGCGCCGTCATTCCCGTCATGCGCGAAGCGGGCGGCGGAAGCGTCGTCAACATATCATCCATCAGGGGATTCGTCGCGGGCGAAAACGGACACCCCGCCTACGAAGCCTCCAAGGGCGCGGTTCGCATATTCTCCAAGGCCGCCGCCGTCAGGTACGGCCCGGACAACATCAGGGTCAACTCCGTGCATCCCGGCTTCATGCCCCCCATGAAGTCCTCCAACGCCGCCCTCGCCACCGAGCGCGACGACTTCATCCGCCAGACCCCGCTCAGAAGACGCGGCGAGACCATAGAAGTCGCCAACGGAGTCCTGTTCCTAGCCTCCGACGAGGCCTCCTACGTCACCGGAGCCGAGCTAGTCATAGACGGCGGCTTCATAGCCAAGTAAGAGGATACTATGAAATTCGGCCTATTCTACGAGTGGCCCAATCCCGACTTGAGAGATTGGCGGATTCTGTTCGAGGAAGGCGTGGAGCAGATACAGTATTCGGAAGCATTAGGTTTCGACTACTGCCTGATTGCCGAGCACCACTTCACCAACTACGGCAACTCGCCCGCGCCGCTTCTCCAGGCGTTGCACGTCGGTCAGCGCACGCGCCGGATCGGCATAGGCACCGCCTCCGTCATCCTCCCAATGTGGCAGCCTCTCCGCTTGGCCGAAGAGGTCGCCGTCCTGGACAATCTGCTGGACGGCCGGTTCATGTGCGGCGTCGGACGCGGCTACCAGCCCTACGAGATGGCCGGATTCGGCGCGGATGTAGGTGAATCGCGGGCGCGTTTCGACGAGACCCTCGACGTCCTTCTCAAAGCCTGGACGTCCGACGAGTCCTTCACATACCGGGGCGAATACGTGAACATCCCCAACCCCGTCACCGTCTTCCCCAAGCCCCTGCAAAAGCCCCATCCGCCCCTGATGATAACCGGAAGCAGCGTTGACTCCATGCGAACCGCCGCCCTGTACGATATGCTGCCCTTCACCTCCAGCCAGATGGGACTCGACGGAGTTCGCGCCCAGTACGGCGTACTGGCCCACGCCCACCGCGAACTCGGCAAGCCCGTGAGCGACATCCGGCTCGGAGTCCAGTGCATAACCCACGTCGCGCCCACCGACGAAGAGGCGCTTGAAGCGCTCAGATACGCCCGCTGGCAGAACCGCGCCCAGCGCGGCCTGAACCGCCAGGCCGTAAAGTCCGGCAGAATAGAGGCCATCCCCTACGAAGGCGAACTCGACGACGAAGCCTTCATGGACAGGCTATTCTTCGGCAGCCCCGAGACGGTCGCCGAAAAGCTAAACAAATTCGCCAACGCCGGCGCCACCCACGTCAGCGCCTGGATGATGTTCGGCGGAATCGAACACGAAAAACTAATGCGCTCCATAAGACTAATGGGCGAACAGGTCATCCCCGCCCTGAGAGACGCCGGCCCAAGCCCTCTCCTCGCCCAAGACCTCCTATCCAAACCCCTGATCACCAACCAGGAACTCCAATCCCCCAGACTGTCCCGCTCCCCCCGCGACATGGCGACATAGCTACAACGAAATTGGACGAAAACCTCGCCCTCTTGTCCGACTCATACCATCATTCCCACAAAATAGGTATCCAAACGCCTAGTCACTGCAAATTCGGCGGCCTTACACTTGATTAGTATAAGATCATATTTATCAATGCGGAATGGGTTGAGGTAAATCATTCAATGAAATTATGGAACATTCGTGGCTGGGATCATTTAGAGGGCGACAATCCCGGGGTCATAGCGGCCCGAGAAGAGATACTGCGCCTACTCGGTGATGTTCCCGAGCCAGATATGAGCAAGTGGAATCATAGACTAAAGAGTAAACTGGACCACTCCCACTTCTCTACTCGCCTTGAGATATACCTGCACCACTTCTTCAAAGAGCGCGGTTGGGGAATAGAGATAGAGCCTGATTTGTCAGACACGCGCAATCATCCGGACTTCCGCTTGAGACTCGACAGCAGCGAGATAATTGTCGAAGCCAAGACCTTGGTTGACTCCAAACCAGTGGAGCAGCAGGATATCCGTCTGATGTCTTTGGCCGATGGACCCAGCAAAAGACTAAACCGCACAGTCAGCATTCACCCGCTCATTGACCTAACTCCCAATCTGCCCTACAAACGTATCGCCTCAGAAGTTGAACAGAAGGCGTCAGATGTGGAATTGGCGCAGGAGTTCACAATCGAGGGTGAACACGAGGGATATCCATACGGACTGGAAGTGACCATTGTACTTGAGGATAAGCCGACTCCACACGCCAGCGTCGGCGTTACCGTCGGACAAGCCCAGGACATGGACGCAGGTTTGCGGATGCGAAAAGCCATAATCGAGAAGGCTCGCAGGTATGGCAGACCTCAATCCCCGTTGGTGATCATGGTGTGGCCTCAGACATCGCTTTACCACTCAGGCTCCGACGACGGCATAGCTCTGGCTGGTGATCTCGTATGGTCAGAATCTACCCCAGGAAATTTTACGGAGATTCGCAAACCCAACGGAGTATTCACCCTGAAGCGAAATGATGGAACTGCGCGCTACTCCCACGTTTCCGCTGTTGGGATCTATCAATTCTCATACAACCACGACGACAGCTGTAACCATTCGCTCCGTGTCTATCACAACCCCTTCGCTGACCACCCTTTGGACGATAGCGTATTCCAAGGCGTTCCACAGGCCAAAGTTGACCTTGCGACAGGGGAACTGACATGGACAGATAATGATTGCCCCGTAGAATCAACTAAAATCAGCTATTCGAGTGCTGACTGGACGATCTCCGTACATCATCCAAGTGATGGCGGCTCCATACTTCATAAACGAAACTGTGCAATCGCTCAAGAGGGCCTGCCAGACTTCTCACAAGATTGGGCCGTTTGGGATACAGAGGAAGAAGCCCGCAAGCACAGTGAGCCGCCGATAGTGAGATGCCATCTGTGTCTTTAGACAGATTGCCTTCCCTATATACCCCTCACGGTGCCCAAACATTGAAATCCTCAAACTCCGGCGAAGCTTGATGTTCAAAGAAGAAATCCCCCATCACGCTGACCCAACCTGAATCCAGATTGTGCGACAGATCCAACTCGGCTAACAAACTGTCATTCATGAAGAACCATCCAGTATCTCCAATAGCTATCAGCAACAGATAGTTTGTAGCTCTGAAACGACTACGGAAGCCATGTGTTAGTATAGGATTATAGATACCTCCCATCATAGTAGTATATTCTTCGTCGCCAACATCGCGGGTATAATGAAATTCATACCCAAAGCCGTCAATACCGATAACTTCCAGCCTATCGGATTCCGGGTTGCGGATTATGAAACCATAGTCCCAGTCTTCTCCTTGTGGACTGATGAATTCGGCTTCCACTACCAAGTCACGCGTCCACACACCGCTATCGTGGTCTGCGATAAAACCAGGCTCTTTCTCCAGTCTCCCACCGGCTGGACCGTAACGCTTGGTCAGTGGCGTACCTGTGAAGTCCTCAAACCTCGTAGCTTTCCCATCCACTTCGTTCCCTGCGAACGCTCCGGTGATGACAGCGACGTCGTATTCGTCGTCGCTTCTCCTAGCGTCTGATAGATCCATAACAGATACGAATTCATCGTTGACGAAGAACCAGCCACGCTCTCCGATGGTCACGACCCGTAGATGGTTCTTTCCTCCGTCGCTAGTGTTTAGATTCGAGAGCGTTCCACCACCTATTCGTTCGCTATAACTGAGGTCGTGATTTCTTGCTTGTGCTGCCCAGCGTCCGTAGCCTGTCACCACGATTTCGATATAAGGCTCATCGGAACCTACCAGACGTTCTACCAAATTCAAGTCTCGTATATTGAACCCATAGTCCCACGAATTGTAACTGGATGAGTACGGATTGGTGAACGTAGCCTCCACTATCATGTCATTCATGAATACGCTTGCATATTCGGTTTCAATCTCGCCGTCAGTGGCATCGTGCCGCAGTTCGCCGCTAATCGGGCCGAAGCTATCCATTTCTCCCGTACTTGGCAGTGGCGTCGGTGTGGAAACTGGCCTGGGTGTGCCTGTCGGTGTCGGAGTATGAACAGCAGCCCGAAGTATTGGTATCCGCTCTTGCACAGTAGTTCCCGATATTGCGAAGCCCAGTCCCTCGGTAGGCCTGCCGCTATGTGTTTCATCTATGCCAAAGGTGTGTACGCCCAGTATCTTTCCCGACAGCGACAGCATCGGTCCGCCGCTGTTGCCCGGATTGGTAGCGGCATCGGTCTGAATTACCTCACTCTGATAGTTAGAGTCGTACCGCATGGCCGAGACGATTCCACGGCTTACAGTGGCCTCACCCCGCATTCCCAGCGCATAGCCTATAATCACCACTTCATCCCCCGCTTCCAGACCGGAAGTGTCTCCAAAGTCCAAAGCCGTGAAACTGCCGCAGCATATCTTGACTACCGCCAAGTCCCGAACAGAGTCCGCGCCTAGAACATCCCCTTGGTACTTATCCCTGTCGTTCACCGTTACAGTGACCCGGTTATAGCCTTCAATGACGTGCTGGTTAGTGATGATGTACGCGGTCCGTCCGTCCACTTCGTATATCGCGCCGCTGCCCGTTCCTCCCGAATTGGTTTCTATCCTCACCACCGCCGGCCTGGCCTCCTTGACCATATCCCTCAACGAGGCCGTCGGAGGCTCGGTTGGTGTCGGTATCGGCGTCGTTGAGGCCGTGGGAATAGGTGTGAGCGTAGCAGTGGGAACAGGCGTCGCGGTAGCCGTGTGAGTCGGCGTAGGTGTCGCGGTAGGAACAGACGTCGGCGTAGGCGTGCCCGTTGGAATCGGAGTAGGTGTCGCGGTAGATGTATGAGTAGCAGTAAGCGTCGCGGTAGCCGTAAACGTTGGAGTCGGCGTGACTGTAGCTGTATAGGTCGGCGCAGGCGTCTCCGTAGGAACCAGAGTCGGTGTGAAGGTAGGCGTAAGAGTATGCGTAGGAACCGCCGTCATGGTGGCCGCTACCCGCGCCTCGATAGTCGCCTCTATATCCGGCTTGGGAGTTGGCGTCTCCGTCGGCAGCGCGGCAATCACCATCGCCTGCACGGTAGCTTCCAGGTCCGGAGCCGGAGTCGGCGACGGAATCTCGCTTCCCTGCCCACAGCCAACGAGCAACAGGAAAGCCAGAAGCGATACGGCTAGAATTTTCATGGACACAAAGGCATCCAGGGAAAAGAGCATCCCGACCTCTCTTAGAAAATCTTGCTGCTGAGTCCCTGGTATGTTCGTCAGCCAACCCTTTCCTTGAGACCGAAAACTATATTTCGGTTCTCGCTGAAGGCGGGCCTGACCAGATCGTCTATAAGAAGATAGGACAGTGTGCGGTCAAGCCTCTTTTTGCTCATTCGGGTTAGCTGAAGAATCTGGTCCCTGCTTCGCCACTTATATTTGTCATAGGACAGAGCGAGCAAAACTTTCTGCTCTTCTTCAGAAAATTCGTCCAGATTGCTCATCCATCTTAAGTCGTTCAGGTATGGCATAAGCTCAACTCGTCATTTCCTGAGATTTTCGATTCGATGACCGAATTCACTTGTCTCTGCCTCATCCAGAGGATTGTCAGAGACGCTGGCTTGTTGCAAATCATCCCTGCCTCCCGGACCTTCAGGTGTATCTGCGCGACTTCCAGCTTCTCTTAGCTGTGAGTTTGCCATATCGCGGAGTGAACGAGACATATCATTGAACTGCGCGGAGGCCCCGCCTATCGAGACACTCTTAAGCCGTTCAGTCAATACCCCAATAGCTTCCTCAACCCTCTCGCGGAACATGAAGACCAAGATGAGAATGAGAACCGGCCAACTGACGATTAATGCCATGAAGTCCAGAACAGCTTTGACTATTTCCTGCGCGGTCAATCCTGCCTCTCATTCCGGTCTGGCGTCCCTGAACTATGTCCGGAAGTATATGCGCCAGGCGCAAAGCCGTCAAAGGCGGCAGATTGACGACGCATCCCTAGAATATCTCCCCCACCCCCACCCTGAACCCCGCCAGCGCCGTCGCCGCCACGGTATCCCCCTCGACATAAGCCCCCGCCAACTCCAGAACCCCGTTCTTCAGTAGCATCACCGAAACCATCCTGTGAACCGGGTCCGCTATCCAGTACTCGATAACGCCATGCCGTGCGTACAGATCTCTCTTGTCGTTCCAATCGCGCTTCGCGGAGAATGGAGAGATGATTTCGACTAAGAGTTCAGGCGCGCCCTTCACGTTGTCGTGGGTTATGATACGGTCACGCGCTTTGGATACGAACAGAATGTCAGGCTGTACCACATCGCTATCTGAGAACACTATATCGAATGGAACGAAAAAGACTCTTCCGAGTTCTCCGTCCTTTGCGTACATATACATTCCTGTTCCCAGATTCCCCCTTGCCTCTTGGTGGGCCATATTGGGCGTAGGAAGAAAAATCAACTCTCCGTCAATAAGCTCGTAGCGCTCGCCCTCCGGCGTGTTCAGGTAGTCCTCGTAGGTGTACTTGGATTTGGTGACCATCGGCCTGTCCTCCCTCTGGGATGCCCCGAATTATATCAGGCGCGCCGATACCCGTCCCAAGCGATGTTGCGCCCAATGCCCCAAGCCTTTTAACATGGGCGTTGAACTTTAGCGGGGGTGACCCAATGGGAGCGTTGAGCGACATTACAGTACTTGATATGTCCAGAATACTGGCCGGGCCGTTCGGCACGCAGATACTGGCCGACCTGGGCGCGACGGTCTGGAAGATAGAATCGCCCTGGGGCGACGACACGCGCGGCTGGGGACCGCCCTTCGTCGGCAGCGAGAGCGCCTACTACCTCTCCGCCAATCGCGGCAAGAAGAGCCTGATAGTCAACCTGAGAGACCCGCGTGGCCAGGACATCATCAAGAATATGGCGGAGAAGGCCGACGTGGTTGTCGAGAACTTCAAGGTCGGCAACCTCAAGCGCTTCGGACTCGACTACGAATCCCTCTCAGCCGTCAACCCCGGCATCATCTACTCATCCGTTACCGGCTTCGGACAGACCGGCCCCCGCGCCGAGGAACCCGGCTACGACGCCGCCCTCCAGGGCATGACCGGCGTCATGAGCGTCACCGGCGAGCCGGACGGACGCCCCTCCAAGGTCGGCGCCGCCTGGATTGACATTCTCACCGGCCTCACCTCCACCATAGGCATACTCTCCGCCCTCCACGAGCGCGAAACCAGCGGCAAGGGCCAGCACATAGACGTCTCCCTGTTCGACGTCGGCATAGCCATGATGGCCAACATCGCCCAGAGCTACCTCGCCACCAACGAGACGCCCGGCAGGCTCGGCAACGCCCACCCGCAGGTCGCCCCCTACCAGGACTTCCGCGCCTCCGACGGCTTCTTCATGCTCGCCGCCAACAACAACGACCAGTTCAGACGCCTCTGCGACACAGTGGGCCTCCCCGACCTGCCCGACGACGACCGTTTCCGAGAAAACGCCGACCGCGTTCGCAACCGCGAAGCGCTCGAAACCCTCATCAACGAGAAGATGGCCGCCAACACCCGCGACTACTGGATGGACGCGCTTCAGCAGGCCGGCATCACCGTCACCTCAATCAACACCGTCGCTGACGCCCTCGACGACCCCCAGGCCGCCGCCCGCAAGTCCGTCTGGAACATCGAACACCCCACGCTCGGCAGCGTCCCCGTTCTCGCCAGCGCGCTCCAACACATGAGCCGCACCCCCGCCCAGGCACAGGGACACCCGCCGCTGCTCGGAGAACACACCGAGGAAGTCCTGCGAAATGACCTCGGCATCCCCAACGACGAGATACAGACCCTCATAGCCGACGGCGTGGTCAAGGGCAGGGCCGAGTGACCCTCCCCCTGGAAAATATCACCGTCATCGAAGCGTCGGAAGGCGTCGCTGGCGCGTTCTGTGGTCGTATGCTCGCCGCTTTCGGCGCGAACGTCGTCAAGATAGAGCGTCCGCCCCTCGGCGACCCGACTCGCGCGGCAGAACCCACTCTGCCCGGAGTCCCCGAATCCGAGGCGAGTACGCTCCACCTTCACCTGAACATGGGCAAGCGCAGCGCGCTCCTCGACTGGCATACGGATCGAGGCTCCGAATCGCTGAAGCGCCTCATCCAAAACGCCGACATCCTGCTCGAAGACTGGGACGCGGCAACGCTTGAACGCATGGGACTCGCCAACGGCGTGGATGCGATCAACCCGCGCCTCATTGACCTCTCCCTCACCCCGTTCGGAACGAGCGGCCCCTACTCCGGCTGGACCACCACGCCCCTCGTCAGCCTCGCCCTGGGCGGCTTCCTCTACCTGTCCGGCGACGAAGACCGCGAGCCTCTCGCCATCCCCGGACGCCAGCCCGAATACCTCGCCGGCCTGCACGGATACGGCGGCGCGATGATAGCCCTCTGGGAACGCCAGCGCACCGGCATCGGAAAGCGAGTGTCCGTCTCCGAGATAGAAACCCTCGCCGCCCTCCACCAGTTCACCACCGTCATGCACACCTACGGCGGAGTCGTCCGCAGCAGGCACGGCGCGCGCTGGGAGAACAAGGGCGGCTACGGACGCTACCCCATTACGATTCTCCCCTGCAAGGACGGCTACGTATCCTTCGCCGTCTCCACCGAGGGCCAGTGGGACCTGCTCTTCCCGATGGTCGGCCAGCCTGAGTTGCTGGAAGACCCGCGATTCGTCACCTTCGTCGAGCGACGCGAACACGCCGACGACATTGACGCCATACTCATAGACTGGATGAAGGACAAGACTCGCCAGGAAGTGTTCGCCTACGCCGCCGGAGACTGGTCAGAACCCGCATCCCCCCTGCTCCAATTGTCCGAGACGCTGGACGACGAACAACTGAAACACCGCCAGTTCTTCACCGGCGTTGAACATCCCGACGCCGGTACGCTCACCTACCCCACAGTCCCCTTCCAAATGAGCGAGACCCAGCCCCAATTCCGCCCCGCTCCCAAACTCGGCCAGCACACCGCCGAAATCCTGAGAGCCAAAATCCCCTCTCCCTCGATGGGTGAGGGTGATAGGCTTGCAACTCAACAATTTCCCTCTCCCTTGATGGGAGAGGGTCAGGGTGAGGGTGAATCATCCCCACTCAGCGACATCCGCATCCTCGATCTCACCCGCGTATGGGCCGGCCCTCTCGCCACGCGCATCCTCGCAGACTTCGGCGCCGAGGTCATCAAGATAAGCGACCCCCGCGTCCCGATAGACCGCATGGGCGGCACCAACAACAAGCTCAACCGCAACAAGTCCAACATCGCCCTGCGCCTCGATCACCAAAGCGGACGCGATACCTTCCTCGAATTGACCGCCACCGCCGACGTTGTGGTCGAGAACTTCCGCCCCCGCGTCATGCGAAACTTCAACCTGACCTACCAAGACCTGCGCGCCGTCCGCCCCGACATCATCATGTGTTCCATGCCCGGCTTCGGCACCACCGGCAAGTACGCCGACTATCCCGCCTTCGGCCCGTCCGTCGAGGCCATGACCGGCATCCCCAGCATGATGGGATACGAAGGCGGCCCGCCCCGCACCTCCGCGCTCGCCTACCCCGACCCCGTGTCCGCGCTCAACTCCGTCGCCGCCATAATGACCGCTCTCAACCACCGCGGGCGTACCGGACAGGGCCAGTTCATAGACCTCGCGCTCATAGAAGGCCCGATCTGCCAGATAGGAGAGTACATCGCCGCCCACTCCCGGACCGGAATCCAGCCCCCGCGCGTCGGCAACGCCCACTCCGACCACGCCCCCTACGGCGTATATCCCGCGCGCGGCGAGGACGAATGGATAGCCATCTGCGTAACCTCCGACGCCCAGTGGAACGCGATGCGCCGGATGATAGGCAGGCCGGAATCCGCCGAGTTCGCGGACGAGTCCGCCCGGCGACGCCACGCTGACCGCCTTGACGCCATAATCGCCGACTGGACACGCCAACATGACGCCGCCCAACTCGCCGACGCGCTCCAAAGCGTCGGAATCGCCGCCGGACGCGCCTCCAAGAACTACCAACTCCTCGCCGACCCGCACCTGAACCGGCGCGGCTTCTTCGTGCAGATAGACGAACCCGACGTAGGCCCAAAGACCTACCCGGGCCAGGCCATCAGAATGAACGGCATCAACCCAGACGCATGGATACCCTCCGCCCGGCTCGGCGAGCGCACCCGCCCAATCCTGGCCCAACTACTCGGCATGAGCGAAGCCCATGTCGCCCGCCTTGAAAAAGACGAAACCATCGGCATATTCTATCCCGACGACTGAAAACTAAAGACTAACCACCAAGAACTAACAACTCAAAGAGGTAACGACATTGGCAGACGTAACAATACACTCACCCATGACGGGCCGCGTCATAGAGGTCCTGGTATCCGAGGGCGAATCCATAAGCGCCGGCGACGTGGTAGTAGTCGTCGAATCCATGAAGATGGAAAACGAAATCATCTGCGACTACGACGGCTCCGTCTCCGCCGTCCACGTCGAAGAAGACCAATCCGTCTCCGAAGGCGACCAGCTGGTCATCGTGAGCGCGGAATGATGTTCACCAAAATCCTCATCGCAAACCGCGGCGAAATCGCCTGTCGCGTCATCCGAACCTGCCGACGGCTCGGCATACCCACCGTCGCCATCCACTCCGCCGCCGAAGGCGGCCCCCTCCACGCCGACCTCGCCGACCAGGCCGTCACCCTCCCCGACTCCCCCAACCCCATCGCCGCCTACCTCGACGTCGACAACATAATCTCCATCGCGCGAGCTAACGGCGCCGACGCCATCCACCCCGGCTACGGCCTGCTCTCCGAGAACCCCGACCTCGCCGACGCCTGCGCCCAATCCGGCGTAACCTTCGTCGGCCCGCCCACATCCGTCATCCGGCTCATGGGCAACAAGCGCGAGGCCCGCCGCAGGATCGCCGGCGCCGGCGTCCCCGTCTTGCCCGGCGCCGAACTCACCTCCGACGCCGACGACCTCGAATCAGCCGCCCAATCCGTCGGCTACCCCCTCATGGTCAAGGCCAGCGAGGGCGGCGGCGGCATCGGTATGCAGATAGTATCCGACCCCAGGCGGCTGGCCAGAGCCGTCTCCCGAACCCGCTCATCCGCCCGCCGAGCCTTCGGCAGCGAGGACGTCTATCTCGAGCGATTCATCCCCGACGCCCGCCACGTAGAGGTCCAGATAGTCGGCGACTCCAGCGGCCTCGCCTCCCACCTTTGGGAACGCGAATGTTCCGTCCAGCGTCGCCACCAGAAAGTCATCGAGGAAGCCCCCTCGCCCTCCATATCCCAGGCCACCCGCGACCGCCTAACCGCCGTCGCCACCCGCGCCGCCCGGACCGTCGGCTACCGAAACGTCGGAACCTTCGAATTCCTGCTGGATCAGGATGACGACTTCTACTTCATCGAGGCCAACACCCGCCTCCAGGTCGAACACGCCGTCACCGAGATGATAACCGGCACAGACATCGTGGAACGCCAACTGCGGATAGCCGCCGGAGAGCCGACCCCTTCCGAATCCCCCGCCATACGCGGACACGCCATCCAGTGCCGCATCTACGCCGAAGACCCCGACACCTTCATCCCATCGCCCGGAACCCTTGAGGAGTTCCACATCCCCACCCTCGACAACCTGCGCGTTGACACCGGCTTCCGCGCCGGCGACGAAGTATCATCCTACTTCGACCCCCTGCTGGCCAAAGCTATATCATGGGGCGAAACGCGCGAGGCTTCTATATCAATCATGCGTCATGCCCTCGACCAGACCCAAATCTCCGGCCTCAAGACCAACGTCCCCACACTAAACAAGGCCCTCCAAAGTCCCGAATTCGCAAGCGGCAGATACACCACCAACCTGCTCACCTCGCTCGCCGCTTCTTGATGATAAGATAGCGACGCGAAAATTTCCTCTCCCTGTCCCTATTCGCGCCAAGCGCGTTGAAGCGTGATAGCATACCCCATCATTAAAAGACGCGCTCGCAGAGGATACCAAACGTGGACACCCCCCAGTCCCAGGACCTAACCGCCCGCCACGAACTCGGAACGACGCTCGAAATCGCGCGCATTATCCTCGAATTCGCCGCCAACCTCGACCACCTCACCCGCGAAATATGCCGCGAAATAGTCGAACGCCACCGATACGACAGCCTCGCCCTCTACCTGTCCCATCAGGACGGCCACGGCCTCAGCCTAGCCCACGGCGCGAGACTCGGCCCTAACCTCCCCGAGCGCGACGCCCACGCCCTCGCCACCCAATCCGCCACCCGCGCCCAATCCCTAACCACGCGAAGCGGAAGCGCTTGGCGCGTCGCCATCCCCATAGACGACGGCTCAACCACCCTCGGCGTCATGATAGCCGCCTCTCACGGCCCCGACACCGACGCCACCCGCGCCCTAGCCCTCTGCAAATCCCTCGCCCGTCTCATAGCCCTCGGCATCCAGAACGCCCACCTTCGCGGATTGGCGTTAGCGTCCCAACAAGACCACAACCGCGATAGGCTGCGTTTGAAAATTGACGCTGCGGGGTCGAAATGATAAATTTTCATCGGCGATTTCTGGTTTCAGATGTCGGGAGCCATCGCCCGTAGCGCAGTTGAGGAAAGGGAACAGACACGAATGGCAGAATTCCTGAATACGGAAGATGTATCATCTCGGCTTGTTCGTATCATAAATGAATCTGAGACGGAGATTTGGATCATCAGTCCATATCTAAGCGTTAGTGGTCGTATCCGAAATGCGATTGACTTTAAGGGTAAGCATAGTTCAGTTAATATCCATGTGATCTATCGCGATGAGGATCGAGGACACGACGTGAGAGACTGGCTTGAATCTATGTCTCGGGTAAAGCTTAGAGGGTGTCTGAGAAGTGATTTCAGGTAGGATGCGCGAGTCTGCGAAGCATCAGTCTGACCATGGCGGCGTACACGAACGACTCTTCAGTCTCAGGCAGGTGTTCATAGTCCTTAGACAATCTGCGATTACGTACCAGCCATGCGAATGCGCGCTCGACAACCCAGCGCCGCGGCAACACCGCAAATCCCTTCGGACGACTCGGAGGCTCCCGCTCTCCTACCACCCATACCCTGCCGGACCAGCTATGTCTGACCACCTCCAAGTCCCAACTCAGTGTGGTTCTCATCCACTCCTTAAGTCCGCGGCGTAGTCCGCCCACACTTTCCTCATCCTCGGAAACCGGCCGCTCAGACACTCCACAACCATCTTGGCGCCCGCGCTGTCGCTCATTCCAGCCTCATGCGCCTTCACCTTGAGCAATAGCCCTTCAGTATCCACGAGTATATGACGCTTCCCGCCGTTTACCTTCTTGCCGCCGTCGTAGCTGCGTAAGCCCCCTTTCGCTCGTCTTGGCACACTGCGAGTCTATCGCGACCGCGCTCGGTGTGGAACAACGTCCCTGTGTCAGCCTCACTCGCTCGCGCAACGCTTCGTTCATGTCCTCCCACACACCTTCTATTCGCCATACTCTGAAATAGTGATAGACTGTCTTGCACCGAGGAAGGTCATGGGGAAGCATCCGCCACGGTATCGCTCCTCTGAGAACGTAGAAGATGGCGTTGATGATCTCGCGCATATCCACTGAGCGCGGTCGTCCGCCCGCTCCGGCTTTAGGAATCAGTGGCTCGAGGCTATCCCATTCGGTGTCTGTCAGGTCTGTAGGATACGATTTACGCTTCATAATGAGATGATTTTAACACTTCTCAGACACCTTCTTAGTTGCGGCAAAATCGCTGAATCGCGACTCGATAGGGGTGGACATCTCTGAAGATGCCATTAAGCTGACTCAAGCCAGGCTGTCAAATCTGACCATCACGGAATCCTCTCTGCTACGAAAGGGTAGAGATTCATACGACCTGCACTCATCCGAAGCGGCAACGCACCTGCTCTGTGTTGAATATACTCCTGTACACAGGAACAAAGGCATTGACGGCTTGCTTAAAGAAGACATTGATGGAATTCCTGTATTTCTTCGAGTGCAACGTACAAATGAGACTGTTGGCCAGGCAATCTCACTCTTGAGGAAGGCGACGAACTCAAAGGGCGCTTGCAGGCTCATAGTGATTGCGACTCACCCCGACTTGATAGATTATAATGAAGTGAATGACGTTACGGTCATCCCCTCAGCAGGGTTTTCACTAACCCGATGGATCAACAACCACAAAACCTTTAAGGAAATCCAATGAGCCGCATAACGTCCACTCAATTCATCATCGGCCTTGTGGTCATCGCCGTCGGCGTCCTGTTCCTGCTGGACAGCGTCGGCGTATTCGACACGGGCGACGTATTCCAATGGATTCCCTCCCTGTTCATCCTGCTCGGCCTGTGGCTGCTGGTGAAGAATCGCTTTCGCCGCGTCGCCGGCCCGCTGATAATGATTCTCATAGCCGTGTTCGTCCAACTCCTGGTTCTCGACGTGCGCGTGGGTGAATTCTGGCCCCTGATTCTAATAGCCGTCGGGATAGTCATTCTCATAAAGAGCTTTCAGTCCAGGCGTGGAAGAAGCGGGGATGAGAATGGAGACCCCCCCAACTCGGTGAACGTATTAGGCTCAGAGAGGACAGTCGCGCCGTCCGACCAGGACACCATAAATCTGGATACCGTGATGGGCTCCGCCGCGCAGACCGTCACCTCCGACAACTTCCGGGGCGGACGCGCCTCCGCCGTCATGGGCAACGCCAACATAGACCTGCGCGAAGCCTCGATTCAGGAAAAGCCCGCCGTCCTCGAACTCAACGTCGTTATGGGCGAGATCAAACTGCGAGCGCCGCGCGACTGGAACATCCGCGTGGACGACGACACCGTAATGGGCGACACCAAAGACGAACGCGCGACCCGCCATACAGAGGAGAGTCAGACCGACCTCGTAATCAAGGCCTCCGTCGTCATGGGCAGCCTGAAGATAGAGGACTAGGCTGTGTTGACATTTACCGTCATTCCCGCGAAAGCGGGAATCCATACGTGCGGATTGTGGCCTGACTATCTGTAATTTAGCTTGTTCGGAGCGTTCAATTCTCAAATGTCAACAGAACCTAGCGAAAAAGAACGAGGGCCGAGGCTAAACAAACCCCGGCCCCCAATGCCTGACTATCCGGTTCTTACTCCATCCGGCTGCCGCCCCACGCGCGCGACACGCCCGCCGCCGTCGGCTCCACTATCGCGTTGATAACAGCCGGCTTGCCGCTGTCGAAAGCGCGCTGCAAAGCTGGCTTTATCTCGTTCGGGTCCTCCACCCTCTCGCCGTAAGCGCCAAGTTCGCGCGCCATGCCGTCGAAATTGGTAAACCCAAGCTCGCGTCCGGGCTTGCGGCGATCAGGAGTCCGCGCCGTCCAGCCCGCGTTGTTCGAGATCACCGTCACCACCGGGATGTTGTGTCGCACGCAGGTGTCCAGTTCCATCGCGTTCATGCCCATCGAGCCGTCCCCGTGAAGCACCAGCACCTGCTTGTCCGGCTTCGCCAGCTGCGCGCCTATGCCGTAGGGCAGCCCTACGCCCATCGTTCCGGTCACGCCGGAGTTGAGCCTGTGGCCTGGCACGTATGTCGGCAGCGACTGTCGCCCGAAGTGCAGTATCTCGTTCCCGTCAACGGACAGAATCGCGTCCCTGTCCAGGAACTCCCGTATCTCCTTGCACAGCCGCAGCGGGTGCATCGGCAGGCTGTCGGAATTCTGTATCGCCGCGCCCCGCGCCTGCCGGTCGTCCTCCACGTCCCTCAGGCGCAGAACCCAGTCCGACTCGATCCGTCCGGCCCAGTCCGCTTCTCTCGCTTCCGCCTCCGCCAGCATCTGCGTCAGCACCGCCTTTGCGTCTCCCACGACGCCCAGGTCAATGTCGCGGTTGTGTCCGAGTTCGCTCGGCTCTATATCAATCTGCACCACCTTCGCGTCGCGGTTGAACCTGTGGCCGTACTGAACCATCCAATTCAGCCTTGTCCCCACGACCAGCACAAGGTCCGTCTCGCGCATCGCCGTGCTTCGAGCCGCCGGGAACGAAACCGCGTGGTCTTCCGGCACAAGCCCCCTGGACATCGGCGCGGTATAGAACGGCGTGGAGGTCAGGTCAACCAAGCGTTCCAGTTCCGGCGCCGCGCCCGAGAAGAACGCCCCGCCGCCGGCGAAGATCATCGGACGCTCCGCCGCCGCCAGCATATCTACCACCTCGGACACCACGCTCGGCTCCGCCGCCGGGCGAGTTCGCCTGGCCGCCCTGTACGGCGTCACCGCGTCCTCTTCCTCCACCTCTTCGTAAAGCACGTCCGCGCCGCAATCTATATAGACTGGGCCTGGCCGTCCCGTCGTCGCCTTGCGGAATGCCATGCTGACGACTTCGGGGTAGCGCGCCGCCTGCGTCGTCTGGTGAACCCACTTCATCATCGGCTCCATGATGCCAACCTGGTCCACCTCCTGGAACGCCTCGCGTCCTATCTCGTGAACCGGCCCCGCGCCGCCCAGAATCACCATCGGAGCGCAGTCAATCGCCGCCGTATAGACGCCCGTCAGCAGATTCAGCGTGCCTGGGCCGGAGGCCGCCGTGCATACGCCCGGCTTGCCCGTCACGCGCGCGTATGCGTGCGCCGCGAAAGCCGCCGCCTGCTCATGCCTGAAGTCAATGCAGCGGATACCCTGGTCTTCCGCCGCCATCACTATGTCGAAGTTGGGGCCGCCCATCAGGTAGAACAGCGTGTCAACACCCTCCTCCTTCAGCGTCCGCGATATGAGATAGCTTCCGATAACCTTGCTCATGTACCTCTCCTCGCCTTGAGTCACTGGCCAATAGGCCGCGAGCCTTCCGAGACCCGCGTCGCAGGCAAGGTTATCACAAACCCCCAACAGTTGTGTAACCCAAGCGCGCTGGTGTTCTCTACACGCGCTGGTTATCCAAAAATCCAATCGCCGAGACCCGTTCCACGCGCCTACCGTCATTCCCGCGAAAGCGGGAATCCATACCTTATGCGCCAGCGTGTTATAATGGCGCGACCCGCATCCATACTGATACAAGCGTATGCGCATCACCCCATTGGGAGACCGCCATGACCACCCAAACGCTCACCCGAACCAAGCCCGACATTCTGGCCGACGCGCCCAAGAAGCGCCTCTTCACCCGCAAGGAATACCACGCCATGGGCAAGGCTGGCATCTTCGAACATAAAGAGCGCGTGGAACTCTGGGAAGGAGAGATCATAACTATGTCGCCAGTAGGCAACAGACACATGGCGTGTACAAGACGGATCAATCACGCATTCGCCGGGTTGAACATCGCCAACCGAGCCATAATATCGGTTCAGGACCCGGTTGTGGCGTCCGCCACTTCGGAACCTGAACCCGATTTCATGCTGCTCGCCTTCCGTGACGATCTCTATGATTTCGGCAAACCCCGCCCACAGGACGTTCTGCTTCTGGTCGAAGTAGCTGATTCATCCCTGGACTACGACCGAAACGTCAAGCTCCCACGCTACGCCCAAGCCGGAATCCCCGAGGTCTGGATATCCAACCTCCAGGATGACCGAATCGAGGCGTACACAGAACCCACCCCGAAAGGCTATCTTTCGATGCGCATCTACAACCGGGGCGACACCATCTCGCCAACCGCGTTCCCCGACATCCAAATCTCGGTCAACGACATCATTCCCCCACGCCCCTCACAGGATTAGACCCTCGTCGCAGGAGTCCGAGATATGACCACACAAACGCTTTCCAAAGCCAAGCCCAACACCCCGACCGACGCCCCCAGGAAGCGCATCTTCACCCGCAAGGAATACCACGCCATGGGCAAGGCCGGCGTCTTCGGCCATGAAGAGCGCTTAGAACTTTTCGAAGGAGAGATAATCGCTATGGCTCCCCCCGGAATCTGGCACCTGACACGTGTTGACCGCTTGACTCACGTATTTATGCCACTGGGAATACAGAGACGCACGATAGTCAGGGTACAGAATCCCTCGGTTATGACTCAGTTCTCCGAGTTCCAGCCCGACATCACGCTGCTGGCCTTCCGGGACGACTTCTACGGATCAAGAAATCCTCGTCCGCAGGATATTCTGCTTCTGGTCGAGGTAGCCGACTCATCCCTCAGATATGACCGAAATGACAAGCTCCCCCGCTACGCGCAATTCGGTGTCCCCGAAGTCTGGATAGCCAACCTCCGCGACGACCGCATCGAATCCTACACAGACCCTTCCCCCGAAGGCTACCGCTCCACGCGCATCTACCAGCGTGGCGACACCATCTCCCCAACCGCCTTCCCAGACTTCCAAATCAACGTCAGCGACATCATCCCCGCGCGACCAAACCCAGAACCCGACACCCAGAACGGAGACGACAATGACAACTCAGAGCAGTGACTTCTACCAGAGACTCGGCGTAAAGCCCATAATAAACGCCGCCAGTTGGATAACCGTACACGGCGGCAGCATCATGCCTCCCCCTGTCGTGCAGGCCATGGAGGAAGCCTCCCGCTGGTTCGTTGATATGCACGACCTCAACAAGAAGGCCGGCGACGTCATAGCGGGCCTCACCGGCGCCGAAGCCGGACTCGTAACCGCCGGTTCCGCCGCCGGCATGGTTCTCGAGGCCGCCGCCTGCATAGCCGGAAACGACCCCGCCAAAGTGTGGCAGCTACCCGACACCACAGGCATGAAGAACGAAATCGTCATCCACCGCGCCCACAGGGTCAACTACGACCACAACTTCAGAACCGCGGGCGCGACCCTCGTCGAAATAGGCAATACCGGCGCGACCCACGAGTGGGAGTTGGAAGCCGCCATAAACGAAAACACCGCCGCCGTAGCCTACATATTCGGCCCCCGACCCGGCGGCGCGCTCCCGTTGTCCAAAGTCGTTGAGATAGCCCACGCCCGAGACGTTCCTGTCATAGTGGACGCCGCCGCCATGCTCCCCCCACCCGAAAACCTCAGCAAGTACATCCGGCAGGGCGCCGACATGGTCAGCTTCAGCGGCGGCAAGGGCATCCTCGGTCCCCAGTCCACCGGCATTCTCGCCGGACGCGCCGACCTCATCGAGGCCGCATACGCCAACTCCGCCCCCAACTCCGAGTCCATCGGACGCTCAGCAAAGGTCTGCAAAGAGGAGATAGCCGGCCTGATAACCGCCCTGGAGATGTTCGTGGACACCGACTTCGACGCCGTTCAGGCCGATTGGAGGGCCAAGTCCGCCCACGTGGTCGCCAGACTGAGCGACATCCCCGGACTCCGCGTCGAACTGCTTGAAGCGCAGCCCGAACTGGAGGAACCTGACTCCAACCACGCCAGCGCCGAAATACACTTCACGCCCGGGTGGACAGGCCCATCCAGGGACGAGGTTGTCCGTATGCTGGAAGAAGGCGATCCCGGAATAAGGGTGAGAGTAAGAAGCTACACCGACAGCATCCTATTCATACCCGTCAACGTCCGCGATGGCGAGGAAGAAGTCGTAGCCCGCCGTCTCCGCGAAATCCTCACTTAGTGCAACCCGTCACACCCTAGAGGCGTCCCTTGTGGGCGCCCCAATCTCTTCTCCTTCGAGGAGTCCGACCCCTTGTCAACCCCCCAGCAGACCACCGACGCCGGCCCCGTCCGAGAGTCCGCGCGCATAACCAGCCTGGACCTTATACGAGGCGTCGCCGTACTCGGCATCCTGCTGATGAACGCCGTCTCGTTCAGGTTCGGAACGTCGCCCTATTTCAACCTCAGCGCGGGCGGCTCCGAAACGGCGCTGGACTGGGCGGTCGGCATCTTCGGGGAAATCTTCATTGACCAGAAGTTCATGGGGCTGTTCTCCATGCTCTTCGGCGCGGGAATGATTCTCTTCATAGACCGCGCCGCCCGCAGGGGCAGGCGCGCCGTCATGCTGAACCTCTGGCGCAACGCTCTCCTTCTGATGATAGGCATCCTGCACTACGCGCTCTGGATAGGCGACGTCCTAATGGTGTACGCCGTCTCCTCCGTCTTCCTGCTCGCCCTGAGAAAGCTGAACAACAAAGCCCTGATCTCTGTCGGCGTTGCCCTGTTCGCCCTGTCCGCCGCCTGTGCCCTGCTCGTCCAGTACATCGCGAACGAGACTGGCGACCCCCTGTCCGGCCTCTGGACGCCGGGAGATATTGCTTCCGCGGAATCGCCGATACCTCCCCTGTTCCTCTTCGGCTACTTCCTGCGCGCTCTCGGACTTATACTCATCGGAGCCGGTTTATACCGCACCGGGTTCATGAACGGTAGCCACTCCCCGAAAGTCTATCGGACCACCGCGATAGTGGGACTCGCGGTCGGTCTGCCCCTGGCCGCGCTCGGCGTCATCGTGACCGCCGCCGCCGCCTACTCGCGCGAGATCGCCTTCATCGGCCAGATTCCCAACACGCTGGGCACCATCCCCGCGTCCCTGGCCTACATGAGCCTCATAATCATCTGGAACAACCGCGCGGACTCAGCGTTCATGCGACGACTCCGCGCCGTCGGCAGAATGGCCCTCACCAACTACCTGGCCCAGACCATTCTGGGCGTGCTTCTGCTCACCGCGCTGCTCGGAGATGTCGGTTGGGTAAACCGGGCGGCAGTCCTCCTGTTCATACTCGCGGTATGGGCGCTTCAGATATGGTGGTCTCAAGCCTGGCTCGACCGCTTCCTATACGGCCCCGCCGAATGGCTCTGGCGCTGCGCCACCTACCGCAGCCTACAGCCCCTCCGCCGCCCCGCCCAGTCATGATAATCAGGATTGGGCGACCTTCACACCTCCTATCAAGGGCAATTGGTTTCCAGTCACCTGCTTTGACACTGGACACGATAGATGAAGTCCCGCAATTATGGGAATCACCACCAACGCTATTCTTACAACTAACCACAAGTCCCCATCCATCCCGTTCAGATAAATTCTCCTGTCAGTTAGAATTCGTCACTCAGCCCGCCGGTCGGCGGGATTTTCATTGCCAGCGGCATGGTAGCGATACAATTCCAGTGCAGCGTGTCAACTTGTGTCGACGGTCAGCCTATGCTAGTGTCGCGGTTGCCAGACACGTATAGCCAAATCACTCAATCCACATAGCGAACTGCCCGTCGTCAAAGCGCGGGCATTCGCTGGCACAGGGCGCATACTGCGCCCCCATGTGGACTATGTGGATTGGGAAGCGTGTCTGGCAACCGCAACCTGTACCAAGGAAGCCGCAAGGGGGCATTTAATGCGTAGGTTTTTCGCCGCTGTCTTGTTATGCGTCTGTTTGGAGTTAGTGGCTGTTGCGGGTATCATGTACATCGCGCTCAACCACGCGGACGAAACCGAAGCTGAGGAAGTGGCGACCCACGAGACCATCCCGCCTCACAGGTCAGACTTGTACCGCGAATGGTATCTGCAATCCCTATGGGACATTCACCGTCAGACACCGGACAATCGCGTTCTGGCTGCGCTATACGGACGCTCGGACACCTACATTCAGAATTACATCGCGCCGCGCACTGGTGAGGACTTCAACGCCGCCAAGACACGCATATTGTCGTCGCTCAACCCTAACCCCTCAGACCTCGAAATACACTCGGTAGTTACGCTCGAAGCCTATACTGTAAGCAGGTGTCGGGAACGATACGATGGCCAGTGCTATCTTTTGGACTTCACACACTGGGCATTGAGCAGTGAAGTTCTTCCCGCGCTGGGCGCGACTACCTCTTACTCCGCTGTCGTGGCCGGGGACTACAATTCCGCGTGGGCCGAATGGACGATACCGCGTCCGTCCCTAAGACGATGAGAACCGAGTGAAGGGGGCATATTCATGTTCACGCTCAAACCTCGTCTCCCGGCACTCCGGCGTCGCGTGGATTCTGTGAACGCAATGCGGTCAAACTCTTGGCGGTAGGCTTCCTGCTATCGGGAATAGGGAGAGTCCTCGCGCGTTTCAACGGAGACATATTGCTCTCTCTGGCATCCGATGCGCTGTTCCTATTGATGCTGATAGCCAGTGTCGCCGGATTCATCCAACGTTTCAGACGGCGAAGGAACGGTGAGCCCGCGCCAACAACGGACTCCGACAAGCCTAGCGGCGACCTGTTGTTCATCATGCTAAAGCAGACGGGATTGTGGGTCGTTTGGCTGGCATTGGCTATTCCCGTGATGTTCCTCTGGGCGTTCATGTCCACTCAATGGCCTTACCCTCTACATATTGTCGGGCGGCGTATATGGCGCGTTCACGGTCGCGGGAGTGAGAACGATACTGGCAGGGCGATACAAAGAGGATTTGCTTAGTTTCATCTATATCGGGCTGATTGTGACGGGGTTCGTCATCACGCCTGTCGCCATATGGAACGGTTGGGTCATGTTCGGAAAGACTATATCCTTAGCGTCGTACTACGGAGATTTGGACTCGACCCAGGTGAAGTTCGCGCTGATATGCCGTCAGATGTCCATAAGCGGAATTACGGGAATCATATTCGCGTTCATGCCGCTAAAGTGGCGTGGTGACGGTGTTGAGAGTCAGGCGTCAGAAGCCGCGGATGAGTAACCGACTCACCTTGCAGATTCAGAGACAGGGTACTTGTGGGTTTCTCACACGTTTCCGATGACCCTCGGGATCACTGGATTTTTGCAAATTTCCCCAGAGTCTTTCACAGTTTCCTTTGATACTCCATCCTATGCTACAATTATGGCATAGATTCAGAACATACGTATAAATCATTATTTATACCATAGGCCGACAGACGGCGAGAGAACCCATCTCGTAGCTTCAACGCTGGGAAAACTCTGGGCAACGCTGGACGAAAACCGTCCTAGCCCGTCCCTGTACCCTACCTGTTAAGTGTCCAGCGCTTTCCTGTGCATATATAAGCTATAATATATGTCGCATCGTCCGCCCACTTTGCAAAGGCCCTAGTAAGAAGCCGGGACATTGGCGCGTAGCCCAAATTCGGTATATCATTCACAGGAAGAACACCCAACAGGAGACCCACCATGACCACAACAGTGAAATACTCCCTCGACGAATTCGTGCATGACATGAGCGCCCTAGTGGACGAACAGCCCGACCAGGAACGTCTCTTCGACCTCGGTTCCACCTACCTCGAGCGCCTCATCAACAACCCCGACGCCCTGTCCGAAGAATACAGAATCCCCGCCATCCGCAACGGGCGCAGGGCCAACCACGGCACCTACCTCCTCCACTACGGCGACAACGGCCTGCTGGTGACCTCCGTCGTCTGGGGACCCGGCGACCATATCGGACCCCACGACCACTGCACCTGGGGCATGATAGGCGTCATGGACAACGGCATCACCGAGACCCGCTTCACCCGACACGACGACCGCTCCCGCGACGACTACGCCCTCATAGAGAAAGACCGCGAGACCCTCGTCAAGCCCGGCGACGTCAGCCTCCTCATCCCCGAAGTTGACGAGATACACCAGATGGACAACTACTCCGACACCCCCACCGTCGAGATACACGTCTATGGCAACGACCTGCGCGGACTCCAACGCAGCAACTACAACCTCGAATCCGGCGCCGTGAAACATTTCGCCACCACCCGCTTCGACAACTGCTAGTACCACATCCATATGAAAATGCCATACTCCAAGAACTGTCCGTCATTCCCGCGAAAGCGGGAATCCACCATCCTGAAAATCCTAAAATCCCGTAAATCCTGATTCAGACAAAAGGCCGTCCCCATGCCCTCCACCACATCCTGCGCCGACCTCGCCGACCTGTTCGACGGCAACGCCCCCTTCGCCCTCATAGACGTCCGCGAAGCCGGCGAGTACAACAGCTCCCACATACCCGGCTCCAGCCTTATGCCCCGCCGCGACATTGAGTCCCTCATAGCCGAATCCGTGCCGCATCGCGCTACCCCCATAGTAGTCTGCGACGACGACGGACGACGCGCCAGCCTCGCCGCCGACACCCTCGCGCGGCTGGGTTATTCCAACGTCTCAGCATTGGAAGGCGGCATGAACCGCTGGGTCACCGAGAAGCGCCCCACCGAATGGGGAGTCAACGTCCCAAGCAAGGACTTCGGCGAGAAGGTGCAGGTACAGCACGGCGTCCCCGAAATTGACGCCGTTGAGCTGAAGGGCCGCATGGATCGCGGCGAAAAACTGGTCATCCTCGACACCCGCACCCCCGAAGAATTTCGCAACTTCTGCATACCGGGCGGGCGCAGCGTCCCCAACGGCGAACTCGGCCTGCGTATCATGGACATCGTTGAGCGGACCGACGACGATACCACCGTCGTAATCAACTGCGCCGGACGCACCCGCAGCATCATCGGAACGCGCCTGCTGCAGCGAATGGGCGTGGAGAACGTCGTCGGCCTGGAAAACGGCACCGCGGGCTGGGAACTCGCCGGCTACGAACTGGAAACCGGCGCGAGCGCCGACAGAGCCGTCTTGCTCCAACCTACCGAGTCCGGCAGAGCCGCCGCCGAGGAATTCGCCGACCGCCTCGCCGAACAGGACGGCGTTCGCTACATAGACGTCCCAACGCTTCGGGACATAGCAGCCCGCTCCGAAGACGAGACCGTTTACCTCATAGACGTCCGCGCCGAGGAGGAATACAACGAAGGCCACATACCCGGATTCCGGTGGTTCCCGGGCGGCCAGGCCGTCCAGCGCTCCGACGAAGTGGCCGTCGTCCACAACGCCCCGATAGTCTTCTGCTGCGACGGCAGAACTCGCGCCGCCCTCACCGCCTCATGGTACAGGCAGATGGACTTCGACGAAGTGTACGCCCTGCATGGCGGAACCGCCGCATGGCTTCAGGCAGGCAACTCCCTTGAATCAGCCGCCCCAGATGCAGAACCCCTCGGTCTGTCCGAAGCGCGGGAGCAAGTACCCATCCTGTCCCCAGAACAAGCCGAACGAGCCTCCAACGCCACGCTGATACACGTCGGCCTCAGCGCCGAGTTCGCCCAGGGACACGTCCCCGGATCGTCCTGGGTCCCCCGAAGTTGGCTGGAACTCAGAATAGAAGATGTTGCCCCCGACAAATCCGCCCCGATAATTGTCACCTGCTCCGGCCCAAACAGCCGCCAGGCCGTCCTCGCCGCCGCGACCCTGCTCGACATGGGCTACACCGACGTATCCGCCCTCGACGGCGGCATGAACGCATGGCAGGACTCGGGCCGCGAAGTCGAAAGTGGACTCACCGGCGTCATGTATCCGCCCTCCGATATGGTAGCCTCCGGCCCCGACCGCAACTTCGCCGACAAGATCAACTACCTGCGCTGGGAAGAAGAACTCGGTCACAAATACGCCCCCATATAACGCGGAGCAACAGTTAGGCCGTGTTGCATTTACCGTCATTTGTATGTTGAGAATCCCCTCTCCCTCAGGGAGAGGGCTAGGGTGAGGGTGAACTACAATTCAGTCATTCCCGCGAAAGCGGGAATCCACAAGGCACTGTCCTGGAGAAACCCGGACAACCGAAACCGACCGTTAGCGGCAGTCTTAAAGTTGCCGGCCATTCTTCCCCGGTTCGGTCGGCAACTCCGGCGGCGGCTCATCGAACGGAATCCCCTTAGCCTTAGCCTCCTCGCTCTTCCGATACCACACCAGCCACGCCTCGTGCATCTCCGATCTGCCTGCGACCTTGCCCTCTGCCCTACCCTCCGCCCTGTGTCTCTCTACGATAGGCGTAACGAACTTGCTGCTCAGGTAACGCGACGTAACCATCAGCAACCCTCCTAATACATCCAGCCAATATGTAACGCATACGCTAATCAGGACAATCAGCGGCACAGCCTGCGATGACCTATCCACAACGGCGACCATCGTCTCGGTGGCGTCGTCATACTCTCCGCTCTCTATCACCACCCCGGATATGACCCACAACCAGCCGAAGGTAATTACGCTAATCAGTCCAATGTAAAACGGAAGCCATCTCCGGCTTACCGCCCATATTGACTCCCGATCATCAGCCGCCGGAGGCCGAAGCGCTCTCAGCAGCAGGCGCAACCAGAGTGGATCTCTTTCGCTTTGATTGTCTGTCACTGCCTAAATAGTGTTTACCGAATCTCGGCGGCTGTCAAGACCCCCTTCACAATCCGCTCACAGGTAAGATGCCCCTAATTCTTAATTCACAATTTCAAATTTCTAATTGCCGCCTCCGCCGCCTCCGCCTCTGCCGCCTGCTTGCTGCCCCCCTCGCCCCTGCCCATCTCCCTCCCGTCCACCACAGCCCGCGCCACGAACGTCGGCGCGTGATCCGGCCCCGCCCGTCCCACTTCCTCGTACACCGGCGGCGCGAAACCCCGCTCCATAGCCGCCTCGTGCAACAGCGACTTCGGATGCCTCGGCGGGCTCTCCATATCAGCCGCCGCGTCCAGTTCCTCAGACATAACTCGCAGAGCGAACCCCCGCGCCGCCTCATAACCCGCGTCTAGGAACAGCGCCCCCAGCAGCGCCTCGAAAGCGTCCTCCAGGTTGGAATCACGCTCCGCTCCTCCAATCTCAGCTTCGCCCTTGCCCATCACAAGCCACTCGCCCAGCCCCAGCCGCCTCCCCACCCCGGCCAGCGCGCTCCTGTCCACCAGCGACGCCCGCATCTGCGTCAGCGCGCCCTCCGGCCTCTCCGGGAATCTGCGAGTCAGTTCCTCCGCCACCACCAGGTCCAGAACCGAGTCCCCCAGGAACTCCAACCGCTCATTCGACTCCTCGAAAACGCCCGGAAACTCCGCCACGAACGAGTCGTGGACAAACGCCCGCTCCAGCAGCCCGATGTCCGCGAAATCCAGCCCCAGCGCCCGCTCTATCCGCCGCAGTTCGCCGTCCGAATGTTTCATCATCCCAGCGCTTCCCGCAGCCGCTTCGTCCTGTACACGAATATCCCCCGAACGTCCCGCGCCACGAACAGCCTGTTCACCAGCGCGCCACCAGGGACCGCGTACTCCACGAAGTCCCTGGCCAGCGTCCCGCCGTCCTTAGCCTCGAACGTATGCTCATGCACCCACAGGCTGTAAGGCCCCCGCCTCTGCTCATCCACGAACCGATGCGGCGGCTCCCACGCCGTAATCTCGCTCCGCCACCTGACAGGGATCCCCCGCAGCCTCAGCTTATAGTCAATCAGCGTCCCGACCTCCATCCGAATCGGCGAAGGCGTCAGTATCTCGAACCTCAGCGTCGGCGGAGTCAGCGCCTCCAGGTTGCGCGCGTCCGAAAAGAACTCGAACACATCCTCAATCGGACGCGGCAGCCAAACCTCGCTATTCAGCCTGAAAGTCCTCACATCCTTCCCTCGCGACAGCCAACTGCCAAGACCCCTTCTAAACCCTTCCGTCATACCCGCGAAAGCGGGTATCCACAGGCTTGAGGAGTGTCGCGCACTGCCAGTTCACGCTTATGGATACCTGCCTGTATGTATTCTCCTACGCCGCCTCCGGCGCTTCGTCATCCCGCCGGAATATCCGATTGAACAGCCCCGGAATGCTCTCGTTCATCAGCATATACACCACCGGAACCACCACCAGCGTCAGCGCCGTCGAACTCACCAGCCCCCCGATCACCACCGTCGCCAGCTGCGCCCCGATTATGCCCCCCTCGTCCTCCACGAAAGTCGCCAGAGGCAGCAGCGCCATGCTCGTCGTCAGCGCCGTCATCAGTATCGGCCTCAGCCTTACCCGTCCCCCCTCTATCAGCGCGTCATATACGCTCATCCCCCGACGCTGGCGAAGCTGCTCCACGAACGCTATCAGCACCACCGCGTTCGTAACCACGATGCCTATGAGCATCAGAAAGCCCATCATCGCCGGAAGCCCCAGCGACCGTCCCGTGATGAACAGCCCGAACATCGCCCCGATGACAGCGAGCGGAAGGCTGGTTATTATCACGAACGGATTCCTCAGCGAACCCAGGCTCGCCACCATCACCAGGTACACCAGCGCGATCCCTATCGCCATTGCTATGAATATCGTCTGGAAACCCTCCGCTATCTGCGCGAACACGCCCCCGCTCGTAATCTCCACGCCCGGCGGCGGCGAAAGCGCGTCTATCTTCTCCTGTATCGCGGTCCCCACCGCCTGCGTGTCGTCCGCCGTTATGCTCCCCGTTATACTCGCCGACCGCAGCCCGTCCGTCCGCGTAATCGTCACCGGCCCGGGCCGTATCCCCACCTCCGCTATCTCTCCCAGCGACGCCGTGCCCAGAGGCCCCGCGATAGCCAGAGACCTCACGCTCTCCATATCCGAAACGCCACTCGAATCCACGCTCAGCGTAACGTCCACCGCCCCATCCTCCGTCTGGACGCGCGTAACCTCCTGCCCCACGAAGAACTGGCTCACCTGGAACGCCACCAGCCGCGCGCTCAGGCCAAGCGAGGCCGCCCGCGCCGGATCCACGTCCACCACTATCTCGTCCCTCGCCTCGCTCACGTTGCTCGTTACGTTCGCCACCCCCTCGATTGTCTCCAACTCGCCAATCAACTCCAGCGCGACAGACGAAATATCCTCATAGTCATTGCCCGTAACTCTGATGTCCAGCCCCGCAGTCGGCGGACCGTTGTTCACCTCCGTGATGTTGATAGTCCGACCCTCGACGCCCTCCAGCCTGTCCCTGAGAGTCGCGATTATGTCCTCCGGCGCGTCCTCGCTCAGCCCGACGAAGGTATTCGACTGGTTGAAACCGCTCGGAACGCTCACCCCGAAAGACGCAGACGGGCTGCCCACCGTCGAAATGTAAACCACCGAGTGCGGAGCTATCTCCGCTTCGACTTTCGCCAACTCCGCCAGCGTCGCCTCAGCCGGCGTGCCGGGCGGCAAGTTCATGTCTATGTTCGCGTACCTGTCCCCCGCGTTCTCGAACAGGCTGATCGGAATCAACGCCGTCAGACTCAGGCTGCCCAGCGTTATCGCTGTCGCCGCCACCAGCGTAATCGCCTTGTGTCCCAGCGCCCATCTCAGAATCGGAGTATAGGCGCGCTGCATCCATAGGCCACTCGCCGACCGCCGCTCGTGAGCCGGAAGAACGCCATACGCCGTCTCCGCCTCCGCTTCCGCTTCCGACATCGGCGGCGGTTCCTCTATCTCCCCGACGTCCTCGGGCAGGTCTCCCTGCCTCAGAAGATACGCCCCCAGTACCGGCACCGCCGTCAGAGCCACCAGCAGCGACGCTATCAGCGCGAAGCTGACCGTGATAGCGAACGGGAAGAAGAACGCCCCCACAAGGCCCGGAATGAACCCCAGCGGAACGAACACCGCTATCGTCGCCAGCGTCGAAGCCGTTATCGCCGGCCCAACCTCCACCGTCGCGTTCAGAGCCGCCCGCCACTTATCCCTCGACCCCTGTATATTCCGATACACGTTCTCCAGCACCACGATGCTGTCGTCCACCACCCTGCCCACCGATATGGCCAGCCCGCCCAGCGTCATGAAATTCAGCGCCAAACCCTGCCAACTCATCAGCAGGACGCCCGCGAAGATGCTTAGCGGTATCGAAAGCGCGATCACCACCGTCGGGCGCAGCGAAGTCAGCGCCCCCACTATCGCGTTTGGACGCAGCGTAAGGAAGAACACGAACACCACCATCACCGCCAGTATCAACCCCAGAATCGCTTCCCGTTCCAGCGTCGTTATCTGGCTCTGGATGGCCGGCCCGTCGTCCGAAACCGTAACTACCTCCACCCCGGCCGGAAGTTCTCCGATCCCGTCCAGCGCTTCCAGAACGGCCGACGTCACGTCTATCGTGTTCGCGTCCGGATCCTTGATGATGGACACCCCGATGCTCGGCTTCCCGTTCGTGCGCGATATGCTCGTCGCCGTGCCCGCGCTCAGGCTCACGTCCGCTATCTCGCTCAGTCTGACAGGAGACGGCGGAGCGGTCGGAGCTGAACCCGACGGCATCGCGCCGGACGGTATCGCGCCCGGCGGAGCGCCGGCGCCCGCGGGCATCGCCATGGCCGGCCGCGAAAACCCGACTACCAGGTTTCGCAGATCATCCAGCGACTCATACCCGCTCGTCGTCTTTATCGGTAGAACCTGCCCCCCGCCGTCGCTGATAGCCCCGCCCGGAAACGCCACGCTATTCTCCGACAGCGCCTGCGAAACCTGGAACAGCGACACGCCCTTCTCCCGCATCCGCGCCGGGTCAACCACTATCCGCGCCTTGCGCTGAACCTCCCCCGTAACCTCCACCCTGAACACGCCTTCCACGCCCGAAATCACCGGCATTACCCTCGAATCCACAATGTCCTGGAGCTCCACCAGCTCCCGCTCCCCGGTTACGCTGAGCTGAAGCACGGGAAACGAATCAGGATTGATGCGCCCCACTATCGGCGAGACAACGCCGTCGGGAAACGAAATCCCGCTGATGGAAGAATTCAGGTTCCCTTCCACCTCATCCATATCCGTCCCGAACTCGAAATTACCCAGGATGATTGACCGGTTCTCCGACGAGAACGACTGCACGCTCTCCAGCCCCTCCAGCCCCGACATCACGCTCTCGATGGGCGCGGTAACCTCCATCGCCACCGCCTCCGGATTCGCCGACGGGTAGAACGTAGTAACCGTCACCAGTGGAAACTCCACCTCCGGGAACAGCTCTACCGGAAGCGTTCTGTAAGTGAAAACCCCCGCCGCCAGCACCAGAACGATGATCAGCAAAGTCACCGTTCGCTTATTCAACGCCGTATTCGTTATCCAATCCATTTGACTCAACCTCGCTCCGGCGCGCCGGCCTGTATCCCGCCGTTCAACCGTCATACCCGCGAAAGCGGGTATCCACAGCGATTCGGAAGTCTCCGTCCGAACCCACGACCGCGTTTGTACAGGTTCCCGACGCGCTAATGAAAACTTTCACAATTCAATGCGCAATTCAATGATAGTAAATAACTGATGTTACGCACTGGGCAGGGCTTTGCGACTATTCAGACCGGGGTCTTCGCAGAGTCGCCGGTCTGCGGCCTGGGCGCATTGTTCATATATCTCAATTTATATCGTACAGGTGGGGTTACAGGTGAGTTTCCAGGCGGGACAGGTTACAGTTCACGTGGAAAGTGACCTGTTATCACCTGTTGTTAGCTACGGACAGAAAAATTTTCTTCGGCGGATTGATTTTGGATAACCTCCTGTTTATGTAAAGATTGAGTCGGTCATAGTTCATTGGGCGACATGATAGCATGAACGTTCTGTCGAATGGAAGAATGTTTCAGACTGCGCGCAGGGCAATCGCATCTAAACGGCGCTTACGTTCGCAAACAGGTGAATCCTGGGCAGAAACCCCTCGTAGATGTCATTGCGCGGTTTCAGAATTTCTGAATAGCGATCATGGGTTCGGCCATTGTGGTAGTTTCGGGGTTTCATGGAGCGAAAACACCCCTGAAAAAGCCCGAAAATTAAGATGCGATTGCCCTGAGACTGCGTAACATCAGTAAATAAGCCCCGAATGTGATACAGCAAAAAGGGGCCTCGCCGTTCCAGTGAAGGCCCCTCACCGCGCTTCTACCCTCACAAGGGTAGGCAAATATGCGGTCAGCTATGAACACCGATCAACAAACCCCCTCTCCCTCGGGGAGAGGGCTGGGATGAGGGTGAAATGCCTACCCCTATCAGCCGCTTCTGCCGCAGCGCCGTCTAAAGCAGTTCTCCCAGTATCGTCAGGCTGACGATGCCCGCGACCGCCACCAGTATGTATACGACCCGCGAGAAAGGATTCACGTCCCCGAACTTCATGCCGCCGGCCACGAAAGCCACTAGGTCGAACTTGAACAGACCCACCAGCCCCCAGTTCAGCGCCCCAACCACCGCGAGAATTATGGCTACTATCTGAATCACTTCCATTTCAGCCCTCCTTACAGGCAATTAACCTTTTGTGCTATTATAATAACATACCGATAACGATATGTCTAATATATCATACATGGTGAACTCACATGGACGAATCCAGCAGACTTGCCAAAGCCGCGGACAGGTACTACTCCGCTCTGATACAAGGCGAACCCGTCCTGGCCCGCTCCGTCATAAGCCAGGCGTTCAGCTTCGGCGCCAGCCGAGCCGACACATATCTCCACATACTCGCGCCCGCCCAGGCCAGGATTGGCGAGCTATGGCATCGAGGCGCTATCAACGTCGCCCAGGAACACCTCGCCACCACCATCACCATTGAGATGATGGACTTTCTGAGAAACGGGATGGAGCCGGGGCCAAGCCTCGGAGCCAGGGCCGTCGTAACCCCCGTCGAGGACGACCAGCACTTCATAGGCGCGCGCATGGTCGCCGACTTCCTCGCCATGGACGGCTGGGACGTGGACTTCCTCGGAACCGGAACGCCCGCCGCGGACCTCGCCGAGTTCGTCCGCAGTCGGGACGCCGACCTGGTAGCCCTCTCAGTGACCTTGCCCGAATATCTGACCAACGCCGCCGCCGCCGCTGAGGCGGTTCGCCAACTGCGCCCCGACAGGCCCAGGATACTGCTGGGCGGAAACGCGCTGGACCGCTCCGAACAAGACCTGAGCGCCCTCGGATGCGACGCAGTCGCCCACAACATCCCCGACGCCATAAGACAAGCGCGCCGTCTCATCGGACTGGCCGAGCGCAAGCTCACCCTCGACGAACAACTCGCCCTGCTGGGCCGCAGAGTAAACGCCGCCCGAACCGCGCGCCGGATGACACAGCAAGAACTCGCCGACGCCTCCGGCCTGGAACGAACCTACATCAGCCTCATAGAAAACGGCAGACAGAACCTAACCATCGAAGCCGCCCTGAAAATAGCCAACGCCCTCGACATCCGCCCCAGCGACCTCCTCTCCCAACCCTGACCCCAGGCTTCTTCCCACGACCACGACGCCGGCAGCATGATATTCGCGAAGACAAAAATCGGACGCAACCGGACAGTCCGCCACGCCCACATCACCGCCTACATCCGCCAGCGAAGCCGAAAGGCCGGGTAAATCCAGAGCGGCGTCGCTGACCAAACCGTGACACGCCGACTTACCCTGGAGAGAGTCGTGGGAGCCTGTATCAATTTAGTCGGCGTTGCCTGTGGCGAGGAAATTCCCTTCTCCCTTGATGGGGGAAGGCTAGGATGGGGGTGACTCCCCTACCGACCAAACTGATACAGGTTCCGCGGTTCGCGGACAATTGACACTATCCGCGCTCGGTGATACCGACTCACACATTCAGACACGCCCGCGTCACGCGGCTCCATTCTCTTCCTGACACGTAGGAATCTCCATGGATATCAGACTGTTTTCCAGACGACGAATCACTATGATGGCGCTGACCATCGCTGCGCTGGCGGCGGCTTTGGCCCTCGCCGCCTGCGCGACCGAAGAGCGGGCGCCGGGACAGGTTAACTTCTCTACGCCGGCCCCGACCGCGGCCCCGGCTCCGACCGCCGCGCCCGCGGCGCAGGCCCCGGCTCTGACCGCCGCGCCCGCGGCGCAGGCTCCGGCTCCGACCGCCGCGCCCGCGGCCACTACGGCGCCTACGATGTCCGTGGAACCCGCCGGAACGCTGACCGTCGCCATGGTGAAGATAGGCGCGCCGACCGGGCTGCCCGGCAAACAGACCGGCGGCGGCCCCGAGCAGATGCCCGAAAGACTCAGCGTCATGGAGAAGCTCGTCGAAGCGCGAGGTTGACCTCAGTTACACTCCATGGCTCGCCGAGTCGTACACACTGTCCGAAGACCTGACGACCGTGACGGTGGATCTGAAGTCGGGCGTCCAGTTCCACGGCGGATGGGGCGAACTGACCGCTGAGGACGTAAAGTGGAGCTACGGCGACGCCGGCCTCGAGAATCCCGAGTCCATTCACGGTTCGGTCGGCTTCATCAGCAACCACCTCGAGCCGCTGAACGTCATAGACTCCGACACGGTGGAATTCCCAATCGAGCAGTTCACCATCGAGTGGGACAGGATATACCTCGGCATCGCCAACATCACGAGCAAGAAGCACGTGGGCGAGGCGGGCGCGGACGTCGCGCTCCAGACTCCCATAGGCACCGGCGCGTTCCAGATGTCTAGCTGGACCGCCGACAACGAGTTCGTGGGCGAGGCGTTCGCCGACTACTACGGAGGCAAGCCCTCATTCGACACTCTGCGAGCGCTGGAGATGGGCGAGGCTTCGACCCGCGTCGCCGCCATCAAGACCGGCGAGGTCGCGATCATAGACTCGGTTCCCATCAGTTTCCTCCAAGACCTGAAAGACTCAGGTAGGCGTTGGGCGCCCCGAGTACGCGCCGTACTTCGTGAGCGTGCTTCCCGAACACCCGGACAGGTGGATAATTCCCTACGACCCCGACAGGGCAATGGAGTTGCTTGATGAGGCCGGCTACGGGGACGGTTTCGAGATACCGATATTCGTCGCGCCGGACATAGGCTCGCTCAACCAGGAAGTCTGGGAAGCCACTGCCACGATGTGGGCAAACATCGGCCTCACTCCGAGGATAGACAGGACGGCGTACCAGGCCTTCAGGCCCAAGCTGGTAGAGAGAAAGACTGAATACCTCTACGCCTGGCTGGGCGGAAATGAGACGGCGACTATGGACCTGCCCAGGTTCGCCGCCGCGGAAGGTTCTACCTGGAGCGAAGGCGACTGGAACTGGGGCATCGAGGCGGTTGAGACGTACCAGGCGATGGAGAAAGTCAACGCCGCCCCGCGCTACGGGAAGTGGCGCCGAACGCCGAGACGGGGGTATGCAACGTGGGCATGAGACAGTTTCTGGCTGGCCGCCGCCGGATTCCCGCGCCTCACCCGATCCGCGATGCTCGACGTGATGGACTCCGAGTTCGTGAAGTTCGCGCGCGCAAAGGGTGTCGGGAAGATGACCATAGTCTGGAAGCACGCGTTCAGAAACGCCATAATCGCTCCCCTTACGTTTGGCGGACTGCTGATGGCGGGATTCGCCACGGGCAGCGCGCTCACCGAGACGATTTTCGCCTGGCCCGGAATAGGCGCGCTCGCTCTCAACGCCGTGTTCAACAACGACTTTCCTAGCGCTCACCATGACCATTGGAGTCGCGCTGGGCGCGGTGTCCGGCTACTTCGGCGGCCACGTGGACGAGGTCATCATGCGCCTGGTGGACCTCACCAACGCTTTGCCTTTCCTGCTGGCCGCGCTCGCGGTCGTGAGCGTGTTCGGGGCGAGGTCCTGCAACTGAAGGACTGATGTTACGCACTGGGCAGGGCTTTGCGACTATTCAGACCGGGGTCTTCGCAGAGTCGCCGGTCTGCGGCCTGGGCGCATTGGCCATATATCTCAATTTATATCGTACAGGTGGGGTTACAGGTGAGTTTCCAAGTGGGACAGGTTACAGTTCACGTGGAAAGTGACCTGTTATCACCTGTTGTTAGCTACGGACAGAAAAATTTTCTTCGTCGGATTTATTTTGGATAACCTCCTATTTATGTAAAGATTGGGTCGGTCATAGTTCATTGGGCGACATGATAGCATGAACGTTCTGTCGAATGGAAGAATGTTTCAGACTGCGTAACATCAGTGAAGGAGATGGACTACGTAGCGCTTGCCAAAGTCGCGGGCGCGTCGCCGATTCGGATTATCTGGAAGCGCCTGATCCCCGGCGTGACGAACACCCTGATAGTAGTGGCGACGCTGGGAACGGGGCAGATAATCCTGGCCGAGTCAATTCTCAGCTTTCTGGGCGTCGGAATCCCGCCGCCCAACCCCGCCTGGGGCAGCATGGTAGCCGACGGACGCAACTACATAGCCACCTCATGGTGGATAGCGATCATACCCGGCGTCGGAATCGGGCTGACCGTTCTCGCGCTGAACTTCCTGGGCGACTGGCTGCGCGACTACTTCGACCCGCGCCTGCGGCAGATATGAGAGTATAAGAGCGCGTCCCGGGACAGCCAAATGTACGCTACTTGCCACGGCGTCGTACCCGACCGCCGGCGGGTGTTGATAATCGAATGTCTCTGACCATCGAGCGGCTGCGGGTTGACACACTTAGACTATCTGATACGATAGCCCCGCCGCGCATATAAATTCGGGAATGTTTTAGCATAGATCAGCAAGTTTGGGGATAGCGCGGACAACCGCGCCGCCATGCAAGGAGATTCCTTATGGTCACAGATAGCGTAAAGCTAACGGGTGAAGAGATTGAAGAACTGAAACAGCTGGGTGAGGCGCACTTCTGGCCGCACTCCAGGCCAATCGGCGATATGTCCGACGATACGGGCATCAAGCTAATCTCCAAGGCGGAAGGCGTCTGGGTGGAGGATGGAGAGGGCAACCGCTGGGTTGATACGCTTGCGGGTATGTGGCTGAAGAACATAGGCCACGGGCGCAAGGAAATAGCGGAGGCCGTGTATCAGCAGATGCAGGATGTGTCCTATTCTCCCGGCGGCACCGTGAGCCCGGCGACGGTGCGGCTGGCTGCGAAGGTGGCGAGTCTGTCGCCGGACCCTGATTCGCGGGTGTACTTCGTGAGCGGCGGTTCGGAGGCGGTGGAGACCGCGCTGAAGATAGCGAAAGCGTATCACAAGAACAACGGCGAGCCGACACGCTACAAGGTGATCAGCAGGCGCGGCTCGTATCACGGGGCCACCCACGCTTGCATGGCGCTGGGGGGCAGCGCCGCGTCCGGGCCGCAGGACTACGGGCCGTTGGTGCCGGGCAACATACACATCGCGCAGCCGAATAAATATCGCGGTCCGCACACCGACATAGAGTGCGCGGAGGAGCTTGAGAGAACGATTCTTCACGAAGGTCCGCATACCGTAGCGGCGTTCATAGGCGAGCCTATATCCGCCGCCGCCGGAATACATATCCCGGATTCGGGCTACTGGCCGCGGATACGCGAGATATGCGACAAGTACGGAGTCATCATGATCTGCGACGAGGTGATAACCGGATTCGGGCGCACCGGCAAGATGTTCGCCACCGAGCATTGGGGCATACAGCCGGACATCTTCACGGTGGCCAAGGCGCTCACCAGCGGCTATCTGCCGATTGGCGCCGCGGTCGCCAGCAAGAAGGTCGCGGACAACTTCATGGGGCAGGATAATATGCTGCGTCACCTGATTACGTTTGGCGGCAATCCGGCGTCGTGCGCCGCGGGGCTGGCGAACCTGGAGATAATGGAGAACGAGGACGTTGTCCAGAACTCCGCCGAGATGGGCGACTATCTCTACGAGCAGCTGCAAACCCTCTATGAGCATCCGATAGTGGGTGACGTGCGCGGAGGCATGGGGCTAATCTGCGGGATCGAGATCGTGAAGGACAGGGACACCAAGGAGCGTTTCCCGGCGGAGGCGAATCTCGGTCCCACGCTGGATAAGCTGATGTCCGACCACGGACTGCTGGGGCGCGCCGGCGATGTCATATCACTTGCGCCGCCTCTCACCATCACCAGGGACGAGGTTGATTTCGTGGTTCGTCAGCTCGACAGCGTACTGGAGCTGGCAGAGGCGCAGTTGGGCGCCGAGTAGCCAGCCATCGAAGCGGTTTCCCCCGGCGTACAGAGAATTTCGCGGGAACCGTTGAAAAGAGAGTCCGCGACTGCATTACATATGTCAAACAAGGAGACCTTACATGAATAGGATGCTTTTAATAGTCCTCGGCTTATCACTTACGCTGTTCGCTCTGGCGGCGTGCGGGGGGAGTGAAGACGAGGCGCCCACTCCGGCCCCGGCGCCGACCAGCGCGCCCGCTCCGGCTCCCGCGCCGACCAGCGCTCCGGCCCCTGCCGCGACCAGCGCGCCCGCTCCCGCCCCGGCCGCGACCAGCGCTCCGGTTGCCGCTCCTGCGGGCGGAGGCCCGGATCCGCGCATCGCCAAGCTCGCCGCGGAGGCGGGAATACCTCTCGGCGGCCCGAGTTCGGCGCCCGGCAGCCCGAAGTCCGGCGGAACGATTCGAGTTCTCGCGCTGGAACCCAAGAGTTTCGACTTCCACCAGTTCGTGAGCTATCGCAACCAGACGACCGGCAGCGGCTGGCGAGAGCCGCTGTTCACGTTCCCATACGGCCCTGAATTCGGGGCGACGAATTTCAGCCCTCTGCCCAGGCTGGTTGAGAGTTGGGAACTCAAGGATGGGGGCAAGACGGTTGACATCGCGCTGAAGCAGGGTGTCATGTACCAGAACAAAGGGCCTATACAGGACATGGAGATGTCGGCGGAAGACGTGAAATTCAGTCTCGACCGTTCGATAGAATTGTCTAGCACAGGCGCGTCTCAGTTGAAGTCTGTCACGTCAGTCGAAGTACTCGGTCCATACGAGGTGCGTATCAACCAGAGCGTCCCGTTCGGTCCTCTGTTCGTAAACCTGGGTCAGCAGTACAACGCTATCTTGCCCAAGGCGTCAGTTGACGAGTTCGGCGACCTGGTTAGCTTCGAGTCGGCGGTCGGCACCGGGCCGTGGACGCCGATTGAACACAGCCCGGGGTCCTTCCTCAAGATGGAGAAGCACGCGGACTACTGGAACGACGGCTTCCCGTATATAGACGTGGTGGAAGAGGTGTTCATTCCTGACTATCCGGCGGCTGACGCGGCGTTTCGCGCGGGCCAGTTGGACATAACCGCCATTGACACGGACTGTATGTCCGGCGAGCGGTACCAGGCGATCAAGGACAACTCCCCGGACGCCGTTCCGACTATCTTCCCGGATACCGCGAACGCGCGCGCGCTTACCGTGCGCAACGACAAGGCTCCGTTTGATAATCCGAAGGTGCGGCAGGCCGTCTCGCTCGGAATAGACCGGCAGGGCTGGATACAAAGCGTTCTTGGCGGTTTCGGCATCAACCAGGCGTTCATCAACCCCGGTCACGGCAAGTGGTGGCGAGACTTCGATCAGCTAGGCGATAAGGCCAAGTGGTTCCAGTTCGACCCCGAGGAGGGCAAGCGCATTCTCGCGGAGGAGGGTGTGGAAGACGGGCTCAAGGTCGTCCTGGACGGGACGTCCGGGTATGGCCCCAGGATCGAGTCTGAACTTCAACTCATGGCGGAAAGCCTGCGCAAGAATCTCGGGTTCGACGTGCAGCTCAACATTACCGAGTACAGCAGCAACTTCCTGCCAAACGTGTGGGGCAAGGGAGACTACGAGGATCTGGCCTACGGATTCCAAGGAGGCGGTCTGGACGCCAATGGCTGGCTCACCTTCTCGTATCACTCGGAAACCAGGGGCGGCTTCTACAACCACATCACTGACGCCAATCTAGACGCAATGCTGGACGAGATGGACCAGGAGACAGATGTCGAGAAGCGGGTGCAGATGGTCTATGACATCGAGGACTACCTGCTGGACATCATGCCCGCGATACCTGTGCCCAGCTGGGTCTGCATCTGCTATCAGCAGTCCTGGATACACAACTATCACTACTTCCATTGGATGGATATGCTCGGCCCGGTGGCGTTCACCTGGATAGACCGAGATCAGAAGACCACGTTTAAGGCGGCTGCCGAATAGTCTCAAATGCCGCGCGGGGCCGTCCGGGGGATGACAGGCGCGTTGCGCCGCAACTCCCGGCGGCTCCGACCAGACCTCCAGTGAGGGTAGGATGATACCATTCCTGATCCGTCGGGTTCTCCTGATTATTCCGACGTTCTTCATCGTGAGCGTAATCGTGTTCGCGATGATCAGGCTGATCCCGGGCGACATCGTGGACCAGATGCTCGAAGATCGGGGGGGCATCTATGGAATTGACCAGGACGCCATCAGGGAGCGAATGGGCCTGGACAAGCCGATCCACGAGCAGTACTTAAGCTGGGCGGGCAATTTCTTCAGAGGCAATTTTGGAGAGTCGCTCTGGAATAAACGTTCCGGCTGGGAGGAGTTCAAGCGCAGATTTCCTGTGACGTTCCAGCTGGCGACGATGACAATAGTCCTCGCCAGCGTGTGGGGCGTATTCGTGGGCATCATCGCCGCTATCCGCCAGGACAGCGCGCTCGACTACGCGCTCAGGTCGGTGTCGGTTATCGGATTATCAGTGCCCTACTTCTGGTCCAGCACGCTGGTAATCATATTCGCGTCCTTGTGGTTCAACTGGTCGTCGGCGGTAATATACATTCCGCCGTTCGGAGACAGGGGGGACTTCTGGGCGAATATGCGATTGATGATAGTGCCGGCCAGCCTGTTCGCGTTCGCGATAGGGGCGCCTATCGCCCGCATGACTCGCGCTACGCTGTTGGAGGTGATGCGGACTGACTATATCCGCACCGCGCGAGCCAAGGGACTCGGTGGGCGGATAGTCATCAACCGGCACGCGCTCAAGAACGCGATGATACCCGTGGTGGCGATGATTGGCATTCAGGCCGTGTTCGCCGTCGGAGGCTCCACGATTATGGAGACCATCTGGCGGCTGCCGGGACTCGGGCAGTATATAGTGGACGTGGTTCTGTTCCGGGACTATACCATGCTCCAGGCCCTGACTATGTTCATTGCCCTAATCATCATCGTGATCAATCTGTTGGTAGATATAAGCTACGCCTGGCTGGATCCGCGCATCAGGTACCGGTAGGTTGAACGCTTTTGGGGACTGGAGATAATGGAACCTAGAACTACACAAACCGGACTTGCCCAGCGACTGGGTTTGTCCAGGGAAAATGTGGAACGCTCCAGGCTGCGAATGTTCTTCTCTCGTCTTGTCCGGGAGAAGCCTCTGGGAACTATCGGTCTGGCCATAATCGCGCTGATGTGCATTATGGCTATCTTCGCCGACTTGATCGCGCCATACGGGTTCCAGGAGCAAGACCTGACAGCCGCGAGGCTGAGCTATAGCTGGGACCACCTGCTGGGCACCGACCAACTCGGTCGCGACCTGTTCAGCCGGGTGGTGTACGGCGCGCGGGTGTCGCTGCAGGTCGGGATATACTCCGTGATCATCACTCTGGCCGGCGCGACCGTTCTGGGCGTCATCACCGGTTATTACAGCGGCACCTGGATTGACAATCTGATACAGCGGATCGTTGACGGCTTCATGACCATCCCGTACCTGGTATTCTTGCTGTTCGTCATGTCTATACTTGGCCCCGGTCTTCTGAATATAGTCTTGGCGCTGTCTATCGAGGGCGTGCTTATCAACTCGCGGATCATTCGCGCGCAGGTGCTGTCCACGAAGGAGAACACATACGTGGACGCGGGGCGCGCAATCGGCGCTTCTACGCCAAGGCTGATGATGTCTTATATCCTGCCCAACATCATGGCGCCAATAATCATCATTGGCACGGTCAGCCTGGGGATTTTCATATTGGCTGAGGCGTCTATCAGCTATCTCGGATTCGGAATCCCGCCGCCGTTCCCGACGTGGGGCGGAATGCTGACGCGCTCCGGACTCGACCAGTTCTATGTCGCGCCTCACCTGGCGATCTGGCCCGGATTCGCGCTGAGCCTGGCCGTATTCGGATTCAATATGTTCGGCGACGCCCTGCGCGACCTCCTGGATCCCAGGCTTAGAGGTACATAGGGCGCTCGACGCCGCTTTATTCGGCCCGAACTTCTCTTCGTTCAGACGAAAATCAACAGGGGCGACCATAACGGTCGCCCCTCTTGTTAGCGTTCTCTACCCGGTGCGCCTAGGCGTCGTAGTACAGGAAGAACTCGTAGGGATGCGGGCGCAGGCGTATTTCATCAACTTCGTTGGTGCGCTTGTAGTCCAGCCAGGTCTCTATGAGGTCCGAGGTGAACACGTCGCCCGTCAGCAGAAATTCGTGGTCGTCTTCCAAAGCGTCCAGCGTCTCTTCCAGGCTGCCAGGAACCTGCTGCACGTTGGCGGCCTCTTCGGGGGAAAGGTCGTAGAGGTCAACGTCGAGCGGATCGCCCGGGTCTATCTGGTTGCGGATGCCGTCTATGCCCGCGAGCAGCATCGCGCTAAAGGCGAAGTACGGGTTGGCCGTCGGGTCGGGGCAGCGGAATTCGATGCGCTTCGACGGAGGGGTGTCGAAATACGCGGGTATGCGGCAGCAGGCGCTGCGGTTGCGCGACGAGTAGGCCAGGTTGACCGGAGCCTCGTAGCCAGGGACCAGGCGGCGGTAGGAGTTTGTGGTCGGAGCCGCGAATGCCAGAAGCGCGGGGGCGTGCTTGAGCAGGCCGCCGATGTAATACTTCATCGTGTCGCTCATGTGCGCGTAGCCGTCGCCCCAGAATATGTTCTCGCCGTCCCTCCAGATGCTCTGGTGGGTGTGCATACCGGTGCCGTTGTCTCCGAACAGCGGCTTGGGCATGAACGTCGCGGTCTTGCCGTGCTTGGCGGCGACGTTCTTCACCAGGTACTTATAGATCATGATGTTGTCGGCGGTCTTGGTGAGGGTGTCGTAAACGATGTCTATTTCACCCTGCCCGGCGGTCGCCACTTCGTGGTGCTGCTTCTCGATGGTCATGCCGAACTTCTGCATTTCGATGACCATCTCGGAGCGAATGTCGCTCAGGGTGTCCACCGGGGGAACCGGGAAGTAGCCGCCCTTGTAACGCGGCCGGTAGCCCTTGCTCCGCGTCTTGCCGTCTAGCTGGTATTCGTTGCTGGCGTTCCAGATGCCCTCATCCGAGTCCACACTGTAAAAGGCGGAGTGAGCGTCCTGATCGAATCTCGCGGAGTCGAAGATGAAGAATTCGGCCTCCGGTCCCCAGTAGCTGGTGTCGCCGATGCCGCTGGACGCGAGATACGCTTCAGCCTTCTGCGCGACGTACCTGGGGTCTCGGGAGTAGTCCGAGCCTGTCAGTGGGTCGCGGATGTTGCAGAGCAGGCTTAGAGTCTTGATGTTGTAAACCGGGTCTATGACCGCCGTATTCGGGTCTGGGACGATGAGCATGTCGCTCTCGTCAATCGTCTGGAAACCGCGAATACTGGAGCCGTCGAATCCGGTGCCGTTGGCGAACAGGTCTTCGGTGACCTCGTTGGGCGGCACGCCCACGTGCTGCAAAGTTCCGGGCAGGTCCGTGAACTTCAGGTCAATTATCTGGACGCCTTCGTCTGCTATCAGTTGTATCACTTCTTGAGGGGTCATTGCTTCCACTCCTTGTACTTATTCCGGCTTTCCGCCGCGCCGCCGTCGGCTGTTGGGGGCTGAGCGGGCGAGCGTCGAAGCCATTTTATCATTACGCTCTTACATTACAACGCGCCTGGTCGAGTGTCTCGTCCCAGGCGCTGATTTCAGTGAAGGTTACCGGTTTCGCTTCTCCCGCCGCTTGGCGGAAAAGACCTCAACTCGACTACTGCTCTCTGTTCTTCCGAAGCCTGCTCGGGAGGATTACCCACAGTCCGAACAGTCCCGCGAATGCGATGCCGCCGAGAATTGCTTCGATACCCATTTCGTCCTGACTCCTGTTTCGAGTGATCGGATGCCGGGGGCCGCTCTATCGGGTCGGCATCGCGTTTGTTCTACGCTTCACATTATCCAGGATCATTGTTTCGAGGGTGTTACTCAAATGTTAAATTTGTGTAACATATCCCGAGTCTAACATAATTCCGCCAAATCCGCTCATAATACCAAAAGGCCCCGACCGCTCAAGCCCCCTTGGAGCGGTCAGAGCCTTGTGAATGAAGGAAGGTTATCCGGTTGAGTTAGCGGTTAGCCCGTCATCTCGGGGTAGGCCGAGGCGCCGTGCTCGGGTACGTCCAGACCTTCGAGTTCCTCTTCTTCGGAGGCTCTCAGGCCCATGCTCAGGTCAATCGCCTTGAAGAGGACGAATCCGGCTCCGAGGCCCCAGGCGGCGGCGACCAGCAGGCCGACTATCTGCGGGACCAGCTGTCCGGCGTTGCCCGCTATCAGCCCTTCGACGCCGTTGTGTCCGGTCGCGAAGATTCCGACCGCCAGCACGCCCCACGCGCCACAGATGCCGTGCACCGTAACCGCGCCAACGGGGTCGTCCGCCTTGACGACGTTCTTTATGAAGTCCACGCCGAAGATCATGATGACGCCGGAGATGAGGCCGATCACGACCGCGCCCCAGGGGTCAACGTAGGCGCAGCCGGCGGTGATGCCCACCAGCCCGGCGAGCGCGCCGTTGCAGGCCATCTCTATGTCCGCCTTGCCGGTACGCAGCAGGACGACATATATGGCCGAAGTAGCTCCGGCCGCGCCGGCGAGCAGCGTGTTGACCGCGTTTAGTCCGAGCGTGTCCGAGTTGATGTTGAATCCGAACCAGCCGAAGAACAGGATGAATGTCCCGATCACCACGTAGGGTATGTTGTGTCCCTTGAGTTCCGCGCCCTCGCGGAAGCCCCGGCGGGGGCCGACGACTATCGCTCCGGCCAGCGCCAGGAAGCCGCCTATCATGTGAACTACGGCGGAGCCGGCGTAGTCGGCCATGCCCAGGGCGGACAGCCATCCATCGTCGCTCCAGGCCCAGTGTCCGTATATGGGATAGACGACCGCGCCAACGATGAAGCTGTAGGCGAAGTAGGCGTTGATCTTGGTGCGCTCGGCCACCGCGCCCGCTATGATGGTCGCGGCGGTTCCGGCGAACACCATCTGGAAGAACCAGCTAACCAGGCCGCTGTCGTCGAAGTCAACCAGGAAGAAGCCTTCGAGACCGATGAAACCGGAGGCGGCGCCTCCGCCCATCATCAGCGCGAAGCCGAAGGCCCAGAAGCCCAGGGAGGCTATGCAGAAGTCCAGGAATGACTTCGTCATGTAGTTGACCGTGTTCTTGGAGCGAATGAGTCCCGCGCCGAGAAAGGCGAATCCGGCCTGCATGAAGAAGACCAGCGCGGCGGCGAACACGGTGATGGCGTTGCCGACCGTATCGTTTACGCTTTCAGCCGTGACGTCCTGCGCGTAGGCGACTCCGATAGTTCCTATGAAGACCCCGACGCCAAGCAGCGCTATCATGACGAGTTTGAGTTTGAAGGGTGTGGGGCTAAGTATTTTGGTACTTGTCAATTCTGATACCTCCTAAGGTGGATGGGGGCTGATACCTTTTGGTAATCCACGATACTGAATGGATATTACCGAATCTTTTCCAGTATGTAACATTTCTGTTGTATTTGTGTTAAGAAAATGTTAACTGTATGTTCGCGGCGGGGCGGTCCGCGGCCTCCCGAACCCTCCGGTCGCTATGGAGCGCCGCGGGAGAAGGTGGGGAGAAGGTCGAAATACGGGAGAACGGGGCCAGAGTAACCATCTGACAGCCCTTGTGAATAGTGGTACAATACCGGAAACACGCCCCGGCGCGGGATTCAGGATGGACGACGGTGATCAAGGAATCTATACACCAACTGGTTGACGAACTTCCCGAAGAGGAACTTACCACGGCTCTGAGGTTCCTTCAGTACCTCAAAGACACGGGCGGCGAGGATCCCCCCGTCCAGACGATGATACACGATCTGGACGAACTGGATGACCTCGACTACGACTACGACGAGCCCCCGCTGAGCGAGGAATACGAGGGGATGTCCGTCGCCGACGCCTGGCAGCAGTATCTGAACAACAGAACGCGGCCCTGACCTGAGCCAAGGGCCATGTCGTCCCACATCTTGCCCATTGCGGCCTGTTGCCGCTCTGGGCTACCCCGCATATTCCTGTCAAACAACCATCAAATAAAATGTCCGTGTCTAAATATGTATTTAATAGCCTTGTGATCACGTATTTAGGCGCTACACCGCGATATAATGTGTGTATGCCATGCAAAGTCAAATTTTCTGTCAGGGCATTGCGTCTTCAATCAAACAACCATCAAATAAACTATTCATCGCGCGATGAGGCCCAATAAGGCAGGTACGCGCGGTTTCTGTTCCCCGCTTCAGGATCTCGTATGACGATTGCGCCTTCGTCCAGAGCTTCCCTGAGAATCCGTGAAGCTTGAGCGCTGTTCCTCTGAGGGATTCCGAACCGCTCTCTGATTGATGTGTTATTCACCGGAAGACTTTCCACGTAGCGTATGCAAGCGTGTAGATAGCAAGCTCGAACCCGCTCCGACCTATCCATGAGGGACAAGTCCTTGTGGGCAAACAGGGCCGCTCTGGTGAATTCCCCCGGCGCTTGAAAGAGAGGAGCCGGTAACTGCCGCAACTCCACTTCGAGAACTACTTTGTCAATTCCGCTGCCGCGCTCTTCGCAGATCCCGAATCTACGCATCAACGCCGCCAGGGTCTCGTTGCGCGACTTCGGTGGCGTATCCACGAATCGTGCCGTGTCCACCAAAGGTTCACCTGGATTGGTAATCTCGATGCGGCCACTGAATATCTCCACCATCGGCCCCGTCCCTGTCGCGAAGAAGTCCTGGTGTATCAGCGAATTAGCCACCAGCTCGCGTATGGCGAGTTCAGGGAACATCGGCACGGTTCTTCTCAGAGAGCGCCCGATCACCTCCCTTGATGGTATGAGCGTAGCGATGTACTCAGTCATCTCCTCGAATCCGGCGGCATAGCCTTTTTCGTGTTCCTGTTCTCTCACGGTCTCGATGCGTCCGGCGCCCGCGTATTGGATTATCCGCAAGGCTTTCCGTCCAAGCCGTGTGAAATCTCCAAGCCTGTTCGCGAACAGTATCGCGCCCAGGTTGGTTATATTCCATCCGCCCGCGTCGCAGGGCGCAATCAGGCCGTCCCGCTCCAGAGCGTCGAGAATTATGGCGCGACCGTCTGGAAGAGGCATTTCAAGAAGCCTGAAGTAGGCGGGATAATCGAGCTTGAGCAGCACATCCTCGCCGCTCACTCGCTCGACAGCCACTCCACTCTCAAAACTCGCCATATCGAAGATACGCCACAGCGCGCGCGCCTTCTCGGTATGCTCCCTGAGTCTCTTTGTCGCGCTGCCCACGCGAACGTGTACTCAACGCCGCTGAAAGCGACCGGGCTATGCGTCGTGGGTTCGATCTCAAGTAGAACAACGCGCTTGTCGCCAACCCGAGTTTCATGGAAGTGAAATGCAATTTGTGGATTCAACAGCCTGAGCAGCCAGTTTTCCAAAGGCTCATTTCCCCGCTTGGCGGTGGCTGGTTGGAAGTCAGTGCCTACTACGTTGTGAGTAGAGTCTTCGATTCCCCAAACGATGTAGGCGGATGTCTTGCCGTTCAGGGCCGCGCCGTTAGACAGCGCGGATATGTTCTCTCCGATAGTCTGGGGATCGCTGTTGCTTACCTTGAACTCCGCCCACTCGGTCTCGCTTGCCAGGCCGCGCAACTCATTTATCAGGCAGGCGACATATTCGGGAGTACGGCTTGGAGGCATATTGTCACCTACGGATCCCTCTGGTGTAACCTTGATTTCGCGGAAACGGCGAAGCGCGTCATGGGTATCTGAGTAATATCTCATATATATACAGAACGCGGCCCTGACCTGAGCCAAGGGCCGCGCTCTTTCATTAGTTGCTTCCGGCGGCTAGGCCGCTTTGCCTATCCTGAACATCGTCGAACCGCAGATGCCGCACTTGCCCCGCGTGGCCGGACGGCCGTTCTTCATCGTTACCTGCTGCGCTTCCTGTATCTCCCGCGACTCCCTGCATTTCATGCAGTACCCTGTCATCAATGCCCTCCTGGAAATATGACCCGTATGGATGAAAACTGAACTATGATTAGACCGAGTTCTAATAATATCCCATTCCCTACACCCTGCCAATGTAGAAATATGGGCAACTCGGACTATCGCGTTACATCACAGCACCCGTCCCGCGTCCTCGCTCGCCTCATCGTCGCCCGGCGCCATCAGGTCGTTGGCGCGGTCTATGGCGTCCCGGATCGCGTCCGGGTCCGCAATGGCGGGATCGTAGGTAACAGTGGCCCGCTTGCTGCCGGGGTCGAACTTCACGGCCACTATTCCGTCAAGAGCGTTTACCTCACGGGTAACGTAGTCCTCTCAACCGTCTCAAAATGAGTTCGGGACCTGTCGGGTCAGTATCTGGTGTTCCATTCAGCAATCTCCTTGTCAGGGTTGGGCGATGTCACTCGCCGTCCGAATACAGCCCATGTTCGCGGATGTAGTCGCGCGCGGAGTCCGGTACGCCGCTCAGCGACGCGCTCCCTCCGGCGCGGATATCCGTCGCGCTCGTGTCCACCATCGGCCCTTCCATTATCTTAAGCCTGTCCGCAGACGAAGGAAAGTCGCGTTCGATGTCCGGAATCGAGACGTTAGCGACGCCGGGCCGGGAGACGGCAACCACGATGCACATCTCGAAGATAAGGTCGGGCCGGCGCCAGCGGCCCAACTCGCGTATCGAGTCCATGCCCAGGATGAGATACAACTCTGTGCCTTCCGACATGCCCTGGCGCAGTTCCGAGAGCGTGTCCACGGTGTATGTGGGACCTGGGCGCTCTATCTCGATGTCCGAGACCTCGAAGCTAGGGTTGTCCTGTATAGCCAACTCCACCATGGCCAGCCGATGGGCGGGGTCGGTCACCTCCCTGTCCGACTTGAGCCAGGGGCGTCCGGCCGGAATGAAGATTACCTTATCCAGCCCCAGGCAGGCGCGCGCGGACTCCGCTATCAGCAGGTGTCCGTCGTGAATCGGGTCGAAAGTGCCGCCGAGTATGCCTATCTTCAACATGGCTCAGTCCCCGCGCGTACAATCACGACATTCGTTGAGGAAGATATGGGGGGATTCCGGCGCGCCGAGGCTGTGTTCATCATCGCTCAGCGCCGAATGGAGGGCAGCAGGATAGCCACCCCCAGAAGCGAAATCGCCACCGGCCAAACGATCTTCCATGGTATCGAGCCGAACACCCCCAGATTCACGAGCAGTATGATCATGCCGGCTACTATCAGCCCAACCCCGAGTACATTCCTGAGCAGATGTCTTTTTGGCGCGCTATTGTCCGGGTCGTCGGACTCGACAACGCTATCTCGGTAATCGCGCGGAGGCTGGGTTGCGGACTCGGCTTCCTGGCGTTCGCTGTCCGGCGTGAATATCGCCATTACGATGTACGCCAGCGCGCCGATTCCCGCCGTCGCTATCGTCAGCAGAACCCATCCCACGCGAACCAGGACAGGTTCGACATCGAAGTACTCGGCCAGACCGCCCGCCACTCCAAATACGAACCGGTTGTCTTGACTTCTATGGAGCCGCCGCGCCTGTTGAACCATCCAAATCCTCCTGCCCAGCTTGCCAGCTAAGCATATCACAATGCCTGGTCGGGCAAGAGCGGCGCGAGCTCATCTGGCGGTGACATTGGCGGAAATGGCCTCAATATCCACCCAGACGCGATTCTGGGCCTCGAAATAGTTGGCTGATTGGTACACGCCATCCTCGATTTCCATAAACCGGCTGGAGGGATCAATCCAGACTGAACCCAGCGGCGCGGCGATGTCTATGCGCGCGGCGACATCATCCGGTACCAAGAGTTCTATATCAGAGGCTCCGGCTGCTATATCTACGTGTGTCTGCCCCGCGTCGGCGGGAAGTTGGACTCTAATGTCCGACGCCCCTGCCTCGATATCGAGATTGCGAACGTTGAGTTCCCTTATATCCATATCCAGGTCCGTGGCTCCGGCTATGATTTCTATATCGCTCTCCACGTCGGGAGACAGCGCCAGCTTCCAGTCCGCAAAGCCAACCGGAAAGCTGATCCTGCTCTCGCGCTTGATGTAGCCATCGTCGCTGGTGTGCCTGAGAAAAGGCCCGGAGGACGCCAGGTGGAACTTGACATCGCCATCCGATTGTTCGCGGATTACGCGGGCGGGATGGCTCCCGAAGTCCGCCGCCAGCAGTCTGGCGAAAGAATCAGAAACGGTTGTGTCCGAAGTCAGTTCCACGTCGCCCCTAAAGAACGCCATGTTCAGACGCAGTCTCTGGGCGTCCCCCAGCGGTTCCACATACCCGGCGCGCAGCGGCTCTGGGGGATCGTACTCGGGCATTGAGAAATACGCCGCTCCAACCGCTGCCGCCAGAGCCGCTGTTACAACTCCCGCGCGTATGAGAAGTGCGCGCCGCGCCAGGACGAACTCCGTGCCAATCAGCGACAGCAGCGCCGGCCAGTAGTCCACAAGCTCGACCCAGATGCCGAAGGATACCACCCCGGTAGTTGTGAGCAGTAGAAGTACGCCGAGCGCTACAAGCAAGAGTCCTATCAGGACGGAGCCCCCGCGCCCGCAGCCTGTCGAGGCTGAAACCATCGCGGATTAGCGCCTGGACTCAATGGCTGAACTCTCGCCCGGTCCGTTGTCCCCTGATCCGGCCCTGGAAGCCAGCAGTCTGCTATGCAGCGCCGCTATGAAGGGTCTCAGGATGATGAGTCCCAGAACCATGATACTCACAGGCCAAACGATGTCCCATCGTATCGCTTCAATCACGTCCAACTGGTGGAGTAGTATGATAGCGCCGATGACTACCAGCCCAATCCCAAGCGCGTTTCTAGCCACATTTCTATTTGTTGGAGCATCGTCCATTTTGTCCTCCCCTGATATGACCTCGGATGCCGGCTGTCTGTCTTTGGGCATGATAATCGCCAGAACGACGTAGAACAGCAATGCGATTCCTACTGTGGCCACCGCCAGCAGTATCCACCCCATGCGAATCAGAACAGGATCAACGTCGAAGTATTCGGCTAGTCCGCCGGCGACCCCGAACAGGAGTCGGCTGTCGCGGCTTCTGTGTAGGCGCTGCGCTTGTTGAACCATCCAACTTCTCCCTTTTCTCGGAGTCACAGGCTATCTTGGCACGGGGAGAGCCTGCCGCGAATCGGGAGAAAGGCCGGATTCGCGTCAGCCGATTGGGCTAGTCTGGGGTAATACTTTCGGCCAATGCGCCCGCGGTGTCCGTATGTTAGACTTCGGCCATGTTTACGGGCGCATTGCGAAGGTTGTGGGAGTTGCCCCTGGCCCTGGATCCCCCGGAACAGTCATGGAGAGACTGGCTGCTCATGTTCGCGCTGGTCGCAGTCAGTCTGCTGGAGGGATTCTTACGGTCGGAGGTAGGGTGGCGTCCGGTCTCGGTAGGTGTCGCAATCGTCGCGCCTCTGGTGATTCCGTGGGCGCGAGCCTACCCGCTCCCGGCGACTGTCATAGCTTTCGGCGGCTATGGTGTGCTCCACCTCGAAATGCTCATCACCAACGTCGAAAGCCCCCTGGTCAACCCGTTCACCTTGCTCGTATTGACGCACGTTCTCACGCGCTGGGCGCCGGGCCGCCAGATAGCGCTCGGTCTGGGTGTCGCCGCAGTCTGCTGGATGATTGCCTGGAACATCCCGTCGGACAATTTCACGGGCATGATCCTTAAAGGAGTCGCTATATGCTTGCCGGTCCTGAGCGGCGCGGCCATGCGCCATTTGGCGGAATTGCGTCATGCGCGAGCCATCGAGTCGCATTTCAAAGAGCGTCACCAGATCGCCCGCGAGTTGCACGACACGCTCGCCCACAGAATGGCCGCCATCGCCATACAGGCCCAGGCAGGCCGCGCTGTGGCGAAGTCAAACCCGCAAGCCGTGCTGGATACTCTGGCGACGATAGAAGAGACCGCATCCAGAAGCCTCCAGGATATGCGTCAAATCATCGGCGTTCTACGGGACAGCGACGCGCCAATCGAGTCGAGTCATACAGTCTCCGACATCGAACGGGTAGCCAACGCCGGGGCGGGAGAGATACCGGTCAGCGCTCGGTTGGAGGGAGAGTTAGATGACCTCGGCGCGTCGGTGGAGGCGGGTCTGTTCCGAGTCGCGCAGGAGTCCATCACCAACGCTCGGAAGTACGCCCGCCACGCGAGCCGAATCACTGTCCGCGTCAATGGAACCGCCGAAGCGGTTCACCTGACCGTTAGCGACGACGGCGAGCCCGCCAGGCCCGGCGCGCGCCTCGGCTCCGGCTATGGAATCATCGGCATGACTGAACGAGTTTCCCTACTCGGCGGCCAGCTTAGCGCGGGCCGCGGACCGGATGGTCGTTGGATTGTTGACGCGCTAATCCCCAAAACCGGAGGTTAAGACATGGCGGTTCGGGTATTGATTGCCGACGACCAGGCCCTCATACGCGCAGGTCTGCGCGTGATACTGGACCACCAGCCCGGCATCGAGGTCATAGGCGAAGCCGCCGACGGACGACAGGCGGTCGCGCTTGCCCGTCAACTCCTGCCCGATGTTTGCCTGTTCGACATACGTATGCCCGAAATGGACGGCATCGAGGCCACTCGCATACTCGCCGGCCCGCAGGCCGACACCCCCTTCGCTATCGTCATGATAACCACCTACGACCTGGACGAATACGTGTACAACGCTCTCAGGGCCGGCGCGCGCGGATTTGTGCTGAAGGACGCGGGGCCGGAATTGTTGGTCCAGGCGATTCATGCGGCGGCGAACGGAGACGCCCTCATCAGCCCCAGCGTAACGGCGCGGTTGCTCTCGACTTTCGCGCAGGGGCCGGACAGGGGGAAGCTCGCGCAACCCGCGACACCCCTGACGGAGCGGGAAGAAGAAGCGCTCGCGCTCGTCTCCCAGGGGCTGACCAACGCCGAGATAGCCGACGAACTCCACGTCAGCCTCAGCACCGTCAAGACCCACCTCACCAGCCTTATGACCAAACTCGACGTTCGCAACCGCGTCGAACTCGCGATATGGGCGCACCAAACCCACAGAGCGTGAGGGGTATGAGCTCCTTACGGATACAGGTTCTCACGCCCCCTTCACGTTGACTATCTGCCTGAACGTGTGAACTATGTCAACCAGCTCTTTGGACTGCTCCATCACCAGGTCAATGTCCTTGTACGCGCCTGGCAGTTCGTCGAGGAACGCTTCCGAGCGGCGCACCTCGATGCCTTCCATCCATCGGTCGAAGTCCTCCATGTCGAAGCTATCCCTGGCGCGCCTGCGGGAGAAGCGGCGTCCGGCGCCGTGCGGCGCGGTCTGGAAGGATTCGGAGTCGCCCTTGCCGCGCACTACGTAACTCCTGGTTCCCATCGAGCCGGGGATAAGCCCCATCTGTCCTTCCAGCGCCTGTATCGCGCCCTTGCGGGTGACCCAGATGTCGTCCTCCCCGAAGTGGCTCTCCTTCTGAGTGAAGTTGTGGTGGCACTGGATGTTCTCAAGTTCCTCGAAATCACTGGTTCGATAGCGCAGCGCGCCGAGTACCCGCTCCATCATCTCCTCGCGGTTCAGCAGCGCGAAGAACTGCGCCCAGTCCAGGTCTCGAATGTAGTCGTCGAACTCCTCTGTGCCGCCCGTCAGGTACGCCAGGTCCTTGTCCGGCAGTTTGACGCCCGACTCGTCCATCAGCGCCTTCGCCTTGCGGATGTGGTGGGTGGCTATCCTGTTTCCAACGCCGCGCGAGCCGGAGTGCAGGAACGCCCACACACCCTCGTTCTCGTCCACCACTATCTCGATGAAGTGGTTGCCCGACCCGAGCGAGCCGAGCTGCTTGCGCCAGTTCTTGCTTGTCTTGTCGTAGAACGCCAGACGGTCGCCCGCCTTCTTCTCCAGCCGCTCCACCCTGGGCCGCGCCGTCTTCCTCACCCTGCCGTTGTAGCGGCCCGCGCTGAGCGGGATGCGGCTCTCTATCGCCACGCGCAGGTCCGACAGGTCTTTCGGCATATCCGCCCTGCTCAGCGACGTCCTGACCGCTATCATGCCGCAGCCGATGTCAACGCCGACCGCCGCCGGGATGATGGCGTCCTTCGTCGGAATGCAGGAGCCGACGGTCGCTCCCATCCCGAAGTGGCAGTCCGGCATGACCGCCACGTGCCGGAACACGAACGGCATACCCGATATGTTCCGTATCTGCTCCAGCGCCTGCTCCTCTATCTGCTCCGGTGGAACCCAGGAGAAGGCGCGGTCGTTGATCTTGTATGGAGCCATTGTCTTATCCCATCAGCTAAATAGGGTGTCATTTCAGGTCGGATGGCGGATTAGGCGGTGTTGGCACTTATCGGCATTCCCGCGAAAGCGGGAACCCCGAAGGGCTTGCCGCTCGGCAATCCATTAGACACCAATGTGCGGTATGACGGGTAGTTCGACTCCAGCCTTGTGCATCAGCGCCTTTGCCCACGTATGTGGTCGGGTGCGCCAGTCCGCAGATGATGTATCACAGCGAATACACAGGGAGGGAGCGGTGACCCTGCGGTTCGACTTCCTTAGCGACCACGGCGTCCATAGCCCGCAGGGCATCTGGGCCAAAGAACACTTCACCACATTGAGCGCATACATCTACTGGAACGTTGCGCAGAATATATGCTTCCCCCTGCCAGTGATGGATGTGTTCCACTCGTCGCGGCTCTACGCGGCCTTTGCAGAATGGACACTGCGTCATGATGGCACCCTCCTACGCCAATAGTACCATACATACAAATCGCCGAGCGCGTCAGTCCGCGGCTTGTACCGGCTCCATGCTCATCCCCATGTTGGGGAGAACGCCGCGCAGGTATTGGCCGGTCTGGGAGTGTTCCATCAGGGCCAGTTCTTCGGGGGAGCCTTCGGCTATGACCATGCCGCCCTTGTCGCCCGCGCCCGGGCCCAGGTCAATCAGCCAGTCCGCGCTCTTTATCAGGTCGAGGTGGTGTTCGATTAGCACGACGCTGTTCCCGGCGTCCACCAGGCGGTGCAGCACGCGCATGAGGTGGGAGCAGTCCTCGAAAGACAGGCCGGTCGTCGGCTCGTCCAGAATATAGAGCGTCTGTCCGGTGGCGCGCTTGGAGAGTTCGGTGGAGAGCTTGACGCGCTGCGCCTCGCCGCCGCTTAGCTGGGTGGCGGGCTGGCCGAGCCGGATGTAGCCGAGTCCGACGTCGTACATGGTCTGGAGCTTGCGCTTGACGCGCGGGATGTTCTCGAAATGCTCCAGCGCCTCGGTGACCGTCATGTTCAGCACCTGCGCTATGTTCGCGCCCTTCCACTCTATCTCCAGCGCCTCTCGGTTGTAGCGCGCGCCCTCGCACACCTCGCAGGGGACGGTGACGTCGGGCAGGAACTGCATCTCGATGTTGATGTGGCCGTCGCCGGAACAGGCCTCGCACCTGCCGCCCTTGACGTTGAAGGAGAAGCGGCCCGGCTTGTAGCCGCGCGTTCGCGCTTCCGGCACGGTGGCGAACAGTTCGCGGATTGGCGTGAACGTTCCGGTGTATGTGGCCGGATTGGAGCGCGGAGTGCGGCCAATCGGCGACTGGTCTATGTTCACTACCTTGTCTATGTTCTCGATGCCGGTTATCGAGTCGCAGTCGCCCGGACGCTCGCGGGAGCGGTAGAAATTTTGCGCTAGTTTCTTGTACAGGATTTCGTAGATCAGCGTGCTCTTGCCCGAGCCGGAGACGCCCGTTATGCACACAAGCTGTCCGAGCGGAATCTCCACGTCTATGTCCCGCAGGTTGTTCTGGCGCGCGCCCATGATGGTGATGGACTTGCCTACGCCCTCCCTGCGGTCTTCGGGAATGGGTATCCGCTTGACGCCGCTGAGGTACTGGCCCGTCAGCGAATCGGGGGACCCGATGATGTCCTCGACCGGGCCGGAAGCCACGATGTGACCGCCATGCTCGCCCGCGCCGGGTCCAAGGTCAACGATGTGGTCGGCGGAGCGCATTATCGCCTCGTCATGCTCGACGATGAGCACGGTGTTGCCCAGGTCGCGCAGGTTCTTTAGCGTCTTGATGAGGCGATAGTCGTCGGCGGGGTGCAGCCCGATGGACGGCTCGTCGCAGACGTACAGGACTCCCATCAGCCCCGATCCTATCTGCGTCGCCAGGCGGATGCGCTGGGCCTCGCCGCCGCTCAGCGTGGAAGCGGTGCGCGAGAGGGTGAGGTAGTCCAGCCCTATGTTCAGCAGGAAGTTGAGCCGCGCCTCTATCTCCTTGAGTATCTGGTCCGCGATGGACTTTTCCCTGTTGGTAAGCAAGTCAACGGGTTTGACGCCGTTGTTGGACGGCGCTTCGCCGGATATGACCTTTATCCATTCGAGCGCGGCTGAGATGGACTTGTTCGTGGCGTCGGTGACGTTGATTCCTCCAATAGTGACCGCCAAAGCCTCCGGCCTGAGCTTCTTGCCCCCGCAGGTGGCGCAGGCGTTCGCGGACATATATCGCTCTATCTCGCTGCGAACATAGTCGGATTCGGTGTCTCGGTAGCGGCGTTCGAGGTTGTTGAGGACGCCCTCGAACTGGGTGTTCCAGCGATACGTCCTGCCCCTCTGCGTGCGGTGCGTTACGGGTATTCGCTTGCCCTTCGTGCCTCTCAGGACGACGTTCATCTGTCGCTTGGTCAGCTTGCTTATGGGTTCGGTAGTGGAGAAGCTGTACGCTTTGCCGAGCGATTCGAGCTGGCTCATGTTCCAGGGGGCGACCGATCCGGTGCGCGCCCAAGCCTGTATCGCGCCCTCGGCTATGCTGAGGGACTTGTCGGGTATGACCAGGTCGGGGTCAACTTCCAGCTTGTAGCCCAGCCCGGTGCAGGTGGAGCAAGCGCCGTGCGGGTTGTTGAAGCTGAAAGTGCGAGGTTCTAGCTCCCCCAGGCTGATGTTGCAGTGGACGCAGGCGAAGTGTTCGGAGAACAGCATCTCCTCCTCGCCCGGCACGTCAACCAGCGCTATGCCGTCCGCCATTCTGAGCGCGGTCTCCACCGAGTCGGTCACGCGCGATATGTCCGCGCTCTCGCCGCTGACCAGCCTGTCAACCACTATCTCTATGGTGTGCCACTTCTGCTTGTCCAGGTCGAAATCTTCGCTCAGGTCATGCACCTCGCCGTTGACGCGGACGCGCACGAAGCCCGCCTTGCGCGCCTGCTCGAACACGTCCTTATGCTCGCCCTTGCGCCTGCGGACCATGGGCGCGAGTATCTGGAGCCGCGTTCTTTCGGGCAGCGCGAGAACCGAGTCCACTATCTGCTGCACCGTCTGGCGTTCGACCGGGCGTCCGCACTTGTAGCAGTGGGGCCGTCCGACCCTGGCGAACAGCAGGCGCAGGTAGTCGTATATCTCGGTTACGGTGCCGACGGTGGAGCGCGGATTGTGGGAGACGCCCTTCTGGTCAATGGAGATGGCGGGGGAAAGGCCCTCGATATACTCCACGTCCGGCTTGTCCATGCGCCCGAGGAACTGCCTGGCATACGCCGACAGCGATTCGACATAGCGCCGCTGGCCCTCGGCGTAGATGGTGTCGAAGGCGAGCGAGCTCTTGCCCGAACCGGAGACGCCGGTGATCACGACCAGCCTGTTGCGCGGGATGGTCACGTTGACGTTCTTGAGGTTGTGTTCGCGCGCGCCCCGAACGACGATATTCTCAAGAGGCATAATGAAGAAGTATCCTCCGTCGGCGGATTTCAAGAGAAGCGGACACGGCGCCAGAGACGCGCCGCCCATAAGATTTTAGCGCCTACGGGGGCAGGATGTCATCGGTTTTTGGTCATATTTCGGAGCGTATGTTCGCTGGCCGTCCCCCAGATTTGTCTTTCTCCGTCAGCTTACGACCGGCCACTCCGGACCCGGATCAATGCCCAGCCGCGCCGCCCGCGCTACGACCGAGTCGGAGACCGTTCGATAAGCCTCCGCCTCGTCCACCCGCGTCGAACGTCCTCCGCTGAAGACGACCTCGCCGTTCACCAGGACCGTATCCACGCTCCCGGTCCCCATCGTCAGCGCCAGCAGGTGGAGCGGGTTGTTGTCGGGATAGGCTTCGGCCGCCCGCGCGGACCTCACCACGACGTCCGCGCGCTTGCCGGACTCCAGGCTTCCGATCTCCGCGTCCATCCCGGCCGCGGCCGCCGCGTTGACGGTCTGCATCTCCAGTAGCGCTCCGGGGGGGAGAGGGTCTTCGTAGGTCTGGGACTGGTAGCGCGCCGCGAGCATGGTGTCTCCGGGCGTACTGTCCCTGGCGGCGTCCGTCCCAAGCGACACGCGGGTTCCCCGGCGGTATCGCTCCACCATCCTGAAGTCCGCGATTCGTCCCAAGCCCAGCGAGAAGAAGGCGGCCGGGCACCATACTATCTGGCAGCCCGATTCCTGAACGGCGTCTTCCTCCGCGTCGTCCAGTACGTTCGCGTGGACGATGACGGTACGCCCGTCCAGGACGCCCAGTTCTTGCAGATGCGCGAGTTGGCTCGCGCCGTTCAGCGCTCGATATATCTCGCCCTCGCCGGGTACGTAACCGGCGTGCAGAAACAGGGGGACGTCGTTGTCGCGGGCGCATGAGCTCGCGGCCTGCAATAGATCGGGCGAGGCGGTTCCAAGTCCGTACAGGAAGACGTACCCGCGAACCAGCGCCTCGGGGTCCTTGTTGCGATGAAGCTCAATGTCCAACTGCTCCAGCGAGCGGTCGAGATCAACGGGCGCGCGGGCCGTCAGGCTCGGACTCACCAGCGACGGAATCGCGTCGAACGTCTCCTGCCTGTCCCAGAGATAGAGCGGGGCGAAAAGCGCTCGCAGCCCCACGCGCTCGACCGCTTCCGCAGCCGCCCCGGTGTGGAACAGCGAGCCTGGCTCGATGAACATCGTGAAGCCGCCGCGAAGCATCTCCAGGCCGGCCATGACGGTAGCCGCCGCTTCGTCTTCGGCGGTGACGCCCGCTTTCCAGTCCGCGAAATTGACGGGCGAGTCCGTGTCGCGGACATCATCGAAGACCCCCCGGCAGGAGGTATGGACGATGTGGTTGTGAGCGTCTATGAAGCCGGGATGCACGATGCCGCCCCCGGCGTCCATCGTCTCCCCCGCTTCATAGCGATGCCGCAGATCGGCGTCGGCGCCGACCTCCACGACGCGCGACCCGGTGATCGCCACCGCGCCCGGCAGATATATCCTGCGCTCCGAGTCCATCGTGATGACCTGGCCGTTGCGGATGAGAATGTCGCATACGCTTACGTTCATAAATGAGCCTTTATGGTTTACAGGTGCGGTTACAGGTGAGTTTCCAAGTGGGACAGGTGGCGGGTCACGTGGAAAGTGACCTGTAAACACCTGTTGTTAGCTACGGACCGAAAATTTTTTGGTCGGTCGGGTGGTTGTTGATAAGTCTCTCCTTATGTATATTATGCATATTGAGTGCATTTGTTCTGCAATTATAGCATATAACCACAGGGAACGCCCATAGTCGGCAGGGCCTTTTCATTATCCGGCTATGGCATGATTTTAGGGTATCGTTTGGCTATGGCTTGTGAGTGGATTCCCGCTTTCGCGGGAATGACGGGACGAAAACGAAAAGGCCCTGCCATAGTCGGCGGCGGGCTTGCCCAACTCGCGCCGCGCGGCTATCATACTACTAGCTTAGAGTAGCGGGAAGCAGGCCATGGTCGCTAAAACCACAGACACTATCATTAGACCGCGCCGCACAGACCATCATGAAGACCCGGGTATGTACGGACTGCTCGGAGAACGGGTTCCCATCGAAGTGATTCAGCATCCGGCCATTGAATACGTCGCCATGGCGGTCAGGTATATCCTGCGCGGTGCGGGGACTGTGTTCCTCGGTTCCAACATTCCGCTACGCACCAACCGGCTCAACCGACGCGAACACGAAGCCCCGGACTACTACCTGGCCTGGGGCGTGGACGTGGCGGCCATAAGGGGCGAGACGGCGTACAACCTGTGGGAGGTTGGCAAGCCGCCGGAGTGGGCGTTGGAGGTGGCGTCGCCCAGCACGTATGAGAGAGACCTGTATGAGAAACCGGACAGGTACGCCGAGATAGGGATTGGGGAGTACTGGATGTTCGACCCGACTGGTGGAGAGTTGTACGGTGAGGCTTTGATGGGATTCGAGTTAGTGGACGGCGTGTACGAGGCTGTGGAGATAGTTCGTAACGAGCACGGGTTGTTGAGCGGGTACAGCCGACAGTTGGACGTGAGGCTGTGCGTGGTGGGGGAATCTGAGCGTGAAGAACTGTTGGAGATACAGCCTGATCTGGGTCTGCTGTTCGACATGGACTTCAACCCCGCTCTGCTGCTGTTCCAGGAAGTGGAGTCGGGTCTGTACATCCTGGACATGGCGGGTCTGAGGGCTGAGCGCGATTTCGAGCGCGAGCGCGCCGAGCGGGCCGAAGCAGATTTGGTGGAGGAACGCGCCGCCCTCAGCCGGGAACGCGCCGCCCGCGTCCAGGAACAGACTCGCATACGCGAACTGGAAGATAGGCTGCGCCGCCTCCAGGAATAGACGCCGTAGCGATTGCGCCCATGCCTCAAGCGCCGCTTTCGCCGAGCAGGCCCAAGACTAGGTTCTGTTGACATTTGATATCTGAACGTTCCAAACAAGCTGAATTGCGACTAATCAGGCCACAATCCACACGTATGGATTCCCGCTTTCGCGGGAATGACGATAAATGTCAACACAGCCTAATCTCCACTCCCTGGATGGGTTGACAGGGGCAGGCTCTAGCCATCCCCGTACCCAGATATGGGGATGGGGGCGATCTCCTGCCCGCTAAACTGATACGGATTCCGGTAATCGGTGTTCTTGACCCCAAAGCGGAACTGCCGTAGCCTCCCTTTGGGAGAAGACCATGCCGAAGCATTACCTTGGAATAGACGTCGGCACCACAGCGGTCAAAGCGCTCGTAGTGGACGAACTCGGATCGGTCGTCGGAGAGGCCGAATCGCCTCTTCATGTATCGGTCCCCAGACCCGGCTGGGCGGAGCAGAACCCGTCCGACTGGTGGCGGGGTACGGTCGAGGCGGTCAGGGCCGCCTGCGCCCAGGCAGGCATACGCGAGGTCGAGTCAATCGGCTTGTCCGGCCAGATGCACAGCTCGGTAGTCCTCGACGAAGCGGACACGGTTCTGAGGCCCGCTATCCTGTGGAACGACGTCCGCGCCACCGCCCAGTGCCGGCTCATAACCGACAAAATCGGCAAGACTGGCCTGCGCCGGCTGGTGGGCAACCCCGCTCTCGAGGGATTCACGGCGCCCAAGCTGCTGTGGATGCGCGATGAGCAGCCCCGTCTGTTCGACCGTGTACGCGCGCTCCTTCTTCCCAAGGACTACGCGCGCCTGCTCATGACCGGCGAGAAGGCAACCGAGCCTTCCGACGCGGCCGGCACCCTGCTGTTCGACATACGGCGGGGTCGCTGGTCGGAGGAGATGATCGCCGCGCTCCAACTCGATCCCGCGATACTCCCGCCCGTCCGCGGTTCCGCCGACGTGACGGGCGGACTCACGGCAACGGCGGCTGAAGCGCTCGGCCTGGGACAGGGAACGCCCGTAGTCGGCGGAGGCGCGGACAACGCGGCCGCCGCCGTCGGCTCCGGCGTCGTCGCGCGGGGCGCGATGCAGACCTCCATCGGCACCTCCGGCGCGGTGGTCGCGCCCATCGAGCGGCCCCGCGTGGATCCGGCCATGCGAATACACTCATTCAACCACGCCGTCGCGGACACCTGGTATCTGATGGGAGTGGTCCTGTCCGCGGGCGCGGCCCTGGACTGGTTCAGGCGCGCTTTGGCAGGGCCAAACGGGACGCCGCCGACATACGACGACCTGACAGGCGAGGCCGCCGCCGTACCACCGGGCGCCGACGGGCTGACGTTCCTGCCGTACCTGACCGGGGAGCGCACTCCCCACGCCGACTCGAATGCGCGTGGCGTTTTCGCGGGTATGCACACCGGACATCATCGCGGACACCTCACGCGCGCCGTAATGGAGGGCGTAGTCTTCGCGCTGAGAGACTCGCTCGAACTGATGAGACGCCTGGGAGTTGATGCGACCGAGGCCGTAGCGGTCGGCGGAGGCGCGCGCAACGCATTCTGGCGTCGTATGCAGGCCGACGCGCTCGGAGCGCCCGTGGTCACCGTGGGGCCGCAGGGAGGCGCGCCGTATGGCGCCGCTATTCTTGCCGCCATGGGATCCGGCGCGTTCGCGTCTGTCCAGGAGACGCGCCGCGCCTGGATTCGGCCCCTCGACCGCATAGAACCCGACCCTGAGACCGCCGCCGCTTACGACGAAGCCTATGAGCGTTACCGCAGGCTCTACCCGCGCCTCAAGCGCCACTTCGCCGAGCAGGCGCAGGACTAGTCGCCTCAGCGATACGTCACCAGTCCAGCCCCACCGCTTTCGTCAGAAACTCCGAGAAGGGCGAGGCCACGGCGCAGGCGTCGGCGTATGCCTCGATGAAGTCCGGCGCGCAGGCGTCCTCCTCAGTAAAGCGCGTGGTGGCTACGAAAGACTTGAGTTTCAGGTGGTCTATCAGCGGGTGGTCCGCGTCTATTCCGCGTGGCGGACGCTTCAGCGACTCCCCTTCCAGGGTATAGACCGACGTGAAAGCGTCGTCGTTGACGATGCTTTTCCACCTCTCCGGGTTAGCCACTATCGAGCCTCTGATCTTGCCCACCGTGGCGGAGTTCGGACGCCAGATGCCCGCCCCGGCGAACACCATCCCCGGCTGGAGATGCAGGTAGAGTCCTGGGCCATGCACCTCGCGCCCCACCTCGTGGCGGAAGTGCATACCCGCGTTCGTCTTGTAGGGGCTTTTGTCCTTTGAGAAGCGCACGTCCCTGTAAATGCGGAATATAGACCCGCCCGACAGCCTCGGATCGGCGACCATGCGCGGACTTATCTCGTGGAGCCTGTCCCCGAAGTCCGCGACGAAGTTGACCAGGGCGTCGCGCACGTCCCGCTCGTAGCGCGCCTTGTTGTCTTGGAACCACTCTCGATTGTTATTCTCCGCAAGCTCCGACAGGAACTCGAACAGGGCGGGCGTGAAGTGCGCTGAATCGGTCATCGTTTCTCCCAGATTTTTAGAGGTATTGCCATGCCCCGTTGCCGGAACTTGGGTGAGGGATATTTTAGGAGAGAGAAAGCGCTTGTCTCTAGGTGTACGAGGTCTCTTAGCCGCGCGCGTGGTTGACAACGTTCAATCGCGCGTTTACCTTCAATCGCGATGTGAGCGCGAGACACGAGGGGGAGACAATAGTATGTCAACATCAACTTTTCGAGTAGCGGCGGCCTTAATCGTAGTCGTAACGCTGGCGGCGGCTTGCGGACAGTCCGTCCAGTCCGCGACCGTCGAATCGCCCAAGGTCAGCGCATCGGGCTTGTCGTTTGGCAACGCGCAGGGGCAACAGCAGGCAATGTTGCTGAGCACTCTGGACGGGCAGGGGGAGATTCACGTAACGGGACAGAGCGCGGTCGCGGTCAAGCCCGACTTGGCTTTTCTGGATATAAGCGTGGATACTACGAGCGCGACCGTCGCAGAGGCGCGTGAAGGGACAGCCGTAACGATGCAGGCGGTAATGGATGCGCTGAAAGCGGCTGGCATCGAGGACAGGGACATTCAGACACGGGGATTCAACGTCACGACTGAATATGATTGGCAATATGTAACTGTGAATGGCGTCCGCACCGACAAACGAGTGGTGTCAGGCTACACAGTCCGTAACAGCGTCACCGTCAAGATACGCGACTTGGACAGCGTTGGAACGGTAATTGACGACACGGCGGCGGCGTCTGGCAACTCGATTTCATTCAACGGCCCGACCTTTACCGTCGAGAACCTGTCTTCGATAGCGGACCAGCTTCGCGAGGCCGCTGTGAACGACGCGAAGAGCCAAGCCCAACGCTATGCTGACTTGGCGGGCGTGGGACTTGGAGACCTCATATACTTCTCCGCGGGGCATATCTCAAATCCAACGTCTTACAGTTACTATGATTATGGGTACGTCGCTTATGCGGCTGCGCCCGCGGCTGGGACGCCCTCAACGCCTACGACTGTCAGCGTCGGGGAATTGACCGCTTCGCTTTCGGTCAGGACGGTCTTCGCCATTCAGTAGAAGCGGTACGCGCTCCGTTCCGAGGGCCGTCTCTGCGGAGGAGACAGGTCTTGCCCCTCTGACCCTACTCCCCCCGCAGCCGACGCAATTCCGCTTCCAGTTCCGCCATCCGCGCCTCGGCCCGGTCGGCCCGCTCAACCTCCTCGTAGTGGTCGCGCAGATACTCCCCGGACACAGGATCGTAGAAACGCAGGTCGCCGTCCTCCCAACACACGTACAAACCCAATGACTCGCTGTACCCCCGACACCGCGCATCGTCCAGCCACTCTACATCTATCCGCTCATAACGTCCATCCACCAACCGATCCCCCGCCAGGGCGACGTCGTGATACCGCCCACCCGTCGAGTCGAACCTCCAGTACTCCAATACCTCGTATCGCTCATAGTCAGCCCGCTTCTCAGTGTAGTCAATCACGCCTGTCGTCTTGGAGGCCACCTCCAGGGCGAAGTCGGGCGGCTTGCCCTGTCGGTCAATGGCGTACCCGCCGTGTTCTTCTATCAGGTCGGGCCTGGAGTTCCACGACAGCATCAGGTCTGGGATGCGGATGCCGTAGCCCGCCGCGCGCCTGTTGAGCGTCAGGCCTACGGGGATTTCACAGCCCACGGTCGTGGTCTCGTCCTCGCCGACATGAATCGCAAGCGCGGACGCCTGGCCTCTTGAGAAGAGATTTTTCCAATTCTCCATATCATCCCTGGGCGGAAATTCGGGAAACGGCTCGAAATCCCGATCTGTCTTGGTGAGTGTGGCGGTCTTGCTTGTCATACAGACCTCTCCGACGAATCCTCCGGCGGGAGTCGCAGCGCCTGTTCTCCCGCGTCTACATGATATAAACCCCTCTAACCCAAGTCAACACAATTCCATTTCCACTACACATCCATCCCGCCGATGCGAATACACTCGCAAGAACAAAATTTCTGACATTGATATATAGATCTCCCGCCAACTCGCGGGAATACATCTGGCTCAACTCTGCAAACGTCCACTTCGCCGGGCGGCCTTCTTGCCATTAACCCATGCGTTGGATATAGTACGGGCAACCGCTCGGAGTCATCCGAGCGAGTAGCAAGCACGGGAGACATCATGACCCAGCCGGACATCGCGCTCATCGCCCACCTCATGCGCCGCGCGGGATTCGGGGCAACGCGCCAGAAGCTCGACGCCTACGCCGCGAAGGGCTACGATGCGACGGTGGAAGACCTGCTGAATCCGAGCGATACCGAGTGGCTTGGCGACGACATGGTTCGGCGCTTCGACCTGGAGGCGTCGGGCATGATAAACGCGCCCGGTTCCGCCCGCAACTGGATCTATCGCATGATCACCACCAACGCGCCCCTCTTGGACAAGATGGCGCTCTTCTGGCACGGCATCTTCGCCACGGGCGTCCCCAAGGTCATCAACGGCAGGGTACTCTACGACCAGATCAACATGTTCCGCAGGCACGGCATGGACAGCTTCGACTCCATTCTGCTGAGGCTGGCGAAGGACCCGGCGATGATAGTGTGGCTGGACAACCAGGAAAACCACGGCGACGCCATCAACGAGAACTGGGCGCGCGAACTGCTCGAGCTGTTCTCCATGGGAGTCGGCAACTACACCGAAGACGACATCAAGGAGTGCGCCCGCGCCTTCACCGGCTGGACCATCGGCAACACCGAGTACATGATAGTGCGCTCGATGCGGGATTCGGACTGGCCCTATGGCAGAATCGCCTACCACTTCGACTACCGTCCCGAAGACCACGACGACGGCGAGAAGACCTTCCTGGGACACACGGGCAACTTCAACGGCGAAGACATCATCAGGATAATATGCGGGCAGGAGTCCACGGCGCGTTTCATATCCAGGCACCTGTACCACTTCTTCGTCGCCGACGAGCCGCCCGTTCCGGCCTGGCCGTACACTCCGCCGAGAGACCCGGAGGCCATCGAGACGCTGGTTCGCGCCTATTTCGACAGCGGCTACGACATCAGGGCGGTTCTGCGCGCGCTGTTCAACTCCGACTTCTTCAAGTCCGAGGACGCGCGGTACGGGAAGGTCAAGGGTCCCGCCGAGTTCCTCGTCAGCGTTCTGCGAATGACCGGCGAGTTCGATATGCCGCGCAGGGACATGATCCCAAGATATAGGCAGAGCGTGTGGATGGGGCAGGAGCTCAACAATCCGCCCAGCGTGGAGGGCTGGCACGAGGGCGCGGAGTGGATAGACACCGGCGCGCTCGTGGAGAGAATCAACTTCGCCTCAGAGCAGTTCGGCGACGCCGACAAGCCCGGCGTCAGCGCGATGATAGACAGGATACGCCAGGACGCCGAGGGACTCTCATCCGAGCGCCTGGTGGATCGCTGCCTGGACGAGTTGGGGGCCATTTCGGTATCCGACGAGACGCGGGATACGCTCGTCCGCTTCGCCGAGGGCGACCGCGACCGCCGTAGCGTGGCGCATCTGCTAAGGCTCTCGGCCTCCACCCCTGAGTTCCAGCTGGCCTAGACATCATGCTCGAATACTGGCAGACAATCGGCATAGTCGCTATGGAGGGACGCGGGTTCGAGTATCCCACCGATACGGTCGTGGCCCAGAACGGGCGCCTCTACGTTCCCAACCGCTCCAGGGACTTTGGAGAGCGCGGGGTCAGGGTCACCGTCTTCGACCTGGACAGCGAATACTACGGCACCTTCGGACATCTTGGCGAGGGCGACGGCCATCTGATCTCGCCAACGTGCGCCGCCGAGAGCGGCCAGGGACATATCTACGTCGCCGACGACTATATGCACCGCGTCACCGCCTTCGACTATGACGGCGGCTTCGTCGCCAACTGGGGCAGGCGCGGCGCCGGCGAGGGCGAACTGAACGGCCCGTCGGGGATCGCCTTCGACGCGGACGACAACATCTACGTCGCCGACACTCACAACAGCCGCGTCCAGAAGTTCACCTCGTTGGGCGCTTTCCTGCGCGCCTTCGGTACGCCCGGTTCCTCAGAAGGCCAGTTCAGGCTGCCCTGGGGGCTGACCGTCGCGCCCAACGGAGACCTGTACGTGGCCGACTGGGGCAACGACCGGATACAGCGATTCTCGCCCGAGGGCGAGTTCGTAGCGTCCTACGGCGCGTCGGGACGCGGAGACGGCCAACTCCGACGCCCGTCCGGCGTAGCGGTGGATGAGAGCGGTCGTATGTACGTGTCCGACTGGGGCAACGAGAGATTGCAGGTACTCGACGCCGACGGAGCTCCCCTCCAGGTACTGAGAGGCGAGGCCACCCTGTCCAGGTGGGCCGCCGGCTTCATGGAAACCAACCGCGAGGAGGCGGACGCCAGGGCCACCGCCAACCTCGCGCCCGACCTGCCCGACGTGTATGGCGACGACCCTCACACCCAGTCGGCGCACGTGGAGAGCCTGTTCTGGGCGCCGGTGTCCGTCAAGCTCGACGACGCCGGGCGCGTCTATGTGACCGAGGCCAACCGCCACAGAATCCAGATATATCGCCGCAAGTCGCCGCTATCCGAAGAGCAAATTGCATAAGCCTTCTGTTACAGGGATTGAACCTAATCACCCCCATCCTAACCTTCCCCCATCGAGGGGGAAGGGACTTGTGCAATCGTCTCCTCAGAATAGCTTGCCTGACGCGCCCGTCGTTGGGCCTCAGAAGCTAGGCTTGGCGGCGTAGGGGGTTAGCTGGAGTTCGTGAGTCCAGCACGACTTGTCCTGGGTGTGCAGGTAGTAGAACGCCTCGGCGATGCCGACCGGGTTGATCAGCAATTCGGGATGCTGCTGGGCGCGGGGCATGGCTCGCGTGCCGGGAGAGTCTATCGTGCCGTCTATCACCACGTTGGCGACGTGGACGCCGTGTTCGGAGTATTCCTCGGTCAGCGCCTGCGCCAGCGTCCGCATCATCACCCTCGGATAGTACAAAGACTGTCCGGTGTAACGCTTCTTGCCGCGCAGCGACGACGAGTTGTTGGAAATCAGAAAAGAGCCTTCGCCTCGCTCCCGCATGGCGGGCAGCACCTCCTGGGCGACCAGGAAGGGGCCGCTGACCGAGATGTGCTGCGCGGTTTCGAGTATTTCGTAGGGGATGTATTCCAGCAACTCTTTTTCGGGCGGAAGGTCGCGCCCCTCCAGGTAGCCCGCGTTGTAAACCAGGACGTCCGGGTCTCCGGCCCGCTCCCTGATCTGGGCGAATGCGTTCGATATCGAGTCGCGGGACGCCAGGTCCAGCTCGACGATCATGCTCTCGCCGCCTCGCTCCTGTATCGCTTCGTCCAGCGCTGCCGCGTTGGAGGCGTTGCGGGTGGTCAGAACGGTGAGGAAGCCTTCCTTCGCGAACTTCTGGGCAATCGCTCCCCCCACGCCCCAGCGAACGCCTACGGGCATCTCGCTATCGTCTATATCCCCGCCGTGGATCAAATGGGTGTTGCGCCCGTCTGACTGCCACTTGGACGTCGCCCCTATCACCACGGCGACCGGCTTTCGGTTCGAGTTCATATCGGACTCCTTTCGTAGATGCGTCTATATGTCGGACTCCCACAGTAGCAGAAAGTTGATCCCGAGTGGGCGGTCGTTTCATCGCAGGGGCCTCGCGCTCCGGCGGATTCCGACTTCAGGCCGCGTATTTCAGCGCCCCGCAAGATGCGTTATGTTATGCTACTGACTCTACGCAAGTGAGTGAAAAGGCCCGATGACCAGTCCGATTGAAGCCATAACCCGGCTCAAAGAAGAGCTTGACAGCCTGCGTCCCCTGCGGCCGGAGGTTGTCGCTCAGATTGAACAGAAGCTCAGGCTCGAGGCGAACTACCACTCGAACGCCATAGAGGGCAACACGCTTACCTTCGGAGAGACCCGCAGCCTCATCCTCCACGGCCTCACGGCCCACGGCAAGCCTATGCGCGATCACCTGGATGTGGAGGGACACGATAGCGCCGTCAAAGCGATAGAAGCCGCCGTCAGGAACGAGGATGCGCTAACCGAGGTATTTATCCGCAATTTACATCGAGTACTTCTGAAAGAGCCTTACGAATCTGTGGCGGAGACCCCTGATGGCATTCGCATAAGACGGACTATCTCAGTTGGCGACTACAAGACCACGTCCAACAATGTGATGACATCAACCGGGGAGATATATTACTTCACCCCTCCCGAGCAAGTGAAACCGGCAATGAGCGATCTCATAGACTGGTATAGACAAACGGAGGATGCCGGGGAACATCCCATCATCATCGCGGCCACGTTCCACTACCGTTTCGTCCGTATCCACCCATTCGATGACGGGAACGGACGAATGGCGCGACTGCTGATGAACATGATTCTCATCAAGCACGGCTATACCGTCGCCATGATTCGCAGCGAAGGCCGGAGCGAATACCTCGACCATCTCGAAAGGGCTGACAGAACCGAGGACCTGGCAGAATTCATCAACTACATCGCAGGCTGCTGCGAGTATTCATTGAACCTCCACCTGAAGGCGGCTCGCGGCGAGAGCATAGAGGACGTGGATGACATTGATAAAGAGATCGCTCTATTCAAGCAGTCCCTGGCGACTAACGCCGATCAAATTCCGTTCGCTCGCCAGTACGTCATATCCACGCTGAATCCATTCGCTGAATACTGCCGTAGGAAGATTGAACTGTTTTCGGACGCTTTTGCCAGTGTTCGAACCTACAGCACACTTCATGGGACTACCATAGACGGTCAAGCGCGCGATTTAAGTGGGCTTCTGCATAGTCAGCAATTGGCTTTCGAGCAACTTTCCATACTAGACGAATTGAGTTCTGTTTCGTTTGGAGTTAGGAGCCGCTTCTCGATGTTTCAAGGTAAGCGGGATATAAACTGCGTCATTACAGTCGAAAATACCATAGACAAGGCAGGCAGCGCCTGGGCCTTCTTCACAAATGTAAGTAGAGAACGGATCGAATACGACGGTCGGGACTTAGAAGAGCTAAAGAAGCGCTTTAACGAGATGCTTCGTATCGTGATGCAGGAATTGCAGAGCGGGTCAATGTAGTCCGCGTACTTTCGGGATCGGACTTGACCGTTCTCTTTTCGCTCACTCGTCGCCGTGGTCGGTGCGGATGTGGATCAGGGCGGCGGATATGGCGAGCAGGGTCGGCGCGAAGCTGATTATCATCATGGCGAGTCTGAGGTCGCCGAGCCTGTCCTGGAGCGCGCCGACCAGCGCGGGGCCGGTGGCTACGCCGAACGTGCCGAGCGTCATCATGAAGGACAGCGCCACCGCGGACTCGCGCGGCCTTATACCGGGCAGGTAGAACGGTATCGAGTTGAGGACCGGCCAGTATCCCTGCGCTACGCCGCTGACGAGCGTTATGAGGATGAGCAGGGGAATCGAGTCCGTAAGAGTCATCGCCAGGTACGTTACAACCATCGTAACGCCGATGGCCTGGAGTATGTTCCTGCGCCTGCCACCGCTCACCTTTGGCACGATCCGGCTTAGCGCGACCCCGGACGGTCCGCCCGTGGCTATGCCGATGGCGAGCAGCAGCCCAGTCCAGTTGAGCGATACGTTGTACACGTCCAGCATCAGCGTTGGGTAGAAGTTCACGAAGGACGACCATGCCATCGTCGTTCCCATGGACCCCACGCCCGCTATCCATAGCTCTTTGTATCCGAGGACGCGCTTGATGATTCCGAGCCTTCCGTCTCCGGTGTCGTCGGGCTCGGGCCGCTCGGACTCGGCGCCTTCCTCGCCGTCGCTTCCCAGGATAGTCCAGAGGGCGGCCAGCGCTCCGAGCGTCACCGCGAATGTGAGCAAGACGCTCCGCCAGTCGTCGCCGACGCGGCTGAGAATCAGCGGCGTCAGGACCAGACCTCCGCCAACGACCAGCCCGAACAGCAGGTTGTACACGCTCGAGACCACGATGAACTCTCTCGGCGTGAACAGCCGGTGCATGAGCAGGACGCGCGCTGGCTCGCGCGCGAGGGTCGAGACGCCGAAGCCCAGCCGTCCGAGCAGCAGGACGGCGAAGTTGGGACTCCAGCTCTGCGCGAACATCAGCGCCGAGCTAAGCGTGAAGGTGACCGTCGTGAGTATCTTCGGCCTGTACCTGGACACCCACCAGCTTATGGGCAGAGTCAGAAACAGGTTTCCGAGGAACGCCGCCGAGCCGTAGAACCCCTGCTGCGTGGGCGTGAGGCCGAGGTCGGCGCTGATCGAGGGCAGCAGCAGCCCGACGCTTATGACCATCATGAAGCCCGCGACGCTGGCCAGAAGCCAGAGGCCCATGATAGCCCAGCGGTGCCTCATCGGGTTGGTCATCTGCGTCCTCGCGAGCGGGCGGTACGGCTGAATTGCGTGTGTGGATACTTATTACCAGATAGGCGGGCCATGTCAAGTGGGTTCTTCCGGTTCGGGTTGAGTCCGCGAGACCTATCCCTCATTCTCACGGATGGTTGTCAATTGTACCAATCGGTCGTATCATGGGATATACAAGGAGTCGGAAATGGATGAAGCGGTCGGCCAAGCATTGGCTGTTATCCTACCAATAGGCGCTCTCGTCTTGAGCTTGCACTTCCTCCAGTGGAGACAGAATGTCGCCATGGAGAACAGGATGAGAGAGGACAGAGAAGAGTCGGAAAGGCGGTTGCGCGCCGAGATCAAGGCTTCGGAGGAACGCCTGAACGACAAGATTGACGCCGTTGAGGAACGCTTGGAAGGTGAGATCAGGGCCGTCGAAGAACGACTTACCGGTGAGATCAAGGCCGTCGAGGAACGCCTGAACGACAAGATTGATACCGTCGAGGAACGCCTGAACGACAAGATTGACGCCGTCGAGGAACGCCTGAACGACAAGATTGACACCGTTGAGGAACGCCTGAACGACAAGATTGACGCCGTTGAGGAACGCCTGAACGACAAGATTGACGCCGTTGAGGAACGCCTCGCCAGCCGCATTGACAGGACGGACGATAAGGTCGACGTCCTCATTGGAGAAGTCGGCCTGGTCAAGGGCGCGCTGATTGGCGTCTCGGCAGAGGTCACGCCGAGAGAATCGGTCCCGACAGGCTAGGCGGCGCTTCTATTCCAACTCACGCCCGTCTGCCGTTTCCTTTAGCTGCGTCCGCGAACCCGTCTCGATTCTCTGTGAGGGGAAATCCGTTGCCTGAAGTCTGTACAATAGAGCCGATTTCGGATTTCACATCGAGGACAGGAGTAAGACACATGGATCTCGAACTGCAAGGCAAGACCGCCCTGATCACCGGCGGGAGCAAGGGAATAGGCAAGGCCGTCGCCATCGCGCTGGCCGAAGAGGGCGTGGACGTCGCCATAGCCGCCCGCTCCCAGGACACGCTGGACGAAGCCGCGGCGGAGATAAGAGCGGCCACGGGCCGGAAGGTTGTCGCCATATCAGCCGACACCACAAAGTGGGAAGACGTTCAGAGGATGGTGGAGACGACGGTCTCCGAGCTTGGCGGCGTGGATATTCTGGTGAACAGCGCGGCGATGGTCGGCGGACAGGTGCGCGGCACGATTGACGAGGCGGACGAGAAGGACCTGATAGAAGACCTGGACACGAAGGTGGTGGGCTACTTCAGGAGCATCAAGGCGGTGGTGCCTCATATGCGCGCGAAGAAGTGGGGGCGGGTGATAAGCATCGGGGGCGTGTCGGCGCGGCAGTCCACGATATACGGGCTTCGGAACGCGGCGGTGGTTCACATGACCAAGACGCTCTCGGACCAGCTTGGCCCGGACGGGATTACGCTGAACGTCGTTCACCCCGGCCTGACTCTCACCGACACGATAAACGAGCGTCTGGACAACCAGGCGGCGGCGCAGGGCGTGTCGCGCGATGAGGTCAACGCCTCGGTCAGCCAGAACGTCGCCATACGCAGAGTGGTCAAGGCGGAGGAACTGGCGTGGCTCACGGCGTACCTGGCGTCGCCCAAGGCGGAGTGCGTTACCGGCGAGACGATAGCGGCGGGCGGCGGAGCTCTGGGCGCGGTACACCAGTAGAGACTTCTTTATATCATCTTGACACAGCGGCCCTCGCCTCGACTGAATCTGTCGGCGCGAGGGCCGCGTCTGTCCGCTCAGTTCGGCGTTCGTTATACACAGGTCGGGACGATGCTGAATGGGAAGAGGGTTCAGGCGGCTCGGTAATCGCCGGCCGACAGAGTTGCCAAAATTTGTATTGCCAATGCGCGCCGGTCCAGGTTGACATAGTGGGGGGGGTGTATTATCTTCATGGTATTATATTCCCTGTTTATTCTTCATGGAAAAATTTTCCTGAATTTATATTCATAACACAGGCTGGATCATCGAATGTCAACAGAACCTAGATAAGTCAGGGGAGTAAATGATGAGTAGGGACCGAAGATACTATCTGATATTGGCGCTCGGCGCGGCGCTTGTCCTGGCGCTGGCGGTGGCCTGTGGCTCTGCCGAGCCTGAAGTCATCGAGAAGATAGTCGAAGTCGAGAAGGTGGTGGAGAAGGAAGTTCCGGTGGAAGTGGTGAAGGAAGTCGAGAAGATAGTCGAAGTCGAGAAGGTGGTGGAGGTGGAAGTAATCAACAGGGAGGTCGTCATCGCGACGCCCAGCCCGGCTGAGGCGCATTTCTACATGGCCGCCACCAGCCCAAATGCCAAGCGTGGGGGAATAGCCCGCATCCATCAACATGGGCCGGCAGGCAGCTACGATATCTTTACTTCGACGTCGAATACCCGCCAGAATTGGATGAGCCTGGTGTATGACCAGCTGTTGGTCAAGGACGCCAGGAACCCCTCCTCAGAGGTTGTTCCCGATGTTGCCTACGCCTGGGAGGTCACGGACGATCTCTCGACATACACTTTCCACCTCCGAGAGGGAGTGAAGTTCCACAACGGTTCCGAACTGACCTCAGAGGATGTGAAGGCCAGTGTCATTCGCGCAATCGACCCGACGAGCTACCATGAGGGTGGGAGAAGCCCAATCGGAGGCACGCTATCATCGGGGGGAGTCGCCACCTCCGGTCTCAGCACGCCCGACGACTACACCTTCGTAGCCACAATACCCATGGCCGACGTGAAACCGCTGCAGTGGTTGATGACGGGATGGAGCTCGCAGTACCTCAAGATCGCCGACGATGCCGAGCTCGCCAAGCATAACGGCCGCTTCCATGAAGTGAGCCCGGTGGAGTCCAGCGGCTCAGGGCCTTTCATCATGACGGAGATAAATGATGACAGAGTGATCACGGAGGCCAATCCCAACTACTGGAACCCGAATGCCCCTTATCTGGATGGGATTCACTTCATCTGGGGAAAGAACAATTCGACACAGTTAACCGCGTCCGTAGCGACTGGTCAGATTGATTGGTCCATGTTCATTACTCCTGCCGATAGCAACGATCCGAGAGGACCTCTCGCCTCGCACCCGAACCTTAATCATGGCTATCACACAATACCCGACGCGGCCGGGGTTGCGCTGAACAACGTAACTGGGCCGTTGAGTGATAAGACCATGCGCAAGGCGATTGCGCTTGGTCTGGACGTAAACATAGTCCGCAAGGTTATGGAGCCGTACTTCCAACTGGAGTATCACGGGGGATTCTGGCCATACAGCCCAGAATTGGGTAACTATTCGTTGACCGAAGCTGAGCTCGCTGAGACGAAGTACTTCAGAAGCCCTACACCGGAAGATCTTGCCGAAGCCAGGGAGCTTTTGAAAGCCGCAGGCTATGCCAGTGGCGCGGATGTCCCGACTCTAACCATCATCACCATGGAAGACCCGGGCTTTGAACTTGTGGTCCAAAGCTACCAGGCTCAGTTGAAGGAGAACCTGGACATTGATTCAGTGATCTCAATAAACGAGATGGGCACATACCACCAGAAGTTCCACGACAGGGAATACGACATGGGCGCTGAAATGTATTTCCCCATGCACAATCCCTATCCCGAGGAGTGGTTGGCGTACACCCTTGGATATGTTGATGGAAAACCTGGCGGCATGAACAGGAGTGGGGCCAACATGCCGGGGTTCGACGACCTGTTAGTGGAATTGGGAAATTCCACTCCCGAGACCCGGATGGAAGTTTCAAAGAGATTGTTTGATCTCTTAGCGGATAATATGCCGCACCTTCCGTTGTCCATGGGCTACGTCAACCATGAATGGTGGTCGGGCGATTTCAAAGGGTACCGGTGCGATGAGTGCTCTTACACCGGAGCCTATATGGGCGGCAAGTGGGACTACGTCTGGTTGGACAGGTAAGGGGAATAGGACGCTTGAATAATAGTGTAATGTAGCGCGTGGGGTAGGGTCAGGACCCTACCCCACAGGGCGTTATGGGCGAGGGGTATCCGAATGTAGCTTCACCCCCATCCTAACCTTCCCCTTGATGGGGCTGAGGGGTAGGCATTCACCCTCACCCCAGCCCTCTCCCTGAGGGAGAGGGGGCCTGTTGGTCGGTATTCGTAGCTGAGTGTATGTTTGCCTACCCTTGTGAGCCTTGATGGGGGAAGGGACTCGTGAGATTGTTATAAGGGCATCGGAGGCTGCTCTTGCAGAAGTATGTAACAAGACGATTACTCCTGGCGGTTCCCACACTGATTGGGCTGACCCTGATGATATTCGCGATCATGCGCGTCCTGCCGGGCGACCCTTTGGTTGCATATTTGGACCCGAACCAAATGGTGGCTATGTCTGAAGAGCAACTAGCCGCCATCAGAAAGGACCATGGTCTCGACCGTCCGTTAGTAGTGCAATACGCGGACTGGATGGGAGATGTCTTGAATGGTTCATTTGGCAACGCCATGTTTGGCGCCAAGGCCCCGGTAATCAATACTATCAAGAACAGAGGCGTCACAAGCGCCGAGATAGGGATAATCGCGGTTGCGATTTCCTGGATCATAGGCCTGCCCGTCGGCATAATTAGCGCCATAAGACCAGGCTCTTTTTTGGATATGTTCACCAGCTTCACGACCGTGCTGTTCCTGGCGATACCCGGTTTCTGGCTGGCGCTGCTGATAGTGCTTGCAACAGTCACCTATTGGGGTTATGTCCCCCCTCGCGTCGGCGTGCCTTTATGGGAGGACCCGTGGAATCACTTTCAGATTGTTATCTTCCCCGCTACCGTGATGGGCGTGGCGATGGCCGCTATCATTGCTCGTATGGCCCGGTCTTCTCTCTTCGAGGTTCTGAGAGAGGACTACGTGAGAACGGCCAGGTCGAAGGGGATGAGAGAGAGTATAACAATCGTTCGTCACGCGCTGCCCAACGCGTTGATGCCTGTACTGACGCTAAGCGGTGTCATGCTGGGATTCGCGTTAGGCGGATCAGTAGCCGTTGAAGTGGCATTCCAAACCCCTGGCTTGGGAAGGTCCATGTCCGATGCCGCAATATTGCGAGACATGACCACGGTACAGAGCCTCGTCCTGGTGTACGGGATCGTATTCGTCCTTGCGAATTTGCTCGTCGATCTATTGTATGGATGGATTGATCCTCGAATCAGACTCGGATGATCTCATAATCATAGATCGTCAAAGAATGCCCCCTCTGAAAAGGCGAAGGCCCTCGCCTCGAATGGAACCGACTGAATGGAATCAACACTCGCCCCCAGGGCGCCTGGAACGGTCTTCTCCAGAATCCGGAGTAGCGTAATAACCTTTGCGCGGATGCGCCCCTGGCACACCTTCTGGGGCGTGGTCAGCCTGGCAATCGTGATCGTGTCATTCGGTGGCCCTCTTGTACTCCCCCTTGAACCCTTGAAGGCTGATTACGACAATTTGACATCTCCCCCTAGCGCAGAGTACTGGACGGGGACCGATCTACTAGGCAGAGACCTGACGTCCAGACTGGTCTATGGGGGCGGAGTGTCGCTGTTCATAGCAGCCTCCTCCCTCCTACTGGGGACGATCATCGGTACGGTATGGGGCGTCGTGAGCGGCTACCTGGGAGGAAAAACAGACATCCTCAGCGAACGATTCATCGAGATACTTCTCTCCCTGCCGGGCTTGATCCTTGCCTATCTGATGATCCTGGTATTCGGCGACGGGTTTTTACAGCTTATCCTGGCCTTGGCGATTACCCGCATCGGAGCCGTCGAGCGGGTTGTGCGATCTGTGGCTTTGTCTGTAAAACAGACCATGTACGTGGAAGCCGCCAGAAGCATAGGGACTTCTCAGATCAGGATTATCTGGAGACATGTATTCCCCCAGTGCGGCGCTGTTCTGATAGTGTTGCTTACGATGAACATAGGGGGAATTATCATTACGGAAGCCTCTCTCAGCTTCCTGGGGCTGGGAATTGCCCCTCCAACTCCAACATGGGGCAAAATGCTGGGTGAGTCCACCATGCAGTCATTTGTTCCGATATGGTGGATGGTCGCGTATCCTGGATTCATGATCACTCTCACCGTTCTGTCCTTCAATCTCTTCGGAGACGGTCTGCGCGACGCCCTGGATCCCAGACTCAGGGGCACGATGTAATCTCTGATCTCACATTGGAGCGGTAAATGAGGAAATGACAAAAACTTCACCCCAGAGATGTTTGCCTGACGTCGGAATATAGATGAAAGATTGGAAACCGAGGCGGCCCTGATTACCGGGCGAGGTAGAGATATGGCTCTTTCAAACACAAGTCTCGACTACGATGCAATCGTGATAGGGGCCGGGATTGCGGGCCTGTACCAGCTGTACAGACTGCGGGAACTTGGCATGACGGTCCGCGTCTTCGAAAGAGGAACGGGAGTGGGAGGCACCTGGTACTGGAATCGCTACCCCGGCGCCAGGTTCGATTCTGAAAGCTACTCTTACGCATATTCGTTTTCCCAGGAACTGCTCGACGAGTGGGACTGGTCCGAACATTTCGCGCCACAGCCCGAGACTCTGCGATATCTGCAATACGTAGCCGATAAATTCGACCTGCTGAAAGACATTCGATTCTCCAGCGAAGTCAAATCCGCTGTCTATGACGATGATACCCGGAGTTGGACAGTCCAATTGGAGGATGGGAGTACCCACAAATGCAGGTTCTTGGTTACTGCCGTCGGCAACCTCTCTGAACCCACTCTGCCAAGAATCGAGGGTATCGAATCTTTTGGAGGACAGTCCTTTCACACCTCTCGGTGGCCTCACACTCCCGTAAAGTTTACGGACAAACGGGTGGCGGTTATCGGAACCGGGGCGACGGGCGTGCAGACAATCCAGGAAGTATCCAAAGACGTCGGGCGCCTCACTGTCTTCCAGCTTCGACCGGAATGGTGCGCTCCTCTTCACAACTCGAAGATAGGTCCGGATGAGATGAAAGCCATCAGGGCCGGCTATCGCGAGATGTTCGACCTGTGCGCTCAAACTCCGGCCGGATTCGTACATGACGCCGATCCCAGAGACACTTTCGACGTGACCGCAGAAGAGCGATATGAGTTCTGGGAGGAACTGTACGCCAGCCGGGGCTTTGGGATATGGCAAGGCAACTTCGAGGATATTTCTACCGATCCCAGGGCCAACAAAGCCATATCCGACTTCCTGGCCGACAAGATACGAGCGCGTGTCAACGATCCCCTGGTAGCGGAAAAGCTGATTCCAAAAGATCACGGATTTGGGACCAGGCGCGTACCCCTGGAGACCAACTACTATGAATCCTACAACCAGGACAACGTCGAGCTTATAGACATCAATGAGACTCCCATCCTGAGAATCACCCAGGACGGCATTCTGACCGCCGACAGGGAGTTCGACTTCGACTTCATAATCTACGCCACCGGGTTCGACGCGGTAGTCGGCAGTTTCAACAAGATAGATATCCGCGGTGTCAGTCAGCGGAGATTGAAAGACCAATGGAAAGAAGAGTTGGCGACCTTTCTGGGGATGCTGGTCAGTGGCTTCCCTAATATGTTCATGATTACGGGACCTCACGCATGGACGGGAAACCACCCGCGCAGCATCGAGTACGGCGTGGAGTGGATAACGGATGTCATAAGGTTCATGGATGAACGCGGCCTCACGCGAGCCGAAGCCAGCGTGGAAGCCCAAAGAGGCTGGCATGAGATTGTGTTGGAGCACGACAGGGACTTGCTGAGGAGCCAGGTTGATTCCTGGTTCACCGGCATCAACATTAATCTGGAGGGTAGGCAGACCCGGATCACGACCCAGTACTCTGGGGGTCAGCCACTGTTCAGAAGGCGCTGTGAGGAAGTGGCGGAAAACGGCTATGAGGAACTGAATCTCAGGTAGATTGGATTGCCTTGAGGACTTAGGGCAAGGAAACCTTTGGAGCTATCACATGATTAACCTAGACGGACGGGTCGCAATCGTGACCGGAGGGGTGCAGGGGATAGGACTGGGAGTGAGCCTTAGCCTGGCCCGGGCGGGCGCCAACGTGGCGCTGGCCGAGTTGGTGGAGGAGCGTATTCCCCCGGCAATTGCCGAGATCGAGAAGCTAGGCGCGCAGGCGTTGGGTGTCCAGACCGACGTGACCAAGGCGGACTCGGTGGACCACATGGTGCGCGCGACGCTCGAAAGGTTCGGGCAGATAGATATCCTGGTAAACAATGCCGGGCTGGTTATCAGGAAGCACATTTCGGAACAGACCGAGGCCGATTACGATGCGGTGCTCGCTGTCAGCTTAAAGGGGACGTTCCTTTGCAGCGCGCGAGTGGTGGAGGAGATGCGCAAGCGCAACACCGGAGCGATAGTGAACCTCGCGTCACAGGCCGCGTTTCGCTACACCATCCCCCACGTGCCCTATGCCGCCGCTAAGGCGGGCATTGTCGCGTTGACGCGCGACCTCGCCGTTGAAGTAGGGCCGATGGGCATCCGTGTGAACGCCATCGCCCCGGGGATGATCGAATCGCCAGGTCAGCATCTCTCCAATACCGACGAGGAAATAGCGGAGAGGGTCAAGGCAATTCCCCTCCAGCGCATCGGCCAGCCGAGCGACGTCGGCGATGCGGTTGCCTTTCTGGCCTCCGATGCGGCGGGGTACATCAGCGGGATCACCCTGCCGGTCACGGGCGGCAGATGAGGTTCTGAGATAGTCACTTAGTGGGCGGGCATCTCGCCCACAGTAGAAAGCGCCGTCAACGCCTACTTGACAAGCCTCTGCGCTGTGTGAGAACATTCATTCCATACAGTACGGAGGTTCTATCATGCTCATCAAACACACTCCCGACGCATACGAAAAGCTCCGCATACTCGGCGGAATGGCGACCGACGACATCCTCACCCAGCCCGAAACCCGCGCCGGACGCGGGGGACCGTATCCCGCGCCCAACAAGAACCCGACGCATGGCGTTTACCGCGCTTCCATGCCCAACGGCAAGTACATCAACCTCATGCGAGTCATGTTCACCGACTTCTGCAAGATGGACTGCCACTACTGCCCCAACAGCCACTGGGTGCCGCGAAAGCGATACGCCTTCAAGGTTGACGAACTCGCCCGCCTCTTCGCCGAACTCGCGCGGCGGCAGACGGTCAGCGGACTGTTCCTCAGTTCGGGCATCGCGGGCGACGGCTCCAAGACCACCGAGCGGCTGGTGAAGGTGGTGGACGCCGTTCGCAACAAGTACGGCTTCAAGGGATACATCCACATGAAGGTCATGCCCGGCGCCGAGTACGAGTACGTCGAGGCCGCCTACCGGCTCGGAACCAGGCTGTCCGTCAACATGGAGACGCCCACGGTCGGACACATGGAAAAACTCAGCAAGATGAAAGACCTCAAGCGCGACATCCTGGACCCGATGGAGTGGGTCCACAACCTGACCGAGAGCCACACCAACGGCGCCGTCGGACAGGTGACCCAGCTTGTCGTCGGCGCGGCGGACGAATCCGACCGCGACATCTTCGGGCGCATGGACCAGCTATACACCGAGTGGAAATTCAAGCGCATCTACTACGCTCCCTTCCAGCCGGTACGCTACACGCCTCTCGAAGAGCATCCGCCCACGCCCATGGCCCGCAGCCATCGGCTCTACCAGGTGGACTGGCTCAAGCGCGTCTATCGCTTCTCCAACGACGAGCTAGACCTGGCCTTCGCGGACAACGGATTCCTGCCCCTCGACCAGGACCCCAAGACCTCCATCGCGGTCGAAAACCTGGACGCCTTCCCCATGGACATCAACCACGCTGGCAAAGACCAACTTCTGCGTATTCCGGGCGTCGGCCCCAAGTCCGCCGAGCGCATCGTGCGAAACCGGGGCAGGCACAGCATAGACAACTGGCGAGACCTCACCGCCATGGGCGTAGCGCGAAAGCGAGCCTGGCCATTCCTAGCCTTCCCCGGCCACCGTCCGCCCCGCGCCAAGCAACTCAAACTTGACCTCTTCGGCGAGGACGCCCGCGAAAAGCGACGCTCCCAGGCCGCCGCCAGCGCGTCCCCATCCACCGCCGCCCCCTGCGGCGAGCGGATGTCCTGCAACGGCTGCCCTATGCTCGGTATGCCCGGCCACCCGTCCGCCGACAGCCCTGCCGCCCTCCCGATGGCCAGTTAGCCCTTGCCGGTCGGGCGCGAAAGCGAAAAACCCTGAGCTAAGCCCGCGGACGTAATTGACCCACGCGCCGCGCGGGATATAATGTTCTCAGGCGCAGCGGCATTAGGAGAACTGCATGAGCGCGGAAGTCGAGAATCTCCAGGACAACCAAATATACTGCGGCGACGCCCGCGCGCTGCTTGAACGCATACGCCCCGAATCGGTCGCGCTCAGTTTCTGGTCGCCTCCGTACTTCGTGGGCAAGTCCTACGAGAAAGATCTGTCCTTCGAGGACTGGCAATCTCTGTTACGATATGTAATACGCCTGCACCTTCCAATCCTGAAACCCGGCGGATTTCTGGCCGTCAACATAGCGGATATACTCGCCTTCCCCGACCCGGATATGCCCAGAATCCAGGCGGACAACGTTTCCAACAAGCGAGTGAAGATAAGCAGAGAGCAGGTATTGGAGGCGCAGAGAACGCATCCTGACTTCAACAGATACCAACTTGCTGAACTTCTAGGATGCAGTGAGCAGACCATTGACAGGCGACTGAACGGCAACAATGTTCGCGGCGGCAAGTACGCCGTTCAGCGCAAGGTGAAACTGGTCGGCGGTCTGGTGGAAGAGTGGGCGGACGAAGCCGGCTTCTATCTGTACGACCGCCGGGTTTGGGTAAAGGACCCCTGTTGGGAGAACGGGCGCTGGCACAGCCTGTCATACCGCTCCGTGGATGAGTTTGAGTACATCTACATATTCTGGAAGCCGGGCGTCACCACGATAGACCGTTCGCGGCTGGACGGGGACGAATGGAGTGAATGGGGTTCTAGGGCAGTCTGGTACATCCCTTCTGTCCGCGCGAACGTGGAGCATGAAGCCCAGTTTCCAATCGAGTTGCCGCGTCGGGTTATCCGCCTTCTGTCCGCGCCCGGCGACCTGGTTCTGGACTGTTTCATAGGAAGCGGAACGACAGCGCGGGCGGCGGTTGCCGAAGGACGTCGCTACTTGGGAATAGACTCAGTTCCGCGCTATGTGAAGATGGCGCGTGGACGGTCACGATACAGACCGCCCAAACGTCCATGCGTATCAGGCAGACGCGCTCCGGCATTGAGATAGACGAGCGTGGAACCCTTCCCCAAATCCTCGAAATACAGGGTGAAGACTACCTGGTGACCACTATCTTCGTTAAGTACAACTACCTCGAATCGGATGAACGTTTACTCAAGACCCTCGAAAGCGTATCCATATCCTGCCTTCCAAACGGGATGCTGCAAGAACGTTACAATCCATCCGCGCAACGAACTTTCTGGCTCGCGGGCAGAAACGCCCCCAGCAGGGGCGAAGCGTTCCGCGTCAGGATAAGCCTTCCTAGACTCAAAGATATGGCGGCATGGCGTGTCCAGAACATCAAACTGCTCCCCGAAACTTCTTTCGTATGGAGCGATTAGAGTGTTGCGCCTCAAACCTGCGTCAATGTAGTCGGCGCTGGCTGTGCCGCAAATCGGAAAGGCTAGGATGGGGGTGATTCCCTTACACTTCCCTGATGTCCGCCGTCCAGGTTATCTCGATGGCGTCCTTCACGCTCTCGTGCGCCGGACAGCCCTGCGGATGCACTCTGAGAGCGCGGTCCGCGGCCTCGCGCTTGTCCGCCGGTACCGGGAACTCGTAGTGTACGTTGATGCTGGTAATCCTGATAGTCCGACCGATGCCCTCGATCCGACCCTCTACCTCGGCGTTGTAGTCCTCGGGAGCGATCTCGATTCCGCGCGCATCCAGCGCGCGCCGCAGAGTGCCGTACATTCAACCGCCCACCGCCGACACTATATGGTCGAGAGTGGACGCTATGGGAGGCGCGTCCTCGGGAACGCCGTAGTATTCCTTCAGCTCGCCCTGCACCGCGTACACCACGGGCGCCGGCACCTCACCCATGTACGAGTGTCGCAGTCCCCGGTTCATTTCCAGCTTGTTGCGTGATACGTATAGAAAGTCGTCGGCCATACTATCGGACTCCTGTCTCATACTTATTGGTTTCGACATTATACGCCAAACAAGGCCCAACTCACCGCCTTCCGATCATCCCGACCAGACGAAAGCGACCCACGCGGGAAATAACTAAGAACTAGCAACTTATTGTACAATCTCCATCCAGACGTACCCGGATACCAACCATCCCTTTAGGACGAGACGAATTGATAAATTTTTACAACACCCTGAAACCCTACATCATCGTATTCACCGCCAGCGCCTGCACGCTCATCATAGAGATAGTCGCGGGCAGGATACTCGCCCCGACCATCGGCGTCTCGCTGTACACCTGGACGAGCATCATCGGCATTGTGCTGGCCGGAATCAGCCTCGGCAACTACCTCGGAGGGCGTATAGCCGACCGATACCCCCACCCCAAGACCCTCGGCGTCATACTGCTCGCGAGCGGAGTCTCCAGCATCGCCATCCTCCCCATTGACACCTTCGCCTCCGACGCCTTCCTGGGACTGCCCATCATCCCGCGCATAGTCCTGCTCACCACCACGCTCTTCATCGTACCCGCCGTAATACTCGGAATGGTGTCGCCCGTCGTCATCAAGCTCCGCCTCTCCGACCTGAACCAGACCGGCAACATCGTCGGCAAGATATACGCCGTCTCCACCGCCGGAAGCATCCTCGGCACGTTCCTGACCGGATTCGTCCTCGTTCAGTTGCTTGGCACTCGGCTCGTCATACTCATCGTGTCGCTCATACTGGTCGCTATGGCCGTCATATTCGGAAACCTCACCCGCGCCTGGAAGATCAACGCGGCGCTCGGTATCCTCGCCCTGGCCGTGCTCGCCGCCAGCGTATGGACGGACAGCCTGGACAGCGACTGCATCCGCGAGAGCAACTACTACTGCATAAAGGTAAGGGCGCGAGACATCGAAGACCGCGAGGTGCGGATACTCTATCTCGACGCGTTGCTCCACAGCTACGTGGACATCAAAGACCCGCTGTTCCTCCACTACTCATACGAAAAGGTATTCGGCGACGTGGCTTCCGAGATCGCCCACAGGAATCCCAACATGGACTCTCTGTTCATCGGCGGCGGCGGATACACCATGCCCAGGTTCCTGGAGGTCATGTTTCCCGACGTGAGCGTCGAGGTGGTCGAGATAGACCCCGAGGTGACGGAGATCGCGACCGAGTATCTCGCGCTTCCCCAGGATACAAGCATCATCACCTACACGGAGGACGCGCGCACCAAGCTCCAGGAATTGCCGGAGGGCAAGTACGAGTTCATCGTCGGAGACGCCTTCAACGACGTATCGGTGCCGTATCACCTGACCACGCTTGAATTCAACGAAATGGTCTTCGGGCTTCTCTCAGAGGACGGCATCTACGCCATAAACATAGTGGACAAGATGCACAGCGGACGCTTCCTGCGCTCCGTGGTCGCGACGCTCCAGCAGACATTTCCGTACGTCTATGTGATGCGCGATAACAAGAACTGGGACAGCGACGACCGCTACACCTTCGTCGTGACCGCCTCGCGCCGGCCAATCGAGGCGCCGGACCTCGCCTCGGCCAACCGCGAACTGGACAGGGGCGCCATCGTAACCCACTTCATGCCGGAAGCGGAGTTCGCCCGCTGGCTGGACGGCGGCAACTTCTCCATTCTCACCGACGACTTCGTTCCCGTGGACGGGATGCTCGCGCCCCTCTATCTCGAGAGCCGCTAGTCAGCCCTTGAAAATCACGGCCAGAAGCACAGCGACAACAGTAGCCCAAACCCCGAACGTAAGCCCAATCTGGATATTCATCCGCGTCTCGATTGAGTTCATCCGAGAGTTCATATCTTCCAAGCGCAGGTTGACCTGCTCTGCGATCCCTTCAAGCCGGCTCACCCTGCTGTCTATACCTATGTCTTGTTCTTCGACAACCATTTAGCGACTCCTGTATCCGTATATTACACCAGATTCAGGCATTTGTGTTCTATTCTGATGCCCCGAGTTCGATATTGTCTATCAGTCTGACCCTGCCGATGCGGACCGCCAGTGAAACGAGCGCCGCGCGGTCCACCGACTCAAGCTCCACCAGCGTCTCCGCGTCCGCGACCGACACGTACTCCACCGACGCGCGCGGCTCCGCTTCCAGCAGCGCCAGCATCTCGCCGCGCATCGCGCCTGCGTCCCGAACCCCGTCCGCGTAAAGCGATTCCGCCAGCGTCAGCGCGCGGTACAGCGACAGCGCGGCCTCGCGGTCTTCGGGCGACAGGTATGCGTTGCGGCTCGACATGGCCAGCCCGTCCGGGTCGCGTACAGTGGGCAGCGCGATCACCTCCGCGCCCAGGTTCAGGTCGGCATTGAGCCGCTTTATGACCAGGCGCTGCTGGGCGTCCTTCTGTCCGAAGTACGCCTTGTCCGGCCTTACGATGGTCAGCAGTTTGCACACCACCGTCGCCACGCCCTGAAAATGCCCGGGACGATGCTCACCCTCCAGCCGCCGGGCGATATCCCCGACGTCAATCGTCGTGTCGAACCCCTCCGGGTACATCTCCGAGGCGTCCGGCGCGAAGACCAGGTCCACGCCCTCCGCCTCCAGCTTGGCGAGGTCGCCCTCCATGTCTCGCGGGTAGGTGGAAAGGTCCTCCGACGGCCCGAACTGCGTCGGGTTGACGAATACGCTCGCGACCGCCGTCGCGTTATCCGCCCGGCACCGCCGCGCGAGCGACAGGTGTCCCTCGTGCAGATACCCCATAGTAGGCACAAGCCCAAGCGGTCTGGGATACTCACGCTGGGCCGCCCGGAAGTCGGCGACGGTCTCTATGACTTTCATGGAATCAGCTTATTTCTTCTTAGACGCCCTCGCTCCCGGCGGCTTGCCCGTAGGCGGCGGCGGAGCCGGTCTCTCGTTCGTGCCACTTTTCCTGATCGTTACAATTTTCTTGGGCATGGGGCTATTCCTCTGAGGTCGCGCTCGTCTAGCGGACATCGTAGTCAGTACGCCGATTCGAGATGAACGTAGGCTTCGGTATTGCGATAATTCTTTCGGGTCTGCTTCACGCGCCTTGGATTCACCTTTTGCAGCCTGAGAAGTTCGGCTGCTCTGGCTCTCAACACTTCAGAGCGTCTTTGAGACCATCCCATCGAATCAAAATCAGAAATTGACTGCTGCTCGAAATAGGTCCTTAGCATCCAGGCAACGTGGATTTCATCTTCAGCTAGTCCATACGACTGCTTTACACTCTCCAGTTGCGTGTGATGACTCTTCCAGTATTCATCGGGAACAGAGAGCCCCGCTAGAACGTAGTGGGAGGTATTGCCCGGGACATCCGGCGTGCCCGATTCATCAATATAGCAGAGATACATGGGAAGGGAAGCCTTGAACGGCGACTAGGGTCGGGGCATTAGCCCCGAGTGGAGACGCTTGGCGACTCCTCCTAGACGCAACTTCATTATATCAACGGGCATAGGAAAATCAAATCGAGAAACCAACGCTCTTAACCGATGCGTCCCAAAACCCTCACCCCACCACCGCCCCCTTCCCCCCATGCACCGACGGATCCCCAGCCAGCAGCCCCCGCAACCTCCCAACCGCCCCCACCGCCTCATCCCCAAGCCCCAGCACATCCCGGACCACACATTCATCCAACTCTACCCGCGCCGGATCAACCGCGCACCGATGAAACGACTCAAACCTCCGCGACTCCATATCCCGCCAGATTTCCTGTGCCGCCTCCAACTGCCACGCCGACAACTCCCGTACATCCAGCGTCCGCAGACTTTCCAGCATCCCCTTATTGCCCGTCCCCCTGCCTTCCTGCGCTCTATTGGAGTGATTAGCGTGAAGCAACATTCCAAGAGTGGAGTTGCACCACAGCGCCAGTACAGTTTCCCGACGAGACCGAATTATTGGATCATCGTCGAATACCGTGAGCGTATGCCACGCTCTCACACCTATGGCTCGGACGTTCGTGCGTGTTGCCATAATTCGTTGCGAGTCATATTGGACATCACGCGTAATATGAAGAGTTCCCGATTGCGCCCACGTCAGCGTATGGTCTTTGTCAGGCTTTGGTATCAGCCATGCGTTCGACTCAGAAATCATTCTCTGATGGGTAATCTCCCTATGTCTCCACAGCGCGGGAAACTGAGCCTGTTCATCATATCCGTGATAACCCTCAAATCTACCTAGTGAGCCGACAATCTGTCGGTCTGACGGCCCAACATTGCACACCTCCGCCATCGCCGCAATCGGAATAGGCCCTGCAAGCCCCGTTCCATCCGCCGTCCAGAGTTCGCCCCGTTCCAACGCCGCCGCAAACTGCCCGATGAGCGCGCGCTTCCAGCGAGCCGCCTTCCACGCCGACTCCCCAACAGGCCCCTCTACCATCTCACCCCACTGTTCGCCGCCCAACATCAACGGACTGCCGCCCACCGGCGGCCCGTCCGAACTCAGAGACGGCAGCGAGGCCGCCGCGTTCACCGCGCTCACCAGCGCCAGCGCGTCCGTTTCCAGGCGCGCCCCGCGCCACAGGTTCACGAACCTACCCCGCCTCGGCGCGCTTTCGCCCTCGCCCAGACGACGCGCCACTATCAGCGTCTCCGCTATCCCCGTGTCGTAGGACATAGACCGCATATCCGGGTCATGCGACGAAACCACGAACTCCACCTCGTACCGCGACGCCAGCGTCTCCCTGATCCCGCGCCACGACTCCCCGCTCAGCGCCGTCACCGGCAGTACAAGCGCGATACGCCCGCCACGCTTCACCAGCCTGTCTGCCAGTACCGTGAACGACGAAGCGTGTCCCGCCATCTGGTTCGCCGGCGTCCCTCTCAACAGCGCCGACGTGTGATCCCTGATAGCCTTCTCGGAATCCTCGTCTCCCTCTGACAGCGCGAAAACCCGCGTGATAGCTTCCCCTCTGCCGCCGTCGCTCCCCCGCCTCGTGTACGGCGGATTGCTTATCACCAGGTCCGCCCTCGGAATCGGAACAAGGCTGCCCTCGCCGCTCACGGCCCCTATCTGCTCCTCAGTCGCCGAGAACGACGACTGGACTTCGGGCGCTTCAAGCCAGTCCAGCGAACCAAGCAGTACGCCGCCGCCCGGTTCCACCCCCAGCTTCAGCGTGTGCAACTGCATCCGCTCGAATCGAACAAATGGCGACATAGCTGCAAGCGTCGCCGCCGTCATGTGTATCGCCGCCTGCACCACGTCCGTTCCCATCACAACCCTCTCCACCAGCGACTTGTGCAGCGACGAAACATCCCCGTCCCCCGACCGCCCCGCCGCGTAGTTCTGCGCTATCTGCCTGTACGCCGCCATCAACAGCGTCCCCGTCCCGCACGCCGGATCTATCGCCAGCAATTCGCTCAGCGCCTCCGCGTCGCTCCAGTCAACGCCCGGCCATCTCGCCGGATACAACGCAAGTCCCGCCAACAGGATAGACGCCGGAATACTCGTGTAATACGCCGCCAGCAGCTTTCTATCCGACACCAGCTTGTTGAAAATCCTCCCCGCCACGTCGTGCCGCCCGACCGCGCCCATCCCCAGAAGCTCCGACGCCGTTCGAGCGCACTCCTCCAGAACCCCCGCCGCCTCCACCTCCGAAAATTCCGCGACTATATCCCGCGCCATGCTGAATATCGGATAGTAGTCAACGTTCAGGATGCTGTCCCACGCTTGCAGCAGCGATACGCTCGAAAACCGCCCGCTCCTCATGGCCGCCCCTACCGGCTGGTAGCGCGCCTCGCTGCTCGCCAGCCTGTCCTGAAACACCATCGCGTTCGTGATGATAAGCGCCGCCATGTTCGCCGATTCCTCGCTCGGCTCCACCCCGAAAATCCGCGACACCCGCGCCAAAGCGCCCGGCGCGCGCCGAAGTTGCGAACCCGACCGCCTTACCCCGCCGTCCAGTATCTCCACCGCCGCGTCCAGATCGCCCGTCGGCGGCGACGCCGCGGCCACCGCCCGCCCAAGCTCCGACACGCCCCCGCTCAACTTCGGTCCCGACGTCCCATCCGAACGCCATTCCTGCCATTCCAGCGTCGCCGACCCCAGCCGTTCGTACAAATGCCGCTGACCCGTTGACCTGATCTGACCGGGAACGGACACCGCGAACACATTCTGAACGACCAGCCCGTCAATCTCCATGCCAAGCCGAGAAAGCGCGTCCGCCTCAACCGTCAGCGCCGGCTCCACCTCCGTCTCAACCACAACAACCCGATCCTCCAGCCGAACGACAATATCCGGCCGCGCCCTCCCCCGCAGCGTCTCAGCCACCGCGTCCAGCCCCAGCCGCCCCCGCATAACCCGCGCCAGCGCGTCATTGATAATCGCCTCATGGCTTCTGTCAGCGTCTCGCATCTACAACTTGTCCCGCAACCGTCCGGCAAGACGATCAAAGTCTTCCGAACACTTCTGGCGTATAGCCCCAATACGCTGCGAAGCCGCTTCCCCCAGCGCCTTCCTTCCGCCGCCCGGAGAATCCGACAAACCCAATTGCGCGACAAGCGGATCGAAATAAAGTTCCTTCACCTCGACCTCGGCCCTCACGTCCGCCCACCTCCAATCGTTTGGCAAGTCCACGCCCGCCAGAACCCAGGTTTCCAACTCTTCCCAGGCGTTCTCCGCCAGGAATATCTGGGCGATTCCAAACTCGGCCTAGATCTCATCCAAACGCTGCCTGCGTCCTGTCCCGCCGTCTCGGTCAACGCACAAGATGAATATGTGTACCATAGGATACCGTTCGATCACCTCTTCTATGCGGCTCGACTTCAGCGCTTCGCCCACCCCGCCAAGCAGAGGATCCTGGCAAACCCGAACCCGCGAGACGCTGCTGCCGAGCGAGGCCACGAGTCTCTGGAAAATAGGCTTGAGGATATACTGGTCTTTGCGGAAGTCCTCGGGGATGATCAGGATATTCATTCCCCAACTCCGCTATATTCGGGCGAATACTCAGTAAACGCCAACGTGTCCTCCATCCACCCGGATGCGTGGAGTCGGCCCAAGCCCTGGGAAGCGCGCAATTCCCTCGCTTTCGGCAATCCTGCTATTGGTCGAATAACCCCGTCCGACGAATTTTCGTCGCGATACACCACTGAGGCGCTCTCAAATGTATCGTCGTTCACTAGCGTCAACAGGTCGGGAGAGTGTGTAGTCGTCACCACCTGGCTTTGCTCATCCCCGGTCTGTCCCTCTATCAGGTCAATCAGCAACTGAATTCTTGATGGATGGATGCCATTGTCTATTTCCTCGAGCACAAACAGATTCTTGGTCTGATTGCCAAGCAAAGCCGACAACACGGCGAGCAAGCGCAACGTACCGTCCGAAGCGCCATAGGCGGACACCCTTCTATCGTTCGATTCTCGAATAACAAGCTGTACCCAACCAGTAGTTGGGTCAGTTGGGAATTCGAAGGCTTGAACATCCATAGGTGTCAGTTCCCGAATCCACTCGGCAAGTTTCCGCTCAAGTTTCGGATCACCGCATATTTCCCGTAAGACTGTGGACAAGTTCTCGCCACCATCTCCAAGAATCGTTTGACCGGGGAAAGCGGGCTGCCTCATTCTTTGAGGCTCCAGATCCAGAAAACGCATATTCGCAAAGGCCCGGCTAACGATCTCAGCGACGAATTTGTGTGCTCTGACCACTCGCTTATGCTCTTCGAGTTGTGTTAGAGCGGGCTGGTTGGGTCTCGCCGCGATCCGGTTGCCCCGTCGCCTCTGTCCTCCAGTCTTTGCCATTCTGAGAAGTAGATGCGTGTCGTCATTTTGAGCATGGACGGGATCGTTTCCACCCGGATGGCTGGTATAGGTTATTTCACCAAGAGCCCTAAGCTCTTCCCGCGCGACCCTGAACGTACCGGCTTGAGAGCTATCCTTACAAATCTCTATTGTATAGTTGAATATGCTCCCGCTCCCCACTTGAACTTGGATAGTGAATGAGGGTTCTCCGAACCGTATAATCTCATCCGGTGCCCCGCGAATTCCTATCCACTCACTCTGGCCCCCCGCTCCGTATTTCCCGCCAAAGATTTCGGCCAGCGTATAGCCGCGCCCTATGCCATGCAGGAAACGAAAAGCGTCTCGTATGTTGCTCTTCCCGCTTGCATTAGTGCCAACGATTACTGTGAACGGCCCCATCTTCAGGGTTTCGTCCGCGAAGTTCTTGAAATTCACCAGCCGAAGCGCGGAGATCTGATTCGGATTCATAAGTCGTTTCTCCTGCGTAAGCCCTAATCTTGAACATCCCGACCATCCTGTAAATCCTGATTCTCAATCCCGCAAATTCCGCCCCGTCAACTCCAAAAACACACTCTCCAGCGACACCTCCGCCGGATCCCCTATCTCCGACTTCAGCTCGCGCGGACTCCCCAGCCTGATAACCCGCCCGTTATCCATTATCCCCAGCCTGTCGCACAGACGGTCCGCCTCCTCCATGTAGTGCGTAGTATAGAGAACCGTCAGACCCTCATCCCGCAGCGACTCCACCGTCTCGAAGATGTGATAGCGCGACTGCGGATCAATCCCAACCGTCGGCTCGTCCAGGAACAGCAATTGCGGACGGCTCATCAGCGCGATTGCGATATTCACGCGCCGCTTCATCCCGCCCGAAAACTTATCCACCTTGTCCTTTGCCCTGTCCAGCAAACCCACCCGCTCTAGGTTCTCGGTAGAAGCCTCCGCCGCCTCTCGCCCGCTCAGCCCCGCCATCCGCCCGAAGAACACCAGGTTGTCCCGAGCCGAAAGCTCCGGGTACAGAGCGAGTTCCTGCGGACACACCCCGATTATCTCCCGCACCCGGTCGCTCTCCCGCGCCACCGAATGCCCGCCTATCGTCACGTCTCCCTCATCCGCGCTCAGAACCGTCGAGAGCATACGGATCGTCGTCGTCTTGCCCGCCCCGTTCGGCCCCAGCAGCCCGAAAATCTCCCTGCGCCGTATCGAAAACGACACGTCATCCACCGCCACGATATGCCCGAACGCCTTGTGAAGGTTCAACGCCACCAGAAAATCATCCGAACTGGACATCTCGTTCTACGCCCCCTGTGTAAACGCTGTCTGTCTGATGAACGCGATTATATGCGCCCCCATTCACCCACGCAACGACATACCCGGGCGGCAGCGCCTTTTCAAAGTATTCCCCAGTTTCTCATAGGGCTACACATTTATATCCCGCATACGCTATAATACGAACATACAAACTAGCTGAGGAGCGTGTCCGACGATGATCCTGAACCTTGATATACATAAATACCCAGTTATACCGAACCAAGTCCGGAGGGACGAAAAATTTCCCCCGTAGCTAATGCTGGTGAAATGCAGGTGGATGCTGGTGACTTTTTCACCTGTTGCCCACCTGTCGAGCCATCTGTTCCCACCTGTTGCTTTATAAACGCAAGTATATGACCGGGCGAATCCATCCCATAGGATGTGTTTGATCCGCCGCCAAACTTGCCACATCACTCTCACAGGGATACACTTGGACTTGGAAACACACCCATAGCTAATGGAGTCGAGATCATGGTCGCGCAAACTACCGCTGAAGCGCTGAGACGGAGTTCCACCCGCTATCTGTGGATGCACAACCGCGACTGGATACAGATGGCCGAAGAGGGCGACCCGATGATCGCCGTGGAGGGCGACGGCGTGAGGATCGTGGACTCCGACGGCAATAGCTGGATAGACGTGAACGGCGGCTACAACTCCGTCAACGTCGGCTACGGACGCCAGGAGATAGCGGACGCCGCCTACGAGCAGATGAGCCGCATCGCCTACTTCCCCAACGGTACCACGACCGAGCCGACCGCGCTGCTCGCCAGGAAGTTGGCCGAGATTACGCCCGGAACGCTGTCCCGCGTATTCCCCGTATCCGGCGGCTCCGAGGCCAACGAGACCGCCATCAAGATAGCGCGCGCCTATCACCGCCGAAGGGGAGACAAGGGCCGCTACAAGATTATCAGCCGATGGGGTTCATACCACGGCACCACTGCCGGCGTCGTCTGGCTCGGAGGCACCCCCACCACCCAGCGCGACGACTTCGAGCCTGCCTACCCGGGCATGGTTTACGCTCCTCAGCCCCTGCCCTACCTGAGCGACGAAACCCCGTCCGAGTGCGCGGTACGCTGCGCCGAGGCGATGGAGGAGCTAATCAAGTTCGAGGGGCCGGACACCGTCGCCGCCGTAATAGCCGAGCCGGTTGCCATGCCCATGGGCGCGGTCGTGCCGGGTGATGAGTACTGGCCCATGCTCCGCGACATCTGCGACCGCTACGGCGTCCTGCTCATCGCGGACGAGGTCATCAACGGCTTCGGACGCACCGGCAAGATGTTCGCCGTCGAGCATTGGGACGTTGTGCCGGACATCATGTCCGTCGCCAAGGGGATAATCAGCTCCTACCTGCCCCTCGCCGCGACCATCGCCACCGAAGAGGTCGCGGGCGTGTTCGCGGGCGAGGACGACTACCTCAGACACGTGCTCACCTCCAGCGGTCACCCGGTCTCGGCGGCGGCGTCCCTGAAGAACATCGAGATAATCGAGTCCGAGAACATGGTCGAGAACGCCGCGACCGTCGGCGCCTACTTCAAGGAGCAGGTGGAAGGGATGATGGGCGACCACCCCTCGATGGGCGACGTGAGGGGAATCGGCCTTCTGGTCGCCATCGAGTTGGTGAAGGACCGGCTGACCAAGCAGCCCTTCGACCCCGAAGACCGCGTGGCTGACCGCCTCAACGAGAGCTTCAAGAAGCATGGCCTGATACTGCGAGTGGGCGGCCCTATCATCAACATGGGCCCGCCGCTCTGCATAACCACGTCGGAAGTTGACGAGATAGTACACGCCCTGGACCTGAGCCTGTGGGAGTTCGAGGGCGAAATGGGGATGGGACAATATGCCTGATACAGCAGTCAACCCAATCAGCGACGCTCGGAACGCCGCGCTCGATCACCTCTGGATGCACAACAAGAGCTGGGCGGCCACCGCCGAGACGGGCGGCCCCGCGCTCATGACGGGCGGAAGCGGCATTCGCGTCACCGACGCCGATGGCCGCGAGTGGATAGACGTCAACGGCGGCTATATGTGCGTCAACATTGGCTACGGCCGGCGCGAACTCGCCGATGCGATGCGCGAGCAGATGTCCAGGCTGGTCTATTTCCCGCAGGGAACGACCACGCAGCCGCTCGTCGAACTCGCCGAGAAACTGGCCGAGATTGCTCCCGGCAACCTGGAGCGCTCATGGCCGGTGACCGGCGGCTCGGAGGCGAACGAGACGGCCATCAAGATAGCGCGCGCCTACCACAAGCGGCGCGGCGAGTCTGGCCGCTACAAGATAATCAGCAGGCGCGAGTCCTATCACGGCGCGCTCGGCGCGACGATGTGGCTCGGCGGCAGCGGCGGACGCGAGGACTATGAGCCGGCGTTCCCCGGGATGGTTTACGCTCCCCAGCCCGACGCCTACAACTCCGGCCTGGACGAGAGCGACTCGGAGGCCGCCGTCCGCGCGGCGCAGGCCGTCGAGGACCTGATCAAGTTCCACGGCGCGTCGAGCGTCGCCGCGGTCATAGCCGAACCGGTGTCTTCGTCGGCGGGCGCGGCGGTTCCCGGAGACGAGTACTGGCCCATGCTGCGCCAGATCTGCGACAGGTACGGCGTAATCCTCATAGCCGACGAGGTGATAACGGGCTTCGGGCGCACTGGCAAAATGTTCGCCATGGAACACTGGGGCGTGACGCCGGACATAATGACGATGGCCAAGGGGATAACCTCCGCCTACGTGCCGATGGCCAACACGATGGTAACCACTGAAGTCGCCGACGTATTCGCCGGCTCGGACAACATATTCAGGCAGGCGCTCACGTTCGGCGGTCACCCGGTGACGGCCGCCGTCGCGCTGAAGAACATCGAGATAATGGAGACCGAGGGCCTCGCGGACAACTCCCGCGACGTCGGCGCGCGCCTTCTCGAAAACCTGCAAGACCTCGCCGAAGAGCATCCGATGATCGGCAACGCGCGAGGCGTCGGCCTGCTGATAGGAATGGAGATAGTGGCGGACAGGGACTCCAGGACTCGATTCCCAAGCGACGCCCGCGTGGCCGAAAGGCTGAACGAAGCCTTCGAGGCCGAGGGCCTGATTCTGCAGACTCGCGGCGACAGGGTAACAATCGGCCCGCCCCTTTGCATCACCCACGCCGAGGCCGACGAACTCGCCTCCAAGCTGGACAGGGCCTTCGGCAGCGTCGGCAGAGCGCTAGGGGGATAGTAGGAACGGATGCTTATTCGGATTATCGCTACTCGCTCTGGACCGAGGCTCTCCGTGTCTCAAGAGCTATGATGGCCTCCGCCATTCTCTCGTTCTCGGACTTCGTGACAATGGCGGCCATCAGGTCCACCTTGCCTTTGACTTCCGCCAGGTCTTCGCGGACTTTGGTCAAGTCTCTACGGACCTCCGCCACTTCCTCATGAACTTTCACCACATCCCCGTCAGTCCTGTCTATCCGCTCGTTGAGCCGACTTTCGGCAGCGCTGATCTGCTTCATAAGGAAGTAGCCTAAACCGAAGACAGCAGCGAGTATCGGTATGATGATGGTCAGCGTCTGCGCAACATTGTCGTCCAGCATTTCATTCTCCTACGGCTGATATGATAGAGGCATTGGGCGATTCAATCAATCGCTTGGTGAAAATCGACTGTTTGTTCACAGCGCGGCTTTGATATAATGGAAGGCGTTGTGTGGCCGCATACGCCCTGTCCCCTCTCGCCTATTCGGATGTCAAAGGGACTTGGCACGCGCCAAACAAACCTAGAATGGACTTGAGTTAGATATACGACAGGGGTAAGGAGATGCCTGCTTACGCGGTCTTGGGCGCTCAATGGGGCGATGAAGGCAAAGGCAAGATAGTTGACTATCTCGCGAGGGACGCGCAGGTGGTAGCGCGATTCGCCGGCGGCAACAACGCCGGCCATACGGTCGTCACCGACGACGGCAAGTTCAGCTTCCACCTCATACCCTGCGGCGTGTTCTGGCCGCGGGCGCTGAACGTCATCGGCAACGGGGTCGTGGTTGACCCGGACGTGCTTCTGCAAGAGATAGACGACCTGAAGGAGCGGGGGATTGACGTATCCGACCGCATCATGGTCAGCGAGCGCGCCCACCTGATAATGCCCTATCACGTGATGATAGACGAACTGGCCGAGCAAGCGCGCGGCGCGTCCAGGATTGGCACCACCGGCAAGGGCATCGGCCCCGCCTACGCGGACAAGGCGGCCAGAACCGGCATCCGCGCCGCCGACCTGCTGGACATAGAGGCGCTGATACCCAGGCTGGAAGGCATCCTGGAGTACACGAACGCCGTCATCACGAAGATATACGGCGGCGAGGCGCTTGAGTTCGACGCCGTGTTCGACAAGTGCCGCTCGTGGAGCGAACGCATGGCGCAGTACATCGGCCCCGCCGAGAAGATAGTCAACCAGGCGCTGGCCGCGGGCGAGAACGTGCTGCTGGAAGGCGCGCAGGGCGTCCTGCTGGACCTCGACCACGGCACCTACCCGTTCGTTACGTCGTCCAACCCCACGATTGGCGGCGCGTCGGTCGGCGCGGGCGTGAGTCCGACGCATATCGAAGGCATCACGGGCGTATTCAAGGCATACACCACGCGCGTCGGATCCGGGCCGCTTCCGTCGGAACTGACCGACGAGACGGGCGACACCATCCGCGAACTGGCGCAGGAATTCGGCACTACCACCGGAAGGCCGCGCAGGGTCGGCTGGTTCGACGCGGTGGCGGCGAAGTACAGTACCCTGATAAACGGATACACTTCCGCCGTGCTGACACGCTTGGACGTGCTTGACGGTTTCGAGACGGTGAAAATCTGTACCCACTATGTCAACGAGGACGGCGAGATGACGGACGACTTCCCGGGCGGCGTCGCCGCGCTCGGCAAGGTGCGCCCGGTGTTCGAGGAGATGCCCGGCTGGGACACGCCCACTGCCAGCGTCCGCCACTACGAAGACCTGCCCCAGGCCGCGCGGAACTACGTCGAGCGTCTGGAGGAGCTAATCGGCTGCCCGGTGGACGTGATCTCCACAGGCCCCCACCGCGAGGAGACGGTGATGGTCCGCGCGATGATGCGGGTGGTGGCTTAGGGCGGAGCTATTCTGCCCGGCAGTTGCCTGCGCCGCGCCCGTTCCCACGCGCTCATCAGAGCGGCTTGGCGGGGCGACGCCCAGCGAAGCGTCAGTCGGCGTTGTCTGGATGGCAAACGACCGCTCAGGACTTCAAGGATTTCTATCTCTACCTTCATCTTATAGCCGCCGTATGTCGCGTGAAAGTGCGCTGGCGGATGGTCGGCGTAATATATCTGGATGACGATGCCGCGAAATCGGCAGACTTCAGGCATTTACGACAGGAATTTGCGTTGTGGACAATGCGACGTCCGTGGTCGCGCTCGTAAGTTGTATATACAGCGCGTCTCCGCAGAGTTCTATGCCCGCGTCCCATACTACTGCGCCGTTGGAGTCCAAACGCGCGGACTCGAATACCGCTCTGTCGTCCCACGCGGAAAACACGCCGCTGCCTGCCAGATTCGATAGGTCAACTTCGCCCTCCACGCCGTCGGAATATCGCAACCAGATGTGGTAGTCTTCCTGGGGAACGACCATAGTCGGACGAATGTCTTCGGCTGCGTCGGAATCCTGTCTTGCGATGCCCAGATAGAGCCACTTGGAGGGCGACAGCCGTCCGTCGTCTTCTTCCAGGTTGAATATGTCTAGCGCCGAGCCTCCCAGCGCATAAACATCTTCCGGGCCGAAGAGAACGGGGCAGGGCCATTCCTCGCCTTCGATCCTGAAACGGGCGAGGCCGTAGTCGTATTCCACCGTACTCCCGTCCGCGAGAGTGAACTCCAACCGTCGCCTGGGCGCGACGCCAAGACGCTTCAGCAGGGACTCCGGCAATATGGAGTGGCTGGCGACGGCGTTGACTAGCGGATTTACCGTAATCAACTCGCCGCCATTCGGATGACCGACGCCCAACTCTATCCTGAGCGTCATCCGCCTACGACCCGTTCACCGGAAGGTCTATGTGGTACTCGTCCATCAGGGGGTCGAACTTGGCCTTGAAGCCGTCGTCCGCCTCCCAGAGGGGGAGCCTGGGCGTTCCGATGTCGAACCCGGCGCGGTTGACCGCGTACTTGATGGGTACGGGGTTGGTCACCCAGAAGATGGCCTTGAACAGCGGCAGAAGCCTGCGGTGCTCGGCGGCGGCGGCCTCGATGTCCCCTTCCAGGATGCGCCCCATCATCTCCTTGATCTGAAGGCCGACGATGTGCGCCGCTACGCTCACTATGCCGTAGCCGCCCGTGCACATGATCGAGAAAGTCTCGTCGTCGTTGCCGGACCAGACTCGGAAGCCGTCAGGCGCGCCGTCTATGATGCGCGTTATCTGCGTCGGGTCGCTTGAAGCCTCTTTCACGCCCACGATGTTCTCCATCTCCGCAAGTCGGAGCGTGGTGTCGTCGCTCATGTTGAGCGAGGTGCGAGACGGCACATTGTACAGGATTCCGGGCAGCGGTGTGGCCTCGGCAATCGCCTTGAAATGCTGGTACAGACCTTCCTGGCTCGGCTTGTTGTATGCCGGAACCGTGAGAAGCAGGCCGTCCGCGCCCACCTTCTCGGCCTCTATGGACAGTTCGACCGACTTCCTGTGGTTATTGTCTGTGGTGCCTGCGACCACGGCGCCTTCGTCTCCGATCTCTTCCTTCACCTCGGCGAACAGGCGTATCTTCTCGTCGTCGCTCATGGACGGCGATTCGCCCGTCGTGCCGCCGATCACCAGTCCGTCGGAGCCGGAGTCGAGAAGCGCGCGCGCCAGTTTGCGCGCCTTTGTGTAATCAATCTCGCCCTCATCGTCGAAGGGCGTAACCATCGCAGTCAGAAGGCGTCCAATCTCAGCCATATCAACCTCCTCGGTCGGCGTTCTATTTGAGCAGCAGGTCTCGTTCGAGAATCTCTTCGGCAATCTGTATGGAGTTCAGCGCGGCGCCCTTCCTCAGGTTGTCGCACGAAAGCCACATCGCTATGCCGTTATCCAGCGCGAGGTCTTCGCGGATGCGTCCCACGAACACATCATCCTGACCTTCGGCCTCGATTGGCGTAGGATACACGTTTGACTGCGGTTCGTCCACCACGCGGATGCCGGACGCTCCGGCCAGGATCTCGCGGACTTCACCCGGGCTGATGGCGTCGCTGAACTCCACGTTCACCGCCTCGCTGTGGCTGACCACGACAGGGACGCGGACGCAGGTGGAGGATACCCTGATGTCCGGCGCGTGCATTATCTTGCGCGTCTCGTTCTGCATCTTCATCTCTTCGTTGGTGTAGCCGTTGTCCCAGAACGGCTCGACGTGCGGCAGAACGCTGAAGGCTATCCGGTGCGGATACACCTCGGCGGACGTCTCCCTGCCCGCCAGAATGTCGCCGGACTGGTCGCGCAGTTCCTGCGCCGCCGCCGCGCCCGTGCCGGTTACGGACTGGTACGTGGCCGCTATCACGCGCCTGACCGCGTTCTGCTCGTGCAGAGGCTTGAGCGCCATTACGAGCGGGGTCGTGGTGCAGTTGGGAATGGAGACGATGCCCTTGTGGTAGTCCAGGTCGTCGCCGTTGACCTCCGGCACGACGAGCGGAACGTCGTCCTGCATACGGAAGGCGGAGCTATCGTCAATGGCTACCGCGCCGTTCTTGGCTGCCATAGGCGCCAGTTCGCGGCTGACCGCCGTGGAGGCCGCGATGAACGCGAAATCAACCTCGCTGAGCAATTCCGGCGTGGCGAGTTCGACCGCTATCTCCTCGCCCCTGAGCTTGAGCTTCTTGCCGACCGAACGCTCCGAAGCGCACAGCCGAACCGACTTAAGCGGGAAGTCGCGCTCTTCGAGGATGTCTAGGAAAACCTGTCCCACGGCGCCCGTCGCGCCGACGATAGCGATGCTGCACTCGTTCAATTCTGATACTCTCCCATCGGCAAGATTTGAAAAAATGATAGCGGTTTGGCCAAGGGGGTATCAAGGAAGATGGTGAGTCCGAGCAGAGCCACCTATGCCTGTATAAGTCGCAGGTTAGGAATGCCGATAAAATCCCTGTCAGCGGTAGCCAGAGGGCAATTCAGCATCAGGGCGGTGGCGGCTATCCAAGCGTCCGCGATACCGAGTTCGTGGCCGGCGCGTCTGCGTTCGGCGCGTAAGCGAGCGCAAAGGTCCACCAGGTCAGGGTCAGGCCATATTATACCATTTCATTCTGATTAGGACATGAACTTCAGAGGCAGGCAAGATCGTCCTTCGACAAGCTCAGGACGAACGGTGGAAGCATCAAATATCTGGCGCGCAACCGTGGGAACACGACGACGTTACTCCGAATTGGTATTACTTCATATCGCTCAAGAAACAAGGTGAGCGCGTCCCGACGCGACCCTCCCCAGTTGGCGTTATAAGCGCCGTGCCACAATTCCTCCAAAGTCTGGAACGAAATCGCTAGGCGAAGACCTGCGATCCGCGCGCGATAGTAGTCGGATTGCTCATGTTCTCGAAAGAAGAGAGACACCACGTTAGTGTCCAGAACTATATACTCGGAACGCGCCAGAGTCATCACTTTCTATTTTCCTCGGAACGCGCTTTCGAAGAGTTCCCATTCTTCGTCTGTCAAATCTAAGGTGACCATGTTGTCCGGCTCGAACTTCTTCGGCTTCGGATTGTTGCGGAACGCTTCCAGGTCAAAGGTCTTTTTGCCGTAAGGCTCATCGTTCGCGTCTTTTACGTGAACGCTCTCCCACCTGTCCTCTTCTTCGTTAATAACGCCGTGTCCCTCGATCTTGATGAATCTGTTCCTATACCGAATCATCTTGTGATCCAGCTTCGCGTCGAAATTCAGCGGAACAGGTTTTTCGTTATACCTGTGCAGTTCCGCCGTCCCGTATCTGAGGCTCACGTTCTTCAGCCGACCGTGCAGCGCGCGCGCGACAACCTTCTGTTCGTGGCTATCTCGTTTGTTCATCTAGCGCATCCCTTCCCCGCGCCGGAGCGCGGTTATCTGCCTTGCGCGAGCCTACGCCAGCCCCATGATGTTCTCCAAGCCCACAGTCAGGCCCTCGCGGTTGACCACCTCGCGGATGGCCATGGTCACCCCCGGCATGAAGCTCTCGCGGTTCATGGAGTCGTGGCGGATGGTGAGCGTCTGTCCGAGCGCGCCGAACACGAGTTGGTGGTGCGCCACCAGGCCGGCCATCCTCGCGCTGTGTACGCTGACGCCCTGGAAGTCGCCGCCGCGCGGCCCGGCTATCAGCTCTTTCTCGGCCTTGACGTTGGTGAACTCGCCGCCCTTGCCCTCAGCCGCCGCCGCCGCGATTGCGATTGCGGTGCCGGACGGCGCGTCTATCTTCGCCTCGTGGTGCATCTCGGTCAGGTCGGCGTAGTCGAAGAACTGCGACGCTATCTTGGCCAGGTGAATCATGATCACCGCGCCCATCGCGAAGTTCGGAGCGATTATGATTCCCACCGAGTGGTCGTTTGCGAGCTCCTCCGCCTCCTGGTAGTCGGAAAGGGAGAGACCGGTCGAGCCCACGACCACATTCACTTTGTAAGCGGCGGCCGCCCTTATGACGCACATAGCTCCGTCGGCGCTGGAAAAGTCCACGACGACATCAGCGCCAGACAACACGTCAGTGATATTGTCGGAAATTGGTACGCTGCCCGACCCGTCCGGCAGCGAAATCTGTCCGGGTTCCGCCATCCCGTCCGCCGCGCCGACAGGGTTCATGTCCGGCGCGGCGGTCACGGCGCGTAAGACCTCCTGCCCCATCTTTCCGAGCGCTCCGTGTACGGCGACATTTATGGACGACATCAGACACCTCCTCAACTGGGTATGTGTTGCAGTATATCAAGTAAGAGGGCGGCTGTTCAGGCCGCCCTCGCTTTGTTACTCGGTTGCTTTTCGGGAGTATAGGCTAGTCGCGATACCCTCTGCTTTCGCTTCTGCCCCTGCCTCTTCCGCCTCCGCCGCGATAGCCGCCTCGGTCGCCGCCGTCGCGGTCCCGGTCTCTGCCGCCGCGATAGCCGCCCCTGTCGCCGCGGTCACGGTCACGGTCACGGTCGCGGTCTCTGCCGCCTCCGCCGCGATAGCCGCCTCGGTCATCGCCCCTGTTTCTGCCGCCGCGGAAACCTCCCCTGTCACGGTCGCGATCTCCGCCTCTGCCGCCGCGGCCTCTGTCAGGGCCGTTTCTTCGCCCGCCGCCGCCGCGACCGGCGCGCTGTCTGCGCCGAGCGGCCTCCAGCGCGTCTTCGCCATCCTCGCCGTCACTCAGGAGCGCCCTGCGCGACAGCCGGACACGCCCGGTCGAATCAACTTCGATCACCATGACGGTAATGTCGTCCCCGACGTTCACTTCGTCCTCGACTGAGGGAACGCGGTAGTTGGCGAGTTCGCTGATGTGCACCATGCCGTCCTTGCCGGGCAGCAACTCGACGAACGCGCCGAAGTCGGTTGTGCGAACGACCTTGCCGGTGTAGATTTCGCCTATCTCGACCTCGCGGGTGAGGTCCTTGATCATCTGGATGGCCTTGTCCGAGGCGCTGCCCTCGCTAGACCCAATGATTATCGTGCCGTCGTCCTGAATGTCAACGGTCGCGCCCGTCTCCTCCACAATCCCGCGTATGGTCTTGCCGCCCGGCCCTATGACCGTGCCTATCTTGTCCACGGCTATCTGGATAGATTCCATGCGTGGAGCGTACTGGCTCAGTTCGGTCCGGTGGGCGGGGATGGTTTCACTGATATTGTCCAGGATTACGGCGCGCGCTTCCTTGGCCTGCCGAAGCGCGTCGTATATCACGTCGTAGCCGATGCTCTTGACCTTGATGTCGAGCTGTATGGCCGTAATGCCCTCGGCGGTCCCGGCGACCTTGAAGTCCATGTCGCCAAGATGGTCTTCCTTGCCCTGTATGTCGGTGAGGGTTACGTACCGTCCCCCCTCGCCGGTTACCAGGCCGATGGATATACCCGCGACCGGAGCCTTTATCGGAACGCCCGCGTCCATCAGCGCGAGGGTGCTGGCGCACACGGTGCCCATCGAGGTGGAGCCGTTGGAGCTAAGACACTCGCCCACCACTCGAATCGTGTACGGGAACTCTTCTTCGCCCGGTATGACCGAGAGCAGCGCCCGCTCGGCCAGCGCTCCGTGTCCTATCTCGCGCCGCCCGGTCGAGCGTATGGGCCGCGCCTCGCCCGTGGAAAACGGCGGGAAGTTGTAGTGGAGCATGAACCGCTTGGTCTCTTCGGGGGTAAGATTGTCGAGCTTCTGAGCGTCGCCAACCGAGCCGAGCGTGCAGATGCCAAGCACCTGCGTCTCGCCCCTGGTGAACAGGCCCGTGCCATGAGTGCGCGGAACCAGGCTCACCTCGCTGGATATAGGACGAATCTCGTCCAGGGAGCGGCCGTCGGGCCGCTCGCCATGGTCGAGCACCCTCTGCTTGAAGGCGACTTCCATGGCCTCGTCCAGCGCCGCCTCTATCTCTTGGCTCTGGTAATCTTCGCCATACTTCTCGCTGATGCCGGCCCATATCTCCGAGACCTTCTCGTCGCTCTCGTCGGAGGACAGTCCGAGCGCCTCGTTGAAGGGTTCCGCGACTTCCTCGATAACCTTTTCGGTCAACTCGGCGTCGTAGCCCCTGGGAACGTACGTCATCGGCGGCTTGCCGTGAGCTTCCGCAAGCTCTTCCTGGAGTTCGATCCCGTACAGATTCATCTCCTGCGCGTACTCGATGGCCTGCTGAACGACGTCCTCGGAGACCTCGCTCGCGCCCGCCTCCATCATGATGACGCCCGAGCGAGAACCGGCTACCACAAGGTCCAACTCGCTGCGATTGATTTCTTCGTAGGTCGGGTTCACGACGAACTCACCGTCCAGGTATCCGATGCGGGTAGCCGCAATCGGCCCCTCGAAAGGAATGTCGGAGACCGACAGCGCCGCGGACGCGGCGGTGACGACAGTGATGTCGTAGGGGTTCACGGTATCAACGGAGAGGGGGGTGACGATTATCTGGACTTCGTTCTTGAAATCCTTGGGGAAAAGGGGTCTGATTGGTCGGTCGGTAAGGCGCGCTATCAGGATCGAGGGAGTGGAGGGCCGCCCCTCCCGCTTGTGAAAACTTCCAGGGATCTTGCCCCTGGCGTAGAGCCGTTCCTCGACGTCCACCGTCAGCGGGAAGAAGTCAATTCCCTCCCTGGGCGACGAGGACGTCGCGGTAACCAGGAGTACGTTGTCGTGGTGCCTTACGAGGACCGATCCGTTAGCTTTTTGCGCCAGCTTGCCGCATTCGAATGAGAGCGTTCCGCTCCCAATGTCCGTTTGAAAGGGGGTTGTCATTAACTCAATGCCTCCTATGTGCATGGAACCCATAGGAAGAAGAAAAGCGCCCTGTGCGCGGGCGCTGTGAAATGGGACTATCCTCTCAGGCCGAGCCTGGAGATAAGCGTTCTGTACCGGCCTACGTCCTCGCTATTGAGGTAGCGCAGCAGCCTTCTGCGGCGGCCTACCATCTTGAGGAGTCCGCGTCGCGTGGACTCGTCGTGCTTGTTTTCTCTCAAGTGCTGGGTCAGACGATCTATCCGGGCCGAAAGCAGCGCCACCTGAACCTCGGTGGAACCTGTGTCGTTGTCGCTCGTCTTGTACTCAGTGATTATAGCCTGCTTCTCAGCCGCGTCCAATCCCGTCTCCTGGGTTCCTAGTGTTACTATCTTTTCTTCTTCGCCGACAATTTTACCACGCTGGCGGTGTCGGCGGCAAATGGATATTGGGCCGCCTCGAAGCGTCATGCGGGCTGAACCTGTCGCCCTACTCGCCAGAGTAGGGCGTTACCATATCCAGTTTCCGCGCGATGCGGTCTTCGGCGGTCTCCAGGTCATACTGGCTTTGCAGCCCAACCCAGAACTCCGCGCTGTTCCCAAAGAAGCGCGACAGCAGCAGCGCGGTCTCTGCCGTGATAGACCGCTCTCCGTGAACGATGGCGTGTATGCGTCGGGGATCCACTCCTATCTCTTTGGCAAGACGATACTGGGTGATGCCCATCGGCTCCAGAAACTCTTCGTTCAGAATCTCGCCAGGGTGAATTGAAGCCAGATTTTCCACAGTCTGGATTGTCACACTTGCCCCTTTCCCAAATTAGCCTCAGTGATAATCTACTATTTCCACATTCCAAGCGTTTCCATCAAGCCATTCGAAACAGATACGCCACTGGTCATTGACACGAATGCTGTACTGACCCTCTCGACTTCCAGCGAGCTTTTCCAGATGGAACTCTCAAATCGCTCAAATTAGTAGAATTGTTCAGAATCATTAATTTTATCTGCGCCCTACGCTGAATATCATGTGGAAACTCAGAAATGCGTCTGCGTAAGAATACAGATTCAGTATCTCTGTTCCTAAACGATTTGATCATGATGAGTCCTCCTTGTTCCTAAACGATTTGACCATAATGAGTACTCCTGATTCTTATTCATACATAATATTGACACCCTCATAATAGCAAGACGCGCTAATAGCGTCAAGCGCTATTAGCGCGTAGAGATGTATAGGTTCAGCGCGAGCCAAGTACTTTAGTCCGTCGCAGAGTCTTTACCCCCTTTGGCGAACGTCGAGGCGTGTTCCGCCTCGCACAGCGAATCGCGCTCGCCGATCTTCAGGCTTCCCGGCTGCCGAACGCCGAACGGACGCAGGATCAGCGACAGTTGCCACGCCGCTCTGGATATGACCGCGAGCATTTTCCTATACCGCCCCTTTCCTATGAAGGATGTTCCCAAACTTCCCTGATGTTCAGTACGAAGCCGGGCAATTCGGGATCCGCCGAGACCGTTTCCGGGTTGTCGTAAATCTGTACGCTCGCGCCCGGGCGATAGACGTGTACGCGCTTTTCCAGCGGGTCAATCAGAATCCCCAGACGCGCGCCGTTCTCTATGTACTCGTCCATCTTGTCCTGGAAAACTCTCAGCCTGTCCGTGATAGATCGCACTTCCACCACGAAGTCCGGGCATATCGGCATGAAGCGATTCTCGTCCTCCGGCGTCATCAGCGCAAGCCGCGACTTGAGAACCCAGGAAGCGTCGGGAGAGCGCATAGCCCTGTTGGGCAGCGTGAACCCGGCGGACGAGCCGAAGAATACCCCACTGCCATCGCGTCGCGTCCAATTTCCCAACTGCATGACGACTTCAGCCTCGTGGTTGCCCGTGTATCCCTTCGTCGGCGACATAAGCTCCAGTTCTCCCGTGCGTCTGCGCTCGATACGCACTTCTCGATTGTGTTCGCAGAACGTCGCGAACTCCTCTTCAGTGAGCTGGATGACCGGGTGAAGTCTGAGGACTATGGGTAGAACCTCCCGCGTCGTCTTTGGTCGTGTCTTTGGCGGCGCCTGTACAGCTTGAACCATAGTAATGCTCTCCGGTGGAATCTCCCTACGCTATGTCGAACAGAAATTCGGTCACCGCCCGCTCGAACCCGGAGGGGTTGTCGCCCATTACCAGGTGGCCCGCGTTCTCCACCGTCGCCAGCCGTCCGTTGGGGATGCGCTCGTGCATATTGCCCGCCGTATCCAGCGCGATGATGTCGCTCTGCGCCCCGCGCGCGACCAGCGTCGGACACGCCAGGCTTTCCAGGTATCCCCACAGGCGCGCGGTCATCTCCGGGTCCTGCTGGAATCTGCGGCCTCCCGGCTGTCGGAAGCGCTTGTCGTACTTCCACGTCCACTTGCCGTTCGGAAGCTGCTTGAGATTGTGCAGAATCGAGCCGCGCACCTGCACCGGGTCGCGGCGCGGGTTGAACTTCAGCACCCGCTGTACGAAATCGTCCACCGAGTCCAGTTCATCCTCCAGTTGAACGAAGTTGCGAATGTTCTGAGAACCCGACCGCATATTCTGCGGCCCGGCGTCAACGATCACCAGCGCGCGAATGTCGTCCGGGTGATTGGCCGCGTAGGTGAACGAGTTGCGACCCCCCATCGAGAGGCCCATCAGCACGAAGTCCTTCAGTCCGATGGCCTCCACGACGGCGGCAATGTCCTCCTGCTGCGTCTCGGGTGAGTAGTCCCCCTCCTCCGACCAGTCGCTGTCGCCGTGTCCGCGCTGGTCCAGTGAGACGACGTGGAACCTGTCGCAGAAAGCGAGCGCCACGAAGTCCCAGGAGTGGCAGGTCTGGGCGAAGCCGTGCAGAAGCAGCATATCCGGCGCGTCGGGGTTGCCCCAGTCGAGGTAGTGGAATCTCATGCCGTTGGCCTCGACGAATCTGTCCTCCGGCACAGCCTCGCGCTCGAATGTCACGCCCTGCGCTCGGGCGGCGTCGTGTAGGGATAGTCCCCGGTTCTCTGAAGTTGTCGTCACCTTGTCATCTCCGATTCATTCTATTTTCACTATTCAGCGTTCAAATCTGATGTTACGCACTGGGCAGGGCTTTCCGACTATTCAGACCGGGGTCTTCGCAGAGTCGCCGGTCTGCGGCCTGGGCGCATTGGTCATATATCTCAATTTATATCGTACTGGTGGGGTTACAGGTGAGTTTCCAGGCGGGACAGGTTACAGTTCACGTGGAAAGTGACCTGTTATCACCTGTTGTTAGCTACGGACAGAAAAATTTTCTTCGGCGGATTCATTTTGGATAACCTCCTGTTTATGTAAAGATTGGGCCGGTCATAGTTCATTGGGCGACATGATAGCATGAACGTTCTGTCGAATGGAAGAATGTTTCAGACTGCGCGCAGGGCAATCGCATCTAAACGGCGCTTACGTTCGTAAACAGGTGAATCTTGGGCAGAAACCTCTCATAGATGTCATTGCGCGGTTTCAGAATTTCAAAATAGCGATCATGGGTTCGGCCATTGTGGTAGTTTCGGGGTTTCATGGAGCGAAAACACCCCTGAAAAAGCCCGAAAATTAAGATGCGATTGCCCTGAGACTGCGTAACGTCAGTTAGGATGTTGCGTATGCCATTCCGTCGCCTGTTCGTAGGCGTGAGCCGCTCGCAGCGCCGTCGCTTCCCGCCACTGCCTCCCGGCAAGTTGCATCCCGATGGGCATACCGTCCGAGGTGAAGCCGCAAGGTACGGAAATCGTCGGCTGCCCGGTTAGGTTGAATGGACGGGTGAGCCGCGACATCAGCGAGAGCGCGTTCTCCTGCTTTCCCCCTACCTCGACAAATTCCTGGTCAATCCCCGTCGCGCCGACCGCGACAGAGGGAGCCAGAAGCAGGTCGTACTTCTGCATCGCGTCTTCCAGTTGCGCGTTGTAAGCGCTTCGCGCTCGCTGAGCCTTGATGTAGTCCACCGCCGGCGTGACCGCGCCGAGACGAAGGCGCGCGCGAACGTCCGCGCCTATATCTTCAGGGCGGTCCCTGAGCTTGTCGAAGACCGTCTCCGCCGCCTCCGTAACCAGTATCGCGCTCGATATGCCCAGCGCGTGATTCAGCGCCGGTATCGAGCATCTCTCCACCTCCGCCCCCAACTCCGACAGAACGCCCGCCGCCGCGCACACCGCCGCCGCCACTTCCGGCGATATGACGTCGTAGAAGAAGTCGTCCGGTATGCCTATCTTAAGACCGGCTATGCCGTCCTCTATCCCGTCCGTGAAGTCCTCGACCGGAACATTGGCCGACGACGGATCGCGCGGATCGTATCCCGCTATCGCGTTGAGTACAAGCGCCGAGTCCCTGGCGGTGCGAGTCATCGGCCCCACCGTGTCCAGGCTCCATGACAACGGATACACCCCGTGCCTCGAAACCCTGCCGAAATTCGGCTTCAGTCCCACGATTCCGCACAGCCCGCCCGGTATCCTGATGGAGCCGCCCGTATCGCTGCCCAGCGCCGCCATGCACTGGCCCGCCGCTACCGCCGACCCAGACCCGCCGCTTGATCCGCCCGTTATCCTGTCCGGGTTCCACGGATTTCGCGCCGGGCCGTCATGCGGGTTGACGCTCGTCGCGCCAAGCGCGAACTCGTGCATCTGCAGTTTGCCCATCAGTATCGCGCCCGCGTCCGCGAACTTCTCCGTAACAGCCGCGTCGTAGTCGGGAACGAACTCGCGCAATATCTTGGCGCCGACGGTCGTGCGAATGCCTTTGGTGAAATACAGGTCTTTCAGCCCGATGGGAATACCGTGCAGCGGCCCCCTGTACTCTCCGTTCGCTATCTCACGCTCCGCCGCTTCCGCGCCGCGCGAGGCTTCCTCGGACAGAAGCGTTATGAAGGCGTTCAGAGTGGGTTCGGTCCGCTCGATACGCTCCAGGTGCGCCCTCGTGAGCTCCACAGGAGAGATCTGCCGCGACTGCACCAGGGCGGCGGCGTCGGAGATTGACAGGAAGCAGAGTTCATCAACGTTCATTGGCTATCATCCCTCGACGGCGCGTGTCCGAAAGTAATGGCCGGCTCGTGGCCGGAAAGATCGAACTCATCCAGCGCGTCTATGTCATCCAGCGCGGCCCTGGTTCGTTCGACCAGGCTTTCAAGTTCGGCCCCTTCTATATCCAGGCCGATAATGCGCGCCTGCGCTCTCAGAGTCTCTTGCGATATATCTCGTGATGGCATTCCTGGAGTCACTCCGGTCGGTTGCTTTGACAGGGCTGGCGGCATTGTACATTGGAATTTTACAAAAGTCGCCCATGGCGTGAAAGCGTCGGGCAATTCCCGATTCGGTCACCCCCTTTCACATTCCGCAATATGTGGTATATTTGCCTTGCGTATAATGTGCAACTACGTACCGATTGCGACTATCCGACGTGATTCTGTCCTGAGAATCCCGACGGGGCGGCGGAAACGTAACAGAAAGAGCGAATTGCCAAGCGTGTAGAGGGAGGCGCAGATGACAACGGCTACGACAGACCTGCAACTAATGGCACACCTGATGAGGCGCGCCGGGTTCGGCGCGAACCGGAGTCAGCTGGAAGCGTATGCGGAGAAGGGCTACGAAGAGACCGTGAGCGAACTTCTGAATCCCGACTCCCGCAGCGAGATGGGCGACGACCTGATCCGGCGCTATCACCACGAACAGTCCGGCATGATGGGACAGATCAGCCCGGGCTCCTACTGGCTGTACAAGATGGCGACGTCCTCCGACGCGCTGCGTGAGAAGATGTCGCTCTTCTGGCATGGGATTTTCGCCACCGGCTACCCCAAGATAACGAACGGCAAGGTGTTGAGCGACCAGATAAGGATGTTCCGACGCTACGGCATGGGGAACTTCAAGACGCTCCTCACGGAACTCGCCAGAGACCCGTCCATGATCGTGTGGCTGGACAACCACGACAACCACAAGGGCGCGATCAACGAGAACTTCGGCAGGGAGCTGCTGGAACTGTTCTCGATGGGCGTGGGCAACTATTCCGAGGACGACATCAAGGAGGCGTCGCGCGCCTTCACCGGATGGACAATCGGCAACACCGAGTACATGGCTCTGCGCGCGGAGCGTGATTCTATCTGGCCGTATGGACGCATCTCCTGGCACTTCCAGTTCGACGAGAACGACCACGACGACGGCGAGAAGGAGTTCCTGGGACAGCGCGGCAAGTTCGACGGCGAGCAGATCATTGACATCATCTGCCGACAGCCCGCTACGGCGGCGTTCATAGCGCGGCATATGTACCACTTCTTCGTCGCCGACGAGCCGCCCGTGCCGCAGTGGCCCTACGTAGAGCCTCAGGATCCGGAGGCCATCGAGATACTCTCCAAGGCGTACTTCGAGAGCGGCTACGACGTCGGCCATATGCTTCACGCGCTGTTCACGTCCGACTTCTTCAAGTCGCAGGATTCCTGGTACGCTCGCGTCAAGAGCCCCGCCGAGGTCGTCACCGGCGTGCTTCGGCTCACCGGCGAGTTCCACAGGCCGAAGCGCCAGATAGTCGAGCGCCAGCAGCAGATGACCTGGATGGGCCAGTACCTCATCAATCCGCCCTCTGTGGAGGGCTGGCACGAGGGCCTGGAGTGGATAGACACCGGCACGTTCGTCGAGAGGCTGAACTTCGCTTCCAGTCAACTCGGCAACGCCGACCATCCCGGGGTCAGGTCAATCATAGAGCGCGTCGCCACCAACGGCGGCCCCGCCGTCGGCCCCGCCGAACTGGTTGACCGCTGCCTCGACGAAATAGGCATGATCTCGGTGTCGGACGACACCCGCGCCTCCCTGGTGGACTACGCGGCGGACGCGGGCGAACTGGTGGCCGACCCCGAACTCAGCGACGAGAACCGCGAGAGAGTGGCGCAGCTTCTCCAGATGATTGCCGCCACACACGAATTCCAGCGGGCGTAGGAGTATTCCAATGACCACAGCGCAAGTCGGTACAGCCGGGAGGCTCACTTACAGCCACACCATCGGCCTTTCGACGATGGAGGGCCGCGGGTTCTACTACCCGGTGGACACCATGATAGGCAAGGACGGCAAGCTCTACACCATCAGCCGCTCGCTGGAGGGAGACACTCGCGGCGTGCGGGTGACCATCTACGACATAGACAGCGAGTACTACGGCACATTCGCGTCCTTCGGCGAGGAGCCGGGACACTTCATCTGGCCCGTCGCCATCGCGCAGGACAGCCAGGAGAATATCTACATAAGCGACGAAGACCTGAACGTTATCAACGTGTTCGACACCGAGGGCAATCTGCTGAGGCACTGGGGCGAGACGGGCAGCGCGCCCGGCAAGTTCGACGGTCCAGCCGGCCTCGCTCTGGACGGCGAAGACAGGCTCTACGTCGCCGACCAGCACAACCACCGCATACAGGTGTTCACCAGCGGCGGCGCGTTCGTTACTTCGTTCGGCTCTCATGGCGAGGGCGAAGTCGAGTTCGAGCTGCCCTGGGGCGTGACCGTCGCGCCGGACGGCCACCTGTACGTCGCGGACTGGGGCAACGACCGCGTTCAGAAGCTGACGCTGGACGGCGAATACGTCCGCTCTTTCGGAAGCGGCGGACGTGGCGAGGGCGAACTGTACAGGCCGTCCGCGGTCGCGGTTGACGAGGCCGGGATGGTCTATGTCGCGGACTGGGGCAACGAGCGCATCGTGATATTCGACGCCGACGGCGGCCACGTCCAGACGCTGCACGGAGAGGCGACCGACTCCAAGTGGGCGGAGGCGTTCCTGTCCATCAACGTCGAAGAGGCGGGGGCGCGTTCGCGAGCCAACATGGAGCCTGAGATCGAGTTCTTCAACGACGACCCGCACGAAGTATCCTCGCACATCGAGAAGTATTTCTGGGCGCCCACCTCGGTCAAGCTGGACTCAGAAGGTCGTATGTACGTGACCGAGAGCAACCGCCACCGAGTCCAGATCTACAACAGAAGCGGCGAATAGATGCTACAATGCCCTCTGAGAACTAAGAACTAACGACTAATAACTAAAAGCAAGGAGAAGCGCCATGGCAGCGAACGGCAACGGCAACAAGAATGTGGTGGTCTTGCAGCTCAGCGGCGGCAACGACGCGCTGAACACTGTGATTCCCTACGCGGACAAGAACTACTACGACAACCGGCAGTACCTCGGCATACCCGAGAACGAAGTCCTGCACCTGGACGACAAGCTGGGCCTGAACCCCGCCATGGGGCCGATCAAGTCTCTCTGGGACGAGGGCAAGGTCGCCGTCATCAACGGCATCGGCTACCCCAGCCCGAACAGGTCTCACTTCCGCTCCATGGACGTCTGGCACACCGCCGAGCCGAACGACATAGCGCCCGAAGGCTGGCTCGGACAGGCGGTGCGCGACCTCGATCCGAAGGGTGAGAACGTCGTCACCGGCGTCAACTTCGGACGCGGCCTGCCCCGCGCCATGTACGCAAAGGACGTGCCGGTCGCATCGGTCGGCAACCTGGACACCTACGGCCTGATGCCGGACATCAAGGACGAGCGCGCCCGCGCGATAGCGCTCGAAGCCTTCTCGCAGATATACGGCGGCTCCGGCAAGGACACCATCTCGCAGTTCATCAGCCAGGTGGGTATGGACGCGCTCAAGGGCGCGGACATTCTCAGGACGGCCCCGGCCCAATACTCGTCCGGCGTCGAGTACGCCGACAACCCCATCGCCGAGAACATGAAGAACATAGCGCAGGTGATGTTCGCCGACGTCGGCACCCGCGTCTTCTACACCCAGCACGGCAGCTTCGACACCCACGCCAACGAACTCTCGGCGCACGCCAAGCTGTGGAGCGACGTCTCCATCGCGGTGGCGGACTTCATGGACGACCTGAAGGAACACGGCAAGGACAAGGACACGGTGATCCTGATGTTCTCCGAGTTCGGCAGGCGCATCAGGGACAACGGCGCCGGAACCGACCACGGTTCGGGCGGCGTGGCGTTCGTGATAGGCGGCGACGTGAACGGCGGCTTCTACGGCGACTTCCCCTCCCTGCGCGACGATGATCAGCTTGAAGGCGATATGCGCTTCAACAACGACTTCCGCCTTACCTACTCGACGATTCTGGACCGCTGGCTCGGCCTTGACCCCGTTCCCATAACCAACGGCAACTTCGAGCAATTCGACTTCGTATCCAAGTAGCCCCGCAAGCGGCACAAGGCAAACCGAAAGAGACGCCCAGGGGCTGTTCATTATTAAGCGGCGCTAGAGTAGTCCGTTCGTGGTGAGCTTGTCGAACCATGAACGGACGGCCCTTCGACAGGCTCAGGTCGAACGATAGATCGAAGACGAGGCGAAAACGAAGAGACCCTGAAAAGACGCCCCCACCGATATTCCTATCGGTGGGGGCGTCTTTTGATTGCGTTTGTGAGTCACTCACCCGGCGGAGTCTCCGATGACTACGGATCCAGTTATTCCATTGTAGGTCATAACGTAACCTATCTGAACGCGAAGAATCGGACCGCGAAGTTCCAGCCTATCAGGATACCCATTGAAACCTGAATTAACCGATGGCATTGAGGCTCACATACTGCGAAAGAATCATCAGCGGGTCCCTGGGCGCGCCTACCTGCCTTATCAAGTATGGCCCTTGCCCGAAGCGTTTCACCGCTTCACGGGCGGCCAACTCGAAAGACTGATAAGTTCCTACCAACTCCTCATCGTACACAACAGCCCATTCTCCGAAGTGGTTGGCTTCAAGAGCGTCCCGCAGGTGGTCATAAGCGACAATCTCTTTCTGAATCGCGGCCATGATTCCCTCCTTACGATATATCTCCATATCAGCCATAGTATAATCCCCTGCCATCTGGACTGCAAAACCATCCAAGCGCCCTTGTACACACTTAGCTTATCAGAAGAAGCGATTGCGCCAAACCTCGATATGCCATACCCTAACTCCTCAAGCGCATGGATTGACGAGGAAGGAACAACGACATGGTATCCCGCCTCAACCCCGTAGAAATCCGAATCTCATTCCCTAACAAGACCTACCGTCTCGGCGATACTGTCAGCCTAAGGGTGGATATGACCGCTGATATCGATGTGACTGTCAGGGAGGCGCGTATCAGTATAGAGTGCGACATCCGCTATACCGAAATGCGCTTAGGCATCAGCAGAGGGGATGCCGTCAATCGTGGGCCGGCGGTGATACCCGACACTGCGCCCCGGACGATAACTGAGTCCGTCGAAGTCGAACTGTCGGACACATACCCCGCTCAAACTTTCTTAACCCACCAGCGACTGCAAGTTGGCCGAATGAACAGCGCCGCCGTCCGCTTTCAGATTCCGTCCGAACTTGCCAGAAACGGAGCGTATGCCCAGAGTATGGCGCGGCCCGCCTTTTCCTGGCGGGTAGTCGTTACCGCCGACATAAGCCTCGCCCGCGACGTAACCGAGTCCAAGCCGATAGAGGTAGCCCTGGGCGGTCGGGAGACGGACTGACTTTGTACGCTGCACTTGATACCATTCTTCACAAAATGAATCACAGGTCATTCTATTTCTAAAAGGAGTCGAACATGGAAAAGGCGCTGGACGGAGTAAGAATCATAGACCTGACCCAGTTCGAGGCAGGCACCTCCTGCACCCAGATGCTCGCCTGGCTGGGCGCGGACGTCATCAAGGTCGAGCAGCCCAACGTCGGCGACCCCGGACGCGGCGTCGCCGGCGGCGAAGGCGACTCCCCCTACTTCATTCACTACAACTCCAACAAGCGAAGCGTCACCCTCAACCTCAAGTCCGACAAGGGCCGCGAGATGTTCTTCGAGATGGTCGGGCGGGGCGACATAGTGGCCGAGAACCTCGCCCCCGGAACCCTGGAGCGTCTCGGACTCGGCTACGACGTTCTTTCCGAGGTCAACCCCCGCATCATCCTCGCCCGCGTCAAGGGATTCGGCACCTACGGCCCGTACAGCGGGTACAAGAGCTTCGATCCCGTAGCGCAGGCGGCGGGCGGCGGATTCTGCGCCACCGGCGAACCCGACGGCCCTCCCATGCGCCCGGGCACCACCTCCGGCGACTCCGCCACCGGAATGCACGCCGCCATAGGCATTCTCGCCGCCCTCTGGCAGCGCGAACGCACCGGCCGAGGCCAGGTAATAGAAGTCTCCATGCAGGACGCCATAGTAAACCTCAGCCGCACCTGGATGGCGCGCTCCGAAGAGGGCCGTGTATCCCCCGAGCGCACCGGCAACAGCCTGCGAGCCAGCCCAGGTACAGGGACGTTCCACTGCGCCCCCGGCGGCCCGGACGACTACGTGTACATGATAGCCTCGCCCGCCCGCAAGCCCATGTGGAAGGCGCTCGTCAACGCCATCGGCCACGACGAACTATACGACGACCCGCGCCTCGACGACCCCGGCCAGGCCGTCCAGGTCACCGACGAGATAAACGGCCTGATTGACGCCTGGACAAGCCGGCGCACCAAATTCGAGGTGATGAAGATACTCGGCGAGAAGGGTATCCCGTGCAGCGCGTGCTTCAACGCCGTTGACCTCTACGCCGACCAACACCTCAGGCAGCGCGAGATGATAGTCACCGTGGACCACCTGGACAGGGGCGAATTCACTCTGCCCGGCTGCCCCGTCAAGATGTCCGATTCGCCCGTGGACTTCAGCGCCGCCCCCCTGCTCGGCCAGCACAACGCCGAAGTGTTCGCGGAGTTCTTCAACACCGACGTGGACGGCCTGAAAGCGTTGAAGGCCGAGAAAGTGATATAGCTTGGAAGTGTCCCGCGCCAACTACAAAGCGCTCGTGCGTAGCGGCTACGACCAGTGCGCCGCCGCCTACCACGAATCCCGAAGGCGCGAGGCCGGCCCGGAACTGGACGCGCTGTTCGGAGTTCTGGACGACGGCGCGGCGGTTCTCGACATCGGCTGCGGCGCGGGCGTTCCTGTGACGCGCGCTTTGGCGGAGCGGTTCAGCGTTACCGGAGTGGATATTTCGGACAGCATGATAGAGCTTGCGCGGGCGAACGTTCCGGCGGGGAAGTTCATCCGAGCGGATGTTATGATCGTCGAATTCGCGCCTTCCACCTTCGACGCCGCGACCGCCTTCTATTCCATATTCCACATACCCAGAAGCGAGCATCCGGCCCTGTTCCGCCGAGTCCACGACTGGCTGAAACCCGGCGGCTACCTGCTATGCCTTCTGCCCCGCTACGATGAAGAAACATACTTGGACGATTTCTTCGGCTCCACCATGTTCTGGAGTAGCTACTCTGTGGGATACTACGCGCAAATCCTGAACCGCGTCGGGTTCGATATTCTGGAAATGTCAAATGTCGGAAGCGGCTTTGACGAATCGGTCGTGTCGGAGCCGGAGAGTCACCCGCTCGTATTGGCGCGAAAGCGAAAGGCCAGCCAATGAAATACGCCATATTCACCCATGTCCCCTGGCCCCAGAATACCGACGCCGCCAAGCTGCTGTCCCACGCCGCCGACGAGGTTTGCCTCGCTGAAGACCTCGGTTTCAGCAGCGCCTGGATAGCCGAGCATCACTTCACCCGCTACGGCGTGGGATCGTCCGCCCTCGTCATAGCCGCCTACATAGCCGGACGAACCGAGAAGATACGGCTCGGAACCGGCGTCCTGATACCCACGCTCCACAACCCCATACGCCTCGCCGAGGACACCGCCACCATGGACGCCATAAGCGGCGGTCGGCTCGACGTGGGCTTCGGGCGCGGTGTCTATGGCTACGAATACGGCGGCTTCGGCGTTGACCCCGCCACCAGCCAGGAACACTTCCAGGAGAGCGTGAACGTCATTAAGGGCCTGTGGACGAACCCGGAGTTCTCGCACAAGGGTCAGTTCTACGACCTGAACAAAGTCAGCCTCGCGCCCCCGCCCGTTCAGAATCCGCACCCGCCCATCTACATAGCCGCCACCCGTACGCCTGAGACCCTCGACTACTGCATATCCGGGGGACACAACCTCTGCATCGCGGTCGTCATGGACACCGCGCCCGCGCTCGACCTGCTGAGCCGCTTCGTCCGAAAGTCCGCCGAGGCCGGAACCAACAGGCCCGCGTCCGAAGTCCCCTTCTTCAGATATATGTACGTCGCCGAGACCAACGAGCAGGCCATAAAAGACACCGCCGCCCACCTCGAATGGGTCCTCGATATGCTCTTCTGGCGAGGCTGGTTCAAGGACGGCGGCAGCGAAATCTACCACGACATCGAGGAATGGCGTCGCGAGCGAACCGAGACCCCCGTCGCCCTGGACTACGTACTCGAGAACCGCGCCATCATCGGCGACCCCGACCACTGCATAGCGCGCATCGAAGAACTCAAGCGCGCCGGCGTCCAATACCTCGGCGCCAACTTCGCTATGGGCGGCCTCGACCACAAGAAAGTCCTGCGCTCCATGGAACTCTTCGCCAAAGATGTCATGCCCCATCTGGGATAGGAAAGTGATAGTGTCCCATGAACCCGAAGATAGAATCCATCAGTATCCGAGGCTTCAGATCTCTGGCCGATGTCCGGATTTCGGATATGTCCAACGCGACAGTTCTGATTGGCTCAAACGGATCTGGTAAATCTAACTTCATTCGCTTCTTTCAACTGATGCAAGCGATGCTCTACTCGCGACTTGGCGAGTTCGTCGCAATACAGGGAGGCGCAGACGACCAGCTATTCGGCGGCAACGCTCGCACCCCGCGTATGGAAGCCGAAGTTCGAGTGCGAACCGATACGGGGAGAAACGACTATCATTTCGCGCTCTCTTACGCTCATCCTGACCGATTCATATTTACGGAGGAATGCTTTCGGTTCATAAATAGAGATCAACAGAAGCTGGATGAATGGCTACATCTAGGCAATGGACATCCGGAAGCTAACATAGTCGCCACCGCGTTTTCGTTAGAAACCGAATATGTCAACAGGCTTCCTCCATCACTGATTATACAATCGCTCCGCGAGATCAGCGTCTATCAGTTCCACGATACTTCAGATAGTTCCAAATTTAAGACGAAGCGCGACCTATCGGACAACTTAACTCTTCATCCCAACGGTGGGAATCTGGCCGCCGTGCTGTATCGCCTACAGCGCCAGGATATAAGGCGATACAACCTGATCTGTCGCCAAATCAGCCGAGTTCTGCCAGGCTTCGACCGCTTCGAGCTTGAGGAAGACTACGGGAAAATCCTGTTGAGGTGGAAGGCAAAGTGGACTGATAAGACCTTCGGAGCGCACCTCACGTCCGACGGCTCGCTCAGATTCTTCGCACTGGTCACGCTTCTCAACCTACCGCCCGAAATGCTGCCCAGCGTAATTCTGCTGGACGAACCCGAACTTGGACTGCATCCGGCCGCCATATCCCTGCTAGGCGGCATGATAAGGTCGCTCTCCACAGAACGGCAGATCATACTGGCGACCCAATCCCCTCTGCTTGTTGAATCGTTCGACCTTGACAAGATCGTTGTGCTGGACCTCAAGGACGGTCACACAAAGTTCACAAAGCACAACCCGGACGATTACCACAGATGGCTTGACCGCGGTTTCAATACGGGCGACCTGTGGCGAAAGAACCTCTTGGGAGGTCGGCAGTGATCCGTCTGGCCATATCAGTGGAGGGTGAAACGGAAGAAGAATTCGTCAATGAGGTACTTGCCGAGCGCCTGAGAACAAGGGGCGTGGAACCATACCCAATCTTGCTGGGCGGCGATGTAACCTTAGAGCGTCTTGCCTCAGACATGGCAGAACTGCACTGGAACTTCGACTTCGTAACCTCATTGGTTGACTTCTACGGTTTCCGCGACAAGGGAAACGTCCCCATTAAAGAATTGGAACGGCGTATTCATACGACGGTCATATCCAGGATAAACCGCTCCTTCGATGAATCACGAATCTTCCCCTACGTCCAACGACACGAATTCGAGGGACTGCTGTTCTCGGACGTGGACGCATTCACATGGCTCGGTGTATCCGATGAAACTCTGAGTGAACTGCGAAACATCCGCTCCCGGTTCCCCACGCCGGAAGACATCAACGACAATGTGGATACCGCCCCAAGCAAACGCCTGGAATCCCTGATACCCAGATATGACAAGCGTGTCGCCGGTCCGGTAGTAGCCCTCGAAATCGGCTTGGACAAGATTCGCTCCGAATGCCCGCGGTTCAATCGCTGGTTGGATAGATTGGAAAATCTTCAGAGTCCGCCTTAAGGCATCACACCCCAAGCGCCGACCTGATCAGATCCCCGGCATACTGCCACAACCAACTCACCCCCAAAAGTATCGCGCCAACCAGAACCAAGAACGCGACAAGCCTGAGCAGCCACCGCCGTCGCCCTCTCCTCCCGCTTCTTCTCTGCGCGCCGCGTCTATGATCCCAGGGCCTCGTCTGCGATTCGCCCGACTTCCACACTCCCCGCCGCCGCTTTCTCGCCCGCGCCTCCGCTTCGACGATGCCGTCCAGCTTTCCGTATCTCTGGTAGGAGTACGCCAACCCCGCCGCGACTATCGCGTGATTCAGAGACTTCTTCCTGTTCCGACGGTACACTACCCCGACCGCGCGCCCATAGCGGTCCGTATTCACCACGTCCAGCCGCAGCGACCCGCGCGCCATCCTTCGCATCTCATCCCTGGCCTCCGCTCCGTAGGGCTGAGACAACTCCGGCGCGTCTATGGCATAGAGCCGCACCGCGAACGGCCTCGGCTTCAGCATGAAGTTGAACCACCTGCGCCGCGCCACTACCAGCGAATCGCCATCTACTACCCGTGTCACCCGAACCTTCATGTCGCGCCTCCTCGACTCAATGCCTATTCTAGGCGCGACAGATAGACAAGTACAGTAGTTCGGGCATCGTCGTTCGGCGAATTCCGCGCCTCACGGCCAGAACGTCTGCGCGCTCCCCGGCCCCTGGATCAGATTCCGCGCGTCCTCTAAGGACGGAGGCCGGTTGTCGGACAGCAACTGGCCGATTGCCACATCCAGCCCTCCCGTCCCGCGCGACCTGAACGTGCCTTCCACCGGCGAGGCGTGCGTATAATCCGGCCCGATGGCGAACTTGATAAGATCGCCCTCCGCCGACAGCCGTTGCCCCCTCGTCGGGTCCGCCGCTATCCAGCCCTGGCGCGGGTGCAGGTACTCCACCCAGGCGTGCGTCTCTCCGGGCTGGGTAACCAGCAGCCCGCACACGTACCTCGCCGGAATCCCCAGCGACCTCAGCATCGCTATCGCCAGGTGAGTCATGTCCTGGCAGACCCCCCTTCGGGTTTCGAGGATGAGCTCGGCCGGCGTGGCGACCGTCGTCCAGCCCCGCTCGTATTCGACGTTGGCGTAGATCCAGTCAACCACCGCCCCTACCGTCTCCAGCAGGCTCCGGGCGCCGTCGGCTATCTCCCTGGCCGCCTCTTTTACCCTCGCGGGACTGACGAGAGGAGAGGAGACGAGGAAACGGAGCGCGTTCTCATCGTACTCCATGGATTCCAGAGATGCGTCGTCGAGCGCGGACGGTTTTCTCAGGCGCACCGTCCCTATGGAAAGTATGACAAATTCGCTGTGCGGCGAAGTCAGCCGCGCGTGGTGCGTCGAGTTCCCGAAACTGTCCATGAACTGTATGAGCGTGGATCGAGGCTCGGTGGCTACGGCGGACATCAGCGAAGTCTGGTAGGTATCATTATATGCCGAGATTCTCAGCAGATTGTCATTCCGCGTAACGGTGTCGGAATAGACGTATCTGGCGGCGTAGGCGAAACTGGGCATTGATTTGGTCCGAGGCGATGTCTGGATGTCGGCCATTGACGAATCGTGTACTTGAAGAACGGAAACTCTCCCGGGAAAACAGGTCGTGTTGGATTCCACATTATACTGTCGTCGTGCTAACAGTTAAACAATGGACTTAATCCGCGCAGGGTCATTCGATTGTCCGTCTCAGACGCTCTCAACGCGCGTCTTCCCGTAGGGGCAACCCTTGTGGTTGCCCTTTAGTCGCGCCGCCATTTTGGATAACCGAAAGACCGCGATCCTCATCCACTTGGCGAAAGTCTCGTCGAGTAATACAATAGCCTGCATGAACAGGGTAGCGTTTCCTTTCTGGTGGTTGGGTTATAAGATATGGTCAGAGACACCACTCGGAGGCAATGAGATAGCGGGCCTGCTATATGAGTTGGAAGAACAGAGAGACCGGACGATAGCCCAGTATATGCAGGACAGAGTTCAAGAGGCTCTGGACGCATACAAGCCTATGCGCGCTGAGTGCGACCTTGCGATGAGCAAACACCAGAGCTACCCGCGCTCGATCATCACAAAGGACGGCGAACTGAGGCTTTCGATTCCGAAGTTCCGATGCTCTGACGGAGACCTTGCGATAGCGTCGGCGATAGAGATGACCTATGGCAATGAGGCCAACCATCAGTTGTGTCAGTTCCACCTGCTCAGAGAGTATCTCAGGAACATAGGGGACGCCGGGTTCTCAGAAGCGCTGAAACTGTTGAGGTCTGAGAGCGTGGCTCAAGCCCGGATACACGCCGAGCGCGCTGTGTATCTGAGCGTGGGCGAAGCCGAGTACTGGTGCGAGAAGGCGTTGAACAAGGGGCTGGCGCACCTTGTGAGCGGTCAGTCGCGTTACAAGACCACCTCGCTGCTTGAGAGGTTGAATCGTGAACTTCGGCGTCGGGAGCGAATGGGAACCTGGTGGGGAATCCGCACAACCTGTTGGTCCTGCTTCAGAGGCGCGGACTGCTGACCTCAACCACCTAAAAGGAAACGCTACCCCCAACAGCCCCCAACTTGACCGCCCTTACCCTAAATCGTATAGTACGCTCCGAACTGGGAGAGAGTTTACGCCCAATCCAAGCGCGGATTCGGGCGGCATCCACGATTGGAGGGACGCGCCATGACTTACGGACAAGGAGACTACCAATACGAACTGGTTGAGAACTGGGGAAACCTCCCCGAAGGCTACGAATGGCACCAGGTGGCCGGCGTGGCCGTGGACAGCAACGACAACGTTTACGCCTACAACCGCAGCGAACACCAGCTGATGATATTCGACAGCGACGGCAATTTTCTCGACACCTGGCATGAGGTATTCGCCGGCCCGCACGGAATCCACATAGACCCCAACGACAACGTTTACCTAGCCGACCGCGACGCGCACACGGTTATGAAGTACAACACCAGCGGCAGGATGACCCTCAAGATTGGCACCGGCAGGGCGTCCGACACCGGCTACACCACCAACGCCGAGCCTGTGCCGCGCGCCGCCGGCCCCTTCAACCTGCCCACCGGCATCGCCGTCTCCGACGAAGGCGACATCTTCATCTCCGACGGCTACGGCAACGCCCGCGTCCATCGCTACACCGACACCGGCTCCCTGCTCCTGTCCTGGGGACTGCCCGGCAAGGTCAACCCGGGCGACTTCCACCTGCCCCACGGCATCGGCATTGACCACGACGGCTTCGTGCTGGTCTGCGACCGTGAGAACGACCGCATCCAGGTCTTCGACCAGGAGGGCGAATTCCAGCAGATGTTCGACGGCTTCCGCCAGCCCACCGACCTCTGCGTCGGCCCCGAGGGCGAGATCTACGTCCCCGAACTCCAGGGCCGGGTCACCATCATAGACGACGAGGGCAACATCCTGTCCCAGTGGGGAGGCGAGCGCACCCACGAGGCCGGCCAATTCTGGGCGCCGCATGGCGTCGCCGTTGACTCGCGCGGCGATATGTACATCGGCGAGGTCCTCGACGGTATGCGCCTCCAGAAATTCGCCAGAGTCAGATAGCCGCCCCTGAACATCCGCAAGTTGCTATAATGAGCCATCCTAAGCCGCGTTACGATAGGCGGCGGGGGTGGCTCAAAAAATATCGAGAGGATTCTCCCGATGACAACACAAACCTACACTACCCTCGAAGCGCTGTCCGAAGAATACAGACAAACAGGACAACGCTACATCCGGCAGGCCGACGCCGAATTCGAGAAAGGCGACTTCCTCCAAGCGTCCGAAAAAGCGTGGAAGGCCGCCGCCCAGTACGTCAAGGCGTTGTCTGTCCTGCGCGGCCTGGATCACATGGATCATAGAGACCTGCGCTACGCCAACAGCCGCATAGCGGACGAAGCGGAGCAGAGTCAGATTCGACGATTGTTCAGCGTGGCCGAAAGCCTGCACGCCAATTCCTACGAAGCCTGGATGCCCGAAGTGGATGTCAGAGAAGGCATAGAGGACGTGAAGACGCTGATAACCCTGCTAGAAAACGTCCCGCCGCCCAACGGCGACACACCCATCCGCCCCCCAAGAGCGCGTCTTTTCATCCGCGACCGCGGCGACGACATCTGATAACTGATAACTGAACACTAAAAACTAAACCAAGGAGAAACAACATTGAACGGAGACCAGGCAATAGCCAAGATACTCAAGAAAGAAGGCGTCGAATGGATAGCCGCCTTCCCTGCCCAATCCCTCATTGACGCCTGCGCCCGCGAAGGCATACGCCCCATCCTGTCCCGCCAGGAACGCGCCGGCGTCAACATGGCCGACGGCTTCAGCCGAATCAAGAACGGCAACACAATCGGCGTCTTCACCATGCAGACCGGCCCAGGCTCCGAAAACGCCTTCGGCGGCGTCGCCCAGGCATTCGCCGACTCGGTGCCGATACTCTGCCTACCCGGCGGACAGCCACTCAACAGCATGGACGTACACCCCAACTTCGAGGCCGTCAAGAACTACGGCGGAATCACCAAGTGGATGGCCCTCGTCAACAAGATAGAGCGCATCCCCGAACTCATGGCCATGGCCTTCACCCAGCTAAAGCACGGCAGGCTCGGCCCCGTCCTGCTCGAACTCCCCCGCGACGTCATGGTCGGCGAAATCTCCGACGCGCTGGTGGACAGCTACAAGCCCGTCAAGAAATTCAGGTCCGGCGCGAGCTCCGAGGACGTCCGAGACCTTGTGACCGCGCTCCTCGCCGCCGACAACCCCGTCATCAACGCAGGCCAGGGCGTCATGTACGCTGAGGCCACTGACGAACTGGTCGAGTTCGCCGAACTCACCAACGTCCCCGTCATGACCACCCTCGCCGGCAAGAGCGCCTTCCCCGAAGACCACCCCCTCGCGCTCGGAACCGGCGCCTCCTCCGGCACCCTCATGTGCCAGCGCTTCCTGGAGAAGACCGACTTCGTTCTCGGCATGGGAACCAGCTTCACCATCTCCAACTTCAACGCGCCCATGCCCTCCGGCGTCACCCTCGCCCACGCCACCAACTGCGCCGACGACGTGAACAAGGACCACCGCGCCGACTACGGCGCGATAGGCGACGCCCAGGTTGTGCTGCGCCAGATGATAGAGGAAGCCAAGAGCCAGCTAGGAGAACACGGACGCGGCGACGTCCACGGCGTCCGCGACGAGATAGCCCGCGTCAAGAGCGAGTGGATGGCCGAGTGGACGCCCTCCCTCAACTCCGACGAGGTTCCCATCAGCCCCTACCGCGTGTTCACCGAGCTTATGAAGGCCGTTGACGCGCGAGAGACCATCATCACCCACGACTCCGGCTACCCGCGCGAGCAGATAGTCCCCTTCTGGCCCGCCGTAACCCCGCGCAACTACATCGGCTGGGGCAAGTCAACCCAGCTTGGCTACGGACTCGGACTCGCGCTAGGCGCGAAGATGGCCGAACCCGATAAGCAGGTCATCAACATCATGGGCGACGCCGCCTTCGGCATGGCCGGACTCGACATCGAGACCGCCTCCCGCTCCGAGATACCCATTCTCACCGTCGTCCTCAACAACGGCGTGATGACCCACTACTACGACCATATGCCCTACGCCACCGAACGCTGGAACAGCAACGCGCTCGGCGGAGAGTACGCCGAAGTCGCGCGCGGACTCGGCGCCTATGGCGAAAAGGTCAGCGACCCCGACGAAGTGGCCCCCGCCATACAGCGCGCCCTGGCCGCCAACGCCGAGGGCAAGCCCGCCCTGCTCGAAATGAAGAGCAAGGAAGAAGAAAACATCTCCCGCTACTGGCGCTAAACCGGCATCTACAAGGTGGGCCCCTAATCCCCTCTCCCTTGATGGGAGAGGGCTAGGGTGAGGGTGAAAACCTACGGATCCCACCGAGGGCTAATGTTTATGAGATGGCTTCTAAACATCGTCCACTCCATCACTGACAACCGGATACTGGGAAGCCCATGGACATATTCATAGAAGGATACGCCTGGATTTGGATCCTGTTCGTCTTCGTGGCCTACTTCGCCATTCTGATAGGCATCGCCGTGCTCCGAGGCCGCGACATGAGGGATATGTCCGACTACGTGCTTGGCGGCAGAAGGATGGGCGCGATCACCTCCGCCCTCAGTTCCGGCTCCTCCGCCACCAGCGGATGGACTATGCTGGTATTCCCCGCCCTCGCCTTCACCGCAGGCATGATGCACCTCTGGACAGTCGTCGCCATCGTCCTGGGAGTCTGGCTCTCCTGGACCATAATCGCCCGTCGGCTGCGCCGCTACACCATCGCCACCGACAACTCCCTGACCATTCCCGCGTTCCTCGAAAAGCGCTTCGGCGACAAGACCGGAACGCTTCGCTCCCTCTCCTCCGTCATCAGCCTCTACTTCATAACCCTGTACGTCTGCTCCGGCCTGATAGCCGGCGCCAAGCTGCTGGAAGAGGTCTTCGGGGTGGGCGACACCGCCGCCGGACACGACCTCGGCGTAATCATCAGCCTCATAGCCATCGTATCCTACACCTTCATCGGCGGCTTCCTGGCCGTGTCTCGCACCGACGTATTCCAGGCCCTGATAATGCTGGCCGGTTTCATCATCATACCCGTCACCCTCTTGCTGACCGTCAGCAACCCATTTCAGGGCGTACAGTCCACCGCCGAGGGCTTCTGGAATCCCTTCACCAACGCCGATAACCAGGGTCTCGGAGTCATGTTCTTCCTCTCCACCATCGGTTGGGCGCTCGGCGCGTTCGGCGCTCAGCGCATCCTCTCTCGTTTCATGGCCGTGGAACGCGAAGCCGCCATCAACAGAAGCCGCGACATCGGAACCCTGTGGATCATCTTCATATTCGGTTTCGCTCTGCTGATGGGCCTGGTGGCCGCGCCCGCGCTTCTCGACCGGGGCGAAGTCCTGCCCGACGCCGAGCGGCTCTACCTCGTCGTCTCCAAGGTCTTCTTCCACCCCATAGTCGCCGGTCTCCTGCTCACCGCCGTCATCGCCGCCGTGATGAGCACCGCCGACTCCCAACTGCTGCTCGCCTCCGCCATCGCCACCGACGACCTGCCCCTCATCAGGAGAATAACGCTCACGCTGCAAACCCAGTACAGGGTCTGGATGGGACGTGGGATGCTCGTGATGGTTGGACTGGTAGCCGCGGTCATCTCCATAATATCGCCGGAATCCATATACGCCCTGGTATCTCTGGCCTGGGGCGGCATGGGAGCGACCTTCGGCCCTGTCCTGATTCTCGCCCTCTTCTGGCGTCGCTTCAACTACTGGGGAGCGCTGACCGGCATCCTCTCCGGCGCGCTGGTATCCACCTGGTGGTGGCTGATGGGCTTGGGCTACGACCGCGCCGAGACCGTCACCGACCTGCTCGGATTCCAGGAAACCGTAAGGCTGATGGAAGAAGTCGGCGTCTGGCAGATGAACCCCGCCACCCCCGGATTCATAGCCGCCACCATCATAGCCATCGCCGCAACCCTACTCACCTCCCCACCCTCCCGCGAAATCGAACAGACCTTCGACCAAGTAAACAGCCCCACCTGGACAGACCCCGCCGCCACCCAGCAAGCCTAGCCTCTCACGACTTGTTGGTAATGGAGGGTTCATCTATACTCCGGTCATGGACGCCGACCAGTACAAAGCTCTGCATCGCCCCGGAACCAAGCAACTCCAAACCTTTCTAGTGCTTGAAGACCAGAACTGGCGCTGTCGCAATCACGCCTACGACCACATCGGATCCGTTCAAATCGCGGGAAGCGGCGGAATTCAAGGTTTACGTCGGGGATCGGCCAGACGCCCTGGCCTCGTCATAGAGCACGAATCCCGCTATTGCGCCCAATGCCAAAGCAATCAGCGACATGATCGTTGGACGGGCGAATTCACCACCCTATTCCACATGGCCGGAATTCCTGACGCCCTCACTCGCCGAGCGCACAGGGTTCTAGGTGGTAGAGATGTCGTGGACAACGTAACTCGTTCGGTCAACGAGGTTACGCTGGATCACAAGTTGCCGATGAAGCGATGGAATGAGGAAACTTCTAAACAGCAAACCGATTATCAAGACATGACCGACGACGATATCCGCGAGCACTTTCAGCTTCTGAAGAAGTCCAACGGCAACGTCAGCCACAACCTGCTCAAGAGTCGCGCTTGTGAAGTCTGCTTCAACACAGGCAGACGTGGAACGCCATTTGGAATCCGCTACTTCTACTCCGGCGGCGACCACTGGGAAGGCGAAGATGATCAAGACCCCCGAGGTTGCGTCGGCTGCGGCTGGTACGACATCGAGGCTTGGCGAGAATCACTCAATCGGCATCTGAACGGCTGAAATACGCTTGCGAGCGGCGAGATAGTGATCTTTGTCATTCTCGAAGGCGATAACCTTCCGTCCCAACTCGAAAGCCGCGCAAACCGTAGTCGCTGAACCTGCGAACGGATCCAGTACTAGATCATTAGTAGAACTGAACAGCCTCATTAGCTCACGGAATAACGCCAACGGCTTTTGCGTGGGGTGAATACGATGCTGCGGAGAGGGCGATTTGTAGGTGAACACATTGTGAACTGTGCCGTTCCCATAGAATTTCGTTCCCGGCCGCTTGCCGATAACCCCCGCTTCCCAGGCGTTGACAGGCTTGAACCGGGTGTTAAAGGGAACAGGGTTCGTCTTGTGCCACACAATCGTACCCACCGCGTTGAAGCCATGCGATTTCAGAATTTCTTCATATTCGCCAATTTGCGCCTGGGCGCAGAAGATCACAGCCCAGCCGCCCACCTTGGGAATGACTGCATCCGTCCATGCCCTGGGGCTGAAATCCTTGTCCCAATCTCCAAAATCTCCCTTGGGCATAATGAAATCCCCGCCATTAGTGCGGAGACGACGCGGAATCTGCTTCTCGGAAGTATAAGCGTTGCTGATGGAATACGGCGGGTCCGTCAGCAGCAAGTCAACTGATCTGTCTTCCAGTTTGGACGAACCCTCAATTCCGTCCCCGTAGAACAGCCCGAAATCATCATCGGACTGGCGAACTTCAAGCGTCTCAGTAGAATCAGTCCTTCTAAAAACCTGCTGAACGGCGGTTTCAATAGCATGGTATTCAGGCGCGTGGATCACCTTCAACCCGCCGTCCAAATGGAATTCTCCAACCGAGTGGGCTTTCCGGCCCTGCTTAATGACCAACGGCACCATCCACAGCGACGGATGACTGCCGATTTGCAACGGCCTGCCAAGCGCGAGCTTAGTTCGGACACCGTCCAGATTTGATGACATCCAGTCATTCACGGCGGCTTTTACCCTGATTATATCCTGCGAATGACCAGACATTAAGCGGTCCCTAAATCTAATATATGTGTGCTAGGTTACATTGTGACGCGAACACTTAGGTCTGTCAATGACTGTCAAAAATTCACGACAGCATCTTCTCCAATTCCGGCCACTCCGATTTTTCTACGAATGACTGTATCGGTATTCCGGGGTATCCAAGCTCTAGCGCCCGAGCCCACAGAGAATCGGATAGCCTGAGTGTCCATCTTGGGTCCAACTTGCTCTGGTCCCCATGAAAAACGATGTACGAGTGCAGGTACACCTCACCATCGTCATCAACACGAGACCTCACGACTATGGGGCCGAACTCAAACTCGTCCTTGAAACGTTCATCGAGCAAGTCCTGGATCATCGTCTTTATCTGGTCGGTAGCCTCGGATGTTGCCATCGTCCTTCTCCAGAGTGCGTATCATGTGTCGGTCGGCCCGTTCATTGTATCAGGGTATCGAGGTAGAGAGTGGAAGCTAAGCAGTTGCGCTCTGGCGGTCAAAGCTACGACTTTAACTATGTTCGAGCGGAATCCTCACCACTCTGCTCACTATTCACACCCATCCCAATCTCCCCCGCCAGACTCTCCCTATCCGAATCACCCGCCTCCCGCTCCGCCAACTCCCGCCGACTCACCCGCTCGAACCGCCCGCCGTCCGCCGACGCCGGATCATCCGCCGACAGCAGCGCCCGCGGCCCAACAACCTGCCGCGCCGCGTCCGACAACTCCGACCCGGCCGCTCGTCGCCACAACGACGCCAGCGCGTCCGCCCGTTCCGTCTCGCCATCCTCGGCTCGCTCCCAATCCGCCCGCATCCTCAGCAAACGCGACACCCGGCTCGCTATATACGCCTCCACCAGTATCCGCGCCCGTATCGGGTCCGCGCCCAGCGGCCTGCCCCCCGACTCCGTTCTCCGCGCGTAATCCAGCAGAGCGTCCGTCTCCGTCTCCACCCAGCCGGGCAGATCAGCGTTCGGGTCCAGCGACACCTGCGTACTCACGACCCGGTGTCCATCCCCCTCCGGCCCCAGCGCGTCCGTCCGCAGTACCCACACATCATCGAACCGAACGGCGCGCGCCGCCATCGCCGACAGCCTTCTGGAAGGCCCGAGCGCAACCCCCTCCAACGCGCCATCCACCACCAGGCACACCGGCAACCGCTCAGAGCCGCCGCGATCCACCAGCGCCACCGTCCACAGTACATCCGGCGTATCACCCAGTCCCCGAAACATACCCGACCCGTTCACGATATACCCGTCCGCGTCCGGCGTAGCCGTCAGCCCAACCGAATCCGGATCCAGTACCGCCAACCCATCCGGGCCCCGCGACACCGACACCTCATGCCGCCACACAACCCTCTCCCCCCTCGACAGCGCCCGAACAAGCCCCGTCCGCTGCCCCTCCGTCCCCCATCCAACCAGCGCCGCCCTCAGCGCCTGTCCCTCGCCCTGTACCAGCCAGAGCAACCCCCGCCGATTCAACTCCTCCAGAACCACCACCGTCAGATCTGCGGACAAACCCGCCCCGCCATTCTCAACCGACTCTGACGGCGCAAGCCATCCCAAGCCCCCAACCTCACGCGAAAGCCGAGCAAGCGCAGCTACCCCATCAGCCGCGTCATACAAATCGTCAGCGTTCTCAGGAACGTTCCGCTCAAGCCATTGCGTCACAGCCCTGCGAAAATCCTGCTGTTCTGTAGTGTAATGATACGAGAAATCCACCCCGCTCTACCTCCTACGATTCCCGTATGCCTCGCCTCGGCGACGGATGCTTGTCACATTGACAATCCTGTTCTCCCGATCTAGTTCATATCGTATTCGTATGCCACCGACTCGATAGCGATACGAACCGGGACTTCCGCGCAGAGGCGATACATCCTGATGCGTGATTGGATTGGCTCTAAGTTCATCCAGACACCTGTTCAAGCGTCTCTCCGCTTTCGCGTCTACTCTCTGAAGGTATCGCCTGGCGCGCGGCGGGAAAGTATGACGTTATACATCGGTTCGCTTTATGTCTTCCCACTTTACGTACTCACCCCGCTTGATTTCCTCATCTCCGGCGATAAAATCCGCGATTTCTTCCTCGGTCATATCTACCGGGATGTTCAGCAACGCCGTTGATCCTAGAATATCAATGCACGTGGCAAGAAATGACGCGCTCATGGAATCGGCCAGCCGACTCAGTTCCGTGCGTATGAGAGAGACCGATTTCTCACAGTCGCCGTTCATACCAGTGGCCGCATTGGCGCGGAACGACGCCTTGCCCCGATCAAACTCTGCTATCTCGACTTCGTAGTAGTCCTCCGAGTACTTAGGCTCCTCCAGAATATACCCAGCCGCCTTCCCAACCATCTCATCGGTCAGCATATCTACCAATTCCCTGAAATCCTCACGCAGCAGCGCGGCAACCTCCGGGTCATTCGCCTCTATATCCTTCCAGAGGATTACCCGCTCTTGCCCGGCTACTTCTTCCGTCTTATTCATGTCGCCCTCCCAGAATCATCTTTCAGTATTCGGAAAATCGCCTCACCCCCTCAATTCCGCATTCATATTCCGGCTCAACTGCCGCAATATATCGTTCTGGAAGCGGTCCACCTGCTCCGACGTCAGCGTCCCCCGGTCCGACTGGAACACCACCCGGAACGCCACCGACTTGCGCCCCTCCGCAACTCCCTCGCCGGCGTATATGTCGAACGGAGCGCTCCGAACCACCAGCGCGTGACGCTCGATTATCTCCCTGATGCGCGACACCGGAACATCCTCATCCACCACGATAGCCAGGTCTCGGTACGACTCCGGGTATCGGCTGGAACTCTCGTAGGTCAGGCTCACGCCGCCCACCGCCGACAGCAGCGCGTCCATGCTCACATCGAACATCGCCACCGGATACGCCTCAAGGTCGAACCCTTCCAGAACGCGCCCCTGAACCTCACCAATAACCCCGAGCGTCGCCTCGCCCGCCGTCAACCGCGCCGTCCGACCGCGCTGAAGAATCGAGTCCTCCGCCGGTTCGTAGTCCACCTCTATGCCCAGCGCGGAAAACAGGCTCTCCAGCGCCCCCTTCGCGTCGAAGAATCCCATATTCGCGTCCTGCGCTATCCACGACGCCCCGAACCTCGGCCCCGACACCACGCCCACCAGCGTCTCCCGCTCCTCTGGCAGGTCCCGCTCCTTCGCTTCCGACTTGGGTATGTAAACCCGCCCCACCTCGAATATCCGAATCCCCTCGCCTTGCGCTATCCGCCGGTTGTACGACAGCGTATTCAGAATGTTCGACCGCAAACTTGTACGCATATACTCCCACTCGCGGCTGAGCGGATTCGCTATCCGAAGCGGCGGGTTCGACTCGTCCAGAGCGTCTACCGCCTCCAGGTTCTGGAGCGTCGTCGGCGAATACGAGATAGTCTCCTGCATCCCCGCCGCCGCCAGCAGGTCCCTCACCGTGTCCTTCAACTGCGTCATCGGCTGCGGCTGCCAGTGCGGTATCGAGCCGGACAGCATCGTCGTCGGTATCGAGTCATACCCGATGATGCGCGCCAGTTCTTCCACCAGGTCGTCCTCTATGGAAATGTCCGAGCGCCAGTATGGAACCTTCAGCCACAGCGTATCCGTCCGCTCCGACGACGGCCCACCTTCCAGCGTCTCTATCAGGTCAATCAGCCCGCCCGGCTGCTCCGCTTCCTCGAATCCAAGCGATTCCAGCGTCCGCCTTATCTGCGAGGTCGGGTAGTCAACCCCCAGCACCTGCCTTATCCGCGCCCGGCTGAGCTTCACCGTAGGCGGCTCCCGTTCCGTCTCCATCGGATACAGGTCAATGATCCCCTTCGCCGCCGTCCCGCCGCAAAGCTCCACGATGAGTTTCGTCGCCCGCCGCAGCGCAACCGGCGCGAGAGCCGACCGAATGTCCCGCTCGAATCTGTCCGATGCGTCCGTCCGCATACCGAGAGCCGTCCGCGTCCGCCGCGTATTCACCGGATTGAAACTCGCCGATTCCAGCAGAACCGCGCTCGTCTCCTCCGTCATCTCCGAGTTCGCTCCGCCCATCACCCCCGCCAGTCCAACCGCGTCGCGCGAGTCCGAGATAGTCAGCATCGGCGGCATCAGTTCGCGCACCTCCCCGTCCAGCGTCCTCAGCGTCTCGCCTTCCCGCGCCGCCCTCACGATGATAGTCGCGTCCCTGCACTTCTCGAAGTCGAAAGCGTGCAGCGGCTGACCGTACTCCAGCATCACGTAGTTCGTGATGTCCACCACGTTGTTTATCGGACGCTGCCCCGCCTTCACCAGCGCGTCCTGCATCCACGACGGAGACGGCCCTATCTCCACCCCCGTGACCAGGCTGGCCGTGTACCGATAGCACAAATCCGGATCCGCTATCTCGATTCTCACCCGACCCTCTATATCATCCCCCTCTTCTGGATATGACAAATCCGGCTCGGTCACCTTCTCCCCATTGATAGCCCCTACCTCGTGCGCGATGCCAAGTACCGAGAGGCAGTCCGGCCTGTTCGACGTAACCTCCGCGTCCAGTACCGCGTCCCCAAGATACTCCGCCAGCGGCGTCCCCACAGGCGCGTCATCGTCCAGCACCAGTATCCCGTCGTGATCCTCCCCAAGCCCGAGCTCCAGCGACGAACACACCATCCCCGCCGACTCCACCCCCCGGATCCGCGCCCGCCTCAGCGTCTCCTCCTTCCCCGAGCGCGGGCTGAACATCCGCGCCCCTTCCTTGGCGAACGCTATCTTCTGACCCGCCGCCACGTTCGGCGCGCCGCACACCACCGTCGCCGTCTCGCCCCCAATGTCCACTGTCGGCAACATCAGCCTGTCCGCGTTCGGATGCGGATTCACTTCCAGCACGTGGCCCACCACAATCTTGTCCGCGTCCCAGTTCTCCCCGACCGTCTCCACCTCGCCTATTTCCACCCAGCCATCGTCAGCTTGTGAGCCAGGTCGTCCGGCGAGTCCGTAACCGCCACGTAATTCTTCAGCCATGAGATTGGTACCAGCATCTGTTCCTCTTTCGTCGCTATCTTCTCAAACGGAAGCTAAGCGCTTGAATACGACTTGACCCTCCGTCATTCCCGCGAAAGCGGGAATCCACTCTGCGTAAATCTTCTCAAAATAAAAATGGGCGACCGCCCGGTCGCCCTGTGTCTGCCATGAGCGGCCGGCCAGATGTGTCTAGCTAAACTGGCGCAGGAAGCGCAGGTCGTTCGAATAGAACAGCCGGATGTCCTCTATCCCGTGCTTCAGCATCGAAATCCGCTCCGGCCCCATCCCAAACGCGAACCCCGTGTAGATATTCGGATCGTATCCGACACCCGCAAGCACCTTTGGATGCACCATGCCCGCGCCCATTATCTCTATCCAGCCCGTCTCGCTGCACACCCGGCATCCGCCGTCACACAGGAAGCAGTCTATCGCCATATCCACGCCCGGCTCCACGAACGGGAAGTAATCGCACCTGAACCGAACCTTGCGCTCCACGCCGAACACCCGCCGCGCGAACTCGTACAGTGTCCCCTTCAGGTCTGTCATCGTGATACCCCGGTCCACCGCCAGCCCCTCTATCTGGTAGAAATGCCACTCATGCCTGGGGTCCGTCGCCTCGTACCGATAGCACTTCCCCGGCACCACCACGCGCACAGGCGGATCAGTCGCCTCCATCGTCCGCGCCTGCATCGGCGACGTATGCGTCCGCAGCAACATCGGACGCTCCCCGTCCTCATCCTCATAATCAATCCAAAGCGTATCCCACATATCCCGCGCCGGGTGGTCCTTCGGGATATTCAGCATCTCGAAATTGTAGTGATCCCACTCGATCTCCGGCCCCTCCACCACGCTGAACCCCATCGAGGCGAACGCAGCGCATATCTCCCGCACGATCCGCGTAGTGGGATGAATCCCCCCTTGCGGCGCCGGCCATCCCGGCAGCGTAACGTCAATCGCGTCCACCGGATCCGACTCCGCCGCCGCCCGCTTGATAGCCTCCTCCCGCGCCGACATCGCCTCTTGGAGCGCCTGCCTGAGCGCGTTAGCCGCCGCCCCCGCCGCCGGCCGCTGCTCAGCCGGCAGCGACCCCAGCCCACGCAGAACCCGCGTCAGTTCCCCGCGCCGTCCCAGGTACGCTATGCGCCACTCATCCATCGCCTCCAGGTCCGAAACCAAGTCCAGACCCTCCAGCGCCTTCGACTTCAACTCTTCTATCTGCGTGCCAATAGCCGTTTCGCTCAACATGGACTCCGGTCGCCAGTGCGCGACATTAGCCTAGATTATAGGTTTGCCCAGAAACCACGGTCAAGCATAACGCGAGACCCCAAGAACCCGCCCCATCCAGAAATCGCGCTCCCGCCCGTCCTTGGTGTACAATTCACCCACAAGCCCAGTCCCACAACACCCAGCGGAGGTCTCCCATGGCAACCCAAATCCAAAAGGTGGAAGGCACAGACCCCAGAAAACCGCCCCACGTCTCCGACGAAGAGTGGAGCAAAATACCCGAGACCATCCCAAAAGAAGACCTGCCAAAGCCAATCTTCTACGCCGAAGAAGAGTGGCAAGCCAAAATGGAGCGACAGGCCCAGCGAGACTTCGGCATGAGCGTCGCCGAATTCTTCGAGGCATGGAAAGCCGGCGAGTTCGACGGCAAACCCGAACTCCATACCAAGATAGTCGGTCTGGCTATGCAGATACCCGAGGCTTGGGACTGTGACGCTTGGTAGAACCCCGGCTGAGGCCGTCAACAGCTATGTCGAGTCGCTTCAAAGCCCCGTATCGTGCATATCCAACTCGATTGTAACCGTGCGGGGTGGCTATTACGTTTCCGATAGGTCTCATATTCTTGATCTGAATAACGGACATCCAGTCAGACTCGCAGGAATATCCCGCCTCTGGCTGGCATTTCGTCAATACTACCGCATCGTTGAATCCGAAGCGCCCCGAACTCGGTGGACAGTGTTAGAAACGGGCTACGAATACAAAATCCTAGACGCCGACCACAGAGAAATCCTAGCCTACCACTGGCATCCGGTCGGAAGAAGCTCCTTCATCTCCCAGCATCTCCACATCAGCCACGGCGCGATAGCCGCCCGCGAAGAACTCCACTCCGCCCACCTTCCCACCGGCTACGTATCCCTCCCCGACATCATCCGCCTGCTCATCAGAGACCTCAGAGTCACCCCCCGACGCTCCGACTGGCAATCCATCCTCAGCCTCTGACCGACTACTCTCCACCCTCCGACCTCGGCCCGAACGGCTCCGGCCTGAACGGCCCGTCCCGAACCTCCAGGAACCCCCGCATCCCGCGCTCCATCGCCGCCTCCAGCATCTCACGCCGGTTATAGTCCGGCCTCTGCGACGAGTGCGCGATAGCCGACAGCAGCCAGTTCGTCGTGATAGCGTTCCGCAGCCCCATCATCTCCAGGCCCAGCGTCGCCACGTACTTATTCGCCGCCACCGTCTCCGGGCTAACCTTCGCTATCCGCTCCGCCAGCCGGAACGCCTCCGCCATCATCGCGTCCTTATCCGCGAACACCTCATTCACCAGCCCTATCCTGAACGCCTCCCGCGCGTCAATATGGTCCCCCGTCAGCGAATACCGCAGCGCGTTCTTATACCCCGCCATCAGCACCCACAGAAAGCTCGTATTCGAGATCTGCCGCACCTCCGGCTGCGCGAACACCGCGTCCTCCGAACAGAACGTCATATCGCACGTCAGCGACAGCCACGTCCCGCCCCCCATGCACCACCCATGCACGCACGCGATAACCGGCTTCGACAGCTCCAGGATATGCGTCTGGTTCTTCAGCATATTGCGATCATGGTAGAACCACCGCGACGTATGCTCCGCCGCGCTCTCCCCCTTCGGAATCATAGACACCGGATCCGTCTCCCCGAACGACGCAATATCGTACCCCGAGCTGAACGCCCGGCCCGCGCCCTGTATGATGATGACCCGCGCCTCCGGGTCCGCCTCCGCGATGTCCAGCGCCTCATGCAGGTCAGCCTCCATCGGCTCAGTCATAGCGTTCAGCGTCTCCGGCCTATTCAGCGTTATCACCCGCGTCGGCCCCTTCTCTTCGTATAGAATATACTCGTACTCCGGCAATGCGCCCTCCGTAGTTGTTCTTAACACGCGCTGGTTATCCGAAACCCAATCGTCGAGACCCTACCGTCATTCCCGCGAAAGCGGGAATCCACTCGCTCGACAGCATCAGTCGTATATTATCAGCGCGTGCTGTTAATACATCTCCGTATCTCATTCGCTCGTCCGCCGTCCAAATCTGAACCCAGCGGCCCCACAACTATACCAAAACCCCACAAAACCTCACAGGAATTCGTGTCCATTCGCGCCCTTAGTGGATAGAACCAACTGATAACCGAACACTGAAAACCCTGATACCATATACCCCAACGCGACACCAACCCCCTCGGAGGCCCAAAATGAGACTCAGCGGCAAAGTAGCCATCGTCAGCGGCGCCGGCACATTCGGCGGCAGCGGAGTCGGCAACGGAGCCGCCTCCGCCATACTATTCGCCCGGCACGGAGCCAAAGTCGCCCTGCTAGACGCCGTCGGCGAATGGGCCGACGCCACCGCCCGAATCATCCAGGAAGAAGGCGGCGAAGCCATGCCCATCGCCGCCGACGCAACCAATCCCGACGACTGCCAGCGAGCCGTCGCCGCCGCCGTCGAGCGATTCGGCGGCCTGCACATCCTCCACAACAACGTCGGCGGCGGTGGAGGCGGCGGAAACGTCGTAGAAGCCACCGACGAAGACTGGTTTCGCAGCGCCTCCGTCAACCTCATGAGCATGGTCAACATGAGCCGCCACGCCATACCCCACATGAAGACGGCCGGCGGCGGCTCCATCATCAACATCTCATCCGTAACCGCCCTCAGACCCAAGCCCGGCCGCTCATCCGCCCAGTACACAGTAAACAAATCCGCCGTCGTCGGACTCACCCGCGCACTGGCCCTTGACCACGCCGAAGACAACATCCGCGTCAACTGCATAATGCCCGGCCTCATGTGGACGCCCCGCCTGGAACAGGGCTCGCCCGACGCCCGCGAAACCCGACGCGCCTCCACCCCGCTCCCCGTCGAGGGCCGGAGCTGGGACATAGGCAACGCCGCCCTCTTCCTCGCCAGCGACGAAGCGCGCTTCATAACCGGCGTAACCCTCCCCGTGGACGGCGGCTTCCTCCTCACCAGCGCCCCCAACTGACCCCTACCCCAGCCAGCACCCAAAGATAAATTGCAACAAATCCGCGTACCGCGTAAAAGCCGCCTCAACACAAGCGTCGTCATTCACCATCGGAACCGCGACCGCGTACACAATCGCCACAACCGCCATGATTAGCGCCGCTTTCACAACCACTCCAACTCTCATTCACCATCGCCCCTTTCCATTCACTAGCCATCTCCACACAATATACAGCCAGGTCCTTTCCATTATCCGCCTCAGACACTCTCAACGCCTGTCTTCCCGTAGGGGCAACCCTTGTGGTTGCCCTTTAGTTGCGCTGCCATATTAGACAACCGAAATACCCTGCCACGTTTCCCAACCGACTACACAAACCTATCCACCCTGTGCTACAACACCCTCAATCACAGAACACACGTACTTCAATCCATAAGGCCACGCTTATCAATCACAAAACCGGCGACCGAAAAAACTCTCTGAACAGGGAAATACAGGCGGATGCAGGTGAAATGCAGGTACCAGCCCCGCCAGCAGGCCATCAGCAGACCGCCTGCAAAGCCACCAGCAGCCTACCTGCAAGCCCGCCAGCGCATCATAAACCCTGATATATCCTCAACTAAGCGACGCGCGCCGGCAATTGAAAACTCCCAATTGTCAATTGATAACTGAACCCCCCTATATTATCATCTCCCCAAATCCACGCGGGCCGCCAACCGGCGCGGCCCCACCCGCGACAGGAGGAGATGAAACATGGTAAAACAGGGCGTAATACCCGACGAACTCACAAGACCCTTCTGGGAAGCCGCCAACGAAGGCCGCCTCGTCATCCAGAACTGTACCGACTGCGACCGCCTTCAGAACCCGCCCCTGCCCGACTGCTCCGGGTGCGGCTTGGGCGACGGCCTCGAATGGAAGCAGATGAGCGGGCGCGGCAAGATATACAACTACTGCGTCGTTTACGACACCCCCGTCGCCAGCCTCCACGAGGACCAGCCCTTCAACCTCGCCGTCATCACGCTCGACGACGACCCCGGCATACAGATGTACTCCCACCTGCCCGGAACCCCCGTTGACGACGTACCCATCGGCGCCGCCGTCGAGGTCATATTCGAGCCCACCGCCAACGGCCAGGTCGTCCCCGAATGGCAGGTCGTAACCTGACCACAGAGTCAGCCTGCCTGAAAATCCCCTCTCCCTTGATGGGATCACAAGGGTAGGCAAAAGTCCAATCATCTACGAACTCCGGTCAATAGATCCCCTCTCCCTCAGGGAGAGGGCTAGGGTGAGGGTGAACCCCTATCCCGCAAATCCTGATTCAGACAATAGGAGCGAGCCATGACAACGATAGACGCGCCTGAATCCATGTACAGATCCGTAGAGGGCCTCGGAGTCTGGGAACACCGAGGAAAAGTAGCCGCCGTGGGCGTCGGACACTCGCCCACCTCCCGCCGCTGGGACGGCAAGCCCGAAACTACCGTCGGCGCCGGCAGCATCCTCTCCATGCGCCAGGCCATGGACGACGCCGGCGTATCCCCCGACCAGGTTGACGGCCTCGTCATAGTCCCCGTCACCACCACTGGAGCTCACTGGCCCGAAGACGTCCCCCTGCCCACGGACGTGATCAACGCCTTCAACCAGACCGACGACCCCCTCGACGGCGTAGGCCAGCTAAGCGCCGACTGGCTGGAACTCAATATGCCCGAACTCACCAACGTCAAGTTCAAGATGCACGCGCCCGGCTGTATGTCCGCCGCCATAGTCACCGCCGCCCAGGCCATAGGCGACGGCCTCGCCGAAACCTGCCTCGTCGTCAAGGGCTGGCACAACCTGATGGGACGCTACAACCACGGCGGCCTCAGCGCGTTGGACCCCGTCCCCGGCTCCGTCGCCATAGGACCCGGCCGCACCCTCTGGGGCCCGCCCGGATGCTACGGCACCGCCCTCCAGTTCGCCCAGTACTGCCACAAGTACGGCAAGAACCACGACATGATGGCGCCCTTCATGCAGAACTCCCGCCGCAACGGCCTCATGTTCCCCGAAGGCTACTGGTACCAGCACCGCCCCGAGGAACTCCCGCCCGAAGACTACCTGTCCTCACGCTGGATAGCCAAGCCCGCCAACCTCTTCGACAACGACATACCCATCATGTGCTCCGCCGCCTACCTCTTCACCACCGCCGAGCGCGCCCAGGACATGAAGCAGAAGCCCGTCTATATCCTCGGACACGCATCCAGCAGGGGTACGGCCAGAAGCATCACCCCCACGCTGGAAGAGGTCGAGGCCGAGACCGGCAGCGCCGGACGCAAGATATACGAGGCCGCCGGCATCACCGCGGACGACCTCTCCTTCGAGAATATGTACGACGGCTTCGCCCAGTTCCACCAGTTCCACGTCGAGGGACTCGGCTACCGCGGCATGGGCTTCGGCGACGCCCTTGACTTCTACCAGACCGACATCAGCATCGAAGGCCCCAACCCCATCTCGCCAAGCGGTGGCAACGTCGGCAGCGGACGCAGCCGCTTCTGGATGCACACCGACTCCATCCAGCAATTGCAGGGCCGCGCCGGAGACCGCCAGGTAACCGGAGTCAAGCCCGAGGTAGCCGTCTCCGGCGGCCCCATGCCCCTCGGAGGCAACTTCACCGTCTGGAGCGCCACCCCCGACTAGCATGACAAAGACAAAGGAGAAGTCCCAACCCGCTCGCGATTCGTTTCTGAGCGTACAAGCGCCATGGTGGCCCATGACCTTCTGGCTGTTCGTCGGCCAGTTGGCCTTGGAAGCCGTTATGGTAGTATTAGATGAGCGTTCTCGCCTGTCCGACGTGGGCTTAGTCGAACAGGTGAGATATCTCCGCTCCGAGATAACGGACGACATCCTAATATCCGCCGTCATCGCCATAGCTCTGGTTGATATATGGAGGAACATCTTGATTACCGCAGAATGGCTGAAAGCCAAGATAGAGAAGCGCGAAGCGAAAAGATTAGATGAAGCCCGTGCCGAAGCCCGCGAAGAGGGCCGCGTCGAGGGTCGTAAAGAAGGCCGAGTCGAGGGTCGGGCCGAGGGCCGCGAAGAAGTGCTCAACGTACTTGGCAAAGACGCGCGCGAAGAGGCGAAGCGCGAGCTTCGGCGCAATGGCAGTTCGAACACCGAAGACTGATGAGGTTTTGTGATGTTTACGTCAATATGGCTGGAAAATCTCATAGCCCGTCACGAGGATAAGAGGCGAGCCGAAGCCCGCGCCAAAGGCTATGCTGAAGGTCTGGCCCAGGCTCGTCGAGAGAAGAGAATCCGGGACGAGGCCCACGCTCAAGGTCGCGCCGAAGTCTTAGACCTGCTCGACGCGGACACCAGGAACGAGGTGGAACGCGAACTACGGCTGATTCACGATATCCGCTCCGAAGCCATCGCCGAGGGAGCTGTCCGAGTACTCCGATTGCTCGACGGCGAAACCCGGATGGAAGCCGAACGCAAACTCGGCCTCTTCAGAGACTCAAAGAACTAGAAAAGAGGAAAATCAACTTGGCCATACTAATTAGCTTCGACATAGACGGCACACTCGAAGTCGGCGACCCGCCCGGCGAACTCACCATGGAAATGGTGCGAATCGCCAAGTCCAAGGGCTTCATCATCGGCAGCTGCTCCGACCGGATCGCGAGCTCACAGCGCAGAATCTGGGACGAACACGACATCCAGGCGGACTTCATCTGCGTCAAGGGAAGCCCCATGGAAGAACTTCGTCTCGAATACATGAAAACCAAGTTCGACGCCGAAGAATACTGGCACATCGGCGACCGCGAAGACCTAGACCACCAGATGGCCCTCCGCTGCGGCTTCCAATTCCTCTGGCCCCACGAAGCCGCCCAGAAGTCCTGGTTCGCCCAAGAAGAATAAAGGATTGGCAATTTTTCAAAATTCACGCTAACATTGATTAACCAACCTCGGGAGTAAAAGGATGCCACCGACTATTCAGCAACAACGGGATAACCTCACAATCGGCCTGTATCTTGCGAGTTCTAGATTCGGAGCTACATTAGACCAAACTCTTCAGGTTGCACTTGGTTATAATCCTCACGGGCCACCTCCCACCAATTACGTTGATAGGTTTGAGCGTAGGTTCCGTGCAGCCCAGCAAGTAGGTCGAGACGCCTATCGAGAACGTACACCTGGATACTTCACCTTTAACGCAATGCCTTTTGGGAATACGTACCTCTATAAAGCAACGTGGTATGTATGGAGAAATCCTCAAACTCATCAACCTCAAGCCGTTCCGTTAGAGAGTGGTGACTTAGCGTCCATGAGAAGACTTAGAGATCGCGATCTTGATACGCGACAAGCCACGAACAGGAGTATTAGAGCGGCTGATAACATTGAGGAACAGCGTAGGGCAGTTGCCAACCAGGATTGGCAAGCACTCCAAGCGGTTCATGCAAGAATGATCGAAGATGGGAGCTTAGGGGAGATACTATCTGGATATTTCGGATTGCCATATGCGGACATACAGGAAATAATACCTCAGATAGCTAGCAGTGGTTCAATGTTTCAATTCCAACGAAACGCAGCTCGAATCACTAACCTCCAAAGACGTCTATTACAGCAACAAAACCAGTTGGGTAACCAGTTGACTAAATGGGTCATGCTAAAGACCGGTGTACCAAACAATGCACACCAGTTAGCACTTCAGCAAGCCCAGCAACGGCTAGCAGGACTACCATAAGGATAATCATGCAAGACGATAAACTAGAGTCCCTTATCCACCTTCCGATAGATGACTGGTATGGCACAGTAGTCGATATCTCGATTCAGCTGATCAAACCAGACCCTGATAACCTCAGAACTGAATTTGATGAATCCGACTTAATGGACCTTGGAAGGAACATTGAAGAAGTCGGGCAGCTAGATGCAATCACAGTCTTTCCAATATTGGCGGATGATGGGGGTTGGTCCGGATTCTTTGATTTGCATGATGGTGAACGTAGATGGCGCTCAGCCCAATTAGTAGGGATCCCAACCCTCACTGCTCAGATTGTGTCCAGACCCTCGCAAGAGGAGTTGACATTCAAGAAGGTCAGTAGGGTAATGCAAACACGTTCTCTGAGCCCGGAAACTAAGCTGTTGGGTTTGGAGAAAGCACTTACAGATTTAGGCGTAGCCGACAAACCAGAACAATGGCAATCCCTTAGAGGAAAGCTCGGCGGAGGTCCTGAATGGCCTCAACTGATTCGAGTGCTCCGATTACATCCGAATGTTCGTGCGATGTTTGGAAGAAGCCTAATTAACTTTACCATCGCTCAATCTGTAGGACGACTTCCTGTAGATAAACAGGAGCAGTTAGCACAGTACGTAATTATAAACAAAATCAGTGGTAGATTCCTGTCCACTCAGATGGTGCCATATCTCATCAAAAACCCAGACGCAAGCCCTGCTCAGGCATTTGAACACGCTCGTGTAGGTGGCTGGCGACAATCCACTAGTCCGTACCAAAGGGGTGCTGCACCACAAACGAAAGATCAGATTGAAAAATTCCTTGATGCTTGTGTGCATTGGGAAAGAGGTTGGGAAACCATAGTTGTTGAAGGACTAGTTCACGACATTCAGAATCGCCCGCAAGACATATACCGTCTGAAAGATGCAAGCCGTAGACTGATAGAAAGAGCCTCGGCCTTAATAGATAGACTTGACTTAGTTAGCGATGAGCCGACAACGGTCTTGGAGCTTTCACCTACAAATGAGGATGATTGATTCAGATTATCAATGTCATTCCTGCAATTGACCTTAACTTCAAAACGTCCCCGCCTAATAAGGAGTCCCCAATGCCAGCCTACGTAATCGCCGACGTCGAAGTCACCGACCCTGAACTCTTCGCCGAGTACCGCGAACTGGTAGTGCCTACCGTCAACGCCTACGGCGGCAGATACATCGCTCGGGGAGGCGCGACTGAAGTTCTCGAAGGCGACCGCGTTCCTAATCGAACCGTCATAATAGAATTCCCCAGCATGGAGCGGGCCAAAGCCTGGCACGGCTCCGAAGAATACGCCCACCCCAAGGATATGCGTATCCGCTCCACCAACTCCCACGTCATCATTGTCGAGGGCCTTTAGAGTTCCAACACTGGAGGGGCGTCTCAGGACTGTATCAGCCCTTCCTGAGGCTGCGTCCAGGGTAGATGATACACAAAGGCGTACTGGTGAGCGCGCGGAAGGGACATCTCCCCGAACTGCGCGTCAATAACCACCGGCGCGTCCAGTTCCAGCGCGCGCGGAATCAGATTCTCCAACTCCAGGGGATCTTCCGTCCTCATTCCGACCGCGCCGAACGACTCCGCGAACCGGACGAAATCAGGGTTGTGGAGGTCGGTCTCGTAAGTTCCGCCAAACGTGTTATTCAGGTCGGACTCCACGTTGCCGTAGGAATCGTTTCTGAGAATGACGGTTACCACATTTATACCGTATCGCACCGCCGTTGAAAGCTCGGACGAGTTGAACATGAACCCGCCGTCTCCGGCCACGCACACCACAGAACGTTCGGGCTGCGCTACCTTGACGCCCAGCGCCGTAGGAAAAGAATAGCCCAGGTTGAACGAATACCCCGGGTCTATGTACGTCTTGGGATGATTCGCCTGGTGGTGGGTTCTGGCATAGAATCCCAGCTGCGAGACATCCCATACGACGAAGGCGTCCTCCGGAACGCCTCTCTGGATTGCCTCCAGTATCGGATACTGAGGCTCCTCTTCCCTGATCCCGAAGTAGGCGATAAGTCGCCGGGCCGCGGCGACCGCCCTCGCCGGCGACCCGCGTTCTCCCGCCCCCGCCTCGATCAGCGGCGGAAGCAGCGCCTCTATGGTCGCCCTCGCGTCGCCATGCAAGGGGATAGTGTTGGACTGGATTCTGGTGAGCTCGGTGTCGTCAATGTTGATGTTCACCAAGGTGGAGGACTCGCCCGCCGGATTGCCCAGAGAAAAACGTGTGCCGATTCCTATAACCACGTCCGCGGCCTGCATCACGTCGAACAGCTCGTTCATCTCCTGTCTCTCGCCCCGCGGACTGAAACAGGAGCCGTAAGACAGCGGATGACTGTCCGGGATAGTCCCCTTCCCGCCGCTGGACGTAATCACTGGTATGTTCGTCGCTTCGGCCAGCTTGACCAGCGCTTCCTCCGCGTCTGACCGCGCCACTCCCCCGCCCGCGAATATCAGCGGCATTTGAGCGTGGGCGATAACGCCGGCCGCTTCCTGGAGAATATCCCTGCTCGGCACGATTCTCACAGTCCGCGCGGGATTGCGTAACTGCACCTCCTCCCGCTCCACTCCCGCCTCGGGTGGCATCTCTATCAGAACGGGACGTGGCCGCCCTGTACGCATCTGCCTGAACGCCTCGAACACCGCGTCCGGCGCTTCTCTGGGCCTGGATACCTGCCGCCGCCACTTGGTCACTGGCCCCACAACATCCGCCTGGTTCGCGACCTCGTGAACGGCTCCGAGATTCTTGCCAATAGCGCCGCGTGGTATCTGGCCCGCAATCAGAAGAACCGGCACTGAGCGCGAATACGCGCCGGCCAGGCCGGACGCCGCGTTGTAAACACCCACGCCCGGGACCACCAGCGCCACACCGGGCTTTCCCGACGCGCGGGCATAGCCGTCTGCCATGTATGTTGTCGCCTGTTCATGCCGGGTCGTGATCATGCGGAGACCCGGCTCGTCCCGTATCCCCGCGACAATCCCATATATCTGTACGCCCGGTATCCCGAATACTACTTCCACGCCTTCATTCACCAGCGACTTCGCGAGCGCTTCGCCCCCGCTCATCTTGGCCATAGTTCATCTGCTCCATCTATCTGGGATTGGGTTGAGAAACGGACCATCAATTCATAACTGCCGAATTCCATTATTGCCAGGCGCGGAGGCGTCCAATGGCCCTCTATGTGAAAAGTGGACTCGCTGAATGTGTAGCGCGGCTATGTTATTATACATTGTACAACGGTTCAATAGGCTCGCCCTCTAGGGATGCTGTACCAATTTAGTCGGCGTTGCCTGTGGCGAGGAAATTCCCTTCCCCCTTGATGGGGGAAGGCTAGGATGGGGGTGACTCCCCTACCGACCAAACTGATGCAGGTTCCCCCTAGGGGATGGGGTATCAGTCGGCAACGTATGCTATTATAATGCAAACGTACGCTAAGAGTAGGAGGAAAGACGAATGTCAGATGTTACACAGCGAGTCATTCAGGTAGTCGCCAGGGAATTGAGGACCCCGGAATCGTCAGTAACGGCTGAATCGTCGTTCCAGGAAGATCTTGGGGCAGACTCCCTAACGCTGACCCGACTGGGAATGGCGCTCGAAACTGAGTTCGGATGCACCGTCCTGGACGACGACGCCGAACTCATCGTGACGGTTGGCGGAATGGCCACGTACATAGAAGGACGCTTGGCCGCTTAGATGACTCGGATTTGGAGTGTGCCGGAACCGTCGGAGACGCTGGCTGTCCACCTTGCGGACGGCGCAGAGACGCAGGTTCGGCGACACGGCAACCCGTCAGGCCCGCGAGTTATCCTCAGCCACGGTTGCGGCTTAGCCGCGGATATGTATCTGCCATACTGGTCGCTGTTAACAGACCGAGTTGACCTGCTGACCTTCGATTTTCGCTCTCACGGATGGAGTTCGGAAGGCGACCTCGCGTCTCTGAATTTTCCTACATTCGTTGAGGACTACGAAGTCATCCTGCGGGCCGTCGGTCAACGGTTTGGAGAGAGGCCGGCGGTGGGAATATTCCACTCTATGTCGGCGCTGACCGCCCTGCTGTACCAACAGAAGTGGGGCGGATTCGCGGGACTGGTTCTGTTCGACCCGCCAGTCCAGCCGCCAGGCGGGAGTCCGGAAGATATGGTGTACATAGCCGAGCACATGAGCCGAAGTATGCGGCGGCGGCGGGACAGGTTTGAGTCTCACGATGATTACATCGCGCGCATGGACGCGAACCCGTCCTACAAGCGCCTGCGCCCCGGAGTGTCGGCGCTCATGGCGGAAACCCTGTTGCGCCCCGATGGTGAAGGGTACGCCCTCCTCTGTCCGAAAGATCACGAGGCCCAGATATATGAGTATTTCTACGGCTGGTCAATGCAGGTAGATACCAAACAAGTCAAATGCCCAATCAAGGTTGTCGGTTCGGACCCGACATCTTCGTTTACGTTCATGCCGAGCATAGACTTCGACGATATGGTTCGCATGAACTACGACTTCTTGCCGGATGCCACGCATATGCTCCAGTTGGAAGAACCGGAACGTTGCGTGGAACTCACCCTTCAGTTCCTGGACGAGATAGAATTTCTCTGACATCCACTCTCGAGTTGACTGTTTTCCCTGATACAGGCTCTTTAAGAATAGCGTCCGTCGGAGTGTTGTGATGGAATCCTCTATTTGGGATCCGGTGGAGATAGTTTCGCGGGATGAAATGGCCGCGCTGCAGACGGAACGGCTGCGCGATTGCCTGGCCCGTCTGATCGTGCGCGTGCCATTCTACCGTGAAAAGCTAGGCGCGGTAGGCGTGGCGCCCGAGGATGTTCGCTCTCTGGACCAACTGGCGGAACTGCCCTTTACCGTCAAGCAGGATCTGAGAGACAACTACCCCTACGAACTTTTCGCCGCGCCCATGGATGACGTGGTGCGAATACACGCTTCAAGCGGGACGACGGGCAAGATGACGGTTGTGGGATATACCGCCAACGACATCGCCCTGTGGTCAGACTTGGGCGCGCGTTCTCTGAGCGTCGCGGGGGTTGACCGGAGTGACATCATCCACGTCGCCTACGGATACGGGCTGTTCACCGGCGGGCTGGGGCTGCACTACGGCGGAGAGCGGCTGGGCGCGACGGTAGTGCCGGCCTCGACGGCCAATATGCGCAGGCAGATTGAGTTGGCGCAGGACTTCGGCGCAACGGCGCTGTGCTGCACGCCGTCGTACTCCCTGTTCCTGGCGGAGCAGGCAGCGGAGGTCAAGGCAGACCTGAGCAGCCTGAGGTTGGGTATCTTCGGCGCGGAGCCATGGTCAGAGGAGATGCGGTCTGAGATTGAAGCCCGATTCGGCATTACGGCGCTCGACATATATGGGTTATCCGAGGTGATCGGACCCGGAGTGGCGATGGAATGTCGGTATAAGCGGGGGATGCACCTGGCGGAAGACCACTTCATACCGGAAGTGGTTGACCCGACGACCGGAGAGCCTCTTCCCGACGGGGAGATCGGGGAGCTGGTCTTTACGTGCGTCACGAAAGAGGCGTTGCCGCTGCTGCGCTATCGCACCGGCGACCTGACGCGGCTGGAACATGGGCGATGTCTCTGTGGCCGGACCACCGCGCGTATGGAAAAGACGCTGGGACGGACGGACGATATGCTAATCATTCGTGGGGTAAACGTGTTTCCCTCACAGATCGAAGCGGAGCTACTACAGACGGACGGGCTGGAACCCCACTACGAACTACTGCTGGAACGAGACGAGTTCCACATGGATAACCTGACTGTGCGTGTAGAGGCGTCGGAGAAGTTGTACAGGGACAGCGAGGACGCGGGCGCGGTAGGAAGGAAGTTGGCTGTGACGTTGCAGAGTAGGCTGGGGGTCGGTTGTCGCGTCGAGGTGGTGGCGCCCAAACAGGTGCCACGCAGCGAAGGCAAGGCCGTCCGAATCGTTGACAACAGGAGAATCTAGCTTCGGCGCCTGGTAATCATGTCCCAGCACAACCCGTGAGTTAAAAATGAACCCAGTAAAACTCGCCATAATCGGCTCCACCGGCGTCATAGGCCGCGTCCACATAGACGCCATCGCGCGCCTCGACTCCTGCCGCGTCGTCGGTGTCCACGCCCGCACTCAGACGCCCCTCCGACAGCAGGCCGCCGAACTCGGCGTCGCCGCCTACCCCACCCTCGACGACGCCCTCTCCGACCCCGACGTTGACGCCATCCTCATAGCCACGCCCCACCGCTCCCACGCCGACATAACCGAGGCCGCCGCGAGCGCGGGCAAGCACGTCCTCGTCGAAAAGCCCATGTCCGTCACCCCCTCCGAGGCCGACCGCATGATAAGCGTGTGCCGCGACGCCGGAGTCAAGCTCGGCGTCCTGTTCAACAACCGCTTCCGCCCCGAGGCCCTCAAGATGCGCGAACTTGTAGAGAGTGGCGCGATAGGCCGGATATACCGCGTCTCCATGTCCTCAGCCATGATACGCAGCCAGGACTACTACGACCGCCTCGACTGGCGCGGCAAGTGGCAGGCCGAAGGCGGCGGCGCGCTCCTCAACCAGGGCATACACGCCATTGACCTGATGCAGTGGGTCGGCGGACTGCCCAACTCCGTCACAGGCATCGTCTCCACCCGCGGTCACGACATAGAAGTCGAGGACTTCGCCACCGCCGCCATGACCTACGAAGGCGGCGGACACGGAACCCTCCATTGCAGCACCTCGCAGGCGCCCAACCACCAGCGTCTCGAACTCTGGGGCAACGACGGCGCGATAATCATGGACGACTGGAACGTCACCCTCCACCGCCTTAATACCAGCGTGGACGATTTCATCCAAAACGACAAATCCCCCACCTACGACAGCCCCGGCTCCACCGCCGAGACCTTCACCTTCCAGCCCGTCGGCGGCACCCACGCCCCCGCCATTGACGACTTCGCCCGCGCCATAATCGAGGCCCGCGACCCCGCCATCACCGGCGAGGACGGCCTGCGCTCCCAGGAGATAGTCGCCGCCGTCACCCTCTCAGGCTGCCGAGACAAGCGCGTCCAGATCCCCGTTGACCGCCCCGAATACGACGCCCTCCTCTCCGAACTCGCCACCGCCCGCCGCCTGATCACTGACCACTGAAAACTGACTACCAAATGCGCGTCCGAGACAGGCTGCGAAACCTATACTCCGGCTGGTGGGTTCTGCTCGGCGTAACCCTGCTCGGCATCATGTCCGGCGGCATCCTCTACCACGGCGCGGCGGTCTTCTTCAATCCCATCAGGCGCGACCTCAATCTCTCCAGCGCGAATACCTCCCTCATCTTCACCCTCTCCCGCGCCCAGTCCAGCCTCGCCGCCCCCCTCTACGGCTGGCTCGTGGACCATTTCGGCCCCAGGCCCCTCATCGTTCTCGGCGCGATACTGACATCCGTCGGCCTCGTCGTCATAACCCTCATAGACAACTACATCCTCTTTCTCATGGCCTACGTCCTGCTCGTCTCCGTGCCTTCCCACTTCGGCTTCGGCCCAACCCTCATGGCCGCCGCCAACGGCTGGTTCGTCCGCCGAAAAGCCATCGCCATGACCATCCTGCTAACCGGCATAGCCGCCGGAGGCGCGATCTTCCTATACCCGCTCGGTCTGGGCGTCGCCACCATAGGCTGGCGCGCCACGCTCATCTACTCCGCCATATTCGTACTGGCCTCCGGACTGCTGCTCTCCCGCCTCGTCCGCAGCCCGCCCGACCAGGTGGACAAGATAGAACAGCCCACCCCAACCGCGTCCGATACGCCGTCAGGCTCACCCGCGTCTGCCGACTTCTCCCTCTCCGAAGCGCTCAGAACCGGCGTCTTCTGGATACTGCTTGCCGCCTCAACGCTCCGCATATCCGCCGAGACCGGCCTCTCCATCCACATCATCCCCATAATGGTCTGGCAGGGCGCGGAAGAGGAGTTCGCCGCCGGCCTTGTGGCCCTCTTCTTCCTGCTTTCCATCCCCTTCCGCTTCTCGCTCGGCATGGCCGGACACCGGCTCAGCTTCCAGCCCCTCATAGCCATGGGTATGTTCGCCGCCGTCGCCGGTTGCTTCCTGCTCATATTCTCCGACGGCGTTAGCAGCCTATACCCATTCATAATACTTCTCGCCGTTTACGAAGGCGCGGTCGTCCTCCAGTGGATAGCCATAGGAAACTACTTCGGAAGGCGCAACTACGGCGCGATTACTGGTATCATGCGAGCGTTCGACGCGGTAGGCTCGTTCTTCGCGCCATTGTACGCGGGCTGGATGTTCGACAGGACCGAATCCTACGCCCCCGCCCTCGCCACCTTCGCGGCGGCCTTCGCCATAGCCGCCCTGCTATACTTGGCGTCACGAAGACCGCGCCGAACCAAAGTCCCTTCCCCCTCGACAGGCTGACAAGGGTAGGCAAAAGTCCCTTCCCCCTTGATAGGCTGATAGGGGTAGGCAAAAGTCCCTTCCCCCTTGACGGGGGAAGGTTAGGATGGGGGTGAAACCCCAATTGCAAGCGCTGTTACTTTCAATGCCTAACCCTTGACGGAAGAGGGTTAAGGCGAGGATGATACTCCACTGGAGGCGTTCAATCTTGAATGTGAAGATATGGTACACACTCGCCGGCCTCATCGGAGGACTGGCGACATTCATCTACATATACAACTACTCGCTCGCCGACCTCAGGGAGGACTCGCTCAGACTCGGCGGCCCGCCGGTCCCCATGCTCGATCCGGCGGTCTTCCAATACGCCTTCGGACTGAGCGTGCTTTTCGTTCCCATCGGAGTCTGCGCCGGGCTGATAGCGATGCTCATGATCGTCTCGCTGTGGAAGACGCTCAAGTCATACCAAAGACGCAAGTCTCGCCGCGACATCAGCTGGAGGTAAACCGCCGTCCGATCCTAGCCGACGCCGACCACAAGCCATCTCATAAATGCCGGCCCACGCCTGGGAGTATTTCTATAATCCCCTCTCCCTCGATGGGATAACAAGGGTAGGCAAATGTCCAATCAGCTACGAACTCCAGTCAATAGATCCCCTCTCCCTCAGGGAGAGGGCTAGGGTGAGGGTGATCCTCTCCACCAACCAAATTCAGTCATCCCGCGTCATAAACATCCTTCCATGAACCCGCTCATAAACATCCCGCTCCTCACCCTGGCCGCCGTAATTGCGTCAGTACTCGCCGCCTGCCACACCGCGACCGCCGAACCCACGCCCGCGCCCCGAATCGGCGACACCGCCACCCTGGACGCCCACACCAGCCAGGACGACATCGAAAGCGGCGACCTAACCCTCGACCAGATAGTCCGGCGCGGCGAATTCCTGTTCACCGCGTCCTTCAACACCCTCGACGGCGCGGGCCGACCTGAAACCACCGACGTCAGCCCCGACAACTTCCGCCCCGCCCGAACATTCCCCGACAACTTCAACCGCATCTCCGGCCCCGACGCCAACGCCTGCTCAAGCTGCCACGGCGTCCCCCGGCTCGGCGGCGGCGGCGACAACGCCACCAACGTCTTCATCCTCGCCGACGGCTTCCACTTCGTCAACTTCGACCGGGGCGAAGGCGACGGCTTCCAGTCCCACACCCTCAGAACCGTCGGCAACGAGAGAACATCGCTCGGCCTGTTCGGCTCCGGCTACATCGAGCTTCTCGCCCGCGAGATGACCGAAGACCTCCACGCCATCCGCGACGACGCCAGGAAGCGCGCCCGCGACACCGGCGCCCCCGTCTCGCTGCCCCTCACCACCAAGGGCGTCCACTTCGGAACCATCACCGCCTCACCCGACGGCACTCTCGACACAAGCGCGGTCGAAGGCGTTGACCCCGACCTGGTGATACGGCCATTCATGCAGAAAGGCACCATCGTCTCCCTGCGCGAGTTCGCGGTCAAGGCCATGAACCAGCACTTCGGTATGCAGGCGTCCGAGCGCTTCGGCGACGCCGTTGACCACGACGCCGACGGCCTCGCCGACGAACTCACCCGCGGCGACATCAGCGCCCTAGTCATATTCCAGGCCACCCTGCCCCCGCCCGTCCGCGTCATGCCCGACCACCCCCAAGCCCGCGCCGCCGCCCAGAGAGGCGAGACCCTCTTCTCCGCTCTGGAATGTTCCGCCTGCCACATCCCCGAACTCCCCCTGAACAACCCCGTCTTCACCGAACCCAACCCCTTCAACCCCGCCGGCAAACTATCCGTCTTCGAGGTCGCCAACGCCTACACAGTCCCCCTGCCCGACGGCGGCGACGCCACCGGCCTCCGAACCACCCCGGACGGAACAATCATGGTGCCAGTCTTCACCGACCTCAAGCGCCACGACATGGGAGACATCCTGAACAACGAGACACTGGAAGAAGAAAAAGTCCCCACCGACCAGTGGCTAACCCGCAAACTCTGGGGCTTCGCCAACGAACCGCCCTACCTCCATCACGGACGCGCCACCCTCATATCCGAAGCCATCCTGGCCCACGGAGGCGAAGCCCAACCCAGCCGCGACGCCTTCGCCTCCCTCCCATCCAACGACCAGGCCGCCATCATAGAATTCCTAAAAACCCTCCAAATCACGCCCGAACCCACGGAAAGCGAAACGCGCTCTGCCGGTCTGGCAGGCTTAGAAAGCGCGACCATCTGGGCCGCCATTGTCGGCGCGCTCGCGGGCGTATCGCTTACGCTGCTGGCTATCCTGGCCCTGCGCCGCTATCGTTCCCCCATCAAGCCGTAAGGTCGCATCCAAATCCCCGAAAGGAAAACGCTCTCTTCACCCCGCGCCGTCATTGGCATAGTCAGCCCAATCATCCATCAGAAGCGCCTGAACAGGGTATCCCATCCCAACCGCCAACTTCTGGATGGTATCCAGCTTCGGAGATTGCCCCGCCCCTTCTAGCCTCGCAATCGTAACCCTGCCCACCCCGCTCAGATCCGCCAATCTCTGCTGCGACATATCCGCCTCGCGTCTCAAGCGCCGCAGCCGCTCCGCGAACCTGCGCCGCCCGCGCAAACCTTCTTCCGCCATGCGCTCCCTGTACTCCGCGTCTCCGGAATACCGCGCGAAATCCCACGGAATCTCCACCTCGTCCCCGGCCCGCGTCCTGATAACCGCTTCGTATGGCGTATCCATCTGGATAGACTCGACCTCAGCCTGCCCTCCAATCCCCACGACCCTATCCCACGGCGCTACGGACACAAACCCATCCGCGAACGACACCCGCAACCCGTCATACGACGCCTCCACGCCTATCATCATGCGCTCCGCGCCCCGAACCATTGCCGCTTGAACCAAATCTAATCTACCCTTCTACTCTGTTCCGCTTCCCGGACTAGGCAATCCTGAAACGGACAATCATTCCGATACTTATCCGGGATGAAGCCTTTCCCACTCAATCCATATTTCTAAGATATTCTCTCTATAAGCTCTCTCAATATCCCTTCGCAACCTTCCTCGCGGTCGTTGCGTATCCATAAAATCACTGGATAGCAGATTCATTCTATATTCACTCCCATCTGTCAGCATAACATGAACGTGCGGCGGGTTATGGTCGTTAGCGTTGACTACAAGCCTTCCCCAGTCGAATCGCGCTACGGTCGGCATTATCGCCTCCTATACACTTCTGTCGCATCATGCGGGGACTCCTTCTTTTAGGATGATGATTAATTTATAATCTGTATGCACGATATTTGTATCAAGCACGATACATACAGTATCATACATTACGATTCGATTCAAGTAGCGAGTAAGCGAGGGTAGCGTTTCCTAAAGCTAGAACCCGAGAATCGAACGGCCATGTGAGCCAGCCTTCCACCCAAAAGGAAACGCTACCCTGCGGGTCTGCCAGCCTTCGGAAGCGCGACCATCATCGCCACGATTGGCGGCATCCTAGTTGGTATATCAGCTACCATACTGGTAGCATACCTGTGGAGATTTCGCCGGGAAAGCGGAAACTAAGGAATACACCAAAATGACCGCCAGAACCTTCGCCGCCATTACAACCGTCGCACTTCTTCTCGGACTGACAGCCTTCGCTTTCACCCTGCGCCCCGACCAAAGCTCCACCCCTTCCGTCCACGCGATAGCGCCCGCTCAGACATCGAACGCCACACCCACATACCGAACCTACACATTCCGAGAGTGGTATCTCCAGTCAGTCTGGAAGACACACCGGCAGAACCCTCAAGACCCCGTCCTTGCCATCCTCTACGGACTATCCGACACCCACGTGGAAAATTTCGTAGTCCCCAACACCGGCGAGGACTTCCATACAGCCAAAACCCGGATACTGTCCGCCCTCGGCCCCAATCCCAGCGACGTAGAAATTCACACCGCCATCATCCTCGAATCATACACCGCGGGCGAATGTTCGGATCAGCGCGACGGCCAATGCTATCTTCTGACGATAATGCACTGGGCGATAGCCGCGCAGATTCTCGATACCCGGTCCGAACTTTACGGCATGGTAATCGCGCCCGACTACACGCCCCTATGGGCGAACTGGAACATCCCCAGGCCCTCGCCCGGAGCCACGACCCCGAATCCATTTACACCCGCCGACGACCGCGCCGCCCTGGTCGCCCTCTACAACGCCACCGACGGACCCAACTGGAGGTACAACTCAAATTGGCTCACCGACGAACCTCTCTCAGAATGGCACGGCGTAACCACCAACGCCAATGACCGCGTTACCGAACTTAGTCTCGGTGTCAACCAATTGAGCGGCCCAATCCCGTCAGAACTCGGCAACCTGTCCAACCTGACGCGGCTGTCCTTCTATGGCAACCAGTTGAGCGGCGGCATCCCGCCCCAACTCGGCAACCTGTCCAACTTGACAGGGCTGAACCTCGTCGACAACCAGTTGAGTGGCGGCATCCCCTCCCAACTAGGCAACCTGTCCAACCTAATGGTTCTGAGTCTCGGTGTCAACCAATTGAGCGGCCCAATCCCGTCAGAACTCGGCAACCTGTCCAACCTGACGCGGCTATCCTTCTACGGCAACCAGTTGAGCGGCGACATCCCATCCCAACTAGGCAACCTGTCCAACCTGGAATATCTGGGCCTCTATGGCAACCAGTTGAGCGGCAGCATCCCGCCCCAACTCGGCAACCTCACCAACCTGACGTGGCTGGCCCTCGATAAAAACCAGTTGAGCGGCAGCATCCCGCCCCAACTAGGCAACCTCACCAACTTGACGAATCTGGGCCTCTATGGCAACCAGTTGAGCGGCAGCATTCCGCCCGAACTCGGCAATCTGTCTAACCTGACGGCGATGTATCTTGCCCGCAACCAGTTGAGCGGCAGTATCTCGCCCCAACTCGGCAATCTCACCGACCTAGAACATCTGAGCCTAGACGGTAACTTCTTGAGTGGCAGAATCCCGTCAGAACTCGGCAACCTGTCCAACTTGACGAGTCTGGGCCTTGGGAACAACCAGTTAAGTGGCAGCATCCCGCCCCAACTCGGCAACCTCACCAACCTGGAATATATATGGTTTGGCGGCAGCCAGTTGAGTGGCAGAATCCCGTCAGAACTCGGCAACCTGTCCAACCTGACGTGGCTGGACCTCGATAGAAACCAGTTGAGCGGTAGCATCCCGCCCCAACTCGGCAACCTGTCCAACTTGAAGGGGCTTATCCTCGGCGGCAACCAATTGAGCGGCAACATTCCGCCCGAACTTGGCAGCCTATCCAATCTGGAATATCTGCACCTAGACAACAACCAGTTGAGCGGCAGTATCCCATCCCAACTCGGCAACCTCACCAACTTGGAACACCTGTACATTGAAGGCAACCAGCTGGCCGGATGCGTCCCCAGTGCTTTGCGTAGTGTTCAGAACAACGACTTCGCCACACTCGGCCTGCCCTTCTGCGCCCAATAACCCGCCGCAACACAAGAAGACGCGCTCCCGACATCCACCGCGTCGGGAGCGTTTAACTAGACATGGAGCTGCATACGTATAAAATGAGTGATTCACATTCACAGATTGCAATGACCTTGGCTTCACTTCCTGATTCCGTCTGGAACATTATAGAAGTGGTTAGGATAAATCCCTCGTCTAATTCGCAGATGGAAAGAGAATTAGCTCAGTGTTCAATGCCCCAGCACCTTAAGCCAGCTTATACCCAAGCTCAATCCGATGTTTTCCATGCTGCCGCAGACCATATACGTGCTGTTAGTAGAGAACTTACTCCACGTGCGCTAACTTATTCACCCTGGGCTTCCGCTAGGTGTGTTCTTGAAGCGTGTTCGCGGGCATATTGGCTTTCTGATACAAAAATAGATTACACAGAGCGAGTATCTCGAACTCTTAACACAAGGTTACAAAGTGTGAAAAATTTAGTAGCATATATGCGTTCAGTAAAACACTTACACAACAGATTTTCTGCTGAGCAAATCGAGCAACAGGAAAAACGGGTCGATTATCTCCGGTCCGAAGCCGGTAAACTGAACATTCCCGAGAAACTTGATAGAAATGGAAGATTCTTAGGCTTCGGTAGTGGTATGCCGTCCTATACAGATCTTGCGACTTCCGTTTTTGAAGCAGATGATGTATATCGGTTACTTGCTGGCGTCACTCACGGACAGGAATACGCAAGCGTGCTTAGTACTCAGTTGTTGGAAGATTCAGAGTCAGATGATGGCAAGAACCGCGTTGTCAACATCACTGAAGAAGGAGCGGCACTAATTGGATCTCTTGTAATAGAATGGTTTGCAAAAGCTGCTTGGGAAGTCTTTAAAATACATGGCTGGAATATGAAGGAGTTGGCTATTCTCTTGGAAAATACATATAATGAAATAGGCGTCAATAACACTAGAGAAATGAGATTTTGGCGCGATGACTATTTGACGACCATAGGAACATGATATTATTGACACGGCGTGTCTATCCAAGCATAATTAAGCCCGATATAATACCAATTCAGACTAAAATGGTATAAGTTGGAGCGAAAACTGGATAGGGGAAGATTTTCCGATGGCAGGACAGAAGAAAACTAAGCGGTCAGGGCTGTCCAGTCAAATACCCTAGCCCACGGCGGCGAAGCCCAACCCAGCCGCGACTCCTACGCCACCCTCCCATGTCTTTGCCTACCCTCTCAGGCAGGCAGGTACTCCATACGGAATGTCGCTCTTAGTACAGGGAACATTAGCGCGAACCCGCGTTGACACAAGTTGGCATACTCTCGATTCTATCGCTACTATGCCCCTGTGTTATAATCATAACAACTCATCAAGCGGGACAAATCGGAGACAGACTTGCGGCGTGGACGTGTAGCGATATGGTATTGTTCGACTGGCCCACAAAGAAAAAGGTTCAAGACAGACTAAATGCCGAATGGCAAGATTGGCTTCGGAGACGAGACGAAGCCCACGCGCGAGGCGAGGACTTCAACGAACCGTCGCCCGCCGAGCGAGCGAAAAGTCTCAGATCGCGTAATCGTCTCCGATGTTGTGGCGTCCCTCGAACTCCGTGATTAGGAGAGCCATCATGCCAGAAGTACCCGCGACCCACCCCGGCGAGCACCTGGGGGAGATTCTCGCAGACCTGAACATCGGCGTTTCAGCATTCGCGGAAAGAATCGGGCTGGACGCAGACCGCATCAACCGCATCGTCGAAACTCACCAACCTATTACGGCTGACCTATCTAGTGGACTTCAGGCGAAGAACTTGATCGCCGTAATCCCAGAATCCAGACCGCGCCATCTCCATCCTGAACATCCTAAAATCCCGTAAATCCTGATTCAGACAGCCGCAAGCATCCTCACACCACGCTCCACCACCACCACAACCCATTCCCCCCACATCCTCCAACCTATGCGTAACCCAGCTCGCGCAGCGCCAACCCTCGCCACCGTGCGCTATCTTGTTCATGCCTACCCCGCCGCGTATAATCCCCCCACGCCACGCAAATCTGACATGGTCTGGAACACATACGACATCGGCCAGATTTCAGACCGGAGGGATGAAGGTGAGCCGACGTTCGCGCTCGATGCAAAGAATCCTCAGCGCGCGTTCCGACGCCAACATCCGGTTTAGCGATTTGCGCGCCCTGCTTCATCGTCTGGGGTTTAACGAGCGGATACGCGGTAGCCATCATACCTTTCGCAAACCCGGGGTGGAGCGAATAAATCTGTAGCGGAGGGGCAGCGACGCCAAGCCATATCAAGTAAGACAGGTGCGCCGTGTTATCCTGCGATACCAATTGGAGGAACTCTAATGCACAAATATGAAATCATCATCTACTGGAGCGATGAGGACGAGTTGTATATCGCTGAGGTGTCGGAACTGCCCGGCTGCATGGCGCACGGAGATACTCATGAGCAGGCGCTTCAAAGCATAAAGGAAGCAATGGCGCTTTGGCTTGAGGTCGCCGTCGAGTATAAAGACCCTGTTCCAGAACCTCTACCCCGCCCTCTGTTGCCGGCGTGGGAACGGCCCGTATGTCAGTACGCCGATCCGGAGCGGAAACTACGACATCTATCGCCCGCCACCCGAACGTGAACGATAGCATCGTCCTGCCGCGGCATCGTACTGTTTCAATAGGGCAGCGCGCTCACCTCCATTTCGCTGGCCGCCGTTTTGTTCTGTGGTACAATGCCCTGTACAAGCAGCCTGGAGGAAGAAGCCCGATGACGCGCGTAAAGACCCCGGCCCGCCGGCGCAGACCCCGCGAGGAAGCGATTCGCATGGGCAAAGAGATATACAAGGAGACGATCCTGCCTCAAGTTGAACGGGACCACCACGGCGAGTACGTGGCCATTGACGTCGACACCGAGCAATGGGCTATTGCCGGAGCCGCGCGCGCCGCTGTGGAAGGTCTCCGCGCTCAGTGTCCCGATGCCGTCAACATCCTCTGTGAGCGCGTTGGATACAAGGCTTTGTATAGCTTCGGGGGCGGTTCGCTGCGGACGGTCAGCTAAGGGACATTGAGGCCAGCGCGACGGGCAGTACACCGCTCGTAGGTATGTTGCTACTCGATGGGCACAACTTGATCGTCGAAGTCGAGAGCGGCAGTCGCGTCGCCAGACAGCCAAGGACATAACCCCATACCGCCTATCACCCCAACCAAACCCCCAGCGCAGAGGCCCAGCAACCATGCCCATCACACCCGAACAGGCAGACCAAGTCAAAGACATCATCCTGGAAACTCTGGACACCTATCACCAGGGCAACCTACCCTACCGCGACGTATGGACCAAAGCCCCCGCCGAGGACTTCGAAGGCGTCGCTTTCGTTGACGTCTGGATAATCTACGACGGCAAGCCCGGTAGCCTGGACCCCGGTATGCTCAACTCCTACGACAGCTTCCTCTACCAGACCCTGATAGACGCCGGCATTCGCGCCCTTCCGTCCACTTCCTACATCCCGGAGAGCGATGCAGCCGAACTGGGTAAAGAATGGATCATGGCTGGGTGAGCATGGATTGGATAGAACTCATCAGAGCAAGCCGTATTCTCGCCGCAGGCCAGCCCTCCCAGGAAGCCCTGCGCCGCGCCGTCAGTACCGCCTACTACGCGATGTTCCACGCATTGGCAACCAGCAACGCCGACCTTATAGTGGGCGCCAGGGCCCCGGATAACGAATCCGATTGGATTGCCACCTATCGGTCGCTTCAGCATTTCCGCGCCGAGAACCCGCTCCACGGTTGGCCGCATCTCTTCAGCCCGCCGCTACAAAATTTCGCCTTTGTAATCGGCGCTATAAAGAGGCGGCGCGAAGACGCAGACTATAATCCCGCCGCGAACTTTGTCCAGAACCAGATTATCGCCTCGATTGACCGCGCTGAACAGGCAATAATGGACTTCAACGCCGCGTCCCCGCAGGAACGCGCCATGGTCGCAATAGCAACCCTAGCCGGCCGCCGCTGACGGCAATCGCGCCCAATTCGCGCATACGCTCCCAACACGATATATACAAAGGTTCTACTATATGCTATCATATACTTCCCAGCGCAGAGTCTTTTCATTATTGAGCGTCACTAGAGTAGTCCGTTCGTGGTGAGCTTGTCGAACCATGAACGGACGTCCCTTCGACAGGCTCAGGGCGAACGAGAGATTGAAGACGAGGCGAAAGAGAAAGGTCTATAAATCAACGTATATGTCAAACGACCGGCCACACCAGAAACGCCTCACAATCGGCGAAACTGGTCTAAACTGGTCGGAAACTGGTTGAATCAGACCAGTTTCCCCCAAATACTGGTATCAGTTTTCCACCAGAAACAGGTCACCAGTTTCCGAATCTGGTGACCTATTCTGACACATCAACTGAATTTATACACAGAATCACTCCGCAGCCTCCTCCACAACAACAACCCGGTTCCCCCCCACACCCTTCAACCTCTGCGTAACCCCGCTCGGCCACCGGACCACTATCTCCTCAGCCCGCTCCGCCTCTCCCAGCCCGAAAGTCATATCCAGGCTATTCATAGACAGGAACGACGAACTCCCCAGCGCTTCCTGAACCTGCGTAGATACGCTCTCCCCATCCACCTTCGCCGTCAGATACACCCGCGCCCCAATCCCGTCCGCGTTGCTGCCCGACCCGCGTACCGCCATCCCGCCCTTCAGCCGCAGCGTAAGCCAGTTCCCGCCCTCGCCCCCATTCAGCCACACGAACAGCGGCCCCTTCGTGAACCGAACGCCGCCGTCAACCCGCAGATCCCCGCTGCTGTTCGTCGCTATCAGGTCAACGAACCCATCCCCGTTCAGATCGCCCTTCGCCAGCCCCTTCCCATTCTCATGGAACTCCGGCCCGATCCGCTGCGCCCGCGCGTCGAACTCCGCCGAGCTTGTATCCAGAACCGAGTAATCCACATCCTGGATATCCAGCAGCCGCGCCTCCACCGTAATATCCTCGAACCCGCCCGCGCCGTCCCCGCGCATCATCCGACCCGCGCCCGGATACAGCAGACCGCCCGGCCCTTCCCCCCGCGACACCAGCGCGCCAAGCCAATACAAATCCTGGTCGCCGTCATTCTCATAGTCGAAAAACGCCGTCCCGAACCCAAAATCATACGCCGCCAGCCCGCTCGGAAATTCCCACCCGGGATAGATATTCGCCGCATCCAGCGACATCGGCGGCATCACCCCGCTCGCCTTCACCCGCGTCTCGCCCGCAACCTCCGCGAACTGTGGCAGCGTTCCCGCATCGGGAGAATCGGCAACGCCGTCGTTCCTCAGCAGAAAGTGCAGACACGTCCCCCAATCGAACTGGTGCGTATAGGCGCAGTCCGCCCCAGGAAACGGAACCGGACGCCGCGTTAGCGGATGATACCCGATATTCGTCACGAACACGTCCAGGTCCACGTCCGAGTCATAATCCCCCAGCGCGAACCCCATCCACTGCCCCGTCACGTCAACCCCCATCTCCGACGCGATAGGCGTGAATACCACATTCCCCCCGTCCGTATCATTCCGATACACCTCAAGGTGATCCCCGTCGTGCGCCACCCACAAATCGGGATCCCCGTCATCGTCATGGTCGAAGAACAGCGTCGCCCACGACTGCCCCGTCGGATCGCCAACCCTGTTCCCGAACCGGTCCGTGAGACGCGAATCATACCCCTCGATGAACCCTCCCGTCTCCGGGTCGTAGAACTCGATAGGCAGCCCGTCCGGCGCGCGCATCGTTATCGGCCCGCCCCGAACGCCCGCCCCTTCGCCGATCTCGCTGAACGTCATATCCCCATTATTGCGATACAGCGCGTTGTAATGCCCATGATGCTGAGGCACGGTGAACCGCACGAAATCGAAATCCGCCCTGTTCGCCACGTATATATCCAGCCAGCCGTCCCCGTCAACATCCGCGCACGCCACGCTCATCGCCGACCTCAGATTAACCGCCTCCCCAAACGCCGCCGGCGTCACATCCTCGAAAGTCCCGTCCCCCCTGTTCCGAAACAGCCTGTCCGAGATAGCCGTCCGCAGGCCGTCGCTTTCATCCGCCGAACGGTAATCCAGCCCGTCCCCCTTCCGCCCATGCGCGCCCACGTACAGGTCCTGGTAGCCGTCATTGTCCAAGTCGCACGCCGCCACGCCCGTGCTGTTGCTCACAACCGCCGCCGCGCCCGCCTCATCCGACACCTCTCTGAACTCCCCGTCCCCCTCATTCCTGAACAGGAAATTCGGCCCGCCCTCCTCCTGCGTAACATAGAAATCCAGATCCCCGTCGCGGTCATAATCGAACACAGCCACGCCCGGATACCGGTTGATGGTAAACGCCTTCCCCTCCAACGTCTCCCCCGCGACATTCGTAAACGGCGCAATCCCGTTGGCGTAGTCGTCCGGCTGGGAGCGGTCGGCGCAACCTGCCAGCAGAATAGCCAGAAGGCAGAGAATGGGCCGGAGATGGACGCGCGCCAAGTCAGTATCTTATTGAGGGCTGGTTATTCCATAGGAGGCGGTTCGTCGAACTTCTCGCCGCGCGCCTCGGCTTCCAACCGCTGCCTGTTCCAGTCGGCTATCTTGGCCGCCAGTTCAGCCTTGCCCTGCGCTATGAGATCCGCCTTGAACTTCTCCCTGCGCTCTTTCAGTCTGTCCGCTATGCCCTGCGCCAGAACCATTATCAGCCTCCCCAATTCAACGATGCCTATGGTGTTCAGCACGAACATTTGGGCCATGTGGGACGAGTCTCGCCCGACCATTCTCAAATACTCGACGACGCGGGTGTGGTCGCCATAGAAAGCCTCGTCCCAAGCCACGATTGCTGTCCATCCCGCCATCTGCGCGAAAAATGCCGCGAGGTAGGCGTACCACCATCCCTCATGGACGCTCATCACCGAGACGCGGAGCCCTCTGAGAAACTTACCCATATTGGAGCTACTATATCACCAAAGCCGTCCAAGGCGCGAGTATAGAGCGACGGTGTTGTGTCAGTTTGGCTTGGAGGAGCGGCTATCGGCTGGAGCGGGTTCTAATACAAATGACACGAAACCAAATGCCCCGGCGCCACTTCCTGCATCTCAGGGATGTTGTCCGCGCACGGCTCGAACACCGCCGGGCATCGCGGGTGGAACGTGCATCCCGGCGGCGGATTGATAGGCGAAGGCACCTCGCCGCTCAGCACTATCTCCTCCCTCTCAACGCCGGGCCGCGACGACAGCGACGCCGAGATCAGCGCCCGCGTGTACGGATGGTGCGGATTGTTGAACAAATCCGACGAATCCGCCTCCTCCACCATCTTGCCCAGGTACATCACGCCCACCCTGTGGCTCATATACCGCACAGTCGCGAGCTGGTGCGCTATGAGCAGGTAGCTCAGATTGTGGTCTATCTGGAGTTGCTTCAGCAGGTTCATTATCTGCGCCCGTATGGACACGTCCAGCGCCGACACCGGCTCGTCCAGCACTATCAGCTTCGGACGCAGCGCCAGCGCCCGCGCTATCGCGATGCGCTGCCTCTGCCCCCCGCTGAACTCGTGCGGATAGCGATGCGCGTGACTCGGATGCAGCCCCACCTCTTCCAGCAGCGACAGTATCTGCTCCCTCAGTTCCTGCTTCGTCGGGCTGCGGTGCGCCGTAATCGGCTCCGCGATGATTGACTCCACCTTCAACCTGGGATTCAGCGAACTCCACGGATCCTGGAACACCGCCTGCACCGACTCCCGGTACTCATTCAGCTGCTCCGGCGTGAACTCGCTTATGTCCTGCCCCTGGAACGTCAGCCTGCCCGCCGTCAACTGCTCCACCAGCAGCACCAGCTTGGCCGTCGTCGTCTTCCCGCAGCCCGACTCCCCGACCAGGCTGTACGTCTGCCCCTCCGGTATGCTGAACGATATGCCGTCCACCGCCCGGACCTGCCCGATAGTCTTGCGAAACACAAAGCCGCTTGTTACCCGGAAGTGCTTCTTCACCTCCTGGGCCGCTATCAGGGGTTCGGCGCCATTCACCGGGCTACGCTGTGTCGTGGTTGTCATCGAGTCTCCAGCATCGCGCTATATGTTTGTTTCCAACCAGGTACTCCGGCGGATACTCTTCATCACACCTGTCGAATGCGTGGACGCAGCGAGGCTGGAAACTGCATCCAACGGGCATATTGTCCAACTGGGGCGGCTGTCCCTCTATCGAGGTCAGCCAATCAACATCCTCTTCCAGGTCCGGAACCGACCCCAAAAGCGCCTGCGTGTACGGATGCTGAGGCTTGTAGAACAAGTCCTCCACGTCCGCTATCTCCACTATCTTGCCCGCGTACATCACCGCCACCCTGTCGCACATCCTCGCCACGATTCCGAAGTCATGCGTGATGAAGATGATCGCCGCGCCCGTCTCCGCCTGTATATCCTTCAAGAGCCGCAGGTACTGGAGCTGAATCGTCGCGTCCAGCGACGTCGTAGGCTCGTCCGCTATCAGCACCTTCGGCGAGCGCGATATGGCGATAGCCCCGACTACCCGCTGCCTCATGCCCCCGCTCATCTGGTGAGGGAACGCCCGCATACGTATCTCAGGCGCCGGTATCCTCACCATCTGCAACAGTTCCACCGCGCGGTCCCATATAGATCGGGACGGGCCGCTCGCGTCCGGCCGGAACGTCTCTATCAACTGGTCTCCAACCGACAGCACCGGATTCAGCGAGGTCATTGGGTCCTGCAAAATCATGCAGATGTCCCGACCGCGTATCTCCGACATATCGCCGCCGCTCAGTTCCACCAGGTCCTGCCCGTCGAACATTATGCTGCCGCTCACGATGCGGCCCCCGGGCTCCGGCACCAGCCGCATGATCGAAAGCGCAGTCATGCTCTTGCCCGAACCCGACTCCCCCACGATGCCCAGCGTCTCGCCGGGCTTCAGGTCGAACGACACCCCGTCCACCGCCTTCACCACGCCCGTGCGCGTAAAGAAGTGCGTCCGAAGATCCTCCACCTGCAAAACCGTATCGTTGTTGCCGTTATTCAATTCGAGTCCTTAGTCGTTAGGCAGGCTGACATTCTGGTCATTCCCGCGCTCTCTCATCCGTCATTCCCGTGAAAGCGGGAATCCAGACCACTGATCACTAACCACCGGCCACTAACCACTTCCCTAAACCCTCCGCAACTTCGGATCCAGCGTGTCCCGCAGCCAGTCCCCAAAGAAGTTGAACGCCATGACCACTATCGTAATCACAAGACCGGGGAACAGCGATATCCACCACAATCTGATCAGGCTCTGTCTGCCCTCGGCGACCATGATTCCCCATGCCGGATCGCCGGGCGGCAGACCCAGCCCGAGGAAGCTCAGCGAAGCCTCGGTCAGAATCACGCCCGCCACCGACAGGCTGGTTATCACCATCAGCGTATTCAGCACGTTCGGGAACACGTGCCTCCAGATGATGACGGTCGGGGAGACACCCGCGATTCTGGCCAGTATCACGAAGTCAGCGTCTTTGACCGACAGCACTTCCCCCCTTATCATGCGCGCGATGCGCGGCCACGTGGATACCGCCACCGCCACCACTATGGGCATGAGCCCCGTTCCCAGGATAGCCACGATTATCATCGCCAGCAGGATGGACGGAAAGCCCATCGTCGCGTCCGCTATGCGCATGATAATGGTATCCACCCACTTGCCCGCATACCCTGAGATGAGTCCGAGGATGGTTCCCACCACCACGCCCGCGCCCAGCGCGAACATACTGATGAAAGCCGACGTGCGCGCGCCGTATATCAGCCGGCTGAGGATGTCCTTGCCCACGAAGTCGGTGCCGAGCGGGTAGTCCCAAGTCTGGAACGGGGGCGTTCTGGCGTCACGCAGATTCTGCGCCCGCGGATCGTGTGGCGAGAGCAATGGCGCGCCCGCCGCGAGAATCACCAGCGCCGTTATGACGATCACAGGTATCCAGGGAAGCCTGAGCTCCCTGAGACGGTCCATGAATCCGACGGATTCTTCCGCCAGGGCGTTTTCCTGTGTGAACGTTGTCATCGTAAAGCCTGCCCCAAACACTCTAGTAGTCGACAACTTATTCCGAATTATCCCCTCTCCCCTTGGGAGAAGGCTAGGGTGAGGGTAAACAAGCCGTCAACCCAAATATGCTACAACGCTAGTTTGTATCCCTGATACGCGGGTCCGCGAATCCGTACATGATGTCCACTACCAGCGCGGTCACCACGTAGAAGAAACCGGAGACCAGCACCGTCGCCTGCACAAGCGGCATATCTCGCTGGATGACTCCCTCTATCATCATCCTGCCCAGGCCGGGCCACGCGAACACCTGCTCCACCACTATCGAGCCGTTCAGAAGCGCCGCCAGCGTCAGCCCTCCGAAAGTCATCAGCGGAATTACGGCATTTCTTGCCGCGTGCTTCCAGATGACTATTCTCTCACGCATCCCCTTCACTCGCGCGAACTTCACGAACTCGCTGTCGAGGATGTCCAGCATACTCGAGCGTCCGAGACGCATCATCGCCGCCAGCGGCCCCAGCGCCAGCACGCAGGCCGGGAGGATGTAGTGGTCCGGCCCGCCCGCGCCGTAAACGGGCAGCCACTGAAGGTACGCCCCGAACAGTATGACCACCATTATCGCCACCCAGAACTGCGGCGCTGCCAATCCGAAGATGGCGATTGCCTTGCCGATCTTATCGGCTAATGTATCCCGCTTGACGGCGGACAGTATCCCCGCTGGTACGCCGACTATGAACGACAGGAACAATCCGGCGGCGGCAAGCTTGATAGTCGCCGGAATCCGCTCCAGCAACAGGTGCCTGGCCTCTTTCTGGCTGCGAACGGACCTACCGAAGTCTCCCTTAGTAATCAGGTTCTTCATGAAGTCCAGGTACTGCACCATGAACGGCCTGTTGAGTCCGAGCTCCTCTTTGAGCTGTTCGTACACCTCTTCGGAGGCGTCAATCCTCACCGGCAGCAGCATTCGCGCCGGGTCGCCGGTCATATGAACGGCAGAAAACACGACGAGACTCAGGCCAACCAGCGTGACCAGCGCCTCCAGTACCTTTCTTGCTATGTATCGTGTCATTTCAGCAGTCCATCTATCTTTCAGAGATGATTAAGAAAGTCCCCTCTCCCTCGATGGGAGAGGGCTAGGGTGAGGGTGATCAGGTTCAAATCATCCTCACAATCTTGAAATCCTGTAAATCCTGATTCAGACAATCAGCCCCGCTCACCAATGTGGGGAGAGCGGGGCCTTATGATCTACGCTTCGCCTAGTTCTCGTTGAACTCGATGGTCCACATGGCGGTGTTATATGTTACGACCGGCCAGGGCTGCCAGCTTCCGGGCTTGATGCGCGGCCCCATGCCCCAAGGCAGGTTCACGAAGAACGGGCTGAATGCGTGGTTCTCCTCGCGCAACTGACTGTAAACTTCTGGGAAGTTGACTTCCCAAGCCTCGACAGTAACCTCGTTCACCAATTTCTCGGTTACCAGTTCGTTCAGTCCCTGGCAGACCGGGTCACCGTTGGGATGCGCGTCGGACGTCCACTCGGGATCGCAGATCCGCCACGGTTTCGCGCCCGCCGCGTAGGTGTACATCCCGCGCGTTATGCTCAGCCCGTTCCAACGGGTCTCGTTAGTTCGCACCAGAACGCTGCCGGGCAGCTTGCGCTCGTTCCACTGCTGACGAACCGACGTCGCGTCGCCCGTCCTTACGGTAACGTCTAGTCCGAGTTCATTCGTCCATGTGGCGCCGAACACCTCGGCCAACTGCGGCTGGAGAGGCAGGTCGCCAGCTTCCCATGTCCAGATGTCGAACGGTGGAATATCCACGCCGGACTCTTCCAGAAGCTGCTTGGCCTTCTCGAGGTCGTATGGGCGCGGGTCAGCTATGCCGTCCCTGTATCCGATGGTGCTCGGCGTAACGTGCTGCCAGCCCTTGGGTATAGCCATGTCGCGGTTGTACAGGCTGTCAATGATCGCCTCTTTGTCAATCGCGTATTCCAGCGCCTGACGAACTTCCTTATTGTGGCACCACAGCTCGGGATCCCAGCAGTCCACGAAGACTATCCAGGAGTAAGCCGCTTCAGGCTGATACACTACCTGGCCGCCGGCGCCTTCGATGTCCTCCAGCATGAACACGTTCGCCTCGATCATGTCCGCTTGGCCCGCCTGCAGGGCCGAGATGCGCGTGCTCGCCTCGGGAACCACCTCAGTGATGTACTGGCGGAACTTGGGTCGCCGGTCCTCTGGATAGCCGTTCGCGGGTTGGTAGAAATAGTCGTCGAACCGCTCCAGCACGAACTTCTGGCCCGGTACCTGGGACACGAACTTCATCGAACCGCAACTCGAAGGGTTGTTCTGGTACGCCTGGTCGTCGGTCTGGGAAATATCGCCGCCCGCGGCGTTGTAACCCGTGACTTCCTTCCAATGATCGGCGTTGAATATATGACCGTCATGACCCTGAGAGTTCTCGGAAGACAGGAAAGGCGTGTCCGGTCTAGGGTTATCGAAGACGAGCCTCAGCGTGTCGTCGTCAATCTTCTGTATCGCTTCGGTGACATCCGCCAAGCCCAGGGATGTCGGATCGACACCCGGACGATTTCGTGACAATTCACCGAAGGCGAATTCCATACGCCACCATACGTCCTCTACGTCAATGTCGCTGCCGTCGTGCGCCTTGATGCCGTCCGCGATGACGAAATCAATAGTCTTGCCATCTGAACTGATCGACCAGCTGTCTGCGACTCCGGGCAACAAAATACCGCCACCGCCACCGCTGACGAGTATGCAGTTATAGTACCTGGTTACTTTCATGAACTCGTCGCCGCCCGAGCGGGTCGGGTCCCAGCCTCCTGTCGCCCCAACGTTCGCCACCAGCAGCGTAAGCGTTTCGTCCGTCAAACCGCTATCCATCGCGGACTGGGGCGGCTGCTGCACCGCCGCGGGCTGGGCGGGAGCGGGCGCCGCCGTCGCGGGCGCCGGAGCCGCCGGAGCGGGCTGAGACGGAGCCGCCGGCTCATCCTCGCTCGCGCACGCCAGCGCTAGCGTCAGACCAATTGCCAACGCTCCGATGATCATAAACAACTTCGCGCCGTCATAAGTGAAAGACTTCATGTTCATCCCCTTTGCATGCGAGCGTCCGAAATTGGACTCACTTCTTAGACAGATCATCCATACAATGCGAATTGCCGTCCCGTTCAGGAAGGAAAAAGAGAACCGCAGGCGGTTGCCTGCCGATATTCCCTCCCAAAATACCGACTATGCGTATGGCGGATAATAAAGCCAATGTCCGAACGTGTCAATATCGAATTCCACAATACAGCGTCGAATGTTGCGCGACTCTCCGCTCGCTATGCTACAATATCCCCGTTGAAGAACAAATGCGCTTGACGTATGGCTGATATACATAAATAGGAACTTATCAATGACCACTTGACCGACCAAAAATTTTTCGGTCCATAGCTAACAACAGGTGTTTACAGGTCACTTCCCACGTGACCAGCCACCTGTCCCACTTGGAAACTCACCTGTAACCCCACCAGTACGATATAAATGAGAATATATGACCCGCCAATTTTCGACCCCTATTTCGCCTGGTGTCCGACATCCCCAATCAACATAACTGAATACTGACAACTGAAAACTAAAAACTGATATACTCCCAGTGAAACACGATTGACCCAAGGAGATTGAGAATGACGACCGTTCAAAGTAAGCAGGATGTCGCGCTTACGGCGCATCTGCTCAGGCGGGCCGGATTCGGAGCCACCGCCAAAGAGCTCGATTACTACATGGGCATGAGCTACGAGGAAGCCGTCGAAGAGCTTCTGAGCGCCCGACCCGCGCCCAACGAACTGCCCACGGACTTGATCCGACGCTACCACGTGGACCAGTCCGACCTTCGCAACGGCCAGGCCGCCGGCGCCCAATGGGTCTTCAGGATGGTGAACACCGACGCCGTGCTGCCTGAGAAGATGTGCCTGTTCTGGCACCGCGTCTTCGCCACCGGCTCGAACAAGCTCATACAGGCCCGCATGGTCGCCAACCAGGTTGATATGTTCCGCGACTACGGAATGGGCAGCTTCCGCGACCTGCTGGTGCAGCTATCCAGAGACCCCGCCATGCTCATGTGGCTCGACAACCAGGACAACCACAAAGAGTCCATCAACGAGAACTACGGGCGCGAGATACTCGAACTCTTCTCCATGGGCGTGGGCAACTACAGCGAGGAAGACATCAAGGAATGCTCCCGCGCCTTCACCGGCTGGCGCGTCGTCAACCCCGACTATATGTCCATCAAGATGCGAAACAACACCGCGCGGCCATACGGCTACATCGCCTGGCAGTTCGAGTACGACGACGATGACCACGACCACGACGACAAGGATTTCCTCGGCGAAGTGGGCGACTTCAACGGCGAGGACGTCGTTGACATCATCTCCCGCCAGCCCGCCACCGCCCGCTTCATAGCGCGCCACCTCTACCACTTCTTCGTCGCAGACGAACTCCCCGTTCCCCAGTGGCCCCACTTCGAGCCAAAGGACCCCGAGGCCATCGAGATAATGGCCCAAGCATACTTCGACTCCGATTACGACATGACCGCCGTGCTGCGAGCCATGTTCAACTCCGACTTCTTCAAGGCCGAAGCCTCCCGCTTCGCCCGCATCAAGAGCCCCGCCGAGATGGTCGTCGGAACCCTCAGAATCGCCGGCCCGATCTCCCTGCCCTCCACCGACACCTACGCCGCCGCCGGTGCCTGCGCCGCCATGGGACAGGGCCTGCTCAACCCGACGAGCGTAGAGGGCTGGCAGGGCGGCAGCGAGTGGATAAACACCGGCTCCTACGTGCAGCGAGTCAACTTCGCCAGCCTTGTCCTCAACAGCCCCGACAAGAGCGGCATCCGCGCCATAATCGAGCGCGTCGAATCCATGTCCGGCGGCCGGCCCATGCCCGCCGAGCGCGTCGTTGACGCCCTTCTGGACATACTAGGCCCCTTGCCCGTCCTCGACAGCACCCGCCAGGGCCTCGTCGAATACGCCTCCAAGTGGGACGACTTCGACTTCGCGGACGGCGAGTCGGCAGCCGAAGCCGAAAAGAACATCGTAACCCTCATCCAGCTAGTAGTAACCACCCAGGAGTATCAACTGGCTTAGAGGAAAATGTGAGAGCCGGAAATATGGCTGTAGAAACGAGAGCGCGAGAAATCGAGCGCGAATGCGATGTCTGCTACAGCAGGTGGGCGCGAGTGGAGACGCTCGACAAGGTTCTCCGTATTGACGGGGAGTTCGTCATGGTGTACGGCCTCCCCGCCGAGGTATGCGTAGATTGCGGAGAAGAGATGTTCAGCGACGACGACATAGAATGGGTTCGCGCAATGTTGCGAGGCGACGGACGCAAGACCGCCAAGACGGTCACCCTCGACGCGTACCACTTCGCCGACGCGAAGGAAGTCGAGGATTAGCGATTTGGACGCGGACATCAGACAAGCGTGAAGACACTTACACAAGTCCGCGTTCAGCTGTCTTTGTGGGAATTCCGCTTTAGCTCACACGCATACACGCGCTTGAATATAAGGAACATCAGCAGGCGAGAGGTAGCGCAAGCGGGAACGCGAGCGATAATAATAGAGGATTACCCGGACGATAAGTATTCTCCGAGTTGTCTGCTCTTAGGGTTTACCCAAGCGGGTAGGCCATTGCACATACTGGTGTCTTTGGAAGATGGAGAACTCGTGAAAGTAATCACCGCTTATGAACCCGACCCTGAGAAGTGGGTTGATCACACGAGGCGAAGGCAGAGGGAATAGAAGGAATGTATGAATGCGCTGTCGCCGCCTGCTCTGGCGGCGCCGTTCGAGAAGATACGTTCGACAACGCTTATCTGATCAGAGGAGAACACGTCGTGGTGTATGGCGTTCCAGTTACCGTGTGTGTAAACTGCGGGGAATTATCCTTCAGCGCCCGGAATACGGAAAAGGTTCGCGTGATGCTGTATGACGACGATCAAAAGCCTGGCAAGCGAATCACCATCCCCGCGTTCGAGTTCACCCGATCAGAAACGCCTGCCGAAGAATTGCTACTGACCGCTCACGACTAAGGACTGAATCATGGTTACACTAACGAGAACGAAGAACTTCACCCTGAAGCCCGTCACCACCGTCGGCTTCGTCGCCGACCAGGGCGGACGCGGCTTCCACCTGCCCACCGACTTCGCGATTCGCCCGGACGGGAGGATCTACGTCGCCAGCCGCAGCAACACCACCGCCCTCGACATCGTGGGCATTCAGATAGCGACGATTGACCACGAGTTCTTCGGACAACTCGGCGCGTATGGCAGCCAGGCCGGCAACATGATCTGGCCCTCCGCCCTCGCCCTCGACAGCGAAGACAACCTCTACCTCGCCGACGACTTCCTCCAGCGAATCACCATCTACGACCCCGACGGCAACGTGACCGGCACATGGGGAACCCAGGGTACGGCGGACGGCGAGTTCGACGGAATATCCGGCCTGCTCTTCGACGCCGACGACAACCTGATGCTCGTTGACCACCGCAACAACAGAATCCAGAAATTCACAAAGGACGGGCAGTTCCTAGACAAGTGGGGCGGCCCGGGCGACGGGGACGGCGAATTCGATCTTCCCTGGGGAATCAGCCAGGACAGCGAGGGCTTCCTCTACGTCGCCGACTGGCGCAACGACCGCATCCAGAAGTTCACCCAGAACGGCGAGTTCGTAGCCAAGTTCGGCGAGTCCGGCGACGGCGAGGGCCAGTTCAACCGTCCCTCCGGCCTGGCGGTGGACTCGGACGGCAATATGTACGTAGCCGACTGGGGAAACCAGCGAGTTCAGGCCCTGGACGCCGACGGCAACTTCATCCAGTCGCTGCGCGGCGACGCGATACTCGGCGAATGGGCCGTCGAATACCTCAACGCCAACGCCGACGAACTCGAGGCGCGCTCCAAGTTCGTCCCCGTATTCGAGGTGGACACCGACGACCAGAACGAAGTCTCAGCCAGAATCGAACCCTACTTCTGGGATCCCGTCAGAGTCGCCCTCGACGACCAAGAGCGAGTCTATATCCTCGAAACCAGCCGCCACCGCTTCCAGGTGTACGAAAAGGCGCCCGCATGAGAATTCGCCGCATAGATACAAGACTTAAAATTTGATAACCTATGATTGACAACTGACAGGAGGCAAAGCCGACATGGGTGAAGCGAAGAACAGAAAACTGGTCGTGGTACAGCTGTCCGGGGGCAACGACTACCTGAACTGCGTCGTGCCTTACACCAACCCGGAGTACATAGACAACCGGCCCAACGTCCGAATTGAGCGGGAAGACGTCATCCCCTTAGACGACCAGTACGGATTCAACCCCGCCATGGGTCCGATAAAGGAACTGTACGACGATGGCAAGGTCGCGATCATCCACGGCGTCGGCTACCCCGTGCCCAATAGATCGCACTTCCGCTCCATGGACATCTGGCACACCGCCGAGCCGACGAAAGTCGGCGACGAGGGTTGGCTCGGCCAGGCGGTGCGCGAAATGCACCCCGACGGAGACAACGTAGTCGCCGCTGTCAATTTCAGCGCCGCGCTTCCCAGGGCGCTCGTAGCCAAGAACGCGCCCGTCGCCTCCGTGTCCAATCTCAGTACCTATGGCTTGCTCAATCACATGGACGGCGGAGACCAGCGAAGCGAAGCTCTCGAAGCGTTCCGCAATATGTACACCCACGCCATCGGCAGCGGCCCGGTGATGGACTTCCTCAGCCAGACCGGACTGGACGCGCTGAAGGGCTCGGAGATTCTGAGCGGCGTGCCGGATATGTACTCCTCCACCGTCGAGTACGCATCCAATGGATTCGCCCAACGCGCTCGCGACACGGCGCAGGTGCTGACCGCCGACATTGGGACGCGCATCTGCTACACCCAGCACGGCAGCTTCGACACCCACACCAACGAGGTCGCGCTCCACAAGACGCTCTGGAACCACGTGGCCGGCGGCATCTACGATCTCTACACCGACCTCAAGGAACAAGACGCCAGCGAGGACGTGTTGATATTCGTCTTCTCCGAGTTCGGCAGGCGCGTCAAGGACAACGGCAACGGCACCGACCACGGATCGGGAGGCGTAGCCTTCATGATCGGCGACGGCGTGAACGGCGGCAACTACAGCGAATACCCGTCGCTGGCCCCCGAAACGCTGGTCGAAGGCGACCTCGCTTTCAACCTCGACTTCCGAAGCGTCTATACCGAAATCCTGGAAGACTGGCTCGAAGTGGACGCCAGGCCAATCGTAAAGGGCGAGTACGAGAAGATAGGCGCGCTTAACGTATAGCGATTAAGCGTTTCCGCCATCTGAGTCACCTTAGTCAGGACTACGGGCGTCTCCGGGCTTTTAACCGGAGACGCTTGTTTTTTGGAAATAGCTCAAAATATGCTTGCAATCTACTGAAAAACTGTTCATTATATCCTGCGGATAATTTTCAGGAGGTCACGCCCGCGATGAACCCGGTATCACTATTCGACCTTGAAGCTATGGCAGAGCAAGTCATGCCCCACCGCAAGTGGACGTTTGTGGATGCCGGAGCCGCGGATGAAATCACGGTCCGCAGAAACCGCGAAGCATTCGACGAAATAACCGTCAACCCCCGCTTCCTCGTGGACGTTGGAAACAGGGATTCCTCCATTGAGGTGCTCGGAGAGAAGATAGACTTCCCCGTTATGATAGCCCCCGCGGGCAGCCAGCGCGACGTGCATCCCGACGGAGAATGCGCGACGGCGGCCGCGGCCGGAGCTATGGGCACCCTCTACACTCTTCCAACAGGATCAGGTTACAGCATAGAGGAGGTCGCGAATGTAGCCACCGGCCCCCTCTGGTTCCAGCTATACCACTTCGACGACGAAGTGACCGAACTGCTCGTCACCAGGGCCAAGGCCGCGGGCTACAAGGCCATCTGTCTCACCATAGACACGCCCGCCCCAAGCCCGAAGGAACGCGACGTCAGAAACGCCCATATACCCACGCTCGGCCTCTACTGGGGCAGCCTCCTCCGACCGGTTGACCGCAGCGATTTGATAATGCGCCGGAGCGTCGGCATCCCGGATATGATGGACTGGGAGCCTCCCGAATTCACCGGCCTCACCTGGGAACGCCTCGACTGGCTCAGAAACCTGACTGGCCTCCCCCTCGTCATCAAGGGCGTCAGAACCCTCGAAGACGCCGTGATGTGCGCCGAGTACGGCGCCGACGCCATCGTCGTCTCCAACCACGGTGGACGCCAACTCGACTGCACCCGCTCAAGCATCGAGACCCTGCCCGAAATCGCCGACGCCGTTGGCGACAACCTGGAAGTCTATCTCGATTCCGGCGTGCGGCGCGGAATGGACGCGCTCAAGGCGATAGCGCTGGGCGCGAGAGGCGTATTCGTGGGCCGGCCGCTCTTCTGGGGTCTGGCGAACGGCGGCGAAGCGGGCGTCCGCCAGATGCTGGACATAATGCGTACCGAATTCGACCGCGCGATGGCCTACTGCGGATGCCGCTCGGTAGATGACATTCACCGCGGGCTTGTGTCCCTCAACTCGGACTTCCGCACCAGAGTCTAAGAAGTCCATTCTCCCCTAGTGGGCTCACAGGGGTAGGTAAATGTCCAATCAGCTACGAACTCCAGTCAATAGATCCCCTCTCCCTCAGGGAGAGGGCTAGGGTGAGGCGAAATACCTACCCCTCTCAGCCTCTGGTGGGAGAAGGTTAGGATGAGGGGGATTGTATTCTTGCCCCCTCACCTCAATCCTCTCTTACAGAGGCGTCTTAGTTGCCGCCGCTGTTGCCCTGCGGCCTGAACGGAAAGACCCAACTCGCCAGCGACCGCGGGTTTCTCGACTGCACCCACAGTTTGCCGCGCCCGGTAAATCTTAGAATCAACTGGTCCGAGAACAGGAAGGAGCGAATGCTCTTCCCGCCTCGAATTATTTCATATTCGAGAGTTGGTTCCCACGCCACCGCATGACCGTTGTCAACTCGATACGAGCCGTCCACCTCCACTTCCTCCACGTCGCCATACGAGTTGAAGAAGAGCGTTCCGCTGCCCGACGCCCTCAGGATAAATAGACCCTCATTGAAAAAGCCCCTCAAGCCCTGGAAGTCTGTGTTTATGTTCACGCTCTCTTCAGAAGCGAGGTAGGCGCTCTTCTCAAGATACAGTTCAGCGCCCAGCGGCATCTCATAGGCAACTATGTCGCCGGGCTGACCCGGAGCAAGCCCGACCATGCCACCGGCCCCCTCCGCCTGGAACGTATTCTGAAAGAAACTCTCCCCTCCCAGCGCCGTCCTGCCCAATCCGCTGAGTATTCCGCCCCGCGTCGAAGTCGTCATCCGTATATCGCCGCTCATCCACGTCATCGCCCCTGACTCCGCCACGATGGTTTCCCCGTCGCTGAGTGTGGCCTCCAGCAAGCTGTAACTCGGCTGGGACTGAATCGTGTACTCCATCATCCTAACTCCTGGGCGGCATCAGCCCGCCCAACGTCTGGCCGAACTGGTCCGGATTATGGCTCTGCAGATACACCTTTCCATGCCCCGAAAAGTGCATCGCGGCGCCCTCGCTCGACAGGAACGACTGGAGCCAACTTCCCGCTGCCTTGCGAATCGTATATTCCAGAGAATCCTCGAAGGCCACCAGATGTCCTGTATCCACTATCAGCGCGCCATTCACCTCAACTTCTCTCACGCTCCCGAACGCGCTCACCAGCAACTCGCCTCTTCCCTCAATATCCAGGAAGAACAACGATTCGCCGGAAAACATTCCTCTGAATCCCTGGAACTGGGTGTCAATGCTAAGTCCGTCCGACGAGCCAAGATAGCTCCCCCCGGCGCACAGCCAGCCGCCCGCGCCCGAACACTCGATGACCGCCACGTCGCCCGCCAGTGTCGGCGCGAGACCGACTTCTCCGGGACCTCCGTCTCGCGTCCTGTAAGTTGACAGGAAGAAGCTCTCGCCCGACATCATGCGTCTGACGCCGCTAAGAAATCCTCCTGCTCCCCGGCTTCTGGTAGTAACGTCAATTTCGACATTGTCCGAAGCGCGGAACATCACCCCGGCCTCTGATGTGAACCCTTCCCCTCGGTCGAGTTCGACCATCACCGACCTGTACGAGCCTTCTTCTGATACTGTGTACTTGGGCATCGGTTCTCGCTCTCAATCCATAGATAAGACCGTCATCCGAAGGGAGTAAGCCACCCCGCGAGCGCCGGCATCGTTCTCGACTGGAGATATATCTTCCCGACTCCGCTGAATTCCATCGCCAAACCTTCGCCTGAGAGAAGAGTGCTCTTCAGCCCGCCCATTCCTCGGATAGAGTACCTGAGCGTCGGCTCCCAAGCGACGACGTGGCCCGTATCCACAGTCAGGTTGCCAGCTACATTTTTCTCGATAAGAGCCCCGTATGAGTTGAAGAACAGGTCTCCGGCTCCGCTGCATTCGATGAAGAACAGCCCCTCACCCGAGAACATGGACCTGAGTCCCCCGAACTGTGTGCCGAGCCTCACACCGGGAGTGCACGCCATGAATGAACCTCCGGTAAGAATGAGCTTGTCGTTATTCACACGGCGATGATGGACCGTCCCGGGCGCGGCGGGAGAAAACGACACATGGCCTCCCTCGGGATGGCTGAACTCCCCGACAAATAGCGACTCCCCGCCGACAACCTTCCTCACCAGGGCCCGCGTAAACCCGCCGAGCAGCCTGGCGTTGATTTGCGTACCGTCCGACATCCACGCCATCGAACCGCCTTCCGCGATGAATGTCTCACCCGGCTCCAGACTGACTGTCAAGTGTCCATAGTCAGGGTTGCCTTCTATGGTATAGTCCATACTGGCCGCTCCTTGAGTCTCCTCTGTCCAGTATAGAATACTGCGACATTGGTTCAAAGATAAAAAAGTCCTTGTTAATATGATAACATCTGAATCAGGATGTTTGGGCTTACCCACAATCCATCATTATTCATGGAGGAACACGGATGGTAAATCAGCAAGCCGCTATTCTCAGACCCGAGACGATGGTCGAGGAATTTAAGAAGAACGGCGTAACTCACGTCGTAACGATACCGGACAGCGAGACGAACTACCTGTACGAACTGATGGAGACCCAGGAATGGCTGGACGTCGTTCCCGTTTCGCGCGAGGGCGAGGCTTGGGGAACCGCGCTTGGCCTCAACATCGCAGGCAAGGTGCCGGTGGTGCTGGTCCAGAACACCGGAATGCTCGAATCCGGGGACTCGATCCGGGGAATGGCGATAGACGCCGGATTCCCGCTCGTTATGGTCATCGGATACAGGGGATGGAACCGGCGCGGTGTCATAACCGATTCGGTAGCCAAGTACACCGAGCCTTTCCTGACCGCGTTCGGCATCGAATATTACCTGGTTGAACAGAACGAGGACGGAGACCGCATCTCCGTCGCCTTCGAGGAAGCGCGGGCTACCAACAAGCCCGTCGCCATCCTGGTCGGCGACGAGTACCACGGCTTCAACAGGTAGAACCCCAAACAAGCGTCAGCGGAACGCTACCCCTGGACTGAAGACACTAAACAAGACCAACTTCAACGGAGGTTATTTCGATTGCTTGATCCAGTAGATGTATTCAAGGCATTTCAGGAACATCGAGGAGACGCCATAGTCAGCGCGTCCGGCACCGCCGGACGCCACTGGATGGACGTCAGCACCAACGAGAAGCGCGACATCTCCCTGGGCGGCGCGATGGGACAGACCACATCCGCCGCGTTCGGACTCGCGCTAGGACTCCCGGACGAGAAAGTCGTACTGTTCGACGCCGAAGGCTCGCTGCTGATGAACCTCGGCGCCATCGCCTCGATTGCCGGAAAGAAACCCGCCAACTTCTATCACTTCCTGCTCGACAACGAGTGCTACGCCACTACAGGCGGACAGCCCGTGCCGAATTCCCAGGAGATTGACTACGCGATGATGGCCAAGGGCGCGGGCTATGCCGCCGCCTACAACTTCGACGACCTGGAAGAGTTCAGCACCAGCGTCGGAGAGATAATGCAGCAGGAAGGCCCCGTCTTCATCGCCATCAAGATAGAGCCCGAGGTGCAGAATCTGCCCATCGGACTGCGCGAACGACGGCCCACCCGCGGCCGAGCGCAGACCATCAACGAACTGCGAGAGGAACTCGGCATAGAGTAATCAGCGACCAGAAAGGAACAGTCCCCCACATGACTGAAGACTCCGCCGGGCGCCCGGAAATCAATGGCAGGTCGTTCTACGGCTACGACTCCCCCGACGTGCAGGACAGTTACACCGGCCGCGACCTTGATGTCGAGGTCGGCTTCATCCTGCCTCGCCTCAAGCCCGGCATGAGCTTGCTGGACTGCGGCTGCGGTCCGGGCGCGATAACCTTCGGCCTCGCCGATGCCGTCGCCCCCGGCCGTGTGGTAGGCGCGGACATAGAGCCTACGATGGTCGAACAGGCCACCCGACTGGCCGCCGAGAGGGGAGTCACAAACGTCGAGTTCACCGTGGGGGACATCTACGACCTGCCCTTCGAGGACGGCGAATTCGACGTCGTATTTTCGCACTCAGTGACGGAGCATCTCTCGGACCCCGTTCGTGCGCTGAGAGAGCTCCGCCGGGTAGTCAAGCCGGGCGGACTGGCCGGCGTCGTCAAGACCGACTGGACCTTCCCGTTCATCGTCCCCGAGAGTGAGGGGTTCAGCAAGTTCTTTGAGTTGTTCGAGGGCGGCTTCAACCGCGTCGGCGGCTCCCTGAATCGGGGGCGCTATCTGGGATCGTATATGCGGGAGGCGGGCTTCGATGTCATCGAAGTCCGCAACCAGGTGTCCAACTCATTCGGCGAAACAACGGTCGCGACCGCCGAACGGTTCATCACCTGGATGGACAACATTCCCTTGTTCCGCGAGTCCGTGGAACTCGGGATAACCAGTGAGGCCGAACTGGACGCCGTCCGCGCCGGAATGCGCGAATGGGCTGCCCACTCCGACGCCTACTTCTCCCTCCCCGGCGTCCGAGCGCTGGGAGTCAGACGGTAGGTAGATGTTTTCCGCGCCTGAATCATTTGGCGATAAGTCCGCTTTGTGAAGGAATATGCACCATGAAGATTGAAGTTGCTGAATTCGACGGCCCAGCGCTCATGCTGAAGGCCGAAGGGCGCATAAACGTACTGACCGCAGACGGCTTTCACGACGAAATTCTGAAGGTCATCGCGAGAAGCGGGTATGATGTCATAATTGACGCCTCAGACGTCACCTACCTCAGCACGGCGGGCCTCCGCGCCTTCCTGGTACTCTCAAGGCGATTGACAATCGCCAACCGCGGCCTGCATATCTGCAATCTAAAGCCTTACATATTCGAAGTATTCAGTATGATAGGCTTCGATAAACTGATCCCAATCTATCCGGACCTCGATTCGGCTTTGGCCGCCATCGAAAACGCGGCTTGCTGAATTGGCATCCCGATTTGACGATTGGCCCTCGCTCCATGCGGCAACGGCGATTCATGTCGAGTCTCACAGCTTACCGGGCATCCCGCCGTCCACGTTCACTATCTCGCCCGTTATGAACCTGGATTCCTCCGATACCAGGAACAGTACCAGGTTCGCCACATCCTCTGGATAGCCCACGCCGTCCAGTATCTGGATGGAATCGAACATCGCCTCCAGGCTGTGGTGTCCGCCCCCCACGTCGGTCAGCGGCGTGATGATCTGCCCCGGACGGACGCAGTTCACCCGGATGTTGTGCTGGCCTCCCATGCTGGCGGCATAGCGAGTGAAAGCGTCCACTCCTGCCTTCGCGGCATAGTACGAAGCCGACGGGTATCTGCCGACCAGATCGTACATCTTCTTGCTGAAACCCCTGACCGCGGCCACCGACGACATATTGACTATCCTGCCTCCCCCGCCCGCTATCATGTGGGGCCACACCGCCCTGCACATATAGAAAGTTCCGGTAAGGTTCACGGAAATAACCCTGTTCCATCCGTCGTCTTCCTCGTTGGGAAAGTTGCCACGGTCGCCGCCACCCGCGTTGTTGAACAGAATGTCAATACCGCCATACTCGTCCACGACGGACTGCGCCGCCGCGTCCACCTGCTCGCGGTCCGAGACGTCGCACCTCACGAACAGCGCTTCGCCCCCACCATCCCGTATGGACTGCTCGACGGCGTGTCCTTCCTTCTCACGGCGCGCAAGAAGAGCCACCTTCGCTCCTTCCTCTGCAAAGAGTCGGGCTGTGCCTTCTCCAATCCCGCTATTTCCTCCGGTTACTATCGCTACCTGGTCTGCAAGTCTGTTGCCCATTTTGGCTTTGTTCCCTCCATTTTGGTAATAAACTGTTCAGCGACGGACAATCATATGCCCAGTAGTCCCTCAAGATTCCTCCACAGGATCATCTCTTTCTCCTCCTGAGTGAGACTTTCGAGGCCGAGTATCCAGGACACCGGCCAGTCCTCGCACATATCATAGGGCCAGTCGGTGCCGAACACCACGCGGTCTATTCCCACCGAGTCTATGACGTACCTCAAAGCCTGTTCGCTGTGGGTAATTGTGTCGTAGTAGAAACGGTTCAGGTACGCGCTCGGCGGCTGGCTGATATGCTCCCGCGCCTCCGGTCGCACCCGCCACCCGCGGTCCATTCTGCCAATGCCGAAGCAGGTGTAGCCCCCTCCGTGCGATAGGCAAATTCTCAGGTCGGGGCAGGCGTCCATGACTCCGCCATAGACGAACGACGCAAAGGTCACCGCGCGGTCCGCCAGGTTGCCTATAGTGTTCGGCAGGTGATACTTGCTCGAACGAGGGCTGACTATGGTCGGCCCGCCCTGGTGAATCAGGATGAACGCGCCGAGTTGCTCCGCGGCCTTCCAGAACGGCAGGAACTCCGGCTCGTCGAAAGTGCGCCCGTTCACGTGGTCGCCAATCATCGCGCCCTTCAGACCGAGTTGTGTGACGCTGCGTTCGAGTTCGTCTATCGCCGCCGGAATGTCCTGGAGGGGCAGAGTCGCGAGTCCGGCGAACCGGCTGGGATGATCCTTGGTGAGCTGAGCAACGTAGTCGTTGCAGTCGCGCGCCATCGCCGCCGTCGCCTCTGCTTCCTTGTCGTAGTTGTACAGGACCGCGTTCGTCGAAAGCGCCTGGACGTCAACCCCCAGAGAGTCCATGTCCGCCAGACGTTCGTCCGGCGTCCAGGTCGTGCGCGGATTGTGGCGGTGCGCCGGAACAGCCTCCGCCGTGATTCCGTGCCAGTCCTCTCCGGCCTCCATAGCGGTTATGAAGCCTTCCGGCGAAATGTGAGCGTGTATGTCTATCGTTCGCATCGAATCTCCTTCTCCATTTCATCGCGGCGGACTGACCAGCGTCACCCCGCCATCAACCGGAAACGCCACGCCCGTAACCCACTTCGCTTCGTCGCTCGCCAGATAAACCGCGGCCCAGCCAATGTCCCAGGGCGTTCCTTCGACTCCAAGAGGCGACGAACCGCGGCGCGTGTCCCTGCGCTCCTCAGACATTCCTCCCGCGACCATGGACGAGTAAACGGGCCCAGGCAGAATGCAGTTGACTCGTATTCCCTGCTCGGCATGATCTATCGCCATGCCCTGCGTCAGCGCTATGACTCCGCCCTTGGACACCGTATATGCCGTCAGTCCACGCGGACGGACCGCCGATATAGAGGATATGTTGATTATGGAACCGCCGCCCGAAGCCGCCATAGCGGGTACCGCGTACTTCCCCGTCAGCATCATTGACTTGACGTTGACCTCCATCACCCGGTCCCAGACCTCTTCAGACACCTCGACGACCGTTCCGGCCCCGCCTATGCCGACGTTGTTGTGGAGTATGTCCAGTCTGCCGTACCGGTCCAGCGCGGCCTGAACCATATCGCGGCAACTATCGGCGGAGGTCACGTCGCCGATGAAGACGGACGCGCTTCCGCCATGCGACTCGATTGCGTCCAGAGTTCCCTTAACGCGCTCTTCGTCAGCGTCCACGAGAAGCACCTCGGCCCCCTCGTGAGCGAACAGAATCGCCGTCGCCTGCCCGTTTCCAACGATGTTCCCACGCGCGCCCGCGCCGGTCACAATCGCCACCTTGCCGTCGAGCCTCGGTCTTCGTTCATGGGTTGGAGTCGTCATGCGAAATCACGCTTTCACGGTACACGGAGCGGGTCGGGTTCCAAGCCATGCTATCTATGGGCGAGATGAGTGTCAACCTGCTCAATCACCCCTGAAACACAAACGTTTTACTTGTAGGCATTCGTCGTTGCTAATATAATGTTCGTTGGGTGTGCGCTGAACATGAGGCGTCTTCGTAGAATACCGTCGCCTCCCCCGCCACCCTCTGATATCCAAGATGAACTGAAAGTCCGAGCCGAGTCCATAGATGACCACCAGCAAACGTGATTATTACGATGTCTTAGGCATTCCTCGCGATGCCACCGAAGAGGACATCAAGAAGGCGTTTCGGAAACTGGCCCTCGAATTCCATCCCGACCGCAACAGGAGTGAGGGGGCCGAGGACCGCTTCAAGGAAGTAAACGAGGCGTATCAGGTGCTCTCCGATTCGCGCAAGAGGGCGACATACGACCGATTCGGACACTCTGCCGTCGGCGGCAACGGCGGACGCGGGTTCGACGGTTTCGATGTTGGCGCCGGCGGATTCGGCGACATATTCGACGCCTTCTTCGGCGGCGGCTTTGGAGAGCAGACCCGGGCGCGCCCCAACGCCCCGCGCCGCGGAAACGACCTCCGAACATCGGTTACGACGACGTTCGAGGAAGCCGTCTTCGGCGTTGAGAAAGAGATCGAGATCGAGCGGATAGACGTCTGCGGCCGCTGTAAAGGAGCGCGCAGCGAACCCGGCTCCGGCTCCACGATGTGTTCCAACTGCTCCGGTTCCGGGCAGGTGAGACGTTCGCAGCAGAGCTTCTTCGGACAGTTCGTGCAGGTAACCCCGTGCGGAGTGTGCAGAGGCGAGGGCAGCGTCATCAACGACCCCTGCAACCAGTGCCGCGGCGCCGGACGCGAACGCCGCAAGCGAAAGCTCGCGGTCACGATACCGGCGGGCGTGGATGACGGCATCCAGATCAGGCTGAACCGGGAAGGCGAGGCCGGCCTGAATGGGGGCAGCCCCGGAGACCTGTACGTAGTCGTGCGAGTCCGCGACCATGAATACTTCGAACGGTATGATACCGATATACACCTGCCCCTCCCTATTTCCATCCTCCAAGCTACCCTGGGAGCCAAAATCAGCGTCCCCACCCTGGACGGGGAGGAAGAAATCACCATTCCCGCGGGAACTCAGCCCGGCGACACATTCACGCTCAGGGGCAAGGGCGTGCCGTTCATCCGTTCCGGGAAGCGAGGCGACCAGATCGTAACCGCCAAGGTCGAAGTTCCCAAGTCTCTCAACGAGGATCAGAAACGCATCTTCAAGGAACTGGCCGAGTCCATGGGCGAAAAGGAACTCGGCGACAACAAGGGCCTCTTCGACAAGTTCAAGGACGTATTCGGAAACGAATAAATGCCATACGAGTGGATCGAACTCAGCATCGAAACTCCCCCTGAATACGTAGAGCCGCTTTCCGAGATATTCTATCGCTATGGAGAGGGCGGCGTCGCCGTCGAACAGCCCGGCGGTTTCAGTCCCGACGAGGGTGAAACGCCGCCCATTCCTGACCGCGTTACGGTCAAGACATATCTTCCGAAAGACGCCACCGCCGACCGCCGACGCGCCCAGATAGACGTCGGCGTCCGCTTGGTCGCCCATCTTGCGCCCGTATCCGAACTGCGCGAACGCCCCGTTTCCGAGGACGACTGGCGCGACAACTGGAAAGAGTTCTTCCATGTGCTGCGCGTCGGCAGGCGAATCGTCATCTGCCCCACCTGGCGCAAGCACGATCCCGAACCGGACGACATCATCGTCCACCTAGATCCGGGCATGGCGTTCGGGACGGGGCACCATCCCACCACCAGGATGTGCCTTGAGATTATCGAGCGGATAATGCCCCAGGAGGCGAGGGTCCTCGACCTAGGATGCGGTTCCGCCATCCTGTCCATAGCCGCCGGAAAGCTGGGCGCCGAGAGGGTGGTTGGCTTCGAGATAGACCCTATCGCCGCCGGAGCCGGACACTCCAATGTCGGAATGAACGGACTTCAGGACAGCGTGGAGGTCGTTCTCGGAACTCTGCCAAGTCCCAAAGCTCCCCCGCAGTCCTTCGATCTGGTAGTCGCCAACATATCGGCGAGAGTCGTCATAGATATGGCGGCGCACATCGCGGACTGCGCGGCGCCGGGCGGCAGGATCATAGCCTCCGGCATCATAGAAAAGCATATCCAGGGAGCCGTCGAGGCGCTCGAAGCGGCGGGCGCGACAATCGAAGAAACCGTCGTTGACGGAGATTGGATCGCATTGATAGCATCGGTCTGACAGTGTACCCAAAATGCCCGATGAGACAGCCATATGCGTCGAACCCCCATACGATTACACAACCTTTGACGAAGAGTGTTACTGATTGCCCAAGAAGCAGCGAAACCAGCATAAGAAACAGCAGCGCGCTCTTCAGAAGCGGACGAAGAGAAAGCAGAAGTTGGCGCGCAAGCAAACTCAGGCGGCCGTGGGCATCAATCCGCGCAGGCTGCTCAGAATGGCGCGCCAGATGCCTGTCGAGGGCGCGTGGGCGCAGCGGGAGTGGCAGGAACAGGGCGTCGCGCGAGTTCTGATCGCGCGGACTCAGCCCAATGACAACATCATGTTCGGCGAGTACATCGCCGACTACTTCTGCGCCGGTATCAAGGACGCATCCTACGCCTCTAACATAGACAGAGACACATTCTTCAACGAAGTAATACCGAGCCTATACTCCGGGACGCCGCCACTCGACATAGAGAGCGACCTCGCCCACGAGCTAATCTGGGGCGCGGTCGAGTACGCCGAGGGACTGGGATTCGACCCTCATCGTAACTTCCGGGAGGCAAGCCGCATTCTCGACCCCGCCGACTCGGTGCCTCGCAGCGGTTCGATAGAATTCGGATACCAGGGCAGGCCGCTCTACATACCCGCCCCGGACGACAACCAGGCAGGCGTCATCCGCAGGCTGATAGAGTCCGTCGGGCTTGGCAACTTCTATTATCTACCGCGCGGCGACGTTCCCGAAGAGGTGGCCGAACTCCTGCGAGTGGAGCAACCGGAAGAGACGCCCGACTCCGCGATATGGACCCCCGAACTCCAGCAGCGCGGCGGTGTTGACGATCAATCCGGCCTGTGGGTGCCGGGACAGCAGCCCGAACCAGCCGCTTCCGAGGGCGAGCAGACCGAGCAGTCGCTCATCTGGACGCCCGGGCGCTCCTGACGCCGGATCGGACCGGAGCGCCATGCACCGCTTCTTCGTCAATCCCTCCGACATCAGCGCCGCCGCCGTGTCCTTTCCGCCGGACCTGTCGCGGCAGATCGCCCGCGTCCTGCGAATGTCTCCGGGCGATGAGGTCACCGTACTGGACGACACCGGGTGGGAGTACACCGTCGCTCTATCCATCGTAGGCGCTTCACATACCGAGGGCCGTATCATGAGCGGGCGCGAAGGACGCGGCGAACCGGCTATACGCCTGACGCTCTATCTTGCATTAGTGAGGGCGGAACGGCTGGAGTTTATGTTCCAGAAGTGCGCCGAACTCGGAGTCGCCCGCTTCGCCCCGGTCATCACACGCAGAACCATTCGCGGGCATACGCATATTTCCGACAACCGGCGCGAGCGCTGGCGGCGCATCATCCGCGAGGCGGCAGAGCAGTCGGGACGGTCAAAGCTCCCAACCCTTGAAGATCCGCAAACGCTGGAGGAAGCGCTGAGATCAGCGCCGCGCCCTGCGCTGATGGCGTGGGAGGGAGAGACGCGCGGTTCGCTCAAGTCCACGCTCCAACATTGGAGAAGCGCGGCGGCCGAGTCGGGCGCGTTGTCTATCTTCGTGGGGCCGGTGGGCGGCTTCGATCCTCAAGAAGTCGAACTGGCGCATGAACTAGGCGTCGGCACAATCGGTCTGGGCGCGAGAATCCTGCGCTCCGAAACCGCCGCCGCCGCTCTGACCGCCATCATCATGCACGAACTCGGCGAGCTGGAGCCGTGATCAGGCCGTCTATTCGGAAGTGGGGTCGCGGCCCATGAGGTGATGCACGGCTTCGGCGGCGGAGATCGCGCCCGATAGAACATTCTGCGTAACCTGGGTAATGGGCATTTCCACGTCCAGGCGACGCGCGAGTTCCAGCGCGGCGGAGGTGGTATAGACCCCCTCGGCCACGTTCTGCATACCGCTGCGTATATCCGCCAGCGACTTCCCCGACGCTAACTGCTCGCCCACATAGTGGTTGCGGCTGAGGACGCTGGAGCAGGTCGCTACCAGGTCGCCCATGCCGGCGAGACCGGCGAAGGTGGCGGGATTGGCTCCGGCGGCAATGCCCAGTCGCGCTATCTCCGCGAGTCCGCGAGTCATGAGGCCGGACTTGGCGTTGTCGCCAAGTCCGAGGCCGTCGCATATGCCCGCGCCCAGCGCGATGATGTTCTTGAGCGCGCCGCAGAACTCCACGCCAACGATGTCCGTGTTGGTATAGACGCGGAAGACGGAGGAGTTGATGATGGCCTGCGCTTCGAGCGCGGCGCCGGCGTTCAGGGAGGCCACCACGGTGGGGGCGGGTCTGCCCCGCACTATCTCGCTGGCGAGGTTGGGGCCGGAGAGGGCGCAGACGCGCCGCGCCGCGCCGGGGGGCAGTTCCTCTTCAAGTACCAGGCTCATGCGCTTGCCGGTGTTGAGCTCGAGGCCCTTGACCGCGCTGACCACGATGCAGTCGCGGGGGACATGGAACTCCACCTTGCGGATGTTGTCTCGGAGTGTGTGGGACGGGACGGCGAATATCACGATGTCGGCGGAGTGGAAGGCGTGGGCGTCGGCGCTGGCGCGCATGGAGTCGGGGAAGGGAAAGCCCGGGACGAAGCGCGCGTTCTCGCGGCTGGACTCGAGGGCGCGGGCCTCTTGTTCGGTCCTGGCGAGCAGGCGGACGTCGTGGCCCTGCCGGGCGAGGATTATGCCCAAGGTGGTTCCCCAGCTTGTGGCTCCGACTATGGTGACGACTGACATGACGAGACGCCCCGGCTAGTGGCCGCCGCCCAGGTCGACGCTCTGGCCTATCTTGCGCTCGGTTCCATCCATCAGACGGCGTATGTTGTCCCAGTGTCTAACGACGATGAGCGTGCCGCCGATTATGCCGTACCAGCTATATTCGAGCGGTGGCGGGCTGGGCACGGCGAGTTGGGTACCGAACACGGCAAGGATGATGAGCGCCAGCGAACCGAGCGACGCCGCCATTATCGAGCCGAGTGACACGTATCGGGTCAGAGCCACCAGCCCAAGCCCTATCAGCGTGGCGATGAGTCCGGCGATTGGCGACAGGATTAGCAGTCCACCCCAGCCGGAAGCGGTGCCCCTGCCACCCCGGAACTTGATGAAGACGGGCCAATTGTGTCCGAAGAGCACCGCGAGCGCGGCGGCGACCTCTACGCCCGGCGAATCGAAGAACCAGCGCGCGATGAGAACGGCCAGGACGCCCTTGCCCATATCCAGGAGCAGGACGAGCGCGGCGGCCGCCTTGCCCGACGTTCTGAGGACGTTTGTCATTCCTATCTTGCCGCTGCCGTAGTCGCGGACGTCCACGTTTGCGACGAGCCTGCCTGCGATCAGGCCGAATGGCACGGAGCCAAGCAGGTAGGCGAGGGGGACGAGTATCAGGTAGTCAATCATGTTCGCCGCCTTCCCCGGAATCGCATTCTGAGAGGGCTGCCGATGAAGTCGTAAGCCTGCCTTATCCTGTTTTCGAGGTATCTCTCGTAGGAGAAGTGCACCGAGTCGGCGCGGTTGACGAAGAAGGTGAATCGTGGAGGGGCGGTCTCGTCCTGGGCGACGCTGTATATCTTGAGGCTGCGGCCCCTTATGCCGGACGGCGGATGCTCGGCGACCGCGCCCATTATCGTGCGCCGCAGTTCGGATCGGGGTATGCCCTTGGTCCACTCGCCGAAGACGTGGAGGGAGGTGTCCAGCAGGTCTTCCAACCCGTTGCCTTCGAGGGCGGACATGAAGCGGACGGGGGCGTATGAAGCGAACTTGAACCTTTGCCTGAGAAGCGCCTCTATCTCGCCCTTCGTTACGCCCGTGCCTTCCAGAAGGTCCCACTTGTTGACGCCGAGGACGAAGCCCTTATAGCTGTCCAGGATATAGCCCGCTATGTGGGTATCCTGGGCGGTGGCGGGTTCCATCGCGTCCATCAGCAGGATAACCACGTCCGCCCTGTCTATCGCGCGGACGGAACGGATGACGCTGTACTTCTCGACGCCGGTGCCAATCTTGCCGCGACGCCGTATGCCGGCGGTGTCTATGAGCAGGATGTCCATGTCTCGGTAGTTGATGAGCGTGTCAATCGTGTCCCGCGTCGTGCCCGGAACGTCGCTGACGATGGAGCGGTTCTCGCCGGTGAGCGCGTTGAGCAACTGGGATTTGCCGACGTTGGGCCGTCCGACGATGGCGAGGCGAATGTCGGCTTCGGGTTCGGGGAACTCGGGTTCGGGCGGGAAACTGCTCAGGACTTCGGTCATCATGTCGTCCAGGCCGAGGTTGTGATAGCCGCTTATGGGGTATGGATCGCCCAATCCAAGTTCGTGGAACTCGGCCGCTCCGGCGGCCTTGCCGTCGGTATCAACCTTGTTGACGGCGAGAACGACGGGCTTGTCGCCCGGCCTGAGAACCTCCGCTACCTCCACGTCGGAAACGGTGACGCCCTGCGTGACGTCCACCACCATGACGATGACGTCGGCGTCCTCGATGGCGGTCTCGACCTGGAAGCGCACCTGACGCCACAGGTCGGTGTCCGGGAACAGCTCCAGCCCGCCGGTGTCAACCAGTATGAAGGGATGATCGGCCCACATGGTTTCCATAGTAACCCTGTCGCGGGTGGTGCCGGACTGCTTGGATACGATGGCCACGCTTCGCCCGACCAGCCTGTTGAACAGGGTGGACTTGCCGACGTTGGGTCGTCCTACTATGGCTACTACTGGTTTAGTCATTAGTTTTTAGTTTCGAGTCCTTAGTTTTTAAGGGGATTCACCCCCATCCTAACCTACCCCCATCAAGGGCTGATAGGGGTAGGCATTTCACCCTCACCCCAGCCCTCTCTCTGAGGGAGAGGGCGTTTGTTGATCGGCGCTCATAGCTGACCGCATATTTGCCTACCCTTGTTAGCCCGTCAAGGGGGAAGGGATTTTAGCCTATCCTAGTTCTCGGTTAGGAGTTCGGCGAGGATCGCCTTCTGCGCGTGGAGGCGATTCTCGGCCTGGTCGAACACTATGGATTGCGGATGGTCGAGCATATCGTCTTCTATCTCTTCGCCGCGGTGCGCGGGCATATCGTGCATGAACACCGCGCGCTTGTCCGCGCGCTCCATCAGTCCGGCGCCGACGCGGTAACTCTCGAATATCTGGCGGCGTTCGTCCGCCTCTTCCTCGTCGCCCATGCTGATCCACACGTCAGTATAGACTACATCCGCGCCCTCCACAGCCGCTTCCGGCGACTCTGTCCAACGCAGTTTCGTCTCTTTCTCGGCGGCGCGACGTCCGGCGGTTTCCCAGGATACGTCTGGCACCTTGTACTTTGGCGGCGATGCTATGGCGAAGTTCGCCCCTACCGCCGAGCAGGCTATCGCGAGGCTGGACGCGATGTTGTTGCCGTCGCCGACATACGCCACGTTCAGGCCGCTTAGGTCGCCCTTATGCTCGCTCATCGTGAGCAGGTCGCCGATAGCCTGGCATGGGTGAGCGAGATCGGAGAGCGCGTTGACCACAGGCACGGCGGAATACTCCGCGAGTATCTCCAGGTTTCTGTGGGAGAAGACTCGCGCGACGATGACATCCACCAGGCGGTCCAGGACTCGCGCCACGTCCTCGGCGGGTTCCCGGGTGCCGAGTCCGACGTCGGAGTGGCTCAGGTATATGCAGGAGCCGCCCATCTGCTTTACGCCAACCTCGAAGCTGACCCGTGTTCGGAGGGAAGGCTTCTCGAAGAGAAGGGCGGCTACCTTGCCATCCATAGCCTTGGGTGTAACCCCTTCCTTCATAGCGCGGGCCTTAGCCACTATCTCGGCGACATCATCAGAGGCGAGGTCGCCGAGCCACAGAAAATCGTTGAGTTTCATCATTCCGCCTTACTTTGATATTCGATGCGTGGCTGATAGTTTACAGTTATAAGCGGTCGGTTGTCAGTAATCTTATCCGGGAATCACAGGGCTTTTTCATGGTCGGCGCTGAACACATTCTGTGGGACGGATTCGCATGGTCATATACTTTCGTTTATAAAGGTACAGGTGGGAGCAGGCAGCTTGACTGGTGACCAACAGGTGATTATAACACCAGCATCCACCTGCATTTCACCTGCATTAGCTACGGGGAAAATTTTTCGTTCCCCCAGAATTGACTCAATATAATCGGGCATTTATGTATATCGAGGTTCAGAATCATCGTCGAGCGCTCTCCTCAATTAGTTTGTATGTTCGTATAATAGCATATTGAGGATGTGAATGTGTAGCCCTATGAGAAACAGGGGAAGACATTGAAAAGGCTCTGCCTGAAATACAGGGGTAGTCGGCTATCCACATTGACCGGCTAATACGACCGCTCGTGGTATGATGGCCTTTTACGCGAATTCCATCGGCGGCAGGAAGTCATGAGCAGTCTTACAGCAAGCCCGACCTCCGACCAACAGACGACTAAAGCCGGATCGGTCGTCTGCTTTGGAATGATAACGCCCGCGAGAGTGCTGGTTGTTGACGAATTGCCGGACTGGAATTCGGGCGCGGTCTGGACTGAGGGCGCAGAATTCGTCTCGGACGACGCGGCTATCGTGGCCGGGCTGCTCGCGGGATGGGGACTCGACGCGGAGTTGGTCGGAAGCGCCCTGGGCGACGATGACGCGGGCCGAAAGACAGTCGAAACGCTCAGCAAGATGGGCGTCGGAGGGCATTTCGAACTGCGGAAGGGCATCGAAACGCCTTTCGAGGTCAACGTCTCCGACTCCAGGGGCGGAAGAACCTACTACTGGAACCGCCGCCCTGAACTGCTCAGAACGCTGGACGACGCCGACCTGTCGGCATTGTCCGACGCCTGTATGCTCTACGTGGACTGGTACGACGCGCCGCACATCGAGCGCGCCATGAGCCACGCGCGGCGGCTGGGCGTGCCGGTGTTTCTCAACATCGAGCACGGCCACCAGGACGCCGACACCCTCGCGTCGCTCGCTCCGTACGCCACCGTATGCCAGGCCGTCACGGACACATCTCAACTCGGCGGCGGCGCGAAGCAGGTGGCGAAACTGCTCGCTGAAAACGGCGTCTCCTCCGCGCTGGTTACCCTGGCCTCGCAAGGAGCCGTCGGGATGATGGACGGCGCTGTCATTCATGTCGAGGCCCCCACCCTGGACGTCGTTGACACCTGTGGCGCGGGAGCGACATTCTCGGCCGCCTATATCAATAGCTGGTTGAACGGGAGCGATTTCGAGCGTTCGCTCAGATTCGCCGTCGCCGCGGCCTCGCTCAAGTGCTGCGTCGTTGGCCCTAAAGCCTTCCCGCCGGAAGAGGTGAACAAGCTCGCGGATACCCTGTCGGTCACAAGAATGATAGTATAGCGACACCAGCGCTTGATTTAAGGATTTAAGAAGGAGGGTCCGATGGGCGAAGTCTTGGGAGTCGGCGTTACACACTATCCGCCGTTGATGGGGCCTCCTGGCTCATACGCGAACATCCTGCGGCGCGTTCTCACCAGCCCGCTGCTCTCGGAGGACAAGAAAAACCCCGAAAACTGGCCTGAGCCAATGCGTAAGGAACACGCTAACGAAGATGCGCGCGCCCAACGCCATCAAGCGCGGATGGTGGCGAACTTCCGCAAGGCGCGCGAGGCGATTGACGACTTCGACCCGGACGCCGGGGCGGTGGCCCGCTACTGGGCGTGGACGCCGTGAGCGAATCTAAGTGAACCGCAAATCACAGCGTATCATAGTTCCTCCTATAAAATGCCAGGGAATAAAGACAAAGCTGGTTCCCTGGATTCAGGCGATCATTCCGTCGGACTTCGACGGCGCTTGGATTGAGCCGTTTATGGGGTCCGGCGTAGTCGCGTTCAATATCCGTCCAAAACGGGCGCTCCTAGCTGACTCCAATCCTCATCTGGTCAATCTGTATCAAGCGATTTCAGAGGGAAAGGTCACCGCGTCCTCGGTCAGGCCATTCCTAGAAAGAGAAGGGGCTGAACTTCAGCGTTCGGAAGGCGAACACTACTACGTAATCAGAGAACGTTTCAATAAGTATAGCGATCCTCTGGATTTTCTGTTCCTCAATCGCTCTTGCTTTAACGGAATGATTCGATTCAATCGCAAGAAAGAGTTCAATGTGCCATTCTGTCGAAAGCCTAACAGGTTCTCCAAATCGTATGTGACTAAAATATGCAATCAGATTCAAGCGGTATCCGACGTACTACGTTTTGGGCATTACGAATTTCCCGGCAGAGTTCATCGAGGAACCTGAACATACCTCCGGCCAAGCGCGATTGTTGGAAAATAGCGTAAAATATGGATAATGGTAGTGTAGGGGCTGACTTATGGACATTCTGACCCTCATAGGCATCATCGTCGCCGTGGCCCTCGTCGTGTATCTGCTTCCGACTATCATCGTCCTCATCAGGGGACACAGGAACAGAAGCGCGCTCATCCGCTACAACATATTCGGGGGCTGGATGATATTCCCCTGGTTCATAACGATGGTCTGGGCTACCTATAACGACCCGTCATCCAGGTGACTTGGTAGTGTGGTAGAATTTTAGAATTATACCATTTCATTCTGATTAGGACATGAACTTCAGAGGCAGGCAAGATCGTCCTTCGACAAGCTCAGGACGAACGGTGGAAGCATCAAATATCTGGCGCGCAACCGCGGGAACACGACGACGTTACTCCGAATTGGTATTAACAAAAGCAGAAGGAGGCAGGCGATGGATATGGTCGTTCAGATCATAGGACTGACCATGATGGTGACGGGATTGATTGCCTTTGGAGTGTCGGTCGGTATACTTGCCTGGTGGTATCTCAAGGGGCCGGGGGTGTCCTCTGTTACAGACGACCAGACAACCACAACCCGTCAGAGCTAATACTTGGAATATATTCGTGAGCGGTAGAAGAGTACCCATATTTCGTAGCGTTGTTCGCCCTGTTCGCCGTATTCTTCACGGGACTGGGCGCTTTCGTATGGCTTTCGCCGATTCCCCAAGATCAGTTAACCCCGGCGCAAAACAGTCTCTTGGTCATATCTGATTGGTTGGTAAAGTCCTCTGCCGGGGCTATCTTTGGATTCGCTGGCGGAGCTGGATTGACTGCAAGAAGTGGGGGGAGACTAACCCCGGAATATCTCTTATCGACAGGAGGTAAGCGTCATGGCTGACGTAACAGTGCAGACAAGACCGCGAGTTGAAACGACCTCGCATACCTCCAATGGCAGCGTTCCGAGGCTGACCGGCGACATCCGACACCTGGCGCCGAAGCTGGGACTCCGCGAATACTGGTATCCAGCAATCGGCGCCAAGAGAGTGAGCAAGCGCAACCCCGTCCAACTCAAGATGCTGGGCGATGTGGTGTGTCTCTTCCGGGGAACGGACGGCGACGTCGCAGCGATCCAAGACATATGCCCGCACAGGGGCGCGCTATTTTCCGAGGGAACCTGTCACTGGCGGGGAACCGTCACCTGCCCGTACCACGGCTGGGTCTATGACGAACATGGCAAGAATGTCGCCGTGCTGGGCGAAGGCCCGGATTCCGGCACGGACGCCGAGGTCGTCCAGTGGCGACGCCTGGTAGTCACCAAGCGCTTCGGAGGCCGAAACGCCGAGTTCGACCACCGCCTGCCAGTAGTATCGGACTAGGACGGAAGCGCGAAAGGCTATATATGATGCTTTCAGAGGGTTCTTGTCATCCGCGCTATAATCGTGCGTGATCTATACCCATAATCTCTATGAGGTAATTGTCAAATGGTTCCAAAACTTGGCGACTGGGTACATTTCCGTACTGTTTGCGCAGCATGCAACAAGATGGGGAGGCAACATTTCACCTCCCCCATAGATGACCCGGAGTTACTTAGCATACTTCCTACATTCAGTAAACTTCTGCACACATATCAGGGAGGACGTAAGATCAACATATGGTGGGATCACTCGCCTAGTCTTGTCGAGCTATACAAAACCAAGCTTGATGCATTACTTGCGTCACTGAAGGCAGTGATAGGGCAACGTGCCGAGCATGGATACGAGGATACTCGCTTGATCATACTTGGTGGCGAGTATGTGTTCTTCACGGAGCCTTCCCGAAACATCATTCCATTGGCAGACACTGAGGTTCAGAACCCCAGAATCGCTCACATCGCCATTCAGATGAACCTCAAGCACTTCAACTACATTGATTTAACGTAGATACAACAACTAAAAGGCATGATTATTACATAGAAAATCGGCGAACATAGTAGATACAGAATTTGACGCGCCGTGAGATTCATCCCAATTCGTAGCGTAGAGTCCCCACATCCCTACCACCCAGATCAAACGACTCGCCTGCGCCAACATTCCTGAATCCCACCGACTCGAACAGCGCCAGCTTCTCCTCATCCTCGACTGAAACAGTCGCCCGGATAGCGGACGCGCCCCTGCTCGCGCCCCAATCCACCGCCCTCCCAATCAGCGGTTTCCATGAATCCAGCTTCTCCCCGCGCGTGAATCCGTCCACGCTGCATCCCCCTTCTTCGTCCAGACGGGCGGTCGAGAGCCCGGCCAGTTGGCCGAGGTCGTCGCTCGCGCAGAACCACGCTCCTTGTCCATCCCCGGACAAGGCCGCGTAACGGCGATATAAACCCAGGCACGAATCCTGAACGGCGTACCGCGTGGACAGCATTGCCGTGTTGGAGTCCAGCATCTGCCAGTCGTGCGGAGACACCAGCAGCGGTATCATCGGCGCGCGGTCCGCTGGAGACGGCTCTCTGACCTCAACCTGCCCGATTCCGCGAAAGTAGTCCACCAGGAACTCCTCGGGCGATCTGCCGTCCACCACATTCAACATCAGGTTCGCGCCCGCGAGTTTGCGCCAACCAAGCCGGAAGTAGATCCTCGCCGCGGCGTGGTTCACCGTGCCGAGAAAGAGGGCCTGTCCGCCTCTATCCGCGAACTCGTCCCTCGCCTGTCGCGTCAGTTCGGTAGCGATTCCGGTTCGCCTGGCTTCAGGGCTGGTAGCTACCTCACCCAGTCCGCCCAGAGCGGGCAGAGTCCTCGAACTCGCTACCAGGCACGCGCCCGCCAGCTTATCATCCAGACGCCTGGTATAGACCGTAATGCGGGAATGCGTTCCCTCGCTCCCCAGCAGCGCCTCCGGCGTCACGTCTATCGGGCCTCCGAATATCGGCTCCCAGAACTTAAAGAGTTCGTCCACCAGACTGGGTTCCAGGGGCGCTTCGAGTCTCATTTATGTGCCTCGCTATCACAGACTGAACAGTTTTGACGTTTGAACTTCTATAATCCTGACAAAGACATGATAGACAAGATGTTATCCGAAAGGCTTATCCCGTTTCACCCGTCTCGCCATATCCGATATACTTCAAGCATACTTGATGAACCCGGCAGTCGGCCTGCATATAGGCCCTGCCCGCTATTTGCACACGGAGATCCCACACATGAAGATTCACGAGTATCAGGCTAAGGACATCTTCTCTCGGTACGGCATTCCCATACCCGAGGGCAGGGTCGCCCATACCCCCGAAGAGGCCGCCCAGATAGCCGCCGGGCTTGGCGGCAGCGCCGTCGTAAAGGCGCAGGTCCACGCCGGAGGCCGGGGCAAGGCGGGTGGCATCAAGGTCGTCAACTCGCCCGATGAAGCCGCCGCCGCCGCCGATGCGCTCATAGGAACCAGCCTGGTCACGTTCCAGACCGGCCCCGAGGGGTCGCCCATCCGCAGCGTTCTGGTGGAAGAAGTTGTGGACGTGGAGACTGAACTCTATGTCGGCATGGCGATTGACGGCGCCGCCGAAGGCATCGTCGTAATTGCCAGCGCCGCCGGAGGCATGGAGATAGAAGAGGTCGCCGAGACCTCGCCCGAAAAGATAATCAGGGTAGCCGTTGACCCCGTTCTCGGACTCCAGCCCTTCCAGGGACGCAAGCTCGCCTACGGCCTCGGAGTCCCCGACTCCCTCAACAGGCCCGTCGCCGGACTCATGGCATCCCTCCACAAGCTGTTCGAAGACAACGACTGCTCGCTGGTCGAGATCAACCCGCTCGGCGTAACGACCGACGGGCGCGTTCTCGCCATGGACGCCAAGATCAACATAGACGACGACGCCATGTTCCGCCAGCGTTCGGCCATGGAACTCCGTGACATAGAGCAGGAAGACCCCCTTGAGGTCGAGGCTGGCAAGTTCGACATCAACTACGTCAAGCTCGACGGCGACATCGGCTGCATAGTCAACGGCGCCGGCCTGGCCATGGCCACCATGGACGTCACCCACGCCGCCGGAGCCGCTCCCGCCAACTTCCTGGACATAGGTGGCGGCGCGGACGAGGAGAAGGTCGCCAAGTCGCTTGAAATCGTGCTCTCCGACGCCAACGTGAAGAAGGTGCTGGTGAACATATTCGGCGGCATACTCCGATGCGACGTCGCGGCGCGCGGATTCGTAATGGCCTCCGAGAGAGCGCCCGCCAAGATGCGCCCCATGGTCGTGAGGATGCTCGGCACCAACGCCGACGAGGGCCGCGACATCATGGCGAACTCCGGCCTCGACGTAACCCTGGTCAACGACCTCGGCGAAGCCGCCGCCGCGATTCGCGGATAATAGACGAGAGTGAAAATTCATAATTGTCAATTCTTAATTCCTAATTGAACTGACTGGAGCAATCAAATGAGCATACTGGTAGGCAGGGACACAAGACTGATGGTGCAGGGAATCACCGGGCGCGAGGGCAGTTTCCACGCCCTGCGCTGCCGTGAGTACGGCGCCAACCTGGTAGCCGGCGTAACGCCCGGACGCGGCGGCCAGATGTTCGACGACGACGTTCCTGTGTATAACACCGTCGAGCAAGCCGTCGCCGAGACCGGCGCGAACACCTCGCTCATCTTCGTTCCCCCGCCATTCGCCGCCGACGCCATCGTCGAGTCCGTTGACGCCGGCATCGGGGTCATCGCCTGCATTACCGAGGGCATCCCCGTCATGGACACCGTGCGCGTCGTCCGCTACCTCAAGGGCAAGTCCGCTACCCTCATAGGCCCCAACTGCCCTGGCGTAATCTCGCCCGGCGAGAACTTCAAGATGGGCATCATGCCCGGCCACATCCACATACCCGGACGCATGGGAGTAGTATCCCGCAGCGGCACACTCACCTACGAGGCCGTCGGTCAGCTAACCGAACTCGGCATCGGGCAGTCCACCTGCGTCGGCATCGGCGGCGATCCGGTCAACGGCTCCACATTCGTGGACATCCTGAAGATGTTCCAGGACGACCCGGACACCGACGGCGTCGTCATGATTGGCGAGATTGGCGGCACCCGCGAGCAGGAAGCCGCCGAGTACATCGGCAGCGACGAATTCACCAAGCCCGTCGCCGCGCTGATAGTCGGCCAGAGCGCGCCTCCGGGCAAGCGCATGGGACACGCCGGAGCCATCATCACCGGAAGCGCGGGCCGCGCCAGCGAGAAGGTCAAAGCGCTCGCCGCCGCCGGAGTCTCCATCATCCCCGCCCCCGGCGATATCGGCATCACCGCCCAAAAAATGATGCAATAGCCCCAGGAGCCGTACCATGGCAACCCTAACTATCCACAACATTTCCGATGATCTGCTGAAGAGACTGGAACATAGCGCGAAAGAGAATGGCCACACGGTAGAGCAAGAAGCGGTCATATGGCTGTCGAAAATACAAGCGTCTTTCTCCCCTGAAAGACCCACAACTGACGAAATGATCAGGAATTTTAGAGAGCTAAGGAATCGCTATCCTGATTCTTATGTTACGGAAGAAGATGTAACTAAGGGGAAGCGAGAGGGCCGCTATGGCTACGAGAGCGACGAAGCAATTCAAGAGCATGACCCATGGCTTGAACGTGCAAGTGCGCTACGAGAGAGTATGCCTGACGTGTACATAGGCGATGAAGAAGAACTCAACCGATTCAAACGCGAAGGTCGCCTGTGATTGTTGCCGACACTAATCTACTCGTTTATCTGAAAATCAGAAGCGATCAGACGTCTCTCGCTGAACGAGTACTCGTTAAAGACTCCGACTGGCACGCTCCACTCTTGTGGCGGTCAGAGTTCAGAAGTGCTTTGACAAGTAACATGAGGGCTGGAAGAATAACATACGAGCACGCACTTGAGGCAATGGAAAGCGTCGAACAGATGATGCTCCACAAAGAACACTCCGTTGATTCCACCGCCGTCATGCGTCTGGTAGCCGACTCCACATCCTCCGCCTACGACTGCGAATTCATCGCCCTCGCCAACCACCTAGACGTCCCCCTCGTAACCTCCGACTCCCGCCTGCTCCGAGACTTCCCCAATCGCGCCCTCGCGCCCGCTCGGTTCCTCGCCTGACTTCATCCCGCCGACGACGACATCCTGAACCGCCACAGCGCCACCGCCAGAAACACGACCCCGAACCCCGCCAGCGCCACCATCTCCTGCGTTACGTCCCTGAACTCCGCGCCGAACAGCATCAGCTTGTTGAACCCGCCGTTCGCCCACCCGTGAGGCGTCAGCTTCGCCAGCGACTGCATCCACTGGGGCGTGATGAACAGCGGCCACCAGCACCCGCCTATCGGGGCCAGGACCAGCGCGGTCAGCGGCCCCAGAGCCGACGCCGCCTGCACGTTCGTGGCGAAACTCGCCAGCATCACCCCGAATGTCGCCGACGCCAGCGCCATCAGCATCGAGATGATGATAACCGCCGCAGGCGACGCCCCCAGGTCTATCCCGAACGCCAATATCCCAACTGCCCACATCACCCCAAGCTGGAGTACCCCCCGAAACGCCGTCCCCGCGAACTTGCCCACGATAACCGACTCACGCCGCGTCCCGTTCGACATCAGCCGCTCCAGCGTGTGCGACTGCCGTTCCCGCGCTATCGCCTCAGCGCTCATCGCCGCCGTGAAGAACACGAACATCGTCAGATAAGCGGGCAGCGTGAAGTTCGACGGCTGAAACGGCTCTACGTCCCCCACTCGCTCCACCTCGAACCCTATCAGCGGAGCGAAGTCTTCCCGCTCGACCGTCGGAAGCTGAAAACCGGCCTGTCCCATGCCCGAAAGTCGTCCAATCGCGCTGAATGTCACGACGCCATGCGAAAATTCGCTCGCTATGGACTGCGCGAAACCTTGAAGCGCCGCCCGCGTCTCCGGCGAGCCGTCCCCAACCACGACCTCAAGCCTGGTCGGAACTCCACTCATGATACTCTGGCTGAACTCCGTCGGAAACGCCACGAATCCCGCGAGTTCGCCGTCTTCCGTGGCGGCGAGGGCTTCGTCATACGACATTACGGTCAAGTCGCCCGCGCCACCCGCATCCGCAAACCCCTGCACGATCTGCGCGCCTATACTGTCCGCGCCTTCCTGGGTGGCGAGAACCAATCGCAGAGGCTCGTCCTCCGGCCCCTGCCCGCGCAGCGCGAGCGAAAACCCTATCACGAACAGGAAGGGAAACAGGAACGCGAACCCCACCGCGAACTTGTCCTTGAAGAATATCCGCGTATCCTTCGCCGCTATCAGCGTCGCCTGGCGTATAACCACTCTCACGCTACCGTCCCCCTTCCGACGACCTGAACAGCGTTCGCGCCACAACCAGCCCGACCACCGTAACCCCGACCATGACTCCCAGTCCAACCACATCGTCAGACAGGCTCGCCCCGGACGAAAGAATCCCCTCCATCGCCTCGATAGCGTAGTGGTTGATGGTGAACCTCGCCACCACCCCCAGCGGTCCGTCCGCCGTCTCGAAGAACGTCCCGCCGAATATCGTCATGAACATCGTGAAGAACACCGCCGCCCATATCGCCTGGTCTCGCGTCCGCGCCGCCGCGCCGATAACCAGCCCCACCGCGCTCACCGCCGCCGCCACCAGAACCGAAAACGCCACCAGCTGCGCGAAGTCCGACAGGTCGCCAGCCCTCAGCGCGGCGAACCCCAACGCCAGCAGAATCACCGCCTGCAGCGTCGCCCTCAGCGTCCCGGATATGAACTTCCCCGCGAACAACTGGTTGATGCCCAGCCTGGTCGTCATCAGACGTTCCAGCGTCCCGATTCGACGCTCGTCCACCAGCGTCTGCGCGCCCATCGTAACCGCGAACATCAGGAACATCACGGTTACGCCGGGCATCAGCCTGTTCAGGAGATTCGCCTCCTCCGCTTCGTCCAGACCGCGAACCTCCACTCCAACGGGCGGGTTACGGCGCGACTCGGCCAGCCGACGGTCGAACTCAGCGTTTATCTCGACTTCCGCGACCCCCTGGCCCGACAGAGCCTCATGCGCCATCCGCCGCGACTGTATCTCCCCGCCCATCTCCAGCGCCACGCCGGAAACGATGGCCGCCACTATCTGACCCGTCTGCCCGCCATAGCCCCGCTGCTTGAACAGGATATGCGTCGGCTCCCCCGCCTCAAGCGCGTCCGAGAACCCCGCCGGAATCACCACCGCCGTCAGAATCGCCGACCGTTCCAGCGCGCCGTCCGCGTCCTCCGCCGTCCGCTCCCTGACCGTTATCTCATCCATCGAGTCCAGCCGGCTTATCAATTCCCGCCCATACTCGCCGCCGTCCAGATTCACCACGTGCGCGGTAGCGTGAAAGCTCACGTCCCCGCCGCCGAACGCACCATACATAAGCGCGAACAGCAATATCGGCAGCGCGATGCTGAAAGCCAGCTCCCCCGGATTCAGCAGAAACCGCTTAAGGTCAAGAAACGCTATGTACAGAGGACGGAGCATGAGTGTTGGAGGAATATCAGATTTCGCAAGTCCATCTATCGGTCCCGCCTGGACTCTATCGCTACCGGCGGGACCGATTCCTATACCCTACTTGCTCTGAATCGCGGACACCACCGCCTGCGGATTCATCGGCAGTTCGGTCATACGCACTCCCGCCGCGTCGTGTATCGCGTTGGCGAGCGCGGCCAGCGGCGGCGCTATGTTCGCCTCTCCGACCCCACGCACTCCGAACGGGTGGCCCGGGTTGTTGACCTCCACGATAACCGCGTCAATCATCGGCAGGTCGAGGCTGGTGGGCATACGGTAGTCGAGCAGACTCGTGTTCTGCATACCGCCGTCCTCGCCCATGAAGTACTCCTCGTTCAGCGCCCAGCCGATACCCTGGACCGCGCCGCCCTGTATCTGTCCCTCCACGTAGGACGGGTGAATGGCGAAACCGGCGTCCTGGAAGGCCGTGTAGCGCAGGATGTCCACCTTGCCCGTGTCCGGGTCCAGCTCGATATCCACGATGTTCGCCGCGTAAGAGCCGCCCGAACCGCCCGGGTTCAGGTTGGCGCGACCGACCACCGGCCCGCCCGTCTCAGGCAGCCTCGCGGCCATCTCCTCGAACGTGAGGCGCAGTTCCGAGTCCGACTTGTGCTGGAGCGCGCCGTCCACGTACTCCACGTTGTCCGGGTCGGTGTCCCATATCAGAGACGCGCGCACGATGAGTTGCTGCATCACGTCCATAGCCGCTTCGTGCGCCGCCCAGCCCGACTTGAACGCCACGCCGCTGCCGCCCGTAACCGACGTGTAGCCTATCGTGTCGGTGTCGCCGACCATCGGGTTCACGTTCTCGACCGGAATCCCCAGCACTTCGGCGAACTGCTGCGCGATAGCGGTGCGCGAGCCGCCGATGTCCACCGAGCCTTCCACCAGGCTCACGTTGCCGTTGTCCAGCACGTTGGCTACCACGCAGGCCATGCCCGTGTTGTTGCGGCAGAAGCCCATGCTCCATCCGCGCCCCGTGAGCTTGCCTTCGACCTTCTCCAGCGGATCCGAGAAGTGGGGATGCTCCCTGACCGCCTGCATCACCTCTTCCGCGCCGATGCGCCCGTTCATCACGCCATCCGCGCGACGGTCGCCCTGCCGCGCCACGTTCAGCAGCCTGAACTCAACCGAGTCTATGTTCAGCGCCTCCGCTATCTCGTCAACGAGCGACTCGGCGCAGTACATCACGATTGGCGCGCCCGGAGCGCGGTACGCCTGCGTCCGGGGCTTGTTGGACACCACGTCGTAGCCGTCAATTCTCACATTCTCTATCAGGTACGGCGAGAAAACCGCCGACGCCGCGCCCGCGAGCGGAGCGCCCGGGAACGCGCCCGCCTCAAGCGCCATCCAGCAATGCGCCGCCGTTATCTTGCCCTCGTTCGTCACGCCCATCTTGATGCGAACCAGGCTGCCCGACGTCGGCCCCGTCGCCTGCAACACCTCAGTCCTGTCCATAACCATCTTGACCGGATGGCCGCTCTTCTTCGACAGAATGGCAGCCGTAGGCTCCAGGTACGGCGGAATCTTGCCCCCGAATCCGCCGCCTATCTCAAGCGGCACGACCTTCACCTGCGACACGGGCAGCCCCAGTATCCGAGCCGTGTTGTCCCGCACTCCGAAGTGCCCCTGGCTGGAGCACCAGACGGTCAATCGTCCGTCCGGCGACCACCACGCGGTTGCGTTCTGAGGCTCGATGTAGCCCTGGTGGACAGTCTTCGTGCGGTACTCGCGCTCGAATACGCGATCCGCCTCGGCGAAGCCCGCGTCCAGGTCGCCGAACAGGTACTGCTCCCGCGCCGCGACGTTTACCCCGCCGGGCAGGTCCGGGTTGTTCGTCCATGTATCGTGAATCGCCACCGCGTCCTCGGCCATCGAGTCTTCGATATTCGTGTACGCGGGCAGGACCTCGTACTCCACCTCTATGAGCGACAGAATTTCCTCGGCGGCGTGAGCGCTGGTAGCGGCGACCGCCGCGATTGCGTGGCCCTTGTACATAGCCTTGTCGCGCGCCAGCACGTTGTCCGGCGGCATCTGTCCGAGAACCGCGACAGGCCCTACCGGATCGCTCGGAGCGAAGTCCGCCGCCGTCACCACGCCGCGACACTCCGGGTGAGCCTCCGCATTCGACGTGTCCAGCCGCGTTATCCGCGCGTGCGCGTGCGGAGAGCGCAGAACCTTGCCGTAAAGCATCCCCGGCAGATTCATGTCCGCGCCATACACCGCCCGCCCGGTAACTTTGTCCGCGCCGTCGTGCCTGATTGGTCTAGTGCCTACAACCTTATACTCGCGTTCGCGTGTCGCCGTCGTCATACTCTCTTCACCTCTGTCACAGCTATTGGGATATGGTCGGAGTCATATTACCACACGCTGCCACTGTGTCACGCTCGCAGCGGCGCGCTGACGTGGTGCAGGTATTGCAATATCTCCCGCTGCGAGCGCGCCACGCCCGTCTCGTAGTATGAGATCGAATGCTCCTGGCAGAAGGGCCTCACGATCCGTTGCGCTTTCTTCAACTGATTTCGCGGCATACTTGGGAACAGATGATGCTCGATCTGGTAGTTCAGCCCGCCGTACAGGAGGTCATTGAGTGGGCTTGATTTCACATTCCTGGATGTAAGGACCTGTTTCCTCAAAAAGTCCAACTTTGTATCCCCGTCCAATGTCAGCATACCCTTATGGTTGGGGGCGAAGGTTGAGCCGATGTACAGCCCCAACAGCATCTGATTGACCACGATGAATAGCAACCCTTGCCAGAATGGCAGGGACAAGAAGACCAGGCCGGTGTAGATGCCAATGTGGCCGATCATCATTATCGGCTCGGCTACCGGGAACCTCAGCCTGTTTCCGAACATATACTGGATACCCGAAATTTTGAGCACCAGTCCCTCGAAACAGACCAGTGGGTAGAAAAGGAATGCCTGATAGGTAACGATGAATCGGGGGATGCCTCTCATGCCGCGGGCCTGGTCTTCAGAGAACGCGATGAATGGCAGATCTACGTCGGGGTCCAGGTCCAGGTCGTTCGGATTGCTGTGGTGCTCGTTATGCTTTTCCACCCACCAAGTGCGGTTGATGCCGACCAGGAAACTGACGAGGAGGCCGACGCGGTCGTTGTTTCGGCTTGACCGGAACACCTGTTTGTGACCCAGATCATGACCCAAAAAGGATAGCTGCGTGATGATGAACGCAAGAAAAGCAGCGTTCGCCATTTGTATCCACACGCTGTCCACGGATGTCAGGACCGCGACGCTCAGAGCCAGCAAGCTCATGGTTACGACCATCTTTACAGCGTAACGCCCTGGATTCTTATCCAGGAGCCCGGCGCTTTTGACAAGGCGCTTCAGTTGCGCGTATTCGTTCTGTTCAGGCTTTCGCGGACTATTGCGGGAGGAGCCGGCTATCGGCCCCTCGGTCAATCCATCAGTGGTTTCAGTCATTACCTTTATACCTTTAGTATCTGCCCGCGGCGGACGACGCTCTCTGTCGTCTGAAGCAGTCGTCGCAATAGACCGGGCGGTCGCCCCTGGGTCTGAAAGGCACGGTGGCGTCCTTGCCGCACTCGGCGCAGACGACCGGGTGCATTTCCCGAGGGCCTCGACCATAATCGCCGCCGCCGCCGCTGTTGCGACGAGATCGCTTTGCCTGGCGGCAGGCAGGGCAGCGCTTGGGTTCGTTTTCGTAACCCCTTTCGGCGTGGTATGCCTGGTCATCAGCGCTGAAGGTGAATGATTGGCCGCACTCCACGCAGGAGAGGGTTCTATCTTCGTAATTCAATGGTGTCCTCCGTTTCGTTTTCGTTGGGTAGTTGAAAAACAGATTGCCGCCAATGCAAAAGACGCAATGAGCCTAGGGAGGTCCGGAGGGAAACTGACGAGGAACCGAAAGGTAAGTCAAGGAGCGACCGGGGGAACTCAAAGAGCCGCCAACATGGTGTAGTATATCACATAATCTGGATAAGCGGCGAATCAAGGATCAGCCGCGTCAATTGATATGCAGGCGCCGGAACCCCCTGTGGAGTGCCACAGGACCATAAACAAATCCCAAACAGGACAGAAAATGAAAATCACCGACCTCAAACTGCGCGAACTGAACGGCGTGATGGAGCATCCCGACCCCTTCTGGGAGGAGCGGCTCGTCAGGCCGCAGGACATCTACCCGGAGTACCGGAAAGAGGGCGCGGACTACTCGACGAGTCTGGGCGACGGGCGCTACGCCATTCGCGCCGCGTTTCTTGAGATACACACCGACGACGGCGTGGTCGGGCTGTCCGGCCCATGCTCACGCAGCGAGGCATTCATCATAGACACCGCGCTCAGGCCGCTGCTCGTGGGCAAGGACCCGCTCGCCATCGAGCGGCTGTGGGACGTGATGTATCGCTCCATGATACACGGGCGCAAGGGCGAGACGATGATGGCGATAAGCGTCGTGGACTGCGGACTGTGGGACCTGAAGGGAAAGGCGCTCGGCCAACCCGTGTACACGCTGCTTGGCGGCCCGACCCGAACCCAATTCCCCGCATACGCCAGCGCGCTCGGATTCTCCATAGCGCCGGAGGACGCCGCCGACCGTGCCAAGTGGATAGCCGGACAGGGATACACCGCCACCAAGTGGTTCTTCAGGGACGGTCCGACCGACGGGCGCGACGGCGAGCGCAGGAACCTGGAACTCGCGCGCACTCTCAGGGAGGCCGTCGGCGACGACGTGGACATCATGCTCGACGCCTGGAGTTCATGGAACGTGCCTTACGCCATCAAGATGGCTAACCGGCTCGCCGAGTACAACATACGCTGGCTGGAAGAGCCGGTGCTGGCCGACAAGCTCGACAGCTACGCCGAGATCCGCCGCAACTCGCCCATAGACATTTCCGGCGGCGAACACGAATACACCCGCTGGGGATTCCGCCAGGTCGTCGAGAAGCGCGCGATGGACGTCCTGCAGCCCGACATCTACTGGTGCGGCGGCATCAGCGAGACCGTCAAGATATGCGCCCTCGCCTCCGCCTTCGACCTGCCCGTCATACCCCACGGCCACAGCTCCCACGCCACCGCCCACCTCATAGCCTCTCAGCCACCGACTACCACCCCAATCCAGGAATTCCTCATCAAGTGGAACGCAGTCCACCAGTTCTACCTGAAAGACCCGCTCGTTCCGGTTGACGGGATGATCACCGCGCCGGACTCTCCGGGTCTCGGAATCGAGATAGACGAGTCCAGGGTAGAATCGGAGCGGGAGCTAGACTTCAGGGACTTCTAGGGACGCTGGTCGCCTGTGATAAGATGAATACAAGGGTCGTCCAAATGCCCATCGCCAGAAACATAGTGGAGCAGTCGAAGTTCAATCCTATCCCTGTTACCCCATTTGCATTCCATAGTGACCAGGGATACATTTAAGTAAGGAAGGAAAGAAGTTGTATATGAACGCTAGTCAGGAACGTGGCGATTACCTAGAAACGCTGGAAGAGGTGAAAAAGCAATACCAGCAGTATGTGGAGGTCAGTAAACTTTACGATCTGCCGACCAAACGAGAAGATCGCCCCGTACAGTATGACGCTCCCAGCCCTGAGCGTCCGCTGACTACAAACACAGTGAGAACTAGCTAAAAACGGAGTGGATATGCCCTCGTGGAGCGACCTGGTATCAGAATTTCAGAATGAACAACAGAACGAACCAAATTGGTTAGATAACCGGCTTGCAGAGTGCTTGACTTCTATATCCGAAAGTCGTGGCGGAGCCTGCGTTGTCTTATACGCTTCAGCGTTCTTGCAGAAACCCGGTGGTCAAGTCTCTATAACCAGAGAAGATATGAATGGATTCATGAATGCGTTGTATGAAGCCTCAACAGAGCGGGGGCTGGTTCTGATACTGCATACTCCCGGTGGCGATCCGAACGCTGTTGAAAGCATCGTGGAATATCTGCATTCCAAATTTGCCCGAATCGAAACTATAGTTCCGTACCTTGCCATGTCCGGCGGCGCGATGATGAGTCTGGCTAGCGACCTGTTGATACTCGGCAACCAGAGCCAACTAGGTCCGACAGATCCGCAAATTCAAATAGGTGATGTGGGTTCCTACTCTGCCAGGGCAATCCAAGAAGGATTCAGCAAAGCAAGAGAAGACATTGAAAGGGATATCAAGCTGGCGCATCTTTGGGCTCCCATCTTGCAGAACATGGGACCGTCCCTCGCCTTGGAATCCGAAAGAGCCCTGTCTTACAGCAAAGAATTAGTAGTGAGATGGCTGGGCAAGAGAAACCTTGTCAAGGATAATGCCGATAACAAAGCCGAAACCATCGCAGCGTACTTCAATGCAGAACCCTCGACAGAGCATGGTCAAGTTTATGTACATGGACAAAGAATCGGAACGGAAAAACTCGCTGAACTTGGTCTTGACATAGAGTACCTTGAGGACGACCAGAAACTACAAGATGATGTTCTGACCGCCTATCACCTAATGACTCTGATTTTCGAAACAGGCCCATCCGCAAAATTCATCGCAAGCGACAAAGGAAAGATGTGGGCTAAGATACAGGTTCAAAATCAAGTCTCTGGTCCTTTGTTGTGATTTGCGGAGTGGAATCGGACGCGCGTAGTGAGCGTTCAACCCTCCAGCCATCCCCCGAAACCCCTCCCTCAGCGCCGGCTGACTCCCACCTTCCGAACAAAATCATATCACACTACCCACACTCCGACACCCACGCCCCGCCGCGCCCGGATAGCCTCATCCCGAAAATTAGCGTATCCGCCAATCCTGATTCATACAACCCATTCCCAATTCCGCTACGCGCCTTCTGCCACATTCTGCTACAATAGACCTATGTCGAACGGCTCCGAAAATCGGCAATCATAAGTCCGTGTATATGAATCAAAGTCCGACCGCCCGGAAAAATTTCTCTGAACTGGGAAATACAGGGCTTTTCAGATGATATGCAGGCGAAAATCACTGCCAGGCTGCGCCTGCATACTACTTGCAGACCGCCTGCGCAGCCATCAGCAAACCACACAGATATATAAATCCACATAAATAATAGGAGCGTAGATTGAAGATAACCGACGTGAGGATAGAAGTCGTCCGGCGAACGCTGCCCGACACAGGACTCGATTCCGACCTGGGTCGCTTCTTCGGCGACGTCGAGCAGGGTGTGCTGCGCATCCAGACCGACGAGGGCATCGAGGGCAACTGCTTCGTCGGCGACTTCAGGGGCGGCGGACACGGACAGTTCGGCCCCATCCTCAACGTCCTCAAGCCTGAGATAATGGGCCGCGACCCGTTCGAGCGCGAACGCCTCTGGAACCGCCTGCCCATCCTCAGCGGTCGGCGCGGACTTGGCATGAACGCATGGGCGCCAGTGGACGTCGCGCTCTGGGACATAGCGGGCAAGGCCGCCGGTGTACCCGTCTATAAGCTGCTCGGAGCCGCCCGCGACGAGACCGAAGTGTACGCCACATACCCACCACGCCACGAGGCCCCCGAAGGCTACTTCGGCGAGGCGCGCCAGATACGCGCCGCCGGCTTCCGCGCCTACAAGATACACCCCGGCGTCATGGACACGCCCGCCGTCTTCGAGATGATGGCCGGAGTCCGCGACATAGTGGGCGACGAAATGGAGCTGATGCTCGACCCCAACAACGGCTACGACTTTCGCAAGGCGCTGGACATCGGCAGCGCGGCGGACGACCTCGGCTTCTACTGGTACGAAGACCCTATCCCGCCACACGAATACGACAACATCGCCGAACTCAGCCGTCGCCTTCTCACCCCAATCTGCATGAGCGACAAGCCCGAAAACCAGTTCCAGACCGGCTACCACTACATCCGCCTCAACGCGGTCAGACTCGTGCGCGGCACGGCCCGCAAGCTCGGCATCACCGGCCTCAAGAAGCTCTGCTCCATGGCCGAGGGCTTCGGCGTCAACTGCGAGATCGGCACGGCAGGCAACTCGCTTCTCAACATCGCCAACCTCCACGTCATATGCTCAGTCCGCAACTGCGCCTACTACGAGTACTGGATGCCCACCGAGGCCCACCAGTTCGGCCTCGTCCAGGACATCGAGCTGAACGAGCGCGGCGTCCTCCAAGCGCCCACAGCCCCCGGCCTCGGCTTCGCGCTAGACTGGGACTGGATTAACGCCCACCGCGTCGCCACCCTGGACTAATAACTAAAGACTAAGAACTGAACACTGAACACCGAGAACTGAAGACTGGGAAGCCCTTCTACGGCTGGTGGATGGTCGGAGGCGCGGTAATATGCCTGTTCGCCTGGATGGGAGCGAGCCAGGCTGCCGCGGGCGTATTCCTCAAGCCCGTCGTCGAAGAGCTGGGCTGGCAGGTGTGGCAGTTCACTCTCGGAACCTCGCTGGCCGCAGCCGCCGGAGGACTCTCCGGCATATACGCCGGGGTAATCGTAGATAGGCACGGCCCGCGCTTTCTCGTCCTGGCAGGAGCTCTCGTTGCCGCCGTCTGCCTGTGGGGACTGAGTTGGCAATCACACCTCTGGATGTTCCTCGTTCTATACGCCGTCGCCGGACTGTTCGGATGGAACCTGTTCAGTTCGACCGTCATAAATCCCACGATCACCAAGTGGTTCATCAGGAAGCGCGGCTGGGCATTGGCCGTAGGCTCGATAGGCGTATCGCTGGCCAGCCTCATCGCGCCCGTAACCATGACCTTCATAGTAGATACCTGGGACTGGCGGGTGGGCTACGCCGCGATGGGCGCGTTCATCCTGGTCGTCGTCGCGCCCGTGGCGTTCTTGATGCGAAGGACGCCGGAGGACTACGGCCTTCTCCCAGATGGAGACTCGGATGAACCGGCCTATGTCCCCGGCCAGACCGCGCGAACCCAGGAGACCGTCTCTTTCACGCGCCGGGATGCGGTTCGCGCGACCGGGTTCTGGCTGCTTCTGTTCGGATTCGCTTTCAACATGGCCGCCCTCATCTCAGTGCTGGTCCACGCCATCCCATTCCTGACCGACGCGGGATTCTCCAGGGCGATAGCCGCCTCCGCGCTCGCGGTCAACGGGCTGGGCAACCTCGCGTCCAAGGTCGCCTGGGGCTACGGACTCCAGCGAGTCCACCCCCGCGCGCTCGTCATAACCGCGTTCATGATCTCCACCGCGGGCGTCATCCTGATACTGGCCGCCACCGCCACAGGACTGTACGGCATCCTGTTCCCGGCGTTCTTCCTGTACGGATTCGGATTCGGCGGCACCATCCCGCTGGGCGAGTTCACCTGGGCGAAGTATTTCGGCAGGCGGCACATCGGCGCGATTCGGGGCATCGGCAACCCGGTGGCTATCCTGTTCTCAGGACTTGGGCCTATCCTCGTCGGTTTGTGGTTCGATATCGCAGGCTCATATCAGTACGCCTTCTACGCCATAATCGCGGCGTTCTTCGTGGGCGCGATACTTGTCGCGTTGTCCAGGGAACCGCTCCGATCAACCTAGCTTGGCGAGGGTCGGCGCGTCTCCGAGGGTGGCGACGGCGTAGAGGATGATGGAGAGCAGGACTGCGAGTATGTAGGGGCCGTACCTGGCGAGCCGGCCGCCGGTTAGTTCGCGCAGCGAGGATATGAACAGGGCGCCAACGCCGAACAGCGCGCCCGCTATAAGTCCGGTGTACAGCCCGAACACCCCGTGAGTGAACGCGAATCTCGGTATGTGGAACAGGGCGTTGGATAGACGGACGGGCGCCTCGCCCAGCGATAATGCCCCGGCTTCCAGTTCCACGAAGATGAGGCTCAGGGGCAGCGTCCCCCCGGTAATCACCGGAGACAGTATGCCGAATCCGAATCCGAACAGCAGCCATTTTATCACACTGCGGGCCGCGCTGTCACGCTCGCCGGACCAGTAGGCTATCAGCCCGCCGAAGACGGCGCATACCACAAACGCGCCGACTGACATGATCAGCGTCGGCGCGAGGGTCATGTGCTCGGGGATGTTGGGGTACTTGGTGCGCGATAGCAGGTTCACTAGGAGCGCGGCGGCTCCGAGCGATCCGCCGTATATGACGAGGCAGATTATCAGGTATCCGCGCCGCGCCAGCTGGCTCTCTCGCGGCGTAGGCGGAGCCTGTCGCGGATATGTTCTCAGCGAGACGTCTTGGTTCTGCATCACGTGGCCTTCTAACGCGCTTGGACGTATCTCTCTATGCGAAGGGCGATCATTCCGTGTCACATAGTTTAGCAACGCCAATCCACGAGTGGCAATTCGCGTTCGGAACGCGACCGCGAGAGACAAGTTAATCGGTCGAGGAATTAGCCCAGGGCGCCGGCCAGGTTGAGTTCTTCGGCGCGGTGGCAGCTTGCGTAGTGGTTGGGCGCTATCTCGCGCAACTGCGGCGTCTCGCTGCGACATACGTCCGTCGCGTACTCGCAGCGCGGGTTGAAGTAGCAGCCGCTGGGCGGGTTGGCGGGGTTGGCGACCTCGCCTTGAAGCACCACCCGGTCGCGGCGCACGCGAGGGTCCGGCTCCGGCACGGATGAGAGAAGCGCGGCGGTGTAGGGATGCTTGGGGGAGTCGAAGAGCGCGTCCGTCGGGGCCATCTCGACCAGCTTGCCGACATACATGACCGCGATGCGGTCGCTGATGTGCTTGACGACGCTCAGGTCGTGGGCGACGAACAGGTAGGTCAGGCCCAGTTCGCTCTGAAGGTCCATCATGAGGTTTAGGACCTGCGCCTGCACGGACACGTCGAGGGCGGAGACGGGTTCGTCGGCGACTATGAGGCGCGGGTTTAAGGCGAGCGCTCTGGCTATTCCGATGCGTTGCCGCTGTCCGCCACTGAAAGCGTGTGGGAATCGTCTCATAAACTCCGGTCTGAGTCCAACCATGCTGAGAAGCTCGGCCACCCTGTCCTCGCGCTCGGACTTGGCGACGCCGGTTATCACCAGCGGCTCGCCCACGATGTCCATGAGCGTCATGCGCGGATTCAGGGAGGAGAACGGGTCCTGGAAGATCATCTGCATTTCCTGGCGCAGATTCCTGAGCTGCGCCCTCGGCGCGGCGGCGACGTCCACGGTTCCGCCTTCCTCGGACCTGAAGAGTATCTCCCCGCTCGTCGGGTCCACCGCCCGCAGGATGCACCTCGCGGTGGTGGTCTTGCCGCATCCGCTCTCTCCCACCAGTCCCAGCGTCTCGCCTTCGTTGATGTAGAAGCTCACGTCGTCAACGGCGCGGATGTTGCCCACCTCGCGCCTCAGCAGGCCCTGCTTTATGGGGAAGTATTTGCGGAGATTGTTGATCTCAAGCAATCTCTCGCCGTTCTGCGCGGCTGGCGCTTCTACGGTCATGTCTGAACCTCGTGATGGAGAAAGCAACTTACCTGGTGTTCCGGTCCGATGGGCTTGAGGACAGGCTCGTTCGCGTCGCATATTCCGGGCAGGAATGCCGGGCAGCGCGGGTTGAACGGGCAGCCGCTCGGCCTCGCGTATGGGTGCGGCACCGATCCCGTGATGGATGCCAGCCGGTCCTGCGAAGCGTCCGACTGTATGCGCGGTATGGATTGCAGCAGCGCCCGCGTGTACGGGTGCTGAGGATTGTGGAATATGTCGTCCACCGGCGCGCTCTCCACCACCTGCCCCAGGTACATCACCACCACGTAGTCAGCCATTTCCGCTATCACGCCCAGGTCGTGGGTGATGAGCATGATGGCCATGTCCTGTTCCCGCTGAAGGTTGATCATCAGGTCGAGGATCTGGGCCTGGGTGGTTACGTCCAGGGCGGTCGTCGGCTCGTCGGCTATGAGTATGCGCGGGCCGCAGGACAGCGCCATCGCTATCATGGCCCTCTGCCGCAGGCCGCCGCTCAGCTGGAAGGAATACTCGTTCATTCTGCGGTCGGGCAGAGGTATTCCGACACGGCGCAGCATCTCAGTTCCTATCTCGCGCGCCTCCGCCTTGTCAACGTCTCTGTGCAGCATGATGGCTTCCATTAGCTGGTTGCCGACCGTATGCACCGGACTGAACGAGGTCATCGGCTCCTGGAAGACGTAGGCTATCTCGCCGCCCCTGATACGGCGCATCTCCGAGCCGTCGGGGTCGAACTCGGTGAGGTCGCGGAATTCCTCCGCGTCGCCGTTACGCCCGCTGTACCGGAACATTATCTCGCCGCCGACTATCACGCCGGGCTTGTCCAGGATGCCGAGTATCGAGCGCGCGGTGACGCTCTTGCCGCAGCCGCTTTCGCCCACTATGCCGAGCGTCTGGCTGGGATAGAGGTCGAAACTCGCGCCGTCCACGGCGACGACCGTTCCCTCGTCCAGAGGGAAGTGAGTGCTGAGATTTCGCACCGAGAGCAGTGGTTCCGTATGTCCGTTGGTTTGCGTCATATCATTGTCCATATGGGTCGGCGGCGTCTCTGAGACCGTCTCCGAGGAAGTTGAAGGCCAGCACCGCGATAATCACCGGAACGGCCGGTGCCAGGAGCCACGGCGTTAGGGCGACCGCCTGCACCTGCTGGGCGGCCTGGAGCAGCACGCCCCAGCTTATCGCGGGCGGGCGCATTCCCAGTCCGAGGAAGCTGAGGGACGTCTCCGCGATGATGATGGCGGGGAAGGCCAGAGTAGTAGCCGCTATGATGTGGCTGAGGAAGGACGGGACCATGTGCCTGAATATAATTCGCATCTGGCTGGCGCCCGCGAGTTCGGCCGCCGCCACGAAGTCTTCTTCGCGCAGCGAGAGGAAGCGCCCGCGCACCACCCTGGCCACCTCGGTCCAGCCGATGATAGCGATGATGATAGTGATGGCGAAATAGACCCTCAGAATAGACCAGTCTCTCGGCACGCCGGCGGCTATTCCCATCCAGAGCGGTATGGTCGGAATCGAGCGCAGTATCTCGATTACGCGCTGGATAACTATGTCCACCCAGCCGCCGTAGTACCCGGATATTCCGCCGAGCAGCACGCCGAGGAAGAGGGTTATCGCTACGCTTATCAGACCGATAGTCATGGAGATGCGTGTCGCGCTCAGCAGCCTCGAGAACAGATCGCGCCCCTGGAGGTCGGTGCCTAGTATGAAGATGGTGTCCTCCGCCTTGTATGGCGCGTCAACGCCTATGAGGTGGCGGTCGGTCGTAATCAGTCCCAGGAAATTGTACTCGTATCCGCGCGCGAAGAAGCGAAGCGGTATCTTGGTTTCGGGATCTACTTCATAGACTCTCTGGAAGGTGGTCGGATCGCGCTTGCCGGAGACGGCGAGCACGTGAGGACTCGGCATCCAGCCGTCGAACAGGTGTATGCGCTGGGGCGACAGCAGTCCGCGCTGCGCCTCGGGCTGGGTCGGGTCGGAGGTTGACAGAAAATCCGCGCCGAGCGCGACGCAATAGAACGCGATCAGCGTAATGCCGGCTATCATGGCCAGCTTGTGCCTGCGGAGACGCCACCACATCAACTGCCACTGCGACGCGGCGTATATCCGCTCCTCGCTGCGGCTGGCTTCCGCCGCCTGGGTCAACGCGCCTTCGAGGGCGCCTGTGTTCTCAGCCATTTTTAGGTGCTCTCCAGTCTAATGCGAGGGTCCACCCAGGCAAGCAGTATATCTGAAATGAAGGTGCCGACGACGGTCATAAGCCCTATCATCAGGATGATGGTTCCGGCGAGGAACATATCCTGGGCTATCAGCGCCTTGAGCAGAAGCGGGCCGACGGTGGGCAGGCTCATCACCACCGACACGATGATGCTGCCAGACACTATGAGAGGCAGCAGGTATCCGATGGTGCTGATGAGCGGGTTCATGGCCACCCGGAACGGGTACTTGAAAACCACCCGCCACTCGGACAGGCCCTTGGCGCGCGCCGTGACCACGTATGGCTTGCGGAGTTCGTCCAGCAGATTGGCGCGCAGCACCCTGATAAGCTGGGCCGTTCCGGCTATGGCGAGAATGAGGGAGGGCATCCACAGATGGTTGAGAAGGTCCAGCACCTTGGCGACGCTGTACGGCGCGTCAACCATCTCCGGGGAGAACAGGCCGCCTACGTTAGCGCCGAACCAGATGAAGCCGGCGTACAGCACCACGAGCGCGAGCAGGAAGTTTGGCACTCCCAGCCCTATGAAGCCTATGAAGGTGAATGTGTAGTCTCCGACCGAATACTGCTTTACCGCGGAGTATATGCCAATCGGGATGGCGAGAATCCAGGTGAAGATGATGGAGGTGAAGGTAAGGGCGGCGGTCAGTATCAGGCGGTCTCCGATCACGTCGCTGACCGGCCGCCTGTACTCCATCGCCACTCCGAAATTTCCCCTTATGGCCTGCCTCAGCCACTTATAATACTGCACGGGGAAGGGCTGATCGAGTCCGTACTCGGCTCGGAGGGTCACGGCCTCATCTTCGGATACGAAGTCTCCCTGCGCTTCCAGTTGAGCTATGTAAGCGGTCACGTAGTCGCCCGGCGGAAGCTGAATGATGGCGAACGCGATGACCGAGATCGCCCAAGTGGTGATGAGAGCGAGTACGAGACGACGCGCAAGGAATGATAGCACTCTGTATGAACCTTCTTATGTCTGAATCAGGATTTACGGGATTTCAAGATTTGCAGGATTTGGAGGGTTCACCCTCACCCTAGCCCTCTCCCTGGGGGAGAGGGGATTTGGGCGCCCACAAGGGACGCCCATACGGTGTGATCCGCGTTTATGGATGGCTTGTACGCTATTGGATGCTTAGCTGCTGGGGCTGGCGGTTGGCCTCGCTCTTCCAGAAGAAGGTGACCGGTCGGGAGATTCCGGGGGTCTTTCCGTCCGGGCTGTTGTAGTGCCTGGAGGGTATGTTGCCGAGGTCGGTCTTGGCGATGCGGACGCCCATGGAAGCGGGGCCGGGGCCGACGATTCCGATGTTGTTGACGTTGTCCACGGCAAGCTGCCAGATCTCTTTGCAGAGGGCGGTGCGCTCGTCCTTGGGAACGCTGAAGCCCTTGCGCCAGTTCTCCATTATGGTCTTGAGGTATGGCTGCGGCTCCATGCCGTCTTCGCCGTTGGTCTGGAACCACATTCCCAGCGGCGCGCCGCCGGAGCTGCCGGAGTCGAAGGGGAAGACGTGGCCCGGGAAGGTGAAGATGTGTTCGCTGCCGTCGTTGTTCCAGGCGGCTAGTTGGTGCTGGTTGGCCCTGTACATCTGGGCGGCCAGGCTGCGCTCGACTTCCTTGACATCCAGTCCAACGCCGATGTCCGCCCACTGTTCTTTGATGGCTTCCATTATCTGGGTGTACTGCACGAACTGACCGCCCAGGGTGGTGGCCACGATGATGAGCGGGCCCTGTCCGTCCTTCCTCATGCGGATGCCGTCGGCGTTCTTGTCGGTGTATCCCATCCCGTCCAGCAGGGCGTTGGCCTGGGCCGGATCGTGGGTGTGCCACTTCGTTTCGTACTCCTGGCCCGGGTAGCAGTCGTTGGAGGCGACGGGCGCGACGCTGCGAGGCGGCGCGATGCCCAGGAAGAAGGTTTCGCTTATCTGGTCGCGGTCAACGCCGAGCGAGAGGGCGCGCCGGAAGTCAACGTTGCGAAGCAACTCGCCTATCTCCGGGTCTTCCTCGTAGGCTTTGTTGATCTTGACCTGCATATCAGAGCCGTAGTCGCCTGGGTCTAGGTAGAGCTTGTACGCGCCCTTTTCCTCGTTCTCCAGGAACACGGGGACCTTCTGAATGTCCACGTGGCGGGCCTGCATATCGTACTCGCCCGCGACGGCGCGAAGGTTATGCACCTCCAGGTTCTCGAACACCGTCAGGATTACCTTGTCAATGTACGGGAGCTGGTTGCCCTCGGTGTCCACCCAGACGCTGTAAGGATTGCGTTCCAGCACCCACGTGGATTCGGTGATGGGCTGGACGGTCTTCCAGGGAGTCACAACGGGCAGCTCGGGGTTGAGCGCCCAGTCGTTCTTCTGCTTGAAGAGGGTGACCCAGTTGTCCAGTTCTTCGGCTTCGACAATCTTGTCAATCTCTTCCTGTCCGGCGAAAGCGGGGTGGAACTGCTCCATGTAGTGTTTGGGAGCGAACATACCCCTGGCGTTCGGTCCCTGGTAGGCGTGTCCGCCCAGGTGGGTCGCTCCGGCCAGCACGTCTATGAACAGGTAGTAGGGATCGGGGAAGGTTATCTTGACAGTGAGATCGTCAACCTTCTCCAGGGTTCCCGCGCCGCTCGGCGTCTGGAAGTAGGATGTCTTGACCGGGATCAGTTCTTCGTTGTTGTGCATATGCTCGTACCAGAACACGAAGTCGTCCGCCGTGAACGGGTGTCCGTCCGACCACTTCATGCCGTCGCGCAGGAAGAGGGTGAACGACTTTCCATCGGAACTCACTTCCCAGCCCTTGGCTATGTTGGGCCTGGGAATGCCTCCGGTGTAGTCCCAGTAGAGAACGTGGTCTGTTCCGGTGCAGCAGCGGTAGCCGTTCCACTTGTCGGCGGGGCCGCTGAAACCGCGTCGCCAGACGCCGCCGTACTGCCCGATTTCATGCACGGGTTCTATGACGAGCGGGTCGCTGCCGATGCGCTCGGCGACCGGGGGCAAACTGCCGGCGGCGACGAGTTCGGCCAACTGAGGAGCTTCGTTGAAGCTGGTGGGCCATTTGCTCTCGTCGTCTATTATCGTGGGGCCTTCAAGCTCGCCTATGAGCGCCGCGCCCATCTGGGGTTCCGCGGGGGCCGTGGCGGGCTGAGAGACGGCCGCGGGCGCAGGTTGCGCCGGGGCCGCCGTCGGCTGAACAGCGGGCGCGGGCTGCTGCGCGGGGGCCGCCGTCGGCTGAACCTGGGCCGCGGGCGCTTCTTCTTCGGAACTGCCGCAGGCCGCCAGTATCAGCGCCGACGCTACCAACGCCAAGGGGAGCAATACCCCTATCTTCTTGAAATTCATCCGACAACCTCCTCCAGTCTTTCCATGACTTGGGGCTAGTGAACCGCATTTCGGGAAATGTCAGAAACTCCCGAAATTTGAGGCAATCCTATGTCTGGATTGGAGTGTTGTCAAGTATGGGATCACCCCCATCCTAACCTTCCCGTATCAAGGGGGAAGGGACTTTTGGGCGGCGCGGCCAGAGGCAGGGCCTTTCAGTGTCGTCAGTTCGGGGGAAGCGGCATAGTCATAAATTGTCCTTTATGTCGTACTGGTGGGGTTTCAAGTGAGTTTTCAAGTGGGACAGGTTACTGGTCACGCGGAAAGTGACCAGTAATCACCTGTTGTTAGCTATGGAAATTTTTTTTCACGCTCCCGAAGCGCGGGTTGTATAATTTCGTATTTATGTATATTGACGCTCAGAGTCATCGTGGTCGGCGCCCCTTGCCTAGTTTGTATGTTCGCATTATAGCGCAAAGGGGGTGTGGCGAGGAAGGGATATGCTAGAGCGGGAATCTGGAAGCGCGGTCCCTAGACAATCGGTCTGGTGGATCTGTTGACTATTATGACGCTGACGGAGTTGTCCTCAGCCAGTTCCCGCGCCTCATTGATAATCTGGTATCCCAGCACAACGGGCATCGTCCTGCCTCCATAGACAGAGTGAAGCGCGTCCGAAGAAGCCATCGCCCTGGTGACGTCGACGCGGTCAATCATGCTCGACGCCTCTACCGCGCAGTGCACGGTTTCGCCATCCTCCCGCCGCCGTACCCTGAGGACCATGTCGGTGTCCGTAATTCTGCGATACTGCGCGTCTGAGATAGTCCCGGCGAAACTGGCTTCGCCGAGTTCATCCAGGAAATCCTCCAGATGCTGAGAAACAATGGCTTCGCTCATTAGTATCTGCGGCCTGCGAAATTGATGCTTCTGGCAGAGACGCGACGGGGCGATTCGGGCCAACTTGCGTTCGAGGTCGGATCCATCCAGATTGCCCAATCTCCCGGACATCTGGTTCTGCTCCTTCCGCAGCTCCGCCAACTCAGCCAGGATCCGGTTCTGGGTCGCCAGCATCCCGGCCTGAACCCTGCGCGTTTCAGACAGGTCGGCGAGAAGTCTGTTCTGCGTTTCCAGCATTTCGGCCTGAACCCTGCGCGTTTCGGCGAGGTCTTGCAGAAGTCTGTTCTGCGTTTCCAGCATTTCGGACTGGGTCGCGAGAATCTTGTTCTGAGTCTCCAGCATCTCGTCTTGGGTGGCTTTAGTCTCGGCGAACTGGGCGGGAAGGCTGAGAAGCTCGTCGGTCAGAATGGCGCGACGCATATCGGCCAGCAGTTCCTCGTCTTCGCGCATGGCCTGGAGTATGAGGCGCGGATTCCGCCGAATCACGCGGATCACGTCGGCGTCTGTGTTGATAGTCATTTTCTTCTCCTTACCCTATTCTTCCAGAAAGCGCGGGTGACGGGCAACAGCCCCAGGTCTTCGACTGTCTGCGCGGTCCGAACCGTTCAGCTATCCGTCATTCCCGCGAAAGCGGGAATCCAGCAATCGCCTCGCCCTCCAATCCGAATTACCGAACCCCCCTGTTGTCAAGGAGCGGGGCAATCGCATCTTAATTTACGGGCTTTTTCAGGGGTGTTTTCGCTCCATGAAATCTCGAAACTACCACAATGGCCGAACCCATGATCGCTATTCAGAAATTCTGAAACCGCGCAATGACATCTACGAGAGGTTTCTGCCCAAGATCTGCCTGTTGCGAACCTAAGTGCCGTTTAGATGCGATTGCCCTGGTCCGGGGAAGTATCACGGAAGTGGTGGGCGTCAGTATGTCCAGAAAGGGCATGAGGAGGCGCTAAGGTATTCAGTTGTCGGTTTTGGGCGGTCAGGGGTCTTCGTATTCTTCCTGGAGTTGGCGCTGGAAGTCTCGGAAGGAGATGTGGTTTTTGTCTGAAGCGGGATTTACTGGATTTGTGGGATGTACCGGATTGGGCTGGTCGGCGTTCGGCTCTTTGTCTGAATCAGGATTTGGGATATTGGAGATGTACGGCAGGATGGAGTGGGCGGAGTGGCTACCCGGGCAGGAACTCCAGGGTGTAGCTTGCGCCGTGGCGGGTGTCGCGGGTGATGGGGGAGACGATGACGACGACCTCCATGCCGGGCGCGTCCAGGCCGCTCAGGGTGGTTTCGCCGGAGTTGTCCGCGTCCAGGTCCAGCCTCGATACTTGGTATTCGCCGTTCGCGCTTATGGCGATTATCTGTACTATGAACCGCTGGGGAAGGCTTTCGCGGGCCGGAGCGAAGCCCTCGGCGTTCCAGCCGTCCATGTCCGCGCCGATGTCCAGTTGGGGAATGGATATGTCGGCTACCATGAAGCCGTCGCGGTAAACGGCGGCGTCGGTTACGTACTCGAACCTGATTAGCACAGGGCCGCCCGTGAAGGGGGTGAGGTCAATGGACTCCGGCTTCCAGTCGCGGCTGCGTCCGGTGTAGCCCGGGCCGTAGGCGTTGCCGCTCACGTCGTCGTCCGAAGTATGCCGGCCTTCGAGGATGTTCCAGGTTTGGCCGCCGTCGTCGGACACCTCTACGTAGCCGTAGTCCCAGCCGTCTTCTATGTCATGCCATATCATGTACTCGAGCGTGGCGGCGCTGAGGCCGGCGAGGTCGAACTCGCGGGTTAGCTTGGTATTGATCGAGTCTCCCCGGCCGCTCCACCAGCAGCCGTTGTCGCTGACGCACTCGGCCTCTACCTGGCGCGCAGTCGCATCTCCCAGGAATCTGAGGGTTCCTTCGGCGGCGTTGGTTCTGAGGGAGTGGTATCGGGCGGAGAACTGGGGCAGGGACATCCGGCGTCCCTTGCTGTCTCCCAGGGGCCGCGCCCTGCGGATTCTCACGTCGCTGTCCAGATAGCCGTATGTCCGGTCGTCGGCGTCCAGGTAGTTGGCTGCCACCCAGTCGGCGAAGACGTCCTCGAATCGCAGACCGCGCTCCCGCAGGAAAGCGTCCACGCCGGGTATGCCGTCCAGCGGCTCGGTCATCAGGTTCATCAGGTTCCCGGTTCCCCCGATTCTCTGCGCCAGGTATCTGAAGAACAGAGCCGAGGCCCCGTAGTGCGCGATTCGTCTCTCAGACTCCTCCGGCCAGTAGTTCAATTGGGTATCGGGACGCGGGAGAAAGACATCGGGCGACGCGGTCTCGTAGCCCGATACCTCAGTCGCCAGTTCCGAAAGACCCTCGTTTACCCACGTATCCTCTCCCGTGTCCTGGTTGAAGTGAATGGCGTGCTGGAATTCGTGGGCCAGTACGGACATATAGAAGTCTGAGCCGGGTTCGAGGAGTTCGGCGTCTATGTAGATGATCTCGCCCTCGTTGCTGTGGGGATGCACCTCTGTCGAGTATTCGTCACTCGCTCCGTAGTAGCCCGCCGCCCCGTCCAACGCGGAATGCAGGACGATGAGGCGCGGATCGCCGTCTATCCCGGGACTCCGAATGTCCCCGAAGGCAGCCACCACCGCCGGACGCACCTGCGATTCGTACATCCGCGCCGCCTTCTCCAGGCCGGCCTGGCTGACGGTTATGGCGTCGTCCGTGAACCAGTAGGCGTTCTCGCTCACGACGCCGAGTGTCGCGCTGATTTTCGTGGCCGCGCCGTCGTCAAGATCGGTCAGCCAGAAGTCGCGCCTGTGGCCGACGGACAGGGGAGACGCGAGTTTGGGTTCGGAGTCGTCAAGGACCGCGCCCTTCAGCCGGACGGCGAGTTCAGCGAGGTCCCTGTCGGGAGGCGAAGGCGCGGTGGGCGTGACCTTGGCCTCAGGAGCGGGCGCCGTCTTGACGGCGGCCTGGGAACTCGGCGCTATGGCCGGCGTCGGCACGGGGACGGAAGTCGGGGTATCATTCTCCGTTCTCGCCCGCTCGGCCGGTCGGGGTGTGGGCGACGTCGTAGGGGACGCCGGAGACGGCGTAGCCACGAGGACCTGCGCGGAGGATGCGCTGGCCGGAGCTTGTGCCTGAGGACCGGAAGATTCTACTCCGCAGGCCAAAACCAGTGCGGCGAAAGCGGTCAATGCCAGCGCCGCCAGCAGTCCTAGTGGCCGCGGTTGTTCGTCTGCGATTGTCGGGCGGTTGGTCTTTATCATAGTTCTCATGTTACATATAGATACGACCGCTTGCCCTTCCCCCGATCTGACTAGGCGGACGGTATCGCCGCGCCGGGCGTCTTCATTACCATGCTGTATATGGAGGTGTTGGCGGTGAAGTACATGGTTCGGTTCTCCGGACCGCCCCAGCCGCAGTTGGCTGGATACTCCGGCAGGCGGATGACGCCCATTAGCTCGCCGGACGGGTCGAATACCCAGCAGCCGTCCGGTCCGGTGCAATAGACTCGGCCCTCGATATCCACCTTCATGCCGTCCGGCACGCCGTTGTTCGCCGACTCGGACGGCATATCGGCGAAGTGGCGGACGCCGGACACCTCGCCGTCGGAATCCAGATCGTAGGCGAGAATGTACTGGCCGGGGCGCGTGTTGGCGACGTACAGAACGCTCTCGTCCGGCGAGAAGGCTATCCCGTTCGGATACTCGATTCCGGGCGCGATCATGTCCACCGCGCCGTCGGGCCGGATGCGGTGGACGCTGTTGAACTGCATATCAACGTCGGCCGGATCGAGCCTTTCCCTGCCCGGGTTGGTGAAGTAGAGGCTGCCGTCCGACCTGCCCACCACGTCGTTGGGGCGGTTGATGCGCTGGCCGTTCCAGCTATCGGCGAGGACGGTGTAAGAGCCGTCGGCTTCCATGCGGGTGATCTGGCGGTTTATCATCTCGCATATAATCTGACGGCCTTGTATGTCGAAGGTCATGCCGTTGGACTCGCCGCTGTTTTCGCGGACTATCACGGGATGTCCACCGGGAACGAGCCGGAATATCTGGCTGCGCCGTATGTCCACGAACAGCAGATAGCCGTCCGGGTGCCACAGGGGGCCTTCGGTGAACACGAAGCCGGTGGCCAGCCGTTCGGCTTCGCCGGATTCTACGATTTCGTTGAGACGGTCGGTCATGGGGGATTCTCCTGGTTTGCGGGTTTCAAGGCAGCGTCTCTACGCCGGCGTCGGAGGCGGCCTGCGCGAGTCTGCGGTCCAGAGTGATGAGCAACAAACCGCGGCGGACAGCGAGTTCAAGGTACATAGCGTCGTACATAGTCAGGTTGTGGAGCCTTGCCAAGTGGAAAACTTCGTCCAGATTAGCCTCTGTGTCGGTATGCACCGTCAGTTCATTCAAGAAGGACAGACGGCCGCCAAGTTCTCCCGTAGTGACCCGCCTCCTGCGCTCACCCATAAGCAACGCATTTCGCACTTCAAGATGCCAGTGTCGGGTGACGAATCCGTCGCCATCGCCTCGGATTTCGGCCAGCGCGATGTCCGCGATGGGATGCGACTCGTCATCGAACACCCACACAGTGGCAACGGATGCGTCCAGGACGAACTCGTTCACTCTCTGGCGTATCGCCATTCAAGAATCTCCTCCAGCGAGACCTTTTTCGTTTTCCCCCACCCTTTTCTGGCTTCCAATAACCTTTCCATTGTCTGTCTTCGGAGCTCTCGCTCCTCTTCGGAATCCAAGAATGTTTCTTCTGTTGGAACCAGGGCGGCCACTTTGAAGCCGTTGCGGATTATGGCGATGGATTCACCGTTCGCTACGGCCTCGATCAGCTCAGAGAAACTCTCTTTGGCTTCTTCTTCCTGTATAAAGCGCATCATGACCTCCGTCCGATCATTGCGGTCACTCCCATTGTAGCAGGTTGGGATGGCTAGTCTTCGCGGAAGATTTCGTCGCCGCGCTGGAGTCTCACGGCGATGCCATAAGTCTGGTTCACTGCCCTCGGAGTGGGGTAGTGCGCCGCCAGGAACCTTGCCAGCGCCACCAGCGCGTGCCGCGCCGAGTCCGTTCCCCTGCGCTCCTCGTACTGTTTCAGCGCCGCCTCGACTATCTGGAAGTGGTGGAAGGTGGAGTCCTCGCGCAGCATCGCGTGAGCCAGCACGGGCAGAACCCCGTCCGGGTCGGACGAGCCTGATACGTAGTCGCTGACCAGCCTGGCGGACTGCTCCACCTGCTGCTGGGAGTCCATCGCCTTCAGGATGCTGTCCCCCAGCCCGTCTCCGGCCCGCGCGCCGTTGGGTTCGGGGAGACGCTGCGCGGGCATATTGAGGAAGCGGTCGAGGTAGATGCTCATGGCGACGTCGAACGCCGCGCGGGTGAGCTCGACGGACGGCGCGCGCTTCAGAGCCTGGTGGAGCGCGTTGGCGGCCGTGAGCGTGTTGTGAACGGTGTCCCAGTCTCCGAACTCGTTGGAGGTGTGGAATCGCGCCATTCTGAGGAACGCGGCGTAGGCGACCGCGCCGCCAAGCTGTTCGGCGGTCGCGCCCTCTCTCACCGCGCCCTTGAGCGCTTCGATAGCGGCGACCGGATCGTCTTCCAGGATGACGCCAACGAGCGCGTCCTCATCGTCCCACTCGCCTCGCGCCTTCGCGCCCTCTTCCCACAGTCCGGGCAGAGCGTCCCGCGCCTCCCATACCAGCGACGACAGATCTATCGGGTTGCGCCATGAGTTGAGTTCCTCGCTGCGCCTGGCGGATGCCATGCCGCTGACCAGGCTGGTGAGTACCTGGCCGGCGTATTTCCAGCCTATGTGATCCAGAATCTCGAACGCCTTGTTGCAGAAATCCAGGACATGGCCCGCGTCCAGGTAAATCCTGTCCGTGGCTGCCGCGAACACCATGTCCGCGATTTCGCGCCGGGATACGCCGAGTTCAATCGCCGTCCGCAGCGAGCGTTCCGCGCCCTCGTCGTCGCGCACCTCTATGAAACTGCGGAACCAGTCCTTGAACACCTCCGGCCTGGTCTCGCCGGTGGGCAGGGGATCAACCAGGAAGCGGGGCGGCCTGCCCGCGCACTCCGAGGCAACCTGCCTGAGACCCTGGTACAGCGCGCGGGGCTTGTCCTCGGTATTGAGATGTTTCTGGATGTTCGCGGCGCACGTCAGCATCGTCATCGCCTGTCCCCAGCCCTGCGCCGAGTAGGTCGTGCCGAACATCGCGCCTATCGTCAGCGGGACTCGGTAATCCGCGTCGGACGAGTTCAGCCCGAGCGCCGACTTCGCTATCACCAGCCGTATGTTGTGTTCCAGCCCGTCCTCCAGGCGATGCGACCAGCGTTCGATGGGGTCCGGTTCCGGCGGACTGGGATCAACCCACACGGCGCCATCCTCCACGGATACGGGGAACGACCTCACGTCGTCCGCGAACGGGTCGAACGTGCCGCCGCTCGAAAGGTCGAAACGCGCGTGGTGCCAGTGGCAGGTGAGAATGCCGTTCTTGACGGTCCCGCGATCCAGCGGGAAGCCCATGTGCGGACACCTGTTGTCCACGGCGGCGAACTCGTCATCGCGCCTGAACACCGCTATCGTATGACCGCCGCCCGTCACGACCGTACAGCCTCTCTGCTTCACCTCTTCCACGCCGCCGACTCTGATCAGGTTCTTCGTAGCTGTGGTCATGATGGCCTCCCTTCGCCTTCTAATTGGTTTCGATTATTCGCTCCCGATCCCCGACCTCACGTTGTTAAGGATATCCGTGGCGCGGGCGGACTCTTACGTCCACCCACGCGATTGCAATTGTGTTCCCGGCTGGATACTCCCCTAGCTGACCTTGGCGAGCTTGGTGAAGCTGCGCAGCTCTTTGGGCGGGTCCATGTGGCTGCCTCGGATGGTGAATGAAACCTCTCCGACGTATATGTTGCCGCCGCTGTCAACGCCCATGCCGTGCGGAGCGATGAACGCGCCCGACTCTTCCCCTTCGTCGTCCGCGCCCAGAAGGGCGAGCCGCTTGCCGCTGTTGTCGTAGATGGTCACCCTGTGACCGTGTCGCGGCGGTGTCGGGTCGGCCTGGGTAGCGCCGGGCAGTTCGCCGACGTATATATTGTCGTCCGGGCCGATGGTCATGCCGTTGGGCATATGTATGTTGTTCCACACGTCCAGCACATTGCCGTCGCCGTCGAAGACCTGTATGCGGTGCGCCTCTCGGTCCGCGACCAGCACGCGGTCGTCGTTGTCCACCGCGATGTTGTGCGGACGCAGGAACTCGCCCGGATCTATTCCGGGGCCGCCCCAGCTCTTCACGTACTCGCCGTCGCCGGTGTACTTGTGAATGTTGAAGTTGCCGTAGCCGTCCGAGATGTAGATATGCCCGGTCTCTCTTGAGACGGCGGCGTGCGTCGGCCTGTTGAACGGCTCTCCCTTCCATATCTCAGACGACACCCCCGGCGTCCCGATGGTCATTAGCAGTTCGCCGTCGCGCGTGAACTTGGTGATGGTGTGAATGCCGTCGTCCACGCAGTAGATAGTATCCTCCGGCCCGACGTATATGCCGTGCGTCCGGTTGCCGAAGATACCCTTGCCGAAACCCCGCGCGAACTCGCCGTCCTGGTCGAATACCATCACCGGGTAGTCCGGGTTGCGGCTGAATGCGTAAACGTCGTCCTGCGAGTCCACGGCCACGCCGGGAGTCTCTATCAGCCTCGCGCCCTCCGGCATCTTGTGCCAGTCAATGATGTGTTCGTACCTGAAATCGCCCTCGCCTATTATCGCGCCCATGCTGGTGTCTCCTTCCCGTGTGTCTAGTGTTGGTAGTATAGCTTGGATGGTAGTCTAGGCGCGGTGGGTAGTCAAACGGGGAGATTTCGCCAAGCGCGTCTTTGCTATAATCGCCGCAGGTAATACCAAGCCAACGACACGCGAGGCAGTCCAATGTCGGACAAGTACACACTCGGATTGAAGAACTTCCGCTCCATACGCGACGCCGAGATAGACATAGTGCCCCTGACCGTCGTGTACGGCCCCAACGGCTCCGGCAAGTCCTCCCTCATCTACGGCCTGCTGACCCTCAAGAACTTCCTGACCGAACCGAACCGGAACTTGCCGGGGCTGTTTTCGTATCCGGGAATCACTCTGGGGAGTTACAACGAAGTAGTTCACAACCATCAGGACGACGAGACAGTTTCTCTCTCGTTGTCAATTGCCGAACTGGATGTCAGCGGGTCGAAATTCTCTCTGGGAATAGCCAAATCTGGCGGAAAGTCATCTATATCTGTAAGCGGGAAAACTCTGCCGCAAGGATTCGTAATGGAATTAGATATTCCATTCCCATATCGAGCAAGTCAGTCTGACTATTCTGACGCCGCCATAATAGTCCAAGATGAAGAGTTACGGGTGCAGGTCAGATGGGATGGCATTAACTTGGGTCTCGAATGGGCTGGAGACGCTAGCTTCCAAGAAGACATAGTTGCTTTGTTGGAATGGACGCAGATGCCGATGGAATTGGCTAGGGATGCTTACTTCGTTCCATTGCAACGGGGGTTTATGTCTCCCGGTTACGGTGTTACTAATGTGACTCCGATGCTCAATACCGATGCGGAAGTAGCGTCCATGCTTGCTACTGACCGATACTTGGAATACAAGGTCAGCGACTACATGGAAATGGTCGCCGACCGCCAAATCCACGCTCGGGCCCAAATCGGAACATCGTCATTCACCATTGATTCCGTTCCCAGGAACCGTGAGACTCCGGTTTCCATCGTCAACGAGGGGTTCGGCGTAAACCAAGTCGCCTATATGCTGACCGTCGCCCTATACGACAAGGCCAAGATCATCTTGGTAGAGGAGCCAGAGATTCATCTACATCCCTCAATGGTCAGGAAGCTAGTCCATGCTCTTACGGATATAGCTCTGAACGATGACAAGCGCTTCGTCATATCCACTCACAGCGAGACCTTCGTGGTAGCCCTGCTCGCCCAGATAGCGGCAGGCAACATTGGCGTGGACGACGTGTCGTTCCTACTCGCTGAAAAGAAGAACGGAGAAAGCGAATTCACCAAGCAGGAAGCCAAATCCAACGGCCAGATTCAGGGCGGACTGGAGTCGTTCATAGCAGCGGAGCTAGAGGACATGGCGGTCTTCTTTGGTGTCGACCAAAAGGAAGAGGGTTAATCTTCGCCCATGATTTTTGTCCTGAATGAATGGCTGTTTGAGGATCTCTTGGGCCGCAATGGCAGCAACAAGCAAGAAGAGACACGGCAATTCCTGCTGGCTTTAGAAGTTTCCGAAGATAAATTCGTAATTCCTTCTAAGAAGCGCTGGAATGACAAGGGGTACAGCCTGATGACACAGAGAGACATCCGACTGCAAAGAATAAGCAAGTTATTCAATAGCCTTAGACTGAATCCTGACAAGGCCGTCGTCCAAGTTACAACTCCTGAGATACCGGAGGCCCTTCTTAACCAATTGCCCAAAGAGGACGTGTACCTCGTATCAGCCTATCTGTCAGTCGGGGCTGATCTGATTGTCACCACGGACCAGGGCCTCTTCGACTCGGTTGCCGATTTCGAGATCGTCTCCTGCCAGATGCGGGAAGACTTTCTTTCGAGCTATGGAATCTCTTAGCTGTACGGCCTGCGCGCCAGGTCGAGCGGGGACGAGTCGCGCGGAAGCGCCAGTTCGAACCCGGGGCGCGAGGGTTCCAGGAAGGTAATAGAGTCGTAGAAATCGTCCAGCGCGATGAACGCGCCGTTTTCCTCCGCCCACATACGCATACGCTGATTGCAGGAATGCGCCCAGGACAGAATTTCGATTCGCCCTGTCCCCCGAACAAATCATCTGCTATAATTGCAGAACGGATATACTTGACTTGCATAAGGAGAAATTTATCAATGAGCCGCTTGGCCGACCGAAAATTTTCGGTCCGTAGCTAACAACAGGTGATAACAGGTCACTTTCCACGTGAACTGCCACCAGTCCCACTTGGAAACTCACCTGTAACCTCACCAGTACGATATAAAGAATGATTTATGACAGCGCCCATTCAGAAGAATATGATTCATGTCCGGGAGGATGCCGATGAGGGAGATGATTGCTATGAATTCAGACCGAAATACGCTTGCCCGGAACGCGCGTGGCGTTCTCATTCCGGGTCTGGTGGCGGTGGGATCGCTCGCCGTCGCGGTTCTTGGCGCGCTGCTGATAAGGGGCGGCGGCCAGATTGACGGCGTGAACCTGTTCGTGGAATCGCTTTCCGGGAGTTCCGGCTCTTTTCTGTCCGGGCTGGGAGTGGTGGCTCCGCTGGGATTCGCGTTCGGCGCGGGAGTGGCGGCGGCGTTCAACCCGTGCGGATTCGCCATGCTGCCCGCCTACATGGGACTCTATCTCGGAGTCGGAGCGAATGAAGAGAAGGCGTCGTTCGTCTCGCAGCTTGGCAAGGCGCTGCTGGTTGGCGTCTCGGTCACCGCCGGATTCGTGCTTCTGTTCGCGCTGGCCGGAGGCGTTATAGGACTGGGAGCGCGTTCCGTCGTCGGCGACATACTGCCCTGGCTGGGGCTGGCCATCGGAGTCGCGCTCGTGATTGCCGGAGCCTGGCTTTTGAGAGGCGGAGAGCTGTACACGGCGCTCGCTCAGCAAGCCGCGACCAGGCTGGGAAATCCGGGAAGCTCGAATATACGCGGGTACTTCCTCTTCGGCCTGAGCTACGGGGTGGCGTCGCTTAGCTGCACGCTGCCGATCTTCCTGGCCGTGATAGGCTCATCGTTCGCAGCCTCCGACATCGTGACGTCCTTCTCCCAGTTCGTTCTGTACGCGCTCGGCATGGGTGTCGTCATCATCGCGCTCACGCTGAGCATGGCCCTATTCAGGGGCGCGATGCTGGGCGGTATGCGAAAGGTTATGCCCTACGTGCATCCCATCGGAACTTGGCTGATGATAGTCGCCGGGACGTACATCGTGTTCTACTGGCTCACCCTGGGCGGCCTTCTGGGATAGAGGGCTGACAGTTATCAGTAGTCAATTATCGGCATGGCTACTGATAACTGACCACTGACTACTTATCACTGATGACTAGCTACGCCTCATTTCGAGCGGCCTTCTGGGGTAGAGGGCTGACAGTTATCAGTAATCAATTATCGGCATGGCTACTGATAACTGACCACTGACTACTTATCACTGATGACTAACTACGCCTCATTCCGAACAGTATTCGTCAGCGTGCCTATCTCCGCTATCTCGACGTCCATCACGTCGCCGTCGTGAACGTCGCCGGGCGCGCCGGGGGTTCCGGTCATCACCACGTCGCCGGGATTGAGCGTCAGCACGCGGGTCACGAACTCGATTATCTCGGGGACGCCGTAGAGAAGGTCGCTGGTGACCTGCTCCTGCACCACCTCGCCGTTTATCCGCCCGATCAGGCGAAGCGCGGACGGGTCGAGGCCGGAGACGATGAACGGGCCGAGCGGCGTGAAGGTGTCGGAGGACTTCGCCCGCCACCAGGACAGATCGTTGGCCTGCCAGTTTCGCGCGCTCACGTCGTTGCCGCAGGTGAATCCCAGGATATAGTCCAGCGCGTCCTCTTTGGACACCCGCTTGGCCTTCTTGCCGATGACCAGCGAAAGCTCGGCCTCCGGTTGCACCGTAACGCCCTCTTCGAGCGCCTCTCTCGGGATGATAACGTCGTCGCCCGGGCCGACGACGGACGAAGTTGTCTTGAAGAACGGCTCCGGGACGCTGGGCGGCGTTCTGTCTCCCAGGTGGCTGCGATAGTTCAGGCCGATGGCGACCACCTTGTTCGGGACGACGGGCGCGAGCAGCTTCACGTCGTCAAGCGGGTGGGTATGGTCGGTGACTTCGTGGTCTTCGTAGGGGGCCGCGGTCAACTGCTTCACCGTATCCCCTTCGACTACTCCATAGGCAACCTCGCCATGCGCGAGGAATCGGGCGTATTTGGTCATTGTTCTAATGTCTCCTAACGTCTAAAATAGCTGTCCGACCGTTGCAGCCACAGTTTAGCGCAATATCGCGGTTCGTTGTAAATGCCGATTTGTCAAGAGTATAATGTCCGTTATAGATTCAAGCAAAACTACATCAGCGCGGAGGCCCATGATGGCGACTATGACTATTGATGCTGGAACTGGAACGGAGACCGGAACATGGAGAGTCAAGGCGGGGCTTGCCCAGATGCTAAAGGGCGGCGTCATCATGGACGTGGTGACCGCCGAGCAGGCGCGAATCGCCGAGGACGCGGGCGCGGTGGCCGTCATGGCGCTGGAGCGTGTTCCCTCGGACATCCGCGCGGCGGGCGGCGTCGCCCGTATGTCCGACCCCACCAAGGTGGCCGAGATTGTTGACGCGGTGACCATACCGGTCATGGCGAAGGCGCGAATCGGCCATTTCGTAGAGGCGCAGGTGCTGGAAGCGCTCGGCGTGGACTATGTTGACGAGTCCGAAGTCCTGACCCCCGCCGACGAGAACAACCATATCAACAAGAACGACTTCAGGGTGCCCTTCGTCTGCGGCGCGAGAGACCTGGGCGAGGCGCTTCGCAGGATTGGCGAGGGCGCGGCCATGATTCGCACCAAGGGCGAGGCCGGTTCGGGCAATATCGTCGAGGCCGTTCGACACGCGCGCCGCGTTCTGGGCGAGATACGCCGCATCCAGAACATGGACGACGACGAACTGATGGCGACCGCGAGAGACCTACGCGCGCCCTACGAACTGGTCAAGGAAGTGCATGAAAGCGGCAACCTGCCGGTCGTGAACTTCGCCGCCGGGGGCGTCTCCACGCCCGCGGACGCCGCGCTCATGATGCAGCTTGGCGTTGACGGCATATTCGTCGGCTCCGGCATATTCAAGTCCGAGCGTCCCGACCTGATGGCCGACGCCATAGTGAAGGCCACCACCCACTACCAGGACCCCGCCATGATAGCCGACGTGTCCAAGGGACTGGGAGACGCGATGCCCGGCCTGAACGTGTCCGATTTGCCCGACTCCGAACGACTTGCGATAAGAGGCTGGTAAGAATTGACTACGGTAGGTGTTCTCGCCATACAGGGCGACTTCGCTGAGCATCGCTCGGCGCTGGAAAAGCTCGGAGTAGAGGTGCGCGAAATCCGCCTCCCGGATCAGCTCGACGAAGTTGACGGGCTGATAATCCCGGGCGGCGAGAGCACCACCATCGTGCAGCTTATAGACATATACGAGATGCGCGACAAGTTGCGTGAGCGCGTCATGGCGGACAAGATGCCCACATGGGGCACCTGCGCGGGCATGATAGTCATGGCAGGCGAACTGACCGACCACAGGCCGGAACCTCTTCACCTGATGGACACCAACGTCAGCCGCAACGCATTCGGGCGGCAGGTGGACAGCTTTGAAGCCGATCTGGAAGTAACCGGAATCGAAGGGCCTCCGTATCGCGCCGTGTTCATACGCGCGCCGGTGTTCAACTCCGTCGGCGAGGGCGTGGAGGTGCTGTCCAGACTGGAGGACGGCAGGCCGGTCGCTGTGCGCGAAGGCCATATGCTGGCCACCGCCTTCCATCCCGAACTCACCGACGACCAGCGAATGCACAAGCTGTTCGTCGGCATGGTCGAAGAGGGAACAGGGTAACGCCCCCGGGCAGAACGCGGATAGGGGATCGAAATACGGAGGCCGACCCACGAGCCTCGGAAACGACAGCAACTCAGACGTGAGGACATTCGGGCTGCTGGACACCGTCCGGTGTATCGCCGTGGGCATGAACCGATTCCCGAACCTCGCCGTCACGTCCGAGGGCATCAGCAAGCCCCAGTCCTTCTACACGCTTCTCGCCGCCGTCTCACGCCGCCGCCTTCAGCCGCGTTATAGAGTGGGCGCTCTGACGCGCATGGAAAGCGGGAACCTGCGGGCGGTAGCGGCTTTTCGTCCCAGGTCGGGCGCGAGAAGTTGGGAAATTTCTCACCTGTACGCGACTCCCGGTTCCGGCGACGCGCTGATTGCGTTGCTGGAGCAAGCGGCGGCCCTGTCGGCGTACGGCGGAGCGGAGCGGGTGTTCCTCAGGGTTGAGGCGGACAGCGACATCATTCCGGCGGCCAGGCGCGCGGGCTTCTTCCCGTGCTTCCGCGAAACGCTGTATCTCGGAAAGCCGCCTGTCTCAAAGCCGGGTAAGGGCCTGTTCGACGCCGATTCGCATTCCGTCGAGCGTCGAGCCGAACACGACCACGCCCTCTTTCGCATCTACAATGAGACGACCCCAATGAAGGTTCGGCAGCTTGCGGGCATGACGATGGGACAGTGGAAGGACTCGCGCGAGCGGGCGGCTGGACGGCGCGGAGAACGTGTCCTGGAACTGGAAGGGGCCGCCAGGGGGTGGCTCAGGATGTCGGCCAAGTTCGGGGTGGGACGGATAGAACTCATGCTGCGCCCGGACTATCTGGCGCTGACACCTGACATCCTCGACTACGCGCTGGCGTCTCTCGCCAACGCGAAGAGCGTGGCAGTCCTCGCGCCGGAGTACGTCCCGCTCTTAGGCGGAGCGCTTCAGGAGCGCGGGTTCAGGCCGGAAGGCGATTTCGCGGTTTTGGTGAAGTCGGTCGCCCGCATGGCCAGGCAGCCGGCGCCCGCCCGCGCGTCGCTCGCCGCCGAGTGACATCCGGCTCGGATTTGCGTTACAGCCCATACCGCCCCTGCGAGAGACGGCGTTCTATCTGATCGGCGACCGATTCGACGAGAGAGTCGGCGACGGGGCCGAGAATCCGGGCGCGAAGTCCGCGCGGCGGTCGCAGATAGACCGGACGCTTGGGTATGCCGGCGGCTTCGGCGGCCAGTTCCAGGGCGCGGTCGAGGTCGCCGAGTTCGTCCACCAGGCCCGCTTCCAGGCCGCGCGGCGCCAGGTACACTTCGCCGGTTGCCAGTTCCCTGACGCGATCTTCGTCCAGGTCGCGGCTCTCCGATACTATCTCTACGAACGAATCGTAGCTATCGTCTATGAGTTCCTGTATCTTCTCGTTCTCCTCGGGGGTTATCTCGCGCCAGGGAGCGCCCAGGTCCTTGTACTTGCCGCTCTTGTTGACGTTCACGCCTATGCCCGCCCGCTCCAATAGCTGCTCCAGCGCGGGGCGAACGGAGATGACGCCGATGGAGCCGACTATCGCGCCGGGCGCGGCGACGATCCTGTGGGCGGCGCAGGCAATCATGTACGCGCCGGACGCGCCCACACCGCGAATGCACGCCACGACGGGCTTGCGTCCGGCGATGCGCTTGGCGGCGCGGTAGATATAGTCGGACGGCGACGCGGAGCCGCCGCCGGAGTCTATGTCCAGCACCAGCGCGCGAAAGCTGGGGTCTTCGCGCACCCGGTTCAGTATCTTCTCCATCTCCGACGACTTGACGCTGGCGCCGATTGTGCCGTGAATCTCCAAGACCGCTATCTTGCTTCTCTTCGCCATTATGATTGCCATGTGTTCCTCCCGACGCCCTGCGGCGCGTTGCGGTCCGAGCTATCCCGATTTGTGAGCGCTCCCGCTCAGCATAGCGGGGTTCCAGTTGGGGTTGATGACGTTCCAGGGCAGGACGCCGCAGCGTTCAGCCCACTGCGCGTACAGGCTCTCCAACTCTCGCGCCTTGGATTGGTTCTTGTGATACAGGTCGTCAAACTCGGTGCGGTCCCGCTCCATATCGTAGAGTTCCCATCCTTCGCCGACAGCCGAGACCAACTTCCACTGCCCTTGCCGAACCGCCCTGCTGCCCTCATGCTCCCAGAATATGGGCTGTTCCCGGCTCCACGCTCGGTTGTCAATCGCGGTCAGCATACTCTCGCCTTCCAGGGGCATGGTGGGCTGACCGTCGCGCTCCGCCAGATGGTAGGCGCGGGCGGCGTCCAGGCAGGTGGGCATTATGTCTATCAGGTGCGCCGGGGAATGCACGATGCCCGGCTCGGTTATCCTGTCCGGCCAACTCATTATGAACGGCATGGATATGCCGCCCTCGTGAGTCCAGCGCTTGAACCTGCGAAAAGGCGTGTTGGATGCGTTCGCCCAGGGCAGGTCGTAGCTCATGAACGTCTGCGGGCCGCCGGGCCGCAGTCCGGGGACGTTGCCGACGCGGACGGGGGTTCCGTCCGGGTTGACGCCGCCGTACCGCGCGGGCTGCGGCATACTGCCGTCTTCGGCCAGGAACTCCGCGCAGCCCCCGTTGTCCGACAGGAACATGATGAGCGTGTTGCCGTCCATCCCCCTGGAACGCAACGCTTCGAGAATCCTGCCCAATCCCTGGTCTAGGCGGTCTATCTGCGCGGCGTAAACGGCCATGCGGATGTCCTCCCAGTCGGGGTTGCCGGCTTCGTCCCAGGGACGGCTGCTGTTGTCGCGGGGGGAGATGTCCCACTTCTCGTCCAGTATACCCATGCTCTTGAGCTCTTCGTGCCTGCTCGTTCGCAGGTAGTCCCAGCCGCGGCGGTACTGTCCCTCGTAGCGCGCTATGTCCTCTTCCAGCGCGTGCAGCGGCCAGTGCGGAGCGGTGTACGCCACGTACATGAAGAAGGGCGCGTCGCCGTCGGCGGCCTCGCCTACCATCTTCACCGCGTTGTCGCTGATGGCGTCGGTGAGGTAGAAGTCATCCAGGTCGTCGAGCGGGACGAGCGTTTCCTGGTCCATCAGCGTCTTGGGGAAGTAGAAGTTGCCCGCTCCGGTCAGGATGCCGTAGTAGCGGTCGAAGCCGCGCTGCGTGGGTATGGGATGGTCCGGCGCGCCGGGAGTCCAGCTATCCGGGTCGGAGAGGTCGTAGTCGCCGCCGACGTGCCACTTGCCGGACATATAGGTGGAGTAGCCGGACGCCTTCAGCGCCTCGGCTACCGTGACGCAGTTCTCGCGCAGGTAGCCCTGGTATTCGGTGACGCCGAGATTGGCGACCATGTGGCCGACGCCCGCCTGCTGGGGGTTGAGTCCGGTGAGAAGCGCGGCGCGGGACGGACAGCAGCGCGCCGAGTTGTACATCTGGGAGAACCGCAGCCCGTTGTAGCCGAGCGAGTCCAGGTTCGGCGTGCGAATTTCGGAGCCGAAGCAGCCGATGTCCGAGTAGCCCATGTCGTCGGCCAGTATCACGATGATGTTTGGGCGTTCGGGATTTTCGGCGGTCATAGAAGCGTCTCCATGAAGCGGGATAGTCGCCGGTCGGCGCGTATTCGACCGGCGACTACTATCCTACCCGTTTGGACGCCGGATTGTCAGCCCGTGAACAGCTCCGTCTCAGGATTCCAGTCCGTCCAAGCGAACCAGAACGAGAGGTGGGATGGGATTCTCTCCAGCCGCTGCCCCTTGAGTTCGCCCTGCACCGCGAGGCCGTTGAACGCCATCCAGCGCGAGCCTGTCTCTTCGTCCACCAGCGTCGTCAGTACGCCGGACGTGTCCGTATCCACTCCGAAGGTGAGCGCGCGTCCATTCACGTTGCGGTCATACACAAGCGCGGTGCCGCTGGGGACGTCGAAGTAAATAAGCGCGTCTTTCCCTTCTACCGAGTCGTTCAGTACGGGGTTGGATTCGAGCGCGTCCAGCGGATATGCCTTCGGAACGCCGTCGAAGTTCACTCCGACGACCAGATCCTTGGTGTACAGGCGATCATCGCTGTTGCGCTCGCCGATGACGCCGGGCCTGTTGTTGTCCGCGTAGTATTGGTCGTATGGGTCCGCCATGAACAGGTCCAGGAACTTCGTGTCGGGGTGGAGCTCCTTCCACGCTCCCCACGTGGTCTGGGTTACGGGGATGACGTCGAGCTCGACGCCCTCTAGTTCGCCCTCGACGCCCCTGTTCAGGAACTGGCTCCAGAGAGTCCTGGTCTGGTGGTCATACATGACCAGGACGTTCATGATGAGCTTGCCGGACACGCCGAAGGTGTGAATCTCGCCGTTGATTTCGCGGCTATACACGATAGCCGAGTAGCAGAGCGGTCACCAGGTAACAGCGAGCGGCTGGCCGCCCACGGTGTCGTTCACTATCTCGACTCGGCTCAGAGTCGGGATGTAGTAGGCGCGGCTGTCGCCATTGATAGACACTCCGAGCACCAGCGCGTCGTCTGGGTCGCCACCGCCCGCCATCAGCGCCTTGTCGGCATCCCTGCGAGAGCGGCCCTCCATCAGTTCGGCCAGCTTGGCGTCCGCCTCCTCCGCGCTGATGAACTCGGGGTCGAGGACGGCGGGAATGGCGTCGAAGGGGAGCAGGGTTACTATGTCGAGGTCCCGCTCCTCCGGCTCGGCTGTCGCGGTCGGAGGAGGCGGCTGGGTGGGCGCGGCGGACGCAACCACTGGGCTTGCAGACTCAGGCGCCGTCGAAGGCTGAGTGGACACAGCCTTCGGTTCCGAGGAAGATGGCGCAGTGGCGTCTTCGGACGAGCAGGCGATGACCGCCAGTAACATAAGCGTCAGCGCGAAGACTGATATTCGGGCTATGGTCATGCGTGAACGCCCTCTCGGTTATGGGTTATATGTCCATTAGATGAGGTCGGCGTGGTCGGGGATTCAGTTCACTAGGCGCAGCATAGCAAATGACGCCGAGTCTTACCTATCGGCGAGCGCGGCTATGAGGTATTCCTGCGGTCTGTCGCCTTTGATGCGGTTGCAGTGGGAGCAGAGGAGCTGGAGGTTGTCCAGGTGGTCGGTGCCGCCGCGACTTCGGGGTATTACGTGGTCAACTTCGAATATCCTGAATGGGAACTCTGTCCGGCAGCCGTTGCAGCGGCCTTCCTGACGTCCGAAGAGGATGTGCTTGTTCTTGCGGTAGTGGACCGGGGCCGTCTATGTCGGTTCGGCGGGGAATGTCCGCGCCGAATATGGCGTCCATAAGCGTCTTGAGGTAGTGGGATGCGGTTGGATCGCAGTGGAGGTAGATGCTGCCGGTCGGCTTCAGGACGCGGCGCATTTCGAGAAGTCGGACAGCCATCATGCAGAGATAGGACTGCATACTCTTGCCGTGAGTGAGGCCGGCGGTTTCGAGCGCCTTGTAGATGGCGGGCCGTTCGTCCGCTATGAGTCCCATGTAGGCGGTGTCAAGATCGGAGAGCGTCCAGGTGTCCTTGAAAGCGGCGCCCGCCGCCCTGCTCCCGACCGGCGCGGCGTAGTCGCGGTTGGAGTTGAACGGAGGGTCGAGGTAGATGAGGTCAACGGACTCGCTGTTCATCCCGCGCAGGATGTCCAGATTGTCGCCCGTCCAGATGGTCTTGTCCGCGAAGTTCGGCTCGGCCATGTCGTTCCTCTGTTTCCGACTGTACGCATACTATATACCATTTCGGGCGGAATTCTCGGAATTTTCAAAAAAGGGGTTGACAAAGTACAAAACCTGTTATAGAGTGGGAATTGTCCCAAGTGGTTGAGTTCAATGGCTCAGTCGAGCGGGCGGCAGGCGGTTCGCCGCAGGCGGCTCGGGAGATGGAGCGAGCGGGCGAGATTACTTGGGGCATTTGCTTTTGTGGAGGAATCGCATGACAACCAAGAGGGCCGGGATACGCAAGGCGATAGAGGATATGCGGCGCGGCGCCAACGGTGATGTGTCCGTGCCGGTTGAATTTCTCCATGAAGTCATCGAAGCACTCGATGAGCCAGACCTTAGCCAAGAGGCGGGTAAGCGGGCGCGTCTCGCGCTCGCCAAGCTCCGTGAAAAGCACAGGGAGGAGTACGACTTCTACGTAGAACAGGCGAAGAAGCGTCCCGTCGAAAAGTGGGAGGAACTGCCGAACTTCCCTATCAGGCTGACCGGTTTCTCCATGACCGACTATGTGAAGGCGGCTCTCGCCATTGCCGAATACGAAGAGGACGACGGCATGGTCGTCGCCAGCGTACCCGTGAAAGGCTCGTTCTTCGTCACGCAGGCTGACAGCTACGAAGAAGCGCGGACCAATCTCATGGACGCAGTAGAAGGCTGCGTGATGATAGACCTACAGATGGGATGGGATGTGCCGGAGATTCCAGGCTTTGAGGTAAAATACGAAATTGTCCCGAATAACGCCTCTTAGTTCTCGCGAATTCATTCGCCGGCTCAGAGCGCTGGGATTCGAGGGCCCTGTCGGTGGCGGACGGCATAGGAAAATGATCCATCCTAATATGCCTAATTATCGAATTCCGTTTCCCATGCACGGCAGTAGGGACATCGGAGTTGGGATGATAAGAAAGATTATGAGAGATTTGGGAATATCGCGAGAGGAATGGAATTCGTTATAGGTCATTCCAATCCCCTGATGTCCCGCAGGTTCCTGAAGTGGCCGTTGTAGTCCAGGCCGTAGCCTACGACGAACACGTCGGGAATGTCGAAGCCGATATAGGCGATCTCTACCTCATGCGTCCTGCGGGATGGCTTGTTCAGCAGGGCGCACACGTCCACTGAGGCCGCGCCTAGTGATTCTATCTTCTCGACCAATGCGGTGACCGTCGCGCCGGTGTCCACGATGTCTTCCAGGACAAGGACGCGCTTGCCCCGTATTCGCTCGCTTGGCGGCAGGTAGCTGACGGTCAACTCGCCGCGCGACTCCGTGCCCTCATAGCTGGTGGCGCGGACGGTCACTACCTCCACGGAGCGCGGAAACGCGCGCATCAGGTCGGCCAGGAAGCAGACCGCGCCGTCCATCACCCCGACTAGCAGAATGTCGGCGTCGCCGCAGTCCGCGACTATCTCCTCGACCAGCCGGGCTACCGCGCGCGCGATTTCGCTCTCAGAAATGAGTATTTCGCCCAGGTTCACGGGATTCCGCTCCTTGATGCTTTCGTCTTGTACGCCGCCGCGAATCGTGTCTGTCCATTATAATGGCTGGCGATTGAACATTGGTATGAAACGGATCGGGCCGTTATGAACATTGGGGCAGCCAGAATTACCCTCCGCATACCGCATAGCCGCAGTCTGAAGGACAAGCGGCGCGTGGTCAACTCACTGCGCCAGCGGGTGGGGAGCAAGTTCAACGTCTCCATTGCAGAGGTGGAGATGAACGACGCATGGCAGACCCTGACACTTGGAATCGCGTGCGTGTCCAACAGCGCTCTCCACGCCTCGCAGATGATTGATCGGGTAGTCGAGTTCATCGAATCCGAACGCCCCGACGCCGAGTTGGTGGACCGCGAGGTGGAGGTTATCGCCTTTTAATGCGCGGCTGGGCAAGGGCTACGTAATGGCAATCAGGCCTTCTCCCAACTCCGCCCTTCATGCCCCATCTTGTCATTGCTGCGAGAGTCTGTCGAAGGCGGCGAAGTCTTTCTGAGCTCGGTCAGCATCGCCAATAGCTTCGTAGATGAGTCCTCTGACTCGGTAGGCCAGGGCCAAGTCAGGATTTAGTTGGATGGCCTGATCAAGGTTGGCAATGGCTCGGTCGTACTCGCCTTTTTCTGCGTATGCGAGTCCCCTAAAGACATAGGCTAGGGCATCATCTGGATTGAGTTGGATAGCCGTGTCGAAGTCCGCAATTGCGCGGTCGTACTCACCCTCCCTTGCGTAAGCTAACCCCCTGTTGTAGTAGGCCATGACAAGTTGAGGATTCAGTCGTATGGCAGTGTCCAAGTCCGCGATGGCGCGGTTGTACTCGCCTTTCTCTACGTAGGCGTTTCCTCTGTTGTTGTAAGCCAACACAAGCTCAGGATCCATCCGAATGGCCGTGTCGAAGTCCGCGATGGCGAGGTCATACTCACCCTTCTCCAGGTATGCGCCTCCCCTGTTGCTGTAGGCATTTGCATCATCTGGATTGAGTCGGATGGCCGTGTCTAGGTCCGCGATGGCGCGGTCGTACTCGCCCTTGCCTACATATGCGCCTCCCCTGTTGCTGTAGGCTAGGGCAAGTTGGGGATTCAGCCTGATGGCTGTGTTGGAGTCGGCAATGGCTCGGTCGTACTCGCCTTTCCCTGCGTATGCGCCTCCCCTGCCGACATAGGCTTGGACAAGTTCTGGATTGAGTCGGATAGCCGTGTCAAGGTCCGTGATTGCGCGGTCGTACTCCCCTATTCTGCGGTAAGTTTCTCCCCTGTTGCCGTAGGCTAGTGCAAGTTCTGGATTCAGCCTGATGGCAGTGTCAAGGTCCGCAATGGCGTGGTCGAACTCGCCTTTCTCTAAGTATGCGAGTCCTCTATTGACGTAGGCTTGGACAAGTTCTGGATTTAGTCTAATGGCAGTGTCGAGGTCCGTGATTGCACGGTCGTACTCCCCTATTCTGCGGTAAGTTTCTCCCCTGTTGCCGTAGGCCAATGCATATTCTGGATTTAGTCTAATGGCAGTGTCTAAGTCCGTGATAGCGCGGTCGAACTCGCCTTTCTCTAAGTATGCGGATCCTCTGTTGTTGTAGGCTTCTGCATCCTCAGGATTCAGTTTGATAGCCGTGTCATATTCAGCAATGGCGCGGTCGAACCTGCCTAAGTTATGGTAGGCTACTCCCCTGTTGTAGTAGGCTTTGGCATATTCGGGATTCAGTCGAATAGCCGCGCCGTAGCCTGCGATGGCGCGGTCGTACTCGCCTATTCTGCGGTAGGCTTCTCCACGGTTGCTGTATGGTTTGGCATCATCAGGGTTGAGTCGGATAGCCTCATTGAGGTCCGCAATGGCACGGTCATACTCGCCCTTCTCTAAGTATGCGAGTCCTCTATTGCCGTAGGCTAGGGCAAGTTCTGGATTCAACCTGATAGCTGTATTGGAGTCAGCAATGGCGCGGTTGTGTTCACCTTTCCCTACATATGCGCCTCCCCTATTGACGTAGGCTTCGGCAAGCTCGGGATTCAGCCTGATAGCTGTATTGGAGTCAGCAATGGCTTGATCGTACTCGCCCTTCTCTACGTATGCGCCTCCCCTGTTGCTGTAGGCCAAGGCAAGCTCTGGATTCAGTCGAATGGCCTCGTCAAATTCCGCGATGGCTTGGTCGAGATCGCCTTTCTCTGCGTGCGCGATTCCTCTGTTCAAGGCTTCGATGTCCTCTGAGCCACAGGCTACGGCTATCAGAAGCAGAAGCGCGGCGAGGGCCACTATCCGGGTTGGCGTCATGTCCATGCGACCTCCAAGCCTGTGTGTCATACCTGTACGCACTCCTATTCCTGGCACAGCATATCTTCCGGCGGAGCGGCCCGAATTATATATCGGCGTCCGAGACGTATCAAGACGGCGCACAAACTGGCGACAGGGATTCATGAAGCAAGGAAGTGTCAAATACCTGGCTGGTGTATGGCGGTATCTGCATGGATTTCTGGTGGTCCAATGTCTTTGCGCTACTTCATATCACTTGTGAATGTATTGGTGCATACCATTTTTATGACGCTTCCCTGTACAGATTTCCCATTGACACCCAGACAGAACCATGCTATGGCTGAGACGGGAACATCCAAAACCTGCCTGTTCCGTTTTGATGAACTAAGCAGAGAGGCACATATCAAATGGAAGTACAAATTGAGTCTGGCCGATTAAATGAAGACCCGATAACTGTGCGGACACGTGATCACGAGACCGCCCCGATTCACGTCAGGGTTGGCGAACCACATGGTTCTGGTAATTCACGCAACGCATACCTATCGCCTTCACTCGCCCGCCAACTCGCTCACCTGTTGTTGGCGGCGGCGGAGGAAGCAACACGATCTCAGTAATAGGGTACTCAGATAGCATATCCACGAAAATCATACGGAACCTTTTCGGGCGCTTGATGCACAGCGACTGAAACAGTGTCTTGTCCACGGTCCACATCCCTCCGAGCGTATAACATTCGCTTGAAAACTGAGACATACAGCACAAAACGAGTGGTTGCGACCATACTCAAGGTGGCGGTTCCCGTCCTGGTCTTCGCCGCGCTTATGCTGACGCCAGCCCCGGCGGGGCTGACGCCGGAGGGCCAGGCGGCGCTGGCGGTGATGTGCCTGGCGGTCATACTGTGGGCTACGGAAGCGTTGCACATCGCGGTCACCGGGATAGTTTGCGTCGTGCTGCTGATACTGGTCGGCGGTGTGTCGGACATAGGGGCGGCTCTGTACGGGTTTTCCCAGCCGGTGGCCTACTTTCTCATCGGAATCCTGACGCTGGGCATGGCGGTACACCGCTCAGGACTAGCCGAACGGGTATCCATTCTGTTGATGCGCGGCGCGGGCGGCAGTCCGCTTCTTCTATATATTCAGATGCTCTTCTCCTTCGCCGTCCTGACGTTCGCCCTTCCGTCCGCCAGCACGCGGGGCGCGATACTTGTGCATATCTACGAACAGGTGATGGAGCGCTGGGACATCTCCCAGGACCACTCATTTCACAAGGCGGTGATGATGGCGCTCGGTTCGCTGAACCGCCTGGGGTCAACCGCCCTGCTGGCGGGTGGAATCACCCCGGTCGTGGCGTCTGGGCTGTTGGGGGACTTTTCCTGGGGTAGATGGTTCGTCCTGATGAGCGTCCCCTTCTACGCCGGCCTCATCATCGGGGGCGCGCTTCTGTTCCTGCTCTACCGCTCCGGGTTCAGGGTTCAGGTAAACGCCGATGCCCGGTTTCTGGAATCAGGCCCCATCACCGCGGTCGAAGTACGCGCCGGGGCCATAGCGCTGTTCACCGCGCTGCTCTGGTTCACCGACTTCGCTCACGGCCTGCATCCCGCCGTCCCCGCGCTTATAGCCCTCTGCCTGATACTCATGCCCCGCGTCGGAGTCCTGAACTGGCAGGATATGGAACGGAACCTGGGCTGGAGCAACTTCATCGTCATCGCATCCACGCTGTCCCTCGCCCACGCGCTGGTTGGCAGCGGAGCCGCCGCATGGTTCTCAAGCAGCCTGGTTGGGTGGATTGGCGGACTGGGCGGTAGCCCGTGGCTGTTTCTTCTCGCGCTCTGCTGCGCCGCCGCCATACTCCGAGCGATGCTGCCCAACATCGCGGGCTACCTAGCGCTGGCGATTCCGGTGGCGATGGCGGCGGGCGAAGCAGTGGGGTTGAACTCGCTGGTGTGCGGAATGGCGATAGTAGTAATAGGAGACACCCCCGTGTACTATCCCGCCGGCTCCACGTCGGGAGTCTTCATATTCCAGCGCGCCGCCGTCAAAGCGAGCGAGGTCATTCGCTTCGGCCTGCTGATGACGGTCGTAGCTATCGGGACGCTCTTTCTTATGGCGCTGCCCTACTGGAACCTGGTCGGTGAACCGCTCGTGAAGTGATGTGGTAGCATCAAGCCATGGACACCGCCGACTTCCTCAGACATATCCAGAGCCTGCTCTGGTACCAGGAGCAGATCGTCCACGTAGAGCAGGTTCCATCCAGAGAGGCGCGGACGCGCGACCTCGATCCGCCGCTCGACGCGCGCCTCGTTCAGCGGCTTGAGGACATGGGCGTGTCCGGCCTCTACACCCACCAGGCGGAGGCCATCGAGAAACTGCGCGACGGCGGGAACGTCATCGTGGCAACCCCGGCGGCCAGCGGCAAGAGTATGTGCTACAACCTGCCAGTCCTGGAGTCGCTGCTCGAAGACCGTACATCTCGCGCGCTGTACCTCTACCCGACGAAGGCGCTGGCGCAAGATCAGGAGAAGAAGCTCGTCGAACTGATGCCGGCGTTCGACGGCCCACGCGGGATTCGACACGCCATATTCGACGGCGACACTCCTCGACCGGACAGGGCGACGATACGGCGAAGCTCGAACATCGTCATAACCAACCCGGATATGCTGCACCTGGGCATACTGCCCAACCATCGCGCCTGGTATCGCGCACTGCGCGGGCTGAAGTACGTCGTCCTGGACGAGGCGCACGTGTATCGCGGCGTCTTCGGGACGCACGTGGCGAACGTTCTCAGAAGGCTGAGGCGGCTGTGCCGACTGGTGGGAAGCAGTCCGCAGTTCATTCTCTGTTCGGCGACGATAGCGAACCCCGACGAACACGCGGAGAGGCTGGTGGGAGTTCCGTTCGAGGTGGTTGAGGAGGACGGCTCGCCCTACGGCGGAAAGGACTTCGCGCTTTGGAATCCGCCGATGATTGACCTGGCGGACGGGTCGCGGCGCTCCACCAACTCGGAGGCGACGCAGATATTCGCCGAACTGCTGAAGCGGCACACGCGCACGATGACCTTCGTCCGCAGCAGGCGACAGGCGGAACTCATACACGTTTACGCCCGCGACCAACTCAAGCAGACGCACCCCGTCGTGGCCAAGCGCATATCTCCCTACCGCGCAAGCTACCTGCCCGAAGACCGGCGACGCATCGAGAGAGACCTGTTCGAGGGCAGGCTGCTCGGCCTCTCCACTACCAACGCCATGGAACTCGGCGTGGACGTCGGCAACCTGGACGCCACGATACTCACCGGATACCCGGGCACGATAGCGAGCGCGTGGCAGCAGGCGGGCCGAAGCGGCCGGGGCGGCGAACGGTCGCTCAGCGTCATGGTCGCCAACAACAACCCCCTCGACCAGTACCTCATGCGCCACCCGGAGGCGTTCTTCGGCAAGAGCCACGAGAGCGCCCGCATATCGCCCGCCAACCCATACATCATGAAGCCGCATCTGATCTGCGCCGCCTACGAAGCTCCCCTAACGATGAACGACACGGAGTTCTTCGGGCACGAGCTTCTGTGGTACGCGGACGAGCTCATCGAGGACGAGTACCTCCATGTCCGGCACGGACGCTGGCACCTGCTGCCCGAGGTCACCTATCCGGCGGAGCGCGTCAACATACGCTCGGCGTCGGGCGCGTTCTATACGCTGGTGGACTCGGAGACGGGCGCGATTCTCGAAACCGTGTCCGAGGAAACGGCGTTCATGCAGCTACACCCGGGCGCGATATACCTGCACCAGGGCGAATCCTACCTTGTGAAAGACCTCGACCTCGACTCCCACACCGCCTACTGCTCGGTAACGGACGCTCCCTACTACACGCAGGTTCGTGACTACACCGAGACGCGCATACTCAACCAGTATAAGAGCAAGCGGGTTGGAGAGGTGTCCGTGTTCCTGGGCGAGGTGAACGTGTCAACGCACGTTGTCGGGTTCAAGCGGGTCAAGCATCAGACCGAAGAGGTACTGGGCGACGAGTACGTAGAACTGCCGCCACAGGAGTACGATACCACCGCGCTCTGGTTCACGCCCGACCGCGACACCCTGAACCGAATCCACGCCGAGAAATTGGACCTGGCCGGAGGACTCCACGCCGTCGAGCACGCCGCAATCGGCATCCTGCCCCTGTTCGCCATGTGCGACCGCAACGACATCGGCGGCATCTCGACCCCGCTGCACCCCGACACCGGCAGGCCGCAGGTCTTCATCCACGACGGACACCCGGGCGGCGTCGGGGTAGCGGAACACGGCTACGAGGTGATAGAAGACCTGTGGCGCGCCACCTACGAAGTCATATCCCAATGCCCGTGCGAGTCGGGCTGCCCGTCCTGCATCCACTCCCCCAAGTGCGGCAACAACAACCAGCCCCTGGATAAGGAAGTGGCGCGGATGGTATTGGAGGGTTTGCTAGGCCGAGATAGCTTGTCCTAACGCGGCGGTTACGCTTCATCTACGCTTAGCTGATACCAGAACGCGGCCTCATCATCGCCAGAGTCGAAGAACCAGGCGATATCGTTGAAGAACCTGCCAATTATGTTGGGCGCCATCCTCACCGACGCGACTACGGCGTAAGCGTCCTGTCCTGTCGCGCATCGCAGAATCTTGGCGTGGTCGGTCGCGCGCATCAAGTCATCCTGATCACCCGTATAAGACGATTCCAAAGCGATGTAGAAAGACGCCTCCGCGTCGTTCCGCTGTGTAACCTCGACGACCATATCGGCGTTCACGAAAGTGAGCCATCCCCTCTCCCTGATGTCCAGATTGTCCAGAGCCTCGGTATTTCGGTTGAAGAGAATATCGCTCAGTTCGGCTGTGTCCAGGTTTCTCAATCTCAGCCTTCTCATCCCGCGCAGTCCCGCGAGGTCCTCTGCGACATGAGATATTCCCTTCTTGGCTGTATGCTCGGCATGGATTCCCCGGAACCTGCCGTAAGCGTCATGCTGCCTTCGATACATCTCATGCAGCGCCTTGATATCCCCGCGCGCCTCTTTCTGCTCCTCCAGCATTGAGTTCTGGGTCTCCCGGGTCTCAGCAAGCTCAGCCAGAATCCTGTCCTGGGTCTCGAGCATGGAGTTTTGGATCCGGCGCAGGTCGGCAATGTCCCGCAGCATGGCGCTCTGGGTCTCGAGCATGGAGTTCTGAGTCTTCCGGTTCTCGGCAAGCTCAGCCAGAATCCTGTCCTGGGTATCGAGCATTGCGGCGAACTGACTCGGCAACTCCAGGACTTCATCGGTGAGAAGTTCACGTCTCAACGCGGCGCGAACTTCCGCGTCTTCACGCACGATTCTCAGGAGGTCCTCTATGGTAGTCATGGTGGTCATTTGTCATTCCCTCTCTGTCGCTCTCGATTATACCCGATTGTCTTCTTCGGCGGGATTGGAGATTTTCGGGGAAAGCCTATGATCTGCCCGCATTCTACTCTCTCCAAGCATTGGCTGAGTGGCGACGCGACTGGTTGACAAACCGAGCGCGGGAAAAGTCGTGGAACGTGTTCGAGATAACCTCGTTCGCCAAGAGGCCGGAAGGTGGGAAGGAATTCTACGAACTTGATTACCGATACCAGAGTACGGACGAATTCTGTGTAGAGCGAGTCACAGACCGCATATACATATCTTCTTGGTATCCGGGCAAGCCCCATGGGTATAGGGTATTCACAGGGGTGTGCGAAGACAGCCTCAGTCGACACTCCTCCAATACAAGGGCAATACAGAACAGCTTCACCGAGTGGATGCCCTACTGGAACGCTACGCACGCCTTCGGTCTGAATGTGGCCCCGGGTTGGACATTGGACAAGACAACCGAGACGGATGACGAAGCCACTTTCTGGGCACCCGACAAAGCGGGCATCTTCGAAATCTTCGCTTATGAAGTCGGGCCGTCACAAACGCTCGAGGACTTCGTGAATTGGCGTCTTGACATACTGAGCAGGCTGGGGGATTCATGGGAAGTGTATGAACCGAAAGGCACAGTTGGCCATGGAGGCGTTGTGGGAGCGAGAGAGGAATACCTGATTTCCTACACAGCGCAGAGCGAGTCAGAATATTGCGTTTCGGACTGGGAGGAGTTGTTGGCGTTATCCTCGTTCCACCCCGCGCACCCTTATGGATTCCTGGTGATTACCGGGGTATGCCAGCACAGCACGGACCTCTACGACGACGCGAGATGGGAGATGCTGTGGGGCTTTAGGTACTAGCCATTACTCAAATCATGGCTCTGATTCCCTCCGCAGGGCTGCTTTGACGCGCCTGCCTTTTGCCATATAATGGATGGTACAGGCGGTGGGCAGGATGAGCGCGTAAGGATAGACGGATGGCGAAAGATTGCTGGATTTGAATGACCTAGGCGCGGGAGATATTCCTGCCATTACTCCCGCCGTCGGCAATGCGTTGGCAGAGGCCGCCAGCATCTGTTTAGAATCTCAGGGACATACTCAAGGGGTTCAGCTTACTATCCGTGGTTGTAGGGAAAATACTCATGTCCTCACCTGGAATCCGGTTGCGGCGCAAGCCCAACTGAGTTGGAATGATCCAGACTACGCTACGGAGAAAGGCGCTGAGGGTATAGCGATCCTGGTTGCCAAGGCGGAGTTCGGGTATTCGATAATCAGACAGTCTTGGAAATGCACGGGGTTCGACTACTGGATGGGAGATGCGTCCGAGGAAGGTTTCGGTGATAAGGCTGGGCTGGAAATATCAGGTATTCGGAAGGGTGAGGACAGCGCAATAAGAGCGAGAGTGAGAGAAAAGTTGCGGCAGGCCGGCAGGTCTGCTAATTCCGGGCTGCGAACTTACGTGATAGTAGTAGAGTTCGGAAGACCCGTCACAGAGGTTCAGGAAAATGAGCGCTCTTGATGAACTGCACGATAAGGCTATGGAAAAGACCTTCTTCGCGGATTTGGAACGTCGGCGGGGCAATACGAAGGCGGCGATAAAGATGTTCGAGCAGGCACTTGACCTGGAACTCAAGGCCATCGCGCAAATGACTGAACCCGTAGAGCCGACCCACTCCATCCTGCACCGTAGCGCGGGGTGGTTGGCATCGGACTGCAACCGACCACGCAAGGCCGAACAACTGGCGTCTAACGCCCTCGCTTGCGAGCCGCCTCCTGAGATTGCCGAAGAACTGCGCGACCTTCTGAACCGCGCTCAGTCGCGCCTGGATCACAGGACGGATGCCTTAGTCTCAGCCGACGATGACTAGCGCTCCGTTAGCTTTTCCCGCGTCTGGTCTTCGGCTTCGGCGACTTCGGGCGGGATGGCGTCGGCGAAGTCGGCTAGCTCGTATAGAGGGCGGATCTCGATTTCGCTGGGGCCGGGCATCGGGTTGGGGCAGAGCTTTACCCACTCGACCGCTTCGTCCATGTCCGCCACTTCCCACAGCCAGAATCCGGCGACTAACTCGCTTGTCTCTGCGAATGGGCCGTCTATGACTGTTCGGTCGGGGCCGTCGAACGCGACGCGCTTGCCCTCAGACGACGGCTTAAGACCGTCGCCGGTCTGCATTATGCCCGCCTCGATCAACTCTTCGTTGAACCGGCCCATGGCCTCGAAGAGTTCGGTGGAGGGCATGACGCCCGCTTCGCTGTCTTTAGTCGCTTTTACCAATACCATGACTCGCATTGTGTCGTCTCCTCAGATTATGAATATCCTCAGCGGCCCCGGAAGTTTGGGGTTCGGCGTTCGATGAACGCGCCGCGGCCTTCCTGGAAGTCGGCGCTGTCGAAGTTGGTGAAGGGGAGCAGAGTTTCTTCTTCGGACAGTGATTCGAGGGCGGGGTTCTTCAGGACGGTCTGGAGTATCTTCTTGTGGCGCGCCTGGGACAGGGGCGCGAGCGGGACCATCTCGCGGGCGAGGTTGTAGGCGACGCCGGACACTTCTTCCAGCGGGGCGACCTGAGTCACAAGGCCGATTCTATGCGCTTCCTCGGCGTCTATCAGGCGGGCGGAGAGCAGGATGTAGGCGGCGTTGCCGGGGCCGACCAGCTGCACCAGCCGACGCATCTCCTTGTATCCGACGAGGATGGAGAGGCGGGCCACCGGGATTCCGAAGCGGCTGTTGTCGGCGGCGATGCGTATGTCGGTCGCCATGGAGAGTTCGCAGCCTCCGCCGACGCAGAAGCCCTTTATGAGGCAGATTGTGGGCTTGGACATTGCTTCGATGGCGTCCATCGCGCCGTCGAACGCCTCGGCGTAAACGACCGCCTTCTCCGAGTTGTCGCGGTAGTCCTCGAAGTCCTTGATGTCCGCGCCCGCCGAGAACGCGGCGTCGCCCGCCCCGGTGAACACGACGACGCGGACGCTTGAATCGCGGTCGAGGTCCATGGCGATGCGCCTGAGTTCGAGCCATCCGTGATAACTGATGGCGTTGCGCTGCCTGGGGCGGTTGAAGGTGACGGTCGCTACGCCGTCCTGGACGGATACGAGAATGTCGTCGGTCATTGGGCGTCTATCTCCAGTGTTTGGGTTGTCGCGTCGTGGATTATAGAGTCCAGTCGCGGGTTGGGCAATTGGGTTATCAGGTCTGTGTCGGCGTCTCTTTGAAACTGGTGTGTAATCAGATACCAGTTTCGGGGTAAAACTGGTGTTAAAACTGGTACCAGTTTCACCAGTAACCCGGAATTTTTAGGTCAAACTGGTGTCGGGTCAGCCTGCCTGCGCTCGGCTTCGCGTTCGGCGATGGCTTGTTTGAACGCTATATCCATGGCTTCTTGCGCGGCGTCGCGATATACGTCGTTTTTGGGAGGCTGTGAGCGATCCACGGTCTCCAGGCTTTCGACGGCTTTGGTCATAGCGTAGTAGAAGTCTTCCTCGTCGTGCAGGAGTTCTTCCTCTGACAGTCTCCATTCCTCGGCGTATTGGGAGTCGCTCGCAAGCCGTTCCTCGTGGGTATCGAGGAGGGATTCGGCGTATCCGTAGTCTCTGATGAGCCAAGGGGGCGGGTCGTCGAATATCCACTTGCCGGAGCCGTCCTCTGTTCGTACAGGGTCAGGGTCGGGCATGGGGTGGTCGTCGGCTTTGTCTATCATCTTCATCATGGCGTTGGCGACCGTGACTATAGCTCTTGCCCTGTCGGGCGCGAGGTCTTCGCGGTGGACCTGCGCGAGGATTTCTTCCATATTGCGCAGCAAAGGGTTGAGCGCACTGTCGCCCATGAGTTCAGACACAGGAGTCGGAGCGGGTAGAGTGGCGCGTTTTTGGGAGCGGGGGCGTCCGCCTTTCTTTCGCCATTCGTTCGCCTTGGGGTGGTGTCCGAAGCAGAGACCTTCGGGCTGTATGGGTCTGGCGTTGCAGGGTTTTCCCTTGCTGTTGAGGGCTGAGCAGCGGGGGCTGGCGTTGGGCATTGAATCAACCTCATAGAAGTATTTATGTTCTATTATAGGGATTGAGGCGGCGCGATGCAAGAGCTTTTGTTCTGGAAATGAAAAGGGCGTCCCTTGTGGACGCCCCTACGAGGGGAGGTGAGGGTTCAGTTCTTCCTGGCGAGCCGGCGGTCTTTGAGGGGACGGGAGCCGCGACCTACACGTTCGGTCAGTCCGAAGATCAGCTCAGTTAAGTCATCGTTCACGTAGGCTCGGACGTAGCCATCGGTCATGAGGGATTCCAGCGCGTCATTGAACTCGGACTCTGTGAGAGCGGCAGCCTTACGAAGGCCGTTCATCGTTAACCAATGCCAGCGCTCCATGGATAGAGCCAAGAGGACCTTCCTTTCCGCAAGATCGAAGTCATTGGGATGCTCTCGCCATACGAGGTCTTTTATGAACGTAGTCATCACGCTTCTCCTGCCGGATTATTATCAGCATCTTCTTCCGCGTCAATCGGAATCAACCTGTTTTCACTCCCGACCCTCTGCGCCGTAGCGGGAGATGCAATTGCGGCTTTCAAGTCCTCAGCGATTAGAGGCTCCAGGTTATCTGGGGCTCCACGAACCAGAATCTCCAATCTTCGCAGATCATGGGCTTGCTGTCCGCTGAGTATCAAGAAAGCGGGATCGCGCAAGTACATTATAACCAACGCGGTCAATACCATTCCCAGAGCCACCAAAACGAAAATGGCGAGCAGGGTAGTGTCAACATCGGCGACGGCGGCTATGACTCCGAGCGCGCCTTCCGCGAACAGCAGGCACGAACCTAGAAGATCAGCGTTGTATTGGCATGAAATCGGCGCATCTTCGTGCTTCTAGTTCGCTGTCTCCGGCAGCCAGCCCCACGGTCTCGGGCCCCACTCGGCGGTGAAGACCTCGCCGCTCTTGACGGTGAGGACGGGGGCGAGAGCCTTGTCGCCGGTGATGGTGGCGCCCTCGGTGTCGTGGAACAGCCAGTCGCCGGTGGCCTCCTCCAGCACGCTGATGTCCGCCTCGCGTCCCACGGCGAGGCTGCCCAGGGTGTCCTGCATATCCAGCGCGGACGCGGGGTTGACGGTGGACATTCGTATCACGTCTTCCAGGCTGAAGCCGAGCGCTAGGAAGCGGGACATCATCTCGACCATGCTGTGAACGGTGGTCAGGCGTCCGGGGATGGTGAGGTCGGTGCTTATGGAGCGCGGCTCCACGCCCTGCTCTAGCGCGGACTTGGCCACGTCGAAGCTGAAGTTCTGTCGCCCGTGCGCGGTGTCCAAGAAGACGCCCCGCTGTTGGGCGTCCATTATCTCGGGAAGGACTTTGCCGTCGTCGTCCAGGATGCGGCCCGCGTTGCCGCTGAACAGGTGGGTGATTATGTCGCCGGATTCGAGCAGCGGCAGCAGTTCGTGGGTGATCGTCCTGCCCTCGTCTGTGATGGAGCGGTCGCCGATGTGCACCATGAGCCGGACGCCCGCTTCGTTGGCGGCCCGCTTGGCGAGTTGGACTATCTCCACGCCCATGACCGGGACGGCTGGGCCGATGGCGCGTATCTTCACGCCCTGAATCAGGGGCTTGTTGGCGAGTATGACGCGCACCGTCTCTTCGAGATCAATGTCCTCGCGGCGGGAGAGTTCGGGCTGGTAGTTCAGGCCGGCGCGGGATATGTGGAGCATACAAACGATGCGCGTCTTGGCGTTGGGGACGACGTGTTCGGGGAAGCCGCCGAAGGAGTAGCAGCCCGCGCTTCCGGCGTCCACCACGGTGGTCACGCCCGCGTAAACCCCGGCCAGGTCGGGGTCAACGCCCGTCTGGTTGACGCCGTGATAGACGTGGGTATGCAGGTCTATGAGACCGGGCGTGACGAGTTTGCCTGCGACGTCTATCACGCGGGTTTCCGGGCCTGGAGCGATGTCCTGGGCGACCTGCGAGATGGCGCCCTTGGCTACGGCGATGTCCATGTTCGCGTCTATGTCCTGGGACGGGTCCAGGACTCTGCCGCCTTTTAGGATGAGATCGGTCATTTGGGTTGCCTCCGTGAGTGTCTAGCTGTTGAGAAAATTGCTATCCCGCAATGGCTGGGATTGAACCTAGTCACCCCCATCCTAACCTTCCCCCATCAAGGGCTAACAAGGGTAGGCAAATATGCGGTCAGCTATGAACACCGATCAACAAACCCCCTCTCCCTCAGGGAGAGGGCTGGGGTGAGGGTGAAATGCCTACCCCTATCAGCCCATCAAGGGGGAAGGGACTTATGCAATCGTCACTAGCTGTTGTCTTCGATTATCATGCGGGCGAGCTGGCGGCCCATGCGGACGCTGTAATTGGTGCCGCGGTCTTCGGGGTATATCTGCGTGGTGTTGGCGAGATACACGCCGTCGAAGGGCGTGCGGTGGCCGGGTATGCTGTCGGAGTAGTTCACGCCTATGACGGGCTGCGCGCCGTCAACGCGGTGGTGATATATTCGCTCGATCCAGTCCGGCGAGAAGTCGGGGTTTATCTTCCGCAGGTGGGGCAGGTACTCAGCCATGAGTTCGTCCTGGTTCATGCGATAGAGAGGGTTGTTGGTGGTGAGATAGTTGGACAGATAGACTATCCGCTTGCCGCCGTAGTGTTCCGGCCCTATCAGGTTGGTATGCTCGATTACGCCGACGAATGGAATCGAGCGGTCGGCGACGTTGAGCCAGTACACGTCGGACAGCGGCCTGTCCAGCACCATGACTATCAGCACGGCGGACATATAGCGCGCGCTGTCCAGCCTTGCCTGGTAGTCCGCCGGGAGTTTCGGAACAAGCCGCGTGAACACGGGGGAGGGCGTGGTCGCCAGTACCGCGTCGAAAGGCTCTTCAGCCGGGGCGTTCTGTCCGAATTGGACTTCCAGCCCGCGAACGCCGCCGTCCTCGACCAGTATGCGGTTCACGGACGCGGAGACGTGAACCTCGCCGCCCATCTCGCGTATCTTGCCGGCCAGCGTGTCGAACACCAGGCCGAAGCTGCCCATCGGGTAGCCCAGCATCTCGCGCACCATGCTCTTGCCGCGCGACTTGACGCGGGTGTTCACCTTGCCCCACAGCCAGGCCATGGTCACCTGGTTGTAGTAATCCTCTCCGAACTTGCCCCGCAGCATCGGGCCCCAGAAGGTGTCGTACATACGCTGTCCGCCGTATCGCCTCAGCCACTCGTCGGTGGTGACTCCCTCGTACTTGCGCCAGTCCTTCTGACGCTGGAGATAGAGCGTCATCAGGCCGAGCCGAACGCGGTCGGGCAGGCTGAGCGGCTTGAATCTGAGCAGGTCGAACGGGGTTACGAAGTCGTAGATTTGTCCGTCGTAGAGTGTTCCGGCGGTGGAGTCTATCCAGCGGATGGTGTGTCCCAACCCGATCTCTTCCAGCAGGTCGAGGATGTCGGTGTCGGAGGTGAACCAGTGGTGGTAGCCGCGCTCCAGCCGCTCGCCGCCTACGTCGAAGGTGGAGGCGTGACCGCCGATGAAGGGGGCGCGCTCGTAAACGACGGCCTGGTGTCCCGCCTTAAGCAGGTCGTATGCCGCCGGAAGACCTGTCGCGCCCGCGCCGATGATTCCGATTCTCACAGTCTGCGCTCCCGTTGGTCGAATATCAACCAGTTTACAGACGCACTTGCCCTGTTACAAACGAACAGCGTTGTTGCTGTCTCAAAGACAATCTGGTCACCCTTAGTCAATGAATTAACTGTTTTTCACCTTGATAATGCAGTATATTCGTGATAATGTTGAATTAAGGTTATATACTGCCAGTTGGGAGCGGCGAAATGGTGGATAGGCTACCTTTGGTTGACCCACGCATCATAAAGCTTGGGCGCATATTCACTCCCGCGACACCGATACACGACGCCGACCTGTTCTCGGGAAGACGGAGGCTGTTCGTCAGGATAGCTGACGCCATCAATCAGATTGGTATGCACTGCATCCTGTTCGGCGAAAGAGGCGTGGGGAAGACATCCCTGATAAACATACTGGCCGAGGTAATAGAACCGGCGGTGTACAGCGAAATGACCGTCGCCAGAATAAATTGCGACACCAACGACGATTACGCTAGGCTGATGCGTAAGCTCATGCAAGAGATAATCACTATACGAGAAACGCCCAGCATAGGATTTGGAAATCTCGCTAGTCCCACTCAAAGCAAAGTACCCGCTTCCGATATGCTTCCTGACAAACCCGCTCCGAATGACGTTCTCATATTGCTTCAGTCGCTGCCCGCCAACTGGCTGCTCATCGTGGACGAGTTCGACCGGCTCACCGACACCATCGCGATACGCCTGATGTCGGATACCATCAAGGTTCTATCGGACAGAGCCGTCTCCGCGACTTTCCTGCTGGTAGGCGTCGCCACCAACGTGGATTCCCTGCTCAGAGAGCATCGTTCCATAGAACGCTGCCTGGCCCAAATCTTGATGCCGCGCATGGCGCCGGAGGAACTTGGCGAGATTGTGAGCAAGGGCTTGGCGCAGGTGGATATGGAGATGAGCGAGTCCGATCAGTGGTACATACCAGCCGTTTCGCAGGGCTATCCGCACTATACTCACCTGCTCGCGCTGCATTCGGCGCGAGAGACGCTGGACCGCGGACGCGACGTCGTCGAACGAAAAGACATCGAGGCGGCGATTAATGAGGCGCTTGAACTGACCGAGCGCAGTATCCAGGACAACTACGCTTTGGCGGTGTACAGCGCCAATCCACACGCGCTGTACAGGCAGGTTCTTCTCGCCTGCGCGCTGGCGGAGACGGACGAATTCGGATACTTCAATTCACAGGATGTCCGGGAACCCCTATCCCACATCATGGGCAGACGTTACGACGTACCCGCTTTCGCGCGCCACCTGGACGCATTCTGCAAGGACGGACGAGGCCCTACGCTCATCAAGGAGGGCCGACGGCGACGCTATCGCTATCAGTTCACCGTGCCGCTCATGCGCCCGTTCATTATCCTGAGAGGAATAGCTGACGGACTTATTCAAGCTGAGGTCCTATCCGACCTCTAACCGCTCCTACCGCGACAGCCTTCGCAGCGACAGGTGGCTCGTCCACAGGATTGTCTGTCCGAGGACTATCACGGGCAGTAGGATGACCGCGTGAAGCGCGATGGTGTAGCCGCCCGCGACCGACCTGTCCACGGAGGCCAGCGGCCCGAAGACCAGAACCTCGCGCGCTATGATCTCGAACAGCCCCAGCCCGCCCGGCGCGGCGGGTATCGAGCCGCCGATGTTGGTTATCGCGGTCGTCAGCGTCATGTTCACGCCCATCTGGATATGCCCGTCGTGGTATTGCTCCAGGCCGAAAGAGTATCCCATCAGCCAGAAGACCGCCACTTCGGTCAGCCATATAGGGATAGAAAGCGCGAACAGCGCGGCCAGGACTCGCGGTTCGCGCAGCGGAGCTATGCCTTCCAGCGCCCGTGTCAGAAGCCGGTCCAGGATGGTCGTCAGCCTGTCGGGAAGCCTGCCCAGCAGCCGCAGGGTGAAGGCGCGCACCTGGTCGGGGTACGCCGACATCAGCGCCAGCGCGCAGAACGCCCCGATGAACGGCAGGGTGAGTCCTAGCGTCAGCAGGATTGGGGGCAGCCCCCACCGCTCCCCGAAACCCTCCGCCAGACCCGCGACCGGAACGAACGGCGTTATCAGCGCGATGAAGAACAGCAGCGCGAGCGCGTCGAATATCCTCTCCACGAACACTGTCGCCATCGCCGACGTCGCGTTCACGCCTTCGCGCTCGCTCAGGTAGTAGCTCCGAACCAACTCTCCCAGACGCATCGGCAGCAGGTTGTTCGCCATGTATCCCACTACCACTACCGGAAACAGCCGGTGGGTACTGACCGGCTTGAGATGCCTGAGCATTACGCTCCAGCGCATCGAGCGAAAATAGACCGAGACGAAGTACATGGCGACCGACGGGGCGATATACCAGTAGTTCGCGCCGGCGAGCGCGTCCAGCATCCGCCGGATGTCCACCGTGAATAGAAATAGAGCCAGCAGAATTACGCTGATTCCGATGCCGATCCAGTATTTCATATTCCCTTGAAGGAAGGCTGAGCCTTCACCCTTATTTGAACAGGATGGCCGCGGTCCGGAGAGTGTCTCATTTACGCTGACTCATTTCTTGCGGTGGAACGCATGGCGCTTGGAGTCGCCGCGCCTCCTCAGGGCGCGCCCCTGTAGTCCTGCGGAACGCTGGCGTTGAAATAGACGTAAGAGTCTTCGCTGCCCAGTATGTCGTACACGCCATCCCTGTTCAGCCAGTAGTTCATAGCGCCGCGCCAGGCCGACCTGTCCAGAAATCCGCTAACTATCTTGCCCGGCGTCAGGCCCCTGTATGTGTGTTCAGGGAACCACCAGCGATGCCGGATGCGTTCGCCGTCGAGATAGACCTCGCTGAGTCCGGTGTCCGCCCATGACTGGTTGGTGGAATGGACGACCAGAACGCTGTCGCCGAAGGACGAGTCGAATGAGTTTTCGCCATACACCGGATACTGCACTTTCTCGGCGTTCCTGAAGTACCAAGCCCAGGGCCAGCTGAAGCCCGAGGTCGAGTCTATCTCTACGGGGAGTTCGGCGCCCGCCCCGGTCTCGTCGAATGTGTCCAGAAGGCGGGTTACGTCCGGCGAGGTCTGGGTATAGACGATCATCTCGACCGGAATGTCGCCGTTCTGGTACGCGGCGATGACTCCGGACCGTACGCTAAACGCGAGCAGCAGGGCCGTGAGTCCCAACGCGGAGACGCCCAGGAACTGGACGCGCCCGACCTTGCGATACATATACACGCCCGCCGCGACCAGCCCCAGCAACGCGAGCGCGGCGACCGCCTGTATCAGAATGTCCTGCCCCGCCGCGCCGCCAGGAGAGTAGCTGATCAGACTCCACAGCAGGACCGCGAAGACGGGAACGCCGAATATCAGGAGATACCGTCCCTCCCTCATGATTGCGCGCCACTCCACTTTCCGCGCGACTTCGGAGAGGAACTTGCCTGTCATGATGATGAAGGGCAGCGCGATGTTCACCAGGAGCCAGGGCATCTTCTCGCTCGCTATGGTGTACAGCGCGAAAGTGGTGAGCGCCCAGAACGCCAGGAACACGCCGAACATCTCCCGCTTTCGCAGGTAGTATATCGCCGCCGCGATCCCGAGCAGGAATGGCAGGAACTCGTATAACGAGGTGATCAGGAAGTAGTAGTACCAAGGCTGACCTCCGCGTCCCTCGCCCTGCTGCACTATCCAGTAGCCCAACGCCTGCCATATGCCGCTCTTCACGCCCGCGAAGTTGGTCAGGAACGTGGTGTACAGCAGAATCCAGATGATGTAGAAGATGTTCGCGCACCCCAGCCACAGCCACAGGTTCCAGCGGGAACCGAACCAGGCGGCCAGCGCTATCATGCCGACCACTATCACGAACGCGATGACGTTGCCGCCGCCCACCGGGTCGCCGATGCGCGCGCTGCCCTCGCCCGCGGCGAGCGTGAGGTTCATCCAGCTCAGAAGCGGGGTGTGCTGGAACAGCGCCGCGAACGCCGACCACATCGGCAGCGTCACCACTATCAGGAACACCATGAAGGACGCCGGCCCTCCGCGTCTTGAATCGTTCAGAACGCCGAGGAACGAGTTCCACACGCTGTCCACCAGGCGGCCCAGCGCCACCGGGGGCGAGACTCCCTGCGTTTCTATACTCGACCACGCTTGGGACAGCCTGGGCTGCATCGCCATCAGGAAACACCACAGCCCCAACATCCCGACCACCATGTAAGCAGACTCTTTAGTGGCGAACATCAGCGCGAGCAGAGCGGCGGCTATGTACAGGTAGCGGTGGCGGCCCTCGTCGAAGTATCGCCACATACAGATGACGAGGCCGAAAGTCCACACCGCCATGAGTATGTCGTTTCTTGCGAAGCGGCTGTAGTACAGCATAGCGGGCGAGACCGTGAGCAGCGCGGCTGCGAACAGCGCGCCGAGGCGGCCTAGCCTGCTCCTGAACAGCAGGGGCATCAGTATGAGCGCCGTACCCATGAAGGCGTAGAGTACCCTCGCGGTAATGTCGCTGTCTCCGAGTACGAAGAACAGCGCCGCGTTCGCCTCGAACTGGAACGGCCCGTGCATCATCGGGTTGTGGGCGAATCCCTCCCCGTTGGAGAGCTTCCAGGAATACAGCGCGTGCAGGCTCTCGTCGTGGTGCATCGCCCGCGCGCCCAGGTCCCACAGGCGCATCGTCAGCCCAACGACCGCCAGCGCGGCATAGCCGACGGCCTCCCACCAGCGAACGCTTGCGCGCGCGTCGTTCAAGGCGGAACTCAGCCGCTCGGTCAGCGGAATGGAAGGGGTGGAGGTCGTGGTGTCTGGGACTGTCTGCTCTGAGGCCATTGATAAATGAAGGCTGAGCCTTCACCCGTATTTAGGACTGATTGCGAACTATGGATTCTCGCGTCTGATGCCCTCAAGTATCAGACATAAGTAACAACTGAATCAACCCTTTATACGAATCTGACGATTGCAACGGATCGCCTATCCCGCGCCGCGCATCCGGCGCAACTCGGCTCCCAACTCCACCCTACGCGCTTCGGCTGACTCAGCGCGTTCCTCTGCCGCCGCCCGAAACCAGGTAGCCGTCCTTACGCCTGAATCGGGGATCGAGCGCGGCGGCGAAGTCCTTTATTCCGTCGAACTGCTCCATGTCAGGAACCTGGGGCGGATCGGGCAGCGGTTCGATGTCCGAATAGTCCGTCAAGCGAGGCTTTGTTAGTACGGTCTGAACAGCCATGGTCTGGATCTCCGATACGCTGTTTCACTGAAATCTCCGTCTGGTCTGGATTGCGCGACAAATTATACCATGACCGACTATCGCGTACACGGCTCATATCCCGCCTGGCCGCGCCGAGCGCTAACGGCGCATTCCATAGACCGCCACGTCGTTCCACTCGAAAAGCGTGTCCATGCGCTCGGGGAACTTGTCCAGCCCGGGGCCGCCGTACTTGTTCCGCTCTCTCGGGCCTACGTAAACGTAGTCCACGTCGTACTTGTCCAGCAGCGCGCGCGCCTCCTCGAAGTCAGTCGTCTGATATATGGTCGCCACGTCCCTATCCCTGACGCCGAACTCCGGCGATGGGCCGCGCCACTGCAACTCATGTCCCGGCCAGTTGTAAATTGTAGGGATCCCGGCGCTGCGTGAGATGAGACCGAAGTTGAACCACTCGCCGACACCTTCTAATATCGCGGCGTCTTCCGGCAGGTTGCTCTTGACGTACTGGATTGCAGCATACTCGGCGGGGTCGGACTCTCTCACGAACTCCAGGCCGTTCAGCGTGGTGGCCTGGGTGGAGTCCTGCGACTTGCTCACGAACGCCGCCGCGGTGTAGTACAGGCTGCCCGACACGAGCGCGACGGCCGCTATCGCCCACAGCGTGGAGAGCGTCCTTCCCCACCCTTTCAGCTTGGGGCGCGAGGACACCCAGAAGTAGAGCGCGAATCCCCCCGCCGAGGTGAGCAGGATCCACGCCTGGTAGTACAGCTTGAACACCGTGTTCATGCGCTGGCTGGGAGTGTCGAACGAGTCGTCCACGAACATTAGCTCAGGCCCCATTATGAGGAGCAGGCCGAAAGTCGCCAGGATCAGCGCGAACGCCTTTCCCGACGGACCGCGCGTCTTCATTTCGTTCAACGCCGACCACGCGCTCATTCCGGTGAGGATGACGAGCGGCAGTATGTGAATAAGCCGGCTTTCCGGGCTTCCGACGGGGTCAACCGATTGCAGTCTCAGTACCATCCACAGGATGAACGGTCCCAGCGCGACCAGCAGCGAGAGTATCGTCATGCCGCGCCAGTCAGGGCCGACGACCGTCTGCCAGAAACTAGCGACCACGAACGGAGCGACGATGACCAACGGAACGCCCCAGACTATGAACGTATGCACGTAGCGAGTTGGAGTGACAACCGCGCCTATTCCGTTTACCGAAGCCGAGAATCCGAGATAGTAGGGCAGGTACAGCAGTATGCCGACGGCCACCACCATCAGCGAGAGCGCGGTCGCGTCAATTATCCGCGCGCCGAGTGTCGGGGTCTCGCCCTCGTCCTCGGACTGCCGCGAGAATTCGTGGTACGCCTTCAGTCCCGCTATCGCCACGATAAGCGCGGCGTAGGTGGGCAGGTCCCACATATTCGTGAAGGCCAGACCGCCCAGCGACAGCGCCATCACGAACAGTCCGCCGTATGCCAGGTAGCTGGGCCTGAGTATGTTCGGCAGGTCGGCCCTGAAGAAATTCAGCGCCAGCCCCGTGAACAGCAGCGCGAACGGTATCACCGCCATGTGCGGATGCAGGTCGCCAAGTATGAAGCTGAAGAACGGAAATTCCTGGATGGTGTAGTCAATCCCGTGTCCGTCCACGAACGTGTTGATGATCCGCGTGGCCCTGAACCACCACCAGAATTCGTCCGGGTACCAGTTGCCGGACGGCGTTTCAGCCGGCCCGTCCACTTTGTCCACCGCGATCCAGTCGTACATCCCCTGCGAACCTATGGCGTTCGCGCGCATGAACTCCAGTACGCCCGCCAGGTTGGAAACGACTCCCAGGATAGCGCCGCCCGCCACTCCGCAAATGACGCTCATCCTGAGTCCCGCGCCTTCGGATCTCGCCAGGCTAGACACTATCGAGAATATGCCCATCGAGGCCAGAGCGGGAATGAGCGCGAGCGAAAGATTGTATGAGACGTTCGACGCCACCCCGGACAACTCGCTCAGAGCGCCCATCATCCAGTAGCCGAAGTAGTAGTAGCTGATGGACTCCCCGCGCAGCCACGGGTCTTCCGGCTGGCCGAGCGTGGAGCGGATAGATGCGTTCAGGAACGCGAAGTCCATCGGCTGCTCGGTGTGGTTTATGGCGGGGTCGGACGCCCTGAAAAGCGTCCACAGCGCGAAGAAGGCGAGGAAGACAAGTTCGGCTGCCAGCAGGAGCCGCCATTCCCGCTTCACGAACGCGATGATCTCATCCCGCCGCGTGTAGAACAGCGCCACCGCCGCCGCGCCCAGAATGAGCGCGAGCGCCAGCAATGTCAGCCGAACGCTCGGAACCAGCCGCAGAGCGCTGAGTATCCAGGCCGCGTAGCCCACGAACAGGATTCCGAGCGGCTTGCTTAGGCCCCAGCCTCGGTCAGCGAGTTTCGGCAGCAAAAAATAGGCCGGCGCGAAAGCCGCCAGCCCGATTATCTCGACGGTTATCAGCCAGAGCAGAACATCAGACATATCGCCGCATTATAGCGCGGAACGCGCGCTTGGGTATATGCGAAGCGCTCATCCGAAATCACTACATACGCGCTCCCGCCCTCTGCTACAATTTCCGACAACCGAACCAGGACTTGCCCGGATGTTAAGATTCTTCAGAAGAGGCGAACGCGAAGACCGCGAGCGAACCCAGGCCGCCGTCCGCAGAACCCGCCGCCGGTGGTTCAGCCGCCTCACCGACGTCTTCCAGCGAAGCGAGATAGACGACGATTTGTGGGACGAACTGGAAGAGTCCCTCATCTCATCCGACGTTGGCGTCGCCACCACCATGAAGCTCCTCGACACCCTGCGCGACCGCATACGCGAGTACGGCGTAACCAGGCCCGAAGAGGCGTTCGACATTCTCAAGGACGAGATGGTCGCCACGCTCAGCATCGAGGGCGCGGACGGCGTTATGGAGGCCGAGGAATCGCCCCTGGTCATACTCATGGTCGGCGTGAACGGCGTGGGCAAGACTACTGCCATAGCGCGGCTGACCCGGCTCTACCAGGACGAGGGCAAGAGCGTCCTTCTCGGCGCGGGCGACACCTTCAGGGCCGCCGCCATAGAGCAACTCAGCGAGTGGGGCGACCGGCTCGGCGTGGACGTGATAGCCCACAGGCATGGAGCGGACTCCGCCGCCGTCGCCTTCGACAGCGTACAGGCCGCCGTCTCGCGCGGCGTTGACGTCGTGATAATAGACACCGCCGGAAGGCTGCACACCCGCTCCAACCTCATGGCCGAACTCCGCAAGATGCGAACCGTCATAGACCGGCAGGGATTCGAGTCTTCGCATCGCGTCATCCTCGCCCTCGACGCCACTACCGGACAGAACGGGCTGATACAGGCGCGCGCCTTCATCGAGGATATGCGCTGCGCCGGCGTCTTCCTCACCAAGCTCGACGGATCGGCGAAAGGCGGCGTCGTCCTCGCCATCACCGACGAACTCAACCTGCCCGTCCTGTTCATCGGCACCGGCGAGCGCCCCGAAGACATCGCCCTCTTCGACCCCCGCAACTTCGTCGAAAGCCTCTTCGCCACTGACAGCCCGGACTGAAAAAGCCGCCCGCAAGGTGTAAGATACAATCTGTCAAGCGCCAGTTCACAATTCGAAATTCATAATTCCACCGGAGAACCCCCATGACCATGACCGCCGAACGCACCCACACCCGCCATACACGCGAACTCGCCGGGATACAGACATCCCTGGTAACCGGCGGACAGGGCGAGCCGCTGCTCATCCTGCACGACGAGACCGGACATCCCGGCTGGATGCGATGGCACGAAAACCTGTCCCAGGACTTTACCCTGAACATACCCATGATGCCCGGCTACGGCGGCTCCGCCCGGCTTGAATGGGCGATGGCGATGCGCGACATGGCGGGCTGGTATCTGGAAGCGCTGGACGATATGGACATAGGACAGGTCAGCGTGGTCGGCTTCTCCCTCGGCGGTTGGCTCGCCGCCGAACTCGCCACCATGAACCCCGAACGCTTCAAGAAACTCGCGCTCGTGTCAGCCGCCGGAGTCAGGCCGCCCGTCGGCGAGATACTCGACATATTCCTTGTAACCGTCCCAATCTTCCTGGAAGCCTCGGTAGCCGACAAGGACAGCGTGGCCGAGTTCCCCATAATCTGCCCCGACGAGCCGACGCCCGACCAGATGATGGACTGGGAGGACGTCCGAGAGGTCGCGTGTATGCTCGGCTGGCGTCCATATATGCACAACCCGAACCTGCCTCACCTTCTTCACAGGCTCAAGCGTTTGCCGACGCTGATAGTCTGGGGACGCGACGACGCCATCATCCCCCTGAGCGCAGGACAGCTGTACAACGAGTCCATCCCGGGCTCGCGCCTCGCCGTCCTGGACAACTGCGGCCACCGTCCCGAGATCGAGCGTCCAGACGAGTTCACCCGCGTCCTGTCCGACTTCCTGAAAGAGAACTGACAACCGGCGGCATGAACCTGTAAACTTAATGCACCTGTTTCGTGCCGAAGTGGCGGAATGGTAGACGCGATGGTCTCAAAAACCATTGGGAGCGATCCCGTGTCGGTTCGACTCCGACCTTCGGCACCACAGACTCCCCATATACCCGCCTCCGAAACAGACACCCATCGCCCGACAACTAAAAACTAACGACTAAGAACTAATCGCTATGACCGACATCTACACCGAATCCGTCGTGTTCGACGCGCTCAACGTCAGCAACTGGGACAGCCAGGGAGTATATGACAGCCTGAGCGCCGGACAGGTAACGGGCATCAACGCCACCATCGCCATCTGGGAGAACTATCGAGAGACGATGGACAATCTCGCCGCCTGGATTCACAGGTTCGAGTCCCTGTCCGACGCGCTGGCGCAGGCCGGTTCCGTTTCCGACATACTCCAGGCGAAGGAAGAGGGCAAGACCGCCGTCGTGCTTGGCTGGCAGAACGCCTCTCCCATAGAGAACGACCTGAATCGCCTCGCGTTGTTCCACAAACTGGGAGTCCGCATCATCCAGATCACCTACAACGAGCGCAACCTCGTTGGGAATGGCTGCTACGAGCGAAACGACGAAGGACTCAGCAACTTCGGCCAGGACGTGGTGCGCGAGATGAACCGTCTGGGGATGCTCATAGACCTATCCCACGTCGGCGACCACACCACCCTCGAGGCCGCCGAACTCTCCGAGCAGCCCGTGGCCTGCACTCACGCCAACGCGCGCGGGTATTTCGACCATCCCCGCAACAAGACCGACGACGCCCTCCGGCTGATAACCGAGCGCGGCGGCGTAATCGGCGCGAACGCATTCCCGCCCTTCCTGCGAAATGGCTTCCAGTCAACCCTGACTGACTATGTGGACGCCATAGATGACCTGGTGGAGAGGGTCGGCATTGATCACGTAGGCATCGGCACGGACTATACCCAGAACCAGCCCAAAGCCTTCTTCGACTGGATATTCTCACAGCAGGGAACGAAGCTACGGGACGTCTCGGACGTGTATCCCGAGAACCTTCTGCATCCCGAGGGAATGGAGACGCCTGACAGCCTTTCCAACGTGGCCTCCGAACTGCTGAATCGTGGATACACCGCTCAAGACGTATCCAAAGTCCTCGGCGGCAACTGGCTCAGGCTGTTCCGCCAGGTCTGGGGCGGCTGACGAATTTGTGAAGGGTTGGCATATCCGCGCTACTTATCGCCGAATAGCTCTTTATGCAATTCTGCTTTGGCCACAGCTTGCCGAAGTTCGTCAGCCGAGACCTCGGGATACTTTTCGGCCAATGTGAGTATCACCCATTCTTTGAGCTTCTCACGCTCTTCCTCGCGCCGTTTCTTGATGTAAGCGTTGGCGAAGAAAACCATCATTCTCACCCCTTCCCCTATTGACGCGATCACGCCATATACGACCACGCCCCAGTCTGCCATGTCCGACAGGGCTTGAAAGTTCAACCACACATCCCAGAATCTGAGAATATGCCAACCTATGTTTCCATCATACCCAACCAAAGCGCAGGTAACGAAGGCAATGCCTAACGGAGCGATAAAAACATGGCGGTATATTGGTTGAGCGTCAAACATCTTGCGCTACAATTACAACAATCACCCTGCCGTTTGTCAAGTTGCCAGCGCCGCGTTCGCCAGCGCCGAAATGAAATCGTGTATAATCCCCCAATGAACCAAAATCCCACCCCCGACCGCCCCCGGATGCCCCCCGGCTACGGCGTCGGCGATCCCCAATATGGCTTCGAGCCAATTCAATGGTCATGGGTCGTCGAGCGCATGACCGACGCGCGCAACTACTGGGTAGCGACCGCCCGCGCGGACGGCGGCCCGCATCTCAGCCCCGTGTGGGGACTCTGGCATGACGACGCCTTCCACTTCTTCACCGACCCCGACTCACTCAAGGCGCGCAACATACGCCGCGACCCGCGCGCCGTCGTCCACCTGGAAAGCGGAGACGAGGTTGTCATAATGGAAGGAACGCTCGAACCGGCGTCCGCCACCCCCGACATCGTATCTTCTTACGAAAGCAAGTACGGCATATCGCTCGGAGACGCGCCGGAGGGCCTCTATCGCCTCAAGCTCACAAAGGCGCTCGCTTGGCTCGAATCCGACTTCCCCAAGACCGCCACCCGCTGGCGCTTCTGACCCGGATATGACTATCTATGAGAACCTGACTATCACCGACGGCGACCGGCTGTACGATATGCTGGGCGATGAGACTGTCTTCCGCAACTGCGACTTCGACGACGCCGATTTCGAGGGCATCGAGGCCGACATCCTGGTCATCGAGGACTGCGCCCTGCGCCGGGCCAACCTCACCAACCTGCTCTGCCACGACCTGCGGCTGAAAGACTCCAACCTGGAAGAAGCCGCCCTGAACAACGTAGAGGCGCGCGAGGCTGAGATAACCGGATGCAGTTTCATGTCCGCAAGAATGTTGAATGCCAGCCTGAACCTGTCGCGACTTACGGAATGCGACTTCTCCGGCGCGGACATGGACGGCGCGAACCTGTTCGGCGCGGACCTCACAGGCTCCCGCTTCCGCGGCGTTGACCTCTCCACCGTGAGGCTCGAAGGCGCGAACATCGAGCGCGCCGACTTCAGCATGGCCTCTCTCCGCGAACACAGCTTCAAGGGGCGAAAGTTGGTCGGCGTGAATTTCACCGAGGCCGACCTGGAAGGCTGCGACTTCAGCGACGCCGTATTCGAGGGATGCCACCTCGTCGGCGCGTACATATCCGAGCGCACCCGCTTCGACCGCGCGGACCTTCGCGGCTCTTTCGTGTCCGGCGCGAACCTGGTGAAAGCCAGCCTGCGGGGCGCGGTTATGCTGCCGTCGCAGGTCAATACCATGGTCTTCGACGGCTTCGGCATCGTGGTGTTTATGGATGAACCCGACACTTAGGCGTATAATTGGCGTGGAGCAAGGGCAAATATGAATTAGCGGAGCCGCCATGACTACTCAGACGCAAGATAAAACCAAATTGCTGACAGCGGCTGACCTTCTCCGCCTACACAGCGAAGGTGTACGAGGCGAGTTGATAAGAGGAGTATTGTGCGAAACTATGTCTGTTGGGGGAGAACACGCTGAAATCGTAATGAACCTCGGGCCTATCTTGAGTAACTTTGTCAAGCCGAGGCGTCTGGGTCGTTTAGCAGCGTCAGATGTTGGCGTTCGGTTAGGACGCGACCCTGATACTGTGCGAGAGCCAGACATAGCCTTTATATCCGCTCAAAAACTGCCTTTGGAAATACGAAATGTTGGATACTACGAAGTAGTTCCTGATCTAGTGGTTGAGATAGTTTCTCCCAACGACCGACTCGCCGAAGTAAATGACAAAGTCCTAATGTGGCTGAACTACGGCGTTTCGCTTGTGTGGGTTGTGGATCCCGACAGCCGCGCCGTTGAAGTACATCCGACAGACGGTCCCGTTGTGAGACTAGGAGAGGACGACATTCTGGATGGAGGCGCTGTTCTGCCGGGGTTTGCCTGCCCCGTGCGAGACATATTCGACCTGTAAATCACCATCGGAGGAAACAATTGAAACTCGGACTGTTCCTTATGCCGCTGCACTATCCTGAGAGGCTGCACGCGGACACGTTCCAGGAAGACCTGGAACTGATGGAGTACGCGGACGGCCTCGGATACTCGGAGGCGTGGATTGGAGAGCACTTCCTTCTGCCGTTCGAGAATATGCCTTCGCCGGAGTTGTTCATAGCGCGCGCGCTGGGAGTCACCAAGCGGATGTCTTTCGGGACGGGCGTGTCGCTGCTCGGTTTCCACAATCCGGCGCACATAGCGCATCGGATAGCTCAGCTCGACCATATGGCGCGGGGCAGGCTGTATCTCGGCATCGGCGCGGGCGGCAGCGCGATGGACGCGGAGATGTTCGATATTGACCTCGAAGAGGGCAGCCCGCGCGAGCGCATGGCGGAATGCGTCGAGATCATTCTGAAGATATGGGAGGGCAAGCCGTTCGATCACGAGGGTCGCTTCTACACGACCAGGCTGTCGTCTCCCCAGCCGGAGCGAAGGCTCGGCTTCCACATGAAGCCATACCAAGAGCCGCATCCGCCGATAGCGGTGGCGGGGAGCAGCCCCTACTCCAGCACGCTTGAGATGGTGGGGCAGAACGGCTGGATCCCGATGAGCAGTTCGTTCCTTCTCGAAAAGCATCTTCCGAGCCACCGCGAGGTGTTCGAGCGCGGCGCGAAGATGGGCGGCAAGGAAGCGCCGGCCGACTGGCGTATCTCCCGCGAGGTGTTCGTCGCCGACGACGGCGACAAGGCGCGGGAGGACGCGCTGAACGGTCCGTTCGCCAACTTCTTCCGCGACTACTGGATTCCGCTTTTCGGCGGCGGCCCCATGGGGCTGAGCAGGTTGAAGGTTGACCCCGATATGCCGGACGAGGAGCTGACGCCTGAGTATATGCTGGAAAACTTCTGGATAGTCGGCGACCCGGAGGAGTGCGCCCATCGCATCAAGCGCATACACGACGACGTTGGCGGGTTCGGAACGCTGCTTCTCATGTGCCACGATTGGACGCCCGACAGGCCCAAGTGGTTCCGCTCCCTGGAGTTGATGGCCGAAGAAGTGCTTCCGTCGGTGAACAAGGCGATTGGCGCCTGAGCCTTCGGGCTATGTTCACCCTCAAGGTCGCCGGACTTCCCATCCCGCTCGCGCTGGGTGTGGGTTGCGCGATGGCAGCGCTGATCGTCGCGGCGTTGATAGGGTGGCGACTTGGTTGGTACGGTGGCGAGGGCCTCGATCCGTGGAGCCGCATGACTACGCCAGCCAACAGCGGGGCCGTCGAGGATCTGACGGGGTACGCCGACACGCTTGCGGACAGCGGCGATCCGTACTTTGGGACACGGCAGCTGGACTATCTCCTCGAACAGGTCGAAAGCCCGATGTTCGACACCGATACCTGGCGCGTGAACATACTCAGCCAACTCGCCTTTCATCGCCTCCGGCTGGGCGACGTGGATGAGGCCATACGTCTTCTGACCGAGGCGCTGGAACTCAGCGACCCCGACGGGTTCGACCGCATAGGCATCATGGAGGACCTGGCCCTCGCGTATATGAAACAGGGTGAGTTGCGCAACTGCGTCAGCCCGGAGGGACGGCTTGTGTGCGCTCTGCCGCTCGATCCCGCGCACTCGCACAAGGACAAATCCAGCGCGACGCTGGCGATAGAGACGCTCGAAGCGCTTCTCGCGCTCAACCCCGAAAGCGTGAGGTATCGGTGGCTGCTGAACGTAGCTCACATGGCGCTTGGGATATACCCGGACGGGGTATCGCGCGAGTATCTGATTTCGCCGGACGTATTCGCGCCGGAGTATGAGCTTGGGCGGTTCGAAGAGGTCGCGGCGGACATAGGCATATACGGGGTTGACCTCGCTGGCGGAGCTATCATCGAGGATTTCGACAACGACGGGCTTCCGGATATTATGACGTCCACTTGGGACCCGTCCGGCAGCCTGAAGTTCTATCGCAACGAGGGGGATGGCAGGTTCTCGGAGCGAACCGATAGCGCGGGGCTGAGCGGTCAGCTTGGCGGGCTGAACATCGTCCAGGCCGACTACGACAACGACGGCTGGACTGACGTGCTGGTGATGCGTGGGGGCTGGCTGCTGTCGCGCGGGCAGATGCGAATGTCGCTGCTCCGCAACAACGGGGATGGGACGTTCTCCGACGTTACGCGAGACGCCGGACTCGCGCTTCCGGCCTATCCGAGCCAGAGCGCGGCCTGGGCGGACTACGACAACGATGGCAATCTGGACCTGTTCTCTTGCAGCGAGTCCATGCCGGAGTCGCCGGAGGTCGGCGCGGCTATCATCTTCCCAAGCCGGCTGTTTCGTAACGACGGCGACGGCGCTTTCACGGATGTCGCGGACGCGGCGGGAGTCGCCAATCTCAGGTACTGCAAGGGCAGCGCGTGGGGCGACTACGACAACGACGGCGATCCCGACCTGTATGTGTCGAACTACGCGGGAGAGAATCGCCTTTATCGCAACGAGGGCGACGGTACGTTCAGCGATGTTGCGCCGGAGTTGGGGCTGACGGAGCCGCAGGAGAGTTTCCCGACGTGGTTCTGGGACTACGACAACGACGGCTGGCTTGACATCTTCGTCGCCGGGTACGCCAGCGATATAGAGCTTGTGGCGAAGGATTACCTGGGAATGCCGAACGACGGGGCGCGTCCCCGGCTTTACAGGAACGACGGCAACGGCGGGTTCGAGGATGTGACAGAGCAGGTCGGGCTGGACAGGGTGAGCCAGACGATGGGCGCGAACTTCGGCGACCTGGACAATGACGGATTCCCGGACATCTACCTGGGCACCGGATTTCCGGCGTTCGACGCGCTCGCGCCGAATGTGGCGTATCGGAACAATGCGGGCGAATCGTTCTCGGATGTTACGTTCTCGGCGGGTCTCGGGCACATCCAGAAGGGACATGGGATAGCGTTCGGAGATCTGGACAGGGACGGCGACCAGGACATATTCATGCAGGTGGGCGGGTTCTACCCGAGCGATGGCTTTCTCAACGCGCTGTACGTGAACCCCGGGAACGGCAACAGGTGGCTGTCGGCGCGGCTGGTCGGCGTGGAGTCGAATCGCTCGGCGATAGGCGCGAGGATCAGGGTTACTGTTATCGAGGATGGCGCCAGGCGGGACGTTCACGCGGTCGTGGGCAGCGGCGGCAGTTTCGGGGCGTCCAGCCTGGAGCAGGAGATAGGGCTTGGGAGCGCGGACGCGGTGGAGTCGCTGGAAGTGTATTGGCCCACCTCTGGCATCAGGCAGATATTCGAGGAAGCGCCGCTGGATACGGCGCTGGAGATACGTGAGGGCGCCGACGACTATGTGGTCAGGGACCTGCCGAGTGTCCGCTTCGGGGACTGAGGCCAGCGGTGAGAAGGGCGGAGGCGGCGACGCCAGGGTTGTACACTGACAAGGCAATCTGCGATCAGGAGTTGCTTGACAAGACCAGACGCTATTAAGATTCAGGCCTTAAATCTTAATAAGGCGACCCGCTATTAAGGTTTGCTTAATAAGCGGAATGGGGGAAATGCGATGCGGCGGAAAGAGACAGGCAGATACCAGATAACGAATTCTAGCGGAGAGCAGGTTCGCGCCTACATCCCCGCGCCGTTGCCGCCCAACCCTCCAATCGCGATGGACGGTCCTCTTCAGCAGTCTCTTGAAACGGCGTCGCTGGCGCTCGGACGGCTGGACAGCCTTTCGGACTTGCTGCCTGACCCGGCCCTATTCATATATACATATATCCGCAAAGAGGCTGTGCTGTCCTCGCAAATAGAAGGAACGCAGTCGTCCCTATCCGAACTTCTTATGTTCGAGAACGACCAGGCGCATGGCATCCCTCTGGACGACGTTACGGAGGTGTCGAACTACGTAGCCGCGCTTGAACACGGGTTGGCGCGAATGCGTGGAGGCTTCCCCCTCTCGAACCGACTAGTCCGCGAGATACACGGAGTATTGCTGTCGAAAGGCCGTGGGAGCGACCAGAACCCGGGCGAATTTCGCAGGTCTCAGAATTGGATTGGCGGTTCGCGTCCGGGCAATGCGGTCTTCGCGCCGCCACCGCATACCGAGTTGGCTGACTGTATGGGGGCGCTGGAACGTTTTCTTCACGCAGCGAACGACGGACTACCAGTCCTGGCGCGGGCAGGTATGGCGCATATACAATTCGAGACGATCCATCCATTTCTGGATGGCAATGGGCGTGTGGGTCGCCTTCTAATCACGCTTCTGCTGTGCCACTATGGGGCGCTACGGGAGCCTACCCTGTATCTAAGCCTGTACCTGAAACGTAACCGTTCGATCTACTACGACTTGCTCCAGCGCGCGCGAATGACGGGCGACTGGGAAGAGTGGCTCGCGTTCTTCTTCGAGGGTATCAGGGAAACCGCAGAGGGCGCAGTCTCCACCTGTCGGCGGCTTCTTGCCATATTCGAAGAGGATAGAGCCGTCGTCCAGGCGAGAGGCGGCAGGCGCGCCAATTCTGCGCTGCGGGTTCACCAGGCGCTGACGAACCATCCAATCGCATCGCTTACCGACATCAGCAAGATGACAGGTTTGGCCTTTCCGGGCGCTTCATCCGGGATGAACCTTCTAGTTGAACTTGGAATCGCGCGAGAGATAACGGGACAGCCGCGCAATCGGCTTTTCTCTTACCGGCGATATATAGATATCCTGAGCGAAGGGACAGAACCCATATAGACAGGGGAATCACTCGCGCAAGGACTCCATAAGGCCCTGAGCTGCATATCATTGGGCGGTGAGGCCGCCGTCTATGACCATTTCGCTGCCGGTCATGAAGGATGATTCGTCGGAGGCGAGGAAGAGGACTCCGTAGGCTATCTCGTCGGGGTCGGCGTAGCGGCCCAGGGGCGTGCGCTGTTCGGTGAGCGCGAGGCGTTCGGGGTCTTCCCAGCCGCGCCTGGTCATCTCGGTCTTGATTGGGCCCGGGTGGATGGAGTTGCAGCGTATGGCGTCGCCGGCGTACTGGATTGCGGTGGACTTGGTGAGGATGCGGACTGCGCCCTTGGATGCGTTGTAGCCGGGATGAATGTTGGCCTGTCCGACCATGCCGGATATGGAGGATATGTTGATGATGGAGCCGCCGCCGGCTTTTCGCATTTCGGGGACGACGGCGCGGGTTCCGAGGAAGACGCCCTTGGCGTTCACGTCCATAACGCTGTCCCACTCCTCGACGGAGGCGTCGTCGCCCGCGTTCCAGGATACGATGCCTGCGTTGTTTACGAGGATGTCCACCTTGCCGTAGCTGGACACGGCGGTCTGGACGGCGGCGCTCCAGGAATCTTCGTCGGTGACGTCGAGGGTGACGTAGGTGGCCTCTCCGCCGGCCTCGTTTATCTCGGCCTCGACCTTCTTGCCCTCGTCATCGAGGATGTCGCCGAAGACGACCTTCGCGCCCTCGCGGGCGAACATTCTGGCTTCGGCGGCGCCCTGTCCGCGCGCGCCTCCGCTAATGATGGCTACTTTGCCTTCGAGTCTCATGGTTTGCCTCCTATGTATGCGCTATTTTCGGGCAGTTAAGGTCCGTCCACGTAGTCCATTTCGGGACGCAGATCCCATCGGTAGGTGTCGGGCGGGTCCACGTTCTCGGCCCATTCCCGCATGACCTGTTCGTCGCGCTGGGCCATCGCCATCTTGCGGGTGACTTCGTCCGGGTTCCAGCCGTCCAGGACGCGCTCGATAAGCTCGTCTCTTATGGAAGCGTAAGCGGGGTCTTCGGCCAGGTCGTTCATTTCATACGGGTCTTCTTCCAGGTTGAAGAGTTGCGGCCTCATGCCGTGGTAGTAGTTGAGCTTCCACTGTTCGTAGCGGATCATGCGCTGTACCGATCCGTCCGGTGGAGAGTGTACGTCGAAGGGGAGGCCGTCGCGCTGGGCGTACATGACGAATTCGGAGAAGGCGATGTCCTCCCAGGGCGTCCCGCCCGGATCATTCAGAAGACTGATCAGGCTGCGACCGTGGGAGCGCGGCAGCGGCGGCGCGCCAATGGCGTCCAGCATGGTCGCGTTCAGGTCGAACTGGTTGATTACGCGGTCGCATCGCTGTCCCTGGGGCAGGCCCGCGGGCCATGAGACGATGGCGGGAACGCGCGCGGAGTCTTCGTAGAAGGTCTGCTTCCACCAGAGGTCGTGTTCGCCCACCTGCTCGCCGTGGTCGGTGGTGTAGATGACAAGGGTGTTGTCCTCGAAGCCGTTCTGTCGAAGCGCGTCGAGCATCTGGCCTATCAGGGCGTCGGTGCGGGTGACGAGCGCCCAGTACGCCGTGCGGCAGCGCATTATCTCCTCGTCGCTGACTTCCTCTATTCCCGTCCTGCTTCTCCACCACCGGAAGTAGGGGTGGAGCTTGTCGGAGTACGGCTCTCGGATTCGGGGCATCGGCACTTTGCCGACGTACTCATCGTAGTCCTCCTTGCGGGCTACGAAGGGCTGGTGTGGGAGCATCATGCCGACGGACAGGGAGAACGGCTCCACATCGAAGCCTGAGCACTGCCTGATGCCTAGCCTGTTTATGTAGTCCACCGTGGCGGCGGCGACGTATTCGTCATGCACTTCGTAGGCGCTCTGGCCGTAGCCGGACTTTTCCAGCGCGACGCGCTGGGGGCCGGCCGTCCCCTCGAGATCTCCGTGATCAACGGGGTGAAGGCTGCCCATGTGGTTGGGGCTGTGGTCTCCGATGTAGCGCTCAGCGAAACCGTGGAGTTGGTCTGAGCCTACGAAGTGGAGCCGGCCTATCTGCGTGGGTCGGTAGCCCGCCGCTCCCATCGCGTGGGCGTAGGTCGGGATGGCGGAGTTCAGGATCTGGGTGTTGCACCAGACCTCGTTCTCGTAAGGGTATTGTCCGGTCAGCAGGGACATCCGGGACGGCACGCAGATGGGAGAGGCGCAGTAGGCGTTGGTGAGAATCGTCCCCCGGGCGGCGAGCGCGTCCAGGTTCGGGGTTCTGACCGTCTCTTCGCCGTAGCAGCCGGTTACGTTGGGGGTGTGCTGGTCGGACTGAATGTAGAGGATGTTCGGGCGGCGAGCGGCGTTGGTGTCGGTGGTCATATTTGCAAATCCTCCAGATTAGGTTCTGTTGACATTCGACGTTTCAGCGCTGCAAGCGGTCGTTCCGGCGGCAGCGCCTATCGCGCTCCGCACTTATGGGTTCCCGCTTTCGCGGGAATGACGATGAATGTCAACACAGGTTAGTCGAGGCCGCCGCGAAGTTTGGGATCGAGGTGATCTCTGAGCGCGTCGCCGAACAGGTTGAAAGCGAGTATGGTGAGCGTGATGGCCATGCCGGGGAATACTACCATCCACCAGAGTGGGTTCAGGAATTCGTTGGAGGCGGAGTTCAGCATATTTCCCCAACTGGGATTGGGGGGCGGAACGCCCAGTCCGAGGAAGCTCAAGGCGGCCTCAGCGAAGATCGCGCCGCCCAGGCTGGCGGAGGCGACGACCATGGCGGGCGCGATGCACTGGGGGGCTACGTGCAGGAGCATGACGCGGATGTGGGAAGCGCCTATGGCGCGGGCGGCGTCCACATAGGGCATCTCCTTGACGGAAAGCACTACGGACCGGATAACCCTAGTCGAGCCGGCGACGCCGCCGATGCTGATGGCGATGATGACGGTGACCACGCCGCTGCCGAGCGCGACCAGCAGCATGAGCGCGAGGATGATGCCGGGAAACGCCAGCAGCACCTCGACTATGCGCTGGGTGAACAGGTCGAAGCGCCCTCCCAGATAGCCTGAGACGATTCCCCAGGAGAACCCTATCGTCTTGCCGATTATGACGGCGGAGAACGCCACGAGCAGGGACGTGCGCGCTCCGAACATCAGGCGGGTGAGAACGTCCCTGCCCAGAAAGTCGTTTCCCATTGGGTGGCTGGCCGACGGGGGATGCCGGAGCAGCGAGTAGTTCGCTTCCAACGGCGGGTAGGGCGCGATGAAATCCGCGAGCAACGCCACAAGCACCACGACTATCAGGAAGGCGACCGCGAAGGCCCCTATGGGGGAGGTGGCGGCGAATCTTCTGACCGCGCCGTATAGCGTTCGGCCCGCGGACGCCCAGGCGCGCTCGCCGCGCTGTTCGGCTATTTGGGTCTCGTTGGATTCCACCGCAGCGTCTCCCGTACGGATGCCATCTACTGAAAACGGATACGCGGATCTATCAGCGCGTAGGCGAGGTCCACGAGCAGGTTGATTATCACGAAAATGACGGCGAACAGCAGCACTAGGTTCTGAATCACCATCCAGTCGCGGTCATTCATCGCCTGGGCCAGGGCCGCGCCCAGTCCGGGGACTGAGAAGGCCCTTTCCACCGCGACCGAGCCTCCCAGCAGGTTGGCCAGCTGCAGCCCGGACACGGTAATGACGGGCAGCATCGCGTTCCGCATCACGTGACGCCACACTACCATGCGCTGCCCGAGGCCTTTCGCCAGCGCGGTGCGAACGTAGTCCTCTCTGAACACCTCCAGCAGCGTGGCGCGGCTCATCCTGGCGATTATGGCCGCCATTCCAAGCCCCACCGCGAAGGCGGGCGGCAGCGTTATCTGGAGATTGCGCCACGGATCTTCCCAAATCTGCACCAGGTTGATGGGGGGCCGCCAGGTGAAGAACATCACGGTAATCACTATGAAGCCCAGTCCGAGCCAGAAACTAGGCGCGGCGAGGAAGAAGGTGACCGTGAAGCGCGACACGTAATCGGTGAATGAGTTGCGCCATATCGCGCCTATCATGCCCACCGGAAGACCGACCACCCAGGATATGATTACGGCGAATATGCCTATTTCGGCGGTAATGGGGCCCCTTCGCTGGATAGTCTCCCTGATGGGGGTGTCGCGCCAGAAGGAGAAGCCCAGATCGCCCTTGGCTATGTCAACCATCCAGCTGAGGTATTGCTCGTGAAGCGGCCTGTCCAGGCCGAGAGAACTGAGAATCACTTCCTTCTGTTCCTCGGTGTAGGAGGTCGGGCCGGATTCCTCGTCCACCATGGCTTGCAGGGGGTCGCCGGGAAGGACGCGCATCACGAGGAATATGAGGATGGATACCCCTATCAGCGTGGGTATAGCGAGGAGAATGCGTCGGAATATGTACTGTTGCATATTGCCTCACCGCGCGAGTTCTATTGGATAGGACTTGCTCAGTTGGATAGTTATAGATTGCCGCTTTCGCGGGAGTGACTGAATTGTAGTTCACCCTCACCCTAGCCCTCTCCCTGAGGGAGAGGGGATTTCAACATACAAAGACTAACTTGATACAGGCCAAAGCTATTTAATGCCAAGGTGAGAGGAACTCCGTCGAATGAGTACCTCTCACCCTGGCCGCTGCGACATCGCGTGGAATCTACTGGTCCAGCCAGACGGTATCCAGCCTGTCCCAGATGGCCTGGATACGGATTCGGAAGGGCATACCCTTTACGTGGTTGCCCCATACCATGCGGTGGTTTCCGAAGTCGTACAGGACGCCGGGCGGGTCGCTGTCGAGCAGTTCCTGGGCCTGCTTGACCTGGATGCCCAGATTGGTGGCGTTCAGTTCCGCGTCCATCATATTGACGAGGCTGTCGAGTTCGGGGTTGGAGTAACCGCCCCAGTTCTGGGACGCGCCGGTCACGTACATCGTTTTCAGGTACGGGGTGGGGTTGCGAAGATGGTTTATCCAGACGAGGTAGCGCACAATCTCGAAGTCGCCTTCGAGGTGGCCCGGCACCAAGCCTCTCTCCACCGCGTTGAGCCTGATGTCTATGTTGAGGTTGCGCTTCATCATGTCTATGAACGCTTCGTCAGCGATACCGCCCTGGGAGACCATTTCGAGTTCCGGGAAACCCTCGCCGTTGGGGTAGCCCGCTTCGGCGAGCAGCCGTCGCGCTTCCGCCACGTCCTCGCTGTTGTCGGCGCGGTATCCGGGCAGCGTCTCTATCACGGCCCTGGAAGTGACCCCTTCGGCGGAAGACGGGAACCACCTGGCAAGCTGGAAGTTGCCCTGGGCCACAGCGCCCATGTCGTGGCGATTTAGCGACAGGAACATCGCGCGACGCACACGCACATCATCCAGCGGCGGCTTGGTCATATTGAAGAAGGCGTGCGCTCCGCCGGTGTTGGGGACCTGCACGGTTTCTACTATGTCGCTTCTGCTGAGCGCTTCGTTGTATCCGTCAACCGAGACGTTCCAGCTGAAGTCGGTTATTCCGGTTATGACCGCAATCGCCCTGTCCGTGCCATTGGGGACGTGAATATGCCTGATGCCGTCCAGGTAGGGCAACTCTTCGTTCCAGTAGTCCGGGTTGGCCTCGAGATGCAGGTATTCGCCTTCGATGAACTCGCCGAACTTGAAAGGCCCTGTTCCCGGCGTCTCGCTCATGGAGATCGTTCTCAGGTCTTGATCGAACTCCTCCAGCGTGTGCTTGGCGTAGATAGTTGGAGCGGGCAGCGCGAACGCTCCGAACTGCCAGGCGGATGGCTGCTTGAGATTGAACTTCACGGTGTAGTCGTCAAGCGTCTCTATGTTGTCCACCGTGCCGAAGACGTCGGTGATAGTGATCGCGATATGACCGGGCGGGTCTATTATCCTGTCGAAGGTGGCTTTCACGTCCTGCGCGGCGAAGGGCGATCCGTCGTGGAAGTTGACGTTCTCCTCCAGGGTGAAGGTGTAGCTCCTGGCGTCCGGCGCTATGTCCCAACTGCTGGCCAGGCTGGGTATGACCGAGGCCATGCCGTCGTTGGGATTCCGACGGACCAGGCCATCGTACATATTTACCAGCGTCCCGGCCCAGTTCTGGCCGGAAGGCCCCTGGTGGTAGTCGAAGTGTGGGAGGATGAAACCCCAGGACGTTCTGAGAACGCCGCCTTGTTTGGGGAAAGGTTCCAGCGCGCGGTGGACGTAGCCCTCGGGCTGCGCTATCACCTCGACTTCCCGGATCACCTCTTTTTCGACCACTACCTCTTTGGGAACCTCCACCGTCTTGACCACCTCTTTTTCGACCACCACGGTCTCGCCCGGCACCTCCACCGTCTTGACCACCTCTTTTTCCACAACCACCGTCTCGCCCGGCACCATTACCTCTTTGACTACCTCTTTCTCCACCACTACCGTCTCGCCCGGCACCTCCACCGTCTCAGTCACCACCTTTTCCACAACCACCTCCGTGGGCACCTCCCTGACGACCTCGCGCGTACACGCAAGCGCGAAGACCATGATGAGGGCTAATCCCATCAGAACGAAGAGAGTGGATTTTCTGAGAGTACCTACCATGTTTTCCTCCTAGGGAACTGAGCGGACAGCCAGATTACGCGGATTTAATCAAACGCGGCCTATTATGTCAATCGTCTTAACTTCAGTTATCCTACAGTGGTAGGGATTGAAGCTAATCACCCCCGTCAAGGGGGAAGGGACTTTTGCCTACCCCTGTAAGCCCATCAAGGGGTAAGGGACTTATGCAATCGTCTTGGGGATGCGCGCTAACCGGATTACATTCGGTGGGCGAGTTTGGGGTCTAGGATGTCGCGGAGGCCGTCGCCGGCTAGGTTGATGGCGGTTACGGCTACGGCTAGGACGAGGCCCGGGTAGAAGATGACCCAGATGGCTTTGCGGATGAAGCGGCGGCCCTCGGCCATTATGTTGCCCCAGCTTGGGATTTCGTCGGCGGGTATGCCGGCTCCGAGGAAGCTGAGGTAGGCTTCGGTCAGCATGGCTCCGGCGGCGACGTAGGTTCCCATGACGATTAGGGGGGCGAGCAGGTTGGGGATGACGTGGCGGATGAGTATGCGGCTGTTCTGCGCTCCGATGGCACGCGCGGCGTCCACGAAGGGCTGCTCGCGCAGGCTGAGGACTGAGGCGCGCGCGACGCGGGTCATGCGCGGGGTATCCACTACGACTATGGCGATGATGACGTTCTGCAGGTTGGCTCCGAGTATGACGGTGAGGGCTATGGCGAGCAGGACGGTGGGGATTGCCATGAGTCCGTCCATGATACGCATGAGAACGGCGTCCACCGGTCGGAAGTAGCCCGCAACTGAGCCGAACGCCGCGCCGAGAATCATCGTGAGCAGGGCGACGGTCGCGCCGACGAACAGGGATATGCGCCCGCCCAGGATGGTGCGGCTGAAGACGTCCCTGCCGAATTCGTCAGCCCCGAACCAGTGGGTCGCGGAAGGGGCTTGAAGACGCGCGTCCATGTTTATCTTGCTCGGGTCGGTGGGGGATAGGACGGGGCCGATAAGACTTATCAGGACGAGAACTGCCAAGATGCACAGGCCGAGCGTCATGGTGGGTTCGCGGACGGCGGCGGAGCGCACCGAACGCCAGGCGCGGACGGTGAGCGGCGACCTGAGCGGCGCGGCTGTGTGTTCTTCGACGCGCGCCATCAGTATCGGATCCTTGGGTCCAGGACGGCGTAGGCTATGTCCACCGCCAGGTTTATGAAGACGTAGAATGTGCCTATGAGGATTATGAGCGCCTGGATGATGGGGTAGTCGCGGGTGGCTATGGCGTCAACGGCGAGGCGTCCGAGTCCGGGTATGGCGAAGACGCTCTCGGTTACGACCGCGCCGGAGAGAAGGCCGGCGAGTCCGAGTCCGATGATGGTCAGGATGGGCAGCGACGCGCTTCGGAGCGCGTGGCGTATGAGGACGGTCTTCTCGGTCAGGCCCTTTGCGCGGGCGGTTCTCACGTAGTCCTCTTTGAGGACTTCCAGGACGCTGGCGCGGGTCATGCGGGCGACGAGCGCTATCACGACGAGTCCGAGGCTGAACGCGGGCAGCGCCAGGTGGCGCAGGTAGTCGAGTAGGCCGTCGTCAATGCGGGAGTATCCGGCCACGGGGAGAATCGGGTTGTCGAGTCCGAAGGCCCAGAGTCCGAATATCCATATCAGGATGAATCCGAGCCAGAAGATGGGGACGGAGAAGCCGATGGCGGCGAAGACCATGACCGCGCGGTCTATGAAGGAGTTGGCCTTCCAGGCGGCGAGAACGCCGAGCGGAATGGCGACGAGGACGGCGATGATCTCGGTGGCTATGGTCAGGGACACCGACGGGCCGATGCGTGTCTTTATGAGATCGAAGACGGGCTTGCCGGACCTGATGGACGTTCCGAAGTCGCCGCGCAGTATCTGGACCGACCATTTGCCGAGCTGGACGTGTATTGGATCGTCGAGGCCGAGCTTTTCCTTGATTTCGAGGTATTCCTCCTGGGTGGCCTCGTTGCCAGCCATGACGGCGGCGGGGTCTCCCGGAGTGAAGCGAAGCAATAAGAACGTGAAGAGTCCGACGACGACCAGAACGGGAATCGTGGCGAGCAGTCTTCGGATGAGGTAGGGGAGCAAGGGGGTTGTTAGTCCTTAGTTTTTAGTTTTTAGTGGTCGGTGGTCAGACGTTTACGCGGTTTTGATGGTGGGGTTAGCTAGTGGCGGCTTGGGGGATTGGCTTGGTTTCCGGGGTGGATTCGCTTTTCATGTCGTTATCGTGAAGCAGTTGCAGATGCAGCCAGGATTCAGGCGTCATGTCCAGTTCCTTCGCGATTCTAGCGGCTATATCCGGGGTGATGGGATGCCGGGCTTCTACGACGCGGCTTACAATGTCAACGCTCATTCCCGTCGCTTGGGCGAAGGCTTCTACGCTACTGAATCGCTCTGGCTTCCGTCAGAAAGTCGAAACGGTCCACGGATATTTCTCTAAGTCGTTCTTCGCGCCTGTCGCTATTCCTTGGCGGATCGAATGCTTTGAAGGTGACCTTAGTTTGTCGCCTCACGTGATTCCTGGAGAATATCGAACGAGCTATGGTTTCTTCCGAGCCGACGTAGTTTGGAATGGACGTTTCGGTGTTAGTGTCGGCCATACAGTTCAAGCGTCTCCGAGTTGGTGAAGGGCTAGTTTCAAGAAATCATACGGTATATCTTCGGGGGCATTGGCTCGTATCCGAACGCGCTCTCCGTCCGCCCATCCGATGTATAGAACGCTTCCGTCGGGGTAGCAGAACACGCCGATACGACGCTTGTCGCCGCCGTCAATGGCCACTTCTCCGTCGTCCATGGGGTAGATGTCATATCTTATAGGGCGTATGTCGTACATGGTTTTTACCAACAGACGCGCGTTGTCCATCGCTTGGGGCGTGGGATCCGGGTAGCCGTCCTCTCTCGCTTCGTCTATGACGCCGGCCAAGTCTTCCAGGGCGGCGTCTAAGTCGGTAAGGTCTGCAGGCTTGCGGGTTCTGTCCCACATCCCCAAGGAAGTCGCCGAGGCGACGGAATCGTCCAAGTATGTATCTGTGGTGTTGGATAGACGGATATCCATCTTTCGTACACTCTGCCTAGAGTCGGCGCGTTTCGCGGGAAAATTCTATATAGTGTTGGCTATTCCGTCCATGCGTATCTTCGGACGCCGGGGCTGAGATCCCCTTCCTCGGTGAAAGGGGATCTCAGGTTTTGACTATCGTGGCGTTACGCTAACGCGGGTCTTCGGAGCGGCGTTCGGGGTCGCCCCACCACATATTGAGGAAGAGGGGGGAGCCGACCGGGGCGCCTCGGATTTCTACGTCCATTACGTCGTTGTCGTAGATGCGTAGCTGGAAGAACTGGCCGAAGGTGACCCTGCGGGGGTCGGCCCAGGCGACGTCGGCTATCTCGCGGGTTATGGCGAACTGCTCATCCAGCGATCCGGCCTTGGCGAACCTGGTCTTGAGTTCGGTCATCATCATGCCGGTCTCGGAGTCCTCGGGGTAGGTGGTCTCGCCGACGCGGTAGTGCGTCGCCACCAGCGGGTGGTACAGGTTGGAGCTGTTCCAGTTGGTGAAGATGTGCCATCCGTCAACCTGGCGGAAGGTGGCTATCTGGCCGGCCCAGTCGGTGGCCTTGATCTGGGCGTTGATGCCGACGGCGGCCAACTGCTCCTTCAAGACGGGCGCGATTGGGTGGATGGTGGGGAAGTCGGTCGGGTCGAGTATGATTATCGGCTCGCCGTCGTATCCCGACATCTCCAAAAGCTGCCTGGCCTTCTCGGGGTTGTCCTGGTTGTAGAGTTCCTCGTTGCTGGTGTGCTCGGCCCAGGGGGTGCCGCACATCTGGAGGGAGGGGCAAAGCTGCCACAGGCGCGGGTCGCCGTAGCCCTTCATTATGTCCTCGGCGTTGACGGCGGCCTGGATAGCCTGCCTGAGCGCCTTGCCGCTTTCGTCGAAGCCCATGAGCGGGTCGCGGGTGTTGAAGCCGATGTCGGGCTGGGCGCCGGGTATGCCGATGTGGACGGATACGCGGTCGGAGTTGTCGAGCGCCTCTTCGTAGAAGTCGGATGATACTACGTCCAGGTAGTCCACGGTGCCGGTGAGCACCGCGGACACGCGGGTCTGCTGGTCGGGAATCTCCTTCATCTCGAGACGGTCGAAGTAGGCGAGTTTCGCGCCGGCGCGGTAGCTGGGCGTCTCGCGGCGCGGGACGTAATCCTCGAACCTATCCAGGAGTATCTCGTTGCCCGGGTCCCAGCTAACGAACTCGTAGGGGCCGGAGGCTATGAAGCTCTGGGCCAGTTCGCCCGCGGGGTACGCTTCGACGGTTTCTTTGGGCATGATGTTGGGCTGAGTTCCGCCGACGTAGCCGAGCGCGGTCATCAGAAGGGCGGAAGGCTCGCTGAGTTCTATCTTGAAGGTCTTGTCGTCAACGGTCTCGAAGCCGACCCAGATGTCGTTCAGCACGGGGGCGAAGGACTTGTCCCACTCGAGGAAACGGCCCACGGAGGCTTCCACGTCTTCGGGCAGGACCTGCGACCCGTCGTGCCAGATCAGGTCGTCGCGGAGCGTGAAGGTGTAAACGCTGCCGTCGGCTTCCCAGCTGTCGGCCATGTCGGGCTGGATGAAGCCTTGCGCGTCCCACTGTGCGAGTGATTCCCAGAAGTGCCAGGAGACTCCGCGTCCGATAGCAGTGCCGGATGTCATGGAGTCGAGGTTGGGGACGGTGCCCTGCGGCACCCAGACGAGTTTGCCGCCGAACCTGTCATCGGAGAAGATGTTGGAGTCGGCGTCCGACACCGGCACCATTCTGGACGCGGGCGCGGTGGACGGGATAATCGGTTCGGGAGCCGCTGGCGCGCCGGGAGGGGACTCCGCGGCGGGCGCGGCCGGAGCGGGCTGAGCCGGGGCCTGCGGCTGCGCGGCTGAGGCGGCCGGGGCAGCGGCGGCCGGAGCGGCCGGAGCGGCGGCGGCCGGAGCCTGCGGCTGTTCGGGCGCGGCGGTGTCGCCGCTGCACGCTATGGCCAGCAGGGCCACAACTACTGCCGCAATCGGCAGGATGTACTTAAGACGTGTCATTTATTCCTCCATTTTTCCCGTGATATGGGATACGTTCAATTCGTGAAACCTTAAACAATGGGGATATGAACAGTCAATAATGATATGAGGTCTTCGGTTACCAGACGGTCTCGATCTGGGGTGAGTCGGAGAATTCCCGATCTCGCGTTATCACCGGAGCGTCGAGAATCAGCGCCTCGGCCGCTATGAGGCGGTCGTGCATTTCAGGAATTTCTTGGAGCGAGTCGAGTTTTTCGAGTTGCGCCATGCCCAGGTCGGTTATCTCCATTCCCCTGGCGGTTCTAAATATGTCCATGAGTTCTGATGGCGCGACAGGGTCTCTGAGCTTGATTGAGAGGTAGTACAACTCCGCCACGACTATCGCCGGAACGACGATTGTAGCTTCGCCGGTTGCGGCCCGAAGAAAGACATCGGCTGCGGCAGTGGAGAGACGCTCAGAGGAGAACAGATACCACCACAAGGCATGAGTGTCCACCACAAACCGTTCCGGGCTATTCCTCATGTTCGTGGTCACTATCATCCGAGCCGGGAACTGGCATTCTCCACATGGTCTTGACCGACTGGAAATCCTCCTCAGTCGCCTCGCGCAACTTAGGGCGATAGCCCAGAGCCTCCCTGAGACTACTTAGAGGGAGTGTGTCCTTTCTCTCTTCCTCGCTCAAATGCTGCACGGGCGACAACTTGGCCCATAGCCTTCCGCGCTGGGTGATGACGACCACCTTGCCCTTCTCCAAGTCCCTGAATATCTTGCCTGGTTTAGCCCTGAACTCGTTTACTGTGTAGATTATGGACACGACATTCACCATTAAGCGGCTACATTGCCAAGTTAGGTAGAGTACATACTACCACGCTATCCAATGTCCACGAAAGTCAGCAGGCGACTGGGGTTTTCGACCATGACGCGGCGGATGTCGGACTCCGATACGCCGAGCGTCTTGAGGTATGGCAGGAAGGTCTCCTGGATGTAGGTGTAGCCCGCGCCGCCGTATTTCTTGAGGTGCATCTTCCAGCAGACGTCCTGGGAGAGCAGTACGCGGTCGGCGTGGCCGGCCTCAATGAGCCGGGGAATGGCTGTGGCGACGATGTGGTCGCGGCCGGTTTCGGTCGTTCTGACGACGCCGAGCGTGTCGAACTGTACGCAGACGCCTCTTTCGAGCAGGCTGATCATGTAGGGCAGGTCGTCGGCCATGTGGTCGGAGTGGCCGAGGATGACGCGGGTGAGGTCGGCGCCTTCTTCTTCCACGATGTCGAGGACGGCGCGCTTCTCGTCCTTGCGCGGCGGGGAGTGGAAGGATATGGCGGCTCCGGTGACGACGCTGGCGCGCGCGGCGGCGCGGATGTTCTTGTCTTCGTTGGGCGTTATGGGGTCGCCGTTGACGCCTATCTCTCCGATGACGCCGGACCGGACACCTGTGCCGGGTATGCCGACTGTGATGTCGCGGACTATCTCGTCGGTGAGGGATTCTACGGTTCGGTCGTCCATGTCATCGGGATGGAAGAGTTTCTGGTACCAGCCGGAGCCGATGATGATGTTGATTCCGGCGGCCTGGGCTGCGCGGACTATGGCCGGAACGTCTCGCCTGAGTCCGCGACTGGTGACATCTACGAGTGTTCCGCCGCCGAGTTGGGCGAAGTCGGATAGTTCGGCTATGGCGTCGGACTCGCTGGAGAGGATGTAGTTGTCCACGATGGGCAGGACGCGGCGGGCGAGATGCAGGTTGGAGAGTTGGAGCGGGGCGAACCAGGCGTCGAGTTGGGTGGCGGTGGAGTCCTCGCTGGGCCAGTGGTTCTTGCGAAGGTCGAGGTAGAGGTGTTCGTGCATGAGGGTGAAGCCGAGTTGGTCGGGTTCGACGGGGCCGGATACGGTCATGGCTTTTCCGGTGGTGGTGGGCATGGGGGACTCCGGTCTGGTTTGTATATTCGCATGGGTTGTCCAGTATGAACAGGGAGTTCTGTAAAATCGTATCTGTTGGTTCAGTGAAAGCGCAACCTGCCCGACAGACGCGCACTTAACAAGTTCTCGGCAATCGTGCTATGTTTACAGCATGGCGAATCTACAAGTGAAAAATATGCCCGACACTCTTCACCAGCGTCTGCGCGAATATGCGCGGGAGCATGGTCACACCATGAGAGATTTGGTGATTGCAGCTATAGAACGCGAACTCGCGCGGCGGGAATGGAGTGAGCGCTGGGATCGGCGCCCGACAACCGATTTGGGCGTTTCGGCGGCGTCCCTGCTCAGGGAGTCAAGATCGGAATTCGACGAACAGCCTCGGTGACCGAATACTCCGGCGACAGTCGGCCGTCTTCTGACACAGATTTGGAAACGACGGCCGGGTATGTTATTGACGCCTCGATAGCGGTCGAGTATCTATTGAAGACTCCGCGAGGGTTGAGTGTCGCCGACCTGATTGACAGCGCAGTCCTGGTCGCTCCGGAGATGATAGACGCGGAGGTGTTGTCCGTGCTTCGTCGCGCCGTTCTGAATCACCACATCGAGGAATCCCAGGCGTTGATCGTGCTGTCAGAGTTGACCGAATGGGCAGTGGAGCGTATTTCACATAGATACCTTGTGCGGTTGGCATGGCAACATCGGCATAATGTCAGCGCATATGACGCTTTGTACGTAGCAGTCGCGCGTGTCTATGAGTTGCCGCTGCTAACAGCCGATGGTCGCTTAGCCCAGGCGCCGGAATTGGGAATTACCATACTGAATGTACAGGCAGCCTGATTCTTGGCATTTTGCAACGAACCACTATCCTATGAGTAGCGTTGCCGCGAATGTCAGGGGAGTCGGACTTTGAACTGGGATGGATCTTGGCCTACGGTCTCGATGACTAGTCGAGTGTTGATGGTGGTCGTCGCGCCACCCGCATCGGTCTCTATATATAGCTGACCAACTTGAACGGGCCTCTTAAACCGCCGACCATCGCTCACGTGTTTTGGCTCAGTGTTCACTATATAACGAGAACGAGAGATGGAGCGAGTTCTGGCAGACCAGTACGGAACGGGACAATGACTTGGCCCCAGAAGGTTCTTTCCTATGAGCCATCTTGCCGTCTCCACTAATAGGGAATTCCAATATCGGATTTGGAGGGTTGAGAATTCAACTTGTCAGAACCTCTGAGAGTTGTAAAATATGACTATGGTCATGTCCATGCACAAGGATGGTTGATATGAGAGTCGCTGATAATAGGGTAAGAACTATCAAGGCATCGGAGTTCAAGGCCACGTGCCTGAAGCTCATGGATGAGGTGGCTGAGAACGGCGGGGAGATCATAATCACCAAGAACGGACGCCCTGTATCACGGTTGCTGCCCTACCGCGAGCGAGCAGAGGCGCCGTTTGGGAGGGATCGGGGTAAAATCCACATACTCGGCGACATCATTGAGCCTATTGACGTGGAGTGGGAAGCTGAGTCCGATCCTGACCGGACGCTAAACAAATGATCCTCTTGGATACCCACGTTTTACTCTGGCTTCTGTTGGATGATTCCAGGCTTGGCGATCAGACTCGGCAGGTCATATACACCGCATGGTCCGAAAGTGAAGTCGCGGTATCGGCGATTACGTTTTGGGAAGTGGCTATGCTGCATGAAAAAGGCCGGATCGCTCTGATGAGCGACATCGGTTCGTGGCGCATGAATCTGCTGGAAGCCGGGCTTATAGAGTTTGCCGTGAATGGCTGGGTAGGTATTCGAGCTGCAGGACTGGAAGACTTCCATGCCGATCCTGCCGACAGAGTGATTGTTGCCACCGCGCTGGAGGGACATCGTCTCGTAACAGCGGACCGCAGGATTCTTGGCTGGTCCGGCAACCTGGACCGGCTGAACGCCCGGGAGTGACGAAGCTCTGGTGACGGCCTACCGCCGACCAGTCGGATAGAGACGGTCGGGGGAGTTGAAGCCAAGTTGGTCGTTCTGGCGTTGGCGTTCGCGCTCTTCGTCGTCTTCGTCGGGGAGGAGCCAGCCCCTGAAGATGCTCTTGTGGGTGAGTTCGCGCGGGTCGGGTGGCGATGGTATAGAGATGGCGGCGACTACCATCGTTAGCTGCAGGAAGGCGCAGAAGGCCACGACTATCACCCATGGGGTGTTTTCGCCGGGGGTGACGAGTCCGAAGCCGAGGGTGGCGGCCAGGGACGCGAGGAACAGGACGGCTTTCGTTACCCACTCCGAGCGTTTCTTCTTTCTGTATGACCGCAATGTCCGGCTCCGTTGGTGTATCTGTTAGCATATCACATAATCTTTCACACTATTCGGCGTGGGAAGAAGAGTCCCGGGGTCTTTTCATAACCTGCGTCGTTTGCCGGATTCCCACTTTCGCGGGAATGACGAGACGATAACGAATACGCGAGGAGCGGATATGACCGACGATCTTCTTGTGCGCGAGGACGGACACGTAGCCACATTCATCATCAACAGGCCGGAGAAGCGCAACGCGCTGAATCCCGAGATACACGCCGGCATGGTGCGGCACATAGACCGCATGGCGGAGGAGGGCGACGCGCGCTGCCTGGTCATCAGGGGCGCGGGCGACCTGGCGTTCTCGGCGGGCGACGACCTGCGCCGCGCTCCGGGCGACCCGGGGCCGCAGCCCACGCCGGACAAGCCCGTGGAGTCGCAGTGGCCGCATCGAAAGACCGTTCAGGCGATATTCGACGCGCCGTTTCCGGTGATAGCGATGATAGACGGCTACTGTGTCGGCGGCGGCCTGGCGCTCGCAACGGAGTGCGACATCCGCATCGCCACGGACCGCGCGCAGCTTGGGATTCCGCCCTCCCGTCTGGGCATCATCTACGACTTCGAGCGCATACAGGTGTTCGTTGACCTTGTGGGGCCGGCGTTCACGAAGGAACTGTTCTGCTCCGGTTTGCGTGTGGACGCGCGGCGCGCTCTGGACATGGGGCTGGTGAACAAGGTGGTCGCGCCCGAAGACCTGGAGAGCGAGGTCTATTCACTGGCCGAAGAGTTCGCCTACAATGCGCCTCTGTCCGTCCGGGGACACAAGCGTATAATCAACACGCTGGTGTCGAGGCGGTTCGAGGGAGCGGCCCTGACCGCTGAGGACATCGCCTCGATGCGAAAGGATCAGGCCAAAGCGCGAGCGAGCCGCGACGCCACGGAGGGCAGGGTAGCGTTCGCCGAGAAGCGGACGCCGGTGTTCGAGGGGCGATGAGACGACCTGACAAAGCGCCAGAGATACACACAACACAGGAGAGATACCTTGGCAGACCTGCGATTCGGCGCGTTTCTCGCGCCACACCACCCGATTGGCGAAAACCCCACCTTGCAGTTGCAGAGCGATCTGGAACTGGTCGAACTCATGGATCAACTGGGCTACGACGAATTCTGGTGCGGCGAGCATCACTCCACCGGCTGGGAGATAATAGCGTCCCCCGAACTGTTCCTTGCCGCCGCCGCCGAGCGGACGCATCGTATCAAGCTGGGCACGGGCGTCGTGTCTCTGCCGTACCACCATCCCTTCATGGTCGCCCAGCGTATCGTGCAGCTCGATCACCAGTCGCGCGGGCGGGTGATATTCGGCTCGGGCCCGGGCGCGCTGCCGTCCGACGCGCACACGATGGGCATTGACCCGATGGTACTGCGCGACCGCCAGGACGAAGCGATGAGCGTCATTCGGCGGCTGTTCGAGTCCGACGAGCGTTTCACCTACGAGAGCGAGTGGTTCACGCTGCGCGACGCCAAGCTCCAGCTAAGGCCGTTGCAGAAGGATATGGAGTTCGCCGTCGCCTCTATCGTGAGTCCGTCCGGCATGACGCTGGCCGGAAAGCACCGCGCGGGAGTGCTCTCCATAGGCTCGCTTACCCAGGAGGGAATCAGGGCGCTGCCCCTCCAGTGGAGCTTTGCCGAGGAGTCAGCCGAGCTGCACGGCAACGCGGTTGACCGCAAGAACTGGCGCATAGTGCTGAACTGGCACATCGCCGAGACGCGCAAGGAAGCTCGCCAGCAGGCAGGCGCGGGCCTGATGAGGCACAACAACGAGTACACCATCGGTACGCTCGCGGGAGGCGAAGGCCCTATCTACGACACGCCGGACGAGGCGGTGGACGGGGTGGCGTTCTCAGAACTCAGCACCGCGGTCATCGGCACGCCGGACGACCTGGTTGCCAGGATACGCGATATGATGGAGATAACGGGCGGATTCGGCTGCGTCATAGGATTCGTACACGACTGGGCGAACCGTGAGAACACCCGCCGAAGCTGGGACATGGTCGCCCGCTACGTGATTCCGCAGGTGAACGGACTGCTGGACGACTACTACGAGTCGCACAGGTTCGTTACCGACAACCGCGAAACCTGGACCCGCGCGACGCAGGCCGTCAGGACCAAGATACTGGAGAACGAGCGCGCCGCCGATGCGCTGGCGCTGGACGAGGCGAAGGAAAAGGCCGCGAAAGAGGCCGAAGCCGGGCAGCGCGCCTAGTCGCCGCACAGCCCCTGCCAGCAGATAAGCGATGTTTGCGCGACCATCGTCATGTCCGGCGAAAGCGGGTATCCCAGGGTCGTGCGCGGTCAGCCCGCGGCGACCCATTCGGCGGCGCGTTCGCCGACCATGATGACGGAGGGATGTATCCCGCCCGACCTGGGAATCCTGGGCATTACTGAGGCGTCGGCGACCCATAGTCCCTGCACGCCTCTCACACGGCAGTACTGGTCGGTGACCGCCATGGGGTCCGAGTCCGGCCCCATGCGACACGTCCCGGACACGTGACGCGCCGACCCGACCGTCCGGCGCAGCCAGAGGGCCAGCGCGTCGTCGTCAGCCAGAATCTCGTCCGTCGGATTGATTCTGTGATCGAACACGTCTCCGTAGGCGGCGGACTCCATGAGACGGACGCCCATCCGCAGCCCCTCTCTCACCCGTCGGATGTCGTCGGTGTGCTGAAGGTAGCGGTAGTTGAACTCCGGCTGGACGCCGGGGTCGGGGGACGCGAGACGGACATATCCCGATCCCTTCGGCAATCCCAGGGTGCAGGATATCCGCGCCGCCCTGTCCGGGGGAACGTCGCCGGACAGGTATTTGGTACGCATACCGGGTGTACGCTCCCGCCGCTGTTCCACCACGTTGCTCGTTCTCAGCGCCATGTCGTTGGCCTCGTCCGAGCCGAGAGACGTATAGTGCAGAACGAAGTGGGGCGCTTCGAGATCAGCGTCGAGGGAAACGCCGTCCTTGACCTTGAACGTGGCGTGAACGCTGAGATGGTTCCACAGTCCCTGACCTACCCCCGGAAGCGCCTCGACGGGCGAAATTCCAAACTTCCTAAGACGTTCCTCGGGGCCGACCCCCGACAGCATGAGGAGATGGGGCGACCTGATAGCGCCCGCGCTCAGGACTACCCGCTCCGCTTCCACTTTGAAGACCTCGCCGCCGCTCTCGGCCTCCACGCCAACAACTTTCGCGCCATCGAACAGTATCCTGCGGACGAAGACCTCTCCCCGCACCGTCAGATTGAGGCGATGGCGCATCGGATTGAGATAGGCCATAGCCGCGCTCACCCTGACGCCGCCTATGTTGTTGGTGGGGGCTATGCCCACGCCGGCGGGATTGGGGCCGTTTACGTCTTCGGTTACGCCATATCCTTCCGCTACGCAGGCGTCATGGAAGGCTGTCTGAATCGCGGGCCATGCGCCCGACTGCCGGCGCCGCACCGGCATTGGCCCGTCTGTCCCGTGGAAGTCGTCCTGTATGTCCAGGTCGCGCTCCATCTTTCGGTAGAAGGGTAGCGTCTTATCATACGACCACTCATCGTTGCCGAGCGCGGCCCAGGCGTCGAAGTCCTCCGGGAATCCCCTCTGCATCGCCTGCCCGTTGATGGACGATCCTCCCCCGATCACCTTGCCCTGCGCCACGTGAATCTCGCCCTGCTCCTCGGTGATGGTACCGCGCAGCGCCCAATTGTGCTCCGAGTCCGGCGCCTCCGCGAACCTTGTGTGGCCGAACTTTATCTCGTCCGGAAGATTGTCCGGGTCAGGGTAATCCTTCCCCGCTTCCAGCAGCAGGACCGATCTGTCTCGGTCTTCGGCCAGCCTGCTCGCCACGACCGACCCGGCCGCTCCTCCGCCTACTACAATGACGTCGTACTTCATGGCTCACCTCTGATTCTCGCTACACACCAATGCCGACACAAGCGCAAAGGGTATCAGGTTTCCGCCGCGTGTCAACGGAGATATATCAGTCGGTAGCGTTTCCTTTCTGGTGGTTGGGTTATAAGATGTGATCAGAGACACCGCTCGGAGGCAACCAGATGGCGGGCCTGCTATATGAGTCGGAAGAACAGAGAGACCGGACGATAGCCCAATATATGCAGGACAGAGTTCAAGAGGCTCTGGACGCATACAAGCCTATGCGCGCTGAGTGCGACCTTGCGATGAGCGGACACCGGAGCTACCCGCGCTCGATCATCACAAAGGACGGCGAACTGAGGCTTTCGATTCCGAAGTTCCGATGCTCTGACGGAGACCTTGAGATAGCGTCGGCGATAGAGATGACCTATGGCAATGAGGCCAACCATCAGTTGTGTCAGTTCCATCTGCCAGGCAGGGATGCGCACTTTCTAAAGCTGGAACTAGGGTATGGGAATGCTGCGAGAGATAATCGTCCACCTAAAAGGAAACGCTACCTGAAAGTCATCAGCCTTACCCCGTAGTCATCTGATACCATGCGCTGTATAGTTCGCGCTAACGATGAAGCGATAAGGAAGAAACAGGGCCGGAGACAGCCGGTTGACGCGGACGAATAGGGCCAAGCGGGAGGGCATCATGGCGCCAATCATAGGCGTGGGCGATTTCAGGTACGAGTACCAGCCGGGATGGGCGCGTCTGCCGGACGGGGTGTCGCTGGGGGATCCCAGCGGCGTGGCCGTTGATTCCATGGACAGGGTGTACGTGTACCAGCGTCTTGGGCCGCCTGTCATGGTGTTCGACCGCGACGGAAATTTCCTGGAGGGCTGGGAGCGTCGGAACGGCGTTCCCCTGGACGCCCACCACATCTACATCGGCCCCGACGACACCGTATATCTCACCGACCGCGACGCCCACCAGGTGCTGATCTACGACTCCGGCGGCAATCTGCAACGGTCTCTGGGAACACGGCGCCGCGCGGCGATGCAGGCGCCGTTCAACCACCCGGCGGACGTCTGCGTAGCCCCGTCCGGCGAGCTATACGTCGCCGACGGCTACGGGAACTCCAGCGTTCACCGCTTCAGCGCCGCCGGAGAATACATAGACAGTTTCGGCAGCCCGGGTAGCGGCCCCGGCCAGTTCCGGGTGCCGCACAGCGTCAGCGTGTCCCAGGACGGCCGGGTCTATGTGGCCGACCGCGAGAACAACCGGGTGCAGGTGTTCACGCCGGAGGGCGAGTTCCTGGACGAGTGGACCGATTTCAAGTGTCCGATGGGCGTCCACATTGACGCCAACCAGGTGGTGTACGTCACCGACCAGATCCCCCGGCTCAGCATATACACCCTCGACGGCGAGTTGCTGGCGCGCGGTCGCACCTTCGAGGGCGCGCACCAGGTTTATACAGACTCCCAGGGCAGCATCTACGGCCTGGACACCGCCAACCAGCGAGTCCAGAAATTGCTGAAGCTCTGAGAGGTGAATATGAAGACCACGATTGTCAGGGGCAGGCAGGTCGTATGCGGGATAACCGGCCGGGATTCGGCTGAGGTGATCGCCGGCGGAGCGGTCGTTGTACAGGACGGCGCGATAGTCGAAGTGGGCCGGTACGACGACCTGATCGGACGCTATCAGCCCGACGAGGTGATTGGATCATCCCGCCACGTCGTCATACCCGGGCTGATAAACGCCCACCACCACGTTGGGCTTACGCCGTTTCAGCTCGGATCGCTGGATATGCCCCTGGAAACATGGATAATCGCGCGCTGGGCGCTGAGAGAGGTTGACCCGTACCTGGATACCCTGTGGTGCGCCATCCAGATGGTGGAGTCCGGCATCACGACGGTCCAGCACAATCATATGGCCGCCAGGCTGCCGCCGGACATGAGCCTGTATGAAGCGGGATCCTGGATACTGGACGCCTACGAAGCGAGCGGCATGAGGGTAGCCTTTTCGATTTCCACGCGCGACCAGAACCATCTTGTCTATGAAGACGACGAGCGGTTCCTGGCGACTCTGCCCTCCGAACTCGCGGGCAGGGCGCGAGAACGCGTCAACATCAGGCCGATGAGCCTGGAAGAGTACCTGTCCGGCGTCGCCGAACTTCACGCGCGCGGAAGCGGGCCCAGGACCAACATATTCGTAAGCCCGCACAACGTACACTGGTGTTCGGACGGGACGCTGACCGCCATGAGCGACCTGGCGCGGCGTCTGAGCGCCGGACTCCACATACACGTGCAGGAGACCATCTACCAGCGTATGTACGGAACGCGCCACTGGAACAAGACGCCGCTGGCTCACCTGGCCGAACTCGGGACGCTGGGGCCGGAGGTGTCATGCGCGCACGGCGTGTGGCTGTCCGAGTCCGACCTGGATATCCTGGCCGAAACCGGAACGTCCATCTGCGCCAATCCAAGCTCCAACCTGAGGCTCAAGAGCGGCGTCGCGCCCGTCAACAGGCTGCTGGAGCGCGGCGTAAACGTGGCGCTCGGCATAGACGAGGCGGGTCTCAACGACGACAACGACATCCTCCAGGAGATGCGCGTAGCCCAGAAGATACACCGAGAGCCGGGCGTCGCCTCTCCTCACCCCACCTCCCACGACATATTCCGCCTCGCCACGACCAACGCCGCCAAAGTAACCTTCTTCGACGACGTTGGAACCATCGAGCCGGGCAAACGCGCCGACCTGGTTCTGGTAGACATGGAGCGAATCGAGGAGCCGTACCTTCACCCGGACACCGACATCGTGGACGCGCTGATATATCGCGGCAAGGGCCTGGACGTGGACACCGTAATGGTGGACGGCGAACTGCTTCTCAGGGATAAGAAGTTCCTGAAAGCGGACAAGGCGGAGGTCGCGGCGCGCCTGAAGGAGTCGCTCGCGCGCGAACTGACCGACAGGGAGATCAGGGGCGCTCGACTCTCGGAGGACATCCTCCCGTACATAAACCGCTGGTTCGCCGGGTGGGAGCTCGAATCCGGCGCCGGACACTACACCTACAACCTGCGCTTATGAATCAATGTGCCTACATATTTCTGGACGAATCCGGCAACTTCGACTTCAGCAAGACAGGAACACGCTACTTCGTACTGACCAGTGTGAGCGCTCAGAGACCGTTCCACTGGTTCGGTTCGCTTGACGGCTTCAAGTATGACTGTATCGAATATGGACTGGAAGACGAGTACTTCCATTGCGCCAACGACAACCGACACGTGCGAGGCAGAGTATTTGGAATTATCGCAGATAATCTCGATGGGCTGCGTATAGATAGCCTGGTAGTAGATAAGCGGAAGATCAGTCCGGCATTGAGGGAGGACAGGCTGTTCTATCCTCATATGTTGGGACGCCTGCTTAAGTCGGTGATGCCCAACGAGCTTGTCTCAGGAGTTGATTCGGTTATAGTGATAACCGACACGATTCCGGTAAATAGAAAACGACGGGCAATCGAGAGAGGTATCCGAGGCGTGCTGGCCGCAATGCTCCCGACCGGGATGGAGTACCGAATCTTGCACCACAACTCCCGTTCGCACTACGGGCTGCAAGTAGCGGACTACTGTTGCTGGGCGATACACAGGAAATGGCAAACTGGCGAGTCAGTCTGGTTCGACCTGATCAAACCAGCGGTGCGGAGCGAGTCGGCTATCTTCCATGAAGGACAAGCTCACCTCTGCTAACGCGCTTCACCGGAAAAGAACGACCCCCCCGACTACTCTGTTTCCAGAGAGAACCCCTTGGGTTCTTGTCATCAGGGGGGAACCTTTAACCAAAGATAACACATCGAGGGTGATTGGACAACAGCGCGAACAGCGCTCAGCTGTCTCAATCGAGAGAATCAGGATAGAACTGGGCGCAGTAGTATCTGAAAGGCATGATCTTGCCGTCGGAGCGGCAAAGGCGCGGGCGAGACTTGTACCGCTTATGCCTCCAGATGAGGACATCCTGTAGAACGTCGCTCCTCTGCTGGGAGGCCATGAACTTATTCATGATGGGAGCGCGCAATCTGGGCGGCAGGAACCCCAGTCCCGCGAACATTCTCTTCGGATTGCGTATCTCCCGCGCCTGCGAGACCAGCGACAGGTCTATGAGATCGCCGTCAACCGGCGTCGCCAGCACCCACAGGCGCAGGTCCATGCCTATCGAGCGCTCGTGGATTTCTACGAACGAGTAGCCCAGCCCAAATATACTGGCTCTGGCCGAGACGTCGAACGTGAGGTTCACCGCCCCGGCTATTGTTCGCTTCCTCTTGAAGTTGAAACCGGTTTCCAGGAGGGGGCCGTCCACCGACGCTTCCACGACGGGATCCACGTTGTCGTAGCCATGCACGTAGCGCAGGTGCGCCAGATCCACCGAGTTTTCCGTCGTCTCCTGGGGATGGCCGGGAAAGCGGAGGGTATTGATCTCGAAGTCGCTCCAGCCCGCCTGGTCCGGCGCGTCCGCGGGAAGGCTCCACTGCGGCGCGCGTCCCTCGATCCCCCACCACGCGAAGATCAGCCCAAGAATATCCCGCGTCTCGAAGACCCTCAGCTTGGCGGTCTTGGGAGGATCGGCAAAGGGCGTCGCGACACACTGGCCCGTCAGATCGAACTCGTAGCCGTGGAAGGGGCAGATGAGCCGCCCGTCGCGCACGCGCCCTCCGGCGGCGGGCCCCAGGTCGGCGCCCAGATGCGGGCAGATGGCTTCGGAGACGCAGATTTGCCCCCGCTCGTCGCGCCAGACGACCACGTTCTCGCCCATCCACGTCTTCTGAAGAAGACCGGCCTTCAGTATCTCCCGGCGGGTCGCGATGAAATACCAGCCCTCGGGAAACGGAGGCAGAGGAGTATTTTGGGGATCTCTACGTCGGGTTATCATCGTTCATCACCCATCACAAGGAATCCCGCCCGGGCGCTTCCCTGTCGGAATTCCCCAATTATGCCCTGAATCTGCTATAAACTTTTTCGCCCTATATGCTAACGTAGCCTTGATCAAGGTTAGTCTAAGTGTCCCAAGTCTGTCAGGATTCTGCAAGGGGGATAAAGGTTTATGACTCTCTTAGTGGACGATGCGGCGACCCAGTCGTTGAGCTTGACGGAAGAGCTCATCCTGATGCTTCTGAACGAAGAGAACGGGTACTTTCACCAGGTGCCGGGCTGGAATCTGAACTGCGCGGTGGTGGGAGCCGTACTCGCGGAACTTTCGCTGCTGTCTCGCATTGACACTGACCTTGAAACCCTGTTTCTCATAGACGACACGGAAACGGGCGAGCCGGCGCTGGACCCTATCCTGAAGGAGATCGCGGCGGAACCGGCCAGACGGAGTACCCAGTACTGGATAGAACGGCTCGCCGTCCGCGCGGAGTCCATCATTGACTTGTCCCTGGAACGCCTGGTCGAACTGGGCATCCTGGAATATCATGACGGCGATTTCTGGACGCTGTCTCACTCCATGGGACGGACGGAAATGTTTGGAGCCTCAGTGGAAGGCACCAGGGCCCAGTTCGTCAAGGCGCGCATCGCCTTGCAAATCTTCGACGACGAGATCCCGACCCCGAGAGACATCATCATCATCAGTCTCATCAACGCGTGCGACGTCTTTCGCTTCATATTTCCACTTGACGAAGTGGCGGAGGAGCGCATCGAGTTCATCTGCAATATGACTTTGATCGGCCGCTCCATCGCCGAGGAAGTTTCCAATAACCTGAGCAACCCGCTTCTTCGCCACTCGCCCCTGGCCAAGAAAATTCCGGACGTCTCGCTCCGCAAGCTGATATTCAATCCCCACGCTCGCGACGGGAATATCCCCGCGCTCTTCGCGGACCTCGCCGAACAGTACGGCCCGGTGTTCCAGATTCGACCGCCATTCAAAGAGCCTATGATTTTCCTGGCAGGGCCCGATACCAATCAGTGGGCGCAGCGAAGTGGACGTATGTACCTGAGGGCCAGGGACTATTTCCAGGATTTCGAGAAAGTCTATGGCGCGTCAGGATATATGCCCGCGTTGGACGGCGCCGATCATTTTCGGCTTCGCAGGGCGATGCAGTCGGCTCATTCTCGCGGGAGATTGGAAGCGCGGCTGGATGAGCTATACCATCATGCCCGGACATATATATCGGATTGGACAGTTGGAGATTCCTTCTCTGTGACGAGTATGTGCCGGCAATTAGCGATTGGGGAGCTCGCGCAACTCTCTATTAACGTTGACCCGCAGGACATCATAGAGGACATGATCAAGTACAAGGAGCGAGCTCTCAGCGCTTATGTGCTGAAAGCGCTGCCCAGATTCATGATGCGTACCCCCGGAATGAGACGCCGGGCGAAGATTATCGAGGAGTTGCCGAACCGTATCCTGAGTTCACATACAACCGCCCAGAGGTACGGAGCGCCTCGGGATCTGGCGGATGATCTGCTCAGCCTGCACGCGAGCGATCCGCAGCTCCTGTCGGAGTCGAATCTACGGTTCGCTCTTTCAATGTCGTTGCTGGCCGGCGTGTATTGCGCCGATACACTGGCCTTCGCGGTGTACTCTATGGCCTCACAGCCTGAACTCTACGACCGAATCCGTAGTGAGGCGGACGCGCTGTTCGCCAACGGCGACCCGGACGCCGACGACTTCACGCCATCCGCGATAGACGTTACGCATCGCTTCCTCATGGAGTGTATGCGTATGTACCCGGTCGTCCCTATGTCGCTTCGAAACGTGATGAATTCGTGCGTGGTCGAGGGCTACGAACTACCGGTGGGGTCGCGGATAGCCATCGCTCAGACAGCCACGCATTACATGGAAGAGGTCTTCCCCAACCCCTTCTCGTTCGACATCGAACGCTATCTTCCGCCTCGCAATGAGCACCGCAGTCCAGGATACGCCCCATACGGGCTTGGCACGCACAGGTGTCTCGGCTTCCGATGGATGGAACTCCAGGTGGCCGTCAATCTGCTGATTATCGCGCATTACTTCACGCTCGAGGCGCCCCCGAACTCCAAGATGCGGATCAGCCCAGTTCCGGGGCTATCGCCAAGCAAGAAGATGAAGTTGGTCGTGACGGAACAGAGGCGCGAGATGAAAGTCTGAGTCACCATGGAATCGCCCGACAGACTGGAAAGGCGAGCGCCTAAAGGGGTTTGCGAGCCAGGAAACAGTACAGCGGCGTGAACAGCCCCGCCCTGCCGCCTGCCACATAGGCTTCGGCGGTGCGATCCAGCAGACCTATGACGTCCGCGGACCCCTTCGGAAACATCCCCAGCGCCTCGGCCAGCCTGGACGCTCCCATGAACGCCTTGCGACCCAGAGGAGTCCTGCGCAGAGCGTTGCCCAGCGTCTTGCTCCGGGTCTCCATGGGCTGATACCAGGGCGTGGCCGCCTCTTTCTCCGCGACGGCCCGGTCCTTCGCCTCGATAACCTGAAATCCGGCCGTTTCGAGGTCCCCGGTCACCTCGCCCATAGTCGCGATATCCTTGAGCGCGATGCCTTGCATCAGATCCTCTTTGACAGCCTGGTGCCTGTCGTCGTCGGGGTCGAACTTGTCCGTCATGCACATTTCCTGGCCCCAGAAGAGGGCCCCGGGTTTCAGTACGCGGTAGATTTCGGCGAACGCGCCCGCCTTGTCCGGCGCGTGGCACGTAGATTCGATAGCGTATCCCCGGTCGAACGTGTCGTCTTCTATGGTTCCCATGTCCATGAAGCTGCCCGCGAAGTAGTCAACCATTTGGTCTATCCCAGCCTCGGCGTTCAAAGATTTCGCCTTCTCCAACTGGACTTCGCTGTAATTGACCCCGACGACCCTGACCCCCGCCTCGCGGACGACGCGGCGCATCGGGCCGCCGATACCGCAACCCACGTCTATCACCGTCATGCCCTCGCGCAACTCCAGCTTACCGATCATCAGCCGCTGGTGCCGGACCTTGGAGTCCTCCAGGCTCTCCCGGGGCGATAGCGGCGCGAAGTGGAGGGATTCTCCCCAGCCGAACTCCATGAACTCGCTGCAAAGATCATAGTATTCCCTGACGGTTTCGGCGTGGTCGTAGCCCGTCGGGCCCGCGTCCTCCCCGCTCGCCCTGTCCATCCAGCCGTCGAGTTGTTCCACGCGACCGTGGACATCCGACCCGCGGTACGCGGCCTTCAGCCCTCTGGATAGTTTGCCTAGTTGCATGAGCCTCTGTCCTAAGTTGCGTCCTGTTCCCGATGATGGCGCCGGTCCACTTCCTCGATGGCCGCGTCCAGGTCTCTCCACATCCGCTCTATGGTGGATCGCAGCCGCATATTCTGGTACGCGCCCCAGACCGTCATAGCGGGCGGCACTACCAGGATCGAGACTACGAGCGAGTAGGCGATGGTGATCGCCGCGGTTATGCCGAACTGCTGGAACGCTACCAGTGGTGAGAATACGAGCGCTCCGAGACCGAGCCCCGTGGTCAGCGCCGAGCCAAGCAGAGCGGAACCGGTGGTCGCGAGCGTTCGGACCGCCGCGCTCTCCGGGTTGCGCTCGCGGGAGTACTCCTCGCGGTAGCGATGGATGACGTGGATGGTGTAGTCAACCCCTATCCCTACCGAGAGCGTGATTATGATTGCGGTAATTAGACCGTAAGGAATGTTGAGCAGCGCCATAGTGCCGAGCACCATGATGAGGACGAGCGCGACTGGTCCGATGGCGATGAATGCCAGCGCGGGCTGACGCGCCGTTGCCCAGAAGAAGACGGCGAGTACGCCGAGCGCCACCGCGATGATGGTGGTAATCGCCTCTGTCTGCCACTCTGTGATGGAGTCTGTAACGGTGACGGAGAGGATGCCGCCCGACGTGGCGGTAATGGTGTCGTCTTCGCCGAACCAGAGATCCTCGATCTCCCGCTGGATTGCCTTTATTCGCGCGGGGTCGTCCGTGAGGATCGGGAACTGGATCAGTATCGCATCAACACCATCCGGGTCGTTGACCAGAATACGCGCTAAAGCGGGGTCCTTCGCCTCGAGCTTGTCAACGAACTCCTGCATAAGCGTCGGATCGAGTTGCAGTCCCGCGGACGCTTCGCGGAAGAGCGCGGCGAGTTCCGGGTCGTACTTGTCGCCCGGTTGCCCGCTGTCGTTGATCCAGTCCACTACGAGCAGTTCGTAGGATGCCAGAATCGGCCCCGTCGCCGCGCCGGGTCGGAGCGATTCATCCTGGAAGGCTATAGTGAGGTCGCGCAGGTTCAGAAGCGTGCGGGTCTCGGTGGCCTCGGCCTTCACCAGTACGTTGGCTATCTCCGTGGAGCCGCCGACTGCCGCGTCCAGAGTCTCCATATCCTCCAGCACGCTCCCGCCCCTGGGCAGGATGTCGCGAATGCTGAATTCTGACTTCAGCCCGGTGGCCGCGAAGCCGAGCGCTATCGTCACCGCGAGCACGACTAGCATATAGGGCGCAGGCGCGCGAGTGACGCTTCTCCCAAACAGTTCTGCCGCCCGCTCGACTCCGGGCAGCGCGTTCGCGATCAGACGGGGCGGACCCAGCGCGCCGCGCGCCTCGCGCCGCCGGTCAATGATCACCCGGCTGGCCGGGAGCAGCGTCAGCGTCACCAACAAGCTCATCCCCACTCCCAGTCCCGCGACGATGCCCAGGTCGCCATTCACCTCTACCGGGGAGAACAGGTTCGCCAGCAGGCTCACTATGGTGGTGACGGCGGCCAGCGTGAGCGGGACGGTGACGTTTCGCAGCCCATTCCGCGCCGCCTCCAGAACCGGCTCGCCCTCGGCTCGCCGCTCACGATAGTGCGAGACGGACTGGATAGCGTAGTCCACCGTCAGGCTGATCACAATTATCGGCACCATCGCCGTGAGTCCGCTCGGAGGGCCTATCAGCCCCAGAGCGTTCGGCCCAATCCAGCCCTCCGCTCCGATTACCCAGATCAGCGACACGAGAAGTCCTGTTAGCGTGAGCGACAGATCTACCAGAGAGCGCGTAAAGAGCAGTATCAACGCCGCAATCAGCAGGAACGCCAGCCCTATCAGGGGCGTCATACCCTCCTGCGTGGCCTTTGAGTATTCATCCTCGATCACCACGGGCGAAACGCTGCTCACGCTCAGTGGGCCTTCGTCCCCGGCGGCGAGTTCGCTGATCCTGCGTTCGGCGTTCTGAACCCTTTCGTCGCCCGTGTCGCGCAGGCGGATGACGGCGATGGCGACCGGAGTTCCGTCTAGGTCGGTTCCGGTCATCGCGGCGAGCGCATCCTTGATCTCCGGGGGGCCGGGGGTGGATTCGATCATTGCCGGCGTGACCGAGTCGAAGCCGTCCACATGGAGCAGGGCCCTAACCAGCAATGAGGGCGCGACTACCGGATCCGTCGGCGCCAGAAACTGTCCCACGGCCGGGTCGCTTGCGACTTCAGCTACCAGGCCATCCATCTGTGAGAGCCCTTCGGGCGTGATCGCTTGCCCGCGGAATACCAGCGTTACGACAATGACCCCTCCGGAATCCCCGAAGAACTCATCTATCTCGGTCAGCGTCTCGGCAATGATGCTTCCAGGGGGAAGGAATCCCTCAGTTTGAATCGGCGGCGCGCGCAGCGTAGCGCCCGCTGCCATCACGACGGTGATGACGAGGAGAACGACGAGCGTAATATACGGGCGGACCGTAACCAGCCGGCTCAGCCTGTCGAGTATCCGGTGCATAGCCCTTGACGCGCGTCCTTGAATCTACCGCAAGCGGTCATGAATTGATGATGGACTATTGATGGTGAACTGTGGTTATCCACAGACGGGAGACTATAACCAATCCTCCATAGCTCCACAATCTTACAACTGACTAACACCCCTGTAAACGGATATACTCTGGATTACATCGGATTTTCGTTTTGCAATTGATCACGGGTTCACAGGAGAGCCATCAGGATCTTTAATTTTCGCCTCGTCTTCGATCTCTCGTTCATCCTGAGCCTGTCGAAGGAAACTTGTCGAAGGGCCGTCCGTTCATGGTTCGACAAGCTCACCACGAACGGACTACTCTAGTGACGCTTGATAATGAAAAGATCCTGGGAGAGCTATATGCCTGACAGAAAGAACGTGCTGATAACAGGAGCGGCCGGACTCATCGGCGGCCTGCTCCAGGACGGCCTGAAGGACTCGCACAACGTAACCGGCGTGGACATCAGGCCGGTGGACGGCTTCCCCAGCCTGGTCGCCGACACTTCCGACCTCGACGCCGTGCTGCCCGCCTACGAGGGCGTGGACACCGTTATAGACCTCGCCAGCGTGCCGGACCAGGACAGCCCCTGGGACGTCGTCTATCGCAACAACCTGCCTTCCACGTACAACGCGCTGGAGGCCGCGCGACGCGCCGGAGCGAAGCGCGTGATCTTCGCCAGCTCCAACCACGCCACCGGCAACTACGAGGAGGACGAACCCTACGCCTCCATCGTCGCGGGAAATTACGACGGGCTGGACCCGGCCACTTTCCCCCGCGTAACGGTGGATATGCCGATACGACCCGACGGGCCGTATGGCATAGGCAAAGCCTTCGGAGAAGCCGCCGGACGATACTACTCCGACCGCTTCGGCCTCTCGGTCATCTGCCTGCGGATTGGGACGCTCAACCGCGAGGGCAGGCCGCAGGCCCCGAGACAATTCGCCACCCTGCTGTCCCACCGCGACCTGGTACAGTTGGTACGCAGGTGCATAGACGCCCCCGACGCCGTCAGGTTCGCCATCTTCTACGGCGTCTCCAACAACGCCTGGCGCTTCTGGGACATCTCCAACTCGCGCGAGTTGATCGGGTACGAACCCGAAGACGACGCCGAGCAATGGAGAATTGCCTGAGCTCGCGTCTCCACCCGCTCTCACGGTCAGGTAAATGCGTCTTCAGCTATGAACTTCGATCAACAGATCCCCTCTCCCTCAGGGAGAGGGTTAGGGTGAGGGTGAAAACACGCGGTTCCCACTGAGCGTTGATGTGTATGGGATAGCTTCTACCCCAGCGACTCCAGCGCCGCCAGCCTCTCCCTCGACTCTTCCATGCGTCTGCGGACCACCCGCGCCAGCCGCCGGGAGTCCTCCCCGTAGGTGACGTCCGGATTCGCCTCCACCTTGGCCACCCACTCGGACGGAAGCCCCGACGCCCCGTGCAGCGCGCCCACTACGCCCCCAACCATCGTGGCGATTGTGTCCGCGTCCCTCCCGAAGTTGGCGCCCCACGTTATCGCGCGCTCAGGGTCGCCCTCGGCCAGCGTCAGTATCGCCAGCGTCGCCGGAATAGTCTCCATCGAGTCCGCCAGCACAGTCCGCTGGAACCGTTCGTAGTAACTCTCGCGGAACAGTTCGTATGAGCCGGCCTCCGCCGCCAGGTCCAGCGCTGCGGTAATGGTCTGCCTGATCTCCGCCGCGCTCACGGGCAGCAGATACCGGGTAGCGGCGTCCACCACGCTCTCCACCGTCGCGCCCGCGTCGAAGGCCGCCGCCACCGACGCCGCCATGGCGCAGGCCGCGTCCCGGCAGTAGCCCGACGGCCCGTTGTGAATGAACGATGCTACGTCCATCGTCTCAAGCGCCGCCTGGCGAGGATCGCAGGCGTTGATGATTCCCATTGGGGATATGGCCATGGCGGTCGAGGAACTCTGCATATTCCCCCACCCCGCGTAGGCCGGCAGCTCCACCCCCTGGTCGAACTTGTGGAAAGCGTTCCGCACAGGAATGAACCACAGATGCCTGTTCTGATCCCTGAAATCCTTGAACGACTGCGCGAAGTGGTCCACCGTCGGACGCCCGTCGCTCTTGAATATGGCGTCTATCAACTGGCCCCTGATGGCGGTATCGTCGGTGCCGACCCCTTCAAAGTCTGTAACGCCCTCCGGCCCAAACTCTTCGATGATCCGCCCGTAGTGCATCCCCTCGGTCGGCGCGCCCATCGCGTCGCCAATCAGACCTCCCAGTAGGCAGCCGTATATCTTGTCGGTCAGTCTGTCCGTAGCCATCGCTATCTCTCCAAAATACTCATCTGACAAGGGTATGCAAAAGTCCCTTCCCCCTTGACGGGGGAAGGTTAGGATGGGGGTGAAACCTCTGCCTTCACTTCCCCTGCTTGATGAATTCCGCAATACGCTCGCCCATCATCAGGACGGTGACGTTGATGTTCGCCCGGACGCACTCCGGCATGATCGAGGCGTCCGTGACCCGCAGGCCATCCGCTCCATAGACCTTGCCATACTGGTCCACCACCGCCATCGGATCCGAGCTTGGCCCCATCTTCGCCGTGCAGGATATGTGATGACCCGTCCCCACGTACCTCTTCATCCACAGGTCCAGCGCCTCGTCCGACTCCAGGTCCGAGTCCTCGGGATATACCCTCTTGTCTATCATCGCGGCCATTGCCGGATGGTCCTCCAGGCCGACTATCATGCGGACGCTGTCCCTGTACCTGCGAAGATCCTCCTCGTGGTCCAGGAGGTTGTAGTCCAGGTAGGGATAGTCCCTGTAGTCATTGGATCGCAACCTGAGTTCACCCTTGGACAGCGCCAGGTTCAGCCCCAGCCCGGCGCCCAGTCCCACCAGATCGCCGTGCTGGCCGCCTAATTTTCTTTGCTTGCCTGATGCCGCCGACAGGTAAACTATCATGTCGGTATCTATGGCAGATCCCTCAGCCGTGTACCTCACAAGCAACTGGCCGTTGGGAACGAAGCGTTTCAGTTCCACCTCCGGCTTGGTGGCCCACAACAGCCAGAGGAGAGGATGGTCGGCCAGATTCTGGCCGACGCCCGGGGAGTCTATGACGGTCTCAATCCCATGCTCCCCCAGGTGGTCGGCTGGCCCGACACCGGACAGCATCAGTATCTGTGGCGAACCGATAGCCCCCGCGCTGAGGATGATCTCGTCAGCCTCGACGACGAAGGTCTCATCGTCAGAGACCGCCTCCACGCCCGTCGCCCTGGGACGTTCCCCTCCAGTGTCGAACAGTATCCTCTTGACAGTCACGTTGGCCCTGATTGTCAGGTTGAGCCGGTGGCGCGAGAGGCCCAGGTATCCTATGGCCGTGGACCAGCGTATGCCCTCTGGATTATTAAGGGGTATTGGCCCCACTCCGGCAGTGCCGGGCGCATTGTGGTCTTCGCAGTGCGGGTGACCATTGTCTCGCCACGCCTCGAACCAGGCGTTGTTCCCCTCCTGCCACTCCTCCTGCGGGAATCGGTGACAGATGATGGGGCCGCTTGAGCCGTGGAAGTCGCCGGGATCGTCCTGGTAAGTGGTGTCCGTCTCCACCATGTTGAAGTAGGGCACCAGTTTCTGGAAGCTCCACTCGTCATTGCCCCATGACGCCCAGTCGTCGTAGTCCTCTGGAATGCCGCGCAGGAAGACCTGCCCGTTGATCGCGCTCGACCCGCCCGTCACCTTGCCCCTGGGAATCTCGATCTCCGCCTCGTCGGTGCCCCTGGCCGTGTACTGCCAGTTGTGGTCGCTGTCCCAGATAGGCTTGGTGGACTTGTAGCCGTACTTGACCTCCTCCGGCAGGCTTTCGATGTCCGGGTAGTCCGGCCCCGCCTCCAGCAGCAACACCGAGGTATTGGGGTCTTCCGAGAGCCTCGTGGCGAGGATTGCGCCCGCCGACCCCGCTCCAATCACGATATAGTCGTACTTCACTCCCTGCCTCCTGAACGTGACTCTGATGTGATACCGCTCGGATAGTACGCACTGGAACGCGGGCCGTCAATGCCCACCGCTTGTCAGACCCGCGCGGGGGTGATACAAACCTGGGAACGAAACGCCATCGCTGTAAACAAGGAGTTAGGAAATGTCCCGATTGGAAGGAAAAGTGGCAGTGATTACCGGGGCTACCGGCGGCATCGGAAGCGCCGCCGCCAGGCTATTCGCCCAGGAAGGAGCGCGGGTAGCCCTGGTTGACCTCGACGAAGCCGCCCTCCGCGAGGTCGCGCTGTCAATCGGCGAAGACAAGGCCAGCTACACAGTGGCCGACGTCACCCAGCCCGATCAGACCCGGAACTACATCAACGCGGCGGTAGAACGCTGGGGCGGCATAGACATACTGCTCGCCAACGCCGGAATCGAAGGAACCCTCTCCCTCATAACCGACTACCCCATAGACGTCTTCGACCGCGTGATGGCCGTCAACGTGCGCGGCGTGTGGCTGGGAATCAAGTACGCCGTCCCCGCCATGCAAGAGCGCGGAGGCGGCAGCATCGTCATCACCTCATCCACCGCCGGAATAGGCGGCTCCCCCGAAATGTCCGCCTACAACACCAGCAAGCACGCGGTAATCGGGTTGATGCGAACCGCTGCCCTCGAATTCGCCCCCGACATCAGGGTAAACACCGTCAACCCCGCGCCCATCGAAACCCGCATGATGCGCTCCATCGAAGAGATGCGCGTAGCTGCGATGGACGACTCCAAAGTGACCGTTGACGTAATAAAGCAGTCCGCCGCCGACCGCATACCCCTCCAGCGCTACGGAGAGCCGGAAGAAGTCGCCAGGCTGATGCTATTCCTCGCCAGCGACGACAGCGGTTTCTGCACCGGAGGCGTTTACATGGTTGACGGCGGCCGGTCCGCTGGCGGCCGCTAGAACCCGCCGCCGTGATACCATAATCGCGCAATGCTCACGCAGGACGAAGCCGATAGCCTAATCGCGATGGAAAAGCGGTTCGAGGATCCCATTCCATTCGTATATCTTCCCGAACCGGGCAATGACCTAGTAATCCCGCTGGTTTCGCTGGACGAGCGGGAATCCTTCCTGTTGGACGTCAGACGTGGACGCAGACGACAGGATGATCCACCTTATGACAGGTGGAGATTGCAGTTGCGTTATGGACGTGAAGTCCTGATCCGACTTGAGACAGGAGGACCTCCACATCTAAACTCCCATAACGCCCCGAGCAGGCGACTATCGAGATACGCGGGTCAGTGGGTGGATACTCCGCATATCCAGAGGTACGTAGAAGGCGAGAAATTTCCTTGGGCGTTTCCGCCGCCGGATGAATTTACGGCGTTGGATGATATAGTGGTGACCTGGCGGGAATTTCTGGATTACTGCGACATAATCGAGACTCCGAGCCTGATGGGAGATTTCTGACATGGACAAGATAGACGGAGAAAAAGTATTTCAGAGATACTTGGATTGGTTTCGTAAGTTCTCAGAGTTAAAGACCTACAAGGATGGTGTCTGTGAGATAACGCTGCCCCTTCTCAACAGGCGTCGTACCTGCATTCAGATATTCGCCACAAAAACTGAGTCAGGCGTGCTACTCTCCGACTATGGAGAGACCATCGGCGACCTCAGATTCTCCGGGTTCGACATAGACACAAAGACCAGGCGCGAACAGCTGCGCAGCATATTGCGTTCATTCAGCGTAACCCTGGTTGGCAAGGACGAACTGCAAATCCTGACTTCCGAAGAAGAACTGCCGGACTACATGAACGAACTGATTCAATGTATGCTCACCGTCGACCTAATGATATATACGGCCCCGCACACCGTGGCGCGACTGTACGAGGAAGATACACAAGCCGCCCATGACTCCGAGAAGAAACCCCTGGCCGCGACCCGCCGCTGACGGCGGCCGGCCCGCCGCCGGACGAATTTACGGCGTTGGATGATATAGTGGTGACCTGGCGGGAGTTTCTGGATTACTGCAATATCATTGAAACCCCAACCCTAATGGGAGGTATATGATATGGACAAGCCGGACGGCGAACGGATAGTTCAGAAATACACTGACTGGCTGCGCGGAGAGTTCAGGACGAATTCCTACAATAGCGGCGTCTGTGAGATAACGTTGCCTTTTCTGAACAGGCGTCGGACTTATCTTCAGGTCTTTGTCAAAAGGACGGACTCCGGCCTCATGATCTCAGACTACGGCGAGACCATCGGCGAGCTTAGATTCTGCGGACTCGATATAGACACGGACGCCAGGCGAGAGATGCTGAACCGCATACTGCGTTCGTTCAGCGTTAGACTCGAGGGCAAAGATGAGTTGCGAACACTCGCGTCGGAGGACAACCTGCCGCATCGTCTGAACGAACTGGCGCAATGTATGCTGGCCGTTGACCGCATGGTATTCTCCACATCCCCCGCGAAAGTCGCCCGGCTCGCCGAAGAAGACTCCCAAGTCGCCCGCGACTCCAAGAAGAAACCCCTGGCCGCGACCCGAAGCTGAAATATAGCGTTCATACAAGATACCGCCTTCTACCATCCTGAAAAGAGAATGAATCCATGAACAGAATCGAAATCAACAACCTGGAAGACCGGCTAGCCCTCCGGCTTGCGATTCGGGCGTCTGAGAGCGGACGCTCGGTTGAGGAAGAAGCTCGGGAAATTCTCAGGACCGCGCTCCAAAGAGAAACGCCGCCGGAAAGAGGGCTTGGGACCGCGCTCCACAACCTATTCAAGCCCATCGGCGGCGTTGACCTGGAAATCCCCGAAAGGGAACCCATGCGCGAACCGCCACGCTTCAGATAGACTCTGCCGATGATTATTCTGGACACCAACGTTGTATCGGAAATTATGCGAGACAACCCCCGGCGAGAAGTCCTCGGATGGATGGACGTCCATCTGGCGAGCGAGTTGTTTATCACCGCCGTCACTGAGGCTGAAATCAGGGCAGGCATCGCGTTTCTACCAGACGGCAGGCGCAAGCGCGACTTGACTGAAGCGTCGGAACGGGCTTTCAGCCTGCTGTTTTCAGAACGCATTCTCGCATTTGACGGCGAGGCGGCCCGGATGTATGCGATAATTGCTGCCGCTCGCCGTGCCGCTGGACGACCTATCAGCCATGCCGATTGTCAGATTGCGGCAATCGCCCGTTCTCACCAAGCTCAAATTGCTACCCGGAACATAAACGACTTCTCTCATTGCGGAGTTGAAGTAGTCAATCCATGGGCAGCCTGACCGCACATCGCACACTTATGTCATGCGGCAGAGGGCAATATAGAGATGAACTCAGCCCGCATAACCCACGACACAGACCAAGATAGAATTAGCGTCCAGCTACTTGAACCTTCGCTGCGGAAAAGCGTGTCTCCGGCAAAGGCATATTGAGGTCGTAGGTAACTATGTATCTTGCCATGTCAGGGGCTTGCTACTATAGGGAAACGGCTCCGGGCCAACTTGTCGTCTGAGACAACGATAGCCTGCCTTGCAATGTGACGTGTGGCCTTTGACCTGTCCATCAGAAACAAGCGTATGAGGGCAAAACCAAAGAAAGCTATAACAGCCAAAACGCCGGCTCCCATTGAGATGAAACCGAAAGTCTGAGTAAATTCTAGAGTAGGAAGGTCAACCGCTTCGATGATCACAGGCGTAACGAGGATCATAGCCCCGGATACGATGAGTCCTAGAGAATAGATATAGACGGCGGCTATCATGTGAACGACCCAGCTATTGCTACTCCCACTAGGTAGGTTCATTTCCTTACTGTGATACATAGAATGGGCATAAGCTAGTACCTTCCTGATACCGAGTTGAGCTGCTCGGAAAACGATCTCATTCGAGATTCGCCACACAAGATAGCCAATGACAACAATGCCTGCCCAGTCCTCTGCTGGATAATCTTCCGCAATGGCCACGGCAAGCCAGATCGCGGCTATGAACAATGATGCGACTATCTGGGGAATCGAGAACATCTCTCTAAGGACGGTATTCATCATTCCTCTCCCGAATTTCTGAAAAAAGAACCTATCTCGGTTGATGCTAGGCGAAGCGTGGCTATCACGCCCGAAATAGTTACGCTAAGAGAAACTACTAGGAAACCTATAAGCCAGCCCTGTCTAAGTACCGTGCGGGTAACTTCGGATACGCCATATGATTCCAAGAGATAATTCATGAATCTACCGGACAAGAAACTCATACCCAGTATAGTCATCATAGCAGACAGCACGATGGCATTTTGGAGGACCAGATTGAAGCAGGTCTCGGCAATAGCGCGAGTCTGCTCGTTGATGTAAGTAAATTTCATGAACTTCCAGCAGAGGGAATATATCACAAAGAGCTTCAGAGGGGCTAGAATAGAATCCCCCGCCTGCGCTCCTGCATCCTGACCGAACCTGCAATGGCGGTAGCCCTCAGGTACGGAGTTCTGCGCCTTTGCCAGCGGCGCCCAAGCCTTCGATTGCTTTCACTTCTCATAGTGTTTCTCTCTATTCACACTTTTCCAAACTTTAACATAGGGGGATACGCTTACACTCCCTGTCCCCAGAAAACCCACCAGTTGCGTTTACCCGGAACACCGCATACGATACTAGACAGACCTGCCCCCACCGTCAACAAGAACCCCGGACGCCAAGCCCTACTCCACCCTCACCGCCAGGAGACCCCAACAGAATGCGAATCACCGACATAACCACCACCGTCCTCAGCGACCCGAACGCCGCCCCGATACAGGATGCCACCATTCCGCCTCCGAAGCCCGGCTCCGGCGGACGCTCCCAGCTCTTCGTCCACATCCACACCGACGAGGGCGTGGAGGGCTTCGGACTCGGACAGTCCAGCCCGGGCGTCCGCGAGGTCATCGAGCGCGGTTTCAAGGACCTTCTGGTAGGACAGGACCCGTTCAACATCGAAAAACTCTGGAACGATATGTTCTGGCGCGTGCGGGGCTACGGACGCAAGGGCATCGCCTTCTGCGCGCTGTCGGCTGTGGACATCTGCCTCTGGGACCTGAAGGCGAAGGCGCTCGGCCTGCCGCTCTACAAGCTGTTGGGGCCGTTCCAGGAATCCGTGCCTATTTACGGCTCCGGCGGATGGACCAACTTCTCCGTTGACGAACTCATAGCCGAGACCGCCGGGTGGGTCGAACAGGGCATACCCCGCGTGAAGATCAAGGTCGGCAAGGACTTCGGCCAGTCCGAGCGCGAGGACGTCGAACGGGTAGCCGCCGTCCGCAGCGCGCTTGGCGACGACGTTGACATCTACATAGACGCCAATAACGGCTACCACCCCAAGCAGGCCATCTACATGGCCCGCGAGTTCGAGCAATACCGCATAGGCTGGTTCGAGGAGCCGTTGCTGGCCGACGACATAGACGGCATGGCCAGGATAGCCGCCTCAACCACCATACCCGTAGCCACCGGCGAACACGAGTACACCAAGTACGGCTTCAAGGAACTGATCTCAAGGGGCGGCGCCGACATCGTGCAGCCCGACGTCGGCCGCGTCGGAGGCATTACCGAGTGGATGAAAGTCGCCCACATGGCGCACGCCTTCGACCTGCCCGTCGCGCCGCACGGAGTCCAGCTTGTGCATCTTCATATGTGCTGCGCCACCCCCAACCTCAAGGTCGTCGAATACCTGAAAGTAGCCGATCAAGCCGACCGAATCTGGTACACCGAGTTCCCTCAACACCAAAACGGGATGTGGTCTCCCTACCCCGACAAGCCCGGTCTCGGCCTGGAACTAAGCCCCGATGCGGTGGAGAAGTACTCGGTGTGAACCCGCGTCCTGAGCGCAAGTTAGTAACTGGCTGATGTTGCGCAGTCTAAAACATTCTTCCATTCGACAGAACGTTCATGCTATCATGTCGCCCAATGAACTATGACCGACCCAATCTTTACATAAACAGGAGGTTATCCAAAATGAATCCGCCGGCGAAAATTTTTCTGTCCGTAGCTAACAACAGGTGATAACAGGTCACTTTCCACGTGAACTGTAACCTGTCCCACCTGGAAACTCACCTGTAACCCCACCTGTACGATATAAATTGAGATATATGACCAACGCGCCCAGGCCGCAGACCGGCGACTCTGCGAAGACCCCGGTCTGAATAGTCGCAAAGCCCTGCCCAGTGCGTAAAATCAGTTAGTAAAGACACATCGAGGTGAACCATGAGACTCGAAGGCAAAGTCGCCATCATCACCGGAGGCGCGAACGGCATGGGCGCGGAAGAGTGCAGGATTTTCGCCCGCGAGGGCGCGAAGGTCGTCATCGCCGACGTCATGGAAGAGGAAGGCCGGCAGGTCGAGGCCGAAATAGCCGAGTCCGGCGGCGACGCCGTGTTCATGAAGCTCGACGTCACCAGCGAATCCGACTGGGACGCGGCGGTCGAGGCCACCCTGGCCCGCTACGGCAAGCTGGACATCCTGGTCAACAACGCCGGCATCAGCGGCACCCACCACCCCGACACGATGAGCGTAGAGGCGTGGGACACCTTCATGGACATCAACGCCAAGGGCGTCTTCCTCGGCATGAAGACCGTGATACCCCGGATGCAGGCGGCAGGCGGCGGCTCCATCGTGAACATATCCTCCATCAGCGGCATCGTCGGCCAGAACGTCATTCACATGGGATACAACGCCTCCAAGGGCGCGGTACGCATAGTAACCAAGTCCGCCGCCGTCCAGTACGCCGAGGAAGGAATCCGCGTGAACTCCGTGCATCCGGGCGCGATGCCCCCAATGCGCTCATCCAGCGCCGCCAGGGACCCCGATATGCGGAGCAACATGGTGAACTCAGGCGTCCCCATGCGTCGCATAGGACGCCCCGAGGAAGTCGGCTACGCCGTCCTCTTCCTCGCCTCCGACGAAGCCTCCTACATAACCGGCGCCGAACTCGTCGTGGACGGCGGCTTCACCGCCATGTAGAATTTGTAGAAGGAGGTGTATAGGAATGGCAACGTCAACGCGCCGACCCCGTGAGGAGACGGCCCGCCTCGGTAACGAGATATATGAGAGAGACATCCGCCGTCTTGTCGAGTCCGACCATCACGGCAAGGTCGTCGCCATAGATGTGAACAGCGGGGATTACGCCATTGGCGACTCCGTCGTCGCCGCGGCAGGTGATCTGCGTGTCCGATGCCCGGACGCCCACGTATGGTCTGTGCGAGTCGGGTACAGCGCGCTGCGCCACTTTGGAGGGCGGCCCCTGCGGAGTCCCCGGTGATAGAGGGATACGTGAACGCCAACTACGAAGCGGTCATAACTCTGCTCCTGCGAGGGTCGGCGGGGCAGATGCGAGAGATAGATGCTGTGGTTGATACCGGATACAACGGCTATCTGACGCTGCCGCCCATGCTGATCTCCGAGTTGGGTCTTCCATTTCAGTCGGAAGGCCAGGCGACTCTGGCAAACGGCAGCGTGGAATTCTTCGACGTCTATGGCGTCACGGCGCTTTGGGATGGGCGGCAAAGATTTCTTGACGCGGATGAAGCGGACACCACCCCTCTCATCGGCATGGCCCTTATGGACAGTCATAGCCTACACTTGGACGTTGTGGATGGCGGGCGTGTTGTCATACAGCCGATGGAGTGATTCGGAACAACGAATCGGACCCGTCACCGTCTGAGCGTATGCCTACATTGACACCACGGAGGGCATTGGTATGAAGGCAATCACCGGAGCGACATTGATAGACGGCAACGGCGGCGCGCCGTTGCCCAACGCCGTCGCGCTCATCGAGGGCGACGACATTGTGAACGTGGGCGACACCCAATCGGCGCCGATTCCCGACGGCGCGGAAGTGATCGAGGCCCGGGGAATGACGCTCATGCCCGGGCTGATAGACACCCACGATCACCTGGCCTCATTCAGCTACGAAATCGCCAGCAGGTGGGGCATCACGGAGCCGCGCTCCACGCGCCACCTCCGCATCGCGTCCGCGCTGCGCCAGACGCTCGATACCGGCTACACGACCGTTCGGGACGCCGGAGGGTTGGACGCCGGATTTGGGCTGGCGGTGGACGAAGGGCTTGTGCCGGGGCCGCGTCTGCTGGTCGCGCTCGGCTTCATTACGCCCACCGGAGGCATGGGCGACAGGGTAAGCCCGCTGGGTTACAGGCCGCCCGAGGGAGAAGATTCCGGGCTGCCCTGGGGAGTGGCGGACGGGCCTGACGCCATGCGCGCGAAGGTGCGCGAGATGGTCGGCGCGGGCGCCACCGTGATAAAGACGGCCACCACCGGCGGCGCGAGCTCCGCCGCCGGACTGGGACCTAAGAACGTTCTGTTCGAGCGCGAGGAGCTAGAGGCGCTGGTGGATGAAGCGCACAAGAGGGACCGGCGAGTCATGTGCCACGCGCTCGGAGGCGAGGGCCTTCGCATGGCAGTCGAGGTGGGCGTGGACTCCATCGAACACGGCACGTACCTCGACGAAGACCCCGAACTGCTCGATATGATGGCCGAAAAGGGAATCTGCTTCACGCCAACCTTCAGCGTGTACACCTTCCACGCCACACGCGGAACGCCGCACGGCAGGGCGCGTACCCTGGCTCTGCGTGAACACCATGTCAGGAGCCTCCAAATGGCCCTGGAGCGCGGCGTTACGGTGACCGCGGGCACCGACGAGGGAGGCTGGGAACACGGCAACAACGCGCACGAACTAAGCTGCCTCGTGGAGGCCGGGATGACTCCCATGCAGGCTATCGTAGCCGCCACGAGCGACGCGGCCACCTGTGTCGGCTTGGGACGGGAGATTGGCAGCGTCGAGCCGGGCAAAAAGGCCGACATCATCCTCGTGGACGGCAACCCCCTCCAGGACGTGACGATACTGGAGCGCGGCGCCGCGGTCCGGTACGTGATGAAAGACGGCGTTACCCATCTCGACGAACGTTAGCCGCCCCCCCGCCGGTTCGCCAGCGATCTCGGCGTCAGCTCGAACAGCGGCTCATCGCCCCGGAAGAACCGCTCCAGCTCATCCACCATCAGGGTGAAGAAGCGCTGGTAGCTTACCCGCGTAACGCCCGCTATGTGCGGACTCAGGAACGTGTTCGGAAGCCCGATTATCTCGCTGTCCGGCGGAATCGGCTCCGGGTCGAACACGTCCAGCCCCGCCACGATGTCTCCGCGCTTCAGCCGAGCTATGAGCGCGTCGCTATCTACTATGGCCCCGCGCGACACGTTCACGAACACCGAGTTCGACGGGATCATGTCCAACTCGCGCTGGCCTATCATGCCCACTGTGGCGGGCGTGAGCGGAGCCAGGCAGACGATGACGTCGGACTTCGAGAGTACGTTCTCGAGCGATGTCTTCACGACGCCTATCGCGTCCGGCATCTCGCTGGCCAGGTAGGGATCATACACCCGAATGTCCACCTCGAACGGTTGCAGATACTTGACCAGCCTGCGCCCGATGTGGCCGCATCCGATGAGTCCGACCCGCTTGCCGGTTAGCTCGCCGTGGTCATACCCGAACTCGTTGTCGGTGGCCACGGGCGCCTCTCCCGCCAGGATGCTCCTGAAGCTCGCCCCCGCGTTGCGAAGCGAAATCAGAATCAGGGCAAGCGCCCACTCTGAGACCGGATAGGAGGAACCCTGCGTAGTATCCACGGTTCGGATGCCGCGCTCCCAGGCCGACTCCACGTCTATGCGGTAGGCGAACCTGTCCCCCTCCAACTCGCCGATGAGCTTGAGGTTGGGAGCGGCGTCCATGACGTCCGCGCTGATCAGCGGCGAGCCGTGCGACACCACGACGCATTCTACGTCGCCGACGCGCTCGATAAGCTGTTCGATGGCGCCCGGTTCTTCATTCGGCCCGAACGCGACGCCCCCCTCCAGATGCAGCCACTCCCATTCCGCCATCGCGGAGAGCCGCTCCAGATCCGAGGGCAGGAAGCTCATATCCCGCGCGCGCTGGTTGCACACGATCAGAACCTTGTGTCGTGAATCCGTCATGACATTCTCCTTGAAGAGCGTGGGGTCTTTTCATTATTAATCGACACTAGAGTCCGTTCGTGGTGAGCTTGTCGAACCATGAACGGACGGCCCTTCGACAGGCTCAGGACGAGCGTTGGCCTGTGGAACAGCCTGCGCTGGTAGCATATCATGTAAAAGTCGCGGCTACTTGAAACAGAGTCGGAGAGTTCATGATGAAACGCATCGTCGTTACAGGCAAGAATCAGTGCGCCCTGGAAGATGTCGCCGATCCTCGGGTCGCCCAGAATTACGCTCGGATAAAGATACACTCCGCCCCCATGTGTACCGAGTTCCACCAATTCCTGAGCGGCGATACAGGCCCCCTCGGAGGCCACGAAGCCGCGGGCGAAGTGGTCGAAATCGGCCCGGCAGTGACCCGCGTCAAACCCGGCGACCGCGTCGTTGTGATGCCTTCGAGCGGCTGCGGCGGCTGCGACCTTTGCCTTTCGGGAGATCATATCTACTGCCAGGACAAGAAGGACCCCAACGCGATCTGCGGCATCGAGACCGGCACGACAACCTACGCCCAGTATTGCGTGCAGCAGGACTGGCTGCTCGTGCCATTGCCGGACGATCTCTCATACGACCGCGGCGCAATGGCCTGCTGCGGTCTGGGGCCGGCCTTCAACGCCAACCACGCCATGCGCGTCGCGGCCACGGACACGCTGCTGGTCTCAGGGCTGGGGCCGGTCGGACTCGGTACGGCGGCGATAGCCCTGTATCGAGGCGCGCGCGTGCTGGGCCTGGAAGTCAATCCCTACCGCGCCGCCCTCGCCGGGGAGATGGGTGTCGAAGCGGTCGTTGATCCGACCGGTGACAATGCGCTTGAGGAAATCATGGATCTGACCGGGGGCAAGGGCGCTCCCAAGAGCGTCGAGTGCAGCAGCGCGGAGACGGCGCCGGATTTCCTGGTGAAGGCAGCCGCCAGAAGGGGCCTTATCGCGACCCCGGGCTGGGGAGGCCCCATGAACGCGCGAGAGATCAACGCCAAGGGGCTGACGGTGTACGGATGCTGGCACTGGAATCACTTGCAAGACACCCAGGCGATGATAGGCACCATTCGCGGAGCGAAGGCGCTGCTCGACAAGATGATTACCCACGCCTTCCCGTTCTCCCAAGTTCAGCGGGCGCTGGAAACCAGGGCAAGCAACCGGTGTGGTAAGATCATCCTCCACCCATGGGAGGACTGACGATTATGGACGATCAACTATGGCTCGAATTCAAAGGAACAGCAGGCCCCGGCTTGGGCAGGCGCGTCGTACTCGTCAGCGGGGATGAAGAATACCGCTCTGAAGAAGCGCTTCCGATGCTGGCAAAGATACTCTCGACCCACCACGGCTTCGATTGCACAGTTCTCTTCGCCATCAACCCTGAGACCGGCGAGATTGATCCCGACTGCCAGACCAACATCCCCGGCCTCCACGCGCTGGACGACGCCGACCTCATGATAATCTTCGTCCGCTTCCGCGAACTGCCCGATGAGCAGATGAAGCATATCGTTGATTACATCAATTCAGGACGCCCAATCATCGGACTGAGAACGGCGACTCACGCCTTCCAGTACAGCCGCGACACCGGCAGCCCCTACGCCATGTACGACTGCACCAGCGAGGAATTCAAGGGCGGCTTCGGACGCCAGGTACTTGGCGAGACGTGGGTCGCTCATCATGGGCATCACGGGTTCGAGAGCACCCGTGCCCTTATCAACCCGTCATCGAAAGACCATCCCATCCTGGAGGGCGTCGCCGACGTATGGGGAACGACGGACGTGTACGCGGTCGGTGAACTGACCGGAAGCCCGCAAGCGCTGTTGGACGGCCAGGTCCTTACCGGCATGAATCCCGACGACGACCCCAAGCCCGACACGCCAACCATGCCCATTGCCTGGATCAAGGAATACACCGGCGACGAAGGCAAGGCGTCGCGTGTATTCTGTACCACTATGGGCGCCGCCACCGACCTGCTGAGCGCCGACCTGCGCCGCCTGGTGGTCAACGCCGCCTACTGGGGCCTTCGGATGGAGGAGAGCATAGACCCGGGCAGCAACGTCGAGCCGGTTGGCCCATACGATCCCACCGAGTTCGGCTTCGGCGGCTACATAAAGGGCCGGCGACCGTCGGACTACCGATAGCCAAGCTCCGCCTAGCTAACGTCCCTTCCCTCTTGATGGGGGAAGGCTAGGATGGGGGTGAAATCGCAAGCGCGACCATTCTCAACACCTACCCTCTCAGCCCTTGATGGGTGAGGGTAAAACCTCTCCACCCATCAAATTGATACAGGCTCACTCAGCCTCCCTTCTTTGACAGTTGAGGCCCACATCAATACTATGGCTGCATGAGCAAATCGAAGAAGATCATCGGAATAGCGGGCTGCGGTACTATCGGGCGCAAGGTGGCGACCGAACTGGACGCCGGAGCGGCGCCGGGCGCCATTCTCGGCGGCATAACCAGCCGAAACCTGGATCGCGCCAGGCGGTTCGCCTCGACGCTCGACCGCCCCCCTCCTGTGGTCGAGTTGGACAAGCTCGTCCAGATTGCCGACCTGGTGGTCGAGGCCGCGCCCGCGAGCGCGATGGAATCAATCGCGGTGGCTACGTTGTCCGCCGGCAAGGACCTGATGGCGCTCAGCGGCGGAGCGCTGCTGGAACGCGACGACCTGTTCAGCCTGGCCGAGAAGAACGGGGCCACTATCTACGTACCCTCCGGCGCGATAGCCGGACTCGATGGCGTCGCGGGAGCGTCCCTAGGACGCATAGACTCGCTGACAATGACCACGCGCAAGCCGCCCGAGGGGCTGAAAGGCGCCCCCGGAATCAAAGCCTCGGGAGTCAATCTCGACGAGATCGTAGAGCCAACCGTCGTTTACGAAGGCCCGGCTCTCGAGGCGTGTCGGCTCTTTCCTGCCAACGTGAACGTCTCTGCCGCCCTCAGCATGGCGGGACTGGGACCGCGTCGGACGCGCATCCGCATCTACGCCGACCCCACGGTGGACAGGAACACGCACGACATAGTGGTCGAGGGCGAGTTCGGAAGGCTGAGCGTCCGCATCGAGAACATACCATCCGAATCCAACCCCAGGACAGGAAAGCTGTCGGCCCTGTCGGCTCTCGCGACGCTGAGGCGCATAACGTCCCACCTACAGGTAGGCACATAACGAACACTCCTCCGGTCCAGGGTCTTTGGGTTATTTCCGGATACCACTTCTGTCGTTCGCCCTGAGCCTGTCGAAGGGCCGCCCGTTCATGGTTCGACAAGCTCACCACGAACGTAATTGGTTGATAACCGAAAGACCCTCCCCTCCGCGCGCTCCAACTTGACCCTATGCGCGCGCTGGGATAGACTCCAATCGCTCCCGGTTGCTCGTAATCCAATTGTGTTTCTTCATTCAAAGGAGGTAGAGAATGAACCTGTTGGTTATCTCAGGCGGCGGACACCCATATCACGAAAGCACCCCCGTGCTGCTCGATTTCCTCGGCAAGGACGGACACGAAGTGCAGATGAGCGAGGACGCAAGCATACTGACCACGGACGCCATGAAGGAGTTCGACGCGCTGGTGTTCAACACGAGGCGCGAGTTCGACGCGGCAAGCGATACGGACATGACTCTGACGGAAAATGAGCGCATCGCGCTGTCGCAATACGTCGGCGGCGGACATGGCTTCGTCTGCATACACATCTCAGGCTGCCGGCCCAGGGACTGGCGCGAGTACCACGACATCACCGGCGGCGGCTGGATAAGCGGCGAGAGCTATCACCCGCCATACGGCCAGTTCACCGTGAACGTCAGCGACTCCGACCACCCCTGCGCCGAGGGCATAGAAGATTTCGTCACCAACGACGAACTCTACATGAACATCGCCACCAAGTCCGGCAACGACGTGTTCCTGACGGGCAGTTCGGAAGACGGAACCCACGCCTGGGGCCCCGACCGCGCTCCAACCTTCATGCCCGGCGGCGCTTACGACCTCGCCTGGACGCGAAGCTACGGCAACGGCAAGGTATTCAAGACCACGCTCGGACACAACGGCCTCAGCTTCCAGACTCCCCAGTTCCAGCGTCTCGTCCTGAACGGCGTGAACTGGGTAACGGACAAGGGCTAACCACCACAAGAAGAAACCCCCTCTCCCTTGATGGGAGAGGGCTAGGGTGAGGGTGACCGCCCGTCCATACAATCTACACACGGAAATTACAGGAGGAATACCATGCCGAAAGTCAGCGGACTCGGACACGTCGGAATATTCGTAAACGACCTGATGAAACAGCGCGACTTCTACTCCCGCGTCATGGGACTTGAGATAGCGGACGAAGACCTGGAAGAGCGCGGCATGGTGTTTCTCAGCGCGCACCCCGACGAGGAACACCACGAGTTCGTCATCATGAAAGGACGCTCCGGCCCTGACGACGCGCAGGTCATCCAGCAAATCTCGTTCAAGGTTGATACCCTGACCGAGCTCAAGGACTTCTACACCACCTTCAGGGACGAGGGCGTGAACATCCAGCGCACAGTCAGCCACGGCAACGCTTTCGGAATGTACGCCGACGACCCGGAGGGCAACACCATCGAGATCTACTACAAGACGGGCTTCCCGGTCCCCCAGCCGCACGGCGACCCGGTGGACCTGGATATGTCCGAAGAAGACCTGCTGGACATAGCGCGAGCGGCCATACCTGCGGACTGAAAACTGAAAACTGACGACTGAAAACTAACAACGGAAAGGTGTGAGTAGATGAAGCTCGTATTGAAGTCCGACCGTTTGATTGATGGCACAGGCGCCGACCCGGTTCCGAACGCGGCGGTCGTCGTGAAGGACGGGCGCATAGCCGAGGTCACCACCCAGGACAAGCTGGACATAGGCGAAAGGGAGGACGTGGAGGTCATAGACGTTTCCGGCGGAACTCTCATGCCCGGCTTCATCGAGATGCACACCCACATCCATTGCAGCGCGCAGACCGACGCCTACACCCACATAATGACCGAGAGCGACGAGACTTTCATCATGCGCGGCGTCGGCGCCGTCCGCGCCGCGCTCGGCTCCGGCGTAACCACCATGCGAGACCTCGGCAGCCGCAACCAGGTCATACTGCCCATCAAGGCCGCCGTCGAGAACGGCATCATACCCGGCCCGCGTATGGTCGTCGCCGGCACCCCGATAACCACCACGGGCGGCCACTGCAATATGTTCGGCACAGAGGCCGACACCGCCGAGCAGGTCGTCTCCGCCATACGGAACCAGTTCAAGCTGGGTGCCGACTGCATCAAGATAATGTCAACCGGCGGCGGCTTCACGCCCGGCACCAACGTCCGCGCTCCGCAGTACCCGGTGGAGACGCTGAGAGCCGCCGTCCGGGACGCCGAGAGGCTCGGCCTGCGCGTGGCCGCGCACTGCCACGCCACCGCCGGAGTCAAGAACTGCATAAACGCCGGCATCCACAACCTCATCCACTGCACCTGGCTCGCCGAGAGCGAGGAAGATATGTACGACTACGACCCCGACTACGCCGACATGATAGCCGAGAAGGGCCTCTACGTTGACCCTACCCTCGCGCTCGGCAGGCTCAACGACATCAGGGGCCGAAACCGCCCGCCCGCGAGCGGCGCGATGGGCGATCCCGCGCAAAGATTCGAGATATTGCGCGATATGTGGGACAGGGGCGTCAAGTTCGTAACCGGCATGGACGCGGGCATGACCAACGCCAACTTCGACGACTTCGCCTATATGCCGCAGGTCATGGTCGAGGAAATGAGGATTACGCCCATGGAGGCCATCGTATGCTCCACCCAGACCTCCGCCGAATGCCTCGGACTGGAGGACGAGATTGGAACGCTGGAAGCGGGCAAGTCGGCGGACATCCTCATCATCAACGGCGACCCCAGCCAGGACATAACCGCCCTGCACGACGTCAACGCCATCGTATCCCAGGGCAAGGTGGTCAAGCGCGATAACGAACTTCTCATCTAGGCGGCGCGAAATATGAACACCCCGACAGCCGCGAACAGTGTCTGACCGCCTTCCACCAACGGTCATGGCCCTGTTCGCGTTGCTGTCGCTTACGTTGCTGGCCTGCGGCCCAGAGCGGCCCGCGCCCGCGACACCCATCCCGCCGACGTCAACGGCCACAGTCGTCACGCCTACCGCGGCCCCAACGCCCACACACACTCCGCGCCCAAGCCCGACACCCGCGCCAACCACTACACCCAACCCAACCATGCCCCCCGCGCCGACCGCGGCCCCAAGCCCGATAGCCACTACGGCCCCCGCTTCGGTGACCACCCCGACGCCCACGCCACCCGAAGCCAGCCCTGCCCCAACGGCGGCGGCTGTCATTCCTGACGCCCCAGCGCCGCCCAACATCCTCGGATACGTAGCCAAAGGCCAGATACCCGCCCCCGCTCCGATGGGTCTGGACGGCTGGATAAACTCCGCGCCGCTCGGCGTAGAGGAGCTCAGGGGCAAGATAGTCCTGCTCGACTTCTGGACATACACCTGCGTCAACTGCATCCGAACGCTGCCCTACCTGAGAGAGTGGCACGACAAGTACGCCGACGAGGGCCTGCTTATCATCGGCGTTCACACCCCCGAATTCGAGTTCGAGAAACTGCCCGAAAACGTCCGCGCCGCCGTCGCCGACCTCACCATAGAATACCCCGTCGCCCAGGACAACAACCACGTCACCTTCACCATCTACCGCGTCCAGGCCTGGCCCACCAAGTACATCATGGACGGAACAGGATTCGTCCGCTACTACCACCGGGGAGAGGGATCTTACGCCGACACCGAAAAGGTCATCCGCTTCCTGCTCGAAGAGACGGGCCGCGACCTGTCCCACATAGAACCCAACACCGACCCCGATCCTCAGTGGCTAACTGGCTCTCGCGCCACAGATCCCGAAGAATTCATAACCCGCGAACTCTACGGCGGAACGCGCAGAAACATAGACTTCGGCGGCGCGTACATAGCCAACCAGGAATACTACGAAGAGGCGGGCGTAGTCCGCGAATACACCGATCCGGGCGAGCGGAAGAACCACTTCATCTTCCTGCAAGGCCACTGGCTCAACGAACCCGAAAACCTGCGCCACGCCCGTACCACCGACGACTACGAAGACTACCTCGGCATCAAGTTCTACGCCAACGAAGTCAACGCCGTCCTGGACGTCGAACCCGGCGCGTCATACCAATTCAGAATAACCATGGACGGCGGCCCCATCCCCAAACAATCCGCCGGCCCCGATATAACCTACGACGACAACGGCGACAGCATCGTCATCGTGGACACCCCCCGAATGTACCGCCTCGTGCGACAGCAGGAAGTCTCCGCGCACGAACTCCTGCTAATGTCGAAAGACGAAGACTTCTCGCTGTTCTCGTTTACCTTTGGGGCTTATCCGATGGATGGTCAGTGAACGCCCAGGAGTCGTCGCTTATTCATCGCCATGCGTACCGAGTTTTCGCTTCCCCGCGCCTACGCCTCAATATAGACGGATATGTTCTTGTCAGCCGCTTCGGAAAGCAGTCTATCCGAAATGTTAGCCCCGTAGAGACAGGCGAACACAGTGGCGTCGGGGAATATCTTCCGAAGCGCGTCCGCGCTCGCCATAACCTTCGCAACGTCATCTTCGTCAATAGTGTAAGACGCTTCAGCCGCGATGTAAGCGATATCGGTCGTCCGGTCCATTCTGCCGCGAACTATCATGTCCGTAACCGTCAGCCGTTCACGCTCCGCTTCCGAGATTGTTCCCTCATCCTGCGCGTCCCATACCGCTTCATTGAATTCCTCTGACACTCGGTTGTACTCTGCGAGTCTGACGATTCGCGTCCGACGCAAACGGAAGTCACTGACCATCTTGGAAAGTCCGATTTTCTCCAGATTAAGGCCAATCGCTATTCCTTTGATAACTCCTATATCCGTTTCCATTCGATCAAGGCGTCCTATTGTTTCATCTCTGAATTTCGCGAGCTTTTCGGGCAGCTCGATTAGCTCTTGCGTCAGTATCTCGCGCCTGGCGGCCGCCAGGAACTCCGGGTTCCGCCGCATCGCTTCTATGAAATCGTCTGTCGTGTTGATGATCACAGCTATTGGTTCTACTCCCTACTCTGTGAAAAGTCCGAACTGAGCGATCTCATAGAGGATTATCTATGAAGTACTGCGCGGGCTTCCATATATCAAGGATTCTGGAAGCGAGGACTGCGCTTCTTCTTTCAATCACATCTTCGTTCCACTCGCCCTGTGTACCTGAGAGCAATTCGTTATTCAGTAGTAGAGTGCTGTGATTCTCTAACGCTGTCCTCTTTTCATCCCAAGGTCCATTGGAAAGGCTGGCGTTGAGTCTTCCGGTCGTTAATGTCAAGTTACCGAGGGAGTGCACTCTTTCTTCTCTACGATCTGCGGCTTCGTGACTTGCGGAAATAGGCAATCGCCAGTTTGTCTGCCACTGTTGTGGCATGATATGTTCTATCGTTAGATTTTTTGTTGGGCCAAGTTGTTCTGCCATCGAATTTTCTCTCATGTATCGTTCTATCTCCACCAAAACCATCTTTCGTCTTCGGACATTCATCCTAGCCATTCGACGGTTAGTGAGATTTGCGGACAATATCCTGTCGTTAGGCCACATGAGAGTGTCGTTAGTCTGTGAATTCAGAAATTTCACCATCGTCTCTTCGTAGTGAGTTGGACGCTCTTGGTGCATTCTTTCTAACAGGCTGACAAAGAAATCTGTCAACCCTTGAGTGATGCGTCCGTACAATGCCCGTCGTACCAGGTAGCTTTCAAGCACCTGAATACATCGCCTAAATCGCGCTTCAGGGATTTCGGCAGCCTTCAGATATAGAATCAGAGGCATGACGACTACTGTATTCATATCGCCTATAATACGACTAAGTGCGTCTCTAACATGGGCATCAGGATCTCTAAATGCCAGTGCATCCCTATATACACTCCCGGCGGAGCGAATTCTTCTAGCAACACGCTCAATGTATTCACCAGGGTTATCACCAGGGTTATCTGTCAGATAAGCGCGGAAATCGGAAGCGACCCTATTGTATGCCACGTTCTTTCGAATAGTCGCCATCATCCAATGATTCAGTAGCCTATCTAACTCTATTCGGTCCAATCTCGCTTCTGATGTGTTTGCGCGCCACCACTGATCTTCGAATAAGCCCCAGAGTTGACGCGCTCTATCAGCGTCATCAATTACTCCAGCTTCATACATGACGGTGTTCTTCACTAAATCGGATTGCCTTAAAGTCTCCCCTCGAGCATTGAGCGTTTCGAAGATGATGTGCGGTTCTTCATCGTCGTCCAGATCAATAACGGCAATCAGAAGATGCTGAGCAAGCGCTTCTTCTAGAGCGTCCGCACGACGCACTATTTCTTCTGGCGTCTCGGACTCGGATATCCACTCTTCAACTTTTCCTTTGAAATAATGGTATGCTTTTGTGATAGGCCAGTACGCTCCGTCGCTATCAATGAAGGTGACTCTGATCGCTTCTTGAAAAGCTCTCTGGTCGTTGCGATTGGATTGGCGGATCTTCGTCTGGTTATCTGGGTCTTCCCCTAGATGACTTTCACTGTTCTCTGTTAATTCTCGCAACCGATTGAATCGCGCATCGTCATTCAGCTGCTCAAAAGCGCCTTGAGTTGCTTTTATGAGAAGTTGCAATGTGGTTAGCCTCTGTTGGCCGTCCACAACTATCCTCTTGGTTACTTCTCCGGTTTTACTCTGTCTGTGCTGAAGCACGATTGCGCCCATGAAATGAGGCTTCACGCGCCCCTGGCCACCAGTGGCTAAATGACGTTCAGCGAGATTGCGAACATCCTCCCAGAGTGGAAACCACTGATCCTCTTCTCCCCAAGCATACGGACGCTGGAACTGGGGTATCTGGTAAGAGACCTGATCCCCAAACAGAGACTTAAAATTTACGATCTGAGCGTCCATATCGTATCTCCTATGTGATATTTGGGATTGGCGCATCACCAGCGTGAGTTAAGCACAGTCTTGAAAAGTTGTCAAACGCCGTCCGCTTGCTCCCGGGCCTACCCCTATGGATTGACTTACCTCAACATCTGCATCTCAGTTAGAATCGAGGCGCGCCGCGAATGGGACCGCGGTCTGGCAGTTCCAACTCAACGCCGCCAAAGGGCGCGAACCTGTCACGAATGGAACTCGCCAAGTCTGTGGTCTCTGGGGCGTCTTCGCACAGCGCCGCCCTCAGTATGTCTCTCGCCGCCTGCTCGACCGAAACCCCCTTCTCAGCAGCCTGCAGTCGAAGACGCTGTTCCAAATTTTCGTCTAAGCCGTTTACTGTGATACTGACCATGCCGACCTCCACCAGTTCTGTCAAATTATTTTAGCGCATATAATCCTACAGGGAGACTGAGGCTATCCGCGAATGACTCGCAGGTACTCATCGTGGTCGCCGACCCAAAACCAGATAAAGTCGTCGCCGTCTTTGAGCGCCACGGCCCTATGGCTAGCGCCCACTCGCGCAGACCAGTAACGCCCGACATTTCTGAACCTCAAGGACGGATGCCTGGGATTCACCTTCAATAAGTCGAAGTTTCGTCGAGCTATCTGCTGTACTGTGATAGGCAATTCCTCGAATCGCCGCCAAAATCGTGGGTCTGTCCTGTGCAACTATAAGTCCCCCAATTCGCCTCTCGCTTTGGCTTCCAATGCCTCGGACGCCAAGGCGTCTAACTTGCCAGCTCTCACATCTTCGTCGAACTCCCGCTCCCACTGTTCCCAGTCCTGGTCAAGCAACCAGCGGCGTAGCTCAGAGTAGTCGGTCTCGGACAGGCCAAGTATCGCCTCCTGTAATTCCGATACGGTTGTCATTGTCCCACTCCTTGGTCCTCTTTGGATTGCGCGGTCAAGCATTGTAGATACAATATCAGGGTGTCATTCAGACGCTCAAGAAGTCCGGTGAACTGAGGACTTCAGAAAGTCTCTCACGAATAAAAACACTCTACCGCCTCCCCGCCGCCATCTGCGCCGCCTCCGGCATACGTCTCAGAACCAGCAGCGCCGCCACTCCGACTACCGCCAGCAGCCCGTTGAACCCGAACGCCGCTCCCCATCCGAGCGCGCCGTCCAGCGCGTCCAGCAGGACGCCCGCCACTATGGGCGCGACCGCTCCCACAGTGAACCCCACGAAACTCTGTATAGCTTGAGTAGAGCCTATGAGGTTTTGCGGCGCGAGTTCCGTGACCGCCGTGGAGTATATCGCAGAGTCCGCCGACGTGAGGAATCCGTAACCGAACCCCAGCGCTATCAGGATAAGCGGCGGAGCGCCCACCAGCCAGCCCGCGATAAACGAAATCGCGCCGCTCGCCGCGAAGATGATACCCGCGCCCGCCGTCCGTCCGAACCTGTCCGATACGACACCGCCCGCGAACACCCCGAATATCCCCGTCATGAACATGAACCCCGACCAGGTGGCCGCCAGGACAGCCGCCTCTCCCGCCTCTCTGCCACTATGAACCAGCGCCGCCGCCAGCAGAAGCGGAAGCCACAGCCGCGCCAGGTACAGTTCCGCCGTGTGCAGCGCGTAGGCCGTGTTGATGAGCAGCATCGGACGGTGGCGCAGAACCCCCAGGTTCAGCCGCGCCGAACCGCCCGACGGCTGAGCCGCCTCGCCCTCCCGCGAGCCACGCGGCAGTATGTGTGTCAGCGCGATGAGGACGCCAACCAAGCCGACCAGCGCGGTTATCATATACGCCGTCCGCCACGAATCGGTCAGGTTCAGCAACTGCCCCATGAACACATAAGAGATGGTCGTGCCGGCGTATCCCGCGCCGACGAAGATAGCCACCGCCGTCCCGCGCATCCCGTCCGCAAAACGCAGCGACACAATCCTGATGCCAGGTATATACGCGCCCACGTGTCCCGCGCCCGCGACGAACCTCAGCGCCGACGCCGTCCACACGTCCCGCGCCAGCAGAGGGAACAGTATGTTGCTCACCGCTATCAGCGCCACGCTGGCGAACATCACCCTCCCTGCCGGCAGCCTGTCCGTCACCGGAATCAGGAACGCCGACGACACGGCATACCCAACCAGGTACGCGCTGAACACCACCGCCGCCTGCGAGTTCGTCATATCCCACTCGATAAACGGGATGGACGCTATATAGCTCGAAAACGGCAGCAGCACCAGCAGCAGCGTCGAACTGATAGACACCAGCCACAGTACATCCGCCCAGTTCCCCAGCCCAAATAAGGTTCTTCGCGATTCTGATTCCACCAGGCCATCCTCGCATTTATCGCTAATGCTCTTCGTGATACTCTACACTAAGACCCAGAACTTGACTAACAGGGACTGTCCGGCTGCCGCTGGCTTTGCAGAGGTCGGTGTAGCATTACGGGAACCCGTTGGCGAGCCGTGGAGTATGGAATCCTGTGAGGTGTCATGGTCAAGCTAAATCCTGACTTGAGAGTGATCCTCATCGGGGGGTCTTCCCACGTCGGCAAATCAACAGTGTCCGAATCGCTGGCGGCGGCGTTGGGATGGGACCATATCTCGACCGACTCTCTGGCGCGTCATCCGGGCAGGCCGTGGAGGCCAGCGCCGGAGAAGGTACCGGACCATGTGGCGAAGCACTATCTCTGCCTGTCAGTGGACGAACTGATAGAGGATGTTCTACGTCACTACAGGGTCAATGTCTGGCCGAAGGTTGAGGCGATAATCGCGTCGCGCTCGACCGATAAATCCACGACTGGACTAGTCTTGGAAGGGTCGGCTCTGTGGCCAGAATTAGTGGCAGGCCTGGACTTCGACAGGATCGCCGCAGTATGGCTTACGGCCAGCGAGGAGGTCTTTCGGCAGAGAATTCACGTTGGAAGCCTGTATAGCTCTAAGTCTCCTAGTGAACGGATGATGATCGACAAGTTCCTCGAACGCACTCTCGCCTATAACGCGCGGATGGTTGACGCTGTGAACCAACGCGGATTCATTCTCGTAGATGTCTCGCAGTCCGGCGTGACGGAGCTTACCGAAAGGTGCCCATCGGCGCTCAACATTGACGAGCGGTAGAATCCCACTAATAAAACACAAGATAATGAAAAAGAGCCAGTGTTGACTCCCGTAAGAAGTCACAAGTGGCTCTAGTAGCCCAATTGTAACATAGTTTCTAACTTGTGTCAGTGCTACATGAGAAATAAATCAATATGACCTTCCTGCCCTTCCCCGATTCCACTTGGAAACCTGCCACCCTGCCGCTCATAGCGGCTCTGCTCATAGCGGCGCTCGCCTGCTCCCCCGAACCCGACGCCCCTCCGGCCCCCGAACCGCAACGCCCCATACCCGTCTTCACCAACGTCGCCAGGGAAGCCATGGGCGGCGCGTACCGCGTCTCCAACTACCGCCCGGGCGTCGCTATATTCGACTACGACCGCGACGGCGACCAGGACATCTACCTCACCCAGCAGGCGGGCTACCCCAACCGCCTCTTCCGCAGCGACGGCGACATGACCTTCACCGAGACCGCCGAATCCGCAGGCGTCTCCGCCACCAATCAAGGCTCCAGCGGAGTCGTCGCCTGCGACCTGAATAACGACGGTTACCAGGACCTCTATGTCGGCGGGCGCGGCGTCCAGGGCGACGGCCTCGACTTCCGCTCGGCGGACACAGTAGGCGAGGACGGCCAGACCATCGCGCCCGCGTATGCCGACAGGCTGTTCATCAACGACCGCGACGGCTCATTCAGCGACGTCACCGACACCGCCTTCGCCGACAGCCCCAACCTGCGCGCCGCCTCCACCATAGCCTGCGCCGACGTCGACAACGATGGCTGGCTGGACATATTCGTCGCCAACATGATTGACGAAGACTACTTCTTCATCGGCGAGTCCAACCACCCCGGCCACTTCAACGCCATGTACCGCAACAACGGCGACCTCACCTTCTCCAACGTGTCCGAAGAATCCGGCCTGCTCGGCGAACAGGTATGGATGCGTACCCCGGACGGAATCCCCCTCACCTTCACCGACTCCGATGGCGTCACATACGAAGGCTACGATCCTTCCTTCGTGGATAAAGAGTCCAACCGCGTCGGCGATCCCACCGGCCCCACTCACGCCGCCACCTTCTTCGACTACAACGACGACTTGCTTCCCGACCTCTGGGTAGCCACCGACGGCGACTTCCTGCGACTGTACAGAAACGACTCCACGCCCGGCGCAATCAGGTTCACCCCGGTCGAGAGGGAGATGGGTTTCGCCCGCGTCGGCAACTGGATGGGATTCGCCATAGGCGACTACAACGCCGACGCCCATCTCGACGTGTTCGCCACCAACGCGGGCTACCACCTGCGTCTGAGAGAGCCGCAGACTCACCCCGGCCCCGACTGCAAGTACCACGAACGCTTCTGGTGGGGCAGTTGCCTCAACGCGCTCCTGCGAAACGGCGGTGGCCGCTTCGAGGACGTGGCGCCCTCCACCGACGTAAAGCCCAGCGCGCTCATGCCGCCCGCCTCCCTCGACCCCGCCAACATCAACCCCGCCTGGCCCGTTCCAACCGGACTGTCCGCCTACGATTTCGGCTACGGCGCCACCTTCTTCGACATGGACAACGACGGCTACCAGGACCTCTACTGGCTCGGCTCCGAGATAGCCAGCGGCGACGGCCCGGGCGGCGACATATACCAGTCCGCCGGACGGATGCTAAGAAACCTGGAAGGCAACGGCTTCGAGGACCTCACCGTCGAGACCCGCCTGATAGACGTTCAGGGCGTCCGCTACGACGAGATTCCCACCCTGAAACCCGGCCAGGACCCCGCCGCCATAAAGCTCACGCCCCGATACCACGAGAACGGCAAGGCGCTCGCGCACGGCGACCTGAACGGCGACGGCTACGTTGACCTGATTGGCACGAACAGCGGCGGTATGCTGTTCACTGGCGAGGGCTACGACGCCGACTACGCCCCCGGCCCGACGTTCATGTGGATAAACGAACCGGGCGCCAACAACTGGATTACGCTCAGGCTCGAGGGCCGAATGGCGATTGACGGCTCCGGCAGCAACGCCGACGGCATAGGCGCGCGCGTCTATCTCAGCGCGACCATCGCCGACGGCGGCGAACCGCTCATCCAGGTGCGCGAAGTCCAGGCCGGCTCCAGCTACCTATCTACGGACAGCGTGGAACTCGAATTCGGCCTGGGAAGCGCGAACAAGGCGGAGGAAGTCACCATCCTCTGGCCCAGCGGTCGCGTCCAAACCCTGACCGACCTGGACGCCAACCAGGTCATAAAGATAACCGAACCGCCCGCGCCCTGAAACAACCCTCAAATCCACCCCGTCCGTATCTGCCTGTACGCCCCGATGACCGACGCCACCACATTCGGCGCTATCATCGCCCACAGTATGGCCGACGACGAAATCTCGCGCGAACTGAACACCGCCGGATTCGGGTCAACCGCCGTGTTGTAGTAGTACGCCGCCCACGCCCCAACCAGTCCCAACGCCACCCACGCCCCTATCCGCAGCGCTTTCATCCGACGCGATTCCTCCGAGTCCCACCACGCAATCGTCGCGCCCATACCCGCTCCCACGCCCGGCAGCGAGAACCACAGCGTCACGAACACCCAGCGCGGCCACAGGTAGTCCATGAAGTAGTACATCGCCCAGGTAACCAGTATGGCGCACACCGCCAGCAGAACGGACAGCCCGAACCCTGCGAATATCCTCAGACCTAGAGCGATTGCGAGGTACATATCCCAAGCCCCACTGTCCGGTGGCCGGACTCACGTCTCGCCATCGTGCGGATTACTCGCGCCTCGCCAGCTTGGGATCGAGCGCGTCTCTCAGTCCATCCCCGACCAGGTTGATGGCTAGTACCGAGATGGTGAGAATCAATCCTGGGAAGAACGACACCCACACCGCTGTTTGCAGGTATGTTCGCCCAAGGGCGAGTATATTTCCCCAACTAGGCAGATCGGGCGGGATGCCCAGACCCAGGAAACTGAGACCGGCCTCAACCAGTATCGCAGTGGCGAATACGAAAGTCGCCTGCACCATCACCGGCGCGAATGTATTCGGCGCGACGTGCAGCAGCAATACCCTCCATGTGGGCGCGCCTATCGAGCGAGCCGCCTCCACGAACTGGTACTCCCGCAGCGCCAGAACCTGCGCCCGCACGATACGCACCATGCGCGGCGTGTCCACCACCGTTATGACGATGATGACATTCGTAATCGAACTACCAAGCATCGCTATCAGCGCGAGAGCGAGCAGCAGCGTCGGGAACGACATTATCGCGTCCATGAACCTCTGGATAACGATGTCCGCGCGCCTGTCGTAGCCGGATATTAGCCCGATCACCATCCCCGCGCACACCGTCAGAATAGCGACTGAGAACCCGACCAGCAATGAAACTCGACCACCGTGTATCGTGCGCGAATATACGTCTCTTCCGGTGTTGTCCGTCCCAAACCAGTGTTCGAGCGAGGGCGCCAGCAGCCTGTCCAGAGGCTCCAGTTTCAGCGGATCATAGCGGTCCACATAACCGGCGAATATCGTAAAGAACAGTATGATAGACAATATGACGAACCCTATCAGCATATTAGGGTTCTTCAGCAGCGCGCGCCGGGTGTTCCTGACCCCGGTCGCCCATCTCGAGCGAGGTTGAATCGCTTCGGCAGTCATCAGTACCTCACCCTGGGGTCAAGATATGCGTAGAGTATGTCCACCGCCAGATTCACGAACACATACGCGCCCGCGAATATCATCATCAGCCCCTGTATCACCGGGAAGTCCCGGTCAGAGACCGCGCCGACGAACAGCCTGCCCATGCCGGGTATTGCGAACACCGTCTCGGTCAGCACCGCGCCGGTAACCGCGCCCGCGAAACTAAGCCCGATTATGGTCACTATCGGCATCGAGGCCGCCCTGAGCGCGTGCCTGAACAGCACCACGCTTTCCACCAGTCCCTTCGCCCGCGCAGTGCGTATGTAGTCGTCTCTCAGCACCTCCAGCATACTCGAGCGCGTCATGCGCGCGTTCAGCGCCATGAACGAGACCCCGATGGAGATAGCGGGCAGTACTAGGTGTCTGAAGAACTGCGGAGCTCCCTCCGAAACCGAGGCGTAGCCAAATACCGGCGTCCAGCCCAGATTTACGCTGAAGAGCCATATCAGGTTGAACGCCAGCCAGAAGCCCGGCATCGAGAACCCGATGACCGCGAAGATCATGACAACTCTGTCTATCCAGGTATTGGATTTCCACGCGGATACAATCCCCATGGGAATCCCGAAGATGATGGCGAGGAATATGCCCGTCAGGATGATGGCGACGGTAGGCTCTACTCTGGGTGATATAAGTTCGGAAACCGACTTTCCTGTGAAAAGCGAAGTTCCCAGATCACCGGTAAAGAAGCCCGACATCCAATCGAGGTACTGGACAATAGCCGGTCTGTCCACTCCAAGCGCGGCCCTGGCCGCGGCGATGTCTTCGGGCGTGGCTATCTGCAGAAAGTCGCCGCCGAGCAGTATGGCGGCGGGATCGCCCGGCGCAAGCTGCATTATAGAGAAGGTTATGATGGACACGCCAATGAAGACGGGTATCGCCATAACGACTCTTCTAATGATGTAGGGCAACATACGCCGGTCCCTTTTCCGCTATGTCGCGGCCGGGGAATAACCGTATCCCCCAGCCGCGACGTTCAGCCAGTGTATCTACCTGTCGAGCCATACGTTGTGGAGTATCGGGAACAGGCAGTCTATGCAGAACCCTTTCACGTCTTCTCGAATCGCGCGAGGAGGCGAGAACATGAAGTGGTTGATCGAGTGAGGGTTGTTGTAGATGGTGCGGTTCATCTCGTCGTAGAGGTTCTGCAGGATCTCTGGATCCGTCTCTACGAGGAACTCGCCGCGCAGGTCTGCCATCCTGGGCTCGTCGTAGCCCGCGGCGCTGGTGGGGCCGGGCATATGCGGCGCGAGCGGATTCAAACCATTGGCGAAATTCGACCATGTTGTGGCGATTTCCCAAGGGCCGTCAGAACCGGTCAGAGCTACGCGGGAAGCCCAGTCCAGGGATACCAACTCCACATTGGTGAAGCCCATTTCCTTCATGGCTTCATGCATAACCAAGCCTGCCTCTGGCATGAATGGCATATCAGAAGCGGCTATGATTCGAACGTCCATGTCCTTGGTGCCGGGGCGAAGCGCTTCAGCCTCGTCCAGCAGACGCATGGCGGTCGCCATGTCGCCGGATTTGGTCTTGATTCCCTGAGCTTGAATTTCGTCGGAAACCACAGAACCCCAAGGCGTGCCGCAGTGGATTACCAGGTAGCATTCCGTCCACATACTCTCGTCGCCGACCGCCGCCTGCATTATCCGGTCGTTCGGAGCGACCGCGTACACAGCCTGCCGAGACAGCCTGCCCGCCTCGCTCGTGTCGAACGGCGGATGGTTCATGTTGAACGACGTGCCGCCGTAGTTGCCGTCCCGAATGGGCGACCACTCTACGCCCGACACCCCGGTCAGCGTCTGCGCCAGGTCAATCCTGAAATCGTCCAGAACATCAACTTCGCCGGTCTGAATCGCCGCCACTCGCGTCGCGTGGTCAGGTATGTCCAGCGCGTCGAAGCCGTCCAGGTACTGCGTTATCTCGCCCTTGGTGAAGTCCCAAGGCTCGCCCGTGTTGGGAATATAGTCCGCGAACTTCTCGAACTTCAGCACCTCACCCGGTATCCACTCTACCAACTCGTATGCCGCTGTGCCTATGCCGATGTCCACCGGCTGGCCCGGCGCTACGGACCAGATGTCCTCGTGCATGATGGACGGCTGGCGCGGATCTAGCTGAGCCAGGAATTCCAGCACCATCGCTGTCGGCTGCTCGAACGTCATTACGATGGTGTTGTTAGCTTCGTCCAGCGTCTGGTTGAACACCTGGTCTGGGCGTTCTTTGCCGGCGTTTCCGGCGGAGATGTCAAGCAACTGGCGGCCAAGCGGGTCAACGCGCGCGAAGCGGTTGTGGGACTCGGCTATGTCCACCATGCGGAGCGGGTCGCCGTTATGGAACATCTGGCCGTCACGCACCTTGAAGGTGTACGCTGTGCCGTCCTCGCTGACGCTCCAACTATCGAGCATCTGCGGGAATATCTCGTAGTTCGCGTTCCTCCAGAAAAGCTGGTCGTAGGAGTGGCGTCCGACCGTGCCGGTCACGATTGCGCCCGTAGCCATCGGGTCAATGAACTTGATAGAACCCTGCGGAACGTATTTCAGCGTGCCGCCGAACTTCGCCTCGCCGCCCATCTCTATCGGCCTGGACGCCGGTCTCAGCGCCGCCACCGACGGAGCCTGAACCTGAGTGCCGGCTGGCGCTTCCGCCGCCGGAGCCGCCGGAGCCGCCGCCGCCGGGGCCTGTGGCGCGGCCGGCTGCTGCGCCGATGCCGCCGGAGCCGCCGCGGCCGGAGCCGCCGGAGCCGGAGCCTGCGGCTGCGCCGGAGCCGCCGCTTCCTCAGAACTAGAGCAGGCCAGCGCCAGCGCCAACAGCGCCGCCAAACCCACTATGATCATATATGTCTGTCGCATGAAAGTCCTCCCTGCTGACTGTACTCTTTTTGACGATAGAGAATTGAGAATTATTTTGGTACAGATACGACCACAACGCTTAACAGGATGTTCCATCCCGCGCCTTGTCGGGATTATATGACTGAACTATTATTCAGTCAACAAAGTTCCTTCCCCGAAATCACGCCCGCCGTGAGAACCTGGGATCCAGCGTATCCCGCAAACCGTCCCCAACCAGGTTGATAGAAAGCACGCACAGCGACAGGAACAAACCTGGGAAGAACGTTACCCACACCGCTATCTGAAGATACGTGCGCCCCTGCCCCATGATGTTGCCCCAGCTTGGAATCGAGGGCGGCACCCCCGCGCCCAGGAAGCTCAGGTTCGCCTCCACGATTATCGCCAGCGCAAATATGAACGTAGCCTGCACCATCACCGGCGCGAACGTGTTCGGAGCGATGTGACGCAACAGGATCCTCCAAGCGGGCGTCCCGATAGCGTTCGCCGCCTCCACGAACTGCTGCTCCCTAAGCGACAGCACCGAACCCCTCACCACGCGCACCATCCTGGGCGTGTCCACCACGCATATCACCAGTATGACGTTGAACACGCTGGCCCCCAGCACCGCTATCAGCGCGAGCGCCAGCAGCAGCGACGGAAACGCCATCAGCCCGTCCATGAACCGCATGATGATGTTGTCCAGGCGGCGGTAGTAACCGGAGACGAGGCCGATCAGCAGCCCCGCGACTGAGGTGACAAGTCCCACCGAGAAGCCCACCAGCAGCGAGACTCTGCTGCCCACCAGCGTCCTGTCGAACACGTCCCTGCCCAGGTGGTCCGCTCCGAACCAGTGGACCGAACTCGGAGCCTGGAGCCGGTCGAACGGATTCAGCGCCGATGGATCAGTGCGCGTCAGGTAGGGCGACACGAGCGCTATCACCACCACGACGGCCAGGATAACGCTGCCCAGCAGCATATTCGGGTTTCTTCGCAGCGCGAATATCGAGCCGCGAATAAGTCCGCGATGCGCTCTCGCCGGAATCTGTTGAGTCTCAGTCAATCCGCCAAAAACTCCCTAATACCTTATCCTCGGGTCCAGATAAGCGTAGAAAATATCAATCACCAAATTCACGAACACATAGCTCACCGCCGTCACCATCAGCATCGCCTGGACTATCGGATAGTCCCTTCTCACCACCCCGTCAACCAGCAGCCTCCCGAGTCCGGGTATCGCGAACACCGTCTCCGTCACCACCGCCCCGCTCACCAGCGCCGCGAACACCAGCCCTATGACCGTCACTATGGGAATCGAGGCGTTCCTGAGCGCGTGCCGCCCTATCACGCCGAGCTCCGCCAGCCCCTTCGCCCTCGCCGTCCGTATATAGTCCTCTTGAAGCACCTCCACCATCGTAGAGCGCGTCATACGCGCCACCAACGCCGAGAACGGAATCGCGTTCGCCAGCGCGGGCAGCGTCAGACTCTTGAGGTACGGAAGCACGCCTTCCGAAATCGGGACGAACCCCACGGCCGGGAATATCCTGAAATGCACCGCGAACAGCCAGATGAATATGAACCCCAGCCAGAACACCGGAACGCTGAATCCCAGCACCGCGAAGATCATCACCCCCCTGTCGGTAAAGCTGCCCACCTTCCACGCGGCCAGAACGCCCATCGGGACGCCGAACAGGATAGACAGCACGATAGCAAGCATCCCCAGGCTCAGCGTCGGCTGCAGGCGGGGCGCCATCAGGCTAGTTATCGTGTGCTTCGAGAATATCGAGGTGCCCAGGTCTCCCTGCAGCAGATTTCCCACCCACACGGCGAACTGAACGTAGAAGGGCTTGTCGAAGCCCAGCGCCTGCCGCATCTTCTCCACGTCTTCGGGCGTCGCCTCCTCTCCCGCCATCAGCACGGCGGGGTCGCCGGGCGCTATGTGGAGGATAGAGAATGTGATCACTCCCACGAGAAGTATCACGGGGATGCTGGCGAACAGTCTTCTTATTATGTACCCGGACATCTACGCCTTCACCACTGAAAACTAGGCTGTGTTGACATTTACCGTCATTCCCGCGAAAGCGGGAATCCACTCATCATACACTCTCTATCTACCCCGCAGCCGTCGCATCTCCGCTTCCATCTCCGCCATGCGCGCTTCCGCGTAGGCCGCCCGCGCCTCCGCCGCCCCCGCCCGATCAGCCGCGTCCTCCGCTTCATCATGCGTCCGCAGAAACACACCGCTCACCGGATCCCGAAAGCGCAACTCGCCCTCAAACCGACTCGGAGACTCATCCCTCACCCACCAGAACTCCAAACCCAGCGCCTCGCTGTATCCCCAATGACTACCGTCCGACTCGCTCACTATCTCGATAGGCTCGTACACACCGTCCACCAGCCTGTCCCCCGCCAATGGCGCGTCGTGATACCTGCCGCCTGAATGGTCGAACCGCCAGTACTCGCCCACCCCGTACTCCGCGTAGATCTCCCGCTTCTCCGTGTAGTCCCGCCTTCCAGTGCTGCGAGATCCCACCTCGAAAGCCAGGTCCGGCGGCTTGCCAACCTCGCTTATGATGTAGCCGTTGCTGTGCATGAGCCAACCGGGGTCTTCCAGTCCGGCGGCGAAAGAGCCGTCCGGGTGCGGGCCATGCCCGTCCTGGGGGGTCTTCCAAATGTATCCCCCCGACCCCACGAACACATCGCCGCGATGTCTGAACCACGCGCTCAGCATATTGAGAAACGCCGTGATGGCATCCATCTGCTCCATCATGTCAGGAATCCTCGGCGGGTCGGGCAGATGCGTGTAGTTCTTGACACGCCGCTTTATGAGTACGCTCCGGGTGACCATATCTGAACTCTATTCCTAATCGTCTTCTTCCAGCCACGTGCCCCATGCCCCTCGCCGTCGCAAATCCCATTCGGCGAAGGTCATTTTCCCACATTGCGACGATGCGCGAAACTCTTGTATATCCTTGAGCCACCGTGCGACGTAATCCTCGCTGTAACCGGAATATATACCTTGCCGCATTTGATTTACACTTACATCTTCGTTCAGGTTGGGCCAGTGAATTCCATCGCTATGTACTTCGTAATAGGAGCGTTCTTCAGGAGTTCCATACCACAGACACGGCAGGGTCTCGGCGCTAAAGGGAAGCGTTATCACCTCGCAGTCACACAGCGACACGCTGAATGTAGTATCGCTGAAACAAAGCGACGCGACGCTAGGACTCTGGGAATGCGTCATGCCATCTCCCTGATCTGAATACTTCCGGCATATTGTATCAGCTAACAACGAAGGCGTCGGCAGTATATCACCGACGCCTTCACTATGCCTAATTCATGGCCGGTCCTAATTTTCTTCCAGCCAGGTGTCCCACAGCACCGGGAACGGGATCGGATTCCAATTCTTCACCTCTTTTCTGGAGGCCAGAGGAGGATAGAAGTCACCAATTCTTATCATGGGCATATCCTCGAACGCGAAGGCGTTTATCTCTTCCCATATCGCGAACTGCTCATCGGCGGACTTGGCCCTTGCGAACTTATTCATCAGTTCGGTCATCTTGCCCGTCTCGTCCTGGTACCTGTTGAACCAGCCGTCCTTCTGCAAGGACGTGTTGGTCAGAGGCCCGAGAACGCGGCCCGTTCCGCTCCAGGTGTGGAAAGCCTCCCACAGTTCGGGGTCCGCCCTGCGGGTGCCGAGCGTCGCCCAGTCCATCGGCTGAAGGTCCACGTCGAATCCGAGTTCGGTCAGCACCTCGGCGGTTACCGCCGCCAGGTCGGGCAGCACCGGCATATCCAGAGGCTGCATCACGCGTACCTCCATGCCCTCTACCCCGGCCTCGGCTATCAGCGCCTTCGCCGCCTCTACGTCCTGCACGTTGTAGCGCCCCTCGGATCCCGCGTCGGTGTCCCAGCGCGTGAAGCAAGCCTGGTAATTGGTGCAGAGGCTCCAGAACTCGGGGTCGCCCACCGCGGCGGTCAGAGCGCGCTCCATCGGGTAAGCGAGCTGGAGTGCGCGACGCACGCGCTTGTCGTTGAACGGCGGCTTCAGGTGGTTTAGCCATACCGCCGTGCCGTTGCCCGGCTTGTTGATGAACAGGTTCAGGTCAGGGTTGTCCTTGATCTGAGGAACGAAGTCCGCCTTGAACTCGTCCAGCGCGTGTACCTGTCCCACCGTCAGCGCGGCTATGCGCGATGCCATGTCCGGTATCTCGATCCATTCGATGGTGTCAACATAGACCGTGTGGCCGCCAGCCAGCGCCGACGTGGGCTCGTCCCGCTTGGCGTAGTCCACCCAGCGCTCCGCTGTCCACCTGTCGCCCGGCGCCCAGCTAACGAACTTGAACGGGCCGGTGCCCATCACCGTCTGCGATGACTCCGACTGCGGAAGCGTGTGTATCTCTTCCGGCAGCACGTAGGGCGCGAAGCTCTGGTTCGTGTGAATCGAGTCCAGCACCAGCGCGGTCGGCTCTGTCAGCGTGATCACGATGGAAGAGTCGCTGTCGGCGGTCATGTCCGCTCCGAACTCGCCCAGCAGCCGCTTGTACATTCCGGCCTTCTCTTTCACCCTGTCGAACGAGCCAACCACGTCGGACGCGGTTACCGCCCTGCCGTCGTGATACATGAGATCGTCGCGCAGGTTGAACCTCCAGGTGAGGCCGTCCTCGCTGATGTCCCAGTCCTCGACCAGCATCGGCGCGGGGCTGAAGGAATCGTCCAGCTGGAACAGGCCCTCCATCGTGTGCCGCGCCACGTGCGCGGTGACGATGAGCGTCGTCCACTGTGGATCAACCGACTTCAGGCTGCCCTGCGGCACTATCTTCAGCGAGCCGCCATACACCGGCATACCCGTCGTAACAGGCGTAGGCACGGCGGAATACACCCTCGGCGTCGGCTGCATGACCGGGGCCACCACCGTCGGAACAGCCATCGCGGGCGCCGCGGGCGCGGCTGCCGCGGGCGCGGCGGGTTGCTGCGGAGCCGCGGGCTGCGCCATCGCGGGCGCGGCTGCCGCCTGGGCGGGCGCGGCAGCCGCCGGAGCCGCCGGAGCCGCGGGCGCGGTTTCGTCCGCGCTCGCGCAGGCCAGTATGAATACGAGGGCTATCGTCAGCCCAAGTATCGTCCAATGAATTCGTTTCATAGTATTTCCTCTCCCAATCTTGATTGCCTGAAGTCCCCTCTCCCTTGATGGGAGAGGGCTAGGGTGAGGGTGATCCCCTCCGCCTGCCATACTGATACCACGCCAATTGCCGACTCCAAATTTGACGGCATCGGCGTAACTAGGCGATTATAGGTCTGCGAGACATTTCCAGTCAACAACACAAACCTGCCGGTAACCCGTCCGCCGTTGTCCCGATAACAAATCCTGTGCTACAATTACAAGAACAAACAGTCTGCATATACATAAGGAGGAATTTATCAACAACCACTTAGCCGACCGAAAATTTTTCTGTCCGTAGCTAACAACAGGTGATAACAGGTCACTTTCTACGTGAACTGCCACCAGTCCCACCTGGAAACTCACCTGTGACCCCACCTGTACAGTATAAAGAATCATTTATGACCGACGCCGATTTCCACCCGTCGCGCCGCCTTAATCGTCGGGCGCGAACGGTGAAGCCCGCCTAACCCGAAAGGAGAAACGAACATGAAACACGCCAAGCTATCCATGATAATCGCTTTTGCCGCCGCCGCTCTGCTGTCCCTGGCCCTCGCCTGCGGCTCTACCGAGACGGTGGAAGTGCCGAAAGTGGTAACCGTCGAAAAAGAAGTTGTCAGGACCGTCGAGATCGAAAAGCCCGTCGAGGTCGTCAAGGAGGTCGTCAAGACCGTCGAGGTGCCGGGCGAAACCCTGATAGTCGAGAAAGAAGTCGTCAGGACCGTCGAGATGCCGGGCGAAACCGTCATCGTCGAGAAAGAAGTCATGGTCGAGGTCGAGCGCGACAACCTGCCGCCCCTCGTAGTCGGCAACCTCAACTCCTTCACAGGCGCGCTCGCCGAGTTCGGCCCGCCCCTCCGAAACGCCGTCCAGCTCGCCGCAGGCCACGTCAACCGCGCCGGCGGAGTCGGCGGCGGCTCCATGCTCGTCATCAGCCGCGACACCGCCGTCAACCCCGTGCAGGGCGTTGACGCCGCCCGCGCGCTCGTTGACGTCGAAGGCGCGGTCGCCATCGTCGGCGCGCTCTCCAGCGGCGTAACCATCGCCTCCGCCCAGTCCGTCACCATCCCCAAGGGCGTCCTGCTCATATCCGGCGCGTCCACCGCCCCGGCCATAACAACCCTCGAGGACGACGACCTGCTCTTCAGGACCACCCCCTCTGACGCGGCCCAGGGCGCGGTGCTCGCGCGTCTCGCCGACGAGGAAGGCTATAAAACCGTCGGCATCATGTACATCAACAACGCCTACGGTGAGGGCCTGGCCGACCAGTTCAAGAAGAGCTTCGCCGAATACGGCGGCGAGGTGTCCGCCATGGTGCCCCACGAGGACGCCCAGCCCACCTACGCCTCCGAGCTTGAAAAAGCCACCGAAGGCAACCCCGACGCGCTCGCCGTGATGAGCTACACCGGGCAGTCCAGGGTTTACGTCCGCGAGGCGCTCGAAGGCGGCTACGCCGACACCTTCCTGTTCGTGGACGGCGTCAAAGGCGCGGAGTGGATTGACGAGATAGACGCCTGGGACGAACTCGACGGAACGCTAGGCACCGCCCCCGGCAGCGAGGGCAACCCCGCCCTCAGCATATTCGAGACGTCCTATGAAGAAACCTACGGCTTCCCCGTCTCCCATCCCTTCATGGCCGAACACTACGACGCCACCGTGCTGATAGCTCTCGCCGCCGCCAAGGCCGGCAGCACAACCGACGCCGACGCCATACGCGACTCGCTCCGATTCGTCGCCAACGCCCCGGGCGAGGTCGTCGGCCCCGGACGAAACGGCATAGCCCGCGCCCTCCGGCTCATCGCCGAGGGCAAGGACATAAACTACGAAGGCGCTGGCGGCATAGTGGACTTCGACGAAAACGGCGACGTCTTCGGCACAATCGAAATCTGGCAGGTCAAGGACGGCGAAATCCAGTCCACCGGCCGCTTCGAACTCCCCTAGCCACACCGCGTAACTGAAACAAGAGCGGCGACTCGCCAACAACGAGTCGCCGCTTGTGCCTCAGGGCCTTTCGATTATTCTCAAATCCGACCACCAGTCATTCCCGCGAAAGCGGGAACCCCGAAGGGCTCGCCGCTCTGCAATCCACACGCTACCATACTGGCGATTCGTAATGATCGAAAGACCCTGCCCTGTATCTTGAGAAGATTGCCAAAGGCTTGTCTGAGTCCTACTCCTCGCCCCTCAGCTGTCGCAACTCCGCTTCCATCTCGGCCATGCGCGCTTCGGCCAACTCCCGCGCCGCCCGCTCGGATTCAGCCTGCCCCTCCGCCGCCACCCGCGCCGTCCGCTCAACTTCAGCCCGCTCCTCGGCAGCCTCAGTCCGATCAGCCGCGTCCTCCGCCTCATCATGCGTTCTCAGAAACACCCCGCTCACGGGATCCCGAAAGCGCAACTCGCCCTTATGCCAACTCGGCGACTCATCCCTGACCCACCAGAACTCCAACCCCAGCGCCTCGCTGTATCCCCAGAGCCGTCCGTCCGCCTCCCTCACTATCTCGATAGGCTCGTACACCCCGTCCACCAGCCTGTCCCCCGCCAGCGGCGCGTCGTGATACTCACCGTCCGAATGGTCGAAACGCCAATACTCCCCCGCGCCGTAATCCGCGTATATCTCCCGCTTCTCCGTGTAGTCCCGCCTTCCCGTGCTGCGCGAACCCACCTCGAAAACCAGGTCCGGCGGCTTGCCAACCTCGCTTATCACGTAGCCGTTGCGCTGGAGGAGCCACTCGACATCTTCGATTCCGTCCGCGAAAGAGCCGTCCGGGTGCGGGCCGTGCCCATCGTAGGTGGTCTTCCACAGGTATCCCCCCGACCCCACGAACACGTCGCCGCGATGTCTGAACCATGCGGTCAGCATATTGAGGAACGCCATGATAGCCGGCACCTGCTCCATCATGTCAGGAACCCTCGGCGGGTCGGGCAGCTTGTCCGAGTAGTCCGGGATACGTGGCTGTGTGAGAACTCTCTGTGTGGCCATGGCGTGGGTCTCCGTGAAACTGTTTCACCTTAATCTCCGCGTGGACTAGGTTGTGCGGCCTTGCGATTATACCACTATTCTCTCAGAGACAGCGCTAGAGCCTGCTCCGCGCTCGATGCGGGGGCGAAGGCGCTCCCCGCGCCCTCCTGCGAACCTCCCCCAATATCCCATTGGGCCGAACCAGCATCACCGCCACGATCAGAACCCCTATCATAAAGAACCGGAAATTCGGATCCGATAATATCCCGGGCATAAACTGCGTCCCGGTCCATATACCCCACACCACGAACGCCCCGACGATAGCCCCAAGGTTGTTCCCCGTTCCGCCCACCATCAGCATCGCCCATATCACGAACGTAGCCAGAAGCGGGTCGAAAGTGAGCGGCGCGAGGAATCGGACATGATGCGCGAACAGCGCCCCTCCGATTCCCATTATCGCCGCTCCCAGCGCGAACGACTGGAGCTTGAAACCGAACACGTCCTTCCCGCTCGCCTCCGCCGCCACCTCATCCTCCCGTATCGCCTTCAATACCCGTCCCCACGGCGAATTCACCGCTCGCTGAACCGCTACGAACAGACCCGCCAGAACCACCAGAACCACGACCAGGTACAGGTAGTCATAGCTCTCCGGCGACACCCAATCGCCCAGGAACTCCGGTATCCTGTACAGCCCCTTCGACCCGTTCGCCACCCACTTCTCATTCAGGAAGAACAGGCGCACCCCCTCGGCGATCCCAAGCGTCGCGATAGCCAGATAGTCGTCGTTCAGCCGCAGCGTCACGTACCCTATGACCAGCGCGATCAGGGCGCACGCCAGGCCGGCTCCGACCAGCGCCAGAATGAACCATGCGTCGAACCCCAGGTCCAGAAACCCTATCCGCGCCCAGTCTCCCCCGAACGCGAAGTCCTCGAACTGCGCCGAATCCGGCGGCGGCGTTGTCAGCAGCGCCGACGTGTACGCTCCCACCGCGAAGAAACCCGCAATCCCGATATTGAACAGCCCCGTGTATCCCCAGTGAACGTTCAACCCCAGCGCGAATATCGAATATATCCCCGCCATTATCACGAAGCCCACCGCGTAATTCGTCACGCCCATCAGTTCCACGCCAGCGCCCTCCTCACTGCGACCCTCCGAACAACCCCCGCGGCCTCGCCAGCAGCATCACTATCATGATCCCGAACGCCACCGCCGGCTTGTAGCTCGGATTCATCCACTGCGTCGAAACCTCCATCGTCACCCCTATCACGAACGCCCCCGCCAGCGCGCCATACGGATTCCCGATGCCCCCCAGTATCACCGCCGCGAACAGAGGAATCAGGAACTTCCACCCCATTATCGGTATCATCTGCGCCTGCGACACCGACAGCAAGACCCCCGCGATTGCCGCCAATCCTCCGCCGATGGCCCACGTCCACCGGATAACGCGCTGCGTGTTGATACCCGTCACCCGCGCCAGGTCGGGGTTGTCAGCCGTCGCCCTCATCGCCTTGCCCATCTTGGTGTGGGTCAGAATTACGTAGATAGCCGCCACCAGCGCGATTGCCGCTAACCCAATGAATACGCTGTCCGGCGGAACGCGCACGTCCATCGGCAGACGGAATACCTGTCTCGACTCTCTCGGAAATGCCTGGGCGTCCGTCGTCCAGATTATCTGCACCAGCCCGCGCAGCGCTATGGCGACCCCGAGCGACGCCATAGAGAGCATAACCACGTTGACCCCGCGGTCCCTCAGCCTCCGGTATATGCCCATGTCCAGCAGAATCGCGCCCCCCGCGACTATCGCCGTCCCGACGGGCAGCGCGATCAGCAGCGGGTATCCGAACGTGAAAGGCCCAAGTCCCGCGCCCTCCACGCCCAGCCGAGCCAGCGCGCCCTCCACCACGAAGAACGTCACATACGCGCCCATCGCCATGTAGTCGCCGTGCGCCACGTTAGCGAACTTCAGTATCCCGAATATCAGCGTCAGCCCAATCGCGCCCAGCGCGATGATAGACGCCAGAAATAGCCCGTTCACCACCAGCGACATCTTCACGCCGGGCAGAACCCCGGCCAAAAGCGCGACCGCCACGAGCGCAGCCATCGTGTGCCACGGCGTCCATTCCATCCCGAAACGGGAAGTTCTTTGTATCAGAGTCGCCATGCGTCCTTTTCCGCCGTTCTATACATAACCCTGCCGTCATCCCCGCCTGCCCTACCGTCATTCCCGCGAAAGCGGGAATCCACATCCGCGCCACTCACCTCAACTCTACCCTCCCAAATATAGCCGCGCTATTTCGGGATTATCCAGCAGCGCGGGACCCCTGTCCTCAAGCCTGTTCTCTCCAGCCGACAGCACATACCCCCTGTCCGACATCCCCAGCGCCTCCCGCGCGTTCTGCTCCACCAGCAATATGGAAACTCCCATCGCGTTGACGTTCCGTATCCTCTCGAAAACCGAACCCATCATCAGCGGCGACAGTCCCGCCGACGGCTCGTCAAGCAGCAGCAGCACGGGGTCCAGCATCAGCGCGCGCGCTATCGCCAACATCTGCCGCTGTCCCCCGGAAAGGCTTCCCGCGTTCCGATTCGGACGGTCCGCCAGGTCAGGGAATATCTCGAACATCTCCTCGATTCGCGCTCGGTAGTCGTCCTTGCGAATGAACGCGCCCATATCCAGGTTCTCCCGTATCGTCAGCGACGGAAACACGTTCGCCGTCTGCGGAACATAGCACAACCCGCTTCTCACTATCCGCTCCGGCGGCATATTAGAAATCTCATCGCCCCTGAACGTCACGCCGCCCGATCCAACGCTCACCAGACCCACTATCGCCTTCATAAGCGTGGACTTCCCGCAGCCGTTCGGCCCGATTATAGTCACTATTTCACCGCTGTCCACCGAAATGGACACCCCGTGTAGGATTTCGGTCTCCCCGTATCCCGCCACTATGTCCCGCGCTTCAAGCAGAGCCACCGATAACCCCTCCCAGGTACACTTCCAGAACCTCCGGATCGTTCTGAACCTCGCTCGGCGTACCCTCCGCGATAACCGCCCCGTTCGCCATCACGACAACCGGATCGCACATATCCGCCACCAGCTCCATATCGTGTTCGATGAGCAGGAAGGTAACGCCCCGCTCGTCTCGCGCCCGCCGAATATCCTCCGCCAGTTCGCCCAGCAGCGTCCGGTTCACCCCCGCCGCCGGCTCGTCCAGCAGCACCATCTTCGGCTCCGCCATCAGCGTCCTCGCAAGCTCCAGCAACTTCTTCTGTCCGGTCGAAAGATTGCCCGCGTACTCGTCCGCCAGATGAGACAACCTCACGAACTCCAGAGTCTCCATCGCCCGCTCCTCTATCGCCCGTTCCTCTCGCGCCACCCGCCACGGCGTCAGCCACGACGCCCACAGCCGCTCCCCCGTCTGCCGCGCCGGGACCACCATCAGGTTCTCGAGAACCGTCATCCCCTTCATCTCCCTGGGAATCTGAAACGTCCGCATCAGCCCGCGCGAGAACGTCTCGTGCATCTTCAGCCCCTGTATCTCCCGCCCGTCGAACACGATGCGTCCCTCCGTCGGCGGAATAGCGCCCGAAACCAGGTTGAACAGCGTCGTCTTGCCCGCGCCGTTCGGCCCGATAAGCCCCGTTATAGTGCCGCGCATGACATCCAGGCTGCAATTGTCAACCGCCCGGACGCCGCCAAAGTCCTTGACCGCGCCCCGCACCTGGAGAAGTGGAATCGTACCGCTCAAGTCACGCTCCAAATTAAGACATCCGCTTACTGGGTATAAACGCCAGACAAGTATATAACATCGCGCTGAGCGTCGTGACGGCGATGAATCAGAAAGGGGAGAAGGTGGCGGACAGGGTGGGATTCGAACCCACGAGAGCCTTTAATGACCCTACGCCCTTAGCAGGGGCGCGCCTTCAGCCGCTCGGCCACCTGTCCGCGGCGTCCGGCTCGACCAACCATTTCGGCCCGAACCGGTAATTGCGGTACACATACTCTACATCACACCGTCCCCCAGCGGCAAGTTCTGGAAAACCAGTTGGTGGCAGATGCGACTCAGCCATAGTAAAATGTAAATTGTGTGATGGACTTTTTCTTGGATCACTGGGGTAGCGTATTCAGCGTCATCGGAGTTATCATTTCGGTGATCGGCCTCGCATGGGCGATTCGGGAGGCGCATGGAGCGCGTTCCGCCGCCCGGTCAGCGGAGCGGGTGACCATCGAGACTAGGAACAGCGTCAGACGCCACCTGGTAACTATTGATCTGCAACGCGCCATAGGTCTCATACAGCGGTTGAAGTTTCTTCACCGCGAAGGCTATTGGGAGGCGGCGTTGGAGCAATATCAGACGATTCGGGTTATAATCTCTGACGTAATCGCCCGCTACCCGGAGTTGGAGGTTGAAGTTCGCGAAAGGTTGACCCGCGCCAGAATGTCGCTATCTGAGATGGAGAACTCAGTCGAGGGTCATATGCGTCAGAGATCAGGGGACGCCGACCTCACCAGCCTGAATGAACGACTGAACGAAATACAAAGTGACTTGGAGAGTATCGCCAGCGCAATGGAATTTGGCGAGTAATACAGGTGACCGACATGAATAAGATATCCGAAATACTGGATGGACTGATCAATCGGACCGAAGAAGGGAAGCTGACATGGCAGACCACGGTTAATAGAGATACATTCATCACAGCGGTCGGTACGATTGGAGTTAGAGTCAAGCTACTGGACGACTTCCTGGAAATCCACCGGATCGAGATTCAAAACGACGAGGGCCTAACTGTCCAGATTCTACAGACTCCGGATCTGGTCAAAGGATCCAAGAACCAAGCGACCCCGGAACAAGCTCGGCAATTAAGCTGTCTCTTCGCGCTGGCCCGCGGCTCCGCGCTCAACGCCGACCTCACCCTGGAAAAACTGGCCGAGAGCCTGGCCAAGCGCTGACGACCCATCCCGGCGACAGTCTTCATCGAAAAGTTGCGACGCCGTGGGACTCAGCGTATGAAATATCCATCCAAGAAACCGATGTGAAAATCTTAAGGAGCGTCCCAAGTGGAAAAACGAGCGATTAGGGGCCATGCGTCCCAGGTAATGGTCGAGCAGCTGGCCGCGTCCGGCGTCAAGTACGTATTCAACAACTCCGGATCACGCGAGGCGCTGTTCTTCGACACGCTGCACGCCCACCCGGACATCCACGGGATCCTGGGACTGCACGAAGGCAGCGTGACCGCAATGGCCGGCGGCTATACCCAGGTCAACGCCGATCCCGGAGTTATGGTCGTCCACCTCGGAGCCGGTCTTGCCCAGAGCATGGGGCAGCTCATCAACGTCTGGTGGGGCGGCCTTCCGGTCGTCGTCATTACATTCGCCGGGGACACCGGCAGCTTCGCCGACAGGATAAGCCTCGACCTCAGCCACAGCTTCGGCCCCACCTCCATCGCCGCTCCCATGACCAAGGAGAACTGGACGGTCGTAGAGCCGGAGGGCCTGCCCGCCGCCGTAGAGCGCGCGCTGAGGGTTGCCGCCACTCCCCCGGTCGGGCCCGTCCATCTCGCCGTTTACGACAGTATGCTCGGTCCCGCTCCGCTCGATACTGAGATAATCGAGGGCGAAATACCCGAGGTCAGGGCGGGATACCCGTCCGACGACGATATGGAGCGTGTCGCGCTCGCGCTGCACGAGGCCGAGCGTCCGCTCATCTACGCCGGAGACGGCATCTGGAAGAGCGGAGCCGAGGCCGCCGTTACTCAGATAGCCGAGACATTCGGAGCGGCGGTAGCCACCGGCATGAACGACCTGCGCGGCGTCCCCATCAAGCATCCCCAGCACGCGGGCTACTTCCCCCGCGCCGTCGAAGCCCTTCAGCCCGACCTCATCCTGTCCATAGGCTCAAGACACGGTGGCGCTGGCACGGCGTCGGACTATGACGGCTTCGGTGGCAACGCCAGGCTCATAGCCATAGGCGCGGACGTCGAAAATCTGAAGAATATGCCCGGGCTCGACCTTGCCATACTCGCCGACGAACGCCGCGCCATGGAACGCCTCGCCGCGCTGGTACAGAGCGAGACCACCCCCGAGCGATACGACGACCGCCGCCAGTGGGCGCGAGAGAACTCCATCTCGCTCAGGAACGAACGCCGCGCCGCGCTGGACAGGCCCGCCCAGCAGGGGCGCGTCCGAGCGCTGCCCATCATAGAGGCGCTGGACGCCGAACTGGAGCGGCTGGGAGGCGGCATCGTAACCACCGAGCAGTTCGCCGTGCCGCAGGACGTGGTCGCCGGAGACAACGGCCCTGGCAACAATATGTACATACGTCCCGCCGGAGGCTCGGAGGGCTACGGTGTCGGAGCGCCCATTGGAGCCAAGCTCGCCGCCCCGGACAAGCCCGTTGTTGGACTGGTGGGCGACGGCTCGCTCTACTACGCCGACAGCGGCCTCTGGACCGCCGTCCACCACAACATCCCCGTGCTGTACCTGATTACCAACAACCAGGCTTACGGTATCGTCGCCGGGGCGTTCGGACGCGCCGACGCCAACATGAGAGAGTCCGGCGACTACGGCGGTGTAGCCCTCACAGGCATGGACCCGACCAGGATAGCCGAAGGCTTCGGTATGGAAGCGGTTGACCTGACGGACGAGTCCAAGGCCGGCGACACGATAGCCGAGGGCCTGCGAATCGTCGAGAACGAGCGACGTCCGTTCCTTATCAACGCGCATATGCCCATGGGCCTGCCCGAAGGCGGACGCCCGGCCCAACAGTTCAGGTTCACTGAGGAAGGCTGAGCCTTCACCCTTATTGGTAATAGTTGAGAACTATCTGAGCTTATAACTCAGAGCAGCCTTGGCTTGATCCTCATATAGCGTCAGATTAGAAAGGGGACGTTTCCCAATGCCCAGATGGGAAAAGCGCGAGTTCAACCTGCCCGCCACACACGGATGGCGGGCCAGGAAGGGCAACAAGATATTCGTCGCCGACAGGGGCGCGGTGCAGTTCGAGTACCCGGGCGATTGGGTCGCCTCGCCCGGAGAACACTCCTTCTGCTTCTACGATAAGGCGGAGCCGGACGACGACATACGGCTGGAATGTTCTATGATTCGTATGCCACCTATCAAGGATGACGATTGGAGCGGACTTCCGCTGTCCGACCTGTTGGAGAACACGGTTCTGGCCTCGGACGAAAGAGGCGTCCTGAAGACTGGGAGAAACCGCCGCCTCCGGCGTCCCAACCTCGAAGCCGAATGGCTGGAAGTTGACTTCTTCGACTCCAATCAGGATCGCTGGGCGAAGTCGCGTATGTGCCTCGCGCGCGGCAACGGCATCCAGGCATTCATAACGATGGACTACTGGCCGGAGGATGCCGCCACAGTGCGCCGCGTCTGGGACGGAGTGCTTCACTCCCTAAAGCTGGGCGAGTACATAAGCAATCCCTTCCGCGGTCCGCAATGAACCTAAACGGCGGGGCGCTTCTTGCTCCACTCGGTCGCCCGCTCGTATGCGTGTCCCACCCTGCAAAGCAGCGGCTCCGACAGATGCTTGCCCACGAACTGAAGACTTAGAGGCAGTCCGTCGCCGCTGAATCCGCACGGGGTGGAAAGCGTGGGCGCGCCGTTGAAGTCGTAAGGCACCGTGTAACGCTGGAATGCCGTTCCGCGCCGCGAGTCCATGGGGCCGTACAGCATCTCCGGCGTCACCGGGTAGGCGGGGCCGATAGTCGAAGGACAAGCCATCACGTCAATATCCATGAAGGCTTCCCGAACCAGACCGTTGCACTCCGCTCTCATGTTGTTGGCCTCGGCGTAGTCCGCGCCCGACTTTCCCGCGCCCATGTCCAGCCAGCCGCGGAACCAGGGGCCGTAGTCATCCCTGCGCGACGGATAGTTCTCGCGGTGCGCCGCCACCGCCTCCGACGAACACAGCACGGGCCAGGCCGGGAGATACTTATCCACGTCCGGCATCCGGATTTCGACTATTTCCGCTCCAAGTCCTTCCAGGACTCTCACCCCATCCATAACCGCTTGGGCCAGTTCGGGGTCAACGCCGTCGCTGACGTGATTCTCGTCAAGGCCAATCCTGATGCCCTGGACGCCCGCTTCTATGTCCTCGAGCATATCCGGCACAGGGTCAGATAAGGATGTGGGATCATTGGCGTCGTAGCCCGCGATAGACTGGAGCATAATGCCCGCGTCCGCGGAACTGCGAGTCATCGGCCCAACGTGGTCGAGCGACTCGGCCAGCGCCAGCACCCCGTAGCGGCTGACCCGGCCCCAGGTCGGCTTCAGTCCCACGATTCCGCAGGCCGCGGCCGGGAACCTGATCGAGCCGCCCGTGTCGCTTCCGAGCGAGCCAAAGCACAGCCCCGCGGCGGTTGCGGAACCCGACCCGCTCGACGACGACCCGGCCCAGCGGCCGTTGTCCCAGGGATTCAGGGGTATCTGGAGCGCGGGGTTGTAGCCGCCCATCGCGCCCTCGGTGAGGTTCAGCTTGCCCAGCAGCACCGCTCCGGCGGACTCCAGCCTCTTCACCACGGTCGAATCGAAGTCAGGCACGTGGTCCATATACACCTTCGCGCCGCCCATCGTCCGAACTCCGTTCGTGAAGCACAGGTCCTTGACCGCTATCGGGACGCCGTGCAGCGGCCCCTTATAATCCCCGGCCGCAATCTCGTTTTCGGCCCTCCGCGCCGAGGCGACCGCGTGATCGGACATCACCGTGGCGTAGCTCTTCAGATGCCCGTCCAGCGCGTCAATTCGTTCGAGCGTCGCGTTTGTCGCCTCGACCGGCGACAACTCCCCCGCCTCTATCAGCGCGGCGACTTCGGTGATGGTCATGTAATGAAGCGGCGTATCCGTCATGTTTCTCTCTCCAAACGCTATATGCGGCGCCCACAGGATACAACAAAAGACTAATCCCGTAATGCGCTCCGAGCCATGATAACCGTCCCACAGGCGGTTGGATATTTTTTGAGGAGTCTGAGAGAGCGTCAGTTCCGAGATGAAGCGCGCGGCTTAGGCCACAAGCAACTCGCCTGTGTCCAGTCCTTCCTCGCCACTCCACACCCACTGTGTCAGTCCCAGTCCGGTAACCATACCCTCTATGCTCTTATACCACCTCACTGTCTTGTATCTGATCTTGCTGCCGCAGTACACACAGCCCGATGGACGAGTGTCAGGAACGCTCTTGACTCGGGGAAGTGTGAATCGTAATCTGGACACGGCAGGAGCTTCTGGGTTTTGGTTTGGTTCGTACTCAAAACCTTATCAGGTTCTCCCTGCTGTTTTCTTCTACCACCGTCTATGGGACGGTTACTTGGTAGGCTCAGGGCTTTTTCATAGCCGGCGCCGAACACATTCTGTGGGAGGGATTCACCGGTCATATATATTCGTTTATAAACCGACAGGCGGGAACAGGTGGCTTGACAGGTGGGCAACAGGTGAAAAAGTCACCAGCATCCACCTGCATTTCACCAGCATTAGCTACGGGGAAAATTTTTTGCCCCTCCGGTATTCGGGCAATATAAGTAAACATTTATGTAGATCCAGGTTCAGAATCATCGTCGGTCACGCTCCGCAACTAGGTTCTGTTGACATTTGGAAATTGGACGCTCCAAGCAAGCTAAATTGCAACTGGTCAGGTCGCGATCCACACGTATGGATTCCCGCTAAAGCGGGAATGACGATAAATGTCAACACGGCCTAGTTTGTATGTTCGCATTATAGCGTATTTAGGACATGAAAGTGTAGTCCTATGAGAAACTGAGGGATATTTTGAAATATCCCGGTGGCGAGGGCCGCAGTCGTCAGGCCCCGACTCGGTTGCGTCTGATATACTTGTCCCCCGTAGAATCTTTGCAAGGGACGGCCTATGTCTTTGGAGAGAGCGCAGGCGAGAGGCCCGCGCGGAGAACATGAGCTTGTCGCGCTGCTGCGCAGGCAGGAGGTCAGCTCGATATTTCTGTCCTCGGACAGCGACCCCGCGACGCTGGGCGACAGCCTGGAGTCCGCTCCCGCGCTTGCCCTGATAGACACCGCGTATATGACGTCCTTCGAGGTGGAAAAGTATGCCCGGGCGTGTACCGACGCCGGGGTTCCGGCAATCGCGCTGGCGCCGCGCGCCCGCGTCTCCGGACTCGACCCCTCGCTTCCGCTGGCCGACTTCATCGTCAGCCCTCCCGACCCGGACGAACTGGTAGTCAGGGCGCGCCGCGTTCTCGAATCGGGAAACCGGCAGAAAGAGGACGACAGCCACATCATCCGCGCGGGCGACATTCAGATAGACACCTCCAGCTACGACGTGACGATACGCGGCGGGCGGATAGGACTCACGTTCAAAGAGTACGAACTTCTGAAATTGCTGGCCGAAAACCCGGGCAGGGTGTTTTCCAGGTACGCGCTGCTCAACCAGATATGGGGGTACGAATACTTCGGCGGCACCAGGACCGTGGACGTTCATATCCGCCGGCTCAGAAGCAAGATACATGACGCCGAGAACAACTTCATCGAAACCATCTGGAACGTCGGATACAGGTTCAGGGAAGACAGATAGCGCAAGAGGCGAGTAGGGGCGTCCCTGGTGGGCGTCCTCCAGTACACACAAAACACACAGGGAGAACCCGATATGACACAGGAGAGAGTCGCTTACGTAAACGGCAAGATAGTACCCGAGAGCCAGGCGGTCGTCTCGATACGGGACAGGGGATTCCTGCAGGGCGACGCGGTGTTCGACACCACCCGCACCTTCGGACACAGGATATTCAGGCTGGACGAACACCTCGACCGCTTCTTCAATTCGCTCAAGTACATGAGGATAGACCCCGGCCTGTCCAAGCGGGACTTCGCCCGCATCACGATGGAAGTGCTTGAGGCGAACCTGCCCCTGATCAATGAGGATGACGACTACTGGGTGAGCCAGCGCGTCTCCAGGGGAGTGATGGTTGACGGCGAGTACGCGCCGACCGTGGTAATCGAGTGCGCGCCGCTGCCGTTCGACGTCCGGGCCAAATACTACCGGGACGGACTGCCTGTGATAGTGCCGTCGGTGCGCCGCACTCCGCCCGAGGCGCAGAGTCCGAGGGCGAAGGTGCATAACTACGTCAACCTGGTGCAGGCCGAACTCGAAGCCAAGGCGCACAACCCCGACGCCTGGCCCATTCTGCTGGATACCAACGGCAACCTGGCCGAGGGGCCCGGCAGCAACATCTTCGTGGTCAAGGACGGCGAGTTGCTCACCCCTAAAGAGCAGTACGTACTGTCGGGCATCAGCCGCCGCGTCACCATAGAGATTGCCCAGGAACTCGGCATAGCGGTACACGAGGCGGACATTGACCTTTACGACGCCTACACGGCGGACGAGGCGTTCGTGACGTCCACCAGTTTCTGCATATGCCCGGTGTCGTCGGTCAACGGCTCGGAGATCGGAGACGGTTCTGTTCCGGGTCCAGTCACCGACAGGTTGACGAAAGCGTACAGCGGCATGGTGGGGATTGACATCGAGGCACAGTACCTTGCCCGGTTGGACAATGCGACCAGCGGATGGGCGCTGTAAAATGCGCGGCGAGGAGGAATGACATTGACCGCAAAACTCATACTAAGCGACTACATAGGTCATGCGATGGAAGAGGCCGAGTATGACAAGTTCGAGGACGGATCCTATGGTGGGAGCATTCCGGCTTGTGTCGGAGTTCTGGCCTTTGGCGAAACTCTAAGGGAATGCGATACTGAACTCCGTTCGACGCTGGAAGACTGGATACTGACGGGGCTGAAATTTGGACATTCGTTGCCAATAGTCGGGGGTATTGATCTCAATATGGAGCCTAAACGTGAACAGATGGACACCAATTAGGAGGAATGTGTTCGCGAGCAAGCTACGCCACTTAGGTTTTGACGGTCCGTTTTCAGGTTCCAAGCATCAATTCATGGTATATGGAACTTACCGCCTTACTCTACCGTCGAATTCCGAGTACTCGGTCCCACAGGTCCGCATGATACTGCGTCAAGCCGAGAGAATCATGGGACACCGAGTTAGCTTGGATTAATGGAGCTGCTTGTAGCACAGGAATGAGCCAGCAACAAATCACAGTCAAAGTCCCCGCGACATCGGCCAATATGGGGCCGGGGTTCGACTGCCTGGGTATCGCGCTGGACATATGGAACAGCGTGACGGTCGAGGTCGGCGGACGCGGGTTCGAGATATACGGACATGGGGAAGGCGAACTCCCCCGCGACGAGTCCAACCTGGTGTGGGCCAGCATTGCCAGGGTGTTCGACGAGACGGGCAGGAAGATGCTTCCCATGTCGCTGACCTGCTACAACGGCATACCGACGACGCGGGGGCTTGGGTCCAGTTCAGCCGCGCTTGTGGGCGGTCTCATGGCGGGCAACGAACTGTGCGGAAACCCGTTCGACAAGGGTGAACTGCTTCAAGTAGCGGCGGACACGGAAGGGCATCCGGACAACGTGGCGCCCGCGCTGTTCGGCGGGATGCAGATAGCGGTTGTCCAGGATGACAGGGTTCTCAGCGCACCCGTCCCCGTGCCGGACAGCCTGGCCGCCGTGCTGTACGTCCCCAATACGCCGATGCCGACCGAGGAGGCGCGCGGACTCCTGAAAAGCGCGGTGTCCAGATCGGACGCGGTGTTCAACATAGGCAGGGCCGCGCTGCTGGTTCGCGCTCTCGCCACCGGAGACCTCCAACACCTGGACATCGCCACCGACGACCGCCTTCACCAGCCGGCCCGGCAGACGATCTTCTTCCCGATGAAGAACATCATCAGGGCGGCGCTGGGCGCGGGCGCGCTGGGCGCTTTCCTGTCGGGAGCTGGCTCGACGGTTCTCGCGTTCGCCACGGAGAAGGAGTTCACAATCGGCTACGAAATGGCCGACGCGGCGGTAAAGTCGGGCCTGAGCGGAGAGGTGGTCATAACCAGGCCGACGAACCAGGGAGCGCATACTCTGGCATGACCGTCTCGATATTGAGTAACCTGAACTGACAGAAGACCCGGATCGGGAGGCCAAATATGGTAGCCCAGAAACCAGCGCATTTGACATTCGGCCCTCTATCGCGCTAAACCTTCATAGCGGAGATATTCAACCTCCGACTCCAGTAGCGGATATACCATAAGAAATGGACCTGATCGTACAGAAGTATGGCGGAAGCTCGCTTGCCGACGCCGACAAGATAAAGAACGTGGCCGGCCGCATCTCGCGCGCGAAAGAGGCGGGGAACAGCGTCGTCGCGGTGGTCAGCGCGATGGGCGACTCTACGGACGAACTCATCGAACTCGCCTCCCAGGTGTCCGACAGCCCCGACCGCCGCGAACTCGACGTACTGCTTTCGACCGGCGAACTGCGCTCCTGCGCGCTTGTGGCCATGACGCTCATGGCGCTGGGACACAAGGCGGTCAGCCTGAGCGGCGCCCAGGCCGGAATACGAACCGATTCCCAGTTCGGAATGGCCAAAATAGCCGAGCTTGATCCGCAGCGCATAGCGAACGAACTGGACAAGGACAAGATTGTGGTGGTCGCCGGATTCCAGGGAATCACCCCGGACATGGACACGACCACGCTGGGGCGGGGCGCGTCCGATCTAACCGCGATAGCCCTGGCCGCAGGGCTGGACGCCGCGCGCTGCGAGGTCTATACCGACGTGGAGGGCATCTACACCGCGGACCCCCGCCTGGTTCCCGGAGCGGTAAAGTTGGACGAGATTAGTTTTGAAGAGATGCTGGAACTTGCCAGCTACGGAGCGAAGATGAACCCGCGCTCGATAGAGCTTGGCATGGTGTACAACACGCCTATACTGGTCGCGTCCAGTTTCTCAGACGGGCCGGGCACGCTGATTCACGGTGAAGTTGATATGAACAAGAATGTGGGTGAGATTAGAAATCGCGTGTCCGGCATAGCCTCGGACACAAACGTCGCCAAGGTGACCGTACAAGGGGTGACCGACAGGCCGGGCATAGCCGCCAGCCTGTTCGAGCCGCTCGCGGCGGACGGAATAAGCGTTGACGTGATAGTCCAGAACGCAAGCGCCGGAGGCAAGACCGACCTGACGTTTACGGTCAAGCGCGACGACCTCGCTAGGGCCGAGAGCGTCGTCCGCCAGGTGGCCAAGGGCATGGACAGCGACGACGTGGTGACCTCGCTCGGCCTGGCGAAGGTGAGCATCGTTGGCACCGGAATGCAGGACGCGCCCGGATACGCCGGAACCATGTTCCGCGCGCTCGCCGACGAGGGCATAAACATCGAGATGATAACCACGTCCGAAATACGCATCACCTGCATCGTGTCCGAAGAGCAGGTCGGAGCGGCGTCGCGAGCGCTTCACACCGCATTCGACCTCGACTCTCCACGGTAGTACACTGGACGCCGGATCCGATCTCCACGGCGATCCGGACTGGGACTATGCGGTGGATACATCCGAAAGACCACACCTATCTGTAATCATTCCCGCTTTCAACGAGTCTGAGCGGATAGTTTCGACGCTGAACGAGACCGTCGCCTACCTGAACGCGCAGACGTACAGTTGGGAGATACTTGTCGTTGACGACGGCAGCGCGGATAATACCGCCGAACTCGTGAGCCGCGCGGCGCGGAATACCGACGGAATCCGGCTGCTCCGCAGGGAGCACTTCGGCAAGGGATGGGCGGTCAGGGCCGGGATGCTGGATGCTCGCGGCGGGTACAGGTTCATGTGCGACGCCGATCTCGCCATGCCAATCGAGTGGCTCGACAGATTTATGGAGAAGATGGACGCGGGAGTGGACATCGTAATAGGCTCGCGCGAGATAGCGGGCGCGCGTCGCCTTGACGAGCCGCTGCATCGTCACGTCATGGGGAGGGTCTTCAACTGGGTCATTCGAGTGGTTGCCGTAAGAGGATTCCAGGATACCCAGTGCGGGTTCAAGTGCTTCAGCGAGGAGGCGGCCGACCGGCTTTTCAGTCGCCAGCGCACCAAGCGAATGGGATTCGACGTCGAGATACTGTATCTCGCGCTCAAAATGGGCTACTCGGTCGTGGAGATGCCGGTCGAGTGGCATTACCAGACCGGGAGCAAGGTCAGGCCCGGCGTGGATACCATAGATATGGTGAAAGATACCCTGCTTATAAGACTCAGAGATATATTCGGCAAGTATCGCTGAAAGTTCCTGTCAACTCTTCACTATTGGCAGATTCAGTCCGGGTGAATGTGAATGCCTACTGGAAAAGTCGCCGTCGTAGCGCCAACCTATAACGAAGCCGCGAATATGCCGGAGCTTGTCAGCCGTCTGTTTTCGCTTGGCATAGACGACCTGCGCCTCTACATAGTAGATGACAACTCGCCGGACGGCACCGCGCAAGTGGCGCATCGCTTGTCCGGCGAGCGCGACGGCAGGATAGAGGTCATATCCAGGCAAGCCAAACTCGGCCTCGGCACCGCGTACGTGGCCGGATTCACCAGAGCCCTGGACGACGGCTGCGACTACGTTATCCAGATGGACGCCGACCTGTCCCACGCGCCCGACCACCTGCCCGTAATGCTCCGCAAGCTGGAAGGGGCCGACGTGGTGGTCGGCTCGCGTTACACCGAGAACGGCGGCTCAGACCCGAGCTGGGGACTCAAACGGCGCCTGCTCAGCGCGTTCGGCAATCACCTCATACGCTTCGTCACCGGTCTGAGAGTCAAGGACGTCACATCCGGGTTCAAGGCGTACACCGCCTCCGCGCTGGGTTCTCTCAACATGGACTCGTTTCGCTGCAAGGGCTTCGGGTTCCAGTCGGAAGTCGCGTTTCAGTGCCAGTCCAGGGGCCATGTCGTGATAGAGCATCCAATCATCTTCATGGACCGCGCCAAGGGCAAGTCCAAGATGTCCGCCCACATAATAGTGGAGGCCGTCTGGAAACTGACCCTTCTGAGGCTGAGAAAATTCTAATACTGTTCCAAAATGCCTTGACAACGCCTTGCCCAGTTTTTCCCATATTCGCTAAGATTTCCAGACCCCATCATAGAGGCGATGCAAATGAACGCGCGCGCGCCGGATGAAAAGATAAAGAACGACAGGGCCAGAAAGGCCGTAGCCCTCGCTATGAACAACAGGTGGGAGGAAGCCGTGGCGGTCAACCAGACCATCGTACGCGACTTTCCCGAGGACATCGGCTCCTACAACCGTCTCGGCAAGGCGCTGAGCGAGCTTGGGCGCAACAGAGAAGCCCAGGAAACGTTTCGCTCAGCGCTGAAGCGTTCGCCCAACAACTCCATAGCGAAGAAGAACCTTAGCAGGCTCATGAAGTTGGCCGACGCCGACGCCCCGCGGGTGGCGAGGACCGCCTCGCGCAGGTCCCAGACGTTCATCGAGGAGAGCGGGAACGCGGGCGTCACGTCTCTCATCAAGCTGGCGTCGCCCGACGCTCTCGCAAAACTCACGCCCGGGGACATAGTGCGACTCGAACCCGCCGGGTCAGGTCTGATAGCAAAGGACGAGGCCGGCGCCTATGTAGGACAGGTCGAACCAAGAGTTGGCGCCCGCATCGCGCGCCTGACGAAGGGAGGCAACCTGTACGAGGCCTCGGTGACCAGCGTCGAGGAGCGCGATCTGGCAATCATCATACGGGAGACTTACAAGACGCCGGCCCAGTCGGGCATAGTGTCATTCCCGTCGCGCGGCGGAGCCGATTACAGGGTCTATGTGCCGAGCGCGGTCATGGGATACGAGGTGTCGGACGGTGAAGACGAAGAGCGCGAGCTCGCTGCCGTCGCCGTCAAAGACTGGTCGGACGACGACACCGAGCCAGGCGACGACGAAGCCTTCGCCCCGGTCATCCACAGGATCATCAACTCCCCAACCGCCGACATAGCGGGCGCGGGCGACGACTTCTGACGCGGATAACCGATAGTGAACGCCGGAGGGCCAGCGCAGGCTGGCCTTTTTCATTCCATGCCCGACTCCGCCAGCGGCCTCGGACGGTAGTAGAGGCCCCACCGCTGCATCAACTCTTCCACCCGCTCGTCCTCCAGTTCCATGAGCTGCCTGAAGAAGCCCGCCATCGCGTGCGCGTGCATCAACTCCTCGGAACACACCCAGGACGACTCCGCCGGCACCACGTACAGCAACCCGTTCTGATGCTCGCACTCCAGCTCCACCCGCTTGCCGCCGCTGTCCGTCTTGACGTTCAGCCCGAATTCGCTCATCAGAAAACCCCCGCGCCTTTCTCGAATCGCGGACCGCGCCGCGCCGCATAATTATACCAGCGTTCAACTCCCCATGGTTGACCACTGACTACCTCTGTCCGCCAAGTGTTATAATCACGCTTGAAACAACACTGACCGGGAGGAATACATGACAGTCCAGTTCCAGGATGACAGCGTCGCCATCCACATGATCCAGTGCGGCCCCTACGGAAACAACGCCTATCTCGTCGTCTGTCCCGAGACGAATGAGAGCGTCGTGATAGACGCTCCGCCCGACCCGGGCGCGCTTATCGAGGCGGCGCGGCAGACCGACGTGAAGGTAATCCTCATAACCCATAACCACTTCGACCACATCGAGGGGCTGGATGAAGTCGCGTCCGCGCTCGGCGCGCCGGTGGGCATAGGGCAGGACGACGCGGACGCGCTCGCCGACGCCGCCCAGATCAGAATAGCGGACGGCGACGAGATAAGCGCGGGGAACGTCACTCTCACCGCCATCCACACACCCGGACACACCCCCGGCTCCACCTGCTTCACCTTCGGCCCGCACCTGTTCACCGGGGACACCCTTTTCCCGAACGGCCCCGGCAGGACGGGAAGCCCTGAGAACCTCCAACAGCTGATCGGAAGCATAACGAGCAGGCTGTTTACGCTGGACGGCATAGGCACGTTCTTCCCGGGTCACGGCGACCTGGGCGACCTGACCACGGAGAAGGGCAAGTACGACGTGTTCGCCTCGAAAGAGCATCCCGCCGACCTGCAAGGCGACGTGGAATGGCTCAAGAGCTGACGGGCGCGTAAGGCGGCGCAGAGTGACGAGCGAACATGAATACGACGAAGCGCGCTGGGGTGCCGGCGACATGGCGCTGGCGTCCGCCATCAGCCTCGGCGCGTTCGGCGTGTTCTTCCTGGCGATGGGCGGCGCGTCCAGCGCGGATCAATGGGAGGGCAACCTGCCTCGCCTGGCGTGGCTGGCGGCCATAGCCGAGAGCGTCCTGCTGATCTCGGTATGGCTGATAGTGGTCAAGAAGTACCGTCTATCCTGGAGCGCGGTCGGAGTGCGGCCGCCCTACGGAGTGCAGTCGTTCCTGCTGGCCGCCGCCGCGCTGCTCGGAAGCCTGGCCTTCACCGCCGCGTATGGGGCCGTCGTGTCCGGGCTGGGACTCGACGCGCTGACGCCGGAATCGCTGCCCGTCGGACTCGCCGGGGACGGCGCGCTCATACTGCTATCCGCGCTCGCGCTCGGCGTGTGGGTGCCGTTCGTGGAAGAGGTCTTCTTCAGGGGATTCCTGTTCGCCGGCCTCGCGGCGAGGTATGGGCTGTACGTCGGGGTCGCCGTGAGCGCGGCCATGTTCGCGCTGGCACACTTCTCCCCGGCGACTATCATTCCCATATTCGTTACCGGGATACTGTTCGGGTTGGTGTACCATGTGACCAGATCAATATGGATACCCATAGCGGCCCACTCCGCCCAGAACCTGCTGGCCCTGCTGGCGTCCCGATTCGTCCCGATGCCCTGAGAGACTACAACGAATATCCCGTAAATCCTGATTCAGACAAAGAGGCCGAAATGCCCAACAGAATTGATACCAAGCTAAACGAACTAAGGGAGGCCGGCCGGTCGGCCCTGGCGCCGTTTGTCACCATCGGCTTCCCCGATATTCCCACTTCCGAATCGCTCGCCCGCGTCCTGCTCGAATCCGGCGGCGATATGCTCGAACTTGGCGTGCCTTTCAGCGATCCGCTCGCCGACGGCCCCACCGTACAGATGACGAGCTACCGCGCGCTCCAGAACGGAGTTACCCTGGCCAGGTGCATCGAAACCGTGAAGAGCCTCCGATACGGCGGAGTCGAATCCCCGCTGATACTCATGGGCTACTACAACCCCTTTTTCCGATACGGCCTCGAAAGATTCCTTGACGACGCCGCCACCGCCGGCATGGATGGCATGATAGTCCCGGACCTGCCCACCGAGGAAGCCGCGCAGCTTTCGGAAATGGCCGCGGAGCGCGGTATCCACCTCATCCCGCTCCTCGCGCCCACGAGCTCCGACGAGCGAATTCGCGACGCTTGCCAATGGGCGGGCGGATTTATATACTGCGTTAACTTCATTGGGGTTACTGGCGCGCGGAGTTCGAGTTCACAGTCAACGCCCGGCCTAGTCGAACGCATCAGGCGATATACCGACCTTCCCCTGCTTGTCGGATTCGGCGTGTCGCGGCGGGAACATCTTGAAGAGATCGCCACTTACGCGGACGGGGCTATTCTGGCAAGCGCGCTGCTGGACGCTGTTGACAAGGCGCCCGAAGACGGCAGGCTGGACGTCGCGCGAGACTTCATGCGCTCACTCAGAGGAACTAACGGAAAGGGCAGCTAGATTGAGCAAGGTCAGAGGACTGCGAGGCGCGACCACCGCCGACGCCAATACCAAAGAGGCCATTCTGGACGCGACGCGCGAGCTTCTGGAAGCGCTGGTCGAGGCCAATAATGTCGAAGCCGACGATATAGCGGCCGTCACCTTTAGCGTGACCAAGGACCTGAACGCCGCGTTCCCCGCCGTCGCCGCGCGCGTGGACATGGGCTGGACGGAGGTGGCGATGATGTGCGGCCACGAAATGGACGTGCCGGGCGGCCAGGAACGCTGCATCCGCGTGATGATACTCGTCAACACCGACAAGCGCCCTGAAGAACTCGAACGCATCTACCTGCGCGACGCCGCCAACCTCCGCGCCCGCGACGGCAAGCAAGGCTGAGCCTTGACCCTTAATAAGAATCGGCGGCGTAAGAGAAACCCTTCTCTCCCTCGATGGGATCACAAGGGTAGGCAAAAGTCTAAACAGCTACGAACCCCAGTCAATAGATCCCCTCTCCCTCAGGGAGAGGGCTAGGGTGAGGGTGAACTGAATACTGAAAACTAACCACTAACAACCAGGAGGGAAACCACATGGAAGTAATCAAGAACGGCTCAGTACCCGAAGAAGACGCCACCAACGCGCCGCTGTTCTACGGCGGCCCCGTCAGCCGGCAGCCCATAGTCGGCGCTCAGAGCAACTTCTTCAACTTCGCCCAGGTCAATTTCTACGACGGCGCGAAGAACAAGTTCCACTCCCACACCACCGACCAGGTGCTGTTCGTCACCGGCGGCGAGGGCATCGTCGCCACGGAGGACGAGGAGATAGTCATAACCGAGGGCGACACCGCCTTCATCCCCTCCGGCGAAAAGCACTGGCACGGCGCCGTTGACGGCAAAGACTTCTCCCACATATCCCTGACCGGCACAGGCAGCGAAACCACCCAGTACGACGACTAGCCATCACCCAAAGGGGGCGTGTGCCCCCTTTTTCTTTCACAAGTATAAGTTGAAGCCGTCCACATAGACCGATATTCGCTCCATAGACCATTCCCCTTTGGATGTTATCGCAATGGCTCTTGACGTTACGCTTGCCAGATACCATAATATATTCACCACCCCAACGGTTGACGCTGTTGGCCCGACGTCCCCAGTGCACATGGGGGCGTCTCTTTTTTGGAACAACCGACGATGGTCGGCATTGCATACATTTCACGGAATCACGCCCCATGCCCATCTCGTCCACCGACCCACATCCCCGCAACCGCGTCCCCGTACTCGACACCGAGATTTCCTACGCCGACACCGGAAGCGGCGCGCCCGTCGTCTTCTTGCACGGCAACCCGACCAGCGCGTACTTGTGGCGCAACATCATCCCGCATATCAGCGGCGGCGCGCGCTGTCTCGCGCCGGATCTCGTCGGCATGGGAGACTCCGGCAAGATGCCGTCCGGGACGTACAGGTTCGTGGAGCACGCGCGATACATGGACGCCTGGTTCGACGCGCTGGGGCTGGATAGCGACGTGATACTGGTCTGCCATGACTGGGGTTCGGCGCTCGCGTTCCACTGGGCGCGCAGATACTCCAAGCGCGTCGCGGGCATAGCGTACATGGAGGCTATCGTTCAGAGCCTCACGTGGGAGCAGTGGCCGGAGGCCGCGCGGCGCGTGTTCCAGGGGTTTCGCTCGGACGCGGGCGAAACGATGGTTCTGGACAACAACGTGTTCGTGGAGCGCGTCCTGCCGGGCAGTATCATCCGCGACCTGAGCGATGAGGAAATGGACGCATATCGCAAGCCGTACCTCGAACCCGGCGAGTCGCGCAGGCCGACGCTGAGTTGGCCGCGCGAGATACCGCTGGACGGCGAACCCGCCGACGTGGTGGAGATAGTGGACGACTATTCGGCGTGGCTGGCGGAGAGCGACATTCCCAAGCTGTTCGTGAACGCCGAACCGGGCGCGATTCTCACAGGGGAGCAGCGCGAGTTCTGCCGAACATGGTCGAACCAGCGCGAGGTTACAGTCAGGGGCGTCCACTTCATTCAGGAAGACTCGCCCGACGAGATAGGCGAGGCGATAGCGGGTTGGCTCGCCGATATCGGCCTGTGGAGCGCGGGGTAGATGGCGAATGGCGAGAAGATAAGGGTCTTCGTCGCCGTGGAGATTCCCGACGAAGTGAAGGCCGAGTTCGCGCGACTGACGACCGCGATTGACGCGCTGGGCGTTAGAGGCGCGCGAACCGTCAGGCCCCAGGGCATCCACCTGACGCTCAAGTTCCTGGGTGACGTAAGCGTCGAACTTGTCCCCGAAATCGGGGCTGCCATGGATTCTGTGGCAGACGAGATGGCGCCGTTCGACCTTTCGCTGGGAGACGCGGGGGTATTTCCCAATCCCAGGGCGGCGCGCGTGCTTTGGGTCGGAGTCGCCGGGGACCTGGATAGTCTGGGTCGGCTGCGGCGGCGAGTGGAAGAGAGTCTGGCCGAACTTGGATTCAGGCCGGAGCGCCGCCGATTCAATCCCCACATTACCGCGGGACGGATACGGGACAGCGTTTCCAACGCGGACAGAAGGCGGGTTACGGAGGCCCTCTTATCGCATGAGTACGCGCGGCCCTCGATACGGGTCGAGAGCGTAAGCCTCATACGGAGTACGCTCCACCCGGACGGCGCGATATACGAACCGATTTACAGCGCGTCGCTCAGGGCCGTCCAGTCCAGTCCGCGGTCGCGGTCTCAAGCGCTTCCCTGACGTCGGGGTGGTCGCGGTTCAGCTTCAGCGTGGGCAGACGGCGTATGTAGCCGGTGTACTCGTCGAAGTCCTCGTAAGTCTCTCTCGTGAACAGGCCGTCCTCGATAGCCTTGTTCATGGCGCGCACTAGGTAGTCGAAGTCAAGCTGCATCCAGGGCTGCTGGCTGAGGTTCTGGGTCAGGTATCTGAACGTTATGTAGCGGCTGCGCTGTTCGAGACTGTCGCAGAATCTTATGGTGTCCTTGGTTATCGCGCCGGGCGCCATGTCGTAGCCGTCCTGCTCGAACGAGTCGTTCCTGTAGGCGGGGGGCGCGCTGTCGTACTCTATGGTTTCGGAGTCGTCTTCGATGCTGTCGAAATCGGCGCCCGTGGACATTACCCAGTCCACCAGGCCTTCCGTGACCACCTTGACGTAGCCTCTGTCGTAGGCGTCCATGACAAGAGGCTTGAACTTGGTATATCCGAACCTGGTCTCGTCGAAGTCACTGATCCGGTGCGTAAGCAACGGCTTGAGCGCGGCCAGGACGATTGGGCTATTCCGGTCGTTCGTTATATCCTTGATGGATTCGTACACCTCGCGCAGTTCTTCAGAGATGGGTTCCTCCGGCGCGGCGGGAGAATCGGGCGGCGACGCGGTCATGATTCGCTGCACGGAAGGCTCCACGTCCAGGTCGTAGAACTTCACCCAGTCCGCGCTTTCGGTAAGCCTTGGAGAGGCCGTCCAGCTCAGGGCGACGATGGCGACGAACTTGCCGTATGGCCTGAGCGTCTTGACCAGATGTATGAAGTCGCCGTCGCCCGACACCAGCATATAGGTGTCTATGTTGGGGTAGCGATAGCAGAATTCCACGCAGTCCGCCGTTAGCTTCACGTCCACGCTGTTCTTGCGAACGGACGACGTAACTCCGTCCTGGTCGTTCTGATAGACGCGGCCGGGAACGTACACCGGCTCTATGCCCGCCGCGTACAGCCGCCTCGGATCGTTGAACATGACGTGATTCTGGAAGTCGGCGTAAGCTCGCGCCACTACAACCCTGCCCAGTTCCTGGGCTTCTTCCATGATCGCGCTGATGTTGGGCGCGAGATTCTGCTGCTGCAATCCGAACCGGATGTTCTCCCAGTCCAGCAGCAGCGCGATCTCACGGTTTCCGTCTTCCTTCATCATAATACTTCTCCTGAAATCTTCAAAAAGGACTCAACGCCTGGCTAGATCCCCGTCAACGGGGATGTCCGACACGGCGAGTAGAACGGGCTGGATTGCGTCAGTCCAAGAATATAAAGCGCGTTTGCGAATACCGCCTTGATCAATTATAGCACGGGAAATATCGGGAATGCGTGTCAGGCGTGAAACTATCCCGACGCCAGCGTCCACTTCTCCCAGGCGTCCTCTATATCCCTCTGAGTATCCGCGTACTCATGTCCTAGCCGCGCTATCTCGTTGGTGTCCTGTCGGGCGGAGGCGGTTTCCAGTCGCTTCTCTATGTCGGCGGACTTGGCTTCCAGACGCTGGATCAGGCTTTCGTAATCCACGGTCTGCGCTTGTATGGACGGTTTGGCCTTTCGTTCCCGCTTGCGCGACTCGCGTTCGCGCCTGCGATGCCTTGCGCGGGCGCGCTTCGAGACAGGTTCGGGTTCCGGCGGGCGGTTCGCGCGCATCCACTCCGCGAACCCGCCGCTGAACGGGCGAACGGTTCCCTCCTCGATAGCCCAGATTCGCTCCGCCATCATGCCGATGAAATGCCGGTCGTGCGACACGAACAGCAGCGTCCCGTCAAACGATTCGAGCGTGTCTTCAAGCGCCTCCCGGCTGGCGATGTCGAGGTGAGTGGTGGGTTCGTCCAGGATGAGGACGTTGGGATAGGTTATCAGCAGTCGCGCCAGAGACAGCCTTGTACGCTCCCCGCCCGACAGCGCGCTAACCCGCTTGAATACGTCATCGCCCTGGAACAGGAAGCGCGCGAGATAGTCCCGCGCCTCTCCGATGGGTATGTTGCGGACTTCCAGGAAGGCTTCCAGCACATTCTTGTCGTCCGGGAGATTCCACGTCCCCTGGTTCAGATACCCGGTTTGCACGTTGTGTCCCAGCGCAACGGAGCCCGAAAGAGGCGCCTGTTCGCCCAGCATAGTGCGGATCAGGGTCGTCTTGCCGATGCCGTTCGCGCCGACTATCGCCGTCCGCGAACCGCTCTCTACGTCTATGTCGGGCATGGTGAGCAGTGTCGTCCGGGTCTCTCCTTCGGAGAATCCGACGGACAGGCCGCGCAGGCTCAGCGCGACATGACCCGTACGCGCGGCGTTGGCCGCGCCTATCGAGATGGTCTTTTCACGCTGAGGAGCTTCGATGCGTTCCAGCCTGGCTAGTTTCTTTTCGCGCCCTCTGGCCTCACGCGAACGCTGACCCGCCTTGTATCGCTGGATGAAGAACTCTTCCTTAGTTATGCGCTCCCTCTGCCGCTCGAACTCCTTCCGCTGCCGCTCCACCTGGGCGCGCTTCAACTCCCTGTACTGAGAGTAGTTGCCCGGAAACCGCTGCAATCTTCCGCGCTCCATCTCCCAGATTTCGGAACAAACGCGGTCGAGAAAGTATCTGTCGTGGGATACCACGACCACCGCGTACTTGAAGCCGGACAGGAATTCTTCCAGCCAGTTCAGGCCGTCGAAGTCCAGGTAGTTGGTAGGCTCGTCCAGCGCCAGCAGGTCCGGGTCCATCAGCAGCGCGCGGGCGAGGGCCGCTCTCGTGCGCTCTCCGCCGCTGGCCGCCGACGCCGGGGTATCCAGCGTGTCCGGCGTCATGCCCACGCCTTCGACTACACGCTCCATGCCGCTCTGGTAGTCGTACCCACCCAGCGCCTCGTACTCTTCGAGCAGCTGAGCGTATCGCGTCTCGGCCCGTCGCCGCGCCGCGCCGTCTCCCCGCTGTATCTCCAGCGCGCTGTTGGCGAGTTCGTCTTCGAGGTCGAACAGCTTCTGGAACGCGGACTGAACCTCGTCCCGCAGGGTTCCCGGCGCGTCATGTTCGGGCATCTGGGAGACGTACGCCACTCGCAGGCCCGAATTCATGGATACGGAGCCGGCGTCCGGTTCAAGGCCGCCGGTCAGAACGCGCAGCAGGGAGGTCTTGCCGCTTCCGTTCGGGCCGACCAGCCCGATTCGGGCGCGTTCCCCGACCTCGACGCTAACGTTGGCGAATATCTCCATTTCGCCGTAGAAGAGCTTCAGTTGTGAAGCGGAAAGCAGCATTTGGACGCCTCAGGACTCGAGGATACGCTTGAGATTGCGGTGGTCGGACTCGAATTGGGCCTGCGCTCTTATCCTCATCGCCGACTCTACCAGCGCCGCCATTCCGGGCAAGCTGAATTCGGAAATCGAATGTAGCCGCGCGCCTCCCTCGAACGGCTTGACGTTGTACGCGAGGCTCATCGGAAAAGGCCCGTCCGTGCTATGGGCGGCGTACCTTTCACCCGGAAGGAACTCCGTTACCGCGAATTCGTGCGACAGTCTGCGCCGCATGACCTCGGTGACTACCCGGCAAGTCGCTCCACGCTCCACGGGACCCTGGGACGTCTGTCTGGCCTCTACTACATTCTCGGCCCAGTCGGGCAGGTTCTCTACCTTGGTCAGGTACTCCATCACTTCCACTACGGGCCGGTTGATGGTTATGGTGGTCTCTACTCTCAACGCGCCTCGCTTTGCTATCGGATTATTCTTATGATCACCCTGAAACGGCGCATCGAGCAACTGGGGCGCAGTTCCACGACTTCGACTATCTCGGCCTCCCCGAACCTGCCCTCCCGCTCGAAGTTCGCGCCCGCTTCGGGCAATTCGGGACGGTATATCTGCCCAACAGGACGGCCGCCCTCATCTACGAGAAACCAGGTAAAGGTCGGAAGACAGGTCTGGGATGTCACAGGGACTCGCTAACTAGAACTAGCCTAAAAACTTAAGAATGGCGGCAACCGCGCCCAAACCCACCAGTTGCAAGCCTGCCAATCCTATTACCACTTGAATCAGTGTCCGGTTCAGGTCAGCTTTCATTTCAGCAAGGTCGGTCTTGGTAGCGTAGTATTCACGCATCTCGTCCCGCAAGATTTGCAGTTCCTCACGGAGTTCAATCCTGGTGATTGGATGTGCTTGGGTTGTCATGTTCATCTCCTTGCATGGTTCCAGCGTATCGGCTGATTTGACTATATGTCAACCGATTTAGATCTGGAGCTATCAACGCGGTGATCGCAGTTGTGTGATATATATATATGAGACAGCCTTGACTTTGTAATGCTTCGGCGGGGGTGTGAAGCGTGAAAATCCTGATTTCGGGTTCGAGCGGGCTTATCGGAACGGCTTTGGTCAGAAGCCTGGAGTCGTCCGGGCATAGCGTGACGCGCCTTGTACGTCCGGGTTCGGCTCGCGCCTCCAATACGATAGCCTGGGATCCGGTGTCCGGCGACCTCGACGCGCGGCGGTTGGAGGGCCTTGACGCGGCGATACACCTGTCGGGGGAGAACGTGGCGTCGCGCCGATGGTCGGACGAGCAGAAGGCGCGCATCAGGGACAGCAGGGTACAGAGTACGGCGCTGCTGGCAAACGCGCTCGCCGGCCTCGACAGTCCTCCCAAAGTCTTCGCCTGCGCCTCGGCCACCGGCTACTACGGAGACAGGAGCGACGAAATTCTGACCGAAGACGCCGCTCCCGGCTCGGACTTTCTAGCGGATGTCAGCGTGGAGTGGGAGAACGCCACCGCGCCCGCCTCGGACGCGGGTATCCGCGTGGCGACCATGCGGATAAGCGTTGTGCTGAGCGCGGCGGGCGGAATGGTGGCGACAGTCGGGCCGATATTCAGGCTGGGTCTTGGCGGCAGGCTCGGATCAGGCAGACAATACCTCAGCTGGATATCCAGGGAGGACATCATCCGCGCCATGGAGTGGATACTGGAACATGACGACCTGAGCGGCCCTGTAAACCTCTGTTCGCCCAACCCGGTCACCAACTCCGAGTTCACCCGAACGATGGGCGGGATACTTGGAAGGCCGGCGCTGTTTCCCGTCCCCAGGTTCGCGCTGAGAATCACCCAGGGCGAGATAACGGATATGCTGCTGGCCAGCGTCCGCGCCAAGCCCGCGAAACTAAGCGCGAGCGGCTTCGAGTTCCGCCATCCGAACATGGAGGACGCGCTTAGGTGGGCGCTGACGGATACGGAGGTTTAAGGCGAACCGGTTCTTTGACATCAGACCGCGCCGCGCCTATACTCAATGAGTAACTGATGTTACGCAGTCTGAAACATTCTTCCATTCGACAGAACGTTCATGCTATCATGTCGCCCAATGAACTATGACCGACCCAATCTTTACATAAACAGGAGGTTATCCAAAATCAATCCGCCGAAGAAAATTTTTCTGTCCGTAGCTAACAACAGGTGATAACAGGTCACTTTCCACGTGAACTGTAACCTGTCCCACTTGGAAACTCACCTGTAACCCCACCAGTACGATATAAATTGAGATATATGACCAATGCGCCCAGGCCGCAGACCGGCGACTCTGCGAAGACCCCGGTCTGAATAGTCGCAAAGCCCTGCCCAGTGCGTAACATCAGTGAGTAATCACCCCTGCTGTTCTCGGCGGTAGGGTAGCGAAGCCGCCTTCGGGCGGCTATCGCATTTCTAAGAGCTTGTCTAAGGCTCACGTAGAGGTCGGCAAGACATTTTTGGTAGAGGCGACGGCGCTCTCCAGCGCCACTGGCGCTTTGCGTATCTCGGAGACCATGAACTGGCCTATCTCGACGAAGCTGACTCTCTTGGTTGCCTGATTTGCGAGGATTCCCACGCAGATACCGGACAGCAGAACGACAACCATGGGGCCGCTCATGAGGCTGGTAGTCAGCAGGACCGCTCCGGTGCAGATTCCGCCTTTCGCCAGGCCGTCGGAAAATTCTTTCCAATCCCCAGATTTGCGGGCAACGTGGAAAGCCCTCGCCAAAGCGACGACCGTCGTTATTAGCATCAGAGGATTGCCGCTAACTGCGGCGGACAACCCGATACTACCGACGAGACTTGAAAACTCTTCTATGTCATCATTGTTCCAGTTGAGGGCTACGGCCAGAATGCCAATCGAACCCGCAATCAACCCTAAGACATTGTAGGAAGCCAAGTCATTGAGCCAAGAGCGGGAAATTTCCAAGTTCACCAGAGTGTACGATTCTGAAGCGACAGAATCTATGTACACAGTGTCTATCACCTCCGCGTAATCTGATGATTCCGAGATATAGACTCCCGATCCAACAGTTTCGGTGTACCCGGTGACCGTCGCATCAACATTGATGGGAGCCAGACCTTCGATGAAACTCTGAATCCATCCGCTAACCTCACGGGAAATCTGATCGCTGGCTAAGATCCCCTGGATTATGATGAATGCCTGTGTCTGACCAATCAGGCCATCTTTGGACACACTATCGAATGCTTGGCCTAGTTGGGCGATTAGCTGCCGCTTGGCACTTCTGCTCAGGGTATTGGATGATTCGATTGCAGCGGCCAGATTGTCGCGGATTCGCTCAAGCGATACGGAATCCGAAGACGCTCTATTCCTGATGGATTCAATGCCTCCACCCACGATCCTGATGCCCTGATTGGCGGCGCTCCCTGCGGCCTTGACGCCTTGCGTGGTCGCTTCGCCGACCGACTTGGCCCCCTGAACGGCAGCGTCCCCGACAATTTTCGCGCTCTGAGTGGCGGTGTCCGCCACCGACTTGGCACTCCTAGACAAGGGAGATTTGATACGTTCTTTGCGCTTTGTCATGATCGAGTGTCCTCTATCCTGTTGTCCGTATCCCATGCGTCGGAAAGATCAGCCGGTGCACCGTCTGGACACTGGACTCGGCGAAGGTGCGCGAGTCCTTGATGATCTGCTCGTCCAGGGCGAGGTTGTCGGGGTCGCGCAGCGATTCCACCCCGTGTTCCGCGCTGTAATCGCTCGGAATGTCGTTGGTGAAGCTCTGGCCGGACAGGACGCCGTAGGCCATTGTCCAGGCGCGCGCTACGGCTTGCAGGTCGTATCCGCCGCCGCCCAAAGCGAGCCATCTGCCCGGCGACGCCGCGCGAAACTCGGACACCGCCTCGGCGAACCCCTGTACCGTCAGCGCAAGATGGGTTATCGGGTCGCGGTAGTGGGAGTCTATGCCGAGCTGGGTCACTATCACGTCCGGCCTGAAAGCGTCGAGCAGGGGCGGGACCGTCTGCCGGAACGCCCACAGGTACACCTCGTCCGACGTGTACGGGTACAGCGGCACGTTCACCGAGTATCCCCTGCCGACGCCGGTTCCGGTCTCCTGCACGAAGCCGGTTCCCGGAAACAGGAACGCGCCCGACTCGTGAAGCGAGATGGTCAGAACCCTGTCGGTCGCGTAGAAGGCGTGCTGAACGCCGTCTCCGTGATGGCAGTCTATATCCACGTAGGCGACTTTCATACCCTCTTGCAGAAAGCGGTGGATGGCGATTACCGGGTCGTTGAATACGCAGAAGCCGTAGGCGTGGTCGGGCATGGCGTGGTGCAGGCCGCCGGCTATATTGAAGGCCCCGTTAGCTTCTCCTGCTATGAGCAGTTCGGCGGCCACGACGGACGCGCCCGTCGAGAGCGAGGCGGCTTCGTAGATGCCCGGATAGTGCGGGTTGTCGCCCGGCCCGAAGTTGAAAGCGGCGGGGTTAACGTCCGCTCGTCCCGCGCCTATCGCCTCGACGCCGTTCACGTAATCCGGCGAGTGAAACCACTCCAGTTCCGACTTGGTAGCCTCTCTCGCGGACGCTACCCTGGAGTTGTCGGAGTCGAACGCGCCGTAAGAGTCCAGCAGGTCGCGTGTGTACCGGAGTCTCACCGGCTTCATGGGGTGCGTGTCGCTCAGCGTATGCTCCGACATCCGTTCGTCATACAGGAACACCGCCCTGTCGGAGCCTTGTGTGTCGTTTTGAGAATCAAGGGTCATATTATAGTCTCATTGTGCAGGGTGTCTCGATGCCCGTCATACTACATAAATCCAGAATCTTTTCAAAGTGATGATCGAAATTGTTTGGCGATGGGGCTGTTGAAGTAGCCGCGCGTAGCGGATAAGATTCGGGCATGAGTCTGCCTTCATTTCCAAGTGAGCGTCATGAAAAGCGTCGCTTCCTGCTGGACGCGGTGGAGTCCGCGCGCGACACGGTAGCCGCCAGCGCGGACGAGTCCGAGCGGCTCGGCACGCTCGCGCCCGCCGCCGTAGCCGCCATCCGGGACGCCGGCCTCTTCACCCTCAAGCTGCCCCAGTCCCTCGGCGGGGCCGAGGCCGACCCCGTTACCCAGATCGAGGTCATAGAGGCGCTGGCGTACATAGACGCCTCGGCCGGGTGGTGCCTGATGATAGGCGCGACCGCAATCGGGCAGCCCGGAGCGTTCGCCGGAGACGACGCCGTAGCCGAGATATTCGCCGACGGGCGCATACCCACGGCAGCCACCTCTACCGCTCTCAGGGGCAAAGCGGTCCCCGTCGAGGGTGGGTACATCGTCACGGGCAGGTGGCCTTTCGCGAGCGGCGTGCGTCACGCCGAGTGGATGACGGCCGGGGCCGCGATACAAGCCGACCCGGACGCGGAGAGCGTGAGCCTGACCGTCGTATTCCCCGCCTCGAAGGGGCGCATACACGACAACTGGCACGTTGCCGGACTGGAAGGCAGCGGCAGCAACGACATCTCGGCGAGTGAACTCTTCGTGCCGGAGGCGTTCAGTTGGGACCCCACGGTTTGGGAGTCCAAGCGCGGCGGCGCTATCTACCGCATGGGCAGGCCGGGTTTCGTAGCCAACGAACATTCGGGTGTCGCGCTCGGAATCGCGCGGCGCGCGCTTGACGAGATCATGGCGTCCGCGCCGACCAAGAAGCGCGGCAATCCGCCCACCGCGTCGCTCGCCGACCGGGAGGCGTTCCGCGGAGACATCGCCGCGTGCGACTTTCGTCTCCGCTCCGCCCGCGCGCTCGCCCACGAGGTGTACGAACGCGCCTACCGGACAGCCTGCGAAGGACAGGTGCCCGACGCCGCTACCCAATCCGAGATGCGCGCGGTCTCGACCTACGTGACTGAGGTCGCGGTGGACGTCGCCACCACCGCGTTCCGGTACGCGGGCGGCTCCGCGATCCACCGGAGCAACATACTGCAACGATGCCTACGCAACATCAACGCCGCCGCCCAGCACTTCATGGTGAGCGACACCGCGCTGGAGAACTACGGCGCGTCCCTGCTGGAAGCGCCCGACGTCAAGCCCATGGCCTAACCCCGGCGCGGGTGGGCAGACGAAATTGACAGACGTTATTCGTGGTGATAATCTGCCTTCATTCAGGAATGTGCATTCCTGAATATGGGCGGCGGACTCCGACTATGGCTGTTTCCGGTCTTGTCAAATCCGCCGCGAGGCCGGCGGGATGACGTTTGGCGAGAATTATGATTCGGGCCTTCCCGAATATCTCGGACAACGTTCCTTTTGCTATTCAGTTTTGCAATCTCTCCAGGAGGAGAAGCTATGAAGTTACAAGCGATAAATGTCAGGACGCTTCTGATGTCTCTGGCCATCATGCTGTTGGCCGCTTTAATCGCGGCGGCCTGTGAGACCGAGCGCGTCGTCGAGGTGGAGGTCATCAAGGAAGTCCCCGTCGAAAAGGTGGTGACCCAGGAGGTTGTCAAGACCGTCGAGGTGCCGGGTGAGACGGTGGTAGTGGAGAAGGAAGTAATCAAAGAAGTCCAGGTGCCTGGCGAGACGGTGGTGGTGGAGAAGGAGGTGGTCAAGGAGGTGCAGGTACCGGGCGAGACGGTGGTGGTGGAGAAAGAGGTGGTCAAGGAGGTCGTGGTGGAGAAGCCGGTGGAGGTCATCAAGGAAGTGCTGAAAGAGGTGGAGGTGGTCAAGGAGGTCGTGGTCGAGGCCCAGCGTCCGATGGTGCGCCCCGTGCCCAGCAGCATCCTCAACATCGTGGCGGCTGACGTCGGCCCGGCGAACTGGCACCGGCCGATAGCGAATTATCCGTACAACTCTATGTCAACGCTGCTGGCCGTCTCCGAGCACCTGCTGGACGTAGAGCCGGACGGCACGCTGCTGCCGATGATCGCGAGGGAGTGGGTCGTTGACGACGTGGGGATAACCTGGACCCTGCAGCCGGGCATCCCGTGGCACGACCCGGCGTACGGCACGGTTGACGTGGAAGACATACACTGGTCGTACCAGAACGGATCGCGCGAGGGAACCGTCAGCCACTTCACGGGCTGGTACCGCGACGACTTCCAGAATCCTAGGATCGTTGACGAGAATACTATCCAGTGGGACTGGGGCGAGAACGGGCCGACCATACGCTACATACTGACGACGCGCGGACTGGGTTCGGGGACTGCCATCGAGAACAAGGACTACTACGATGACGTGGGCGAGGAAGTCCACAGTTCCAAGTTCATGGGGACCGGCCCGTACAAGGTGCAGTCCCACGTCAACGACGACATCATCACGCTGGAGGCGGTGAAGAATCACTGGCGGAACACGCCGGACTTCGAGTTGGTGCGAGCTATCGAGGTGCCGGAGCAGGCGACTCGAATCGCGCTGATGAAGAGCGGCAACGGCGACATTACCGATGTCTCGATCCCGCTTCTCGACCAGATAGTGAACGAGCCGGGCATAAGGCTGGTGCAGGGCGCGATAGCGGGCAAGACGTCCGCCGTGTTCTTCATGGGCGGCAACTTCCAGATCCAGCCGAATCTGAGCGACGGGACTCCCAACGCCCCCGCGGTCCTTGAAAACCCGTGGGTCGGAGAGCCGGGCAACGAAGAGGACCTGGAGAGGGCCAGGAATCTCAGGCGGGCGCTCTCATACGCGATTGACCGCGACTCGATCAACGAGTTCATCCTGTTCGACCAGGGCTGCCACCAGTACGTGTACGTGATTGACGTGTGCAACCCGCGCCACCAGGACGAGTGGATCCACCCTTATGACGTGGACAAGGCCAGGGAACTCATGGCCATGGGCGGCTTCCCTGATGGCTTCGAGATGCCGATGTGGATACCGACCGCCACCCCGCCGGACACCTTCATCGAGGTCGCGGAAGCGATAGTGCCGATGTGGGAAGAGCTGGGAATCACGGTGAATATAGACAAGAGCGCCTACTCCTCCCGGAGGCCGGAGTTCTTCGAGCGGGGAGCGCTCCAGGACGTCTTCGCTTTCCCGTGGGGCGGCAACATCGAGCTGGTGCAGTACACGGACTACCTGTGCGACCTGATTGACGGCTGCACGAAGTGGAACAGCGGATATGACGACCCGATTGGGTACGACATCCACAAGAACTTCTCCCAGAGCTACCAGGACCCGGATGCGGCGTGGGACGCGCTGATACCCTACTTCGAGTATCACTCGTACCTGGGCGACCTTCCCGTGATTACGTCGCTGGACTGGCTGGACCCCATGATCGTCGGGCCTCGCATAGGCGAAGTGTCCATGGTGGAACACAACCTGGCCATGCCTGAGATCGAGGGAATCCATATCGCGGATCAATAGTGGGTATCTAACACACGGGGTGAGACTACACACTCACCCCGGCCCTCTCCCTCGAGGGAGAGGGAGTCTTCGGGAGTTATACATAGATTGGTACAGTTCCTGACCAGACGACTGCTGCTGATGCTGGTCACGCTATTAGCGGTGTCGGTACTGGTATTTACCATGTCCCGGATCCAGGGCGACCCCCGGACTATGTTCATGAACCGGGGAGTAACCGATGAGATGTGGGACGCCTGGGGCAAGGAGATGGGCCTCGACAAGCCCCTTCCCATCCAGTACCTGGTGTGGGCTTCGAAAACCGCGCGCGGCGACCTGGGCGACAGCCTGTGGGAGAGAAGGGCGGTCACTACCGCCATATTCGAGAAACTCCCGGCCACCGTGCAACTCGGATTCACGACGTTTCTGTTCTCGGTAGTCATCGGGATTCCCCTGGGAGTGCTGTCTGCCGTTCATCGCGGTACGATAGTTGACCTCATCGGGCGCTTCATAGCGGTAACGGGCCAGGCGCTGCCGCCCTTCTGGATCGGCCTGATGCTGATCCTGATATTCTCGGTATGGCTGGACTGGCTTCCCGCCGCCAAGAAGGGCGGGCTGGACTCGTTCATTCTGCCGACCATCACGCTGGGCTGGCTGTTCGCCGCCAGCATACTGCGACTCGTCCGTTCCAGTATGTTGAGCGTCCTGGACGAAGAGTTCATCAAGCTGGCCAGGGCTAAGGGAGTCCATAATACGTCGGTGATCTGGAAGCACGCCTTCAAGAACGCCGCGGCCGCTCCGCTTACGTTCAGCGGGCTGCTGCTCGCCGGCCTGTGCACCGGCACGGTCGTAACGGAGTCGGTCTTCGGATGGCCCGGAATTGGACGGCTCTCCATAGACGCGGTGCTTCAGAACGACTTCCCCATGCTTGCCGGTCTCGTCCTGCTTTTCACGCTGCTGTTCATCATCGGCAACCTCGTCGTTGACATTGTGCTGGCCCTCATTGACCCAAGGGTGAGGTACGCATAATGCAGAGTGGGAACGCCAGCCCGTCGGAGTCCGCGCTACTGCTCGCGGCTTCAGGGGACACATGGAGGAGCAATCTGCGCCGCATCCGACGGTGGCCCATATTGTCGGTGGTCATCCTCACCACGCTCGTTTTCGCGGCGGTGACCGCCGACCTGATAGCGCCCCACGATCCCGTCAAGGCGACGCTGAGCGCGCGGCGCGCGCCGCCGATGTGGGAGGAAGGCGGCAGCAGCAAGTTCATACTGGGCGGCGACCTTCAAGGCAGGGACGTTCTGAGCCGGATCATTCACGGCGCGAGGGTATCGCTCATGGTAGCGGGGTCGTCCATACTGATAGGCATGGTGTTCGGCACCACCTACGGCCTTATCAGCGGTTACTTCGGCGGATGGCTGGACGAGGTACTGATGCGGATAGTCGAGATATTTCTGGCGATCCCGCTGATCATGGCCGCCCTGGTGATCCTGGTAGTAGCCGGGGCCAGCTACCTGAGCGTAATCGGGGTGCTGGTGCTATTTAGCTGGGTGCCTTTTGCCCGCCAGGTGCGCGCCGAGACGCTCGCGATCAAAGTCCTGGACTACGTGGCGCTGGCCCGCGTAGCGGGCGCGCCGACCCATCGCATACTCATCAATCACATCCTGCCCGGCGTCCTGAACACCGTAATCGTCGTTGCTACTCTCCAGGTCGGCAGCCTGATCCTGACCGAGTCCATTCTGAGCTTCCTGGGGGTCGGCATTCCGCCGCCGACGCCCGCGTGGGGGGCGATGGTGGCCGACGGCAGGAACTACCTGGCGAGTTCGTGGGGCATCGCGTTCTTCCCGGGAATGGCCATCTTCCTGACTGTGGTGGGCTTCAACTTCCTGGGCGACTGGATACGAGACTCGCTCGACCCCCGCCTGAGACAACTGGACTGATATGGTAGCGTTTCCTTTTAGGTACTGATGTTACACAGTCTTAAGCAGTTGCAGTTCATTGAAGGCGTGTTGGACGGCCTTCAGATATATGCGTGTTCTGAGCGCGAAGTGATTCATTCCATGTTTCACGCTCAGCCATTCCAGGCGACAGGCAGAGTAGATTGACATGAAACAGTGATTGCTCTGAGTGCGGACCGTCCTGGTCGGCGACTTTGAGAGCGCGGCGTTGGACTTGAGCGTCTTGTGAAACGTCTCCACTTTCCATAGTCTCTGATAGATCGCGCAGATAGCTTGTCCGTCCGCGTCCAACTCGCTTGACGCCAGATACAGCGTACCCGCGCTTCCGTCTTCGTTCCTGAAGACCTGGCGAACAAGCAGAACCTCAAAGTCCAGACCTCTCAGCCAGAGCCGCGCACAGGTTCGCCTTCCGGCAAATCCAGCTTGTCTATCCGCTCGAACTCGCCTCTCAGTTTCGCTTCGTAACTCAACGCCACCGTCCTGTTGGTCTTGATCGCTATCACAAAGTGTTTGCCCAGTTCGACTCGTATGAACTCCATGTTCTCTTCGGATGAAAACCAACTGTCCGCCAACACCCAGCGATACCTCAGGGCGTTGTTCTCACACACTCTGAGCATCCGACGCGTCAACTCGTTCTTGGTTACCTCGCTTCTGCGCTTTCGACGACCGCTCCGCTCCTCCGTGAACTCTATCGGCTTGCTGATTATCTCGTATGACACAGGCAAGGACACTCCGCCAGCGTGGTACACGCAGTTCAGAAGGTTCATACCCTTCACGCTTCGGTTCTTAGCGTGGTCGAAATGCCAGGTCACTATCTCGTTCTCGTCGGTGTGGGGCTTTTCCTCTATCGTGTCGTCGAATATCAATACCCCGTCATCACGCTCTATCTCCCGAACCATCGGCTTGACCAGTCTCCACAGTGTCTTGGAGTCATAGACGGCGCCCGACAGAAATCGTGTTATCCTGTCATGGCTGACCTCGCCGTCAACCAGCGCCGACAGACCGGTCGCCGTCGTCGCTCCGAACGAACTCAGCAGGTAGTCGCTGTACAGTTCAAGCAGTTCTTTGTTCATGCCTATATACTATCAACTTGCTATGCCCCGCGCGTAACATCAGTTATTAAGCGTCCCTAGAGTAGTCCGTTCGTGGTGAGCTTATCGAACCATGGGCGGACGGCCCTTCGACAGGCTCAGGGCGAACGAGAGATCTAAGACGAGGCGAAACCGAAAAAGCCCTGGCAGCCATTGTCTCAGTTCGGCCTCATTCAACGCAGATGCACAATGTTGCCAGTGACAAGCCGCGCATGGTCTGAAACCAAGTAGGCAATCACTTCTGCGACCTCTTCCGGCTGGGCAATATGAATCAAGTCCGACCGCTCTCGCACATGCCGTCTCACATCTTCCGTTACCCAGCCCGTATCGGTAACAGGCGGATACACCACGTTGGCCGTGATTCCCAGGTGGGCCAGTTCGAACGCCGCAGACATGGTGTAATTTTCAAGGGCGGCCTTGGCGGCGGCGTAGGAAACTTCGCTCGGAAATCCGTTTGGACCGCCCGACGTCAGGCCGATGATCCGTCCCCATGTGGCGCCCCGCTCCGAGTGTCGCCTTGCGAACTCGGCGATCATCATAGCCGTTCCGCGAGCGTCCACCGAAAACTGCCGCTCGAACGTCTCGGCGGATACTTGCCGAAGGACTCGACCATACCCATCGCTGTTTTCGGATGTAAAGGTGTCGGCTACCCACCCGGAGGCGTTGTTGACGAGGATGTCCACTGGGCCGAGCTCGGCCTCCGCAATGTCGAACAGGTGTCGTGGGGTTCGTGGGTCCGACAGGTCGGCTTCTGCGGCGACCGCCATTCCGCCCCTGGCCCGTACATCGGATAGGACGTGTGCGGCATCCGAGGCACGATTTCGACGATATGCCTCAGGTGTGCCGGTAACCTCCTCCTCCATTCTCAGATATGTAACGAGTACATGAGCGCCGCAAGCGGCTAGGACGCTCGCTGTGGCGGCTCCGATTCCGTGATTCCCGCCAGTGACAAGCGCAACATGATTGGTTAAATCGAACGGCGACATTGATAAGCCTCCAAGTTGAGTCACTGAATTTAACTCCTCCGGTGTCCAACTTCTCTGCGGTCCAGGTAGCGACGGATCGTACCGTCCTCCACTGACCATATGCCGGTGGCGTAGGGGTCAATGAAGGCGCGATCATGTGTGACAATCAATACTGAGCCGGGAAAGGCCGCGAGAGCCTCCTCGAACCGCTCCCTCGACGGGATGTCCAGGTGGTTCATTGGTTCGTCCAGCACAAGGAAGTTGGCGCCCTGCAACACCAGCTTGTCGAACAGCAGCCTCGTTCGCTGACCGTAGCTCAGGTTGCCCGCAGGCAGCAGCGCTTCGTCTCCCTCGAACAGGTACAGATGGAGCATCGTCCTGGCCTCGGTCTCCGTCATGTTCGCCGCCTGCCGGACCATCTCCACGGGAGACATACTCCAGTCCAGCCCCGCCTGATCCTGCGGCATATAGCCCATTCTGATGTTTTCGCCGACGCGCACAGAGCCGCGCGCCGGCGTCAAGCGCCCCGACACCAGCTTGAGCAGCGTGGACTTGCCGCTGCCGTTAGGGCCGAGGAGCGCGACGCGCTCACCATGATCCAGCGCCAGGTCAACGTCCCTGAACAGCCATTGCCCGTCGTATTCGTGTCCGACATCCTCCAGCAGCAGCGCGCGCGCGCCGCCCCGCTGGGCGCGTCCAAAGTCCAGCTTCATCGTCCACTCCGGCTTGGGACGCTCCACCCGGGCGGGCGAGTCGAGCATCCGCTGTAGCCGTCTCTCCCGTACCTTCGCCTTGCGAGCCACCTTCTTGGCGCGCCTCCGGTAGAAGTCGTGAGTAGTTGACGTTTCCGTGCGAAGCGCGGTCTGCTTCGTCCGCGCGATGTCTCTCTCCAGCCTTATTCTCTCAGCTTCCTGGTCTTTCCAGGCCGAGGTCTGCTTCTCCAGTTCCCGCTCCTTGATTGAAATGTAGTCTGAATATCCGCCCGGATATGCGACGAGGCCGGGCCGCGATTGATTCAACTCCAGGATTCCGGTTACCGCGCCGTCCAGAAACGCTCGATCATGGGACACGATCACCGCCGCGCCCCTGTATGCGGACAGATACTCCTCCATCCATTCCAGAGCCTCGATGTCCAGGTGGTTGGTCGGCTCGTCCAGCAGCAATACATCGGGATTGCGCGAGATAACGCCGGCGAGGCCGGCCCTGGTCCGCTGGCCTCCGCTGAGCGTGGAGAGCGGCGTGTCATCCGGGATGTCTCCGAGACCCAGCCCCTGGAGAATGGCGGCCGCGCGATGCTCCACGTCATAGCCCCCGAGCAGCGCGAACTCATCGGAGACGCGGCCGTACTCTTCGATCAGGGCGTCCAACTCCGACCCCAGGGCCCGCGCCATCTTCTCCTCGATATTCAGAAGCCGTTGGTATGCGTTGGCGTGTTCGACGAGTCCGCGACGTACCGCCTCACCGAGCGTCTGGGCTGAGTCCACCTCGAATTCCTGCGGCAGCCAAACGGCGGACGCGCCGGAACTGAGCGCGACCCGCCCTCTGTCGGCCTGTTCGACTCCGGCGATGATTCTCAGCAGAGTGGACTTGCCGGACCCGTTGGAGCCGATCAGCCCGGCGCGCTCCCCGGGATTGACTACGAAAGAGACGTCTTCCAGAACAACCTCGGAGCCATAGCTCTTTGAGATGTTTACGGCTTGCAGCATTCTCGATCCTCTATACGACACGATTGGGAACGCGTCCCAACCATCGGACGCTACCCTTGTCAGCCCGCTTGAACTTTCCTGAAAGCCTGCTAAACTCGCATCCGCCAGATTGCAATAATATCAGATTGGCGGTCGCCAACTTATCCGGGAACCAGGTGAGCCTATGGTGACGGATATTCCACATGAAGTAAATGGCGATGAGCCACTTGGGAGGTACTGACTTTGAGCAAGTTCTATGACGAGGCGTTGCTGCCCGATGAGATGCGACGCGACTTTGACGTGTATGACAGGATTCGGGAGCTTGGAATCGAGTTGGGCAGTTTCAGCGAGGACGTGGTGTCGCTGGAAGGCGCCGGAATAGCGGGAGCGGTGGCGCATGAGAGCGGACTGGTGTACCTGTCCGGCACGGGCGCGGGAACCTACCCGATGAACGACGATGAAGAACGTATCGAGCACGGATTCCAGGCGGCCCAGGAGGCGGCCGACGTACTGATCCGCAGGCTGCACTGGACGCTTAGCTGCGGAGGCGAGGGCGATCTGAACGACGTCCTGTACACGGTGAAGGCGCTGGGCATGGTGGTCTCGCCGGGCGGCGGCGCGAGCGGATCCGCCCCCGCCGTTACGAACGGTTTTTCGTTCAGATGGCACTCGGTATTCGGCGGCCCCAAAAGCGACTACGCCGAGGACGGCGTTGACCGGGGCGGGTTCGCGGGGATTCACGCCAGGAGCGCGGTGGGCGGCTTCGACGGCAAGTTCTCCATAGAGCCTGAGATCATCGTCGCCGTTCCGGCCGCGTTGACCCAGGCTATCATCAGGAACCGGGGCTGGGTCTTTCCGTTGCCTCCGGTCATGCTGGACAAGGTGAAGTCCGCCAGGGGAGCGTGAGAACAAGTCTCGCAATCAATTCCACACGCGCAGTTAGTCAGAGGAGCTTGTCATGACAGTAGGCTGGGGAGTAATCGGAGCCGGCGGAATAGCGAACAGGACGATTCCCGACGGCATCCTGCTGGCCGATAACGCCGGATTCGTGGGTATCACCGACATCCACGCCGAACGAGCTAAGAGCGCCGCGGACGAATTCGGAGGCCGGGTATATGAGACCGCCGAGGAGATGCTCGCCGACCCCGATATACAGGCCGTATATCTGGCTACCCCGCCGTCGGTTCACGCCCAGTCCGCCATACAGGCCGCCCGCGCGGGCAAGCACGTCCTGAGCGAAAAGCCGATGGCTGTCAGCGTAGAGCAGGCCGAGGAGATGGTGAGCGCGTGCCGCGAGAACGGCGTCATTCTCGGCCATGCCACGATGATGCGCTTCAACGCCTACCACGCGAAGATGAAGGCGCTAATCGAGGCAGGCGACATCGGCAGGCCGCTGGGCGCTCACGCGCGCTATTCCGTCTGGTGGGACCCGGACGTCCCGCAGGACACCGGCGACGACGAAGAGATGTTCAACCTCACCACTTCCCGCCAGATAGCGTGGAGACAGATAAAGCGCATCGGCGGCGGAGGGCCCATGCTGGACGATGGCGTACACGCGCTCGACACGATGGTGTTCCTGCTCGGTCACGTTCGAGAGGTGAGCAGCTTCACCGACACCCTCACGCGCGACCGCGACGTCGAAGACCTGGCCTCCGTGATGGTCAAGTTCGAGAGCGGCGCGCAGGGAATCATGGAATGTTACTCCGCCGTGCCCAACTTCCAGGGACGCCGCGTTCTCAGGGTGTACGGAACCGAAGGCCAATTGCTGGCCCTGGAAACGCTCGGCCCGCCGTCGGACAAGAACCGGCTCTTCAGGCTCAAGTCCGACGAAGGCCCCGGCGTCGAGGCCGCGCCCGAAGAGGTGGACGTCACGCCCGCGCTCATGTACGAGACGCAGTTCCGGCTGTTCTCGGACGCCGTTGAAGGCGGCGCTCCCTTCCCCATACCCGGCGACGAGGGCCTGCACATTCAGCGCGTCATAGACGGGGTGTTCCGCTCATCCGAGACCCGCCGCGTCATAGCTATCGAGGGCTAGAACGATTCCCGTCGCGGGTTGACACCAAAGACGGAACATGATTTCATTGCCCAGATTTCAGGAATCGCCTAAGAATCGGCATTCCATAGACATGAATGAGAGGTGCAACAGTGAACCTTATCCACGGCAAACGACGCTTTCGCAAGACCGCTATGCTCGGCATTGGACTGACCGCGCTCATGATGGCGTTCATCATGGCGTGCGGAGGGGATCCGGAAACCATAGTGGTCGAGAAAGAGGTCATCAAAGAGGTTCCCGTTGAGAAGATAGTCACTCAGGAAGTGGTCAAGACCGTTGAGGTTCCAGGTCAAACCGTCGTCAAGGAGGTGGTCAAGACCGTCGAGGTTCCCGGCCAAACCGTCGTCAAGGAAGTGGTCAAAGAAGTTCCCGTTGAGAAGATAGTCACTCAGGAAGTGGTCAAGACCGTCGAGGTCGAGGTCCCCGTCGAGGTCATCAAAGAGGTCGTAAAGACTGTTGAAGTGGTCAAGACCGTCGAGGTGCCGGCCCCCGCGATAGCCTCTTATCAGGAATCGCCCGCGCTCGCCCAGCAGGTCGCCGCCGGGCTGCTCCCCCCCGTCGAAGAGCGGCTGCCCAATGAACCTTGGGTGATACCCACGCAGGAGATCGGCACCTACGGCGGCACTCTCCACAGGGCCTATCTCGGCTACTCCGACATCTGGAACTGGCTCAGGCTGTCGCGCGCTCCGGTCGCCCGCTGGACGACCGACGGAGCGGGAGCCATCCCCGCCGCGGTCAAGAAGTGGGACATCTCCGACGGCGGCAAGAAGTTCACCTTCCATATGCGTGAGGGTATGCGCTGGTCGGACGGCGAACCCGTTACGATGGAAGACGTTCGCTTCGCATGGGAAGACGTAATCGGCAACGCGGAGATCAACCCGTCGCCCAGCCCGATCATTACGGTAGAAGGGCAGCTTCCCGAATTAGAGATCATAGACGACTGGACTTTCAGTCTCACCTTCCACAAGCCCAACTACACCTTCGTCAAGGCTCTTCCGCAGGCCGGGTTCGGCTGGGTCCGCTTCATACTGCCCGCGCACTGGGCGAAGCAGTTCCACGGCGACTACGCCGACGCGGACTCCCTCGCCGCGCTGCTTGCGCAGGACGACCTGGACGCATGGCCGGACCTGTTCGACCGGCACGTCAACGGGTACTACCGCGAGGACATCAACCAGCCGACGCTCCATCCCTGGGTAATGAAGGGCAAGTGGGGCGACCAGCGCGTCGTAGCCGAGCGCAACCCCTACTTCTGGGCTGTGGATACCGCGGGCAACCAGTTGCCCTACATAGACAGACTGGTCTATGACCTCGCCGAAAACGGCGAAGTCATACAGCTCCGCGCCATCGCGGGCGAACTGGAAGCCCAGGGCCGCCACATCAAGCTGACGTCGTACCCGACGCTGCAGGAAAACCGAGAGAAGGGCGACTACTCCGTCAAGCTGTGGCCGGAATACGGCGGTTCCAACGTCGTGCTCTGGTTCAACCAGACGTGGGAAGGCCCCGAAGTCGAGTACTTCAAGAATCCCGACTTCAGGCGCGCGCTGTCCGTAGCGGTTGACCGCAACACCATCAACGAAGTCTCGTTCCTGGGCGTCGCGACTCCTCGCAACTATATGCCGTCTCCCGGCCATCCGCACCATCCAGGCCCCGAATACGACACTCTCTGGACCCAGTTCGACCCTGAAATGGCCAACCAGATGCTGGACTCGGTGGGACTGGACCAGAAGGACGGCGAGGGCTTCCGACTGATGTCCAACGGCGAGCGCATGGTACTCTCGATCATCATGTTCGAGGGCTACGCCGACTGGGCCGACGCCACCGAGCAGGTTATCGCCGACTGGGAAGAAGTCGGCGTCAAGGCCACGATGCGAATCGGCACCCGGAGCAACATCGGCCAGGAGTGGCAGTCCAACGAGGGGATGATCTACAACCACCCGATGGACACCGCCGGGTTCACCTTCGCGGAGGCCAGCCCCAAGACCGCGTTCGCCTACGGGTTGGTATCCCCGCTGTGGAGAGAGTGGTTCACCTCCGACGGAGCCGAGGGATTAAAGCCTCCCGACGAGATAATCGAGATAAACCAGCAGCACAATGTCGGCCCAACTCTTCCAATCGAAGAGAGCAACGCGCTGGCCAAGTCCATCTACAAGTACCACGCGGAGAACCAGTACGGCATCTCGCTCATCGGACTGAGGCCGGAGCCGTTCGTGGTGAGCAACCGCATCGGCAACTTCCCGGACGAAGCCTTCGTCTTCTGGCCCCTCCGCTCGCCCAACAACGGCTTCCCGGAGGTCTGGTTCTACCGGCGCTAAATAGGCGCGCCTCGTAACTGCGACTGTGGAGTGGACGCGATTGACGGCCCGCTCCCATAGCGAATCCCGTAGGGGCAGCCCTTGTGGTTGCCCCTTTCGGGAACTGACACATACGTCGGACAACGCGCCCGGGAGAAAGTGGCCGAGTGATCCAGTTCCTGCTCAAACGATTAGCGATTTACGTACCCATGCTGGTACTTATGTCCATCGTGTCGTTTGCGATCATCGAAGCCCCTCCCGGAGACTATCTCGACGACTACATATCGCTGCTGAAGGCGCAGGGCGAGTACGACGAGGGGGAAGTAGAGCGTCTGGAGAGGCGTTACGGACTGTCCCGCCCCATCTACGAGCGATACTGGAAGTGGGTCAGCGGCGTCGTACGGTGGGACCTGGGCGACTCGCTGGAATTCAGGCGCCCGGTCAGCGAGTTGGTGAACGACCGTCTCGCGATGACCGTTGTCCTTGGGCTGTTCACCGTCGTCTTCACCTGGACTATGGCAATCCCCATAGGCATCATCTCCGCCGTCAAGCAGTATTCCTTTATAGACTATTTCTTCACGTTCCTGTCCTACCTGGGTGTCGGCACTCCCAATTTCCTGCTCGCGCTCGTACTCATGTGGACGGCGTTCTCCGCCTTCAACATGAGCGTCACCGGGCTTTTCTCAGACCAGTACATTGACGCGCCCTGGGGCGTCGGCAAGGTCGTTGACCTGCTGAAGCATCTCTGGATTCCGATGCTGATACTGGGCACCGACGGCACGGCGCGACTCACCCGTATCCTGCGCGCCAACCTGCTTGACGAACTGGAAAAACCCTACGTCGAGACCGCCCGCAGCAAGGGTCTGCCCGAATGGAAGCTGGTGCTGAAGTACCCGGTCAGAATCGCGCTCAACCCGTTCGTCAGCACGGCCGGCTGGACGCTCCCGACGCTGTTCTCGGGCAGCCTCATCGTCGCGCAGGTGATGAGCCTGCCGACTATCGGGCCGCTGCTCCTCAAGTCGCTCCAGTCCCAGGATATGTACATGGCCGGTTCCATCGTACTCATCCTTACGGCGCTGACCCTGGTCGGCACTCTTATTTCTGACATAGTTCTCGGGCTTATGGACCCGCGTATCCGAATGGAAGCCTGACCCATGGCGAATACAACGCTCCCTCTTCAACGAGACGAAAGCGAACAGCTATACGTAGCGCCCCAGTGGAAACTGGTGTGGTGGCGGTTCAGGCGTCACCGCCTGGCGATGATTGGACTGGGCGTCGTCATCGTTCTATACCTCGTGTCCCTCTTCCCGGAGTTTCTCGCCACTCACGACCCGCACGAAAGAAACGCCAAGAAACTGTACCTTTCCCCGACGCCCGTGCAGATCTTCGACGGCTGGCTGCCCATGCCGTTCGTGTATGGGCTGACGAGCAAGCGCAACCCCGAAACTCTCGCGCTCGAATTCGAGACCGACCCGGAGAAGAAGTACAGGATTCACTACTTCGTGGGTGGGTACGAGTACAAGCTGCTCGGCCTGTTCACCACCGACTTGCACCTCATGGGCCTCAAGACGGACGACGACCTGGCCGCCTTCCACATCCTCGGAACCGACCGGATGGGACGCGACCTATGGTCGCGCCTCATGCTGGCCACTCGAATCTCCATGTCCGTCGGCCTGCTCGGAGTAATCATCAGCCTGCTCCTCGGAATCCTGCTGGGCGGCGTCTCCGGCTACTACTCCGGGTTCATAGACGTTCTGATACAGCGTCTGATCGAGTTCCTCAGGTCCATCCCGACAATCCCCCTGTGGATAGCGCTGGCGGCGGCGGTGCCGCGAGACTGGTCCGTGGTGAAGGTGTATTTCGCCATCACCGTGCTTATCTCGTTCATCGGCTGGACGACGCTCGCCAGGGAAGTGCGGGGGCGCTTCCTGGTGCTGAGGGAGGACGATTTCGTCGTCGCGGCGCTGATCTACGGGTCGAGTCCGCTGAGGACTATCTTCAGACACATGGTGCCCAACTTCGTCAGCCACATCATCGCCACTACCACGCTCGCCATACCGACCATGATCATCGCCGAAACGTCGCTGAGCTTCCTGGGGCTAGGACTCAGGCAGCCCGTCATAAGCTGGGGAGTGCTGCTCTTCGAGGCGCAGAATATCCGGGCGGTGTCCTCGGCTCCGTGGCTGCTGGTGCCGGGCGCGTTCGTGCTGCTGTCCGTACTCGCCTTCAACTTCATGGGAGACGGACTGAGAGACGCCGCCGACCCGTATTCGGTGGGCAACAATTAGCCGAGCCAAGGGCAACAGTCCATACGCTATGGCGAGTATCTTGGTCGGATTGTCAGCAGTTGCAGGCTGAAGTGGTTGCTGTACGGTTGCGCCGTATCCGTACTTTATCGAGGCTCCGTGGCCTGAATGACGACGCGGCCGCCGTCCTCGATCTCCACGTACAGGCTATGGCTGTCCAGCAGCCGCATACCTATGAGCGGGGTAGTGTCGGCGACATTGACTCGAACAAGTCTCTGTTGCCCGTCCCATAGCGCGGTGCAGTAGTGAACATCGAAGCTAACCACAGAGCCGTCTGCCAGGACACCAGTGCCTGTGCCGACAAGGGGCAATCCAAGATCCGCCACCAACCTCGGCGGAAAGGTCAGATAGCCATTGAAGCCAGTATCAACGACGGCCTCTATTTCCACGACCTGTCCCGACGGGCCTTGCGCTATAAGGCGAACGACAGGTTCGTAGGCGGCGTTGACCACACCCTGAATCACTGGCCGCTCCGCGGGAACCTGCCTCCGAGGTTGTCCAGGGCCGGGTATCCAACCCGCTCGAGCAAGACGTTGATTGCCTCCGGGCGTTGCGTCCGCAGGCAATCAGCCGCTTCAAGAACCTCCTCGCCTATGGCCCATCCGCCACTATCCACGTCAATGGCGACAACCTCTCCATAGTGGTCCACCTCAACCTGCGGACGGATGTCTCGCTCGTATATCTCCTTGCCCAGGCGGGCGACCTCATCCCGCGGCAGAGTTTGCGTGTTGGGCCTGATTGATCGGGTAGGCGCCGGTATCTCCGCGTTCCTCATACTCCCTCCTTCAAATTCATGCTCACGCGCCCTGAATTCTAACATACAGCTTCACCAGGGATTGGTGGCGTCCATCTCCCACTTGACGATGTTCCTGGCGACGACGGGGCTGTCCTCGCTGAAGAGGCTCACGCCCTTGCTGTCGTCCCTGGTGGGATAGACCCTCTGGACGACGCAGATCCGTGAGTTGACGAACATCTCGATGATGGAGCGGTCAACGAACACGTCAATGTCCAGCCGCGCTCCGGCCTCAAGGGGGAATGGCGCGACCTGCCGGCGGACGCCCTCGCTACGGTCCCTCATGTCGCGGCCATAGGACAGATTCCCGTCTTCGCTCGCCCTCTCGAAGTCCACCACGAACCGCTGCCGCCCGGCGTCGTAGGTGATGACGGTCTCCTCCTCGCCTCCGGGCGAGCGGAAGAGCTTGAGGCCGAACCGGGAAGCGTCGTTTGGTTCAATGGTCAGCTTTATCTCCATGCAGTCCGACTCGAACCCCTCCAGCGTTCTCTCCTCTCCCGCCGACAGGGTTATATCGTCGTGTCGCCGCTCGCCGTAGCGCAGCGAACGCAGCTCCTCGACCGGGTTGATGAGCAGGCTGTTGTCTGCGGCCGGGCTGAACTGCCAGGGCAGCGTCATAATGCTGTTCCAGCCGTACTTCTCCCAGTTATGCCCCCGCGCCTCCCTGACCCAGCCCCAGAATATCCGCCTGCCCCTGTCGTCCAACAGCGTCTCGGGACCGGCCACCATGCTGCCCAGGTGGCTCAGCTGCCCGTTGGTCTCCGGGTAAAACCGTTCGTTCTCGTACCGCCCGATGTAGTATTGCGACTTGCCGTAGGGCCGGTGGGTGTGCATCAGAAGCATATGCTTGTCGCCGAATGGGAAGAAGTTGGAGCAGGCGCAGTCCTCGACTTCCTCCGTCCACTTCCTGTCCGACTTGTATAAGGGACCGACGTACTCCCATTCTCTCAGGTCTGTGGACTTGAACAGGCTGGTGGAGTCTCCCTCGTAGCCGGGGCGGTGGTTCTTGTTGCCGATCAGGGCGTAATAGACGTCGCCCTCCTTCCAGCCGCTGGGGTCGAATATTACGCATTCCGGCAGACTGCTTGAAGACATGGACTCCTCGCCCTCCGGGGCCGGGTCCACGGGTATGACCGGATTCTCGGCCAGCGGAACCCAGTCGTCCAGAGCGTCGTCGTGGCACTGGTAGATGCAGATGCCCCGCCTGGGCATATTGGTGATGATGGTGGGGACGTCCGCGCCCGCCATCACGTCGCCGCTGTTGAAGTAGTCGCCCTTCCTGCCCTCAAGCGGCTCCCGCAGCGATGCCTTGTGGTAACGCCAGTGGAGGAGGTCCCTGCTGGAGACGTGCTGCCAACTTGAGAAGTCGCGCTCGCCCGGGCCGTTGGCTATCTTCTGGAGATAGCCGACGTGGTACCTGCCCTTCCAGAAGACCGCGCCGTTGATGTCGTTCCAGCGGCCCTCCGGCGGCGCGAAGTGGTAGCGCGGCCTGAACTTGTCCGCGACCAGCCTCTCCCGCATCTCGTAGGATTCCATCAGGTAGTCGTCGAAGTCTCTCATCCACATAACTCCGTGAATCTGTTTCAGGACGCTCTCGCCAGGCGCGCGGGGCCCGACCGGGCTGAGGAAAAACGTTGGTGGTATCGGTGTAGTGGCGGAGGGGATGGGATTCGAACCCATGATACGCGATTAACGTATGCCTGTTTTCAAGACAGGTGCCTTCGTCCGCTCGGCCACCCCTCCGCGCGTGAAGTCTGAGGATGGTGGGGACGCTTCCAGCGCCTCAATTGTAATGGCAGCGGGCGGCGTCGGGCAACAGCGCTCAGGACCGGGACGATTGCATAATCGCCATCATATGCCCATCTACTCCCTGACGGTGGAACTAATCACCCTCACTCTCAAGAGAGAGGGAACTTTTATAATCGTCTTATGATACGATATATCAACTTGCGGTTGTCGTAAACCTGAGAGTAGAATCGGGATGAAGCCCCGCGCGGCGGCGCTTTGGGGCGGTTCCATACCGGCTGCGGACCCGGGGATTGGAGGAGGATCATGGATGGAGAAGGCCGAGTAGTAGTAGTCTCTAACAGGGCCCCTTCCATATTCGCGCGTCCCAGCGCGGAGGAGAGGCGCAGCCTTCCCGTCGGAGGACTGGTGAGCAGCCTGCGTCCCCTCCTCGAGGCGTCGGGAGGCATCTGGATGGGGTGGGACGGAAACCCCGACGGACAGGAGGGCGCCGCGCCCGCCAGGGTCACAGAGGTCGAGAGCATCCGGCTGGCCTCCGTGTCCCTTTCCAGGGATGAAGTGGCGGGCTTCTACGACAACTTCTCCAACCAGACCCTCTGGCCCCTCCTTCACGGCTTTCCGCGCAAGACCGTCATCAACTATGACAGCTACCGGGTGTACCGCAACGTAAACCGGAAGTATGCCAACGCCCTCATAGCTCTGCTGAGGCCCGACGACATGGTGTGGGTCCACGACTACCACCTCATCCCCCTGGGCGGCGAACTTCGCAGGCTGGGGTGGACGGGCAGGCTAGGGTTCTTCCTCCACATTCCATTCCCGCCTTCCGAGACATTCGCCATCCTGCCCTGGGCCCGGGAGTTGCTTACCCGCCTCTTCGATTACGACCTCGTAGGTCTTCAGACTCGAAAATACGTCCGTAACCTCCAGGAGTCCCTGGGCGACGAACTAGGAGCCGTACTCATCGGCGACACCGCGCACCACCAGGACAGAACCCTGAAGGCGCGTTCATTCCCTGTCGGCGCCGACGTTCAAGCCTTCCGCCAGATGGCCCTGAGCCAAGTCCCGACCCCCATCAGCCGTTTCCTGGAGGACTTCCCCGAGGACAGGCGGCTTCTTATCGGGGTGGACAGACTCGACTATACGAAGGGGATAGTACATCGGATGCAGGCTATCGAGCGGCTGTTGGAGGACTACCCGGAGATGGTCGGGCGCGTCACCCTCGTCCAGATCTCGGCTCCCAGCCGGGTCAATATCCCCGAGTACGCCGAGGAGCGTGAGCAAGTTGATTCGCTGGCCGGCAGAATCAACGGCAGGTTCGGGGAGGCTGACTGGATGCCCATACACCCGCTGCATCGCTCTCATTCCCAGCAGGACCTGACCCACCTCTACCAGGAGGCCGACGCCTGCCTCGTGACCCCCCTGCGGGACGGAATGAACCTGGTCGCCAAGGAGTTCGTCGCGTCCCAGACCTCCGATCCCGGCGTTCTGGTGCTTTCCCGTTTCTGCGGCGCCGCGGAGTCCATGCGGGACGCCCTGATGATCAACCCATACGACTTCCAGGAGACGGCTTCCACCATCCACCGCGCCCTGACCATGCCCAAGCCCGAGCGGCAACGTCGCTGGGAGGCGCTGTTCGAGGGCGTAAGCGGTCACACCGCCCGCGACTGGTGTTACAGTTTCATTGACGCCCTGGGCGACTCGTAGGCCATCCAGCGCAGAAGCTCCTCCACCTCTCCCACCCCAGACAGGCGGTAGTCCGCTTTCCTCAGCGCGGCTTCCGGCGCTTCCTCATCTACTACGACTACCGACGCGCCTTTCAGACCTCTTTCGCGGGTAAGTTCGCGCAGCGCGTCGAAGGCGTCGCAGTCCGTCACGTCATCGCCGAGGACTATCGCGCCCGTCAACTCGAACTCTCGCGCCAGCCGAGCGACTGCCGTACCCTTGTTCACCCCCACCCTGGGGCCTATCTCCATAACCATCTTGCCTTGCCTGGTTTCCAGACCGTGGGCGGCGGCCAATCGTTCCAACATTCGCGTCAGAGCGGATCGCGCCGCCGTTGGGTCCGGGGCGTTGCGGTAGTGCGCCGCCACGCTCAGGCCCTTGTTCTCCACGTATAACCCCGGGACGCCAATATCCGCGACTCCCTTCTCGACATCTTCCAGGAGGCCGTCGGAGACACGCGCCTCGCGATCCGGTCGTTCCCCTCCGGCTCGCCACAATTCCAGCCCGTGATTTCCGACACAGGTCACGCTCTCCAGGCCGATCATCTCACGCAGATACATCACGTCCCTACCCGATACCACCGCGACCAGTTCCAGCTTCCCGGACAACTCGCTTAGCGTGTCCCTCATCGCCGGAGAAAGCGTTGTATCCCTGGGATCGTCGAACAGGGGGGTGAGAGTCCCGTCGAAGTCGCTGAACAGGCCCACGCGGTCCGCTCCCAGGATTTGGGAGAAAGAGTCGAGGCTGTCCAGAACGCGAGGCGGAAGGGTCATCGGTTATAGCCGCCAGTTGGGGGTGATAGGGACATTGTAGCGCAGGTTAGGTATTGCGGCTATGGGATGCTAGAATGGCGCAACTGCCATACGGCTGACACCGAGGAGGGCGATATGTACGACTATGGACTGATTGGCGATATGTCCTCGGCGGCGCTGGTCGGTACCGACGGCTCGGTTGACTGGTGCTGTCTGCCCCGATTCGACTCACCCAGCGTCTTCGCGTCGGTTCTCGACGAAGACATCGGCGGCCGGTTCCGCATCCAACCCAGCGGCGGATACGCAGGCGCGCGCCAGGCTTACCTGCGGGACACCAACATACTGGAGACCACCTTCACAACTTCCGAGGGCGTCGTGAAGATTACCGACTTCATGCCCATTCAGGATAACGACAAGGACGGCAAGCCCGACAGGAATCCCGCCGTCCCCCCGGAACTTCACCGCGTCGTCGCGTGCGTGGACGGAAGCGTGGAAATGCGCTGTGACTATGAACCTCGCCACGATTACGCCCGCGCCACGCCGGTATTTCGCCAACTCCGAAGCAACGGCGCCTCCGCGGTCGAGACTAAGGGTGGCGGGCAGACCATGACGCTGGTGAGCGGCGTCTCGCTGCCCGCAAGCGCCGACGGCGTAAGGGGTGAGTTCACACTGTCGCGGGGCGAGTCGGCGATCTTCGTGCTGGCCTACGGCGACGGGAGACCGGCAAGCCTGGAGCGGTATCGGACGCGGGACAAGCTGGAACTGACGCGGCGATACTGGCAGGCCCTCGTCGCGGGGATGAATTACGGCGGCCTGTGGCGCGATCAGGTGGTGCGGTCATTCCTGGCGCTGCACCTGATGATGTACCGCGGCACCGGGGCCATCGTCGCCGCGCCGACGACCAGCCTGCCTGAGACTCTGGGCGGGTCGCGCAACTGGGACTACCGCTACTCATGGCTGCGCGACACGAGTTTCACGGTGGACGTCCTCTACCGGCTCGGAGATATGTACGGAGCGGACCACTACATCCACTGGCTGCTGGAACAGTGCCAGTTGAATACCCGCCGCACACGCATCCTGTACGGGATAACGCAGTCGTCGTCCCTGGAGGAGGAGATACTGGATCACCTGAGCGGCTATGAGGATTCGCGGCCCGTGCGAATCGGCAACGGCGCCGCCGAGCATCTGCAGCTGGACGTGTTCGGCGAAGTCATCGCGACTATCCACTCGCTGCTTGTGCTGAACGGCGAGATACCGGAGGAGGCGTGGGATCTGGTCTGCAACCTGGCCGAAGTGGTTATCAAGAACTGGCGGCGGCGCGACCGGGGCGTTTGGGAGGTGCGCGGAGAGCCGCAGCGGTTCGTCTATTCCCAAGTGATGTGCTGGGTCGCGCTGGACACCGCCGCGTACATAGCGGCGGCGGTGGAGCAAAGGCGGCTCTACCGCCGCTGGGCGCAGGCGGCGTTCGTCATCAAGACGGAGATACTGGAACTCGGATGGAGCGAGTCGAAGGGGGCGTTCCGGCAGCGGTACGGCAGTGACGCGCTGGACGCCTCCAACCTGGCGATACCCTTCTTCGGATTCATCCCAGCCGAAGACCCGCGGGTGCGGCAGAATCTGGACGCCACCGAGCGCGAACTGGCCGACGGCCCGCTGGTATGGCGCTACATCCCGGAAGAGACGGACGACGGCCTCGACGCGCAGCCGGAGGGCGCTTTTACGATGCTGAGCTTCTGGCTGCTGGGCAACATGATCTACACCGGGCAGAACGACAGGGCCCTGGACCTGTTCCACGAGACTATGACGCGATGCTCCAATCACCTGGGGCTGTTCGCGGAGATGTTCGACCCCGCGACCAACCGCCAACTGGGCAACTTCCCGCAGGCGTACTCGCACATTGGCCTCATTCACACCGCGCTGAACCTCTCCGGCTACATCGCCGACACTCCGACGCGGCTGATTCGGCGGCGCGAACAGGGGTAGGGGATGCAGGAGTTATTTCCCGATACCGCTTCTGTCGTTCGCCCTGAGCTTGTCGAAGGGCCGCCCGTTCATGGTTCGTCCTGAGCTTGTCGAAGGGTCACCACGAACGTAATTGGTTGATAATCGAAAGACCCTGGTAGGGGACGGCGTTCAGGACCGGGCCTCCAGGATTCGGGCGGCTATCCGATGCGCCTCGTCCATGTCCTGGGTGAAGTTTTCTTCGGGAACGTTGTCGAAGATGCCGAGCGAAATGAGGGTTTCTTCTATGCCGCCCGAAAGCCCGGACACGATGCAGTCCTTTTCCTGATCGCGGACGATGCTGTTTATGAGTTCTTCGACTGCCATGGCGGCGCTGTCGTCCATAGAGGTGGTCTCGCTGAAATCGAAGATGACTACTTCGTGATCCACCAGGTCGAGGCTGATGACGCGCACTATGGCGCGCGCGGAGGCGATGGAGTAGTTTCCGCGCAGGGACAGCAGCCCGACGCGCGCGCGGAAAGGATCGAAGTCGGGATCGTCCATATCGTCGGGAAAGAGAACCATGTCCAGCAGCGGCGTGGAGATGGTCTGGTTGATTTCCTGATGCTGGAAGCGGAGCGCGTTGGCCATGCCGGAGACGATGAAACCGACCGCTATCGCGGAGATGACGTCCACCATCATCGAAAGAAACGCCGTGAGCAGGGTTACGATTCCGATGTCCGGGGAGAGCTTGGGGATGCGGCGCAGGAAGCGAATGTCCATCATGTCCCAGCCCACCTTTATGAGTATGCCTGCGAATGCGGCGTGCGGAATCCAGGCCACCACTCTGCCGAGTCCGACGAGAACCGCCAGGAGGACGGCGGCGAACACCATGCCGGTCAGCGCCGTGCGTCCGCCGGCGCGGGCGGCAAGCAGGGAGCATGGGGCGGAAGCGGCGCCGGGCATCCCGCCTATCGCTCCGGCGACTATGTTCCCAATGCCCAGTCCGAAGAGTTCGCGGTCGGGATTATGAACCCGTCCGGTCATCGGGTCCACGACCAGGGCAGTCAGCAGGTTGTAGATGGAGCTGAGGAACGCGAGGGTTAGCGCGGGCTGTATGGCGTCCAGGAGGAAGGAGGTGGATAAGACCGGCGTCTGGATTTCGGGCAGGCCGACGCTCGTCTCTCCGGTTACGGGCGCGGACTGGAACACCAACGCGCCCGCGAGGGTTCCGACAATGAGCGCTACCAGGGCGTCTGGAACGATGCGGTGAAGCCGCGCGGGCCACAGCATGAACACGACCAGCGTAATCGCCGCCACCGCGAGCGCGTGGAAGTTGAGATTCATTATCGCGCTGGGCCAGGACATGATGACTTCCAGGACCCCTATGCCCGGCTCCACGGGCGCGCCCAGGAACCAGAGCGTCTGCGTCATGAAGATGTACGCGCCCACGCTGATGAAGACCCCGCGCACCACGGGTATTGGAAGCCAGTTGCCGAACCTGCCCAGACGCAGGGCGCCGAAGGCTATCTGCATAAGCCCGGCCATTATGACGATAGTGAAGGCTTCGGCCAGGCTGTCGGCGTATGAGCCGATGATGATGGCGGTAAAGATGGTCACTATCGCGCTTGGGCCGGACACCATGGGCGCGGCTCCGCCGAAGGCCGCGGTGAAGAATCCGACCGCAATCGCGCCGTAGAAGGCCGAGACCGGGCCCAGCCCGGAGAGCGCACCGAATCCGAGCGCGACGGGCACCATCATCACGGCGGACACCACGCCGCCGAACAGGTCGCCCTTGAGGTTGGCGAATCCGTAGTCCGGCTGCCAGCCCGTTATGCGTCTTACGATGTCTAGTACGATGGCGAATTCTCCAGGTCGCGCGCGAAAGCGGTTCCCGCGCGGGCGCATCTGTGAATCAGGCTTCCAGCAGACGCCTGGCCAGCGCTTTGGCGGCGTCCATGTCTTCCACGAAATTTTCCTCTGGGACGCTTTCGAGAATGGCCAGAGAGTCGAAGGTCTCTTTGACTTCGCCCGCAACTCCGATCATGATACATCCTTTGCCCTCGCCTATCACGGCGTTCTCGACCAGTTCTTCTATGGCCATAGCCGCGCTGCTGTCCATCGAAACGGCGTCGGTGAAGTCGAATATGACCGCCTCGTGCCCGGACATATCGGGGCTGAGCGCCCTGACTATCTGGCGAGCCGAGGCGATGGAGTAGTGTCCGCGCAGGGAGAGCAGACCGACGCGCGCGCTGAATGGGTCGAGGTCGTCCGCCTTTTCGGGAAAGAGCGCCGAGTCCAGCAGCGGCGTGGAGACGGTGTTGTCTATTTCGCGGACTTGGGAGCGCAGCGCGTTAGCCAGCGTCCCCGCTATGAAGCCGACGGTGATGGCAGTGAGAAGATCTGCCAGCACCGTCAGAATCGCCGTAAGCAGGGTCACCGCCATTATGTCCTTGGACATCTTCGGAAGACGCCTCAGGAATCGAAAGTCCATCATCTCCCAGCCGATGCAGATGAATATCCCCGCGAACGCCGCGTGAGGAATGTAGTTGATCAGGCCGGCCGTCGTCAGCAGAACCGCGAGCATTATGAGCGAGCAGGCGACGCCCGCCACCGCGGTGAGAGCGCCGGAACGCGCGGCCAAGAAAGAGCAAGGCACCGACGCCGCGCCCGGCATCCCTCCGACCAGACCGGCTATCGTGTTTCCAATCCCCAGCCCGACCAGCTCCTTGTTGGGCTGGTGGCTGCGGCCCGCTATCGGGTCTATGACCTGCGCGGTCAGCAGGCTGTATATGGAGCCGAGGAACGCCAGTATGAACGCGGGCTTTATCGCGTCCATCAGGTGGTCGTGTTCCAGAACGGGCAGGTGGATTTCGGGCAGTCCGATGTGGGTGTCGGCGTGCTGGGGCGCGGCGTGAAAGATGAATATCGCCGCCATAGAGCTGACCACCAGCGCCACCAGCGCGTTGGGCAGTACTCGGTGGAGTCTTTCAGGCCAGAACGCGAATATCAGCAGCGCTATCAGAGCTACCGAAAGGGTGTCGAAATGAATGTGCGTCAGCGCGTAGGGCCACGCCCGAATTACGTCTATCAGCCCCATGCCCGGCTCGGTTTCCTCTCCCAGCGCTGGCAGGGTCTGTATGACTATGAGATACGCGCCCACTCCGGCGAAGACGCCGCGAACCACCGAGAACGGCACCCAATTGACGAAACGCCCGAATCGCAGCGCGCCGAACACTATCTGAATCATCCCCGACAGCGCAATGATGGTGAGCGCTTCGGTAATCGAGTCCGCGTATGAGCTGACTATGACGGCGGTGAATATGGTGACTATCGCGCTTGGGCCGGAGATCATCGGCGCGGCTCCGCCCAGTATAGCCACGATGAAGGACAGCACTATCGCGCCGTACAGCGCCGCCAGGGGGCCAAGCCCCGACAGCGTTCCGAATCCGAGCGCCTCTGGTATCATCAGGACCGCCGCCACGCCTCCCCCGAACAGGTCGCGCTTCAGGGTGTCGAAGCCATAAGTGGGAGACCAGAATTTGGCTCGCTCGATGGTCCTGCGTATGATGGTTCACCTCCCGGCGAAAAGCGTCGCGCGCGTCCCTGATTCACGCGGCTAGTTTATACCCAAATTCCAACGCCGTGTAAAGAACGCCAAAGACGACTTCACAAGCCCTCCCCCTCCATGGCTTCGCCGGGACAGGCCAAAGTCCCTTCCCCCTTGACGGGGGAAGACTAGGATGGGGGTGAAACCCAACCCTAGGAGGGTCAGCCGGAATGGTCGCGCAACTCCCGCGCTCTCAGGAAGTCCGCGTAGGACGCCCGCGAGTCGCCGAGCAGGTGGTGGACGACGCTTCTGTGCCGGTAGGCGGGCCAGTATTTGGAGTCCAGGGCGATAGCGCGGTCGAAGTCGGCGAGCGCGAGTTCCAGTTCTCCGGTCTCGGAACGCGCGAGACCCCTGTTGTGAAAGGCGTCGCGGTATCCGGGATCCAGCTCTATCGCGGCGCTGGTGTTTCGCGCGGCGGTCTCGAAATCGCCCAGGCACAAGTTGGCGACGCCCAGGTTGTTGTGCGCCATAGCATTCGTGGGGTCGAGAGCTACCACCCGCTGCATATCCGCGTGCGCCTCGACGTATTGCCTCTTGTTCGAGTGGGCGTTTCCGCGCCGAAAGTACGCGCTCGAATCCATGGGATCGCGCTCGATGGCCTCGGTCATATCCTCGATGATAGTGTCGAGGTCGGATGCGCCGGATGGTGAACTCATGCGCCTACACCGGGCTGGCGGAGTGATCGGACAAAGCCTCCAGCACCTTTCGGCTGAGCGTGTAGCTTTCCCTGTCGGTCGGGAATCGGTCGGATTGGACGTCGCTGATGTAGTCCGTCGTCGCGCTCACTATGGCGTCGCCCAGGTTCGCGTACTTGCGGGCGTGCTTCGGAGTGAAGTCCTGGTACAGCCCCATGAGATCATGGAATACCTGCACCTGGCCGTCGCATCCGACGCCCGCGCCAATGCCGATGGTTGGGATGTCAACACGTTCGCTAATCATCCTGGCAAGTGGAGCGGGAACGCACTCCAGCACTATCGCGTAGGCTCCGGCCTCTTCCAGCGCGCGCGCGTCCTCCATTAGCTGGACGGCGGCCTTCAGGCTCTTGCCTTGAACGCGGTAGCCGCCAAGCTGGTTGACCGACTGGGGCGTCAGCCCGATGTGGCCCATGACGGGGATGCCGCTCTGAACGATGCGGCTCACGGTCGGGGCCTGCGTCTGTCCGCCCTCCAGTTTCACCGACTGCGCGCCGCCCTCCTTCAGCAGCCGTCCCGCGTTGCGCAGCGCGTCGAAGACCGACGTGTGGTAGCTGAGAAAGGGCAGGTCGCCGACTATATGCGCCCGCTCGGCGCCGCGGACGACGGTCTTTATATGGTGAATCATGTCGTCCATGGTGACGGGAACGGTGGAGTCATATCCCATCACCACCTGTCCGAGGCTGTCGCCGACGAGTATCAGCGGTATTCCCGCTTTCTCTACCAGCGACGCGGAGGTGTAGTCGTAGGCGGTTATCATGGGGATCTTCTCCCCGTCCCGCTTCATCCGTTTCAGGTCTCGTATCGTTACACGCATTTCTGGTACCTCCTCATGTCGAGTGAAGTCCGTTCGTTTACCGATAGCTCTTGACGATCCTCGCTATCTCCTCCGCAAGTTCGGGCCTCAGCGCGCCTTTTTCCACGGCGAAGGGCAGACCGGCAAGCGCTAATTCGCAGTATAGCGGAAGATACTCCGGCGCACTCGCGCTGAGCGCTTCCAGGTGCTTGCGAATCGTCCCCAGGTCCCCGCGCGGATATGGGCCGGCGACGGCCTGCGGCACGCCCTGGGCGTCCAGGTTTCGGGCCGCCGCGACCATCATCGGAGTGAGCGCGTGGATACCCTCGTCGCGGTCGTGGTCGAACTTGGGCCATACGGACGCCGCCACCGAGGCCAGTACAGAGAGCAGGTTGCCCATCAGCACGCCGGATATATGGTACAGCACCTTGTCCTCCGGTCTGAGGAATATCGGGTTGCCGCCTATGTCCAGCGCCATGCGCTCCAGGTAGTCGTGGAGGTCGGGGCCCGCCTCTATGCCAAAAGTCGCGCCGGGTATGTTCTGCACTCCCTCTTCGACGGATGAGAACGCCTGGAGCGGGTGAAACGCGCCCGCCGCCGCGCCGCTCTCGACCGCGCTCTGAAGCGGTTCGAGGCTTGCCGCGCCCGAGCAGTGCGCCACGCCCTGCCCTTCCCGCCAGCGCAGCGAGTCGCAGACCGCGCCTATCGCGTCGTCCGACGTCGTGATGAACACGAACCCCACCGAATCAACCAGCCTCTGAAGACTGCGATACGGAGCGCATCCCGAAATCCGCGACGCGAACCTCTCAGCCGACGCGAACGTCCTGCTGGCGACCGCTATGACAGGGTAGCCCGCGTCGCGCAACGCCCCGGCCAGCGAACCGCCGACCGCCCCGGCGCCTATAAAGCCTATGGTGGTGGATTTGTCGAAGGTCATCGTGAGTCTTTAGGGTCAGGCATTCTTGCTTCAAATCCTAGAGCCAGTCGGGAGTATCGTCTCTCAACTGAACATATTGACTTAACCTGATTCCCTGCTTGACCTCGATATCTACGCTTGCTCTTGTTCCTTGTCCATTGACTTTGGGTATTTGGGCTATGTCTTGCAACTCAGTCATCGAAATCGAACTGATTTCATCTCCATACTTGATCCCGAATAGGATAAGAGAGATTGTCTTCTCCTTGTATGGTGCTTTTGCGTTCATAGCACTAAGCTCTCTAGCAGCTTCATACACATCCATAGATCCTCTCCTAGATTTACACTGTATAGTTCTGCGACAGTCTTCATACTGCATAGTCCGACAGCCTTACGGATGGCGCAGTAGGAAGCGTTCAGGCAGATTCATATACCACTATCCCCTCCCGGAGCGCTGGCTTGATGACCAAGCCGTGCGAGTCCTTGAAACGCTCTAAGTCATCCGGCGTGGCAACGACCACATCAACCGCGACCCTGATCCCGTAGAGACTCCGACGTATCCGCGCGCTGAGACCTCGGCGGTTGGCCCCGTCTTTCACGACGAGGAGGTCCACGTCGCTGTGCGGCCCTGCGTCTCCGCGGGCAGCGGACCCGAACAGGATGACCCGCTCCGGCTGAGCGACCTCTACAACACGTTGGATTATGTCGTCCAGCGTCTTCTGTTCCAACGTCTGAAGTGTCATTACTTGCTCATTCCCGTGTAATCCCCTTTGTAAGCTCAGACACCGCCTTCACCCCGCCCAACCCCGTCGCCTTCCTCACTGCCCTGACTATGGCGCGGCTGGTACACAGCGCGGCGGCGGCGCACAGGCGGTTCATGTTGGCTTCTTCCGTATGCCCGCCCGTTGCCAGCGCGAACATGGTATCACCATCGCTCATAAGATGCGCGGGTCGGACGGCCATCGCAAGCCCGTCGTGCGACACGTCCGCCAACTTGTTGGCCTGCGACTTGGTGAGTTTCGCGTTGGTGGCGACGACGCCTATCGTGGTATTCTGCCCGGCGCGCGGCTGCGGAGACTCGAATCCGGGCGCGGTTATCACCTTCATGGAGTCCAGCATCGTCACCCCGTCATCATCCAGCGGCCCGGCGATGGTTTCCGCCGTCTCGGGATCAACCACGCCCCCCACGGCGTTCACCGCCACAATCGCGCCCACGATAAGGCCGTCGCCCAGTTCGAGCGCCGACGTCCCGATGCCGCCCTTGATACCCCTGTCGCGTCCGAGCAGCTTGGCGACCGTCGCGCCCGTTCCCGCTCCCACGCTGCCCTCTTCCACCACGCCGGAAGAGGCGGCAAGACAGGCGGCTCGGCCCTCGTCCGGACCAGGGCGTACCGCGCTGTTCACCAGGCCGAGGTCGAACAGTATCACCCCGGACACTATCGGAATCGTGGCGTTCCCGAACTCTATGCCGACGCCCTTCTCCTCCAGGTAACTCACGACGCCAGAAACGGTGTTCAGCCCGAACGCGCTGCCCCCGCTGAGAACGACGGCGTGAACCCGCTCCACCAGCGCCGTCGGATTCAGCGAATCCGTCCCGAGCGTGCCGGGCGCCGAGCCGCGAACGTCAACTCCGCCCACCGCGCCGCCTTCGCAGAGGACGACGGTGCAGCCTGTGGCGTTATCCGCGTCAGTATAATGTCCAACGCGGACGCCGGGGACGGAGGTTATGGTAGAGTTGTTCAATATGACGCTCCAAGTAACATCCATGTCTGCAAAGGTGATGAACCAGGTCCCCTCGTTTCACCCAACGCTCACCGTCTCGCGAATAGCGTCTGGAGGGACGCCCCGGAGTCCGTCTTCAAGCCGGTCTTCCAGAATAAGCGCTATGGCCTCGGACAGGCTTTCAAGAACTTCGTCTTTGGTTCTGCCCTGCCCGTTCGCGCCCGGTATCTCAGGGCAGTACGCGATGTACCAATCTTCGTCTTTTTCTATGATGGCGGTGAATTCGTTGCGCATTGTTGTCTCCGTCTTACGGGTCTATGAGGACGCCCGGGTTCAGTATTCCATTAGGATCAAGCGACTTCTTGGCCGCGCGGAGCGCCTCGGCGAACAGGTCCGGACGTTCGCGGTCGTACCAGGGGCGGTGAAGCCTGCCGACGGCGTGGTGGTGGGTTATCGTCCCGCCCGCCTCGATGATGGCGTCGGACGCCGCCTTCTTTATCGCAGCCTGCTGCTCGGCGTAGTCGCCGCTTCTGTGCGCGCCCGCGTATGTGTAGTAGGGCGCGGGGCCATCGAGATAGACGTGGGTGAAACGACAGTTGAGCGAGCCGCTCCCGCACACGTCGTTCAGAGCGCGGCCCATTATATCCCTCACGTGATCATCTAGCGCCGGCCATGCGTCCCAGGTGACCGCCGTCTCGAAGGTGCCGGTCACCAGCCCTAGCCCGGCGGTCAGCCCCTCGTCTATGTTGATGAAGGCGTTGCGCCACGCTCCGACCGCGCCGCTGTGTCCGGTGGGCCTGCCCGTGCCGTCGTCAATGACTATCTCGTCGTCCGGGACATATCCGCCCGACTGCCGCGCCATACCCACCGCCATCTTGATGTTCCAGTCCTGGGGCAATTCGGCGGACTCGAACCCGATGATCAGCAGCGCGCGTGTACCGTCCATGCCCGCCGCGTCGCGGGACAGGTCGGGATCGAGAAGGCGCAAGTTGGCGGGCCACAACTTGGACTGCGCGATGTTTCGGGCGGCCTCGTAGCTCTGTTCCCAGGATGGGAAGGCAACGCCCGCGGTCGCGCGATAGACGGGACGGCGCTGAATCCGCATCCAGGCCTCGGTTATGACGCCCAGGATTCCCTCGCTGCCTATTGCGAGACGGTTCGGATCTGGGCCAGCGCCGCTCGACGGCAGCCGCCTGCTCTCCCACCAGCCGGAGGGCGTGAGCATTCGGACGGACTCCACGAAATCGTCAATGTGGGTGTGATTGGTGGCGTAGTGGCCGCCTGAGCGAGTGGCTATCCAGCCGCCGAGCGTGGAGCCTGTGAAACTCTGCGGGTAGTGCCTGAGAGTGTAGCCGTGCGGCCTTAGCTGATCTTCGAGGCGCGGCCCGAAGACCCCGGCCTGTATGCGCGCGGCGCGCGATGTCTCGTCTATCTCCAGAACGCTGTCCAACTCGTCCATGTCCAGCGTCACCACCGCGGCCGCCTCCGGAGGGGTGACGCCGCCAACGACGGACGATCCGCCGCCGAAGGGTATGACCACGTAGCCGTTCGAGTCGCACCATTCCAGAACGCGCTCCAGTTCCGACTCGTCGCGCGGGTGCGCCACAACGTCCGGCGGGTTGGGAAAGTGGCCCAGCGCGGCCGGAGCGCGGTCGTCCGCGCTGTACGAGTGAAGCGCTCGCTCGTAGTTGTCCGTGAAGCAGAACGGAGCGAGCGAATCAGGGACGCGAATACGCGGCTTCCTGAGTGCCAGGTCTTCGGCGCTCGGTATGGGAGGCGCGACTATCTCAGCGCCGAAACGCGCCGACAACTCGGCGGCGTGAGCGGCTCTCTGCGCGTCGGTAGGTTCGTCGGATTGCAGTCCCCATGTCCAGAAACTGCGTTTGGGCTTTGGTCTCGCGCTCATGGATATTAGTCCCCGCTTCCCAATTTTCAGTGGGTGGATTGTAGCATAGGGGCGCGGGGAAATATCCGTTGTCAGCCGCGCAGGTCTCTCAGTCTTGCCGAGACGAACATGACCGCAACGAGAATAAGAGCGGGTATGTAGAACCGGGCGGAGCCGTCCACTCCGAACGTTGGCATAACGCCCGGCAGGTACGCGCCCAAGAACGCGCCGAGGGAGTAAACCGCGTAGAATATCCCGAAGGCGACGCCCCTGTTTCCGTCGGCGGTTCGCGCCGCCACGGATGCGTTGAGCGAGGGGAAGAGCATTCCGAATCCCACGCCGAATATGAGCATAGAGGGGAAGACCGCCGTCATAAGGGCGGAATCGCCGAACAGACCGAGCGCGATATTGCTGACCGCGAGCAGGGCGAGTCCGAAGACTATCGCCCTGGCGCGCGAGCTTTCTCTGACGGAGCGCTGTAGCGGGCTTGCCATAATCACCATTCCGGCGAGGGAGAGCGTCGCAATCGCGATTCCCGCGATTCGGGGCGCCGCGCCTACGTCCTCCAGCGCGACGGGGAGCAGGTTGATCAGGCAGCCGAACGCGAAGGCCATGGCCAGGACGCCGAGATATACGCGGACTATGAAGATGTTTGGCGATAGGCGGAGGGGTTCACCGCCGGGGACGGCGCGGGCGCGGGCTGGCGAAGCGCCCGGAACGAAGACCATGAAGGCGATGGCGGAAAGAAGCATGAATGTCCCGCTGGTGGCGAACACCGCGCTGAAGCTGTCGGCGGCGTCTCTGACGCCCACGGACAGGAGCGGCCCGATAACCGCGGCGGCGGCTATGAGAGCTCCGCTCAAGCCCATCGAGCGCGTATGCCGGTCGTCGTCGGTATAGTCCGCTATCATGGCGAACGCTCCGGGCGCGAGAATCCCGGCGGCCAGGCCGTGAAGAATTCTTAGGGTGAGCAGCCGCTCGGGTGAATCCACGAGTCCGTAGGCGAAGAGCAACGCGGCGGTTATCAGCAGTCCGGTGACGACGAGCCACTTGCGGCTTACCTTGTCCAGCAAAAACCCCGCGCCGACGTTTCCGACCAGGTTGGAAGCCGAGTATATGGCGACTATGAATCCGCGCGTCGCCTCCGAGGCTCCTACGGATCGCGCGTATGTGGAGATAATGGGGAACCCCATGAACAGGTCCATGAACGCGACCAGCGCGACCACTCTCAAGACCCATATTACGGGGCGGGATCGGGTTTGTGGGCCTGATGCCAAATCGGAAATCCTGAGAATTAGGAAAAGGCGTCCGTTCTCGACGGACAGCCGGGTGAGTCAAGCGCGCCTCAGTCCAATAGAGGAATTCTGCCCCATGTCACCGAGCCGGGGTCGTCGGAGAGGGATTGTTCGCGGATCATGTCCCTGATGGCGAGAAGAGTCGCGTTTACCTCGCTGGTTACATACACCCAGTCCGGTTCTTCGGGGAACCAGTAGGGCGAGGTTATGCGAACCACCTTGCCCTCGGAGGGATTGAGGTAGATTCCGAACTTTTCCACGTGTTGCAGCAACTTACGGCTCCTGTTCGAGTATCAGTTATCAGTTATCAATTTTCAATTGGCAATTATCAATTTTGTTCGACGGTTACGGTGTCAATTCTTAATTGTCAATTGGTCATTCGACGGTTACGGTCTTGGCCAGGTTCCTGGGCTGGTCAACGTCGCAGCCGCGATGCGCAGCCAGATGATACGCTATAAGCTGCATCGGAATCGAGACGAGGAAGGGATTGAGCGTCTCGGACGCGGGCGGGATCGCAATCGCGTAGTCGGAATGCTCAGCCAGTTCGTGGTCGCCCTCCGTGATGATGCCCACTATCTGCCCGTCCCTGGACTTGACCTCGTTGATGTTGGACAGCATCTTGTCTCGCAGCGAGTCGTGCGGGGCTACGGCGACGACGGGCATATGGCGGTCAATGAGCGAGATAGGGCCATGCTTCATCTCGCCGGCCGGGTAGCCCTCGGCGTGTATGTAGCTTATCTCCTTCAGCTTCAGCGCGCCCTCCATCGCCAGCGGGAATCCAAGTCCCCTGCCTAGGTACAGGAAGTCGGAGCGTCTCCCGTAACGCCTGGCGATTTCCTTGTAAGGACTCTCGTCCATCAGCATCTTCCCCAGCAGGTCGGGCAGCCTGACCAATTCGCCGATGAGTTCACGCCTAGCATCCTCGCCCAAGACGCCGCGCCGCGCTCCTAACTCGACCGCCAGCAGGTACAACGCTATGAGCGAGGACATGAAGGTCTTCGAGGCGGCGACGCCGATCTCCAGTCCGGCGCGCACGAGGAGCGTGTCGTCCGCTATGCGCGTGGTCTGCGTGCCGGGATAGTTGCACAGGGTCACCTGCCGCGCGCCGCTGTCGGCGGCCAGTTCCATCGCGGCGAGCGTGTCCACCGTCTCCCCGGACTGGCATACGGACACGACGAGGGTATCATCGTCCAAAACCGGGTTGCGATACCTGAACTCGGAAGAGTTGTCGTACTCGCAGGGGATCCGGGCGAGCGTTTCCATCCAGTGCCGGCCGAGCATAGCGGCGTGGAGACTCGTGCCCATCCCGATGAATATGACCCGCTTTATCTCGCTGACCCGCGCGGCGGTTTGCTCCACTTCGTCCAGGCGGACAGTGAGGTCATCGAAGGAGATGCGACCCTTCAGCGCGTTGATGACCGCCTCCGGCTGTTCGTGTATCTCCTTGTGCATGAAGTGCTTGTAGCCGCCCTTGCTGGCCGAGAGGGGATCGAATGGGACGTGGACGCTCTTCTTGCGGATCGGATCGCCGTCGAGCGTGTAGAAGTTGGATTCTCCGCTTGCCATTGAGACCATCTCGCCGCCGGACAGGTAAATCACCTCGCGGCCATAGGGAAGAAGCGCGGGCAGGTCGGAGGAGAGGATCGCGCCGCCGTCCGGGTCTTGGCCGACCACTATGCCGCCCGCGTTTCCCAGCCGAAACGCGACTATGCGATCCGGCTCTCGACCGCTGAACGCCACCACCGCGTTCGCGCCCCTGATTTCGCGCGCCGCGAGTCTGACCGATTCCTCAAACGAGAATTCGCCGTCCAGATACCGCTCTATCAGGTGGGAAATGCACTCGGAGTCGGTCTGCGAAGAAAAGGCGTGGCTCTCGGCGACGAGCTCGCGCTTGAGCGCGATGTAGTTCTCCACGATGCCGTTATGCACCACGACGACCTCGCCGCGGCAGTCCATGTGCGGGTGCGCGTTGGCGTCGGTCGGGCCGCCGTGCGTCGCCCACCGGGTGTGCCCGATGCCGGTCGAGCCGCCGGGCATATTGCCGTTCAGAGAGGCGGTCAGGTTTTCCAGCTTGCCGGTCTTCTTGTACACCTGCGGCAGGCCGTCGGCGCCCATCACCGCGATTCCGGCGCTGTCATATCCCCTGTAAGTCAGGGATGCCAGCCCCTCGATCAGGATGGGCGCGGCCTGCTTCTTCCCGGTATAGCCTATGATTCCGCACATGGTCAGTCCTTAGCTATTAGATAAGACGACTACATAAGTCCCCTCTCCCTCAGGGAGAGGGTTAGGGTGAGGGTGGTTCGCCACTCTTGTGACGCTTCCTTGCGTAGTAGCCGTGATACTCTTCCGGGATCAGTTCGCAAACCCTGTGCATGATGTCCGTGGTCATGGATTCCAGCAGTTCGCGCGGAGGGCGGCCCTCTATGCTGGGAAGCGAGAAAGGCTGTCCGATGTTCACCCTTATCCTGCCCGTCGGGTTGACGACTCTGAGGAAGGCCCCCAGATGCTCCGTTCCCGTGATCCCCACCGGCAGCACGGGCGCGCCCGACTTCAGTATCAGGCTTACGACGCCGGCCTTCGCCGGATTCATCCCGGCAGACTGGCTCCGGGTGCCTTCCGGGAATACCACCAGCGCGGCGTCGCGCTGGAGCTGCCGCAGTGACCATCTGAAGGCGGCCACGTCCGCGCCTCCCCGGTCTATCGGGAACGCGCCGTACTGCCTCAGGTACCATCTTCCGAGCGGAGTTACCGCCCTGAATATCCCGTCCTTGGCAAGATAGTTCAGCCTTCTCGGAAAGCTGCAACTGAGCAGCGAGGGGTCGAAGTTGCTCAGGTGGTTGGACACTATGACGAGCGGACCCACGGGCGGAACGTTCTCCGCCCCTGACACTTTCCAGTCTGAGAACAGCCTGAGCGTTCCGCGCTGAAGGACATTCGTGATGTTATAGAGTTTGCTCATTATTCATCCTGCGCCGCTCTGACTATCTTTTCCACGACTTCGGGTATAGTCAGGTCGTCGGTATTGATGACCACTGCGCCCTCAGCGATAGTCAGCGGCGTAACTGCGCGTTCGGAATCAATCCGGTCCCGCCGTTCGAGGTCGGCTAGCGCCTGGCGAAGCGTCACCGCCATGCCGATCTGGTTCATCTCCGCGTACCGCCTTTCGGCGCGCACCTCGGCGGAGGCGTCGAGATATATCTTAGTCCGCGCGTCTGGCAGGACGGTAGTGCAGATGTCGCGCCCAACCATCACTATCGGCCCCTGCTCGGCAATCCCGCGCTGCTGTGGCACGAGCGCGCGGCGCACGCCCTCGACGGCGGATACGGCGGACACGTTGCGGTCTATGTCGGGAGTGCGTAGCTCGGATGTGGCGTCAACCCCGTCTATCAGAAGCCGGTCGCCGCGCTCCCACGAGGTCAGGATTATGTCCATGGCTTGGGTCATTCGGGTGAGCGCGTCGGCGTCGTCAACCGGGATGCGCTGTCGCATCGCCTGCCAGGTGGCCGCGCGATACATCAGGCCGGTATCCATGAACCTGAAGTCGAGCTGCCTCGCGACCTCTCTGCCCACGCTTGTCTTGCCCGATGCTCCCGGGCCGTCTATCGCTACCGCGTTATCGAGCAAGGTTCCGTTCTGACCTCCGTTATTTTGTGTATCCGGCTTTAATTATAGCCTATCTCTAAGCTTGAATTATTGGGGAAGCCCGAACCTCTTATTGACCTGCTCCTCAAAGTCTGGTTCGGACCGGACTATTCGGCCCTGCTCCAGAAGCAATTCGTTGGAAGGCGGGTTCGTGGCCCTGGGACGCACAGGCGCGGTTCCGATTATACCATCTTGTTCCATCGCGTCGGTTTCGGACTCGGATAGTCCCAGGATGCAGTTCAGAACCTCGGCGTTGTGTTCGCCCAGCGTGGGCGCGGCGCGGTGGATTGAGCCGGGCGTCCTGCCGAACTTCCACGGGCGGCTCGCGTAGGGCAGCGGCGGGATGTTCGTCCCGGACGGATGCTCCACCACCTCGAAGAAGCCCCGCTCATTCAGATGGTCGTCGAATAGGAGCGCCTTGCCGTCCAGAACCGCGCCGGCGGGAACCCCGCGAACCTGGAGTTCCGCCTCCAGTTGGCGCGCATCCCAGGACGACGTAACCTGCGCCAGCAGTTCGTCAAGCGCGTCGTGATTGGCGACGCGGGATGCGTGGGATGCGAAGCGCGGGTCATTCGACCATTCAGGACGGTCAAGTATCTCACACAGCGACGCCCATTCCCCGTCCGACCTGACGCTGATGGATATCCAGCTATCTTCCCCGTCGCAGGGATAGGCCCCCTGCGGCGCGTATATGTCGTCGCGGTTGCCCTGCCTGCCTAATACGCGCCCGTTGAAGGTGTAGTCCATCAGCGGTTCCGGGACAGTCGCGCTGAGGGTCTGGGTCTGGGATATATCAATGAACTGGCCCCGTCCGGTCACGGCGCGGTGGGCGAGAGCCGCCATTATCGCGAACACCGTATGCTCGCCCGCGGTGTAGTCCGCGTATGGGAGTTCCGGTATCGTGGGAGGGCCATCGCGGTACCCGGTCACCGACGCCAGCCCGGACGCCGCCTCCGTGCCGTATCCAATGGCCCCGAATCCGCTCCAGGGGCCGGTATGCCCGTATCCGGTGGAGGACACCATGATGATGTCGGGCTTGATGCGGCGCAGGTCTTCGTATTCCAGCCCGAAGTTCCTGATGACGCGGGGAGTGAAGTTCTCGGCGAACACGTCGCTCACCGCGATCAGGTCCTTCAGCGCCTCGCGGGCGCGCTCCTGCGCCAGGTCGAGTGTGAGGCTCTTCTTGTTGCGGTTCTGCTCGTAGAAGTTGACCGCCCTGTTCCAGAATTCGCCGGATGCGTCGTTCTTGTAGAACCCGGCGACGCGGTAGCCGTCCAGCCGCGTGCAGGACTCTATCCGTATGACCTCCGCGCCCATGTCGGCGAGCAGCTTGGTGGCGAACGGTATCGCGATTAGCTGCCCGAACTCTACGACACGAACGCCCTCCAGCGCCATCTTCGTCATCACACCACCCCCTCAGCCGCGAGCCGCGCCAGTTCGTCGGCGGACAGGCCCAGTTCGTCGCAATAGGCCTCCCGGTTGTGCTGTCCGAGCGTCGGAGCGGGAGAGTCCACCGCCCAGGGCGTCCCCTCCATGTTGAGCGGCGGCCCGGGCATCTCGGCTGTTCCGGCCACCGGGTGAGCCACCTCCCTGAAGTATTCGCGGTGAACGTACTGGGGATTCTCGCGCAGTTCTGATGCGTCCTGCGCGACGCCGTATATAAGCCCCCTGATGCGGTTGGCGCGATAGAATAGGTCGAACTTCTCCTGAGCGGCGAAAGTCTCTGTCACTATGCGGTCAAGCTCGGCTGAGTTGCGGACGCGCAATTCGGGCGTGGAGAACTTCTCATCCGCCAGTTCCTCCGAGCCGAGAAACTCCACTATCGCGTCCCAGTTTGGCCCCCCGAACGCTATCGGTACGATATGCCCGTCCGACGTGGCGACCGGCGATCTGGGAATCTCGCCCGCCTCCCTGGGCTGGCGCCACTTGACCTGGCCGTTGTAGGCATACGCGAGCGTCGTGTCCCTGAGTCCGGTCGCTATGGACTCCTGGATGGAGACATCAATGCGCTGCCCCTCGCCCGTCATCATGCGATGGTACATCGCTATCAGCGCGGCGGAAGCGGCGTTCGCTCCGGCCTTGTACTGCGCCTGGCTGAAAGCGTGCTTCAGCGGCTCGCGCTCGTTGGAGCCGAATATGTACTGCAACCCGCTCAGCGCGTACTCCACTATGTCCGTAGCCTCATAGTCGCGGTATGGCCCGGTCTGCCCGAAGTTGGATATGGACACCATGACCAGCGCGGGATTGTCGCGGCTCAGGCTCTCGTATGTTATGCCCAGCGCGGGCAGACTGCGCGGCCTGAAATTCTCCACCACGATGTCGGCGGACTCCGCCATCCGGTGTATCAGCCCGCGCCCGGCGTCGGACTTGAGGTCCAGCGTCACCGAGCGCTTGTTGGTATTGAGGTAGAGAAACGGCAGGGACTTGTCCGGGTGCGGATCATCGCCCGCGAACGGGGGCATGGACCGCGCCGGGTCGCCGCGGCCCGGACGCTCGATCTTGGTGACCTCCGCCCCGAAGTCCGCCATCAGCTTGGCGCAGTACGGCCCTGCCACATGGTGAGTCAGGTCAAGCACCTTTATGCCTTCGAGCGCGGCGGCCAAGTCATTCTCCGGGACGGGTAGTAAATGTTCCAGCGGAGATTATACCAGTTCTCGGCAGTCAGCAATCGAGATGGAAGGATCGCAGAAAAAAGAGACGCCCTCATGCGCGCTGAGGACGTCGGCCCACAAGCGTCAGCCGCTGGGGGGGTAATATGGTTATTGTCCATGATAGGCAGGGTGTCAAGGGATCGACTCGAAATTTCAGACTTAGAGGATATAGCTGCGCTATACAGCGGTCCCTAATGATCAATTGCCCTTAACAGAGCGGAGTTGACTGACATCAAACTATCTTCATCAACTGAACTCACCTTGATCATAGGTCTGGCTTCCGTGTCGAATGACCTTATCCGGTGTATGAGGGCCGACGCTGACTCAGAGGAATCGTTCATGTTGATGGGGACTCTGACGGACGAGTTCGGGTTTTGTCCAGATTCGACTCCTACCGCGACAGCCATTTTGTTGCCGTCGTTGTAGTCAATTATGAGCATACGGGTAAGTTGCAAGGCATCGTCTTGAGAGTGAAATTCGACATCCCAGATTGCGCCAGGCTCTATCCGCTCATAGCCAGATTGAGTAAGGACCGTTCCCGGCTTGTTTCGCGTGTTATCCAAACGCTCCACGAGGATTTCTAAGGCCCTCTCCATCTCCCGCGGTGTCGCCTCGCCAATTTTGTCGCCCAGTCTTCCCTGGTCAACAGACTTGATTTGGCGCGCTGACGCCCATGAATTGGCAGACTCTACAAAGACATGATTTCGGAGGTGTCGAACCGGCGGTATGGTACTGGACATCGGGAGCGTAATCACTACGACCAGCCCATTATTCAGTTCAGTATTGCTGATGACCAGGGCAGGCCGAACATCCGATAGCTCGTTTCCAACAATCGGGCCGTAGTCGTACCAGTGAATGCTTCCCCTGATGGCGGACGGCAATTTGGTGGCATCTCCCTATCGCGCATTGACGAAACGCAGGTCGGCGGCGGTTTCCTCCGGGGTCTGGCTGACTCTGGTGAAGTCGGTCTTGCGGTTTACACGCTCACCATGTATGAAGTAAGCGGCGCGCGCCACGCCAAGCGCTTCGCAGATTGCGTAACACAACGCGAGGGTGGTGTCTGGGAACGAGGGCTCGTCTAGCAGTTCAACCAATCTCTGAACTTCCTCCGGCGTTAGCCAATCAATCAGGATGTCGGCAGGGCTGTCAGAATCGTCAAAACGCCGCTGAACCAGAGTCCGCAGCCTGTCCCGGGCTTGGTCATTCAGCCATCTATCCGTGGCTATGACGATTTGATCCAGATGGTCTTCGGTGAGCGACGGGGCCGCCTGTTGCAAATAGTCTAGCCTGTCATCGGGATCAGACATCAGTAGATTTACGATGTGTTGCCGCGCCGCCTCCATTGCTTCCCGTTCATCCGCGCGTGAAGCGTCCGATCCAACCACAAGGGTTCTCGGCGCTTCCGCAGGGGACATACCCGCGCCAAGTGGCTGCCAGATGGAGTACGGCATCCTCTCAAGCGAACCAAGCAACTCTTGCGGATCAGACAGTTGGATCATCTATGTTCCTCTATAAACATGGCTTGGGGCTATTCTAAACGCAGTAGGGAAGCTTACGCTAGGTCGCTATTCGGATGATCGGGGAATCCAGTAGAAAAAAGAGACACCCTCACGCGCGCTGCTGAGGCCGTATGAGAGGTAGGAGACCCCAATGGCGGCTGTGCCTATGACCCATCCGGGCGAACATCTCGCCGAAATCCTCGAAGACCTGGGGATCAGCGCAGCTAAGTCTCTTAAGCTACATCGAATTAAAAACTTAACCAAGCATCTAGGATTTCCAATATAATCATATCCGTTGTTTGCGGAGCGCGTTTTTGTCGCTTTGGATTTGGAGGTGTCATGTGTTAACGGCTGAAGGGCTATTCTTCCAAGTGGCGAAGTCTCTCCTCCAGTTCGCGGATGCGGGCGTCGCGCCGTTGCAACTCAGAGCGTGTTTCGGCGTGGGCGTCGCGTTCGTCGGCTAGGGATTGTTCGGCGCGTCGTATTTCGGCTTCGGCTTGGGCGGCGCGGATTCGCTCGGCCTCATGCTGGGCTTCCAGTCGCTGGCGTTCGGCCTCGGCCTGTCTATACTCGGCCAGCGAGGTCTTCATATTTATGAGATAGAGTCCGGTGTCCGCGTCCTGAAACATTAGTTGCCAGGGCTGGTAGTTCGCGGAGATCACAAGATCCAGATTCGGCTGCGCGCGTAGCAGTTCCTCTCGCTTCGACCACTCCAGCGCGCATATCCTCAAGCCCAACTCCTCGCTGTACCCGCTCGGAAGGCCATGTTCGTTCGGCGATATGTCAATCGGTCCGTATTCGCCTTCCACTAGCTTGAATCCCATCAGCGCCTGTCCGTACAACTCGCCTCCGGTGGGGTCGAACATCCATAGTTCGGATACCCCGATGCCGGCGTATATGCCTGGCTTTTCGTACAGGTCTCTCCGATATGTACTCCGCGAGGCTACTTCCAGAACCCACTCGGGGGGCTTGCCTATCTCCCACAGGTTGTACCCGGTGTCGTCCCTTATGCGGCCAACGTCCACGCCCCTGGCGCGATAGAAGTCGGGAGCGATGGAGATTCGGAGGTCGGTCGGATCGAGCCGAATGGGGAGGTTGGAGTCTATGTATGCGAATTCATCGCTTTCAGGGAGGTGGTCAAGGGCCGCGATGGCCTGTTTGATAGCGTTGGATTGCATCATTTCGATAGGAACTCTGCCGTCAATTATATTGTCCTCGTAGAAGACGAGTCTGCCCTTCGGTGGGCGTACTCTCTGGATTGTGGCTGTGGGACTGGTAGCCATCTTGTCATTCTCGCAAGGTCAGTCGTCAGATTCGTCAAGGTTATGATAGACCTGAGTGGCGCGGTCGGCAAGCCTGCTTCTGACAACAACCCCCAAAGTTACCCTTGAAGCAACTCCATGAATCCTGTATCATCTTCATAGAATCTATGTGCGGGAGGAGGAGGAATGAGAGAAAGCTACAACTTTAGGGATATGAACAGGCAGCAGCTAATCGAACTGGCAAGAGAATGGTCCGGAAAAGACACAATATGGGGAAATAACGAGAAAATAGAAGAAGTGAGCGATGAGAGCCTGAGAAAATGGCTGTCCTGTAACCAGCCCTGCCCTGCCGTAAAACGCAATGGTGAGGTCTGCGCCGGACTACCCGTATCCGTCTCGGGCTACTGCTTCGCCCACGACCCTGAGCTTGCCTACGCGCGCGCTGCGGGCGGACGCGCAAAGGGCAAGAAGGCCCGGGCGCAGAAGAAGCTAAGAGAACTTGGACTCGATGACATGGTGAAGGGTTTGCGGGAAGTGTTCGACGAGCTCCAGGCCGCTCCGCCTTCCGCGAACAACGCCCGCGCTATGGCCAAGATTGCCGATACCATAATGAAGATGACCGAGATGGCCGCCCAAATAGACAAAGAACCTAAGCCTCCCTGGAACGGCGGATGGACGCCCTATATGCCCTGACGGGACTTGGCGGAATCCGAAAAAAATTCGCTGAACTGGGAAATGCAGGGTTATGCAGGGCGGATGCAGGGGAAAAATGCTCGCCGGGCCTACCAGCAGCCCCCCAGCAGCCCCCCTGCGCGTCCACCAGAAAAAGCGTATAAACCGGATCAAGCCCGCAGCCGAGAACTGACAACTGACAACTAATAACTAAGATGATACACTGCGCCGAAGTCAAATATTCCGTCCCTAGACCATGATAAGAGGAGGCCCCGATGTTCATAGGCCACTTCACCGAAAGACCGTACCAGGACCCCGAGTCGGGCTACTTCGGCGCGACCGGACTGCCCATCAAGGACCTTACCCTCAGCAACGAGATATACGACGCCCAGGTCGGCGCCGACCTGTATAACCGCTACCTCGATGAGCGCGTCTATGCCGAGGAGGTCGGCTTCGACGGCATCATGCTCAACGAGCACCACAGCACCCCCTTCTGCATGGGCGGCGCGATGAACGTCGAGGCATCCATCCTCGCCAAGATTACCAACCGCGCCAAGATAGTCCTGCTCGGCAACATCATCCCCATCTGGGACGATCCGCTGTGGCTCGTCGAACAGCTTGCCATGATAGACATGATCTCGCGCGGCAGGCTCGTCTCCGGCTGGGTGCGCGGCACCGGACGCGAGAGCGTCGCCCACAACTCCCCGCCCCCGTACAACTGGGAACGCTTCCAGGAGGCTCACGACTTCATCGTCAAGGCCTGGACCACTCCGGGCCCGTTCCGCTGGGAGGGCAAGCACTACAACTACCGCTACGTCAACCCCTGGGTCAGCCCCTACCAGAAGCCCCATCCCCCGATCTGGCTGCCGGGCGTCGTCAGCCGCGACTCGCTCGTATGGGCCGCCACCAACCGCATCCCGTACATCATGCTCGCCACCAAGCTCGGCCCCACGCAGGAAGCCTTCCAGATATACCACGACACCGCCGCCGAACTCGGCTACGAGTCCGGCCCGCAGAACATCGGCTACCTCTGGAAAGTACACGTTGACGAAACCGAAGAACTCGCCGACGAAGTAGGCCGCAAATTCGTCCAGGGCCCCAGCAACCCCTTCCTAGCCGGCAACGAAGGCACCGCCAACCCCGCCCTTCTCGGACTCCCGGGCCTCACCTCCCGCAGGCGAGTCCTGCCCACCCGCGACGCCGCCACCGCAAACCGCGGCGGCGTGCTAAGCACATCCTACGAAGAGCAGGTCGAGAACTACACCGTCGTATCCGGCACCCCGGATACCGTAATCCCGAAGATAAAGCACGTCCTCGAAACCCTCCGGCCCGGCAGCGTCTTCTTCTGGGACGGCGACGGCGCCATGACCCACGAGGACCAGATGCGAAGCCTGCGCCTGATGGGCGAATACGTCCTGCCCGCCGTCCGCGAAATAGCCGACGAACTAGAACTCACCAGCCCCTTCCAGGTTGACCCCGCCACAGGCCAACCCTTCGTAGAGCGAACCGCCGCCACCGAGTCCGCCGCCGCCGCCGACTAAAACCCAGATTCTAACAGGTAAGAATTAACGTGGATTCTGACGCCAAGTATCGCGCGCTAATCCTCGACGCTATGCGTGTGTCTGCCGGGTACCGACCTCGATTCGGTCTCGGCAGAAGGCGAGGCCTTAACTTGGAGGAATTCCAGGCATCGTATTCCGCTGACCCGCTATACTCATGGTTGGGTCTCGACTCTCCCGCGATATACGCCGCTCACAGAGCGGCGGGCGGAATCACCTCGATCTACAGGCAAATCGGGATAGGCTGTGAACGTCTATTCCGAACTCTGCTTCAGGACGCGTTTGGTCTGACACAGGATCAGGCGACTTGGCGGTACACTACATCCGGTCCGAGCGGAGGGCGAAGAACGCTCAGGCTGGATGGCAGAGTGGATCTCAGGCATCTCACTGACGATGATGATAAACATCGGCTCAATGATTGGATGCTGGGCTTTGGACGTAAACTAGATGTTCAGTCGGAGATTCATGGAACCGTGTTCGAAGTGCGGCAAGGATACAAAAGCAAGGATAGCAAACGCCAAAATGCCGACCTGGCTAACGCCGCCGCCGCGTACACACAGCTATATCTGCCAGTTTTAGTAGTGATGTCGCTCCAATTCGATACCGACTTGCGAAGTCGGTATGAAGGTGGAAAGTGGGGAGTTCTATCCGGTTCTGTCGATTCCGATGATCCACATATCTCAACTTACGCATTCTGCCGCCAAGTCTTGGGATACGACCTTGCGGCTTTCTTTGAGCGTAACTCCGCCGTCCTTCGGTCCGAAGTGGAAGAAATTGTCGCTACACTGCTGGTGAGACATGACGATTAGCCAGAACTCGCACCTGACATTCAAGGCCAACATTGGCCTATCCAGACATGGTTGGCTTAGGCTGACGCCGGCGTATGCGTACAGCGTGGTCGAGGATTCTCTGCGTGACGCCGATTGCGAATCAATCGTGCTCGATCCATTCGCGGGGACAGGAACTACGGGGCTAGTAGCTGCCGAATCTGGCATACGCGCTATCATGCTGGACATCAACCCCTTCCTCGTCTGGCTCGGAAGGACAAAGTGTCGAAGCTACTCCGAGGAAGAAATCGAACACGCGCGTTGGATAGCGTCTGAGGCGCTCGGCGCCGCGGCTATATGCGATGGAAGAGGTCTCCGTGTCCCTCCAATGCACCGCATTGAACGCTGGTGGGACCCTGAGACTCTTCGTGGCTTGGCCTCCCTGAAGCGGGCGCTCACCCAATTGAGTGATGGGAAAGCGGGCGACGACCTCCTGTGTATCGCTTTCTGCCGAGTAATGATCCAGATGAGCAACGCCGCGTTCAATCATCAATCTATGTCATTTCAGAAGTCGCGGACTGAGCAGGCTAACCTGTTCGCGTCTATGAGTAAGACGGATGAAGTGTTCGGGACGTTTGCGGACGAGGTCCAATCCGTGCTGGACTCCGCTTCTAGCCGGCTTGACGGTCCGGTCGCCGTGCATTTGGGTGACGCGCGCAAGATGGGAGCGGTTGAGGATGGAGCGGTAGATATTATCTTTACCTCACCGCCGTATTCCAATCGAATGAGCTACATCCGCGAGTTGCGGCCATATATGTACTGGCTTGGCTACCTCTCCAGCGGAAAGCAGGCCGGAGAACTGGACTGGGAAACGATTGGCGGCACATGGGGAAGCGCGACCAGCCGCCTGTCTGGTTGGAACGCCACAATGCCGCTGCCCTTGGGCGATGAGTTCGAGTCGGTCTTACGTCGGATTGCCGAGAGTGACGGGAGAAACGCGAAACTGCTGGCGAACTACGTCCACAAGTATTTCTTCGATATGCTGGCGCACTTCCAGGAAGCGTATAGGGTCTTACGATCTGGTGGACGAGCGACGTACATTGTGGGAAACTCAACATTCTACGGTAAGACCGTCCCGACGGAGCAATGGTATGCGAGACTATTGAAACACGTTGGGTTTGAGCGCATAAGCGTCGACGTAATCCGCAAGCGTAACTCGAACAAGAAACTGTTTGAATTCAGCGTCGAGTGTATTAGGCCGTGAACTGGCCTTGTTGACTGAAAATTCGGCTAATTGAACATCCGATATTCAATTAGCCGATAATATGCCCATAATACCGCTACGGTATCGTGTCCCTTAACGGCTTCTTAGCGAGACTTCCTATCCTACGGCCTCTGCGCCCCCTGCGCGTTTAGGACTACGGAGTACAGCGACTTGTCCGCCGCGATGTAGAGGCGGTTCTTCTCCGGCCCCCCGAAGCAGCAGTTGGCCACCGCGTTCTCCGGCGTCAGTATCTTGCCCAGAAGCTCGGCCTGCGGGCTGTACACATGTATCCCGTCCCGCGCGCTGGTGAAGATGTTGCCGTCCGTGTCAGAGCGGAAGCCGTCCGACTTGCCCGGCGACACCTCAGCAAACACACGGCTGTTCGCCAGGCTCCTGCCATCCACCACGTCGAACGCGCGGATATGTCCTGGCTCGCCCGTGTCCGACACGTACAGCACGCTCTCATCCGGCGAGAAGCATATGCCGTTCGGCATATCGAAGTCGTCCGCCACTATCTCCAGCGCGCCCGTATCAGGCTCCAGCCTGAAGACGTAGCACGCGCCCAACTCGCTCTCCGCCTTGTGGCCCTGCTGGTCGCTCAGTATGCCGTAAGGCGGATCGGTGAACCAGATAGAGCCGTCCGACTTCACCGCCAGATCGTTGGGCGAATTCAGCTTCTTGCCCTCGTAGCTGTCCGCTAGGCTGACCACAGTCCCGTCCGGCTCGGTGCGGCTCACGCGCCGCCCGCCGTGTTCGCAACTCAGCAGCCGTCCCTGGGCGTCGCGGTAGTGACCGTTGGTGTAGCCGCACGGCTCTCGGAAGACCGACACCCCCTCCGCGTCCGAGTATCTCAGGATACGGTCGTTGGGTATGTCGCTCCACAGCAGGTAGTCCCCGTCCGCGAAATAGACCGGCCCTTCCGCCCAGTCCATCCCGGTGTGGTGTCTCATAAGCCGGGCGTCCTCCGGCAGCATCGCCCCGAAGCGGTCATCGTAAATCTCAAATCCCTCTCTTGTCGTGTCAGTCGTCATCGTAAGCTCCCGGAATACTTGGTGTTCAACGATTTGCCACGCTATCTTAATACATTACAGGGGAGTCGGCGCGAACCGAATCGCGCTGGCGGGCCTGATTCCAAAATCGCGGAGCGCGCTGATCCCGAATATCCTCCAATCCCGTATATCCCGATTCAGACGATCACAGAATCGTCCCCAAAAGTGTTAGAATCTCGGAAAGATACACGGACAGGAGGGGCGACATGAGTAACGTAGTGCTTGTAGTGGATATGGTCGTGGGCTTCATGGAGCCTGGGCATAACTTGTACTGCGGAGACGAGGCCCGCGAGATCATCCCCAGGGTGCGGGAGCTTATCGAGCGTGAGCGGGCGGATGGCGGCAATGTTATCTTCATCTGCGACACGCACGACCCGGACGACCTGGAGTTCCAGATGTTCCCGGTGCACTGCGTTCGAGGGACTGAGGAGGCGGAAGTCATATCGGAGCTTCGCGGATATGAGGGCGAGACGATTCGCAAGCGACGCTACAGCGCGTTCTTCGAGACCGACCTTGAGGCCCGCCTGGCCGAACTCAACCCGGACAGGGTGATAGTATGCGGGGTCTGCACCGACATCTGCGTTATGCACACGACCGCGGACGCGCGCAACCGCGACTACGGGGTGGACGTTCCGACCGACTGCGTGGCGTCTTTCGACCCGAACGCTCATCGCTACGCCCTCGATCACATGGAAAAGATACTTGGCGCCAAATTGATTGATCCCGCGCCTGCGGCGTGAGGCCGGGACTAGATTCACGCGCTGACGGAACGGCGACAATTCACGTTTTCAGGCTTTTCAAATGGTAAACATCAATACCGCTTCATCACAGATCGAGATTCGCCATTCGGTGCTTGTGGGCGACACCTCGGACGTATATCTGCAGCGCACCCTGACCATTCTGAGAAATGAGAATATCAATCCAACCGTTACCATGGAATTCTTCCCCGAGAGGGACGGCCTGCTGTGTGGCGTGAGAGAGGTGCGATCACTGCTCGAGAGGGTGCTCCCGGAGACGGGAATCGAGGTCTGGGCGTTGGACGAGGGCGAAGGAATTGTCGCCAAAGAGGTCGCGCTCAGAATCCGAGCTCCGTACAATTCGTTCGGCCTGTATGAAACTATCATATGCGGCATATTGTCCTCCTGCACAGGGTGGGCGACGGCGGCGAACGAGTGCGTGGATGCCGCGGGGGGCGTACCCGTTATCGCCACGCCGGCCAATCATATCCACCCGAACGTCGCTCCGACGGTGGACTACGCGGCGGTCGTCGGGGGCTGCGCTTCCTGCTCGACGGTGATGGGCGCCAGGCTGGCCGGAACGACGCCCTCGGGCAGTATGCCTCACGCCCTGCCCCTGATCGTCGGAGACTCGGTCCGGGCCATGCAGCTTTTCGACAGGCATATCCCCCAGGACGTCCCGCGCGTGGCCATCGTGGACACGTTCAACGACGAGGCTGCGGAGGCCTTGAGCGTAGCGCAGTCCCTCCGCCAGCGTCTGCGGGGCGTGCGAATGGACACGCCGCCGGAGCGCGGAGGGGTGACGGTGGACCTTGTAAAAGAGGTTCGCGCCAGGCTGGATATGGCAGGCTTCAGACACGTGGAGATATTCGTAAGCGGCGGATTCAATCCGGACCGGATCAGGGAGTTCACCGAGTCGGGAGCGCCGGTGGATACGTTCAGCGTCGGCAGCTACATCTCGAACGCCTCCCCCAATGACTTCACCGCCGACATCCATGAGGTGGATGGCGAGCCGATAGCCAAGCGGGGTCGCACGCCAGGGGTGACCGAGAGCCCGCGGCTCAACCGGGTGCTGTAACACGGGACAGAATCCCGCCGCTCAGTCGCCCGATACCTTCTCGAACCGTATTTCCAGGACTCTCCGCGCGCCGGGCGAGACCTTAGCCCAGTCCGCTATTCGCCATCCCACTACCCAGGCTATGCGTCCATGCGCCTCAATCAGGGGTACATTGTCGCGCCAGCGATGCGGGATATGCGCGTCTATCATGAAGTCCTTCAGTTTCTTCTCGCTCCCCATGCCCAGGGGCTGAAATGTGTCTCCCGCTATACGCGCGCGCAGGAGTAGGGTCTCGCCAATCGCGTCCGCGTCGAATCTCTCCGAGAGGCGCGGACCGTCCTTCGACCTCTCGATGGGCTTGGTATCGTTCTCTACGAAGCGCGACGAGACTATCCACTCGCCCTTAGTCGCGCTGCCCGGGACTCTTATCTCAATCGGAGCGCCGTCAGTCCAGGGGAGCGGCGAGTCGAAGGCATCGGTCCGGCGAATATAGGCGAAGTGGTAATCTACGTGAAAGCGCAGACCGCCCGGCAGGTTCACGCTCTTGCCGGACGCGCCGGAGATCATGTCGAACATCTGCGATACGTGCTGGAGTTCCAGATCGTTGGTGTCTCCCTTGACCATCTCCACCGCGCGCCTGAGCAGATGATAGCCGAGCGCCGGGTGGAGCCGGGAGAAGCGCTCGCGCTCGATACCGGCGCCGCGCGAGTCAACCGTGATTACATCCACGGCGGCGCGTTCGACCTCCCGCCGAATGAAATCCAGATCCATCGAGGCCGAGGACGCGAGTCGCGCGAGCGCGGCGCGTATAGATGGATTGTACCGTTCGAGCCTGGGCATGAGGTCGAGCCTGACGCGATTGCGGGTGAACTCGGTCGAAAGGTTCGACTCGTCCAGCCTGGGATCTAGGTCGTTTTCGGCGCAGTACGCAAGTATCTCGGACTTGCTGACGGATAGCAGGGGACGGAACAGGGTTATTCGTCTGCCTTCGATCTCCCTATCCGACAACACTTTCATCGCGCTCAGTCCGTCCAGTCCCGCACCCCTTATGACATTCAACAACACGGTCTCGGCCTGGTCGTCGAGGGTGTGGCCGAGGGCTACGCAATCGGCTCCATATATGGACGCGACTCGTGAGAGGAACTCGTATCGCACTCGGCGGGCCGCTTCCTCGACGGACAGGCCGGCTTTCGCTCTCAAGGCGTTGGTATCGGCTTTCTCAGTGGTAAATGGCGCTCCCAAGGATGCGGCGAAACCGCGGGCGAAATCGGCGTCCGCTTCCGATGATTCCGGTCGCAGGCCGTGGTCGAGGTGGGCCGCGTGGAGTCTCAGACCCAGGGCGTCTTTCAGAGAGTGGAGTGAGTGCAGCAGGGTGGTGGAGTCGGGGCCGCCGGAGAAGGCTACTACCATGCGGGCGCCCGTTAGATTGTTGGCGGTGACGCTGCGCCGCGCGCTGTCCAGCAAGGTGGCGCTGTTGGGTCTGGAGAGCGATGGGCGGCTCATTTCAGATGCCAGGTCTCGTTCAGGGACACCAGGGTTGTCCGAGACGCCGTGATTTCGAGGCGCGTAATAGCCCCCAGGTCTATTCTGAGCTTTCGGAAATTGTTCAGGGGCATATCCAGGGCGGCGCAGACGATGGTGTGAATCGTGAAGTTGTGCGTGACCGCCACGACAGTCTCGGACTCGTGTCGCCCGGCCAGTGACTGGACGGCGGGCCACGCGCGGTCTCGGACGTCGTACAGGCTTTCGCCGCCGGGCATGACGGTTGCCGCCGGATCCTTGTCCCAGCCGCGCATCACATCCGGGAATCGTTCACGGAGTTGCGAACCGGACAGGCCCTCGAACTCGCCAACGTCCATCTCCACCAACTCTTCGACCTCTACCGGCCGCGCGCCGGCGCGAGACCCAATGGCCCCTGCTGTCTGCAACGCTCGCGGGAGAGGACTGGAGTACAGCGCGAACGGCGCGTCGGACGCCAGCGCGTGGGCGGCGGCCTCCGCCTGCCTGCGCCCCAGGCTGGTGAGACGGGCGTTGTTTATGCCCTGTATCCTGCCGAGCTTGTTGGACTCGGTCTGCCCGTGCCTAACCAGAATCAGTTTCACGGTCGTCCTCTGACATCCTCGGATTTGGTCACCCTGATTTCCTCTATTCTCAGATCCTGCATATCGAGTATCTCGAAGGTCAGGTTTTCGTACTCGAACTGCTCTCCCCTCGTGGGTATGTGGCCCAGGACATCGAGCGCGAAGCCCGCTATCGTTTCATATTCGCCATGGGGGAGTTCTATGCCCATCTCCTGGTTGGCTTCCTGGATGATCATGCCGCCCTCGACGTGGAAGGTGTTTTCGTCAATCGCGCGGAACCCTTCTTCGGGGGATTCGCCCTCCTCGCCCACCGGACCGACGACGACCTCCAGCAACCTCTTGAGCGTGACGAGTCCGGAGACTCCGCCGAATTCGTCAATGACGAGCGCTATCTGGTTGCCGGTCGTCCGCAGTTCGTCGAACAGTTCGGAGATGCGCTTGGTCTCCGGCACGAAGTAGGTGTCCCGAATAGCCTCCGTAACGGAGTCGTGATAGCTCAGGTTCGTCTGAGCCATTCGCCGGAGTACGTCTTTGGAGGAGATTATGCCTATTACGTTGTCCGGCGAGTTTCGGTACACAGGGAAGCGGGTATGCTGCGTCTGGGAGTAGATGTCCAGGAACTCGCGCAGGGTGCTGCCCTGCTGGACTGTGATCATCTCGGTCCTGGGCGTCATGACCTCCTTGACCTGCCTGTCGCCGAACTGGAATACGTTTTCCAGCATCTCGGCCTCGGCCGGCTCGAATTCGCCCTCGGCCTCGCCTATATCTATCAGCGAGCGGAACTCGTCTTCGGTGATGGAGCGCCTTTCTTCGATGCCCCCTCCGAGTAGCGCGTTGAGGCCGCGCGTCGCCCACTGGAGAATAAGCACCAAGGGAAGAAGCAGGTACTCCGTCCAGGTCAACGGGCGCGAATAGAGAAACGCAACCTTTTCGGAATTTCTGACCGCTATCGTCTTGGGAATGATCTCTCCGAACAGGACCAGCGCGATTGTGCTTATCGCGGTGGCGATGACGACACCGGCGGGGGTGACGCCCGCGGGCTCACTGGCGCCGCCGACGAAGGCCACTACCGCGGCGGTGATGACCGCGGTGGTGGCGGCGTTGACGATATTGTTGCCCAGAAGGATAGTCGCAAGGAGGCGTTCTGGCTCGCCTATCATGTTCGCGACCCTCCTGGCTCCGGGGACGCCCTCGCTGACCAGGTGGGCTATCCTGGTCCTCTGGACCGACAGGAAGGCGGACTCGGAGCTAGAGAAGAAGGCCGAAAGCGCCAGCAGAACGAACACCAGCGCGAGGCTTAAGAAATCTCCATCCATCATTGCGTCAATCCCTCCCTGTCATCATGTCCGGGCGTTCCCGCCAGAGGCGTGAGATTACGCGGCGGGAGACGCCCGCGCCGTAGCCGCGCCTCTGGAGGTGGCCCCACAGCCGGCTGTGGAACCGCTCGTAGTCGGCGTCGGCTAATCTCGACGCGAACCTGGATGCGGCGTCGAGGGCGGTGTCATCGTCGTCCAGCTCTTCCACCGACGACTCGGCGAGGGCTGGAGCGACGCCCTTGTTCACGAGTTCCCTGACTATCATCCGCGAACTGCGCGGGCTCCGGCGCGAACGGCTGTCGGACCACTCGCGCGCGTACTTGGCGTCATCAATGAGTCCCTGTTCTTTCAGACGTTCGAGCGCGGCTTCCACGACATCCGGCTCGGCCTTCTCCGACAGCCTGCGGCGCAGTTCGGCTTCGGTACGCTGCCTGTACGAGATCAGGTTGAGCGCGCGACCCAACGCTTTCTGGATGGCCTTTTCGTCTTGCGTCATGCGAAACTCGACTGTGCGCCCTCCGGTTGTCTTCGGCGGCGAGGGCGGGTGGGCGTAGCCTGTATCGTGAAACGGGGGTACTCCGGCTCCCGGCCGGATAGCAGTTCGGCAATCGTGAGAATCTGAAAGCGCGGAAAGCGGTGTCCTGGGAAGTTGTCCGGTTCGTAGAAGCCGGTGGATATGGCCTCCTGGATCATTGGGCTCGTCGGCTCGTTCAGTGTTATGAACAGACCCATCGCGGCGTTCTCTCTTTCCAGAACGCCCTTCAGGTCGCGTATCTGTGAGACGTTGACGTTTCCGCTCTTGACCTGGATGACGATTCGCCTAGCCCTGCCGCTGTTGTCGTCGAAGAAGTTGATGTATCCGTCTATGCCCGCGTCGGCGCCGCGCCGCTGAGTATTGACAGGGCGGGCGTCAACAAGGCCGAGCGCCCAGTACTCGAACTGGTATCTGCCGTCGTGTTCGCTCTCGACTGCTAACGCTCTCGCGCTCTCCAGGTCCTGGGGAGCGCCTATAACGTCATAGTCGGACATATCGGGGCCAAAACTGTCTCTCAGGCGGTTCTTCATGATGGATATGGCAAGGTGAGTTATGTCAATTCCTATCCACCGGCGGTTCAGGCGTTCGGCGACGGCGACGGCGGTTCCACAGCCGCAGAACGGATCCAGGATCAGGTCGCCTTCATTGCTGGAAGCGGTGATTATACGTTCCAGAAGCGCTTCGGGCTTCTGGGTAGGATAGCCTACGCGCTCGCGGGCCTGCGAGTTGACGGGCGGTATATCCGTCCACGTATCGGTCAGCGGCCTTCCGGGAGAGTCGTCGAGATAGAGTTTCTGGTTGGGCATTCCGGTTCTCGTGAACACGATTTCGCCCCGCTCCATCATACGGTCAATCCTCTCTTGGTCCCAGGACCAGTGACGGCCCGGAGGCGGTTCGATAGTCCTGTCTCCGAACTTCCTGGCGGGGCCTTGCCCGGCCCCATGAGCGGGGCCGAGGCGGTAGCGCCGTCCATCTTCGTCAGCGCGAGTGTAGTGGCTTTCTATATAGCCGGGATCGTGCGGCTGGTATTGCATATTCCAGGTGAATGAGTCCGACTTCGAGTAGTAGAAAACCGTGTCGTGGACGGAGTTGTAGCTACTTGCGCCGCCGTGCGACCGGGAACGCCGCCAGACTATCTCGCGCCTGAATCTGTCAGCGCCGAACACCGCGTCGAGGAGCAGCCTGAGATAGTGGCTGGCGGTAGGGTCGCAGTGGAGATATATGCTTCCGGCGGGCTTCAGGACGCGATGCAGTTCAGTCATGCGACGCGCCATCATGGTCACGTATGCCATCATGTCGTTCTGACCCAGAAAAGCGCGCATAGCCTGGAGCAGGTCCGCGAGATTCCGCGGACCATAGGAAACGACGTCGCGGTAGGCGGCCTCCGATTCTATGCTCCAGCGCCAGGTATCCTCGAAAGCGGTTATCTGCGCCGCGGATTCCAGACCGCTCCGTTCACGGAAGAGCACATTGTAGGTGGCGTTCGAGTTGAACGGCGGATCGAGGTAGATAAGGTCAGCGCTCTCGTCGGGAAAATCCACCAGTATGTCCAGATTGTCGCCGAAGTAGAGCCTGTTCTTCCATTGGCGGGCGTCGGTCTGTTGATCCGTAGTCATAGCGCGTTCCTCCGCTTCACACAGATGCTACCTTTCCGCCCGCCAATATGTCTTGTTGGCTAATATCCTAGTTTTAGGCGTCTTTGCCGACGAGGACTACCAGGTCGGTGGCCTTGCCGTTTACGCTGGCGGGCGCGTCGTCTTGGGGGGCGTCGGGCGTCCTGCCGGTGATGAGGTCTTCTATCTGGGAGCCTATGTCGGGGTTTTCCTTGAGGAACTGCTTGGAGTTCTCGCGGCCCTGACCCAGCCTGACGTCGCCGAAGGAGTAGAAGGAGCCGCGCTTGGCGACGAAGCCTTTTTCGACGCCTATTTCGAGCAGTTCGCCCTGCTTGCTGATGCCCTCGTTGAACATGATGTCGAGTTCGGCGGTCTTGAAGGGGGGCGCGACCTTGTTCTTGACGATGCGGGCGCGGACGCGGTTGCCTACGAAGTCGCCGGCCTGCTTGATGGACTCGATGCGGCGCAGGTCTATGCGGACGGAGCTGTAGAACTTGAGCGCGCGGCCTCCGGGGGTTACCTCGGGGCTGCCCCAGATGACTCCGACCTTCTCGCGTATCTGGTTGATGAAGATGACGGAGCAGTCGGAGCGGCTGATGGCGGCGGTGAGTTTTCTGAGCGCCTGGGACATGAGGCGGGCCTGCAATCCGACGTGGGTGTCGCCCATGTCGCCGTCTATCTCGGCCTTGGGAACGAGCGCGGCCACGCTGTCAATGACTACGATGTCAACGGCGCTGCTGCGCACGAGGTACTCGCATATCTCCAGCGCCTGCTCGGCGCTGTCGGGCTGGGAGAGCAGAAGGTCGTCGAGGTTGAGGCCGCAGCGGGCGGAGTAGCCAGGATCGAGCGCGTGTTCGGCGTCTATGTAGGCGGCGGTGCCTCCCAACCTCTGGGCCTCGGCCATGATGTGGTATGAGAGGGTGGACTTGCCGGAGGATTCGGCGCCGTAAACCTCGATGACGCGGCCTCTGGGGATGCCGCCGACGCCGAGCGCGTCGTCGAGGGACAGGGAGCCGGTGGGTATGGCGTCTATCTGCACGGCGGCCCTGTCTTCGCCGAGCCTCATGATGGTGCCTTTGCCGAACTGCCTGTCTATCTGGCCTATGGCTACTTCGAGCGCTTCGCGTCTTTTCTTGTCCATTTCACATTCTCCGAAGGCGTTTTGATGACTCGATTTCCGGTGTGTGAGGTGAGTATATCAGACGGATTCCCGAATGTAAATACATCTGTTCCGATATTTTGAGCGATATAGGGATTCGGGCGGTAAATCCAGAGTGTCGAAATATCGGTCGGATAGCCTGTCTGGGACGATGGCATATATTCTAATTTATATCGTACAGGTGGGGTTACAGGTGAGTTTCCAAGTGGGACAGGTTACAGTTCACGTGGAAAGTGACCTGTAATCACCTGTTGTTAGCTATGGAAAAAATTTTTTTCGTCGGCGGATTCATTTTGGATAATCTCCTGTTTATGATTGTTCGGTCGTCAGCGGTCGGTTTTCGGCGGCCCCTCAGCGGTTTGGCCGAGTAAATAGATTCCATGTTCTTATGATAGCATAGAAGGTATGGGGATGTGAAGTGGAGAGGTTGCGGGTATTGTTCTAACGCGCTGATGGTGATATAGAAAGAGGTGATCCGAGTTCACTGACGGGGGTGATTAGATGGCTGGTTCACGCACATACCGCCACGACATACGCTGTCCGCACTGCGGCTCCAATTGGATGCGCAAGGACGGACATTCACGGGGCAAGCAGACGTATCGCTGTGGAGACTGTCAGCGCAGACACACTCCTTCCGGCAACCGACACTACTACTCTGAGGAGTTCAAGCGACGCGCGGTGGATATGTACTCAGAGGGCGCGAGTATGTCGGCGGTGGCAAGGGCGATGGGAGCCAGTCTCACGGCAGTGCATACCTGGGTCAAAAAAAGCGTTGTGGGCGAAGCGTGAGATGAGCGCCAGGCGTCAGTCGCGCTCTCCGTCCACTCCCGACGTTCCGCTGTCGGTGAGGAGGATACGCGGGTTCGACGCGCCTCGGCGCAAGGTCAGAACCATCTCGTTCGATGAGATGTGGACGTATGTGGGAGTGAGGAAGGGAGAGAGGCGCCAATCCGTGTGGATATGGACAGCTGTGATGGAGGAGAGAGACGGAAGTCTCCGGATGGACTTTGAGGTGGGAGCGCGCGGTCGCGATACGTTCATGAGGTTGTACCGTCGTCTGCCGGACGCTGACAGGTACAGAAGCGATGAGTATGAGGTGTACCGGTGGCTGCCGCCGGATCGCCACACGGCTGGCAAGTGGAGCGAGGTGAACCGCAACGAGGGACTGCACTCGGTTCTGAGGGGCAAGTTGAACCGTTTGGTACGCAGGACCAAGGGCTACTCAAAGAGCGTGGATGCGTTGGCGGGATCGCTGGCGATGGTATGGCTCAGGGAGGGCTGGATATAGTATCAGCGCGTGAGAATGATACCAGGTTGCGATTGGCCTTCTATCTCCTCTCCCGTCGGCTATAATGGGATTGGCGCCGGGCGCGGTACGGCCCAATTGGGGTTGGCCCTCGCCTTCCGTCGGCTATAAGCAGGGAGAGATCATGGTTACCGTCAACACCGTCGAGGACTTTATAGCGGCTATCAAGTCGGATCCCCAATTGCTGGACCAGGTTCAGCGCGCTATCCTGACTGACAAGCTCCTCGGACTGCCGGAACAGTCCGCGGAGATGTTGCAGACTCAGAACAGGATGCTCCAGACCCAGGAGGAGATGCTTGCGGATATAGCGGACCTTCGCAATACCCAGAACGCGATGCTTGCGGATATAGCGGACCTTCGCAAGATTCAGAACGAGTTGCTCCGCGCGCAGAACGAGATGCTTGCGGATATAGCCGACCTCCGCAATACTCAGAACGGGATGCTCCAGACCCAGAGGGAGATGCTCCAGACCCAGAGGGAGATGCTGCGGACGCAAGATTCCATGCTCCTGACCCAGGAGAAGATGCTTGCGGATATATCCGACCTTCGCAGGACGCAGAACGAGTTGCTCCGCGCGCAGAACGAGATACTGCAAAGGCTTGGCAACGTCGAGGCGCACAACGGACGCCTGAGCAACGACTTCGGCGCTTTCCGAGGCAATTACGCAGAGTCCGCCGCTAGGAAAGAAGCGCATGGCATCGCGCTCAAGATCGGCGAGCGCAGAGGCTGGACGATAAAGGTGAGGGACATCGCCGTCCTGAGACAGAAAGACCTGGTCCAACTGGCCGACGACGAGCGGTTCGACGCCTTGCCCGCTGACATAAAGATAAGTTTCCTGAAGACGGATGTGGCGGTACAGTTCGCCACGTCGGAGGGAACCCTCTACTACATTATGGTGGAGGCCTCGTACACCTGCGACAGCAGAGACACCGCCAGGGCCATGTCCCACAGCCGTATGCTGTCGCAGTACACGGGCATAGAGACTTTCCCCGTCATCTCAGGCGTTCGGTTAGACAGGGAAATACAACCCCTGATAGATTCGGGAGACGTCTTCTGGCATCCGATAGAAGAGCAAACCATGGAACCGGAGGAACCGAACTAGCGGATCGCGGTCGGCGTCGGGCTGCTCAGCGTGAGGAGAAACTTTATGGGAACAGTGATCGTCACTATAGGAGTCGGAGACCCGCAGGGGCAAAGGTTCGAGGAACTTGATGTAGTGGTGGATACCGGAGCGACATTTTCGACGGTTCCCAGAACACTGCTTGAACGACTCGGAGCGCCGGTAGAGCGCTCCGCCAAATCCGAGTTAGCCGATGGAAGTGTGGCGCCGGTGGACGTGGGCAGGACGATCATCAGGCTTGAGGAGAAAGAGTTCCCCACACCTGTGATATTCGGTGAACCAGCCGAGCCTAGCCTGCTGGGGGTAATCGCTCTTGAGGACGCGCTCCTGGCAGTGGACCCGGTAGGCAGACGTCTCACACCCGTAAACTTGCTGCGTCTTGGCCGCCGAGTAGAGCGTGGCAGTCGCTCCATAGAAGTGTCACGCCCACCCGCTAGAAGTATATTTCGTGAATATGATGGACAGTAGATATCCACTCACCGATCCTGATATCCGAGAGGCTCTACATCCCATGCTAGAGGAGGAGTACGCGGGCGAGACAGGCACGGTGTTCATAGATGAATTGGGCATTTGCCAAGGGCGGGGACGTATTGATGTAGCAGTTGTCAACGGATCGCTTCACGGATATGAGATCAAATCTGACCGCGACAGCCTGCGTCGCCTTCCATGCCAGGTGGAAATGTATGGCAAAGTGGTTGACAAAGCGACTTTGGTGGTTGGGTCTCGCCACTTCGCTGAATCCTTAGCTCTAGTCCCGGATTGGTGGGGTGTCATACAAGTGGAGTCGGGCGCTGAGGGGGTTCATTTCAAAACTATACGACAAGGACGCTCTAACCCAAATATCGAGGCTCGCGCTTTGGTGGAGTTGCTATGGCGAGATGACGCGATTAGCTTACTTGACGAACACGGAGAGGCCTATGGCGTTCGCAGCAAGCCTCGTCGTGTGGTGTGGGACAGGATATGTGAAATGCTTGAAGTGGAAGATATAGCCGCAGAGGTGCGCGCAAGGCTTACGGCTAGGGTAACGCCGCGAGGTCTTCCAGAACCCTAGTGATATGGTGAACAGTGCCATAGCGTCTCCATGCTTCCGCCGATCCATGTCCAGGCCACCCATCCGCGCAACGCTGGATTGATAAACAGCCATTGCAATGGCCCTCTTGGTAGAAATAATGTTGCAGGTGCCCGTAAACGAGTGTGGTAGCCAATTCGGGAAACTGTACGGAGGGTGTCCTGACACGGGTGCTTTCCCCCTTGATGAGCAGCCAGCAGTCTGACAGCGTATAACGAATAGAGGCGGAAACCTGCATCGTCCTAGGATTGAACCCTTCAACCCCAAATGTATGCTGAATGGCGCAGTCGCTGAACATTGGCAGTCGCTGAAGCGCGTGCCTCCGTTGGTAAAGACTGTCTCGCCATGCCACCCATTCAACCCTTTGCGCGAAGTCATGGGAGTTTCGTCCCACGACCCCCATGCTACGGGGAAATCCACAGGACGAAATAGTAAATGTTCGCCACGCGGCATGGTCAGGAACATCATTCAGAAAAGCGGCGGCCAAGTTAGCGACCCCTGGCGCTATCATATCGTCCACTGGACCTAGGTCCACGATTAGGTCTATCTCTTCTGGTGTCAGTCCAAAGTCGTCCATGAATCTCTGTAATCTCTCCGGGAAAGCTCCATCTTCAAATTCCTCCCGTGTTAGACGAAGCGCCAGACCATTTTCTCGATAGTTCATAGCAGAGGTGACGTCGGCGGTATTTCTGGAGATTCCGGTAACTGGAGTGAAAACCATCCCCTGCCACATCGCCCTGCGGAAAATATCTTCGGACGCCTGCGGCCAGTCCGATAATAGTTCATGACAGTCGAGAAGGCACCTTGGATAGGACTCAACGCTGACCGCAAGATCCCTAAACGCAGTATCCAAATGTTCACTGAGCGTCTTTTCGCTGTCGGTCAGTTCAACAATTTCCAAGAGAGGCATAGCATGATGCTTCAGGCTGGGATGAATCTCGCGCAACGCTCTCTTTTCGCCACGCTTGACCTTTAGAACCGGCACATAATGATCTTGCGCGTGAATCATGCTGAACTGTCCGATATGGGCTGCCACAGTGTTAGCGGCCTGACTTCCTCTGCCAATCCATGAAAATATGACATAAGGCAGTCCACAGGATCGTCGTTATACTCCGAGAAGCATACTCTCACAACATTGTCGAATTGTCCCAGTCCTTGGATTCGTTGGCGTATCTCTTCAAACCCCAGAGTCTCGCAAAGCTCCAGCAGCAAGGATTCTAAGACGACGATTCGACCAGAAAGCGCGTCGCTCATCCCCTCCACATTCTTCAATGCCCGTAGTGAACGCTTGTCTCCAGTGACGAGATGAAGGTCGGTATCCGCCGCCTTGGCGAACAGTTGCGCTTCGCCAGGGTCAATATCTGGTATATCTATCAGAAGATCCAGATACGAGTCGTCTAATGACTCGATGACAAGCATATCCATAGCGACCAAGAGCAGACTATCACACCTTTCAGGCCCATATCTCGTTCTCAGTCCGCCTCTTCGGAGCATATGCGGTAAAGCGGGCAGCCGTCCGCATTCGGACAAGTCCGCGCCGAATAATTTCAGCGAATCCCGGAGAACCCCACCGATGGCCAGCTTGCAGAATGCGTCTGTGTCAATCAGAATTCGTATTGCGATTTCGTCATCCAAGAACGCAACCAAGCAATGCGCGATCCGTTTCGGATGCGTTCTCGATATTGACGTTGCTCTCAAAATGGCGACGGAGTAAGCGGAACGCGCCCGAATCTCGATACAGTGCCTTCACCGCCATCGAGGCCTGAGAGTAATCCCTGGCGCGGGAGGCCCATGCGTAGATTATCGCCCCAGCGTCCGCGCCGCGCTCACTTTCCAGGTTGGCGGCATTCTGAGCCAACTCCCGGTAGTCGTCGCCGATAATCTCCGGGATAGCGTTTTCTCCAACCAGGACTTGGGTTGCGTACAGATCCGCCGACTTCTCCATGTCCGAGTCGTCATGTACTTGCGCTTCCTCATCCACAACAGGATGTTCAGGCGCACAGTCCCTGGATGAGATGTGACCGAACTCATGGGCGACGATGAAAGCGACCCGACCAGGCTCGTCATATCGCTGTCCCAGTAATATCGTCGGACGATCTTCGACTATACAGGCCAGACCCTGAAAGCCAGGTGTTGGAAGCGTATCAATAGGAACTACGGGGATACCTCGCCCCCACAAGTCCGTAAGAATGTCTTGCAGCGAAACGTGGCCACTGGCCCCGTTGTTGATCTCGTTCCGCCACGATAGACCGTCAACTGGTATGTCGTCTAATTCCGGCGCGTCTCTGCCCATACACCGACCCACCGCGCCCGCGATCCGGAGCGCGGCATGAATCGAGGGCGCAAGTCTATCCTGTTCGACGTAGCGTACGCGACGCAGTTTCACCTCAGAGCGGTGTAACGGACTCAATGGCGCCGTTGGGTCTCGCACGACCGAAAGCGGCAGTTCGAGAAAGCGAGCGACCCTGATTTCCAAATCTGTCAGCAGACTTTGGTCTCGCTCGCAGGATTTATCCCACCAGTCAGGTAGAATGGCTCGCCGAACGAAGTCCTTCTTGAATCCGGCGGATGCCAGCCTGCGGCTGAGGGACGAAAAGGTATGTTTGGCCAATCTTGAAACGTGCCTCTGTGAACTCTCTCCTGAATAGAACGAACATTGGGTCAACGACGAGGATACTTCTATCGCAGATAGTAACCTCCCCTATGTAGAGTGTCAAACTCCAACCTCCTCAAACCCCTACCCCTCCATCTTCTCCCTCCACTATGATACGAACATACAAACTAGAGAAGGTGCGCTTGAGAAACCCGATATGGGGTGACGGACCTCTCGCGGATAGCGAGAACGCATAGAGCCGCGCCCTCGGGACAATTTACAGGAGGTCAGCATGGCTGATATTTCTAAATCCGTAGCCATAGTCGGCGTGGCGGAGTCCGACGAGCTGGACATCAAACCAGCCGACAGGGGCAAGATCGCGGTAATGCAGGCATCCTGGCTGGAGTGGGGCGAAGCCAATGGCTACATCTAGCTGGGCGCGACTGGGGTTGAACGGCCTACCTTTCGCGCTCGCCGTTTCTGCGGTTGTCGAACCGGTCGAGCGCCTGCTGGATTTCGGTCTCGGATATGCCGATCTCGCGCATTGTCTGCACCATCTTCTCGCGTCCTTCTTCAAGCCCTTCCGCGCGTCCCTTCTCAAGTCCTTCGGCTAGTCCCTCCTCACGTCCGCGTCTTCTTTCTTCGCTGAGTCGTCCAGGCGCGAATACCATGGTCCAAATTCCTCTGGCTCCCTTGCCTGGGCAATTATACCATCGTCTGTATTCCCTAATCCGCGCTTTTGGGCGATAATCCGCTGGCAATGGAATCGGAACAGTCATCGAGGGTCAGGTGGGCGGGTCTGGTCGCGGCGGCGTCCGGGGTGTTTCTGACCGCGCTGGATATTACGGTCAACGTCGCGCTGCCCGATATTACGGACGGTTTCGGCACGGACGCCGTTACCATCCAGTGGATAATCATCTTCTACGTGGGCGCGAGCGCCGGGATGCAGCTCGGGCTCGGCGGAGCGGCGGACGCCTTCGGGCTGAAGCGGATGTTCATGCTGGGGCTGGTGTCGTACACGGTCGCGGTTCTGGCCATCGGGCTGTCGGACAGCCTGGCGCTCGTGTTCGGGCTGAGGGTGTTCCAGGCGGTCGGCAACGGGCTGCTGATAGCGCTGGGGCCGGCGATTGTCACCAGCCTGTTTCCGGCGGAGTTCCGGGGCCGCGCGCTGGGTATCATGGCGGCGCTCGGGACGCTGGGCATGATAAGCGGCTCGCTCGGCGGCGGCGCGCTGGTGGACGCGCTCGGATGGCGCTCCATATTCCTGGCGCGGGTTCCGCTGTGCCTGGTGGCTATCGCGTTCTCGGCGTTCTTCCTCAGAGTTCCGGGCAGACAGCGAACGCTGGCGCGATTCGACCTGCTGGGGGCGGTCACGCTGTTCGTGTCGGTCGGGTCGCTGATACTCGCGCTGGCGCTTGGGGGTCGGAACGGCTGGACGGAGATATACGTGGTCGCGCTGGCGGTGGTGTCGGCGTGCGGGTTTGGGGCGTTCGTCATCGTGGAGCGCGGGGCGTCCAATCCTATTCTCCAACTCTCGCTGCTGAGGCATCGGCTGCTCGCGCCCGCGCTGGGGGTCTCGCTGCTGGTGTTCGTCTCGACGTTCGTGAACTGGTTCATCCTGCCCTTCTTCGTGATAGAGACGCTGGGGGCGAGCGCGAGTGTGTGGGGGCTACTGCTGATGCTGATGACGGTCGCCAACTCGGTGTCCGCGCCGCTCGGAGGCTGGCTGTCGGACCGCGCGAATCCGGCCTACACGATAACGGCGTCGGTAGCGGTGTCCACGCTGGCGATGCTGGTCATGTCGAGGCTGGGAGAGGGAGCGTCGGTGGCGACGGTCGGAATCGGGCTGATGATGGTCGGAGTGGGAACGGGGCTGTTCCAGACATCGAGCGCGAACCTGATAATGGGGAGCGTGCCGCCGGACCGTCTGGGCATGGGGGGCGGGATAATGGGCCTGGCGCGGGGAATGGGAACGGTGTCCAGCGTGGCGATAATGGGCGCGGTGTTCGCGGCGCGAGAGTCGGCTAGAGGGGCGTCGGAGACGGCGGACGCGGCTTTCGTGCTGGCGTTCCGGGATACGTACATGGTCGCGGTGGCGCTGGCGGCGGCCGCGGCGCTGGTGTCGTTCGCGCTGTGGCCGAGGCGCGGGTCGTCCGCATGAATATCCTGCCCAGGCGCTTCTACTACGGGTGGCTGGTGGCGGGCGCGGCTTCGGGGATACAGTTCGCCAACGCCGCGACCGCCATCGGGGTTATGACGGTGTTCGTCCTTCCGATGAGCGAGGAGTTCGGATGGAGCCGCGTGGAGGTGGCGGGCGCTATCAGCCTGGGGTCCGTTCTGGGCGCGGCGCTGGCGCCGTTCAGCGGGCGGCTGGTGGACAGGTTCGGCGCGCGGGCGCTCCTTGTCGTCGGGGGGCTGGCCGTGGCCGTGGGGTGTCTGTATCTCTCGATGGCGCAGGCGTTGGCGGGATTCTACGTCGCCTTCACCGCCGTCAGGATAGCCGACCAGGGGCTTATCCAGATTGGCGCGTCGGTCAGCGTGGGCAAGTGGTTCCTGAGACGGAGGGGCCGGGCGATGGGGCTGGCGTTCTTCGGATCGTCGGCCGGAATGATAGTGATGGCGCCGGCGGTTCAGTTCGTGATAGCGAACTGGGACTGGCGAGCGGCGTGGGTCATGCTGTCGGTTACGATGCTCTGCCTGGGAGTGATTCCAGCGGCGCTGTTCATCCGCCGACAGCCGGAGGACATGGGCCTGGCGATAGACGGGGCGGATACCCGGGTCAGGGCGGCGGGCGGGGTCGACGCGCGTCGGGATGAGCGGCAGGTTCCTTTGGGCGAGGTGGTCAGGACTCCGGCGTTCTGGGTGATTATCGCGTCGCTGTTCCTGGCGAGTTCGGCGATATCGGGCGTCGGGCTTCACCTGGTGCCGCACCTGACGCAGCAGGGGCTGTCTCCCACGGCGGCTGTGGCGGCTGTGAGCGTAATGGCGATAGCGGGAGCGGCGGCGGCGCTGGTGTGCGGCGTCCTGGCCGAAACGCTGCCGGCGAAGTTGCTGCTGACACTGGCGTATCTGCTGGGCGCGGCGAGTATGTGGACGCTGATACACGCTGACACGCTGACCGAGACGTACCTGTTCGCGGTGATGCAGGGTTTTCTGGGGACGGGCGTAAACACGCTCGCGCCGATAATGTGGGCCAGCTACTACGGGCGGCGGTCTCTTGGCGGCATATTCGGAATGAGCAGGGCGGCGCAGGTCTGCGGATTCGCCGTTGGGCCGCTGGTGTCGGCGGTGGTCTTCGACAGTACGGGGAGCTACCGGGGGGCGTTCATCGCGCTCGGGGTGGTGGCGATTGCGGCGTCGCTGCTGCTGGCGACGGCGCGGAGGCCGGTATCGGAGACACGCCTGGACGCTCCCGATGGGGATTCATCCGGATAGTCTTCGGTCAGACCTCGCAACCCAGGCGATAATCGCCTCACTCCACATCCTCCACGCCAACGCCGCTATACATCTTTAACCTGTGCCGACACCCTCCCACCCATTCCATAGTAAAGACTCACTCGCAGTACATCTCCGATATGACACGGCGCAACTCTCTTGAAAAAGACACCATCACTCTATCCCGTCGGAGACTGCGACTTCCAGATCGCTCCAATCCTCCGCTTCGGCGGCCATGGCCTTGTATGTATCCTCCCAGGACATCTTCTCGCTGTCTCTGCCACGCAGGAAGACGCCTTCCTCCACCTCTTCCAATACCAGCCAACCACTCCAGCCATACTTGTCCAACATGGCTTTCGGGATGCGAATCCCCTTGGAATTGCCTATGGCAATCAATTTTACTTCCCTAACCTCGCCCGTCTGGTTCACTCCGCTCACCTCCATGAATTTAGGTAATTATGGTCATTACCAACTGATGTTACGCACTGGGCAGGGCTTTGCGACTATTCAGACCGGGGTCTTCGCAGAGTCGCCGGTCTGCGGCCTGGGCGCATTGTTCATATATCTCAATTTATATCGTACAGGTGGGGTTACAGGTGAGTTTCCAGGCGGGACAGGTTACAGTTCACGTGGAAAGTGACCTGTTATCACCTGTTGTTAGCTACGGACAGAAAAATTTTCTTCGGCGGATTGATTTTGGATAACCTCCTGTTTATGTAAAGATTGAGTCGGTCATAGTTCATTGGGCGACATGATAGCATGAACGTTCTGTCGAATGGAAGAATGTTTCAGACTGCGCGCAGGGCAATCGCATCTAAACGGCGCTTACGTTCGCAAACAGGTGAATCCTGGGCAGAAACCCCTCGTAGATGTCATTGCGCGGTTTCAGAATTTCTGAATAGCGATCATGGGTTCGGCCATTGTGGTAGTTTCGGGGTTTCATGGAGCGAAAACACCCCTGAAAAAGCCCGAAAATTAAGATGCGATTGCCCTGAGACTGCGTAACATCAGTTACTCATACTCGGAACGTCAACCATCGCCTCAATCCGCATACTGAGTACGGACGGCGTAGTGATACTCTAGCCACAACTTCATAGATGGGTATGCTTTGCAAAGACTCTGGAAATTTGTACTATCAGCGTACAATGGTCTATAAGGGATGTGAGCGGCTCCCCACGAAAATATGGAAACTCAGTAGGAAGAATCTATGACGACCATGCAAGACGGTCAGACTTATCTCGATATAGCCATTGCGGACGAGCTTGTCGAGTTCATTGGCGAAGGCAGAAACCAGCGCATCCACTACGCCGCCGCCGACCACTCCGAGCGGTGGTCTGACCCGGAGGAGAAAGTCCGCGCCGAGTTCTGGGCGGAGCTTATCTACAAGTACCAGTATCCGCCCGAACGAATAGGTTTCGAGGTCAACGTCCCGCGCCGAACTCCGAACGACTACGCCGACCTGGTTATATACAGGGACGCCGAACTCAAGGATCCCTGGTTCGTGTTCGAGTGCAAGCGGGGCGACATCTGGGACGCGGCTTTCAACCAGTCTATCGAACAGGCTTGCGGCAATCGCGCGAGTTTGGGAGCGCGGTTCTGCGGCGCGGTGGCGGGACTCACGCGCCGACTGCTCAGATTCGACAAGTTCCCGCCCGGAGAGCGCGACAAGAATCACCTCACAGACATCCCAACAGACTACGGGGATCCTCCGGCGTGGCGTTTCTACAAGAACCAGCAGGGGCAGGACCTCGCCGCCGTGCCGCGTGAAGAGCTACGCAAGGCGATACGGAAGTGCCACCAGACGCTTTGGGAAGGCGGCCGGCGCAGTCCGATAGAGGCGTTCGGGGAGTTTTCCAAGCTGGTGTTCATAAAGCACCTGGATGAGAAGAACGACGATATAGAGGACGGGGAGCCTTATGCGTTTCAGCGGCGGGACGGGGAGACGGTGGATCGGCTGGCGGAGCGCATCGAACGCCTCTATCTTGAGGAGCAGGCGCGGGAGCCGGGCGTGTTCACGGACAGCATCGGGGTTGACCCGGCCATCCTGGCGCAGTGCGTAGAGCATCTTGAGGGCATATCGCTCGACCGCACGGACCTCGATACAAAGGGCGTGGCGTTCGAGGAGTTCATGGGCGGCTTCTTCAAGGGCGATTTCGGCCAGTATTTCACGCCGAGAGAACTCATATCCTTCGCGGTGCAGGTCTTGGACCCGGAGCGCAACGATCTCATCCTCGATCCGGCGTGCGGTTCGGGCGGATTCCTGCTGTACGCGCTGGATCACGTCAGGCGCAAGGCGGACGAACGCTTTCCGAATCACAGGACGGCCCCCAACCAAACCCTACGTCATTTCAACTACTGGCACGACTTCGCGCAGAACAATCTGTTTGGAATCGAGATAAACGATGAGATAGCGCGCGTCGCCAAGATGAACATGATAATCCACGACGACGGGCATACGAACGTGGTTGACTGGGACGCGCTGGATTTTCAGCAGAACATCCAGGCAAGGCATCCCGGCCTGAGAGAAGACAGGTTCGACATGGTTCTTACCAATCCGCCTTTCGGGGCCGTCATCAAGCGCACCGAGAAGGGGGACGGCTACCTGGAACAGTACGACCTGCGCCGTTATATGAACAAGAACAACTATCCGGGCAAGGATATAACGGGTGAGGATATTCCGGCCGGGGCCAGGAGCGGCGGAAGGGCGATACGGGAGCGCGCGAGCGTCAAGACCGAAATCCTGTTCCTGGAACGCATACACTCGTTCCTGAAGCCCGGTTCGGGCCGCGCCGCCGTCGTGCTTCCTGACGGGATTCTGACAAACTCGTCGCTTGAGGGGGTAAGGCGGTGGATTTTGCAGAACTTCCAACTGCTGGCGGTGGTCAGCCTGCCGCAGTTCGCTTTCGCGCACTACGACGCGGGAGTGAAGGCCAGCATAGTGTTCCTGCGCCGATTGTATGATGGGGAGGTCGCGCCGGACGACGCGCCTATATTCATGGCGATGGCGGACAACATCGGCTACGACGCGACGGGGCGCTCCACTTTCTCCGTCACCCCGGGGGAAGAGACCGAGGGCAAAGAGAAGGTCGAAATCCATAGCTGCGACCTGTACGACCAGCGCGTGTTCTACGAGTGGAGCGCGGAGGAATCAGACTGGAGCGAACGGCGGCGCACGGTGATACCGGACACCGGCCTACTTGGTCAGTGGAACGCATTCAAGCGGGATCCAACACCTTTTTTCGCGTAAGCCCCGCCGAGATAGAGAGTGTCAAGGCATTCGCGCTCAGGCGGGGTGATATGGAAGGAAGATTGGATACGTGGTTCAACCATCCGCGTTACGGACTGCTGAATTCACGGCTGGACGAGGCCGCTGTATCCACGCCGCGCCTGGGTGAGTTGCTGGAATCCATTTCGAGCGGAGCGACGCCCAAGCGAAGCGACTCATCGCTTTACGCTGAATCGGGAATCAAGTTCCTGAGAATCCTGAACGTGGATGACGGCGAAATTCTGGATAAGGACATGAAGTACATCACCGACGAGGTTCACGGAGGACAGCTTAAGCGTTCACAGTTGGCGGATGCTGACGCGCTGATGACGATAACGGGCAGGGTCGGATCGGCGGCAGTTGTTCGCAATGAACATTTGCCCGCGAATATCAACCAGCATTTGGTTCGGATGCGTATTGATACGGAACTATGCCGTCCTGAGTTTCTGTCCGAGTGGCTGAACTCCCCCGCCGGGCTTGAGTTATCTAACCGATACGTTTCGGGTGGAACGCGAGCCGCACTGGACTACGACGCCATCCGCCAAATTCGCGTTCCGTTGCCCGAATCGCTCCACGCTCAGGATAAGCTGTTGTCCGTGATGGACGCGGCGCGAGCGGAGCGCGACGCAAAGCTGTCTGAGGCCGACGGTCTGCTAGATGGACTTGATATATTGGTACTCGATTTACTTGGCGCAACTATGCCTCCTCAGCCAAGAGGCACATTCGCTATCCGAGTGAGAGACCTTGCCGGAGCAATGAACACGTCTCGTTATCAAGGCTTGCAGATCGAAAGAAGCATACCCTTTGAGAACACAGTCAGTATTGCGGGGTCTTTGATCGAAAGTAAATTTTCCCCGTCAAAGGACTCACCGGAGGAAGAATTAGATTGGATACGTATTGATGACCTGCCAAACCGACCCTGGAAAGTAGAGACCTTCAGGACTGAAGTCGGTAAGAATATCTCCGGGACCTTCTTTGAGGTTCAGGAGAACGACATTCTCATAGCTAGACTCGGCCCCACCATTCTTAACTCGAAATTTGTAATTTGTCCAAGTCTAACAAGACGGACCATCGCATCCGGTGAGTTTCTGGTTTTGCGATGCAATCAGGAACATCAGCCAGAGGCAGTTCTTAGCGTCCTGAAAACGGCGCTTTATCGAGATATGATGTATCTGAGAACTAGGGGAGCAACCCCAAGTCGCTTCCGACTGAGTGGTGATGACCTCCTGAGTATCCCATTCCCGAAAATGGACGTTACGACGCAATCGGTCATCGCTGACGAGTTCCACAGACGCCGCAAAGAGTCGCGCCGTCTGCGGTCTGAGGCGGAATCCGGGTGGCGTGAGGCGAAGCGTTGGTTTGAGGGGAGGTTGCTGGGGGAGGGACGCCTTGATTCTGTGTGAGCGCGATTGCCCTAGAGATTATTAGCATATCAGATCTGAGTTCGGAGTATCTTATGATATGATGATGTCTCAATCCTGAGGAGGCAGACGATGGTTGCGAACAGGAGACTTAAGAGGTCACAGCCCGTGGCTACGAAGATGACGGATGAAGAGATAGAGGCTCAGTTCACTGAAATGATAGAGAACGCGGGGGGCTTGGAGTATATCAAACAGACGTTCGATCTATATAGAGAACGCCGCCAGCGCATGGATGACCAATATGACGACCTAGTAAAGAAATACCCTGACCAGTGGGTCGCGATAGCGGAAAGAGAGGAACCATATGTAGCGGGGTCTTCCAAAGAACTCCGGGCGATACTGGATGAGAAAGGGATAGACCGGAATACCGCGGCGATGAAGTTTATAAGGGATCAACCTCGGCTGATGATTCGGCAAGCCGTCAGAAGAGGCGGACAGCAGGTCAATCGCGCTGTTTCACTGAGATACCCACGACCAGGAAAATTCTCCCATCCCGCTACCCACCCAACTCTATACTATGCTACAATGCGAACATACAAACTAAGAACGACCGACTGCGCGGTTCACTATGTCCTGAGAGGTCCGCAATGACAAGCAAGACGATTACGCCCACCAAGACGGAGAGGGACTTCGAGCCGTTTCCAGAACATCCGCCCAGGTACGATATGCAGAACTGGATCCATCTCAACCAAGACGGAAAGGGCGCCGCTCTGGTGACCCGCATCGGAAACCGGGAGACCACGACCACGGGCAGCGAGATACCCGTAGGCCCCACGCTCGCCAACCGCCACGACCACCGGATACCGGACTTCATGGTGTCGAAGAATTCCAAGCCCTGGCTGATAGAAGAAGACGGAGGGTACGCGATTGACCGGCAGGGCAAGCCGCCGGACTTCGTTCTGGAAGTGGCGTCCAGATGGACGGGGGTGATTGACTACACCGAGAAGCGGGAGGACTACGCCCGCTACCGTATACCCGAGTACTGGCGGTTCGACTCGACGAACGGGGAGTATCACGATGTCGCGCTGGCCGGGGACCGGCTGGTTGACGGGCGGTACGAACCTATCGAGATAGAGCGACTGGACGAATCGCGCTTTCGGGGTTACAGCGAGGCTCTGGAGATGTACGTGTGTTGGGAGTATGGAGAACTCCGATTCTATGACCCGGCGGACGGGAGTTATATGCGGACTCAAATCGAGGAGATAGCCGAGCGGCGCGCGGAGTATTTGAGGGCCGAGCGGGAAGCCGCGGCCCGGCGCGAGGCGGAAGAAGCTACGCGCGTGTTGGAAGAAGCCCGGCGCGAGGCGGAAGAGGCGCGGCGCGTGGCTGAAGCCCGAGCGGCCGAGGCGGAGGCGGAAATTCGCAGGCTCAGGGAGCGGCTGGCCGAGGCCGGCGACTCCGAGTGAACGCCGCGCAGCTTCCGGGATCGCCTGCGCGGGGCCGTCACACCTCGCCGAGCCGCAGGATGCGCTGGAGGGATATCCGGCGGACCAGGAGTATGACGCCGGTTATGATGACGGCGAACAGCAGGCCCATGGCCAGGTAGGTGATAGTGAGCGTCTGCCAGTTGACGTCCACGACGAACGGGGGGAGAACCTGGGTTCCGCGGTCGTCGTGCGCCAGGAAGGGCATCATGGACGCGCCCAGCCGTCCGCCCATCCAGGTTCCGAGCGCGAGTCCAGCGCCTATGACGAGTACCTGCTCCAGCAGGACGAGCGTCGTTAGCTGTCTCATCGAGAAGCCGACGGTCCGCATTAGCGCGAACTGTATCTCGCGGCTCTTGAAGGACACGTAGGCGTGGACCATGAATCCGAGTCCGCTGAGTATGAGTACGGCGGCGAAGGCGACGAACAGCAGCGCGCGCCATCCGGCCTCGACGAGCGGGTCAACCTGGGAGTCGGCCAAAGCCTGGGCGCGGTCGTAAATCTCGCGCGAGGGGAATGGCCCGCCATCCTCCAGTATCGAGATTAGTCGCGCCCGCTCTTCGGGAACGCCGTTCGTGGTCAGCCACACCTCGTTCGGGCGTATCTCTCCGCCGGTCGCTTCCAGGTTGGTGTAGGCGACCACGGCGTCCAGGTCCGCGACCAGGTACGACTCGGTGAACGCTTCGAGAGTGGGGAAGTAGTCCAGCTCGTCCGTGAGTGTGACGTAGATGCGGTGTCCCTGGACAGAAACTTCGATAGTCTCTCCCACCGCGTGCCCGTTGACTCGCATGAATCGCTTGGTGGCGACGGCGGGCAGGGGTTCGAGGGGAGGCCCCGGGAAGACCCCGCGACTGATGAGCGGGCGTCCCTCGGCCCAGATGAAGTTGCCGGCGCCCGATCCGTCGGGCGCCTCCGCGGGCTTGAAGGCGTCGGACTGCGCCTCCGGCACCGCGCGCAGCAGGCTCCATTTGTCCAGGGAATCGAAGGACTCTATGACCTGTACGCTGCCGTCGGGCATACGCGCGTAGATGTCGGCGATCAGCATCGCGCCCGACCTCAGCCTGTTGCGTCCGTTCACCTCATACACGGTGAGCGACGCCACGCTCATGGGGAGCGCCGGGCGCAACCTGCTCCTGAATTGGGCCACGTCCGCGCGAGACAGCAGTACCTCGGAAGACAGCCATTGGCCCCGTTCGAGCCTGCCGAAGTTGTACGTGAAGTAGCGGCCATTCACGTCGCGCAGCCGGGCGGCGACCGCAACGGTGGGGTGCGGCCTGTCGGGCTTGACCGTTATGCCCAGAAACTCCGCCTCCGGCGGTATGGGCAGCCCTTCGGGGAGCGCGTCCGTATCCAGCGAGGTCAGAATACTTTCCATCGGGGTGTCCGAAAAGTCGTCCCTGAACCAGCCCATGTCCTTGATCCTGTCGCCCTCTACGGCGAACATGGTGTACGAGTCCGCGAACAGCTTGGACAGGTCGGTGCCGAAGCCCCTGAAGGCGAGGGTCGCGTCCTCTACGGACGGCAGTTCTTCGTATGATTCTCGAATCGGCCTGGTTTCGCCCTCGCTGCCGGGCAGGATCGCGCGAACGCGCGCGTCGGCGCCGGTGGCGTACAGCGCTCTCTCCTCGAAACTGCGCTGAAGCGTTCCGCCAAAGCTGGCGGCGAAGATGCCCAGACCGGCCATGAGTATGAGCATCAGCGAGAGCCGGGCGTAGTGAGTCGGGTTTCTGGCCATCTGCCAGATTCCCAGCACGAGACCCGCCGACAGAATGGAGGACAGCAGCGCGCTGGATACGCGCATGAACAGGGGGAACAGTCTCAGAAGGACGAGCGCGGAGGCTACCAGTATCACGGCGGGCACGGCCAGCAGTACCTGGTCAACGGCTATCTCTCCGAATATCCCGACGGCGACGACCGACCCCTGCTCGGATAGCTGCCTGAGCAGTATCATGCCGATGATGAGCAGAAGGACGTCGAGATAGTAGCGCTGGTAGAAGGGCTGGGTGTACGGCCTGGCCGACTGCTGCCTGAAGGTGGTAACGCTCATGCCCGAAGCCTGGAACGCCGGTATCATGAGCGCGCCGAAGCTGAGCAGGCCGCCGAACGCGCTCATCAGGTAGGCGCCTGGGGATATGAGGATTTCCAGCCTGCCGCCGCCGCTGAGGTCGGAAAACGCGGGGGTATATCCGAGCAGACCGATGACCGCGGCCGCCAGGAACGGCGCGAGGACCGTGGCGAGGACCGCTATCGTCAGGCCCTCCAGCACGTACACGGAAAGTACCTGCGCCGAACTCGCCCCCCGGCTCTTCAGAAGCACTATTTCGCCCCTCTGCTGTTCGACGACGAGCGACGACAGCGTGATGACGTAATACAGGATTACCACCGAGATGAGGACGAGTATCACGAACATGGGCAGCTTGGAGAAGAACAGCCTCAAGTCGTATTCGTAGAGCGCCTCGTCCAACTCGGTGATCTGGCGGTAGCTGAAGAGATTGGTGGACAGCCTGTCCTCCATCGCCTCTATGCTCGCGTGGGCAAACCTGGAGTTGTTGGCGTTCAGACTGCCCGTATCCACCATCAGCAGCCAGCCGTACACGCTGTCCATCTGCCTGAAGGTATCCCCAAGAGTCTCGTAGTAGGCTTTCTCGGTGACGTAGAAGGGCAGAGTGCGGAACGTTTCGGCGGTCGCGGCTTTGAACACCCTCTCGTTGAGGCGCCAGAATTCGTCATCCGGGTCGTTCGGGGTGAATATCCCGGTGATTGTTACGTGGATGTACGGAGCGGAGTCTTCCCAGTACGGCACCGCCGAGAGCGTGTCGCCGACCTGCGCGCCCAGGTCCTGGGCGTTTTCCATAGGCACCAGCGCCTCGATAGTCGGAATGCCGCCCGATATATTGACTGGCGCGTCTCCCGGCGCCCGGCCGCCGGGCGCTATCGTCACATGATCCGGCAGACGCGGCAGGCTCCCGAAGAACGCACGCGGGCTGTTTGTGCCGGCGCTCGCCTCGCGCCCGACCACGGTCAGGAAGAAGGTGGCCGTCTTGACTCCGGTCACGCCGTCCCGGAGCATCCAGGCGACGCGGTTCTGGATTTCGCGTTCGGTCTCGCGGACGACCTTGTCTCGCTCGGCATAGGTCGTTGGGCCCCTGTCCGACTTTATGACGATGTTGGTTTCATCCACGCTGAGCTGGGCGAGCGAGTTGTTCAGCGCGAGTTCCCTCAGCGCGTCGAAATAGATGATGGTGCCGGCCATGATGGATGACGCCAGCAGAACGCCCACGACGACAGTGGACATCAACTGCCAGTTGGCGAGCGCGCGACGGACTATCTGCGGCCACGCGACGATAATCCTGAAAATCAGGCCGGTCATTCGCCCTCCACCCTGGTCATCTCATACAGGTTTACCCTTGTCACCGAGCGAGCCAGCCACAGAAGAGCGCCCACGAATATGACCGCCAGCGCGATATATATGGCGCCCATAAACGCCCAGTCGGTCGTCAGTATGTACGGAGGCACCACGGGTCGGCCATTCTCGGTGACTGCCACCGAAGAGACCATTATGTTGCTCATGAAGAAGCCCGCCGCCGTGCCGATTGCCAAGCCTATAAAGGCGATTACGAGATGCTCCGAGATTAGCAGCCACGCCATCTGCCGACGCCGCAATCCGAGCGCCTGGAGGAATCCCATTTCCGCCCTGCTCTGGCCCGCGAACGAGAGCAGGTACGTCACGTATCCGAGCGTGGCGGCGAATACTATGACCGCGAACGCTATCAGTATCATCGCGCGCCAGCCCGCGGTTATCAGAGGGTCCAGCCGGATGTTTTCCAGCATGGCCGCCCTGCTGTGAACGAATTCGTTCCTTGGGGCCAGGGAGCGCGCTATGGCGTTTACCTCATCCTCCGTTCCCGGGACGTATGTGAGCAGCAGTTCGTTCGGGTCTATTCTATCCACCGGGCTTAGTATGTTCAGGTGCCGGAGAAGATTGTCCAGGTCGGCTATGAGGAAGCCGTTGCCAGCGGGGTCCATGGTGGGGAAGTACTCGACGGTGTCCATGATACGCACCGGCACGAGGCTGCTCAGGATGTTGACGATGAGCGAACTGCCGACCCGCGTTCCGGTGCGCTCGATGAAGGTGGAGCTTGCCACCACCGGCATAGGCCCTCCGGTCGGGCTGCGGTAGAAGCCGCGAATGCCCTGGTCGGTGTCCTTTCCGAAGATGAACACGCCGGATCTCTCGCCGTTCTTTACCTCGTCCCTGGTGGTCCCTATGACGTCTCTGGAAATCATCGAGGTGGCCAGGGGCGTCCACTTGCTCGCTCCCTCGAAGTCGTCAAGGATGTGTCTTTCGGTTTCGCCCCTGACGGATACCTGTATGTCATCGAGGAACAGGGTTCCGGCGGTTCCGGCGGGGCCGAAAGCGGGCTCGTATATCTGGACGCTGACAAGGCTGATAGGCCAAACGAGGTTGTCCGGAATCCTTCCCTCCATAAGGGTCCACTCCGCCCCTTGCACAGGTCCCAGGGTGACAGTATTGATTATGCCGCGCCTGTCTTTCAGCACCATCCACAGGAATACGTTGGAGTATTCCTCCGCCGGATGGGCCCAGACGTAAATCCTGTCCGCGTTCCTGGGCACTTCGATTGGCGGAAGGCCGGCGCCCGTCTTGAGCAAGCCCATGACCTGGGCCAGAGGGCGTTCGGAGAAGTCGTCCCTGTACCATGAGACATACGGAAATTCGTCCGACTCGACGGCCAGCACGCCGAAGCTGTTGCCCGAATAGGTCGCGCCAACCGAACCTCCGCCTCTCAAGACCAGCGACAGCGAAGATATCCCGGGCAGCGCCAGGTACTTCTCCTTGAGCGACTCGGTGCCGCGAGAGAAGTACGTCGGAATGCCGGTCACCCGAATATCCGCCGCCACGTCGTACAGCGCGCGCTCTTCATATGACCGGTCGAGCGTCCCGCCTACGGTCGTGGCCAGTACGCCGAGTCCGGTTACCATGACGATAAGGAGTACCAGCCAGCTGTACTGCAACGGATTGCGAGCCATCCTCCATATCGCCATTGACGCCCAGACGGGATAAGCGCGCTCCAGGCGACGCAGCGCCAAGAACAGGAGTTGCATTGGTACAAGCAGCGCCAGGAACAGTGTCGGGATATACGCCGCGGCGTCCCTGTCCGGCGGATCGTTGTACACGAATAGCGCGGTCGTCGCGGCCTGCAGAACCAGCCCGGCAATGAGGAAATACCGCCTGTGGACTCGCCACGTACCCGCGTACAGGGCGGCGATGACGGCCAGGTGAGCCACGCGCCATATCCACCCCCAACCGGCGTCGGCTCTGAGTTCCTGCGCGGCGATCATCAGCGCAATCGTTACGAAAGTGGCCGCGGCGAGCAGGTGCATGACGGTTGGAGACTCGCCGCTGAGGTAGCGCACGACCAGCGGGAAGAATCGCATGAAAAGCAAAGCGACGACTGTCAGGAGAAGCACGGGAGCGAACAGCAACGCCTCGTTGACGCGCGCGTCGTTGAACAGGCCGCCGGATACTATCTGCCCGCGCGAGAAAAGCTCCCAGAATATCAGCCCGCCGATCACCATGAGTCCGATGTCAATGTAGTATCGGTGGAAGAACGGCTCGGAGGGCGGCCTGGCCGTACGCATCTTCTGTACAATCAGCCCGGCCCTCGCGCCGATTACGCCCGGAGCTACGTAAATCGCGAGACACAGCGCGCCCGCGGCCAGCGATACCAGGAAGGGCGTCCATTCCAGGGAAACGGGCAGGAACCTGCCCAGCGTTATGTCCTCGAAGTAGCGCATCTTTCCGGCCAGCGCTATCGCGCCGAGCGCCAGAAACGGAGCGATAACCGCCGCGATCAGCGTTATGACCAACCCTTCCAGCGCGTAGATGCGGGCGAGATGCCATGATCCGACGCCGCGACTTCTGAGCAGCGCCACATCCTGCTCGCGGCTGGTTACCAGATACGACACCATCATGAGGATGTAGTAGAGTACCGTGATCGTCATGACCACCAGCAGCAGAAGCATGGGTACGCCGGTGAAGAAACTGCGGCGCTCGAACCTTCTGAGCATAGTCTCGATTCCGGTGAAGACCGCCGATCCCTGCATCACGTTCGAGACTTCGGACTCCATGTTCGCGAGACGCGCGCGGACTTCTTCCTTGTCCCACTTCTTGAGGTTCTCCTTGTCAATGAAGACGAACCAGTTGGAGGAGACCAGCGTGCCCGGATACGAGACTCCTACACCCCCTATGAGCGCCTCGCGAGTCACGAACAGGGCCATGGGCGGCTCTTCCGGGTCAACCTCCACGTCCGCGTCTGGAGTTTCTTCGAGAGGGACGGGATCTATGTACAGGTCGGGGCTTTCCAGCCAGTATTCCTCGGTGGGGTCGGTGGCCTCCAGCATACCGACTATCTCTATGACTATGCGGGTCGGGTCGCTCAGAGAGGGCGTGAAGACGACGGTATCGCCAACGCCCAGCCCGAAAGTCCGTTTCGCGGCATAGCCGACGATGGCTTCTATGCGTGGGTTTCGACCGTCCCAGGCGATCTCATCGGTCGCCATGCGGCCTTCGATGAATGTAACGTGGTCTTCCAGGTTGGTCATATGCTGGAAGTATCCGCGCGATACGAGAGGAGGCCGGTCGGGGTTCTGAAGACTCTGATCTAACGGGTTTCGATTCGTGCCGACCAGGAACGTGGGAGACTTCAGGTATCGTTCGTGTCCCCGATAGATCTCCTGGACGTTGTTCGCTATGGAATCCTCGAATGCCCGCTCCGTGGCGTCTAGCCGCTCTCTGGACAGCAGAATGTGAGGAGCGGCGCCGTAGATGTTGAGAAAGGACTGTTCCGCCCTGTCAATCGCGGTGTCTATGCCCTGTCGTTCCAGGGTCTTCAGATATATGGGCGCGCTCGCCAGAAGCGCCGCGGCGACCGTTACGCCCGCGAATATGGCGGCGAGCAGTTTCCAGTCGTCGGCCAGCCGCTTGAGGACGAACGAGGTTGTTGTCATTGGGGGCATAGATAGTATGAATCTTCGCCGGCTAAAGCCCTACCGCGGACGCCACCTTCTCCATGTGGAACTCGGCGTCGCCGAACATAAGCTCTCCGGCCTTCGCTCGTCGTGAGTACAGTTGCAGGTCGTGTTCCCTGGTGAACCCGATGGCTCCGTGGCACTGGTGCGCCGTCATACATACCCGGTGGCAGGCGTCGGACACCCACGCCTTGGCCATCGCGACCTCGCGCTCCGCCGGAAGTCCCTCCGCGAGCGCCCACGCCGCCTGGTAGGTGATGTACCTGCACCCTTCCACGTCCGCCGCCATGTCCGCGACGTGATGCTGGACAGCCTGGAAGGAGCCTATGGACCGCCCGAACTGTATGCGCTGCTTCGCGTACGCCACGGTCATGTCGAGCGCCTGCTGCGCTCCGCCGAGCATCTCGGCGCACTTGCCGACCGCTCCCCACTTCAGCGCCTTCTCGATGGCATCCCACCCACCGTTCACCTCTCCCAGAAGCGCGGAACCGGGTACATAGACGTTATCCAGCGCCACTTCGGATTGCTTGTCCGAGGCTATGGTATGCAGCGCCGTGACGGTCAACCCGTCCGCGTTGGAGGGAACGACGAAAAGGCTTACGTCCGACTCTCCCCGCCCGGTCCTCGCCGCTACGATAACGTGGTCGGACACGTTGGCGTTCGGCACGTACAGCTTGACACCGTTCAGCGTATAACCGTCGCCCGACGGTTGCGCCGCGGCCTGTACGCCCTCCGCGTCCCAGCGTCCGCTCGGCTCAGTCAGCGCCAGGGTCATGATCAGCCGTCCGCTGGCGATGCCGGATAGATACTCCCGCTTCTGATCCTCAGAGCCGGCTTCCGCCATGGTCATGCCCGCCATGAGGACGGTGGAAAAGTACGGCCCGGGCATCAGGACGCGCCCCATCTCCTCAAGGAGAATGGCAAGCTCGACGAATCCGAGTTCGCTGCCTCCGTACTCTTCGGGGAACACCAGCCCGAGCCAGCCGAGTCCGGCCAACCTGTCCCAGAACTGGGGAGTGTATCCGCGCTCGTCCCGCTCCATGTCGCGCGCGTAGGACGTGGGACACTCCGCTTCAAGAAATTCCCGCGCGCTCGTCCTCAGCATCTGCTGGGTTTCATTCAGTCCGAGGTCCAATTTGCGTCTCCCTGGGGGTATCAAACCAACCAAGCGGGGGCGCGCCATGGCGCGCCCCCGTCTCGCGGCTATTCTGTTTTAATGAAGAAGCTCAATCTCGAGCGGCGCAAGCTACGGTCCGCCGACGACCATGCAGGTCACCGTTCGCACGATGCCCGGCACCGTGTGAATCTCGCGCGTGACTATCTGGCCCACGGCGTTCAGGTCGTTCGCGGTCACGACCGCGATGATGTCGTATGGGCCGGTGACTGGGTCAACGGTATCCACGCCGGGCAGGACGGCCAGCGCCGTGGTCACATCCCCGGACTTGCCGACCGAGGTCTCTATCAGTACGTAGGCTTTGGTGCTCATCAGTTGAAGTCTCCAGCGGTGCGATATGAGTCGGGATTAAGTGCCTGCATTCTAAGGTCGCGCCTTGCGGGGTGTCAATGTGAGCGTTTCCTCCCACTCCGCCGCCCGCTGCCGGCGCGAAAGTCCCCTCCCCTCTCAACGGGTGGACTGTTCGGGTGGAACGCGGTTGGCGGCTTTTGCATAAATCATTCTTTATATCGTACTGGTGGGGTTACAGGTGAGTTTCCAGGCGGGACTGGTTACAGTTCGCGTGGAAAGTGACCTGTTATCACCTGTTGTTAGCTACGGGGAAAAAATTTTTCGCCGGCGGATTCATTTTGGATAATCTCCTGTTTATGTAATTGATGGTCGGATCGGCGTTTTTCATGCGGGCATTATAGCGAATTGAATGTATGTTCGTCTAGGAAGAACGGAAGTCGGGAGGGTTTTCTATGGGCCTTGCCGCTTATGAAATCGCTACACGCCACACTCTCCCCCAAGCCTGGGCCGGCATGGCGAGCGACTGATCCGCCCCCCGGCGAATAAGGACATAATAACGCCATAATAAGGACATAATAAGGACATCGAAGGCCGTCCAAGGCCATAGACCCTCTTTATGAGATATTCCATTTTGCCCCGCGTCCGTGTCCAGTCAGGGAAACCAGTTCCAACGTTCTTAGGGTATCCAGATCTCTACTCAACTGCCTATCGCCGATCTGAGGATCCAGTTCAGCGCGTATATCGCGGGCCGCCATTCCGCCGCCGGAATTGTGCAGCAGGACAAGGATAGCCTGCTGGCGCTCGGTCAGATCGCGCCCGGCGCGTTGCGGGGGTATATATTGGCTGGGTCGGAAGGTGACCGTCACGCCGCCGCCGCTGTCCGCGATCTCAGGACGCGGCAGACCCGCCGACTCCGTGAGTTCGGCCATCTTTATCGTTCCCCGTCCCCATTGCTCGATGATTCCCCGGCGGTAGAACGCTCCGGCTATCAGAGGATTCCATGGTTGGGACTCATGCGGAGCGAACAACTTTTCAGGCGTCAGTCCGAAGTGGAGCGGGCCGGTTGACGTCACTTCCAGCCGGTCGTCGTATATCGCGACACCGACCGAGCCGCCGCCTATGGCGTAGTCTCGGTGGCAGATGGCGTTCGCCAGAGCCTCCCGCAGCGCTTCCGGGGGATAGAGCGGTTCGTCCACGCGCGCGAAACGATTGGGAATGACCCGGCTTGCCACCGGCAGGTTTTCAATCAGGAAGCGTTCCGCCCTCTTGAGCAAGGTGAAGGCGTTGCCGCGGAATTGGCGATTGTCCAAGAAGTCGGCTGTGCGGTCCAATCCGCGAAATCGGGCGACGCGGAGCAGGCTCTGTGTCATTTCCCTACCGACGCGCTCATTGTCCCCGAACAGCGCGACCGCCGCGCGCAGTATATGTCCATCTTTGACCAGCCCCAGACCTTGCAGAAGCGCCGCCGGGTCGCGGGTTCCCGGTTCATCCAGTCTGCCACGTCGGATAGATTCCTCCACGGTGAATACGATTTCGGCGACGTCCAGGTCGTCAACAGACCATCCCGGCGCGGGCTGGTTTTCCCAGCGCTGTTCATTGTGCATCCTCTCGAACAGCATCCGGTTGTATTCGTCCTGGGACATCTTCAGACTGGTATTTCCAACCCGTCGGTACGCCTCTCCCCTGTATCTGTACGGAGGCGTATGTCCCTGAATCACGCTCACCATGATCGCTTCGCGACTGCCGTCTATGGACACCCTGTCAATCGTCGGAAACGTGGGTGGGTCTATCATCTGTATTTCGGCGACTACATCCTCTATCGTCTCATCGCTCACCTGCTGGCCCGCCACTTGTCCGTCGGGAGTCACTCCGAATATGACGTGCCCGCCCTGGGAGTTGAGCATGGCGCACAACGTCTGAGCCGCCTCACGGCGTCTTCCCGTCGTCGCCTTGAACTCCGTCGTCTCGGATTCGCCAGCGGCGGTCAGGGCGAGTATGTGGTCGAGGGTCATGGGTGCAGGTCTCCCAGATACTTATACCAATTCGGAGTAACGTCGTCGTGTTCCCACGGCTGCGCGCCAGATATTTGATGCTTCTACCGTTCGTCCTGAACTTGTCGAAGGACGATCCTGCCTGACTCTGAGATTCATGTCCTAATCAGAATGAAATGGTATAATTGGAGCGACTTCATCGTTCGCCTAATACATCAGCCAAAGCAGCATTGAGCACTTGGAAGCAAACCTTGGCGGTATGTTCATCCGGTTTGAAGCCTGACGCCATTTGTTGGTATGGATGGATGTAGTTTCTAAAATTCCGTAACCCATGGCTAAATGTCTGTACATCAGGGCTTAGCAATCCGATGCCATGTGCCACATTGATGAACTCCGACAAATTCCATTCATGGAATGCCTTTACTTTGCCGTTACGTTTAGGACTAACAGGCGATCTATTGAATCTCTCCGGGTTTTTTTGAGCCGCGCCGAGGAGAACTGCTTCCAGAACACTACCACATAAGAAGATAACTGCAAGATATGCGCCATGGGACAAACATGACTGTGCTTCTTCTAGTCGATCCTGGATAATTTCAGAAACAACAAGATCCACCGGCAGTTTTTGAATGTCAGGTATCTCGAACTCCCTGCTCAAGAATCCATCGTAGATATTGGAGTTCACATTCATTGGCTTACTCAAAAGACTAACGACGATTTCGCGGCACTTCGCGAGTGATGTGTGATTACACTCTAGGGTGCCGGGATTGCATATCATTTCATATATGTCAAGCATTTCTGACAGAACCTGTCCTACGAGTGAGTCGGATTCCTTTTCCCAAAACGCACGCATCTTCTTGGCCTTGGATGTGCCGTAGGTCTGGTATTGATAACTATGAATGTCGATTCCGTGCGGTTTGAAAAATTCCTCAAACGTAGCATCAGAGAAATCTAGGACATATCCACCTTCCATATCTAGGATTTTCTCAAGATATCGCTTGTCCGCGTATGTAAGACTACTCATATATAATTACCTCTCTGAGACTCTTGCATTGTCTGTCTGCACTTCCCCCGACACCAGTTTCGGTAACAACCCATCCCGCTGAGCAACCAGATTGCGAGATTCAGCGACATTCAAGCGAACCCGCTTATCTAACGATAGCGCGTATGACCCGAACGCGCAAGCTATATCGTGTGCAGGTTCGACTATTTTGAGAGATTCAAACTGATCTTTTGTAATCGCGCCAAATACTGTGCCTGTATGTTCATACTGCTGGATCTGATGTTGGAGCGCGCCAACTGCGTAGTATGTGAAAGAACTTGAGCCTGATTTGTGTCGTAGGGCCGCCACGCCACGCCCGATACAGCATTTCTCCCAAGCCATGTTTATGTCACCGACGGGTGCGCGGACACTGACAAGCGTATCGTCGGCTTGGGCAATACGCCTTGGATCTGTGCAGTATCGTCTGTTTTCAGGGTAGCGGAAGCCGAAATCTGTACGGCCTTGAAAGAAGGGCAGTCCCTCGCCATCTTCGTTATAAGTGTGCCCTGGCGGCGATTGTCCCATCGTGAGATTGAAACATTCCCCCAGTGCCTTCACCCCCCACCCCTCCGGTACCTCTCCAACCTCCGACGCCACCAGCCGACCAGGAAACAAATCCCACACCTCAGCCGGCAGATACCGCCCACGTCCCTCCATCTTCGCCCGCGTCGGGCCGAAGTCCACGAACCAGTCCTTGAAGACAGCCCGCGCCATCTCTTCCAGCGTCCGATTCATGCGCCGGTTCAGTTCTATCTTATCGTCCAGCGTTCCGAGGACATGGGCGATGGCGCGCTGTTCAGATTCTTCCGGAACTTCCAGAACGCGCGCGTGCGCGGCGTTGCGATTGAGGCCAGGCACAGCGCTATCTGTATTCATGTCGCTGAGACCGAGCGAGTCAAGTGCGTAATACTTGAACCTGACTAACTCAGCGTCATGGTCAGTGAAGAAAAACGTTGTGTCTATCGGCCAGCACGGGATTGGCGAGTAGTGGACAGCGCCCGCAGTTCCTTTACGCCCGATTATGATTGTCGGGCCATCCGTTAGAGCAGAGTCGTGATAGCCAACAATGCCATTAGAACCAAACACTGGAACTTGCCCAGACGGATTTCGCTTTCGTACAGGTAGGGATTTTCCGTAGGTGAACGGCGCAAACTCACCAAGAATCACTTCACGCCATTCGCTTTTCGTATTTGCGTCTTTCATCTGCGCTTTGTTGCCGTTCTGTCCTGTCTAGTTCCTCCCGCTATCCGATCTGGGCGGCGGTGGGCAGAGCGCGTATAGAATTTCCTACCCGCCGCTCGGCGACAGCGAGATCGAACTGCGCCTGGAGGTTCAGCCAGAATTGCGGTTCGACGCCGAACCAGTGTCCGAATCGCAGCGCCGTGTCGCCGGTTATGGAACGCTTGCCCGCGATTATCTGGCTGATGCGATTGGGCGGCACGTTGAGTTGACGGGCGAATTCGGATTGAGACACTCCCAATTCCGCAAGTTCGTCTCTCAGAATCTCGCCGGGATGAACCGCGCGTTTCAGCATATCGCCCGCCTCCTGATCTCTAATGATAGTCCACTATCTCCACGTCGGCTGGCCCCGAACTGTCAGACCACGTAAAGCAGATGCGCCATTGACTGTTGATTCGGATGGAATACTGTCCACGCCGGTCGCCTCTGAGGGCTTCCAGGCGGTTGCTCTGCAACCGCCTCAGCGTGTCGAGAGACGGAGCCGCGTTCAGAATTGACAGACGCTTGGCCGCCTGTCTCTCAAATCCTTGAAACGCCGCGTCGAATTCTCCCGAGGCGAACCGTTCCGCGCGTCTGTCTCTATAACTGACAATCATTACCGTTCAGCGTACAGACTAATTACGATGGACGTCAAACGTCAATCAAGGCGGTGATTGCGTCCTATCCCGCCGCCCAAGCCCATCCCTAATATCCCCCAATCCCGGAAATACCGCCGCGTCGAATCAGCGCGGTTGCCGTACATTCAGCCTTTGGAGTATCCTAGCCGTGCAGTTACCAAGGCTGAAACATCATGCCGCGCCGAGAAGGCGGCGGAATGAAAGGAGAAACAGGTGGACGGACTTTCCGCTATTGCGAAGATTCTCAAGATCGAAGGCGTGGAATGGGTGGCGTGCTACCCGTCGAACAACCTCATAGAGGCTGTGGCGATGGAAGGGATTCGCACGGTCATGTTCAGGCACGAGCGCGGCGCGGTGATGGCCGCCGACGGTTACAGCCGCGCGAACAACCGACAGAAGTTCGGCGTGGTCATAACCCAGGGCGCGTCGGGCGCGGAGAACGCGATGGGCGGCATCGCGCAGGCGTTCGGCGACAATGTGCCGATACTGCTACTGCCCGGCGGCAGCGCGCTGTCGGCCTGGAGCGTCAGGCCCAACTTCTCGCCCGCGAGAGCGTACGCGCCCATATCCAAGCAGACCGAGGCGATATTCACCCCGTCCGAGGTCGGCAACGCGCTGCGCCGCGCTTTCCACGCGCTGCGAAACGGCAGCGGCGGCCCCGTTACCGTGGAGACGCCCGCCGATGTCATGGCGGCCGACGTGTCGGCCGACGTGGTTGACGGCTACCGCTCCCCGAAGCGGTCGGTCATGTCTCCCTCCCGCTCCGACGTCAAGGACGCGGTGAAGGTACTGCTGGAAGCGAATAACCCCGTGCTGTGGGCGGGCGGCGGAGTGCTGTACGGCGACGCCACCGAGGAACTGAAGGAACTGGCCGAGCTTCTGGACGTTCCGGTTTACACCACGATGCAGGGCAAGAGTTCGTTCCCGGAGACGCATCCGCTTTCGCTGGGCGCAGGCTCCGGCGCGACGACCTGGCCCGCGCGCAAGTGGCTCACCGAGTGCGACGCGCTATTCGCCATCGGCTCCAGCCTCACGCGCACCGGCTACGGCCAGCCCGTACCCACGGTCAAGACGCTCATCCAGAACACCGATAACGTTGACGACATCAACAAGCAGGAGAGCGTTGACATAGGGCTGCCCGGCGACTCGAAGGCGACGCTGGCCATGGTCATTGACGAGGTGAAGGCGGCCATAGGCGAGACGCCCAGGGACACCGGAGCGCGAGACCGCATCGCCGCCGAGCGCGAGAAGTGGATGGAAGAGTGGACGCCGCTCCTCCAGTCCGACGAGGTGCCGATCAACACCTATCGCGTGATCCACGAGATCAATACCACGCTGGACAAGTCAAGGTCGGTCGTGACCCACGACGCGGGCGCGCCGCGAGACTCGATCATACCGTTCTACGAATCCACCACGCCGCACGGCTATGTGGGCTGGGGCAAGACGACGCACCTGGGCTTCGGCATTCCCCTGATGATAGGCTCCAAGCTCGCCAGCCCGGACAAGTTCTGCCTGAACCTGATGGGCGACGGCGCGTTCGGAATGTCCGGCCTGGACACCGAGACGGCGCAGCGCTCGGGCGCTCCGATAACGACGGTGGTGCTGAACAACGGCGGCATGGCGACCTATCCGGGCGGCTACCCGGTGGCTAACGAGCAGTACGGCTTCACCCGCATGACCGGCGACTACGCCGGAGTCGCCGACGCCTTCGGCGGCGTGGGCATCACGGTCACCAATCCCGGCGAGATGAAGCAGGCGCTCATAGACGCGCAACGCCACAACGAAGAAGGCCGCACCGTCATAATAGACGTTCACTCCAACTTCGAGGCGAAGAAGTCCCGCTTCTAATCGCGCAGAGTTGCGCCCGGCGAAATTCTGACTGAACGCAGTGGGGTGGCCTGAACCGGGCCGCCCCATTGCGCGACAGGGACATTGACGAATATAAGCTGGAATACATCGAATAGCCCGGGTTAGGGAGATGGTCATGGTCACCGTACCCAGAGTTGTAAAGAACGCCATCAGGCCCGCCGTGATAAGCGCCCTGACTGCCTGGGAGCGCGTGGAGTCCGGCGTCAGCTACGATCCGACGTCGGACCGCATCAGGAACAATCCCTACGACACATACGACCGGATGCGCGACAAGGACCCGGTTCACCGGATGCGGCTGATAAACGCCTGGGTACTGACCCGCTATGAGGACGTGGACATGGTTCTGCGAGACCACCGGCGCTTTCTCAAGGACGACGAAATCATCGAATACAGGAGTATGCTCAACTCCAACCCGCCCGACCACACCCGGCTCAGGGCCATCGTCTCCAAGGCGTTCACTCCCAGGTCGGTCGCCGAACTTTACCCCAGGATAGAGCGCATGGTGAGCGGACTTCTGGACGATTTGGAGGGCGAAGAGAGGATCGACCTTATTGAGAAGTTCGCCTTTCCCATTCCCATAACCGTCATAGCGGAGATGCTGGGCGTTCCGTCTGAGGACATGGACATCTTCGAGGCGTGGTCGAACGACATCTCGCTGGTCATAGAGCCGTATCAGACGGAGGAGCAGGAAGCGCGCGTGAATCGCGCGTCGGAGGAACTGTTCGAGTATTTCGAGGGCATCATGGAACAGCGCCGGCGCGAACCCCAGGACGACATGATAACCGCGCTGATGAACGCCGAAGAAGAGGGCGACAAACTCACCCACGACGAACTTCTCGGCACGCTCCTGCTGCTGCTGGTGGCGGGCAATGAGACGACCAGGAACCTTATCGGAAACGGGACGCTCGCGCTGCTCCGACACCCCGACCAGCTCCAGAGGCTCAGGGACAACCCCGACCTGCTGGATTCAGCCGTGAACGAACTGCTGAGATACGACAGCCCCGTCCAACTGGACGGGCGCATCGCGCAGGAAGACCTGGAGATAGCGGGTACCCAGATCCAGGCGGGCGAGCGGGTCATATCCGCGATAGGCGCGGCGAACCGCGACCCGGCGGCGTTCACCAATCCCAACGCGGTGGACATAGGACGCAGGGAGAAGAGCCACATATCCTTCGGGCGCGGCATACATCACTGCCTCGGCGCGCCCCTGGCCATTATGGAGGGTCGGATAGCCTTCGCCGCCCTTCTCGACCGCTATTCCTCCATAAGCCTCGTGTCCGAGCCTGAGTTCAGGGAGCAGATCGTTCTCAGGGGCGTCGAAGAACTCTGGGTAGAGGTCGAATAGAGGCGCGTCTCGCATGAGCGCGTCAGAGAGGGCCACCCTTCTTCCGACTCTGGCCGCGCCATTCGTCGTCGGCCTGGTACTGGGAGCGCGATGGGATATTTCCATTGGCGCGTTGTCTCTCTTCCTGCTCGCGTCCCTCTTGTTGGCGGCGCTGTTCTTCTCGATTCGCAGGTCGGCGCTGCCCGCGCTGGCGCTGACAGCCTTGCTTCTCGGCCTGCTGAGGGCCGGTTCGGTGGAGCCGCCCGGCGCGGAACTCCGGCCATACCACGATATGCCGCGGACCGAAGTTCAGGGCGTGGTGACGGACGACCCGACCGGGGCCGGCGCCATTCTCACGTTCCGCCTGTCCTCTGAACGGCTGAGGCCGGACGACGATCCGCAGTGGCGCGAAGTGTCGGGCGACGTCAGGGTGACGGCGCGAGTCCCGGCTGATCTGGCGGGTTCCAGGGAAGCGCCCTTCATCAGGTACGGGGACAGGCTGGCGCTCACGGGCAGACTTGAGTCGCCGGGGCATTTCGGCGTATTCGACTTCCCAGCCTACCTGGAAGCGCAGGGCATTGGGACGGTGACGCGCTTCCCGGACGCTCGGCTGACGGGCGAGGACGGCGGCAGGCCCTTCTACCGATGGCTGTACTCGCTTCGCCGAGACATGGCGCGCGCCACCTCCGCCGTCGTACCGGAGCCGCAGGCGTCTTTCGGGCAGGCGATTCTGCTGGGTATCCGAGACGGCCTGCCCGACTCGCTGACCGAGGACTTCCGTCGAGCCGGAACCGCTCACCTTCTCGCCATCTCCGGGCTGCACGTGGGCATACTTCTCGCTCTCAGCATATCGGCCAGCGAATTCCTGGTGGGAAGACGGCGACAGCTCTACCTGGCGCTCCCCCTGCTGGCAATCTGGGTGTACGCGCTCATATCGGGCGCGTCGGACTCGGCCATGCGCGCGGCTATAATGGGAACGGTGTACGTCGCGGCAATCGCCGTGGGCAGGCCGCGCAGCCTAATCCCCGCGCTTGCGCTGGCCGCCGCGCTGATGGCGGCAATCGAACCCAGGGTTCTGTCCAGGGTATCTTTCCAACTCAGCTTCGCCGCTATGACCGGAATAGCCCTCTACTACGAAATCCTGTCGGACAGGATAACGGAATGGCTCGGCATTGGGCCGGAGCGCGAAGAGTGGTGGGCAACCGCGCTGCGCGGACTCGGCGGAGCGGTGGGCGTTACGGTTGCCGCTACCCTGGCCACCGCGCCCCTGCTGATATTCTACTTCGAGCGGTTCTCCCTCGTGGGGCTGCCCGCTACGCTGCTGAGTATGCCCGCGCTTCCGCTCGCGCTTGTCGCGCATGGAGCGACCGCCCTGGTCGGGATAGTATCCGAGACGGCGGCGCTCCCTCTCGGATGGCTTGCGTGGGCGCTTTCCGGCTACGTCTCCGGCGTCGCGTCCGTGTTCGCGGGGCTGCCGATGGCGTCGGTGGAGACTGGCGAATTGGCGCGCGGGTTCGTCTGGGCATACTACGCCGCGATAGCCGGGCTGGCCGTCCTGTTGTACAGCCCGATAAGATGGAGTCGTCCGAGACTTCCAAGCCGACCCGATATATGGAACGTCGGGGTCCCGTGGCAGTTCACGGCGTTGGCGCTTGTCGCGGCGGCGGCCGTGTGGACGGTCGCGCTAAGCCGGCCCGCCGGAAATCTCGAGGTCGCGTTCGCCGACGTGGGACAGGGGGACATGACGGTCATAACAACGCCCTCGGGCCAAACGATTGTGGTGGACGGAGGCCCTGACCCCGAACGCGCCGTCCAGATTCTGGACAGTCAGATGCCCTTCTGGAAGCGAACGCTGTCGCTGGTGATACTCAGCCATCCTCACAGCGACCACGTTTCCGGCCTGAGCGAGGTGTTGCGCCGATACCGTGTCGAGCGGATTCTGGAACTCCGCAGTGAACATGAAAGCGCGGACTACGCGGCATGGTCCAGGCTGGCCGACTCCGAGGGCGCGCAATTGCTGCGAGCGCGTCCGGGAATGCGACTTTCTTTCGAGGACGGCGTCGAGTTGCATATACTCGCTCCACAAGACGCCGGAGACGGCGCGATGTCCGGGGATGTGAATGACGCATCAATGGTCGCGCGGGTCGTCTTTGGAAACGCCAGCTTTCTGCTGACGGGCGACGTGTTCAGGGATGGTGAGCGGTGGCTTCTCGGATCAGGCCAGGTTCTGGACAGCGACGTGCTGAAAGTAGCTCATCACGGGAGCGACACGTCATCGAGCGCGCGGTTCCTCAGCGCGGTTTCGCCCCGCGCGGCGGTAATCTCAGCCGGGCGTGACAACAGATTCGGACACCCCGATCCCGGAGTCGTCGAACGGCTCGAAACGCTGATGCCAGCGTCTCGTATATTCAAGACTTTCGAGAGCGGGACGATAACGTTCGAGACCGACGGGAGTACGCTGAGGGTGAATACGGAGCGGTGAACTCAGTTCTGTTCCATTCGTCGGATCCGCTCTCTCAGCCTGGCGTTTTCCGCCTCGGCTTCTTCGGCGCGTTTTCGTTCGGCTTGGCGTTCGGCTTCGGCTTCTTCGGCGCGTTTTCGTTCGGCTTGGCGTTCGGCCTCGGCTTCTTCGGCGCGTTTTCGTTCGGCTTGGCGTTCGGCTTCGGCTTCTTCGGCGCGTTTTCGTTCGGCTTGGCGTTCGGCCTCGGCTTCTTCGGCGCGTTTTCGTTCAGCTTGGCGTTCGGCCTCGGCTCGCTGGCGTTCCGCATTGGCGCGCCTGTACTCATACGCCAGCGCTCTCATGTTCAGAATGTACAGGCCGGTGTCCGCGTCCTGGAACAATAACTGGGTCGGCTGGAAATTCCCTGCGATCACACGCCATATACTCGGCTGTATCCTCAGCAACTCTTCGCGCTTCGACCACTCCAGAGCGCACAGCCTCAAGCCCAACTCCTCGCTGTATCCGCTCGGAAGGCCATGCTCGTTCTCAGCTATCTCTATCGGCTCGTACTCGCCGTCCACCAGCCTGAATCCCATCAGAGCCTGTCCGTACAATTCCCCGCCCGTAGGGTCGAACATCCATAGCTCGGAGACCTCGATGCTGGCGTATATGCCGGGCTTTTCGTACAGGTCCCTCCTGTATGTGCTTCGGGAAGCCACTTCCAGAACCCACTCCGGGGGCTTGCCGATCTCCCACAGGTTATACCCGGTGTCGTCCCTGATGACCGAGACGTTTACGTTCTTGGAGCGGTAGTAGTCCGGGGCGATGGAGACTCGGAGGTCGTCGGGGTCCAGGCGAATGGGAAGATTGGAGTCCATGAAGACGAAATCTTCGCCGTCCTGGAGGTAGTCCAAGGCTGATGTGACCTGCTTGATGGCGTTGGATTGCATCATTTCGATAGGAACGCGCCCGTCAATAATCCTGTCCTCATAGAAGACAGGTCTGCCTTTGGGTGGGTGGATTCTCTGGATTGTGGCTGTGGACCTTGTAACCATTGTCTATTCCATCCGAGGGATTGCCCTATGGTAACGGCGAACGGCGTTCCGGGCAAGCGTTGCCGCGACAGGAATGGGATTGCCATATCCGCCGATTTCAGGCTCAGGTATAATGTATCCCAAGGCGAGGCGATACGCGCTCACAGGAGAAACGTTGAATAACATATCGAATTGGTCATCCCGCAATATAGTCCCTCTCGTTCTGGTTTCTGCGCTGATAACGCTTGTTCTCGCCTGTGGCAGCCCCGACCCCGAGCCTACCCCCGTACCGCCAACCAGCGTTCCGATTCCGACAAATACGCCCGCGCCGCCTACGGCAACTCCCGTTCCAACGAACACGCCCGCGCCGCCTACGGCAACCCCGGCCCCGACTAATACACCCGTACCGCCTACGGCGACGCCCGTTCCGACCGTGACACCCATGCCGTCGGATACTCCCGAACCCGCGAAGGCTCCCCCGTACGACCGCGCTCCCTCGGAGATACTCGCGGACGCCTCCATCGCGCTCGCCGAACTTGACAGTTTCCATCTATTTGTGGAGATGGTCCTATCAGCCGCGCAGGGCGGGACTTCCATAGAATTTCCGATTACGCTGCAAGCCGACTTCCAGAAGCCGCTGGATTCGGCGGGTTCTATCAACATAGACATTGGCTTCTTCAGCATCGAGATGAAGTTCGTGAGCGTGGGCGGCGAATTCTACATGACCGATCCCGAAACCGGCGAATGGCTTCTGGGCGCGGACGCGAGCGAGTTCCTGCCGTTGAACCCTTCCGATTTCGGCGACGCCGAGAACTTCATAAGTCCTGAGCTCCTGGGGGACGCGGACAAGTTGACGCTGGAAGGCGTGGAAGACATAGACGGCATTTCCGCGTACCGTATCGCGGCGTCCGCCGACGGCGAATCGTCCGCCATCCTGGAAGGCATTGACGGCGAACTGGACATGATGTTCTGGGTCGGCGTCGAGGACGGCCTGCTGCGCAGGATAATGGCGAGCGGCGAATTGGGAGTTCCAGATACGGGCGCCGCGCAGTCCGGCGGACTGTTCGAGGGACTCGGCGGCGGGGATACGGGCCTTGAAATCCTCATCGAATACTCCGATTTCAATGTTCCGTTCCAGATAGAGGCCCCCGAGGAGTTCACGGACATACGGTCGTTCATGCCCGATCTCGGAGAGGACCGCGAGATAGAGGTGGTCCACACAACGCTCGATTCGGGCTGGATAAGGTCGGACCTGCCGGTAGAGGGGCTGTCCATCACAACGCCGCCGTCCTGGGTCACGCTTCCGTTAGATCCGGAGTCCATAGAATCCGTTCTCGAAGCGGTGGATTCATCGGACCGCCAAAAGTTCGACGCCCTGTCCGAGCTACTGGAAGGTCAGCTTGGCACGCCTGATTTGAAGCTGTTCGGATTCGACCAGGAGCCGTCGCCGTCCGAAACCTTCCACGCCAATATATCCGTCCTGCTGGATGATTACGGCGCGCCGGACGCGCTCGATACATACGCGGACGTGAGCGTCCAGGACCTGGAAGACTTTTGGGGAATAACCGGCATCGAGCGGCAGGAGGTCCCGTTGGCGTCCGGCGAGGCCGTAAAGCTCCGATACACTTTCCCGCTCCCAGTCTCAGGCGACCCGCCGGAGGCCGCGATAATACAGTACCTGCTCCTGCGATGCTCGACGGGCGTGATAGTTACATTCACCGCATCCGAAGAGTACGCGGACGAACTCGATCCCCTGTTCACCCGGATAGCGGACACAATCGAAATACGAGAAACCGAAGAAAGGATATGTCCCAAAGTGGCAAAGCAGTATAATTCATCTCCGTCCATGAGCATTGACCCGTCCAAGAGCTACACCGCGACCTTCAACATGGAGGACGGCTCCGAATTCACCATCAAGCTGTTCGCCGAGGAAGCGCCCCGGACGGTCAACAACTTCGTCTTCCTGGCGAGAGACGGCTACTACGACGGGGTTACGTTCCATCGCGTGATACCCGGCTTCATGGCGCAGGGCGGCGATCCGACGGGAACCGGGCGCGGCGGCCCCGGATACCAGTTCGCGGACGAGTTTCATCCGGACCTCAGACACGACAAGCCCGGTGTCCTGTCCATGGCGAACGCCGGCCCCGGCACCAACGGCAGCCAGTTCTTCATCACGTTCGTCCCGACGCCGCACCTGGACGACCACCACGCGGTGTTCGGGGAAGTAGTAGAGGGCATGGAGGTCGTGAACGCCATTTCGCCGCGAGATCCGATGTCCGCGAGAACGCCGGGCGACGCGGTATCTTCCATCACCATCACCGAGTCCTAGCCGCCAACAGTCCGCCCGTGTCGCGCATTTCCAGATTGGGGTAACGCCATGAAAGACAACAGAGTTCGACAGCGCGTCAAAGACGGCAAGCCCGTCATTGGCTGCTTCCTGGGGCTGGGCAGCCCCAACGTCGCGGAACTCATGGCGCGCGCGGGCATGGACTGGCTGGTGATAGAGACGGAACACAACGGCCTCGACTCAGCGGAAATCCAGCAGATGCTCATGGCGATGAACGGCAGCGACGCCGTTCCCATAGTGCGCGTGCCGAACCGCGATCAGGTCTATATCCAGCGCGCGCTGGACATGGGGGCTATGGGCATATTGGTTCCGGGAGTGAGGACGGCGGACGAGGCGCGCGAGATAGTCTCATACACGCGCTTCCCTCCCGTCGGAGTCAGAAGCTGGGGGCCGCTCAGGGCGTCGGACTACACGCTGGACAACGACGACTATCTAGCTCGCGCCAACGACAACATCCTGGTATGCCTGATACTCGAAACCCGCGACGCCGTTGAGAATCTGGAAGAGATATGCGAGGTTCCGGGCATAGACGTCCTGACCATCGGCCCCTGGGACCTTTCGCTCGAACTCGGACTGGATCCCCGCAAGCTGCCGCTGCCTGAGATAGAGGAAATATCCCGCAACGCTCTCGAAATAGCGCGACCGCGCGGCGTGGAGATTGGCGTCTCCGCCGGCGCTCCCGATGGACTGCGAGAGCGACAGCGGCAGGGGTTTACCTTCATCCAGTACGGGCCGGACTACAACCTCTTCGTGAGCGCGGTCAACGCCGGCCTGGAGGCGTTCGACCGCGAGGCTTGAGCTTCCCCACAACTCCCCCTCCATCGGATATAATGCGCCCAGCGCGAAGTTTGGACGGTAGAGGGAACACCCTCACCCTAGCCCTCTCCCATCATAGGGAGAGGGGATATTCGCGCCAAAGGCGGCGCAGGCCAGGTTGATACTAGTTCAGCCAGTTCTCGCCATCCAGTCGGATACGATTGCCTACGCGGTAAAGGAGGAGCGAAATGAAGCTCGGCCTATTTCTCATGCCATCACACCCACCCGAACGCTCGACCTGGGACGCCCACCAGTGGGACCTGGACTGCCTCGAAATGGCGGACAGGTACGGACTGAGCGAGGCGTGGATAGGCGAACACTTCACCGCGCCCTGGGAGCCTGTGCCGACCCCGGACCTGCTCATCGCGCAGGCGCTGATGCGAACGAAGAACATCATGCTCGGCACGGGCGCGCACCTGCTTCCATTCCATCATCCGGTCGAACTGGCGCACAGGGTAGCGTACCTGGACCACCTGGCGCAGGGCCGCTATATGTTCGGCATAGGATCGGGCGGGCTGCTGTCCGACCATGAATTGTTCGACGTGGACTTCGACGCAAGCCAGCACCGCGAAATGACGCGCGAGTCCCTGGACATCATCCTGAACGTGTGGGAACATATCGAAGGCCCGTTCGAGTACAGGGGCAAGTTCTGGAACTTCAACATACCCGACCCGAAGGAATACGAGTACGCCACGCTGAAGACTTTCCTGACCCCGTATCAGAAGCCGCACCCGCCCATCGGCGTCGCTGGCGCGAGCCCGGGTTCGGAGACACTCAAGATAGTGGGCGAGCGCGGCTACATACCCATGAGCCTGGGACTGAACGCCGTTTACGTCGCAAGTCACTGGGACGCCGTAGTTCAGGGAGCGGAGAGCGCGGGCAGGGATCCGCCGTCGCGCGGCGAGTGGCGCATCGTGCGCGACGTCTGGGTCGCCGACACGGATGAAGAGGCGCGTGAGGGCGCGATGAACGGTATGCTGGGCCGCGCGTGGCGGGACTACCTGCACCCGCTATTCTCATTCGGCGCGTACCCGTTCGTCAGTTTCATGAAGCACGACGAGTCCATCCCCGACGATGACGTCACGCTCGACTACATGATGGACAACCTGTGGATAGTCGGCTCCCCGGACACGGTGGAAGAGAAACTCCGCGCTCTCTACGAGACGGTCGGGGGCTTCGGAACGCTGCTCTGGCTCACCTTCGACCACTCGGAGGATAGGGAGAATTACGAGAAGTCCGTGCGGCTACTGTCGCAGGAAGTAATGCCGCGCCTGTCGGACCTGAACGGGAAAGCCTGACCAGACTCGCATCCCCGATAGAATCCCTGAAGGAGGAACAACCCATGTCGGAATGGCATACTTGCAAAGCTGTCGAGCGCGACCCTGAAAAACTAGGCGGCGCATGGCTGTTCAAAGGCACCCGCGTGCCTATATCGGCTCTTTTCGCCAACCTAAGAGACGGGGCATCTGTGGACGAGTTCCTGGAGTGGTTCCCGGGAGTCGAAGCGGAGCATGTCAGAATGGTTTTCGAACACGAATTAGAAGCGCTGGCTATTGAGAGTAAGTAAATGAACGGGCAAGACAGTAGAGCGCTGGATATACTCAAAGAACTTGGCGAACGGCCCGCCGCGCCCTTCCACGAAAGCGCGCCCGCCGCGTATATCCTTGAGACGCTGGAAGGCGTTGGGCTGGAGTCCAAGGTTGACCAGTTCGGCAACGTAATAGCCCGATACCGAAACTCGGACGGCAACGATCCGCCGCTCGTGCTGGTGGCGCACATGGATCATCCGGGGTTCGAGATAGTGGAGGCGTCGGAGCGCGGGCTGCTGGCCGTCGCCCTCGGCGGCGTGCCGGAGGTGTCGCTGACACGGGGGGCGGAGGTTCTCGTCCTGCTGGAAGACGGGGTTCGGCTGCCCGCACGGGTTGTTCCGTTCGCGGACGGGGACGGCAGGACGGTTCGGGTGGAACTGAGCGAGGATAGGCCGATAGAGCCGCCCGTTCCGGTCGTGTTCGATCTGCCGGACTTCTCTCTGGAAGATGGGTTCATCAGGATGCGCGCGCTGGACGACCTGGCGGGGTGCGCGGCGTCGCTGTCGGTGATGGAGCGGTTGGTGTCGGAGGACGCGGAGTGCGACGTTTACGCGGTGTTCACCCGCGCCGAGGAGGGCGGGCTGTTCGGAGCGCGGCTGATGGCTGAGGCGCGGACGCTGCCGCCCGATACGCTGGTGGTGTCTATCGAGTCCAGCCCGCTCATACCCGGAGTGGAGCAGGGCGCGGGGCCGGTGATAAGGACGGGGGACGCGCTCTATACTTTCGACGCCGAAGCGGAGCAGGTTCTGATAGTAGCGCGAGAATCAATCAGGCGACGCGACCCGGATTTCAAGTGCCAGCGCCAGCTTATGAGCGGCGGAGTGTGCGAGGGGACGGCGTTCGCGGTATGGGGATACAGGGCGACGGGGATGGCGTTTCCCCTGGGCAATTATCACAACGCGACGACGGGCATACGCGACCCGGAATCGGGCATAGGGGCGGAGTACATCCGGGTGGAGGATTTTCTGGGCGGCGTGGAGTTGCTGACCGAGGCGGCGAAGAGCGTCGGGGCGAGGAATGAGTCACCGGCCAGGGAGAGGGTGCGGGAGGTGCCGGGGGAGGTTCGGGCGCGGATGATGGGACGCGCCTAGCGGAACGTTATCTCCGGCGCGGCTTCCGTAGGACGCGCTTCCTTATTCGTCATCCGCGCCGGGCGGCGGTTCGTCAAACGGTTCGTTCCGCGCTCGGGCGTCTTCCCACCTGCCGTACCACGCCTGCCACTTGGCGCGCTCGGCGGTACGGCCTTCGGCGCGTCCTTCCGCAATGCCTTCGGCAATACCTTCTTCGCGGGCTTTCTCTCTGCGCTTTTGCAGCCAGTCGTTCACTGTGTCTCTCGTTGCCATCATGGCGTCCCATACCTCCATCAATACTATGGTGCTTATCACCGCTTTCGCGCCGTCGCGCTCCAGTTCGCTCAGGCTGACAGTCGCGATGTCCAGAACCTTTCCATCGTTCACCGCCGCGGACAACGCCTGCCAGAACGTGTCCTCCGATTGTTCCATGAGCGCGATATAGAATCGTCGCGCAATAAGTCAGTCCGAACGTCTGCAACACGAATAAAGCCGCATAAAAGGGCCGCGCCTCCCGGCGTACCGTCAGCGCAGGCTCGCGCCGACTCTCTACGGGGCGGTTCGGATCCTCCATATCTATCTTCAATATACCCTACTCTCTTTCCGAGTTCACGCGAAATTCAAGTCCAACCAGGGAATTTCGACTTTCAGCATTCAGCCTGCGGAGACGTCGGACTAGATACGGCGCGGATGGTGGGATAGATGTTCACCATGGTAAGTCATCTGCTTCTTCAGTATTTCGACCCATAATCTCAAGTATGAGTGCGCCGTGTTGTTCCAAAGTTCTGGCCCCTATACCCGAGACTTCGCCCAATTGCGTCATATTGTCCGGACGGACAGATATGATGTTCTCAATTGTCCTGTTAGAGAAAACCATGTAGCCGGGTACACCGTTTTGCCTGCTCACTTGGTTGCGATAGTCGGTCAATCGCTCGCGCAGGGCTTGGTCGGACAGAGGGCATGGTCTTGCTGGCGGATTGGCAGGTGTAGGCCAACTCGATTGTGGAGAACGTTCGCTTGCTTGAATCGGTGTACGCGCAGCCAGTACCTCTTTGGATAAGCATTTGTGCAGGTGGTCAGCGGCTTCCTCTTTCTCCTTGACGATATCCACTGTACTGATATGCGTAGTCTGGTTGCCGCCAACGGTGTACGTCATCCACGTCTGTCCATTGGTCAGAACGCCATACCCCGATTCCATATAGTCGGTATATTTCCTGAGTTGCTCATCCCACTCTGGACTATAGTAATCGCTATGTCGCTTCACTTCTACGAACACCATAGGAACACCGTTGATCTGCATGGCGAAATCAACTCTCAGGTCAGCGCGTCTTCGTCCCTGCGGTATGCGCTGTTGTGGAACGATGTCTTGCGGAGACTCGACGTCCCATCCGAGACCGCTCACTATTGGAATAACGCAAAACATTTCGGTGGCTCTCTCGCTATCACGAACCGATTGCGGGTTTTCGGTTATAACCCGCCTCACACTCTCAATTTTTCTGAGGAGTCTATCGGGCGCGGACGGCAATATCGGCGGCTCAGGCTGAGGCCATTCGCCTTGGTTTCTCCGGTTCTGATTGCTAATCCTATGGCAATCCTGGCATACGGAATACTGGCTTGGCTTATAGGTTTGCCGACAGTTGGGACAGAGTTCAACTTGTCCACTTTGTGATTGGTGATAGTGATTTCTGCAAAGATGGTAGCCTCGGCGTTCAGTGCGTTGACCGCAACCTTGGTACTGACACACGTTGGTTGTTGTAACCATAGTGGCTTCAATCCTATCTGGTTCAAGCTATCCTGAGTTCAATGATATAACAAAGCAGACCTATTTGGCATGGTCTGCTTTGAGTGTGGGTGAGCGGAGGTTTTTAGGCTTCGCTGGTGTCCCAGCCTTTGATGGCCCAGTAGCCGACGCGGGGGACTTGGGAGACTGTTGGCAATCCCTGGGCGCGCTTGAGGCGCTGGATGTTGTATAGGTGGGTTGTTTCCTCGAAGTATATGTGGCGTATCATGGCCTCGAAGTCCATTATTCGCATGGTTCTGTCTTCGGAGACTGATATGCCGGAGGGGTGGGCGCGGAGCATCAGGTCCCAGTAGGGGCTCATTTCGGAGGATATGGAGTGGGAGCGCAGGAAGCCGACGCTGCGCTCGGACAGGACGCGCTGGGCGAGTTTTATGCCGCCGTCCAGCATATCCAGGATGACGGGCATTTCCCAGTATTTATCGTCGTCTAGGCGGCGGTCGGAGGGGGAGTTGGCGATGCTCTGAACGTCCTCGACGCCGTGGTCGCCGTCGGGGAAGAGGGTGTCGCTGCAGCGGAGTACCAACCAGCGATAGAGGAGCGAGGCCATGTGGCTGAATTGGTTGCGGACGCTCCACTCGGCCCAGGCGTATTCGTCGGATGTCCAGTCAAGCTGCTCGTCGGTCAGCCCGCGCGCCTCGTTGGCTATGAGGTCGTAGAGGGTGTCGAATTCGGGGAAAAGCGCGGAGGCGGGGGAGTCGTCGGTGATGGGTTGGTTGGTCATTGCGGGACCTCTCGTGTGGGGCTAGGCGTTCTGGGCAAGGGCGGTCTTCAGGTGTTCTATGGACAGGTTGCCGCCGCTGCATATCAGGACGACTTTCTTGCCCGCGAGACGGTCGCGTATCTTGAGCGCGCCCGCCAGGGACGCCGCGCCCGCGTGTTCGACGAGGTTGTGGGTCTGCTCCAGGTGGGTGACTATGGCGGCGTTCATCTCTTCTTCGGTTACGAGGATGAAGTCGTCCAGGTGGCGGCGCAGGATGCCGATGGCGAATTCATACGCCGCGCCGGTGGCGAGTCCCTCAGCGGAGGTTTTCATTGAGGCTTCCAAGGCTTCGCCGCGCTTCCAGGACAGGTACACGGCGGGCGCCTGCTCTGCCTGAACGCCAATGACCTGAATGTCGGGGTTGAGTGACTTGGCCACGATACAGGCGCTGCCCGCGCCGCTGCCGCCTCCGACCGGAACCACGATTACGTCCACATCCGGGAGGTCTTCGATTATCTCCAGCGTGTAGGTGCCAACGCCGGCGTACAGGCGGGGTTCATTGATCGGGTGAATGTAAGTGTAGCCTTCCTCTTTGGAGAGCCGCTCTATGTAATCTCTGGACTCGTCGAAGAACGCGCCGTGGTGAATGACCTCTGCGCCCAGGTTTCGCATGGAGGCCACCTTGCCCGGGTTGGCGTTCTCCGGGACTGCGACGCGCGCCTTCGCGCCGAACACGCTGGCTGCGTATGCGATGGACTGGCCGTGGTTGCCGCTGGACGCGGTGGAGACGCCTCTTTCGAGTTCGGCGGATGTCATCTGCGCGAGCAGGTTGATGCCGCCGCGCATCTTGAACGCGCCAAGCCGCTGGTGGTTCTCGTGCTTGACATACACCTCGTCCGCTCCGATGAGCTTTTCGAGTCCGATGTACCTGTGGAGCGGGGTGCGGGTTACGTATCCGGCTATGCGCTTCTTGGCCTGTATCACGTCGTGTAGGGTTGGTGGCTGCAAAGGTATCGTTCCTTCCTGATTCTCAAACTCCTTTCAATATGCCATAATGCCGCCATGAACGGAAGGGAATTCGTAAGGCGAGCAAGACGCTATGCCAGAAGAAACGATCAGAGTTTCTATTTCGACCCAGCCCACGGCAAGGGCAGCCATGGGCGCGTCTTCATAGGGGAAACCGGATTCACCACTGTTCCATACGGAGAAATTGGGCCGGGGCTGCTCGCCTCGATGCTAAAGGACCTGAACATAGACAGGAGGACATTCTGAATATGCAATACGCATATCCTTGCATCCTCAACCGAGAAGAAGGCGGCGGATACTACGTCGTATTTCCCGATGTTCGGGGGGCTCTCACCGGCGGCAAGACGCGCGCCGAAGCTCTTGATATGGCGCAGGACGCGCTCACTGTCGCGCTTGCCGGATATGTAATAGCCGGATGGGACATCCCGACTCCCAGCTCCGTCGCGCCGGGCCAGGATCTCATCGCCCTCGAACCAATACCTGCCGCCAAGCTCGCCTTGTACATCGCCATGCGAGAGCGAGGAATATCCGAAGCCGAGCTTGCTAGGCGACTAAACCTCACCGAGTCCGCCATCAGCAAACTTCTCACGCCTGACCGCTACACCCATATCACGACAGTGATGAAAGCGCTACGGGCAGTCGGACATTCGCTGATACTCCGGGATGCCGACCCTCAATCTCAACCCGCCGCCTGACAGCCTTGGCCAATAGTCCGCCGAGCGCCCTACGGCGTACATGACTCTGTTAGGATGAGATGAAATTCAGATATGAGGAGGCGCCGCCATGGTTACAGTTACGAGGCCACGAATCGAGACGGGAAGAAACACGGTGTACAGCAGCGGCGGGGTGGTAGTCTCCATATCGCCGCTGGCGGCGTCGGCGGGCGCGAGAGTTTTGGCGGAGGGCGGCAACGCATTCGACGCGGCGATAGCCACCGCTGCCGTGGAGGCGGTGACGGTTCCTCCGGCGTGCGGAGTGGGCGGCGAGCCTTTTGTGATCATGCACCACGCCAAGACTGGCCAGGTTCATGGAATGAACGGCAGCGGCAAGGCTCCCATGGCTGCGAACCGCGATTTCTTCGTCAAGCGCGGACACAAGCATATGCCGCTGCAAGGGCCGCTGGCCGCCGCGATTCCGGGCGAGGTGCTGGGTTGGGAGCAGATAAACGAGCGATTCGGAACGCAGTCACTGGGCAAGCTGATAGAGCCGGCCATAGGTTACGCGGAAGACGGGTTCGCGGTCAGCGAGCAACTGGCGGGCGGGTTCAACGCGCTGAACGACAAGCTGGCGCGATTCCCCTACTCGCGGGAGATATTCACGCGGGACGGCAGCCCGATTCAGCAGGGCGAAATACTGGCGCAGAAGAACCTCGCCAAGACGCTGAAAGCGGTGGCGTCCGGCGGCGCGGAAGCGTTCTATGAGGGCGACATAGCGCGGGAGATGGCGCGCGCCTTCCAGGAAGCGGGCGGTCTGTACACCGAGCGGGAGTTCGCTGACCACCGGAACGTCTGGTATCATCCGCCTATATCCTCGACCTATCGCGGCCATACCATCTACGAGACGACGCCGCCCTCGCACGGGTTCATGCTGCTGGAGATACTGAACATCCTTGAGGGGTACGACCTGGCGAGCATGGGCTTCTACACGGCGGAGTCGGTGCATACGATGGTGGAGGCGAAGAAGCTGGCCTTCGCGGACCGCAACAGGTACGCGGGCGACCCGGACTTTGTGGACACGCCGCTGTCCGAGCTAATCTCCAAGCCGTTCGCCGCGCTGCGCCGCCGGCTGATAGAAGCGACGGCCGGCTACTACGAACCCGGCCCGGTGGCCGCGCCGATACCGGGTGACGGCAACACGAGCTACTTCTGCGTGGTGGACAAAGAGGGCAACGCGCTTTCGTTCATCCACAGCCTCTCGATGGGATTCGGCAGCGGGTTCGTCGCGGGGAATACGGGAGTATTGCTGAATAACCGCATCGGACGCGGGTTCAGCCTCGTCGAGGGACACCCGAACGTGATAGAGGGCGGAAAGCGCACGATGCACACTCTGAACGCCTATATGGTGATGCGGGAGGGCAGACCGTACCTTGTGGGCGGCACGCCGGGCGGGGACAGGCAGATAGCCTGGAACGCGCAGGTGATTACCAACGTCCTGGATCACGGGATGAACGCGCAGGAGGCGGTAGAGGCTCCGCGCTGGACCTCGACGCCCGGCACCGACCCGCACAACGTGGAAGACCCGTTCGTACTGGAGTTGGAGGGCGGCATGGAAGAGAGCGAGATAGAGTCGCTGAGGTCCAGGGGGCATGAGGTCGTAACCCACCCGGGCAGGGTCTTCGGAGGTTCTGCGAAGCTGATAGTGATTGATCCGGCGACTCATGTTCGGATGGCGGGATCGGATCCGAGGACGGACGGCCACGCGGCGGCGGTGTGATAGAGAGGCTCCGATGACGCTTGCGACGACAAGCAAAGCTGATCCGAAAGCGGTCGCGGTGGCGCGCGCCGTGTACGACGCCGTGCGGCCGGAGTCAGTGATACTGTTCGGCTCTCGGGCGCGGGGGGACTACCGCCCCGACTCTGACATTGATCTGCTTGTCATATCCGACGACTGCTATTCACGGGACGCCCGGATGAAGGCGCAGAGGGCGGCCGCCGAGGCGACCAGGCATATATATGGCGCCTATCTCTTCGATACCGACCTGGTGTGGTTGCCGCCCGAAAAATATATTGAGTGTCGAGTCGGCATCAATCACGTGGCGGCGCAGGCGGCGAGAGACGGAGTTGACATGAACGGAGAGAAGCAGGAATATGAGCGCGACGCCGAGACCATTTTCGACTGGGCGGATGTCCGTCAGCGGGTCATTAACTCCAACAGAGAACTTATTTCCATGGATGTGCAAATATCTGGAAGCGGGCCTCAAGAAGGAATAGGATTTCACGCTCAGCAGGCGTTAGAGAACATACTGAAGGGCTGGATTTCGGCGTTCGGAGCGGAGTATGGGAATACTCATGACTTGGGAGATCTGATAGGCATAATCAGGAGCGACTCCCAAGAGTATGATACCCCCGCGGGCGAAGAATTGGCGTGGCTGACCGAGTACGCGGTGGAGTACCGCTACGAAGGCGCGCAGTTGGTGATGGATGATCCGATAGAGCTTTACTTCGCGTTAGACCGGGTGGTGTCGGCAATCGAGGAGCGGATAAAGGCGCTGACCGGGGTAGAGGAACTGCCGCGATACGCGCCGCCGAGTCGGAGAAGGGCTGATGAATCTGAGAGTGGCGAGGTGGAGTAGTATGGATTTCGGTTTCTGCCAGAATGTTGGATATTGATTAACCTCGGGTAAGGAGAACAGCCATGAAATTCGGACTTCTATTTGAGATGCAGCGCCCGTTTGAGGGCAATGATATTGACTGGAACACGCTTTACAAGGAAACACTGGAACAGTGCGAGCTCGCTGACCAGGTTGGGTTCGACAAGCTGTGGTTCGTGGAGCATCACTTCCTGCTCGGATTCTCGGGTTCGCCCTGCCCGGAGGTGATATTCGGGGCGCTGAGCCAGCGAACCAAGCAGATCAGGATTGGGTTCGGCGTGTCCATACTGCCGCACGCGCATCCCGTTCGCATCGCGGAGCGGGTGGCCATGGTTGACCAACTCACGGACGGGCGCGTCGAGTTCGGAACGGGACGCTCCAACGCCTACGAGCAGATGGGGCTGGGCGTTGATCCCAGGGACACGCGCGAGATGTGGAGCGAGTCCATCGAGATGATTCCGCAGATATGGCAGGCCGAGGACGAATTCTCATGGGAGGGCAAGTTCTGGAACGTCCCGGAGCGGCGCGTTCTTCCGAAGATATACCAGAAGCCTCACCCGAACATCTACCTGGCCTGCACGCAGTCGGCAAGTTTCGACCTGGCGGCTGAGAAGGGCATCGGCGTGCTGTCGTCGGCGTCCTACGCCCCGACGGTGCTGGCTCAGCACGTGAAGACGTACAAGGAAAAGGTCAAGAACGCCAACCCGGTCGGGGCTTTCGCTACCGACTACTGGGCGAACAACGTTCACGCGTACTGCGGTACTGACAACGGCGAGGCGCGCGAGTTGGCCGCCGAATCCATGAAGACGTTCTTCGGACCGGACAAGCCGTACATCGCGGGGCGCGTGGGCGCTTACGAGGAACTGCTTGAGGCCTGGGGCGGTGTCCCCGACCACCTGCGGGCGGACTTCGGACGCTGGCTGAGGCAGTCGGACGAGGAGCACAAGCAGCAGGCGGAGGAAGTTGGTATATCGCTCGACTCCGGCCCGGGAGCGGCGCGCGCGGCCATCGCGGAACTGGACGGGGATACCCTGGCGGACCGCGGAGTAACGATAGCCGGAGACCCCGAAAGCTGCATCAACGCGATCATGAAGTACGACGAGATAGGCGTGGACGAGGTGATGCTCATCATCCAGACCGAGACGATCCCGCACGAGAAGGTGCTGAGTTCGATAGAGCTATTCGGCAAGGAAGTCTTCCCCGCCGTGCGTGATATGGTGGGGGCGAAGGCCGCCGCGGCGGACTGAAACACGAAAGCCATCGAGCCTGCTCCGGTCTTTGGAGCGCGGAGTAGGCTCGATGTATGCCGACAGACACAAGGGGGTTGAGAAAATGGACAATTCTGTCGTTATCCTGATCGTAATTCTTGTATTGGCCGCTATCTGCGTGGGCGGCTATTTCTACTTCGCCACGAAGGCGCGTCAGAAGCGCGAGACCGAAACGAAGGAGCAAAGGCTGCGCGACGCCATAAACAACGTTCTGATGTCGGACCCCATCACCAGGGACAACATAGACATTCTCAGGGAAACCGACTCGGAGTATCTGCCACAGGCGGTTGATCTTCGACGCGAACAGGTGGCGAGAGAAGAGCGTCGGCGAGATGAGGAAAGGCTGGAACGGCGTCGCCAGGAAGAGAGACTCCGAGGCGACTGACCTGATCGGACTATTGATGGGTCCTGGGTTACACGGGCCCAGGAACTTCTTGCAGGAAAGGACAACCAGATGACGATAGATGTAGCGACCGCGATAGCCCGGATTCTGAAGCGGGAGGGGGTAGAGTGGGTCTCGACCTTTCCGGTGTGCAGGGTGAACAACGCCCTGGGACGCGAGGGCGTTCCCATGGTGATGATGCGGGACGACCGCTACGCCATCGCGCTGGCGGACGCCTTCTCACGCGCTACGGGTGGCGACAGGATAGGCGTATGCACCGTGCAGGGTGGCGTCAACGCGGCGGGCATACAGGTGGCCTACGCGGGGCTGGCTCAGGCCTACGAGGACGGCTCGCCGATCTTGTGCATAACGGACGGCGTACCGGCGGGCAGTTCCGAGAACAGCCAGTTCGATGTCACGACCAGTCTGAAGTCGGTCTCGAAGTGGTACGGCTACATAGACAGGCCGGAGCGAACGCCGGAGTTCATGCGGCGCGCCTTCACGATGCTCAGAAGCGGACGGCCCGGCCCTGTGGTGCTGTCCGTGCCGAACGCGGCGGGAACCTACGATGAGACCGCAGACCCATACACGCCGGTCAAGGGCTGGAAGTCCGCGCCCGACCCGGCGGACGTGTCTATCGCGGTTGACCTGCTTCTGGAGGCGGAGAACCCGCTGATATACGCGGGCGAGGGCGTCATCTACGCAGGGGCTTCGGACGACTTGAAGACGCTCGTCGAGCTCGTCAACGCGCCCGTCATCACGACGCTCAAGGCGAAGGGAGCGTTCCCCGAAGACCACCCGCTGTTCGTGGGAGTACGCGGCGAACCCGCGTCCGAGTATATGCACAAGAGCGATCTGATTCTCGCCATAGGCTCCAGCTTGTCGCCGGGCCGGTTCACTCACGCGATCCCGGACGCGGCGAATAAGACGATAATCCAGTGCAATCTGGACGAGTTGCACGTCAACAAGATATATCCCATGTCCCACGCGGTACTTGGCGACGCTGGGTTCACCATACGGGCTTTGACCAAAGAGGTATCGGAGAGGACTGACGGCGCGGGCAGAAACGCCAATGGAGTAGAGGCGGAGATAAAGGAAGCGCGCGACAAGGGCCTCGCGGTGTACAGAGAGGCGATGGCCTCCGACGAAAAGCCCATCAACCCGTACAGGGTGTACGCTGGTCTCATGGATGCGCTGGACCCGTACAACTCGTTCGTCACTCACGACTCAGGCAACACCCGCGACCAGCTAAGCACCATCTACGACACGCTGATTCCGCGCGGCTTCCTGGGCTGGGGCAACGTCTCCACGCTCGGCTTCAGCCTGGCGGCGGCGATGGGCGCGAAGATAGCTTTCCCCGAAAGGCAGTGCGTGGCGGTGACCGGAGACGCGGGCGTGGGGTATATGCTCGGCAACCTGGAGGTCCCGATGCGGCAGGGGCTGGGCGTGACGGTCGCGCATATCAGCAACGGCGGGTTCGCCGGATACGGTCCCGGATTCTGGGGCGAGGGGCATGATCCGTACACTCACCTGGTTCTCGGCCCGGACGAGGTGGATATGTCCAGGGTCATCGGGGAGATAGGTCTGCACACCGAGAGAGTAACCGAGCCTTCGGAGGTGGTTCCCGCGCTCGGGCGGGCGCTGGCCGCCAACGAGAACGGCCGTCCGTCCTATATCGAGTTCATTTGCTGCCAGTACCCGGTGTACGGCGGCTGGGTGACCGGCGCCATTGCGCACTGACCGACAGCGGGAACAGGGCGACAATAGAGTAGGCTCCTGGTCGCGTGAGTTCCTGATCGCCCAGATAGTGATCGTGGTTGTCATCGCTGTCACGCTCGCGTTCGCCCTGACGACGGAAGACCGGGGCTTGATTTCCGGGCCCACTCAACTGCGGGGCGACGTGGGACCTGGGATTGGCATCGGCTCGGAAATCACAGCGTCGGACTCCCTTGTAGAATGTTCGGATTCGGAAGGACTTGCGAGCGACTGCGCGATTCTACTGTCCGTCCAATCCGAACTCGCGGGTGACGCCAGTCTGGGCTGGAAAGAGGATGCCCCCGTATCGGAGTGGGAAGGTATTGTAGTGGGTGGGCAGCCGGCCCGTGTCGTTGGTCTCAATCTGACGACGGCAGGGCTGTCGGGGAGTCTCCCCGGCAAACTGGGTGGCCTATCCGAACTTAGACTGCTGCACCTTTACGGTAACGACCTGACCGGGGAGATCCCGCCAGAGCTGGGTATGCTGTCCAAGCTGGACACGCTGGACCTGGGCGACAACCGGCTCACCGGAGTCATCCCGCCCGAACTCGGACGGCTGGCGGCGCTGGTGTCGCTGGATCTGAGCGTTAATCAACTGAGCGGCGAGATTCCGGCGCAGGTTGGCGATCTGAAGCGGCTCGAATGGTTGGTTATCGCGGACAACAGGCTTACGGGCAGCGTAACCGAGACGCTCGAAAGCCTGCCGAACCTGGAGTACATAAGCATAGAGGGCAACGATCTGAGCGGCTGCGTCCCCGTTCGTCTCAGAGAGGTTGACGGCTTTCTGGGGGATATGCCGGTCTGCGACGCGCGCTGAAAGCGGATTTCAGGAATCCGGGGATTCGTCCAGGACGGATTCCCAGTCGCTACGCCTGAGGCTTACGGAGAAGTCTCGGATGAGCGTTCGCAGGATTTCGCTGATGGATACTTGGCCCGTAGGCAGGTGAATGTAGCCAACCCGATGCGCGGGTTTAAGTTCAGCGTGCCAGACTCCATGGTTATAGTCTCACTATATTCGTTATCTCAGACGCGCCAGTGTTCGTGAAAGGGCCTCTTGCACCCGGTCATCGTTCCTCTCAGCCAATTTGAGGTGGCGAGTATGCCATACTGAATGTTCCTGCTTTGTGTGAGAGGTGAAGTTAATGAATTTCAGAGCGCCGCACCTGCAAGTCAATGTTAGTGTCTGACCATAATGAGCCTCCGGGGAACATTTCCACCATCGGACACACTTAGTATATTCGCTTAATTCTCCATCATCCTTCGGTTCGTGCCAATGCCCGTCATCCCACCGAACGCCGTTCTCGCTATCTACGCCTTGAGAATCCTCCCTGACCTCCCGTTGCGCCTGCTCGTGTAGCTGAGCGCAAGCCTCCTCATATTCCAGGCGAACCCTTTCAAGGCTCTTGTTGAACATTGATTCCGCCTCTTTTTGTAGCGCGGCCAGGTTCTCTTTGTGTTCTATCTCGATTGTCTTAATCTTCTCATCCCGCTCTTTTTTCAGTGTATCTAGCTTATTTCTTATCGTCTCAAGCATTTCTGTCTCCGATTTGGTTCTATAACCCTCTCAACGTATTCACTAATATATCGTCCGTCAAGGAGTGTATCTATTCAATCCATAAATCAAGCCAGGTCATTTTCTCGGCTATCATTCTTTCATCTAATTAACTTTACTTCAAAATCAAAATTGAATTGAACGCTCCTTAAATCAGACATAAAACCTTAATACATATTTTGAGATATTTGCCTGAAAAGATGATATTAAGGTTAAAGCGCTAATCAAGACTAAATTGAACGTCCGGGGTTAGCTAATCGTAAATTCTAAATTCGGTTATAAGCCCTATATCCCATACAAATTCTCGGTGTTCCCCGAAAACAGCGCCCGCCGCTCCCCTTCGCTGAAGTCCGACGTTATCTCGTCATACGCGCTCACTATCGTGTCGTAGTCGCTGAACAGGCTGTCCACCGGCCAGTTCGTGGCGAACAGGCTGCGTTCTACCCCGAACGTCTCGATGCAGTGCAGGACGTAGGGGCGAATGCTGTCCGCCGTCCAGTCATGGTCGGCCATCCCCAGCCCCGAAATCTTGCAGATGATATTCTCCGCGGTGGCGGCGGTCCGCATTCCGCTCTTCCAGTTCTCGAAGTATTCGGGAGTCCGTTCGGCTGGCACTCCCGCGTGGTCTATGACTATCGGGGTATTGGGAAACTTCGACGCCAGCGCGACCAGCTTTTCCATGTCCTGCCACTGCGCCGCTATACTGGCAATCAGGCCGTACTTCTCCATCAGCGCGTAGCCCCTGTGGAAGTCGGGTTCCACCAGGTAGTCGCCGTAAGAGAAGTCTCGTATTCCGCTCATGTTCTCGTATTCGCAGTGGCGTTCCAGGGTCGCTTCCACGTCCGGGTTTCGCAGGTCGGCGTATGCGACGATTGCCTGCGGAAATCCGGTGCGGTCCGCCGCTTCCTGGAGCCATTCCGTCTCTTTGACCGGATCCGCGGAGCCGATTGCAGCCTGAACATGAACCGCCTTGGTCACGTTCGAAGCGCGCGAAACTTCGATGAAGTCCTCAGCCAGCCAGTTGCGTTCCGCCAGCTTTCTGGGCAGCGTTCCGAGCGATGGATGAACCACGTCGGGCTGCCAGTGGGCGTAGAACAGCTCCGGGTGCCGCATATCATAGAAGTGTACGTGGGCGTCAACGAACTCCGGCTTGTCCATTCTCTTCTCCTATGATGTGTAGATGCGATACTAATGCGCCGCCGCTTCCGTCACGCGCCGCCCCGGGTCAGCCTCGCTTAGCGCCTGCGGCCTGTGTCCCGTGTGAATGAAGTCCGCCAGCAGCTTCCCGGCCATCGGCCCTCGACCGAAACCCGAACTCGCCAGCCCGCTCACTATGTAAACATTCTCGCGCGACGGTATCCTGCCGATGATTGGCGCGCCGTCCATGGAGAAGGGCATCAGACCCGCCCACGTCCGCGCTATCGGCAGGCTGGACAGCATCGGTATGACCTCCGATGCGTGTCCCTTGTTCACCTCTATGCCGGTGTGTTCGACAGTCTTGTCGTAGCCCGTCAACTGCCTGTCGCCGCCGAAGATGATTTCTCCGTTCCGCCGCTGCCTGCCGTACAGGTGGCGAGTAACCCTCGCTCCGCCTTTGTGCGTCAGTTCGGGCGGCGTACCGGCGTCCGCTCCATCATCGAGACTCCAGGCGTGAGCCGATTCCGCCGAGGACTGCGTGAGAAACACGCTCGGCGGCAGGCTGTCCGTAGCCCACATCTGGCCCCGTACCGGAACGATGGGAATATCGAGGCCCAGCATCCTGCCCACCGGCCCGCACCACGCGCCCGCCGCTATCACCAGCGACTCGCACACGAACTCCCCTCTGTCCGTCTCGATGGAGTATCCACCCTCATGCCGGGCAGCGATGCCCGCTACCGCGTGATTCGTGAAAATGCGCGCGCCCGACTTGACCGCGGCGTCCGCGAAGGCGCGAGTCGCCCTGACCGGATCGGCCTGCGCGCGGAGCGGTGTGTACATGAACCCCAACAGCGCCGGATTGGCCTCCGGCTCCATCGCGCGCGCCTCTCTCGTCGTCAGCAGTTCCACCTCGAACCCGTGCGAGCGCATCTCCAGAACGCGGTCTCGCATATAGTCGTACTGATCGGGTGTGTGAATCGCGCTCAGCGAGCCCGACTGGCGAAACTCGATGTCGTAGCCATGGTCGAGCTGCAATTCCTTGAACAGTTGCAGGCTGCCCATCGTCAGGTACGCGCCGAGGTCGGGCATCTCGCCCCAGCCCGTAGCCCCTATCTGGCCCGCGTTGGCGCCGGACGCCTCCGACGCTATCTCCCCGCGCTCCACCAGCGCGACATCGCGCCCGTGACGCGCAAGATAGTAGGCGGTGGCCGCTCCCGCGATGCCGCCGCCCACTATCAATATCTCGGCCTCTCTCGTCACACCGCTCTCCCGCAGGTTAGGGTAATTCGATCATCAACCCTCCGTAGGGGCAATCCTTGTGGTTGCCCCTTAGCCGGTGGTTGCTCCTTAGCCGGAAATCAGCCCCCGCCTACGGGTAGAGCAACCGCCCCTGCCTGTCCGTGAACGCGCGAAGAAGGTGCCCCTCCCCGGTGGTGACGTACAAGGTGGAAAGGTCTTCGCCGCCGAAGGTGCAGTTTGTGGGCCGGTCAACATTCAGCGGATGCGTCTCTATGACCTCGCCGGACGGAGAGAAGACATAGATCATCGGCCCGGGACCGCTCTCGCGGAATCCGGCCGTCGCCACTATGTTGCCCTCGACGTCCAGGCACATCCCGTCAATGCCGCGATGCTCGCCGAAGTCGTGAATGACCTCGCCGTCGCCCAGGCTCCCGTCCTCGTTCACCGGGTAGGCGCGAAGTTCGCGCTTTTCCTCCGGCAGCCGGCCGCTCTGCGCCACGTACAGCGTGTTATACGCCAGCGAGAACAGCAGCCCGTTCGGTCGGGTGGTATCGAACGTGACGCGGTTGATAGACCACGAGCCGTCAGCCTTCGGATCCAGTCTGTAAACCGAGTCGTGGTCGAGTTCCTTGTTCGAACGATCTTCCGACCATGCGCCGCCCGCGCCTTCGTAGAGCGGGTCCGTGAACCACACGCGGCCCGCGTGATCTATAGCCAGGTCGTTGGGCACGTTGAGCTTGCTGCCCTCGAAGCCGTCCGCAAGGACTGTCGCGCTGCCGTCCGCCTCGTATCTTACCACTCGCCTGCCGCCGCCCTCGCACGCGAACAGCGTACCGGACGGGTCCAGCATCAGCCCGTTCGCGTTGTTCGTGCCTTCCTTGTAGATGTCCGAAGCGCGCGACTCGGGGTCGTAACGCATGATGTAGCTATACGGGATCACAGTGAACAGCAGGCCGCTGCCGTCCCAGGCCGGGCCTTCTGATGTGCCGCCGTACGGTCCGTTTACATTTGTGAAATTCCAGGACATATTTTCCTCTCAGGGTTTATGCTTTAATCTAATTCGCAGTCAGACGAAGTATCAGTACGACAAGCGCGCCCAGATTTCCCAGCATGGCAAGTACGACAGCTATCAGTATCCCGACCGTCCACTTGACCAGGCGCGTCTCCAGCGCGTACAGATCGGCTTTCGTAGCCATTTGGTCGCGTTCGAACTCTGTCAGAACGACCATGCGCTCGTCTCCTGTGTTCGTGAAGTTATCAGCTATTCTATCACCAACGCCCGGACGTCTGGGCTAGATTACCTCGTCCGACTCCCCAACATCCTCAACCTCTGTGCCTTCCAACTCCGCGCCCACCGCCTTTATCTGCCCGAACTCGTCCCTGAACCCGTTGTGCATCGTGCGCGCGTCCGAACTGTACAGCACGAAGCGGACGCCCTCTTTCAGCCACTTGGTCGTGAGTTCGACCGTCTGGTGGTGGAACAGGTTCGGGACGTTGTGCTTCTGGCAGACGCGGATTATCTCCCGCAGCGCGGCCTCGTAGTCCGGGTGGTCGTACTGGTCGGGTATGCCGAGCGTGATGGTCAGATCGTTGGGCCCGACGAAGATCGCGTCTATTCCGCCCACCGACAGGATGTTGTCCAGGTTCTCAATCGCGGCGACGCTCTCTATGCCGATAATGCACACGCTGTTGCGGTTGCGTTCTTCCAGGTACTCTTTGGTCGCCTGGGACGGGAACTCGCCCGTCTCGATCACCTCGCGCACCATCGCGCCCTTGAGAGGACGCCACTTCGCGGCGGCGACGACTTCCTTCACTTCCTCCACCGTCTCACAGTACGGGGCCAGGATTCCGTGAGCGCCCGCGTCCAGCGTCATTGTTACATAGTGCGAGTCCGGTATCGGGATTCGCACTATCGGAACGACGCCGCTGAACGTGAAGGCCGCGATGAAGTCCGCCATCTCGGACCGGCCGCGCGGCGAATGTTCGCTGTCCATTATCACGTAATCCAGGCCGAACCCGGACATCGGCGCCGACCAGCGCGGATTGCGGCTCATGCTTATCATAGTTCCATAGACTATCCCGCCGGATTGTACTTTCTGCTTCAACTCGTAGCCGTTCATAATTCCTCCTGCCCAAGTTATGCTGTACCATGTTCACTGTTCGCGTCGGCGCGAGGCCGCGTTTGAGAGTGTATCAGTCCCGCGCCCAATTGATAAGCCGCAAACCCAGAGCGTCGGGGTATTTCGATTGTCCGCCTCAGACGCTCTCAACGCCTGTCTTCCCGTAGGGGCAACCCTTGTGGTTGCCCTTTAGTTGCCGCGCCATATTGGATAACCGAAAGACCCTGCCCAGAGCGTGGATCCATGGGACATAAGCCCGTCTCTGGCTATGCTACAATGCCCACGCCAAAACTAATAACTGAAAACTAACGACTAAGAACTAATGACAAAACGTGTAATAATTGACACCGATCCGGGCATAGACGACACCGCCGCCCTTCTGTTCGCCTTCGGCAGCCCCGAGATTCAGATCGAGGCGCTGACCACGATATTCGGCAACGTATCGCTGGAACAATGCACACGCAACGCGCTGACTATATTGCAGGCCGCGGGCCGCCCCGACATCCCCGTCTATCCCGGCGTGTCCAGAGCGTTCGGACTGGGCGACCCGCCATACGCCCCCCACATACACGGTTCCGACGGGCTGGGAGACACCAACCTTCCGCCGCCCGACATCGCGCCCCAGCCCGCCAACGCCGTCTTCGAGATAGTCCACCGCGTCCTCGATTCGCCCGGCGAGTTGACCTTCATCGCGCTTGGACGCCTGACCAACCTGGCGCTCGCCATCAACATAGCCCCCCAGGTCGCCGGCTCGCTGAAAGAAGTCATTGTCATGGGCGGCGCGGTGACCGTGCCGGGCAACGTAACGCCGGTCGCCACCGCGAACTTGCATGGCGACCCGCAGGCCGCCGACGTCGTGTACCGCTCCGGAGCGCGTATAGTTCAGGTAGGCTTGGACGTATGCCGCGAGGTTGAATTCTCCCCCGAACAGCTTCAGCGCGTCTGGGACGCCGACACCCCCGCTACCCGGCTTCTCCGGAACGCCGTCACCTTCATACAGGCCGCCTACAACAGCAGGGGACGACTGCGCGATCCCAATGGCGCGCAGTTCAACGACGTCCCGGCCATGGCATACGCCATTGCCCCAACCCTCTTCGCCACCAGGAACGCCTACGTCCGCGTGGAGTATCGCAGCCAACTGACCGCCGGCCAGACCGTCGCCGACATGGACGGCCTCACCGATAACCCGCCCAACGCCAGCGTCGCCCTCGGAGTGGACGCCGACCGCCTTACCCAACTCTGGGTTGACCGCCTTGCCGGAGGCCCCGCTTAGCAATGACATCCCCTAATGAACCGGAAAGGACATATGGATTGAGAATCGGCATTGACGTCGGCGGAACCTTTACCGACCTGGTCGCCATGGAGGAAGGCGATGACGCGCCCGTAGCCTTCAAGACCCCCACCACGCCCGACGACCCATCGGATGGAGCGCTGAATGGCATAGAGGGTCTGGCCAAATCCATGGGATTGGACACGCGCGGCCTGCTGGAAAAGGCGCAGGTCATCATACACGGCACCACCGTCGCCACCAACACGCTCGTCGAAAGGAAGGGCGCGAAGGTCGGCCTCATCACCACCGAAGGCTTCAGAGACCTGCTGGAGATAAGGGAAGGGCTGAAGGAGGACAGGTACAACCTGCGGATGGACCAGGTGGAGCCGCTCGCCCCTCGCTATCTGCGCGTCGGAGTAACCGAGCGCGTGGACTCCGGCGGCGGCGTCAGGCGCGAGTTGGATGTGGATGAACTCAGGCGCAAGATCGAGTACCTCAAGTCCGAGGGAGTGGACTCCGTGGCGATCTGCTTCCTGTTCTCATTCCTGAATCCCGACCACGAGATAGAGGCGGAGAAGATAGTACGCGATACGCTGCCCGGCGCCTACGTCTCCGCTTCTCATGTCATACTGCCCCAGATCAAGGAGTTCGACAGGCTTTCGACCACTTCCCTGAACGCCTACGTCGGCCCATCTCTATCGAACTACCTGGAGCGCCTGGACACTCGCATCTCGGAGGCGGGCGGTTCCGCCCCGCTGTTCGTGATCCAGTCCAACGGCGGAATCGCCCCGATTGCGGACAGTTCGGAGCAGGCCGTAAGGTCCATACTCTCCGGCCCGGCCGGAGGCGCGGCCGGCGCGGCCCACGTCGCCCGCCAACTTGGCGAGGAACGAGTAATCGCGCTCGACATGGGCGGCACCAGTACCGACATAACCCTGATTGAGTCCGGCAGCCCGCACATCACCGGCGAGAAGTTCGAGTCGGGATGGAAGATAGCCGTTCCCACAGTGGATATACACACGCTCGGAGCCGGGGGCGGAAGTGTTGCCCGCGTGGACGAGGGCGGCGTGCTGCGTGTCGGTCCCACCAGCGCGGGCGCGGATCCCGGCCCCGCGTGCTACGGGCGCGGCGGAACGCAGCCGACCGTAACCGACGCGGCCCTTGTGCTCGGTCTGCTCGACACCGAAAGATTCCTGGGCGGAGCGGTCGAACTCGACCCCGATCTCGCCACTGAAGCGATCCGGGCTAATGTAGCCGAACCGCTCGGCCTGGATGTCGAGGCGGCTGCGGAAGGGATTCTGCGCGTCGTATCCAGTTCGATTGCCGAGGGCATACGGCTGGCCTCCGTGAGTCGCGGCCTCGATCCCCGCGAGTTCGCGCTGATGGGATTCGGCGGAGCCGCCGGCCTGGTCGCGACCAGAGTGGCGCGAGAGATCGGCATTGACCGCGTTCTGATACCGCCCGCCGGGCCGGTTCTGTCCGCCTTCGGAATGATGGCTTCCGACCTGAAACACGACCTCGCGCTGTCCCACCCGGCCAGCCTCAGCGCGGTGAACCTCGACGGGCTGCGCTCCGCGTTCGCGGCCCTGATCGAAGAAGGGCGGGAAAGAATCCGGTCCGCGGGCGCCGCCGAGTCCGAAATCAGCGTCCAGCTTTCCGCCGATATGCGCTATCTCGATCAGATATACGAAGTGACGGTGGACGTTCCCAACCTCGACCTGCCGGATGAGAAGCTACGGGCGCGCTGGGCCGAAAATATGCACGAAAGATTCGAGCGGCTTTACGCCTATCGCCAGCAGGAGCAGGACATCAGGATCGTTACGCTCAGGGCGAGCGCGGTGGGGCGTCTGTCGGTAGATAGCGGCGTCGGTCCCGCACGGAATGGCGGCGAACCGCGCGAGCCGGTCTCGCCGGACGCCGATGCGCCAGGGAATGTCACAAGCGGCCCCGCAGTCATCAACACCGACTACAACACCGTGGTGGTCGGCGAGGGATGCTCAGCGAGATTCGACCGGCACGGCATACTGCACATAGACGTCCAGGCCGCCGCCCAGGCCTCCGACGACGCCCAGGGAGACTCCGTGACGCTCTCCGTGGTTGGAAACCGGCTGGAATCTATCGCCATAGAGATGATGGACGTGATGCTCCGCACCGCTCTATCCCAGATTCTGAACGCCAGCCGCGACTTTTCGACCGCCATTCTGGACGGCCAGTGCAGGCTCGTCGCGCAGGGCGAGGGCATACCCGTGCACGTCAGCGCGCTCCCCGTCGCCGGGCGCGCCGTTCTGGACTACTTCGGAGACGGCATCGCTCCGGGCGACGTATTCCTTCTCAACGACCCCTACTTCGGAGGATCCCACCTGCCGGACCTCACCGTGATACGCCCGGTCTTCGTGGACGGAGAACTCAAGTTCATGACCGTGAACAGGGCGCACCACACGGACGTCGGCGGAGGCACCCACGGCGGCTACAACCCGTCCGCCAGCGAGATATTCCACGAGGGCCTGCGGATTCCGCCGCTGAGAATATACGACCGCGACGTGCCGCGCGACGACCTGCTCCAGATGATGTCCGCCAACGTCAGGTATCCCAAGAATTTCCTGGGCGACCTGAACGCTCAGATTGGCTCCGTCCTGACGGCGGAGCGGCGAATCCGCGAACTCATATATCACTACGGCTCGGACAGGCTAACCCGCATAGTGGACGGCATACTCGACGCCACCGAGGCGCAGGTCAGGAGCTTCATATCGGACTGGCCCGACGGGGAGTATTTCGGTGAGTCACTGGTGGATGACGACGGTTTCGACTCCAAGCTGATCCCGATAAAGGCCAGGGTCACAGTCGCCGGGGATACGCTGACGATAGACCTGGGCGAGTCCGCCCCGCAGGTCACCGGATTCATCAACAGCGCCTACGCCAACACGAGGTCGCTCGCCCACGCCGCGATAATGTACCTGGCCCCTTACGACGTCCCCAAGAACGAAGGCTCGATGGGCCCGCTGAAGGTGATCGCTCCAAGCGGCCTGATAGTCAACGCCAACTCTCCCGCGCCCGTGTGCATGAGCACCAATCACTGCGCCGAGGAGATAGTCGAAGCCATCTTCAAGGCGCTCGCCCAGGCCGTCCCCGAGTCGGTGAACGCGGGCTTCTCCCGCAGGCTCCGATACGCGATCACCGGCAAAGACCCGAGAACCGGCGAGTCCTTCCTGTGGCACTTCTTCATGGCCAGAGGCGGCGGCGGAGCGTCTCTTGGTCACGACGGATGGAGCTGCGTAGGAGAGGTGAACGTCGCGGGCGGCATCCGCGCCAACAGCGTCGAGGTCACTGAAGAACGCTTCCCACTCTTCGTAGTGAACCACGAACTGAGGCCGGGGTCGGCGGGAAGCGGTCGGTGGAGGGGCGGACTCGGCGCCGTGTGCGAAATCATCTATGAAGGCGAGGGCGACGCGCTGCTCAACACGGCCGGAGATGGAGCGATTGTACCCCCATTCGGGGCGCTGGGAGGGGAGCCGGGCCTTCCGCACAGATACTCCATAGTCTCGGACGGCGTGGAAACCGTGCTGCCGACAAAACAGACGGGCGTAGTGGTAAGTCCCGGAGACCGGATTGTCGCGCTGTCCTCCGGCGGAGGCGGATACGGCGACCCAGATCTCAGGTCGCGCGAGTCCAACGAGTGGGACCGCAGGAACGGCTACGTCTAGTATCGTCACCCTGGAAAGTATGAATCGGAGAATGAGATGACTTACGAAAACCTGCTGCTGGACAGGGACGGCCTCGTCCTGAAAATCACCGTGAACCGTCCCGAGGTTCGCAACGCCCAGAGCCGCCTCATGCTGGAGGAGTTCGACGACGCCCTCATGTCCGCCGCGGACGACGACTCGGTGCGCGTGGTCATAGTCGCGGGCGCGGGCGACCACTTCTCCTCCGGCCACGACCTCGGCAGCCCCCAGGAACTCGCCGACCGCGAAAAGCGGCCATATCCGCCCGGCATACCCGGCTCCTACGACCGCAGCCGCAAGCAGAACCTCGACAACACCCTGCGCTGGCGCGACTTCCCAAAGCCCACAATCGCGCAGGTTCAGGGCTACTGCATCATGGGCGGCCTCATACTCGCCACCGCCTGCGACCTCATAGTCGCCTCCGAGGACGCGCGCTTCTCAGACCGCACCGTGCGATGGGGCGGCCCGCACGTCCAGTTCGCCAGCCTGCCCTGGGAGATTGGCTTCAGAAAGGCCAAAGAGTACCTCTTCACCGGAGACTGGATAGACTCCCGCGAAGCCGAAAGGCTGGGCTTGGTCAACCGAGTCGTCCCGCGAGAATCCCTCGACGAGGAAACCATGAAACTCGCCCAGCGCATAGCGCTCCAGGAACCGTTCGCCCTCCGCATCTCCAAGTTCTCAGTCAACCAGATGCAGGACGAGATGGGCTTCCGCTCCGCCGTAAACAGCGCGTTCCAGACCCACGCCCTCTCAATCGCCTACCGTCGCGAACGCGACGCCGAACAGGGCGCGGAGGAAGGCGCTGCCCGCGCCAAGGCCCGAGACGCCCGCTTCGGAGACCAGCGCGGATAGCAATTTAGAATTGGGAATTCACAATTGAAAATTGACAACGCCGCCCTCTCCGACCTGCGCGTCCTGGACCTGTCCAACGGCATTGCCGGCGCCTTCTGCGCCAAGCTGTTCGCCGACTTCGGCGCCGACGTGATAAAGGTCGAGCCGCCCGGCGGCGATCCCACCCGCTCGCTCGGCCCTTTCCCTGACGGCAACTCCGACTCCGAAGCGGGCGGTATGTTCATCTACCTGAACGCCAACAAGCGCGGCGCAACCCTGAACCTGAAATCCAAGCGCGGCGCAACCCTCGCCGCCAATCTGGTGGCAAAGGCCGACGTCCTCGTGGAGAGCTTCGCCCCCGGCGCAATGGAGCGCATCGGCCTGAGCTACGACGCGCTCAGCCGAGACAACCCCGCCCTCGTCATCGTCTCCATCACCCCGTTCGGGCAGACCGGCCCCTGGCGCGACTGGCAGGCCACCGAACTTGTCGAGTACGCCGCATCCGGCCTCAGCTACATGAACGGGTCGCCCGACAGGGAGCCGCTCAAGGAACCCGGCTGCGAATCATCCTACCAGGCGGGCGCGAGTGGCTTTCTCGGCGCTATGACCGCGCTCGCCCACAGGGACTTCACCGGACGCGGCCAGCGCGTCGAAATATCCATACAGGAAGCCGCCGCCGCGACTTTCGCGCCCCAGTTCCTCGGAGCGATGCACACCGGCGAGTCCCCCGGCCGCGGCTCCACGCCCCTGCTGCCATGCAAGGACGGTTACGTCTCCCTGAACGTCCGGCATGACGCCACCTGGGAGTATATGTGGCTGTTCTTCGACGCACCCGAAATCGCTCAGGACACCAGATTCGCTACCGCCGCCGAACGCCGTCGCCGCGCCGATGAACTCGAAGACCTGTTGCTCCCCTACCTCGCCAAGTACACCATGGCAGAGCTGTTCCACGGCCTCGCGCCCCTCCGCCTGCTCATTGGCATGACAATGGACGTCGAGCGGCTGGCCGACGACCCGCATCTCCACGAGCGCGGTTTCTTCGTATCGTCGCCCCATCCCACGGCGGGCGATGTAGTCATGCCCGGCGCTCCCTTCAGGATGAGCGAAACGCCCTGGACTCTTCGCAGTCCCGCCCCGACCATAGGCCAGCACAACGAGGAAGTCTTCACCTCCGAACTCGGCCTGGACCCGGAAGAAATCGCCCGGCTGCGGAAGGAAGGCGCTATCTGACATGAGCGACACCCGCCCCCTCCGACACATCCGCGCCACCGTGCTGACACAGGCATGGGCGGGCGCGTTCACCACCCGCCTACTCGCCGACATGGGCGCCGAGGTCATCCAGGTCGAATCCCTGAACAGGATAGACCCCTGGCGCGGAGGCTACCCGCCCCGCCTGTCCGGTACCTACCCAAACCGCGACCCGGGCGAGCGTCCATTCGACCGCAACGCCGCCTACAACTCCGTCAATACCGGCAAGAAGGCGATAACGCTGGACCTCAACCACCCCGAGGCTATGGACGCCTTCCTGGAACTGGTCAGCGTGTCGGACATAGTGGCCGAAAACTTCTCGGGCCGCGTCCTGCCCAACCTCGGCCTGGAGTACCCCGTCCTGCGCTCCGTGAACCCAAGCGTCATACTGCTGCGTATGCCCGCCTACGGCGTGAGCGGCCCTTACGCCAACTACATGGGCAACGGCGGCACCATAGAGCCAATGTCCGGCATAACCTCGCTGCTAGGCTACGAGGGCGGCCCTCCCATGAACTCCGGCGTCATGCACACCGACCCGTTCGCCGGCCTCATGGGAATGGCCGGCCTGATGATAGCGCTCCACCACCGGGCGCGAACCGGACGCGGGCAGGAAATTGACCTCTCACAGCAGGAAACCTCCATCAGCCTCATCCCGGACCACATCATGGCCTACACCATGAGCGGCAGACCGACCCAAAGGCGCGGCAACCGCTCCGACGGCATGGCCCCGCGCGACAACTACCCCTGCAAGGGCGACGACTCCTGGGTAGCCATAGCCGTCCGCTCCGAATCCGAGTGGACGCGCCTCTGCGCCGCGATGGGAAACCCCGAACTCGCCACAGACCCGCGCTTCCGCGACCTGCCCACCCGCCAGTCCAACGCCGACGCGCTTGACCGCATAATCTCCGACTGGACGCGCGACAAAGACGCCTACGACATAGCCAACCTACTCCAGTCCCAATCCATCCCCAGCGCGCCCGTCCTCAAGGCCGCCGACCTGCTGAACAACCCCCAGCTAAAGGCGCGCGCCTTCTTCCAGACCCTCGACCGCGAAGACACCGGCCCCCTCCCCTACGCCGGCCCCCCTTGGCGTCTCTCCCACACCCCCGGCAAACTCGCCGGCCCCCCGCCCGGCTTGGGTCAGCACAGCAAACAAGTTCTGCGGGAGATTCTGGGTATGCCTGCAGAGCGCATTCAGGGCTTAGTAAACAGGTTCATCACCGGCGACACTCCGCCGACAGACTGAGCAGGGCCTTTCGATTATTCCCAAATCCGATAACTCTGCGTCATTCGTCATTCCCGCGAAAGCGGGAATCCATAGGCGACAGCGCTACGAATCTGGATAACTGAAAGACCCTGACGGACTGAGCAGAGCAATTGACATTGCGTTATATATACGATACAGTTGCCGATGTAGCATCTTTGGAGTATCAATATCTATGGAGAGGCTTGATTGAATGGCACAAGAAGCTAACATATCTCGCCACATAGACGAAGCAGAGGCCATAAGTATCCGAAAATACGAATTAGAAGCCGCCCGCAGAAAACGCCAACTCATCTACTTTCTAATAATCACTTTCGCCATTGTCAGCATAATTGTTTTCCTGACACTCTCCAACAATAAGGACCTGTTAGTTCCCTTATTCACCGCGGCGGCGGGCTTTGTTGGCGGCTTAGGCGTGGCGCAGCGCTTCCGACCCTAGCGTCATCCTACCCACCCTCTATCAACGCCTCACACTCATCCGTCCCAAAATTATCCCTTACCCATTCCGCCTTGTCCGTCGCCTTGCTCTGAGCGATTCGGGCGAGTTCCTCAGACTTCATCCAGCCGACCTCGCGTTTCTTGTTCTCCCTTATCAATCCGCTCAGAGTCAGATTGTCGCGCTTTCGGCCATTGCACGGACGGCACAGCAGGATTCGGTTCAGGATATGGTTTTCGCCCCTGTCCGCTCTGGGCAGAATATGGTCAAGCTCCATGAACTCGCGCTCCAGCACACGCCCGCATCCGCCGCAGATAACCCCGTTCATGTCGCTCTGCGCCTGCGCCAGTATGTTGACCATGCCCCTATGCGTAATCCGCTGCCACGGTTCGACGGGACGCCGCGTCCTGAGCTTGAAACTCGGGGCGGCGACTTCGTTATCGTCCGTGCGCTCAGGCGGAGCGGTCAGGTAAAGCACGTCCCCAAAGGTCATCAGGTGAGGCTGCTCAGGGTCAGCGTTCTCGACCGCCAATCCCTCTTGTTCCAGTCGAGTCAGCACGGTCTGGTACGCGCCGTCCCATATATCCATGCCAACCCACTGTCGGCCTAGACGCTCGGCGGCTATCGGAGTTGTGGCGCATCCGGCGAACGGATCCAGAACGATGTCGCCCTTGTTGCTGGACGCTTTGACGATTCTCTCATACAGCGCGAGGGGCTTCTGTGTGGGGTATCCTGTTCGCTCTTTGGACCGCGATGCGATTGGCCCTATGTCCGTCCATTGGTCTTGTAGCGGTACGCCGGGCATTTCATCCAAATAGCGTTTGTATCTAGGAACTGCCCCCGGTTTACTCTGAACCACTCTTCCAGCATCAATGAGTTCCTGCATTCTCTCTTTGCTATATCGCCAATATCTGGTGACACCCATGACTTCGTATCGGGGATTACCCTTAGAGGCTCCACCCGGCCCCGTGAGGTCGCCGAGTGTGTATCTGCGCTTGGTTCCAGGTTCCATGTGTCGGTAGAACCTTTCAGCGTACTCTTGGTCATAGTCGGTATAAAGTTGATTCCAAGTCCATTGGTCTGATTTGGTGTAGAAAAGCAGGATGTCATGAATACGCCCATGTTGGCGTCTTCCTTGCCTTCCATCGCTATGAGCGCTGGTGCGTTTCCACGTAATTTCATTTCGGAAGTTGTCCGCGCCGAATATAGCGTCCATCAATGCCTTGATATAGTGACTCGCGGTCGGGTCGCAGTGAAGATAGATACTGCCATCATCCCGTAGGACTCTGTGCATCTCCATGAGCCGAACGCCGAGCCAGCACAGAAACGCCGCCATGTCGTCGCCGTAGGCCCCCCGCGTTGACTCAATGACATACCAGACGGCGGGCCAATCATCCTTTATGCTGTCCGTCCATTCTTCATGTACGTCACGCTCCCACGACCACCTGTCGCTGAATCTCGCGCCCCTCGCCAGGCTGTCGGGCGTCGCGTGAAAATCCCGATTCTTGTTGAAAGGCGGATCCGTCGCTATCAGGTGAACCGTCTCACTGTTCATGCCGCGCAGAAAGTCCAGGTTGTCCCCGTGATACAGCGTCCGGTTCTCAAAGTTCATCTCGGCCATTGGTCTCTATCCCCGCCAAATCGCTCAGCCGCCCCCCCAACACCATCACGTCCTCCCCCGCCCCCGCCGCAACCCCCGCCCGGGCAGCGCGCCCGTATTCTCACCCCCATCTATCACCACCTGCCCGTTCACTATCACGTACTCTATCCCCACCGGATAGTGATGCGGGTCTTCCCGCGTCGCGTGAGTCTTCACCGTCTCCGGGTTGAACACCACGATGTCCGCCTTGAACCCGTCGCGCAGGATGCCCCTGTCCGGCAGGCCCAGACGCTGCGCCGGGAACGACGTCATCTTGCGTATCGCCTCCGGCAGCCGCAGATGCTTCTCCGCCCGCACGAACTCCGCCAGCACTATCGGGAAGCAGCCGTAGGTGCGCGGATTCGGATACTCGCCGAACAGTATCGCGTCCGACGCTATCATCCCCGCCGGGTGCGACACGAACGCGGGCAGCGTGTGCGGATTCGTCCCGAGTCCCACGGTCGAGATGCCCAGATTCTCTTCCAGCATCAGGTCGAACAGCGCCTCAGCCGGATCCTGGCCGCGCATCTCGGCTATGTCGGTAATCAGCTTGCCGTCGTACTTCTCGTTCTGAGGCTGCGTGAAGTTGGTCAACCAGTTGTCCTTGAGCCTGTCGGCGGAAATCTCTTTTGCCATCCGAGCGCGGTCCTCCGGGTCGCGCAGCGCGGCCATCAGCCTCTCGGGGCCGCCGTCCTTCGCCCAGAACGGCATCCCTATCGCGATGGTCGTGCCTGAGTACGGGTAGGTGTAGCAGTCGAACGTCACGTCCATGCCCTCAGCGCGTCCGTCCTCCACCAGCCCCAGGTAATCCAAATGGCTGCCGACCCCCTGGGCACTCTGCCTGTAATGCGTCAGGTGAACCGGAATCCCCGACCGCCGCCCTATCTCAAGCGCCTCTTCCCAGGGCGCGAGAAGCCCCTGCGAGCGCAGGCTTGCGCGGGTGTGCGTGTGGTAGAAGCCGCCCATGCTGGCCGTCACCTCCGACAACTCCACCAGTTCATCCGTTGAAGCGTATGCCCCCGGCGGATAGTCCAGCCCGGTGGACAGTCCCCACGCGCCCTCCTCCATCGCCTCCCGCGTGACCGCCCGCATATCCGCCGTCTCGGCGGGAGTCGCCGGCCTCTCGTTCCAGCCCACCGACCATATCCGAACCGGCGAGTTGCCCAGTATGTACGCCACGTTGATAGCCACCGAGTTGTCGAACTTGCCCAGGAAGTCCGCCACCGTCAGCCAGTCCGCCGGCATCGGCGGGTATCCGTTCAGCCCTGAGTCCAGCCAGATGTAGCGGTGAAGCTCGTCCTGGCTCTTGAACGGCGCGTGCGATATGCCGTCTATGCCCACAAGCTCGGTCGTCACCCCCTGCCGAACCTTCGGATCGTGATGCGGCGCACCCAGCATCGTCAGCCCCGCGTGCGAGTGCAGGTCAACGAACCCCGGACAAACTACGTGGCCCGCCGCGTCTATCACCCGCGCCGCTTCCAGCCCGGACACGTCTCCCCTGTGTATCGAGACCGTCTCATCCCTCACGCCCACGGCGGCGTGGAACCCCGGGCTGGCCGTTCCGTCTATCACAAGTCCGTTCACTATGAGCATATCGAGCATTTCTATCTCCTGAGAGGCAACCCAACCATCCTGTACATCCCCCACATCCCGAAAATCCTGATTCTGACAACAGATAGGTTTCGTGGATGCGCCGCCGCTATCGCATATCCGGCCCGACTAGGCTACCATATACGCGCCGGAACCAAACAGCGCGGAAGAATAGAGACGATCACATAAGTCCCTTCCCCTCTGGACGGGCTCACAAGGGTAGGCAAAAGTCCCTTCCCCCTTGACGGGGGAAGGTTAGGATGGGGGTGACTCCGCCAATGGCGACGAGGTTAGGCGTATCGGAAGTCCAGATAGACGGCCAGAACGTCAATATAGACTGGACGGACGGTCACGTGTCCGAATTCACCGCGACCTATCTGCGCGTGAATTGCAGCTGCGCCGAGTGCGTGGAGGAATGGACCAACCGCCGCCTGCTCGACCCCGCCAGCGTCCCCGCGAACCTACGCGCCGAGGAATATCTGCGTGTCGGACGCTACGCCCTCCAATTCCTCTGGAGCGACGCCCACTACACCGGCATATACCCCTTCGAGGCGCTGCGCGCTCTCTGCCAGTGCGAACCCTGCAAGGCGGAACGCAATGTGTAACGCGCTTCCAAAAGCCCTCCTCTTCGACCTCGACGACACCATCGTCGCCTTCGGAGCGGTCTCCATGGACACCTGGTTGCACGTGTGCGAAATCCACGTCGGCGACCTACCCGGCTGGACGGCGGAGCAACTGGTCGAAGGCATCAACTCTTATAGAGAGTGGTTCTGGTCCGACCCCGAACGCCACAAACTCGGACGGCTGAACACGATCAACGTCCGGTACGAGATGGTCCGCGGCGCTTTCAGCCGCATGGGTATCTACGCCCCTCGCTTAGCCAACCTCATCTCCGAAGCCTACATAGAGGAACACGAACGCCGCGTCCACGTGTTCCCCGGAGCGATAGAGACGCTGAAGGCGCTGAACGACGCGGGCGTTCCCCTCGCGCTGCTCACCAACGGCAACAAGGCGTCCCAGCGCGGCAAGATCAACCGCTTCAACCTCGAACCCTACTTCGACTGCATCCTGGTCGAGGAAGAGTTCGGAGTAGGCAAACCCGACCAGCGCGTCTATCTCCACGCCCTGGAGCGTCTCGGAGCGCAACCCTCGGAGTCCTGGATAGTCGGCGACAACCTGGAGTGGGAAGTAGCCGCCCCTCAGCGTCTCGGCATAACCGCCATCTGGCACGACCACGCCGGAAAGGGCCTCCCCAAAGACTCCAACATCCGCCCCGACCGCATCATAAGTTCACTGCCCGAACTACTGCCACCGAGAACTTGAGCTTCCGCACCTAACGGGAAGCGTGAACCAATCCATCCTGTACATCCTCACATCCCGCAAATCCTGATTCAGACAAAAAGCCGCGCTAAGACCCGGCTTCCCTCAGCCTCTCCCTGATTCGCCGCTCCAACCCCTCCGGCGGTTCGGGCGCGGGCGTAGAGCGCAGCAAATCCACCGTGGCGCGCAGCGTGTTCACGAAAGCCCTGCAAGGCGCGCACTTCTCCAGGTGAGCGGCTATCCTGCCGCGCTCCCTGCGGCCCATGTCGCCATCGAGGAAGTCCGAGGACGCCGCCCGCACTTCCGGGCAGTCAGCCTCTTTTCTCTTGAACAGGTTGAAGAAACGCAAACTCCACACCCCAAACTGGAAAGCTACCCAAAATGTAATTGAAGCCTTCCCTTCCGTCAACAGGGTTTCGCAAATACGCGCGCTTAGTTACAATTAGATGCGCCCCCAAGTCAAAAGGATTCAGCGAATCTACAAAGTCCTTCCCGGATAGGCAAAAGTCCCTTCCCCCTTGACGGGATCGCAAGGGTAGGCAAATATGCGGCCAGCTATGAACACCGATCAACAAACCCCCTCTCCCTCAGGGAGAGGGCTGGGGTGAGGGTGAAACGCCTGCCCCTCTCAGCCCTTGATGAGGGAAGGTGACCAAGCGATACACAGTGACGCGGTGACGAAACCATCCCAAAATCGAATAGAAGAGCCGGGCGCGGCGGCGGACTTCGACCGCATCGTCGAGGAGCATTCGGGTTTCGTGTACAATGTGGCTTTCCGCATGATGGGAAATCCGCAGGACGCCGAGGACGTCGCCCAGGAAGCGTTCATTTCCGCTTACAGGGCGTTCGGACGCTTCAGGGGCGAGTCCAGGGTAACCACCTGGCTTTACAGGATAACGGTCAACGCCGCGCTGATGCGTCTCCGCAAAGAGAAGAAGGCGCGCGAACTCACCCGGACGGGCCTGGACGATGTTGACGTGCCTGACTGGAGCGACGCGCCGTACAGGGCCGCCACCGATTCGGAGCTTGGCGACAGGCTGCGAGAGGGCATTGGGATGCTGCCCGACGACATGAAGGCGGCGGTCGTCCTCCGAGACATAGAAGAGCTTTCCAGCGCCGAGGCCGCCGATATAATCGGCATAAGCGTCCCCGCGCTCAAGTCCCGCCTGCACAGGGGCCGCGTACTGCTCAGGAAACATCTGGAAGAGTATCTGAAAACCAGGTAGCGAGGTTTGGAAAATGCGCGAACTTCCAATAGTATTCCCAATATCGTTGGCCATAATCGTGCTGCTGCTGCTGTTCACCAGCGCCTACGCCATATCGTCCAGCGCCTACGCCAACGAGCAGGCATACGCCGCGACGCTAACCTCGGGCGGAAGCGCCAATCAGGCCCCCGACAGAACATTCTTCCAGAAGACGGCGTTCGCCGTCTGCCCGCTTCATTAAGACGGCGTCTCTCCAAGTCCCGCTCGGTTTCCCGAAGGGCTACACATCTACATCCCCTCTATGCTATCATGCGAACATACAAACTATCGAAGGAGCGCTGATACCTAATGACCTTCAACATCAACACACATAAGCCCCAAGTTATATTATCCAAATTCTGGGAGGGTGAAAAAAACGCCCCAAAGCTAATGCAGGTGAAATGCTGGTAAATGCTGGTGACTTTTTAACCTGTCGCTCGCCAGTTAACCCACCAGAACCCACCTGTTAGACTATAACCCAGTATATATGACCTGACCAACCCGCCAGTCAAAGGAGGAACGACATGGCGACGATAGAAGAGCGTTTTAGAGAGAAATTCGCGGCGTCCGAAGACTGGCACAGGCGCGGACGCGAGTTGTTCGCGGGCGGCATAACACACCAGACCCGCTTCACCTCGCCCTTCGCCGTCTATATCGAGCGTGGCGACGGCCCGTTCAAGTTCGACGTCGACGGCAACGAACTCATTGACTACGTGATGGGCAACGGCAGCCTGCTCATGGGACACAACCCGTCCGCCGTAACCGACGCGGTCGCGGCCCAGGCGGTCCGCGGAACGCACCTGGGCGGCGCGACCACCCACGAAATCAGGTACGCAGAAGCGGTCAAGCGTCTGATGCCGAACATAGAGCGCGTCCGCTTCACCGCGTCCGGCACCGAGTCCACCTACCTCGCCCTGCGATTGGCGCGCGCCTACACCGGCAAGACCAAGATCGTGAAGTTCCACGAACACTTCCACGGCTGGCACGACTACGTCACCCCCGAATCCGGCCAGGCGCTAGGCGGCGTCCCCAAAGAGGTTCAGGACACGGTGATAGTGTCCCCGGTGGACGCGGTCGCCCTTGACAGGATACTCACCGAGAACGACGACGTGGCGGCGGTTATCGTCGAGTGCAACGGCGCTCACTACGGCACCTTCCCCCTGATGAATCCCGACTTTCTTCACGACATACGAGAGGTTACCGCGAAGCACAACGTCATATTCATCATGGACGAGGTGATCACCGGCTTCCGCCTGTCTCCGGGCGGAGCGCAGGCGCGCTGGGACCTCGAGCCCGACCTCACCACCATGGCCAAGATAGTCGCCGGAGGCCAGCCGGGCGCCGCCGTCGGCGGCAGAGCGGACATAATGGAACTCATGGCCTTCAAGGACGACCCCGAATGGGACTCCGTTCTCAGAGTGCCGCAGGGCGGCACCTACAACGCGCAGCCGGTTACCGTCGCCGCCGGAGTAGCCACCCTGGAAGCCATCGCCACCGGCGAAGTCAACGCCCGCGCCGACGCCATGGCCCTGCGCCTGCGAGACGGCCTCAACGAAGCGTTCATCCAGAACGAGGTCACCGGACACGCGCACGGCATCGCGTCCATCATCCACGTCAACCTGGGCGCGGACTGCAACTGCGACCGCGACCTCTGCGATATGTCCTACCGGGACATATACGACACCATGCCCCAGGAAAAGACCCGCGCCATCCGACGCGCCATGCTTGTCAACGGCGTTGACATGATGGGCGGACGCGCCTTCCTGGTATCATCGTCCCACGACGAAGACGTCATAGACCGCACCATCGCGGCCTTCTCCCAGTCCATGAAGGACCTCAGAGCCGAATCCGCCCTCTAAGCGAAAGTCCCTCCAAAAGTCCCTTCCCCCTTGACGGGGGAAGGCTAGGATGGGGGTGAACCTCCCGTAATTTGTATGTTGAAAATCCCCTCTCCCTCAGGGAGAGGGCTAGGGTGAGGGTGAACTACAATTCAGTCATTCCCGCGAAAGCGGGAATCCATAGGAATAACAACGCAAAGGAGTACCCAAATTGGCGCGTTTCGACAATCAGGTAGCCATCGTAACCGGCGCCGCCACCGGCATCGGCTACGGCATAGCCCGACGGCTTGGAAGCGAGGGAGCGCGCGTCGCCATGGTCGACTTCGACGGCGAACTCGGCGAACAGGCCGCCGGCGAACTCGGCGCGCGCGGTGCGCAGACCACGCTCACCATAGGCGACGTGGCCGAGCCGGAGACCGCGGAACGCGCCTGCCGTCAGGCCCTCGACGAGTGGGGCAGAATAGACATCCTGGTGAACAACGCCGGCATCGGCGGCATAAACGGCAACATCTGGGAACTCCCCGTCGAGGAGATGGACCGCGTTTACAGGACGAACCTGCGCGGCGTATTCTCCTTCACCCGCGCCGTCGTGCCGCATATGCTGGAGCGCGACTATGGCCGCGTCGTCAACATAGCGTCCGTCGCTGGAAAGGAGGGCAACCCCCGCATGGTGCCATACTCCGCCACCAAGGCCGCCGTCATCGGACTAACCAAGTCCGTCGGCAAGGAACTCGCCCAGACCGGAATCCGCGTCAACTGCGTCACCCCCGCCGTCGTCCAGACCCGCATCCTCGACGAATTCACCCCTGAGCAGATAGCCTACATGGTAGAGCGCATCCCAATGGGACGCACCGGCGAGATAGACGAGATAGCCGCCCTCGTCGCCTGGCTCGCCTCCGAGGAATGTTCATTCAGCACCGGCGCCGTCTTCGACATCACCGGCGGCCGCGCCACTTACTAACGAAGATTAGACTAATCTGGATATACAATTATGACGATAGATAAGAGTGCCACCCCTTTTACTCCCGGCAATCCTGTAGGGATTGATCTATTCGCGGGACGGAATGAACAAGTCGAAGAGCTCACGCGCTATATCCGGCAGGTAAGCGCTGGCCGACAGGAGAACGTGTTCCTGACGGGTGATCGTGGCATCGGCAAGAGTTCGTTCGCTTCCATAATTCGCGAGATCGCGCACAGACAACACAATATGCTGGGTATCCATGTCTTACTGGGAGGAGTGAATACTGTCGAGGAATTGGCGCGTAAGATTCTGGAAGAGTTAGTGAATGAAGGATTAGATCAGCCTTGGTATGAACAGATCGCAGAGCGCTTCGGTCCATATATAAATAAAGTGGGGCTGTTCGGTTTATCAGTATCTTTCAGACCGACACCATCCGACCTGTCCCAGATTGCTAGTAGATTCCCTCAGGTACTCGGTGAGTTAGTGGCGCGTATTGCGGATGACTACAAGGGTGTCGTAATAGTTCTGGACGACATCAATGGATTGGCCGATACAAATCATTTCGCGAGGTGGTACAAGAGTTTTGCAGATGAAGTTTCCACACATTTTCCTTCCTATCCTGTGTTGATAATGTTGAGTGGCATCCCGGAGAGACGAGACCAGCTAGCGCGTCATGAGCCATCGCTACTAAGGATATTCAGGCTGATTGAACTCGATAGGCTGACAGACGGCGAGGTAAGCGACTTCCTTGGTAGAGCATTCGGTCAGGTGTCTATACCGGTGTTGCAGGACGCCATGGATGTGATGGTACACTATTCAAGTGGTCTGCCCGTGATGATGCAAGAAATTGGTGACGCGACGTTCTGGTTAGATTCTGACGGCGAGATAAGCGAGTTGGACGCAAGGAGCGGTGTTATCGAATCGGCCTTTAGAGTCGGACGTAAATACCTTGAACCAAGCGTATTCAGGACATTGCGAAGCCCCAGATACCACGCGATAGTTGAGAAACTTGGCACGTCCACATCTCATACATTTACTCGCCAGGATATCCTGTCCAGACTGACTCCAGATGAACGGAAAGTGTTCGACAACCTTCTGAGAAGATTGCGTGAAGCCGGTGTCGTTGAGCAATACCCTGAGATGGGACGCGGCGCGTACAGATACACAAATCAAGTTTACCCGGTCTATATGTATATGGAATCCCAGCGGAACTAACCTAAAGCGATTATTCGGAGGAAACCCCACCATGCCCACCATGCCCGCCGCGATAGCGACAGCGCTCGGACAACTCAGATGCGACGAAGTCCCCATACCCGACCCCGAACCCGGTATGGTTCTCGTCAGGACCGAACTCGCCTCCATCTGCGGCAGCGACCTGCACATCTGCTACATGGGATGGAACGTATATGAGTGGCCCCTGCCGCACGGATACCCGGGACACGAGGGCGTCGGCGTCGTCGTTGACGGCAGCGACACCGGCTTCGAAGAAGGCGAGATAGTCCTCACAGCCCCCAATATCTGGAGTTCCAGGACCTTCGCGGGCTACCAGCTAATAGACCCCAAGTTCCTCCTCCGCCTGCCCACCGACGTCCCTCTCGCCCACCTTCTCATGGCGCAGCAACTCGGCACCGTCGTCTTCGGCTGCCGCAAACTCCCCTCGCTCGTCGGCAAGACCGTCGCGGTCATCGGACAGGGCTCCGTCGGCCTCTTCCACGACTTCATGCTCAGGCGCATCGGAGCGCACCGCATCATCGCCGTCGAACCTGTGCCTGAGAGGCTGGAGCGCGCGCGCCGCATGGGCGTTGACGACCTGATTGACGTCACCGGCCAGCGCGCCACCGACGCCGTTCTCGACTTCACCGACGGGCAGGGCGCCGACCTCGTTATCGAGGCCGTCGGCAGCGTCGAGACGCTCAACCAGTCCCTCAAGATGGTGAAGCCCCTCGGACAGATCGCCGTCTTCGGCCTTCCGCCCACCATGGAGCGCGTCCCGTTCGACTGGGACACCTTCTTCCGCCAGAGGCTGGACATCCACACCGTCTTCGGCGCTCAGGACGAACCCGGCCTGCCAGCCTTCCAGCTCGCCGTGGACTTCATCCGGAGCGGCGAGATTGACATGGAGCCGTTCGTCACCCACCAGTACCCCATCTCCCGCGTCCAGGAAGCCTTCGACCTCGCCGACGCCAAGGGCGACGGCGCCCTGAAAGTATCCCTCACCTTCTAAACGAACGGCCTAACAGGGGCAACCAAAATCCCTTCCCCCTCGACGGGCTGATAGGGGTAGGCATTTCACCCTCACCCCAGCCCTCTCCCTGAGGGAGAGGGGGTTTGTTGATCGGTGTTCATAGCTGACCGCATATTTGCCTACCCTTGTGAGCCCTCGACGGGGGAAGGTTAGGATGGGGGTGACTCAATACGAACGCCGCGCCAAAATCCCTTCCCCCTCGATGGGGGAAGGCTAGGATGGGGATGACCAGCCCCTACACCTGCGGATACGCCGCGAACGGAATCGGCCTCACGGGAACTACCCTCACCCGTGAGCCGGCGGGAAGCCTTGAAAAGGAACGTCTTCTCGACCTGACCGAATCGCCGGAGTCCAGCCTGACCGTCAGGATTACCTCGTCCCCCCTGAACTCGCGCGACACCACGGTCCCCTGTCCCTTTTCGTCCGCCGCCAACTCCAGGTCGTCCGGGTGGAGAAGAACGCTGACCGGCTGGCCGGGCGCTAGTGGCTCCGAGGCCGCGCATTGCAGAACCCCGATGAGAGTATCCACGCCGCCGTCGCCTCTGACGCTCCCGGGAATGAAATCGCAGGCCCCGGTGAATTTGGCGATTTCGGCGCTCGCCGGAAAGTGGTATATCCGCTCCGACGCGCCCACCTGCAGCAGTTGTCCGTCCACCATCACCCCCACCCTGTCCGCCATGGCGAACGCTTGCTCCCGGTCATGGGTGACGAATACGGCGGCGGTGCGCTGATGGCGCAGTATCCCCTCCACCTCCGACCTGAGCCGCTGCCTCATCGCCGAGTCCAGGTTGCTGAAAGGCTCGTCCAGAAGCACGGCGGCCGGATTCGGCGCAAGCGTCCGCGCCAGCGCCACCCTCTGCTGCTGGCCCCCGGACAGTTCGTAAGGATAGCGAGGCCCGAATCCCTCCAGATGAACCAACTCCAGCGCTTCCGCCACCCGCTCAGCCCTCCGCGAATCGTCCAGGTTCTGAAGCCCGAACGCTATATTGCGCTCCACCGTAATATGCGGAAACAGCGCGTATTCCTGCACCACCATCCCCAGGCCGCGCTTGTCCGGCGGAGCGCCCGACATATCGGCCCCCAGTATGTGGACGGAACCGGACGTCGGCGTCTCGAATCCGGCAATGAGCCTCAGCAGTGTCGTCTTGCCGCAACCGCTGGAGCCTAGTATCGAGACGATCTCGCCGGGCCACACGTCCAGGTCAACGGAATCCACCGCGAGGGTGTCTCCAAATCGCTTCGTCAGCGCGCGGCCCCGGATAACCGGAGTTTCCATGCCTTATCTACTTCGCTCCCTCAACATGAGTACCGCCATGGGTACGGATGAACTCAGTATGAGCGTCAGCGCGGGAGCGGCGGCCTGCGCGAAGAACGCTTCCGACGACGCCGACCAGACCGCGGTCGCCAGCGTCTTGAAACCCAGCGGCCCAAGTATCAGCGTCGCCGGAAGCTCTTTCATCGTCACCAGGAAGACCAACGCTCCACCCATCAGCAGTCCGGGCCTCATCAGAGGTCCGGTGATTGAGAGCATAACACGTAACTGCCCCCCGCCGAGAACTCTTGCCGACTCTTCCAGGCGAGGGCTTATCTGGACGAGCGAGGAACGAACGGCGCCGAGCGCCGCGGGCAGGAAGAGCACGACATAGGCAAACACAAGCAGCCAGACCGTTTGGTAAAGGGGAGTTGCGACCCTGCTGCCGAAAAACACCAGCGCCAGCGCCACCACGATTCCCGGCAGCGCGTACCCCGTGTGGCTGATCTTCTCGACGAACGTAGCGAGATAGCCCGGATGCCTCACCGACAGCGCCGCCACCGGAACCGCGAACAGCGCCGCTATCACGCCCGCCATGAGCGACACCGCCACCGCGTTCCGCGTCGCCTCCCACAGAATCAGCAGCGGCTCGCCGTTCATTACCCCGTTTATCAGCCAGTACGCCAGAACCGACGTCGGCAGTCCGAGAGCCAGCAGAACCACTATCCAGCAAAACGCGGCGCAGGGCCAGCGCGTCCGCCCCAGTCTCTGAACAGGCTGGGCGCGCTCCGAGCCGGAAGACGACCTGTAATAGCGACGATTGCCCCGCGCGACGTTCTCCACCAGCAGGACCAGCGCCGCCAGCGACACCAGTCCAAGCGACAGAACCGCCGCCACCGACCTGTCGAAAGTCCCCTGGTACTGCTGGTATATCGCCCATGTGAACGATTCGTAGCGCATCAGCGATACCGCCCCGAAATCGCTGACCGTGTACAGCGCGACCAGCAGCCCGCCCGCCGACATCGCCGGCCTGAGTTGCGGCAGCGTGAGCTTGAAGAACGCGCTCGACGGCCCGTGTCCGAGCAGACGCGCCGACTCGTCCAGGCTGGGATCCATTCGCCTCAGCGACGCCCTTACGGTCAGCAAAACGTAGGGATAGCTCAGAAAGATGAGCGTTCCCGCCGCGCCCGGAAGTCCGTATATCTCCGGCAGACGAGACACGCCCAGAGGTTCGAGAAAGCCCTGTAACAAGCCGCGCGGCCCCAGCGCCGAGATGATCAGAAACGCGCCCACGTATGTCGGTATGACGAGTGGAAGCGCGACCAGAACCGCCATGACGCGACGCATGGGCAGGTCCGTCCGGGTGGTCAGCCACGCCAGAGGAACTCCCAGCGCGAGCGTTCCGGCGACCACCACCACCACCAGCAGCGCGGAGCGTCCCAGGATCTGCGCGGTCCGCATCCTGAACAGAAGTTCCCAGGCCTCGTCCGAGGCTCCCGCGCTCCTGACCAGCAGGTAAGCTAATGGGAGTGACATGGCCGCGCCCACCAGGATGGCGGGCGCGGCCAGAAAGGCCGAGGGGCGAGTGGAAGAGCCCGAAGACCAAGCAAGGGCAAGGTTGGAGAGAGTTGACATCCTTCTCAGCGCGGCGCTTTCTCGCCCCTCGGCGGAACTAGGGGATGACTCCGGTTTCTCTCAGCATAGCGTCCGTGACCTGAAGGTCGGATAGCTGGCTGAGGTCAATGTCGGGGCCGTTGAGCGTATCCATCGGCGGAAGCAGGCGGTGCGTCTTGACCCCCTCCACCAGCGGGTACTCGAACGTCTGCCCGGCGAAGTATTGCTGCGCCACCTTCGACAGCATGAATCGCATGAACGTGTCGGCGTTATCGCGGTTCTCGCTGGTATTCAGGATTCCCGCTCCGGCGACCATCACCAGGCTGTCCGGCCCGCCGTTCTTCAGGAACAGGTTTCTCGCGGCGAAGTCGTCGCCCTCTTCCTGTATGAACCTGTGCAGGTAGTAGTGATTCACCAGCCCGACCGACACTTCGCCCGCTCCCGCCGCGGCCACTATCGGCGTGTTCTTCGGGAATATGCCCGGCTCGTTAGCCTGCATATCCGTCAGCCACTGGCGAGTTTCGTCCTCGCCCCACATCAGACGCATCGCGGTCACCATCGTTCGGAACGATGCGTTAGTCGGAGGCCAGCCTATCTTGCCCTTCCACTTCGGATCGGTCAGATCCTTCACCGACGTCGGAAGTTCGTCCTCGCTCACCAGTTCCGTGCTGTAAACGATGACGCGGGCGCGACCCGAGATACCGACCCACGTTCCGTCCGGCGACCTGGCCCATTCGGGAACCTTCAGAACGACGTCGCCCGGCAGAGAGGCCAGCAATTCGGACACCGCGCCCAGGCCGCCCGGATCCTGCGCGAAGAACACGTCCGCCGGGGAGTTGGAGCCTTCCTCAAGAAGCGTCGCGGCTATCTCGAAAGTGCTTCCGTACTTCACCTGGACGTCAATCCCGGTGGCCTCGCCGAACTGCTCTATGATAGGGCCAACCAGAGACTCGCTGCGACCGGAATAGACGACGAGGCTGCCGGGGTCTCCGGTCATCGTATCGGCGGGAGCGGTTATGGCGGATTCGGCAACCTGCTTGGCGGCGCTACTCGCTTCCTGCGCGGCTGAGGCTGCGGCTTTCGCCGCGGTCGCGGCGTCCGAAGCCGCGAGCTTCGCCTCCTCCGCAACGGTATTGTCTTGGACGGCTATACTCGCCGCCTGAGCCGAGTCGGCCGCGGCCTGAGCCGCGGTCGCGGCTTCCTGCGCCGCCTGGTTCGCCTGGTTGACCGCGGACGTGACGCTTTCGTCTGTTCCCGACGACTGGCACGCGGCTATGGTCAGACCTGCTATCGCCAACGCGAGAATCAACGTCAAGGGTCTGAATACGCGCAAAATCATCTGATTAGTCCTCCTGAACTTTCTAATGTGTCTGTACATGACCGCTAAGTTAGTATGTACTAATCTAATCTGTGTGTCAACACTAATTTTTCTGGCTAGTTCAGACTTACCCTGTCAGGCGAGCCGACTCTCACTTCAATATCTCTGTGCGCGACTCCCCACACTGTGTTATAATGCCCCTGCTAAAGAACAAATGTACATTACATACATAAGGAGGAATTTATCAATGACCACTCACCCAACCAAAAAATTTTCGGTCCATAGCTAACAACAGGTGTTTACAGGTCACTTTCCACGTGAACCGCCACCTGTCCCACCTGGAAACTCACCTGTAACCCCACCTGTACGATATAAATCTGAATATATGAAACCCTATGGAGACGCAAGGTGAAGATAGCAGTCTGCATAAAACAGGTTCCCGTAGTCTCGATGCTCCGCTTCGACAACGAGACCCGCCGCATGGTCCGCGAAGGCGTCCCCAACGAGGTCAACCCCTACGATGTTCTCGGCCTATCGCTCGCCGCCCGGCTCAAGACCGAACATGACGCCCGGATTGTCGTTGTGACTATGGGCCCGCCGCAGGCGTCCGAAGCGCTCGCGCAGGCTATGGCGATGGGCGCGGACTACGCCATACACCTCAATGACCGCGCCTTCGCGGGCTCAGACACTCTCGCCACGGCGCGAGCGCTGTCCCTCGCGCTGGAACGCGAAGAATGCGACCTGATCATCTGCGGGCGCAACAGCTCCGACTCCGAAACCGGACAGGTCGGCCCGGAGATAGCCGAGATGCTCGGAATCCCACAGATTACCGCTGTCTCCAAACTCGACATCGCGCAGGATGGCAATTCCCTGACCGCAATCCGTTTGAACGACGAAGGCCACCAGGAAATCCGGTGCGACCTGCCCGCTCTGATTAGCGTGACTGACGGCGTAGCCGAAGAGACTTACCCACGCCAGGAAGACATGGAGGAAGCGCGCCACAAGACCATCCGGGAACTGACCGCCGCCGACCTCTCCGGCGACCCGTCTCAGTTCGGCGAGAACGGGTCGCCGACATGGGTGAACGACATATTCTCGGTCGAATCGGGACGGACAGGGATGGTCATAAGGAACGAGACGCCGGAAGACGCCGTGACCCGGATGATGCAGTTCCTCGACGAGCGCGGTGTCTTCGACGCCGGCTCATCATCCCGACGGCAGCCCGCGCCCCGAGGTCCCAGAACGGAACGCGGCGACATCGGCGCTATCTGGGTAGCCGCCGAGATAATGGGCGGCGCTGTCCGGCCGGTGACCCTGGAACTGTTGGGACGCGCGAGGGAACTCGCCCCAACTCTCGGAACGAATGTGGAAGCGGTACTTATCGGAAGCGGCGACGAATCCCACGTAAGAGAACTCACCGCTTACGGCGCGGACACGGTGCGCCTGGCCGACTCTCCTGATCTCGCGCTGTACGACACCGAGGCTCACGCCGCGGTCCTCACGGCGGCGATACAGGAACATTCGCCATTTGCCGTTTTGCTGCCTTCGACCGCCAACGGACGCGACCTTGCGGGCAGGGTAGCCGGAAGGCTGCAACTCGGCCTCACCGGCGACTGCGTTGGCATAGAAATAGACGACGAGCGCCGGCTGTCTCAGCTAAAGCCCGCGTTCGGAGGCAGCATAGTCGCTCCGATCCTGTCCAGAACCCTGCCAAATATGGCGACAATCCGCGCGGGCATCCTGACCGAATGCGCCCCCGACTATTCCATAGAGCCGGTGGTGAACAGGCTGGAAACAGCGGACGCCAAACCGTCGCGCGTCCATATAATCCAGAACGTATCCGACGAATCCGCTGAGGGCGCGGAACTGGAGAGAGCGACGCGGGTAGTGTCCGTCGGAATGGGCATAGGCGGCCCTGAGAACATGACCCCCATCCGCGAACTCGCCGACGCGCTGGGCGCGTCCATCGGCGCGACGAGGGAGGTTGCCGACGCCGGATGGCTCCCCCGCCAGTACCAGATAGGGATTTCCGGCAAGTCCGTCGCCCCCGAACTCTACATAGCCATCGCGCTGCGCGGCCCGTTCAACCACACCGTGGGCATACAGCGGTCAGACACGATAGTAGCCATCAACAACAGCGCGCGCTCACCCATTTTCAGGGCCGCCGACTGTGGTATAGTTGGTGATTGGAGAGAGGTCGTTCCGGTTCTGACCGCCGCCGTCAGAAAACGCTTGTCGGAATAGGAGTCATCTCATAGTATCGGCCTACGCTTGGGACCGCCCATTTAATCCCCTCTCCCTTGATGGGAGAGGGTTAGGGTGAGGGTGAAAACACACGGGTCCCACCGAGCGTTGACGTTTATGACATAGCTTCTACAAAACCGAGAACGACATCCAGCGCATACACCAACAGCCCGGAGGTTTTTCATAATGGCAGACGTAACCATCACCCCCCGCGCCAACGGCCCGTACATGATACAGGGCAGCTTCGAAGTCGTTGACGCCCAGGGAAACAAGTACACCGTTGAGGACGAGTTCATCGCCCTCTGCCGCTGCGGACACAGCGAGAACAAGCCCTTCTGCGACGGCGCCCACCGCCCCGCCGGCTTCGAAGCCGACAGCCAAGCCCGCTAATCTCAACAGCGCATCAACCCACGCATCATTGCCTCGGGCGGTTCTTTACGGAGCCGCCCGTTGCTCTACCACGGAGTATATAGCTATGACTCTGAGCCTTGTAAACTGGAATGTAGGCTGGGCTACCCTCAGGTCTCGCAAATGGAAGCGCGATGGGATTCTAGATCGAATCTCATCGCATAATCCCGATGTCATCTGTCTCACCGAGACTGACATTGGCCTACTCTCGAAAGACCGGGGGATAATCTACCCACAGATAGATCGAGTCTCTGAGAGGCAGGGGCGGAAAAACCGGCGGAAAGTCTTGCTGTGGTCGAAGAAACCATGGAGTCAGATTGATTACGTGGGACATGGCTCTTTGCTGCCAGGGCGTTTCGTATCTGGCGTCACGGAGACTTCTCTAGGAGAAGTGGCGATTGTTGGAATATGTATTCCGTATGGTATGTCCCGAGTTAGAGACTCTGAAGTGAAACGCGCTCCATGGCAGGACCATGAAGAGTACTTGGATACTCTGAAAGGAGTTCTCGATGCAATATATGAAAAGACATCCGGGAAACGCATGATAGTCATGGGAGACTTCAATCAGAAAATGGGCCCGGGCAGTCGTGCGCCGCTCAGGCTTCGCTCCATGCTTAAGAGTGTCTTCCCACCGGGCATATCAATCGTCACCGAGGAGCTTGAGTTCCGAGAGAAGCGAGGATTAGATCACATAGCATTGAGCCAAGACCTAGCTACCGAGTCTCTCGGTGTGATTGGCAACATCGCCGACAACGGAAAGTGTCTATCGGAAGGCCATTTTGGAGTAGTCGCCCAAGCCTCCGCCTCGGGACTCTGAACCAGCGTCAAGTCACGCTCAAACGCCAGAACAATTGCGTCTGAATCGCCAGGGCCTTCGCAAAGTTGCAGTCCACGGCTTATAGACGCGCTTTCCTCATTCCCACGAAAGCGGGAACCCTGAAGCGCTCCCCACTCGGCAATCCCGATTCAGACAAAAGGAAGCCTTAGTGCCCTTCGTGTCCTTCGTGGAAGCAATCCCGCCCATCACCCCAATCATACAAATCACAGTTCAGGCATTACCCCAAAGTTGCCCTTGACACCCACAGAACATATCCGCTATCATCCATCTAAATCGAATACACCGACCTCACCCACACAGGCGTCCCCAACGGACGCCCTTATCCCCTCTCCCTCAGGGAGAGGGCTAGGGTGAGGGTGAAAGCGCCCAGTTTTCACTGGGCGCTTCCGCTTATCAAAACTAAGGACTAACCATGTGCGACGAACTCACACCACAACAGCGACTAGCCAACATAGTCGCAGAAGAAACAGACGGCGGAAGACGCGTCGTCCGCTTCTTCGTGAAAGTCGCAGAGGGCGAACTCGACCGCGAAGGCTTCAAGCCCAACCACCGCATGGACGCCGCCAGAGAACTCGTCAAAGTCGGACTAACCGAATTCGACGACTACATCCGCGCAGGCCGCGCCACCGCGACCCGCCGCGCCCCCAGAACCCGGCGCCCGGCGCCGGACCCTGAGATCGAACAGGCGCGTCAGGAACTCGCCGACTACGCCAGAGAACTCACCGACGACGGCAGAACCGTCATAAGACTCTACGCCGACGTCGTGGACGGACTCAGAGCCGACGAGGGCTTCAAGCCCCACCACCGCATCGCCGCCGCTCGTGAACTCCTCAAGCGCGGCTTCGACTACGAGCGCGTCCACGACCAGCCGTCCGCCGTGCCCGAAGCGCGCCCGGACGAAGGCCCGGAACTGATAACTGAAAACTGTGAACTGAATACTGACGACCCCGAACTGACCGAGGAATACCTCAGATCCAAAGAAAACATGGCTAAGGTACTCGAGATAGTCAAGCGCGCCGCCGAACAGGTCACCCCTGAAGAACGCGAGGCGCACGAAGCGTCCATGCGGGGCAAAAACCTCTCCATGTGGGACAAGATCCCGCAGCCGGAGTACATAAGCGAAGAACACGCCAGAATCGGAGCCGCCAAGTTCCACGAAGAGATGGCACGCCGGAGAGCGTGGAGAGATTCCGACGTAAAGATCCCTGACCCACCCGAAGGACTAACCCGATACGACGACGGATAGCCGCCCTCCGCCTATTCACCTATATGGACCTGCTCCATCCCGTAGGGGCAACCCTTGTGGTTGCCCTTTACCGAGTGCTGTACTAATTTGGTGGGTGTTGCCTGTGGCGAGAAAAGTCCCTTCCCACTTGACGGGCTCACAAGGGTAGGCAAAAGTCAAATCAGATACGAACTCCAGTCAATAGATCCCCTCTCCCTCAGGGAGAGGGCTAGGGTGAGGGTGAAATGCCTACCCCTCTCAGCCCTTGACGGGGGAAGGTTGATTAGGTTCGATCCCAGCCATTGCGGTATAGCAATTTTCTCATCCCGGATGCCTTGTAGCCTAATCGCAGCATTGCTGATATAATCCGCTTGCCTCGCAAGAGGCCATTCGCAAAATCCACGAAAAGCCGGAGGGTTTTATATGGGACGCGAGATTTCTGTAACTGTCAACGGAACAACACATACATCTGAAGTAGAGCCGCGCCTGCTGCTCGTCGAGTACCTGCGCGATGTCCTCAACCTCACGGGCACCCACGTCGGCTGTGACACTTCAAACTGCGGAGCCTGCACCGTGTCCCTCGATGGGGCGGCCGTCAAGTCCTGCACGATCTTCGCGGTACAGGCCGATGGCGGCGAAGTGACCACAATCGAGGGCCTCGCGTCGAATGGCGAACTGCACCCGCTCCAGGAAGGATTCTGGGAGATGCACGGTCTCCAGTGCGGCTTCTGCACGCCGGGCATGATCATGTCCGCCAACGACCTTCTCCAGAAGAATCCAAACCCGTCCGAGGCCGAGATCAGGCACGGCCTCGCAGGCAATTTCTGTCGCTGCACCGGCTACCACAACATAGTCAAGGCGGTCCAGTACGCCGCGGACAAGATGTCGTCATAGCCTCGGCGCTTGTACCCAAAGTGGCCGACGGACAAGTCAGCGACGAGTTTAACTCGACCAGGAGGCGAAACTAGATATGGTAGCAGCCAAATTCGACTATCACGCGCCTTCCAGTGTGGAAGAAGCGCTCAATCTCCTAAGCGGCAACGACGACGCGAAAATTCTTGCGGGCGGACACAGCCTCATACCCATGATGAAGACCGGCCTCGCCGCTCCGGGTACGCTGATTGACCTGGGCAAGGCCGAGGGCCTCAGCTACGTCAGCGAATCGAACGGCGGCCTCGCCATTGGCGCGATGACCACCTACCAGGAACTTGCCGCCTCGGACGCGGTTGCCGCCAACGCCGCGGTGCTCGGAGAGGCGGCGGCAAGTGTCGCCGACCCACAGGTGCGAAACATGGGCACCATAGGCGGAAGCCTCGCCCACGCCGACCCGGCGGGCGACCTTCCCGCCGTCGCGGTAGCCCTGAACGCTCAACTAGTAGCCAAGTCCGGCGGCGGCGAGAGGGTCATTTCAGCCGACGACTTCTTCATTGACCTGTTCACCACCGCGCTTGAGCCTGACGAAATCCTCACCGAGATTCGCGTCCCCTCGCTCGGCTCCAACACCGGCGCCGCCTACGCCAAGATGGCCAACAAGGCGTCCCACTACGCGATAGTCGGCGTCGCGGCCGTCGTCTCGGTTGACGCGGGCGGGCACTGCACTTCCGCCCGAATCGGCGTCACCGGAGCTGGCGCGAGCGCGTCCCGCGCCAGCGAATCCGAATCCAGGCTTGTGGGAAGTTCCCTAGACGACGCGGCCATATTCAGCGCCGCCGGACACGCCGCCGACGGAATCGAACTCAACGAGGACATCCACGCCTCCGCCGAATACCGCGAACACCTGACCAAAGTCTTCGCGCTCCGGGCGATAAGGTCCGCCGTGGAACGCGCGAAGAGCTAGAGACGCTCAACAAAGCAAAGCGACTCACGCAGGGGCGATTGCGGTCGCCCCTGTTTTGCTAGCGTTTCCTTTCAGGTGGAAGGCTGGCTCACATGGCCGTTCGATTCTGGAGTTCCAGCTTTAGAAAACGTGTCTCCCTGCCCAATACCGCAGATTCAACCACCACAGATGAAACGCTGCCCCTACTCATCCAGCGTTGCCCAATCCCGCCCATACTGCTAAGCTATGGGTAGTAGCCCCGCATGGGTTTCAGCCATCAACGGAGGTGGGACAACGATATGCAGGACGTATTCCACGAAGCCGTAAACTTGCTCCAGAAGGAAGAACAGCTGGTCATGGCCACTGTCATCCGCACCAAGGGCTCCACGCCCCAGAAGCCCGGCGCGAAGTTGCTCGTCCGAAACGACGGATCCGGCGTCGGAACGCTCGGCGGCGGCTGCGTCGAGGGCGACATCTGGTACGCCGCCAGCCAGCTCATGCGACGCGGCGGAGACGCCCAGTACCGCGAGTACGAACTCAACGAAGACCTCGCCGCCCAGGACGGCCTCGTGTGCGGCGGCACCATGTTCTTCCTCATAGACCCCGTGTACCGCCCAGACCAGTACCTTGACTACGCCAAAGAGATAGACTCCGCATACGAAGGCGGCCCCTCCGTCGCTTTGGCAAGCCTGATAAAGTCCGCGCCCGGCAAAAACCTGCCGGTAGGCGCGAAGTTGTTCATCCGCGAGGACGGCTCCACCCACGGCTCCCTCGGCGACCCGGATCTTGACCGCGACGCCATCAAGCGCGCACACGGACTCATGGCCATGGGCCGCAACGAGTACGCCATCGCCGAAGACGGCGCTGAATACTTCATCGAGGCATATACCACTCCGCCCCAGCTTGTCGTATGCGGCGGCGGACACGTGTCATACGCCCTAGCCGCCCACGCCAAGCCGCTCGGCTTCAGGCTGTTCATCACCGACGACCGCGAGGAGTTCGCCAACCCCGAACGCTTCCCCGACGCCGACATCATCATCGCCAAGAAGCCCGAGGACGCGCTGGAAGAACTACCCATCAACGCCAACACCTTCATCGTCGTCGCCACGCGCGGCCACAGGTTCGACAACGTGGCGCTCGCCGCCGCCGCCGCGACCCCAGCGCGATACGTCGGCCTGATGGGAAGCAAGCGAAAGACCATCCTCATCTACGAAGACCTGGTACGCATGGGCCTGGACGAGGAACGCCTGAGAAGCATCCGTTCCCCCATCGGCCTCGACATCCGAGCGCGCACCCCCGAAGAGATAGCCGTCAGCATCATGGGAGAGGTTCTCATGTTCAGGCTCGGCGGCAGCGGTCTGCCGATGAAGCTCGAACAGCGTCACATAGACCGCATCATAGCCAAGGTGGAATCCGAGCGGGCCGCCGCCGCCGACTAATTTTTCGACATCCATGGCGCGCTTCATTTCAGCAGTCCTGACCGCCGCCGGCCTCAGTTCGCGCATGGGCAGACCCAAGCCGCTGCTCCCCTGGCGCGGCAAGACCTTGGTCGAGAGCCAGATTGACGCCCTGCTCCAAGCCGGCGCGTCCGAGATCGTAGTCGTTCTCGGACACAGGGCCGAGGAAGTGGCCCCCTACATCGAGGGCGAAGCCGTTCTTGGGGTGATAAACCGCCAGTACAGAGAGGGCCGAACCTCGTCCATAAGGGCCGGACTGGACGCCGTTTCTCCCAACGCCAGCGACATCATCATCATGGCCGTTGACCAGCCTCGCGCGCCGCGGATAGTGTCCAGGGTCATAACCGCCCACATCGAGGCCGACGCCCTGCTCACCTCCCCCAGATACCGCGGGCGCGGCGGCCATCCCCTCATATTTTCCGCTCGTCTCCTCCCCGAACTCAGCCGCATATCGGAGGAAAACCAGGGACTCAGAGAGGTATTCGAGCGACACCGGGCGGAAATAACCCAAGTCCACTTCGACGATCCGGCGATTCGCCTCGACCTGAATACTCCCGAGGCTTACAACGAGGCATTCGAGAAATATGGGCGTGAGGATTGAGACGATTGCATTAGTCCGTCGCGGCATCCTATCGTCATTCCCACGAAAGTGGGAATCCAGAAATTGACGGCTTCAAAAATGCTGCTGTCCCACTTATGCAATCCTCTTGGGATTAGACCGCCTTGCCCAAGTCCCTCCGCGAGGCTATGCTGCTGAGCCCGGCGTCCGGGAAGAATTCGTCCAGGATCTGCCGCGCAATTCCTTCGGCGTCGAGTTGAAGGCGTCGCCGCTGGTCTGCGGCTGTTCCGTGCTCTATGAATGAGTCCGGCATACCGATGCGAAGGACTGCGGAATCCCCTTTGCCGGACGCTGCCAGAGCCTCTATCACCGCCGACCCGAACCCTCCGGCCAAGACGTTCTCTTCCACCGTGACGATGCGCCCCGTCCTGCGGGCCGCGTCCAATATCAGTTCTTCATCCAGGGGCTTCACGAATATGGGGTCCACGACACCGCATGAGACTCCGTAGTCCGCAAGCTGGTCCGCAGCTTCCAGCGCCGCGTTGAGCGACTTCCCAAGACCGAATATCACTACGTCCCGCCCCTCCCTGACAACCTGGCCCTTTCCGATAGGCAACTCTCGAAGTTCCTCATCCAGCGCAACCCCGACGGCGGCGCCCCGCGCGATCCGAATAGCGAACGGGCCTGCGTGTTTGTACGCCGTGTAAACAAGATGCTGCAGCTCGTTTTCGTCCCTGGGCGCGGCAAGCGCTACGTTCGGCAGACACCGGATGTACGAGATGTCGAACGCGCCGTGATGTGTCTTGCCGTCTTCCCCAACGATTCCCGCCCTGTCCGCTATCACGGTCACCGGCAGGTTCTGGAGGCACACGTCATGCACTATCTGGTCGAAAGCCCGCTGGAGGAAGGTCGAATATATGGACACGAACGGCTTGAGTCCGTTTGATGCCATACCCGCGGCCATGCTCACCGCGTGCTGCTCCGCTATGCCCACGTCGAAGATTCTGTCCGGGAACTCTTGCCTGACGCTCGCCAGCCCCGTGCCTTCCAGCATAGCCGCGCTGATGCCGACCACGTTCTCGTCTTCGCGCATTATCCTCGCGACAGTCTGCGAGAATACGCTCGAGTAGGTGGGCGCGCCCGACCCGTCCCCGAGCGGAGAACTCGGCTGGTGGAACTTTACCGGATCGTCCTCGGCTGGCTCGTAGCCGTGTCCCTTGTGGGTGACGACGTGAACCAGCGGCACGAGTCCCGTGGTATTCTGGGCCTGCCTGAGCGTCTGCTCGAGCTGGCGGAAGTCATGCCCGTCCACCGGCCCCAGGTACTGGAACCCCATCTCCGACCAGAACATCGTGGGAATTACGAAGCCATCGAGAGCCGTGTTGAACCTCTTGACCAGGTTGTACATCAGCCCCCCGGTCGGGACCCTCTCCGAAAGCGCCTTCATCCTGTCCACCATCGGCTGGTATTCGGGGTGGGTGATCAGCCGCTTTCGCCAGTTCGTAAGGAATCCGATGTTCTCCGAGATGGACATCCCGTTGTCGTTCAGCACGACGATGAACTTCTCGGGATTCAGATGCACGATGTTGTTCAGAGCCTCGAAACTAGACCCCGACGTCATAGCGCCGTCCCCGACGACCGCGATTGTCCAGGAATCCAGCCTGCGGTTGGCCGAACCCTGCGCGATGCCCAAGGCGATGGACAATCCGGTGCCAGCGTGTCCCGCCGCCAGAGTGTCGTGTTCGCTTTCGCTCGGCTCGCCGAACCCGGACAGCCCCCCCTCCAGCCGTATGTCCTTGAACTCGTCCCGACGTCCGGTCACCAGCTTGTGAGTGTACATCTGGTTGGTCGTGTCCCACACTATCCTGTCGGTCGGACTGTCGAATGCGCGGTGCAGCGCCAGCGTCAGCTCCACGACCCCCAGGTTCGAGGCCAGATGACCGCCACGCTCCGTGATCACGGAGATAATGGTGTCCCGCGCCTCCTGCGCTACTCGAGAGAGTTCTACCTGAGTCAGAGGCTTGAGATCACCAGGCTGATCTATCTTATCCAGAAGACGGCCCGCCATTTAGGAAAACTCCTTATGAAGCGCTGGAATCAACACGGGATTTACCGGAATTGGGACATATTCCAACTAGCGATAAGCATAGGATAGGCATATTGGTATGTCAATGTTGACACAGGCTGCGATAGCCTTTCAAAATCCCCTCTCCCTATGATGGGCTCACAGGGGTAGGCAAAAATCCAATCAGCTACGAACTCCGGTCAATAGATCCCCCTCTCCCTCAGGGCTGACAAGGGCAGGCAAATGTGGAGTCAGCTACGAACTCCAGTCAATAGATCCCCTCTCCCTCAGGGCTGACAAGGGCAGGCAAATGTGGAGTCAGCTACGAACTCCGGTCAATAGATCCCCTCTCCCTCAGGGCTGACAAGGGCAGGCAAATGTGGAGTCAGCTACGAACTCCAGTCAATAGATCCCCTCTCCCTCAGGGAGAGGGCTAGGGTGAGGGTGATCCCCTCTGCATGATAAACTGATACAGGTTCTGCGGTTTGCGCTATCGTTGGAATGATGACACGGAGGATCGTAATATGGACGAACAAACCTGGTACCGCGGCAACATCCACACCCACACAACCGAATCCGACGGCGACGCCGAACCCGACAAGGTAGCCGCCTGGTACAGAGACCACGGCTACGACTTCCTCGTCCTCTCCGACCACAACCACCTGACCCTTCTCGACTACGGCAACGGGCGCGACGGCTCGCTCGGCCCGCTCATGATTCCGGGCGAGGAGGTCACCGTCCGCATGAACGACAACAAGATCCCCGTACATCTTGGCGCAATCGGCATAGACCGCGTGGTCGAACCGATAGACACCGGCGACGTCGCCACCACCCTCCAGGCCAACATAGACGCCATTCGGGACGCGGGCGGCATATCCTGCATCAACCATCCAAGCTGGAAGTGGGCCTTCGACCACGAACCCATCATCAGGACGCGCGGCGCGAGCCTGATGGAAGTCTTCAACGCCGCCTCCGACTGCAACAACTACCCCATCCCGGTACCCGGCTTCCTCAGCCCCTCCCAGATTTGGGACAACGTCCTGAGCGCGGGCGTTCCCATCTTCGGCGTCGCCTCCGACGACTCCCACCACTACCACGACTTCTCCCCCGACATGGACAACCCCGGCCGCGGCTGGGTCATGGTCGAATCCGACGGACTTGCTACCGAAGCCGTCGTAGAGGCCATGGCAGCCGGCCGCTTCTACTCCTCAACAGGCGTCTTTCTACGCCAACTCAGCGCGTCCCCCGACCAAATCTCCCTGAAAATTCGTCGTAAATCCGACTCCATCTTCCTTACCAGGTTCATCGGCGCGGATGGTAAAGTTCACAGTGAACAGGTCGGGAGGGAAGTCGCCTATCGTCCCACCGGAGACGAGCGCTACATCCGCGCCCATGTCACATCTTCCAACGGATTGCAGGCATGGACGCAGCCCACTTTCCTCACATAGCCCCGTTCAGCCCACCGGATAAGTCCCCTCTTCCTCGATGGGGTGAAAAGGGTAGGCAAATGTCCAATCAGCTACGAACTCCAGTCAATATATCCCCTCTCCCTCAGGGAGAGGGCTAGGGTGAGGGTGAACGACAATAACCCCTGGACGGTGACTCTAACTTGAACACGACGTACCTATCGCCATTCCCGCGAAAGCGGGAATCCACTCCATCCCAACCGCGTAAGTCATATCTAAGTATGTTCGATATGCGCCTGGCCCTTCTTCTGACCCTGCTCCTGATAGTCGCCTCGGCCTGTGGCTCCGAAGCCCCTCAGCCTCAGCCGACCGCCACACCCGCGCCCGTAACCCAGGCCATCGTCCCAACCGAGACGCCCGCGCCGCCCGCTCCAACGGCGACATCCGTACCTCCACCGCCAGCCGTTGCTCCTACCTCAACGCCCGTTCCGCCCACCCCTACCAGCGTCCCAACCCAGGTACCCGCGCCGACCGTCGCACCAACCGCCACGTCTGCGCCACCGACCCATACCGCCACATCGGTTCCCACCGCGCCCCCTTCGCCAACTCTCTCGCCTGTTCCGACCGCGCCCTCAGCCACGCCCGCGCCAACCATGACGCCCGTTGTTCCCACCGCCACGCCCGCCCCTCCAACGGCGACACCGCCCCCTCCGCCGCCCACGCCCGCGGTGTCGAATCTGCCGCCCGCGCTCCCCGTGCCGGCCTTCACCCTCACCATCCTGCACAACGGCAACGCCGAATCCCTCCTCATACCCGACGGCGACTTCGGCGGCGTCGCCCGCTTCGCCTCCCTCGTAGCCTCACTGAAAGAAGACGCCGGAGCGAACTCCGACGGCGTTCTCACGCTGTCCGCCGGAAACAACACCCTCTCAGGCCCGCAGTACAGGGCCAGTCTCGAAAGGGGAGAACTGCCCTTCTACGACGCCCTCGCCATGGACATAATCGGCTACGACGCCGGCGTCATAGGCCACCACGAATTCAGCTTCGGCCCGGACGTATTCGCCGACTTCATCCAGAGCTTCGAGTCCCACACCCCGTTCCTCAGCGCCAACCTGGACGTCAGCGCCGAGCCGCGTCTCGCCGCCCTCGCCGACGCCGGACGCATCGCTCCAAGCGTCATCCTCGACGTAGGGGACGAACGGGTAGGGCTGATAGGCGTCACCACGCCCGACATAACCTTCATATCCAACCCCCGCGACGTCGCCGTCAATCCCGATACCCTCTCCGCCGTCCGCTCACAGGCTGACGCGCTGGCCTCCGAAGGCGTCAACAAGATAATACTTATCAGCCACCTCTACGGCTTGGAAGCGGACATGGCCCTCATATCCGGCCTCTCCAACGTGGACGCCGTTATCTCCAGGGGGAGCAGGTACGCGCTCGCCAACGAAGACGACCTTCTCATCCCGGGCGACGAGGAGAGCGTCCGCGGTCCATATCCCGTATTCGTCAAGGACTCCCTGGGCGTCTCAGTCCCAATAGCCACCGTACTGGGCGACTACAAGTACGTCGGCAGGCTGTCCCTCACCTTCAACGACGCCGGGCAGATGCTATGGGTGGACAAGATATCCGGCGTTTCCCGCGTCGCCGGGGGAGACAACCCCGACGCCGCGCCGCCACATCCCGAAATCCTCTCCAGGGTGATAGCCCCGGTCCAAGACTACATATCCCATCTATCCAACGAACGGGTAGGGGAGATACAGGTCCCGATAGTATCCGAATACCCCGACATGAGAATAGCCGAGACCAACGAGGGCAACCTGGTAGCCGACGCCCTTCTCTGGCAGGCGCGACAGTCCGAACCCGGCCTCATGGCATCCGCGCCCGCCGTAGCCATATTCAACGGCGGCGGAATCGGCCACATCTCCATACCCGCGCCCGGCGTTCTCACCGAACTCGACCTCTTCTCACTGCTCCGCTTCCCCGACCTGATGGTAATAGTGCGCGAAGTCAGTCCGGCCCAGTTCAAGGACATCCTGGAAAACGCCCTCTCCCGCGTAGAAGACAACTCCGGCCGCTTCCCGCACGGCTCAGGCTACACCGTCATATACGACCCCAACGCCCAACCCAGAACCGCCGGCGACAACGGCGTCGTAACCGCGCAAGGCAGCCGCGTCATAGAAGTCATCCTCGACGACGGAACCCCGATAATCCTCGACGGAGCCGTGCTAGAAGGCGCGCCCAGCGTCAACCTCGTCACCAACAGGTTCCTCGCATCCGGCGGAGACCAGTACCCCCTTCTCGGATTCGACACAACCCCCATAGCCGTCTTCACCCAAGACGCCCTAGCCGCCTACATCCGCGACGCCCTCAACGGCCTCATAACCCCCCATCAATACCCGGAGGAAGGCGAAGGCCGCATAACTGCCCGCTAACACCCACAACAACAGGAGAACGACTAGAGGGACAACATACGCCCCTTCTTTCTCCGAATCTATTCCTGGAGGCGTCGCAGCCTCTCTTCCAGTTCGCGTCTGCGGGCGCGTTCCTCAGCCAGCGCTTCCTCGGCCTGCCGTCTTCCCACTTCGGCCCGCTCGGCCCGCTCACGCTCAAAGTCCCGCTCAACTTCCACGCGACCGATAACCGCCCTCAGACCCGCCATGTCCAGGATGTACAGACCTGACTCCACTTCTTGGAACAGCAACAGAGCGGGGTTGAAGTCCATGTCGAACAGCAGACCCAGATCAGGCTGTATCCGTAGCAGTTCTTCACGCTGGGACTCCTCCACCAAACACAGCCTCACGTCCAACTGGCGGCTGTACCCGCTCAACAACCCGTGCTCGTTACGAACTATCTCCACAGCTTCGTACACCCCGTCCACCAACTCGAATCCCATCAGCGCCTCACCGTACAACTCGCCACCCGTCGGGTCGAACATCCAGTACTCCCCAATCCCTATCTCGGCGTACCTGTCAGGCTTATCGTACAGGTCTCTCTCATACGTGCTGGGCGACGCCACCTCCAACGCCCACTCCGGCGGCTTGCCAACCTCCCACAGGTTGTACGCCGTCTCGCCCCTGATGGCAGCCACGTCCACGCCCCAGGCCAGGTAGTAGTCCGGGGCCTCGTGTTCGCGCCGGTTGAGCCGGTTGGTGCGGAGCGGGATGTTGGAACCGAGGAACACAGTCCCCGCTCCGCGCAGGATATACCTTATCGCCATGGCGACGTATTCGATGGTCGGATGCTGAATCACTTCGATGGGAACCCGTTCTCCGAGCAGTCCGTACATACCCGGGTCTTCGTGATGGTCTGTGCGGCGCGGTCTTATGGTAGTGTCTGTGGTTTTAGCGACCATGGCCTGCTTCCCGCTACTCTAAACTATTAGCATCATAGCCGCGCGCGCCGAGTTGGGCAAGCCCGGCTTAGCGCCACTTCGTGTCCTTCGTGGATAGAACAACCCTCACATCGCCGCCTCCAATTTGTCCCCGAACTCCAGCGGATCGCTGTACTCAATGACCAACTCCGTAGCCCCGTGAAACCGCATGAAATCCCGCATCGCCCGCGCCACGCTCGACGCCAGCCTGCCGCTCGGCCTCACCCCCGGCTCCAGGTACAGCGCCTTTATCCGCAGAACCCCCGTCCGCCGCTCCACCTTCGGGTCGAACCGCCCAACCAGCCTGTCCCCGTACAGAATCGGCAGGCAGAAATATCCCCAAATCCGCTTCGGCTCAGGCACGTAACACTCCAGCGTCTGCCTGAATTTCCAGAAATCCACATCCCGCCCCTTTGCCCAGAACAGGCTGTCGAACGGCGTCAGAAACGTCGTCCGTCCCGCGCGCAACTCCCCATCCGCCGCCATCTCCAACGCCCGCAGATTATCGCGGTGTACCAGCAACTCCCGAACCTCCCCGTCCGCTATCTTCCCCCTAACCCGCGCGAAAGTCCCATCCGCGACCAGCGACTCCACCAACGGCTTGGCCTCCGTCCGCTTCGCGTGGAAATAATCCCCCACCTGCGCCAGTTCGCACGCCCCCAGCGACCGCATCGAAATCTCCAGCAGCCGCTTCAGTCCTTCCTCCTCCGTCGGCTCATTCCTGTCCACCCACTCCGGTATCACCCGCTCCCGGACGTCATATATCCTCTGAAAATTCACCCTGTTCGAGATAGCCAGCGTCCCAACGTCGTACAGATGCTCCAGCGCTATCTTCGCGTCGTCCCAGTTCCACCAAGACCCGGGCGCGCGCTTCCCCGTCCTGAAATCCGCTGGCCGCGCCGCGCCCTCCGACCTCACCCGCTCAAGCGTCGCCTCCACGAACCGCGCGTTATCCGCGTCCGCCACCCAACCCCGGTGCCACGTCCCTCTGCCCGCCATCCGCCGCCTCATCATCGGCATCAGCCATCGGTACGATGTCAGCGGGATGATGCAGGCCGCGTGCGCCCAGTACTCGAACAGCCGACGTCCGTTCTCCGCCGACGTATTCCCTCCGCCGAACAGCAGCGCGTCCAGATGATCCATGTCATAATCGCCAAGCCTGCTCCACAGCGCGATATACTGGCTGCGATTCACCACTTGGAGCGTGTCAATCTGCACCCAGCCGACCCTCTCCACCGCCGAATACACCTCCTCGACACCCGGCTTCCCCCGACGCCGATTCGCCGATCCAAGCCCCTGCGTATGCAGCGCCAGCCCCCGAATCGCCTTCAATGGATAAACCGTTTGGCCTGAACTCAAAAATTAGCTCCTCTATGAGAATATCCTCATTGTATCCCTTCGCGCCCCTTCGTGTCCTTCGTGGATAGAACCCGATGCGCCGGCGCCCAACACTTTTTGACGCTTCACTACACAGATGCTGTACCAATTTAGTCGGCGTTGCCTGTGGCGAGGAAATTCCCTTCCCCCTTGACGGGCTGACAGGGGTAGGCATTGAGTATTTCAGGTATATTCATGGTAGATGATCTTCATTTCAGGCGGAGGTTCGGGCCATGGCTCAGGGAGAAGCCAGACTCTCTTCCACAGTCTCCCACGGCTCAGCAGACGTCTCAGCCAACTCATGCCCAACCGCAACACGCTGACTATTCGCTCAGGAGCGCTCCTATGGTTCTGAGCCAACGCCTTCGGCGGAGACCTGAGTCGTCCGGGGGCTATCCCACGCTCATTGGCGTCTTCGACTCGGCTGCCATACGCCAGCGTCCACAGCGTCGCCACAGACAGCGCCAACCAGTGTCGCGACACCCTCTCAGGGTCGTCCCGTCTGGTCTTGTCCCACCTAAAGCCCACCGACTTCAGCGCTCTGAAGCCCGTCTCTATCCAGAACCGAAGTCCGTACCAGCACACTCCCGCGCTGGCAACCGACATATCGGTCATCACTATCCAGGGTTCATCCTGTCGTTTGTCCCAGACCACTATCATAGTCCCCCGACGCCGTTTGCCGGGCGCTCTGAAGGCGGTTCCCTCGCCAACGTAGGCGTAGCCCGGCCCCGGAGCCAACATCCTCGCCTGAACACGGGTTCCTCCATCGGGACAGAACACCGTGTTGATGGACTGGCGAACGTAGGGATGGAAGCCCAAAGAGACTATCTTATCCCACAGCCTGGGACTTCTCAGACCGCGGTCGCACATCACCACCACAGTCATCTCCTTGGGAACAGCCTCAGACACCGCGTCGAGCGTCTCCATCATCGGCATAACCCATTCGCCGCGCTTGTTGGCGGCCATCACGCGCCAGGCGACCGGGATCGCGCTGCCGCGATAGACCACGCTTATCACCAGCGCGCTGAGTTTGTCTCCCTTCATCGTCGGGTCTATGGCCAGAGCCAGCGTGTCCGAACGCCACAACGACAGAACCCATCTCATAAGTGGCGCGAAACACGCGCTCACCTCCACCTGTGTCATACATGGATTGGAGCGGTCCGCTCCGTCGTACAGCCACTCTCTGAGATACTGGCGCATCGTGTTGAAGCTCGCCACGAACGAGAGCGCCGTCGCCACCGCGTTCTGACAGCCGCTGCCCGCCAGTATCGCGCCGCATACCCACAGAGCCAGTCCCTTCCGCTGGGACTCTCTGAGGTGAGGCATATGCTGTTGTATGGTCTGGCTCATCTGGTAACATTCGGTTGGGAGGCGCATGGCGATCTGTGGCAACCTTTCTGTTTGGTACCAAAAAGATGCCACAAGACCATGCGCTTTCCAAGTTCTTATACCTATTTCATACTTTGCCTACCCCTGTCAGCCCTTGACGGGGGAAGGCTAGGATGGGGGTGACTCCCCTACCGACCAAACTGATACAGTTTCCACTACACATCCTCCCTTGACTTGAAAGAACATTCATACTATTATATTGTCAATCAACCAGCCGTGAACAACCAATCTTTACATAAATAGGAGATTATCAAAAATGAATCCGCCGAAGAAAAATTTTTCGTCCGTAGCTAACAACAGGTGATAACAGGTCACTTTCCACGCGAACCCTATCCAGTCCCACTTGGAAACTCACCTGTAACCCCACCAGTACGATATAAATTGAGATATATGAAACCGCGTATCTAACCCCTGGATCCCCTAGGAGCGCAAAGTGAAAGTAACCGACTTCAACACCATGGTCGTCCACAACGAACCGCCCTACATCGGCGGCAGATACCTGCTGTTCCTCGAGCTCCACACCGACGAGGGAATAACCGGGCTCGGCGAACGCATCACCGGCGGCGCCTACTCCCAAAACCTCGCCGACCTAAAGACCCAGATAGGTCTCATCGAAGAGATGGTCCGCAACTTCGTCATAGGCGAAAACCCCCTCAACATCGAGAGAACATGGGACAGGATGTACGCCTCCCGCCACGACTTCCGCCACCCCAGCCTCTACGCCACGCCCGTCATCAGCGCCATAGACATGGCCCTCTGGGACATCGCGGGCAAAGCGTGTGGCCAGCCCATCTACAACCTGCTCGGCGGCAAGTACCACGACACCCTCCGCGCCTACGCCTATATGCCCGGCGGCGCGTTCCAGGACAACCCCGAAGCCGCCGGAGAAGTCGCCGCCCAGCTGCTTGAGGAAGGCAACACCGCCTGCAAGATAGACCCCTTCCCACCCTCATATCCCATCCCCAGGGACATCCCCCTCTGGGAAATCGAGCGCGCCGCCAAGATATTCGAGAGCATACGAAACGCCGTCGGCAACAACCTCGAAGTCGGCATCGGCACCCACGGCCAGCTAACCACGTATAGCGCCATCCGCGTCGCCGACTACCTCGAGCCGTACCATCCCTTCTGGTTCGAGGAACCCGTCCCGCCCGAAAACATAGACGAAATGGCCCGCGTCGCCGCCCACACCTCCATCCCCATAGCCACCGGCGAGCGCCTAGTCACCAAGTACGAATTCGCCCAACTGCTTGAGAAGAAAGCCGCCCAGATAATCCAGCTAGACGTCGGCCAGTGCGGCGGCATAACCGAGGCCAAGAAGATAGCCGCCATAGCCGAGGCTCACTACGCCGTCATAGCCCCCCATATGTACTGCGGCCCCATAGCCGCCTCCGCCGCCATCCAGATAGACACCTGCTCCCCCAACTTCATGATCCAGGAAGCCAACATGGGCCCCCTCCACCGAACCATCTTCCAGGAACCCCTGATATTCGAGAACGGCCAAATCACCCCACCCACAACCCCCGGCCTAGGCATCCAATTCGACCAATCCGTCCTAAAAGCCCATCTAATCGAGTGACCTGACTACTATTTACACTGCGTTCTGACAGAGGGTAGTACTTTATCTGAGTCGGTACACTCTACTACGATGTCTTACGAAATGAACGACGACCTTAAGGTTGGTTCGTTCAAGGGTGTAAATGGCTCGGTAATCTCCGATACGCAAGCTGAAGGTGCCTCTGAATCGTGCGGTCAATGCCTTGTGCCTCACTGATTCGACGTCGTTAGCCAACCAACGAAGTTTGTCGAGCGCCTGCTGAGCCACCGTACTATCTAAGTCGGATAGGTCAGCTTCGGCGGTTTGGGTGAACTCGAGCTGATAAGTCACCAAGATAGTCCCAGTTTCTGGGCGACCTGATCGGCTGGGTTAGCTTTGCTGCCACGAGCCAGCGCTGCCAATGATGCCTGCAACTCAGCCGAAAAATCTTCGCGTAAATCCAAATTGCTGTCTGGATTCCCAATAAGATCAGAATCCACGACCTCAATACGACCAAGGGACTTAAGGGCCCACGCAACTTGGGGATGGCGATGTTTTTCTACATCCTCTATTCGACGACTACGCTCTGGAGCTAAATTGTTGAGTAGTTCAGTGTCCCGTCTGAGGTTAGCTTCCCAGACAGGTAAGATCTGGCGTTGAGATTTATCGTCACTATTACGGATTCGGTTTAGGGTTGTTCGGGTATTTTCTAAACGGTCTTTAGCGGCTCTCTCTCTATAATCAAACCATGCGCGTAACCGCGATACATCTCTATCGATACGCTCGGTTGCCTGACTTTCAGCTTGTTGTTGCAGTATCTCCCTCTTCAAGTCGGCTTCCTTATTCGCTATCGGCTCGATTTCGATCAGATTATCAGGAATCTCAGAAGGTTCGATATTCTCCTCCTCGTCGAACTGACAGGCTCGTTTCATGAGACTTCTAGCTATATCCAAGTCCACCTTGCCATCGTCGCCAACAAAGATGTGCTCAAGATGTTCTATGGATCGCGCGCCAGGAACTATGAACTGGTAGGTGAATAGCCATCCAGCGCACGGAGCTATATCATCGCCCGAAGGAATACGACGGGTCCCAGTTACACCTTCGTAGTCTTCGTCAAGCACCTTCTCGACTATTGCGTCCACGAGTGGATGCCCGAACGCCATGAACTCGATCTCTTCGGAGTCGGGGCGGCGGTCATGGCGAAACACTGCTCTCCTCTTAGGACCGTTGATGAACTGGTCCTTGTGCGTGTCAAGGATTTCGCCGTGGAAGGTCAATTCGTAAACGTCGCCGGTTTGCTTGATATAAGTACTCTCGTCAGAGAGTAGTTGCCCAATGAACAAATCGAGATCGTGGTTGTCAATCGGCGATGGCTGTCCCAAGATACGCTCGGCAAGCTCCCGGCGATAAGACTTCGTATCCATGATGAAATCTTGTAGCTTTTCATCTGCATTACGTGCGTGTCGCACCTGGTCTTCCAATTGCTTCCCGAATTCTTCAATGGCCTCCACGCGCTTCTCGCCGGCGATGCGCATGATTTTCTTGATGTCGCTCTCCGTATCGCCTAAGATAGGGTCAAGTCCCCCTACAGTTTCTTCAAACACTCTGATTCGGTTTTCCAAGACATCGAGAACTCGCTCTTCGATAGTTCCTCTGACCCAGAGATTGAATATGTTGACCGTATGATCTTGACCTATTCGATCCACACGCCCAATCCGTTGCTCAACCCTCATCGGATTCCACGGCAGATCGTAATTAACGAGGATATGGCAAAATTGGAAGTTTCGTCCTTCCCCGCCCGCCTCCGTACTGATTAGAATCTGCGGACCCGCGTCGTTCCTGAAACGCTCCACGGCCTGGTCCTTTTCTGCCGGTTTCAGTTGACCATGAAAGATATTGACGCCCCATCCTTTGCCAGTTAGCAATTCTTCCAAATGTCTTTGTGTCTCTCGGAACTCAGTGAACAATAGCACCTTCTCATTTGGATGATCGTATAACAACTCAGAAAGTTGCGCAGCTAATACCTGTGCCTTCGAATCAATTTTTACTTTGTCAAGAAATTTAATCGCCCTGTCTAGCAGGGATAATTCTACCTTTATCGTGCTGGATAGAGTGCCGACTGTTTCTAACACACTGCTCGCTTCATTATCATTTGATAGACTTTCTTCTAGCTCACCCTCTTTTATCAAAGGCTGACCGTCTGCGGTTAGGATTCTCTCACGGCGTCGGCCTAGCGACTTCCTTATGGCAGCGATGCTGGATGCCATCAGTTTCTGGAAGATAACCATCACAAATCCGACAGGAGCGTTATGAGTACGCTCAGCGAGTTGGAAGCCGTATTGGACATATTCATCCACGGCTTGTAACGCTGTCATTTCCTCGGGTGTTAGCTTGACTTCCCAGCGATAGGCGGCTCTAGGCATGAAGCCGCCGACCTCAGCCTTGCGGTTTCTTATCAGTACTTCACTTAAGAGGTGACGATCAGCCAGTTCTGTAACAATAGTTTCGAGTTCCTCTCGTCCTGACGAGAGACGGTGGCGCACTTTCTCTACGTCTAACTCTAGCCAGTGGGCAACCTGTTTGATAGTCTCAGATGGTTCTTCATATGGAAGAGGGAAGCCATCTTGGTTAATGTGTTCTACAAGTCGAGATAGGCCCGGTACGGCTAAACGATGCCGCTCAAAATGCGCCTCTGAAGGGAATAGAGCGGGGTCCAGAAGTTCCACTAAGGAATAGAGCTCATGAGTGTCGAGTTGCATCGGAGTCGCTGTGAGGAAGAGCATAGCGCGCCGACCAAAATGATCGGGGGACGCGAGTCCCCTCACGAGTCGGTACAGACGTGTTGTATTTATTCTACTTCCTGAGCGACGACTTCGAGCATGGTGAGCCTCGTCCACGACGACGACGTCCCAATTCACTTGGGCCGCTAGATCTGCCCACCTCGGATTGGCAATCCATGACGATGAACATAGTATACTCTCTGAAAAAGTGAAAGGATTACTGGAGTATCCCTGATTTTCCAAGAATCGAACAGTGTCAGTATTCAATACGGAAAAATTCTCATTGAACTTTGTTTTCATTTCGAATTGCCACTGGCCTATCAAGTTAGGCGGGACGATAATTAGCGCCCTCTGGGCACTATCTCTGGCTCTGAGTTCTTTGAGGATCATGCCTGCTTCAATCGTCTTGCCCAAGCCCACCTCGTCGCACAAGAGAAAGCGGTGAGGATAGTTGGATATGACCTTGTGAACCACTGATACTTGATGAGGCTTGATATCTACACCAACCTGTCCCAGCGAGACAAGTTCATCGTAGAGATGCAACATCCGATACCAGCGGGTCACCTCTTGAAGCCGGTACTGTTCAAGGGAACCAATGAGACTAGCCTCGAATCGGCCAACCGGATCAGTAATCGTTACGGGTCTCAACCCGGCCTCAGGTATGTTTATCATTTTTCCGCCGCCATCACTCGCAACGAAACATTTCCAAGCGGGTGTACCTGAAGGCATTGACTCTAGTACAGCGGCGTTCTCACCAGTCGCGACTAAACGGACACGTTGCCCGTTAAGAGGAACACGTACCAGAGGTGGGTCAGCTATTGCAAACTGAGGCGGAGGTCCAATGTCATCCCATCGGACATAAACCATCCTGTCGTCGCGGTGAGTGATCACACCGTAGGTTTTTGCGCCTGTCCACTGAACTAGGGCACCGACTAGTATGTTCGGTTCCTTGAGAGCCATGTGGGTTTATACCTCTTTACAGTCTGGCAGGGATGAACTCTGAACGAGATATGATATTTCCCGCGTATTATAGCATATCCTATCTCAGTCATCCCTTCTACGAAGAATTATTACTGGGTCTCCCTGAAACTCTCGACCTCAATCTCGCCTTCGCGTTCGCCAATCCACCACAGATCATAGGCCATCTGCATCCCAAGCCATGTCTCCGGCGACGACCCGAACGTTTTAGACAGCCGAACCGACATCTCCGCTGATATTCCGACCCTCTCATTCACTATATCGTCAAGAGTCTGGCAGCTCACGCCCATGCCTTGAGCCGCTCGCTCCACCGATAGGCCGAGCGGCTCAAGGCATTCCATTCTTGCTATCTCCCCAGGATGCGGTGGATTGTGCATCATCTACTCCGCCCTCGGAACTATCGCCTTTACCTCCAACTCCGCCAGCAGGTTCTGGAACTCATCCAAATCCTCGTCGAGGATCCGCTCCAACGCCCCGAACTGCTCGCCCAAAAGCTCGCTGAAGTGCGCGAACACCTCGTAGGTCTGCTGTGGCGGCCTGAAATCCCCCGCCGACACCACCGGCGTCAGCCCCGCCAGCTTCGCGTTCAGCTTGATCGGCATATGCAGCCTGTCCCGCGCTCCCTTGTACCCGGTCTGGATTAGAGCGCCTTCCACCTCGTTCAACTTCTCTTTCACAGAATCCGCCGCCGTAGAGACCGCTTCCTCTGCCGCGGTTCCCTCGGCCCGCTTCGCCCACTCCGACACCTGAGACCTCGCGCTCCGCAGCCGGTTGATGTTGTCGTGCGTCTCCGAAATCTTGTCCCGGATGCGGACGAGAAGCTCGAACTGCGAGTCGAAGTCTTCCTGCGTCGCCTCCACGCGCGGATCCTTTACCATCTCAAAGCTCTGCGTCTGAGACTGCTCCCCAACGCTCAGCCTGACCTGGTACGACCCCGGCGGCGCGAGCGGCCCACGACCAACGCCTTCGGTCGTCTTGTCTCCCGGCACCTTGTTCGCGCCCGGGTAACGCATACTCCAGTCGAAGCGATTCATGCCGGCCTCGGCGGGCACGCGCGGGCCGTTGGAATCATCGTCATCGTCGTCTTGCTTCGCGCTCGAATAGCTCCTGATCTCTGCGCCGTCCGCGTCCAGGAACGTGAGCGCGACATCCGACTCCGGCTTCTCCTTCAGCCAGTACCACACCCGGACACCGCCCGGCCCGTTGTCGCCCGCGTCCAGCATCTTGCGCTTGAACTCTCCGTTCGGCTCCTTCGTATCCATGAAAGCGACCGCCGCGCCCAGCGAAAGCTGGTAGTTCTTGGACGAACTGCCCCCGCGGCCTCTGAACGGCGCGGCCATGCGTATCTTCGTCGCGGGCTTGACGAGGTGTATATCCTCGTCCGCGAACCCGCCCGACACCTGCCTCAATTGGCTCAGGCCGTCCAGGATCCAGAAACTGCGCCCGTGCGTAGCCGCTATCAGGTCGTCGTCCTTGATAGCCAGGTCATACACCGGCACGACCGGAAGATTGCCCCGCATCGAATGCCAACTATCCCCATCGTCGAACGACACGTAGATGCCCGTCTCCGTCCCGACGTACAGCAGCCCCGGACGCTCGTTATCCTCGCGGATGCAGCGCGTGAAGTCGTAGTCGCGCAGATTGCCCGTAATGGACTTCCAAGTCGCGCCGTAGTCCGAAGTCTTGAACAGGAACGGCCTGTTATCGTCGAACTTGTAGCGCGTCGCGGACAGGTACGCCGTCGCGGGGTCGTGCGGCGACACCTCTATCATGTCCACCCGCGTCCACTCTTCCAGGTCGGGAGGGGTGACGTCCTCCCAGTTCGCGCCGCCGTCCTTCGATATATGTACAAGCCCGTCGTCCGAACCCGCCCAGAAGACGCCCTTCTCATGCGGCGACTCCGTGAACGAGAAGATGGTGCAGTACGTCTCCGCGCCCGATGCGTCCCCGGTTATGTCCCCGCCCGATGGCTGGAGTTTGTCCGGATCGTTCCGCGTTAGGTCGGGGCTGATAGGTTCCCAGCTTCCACCCTGGTCGGTGGACCGGAATAGCACGTTGCCCGCGGCGTACAGGACGCCCGGATCATGCGGCGAGAACTGTATCGGATACGTCCACTGGAACCTGTACCGAGCGTCAACCGGCCCGTAGCCCGTGTTCAACTCCGGCCAGACCGTGATGATTCGCACCTGCCCGGTAGAGTGGTCGTAGCGCAGCATATTCCCGCCGCCTCCGGGCGAGGAGCCGATAGCGCCCGATATGACTATATTGGGGTTGGTCGGGTCAACTGCGATATAGCCGCTTTCCGAACTGCCCACCGTGTAACAGTCCCCCCACGGAATCGCGCCCTTATGCGAGCGCGACGGAACGCTTATCGCGCTGTTGTCCTGCTGCGTTCCATAGACTCGGTAGGGGAATTGCGTATCGGTGGTTACGTGGTAGAACTGCGCCGTAAGCTGATTGTAGATCGTGGAGAACGTCTCGCCGTCGTTGTAGCTGACGCACGCGCCGCCGTCGTTCCCCTCTATCATCCGTCGCGGATTGCGCGGGTCAATCCACAAGTCGTGATTGTCTCCGTGCGGCGTGTTCACCTCGACCCACGTCTTGCCGCCGTCGCTCGACTTCCACGCCGAGTAGTTCAGCACCCAAACTGTGTCCGCGTCCTGCGGATCGGCGAATATGTGCTGGTAGTACCATGGACGCCCCTGGAGGTCGCGATTGTCCGACACAAGCTCCCAGGTGTCGCCGTAGTCGTCCGACCTGAACACGCCCGGCTCCCTCGCCTCGATAGTCGCGTAGATGCGCCCGGGCTTGGCCGGGGAAATCGCCACGCCTATCCGACCGAAAGGCCCTTCCGGCAACCCGGGATTCTCTGATACGTCATCCCACGAATCCCCGCCGTCCGTACTGCGCCACAGGCCGCTGTCCGGCCCGCCGCTGTTCAGGTTCCAGAAGTTGCGCCTCACCTGCCACATCGCCGCGAACAGCAGGCGCGGGTTGCTCGGGTCGAGGGAGAGGTCGGCTATGCCCGCGTTTTCGCTGACGTACAGAACGTTGTCCCAGTTCTTGCCGCCGTCTTTCGACCTGAACACGCCCCGCTGTTCGTTTGGTCCGAAGGCGTGGCCCAGCGCGCCCACGTAAACGATGTCCGGGTTCGTCGGGTGTATCCTGACCCGCGAGATGTGTCGTGTATCCTCAAGCCCCAGGTGAACCCAGGAATGGCCCGCGTCGTTGGACCTGTAAACGCCGTCGCCGTGAGTCACGTCCAGCCGGATTTGCGTTTCGCCCATTCCGGCGTAGATTACGCTTGGGTCGGAATCGGAGACGGCAATCGCGCCCACCGAGGCCGTCCTGAAATAGCCGTCCGACACGTTCTCCCAGTAAGTGCCGCCATCGTAAGTCTTCCACACGCCGCCCGCGCACGCCCCGAAATAGAAGGTTCCGGCGTCAACGGGATCTCCCGCCACCGCGACGACGCGCCCGCCCCTCGGCGGCCCTATGCAGCGCCACTCCAGCGCGTTCAGCATCTTCGGGTCAATGTCGTTGGCGTTTCTATGGGATGTCATTGGGTAGCGCCTCTCTGCGAATCATGTTGTCTGGCATTATAATACCCTAAGCCCCTTGCTTTGTCAGAAGCGGGAGTTGCGGGATCAGGGTTTTTCGATTATCAACTAATTACGTTCGTGGTGGCCCTTCGACAAGCTCAGGGCGAACGACAGAAGCGGTATCGGGAAATAACCGAAAGACTCTGGTTGCGGGATAATGTAGTGAACGGGATGGGTGGATGTAACGGCTGAGATTCAAGCGGAAAATGAGGGCCCGAAATGACGACTATTCCAGACAGAGTGCGAAGCGTAGCCATGCCGCCGATTGACGCGCTCAATACTCGCATGATCCAGATGAACGCGGAAGGCGGCGACGTTATCAGCCTCGGTCAGAGCGTGCCGTTCTTTGGCCCGCCGCCCCGGATGCTCGACGCTGTTCGGGACGCGCTGGACAGCTTCGGCCCGCGCCTGCACACATACGGCCCCGACGCGGGGATTCCCGAACTGCGCGACGCGCTCGCCGGAAAGCTGCGTGATTTCAACGGCGTGTCGTTCGACCCCGAAACGCAGTTGCTGGTAACGCCCGGCTCCAACCAAGCGTTCATGGTCGCCATGACCACCATCCTCGAACCCGGCGATGAGGTGGCGATAGCGTCGCCCTACTACTTCAACCACCACATGGCAATCGAACTGTGCGGCGGAGTCGTCAGGGAGATTCCGCTCAGCGAGGAAGACGGCTTCCAGATGACGATGGAAGACATAGAGCCGGTATTGAGCGAGCGAACGAAGGCCGTGGTCATAATATCGCCGAACAATCCGACCGGAACCGTCTATCGCCCTGATGAGATAGCGACCATTGCGCGCGAGTTGACCGAGCGCGGTATCTACATCATCAGCGATGACGCCTACGAGGTCTTCTGCTACGACGGCGCGCGGCATACAAGCGTCGCCACGCTTGCCAACTCCGTTGATAACGTCATCACGCTCGGCAGCCTGTCCAAGACGTTCGGCATGACGGGCTGGCGGATAGGCTACATCGCCGCCAGCGTGGAGCTATGCCGCCAGGCCCTGAAGGTACAGGACGCTATGGCTATCTGCGCCCCTATCATCTCCCAGGTCGCCGCTGTCGCCGCCCTGGAGCGGATGCCCGAATATCCGCTGAGCATGATAGCGGAACTTGACGAAAGGCGCAGACTGTTGGAGAAGGCGCTGGACGATATACCCGCGCTTCATTGGAGCAAGACGGACGGAGCGCTATTCGCGATGGTCAGGGCCGATGTCGCGGGCGGGGAGAGGGAACTGGCGTGGGAGATTCTGGATGAGGCGCAGGTACTCACAGTGCCGGGCAGCGCGTTTGGCAAGCAATGGGAAAGATTCCTGCGTATCTCCTACGGCTGCTCACCCAGAGACAGGTACGAAGAGGCGCTATCGAGGCTGGTAGAGTATTTCGAGCGGCTTTGAGGGGCATACCGACTCGATTCTTCACCGCCGCGCGAAACTCACATCCTGCTCTCGATGGGAATGAGTTGGTTGTTCACGGGATATATGCCCAGGCTGAATATCTCTAGCGTCACCGCGCCCAGCAGAGGGGTTGTTCCCTCATCCCAGAAAACGACCGGGGATAGGTAGCGTGGTAGCGTTTCCTTCACAAGTAGATTCCCGTTTTCACGGGAATGGAGGTTGGGCGGCGCGCCAACTGATCTGACACGGCTCGCTACTTCCCCTGGAGGCGGCGGCTTTGGAAGAGGTACTGGTTGGCGTATCCGGCGTAGCGACCGAAGCGGCGCTGGGCCCACTCTCTCATTCGGGTTCGGGGCATACTCTTGCTCTCGGACTCCGAGAAGTACCATTCGCGGAGGGCGCGGTCAATCCAGACGTCAACCGGGAAGGCTTCGAGCTTGTCCATTGACATCATCAGGACGCAGTTTCCGACTTTGTCCGCGACGCCGGCGAGCGTGACTATCTCGGCGAGCGCCTCGTCGTAGGGAGCCTCACGGAGGGCGAAGAGGTCAATGTCGGCGTTGGCGACGCGCTCTGCGGAGGCGGCGATGTATTTGGCCCTGAAGCCGAGGCGGAGTTCACGGAGCGCGTCCTCTCCTGCCTCGACGATGACGTCAGAGCTGGGGAATGCCCTGCGGTCGGTGTCGGCGCCGTGTATGGGAGGGCCGAAAGCGCTCGCTATGTCCTCGACGTTCTGGGAGATGCGGGGGATATTGTTGTTCGCGCTGCAAATGAAGGCGACGAGGCATTCCCAAGGATCCTGTCGCAGGATACGCATACCCGGGTATTCGTCTATCGCGTTCCCAACTTGCTCGTCCCATCTTATCTCGGCGTAGATGGATTCCAGGTCGTGATTCAGTCCGAGATAATCCTCCAGTATCGGCTTGAGCGCGGATTCGGGGTCGGGCGCGGAGTTGAAGAGGATGTCGCCACCGACCTGCCTTACTCTGACGAGATTGCCGAATATGACGCCCTCGTAGTGATCGTCCGGTTCGCCGGGGGATATTCTGCGCCAGCGGAAGGCCTGGCCGCTTTCGAGCGTCTCGGCAAGGGCCATAGGGCCGGGCGGATTGATTGAGGTCCAAGCGTCGTTCATCAGGAATACTCCAGCCATCTCGTGATGGTATTGCCTGCCCCTTTGCCCTTGCCGTCGGTGACGCGCATTTTGGGAAGGGACTTTATGAATTCGCGTCCGTAGCGCCGCCCGGTTATGCGGGAGTCGAGGACTATGGCGACTCCCCTATCGCGGCTCGTCCTTATCAGCCGACCGAATCCCTGCCTGAACCTGATGATGGCCTGGGGGACGGCGTACTCATTGAATGAATTGGAGTAACGCTCGCCGCGCGCCTGGAACACTGGGTCGGAGGGGACTGAGAACGGCAGGCGGGCGACTATCAGGACCGTTAGAGCGTCGCCCGCGAAGTCAACGCCCTCCCAAAAGCTGGACGTGCCGAGCAGGACGGAGCGGGGGTCTTCGACAAAGCGTTCGGCGATTCGCATAGGGGAGCCGTCCGCGCCCTGCGCCAGTACCTGTATGCCGGACCTGGCCAGGGGAGCGCGGATTGTGTCCGCGGTGGCCCTGAGCGCGGCGTATGAGGTGAAGAGCGCCATCGTCCTGCCGTCCGCGGCGGTCGCGGCTTCCATTACCAGGTCTTCAACTCGCTGCTGGAAGCCCGGGGCGTTGGGTTGGGGCATATCGCGCGGCACGTATATCAGGGCGGATTTGTAGAAGTCGAAAGGCGATCCTAAAGCGAGGCGCCGCGAGTCGGAGAAGCCTAGCCTGCCGGATACGTGGTCGAAACTGCCCGACGCGCTGAGAGTGGCGCTCGTCATTATGACGGTCTCTTTTTTCGAGTACAGCGCATCTTCCAGGAGGTCTCCGACGTAGATGGGGGCGGAGTTGAGCGTGACATCCGAAGAGCGAGGGTCCTCCCTTATCCAGTACACGCCGTCTTCGGCGGGGTTGACGAGGCACTCGCCCGCCTGGGACCTCAGCGCGTCAAGGTTCTGCGCGTTGGCGACGACATCGGAGACAAGGGACTCGTAGCCCGGCTCGTCGTCGGCGTCTATGCCCTCCATAGCGGTTACGAGATTGGACAGCGCGCGCGACAGGTCCCGCAACAGAATTGCGGCGTTTTCCCAGGCGGTTTCGACCGCTTTCCAGCCCGGAGCGCTTCGTTCCGCGTCGGTAAGCCGCTTGTCCTGGGCGAACCTGCTGGATGATCGCCTCCGGTTGCCAAAGACCTCTCCCGAAACGACTCTGAACGGACCGGACACTTCCTCCCTGAGCCTCTGGGCGGTCAGGATCGCGAGGGATACGGTCTCGCGCGCGGACTTCTTTCTGGACTCTGCCAGCGCGCTTCGCTGGGTTGTCTGCGTACACTGGTTGAGCAGTCCGCGCTCTCCCAAAAGCTCGGAGAGTATATCATCAACGCTGCTGGGGCCGATGGAGAAGCCGAGCTGCCTGGTGGCCTGATCTTCGAGGTGGTGGGCCTCGTCGAGAATCAGGACGTCGTAGTCCGGTATAGCGCTGCCTCCGGCCACAAGGTCTGAGAGCAGCAGCGCGTGGTTGACGACGATGATGTGCGATCCGGCGGCCTTGTCTCTCGCCGATTTCAGGAAGCAGGGGCCGACCTGAGAGGGGCATTGGTGGGCGCGCTCGGCGGACAACCTGCTCCAAGCGGCGGCGGCGGGCCGAGGGCCAAGGTTGAGTTCGGCGCGGTCGCCGGTATCGGTCTGGGGCATCCAGAGCATGGTCTTGGCCACGAGGCGGGCCAGGTTCGGGTCGAGTTCGCCGGACGAGACGGCCTGTCGCCAACGCTTGTAGCACAGGTAGTTCGCCCTGCCCTTTAGCTGGGTGAAGCGCATCTCTTCAGCCATGTCGGGGTCAACGGACTTGAGCGCGTTCTTGACCATCGGAAGGTCTTTTCGTATGAGTTGCTCCTGGAGATTGATGGTGTTGGTGGAGATCACGACGCGCTTGTCGTTGGCGAGAGCGTAGAGGGCGGCTGGCAGAAGGTATGCGAGAGACTTGCCGACGCCGGTTCCGGCCTCGACCATGAGCCTGCCGCCGGAGTTGATGATTTCGGCGACGGCGGTACCCATTTCTATCTGCTGGGGGCGCTCCTCGAAATCCGGGACGCTGCCGGCGAATCCGCTGCCGTAGGACAGCGCTTCGGCGACCGCGTAGGGGTCAACCGGGACGGTTTCCGAAGCGGCTCTCAGCGGAGAGGGCTGGGACAGCCTTTCGAAGAGGGCGTTTTCATCTATGCCGGACGCGGACGCGGAGCGGGAACGGGACGGATATGGGGATGCGAACTCGCGGGCGGATTCGAGCAGGGCGGCCATCTGCCAGCCGGAACGGTCGGAAAGCCTTCTGAACTGGGCTAAAAGGGTGGGGTCCATGTCCGCGAGATCGGAAATGAGGGCCAGGAAGACGCTTTGGACGGCGCGGGCGTCGTCGAGGGCGCGGTGCGCGCGGGCGATGGGATCGGACTCGGATTTAGCCAGTTGCTCAAGGGCGTATGACCTGGCGTAGGGCCTGGTCAGTTGGGCCAGTTCCATCGTGTCGCATACCGGGTTGGCGAGGGATATACCGCTCTCTCTCAGGAAGCCCATGTCGAAGTCGGCGTTGTGAGCGATCAGGGTCGCGCCCGCAACGAAATCGGCGAACTTGTCTCCGACGTCGGAGATGGTCGGCGCGGGGTTGACGTCGGACTGGGTTATGCCGGTCAGATCGGTGATGAATTTGGGGATCTGCCGGTTAGGATTGATGAACGTCTGGAACTCGCCAAGCGTCTCCCTGGCGGTGAACCTGACGGCGCCAATCTCGATAATCTCGTCGGCCTTGGCGGACAGTCCGGTTGTCTCAAGGTCTAAGGCGACCCACTCGCGGAGTCCTGAAAACGGGGCATTGGTCATACGAATCTTCAACTCGCTCAAATGTATTGACAATGATAGCGCAACCGGGACGGCTCACCCCAAGAGGGGTTCGGTCAGATAATAGCGAAAAGCGTGAGATAATCGGTCAGGAAGCGAGGATTGGGAGCAGCCAGCCGAATATCGCTATCGCGGACAGGGTTATGCCGACCACTCCGCTCCAAAGGCGCTTCGCCAGGACGACGACGGGTAGGGCCAGAGCGAGAGAAGCGAGGGATACGAAGGTGGTATAGACGAGATTGGGACTGCCCAGCCCCTCTCCCGGGGCCGCATTCTGGAGGGCGAGAAACAGGAATGCGGACACCAGGCCGATGACTCCCCAGACAGGGTAGGCAAAGGCCACGATGGTCATAACGAAGACTCCGGGGGGGAATCGCGCCAGCATTACCGCAATGGCGGGAGGCGGGTCTTTGAGGGCGAAGAAGGCGGTGACGCACCCGATGGTTATGAAGACTTGCGCCATGAATACGCCGGAGGCTAGTCCGGCTATGAGAATGTACATCAGCGCGCGTCCGGGTTCGACCAGGCGCGGGTAACGAGGGAGGGCCAGCCCTTGATTCGCTCCATGACGAGCTGGATGGTGGTGGCGATCTCCCTGCGCTCGACGGCGGCGTAGATGGCGGGGCCGCTTCCAGAGACGTGTATCTCCCGCGCTCCGGCGGCGTACATATCGTTCCAGCATCTATCCACGTCGGGAATGACTTCCCTGGCAACCGTGTCGAAGGTGTTGAAGAGAAGCTGGGGCGGAACGTCACCGCCATGGGTGACGCCGTGTCCGATGCGGGCCTCCAGCTTGAAGGTGAGCGCGCCGCGCGTGAAGTTGTCGGGGGTAAGAGCGCGGTACATGGCGGCGGTCTTGTCGGGGAGGCTGACGTGGGGGACGGCGACTACAATCCAGGGCAGACGGGGTGTAGGCAGATGCCTGACGCGCTCGCCCCTGCCGAGCGCGGTAGCGGTTCCGCCCTCTATGAGGAACGGCACGTCCGAGCCCAGCTTGGCGCCTATACGCCTGAGTTGGTCGTTGGACAATTCGAGGCCCCAGAGCCTGTTGAGGGCTACTAGCGTCGCGGCGGCGTCCGCGCTGCCGCCGCCCAGCCCGGCGGCTACCGGGATGCGCTTCTCGATGTGTATCGCCGCTCCATCGTTCACGCCGGTCTCGGAGCGGAGAAGTTCGGCGGCGCTGAGCGCGAGGTTGGCCGGGCCGTCCAGTTCGGGATTGGAGCAAGTCAGGGCCAGGGCGCCGGCGGGCCGGATGGTGAGGGTGTCGGCGAGGTCGAGGGTCTGCATGATGGAGGCGACTTCGTGGTAGCCGTCGTCGCGCTTGCCGAGGACTTCGAGGGTCAGGTTCAGCTTGGCGTGGGCGTCTATGGTTATCATCTTGATTCATCCACGAAGTACACTAATCGGCGCGAAGTAGGCGGCGAGTCCGGTTATCTAATCGGGATATTCGGGCCAACAGTCGTTCCAAGCATTATACAGGGCGGCCCATTCTGGGAGGGCGAGGGTGGCGGGCCGGCGGCGGCCGTCTATGGCGGAGGCGGCGAGGGCGGCGCGGACGGGTTCGGGATCGGCTTTCAGGCCGAGTTGGAGGCTGTTGCCAAGCTGCTTGCGGGGGGCGCGAAATCCGGCGGCGGCGAATTCAATGAAGGAGTCGGGGTCGCTGACGGGGACGGCGGGACGGTTGTAGAGGTCAATTCGCATGACGGCGGAGGTGACCTTCGGCATGGGTCTGAAGGCCCTGGGAGGGACTGAGAAGAGTATCTTGGGCGCGCCGTATAGCTGGACCATGACCGAGAGGAGGCCCATGTCGCCGGGCGGGGCGGCGATGTTGGCGGCGACTTCCTTCTGCGCCATGACGATCAGAGAACCGGGGCGCGGGTTGGCGGATATGAATTTTCTGATGATAGGCGTGGCGGCGTAGTAGGGCAGGTTGGCGACGACCTTGTAGCCGGCGGTGAAGTAGCGGGCGGGATCGAAGTCGAGGGCGTCCTGGTTGACAACGGTGAGGTTCTCGCGCTCGGCGAATCTGTGTGACAGAGCGCCGGAGAGTTCGGGGTCGAGTTCGACGGCCACGAGCTTGGGGACTCGGTGTATCAAGAAGCGGGTGAGCGCGCCCTTGCCCGGGCCTATTTCGAGAACCTGGTCAGTATCGGTGAGCTGGGCGGCGGCTACTATGCGCTTGGCGACATCGTAGTCAACGAGGAAGTTCTGGCCGAGCCTGCTTCGTCCGGTTGCGGGTGGGCGTCTGTTGGCGCGGGTGGTCAAGGCTGGGGGCAACTTTCGGGGACGGTCCGCTGAGAGCGGCGGATATTCAGTCTAACCACCCTAGCCCTTGAGGGTTGAGAGGGGTGAGGGTCGTGCACCATCCCTTCGTTCCCTTCCGTCAGCGTGTCTGACGGCCTCGACTCAAGCCAGGTAGTCCCGCGTCACCCGAAGATTACCGCTTACCGCTGCTTTCTTCCGAACCTGACGGGGTTCACGGCTCTTCGCCGCGCGGGGCCCAGCTATCAACATCGAGAACCGCCCGACAGAGGCCGCCGGTACAGGACCTCGGGGAGGAATTCAGCCTCGCTATAGCGGATTTCGAGCATAGGGCGCCGCTAACTCCCCGCCTAGCACGACCTTGCGTTCATGGTAGGGGAAGGCCGTTGGGCGTGTCAATCGCGGATAGTTCGCTGCGAATATCTGACCGACCCCCATTAAGCTATGGATTCCCGCGAAAGCGGGAATGACGAAACACCCAAGCGGGGATAATTGAAAGACTCTAGGGATAGAGCGCGAGTTGCTCCAAGCCCGCCGTCTCGTCGAAGCCGCACATGACGTTCATGTTCTGGACTCCGCCGCCCGCCGCGCCCTTGACCAGGTTGTCCAGGCAGGCGATGGCTATGAGCCTGTTGGCCCTGAGGTCTATCGTGGGATAGACGACGCAATCGTTGTTGCCGGAGGTGTGCTTGGTCTGGGGCGGCGCGGGTACTACCTTGGTGAAGGGCTCGCCTTCGTAGTAGTCCTCGTAGAGCTCGCGCACCCTCGCCTTGCCAGCCTCGCCTTCGGGTATCGCGCCCTCTCTTATTGGGGCGTAGCAACTGACGAGGATGCCGCGCGTCATCGGGACGAGGTGGGTGAGGAACGTCAGCCTGAGGTCGTCGTCGCCGTCGAGCGCGCCGAGTTCCTGGATGATTTCGGGGTGGTGGCGGTGTCCGTCGAGGGCGTATGCCTTGAAGTTCTCGTTGACTTCCGAGAAGTTGAGCTCGACAGAGCCTCCCCTGCCCGCGCCTGAGACGCCGGACTTGGCGTCAACTACGACGTCCGGCTCGATGATGCCGGCGGCGACGGCGGGCGCGAGGGCGAGGACGGCGGCGGAGGGGTAGCAGCCGGGGTTGCCGACGAGGGGCGTCTGCGCTATCTCGTCGCGGTGGAGTTCGGGCAGGCCGTAAACGGCGGTCTCCATGTACTGGGGGCATGGATGCTCTATCTTGTACCAGTAGGAGTAGTCGTCGAGGTTCTTGAGGCGGAAGTCGGCGGAAATGTCCACGGCCTTGACGCCTTGCTCTATGAAGGGCTGGAGCCTCTCGGCGCTGGCGGCGTGGGGCAGCGCCGAGAACACGAAGTCAACGCTCTCGGTGATTTCGGGGGTTATCTCCATGTCGCAGTCGGCGAGGTGGGGGAACATCTCGGCGAGTCGCTTGCCCGCCGCGCTTCGTCCGGTGACGGCCGCTATCTCAACTTCGGGGTGGCGACGCAGAATGCGCGCCAACTCCATTCCGGCGTATCCGGTTACGTTGATGATTCCTACCTTCACCGACTTGCCTCCTTGCGCGGATTTAGAATTTTCGTCTCACGATTTTCACAAAGTATAGGGATGTTGGAACGCGCGGGGCAAGAGCGCCGCGCGCCACTCGCTATCGCCCAAACCACCCATCTCTGCCGAGGGGATTTTTCGCGAGGAACGCGGTCGCGCGGCCTTTGCATAAATTCCGATTTATATCGTACTGGTGGGGTTACAAGTGAGTTTCCAAGTGGGACAGGTTACAGTTCACGTGGAAAGTGACCTGTAATCACCTGTTGTTAGCTTTGGACGAAAAATTTTTCGTCGGCGGATTCATTTTGGATAACCTTCTGTTTATGTACCGAATGGCTGATATGTCGTTTTTCATGGGTGTATTATAGCGGAGTGAATGTATGTTCGTCTAGGGAGAATCAAGTTCAGGCGCGCCCAGGGGCGAAGGCGTGATACATTGACGGGCAGACAGGATTAGCGCGCCGATGGGGGATACGATGAGCAAGAGAGGGATGCTGGATGTCGAGGAGCTGAGGGCCGCGGTGGCGGACGGGTCGGTTGATACGGTGATTCTGGCTTTCCCCGACCTTTATGGGCGGCTGATGGGGAAGCGGCTGGACGCTTCGTTCTTCCTGACGGACGTGGCGGGCGGGACTCATGCCTGCGATTATCTCTTCACGGTGGATATGGAGATGGAGCCGGTTTCGGGGTATAAGTTCTCGAACTGGAACCTGGGCTATGGGGACGTTCACCTGGCGCCGGACCTGGGGACTATGCGGAAGTTGTCGTGGCTGGACAGGACGGCGCTCGTGATATGCGACGCGGAACTGGAGCCGGGTCACGAGGCGGTGGAGGTCGCGCCGCGCTCGATTCTTCGCGGGCAGGTGGAGCGTCTGAGGGCGGCTGGGTTCGAGGCGATGGCGGGGTCGGAGTTGGAGTATTACCAGTATCGGACTTCGTACATGGAGGCGGCTCAGAGCGGGTATCGAGGACTACGGGAGACGGGGTGGTACCTGGAAGACTATAACCTGCTGCAAGGGGCGCGGTCGGAGGACCTGAACGGGGCGTACCGGCGTCACCTGGCGGCGTCGGGGGTGCCGGTGGAGTCCACGAAGGGGGAGTTCGGGCGGGGGCAGCATGAGTTGAACATCAGGTACGCGCCCGTCCTGGAGATGGCGGACAGGCACGTTATTCTGAAGCAGGCGGTGAAGGAGATTTCGGAGCGGCTTGGGGCGAGCGTAACGTTCATGGCGAAGCCGGACGCGGCGCAGGCGGGGTCGAGTTCGCATCTTCACGTGAGCCTGTGGCAGGTGAAGGACGGCCTGTTGAGTAACGCATTTTCTGGTGACGGGAGTCTTGCGGGGATTGGGTGTTCGGAGGTGTTCCGGTGGTTCCTGGGCGGTTGGATGAGGTATGTACCGGAGTTGATGGTCTGCTACGCGCCGACGGTGAATTCGTACAAGCGGTTCCAGGCGGGGAGTTGGGCGCCGACGGCGACGGCGTGGTCGCCGGACAACCGGACGGCGGGGTTCAGGGTGGTTGGGTCAGGCCCTAGCCTGCGGATCGAGTGCAGGATACCCGGGGCGGACGTGAATCCGTACCTGGCGTACTCGGCGGTCATCGCGTCGGGGCTGGCGGGCATCGAGGGGCGGATAGAGCCGCCTGCGGCGTATATGGGCGATGTTTATTCGGCGTCGGATGTAGGGACGCTGCCGGGAAGCCTAGAGGATGGGGTGGAGAGTTTCGCGGGAAGCGAGTTGGCGCGGTCGTCGTTCGGGGCGGAGGTGGTGGAGCATTACGCGCATTTCTACTCGACGGAGGCGGCGGCGTACCGGAGGGCGGTTACGGACTGGGAGCGGGTTCGGTATTTTGAGCGGATTTAGGGGTGGGCGGTCTCAGTCACTCTTGAATCGGGCAGGTGTTGTTGAGGCTTGTACATTCCTCGGAAGAATTGCATGGATCAATCTGCTTAATAAGCTCGGATGTGTCTGTAGTTCCCCATCACCCATCTGCGCGGCAACACATCAAACTGTCCGCTGTCCACGCTCGAAAGTATTTGTACGCTGTCTGCCAGGGAGGGAGGTCATTGGGGAGCATACGCCAGGCGCATCCGCTCCGAAGCGCGTACAGGATACCGTTGACTATCTCCCGAAGATCCACCGAACGCGGACGCCCTCCGCGCTTGGCTGGCGGGAGCAGAGGACCGAGAACTTCCCACTGATCGTCAGTTAGATCGCTAGGATAAGGTTTGCGCATAATGACTATAGGTTAATACAATCCCAAGACTTTGGAAACACGCTCTTAGTGAATTGCTTGCACATGGTATCATTGATACACTCGCTACACTCACGATGTAGGGGAGCGCGACATGGACACAGGCAAAGAGAAAACCCTGGAGGCATTCGAATACTATCTTGCCCATCAAGACGACATGATTAAGCTATACGATGGCAAATTCGTTGCCATCAAGGGAACTAAGGTATTGGGAGTGTATGACAGTCAAGGTGATGCTCTGCGTAGAACAAGCAAAGGCCACCGACCGGGCACGTTCATAATTCAGAAGGCGACAAAGACTATACGATTTACCTATCTCCCGCAAGACGCCCACGCTGTACGGTCGCTCCATGATCAGGTGGTCTGAAACTCCCAACAGCATCGAGTTGCCTAATGGCCTCGCGGTCCCGGATGTCCGGGTAGCCGAAAGCAGTATGCTGGGGGCGGAGGATGTGTTGATTGGCATGGATATTATCGGATATGGGGACTTTGCTATTACACATCCGGATGGGGCAATACAAAGTTCACATTCCGATACCCCGCCATTGCAGACATAGACTTCACTTAAACCCTATTGCCAATACGTCTCCAACCTCGAAACCGACCCCTCCCTCAGCTTCCAACTCAAAGAAACCTGGAACCAAATCGCCCAATCATGAGCGGCGTCTCCGATGCTGTACCAACTTAGTCGGCGTTGCATGTGGCGAGGAGATTCCCTTCCCCCTTGATGGGGGAAGGCTAGGATGGGGGTGACTCCCCCACCGACCAAACTGATACAGGTTCCGCGTCTCCGATCACTATTGACTTCAATAGAACGTTCATGCTAGTATGTCTCTGGTCAACAATCGGCAAGCGCCCTGGCTCTTACATAAATCTGAATTTATCAACAATGACTTCACCAACCGAAAAATTTTCTGTCCATAGCTAACAACAGGTGATTACAGGTCACTTTCCATGTGACCCGCCACCTGTCCCACTTGGAAACTCACCTGAAACCCCACCTGTACGATATAAACGTCAATATATGATCGAGTCTCTGAACCTGGACGACCGCCCTGAGAAACCTCGGTCTGAATAATAAAAAACACCGACTGAGGAGAGTCAATGAACCGACCACGCCCCCGACTGTGATAGAATCTCAAGACATACCATCCCGCGCCCAGAACCGGCGCGGGTTTGTTGACTGGATTCCATCAGAAAGGAGGCTCCCGAAGTGGACATAAAAATTCTGTCCAGAAACCTGGACCTCAACCCCAACGCCGAAGACTACGTTCAGAAGAAATTCAGCCGCGTCCTGCGTCACCTCCCCAACATGGACGACGCCGTACTCGAGGTCTCCCGCCGATCCTCGCGCTCCACCGGCGACCAGGTTCACGCCCAGATGACCCTAAAGATCGGCGGCTACACCCTGCGCGGACAGGAGAGCGGCGTCAACCTCTTCGCCGCCGTGGACTCCGTAACCGACATAGTTGACCGTCAGATCCGCCGCTTCAAAGGCAAGGTCTATCGCTCCCAGAAGGGCAGGCGCGACCGCGCCGGAATGCGCGACATACCCCTCGACGCCATCATCGAAATGCCAGAATCCGCCGAAGAAGAAGCCATCGAGGACATCGGCGAAGTCGTCCGCACCAAGCGCTTCGCCATGACCCCCATGTCCGTCGAAGACGCCATCCTCCAGATGGAGATGCTCGGACACAACTTCTTCCTCTTCTTCAACACCGACACAAACGAATACAACGTCGCCTACCGCCGCAACGACGGCGACTACGGCTTGATCGAACCCGAACTCGTCTAGCCCCGTTCCACAAATACCGGACGACACAGCTCCCGCAGGGGCGTCCATTGTGGGCGTCCCAATCCCCTCTCCCTCAGGGAGAGGGCTGGGGTGAGGGTGAAAACCCATCCCAGCCACCGCAACCTGAAAACCAAACCGGAGACCCACATGACCACCCTCCGCGAACTCGATCCCAGCGTCGCCGACGCCATCCGGAACGAAAACCGCCGCCAGCGCGAGAACATCAACCTCATTGCGTCCGAGAACTACGCCAGCCGCGCAGTCCTCGAGGCCCAGGGATCCGTCTTCACCAACAAGTACGCCGAGGGCTACCCCGGAAGGCGCTACTACGGCGGCTGCGAGTTCGTGGACGTAGTGGAGAGCCTCGCCATAGACCGCGCCAAGGAACTCTTCGGAGCCGACCACGCCAACGTCCAGCCCCACGCCGGCGCGCAGGCCAACATGGCCGCCTACTTCGCCGCCCTCCAGCCCGGCGAAACCGTAATGGGACTCGGCCTAGACCACGGCGGCCACCTCACCCACGGCAGCCCTGTCAACTTCTCCGCCAAGCTGTACAACTTCGTCTCCTACACAGTGGACAGGGAGCTAGAGACCATAGACTACGACCAGGTTGAAAAACAGGCCAAAGAAACCCGCCCCAAGCTCATAGTCACCGGCGCCACCGCCTACACCCGAACCATAGACTTTCCCCGCTTTCGCGAGATAGCCGACGACGTTGGCGCCAAGCTCATGGTGGACATGGCCCATATCGCCGGACTCATTGCCGCCGGTGAACACCCCTCCCCCGTCGGCCAGGCCCAGATAATCACCTCCACCACCCACAAGACCCTCCGGGGCCCCCGCGGCGGCATGATACTCTCCGACGCCGGCCACGCCCGCGCCGTCAACAGCGCCGTCTTCCCCAACGCCCAGGGCGGTCCCATGGAACACACCATCGCCGCCAAGGCCGTCGCCTTCGCCGAAGCCATGACCGAGGAGTTCATCCAGTACCAACGCCAGGTCAGAGCCAACGCCGTAGCCCTCGCCGACACCCTGGCCGACGGCGGCCTCCGCATCGTCGCCGGCGGCACCGACAACCACATGACCCTCGTTGACCTCCGCCCCCTCGACGTCACCGGACGCCAGGCCGAAGAAGCCCTGGGCCGCGCCAACATCGTAGTCAACCGCAACACAATCCCCTACGACCCCAAGCCCCCCAGGACCGCCAGCGGCGTCCGCCTCGGAACCCCCGCCATAACCAGCCGAGGCTTCAAAGAAGAAGACACCCGCCGCGTCGCTCAGCTAATCCTCGAAATCCTCCAAAACATCGGCAGCCAGCCCACCCAAACCCGCGTCCGCGAACAAGTCATCCAAATGACCAAATCCTTCCCCATCCCCGGCATAGACCACTGAACCTTGTGCGCGTTGCATGATAAATGGGCCTTGTAAACTTGGCTATATACAGAAATTCATATGGAGATAACGCATCATGGAAAAGAAGAACGCGAATGCTAATGATACGCCAACGATGAATATGATTGATATATCAGAGGGGAAGTTCGGCATCAAAATTAGCTCGCCTGATGGCTTCAACGAATCCAAAACTAAGCCTTGGGCCTTGCCACCCGAAATGCTGAAACCTGGTGGACCTTCGCCCCTTACTCACAAGATCGTGCCGGAAGATAAGCGAAACTCCTAAGTATGCCAACGACCGGTATATCATCATTGGTGTCTTAAGTTGCGGAGATTTGCTGCAAAACTATTCGGGGGCAGTCATACCATCTGGCTGTCTGCGTTCGCTTTTAGCCTGCTTGTGATATCGTTTTCGGTAGTCGTAGCCTTCGCCCTGGGGATACTGTTCAGATTGGACGCTGCGACCACCGCTAGATGGTATAGCGCTGTATTCATAAGAGGACATCATCATAGAGCCTGGCGAGATTCATTCAGAAATCTACAACTTCCCGCTGAGAGACGACGTTCTGGAATCCGTCTTTATCGAAACATATTTTGAAAATCCCAGCTGGACCCCCGAAGGCTCATCCGCCAGATTCTGGGGAGCTCGCAGCCCATACGATTTCGAAGACACTACATCCTGAACATCCTGCTTCTGACAATGAAAATCGTCACCGCCGACCAGATGCGCCGCATAGAGGCCCGCTCCGAAACCGCCGGCGTCTCCACCGACACCCTCATGGAGAACGCCGGACTCGCCGTCGCCCGATCCGCCCGCCGCGTCATCGGCCCCATCGCCGGCGTCACCATCCTCGCCCTCATCGGCCCGGGCAACAACGGCGCCGACGGCCTCGTAACCGCCCGCCACCTCCAACGCTGGGGCGCGAGCGTCACCGCCTACATCTGCCGAGAGCGATCCACCCCCGACCCCAAGCTGACCGCCGCCGCAGCAGCCGGCGTCACCATCCTCTCCGCCACCAACGACCCCGACCTATCAGCCATCAAAGCCGCGCTGTCATCCTCCCACCTCGTAATAGACGCCATACTCGGCACCGGCCGCGCCAGGCCCATACAGGGCGCGTTCAAGGACATCCTGGCCACCCTCCGCGAAGCGAGAACCCGCAACCCCAACCTCCGCCTTCTCGCAATGGACCTCCCCACCGGCCTCGACTCCGACACCGGCCTCGTTGACCCCGCCTGCGCCCCCGCCGACCTCACCGTCACGCTCGGCTACCCCAAGCGCGGACACCTAGCCTTCCCGGGCGCTGACTACACCGGCATCCTGGAAACCGCCGACATCGGCATCCCCTCGCGCCTCGACTCCGACGTAACCCTCGACCTCATTGACCGCGCCCTGGCCGCGTCCGCCCTCCCTCCGCGTCCCGCCGACTCCCACAAAGGCACATACGGACGCGCCATGATAGTCGCCGGGGCCCGCAACTTCCTCGGAGCCGCCTACCTAGCCGCCACAGCCGCAACCCGCGTCGGCTCCGGACTCGCCACCATCGCCATCCCCGAAAGCCTTGTCCCCTCAGTCGCTTCCAAGGCCATCGAACCCACCTTCCTGCCCCTACCCGAATCCGGCCCCGGAATAGTCGCCAATAACGCCGCCCAACTCATCCTCGACGCCCTCCCCGCCTACAACTCCCTGCTCATAGGTTGCGGACTCGGCCAGGCCCCCGAAACCCTCCGAATGGTAGAAGCCCTTCTTCTCTCAGGCGCAGACCTTCCCTCGTCCGTCATAGACGCCGACGGCCTCAACACCCTCGCACAAGTCCCCAACTGGCCCAAACTCTGGCCCGCCGACGCCATCCTCACCCCCCACCCGGGCGAGATGGCCCGTCTCACAGGCGCGAGTCCCCGCTCAGACCGCCTTGCCACAGCCCAGCAATCCGCATCCGCATGGAACAAGACAGTCATCCTCAAGGGCGCGTTTACCATAGTCGCCACGCCCGATGGCAGCGCGACACTTTCCCCCTACTCCAACCCCGGACTCGCCACCGCCGGAACCGGCGACGTCCTGGCCGGCGCGATAGTCGGCCTGCTCTCACAGGGCGCGTCCATCCCCGACGCCGCTTCCCTAGGCGTCTTCCTCCACGCCGGAGCCGGCGAGAAAGTCCGCTCCGAACTCGGCGACACCGGAATGATCGCCAGCGACCTCCTCCCCCAACTCCCCAAAGTCATTAGAAACCTGCGCTCCACTCTTTGACGATTACCCCGCGCCGTGAAATAATGGAATCAGCGCTGGACGACCCATGATCACTATTACAATGAATCAGTTGTGAGCTCGTCATTCACATCCTGAACATCATGTAATCCTGTAAATCCTGATTCTGACAAGAGGACGACAAATGGCGGACACCAACATCGGAACCATCCCGGCGGACGCCATGATCGGCGCCAGCCTTTCCGACGCCGACCTCCTCGAAATGTACCGCCGCATGACCCTCGTCCGTACTCTCGACGAGCGCATCTGGATGCTCAACCGCCAGGGCAAGGCCGCCATCGTCGCCTCCTCCCAGGGACACGAAGCCGGACAGATTGGCAGCGTCTGGGCATTGCAGAAGGGCAAAGACCAGTTCTACATCTACTACCGCGACCTCGCCGTGATGCTCATGCTCGGCATGACCCCCGTCGAGATAATGTCCGGCTTCCTCGCCAAGGAGGGCGAACCCCTCAGCGGCGCGCGCCAGTTCCCCACACACGGCGCCTACCCCGACATCGGCCTCGTCAACATATCCAACGTCGTCGGAACCCACATCCCCCAGGCCGTCGGCGCCGCCCTCGCCAACAGGATGCGCGGAGACGACGGCATCGTCATAACCTACTTCGGCGACGGCGCGTCCAGCGTCGGCGACTGCCACGAGGCCATGAACTTCGCCGCCATTCACGACCTGCCCGTCATCTTCTTCTGCGAAAACAACAAGTACGCCATATCCGTCCCCATCGCCAAGCAGATGGCCGTCGAAAGCATCGCCTCCCGGGCCGAGGGCTACGGAATGCCCGGCATCGAGGTTGACGGCTGCGACATCATGGCAGTGTACGAAGCCACATCCGAAGCCGCCCGTCGCGCCCGTTCCGGCCAGGGTCCCACCCTCATCGAGGCCCACGTCGAGCGCTACCTGCCCCACACCTCCGACGACGACGACACCCGCTACCGCCCCCGCGAAGAACTCGAAGAAGCCCGCAAGCGCGACCCCCTCAAGATACTCTCCGACCAGCTCCGCGACATCGGCGTCCTCACCGACCAAATCCAGGACGAATACCAGGCCGAAGCCCGAACCATAGTCAATCACGCCACCGACACCGTAGAATCCGCTCCATACCCCGAGATCGAAGACTTCCACAAACACGTTTACGCCGTCTGAATAAACGCGCGCCGTCCCGGAGGAAACTCGATATGACTCACAACTTGTCGAATGTCTCTCTCGCCAGTGACGAGTCGCCGGCCTTTGTCCATCACAAGAGCGTCGGCTCCATTGAAGGGGTAATCAGGCCGACCCGGCGTAACTTGCGCGGAAGTTTCGATCTGTATCAAGCTATTTCTCAGAAGGCCGTGCGCTGCGATTTTCCCGAAGCGATGAGAGAAGAGATAGAGGAAACGCTGAAAGGACGGCAGAGAGTAGCGGTCTCAGGCATAATATCCTACAACTCTCTTGGAGACCCCTTGAGCGTCGACGTGCGAAGACCCTTGAGGACACTCCGAACAGAATCCGAATTGCCGAATCCCGCAGAGATGGTCGGTCTTGCCCCAGACTTGACCGGCGACCTGGACACCGAAAAGTACATCAAAGGCTTGAGAAATTCCTGATTCAGCCCCCGACATCCCAAGCGCGCCGATTCACCCCCTACCGCGATATGAACGACCATATCTCGGCTTGATTGTGATTATGTAGGTAGAAGTACATGGTTGGCATTACAGAGAAATCGTATAACGATTTAGTCCCCCGACTTACTAGGTGCGCGTGGATATCAGGAGTCCTGTTGGTGTTACTTATCGTGAGTTGTGGCATGGCTATAAACTCTTCCATTTCCTACTCCGAAGCTGAATCGGAAATGGAGGATGCAATCGCTGACAATCCTCCCATAGTTGAAGTCGGGCAAGGGGAATGTAGTGGCAACGCACCTCGACAAAATGCGATCTGTGCAGCGTCATGGTGGTATCCGGCTGAGGAAGGTGGATACTATCCGTCTGGCTATGCTGAGGCTTTTGAGATATGGGACAAAACCCCGGAGTATGCGGGCCTCATTTTAGGAGGTCTCCCAATTCTTGGACTTTTCTACGTTTGGCGTTCTGTGATGAAGGTGAAACGCGAGATCCGAGCCACTCTTAATTTGGATAGGCTGAACTAATCAACTGATGTTACGCAGTCTGAAACATTCTTCCATTCGACAGAACGTTCATGCTATCATGTCGCCCAATGAACTATGACCGACCCAATCTTTACATAAACAGGAGGTTATCCAAAATCAATCCGCCGAAGAAAATTTTTCTGTCCGTAGCTAACAACAGGTGATAACAGGTCACTTTCCACGTGAACTGTAACCTGTCCCGCCTGGAAACTCACCTGTAACCCCACCTGTACGATATAAATTGAGATATATGACCAATGCGCCCAGGCCGCAGACCGGCGACTCTGCGAAGACCCCGGTCTGAATAGTCGCAAAGCCCTGCCCAGTGCGTAACATCAGTAATCAAGTAGTTTCCACATTCCACACATCATATCCTGAACATCCCAAAATCCCGTAAATCCTGATTCTGACAAAAACCGGAGACACCCATCATGGCTGAACAAAGTGTCATAGAAGCCGTAAGAGACGCCATGCGCGAAGAGATGCGCCGCGACGACAGCGTCTTCGTCCTCGGCGAAGACATCGGCGCGCGCGGAGGAGTATTCCTCGCCACCGAGGGCTTCCTGGACGAGTTCGGAGAGGCGCGCGTCATTGACACCCCCCTAGCCGAATCCTCTATCGCCGCCATCGCCATCGGCGCCGCCATGAACGGGATGCGCCCCATCGCCGAAATCGAGTTCGCCGACTTCATCTGGCCCACCATCAACCAGATAGTCGGCGAGGCAGCCCGCATACGCTACGGCACCAACGGCAAGGTGAACGTCCCGATGGTGCTGAGAGCGCCCCAGGGCGGCGGCGTGCGTGGCGCGCTCTACCACTCCCAGAGCGTCGAGGCATTCTTCGCCCACACCCCCGGCCTCAAGGTCGTCACCCCCGCCACCCCCTACGACGCCAAGGGCCTGCTCAAGTCCGCCATCCGCGACGACGACCCTGTCGTATTCCTTGAACACAAACGCACATACCGCCTCGTGCGCGGCGAGGTCCCCGACGGCGACTACACCGTCCCCATAGGCCAGGCCGACGTCAAGATAGAAGGCGAAGACGTGAGCGTCATCACCTACGGCCTAATGGTTCACCACTGCATCGAGGCCGCCCGCGAACTCCAGTCCGAAGGCATCAGCGCCGAGATCGTTGACCTCCGAACCGTCCGCCCCATAGACTCCCGGACCATCCTGAACTCCGTCCGCAAGACCGGCAAGGCCCTCATAGTCCACGAAGACACCAAGGCCGGCGGCATAGGCGCCGAGGTAGCCGGCATCATCAGCGAAGAAGCCTTCGAGTACCTAGATGGCCCCGTAACTCGCCTCGCCGGCCCCGAGGTCCCCGCCATGCCCTTCGCGCCAACCCTCGAAGCCGAATTCATGCTCGACTCCATCAAAATTTCCGCCGCCATAAGAAAACTGGCCGAATACTAGGTTGTATCTACCGTCATTCCCGCGGAAGCGGGAATCCATAAGCGTCCGATTACTGACAACTTATAACTGAAAACTAAATACCGAGAACTTAAAAAATGATCATCGAACTACCCCACGTCGGAGAATCCGTAACCGAAGGCGTCATCGGAAAATGGCTCAAATCCGTCGGCGACCGCGTTGAGCGCTACGACCCCCTCGTCGAGGTCGTAACCGACAAGGTCAACATGGAAATGCCATCCCCGGCCACCGGCACCCTCACCGCCATCCTCGTCGAGGAGGGCGCGACCATCCCCATGGGAACCCCCATAGCCGAAATGGACGCCGAAGACGGCCAGCCAGCCCCGCAAACGCCGCCCGCCCAAACCGAAACCCGCGCGCAAGCCGTCGAGCCGCCATCTCCCGACAGGATAGGCGCTCTACTCAAAGACGTCGCCCCCGTAGGCCCGACCGGCTCCGGCGGCCCCATCTCCGCCGACAAGCCCGCCGAGACACCAAGCCCGCGCCGCGCCCGCCGACGCTACTCCCCCGCAGTCCTACGGCTCGCCGACGAACGCGACGTTGACCTCGATCAAATCCAGGGCACCGGCCTCAACGGGCGCGTCACCCTCAAGGACGTCCGCAACTTCCTCGAAACCCAGCCCGAGCCGCCGCCCGCCGAACCCGCCGCTCCCCCGGCCTCGCTACCCCAGCCCTCGCCCATCTCCACCGACGACGAGCGCGTCCCGCTCAGCCCGGTCCGCCGCATGATAGCCGAGAACATGGTCCGCAGCGCGTCCCAGATACCCCAGGCCTGGACGCTCGTAGAGGTGGACGTCAGCGGCTTGGTCGCCCGACGCCGCGCCGTCCGAGACGACTTCCAACTGCGCGAGGGCATCAACATCACCTACCTGCCCTTCATAATGAAGGCCGTCGCCGAATCCCTTAAAGAGAACCCGCTACTCAACTCCAGCTGGGACGACGACGCCATCATCCACAAGCGCCGAATCAACATCGGCATAGCCGCCGCCGGACGCGACGGCCTGGTCGTCCCCGTCGTACACGACGCCGACACCCTCAGCGTCGCCGGACTCGCCCGCAAGATAGCCGACCTCACCGACCGCGCCCGCCGCGGATCCCTCACCCTCGACGACGTTCAAAACGGCACCTTCACCCTCAACAACACAGGCGCGCTCGGCTCCGTCCTCAGCCAGCCCCTAGTCAACCACCCCCAAGCCGCCATCCTCACCACCGAGGCCATCGTCAAACGCCCAATCGTCATAGGCGACGCCATAGCCATCCGCTCCATGATGAACCTCTGCATGAGCTTCGACCACCGCATCATGGACGGCGCGGAAGCCAGCGCCTTCATCAACTCCGTCAAGCGCCGCCTCGAATCCATCAGCCCCGATACTGGCCTCTACTGACACGGGCTTTCTATCCAACAGACGTAGTATCTTCGAATAATCCGCGCGAATGGAGAATGCCCACATGGATACCATATCTCTGAACCGGCTCGGCGGCATCGCGTTGATAGTCGGCCCCATTTTGGCCATCGTCTTCTTCTTAATACAGCCTGGCGGCGCGCTCATAGACAGCGCGGAATCTTCGGACGCAATGGCGAATATCACGTCCTTCGCGTCGAATGCCCTGCTTGCGAACATCACGTCCATAGTGATCCCTCTTGGACTGCTTCTGATGCTCTATGGCCTTTACGCGGTCCAAGACGCCACCAGGAACGGCGGCGGAGACGCCCTTTCCCGGTTCGGCCTTCTGGCGATTGCCATCGGCGTCATCGGGTGGATCATGGCGCAGGCGCTTCACCCTGCGATGTCAGGCGCCGACCTTGCCGACCCCCGTGTCGTTGACGACATGGTTCCGGTGTACGCCGTAGATCTAAGCGTCACGCTGATGTCGTCCGTCATAGTTTCATTCGGCTTCCTCGCGTTCAACCTCGCTCTTTCGACGAGGGACGACTTCAGCAAGGTCGGAGCGCTGATCATAGCCGCCGTCTCAGTGGTCGCCCTCGTCAGCTTCATCATCGCCGCCACAATGCCCGAACACAGGGATACCGCCGCCATGATAGGGAGATTATGTTACTTCCCGTGGGTCGTATGGAGCGTCGCGCTCGGTATGAATCTCCTGAAGAGAACCCCGCGATAAAGGCCCGGTCTCTCCTCACTCTACTCATTATCTGCCCCTTGATAACACCCTCATCAAACGAAGAGCGCGAGAACATTGATAATCGCCGTAATCGGAGAAAGCCACGCCCGCCCCCACATAGCCGAACTGGCAGAAGAAGTGGGACGCGAACTCGCCCGCCGGAAGATAGACCTCGTATGCGGAGGCATGGGCGGCGTGATGGAGGCCGCCTGCCGCGGGGCCAAGTCCGAAGGCGGCAGGACCATAGCCATTCTAGCCGGCAGCGACCCGCTCCAGTCCAACGACTACATAGACATCCCCATCCTGACCGGACTCGGATACGCCCGCAACGTGATAGTAGTCAAGACCGGCATGGCCGTCATAGCCGTCGGCGGAGCCTACGGAACCCTGTCCGAGATAGGCCACGCCCTCGCCGAAGACATCCCCGTCATCGGTCTCCAAACCTGGGCCCTCACCCGCTCCGGCGAGCCCCCCGACACCGCCATCATCACCGCCTCCGACCCCACCGACGCCGTAGAAAAAGCCGTCCACGCCGCCCAAGCCCGCCTCCAAGCCTTCAAGCGCCGCCGCCTCGATTCAGACAAAGACCGATTCGGCGGCTTTTCATAGTATCTCAGTCCGTCCGAACTTGGTTGACATCCACGCTTGCCCAACTACAATGACTTAAATCCGATGATGAACGGCGGTGTTATTCTCCTAATGTCGAGAAACGGGAAAGAATCCGGTGAAGAGGAGACAACGGAGACGGGAGGCAGCCAATGCCGCTAGAAAGCCGCCAGCCAGCGCTTCTGCCCAGAACGGAAGAAGGTGATCGCGCGCGAGGACGTAGAGGCTCTACGTCGGAGCAACTGCCGAGACTGGACAGTAATCCACAGATACGCGAGAGCCTTCTTCCCCTGTGTCGTCTTGAGCGTGGGGAAATCTGGGAAGACCCTGTGCGCGGTCATCGTGTGGGCGTATTGGACGCCACTGCCCCGGACGACTTGCAAGCGCTTACGGGGAATGTCAGGGCTAATCTGGCTATCAACGACCCGCCATATAACATAACGGTCGGAAACTCGAATACTCGCAATCTATCCAAGACCGATTTGCCGTCCTACATGGATTTCTCTCGGAAGTGGGTGTCCGCGATGCTGGGCGTGATGGCGGCGGACGCTCATTTCTACCTATGGACGGGCGCGGACTATCGGGATGGCTTCCAGCCTCTGCCGGACTTGATGTTGATGATGCGCGACTTCCCCGCTCTTACGCCCAGAAATTTTATCACCGTCCGGAACCAGCGAGGCTACGGCACTCAGAACAACTGGATGTGGGTGCGGCAGGAACTACTGCATTACACCATTGGACGACCGGATTTCCGAGTGGTCTATACGGATATACCGAAGATTCTTCGCGGATACTACAAGAGAGTAAATGGCCGTGTGACTGAGAACATGGAACGAAGCAGGTCGGACACAATCCGCCCTGGCAACGTGTGGGTGGATATTCAGCAGGTGTTCTATCGTATGGAGGAGAATGTTCCGGGCTGCTACGCTCAGAAGCCGCTCGCTGCGATACGAAGGCTTATAGAGACAAGTAGTGACGCGGGCGATGTCATCATTGATGGATTCGCGCATTCCGGCGCTTTTCTTATCGCCGCCGAGCAATTGGGTCGGACAGCCTTCACCTGCGACATTGATCCTGTATTCGCGGAAATCGCGATCAGGCGGCTGGAGCGATACAGAGAAACCGGGGAAACGGGCTGGAAGTGGCGGAATCCGTTCCCTGAGATTGTTATCGAGGCATAATATCTGTGAATCAAGAGCAACTGCGCAACTATCTGGATCAGCTCATACTGTCAATGGAAGACGAAGACAGGGAACTACTTCAAGCGCGCCTTCAGGGACTGGTGTCGGTATTCCCGTTCAATGAGTACGAATACATCATAACGTTCTTGGTGGACAGGGGAGTCATTTCATTCAACGACTATGGCGCTCTGCGTACGAACTACGTCTCGAGCAACAGATACCTCGACCTATTCGAGCTTTCGCCCAGGTCTTTCGGCCAAGCCTGGGGTGAAAGACATCTGATGGACCTAGACTCAGAGTTTCAGAAGCCGGACAGAACGCTGGACCCTAACTACGATGGGGAATACGATCTTTGGCTTGATGGTCTTCGCGTCGAGGTCAAGTCTTCCAGAGCCTACAACGCAAGTTTGACTGGTTCGCTGGTAAGCAGAGCGCTCACATGGGAAAGCGACTCGCCATTCTGGATGAACTACCAGCAGTTGAAGCTGGACATCTGTGACGTATTCGTCTTTATAGCGGTATGGGTTGATAGGATCGCTTATTGGGTCATGTCGAACGATGAAGTCAAAGCTAACAGTTACCTAAGCCCGCAGCACCGGGGCGGCATCGAGTACCAGATTGGCATGAGACGGAACAACATCAGGGAGTTCGACATCTATCGCGTCGAAGTGCCGGATGTTGCCGCGACAGTCAGGATGAAAAGCAATCAGTAGGATTTCTGCCCACGCCTAAGCCCGCGCCCCCTCAACCCCCGCCGGCAGCGGCGCCCGCGCCGTAGCCCGGCTCCGCCTCGGCGACAGCGCCAGCAGCGTCCCCAGCGCCATGATCGGCCCCGACGCCCACATCCACCACACCATCGGATTTATCAGCACGCGAAACACCGCCTCGCCGTCCCCCTTGAACTCCGACGGCACTATATAGAAATCCTCTATCGGCGTGCTGTGTATCGCGCCTATCGTAGAGGCGATTCGGAACGACGGATACTCCGCCCTGAACGGCTCCATCACGCCCAGGTATCTGTCGCCTTGGTACACCTCGAAGCGCGCGTAGTCCTCCTCCCGGTCGGGGAAGGACGCGTGCTCGGTCCCAACGAACGTGAACCTGTACTCGCCCAGCGTCTCGGTGTCTCCCGGGCTCATCGCGAAGTCCCGCTGTACCGAGTAGAACGACGACCCAATCGCGCCCGCCGCCAGCATTATGATCGCCAGATGCACCACGTACCCGCCGTACCTCGGACGGTTCGCCGACAGCAGCCGCGCGAACGCCGTGTGATACGCCTCGCCTCGCCTGTGCCGCGAGACAGTCCCGCGTATCCACTCTTGCAATATCCCCGCCGTCACCATCACGCACGTCATAAACGCCACCAGTGCGACCGGACGAGTCACCCCCGTCGCGTACAGGCCGACCCCCACCACCAGCGCGACCAGCGCCGGGTATCTCAGCATCATAAGGATGTTGCGCGGCGCGGCCCTGCGCCACGGAAGCATCGGCCCCACGCCCATCAGCATTACGATCAACAGCAGCATGGGTCCGTTCACCCGGTTGAAGAACGGCTGCCCAACCGTCATCACCGTATCGCTCGCCGCCTCAGAGAATATCGGGAATATCGTCCCCCACAGCGTCACGAACGCTACCGTCAGGAACAGGACGTTCTGCGCCAGAAACGCGCTCTCCCGTGACAGCAGCGACTCCAGTCTGCCCCTGCTCCTCAGCGTGTCCAACTTCCAGATGAACGCCGCTATGGACGCGATCATCGTCGTCGCCATGAACGCCAGGAACAGCCAGCCCATCGAGGATTGCGCGAACGAGTGCACCGACGGCACCGGCCCGCCCCGGTTGATGAACATTCCAAGCTGAGCCATCGTGAACGCGATGATGATTATCACCATGTTCCACATTCGGAACATCCCGCGCCGCTTCTGCACCATTATCGAGTGCACGAACGCCGTCATGGCCAGCCACGGCATCAGCGCCGAGTTCTCCACCGGATCCCACGCCCAGTACCCGCCCCAGCCCAGTATCGTATAGGCCCACCACGACCCGAGCAGAAGCCCGGCCGTCAATACCAGCCACGAAATCATCCCCCACAGCCGCCCCTGGTCAACCCACTCGTCGTTGCCGCCCTTATTCGCCAGCATCGCGCCCATCGCTATCGAGAACGGGATCGCCACCGACACCAGCCCCGCCATCTGCAAAGGCGGGTGAATGAACATCCCGAAATGCACCAGCAGCGGATTGATTCCCTCCCCGTCCATCGGCGTCACTTCCAGCCGCGCCAGCGGATTGGCCAGGAACAGCATCACGCCCAGCAGGAACGCCAGCGACAGCGCCATTATCCCCACCGCGTAGGGCGAGGTGTATGGCAGGTTCTTGCGGATAGTTACTATCGCCACCACCGCCATAAGCGCGAAGATCATCGCCAGGTAGAGCATCGAGCCAGCGTTGCCCGCGTAGAAAGCCACCCATGTGTACTCTCTCGGCATGGCCAGATTGCTGTTCTCCGCCACGTACCGCACCGAGAAGTCGTTGTTGACGAACGCGTAGATCAAAGCTCCCGTCGCCACCACAAGCAGCGCCGGGATGCTGTACATCCCGAACCGCCCGCTCACCAGCAGCTCCGGCGAGCGTCTCGCCACGCCCAGAAACGATGCCGCCACCGCGTACAGAGACACGATGAACGCCAGCGCCAGCGCGATCTGTCCCGCTTCCACTATCACCGCGAACCTCCCTCGCTCTTACTCGAATCTCGCGTCATTTGTACGTTGAAGAACCCCCTCTCCCTCAAGGCTCACAAGGGTAGGCAAATGTACAATCAGCTACGAACTCCAGCCAATACATCCCCTCTCCCTCAGGGAGAGGGCTAGGGTGAGGGTGAACGCCAATCCATACTACTGCCAATTGCGTAAGTCCTACTCAGCCTTCCCTTTCGCGTTTTCGTCCGAACTTCCAGCCTCCGCTCCCGTCGCCTCTTCCAGCCTGCGTACATATTCCATACGCTCCTCATCCTCCACCTCGCCCTCATCAGTCCGCTCCGAAATCCTACGCATCCAGCGAAGCGTCAGAAACAGTGACGCTATCGCCAGCGCGAACGCCAGCGGAGGCACTATCCAGGCCGCCATGCCGAAACCCGCCGACGGCGGTTCCATCAGCACGCTCGGCCCGTACCTCTCCACGAAGAAATCCTTTATCTCCCGCTCCGACCATCCCAGGGCCAGCTTTTCGTCCACAATCGCGCGCATCTGAACCGAGAGCGCGTTCTGGCTCTGGTCAATAGACTCCCCCGGACACACCGGACACATCAGGCTCTTATTCAGCGCCGCCGCCCTGCGCTCCGCCTCCGGCACGCCCGAGTCAGCGGTCACGCACCCATACGCCAACGCCATCGCCGCTACCAACGCCAGGGCGAAAACCACCCGCCCGCCAATCCAATCCATCCTGTACATCCTCACATCCCGAAAATCCTGATTCAGACACCATTATAGCTACGCAGCGCCAAAACAGGGTAGAAACCCGCGACTAATAACTAACTGATGTTACGCACTGGGCAGGGCTTTGCGACTATTCAGACCGGGGTCTTCGCAGAGTCGCCGGTCTGCGGCCTGGGCGCATTGGTCATATATCTCAATTTATATCGTACAGGTGGGGTTACAGGTGAGTTTCCAAGTGGGACAGGTTACAGTTCACGTGGAAAGTGACCTGTTATCACCTGTTGTTAGCTACGGACAGAAAAATTTTCGCCGGCGGATTCATTTTGGATAACCTCCTGTTTATGTAAAGATTGGGTCGGTCATAGTTCATTGGGCGACATGATAGCATGAACGTTCTGTCGAATGGAAGAATGTTTTAGACTGCGCGCAGGGCAATCGCATCTAAACGGCGCTTACGTTCGCAAACAGGTGAATCTTGGGCAGAAACCTCTGATAGATGTCACTGCGCGGTTTCAGAATTTCTGAATAGCGATCATGGGTTCGGCCATTGTGGTAGTTTCGGGGTTTCATGGAGCGAAAACACCCCTGAAAAAGCCCGAAAATTAAGATGCGATTGCCCTGAGACTGCGTAACATCAGTTACTAACGACTAAAAACTAAGAACTCGAAACCCAAAACTGCTATAATCCCCATCGTTGAAGCCACACACTCAGGAGCGCCCCATGTCTCTTCTAATCATCGCGTCGGACAGCCCCGGCGCGGGCAAGACCGCCACCGCCCTGGCCCTGGCGCGGATCTCCAACGAGAACGGCGGGAATACCTCCGCCTTCAAGCCCTTCACATTCGCGGACGACGACCCCGACCAGGCGGTTTTCGCCGATCTCGCAAACCCCGCCCCCGACGGCTGGCCGATAAGAGTGGGAGACTCCGGCCCCACAAGCGACCACATCGCGTCCGCCGCCCATCCCCTGTCCATAGCCGCCGCGGGAGACAATCCGGTCATCGTCGAGATACCCAGCGAGGTAGGCGCGGACAGATTGGCCGAGATTGCTAACGCCTGGGACGCCGGCGTCCTTCTAGTCGCCGCCTACCGCCGCGACCTGCGCGCGTCCGACCTGGGCGAATGGCAGTCCGCCCTCGGAGACAGGCTCGCCGGCGCGCTGGTCAACGGACTCACCCGCTACCTCGGCACAGAGGCCAGCGACAACCTGGTTCCCTCGCTCCAAGAGGCCGGAATCCCGCTCGTGGGACTCATCCCCGAAGACAGGTTCATGCTCTCCGTCTCGGTGGACGAGATTCGGAGCGGCCTGGACGGTCGTTACGTAGTCGAAGAGGGCGACCTGGACGCTCCCATCGAGTGGTTCCAGGTCGGCGCGATGAGCCTCGACCCGGGCGAACTCCGCTTCGGACTCTACGAGAACAACGCCGTAGTCGTGCGCGGAGACCGCCCCGACATACAGATGTCCGCGCTCAACTCATCAGTCTCATGCCTCGTCCTGACCGGCGGCCTCGAACCGATAGAGTACATAACCTACGAGGCGGGCGAGGAAGAGATTCCGGTGATGGTCGTCGAGACCGACACTAACTCCACGATGTACGCCCTGAACGAAGTGACGACCGGCGCGCGCATGAACAGCGCGGCGAAGGTCGAACGCTTCGCCGAACTGCTCAGGACGCGCGCCGATCCCGACTCGCTGCGATCACTACTCTAGGCTGCCCGGAAACGCGCCCGCGAAAAGGTCGCCTTCCTCCGGCCACTCGTCCTTAGGCATCTCGTAGTACGCCTCTATCTCGTTGCCGTCCGGGTCGGTGAAATAGACACCCAGCGAAATGCCGTGGTCGCCGACACTCTGCACGTTCACGTCATTCGACTTCATCCGAGCGTACAATTCCTTCAGATCGTCGAACGACTCCATCTCCCAGGCGAAGTGGAACAGGCCCACCCTGTTCGCCTCCGGCCCGGGCGCGTCCGGCCCGACGGGCACCAGCGCCAGTTCGTGCGAAGAACTGTCAACCGCGCTCATGAACGTCATCTGGCCCGGCCGCTTATTCGTTACGCGCAGTCCCAGAATGTCCGAGTAGAACCGCTCCGACTTCTCCAGGTCCCTGACCCTGATGACAAGATGACCAAGCTGCTTCGGCTTCACCATAATCTATCCTCCTCCGTGCCCTCTATTCGAGGGATATATCTCCTGATACCCTGAGTGTAGCGTCGGTTACGCCCTCGGTCAATTTGCGTCCTGTACACTTCTCGACCTTATGTGCTAAAATATATCCATAATAAGCGCAACTCACACAATGCGAAACATAAAGAATGAATAACTACTGGCTGATAGGCGGCGGAGCGGCACTGGGGATATTGATAGTCGCCAGCATCGTCGTCGCCGTCTTGCAGAACGAGGCCGAGTTCGCCCCCGGCTCCCCGGAGGCGGCCGTCCAAGCCTACCTGCGCGCCCTCGACGAGGACGACATCAGGGCGGCTTACGACGCCTTTTCCCCCGAACTGCGTGAGGGATGCTCTGTCGAGGACATATTCGGCGATGACTCCGACTGGTGGCGGATGGATGAAAAGCGGATCACGTTCGAAGGCGCGCGGACGCTCGACGAGACAACCTTCGTAACCGTCAGGATATCCGAGCTAAGCGGCGGCGGCCTGTTCGGGCCGTCCGAGTACTCTTTCGAGGAGAACTTCGCTCTCAAGCGGTTCGACGGAGATTGGAAATTCTCCCAATATCCATGGCCGTTTCCAAGATGCGCCCGAGTCGCCCCGGCGCCCGTGCCGCCACGATACATAGATTAGTCGGAAGACTCACAGTATGCAGGACTGGGTGAGATGCAGGATATACTCTTAACAGCCTTCGGAGTTCTGACACAACTCGCGATCCTAGGCGGGGTCATATACGCCATCTACGCATGGCGCAGACGTCAGTCCGCTACCGACGACCCCGACCCCGGCATGGGAACGCTGAAGCGGCTCTACTTCTACGGCATCTCGTTCGCCGCGCTCATGACGCTCGTAGCCGGAATCTCGCTAGCCGTCCAGAGCCTGCTGAACACACTCTTCGACGGGCGGGCCTTCTCGCTGTCGTCCAACACCCTCGCCTGGGGACTGTCCCTGTTCATCGTCGCCCTGCCGATTTGGTTCTTCCACTGGCGATTCATCCTTCGCAGCGTCGCCGCCATGCCCGTCGAAAGCCGCTCCATCATCAGGAAGGTGTACATCTATCTGACGCTCGGCGTCGCGCTCGGCTTCCTCGCCGCCGTCTCATACGAGATACTCAAGTGGGCCATGAGAGCGGGCGAGTTCCCCGAGTTCAGCCTGGCATCCATCCTGCCCTGGGCGATGATCTGGGGATACCACTGGCAGATAGAGTCCGCCGAGGGTCAGCGCTCCATGGAGACTCGCGGAATCCGCAGGCTCTACCTCTACGGCGCGTCCCTCGTGGGCGGAGGTATGTTCGCCGTCGGCGTCGGCGCCATGATTCACGCGCTGCTCCAGGACGGATACGCCGCCCTGTTCCTGACCCAGGTGACGATTTCCGAACAGACCGGCCTGGCGCGCGAGTCTCTGCGAACCGACTTATCCGTGGCCGTAGTCGGCGGCGCGATGTACTGGACGCACTGGCGCGTATTCGCCCGCGACGACACGGACTCGGTCCTGCGCTGGATAGCCCTGTTCATAGCGTCCATAGGCGGCGCGGCCACCGCGCTGGGAAGCGTCGGGGTGATGGCATACACAACGCTGTCCTGGCTTCTCGGAGCCGCGACCGAACGCGCCGCGCTCCACTTCGAGGATATGCCCGGCGCCCTGGTGGTCGCGTCCGTCGGAACTGTGGCCTGGGCATTGTTCAGACGCCGTATGCTCACAGAGGCCGTCGGCGAATACGCCACTCCCGTCCGGCGAATCTACGACCATCTCATGGCGGCTCTCGGACTCGCCGCGCTCGCCGGAGCGTCCTTCACGATCTTCAACACCGCGCTGGCAACCTTCGCCGAAGCGCTCAGCGTCTCCATAACCGACAGCGACGCCTGGCGCCCTCCGGTAGCGGCCATACTCGCCATGCTCATCATCGGCATCCCTGTCTGGGGATACTACTGGCGACGCCTGCGCCTAACCTACGCCGCCGACCCTGAATCCGAGGCTACGGCGCTCTCGCACAGGGTTTACATATTCGCCGTACTTGGCGCGGGCGCGCTCGCCTTCCTGGGCGGCGGAGGCGGAACGCTGTTCGTCATCCTGCGCGACCTTCTCGACGCCGCCCTGTCAGTGGAAACCCTGCGCGACCTCACCCCCGCAATCGGCTTCACCCTCACCGCCGCCCTCTTCCTCCCATACCACTGGGCCATCTACCGCGCCGACCAGAACTACCAGCCCACGGAGACGTCACTTGACGATATGTCTCCCATACAAGACAATGTAGGCATGGAAGTCGTTTATACTGAAGTCTTTGAGATTTGGGTCAGGCGACTGCGTGACCAGCGAGCCAGAGCCTCTATCATATCTCGCATTGAAGACGGAAACCTCGGTGATCGTAGGTCAGTCGGTGGCGGTGTCAGTGAACTACGTGTCAATGTCGGCGCAGGATATCGAGTCTATTACACCATCCGCCAGAGCGCCGTGGTGATTCTGCTCTGTGGCGGCGACAAGTCAAGTCAACAACGGGATATAAGACGCGCTCAGCGAATGGCAAGAGAAGTCCAGGGAGCAACATGAATCTAAAAAAGTTCGACGTGGTTGACTTTCTCGACAGCGACGAAGCGATAATCGAGTATCTTAACGTCGCATTGGAAGAGAACGACCCGAAGTATTTCGCCAAGGCGCTAGGCAATGTAGCTCGCGCCAAGGGTATGACCTCCATATCCGAAGCGACAGGACTGGGGCGTCAGTCCCTGTACAAGTCTCTCTCCGATGACGGCAACCCGCGCGTCGAAACGCTGTTCAGAGTCCTTGCCGCGTTGGACGTCCGGCTTGCCATTACCCGGTAGCCGTCCAACGCGGCAAACACCCTCGCCGTCCTACCAGTTCGTGAACGCTCCGTCGTTCCGCCTTAGCTGCGGCGGCCACCCGTTCAGAGGCGCCGGGTTGGCCTTGGCGAAGTCCTCATCGAAATCAACCCCCAGGCCCGGCCTGTCCGCCGGAATCCAGGAATAGCCGTCCGCCCACTCTATCTGCGCCGGGAACAGGTCCGTGGCGAAACTGCCCGGACGGCGCGGCATCTCCTGAACGCCCACGTTCGTGGACGCCATGCACAGGTTCACGCACGCCGCCGCGCTCACCGGGCCGAGCGGATTGTGCGGCACGATGTCAATATAGTGCGTCTCCGCCATGTGCGTTACCTTCAGCGCCTCGGTCAGCCCGCCCACGATGCACAGATCTATCCGCGCGTATCTGATAAGCTCTTCCTCTATCACCTCTCTGAACGCCCACCTGGACGCCCACTGCTCGCCCGCCGCTATCGGCAACGACACGTGCCGCGCCAGCGTGCGATAGCTGGCCGGGTTCTCCGACCTGAGCGGGTCCTCTATGAAGAACGGGTTGTAAGGCTCCAGCGCGCGGCCCATCGTCACCATGTGCGCCGTGTCCAACCGGGTGTGCGCGTCGAAGCAGAGCTGGATGTCCGGCCCCACGGCCTCCCTGACCATCGCAAACTGCTCTTCTGCCATGCGGATAGACTCCACCGGCTCCAGGATTCCGGGCTGTCCCAGCGGGTCGCTCGCGCTGCGATACTCTAACACGCCGCCCGTCTCCGGCTGTCCCCATCGCACGAACTTCCAGCCCTCCGCCACGGCCAGCTTGGAGTTCTCCACCAGTTCCTCGTTAGTGTGACCTTGCGTATGCGGATAGCACACAACCTTGTCGCGCACCGGTCCGCCCAGCAACTTGTACACCGGCATATCCACCGACTTGCCCTTGATGTCCCACAGCGCAATGTCAATCGCGCTTATCGCGCAGCAATACACCTTGTCCGCCGGAAAGAATCCGCCCCTGAACATCTGCTGCCAGAGGCGCTCGGTGCTCCACGGGTCCTGTCCGATGACCGCCTCCGAAAGGTGCATGATCGCCTGAGTGATCGCTCCGCCCCAGTTCCGTATGCCTACCTCGCCCAGGCCGTATATCCCCTCATCCGTCTCCACCTTGACGATGAAGTACGATCCCCCGTCTCCGTCCCGTACCGAATATGGCTTTATAGCCGTAACCTTCATCTATCGCTCCCATTATCTCTCATAGCCCTGTCCCTATCAGCCGGGGACGGCTCGTCGAACGGCTCCCCCCTCGCTTCGGCCAGAGACTTCTTGTATATCCACACCTCCCATTCAGAATCGCGTTCGGCGCGCTCCTCAGCGCGCGCCTCGGCGCGAGTCTTCTCCTTCGTCGGCCAGTCAAACAAAGGCATAACAGCCCTCCTTCCAGCTATCGTCATCATTGATAGGACGGCGGCGGACGCCCCTATGAGTCCAACGCTCATTATCAACTGCCCGATTACAGTGATCCAGCCTTCATCCCATTGAGCCATGAACACGGCATAGTACGCGGTTCCGGCGATCCAATATATGGGGAACAGGAAAGAATACAGCCCCAGGTCTTCCTTCGACACGCCCCATATTGATTCCCTTTCGTTACTGTAATCGTGGGCCAATACTGTTCCTCGATGCGCTTCTATTGGCAGATCGTATTATGGAAGACGGCTGGCTGATGGTCAAGGAAACGGCCATGTCCGCTCCGCTGGAAACCTATATCCTACCCACCAGCGACTTCAGCAACTCGCGCGTCCGAGACACCGACGCCTCGGAGTCGTCTCCGCTTGGGAATATGGACGCCAGGTAGTCCGTCGCGCCCGCGTCGGAGAGCGCCCTGAGCTGCGATTCTACCTCCGCTTCATTGCCGATTATCGCCACCTCAGCCGGACTCTCTACCCCCTCTATGTCCAGCATACGCCGATAGCTGGGCAGGTTGCCGTAGCGCCCGAAGAAGCCGGACGCCGCCTCGAATCCCGCCTGGCGGTCGTCGGTGACGCATACCGGCAGACCCACGCACACCCTCGGAGCCTGCCTTCCCGCGCCCTCCGCCGCGGACGTGATGCGCGGAACGATGTGGTCCTCCAATGTCTTGGGACCGACCATCCATGTTATCGTGCCGCTCGCCTTCTCTCCGGCTATTCGCAGCATTCTCGGCGCGAGCGCGGCCACGCACACCGTCGGCGGCGTGTCCGTCATGCGCTGGATCTCGCCGGACACGTTGAAGTGCCTACCTTGGAATTCTACTCTTCCGGTCTGCATAAGCGAGTTCAGGACCGTCAGATACTCTTCCATGTGCTGCGCGGGCGCGTGGAACGACAGTCCCCAGCGCCCCTCGACGTTCGGCCTGTGCGACAGCCCTATTCCGAGCAGAAGCCGCCCGCCCGACGCCGCCTGCGTCGTAAGCGCCTGCTGAGCCAGAGCCATCGGATGCCTCGGATACGTCGGCACGACCGCTGTGCCGAGTTCGATACTCTGCGTCCTGTCGCCCGCCAGCGCCAGCATCGTGAGCGCGTCAACCCCCGCCACCTGCGCCGTCCAGAGCGCGTCAAAGCCGTCGGATTCGGCCTCTGCGGCCTGCTGAGCCTGTCCCTGTACGCTGTCAGCCGCGCCCATCGTTCCGATGAAATTTCCAATCCTCATTATCAGCCTCCCGCCGATTCCTGTTCATTCACCCATTGCCGCGCCGCCGCCCGCGCCGCGTGCCGGTTCGGCGAGTTCATACCCCGGCTTCTCAGGTCAACCGTGGACTCCACACTGTGACCGGCTGACGGCCTCCCGGCCATAAGATTCTCCCTGAACGTGTCAATATCCTTCGCGAACGCCGCCCTCCATCCCGCCGTGCGGTCGAACGCCGGAGACGTCTCCAGCGCTCCCACCTCGTTGAAACGATCCATGAACTGCGCGTCCGCGACGGACTCGCCCTCCCATATGAAGACCCGCTTGTCGTTGCCCAGGTTATACGCCCCTATCAGGTTTATGCTCGGCGGCGGGTCGCCCTGCCATATAGTCGCCCAAAGCTCCGGATCTCGCGCCCGGTCCGATGTCAGTATGGATACAAACAGCATTTCAACTCCTCGATAGTATGTTTCCCTTCTCGCTCTCTCCCACCACCGAGGCCACGGCGAAATCCTTCGAGTGGCTCAGAGACAGCGCGACGTCCGACAGCCCGATCCTCTCCGCCCGCGCCCGCGCCGTCCCGTGAAGCTCTATCCTGGGCGCCTGTCCTCTCCCCCTGACCACCTCGATGTCGCGCCAGCGCACGCCTCGCACTCCGGTTCCAAGCGCCTTCATCGTCGCTTCCTTCGCGGCGAAGCGGCTGGCAAGCTGGGGAGCCCTGCCGCGACAGTACGCCGCCTCCCGCTCCGTGTAGATGCGCCGCAGAAAACGTTCTCCGTACCGCTCGTAAACCCGCCGCACTCTGGCTATCTCGATTATGTCAACACCCGCTATCAGCACTTTTCGGCCTCGATATGTGGAATCGCGCCGCCATTATATACCAGCCCAACCCGTCTTACGCTTCCCGATGACTAACAACCCTTGTACATCCGTACTAATCTGCGCTACAATACTCCCATTGCTCAACACTGTGAAATCCTTTACCGACCCCGACCCTGAAACCGAGCGCTGAGCACTAACAATCATAAGCTACAATATATGATGAGGTAAGACGAGACCAAATGAAAAAATCGCGTAGCTTTAATGCTGGTGAAATGCTGGTCAATGCTGGTGATAAAATCACCTGTTGCGTCACCAGTTGACCGCCTGTTAGCGCCTGTTAAATGACCAATGCGATATAAACGAAAATATATGAACCATCGCCCTTATGTGGCGCGCGAGGAGAAGATAGGAGTTCCCAAATGTCCGCCACAATCATACGTGGGACCGACATGGCCGAAGAAATACGCGCTGAGGTTGCTGAGGGCGTCGCCGAGACGCGCGCCAGACATGGCCTAGTCCCCGGCCTCGCCGTCGTTCTGGTCGGCGACGACCCCGCCTCCGCCGTGTACGTCCGCAACAAGGAACGCGCCGCGGCGGAAGCGGGAATGGTGTCCGAGGTCATCAGAATGTCCACCGCGACCGAAGACGACGTCCTGGCCGCCGTCCGCCGGCTGAACTCCGACGCGCGCATCCACGGTATGCTCGTCCAGCTCCCGCTGCCCGACCACATATCCGAGAACAGAGTCATCGAATCCATCAACCCGAACAAGGACGTGGACGGGCTTCACCCATTCAACATGGGCCTGCTCATGGCCGGAAGGCCGCGCTTCATACCCGCCACTCCCGCCGGCATACAGCAGATGCTCATTCGCTCCGGCTTCGATCCGTCCGGCAAGAACGTCGTCGTGCTAGGACGCTCCAACATCGTCGGAAAGCCCATTGCCAACCTGCTAATGCAGCGTTCGGACGGCGCGAACGCCACCGTCACCGTCTGCCACACCAGAACCCGCGACCTGACCGACATAACCCGCCAGGCCGACATCATCATCGCCGCCATAGGCCAGCCTCGCTACCTCAAAGCGGACATGGTGAAAGAAGGCGTGGTCGTCATAGACGTCGGCATCAACCAGATAGACGCTCCCGAGCGCAGGCGCGGCTACCGCCTGGTCGGCGACGTGGACTACCGAGCCGTAAGAGAAAAGGCGGCCGCGATAACCCCGGTTCCGGGCGGCGTCGGCCCTATGACAATCGCCATGCTGCTGTCCAACACCCTCAAGGCCGCGCACCATACCGTCCACCCCCATCTCCGCGACGCCCCCGGCGGAACATAGACCAGATGGCAGCGTACCTCTCCAAGCGCAAGACGAAATTGGCGCTGGCCGCCCTGGTAGCGTCAAATTTCTGGCGCGTAGTGATGGCAGCGTGTGTCTCGTCATTCCCGCGAAAGTGGGAATCCAGTCCGCGACTGCTTAAATCGTTCCCACGCGCCGCTTTTATGATGATTCCCGCCGCTCTGGTAGCGTTCACTCTCCTGGCGGCCTGCGGGCTGGTTTCGGAAGACAAGACTCCGCTTAAGATAGGTCTTATGATGAACTTCGGCGGCGGCTCCGCCGAGATTTACAGGGACAGGCAGCGCGCGTTCGAGTTGGCGGTCAAGCACGTCAACGAGGGCGGCGGCGTATTCGGATTGCCCGTGGAAGTGGCGATTGGCGACACCACCGCGGACCCGCGAGTGGCGGTGGAGGAGGCGCGGCGGCTGGTGGAAGTCGAGGGCGTCCACGCTATCGTCGGCCCCAACTCCAGCGCCGCCTCGCTCCCAATCGCGGAGACCGTCATCGGGCCTGCGGGCATTCCCACGATCACCTTCTCCGCCACTTCGCCTAAGCTGACCGGCGCGGTGGACAACGACTTCTTCTTCCGAACCGTCCTGTCCGACGTAGCCCAGGGGCCTGTCCTCGCGCGGGTGACCCGCGAACGAGGTTTCGACAACGTTGGCGCGCTATACGTCAGCGACGCCTGGGGACAGGGGCTTGCGCGGGCTTTCGAGGACGCCTGGGACGGCCCCGCGCGGATTGTCCCGATAGAGCGCGATCAACAATCCTTCCTCCCGGAGCTGCGCGAGTCCGCGGGCGCGGGAGCGCAGGCGCTGGTGATAATCGCCTTCGAAGACGACGCCATAACACTGATACGCGAGGCGCTGGACAATGGCATATACGACCAGTTCGTGTTCGGCGACGCGGCTAAGCGTCTGGGCATTGTCCGCGCGATAGGCGGAGGCCGGCTTGGCGGGATGTACGGAGCCGGCCCCGCGCCCGCGTCAGGGGGCGATTCGTCCAAAGCGTGGGAAGCCGCCTACGACGCCGAATACGGAGAGGTCTCGGCCTCAACCTATCTCAGAGAAACGTATGACGCGACGATAGCGCTCGCGCTGGCCGCCCAGGCCGCCGGATCCGTGGAAGGCGCGGCGATACGCGACAGGCTGCGCTCGATAGGAATGCCTCCCGGCAAGGCCGCGATAGCGGGCGCGGAGGGCGTGGCGGACGCGCTGGCCGTACTGGCCGACGGCGGAGAGGTGGAATACCGAGGCGCGGCGGCCACGCTGGACTGGGACGAGAACGGCGACCTGCGGCGCGGGTATATAGGCGTGTGGCGCTACACGAAAGACGAACGGATAGAAGAAGTTGAAGCTGTGCCATTCAGATAAGGGCGACGGCGCGGGCGCAATCCGCCAAGAGCGGCGACCCGGCTTGAGTCCCTTCGTAGTCCGCCCCATGGAGGAGCGCGACCTGAACCAGGCCGCCGAGGTGGAGAAGGACGCATTTCCCACGCTGTTTCCGTCCACTTCCTTTCGACGCGAGTTGAACAACAAGATAGCGCACTACCTGGTCGTTTCACGCCGCGACGAGGGCGGCCCTCCCAATCCGAATCTTCCGCCGCTCCCATACCCGGGCGACCGCTCGGACAATGGCCGACCTCTTCTGAATCGGATGGTCAGCGGCGCGCGGCGCATCTGGAGACAGAGAAACCCTTCCTGGCAGCCCGGGAACGACTTCATCGCCGGATTCGTCGGCATCTGGCACATTGCGGATGAGGCGCACATCGTCTCGATAGGCGTGAGAACCGAGTACCGAGGGTTGGGACTGGGCGAGATGCTGCTGCTTTCGGCCATAGAGCAGGCGATAGCGCGAGAATTGCGTCGCGTAACGCTGGAGGTGAGGGTGTCTAACCACGTCGCCCAGAACCTGTACAAGAAGTATGGATTCACGGAGCGCGGCCTGCGCAAAGGCTACTACACCGACAACCGCGAAGACGCGCTGATAATGACCACTCCCCTGATACTGACCGAGACCTACAAGACCCGCCTGCGCGACCTCACCGCCGCATACGAGAGCCGCCGGGGTAAATCGGAACGCCACCCCGTCCCCGACTTCGACGCCTGAGGGGGATCCCGCGCATCACGCATCCTCACGGCGAGGGCCAATCGTAGTACACTTGGCGGGTCAACCTGACTAACACGCAAGGTTTATGCCGTCCATGCCTGCCGTCTTCCGCCGTCTCAACTACGCGCACGTTATCCTAGCGACAGGGTTCGCGATGCTGTTCTTCAGCACGGGAACACGCTTCGCGTTCGGCCTGGCGCTTGTCCCGATGACGGAAGACCTGGCGCTGAGCCGTTCGGCGCTGTCGTCGGCGCTCACTCTGTTCATGGTGGTGTCGGCGTTCGCCATGCCGGTGGTGGGACGTCTGATAGACCGGTACAGCGTCCGCGTGGTGATGTCGGTGGGCGCGGTCATAAGCGCGCTGGCAATCGGTCTGATAGGCAGCGTGAGCGCGGGATGGCAGATATTCCCGCTTTACGGGGTCCTCTACGCCATCGGATTCGCCGCGACCACGGTGGCCCCTATCAGCGTCTTGATGAGCAGGTGGTTTCCGAACAACCGGGGGCTGGCGTCCAGCGTAGCGATTACCGGAAATGGCACCGGGCAGCTTGTAATCATCTCGCTACTGACGTCGTTCCTCGCCTCGATAGGGTGGCGGACGGCGTACACGATATTGGGGCTGGTCAATGCGGTTGTGGTCGTCCCGCTCGTGTTGCTGGCAATCCGGTCGCGCCCCGAAGATCGCGGCGGTCAAACGACTTCAGTGGAGAGTGCGCCAGCCTCCGCTCTTTCGCTCCGTCCAATTCTGCTATCGAGGGACTTCTGGATGTTGATAACGCTGTTCGCGGTGTGTGGAGCGCAGGACTTCTTCGTGGCGACTCACATAGTGGCCTTCGCGCAGGACCAGGGAACCAGCCAGCTATTCGCCGGAAATATCCTGGCGTTCATGGGGCTGGCCGCGCTGTCGGGGGTGCTGTTGTCCGGCGCGATGGCAGACCGGATGGGGGCGTCCGCGCCAACGATGATTTGCTTCCTTATCAGGATAGGGCTGTTCGCCTTCATCCCGTTCGTACAGACGCCGGTGAGCATCGCGGCGTTCGCGCTGATATTCGGGTTCACGTTCACGATGACGGCGCCGCTCACAGTCGTGTTCGCTGGGAACATCTTCGGAACGTCGCGCCTGGGCAGTGTAAGCGGGCTAATCAATATGTCACACCAGATAGCGGGAGGGCTAGGCGCAGTGATGGGGGCGATCATCTTCGACGCGACGGGCAGCTACAATCCGGCTTTCTTCCTGATGCTTGGGCTGTCGGTGGTTGCGGCAGTCGCGACGCACTTGGTTAGGGAGAGTTCGCAGCCCAGCGTTGCGAGCCTTCAGGATGGGAGCGGCCCTCTGCGTGGGTAGTCGTCCAAGGTCATGCCCACTTCCCGCGCCTGCCGCCGTATTCGACGGAAGCGTATCAGGGGGAAGTCGCTGGCGGGGAGGATTTTGTCCGCGCCGATTAGGGCGGCTACGGATGGGAACACCTGCGGCGAGTAGAGGAAGGGGGAGGCGGCGGTGTCGAACCAGACGTTTTGGAGCGCGGCCTTGACCTCGGGCATGAGGGCGTAGAAGGGCAGGCCGCCGCCCCAGTGGGCGCAGATTATCTTAACGTTTGGGTAGGCGCGAGCGTTCTCGATGAAGCGCATGGCAACGTCGGGCGTCACGCAGCCCTTGCCCTGGTAGAGGTGGCCGACAGGCTCGGAGGTGTGGGCGGTGATAACGAGGCCGTACTCGTTCGCAACTTCCAGCAAGGGGCGCATCGTGTCGGCGTCGCCGATGTCGAATCGCTGGGTGTCGGCGTGGAGTTCGCCGATTCCGACCAGGCCAGACTTGGCGCAGCGTTCGGCCTCGCGCGCGGCGGCGTCTCCCCAAACGGGGTTCACGGAGCAGAATCCGATTATCCTGTCCGGGTACTTTCGCGCGGCCTCGATGATGTAGTCGTTGGCCTCGCGCGCGAGGCCCGGATCAGTCCACCCGATGCCCATGGCCACGGAGCGGTCAACGCCGTCCTCGTCCATGGCGCGGATGAGGTCTTCGGCTGTCGCCATCCTGGCCTTCGGGTCGGCGAACAGTTCCCCGAAAGTGGCGTCTCGCTCTATCCACTTTTCGCGCTCGGCCTGAAGCCAAGGCGGGAAGATGTGGGTATGGTAGTCGGTGGTTGCGATGATTGACCTCCGGCGCTGGCAGCGAATACGATATATATGTCAACTCAAAAGTTTACGATATTGCCATACGGGAGGATGGTCCTATGAATTTACGATTATTAACCAGAGGCTCCAAATTTACAATTTACGCGGCTGACCTGAGCAATGCGCCTGAGCGATCAGACTGCCCAATTATAGAGTTTTTGAACGAGTTAGAAATTTCTGAACCTTCTTCGTACAAATCAATGCTCAACGTACTTCGACAGCACGCCAACAACGGGCCATTGACGAACATCCAGAAATCGAGAAGGCTCAGAGGGGCGGACGGAATTTTCGAGTTCAAGAATAGGCAGGGCGCGAGAATTCTATACTTCTATCCCGCAAATCAAAGATACGCCACGATACTAACTCACGGATTCAAGAAAGGCGCGAACGCAAGAACGTAAACAGGCAAGGCAGAGCGAATCCAGATAGAATACTATAAAGGACTATAAAGGTTTGACAGAATGACGCCACCGCTGGGAAAGACCCAGCAAACCTACAACCCCCCAATCGGTTTCCTGGATACAGCTATGACCGAGTTGGCGGATGACCCCGAATTCATAGCCGAGGGGCTGGCTATGGAATTTGCAGAGCAGATAGCCCGCGCCATGAAAAGCCAAGGAGTCACCAAGGCCGAACTGGGCAGGCGGCTAGGCGTGTCGCGGGCGTACACGACCCGTGTCCTAGACGCTCCCCCGAATCTCACGCTGCTCTCGATGGCGAAAGTGGCCCTGGCTATGGGGCTGACTATCGAGCTTCGCGTTGCGGAGACATCTTCGGAAGAGGAACCCCACGACACACCGAAGTTGTCGCCAACCTCGCTTGAAACTGGCCCGGCACACCCTATGGTTGCTACGAGCTAGAGTCGTATCAGATGACTTACTGCGCGGTCATGCCGCCGTCTATTACCAGCTCGGAGCCGGTCATGTAGGATGAGTCGTCGGAGGCCAGGAAGAGGATTCCCTGGGCTATCTCCTCCGGCTCTCCGATGCGGCCCATAGGTATGCGGCTCAGGACGTACTGTCTGCGCTCGGCGTCTTCGGAGCCGAAGCTGTTCATCGTCATGGGCGTTGCCATGAAGCCCGGATGCACCGAGTTGACCCTGATGTTGTCCGGGGCGAGCTGGATGGCGGCGGACTTGGTGAATATGCGTATCGCGCCTTTGGCGGCGTGGTAGGCGCTGGATGTCGGGCTGCCGACGATGCCGTATATGGACGAAATGTTGATGATCGAGCCGCCGCCGGCAGCGCGCATGAACGGAATGGCGTACTTGGTACCGAGGAAGACGCCCTTGGCGTGAATATCCATCTGGAGGTCCCAAGCCTCCTCGGTCGTCTCTTCTACCGGAGAGGCTCCGCCGATGCCCGCGTTGTTGACCAGAATATCGAGCCCACCGTAGGACGACACGGTCGCTCCTATCGCGTTCTCCCAGTCGCTCTCGCTGGTGACGTCCAACTTCACGAACATCACGTCGTGTCCTTCAGCCTTGAGTTCGGCGGCGGTTCGCTCGCCTGAGTCGGTGTCAATGTCGGTCAGGACTACCTTCCCGCCCTCCTCGGCGAACATTCGCGCCGCGACGCCGCCGAATCCCTTGACCTCTCCGGTGACTCCGTGCGCCGCGCCGGTTATCAGGGCTACCTTGTTCTCAAGCCTCATGTCTTACCTCCTGCCTCATGTTCGGATACAGCGTAAGCCCGCCCGTCGCGCCAACGGCTGAGTCGGAAGCGTCGGATGGCTCACGCCGATTATACCAGTTGTTGGAAGATAGGTTACGCGCTAGAATCGCGGCATGGCGACGGCGGCGAAATCGGCGGACAGGCGTTTCGGACGCATAGGCCGCGCCGCGCGGACGCTTGCGATTCTGATAATCGCGCTCATACTGGCCTCGGTGGTTCTGCGATATATGCTGATACTCGACCGCATGATGATATATTTCCCGCAACGCGGGATTGCCGCTACGCCGGACAGCGTTGGGCTGGCATACGAGGACGCGCATCTCACCGCAGCTGATGGGACGCGGGTACATGGGTGGCATATTCCGGGCGAATCGGACATCACGCTGCTATGGTTCCATGGCAACGCGGGCAATATCAGTCACCGGCTGGACAACATCCTCATGCTCCATGAGCGTCTGGGCGTGGGAGTGTTCATCGTGGACTACCGGGGGTACGGGCTAAGCGAGGGGAGGCCGTCGGAGAAGGGGATCTATTCGGACGCGGAGGCGGCTTTCGGATACCTGACGGATGAGCTTGGGCTGGACGCTGAGCGGGACGTGGTTCTGTTCGGACGCTCGCTGGGAGCGGGGGTGGCGGTGGAGATGGCGACGCGGCACAAGGTCAAAGGCGTGATATTGGAGTCGGGGTTTACTTCCATAAGGGAGATGGCGCGGGCTTCCGGTTCGCCTCTGCCGATTCCGCTCGTACTCATGCTGTTCGAGGCCAGGTATGACTCGCTATCCAAGATAGGGCGGGTGGATTCTCCGGTGATGGTCCTGCATGGTGACCGCGACGATACGGTGCCGTTCTGGATGGCAGAGAAGTTGTACGCGGCTGCCAGCGAACCGAAGACGCTGTATCGGATACGGGGCGCGGGGCATAATGATACGGTCTATGTTGGGGGAGAGGCGTACTTCGATGCGCTGAAGAAGTTCATTCATGGAGATTAAAAACTTGGCAGAGGAACGGAACGAATCTTGTTTATCTCGACTACTGTGAATCTGCCAGTCCAATCGCTCTGAGATTGAAGCGTATCTACCGCGAATTCCAGATTGTTCTCGAATTGCGAAGCCCTGAGCCTGAATAGAATTACGCCCGCCGCAGGATATATGCCACGCAGGAACGCCATGTCGCCAAACCCCTTGTCCAAAGTCAAGATAGTCCTGTCCGTTTATTTGGCTATCTGAACAACCTGGGGGTCTCTGACGCTTGGGCTGATTTCGCTTATCCACTCGATGTCGAACCCACTCGCTCTGAGCAAGCGGACTACATAACCGGGGAAGTTCTCGTCCGCGAGGAAACGCAAGGCGCTAACGCCTGACAGAAGGATAGAATACCTGATCCTTGACTATATCAGAGACGTATCCAAGGCAGGCCTGGATGTCGTCGCGGGTGAGACGCGGATAGTTTTCGAGAATTTTGTCGTGTCCCCATCCATCCGCCAATAGTTCTATCACTAGGTCAACGGTTATGCGGGTTCCCTTTACCGTCGGCTTTCCAAAGCAGATTTCGGAGTCGAATATGATTCTCTCTCGCCAGTCCATCGCTATTCCTCTTGGGTCATAAAGCCAGTAATCACATCTTACACCTTGTCTGGGATACAATGCACTCACAGCGGACTAAGTGAACAACAGACCTGAAGGAGATCATCATGGAGTTTGGATTTGGAGCGCCGAGCCGGGGGCCGTTGGCGTCGCCGGAGAATCTGGTGGCGCTGGCGCAGAAGGGGGAGGAGCTGGGGTTCGAGATATTGAGCGTGAGCGATCATATCGTGGTGCCGAACAGCATCGCGTCGGTGTATCCGTACAATGAGAGCGGGGCGTTCGTAAGCTCGGTGGCGGGGGAGTATATGGAGCAGTTGACGACGATAAGCTACCTGGCGGGGATTACCTCGACGATAAAGCTGCTCACGTCGGTGATGGTGCTGCCGCATCGGAGTCCGGTACTCACGGCGAAGATACTGTCCACGATTGACGTGCTGTCGAACGGGCGGCTTATCGTGGGCTGCGGCGTGGGCTGGATGCAAGAGGAGTTCGAGGCCATTGGAGCGCCACCGTATGAGGAGCGGGGCGCGGTGGGGAGCGAGTATCTGCGGGTGTTCAAGGAGCTATGGACGAACGAGGATCCGACATTCGACGGCGACTACGCCAGTTTCTCGGACATCGCTTTCGCGCCCAAGCCGGTTCAGAAGCCGCATCCGCCGATCTGGATTGGCGGGGAGAGTCCTCCGGCACTGAGGCGCGCGGGACAGCTTGGGGACGCATGGTATCCGATATGCAGCAATCCGAAGTTCCCGGTGGGGACGTTCGAGCAGTTGGCGGACTACCAGGGTAGGGTGCGCTCGCACGCCGAGGCCGCCGGACGCGATCCGGCCGCTATGGACTTCGCGTACAGCGTGAACTGGTACGACGATACGGAGGCCCAGATAGTGGACGGGGAGCGCCGGCTGCTCACGGGGAACGCGGAGGTAATCGCGGACGACGTGAAGCGACTGGAGGGCATGGGCGTGAACCATCTCATGCTGAACTTCCAGGGGGAGACGCTTGAAGAGACGTTCGGGCTGCTGGAACGGTTCACGGAGAACGTGAGACCTATGACGAAGTAGGGGTTAGCTCGAGACCCGGATTGAAGGGGTTTCACCCCCATCCTAACCTTCCCCCGTCAAGGGCTGGGAGGGGTAGGCATTTCACCCTCACCCCAGCCCTCTCCCTGAGGGAGAGGGGGTTTGTTGATGGGTATTCATAGCTGAGCGCATATTTGCCTACCCTTCTCACTCATCCCATCAAGGGGGGAGGGACTTTTATGGGCGGGTGGGCACTCAGCGGGGGAGTTCAACGATAAGCGTCTCTACGCTCTGCTTTCTGGCGAGTTTGGCGTCTTTGTCGTTGATACTAGATCCGTACACAGCTGCTATAACCCTGTTGGATGGAAACACCTTCCTGAGAGAGTCGGCGGTTTCGTTCACCCGTTCGATGTCGTCCGCCTCAATTGTGAACGACGCTTCCACCGCCACGTACACAGTTTCATTCGCGGCGCTGTCCCTGGCCCGGGCTATCAGGTCAGTATCCAGGATTCGATTACGCTGGCTTTCGGTGATTATTCCTTCCAAATTGGCGTCGTAAACGGCGTCCTCGAACCCATGGTTTATCTCGTACATGGTTGGGCCTCTCATCACCCTGCCGCGGCGCAGTTTGAACCTACCGCTCAGGAACGAGATAGCTTTGCCTTGGAGCGAGGCCTCGAGAACCAGACCCTTAAGTATGCCGATGTCTCTATCGTGCCGTTCGGAGCTCTTGACCAACCTGTCAATGGCGCGGCTGTTTTGTTCGATGACTCGGCTGTTATGTCGAGTAATCTCGACCAGTTCCGCGAACTGCTGCGGCAGGTTGAGCAGTTCTTCGGTCAGGAGGATACGGCGGAGTTCTTCCTTTGCCTCCGGGTCTTCTTTTATCCAGGTGATTACGTCGTGGATGGTGAGAGTCATTGCCAAGCCGTCTTTCTCATTCTTGAATCAGGATTGATTATAGCCAATCTCGCGTATTCGCGTCTTCATGGGCGGACGCCGTATTTGGGCTTGGGGCCGAGGTTGCGCTTGAGGGGGGATTGGGCGGCCTCGACTAGCATGGAGAGGAAGGGGCGGGTGTCGCGCGGGTCTATCATCTTCTCGATGTCGAATGCTTCGGCGACGAGGAAGGGGGAGCGGTACTTGTTCATCATGTCCTCAAGCTCGGCGCGGCGGGCGTCGGGGTCCGGGGAGGCGGCTATGTCGCGGCGGTAGGCGGCCTCGACTCCGCCCTCGACGGGGATGGAACCCCAGTCGCCGGAGGGCCAGCCCAGCCTCAGATGGACGGGGACGGAGCTGCCGGTCGCGGCGGCGGCTAGTCCGAACGCCTTGCGGACGTGTATCTGTATGACGGGGACCGTGAGCTGGGCGTTTGCCATGAGGGTACGCATCCCGTGGCGGATGGTGCCCTGGAGTTCGGCCTTGCTGCCGACCATGAAGCCGGGGACGTCGTTGAAGAGGACTATGGGGATGTTGAAGGTATCGCAGACGTCGAGGAAGTGGGTCTGCTTGTCCGCGCCGTCGGCGTCTATGGCTCCGGCGAGGTGACGGGGGTCGTTGGCGGCGACGCCTACGACGTAGCCGTTGACGCGGGCCAGGCCGGTTATGGCGGTGCGGCCCCAGTGGGGACGAATCTCGAAGAAGCTGTCTTTGTCAACGACGAGGCCGATTAGCTTTCTCATGTCGTAGGCGCGGCGGGTGTTGCGCGGGATGATGTCGAGCAGTTCTTCGGCGCGGCGGTTGGGGTCGTCGGCGGGCGTGGTTCTGGGGGCCATTTCCCAGACGTTGGGCGGCATATAGCTGAGGTAGCGGCGCACCTGGGAGAAGAGGTCTTCTTCGCTCTCGGCCTCGTTGTGGACGGCGCCGCTCTGGTGGACGTGTACGTGGGAGCCGCCGAGCGCCTCTTTGTCTATGTCCTCGGATATGGCGCGGCGCACGACGGGCGGGCCGCCCGGGAATATCTGGCTGGAGCCTTTGGCCATGATAGTCCAGTGGGCCATCATGGCGCGTCCGGCGGGGCGTCCGGCGACGGAGCCGACTATGGCGGCTACGACGGGGACCTTGGCGAGCAAGTCCACCTCGCTGTTGAAGTCATCGGAGCTTGGGAGATGTCCGCCCTGGTCGTACTGGACGCCGCGCACGCTGGCTCCGGCGCCGTCGGCCATGTAGATGAGGGGGACGCCAAAGCGGAGGGCGAAGCTGTCGGCCCACTTGTTGTTCTTGGGTCGGCGGCGGGCGGGACCGGCGGCGGTTCCGCCGCGTATGGTGAAGTCTTCGCCACCTACGACGACCAGCTGGCCATTGACCCTGCCGAGTCCGGTGACATACGGGGACGGGGTGAAGCCGGTGAGGGTACGGTCTTCGTCGTATTCGCCGTAGCCGGCGAGTTCGCCAATCTCGAAGAAGGCGCCGGGGTCGAGGAGAGCGTCCACGCGCTCGCGGACGGTGAGCTTGCGCCCGGAATGCTGGCGGGCTATGCGCTCTTCGCCGCCCATTCGCTGGGCAAGGCGTTTGCGATGTTCAAGTTCCTCGATTTCGGGCTGCCAGACCATAGGGGCGTCTCCTTCGCTGTTGGGGTTGAATTTCGTCGGTGTCATATATGCTGATTTATAGTTTACAGGTGGGGTTACAAGTGAGTTTCCAGGTGGGACTGGTGGCAGTTCACGTGGAAAGTGACCTGTAATCACCTGTTGTTAGCTACGGATCAAAAATTTTTCGGCCGGCTAAGTGGTTGTTGATAAGCTGTCGCTTATGTATTCCCTATCTGTTGGGATGAGTATATTGTAGCGCAGAACGGATGTATGGGGGAAGGGGAAAGTGGACAGGGCAATCGCATCTAACCGAGGATCATGTCATGGAGAGGGTGGAAAGTCTGCTTGAGCGGGTGGGAGGGGGCGCGGAGCTTGCGGTGGTTGGCTATGTGGAAGGGGCGGCGGCGCGAACCACGTGGCGCAGTTTGTCCGGGCCGCCGTCTTTCATGTGGAAGCCGTGGGAGCCGGCCACTACGGAAGCGATGGCAGCCTGGTCGTCGTCATAGGATGTGAGCATGACGACGTTAGCGCCAGGAACGCTGTCGCGTATGAGTCTGCACGCTTCTATTCCGTCCATGCCGGGCATACGGACGTCCATGAGTATGACGTCGGGGTGGACTCTGGTCGCCTCGCGGACGGCGGACTCGCCATCTCCAAGGTCGGCGACGACCTGAATGTCCCGCGTACTCTCAAAAACTGATCGCAGCCCGATGCGAAGCGGCTCAAAGTCGTCAACTATCATCAGCCTGATGCAGTCCATAATGTCTCTTCCTCCTCCGCACACGAGTGACTGTATCAACTCATACGGGTGACTATACCAGATTTCTCTATGGATGATACACCATCTCACGCCGCCGCGCTTAGTTGCAGCGGATGACGGGATCCCGCAAAGAGAACGCTTGTCATAGTTCTTATGGACTACATATAAGAACATTTATTATAGTACGAGCGAACTATGTTTTTGCGGTGAAGAATAGTTCTTTCGGGTGATATGCAGGGTTGGGGATGGGGTGTAGGGTGGGTGGAAATCAATTATAGGGGGCAATACAGAATGACCAAGAGATTGATAGCGGATTTGCTGATAGGACGTATCATTGATGACTCGGTTCATAGCCACTGGCGCACTTACACGGTGTTGGCTATCATTGCCATAGTGGCTGTTGTAGCTACGGTCGCCAACCCCACACCGGCCTTGGCCGATCCCGGCATAGAGAAAGATCCCGGCGTAGAGAAAGAGGATGATTCTGACCTTATGGTAGTCGTTTCAAGCGACCATGACGCAGGGGCTAGCGGTTTCGCAATAAAGGCGGCTGGTGAGCCTAATCCTTGGGGATGCAAGCTCAACGTTGACAGCCCACACGAATCCAGAGATGATCCGGGGCCTGGTTATATTCAAGCGAAAGCCAATATCCAATGCAACGTAGCTCCACCTCCTCACACTGCCTCCATTTGGCAAGAATTGTCTAAGTGGGAAGGCTCAAAATTCACCATTTTGAGAACAAAGACAAGTTACTGCCCGTCGGGAGTTGGAGAACCTAAGTGCTACCCTAATCTGAATAAGGATAGGCAGATAATGATAGCGTTATATTAATGCTCCATGTGAAGTTGGCACGAAAAAGCGGTATGTCCATCTAGCTCTCGCAGAACTGACCGTTGACGGTGTAACCTATTCACGGCTTAAGGGACGAGCGAAAAATGTGGAATGCGTAGGCGAGTAGAAGGAACCGATTACTAAAATGACAGATGATAACGCGCGAGTTGACCATCTTCTGAACTCCATTCTCGGTTGCGCGTTTGTGGTCGCGCTCGACGAAAACAGCCTCACACCAGAGGATGCGGCAGACCCGAATACCAGTCTGCGATTGGCGGCGGCGTGCGCCGACTTCGTGGATGAGTACGGACCAGATTATGAATCAATTGCGCCTGGGGTGATGGCTCTCGCAAGGGAGAAAGCAGACCAGGCGCGGGCGATCATCGAGCATCCTGACACGGCCTGGTGGTTCAAGCCGGTGGACTTGAATCGCCAGGCCTGGCTCTCTATACATGGAACGCTGGACAAGTTCATCTATGGGACGCCGCCGAATGTGGATGAATGGCGTCGTCCTGAGAATCCATCCCGCCGTTGGGAACGCTACGCCCAGAAGCCTCTTGGCAACCAGCGCACCTCGACCCTCTACGGCCTGCGCCTGACTTCGCGGCTTGTCGCCTATGATGAAGGCGTGGGAGACTATCGGTGTGAGTTCCCGCTGGCATGGTGGGCGATGCGTTTCCCGCAAGATGCGCGGGTGTTCGAGATTCACAGCCCCTCGGACTGGCATGAGTTGTGCGTCAGGTATCCGGCGAGAGGTACGCAGGACGACCGCTTGGTTCCAAATTGGGGAGAGGTATCCGAAGAGTGGGACGGGGTTCATCTGAGCCTGGGTGGGCTTCTGACAACGGAGCAGGGCCGCTATGAATCATCTGCCGGATGGACTATGCTGGAATCCTGGCACGCCGAGCAGACATACTGGCTGCGAAGTCTGGAGATTGATTCCAAACGGCTGCCGGACTTCAATCCAGATCACTCAGACGACCCAGAGGGTTATGGATTCCCTGATTTTAGCGGCGCGGATGGTTCAACGGGATTGCTCAGAAGAATATAGGCACTGAACCGGGAGTTCCATGGCTCACCAGCTGGTGGGGTTCGCTGATATGTGATGAATAGTCCGGGGGCAGACTCCTATAAGGGCAGCGTCACAGCAACTTCGACGCCCGCGCTTTTCGCGCTGGTTACGCTGAATGTTCCGCCTATGTCCTCGGCGCGTTGTCTCATGCCGTTGAGGCCGTAGGCGATTCCGGTCTCGGCGGGGTCGAATCCCACGCCGTCGTCTTTGACGGACAGGTGGACGCTCTCGGAGTCGGCGGTGATGGTGATCGTTACGCTGGACGCTTCGGAGTGTTTGAGGACGTTGGAGAGCGCTTCGCTCAGGACGCGGTAGAGGCATACCCTAGCCGGCATGGGAATGGGGCGGTCTCCCTCGTGTATGGCGACGTGGGTGGGTATGCCGGATATGGCCTGGAACTCCCTGGCCTGGGTTCCTATCATGTCGATGAGGGTGTCGTGGTCCAGAAGCGCGGGACCTAGGTCGTAGATGTAATGCCGAATTCCCAGGAGCGTCTGCCTGGACAGGGGAACGAGTCGGCGGAGGGATTCGCTCAGGGCCGGGGCACCGCCGCGCTCGGCAAGTTGGGCGGAGTGTTCGACTCCCAGGTTGAGGGCGTACATGGATTATCCAACGCCGTCGTGTATTTCGCGTGATATGCGTCCGCGTTCCTGCCGGGCGGCCAGTTCTAGTTCGAGTATCCTGAGTTCGGCGTTCTGGAGGCCGAGGGCTATGAGACGGGCGAGGGATTTGCAGAGGGCCAGGGCGCGGGTGGCGTCGGTGTAGGGGCCTTGAGAGGCGGCTATCAGGACGCCGAGGGTGGTTGAGCCGTCGTCTATGGGGATGGCGACGCGCCAAGCGCTTCCGCTCCGCGTGGTTAGGGATTGGGCGCGGGTGGCGGATTGGGTGGCGAGGGCGTGGGCGTCGCGCTCGGGGAGGTTAGGGCCGAGTCTCGCGCCGTGGGCTAGCCAGCCTTGTGTGGCCTCGCGAGTCAGTATCTTGGATGTGTCATCATCAACCATCGCTCACCAAGAGAAATGTACAAGGTTGGTGAAGTCTCCACACGCGATTTGACAGGATGGTTTGGCGTCGGTGTCTGCTCGTCGCCGACCAAGACGCTTTCCGTGTTGCCAACGGCTCTGGCTTGGGTGGTTCTTGGGCTTGGACTGTGTAGCATCCAGTCAGTATTCCGATCAGTGCTAACATGGCAAATACTCGCATAGTGGCCTCCCTACGACCTGGATTAGCGGTTCTTGCCACAGGTCCACCAGTCCGTAGAAAGCCGAAAGGAGGCCCAAGGGCCTCTAATCCAACGGACGTCAGGGTCGGCTATACTACAAACTGAAACCTGTGGCGCGGTTATTGTACACTTTCTTACAAGGCTGTGCTAAAGGTGTGCTACACTTTTCAAATATGAGGGTGATATGGCAACGCAGGCAAAGTACATCACCTACGAACAGGCGAAGGACCTGTTTGTTACCAAAGAGGACTTGGCGAAACGGGAAGCGAGCCTTACATGGAAGTTGGCCGGACTTCAGAACTCCTACGCCGATAACGTAAAGTCCCCCCAATGACCTCCAGATGGCAAAATCAGAAGCGGAGCGTTGCCGAAACCGCCCGAAAGATGGCCGAACTCGGCCTCGTCGTCGGCACAGCGGGCAACGTAAGCGTCCGACTCGATTCCGGGAATGGGCGCGAACTCATGGCGGTCACGCCGTCCGGCGCGTCTTACGACGGTCTGACCCCGGACGACATTGTAGTGACGGACTTCGAAATCGAACCCGTGGAAGGCGATCTCCCCCCGTCCTCCGAAAGCCTGCTCCACGCGGGCATATACCAAAGGCGGCCCGACGTTCGCGCCGTCGTCCATACCCACGCCGTATATTCCAGCGTCCTGGCCGTTTCCGGCGTCAATCTGCCGCCGGTCATAGACGAGGTGATCGTGTACGTGGGCGGCGCCATCGAGGTCTCTCGCTACGGCTTTCCGGGTACGCCCGAACTGGCCGACAACGTATGCGACGCTTTGGGACACAACAAGGCCGCGTTTGTCGCCAACCACGGCGCGGTAACCGTCGGAGAGACGCTTGAAGAGGCCCTGTCCATCTGCCTCCTCGTGGAACGCGCCTGCCAGATTTACATCATGGCCCGCTCCCTCGGCCAGGTTACTCCCATTCCGACCGAATTCGTTGACGCCGAGACTGCCATATACAGAATGAAGAACCCGCAGATTGGAGCCGTTGGTTCATGGTAAGCGTTCCTGGATTCCTGCTCAGAAGGCTGTACGTAAAACAGAGCCTCAAGAACACTGACGAAGGCTTTGAGTTCAAGCTGCTTAATCGGCTCGGATCAGGATACGCCTACAAGATGCGCCCCATCATATTGGACGGACGCGAATTGCCTTTGAGCAGCGCCGCGTTCGACCTCGACGGCGAAGAGACCGGATTCGATGAGGTTTCCCAAAACAGGACCTTCACGCTGGCGATGAACCGGAGCATCACCATCCGCGTCGCCGGAATACATCTGGCCCCAGGCCCCTGCAAAATCGGCATGGCCTTTGACGTTCCCGGCCTCGGTACTCTGGGTTTTGACTTCACTGATACCGTCGCCGATGAATGACTCGCCGCTCAGAATCGCTATTACCGGGGCTTCGGGATACATAGCCGGCAGGCTAATTCACCAACTCCAGGATTGCGGCGGCGTCAGCGCCATTCTCGCCACCGACATCAGGCCCCCAAGCGCGCAGCCCTCCGGCAAAGTAAAGTTCGCGCGCTGGGACGTTGCCGAGTCCCGCCCGGACATCTTTTCGAGTCATCGAATTGATACCGTGATTCACCTCGCCTACGTCCTGAACCCGGCTCGCCGCCAAGCCCACGCCCGCAGGGTGAATGTCGCTGGGACGGATAACGTGCTGCAAGCCTGCGAAGCGGCGGGAGTCCGGCATATCATCTACCTCAGCAGCGCCTCCGTATATGGCGCTCACGCCGGCAACCCCGCCTTCCTCGCCGAGACGGACCCTGTGCGTCCCGTCGGCGGATTCCGGTACAGCGAGGACAAGGCCGCCGCCGAATCGCGCCTGTTCGAGTTCGCGGAACGCAACCCGCAAGCCGCCCTGACCGTCCTGCGCGTATGCCCCGTCATAGGCCCCAACGCTGACAACTTCATAGCCCGGGCGTTCAGAAAGCCGTTCCTGCCCGCTATCGCCGACGCCGACCCGCCCATGCAGTTCCTCCACGAAGACGACCTCATCCACGCGCTGACGCTCTGCCTGGAGCGCAAGCCCGCCGGGACCTACAACCTCGCCCCGGACGATACGATCCGCTGGAGCGAAATGGCAGCCATGATGAACCGTCCCCTCATAAGGCTTCCCGCCCCGGTCTGGCACTTCCTCACGTCCGCCGCGTGGAATCTCAGGCTTCAGAACGACTCTCCCGCCTGCGGCCTCAACTTCATCCGATACCGATGGACTGTCAGCGCCGAAAAGATCAAGGCCTCGCTCGGCATCAAATTCCGGCGCTCGTCCCGCGAGGCGTGGGAGTCCTACGCAATCGCCATAAGTAACCATTAGAATCAACGATAGCAACCGTACAGGACGACAAGGATAATCCAGACATGAATAAAGTCATCATAGACACCGACCCCGGCACCGACGACGCCGTCGCGCTCATAGCCGCCCTCAACTCCCCCGAGCTTGACGTCGCGGCCCTGACCACTGTCACAGGCAACGCTTCCCTCCAGGACGCCACCCGCAACGCGCTCGGCCTTCTCACCGCCTTGAGCCGATCCGACATCCCCGTTTACGTCGGGGCCGATACCCCGCTCGTGGGAAAGTTCGAGTACGCCGAGAACTACCACGGCCCCGGAGGCATGACGACGCCACTCCCCGAACCGGAGTCCGCCCCAAGCCCCACTCCGGCCGAGCGATACATACGCGACGCGGCAAGAGATTCAAACGGCGACCTCGCCATCATCGCGCTCGGCCCTCTCACCAACGTCGCGCTCGCAATCCGGAACGCGCCGGACATTATGAACCGGGTCAGAGAAATCTTTGTCATGGGAGGCGCGGTCGAAGTCGGCGGAAACGTGACTCCGTATGCCGAGTTCAATATCTACGACGACCCGCGAGCCGCCAACATCGTCTTCGACTCCGGCATACCCGTAACCCTGGTCGGCCTCGACGTATGCGAGCGCGTGGCGTTCGGCCTCGCAGACTCCGACTGGAGGTCTGGCGCTTCCACGGGAGAGCGGCTCGCGGCGCGAATCATAGAAGGTTGGGCCGAAATCCACCCTGAGTACGACAGGTACGTCCTCTGCGACCCGCTCACGGTAGCGGCGGCGATTCAGCACGATCTGCTGGTCTATCGCCGCGCGAAGGTCGCCGTTCACGAGAGTGGCGAACGGAAGGGCAAAACCCGCGCCGAATACGATTCGGGAGACGTAAGGGTAGCGGTTGACGTGGACGTCGAACGCGCCCGCCAACTCGTCCTCGACAGGCTGAAAACCCCCGACTGAGACGGTTGCATAAGTCCCTTCCCCCTTGATGGGCTCACAAGGGTAGGCAAAAGTCCTTCCCCCTTGACGGGGGAAGGTTAGGATGGGGGTGATTAGGTTCAATTCCTGCCATTACTCCATCCCGACATACTTCTCGATTACGCCCCAGCCCTCGCCCAGAACGCGCCGCATATTCCGGGTCGTGACCTCCTCCACCTCCTCCACCGAAATCCCCTTGAGTTCGGCCAGAGTCTCGGCTACCACGGCTACGTGCCTCGGCTCAGTCCAGTTCTCGCGCTTAGCCTTGAACGGCTGGGGAGCGGCGTCCGTCTCCAGAACGATGTTCTCCAGCGGGATCTTCGCCGCCGCCTGTTGGAGATAGGGCAGCCTGAGCAGAGGCCGCGCCAGCGACACGTAGAAGCCCAGGTCAATGATCCGCCGCGCCGTCTCGTAGTCCGCCTGGAAGTAGTGCATTATTCCGCCCACTTCGTAGGCGCGTTCCTCTCGCAGCACCCGGAACGCCTCGTCGTGCGACTCTCTGCTGTGGAACACGACGGGCAAACGCAACTCCCTCGCCAGCCTGATCTGCTCTCTGAAGGCCGGGTACTGAATAGCTCTGTCCGGCGCGCCCTCCATGAAGTCCAGCCCGACCTCGCTGACTACAAGTACCTTCTCAGTCGAAAGCGCCATCCCCTTCAGCCTCTCATAAGTCGCGTCCGTGAACGGCTCCCTTATATCCATCGGATGAATCCCGACCCCGGAGAAGAAGCCGTCATACTTCCCCGACAACTCCAGCGAACGCTCCGACGACCGAATAGTCGTCCCCGCCGAAATAACGGCCCGCACCCCAACCTCCTTCGCTCGTCCCAGAATCTCCCCAACCTCCGCGTCCGTAAACGGCTCAAGATGGGCATGGCAATCTATGAACATATTCCCCTCGCATCAATCCCATTGTGTTCTATTCGGGAGCCCCTGCGGCGCTCCTATGTCTGCGGGCTTCGTCGCGGGTCCTGCCTTTCCCATACTCGCGCGCCTTGTCATTTATCCATTCCCAGGCGTCGTTTATAAGCAAGCCTTGGTAAGGCGGTTGAACCCCCGCTATCAGCAGGTCGTCCCTAGGCCCTAGGTGTCGCCGGAGAATCTTGGTCATCTCGTTCACATCGCGATCTGTATCAACAAGCCAGAAGTCCCCAAAGTAATGCCACCAGTCCCCAAACTGGACAATATCATCCTCGAGATCACTCCTCACGTCGTTCGGAGTACGCTCGCGGGTTGGCCTGAGATAGTACGTGATCATGTACAACATGTCAGGATCTCCTTTCTTGATGCAGACTGCGTGTTTGTCCAGACGCAGAACCGGGATTTTCCAATCTGTAATTCTGTTCTACGGGGGCAATTTCCCTTTCATATTGCTGTTGACCTATATGTTTATACGTCAACTCCGCAATCGCGATGTAGTAATCTTCCGAAACTGGTAAAGGAGCGTCTTTCGCCTTTGTCCAGAACTGAAACCATATGGTAACAACTAGAAGCCAAGGAAGGCCTCCCACTATGTATTTGGCTATATCTGGTATCTCGGCGAATATGAAGATAGCCGCTGAGAACGCAATTGAAGATACTCCGAAAGCCACAACCACGCTTAGCGCGGTTCGAGTGGCTTGGACTACTCCCGATATGCCTTCCAGAGCTTGATTCACTTTCTATATCCCCGCTGTCTTCTATTCCCCGATTCCGACATAGCCAACCGATAGTGCGTTCATTATACTACTTATCAGACCAGGCAGCCGCCCGCTACCAGAGAGCCTACATTGTGAGTAGAGCGTTTGAAACGTCGCGCATTCGTAATTGGAAGAATCGCAGCCGGAATCGCCATCAGCGTCGGGCTTGGGTGGCTCTCCGCTCGTGGGCTTGACTGGAGCCTCGTCCTGGAAGCGTTCGGCGACATTTCCCTACTCATGATCGTCCTTGCCGTCGCCGTGTTCATCGCCGCCAGCTACTTGCGCGCCGTCCGCTGGCGGGCGCTGTTCGTGAACGGCGAGGTATCAACCAACAGGCTTTTCATAGTCCAGAATGTTGGGATAGGACTCAACAATCTGGTTCCGATCCGCATAGCCAGCGAGGCCGCCCAGCTTGCCATTCTGTCCATCAAAGACCGCGTGCAGCCATCCGTGGCCCTTGCCACGCTCGGCATGGAAAGGGTCCTGGATGTAGTCGCCAGCGCATTCATCTTGGCGATTGCCTTCCTCTTCATCCCGGAGATAAGGGATTACGGAGTTTATGTATGGGTAGCGTTAGCTTTCGCGGCGCTGTGCATTTTGTTGGTCAGGCTGTTGGCCTGGGGCGGCAACGGATTCACCTTCGCCTGGATGAGGCGAGTTCCATTTCTGCTGTCTTTTATGGAGGCTGTCAGAGACCTCGAGCGCGAACGCGCGCGTCTGGCCGCGTCTTTCGCCTTGAGCGTCATCTACTGGCTGCTTGTAGGCGTGACCGCCTGGATCATATCCATCTCATTCCAACTTTCGATAACCCCCGTGACTGCCACTATGGTTATCATGGCGACCATCTTCTTCGCGACCGCCATTCCCGCCGCCCCGTCCGCAATCGGCACTTTCGAGTTCGCGGTCGTGTATATGCTGGGCCTGTTCGGAGTGATCCATGAGCAGGCTTTCGGATTCGCGGTAATTACGCATGCGGTATTCTTCCTGCCGCCCACTCTGATGGCGGTATTATTTCTACCCAGAGAAGGTATAGGCTCGCTTGACAGACTGAAGTCCACTCTGTCCGGGCGCGCGGAAACATCTACGGACGCGGCATGACGTTCAGAGACACTTATTCATCATTCGCAGGGTTGACTTTGGGTTTCGCTTTGCTGTGGTCCGTATCCTGTGGAGACCGGACTGACCCCGAACCAAATCCGACCTTTGCGCCCGCGCCCCCAACTCTTACACCGAGAGTGGCGGCCACTCCGGCGCCAAGCTCCCCGGACGCGCGAGCGCCTACCCCCATACCTACTTCGACGCCCGCCAGAGCGCCCGCGCCCGCGGTCGTGCCGACCGCGACGCCTATGGTGGCTACGCCGAGGCCGGTTCCGACAGCCAGGCCAACGCCGGACCCCAGATCGCGGGGCGGCGTCCTGAATCTGGCGAGTCCCCAGAACATCGCGCACCAGGATGTTCACCAGGACGTATCTCCCGCGCTTTCGAGCTGGGGCCCCGGTATAGCGTATTCCAGACTAATGCGTTTGGAGACCGGGCCGGGCGTCCCCCTTCCCGGCTTGTCGCTGGAATGCGACATATGCGCGGACTGGACGATGGAGTCGCCAACCTCTTACCTGTTCAATCTGCGCGACGGCGTACGGTGGCAGAACCTCGACCCGGTAGGTGGACGCGCGCTCGACGCCGAAGACGTGATTTTCAGCTATCAGCGGCAAATCAATCCGGAATTTCCCAACTCTCCCCTGTTGCGCGGCATCGCCGCGCTGGAGTATCTCGACCCTTTGACCCTGAGAGTGAGGTTCGACCTTCCCGACGCCGACGCGCTGCTGTCTCTCGCCGACGGCCATTCCAAGATAGTCGCTCCTGAAACGCTGATACTCAGCGGCGACCTCCGAGAAGGGCCTACTATCGGCACGGGGCCTTGGATGCTTGATCTGACCTCCCCGGACGAACTTCACGCCTTCTCGCGCCACCCGGACTACTTCGAGCCCGGTCTTCCGTTCGCGGACAATCTCAGAATCCTGATTCTCACAGACGAGGATACCCGCGCGGCAGCCTTCCAGACCGGAATGACGGACATTCACGAAATGAATCCGACACAATGGCCCCGGCACGTCCGCCAGTTCCCCAATGCCCCTCTTCTGGAAATTCCCCAGCCTGGCTCAGGCGTCGAAATCGCCTTCAAGACCACCGAGCCTCCATTCGACGACGCGCGGGTGAGAAAGGCGGCTATGCTCTCCATGGATCCGGTCAGAATCATAGAGGAGCGGTGGGAAGGATTCGGATTCGTTGGAACGGGATTCCCCGTGGCTTCACCGGATTGGCTGCTGACCGAATCCGAACTGGCGGACCGTTTCGACGATACCGAATCCGCCCAATCCCTCCTGCGCGACGTCGGACTGGCGTCCGGGACGCCCGTTACGATCACCGTCGGCGACTTCGGTCAGTCGTACCTGGACTACGCCCACGCTGTCTCGGTGAGTATGCAAAGCGTCGGATTCGATTCCCGTGTAGAGATAGTCAACCGAAGACAATTCGGCGAGAGCGTCTGGCTCCAGGGCGACTACCAGTTGATGGTAGGCCCACCTGCCCCCGTCTCCACGCCGAACGGCTATCTGCTCCCGGTCTTTCACAGCGAGGGCGTCTGGAATACCACCGGCCACCTCGACGACGCGCTGGACGCCATGCTCGAAGCGCAGGCCGTGGAGCGCGACGCGAAGAAGAGAGCGGAACTGATTCACCGCATCCAGAACCACGTCCTCGACCATGGATACCGATTCATGCCATTCACGCGGACCGAGATCTGGACGTGGCAGCCCCGAGTCCGCGACTTCCACCCCAACTTCGCCGCCTCCGAATACCACCACTGGGCCAAGGTGTGGCTGGAAGAATAGGGGACCCTCCCGATTCTCAGAATTCCCGGCATCTATTCATTCCGAATGTCTGTTATCCTGTGGATACTCCGACAAGCGAGGTTTATCTATGTGGCTCAAATGGTCCTGGCGCGACCTCCGCTCCCGCTGGGTTCAGGTCGCCGCCATCGCCATCATCATCGCCTTCGGAACCGGGCTGTTCTCCGGCTTGCGTAGCATGAACATCTGGCGCGGTATGTCCAACGACGCCAGCTACGAGGCGGTGAACACGTTCGACCTCCGCGTCCAGCTAGGCGCGGGCGGTTTCGCCGAGCGCGGAACATTGCTCAGAACACTTGACGAAGCGGCGTCCGGCTACGTATCCGACGCCGAAGAGCGCCTCGTGCTGCCCACGCAGGTATCCGTCGAATCGGACGGCCAGACCATCATCGTCCCTGGACGCCTGATAGGTGTGGACGTATCCGACGACGGCCCGCATATAAATATGCTGCATCCCGATCTCGGACGCGCTCTTGTGTCGGAGGACGCCGGACAGAACGTAATCGCCCTGGAGCGCAACTTCGGCAAGTTCTACGAGTTGCCCGAATCCGGATCCGCGACCCTCTCAGGGAATATCACGGTTCAATACATCGGCCAGGTTCTCTCCCCCGAATACTTCTTCGTCATAACGCCCGAGGGCGGGCTGCTGGCCCAGGCGAATTTCGCCGCCGCCTTCACATCTCTCGAAACCGCCCAGAGAATCACCGCGAAGGAAGGCAAGGTCAACGACCTTCTGCTTACGCTGGCGCCCGGCGCGGACGAGGACGCCGTTTTCGACGCGCTGAGCGCGGCGTTCAGTCCGCTCGGAGGCGCTGTCAGCAGGCGGCTCGACGACCCATCCATAAGGGCGATGGTCGAGGACGTGGAGGGCGACCAGCAGTTCAACACGGTGCTGGCCATCGCCATTTTCGGGGGCGCGGTTTTCGCCGCCTTCAACCTCACAAGCCGCATAATGGACTCCCAGCGGCGCGAGATAGGCATAGCCATGGCTCTGGGGATGTCGCCTCTCAGGGTCGCGCTCAGGCCGCTGCTCTTCAGCGCGCAGGTCGCGCTTCTCGGCGTGATATTCGGAATACTCATGGGAATAGGCGTGGCGCAGGGCCTCCGCGCGATACTCACCGATTTCGTTCCTCTCCCTGTGTGGCGAACGCCGTTCCAGCCCGGATTCTTCGCCGGCGTTGCGCTCATCGGATTTCTGATACCGTTCCTCGCCACCGCCGTACCCGTTTGGAGAGCCGTGAGGGTTCCCCCGATTGACGCCATCAAAACCGGACATCTGGCGATGCGTACCGGAGGTTTTGCGTGGCTGCTTACAAGATTGAGAATACCCGGCCAGACCATACGGCAGATCCCGTTTCGCAACATTGCCCGCGCCCCTCGCCGAACTCTGCTCACCGCGCTCGGAATCGCCGCCATAGTAACGGTTCTGGTAATGGTCATGGGAATGTTGGACTCATTCCTGGATGCGTTCGACCGCACCGGGATCGAGACCGCCGGAAACAGCCCCGACAGGGTGGAAATAGCCCTGGACACGTTCTATCCCCAGGATTCCCCCACGGTCCAGAATATCCGCGACTCGTCAAGCGCCGCGGACGTAGAGACAAGCCTGAGACTGGGCGGAACCCTCTCCAAAGACGATACGTCCTTCGACGTGTTCCTGAACTTCATATCCTTCGACAGCGCCCTGTGGCAGCCGACTCTCACACAGGGCAGCCTTCGCGCAGACACTCCGGGCATCCTCATCTCGGAGAAAGCGGCGAACGATCTCGGTGTCGAAACAGGCGACACGCTGACCGTCCGCCATCCGGTCGTCGGCGGACGCGAACTGTTCTCGCTTCAGGATTCCGAGCTTGAGGTCATCGGCGCGCACGCCCACCCATTCCGGCTTAACGCCTACCTGTCCGCCGAACAAGCCGGAATCATCGGAATAGAGGGAATGACCAACGTCATACACGCGCGGCCCGCGAGCGGAGTCGAAACCGATACCCTGAAGGAAGACCTGTTCAAGTTGCCCGGAGTGGGATCGGTGCAGAAGGCGACCGCCTCGACCGACGTGTTCAGAGACCAGTTCGAGCAGTTCACCGGAATCCTCTACTTCATACAAGTCGCGATAATGGCGCTCGCCCTGCTCATAGCTTACAACACCGCCAGCATCAACATGGACGAACGTCAGCGCGAACACGCCACCATGTTCGCCTACGGGCTGCCGGTCCGCTCCGTAATGGGCATGGCGATAGTCGAGAGCGCGATCCTGGGAGTCATCTCCACAATCCTGGGACTCATTGGGGGTTACATCCTGCTGCAATGGGTAGTCATCGTGCTGATTCCGAACACAATGCCCGACCTGGGCATAGAGGCCCTGATAAAGCCGACCACGCTGGCCGTGGCCGTGACACTCGGCGTGGCGGCGGTCGCGGTCGCGCCTCTGCTCACGATTCGCAGACTTCGCAAAATGAACGTCCCCTCAACCCTCAGAGTAATGGAATAAACCGCGACCGGCGGCATACACTGATTCCATCCAAACGGAAATCGTTCGACTCAAACTGACTACTGACCACTAATAACTGACAACTCACAACCATGATCCAACTCATCTACGGAGAAGATGAAGTCAGCGCGGAGGAAGCCCTGACCGAAATCACTCGGAACACGGGGCCGGACGACCTGCGCGACATAAACTACACGTCGTTCCTCGCCGAAGAGGTGAATCCCGACCAACTCAACGCCGCCGTCTTCACCATACCCTTCATGTCTGACTTCCGGGTCGTGGTGGTGAAGGGCTTGCTGACCACCTTCGAGCGCAGGGGCAGGCAGTCAAGCGGCGCCAGAAGCAACCGTAACCCGCTCGGTCAATGGACCGACCTCCCGGACCAGCTTGGTTCCATTCCCCCAACCACCAACCTGACATTCGTGGACGGCGCTCTCGCCAAGAACAACCCGATGCTCAGAAAGCTGTCGCCGCTGTCCCAGGCGCGTGAGTTCTCGCTTCCGCGAGAGCGCGATATGCCCGGCTGGATAATGGCCCGCGCCAAGACGCTTGGGGTGGACATCGAGCCGCGCGCGTCCGCCACGCTCGCCGAAGCCATTGGCAGACAACCCCGCCTCATAGACACCGAACTCAGAAAGCTCGCCCTCTACGTTGATGGCGGAGCCATTCGTGAAGAGGACGTGCGCCAGATGGTCGCCTACGTGCGTGAGGCGAACATCTTCCGGGCTGTGGACGCGGTAATAGACGGCAGAGCGGATGTCGCGCTCAGATTGATCACGCGCATTATGGACGACGGCAGCCCCGCCGCGTACATACTCACCATGCTGGCGCGCCAGGTGAGGCTGCTACTCATGGCAAAGGACATGACGACGCGCGGCGTACCGCGAGAGGACATAGGGCGCAGGATTCGACTATCGGGATGGGTTCTGAACAAGACGCTCCAGCAAGAGAGTCGGATGACCCAGGAATATCTCGCCTACTTCCACGAACGCCTCATAGAGACCGATCTGACCCTCAAGACCAAGCCGATTGCCGAGCAACTGGCGATTGAAATGCTAGTGGCCGACCTCACGATGCGTTGACCCCGTTCTGGGATACCGGACCTCCCTGTCTAACCCCTGCGCCTTTGCGTTAATATATCCCCATAGCCCACTTAAGGAGCCTGATATGGCAACTATCCATATCAACCATCTGAACGACGAAGTTGTGCGCCTACTCAAAAAACGCGCCGCCGGCAGAGACCACTCTCTCGAAAGCGAAGTTCGCGGAATCTTGGAACGCGAAGCCCAAGACATAGAAGACAGGGAAACCAAGCGCAAGGAGTTTATCAAACTTGTCGAGAAATTCCAGAGAGAGACCAAGGGCAGACCTATGGGGGAACCTGGATGGCTTATGATACGCCAAGACCGCGACGACGATCATGGACATAACTGGTGAGACTGGTAGTGGACACCAGCGTGGCGATAAAGTGGCTGGTTTCTGAGAAAGATTCGGAAGTGGCAAAGCGCCTGCTGATAGAGAACCATGAAATTCATGCCCCTCGGCTTTTGGTGTCAGAGGTCGCTAATGTTCTGTGGTGTAAGGCGACCCTTCAGGGTTTGATTAACCTACAAGAGGCTGAAGTCCGACTAGAATCCCTTTCGAGTAGAACGATTATCTGGGAAACGGACGAAATGGTTGGTGTTGACGCGCTACGTATTGCGGCCGCGCTCAACCACCCCGCGTATGATTGCGTCTATCTCGCTTTGGCCCGTCGTATAGACGCAACATTGGTCACCGCCGACGAGCGGTTTATGAATCTGGTAGAGCCAACAGAGTATAGAGACGCGATCACGCTATTGAGGAATCTGGCATGACGGGTGAAGTAGAGATACGCGCGGATAACAAAGGGCAGGCCCTGAGAGCCTGCCCCAAATCGTTACTTATGGCCGCCGCTAGATGGTGTAGCTGTCCAGCAGTCCGGGTACAGTCTTCACCCGCGCCTTCTCCGAGATTTCGTCAATGCGCTGGTCGAACGTCGGGCGGTCGGTGTCCTGGTAGATGACTCCCAGCGGTATGCCGTCCGAGGACGACAGGTCGAAAGCGGCCTCGACATCAGCCGAGTCGTAGTCGTCCGGGATGTCGTAGGCCAGGCCGGGAATGCCCTTGCGCGGGTTGCCCTTCAGTATGTCGTAGGTGTTGTTGTACTCCGTGCAGGGCGACTGTATATGCACGATGGAGAAGCCCGGATGCTCCATCGCGTCCATCATCATCTGTGTCATTGGGCGTATCTGGCTGGACATCGTGGAAGCGACGAAGCTGACGCCCATGCTCAGGTAGAGCTGGAACGGGTTCATCTTCTCTTCCGGCTTGCCGAACGGGGTGGAACTCGTCACCACGCCCAGGTCCGTCGTCGGAGAGCTCTGGCCCTTTGTGAGGCCGTAAACGCCGTTGTCCATGATAATCGCGGTGACATCGAGGTTGCGCGCCGCCTGGGGCGCGATGTGCTCGAACCCGATGCTCAGGAAGTCGCCGTCTCCGGCCACCACCACTACGTTCAGGTCCGGTCGGGCCATCTTGACGCCCATGGCTATCGGCAGAGTCCTGCCGTGTATGCCATGGAAGCCGTATGGTTGCTCGTCGCTCTCCAGCATATGAACCATATTGCCGGAGCAGCCGATTCCGGCCACCACCACGTTGCTCTCCATGGGGACCTCGGTCTCTACCACACGGCGCTGTATCGCCCCTTCCAGAGCGCGTCGCACGCCGAAGTCGCCGCAGCCGGGGCACCACTTGAAATCGTACTCAGGGTTCTTGGACGTCATACTGTCACACCCTCTTTCTGCTGAATGTTGGCTTTCTGAGAAATGGACTCCACAAGGTCTCGCTCCTTGAACGGAAGTCCCGTGTACTGGGTTATGGACTCTGCGTTGATGCCGAGAGAACGCAGGTGCGAAGAGAACTGGCCCATGTAGTTCAACTCAGGAACTATCACCAGTTCTTTCTCTTTGAGTTCCTCGACCAGTCCGTCGGGAAGCGGGTTCAGGAACATGGTGTAATACCAGCCCAGGTCCGCGCCCGCGGCGGTCAGCTCGCGCCACGCGCCGAGCGACGGCCCCTTGGAGCCGCCCCAGGGCATCACGGCGACGCTCGCGTCGGTGTTCTCGCTTTCGTAGGTGCCGTCCGCAAGCAGGTCGAGCTTGCTGAAACGGCGGGTCGTCATCTGAATGTGGCGTTCGGGCCTGTGAGTCGTGTCGCCCATGCCGTCGTGTTCCGAACCGTTGGCGACGTATGAGCCCGGCCCGCCCGGAATCGGCATTGGAGAACGCTCCCAGCTCTCATATCGGTGGTAGCCGTTGGTTCCCCGATACGTGTCCCGGCCCTCCACCATGAGCGCGCTCACGTCCGGCCTCGGAATGTTCTGGTTGCGCTCAGAGAGCATATGCTCGCTCAGCAGGATTACCGGCCCCTGGTATCTCTCCGCCCAGTTGAAGGCGTGGAGCGCGGCGTAGAAGCACTCCTCCACCGTGCCGGGCGCGATGACAGGCAGGCGCATATCGCCGTGCCCCGGGTACATCGCGGTAAGCAGGTCGGACTGCTCGGTCTTGGTTGGCAGACCGGTTGAGGGGCCGCCTCTCTGTATGTCCGCCACGACGAGCGGAATCTCCGCCATCCACGCGAGACCCAAGCCTTCGCCCATGAGCGAGAAGCCCGGCCCGGCGGTTCCGGTCATCGCCTTCTTGCCGGCGAACCCTGCGCCCACGATGCTCGTTATGGATTCGATTTCCGAAGTCGCCTGGTGAACGAACTTGTCCGGCCCAGGCAGGTTATTCTCCATCCATATCAGCAGGGACGTGGCGGGCGAAATCGGGTATCCGATGTAAACGTCCACTCCGGCGGCAAGCGCGCCGAGCCCTAGCGCCACGTTCCCGTTTATGAGTACCTGTTCGACTTGAGGCGGATTCGACGCCTCCAGTTCGCCCAGGTTGAAGCCGCTCTTTTCCGCCTCCACTCTGCCGAGTCCCAGCGCCTGGTGGTTGGACTCGATGATCTGCTGGTCGTTCGGACGTCCCCTGGTGAAGCGCTTCGTTACGAAGTCTTCCAGGATCTGCTGGTCAATTTCCACCAGGTAGGCCAGCGCGCCCATGACGACCATGTTCGCGGCCCTGGCGTTGCCCGTGGACCTGGCAAGCTCGTCGAACCTCATGCCGAAGCTCTTGCCGTCCGGCTCCAACTCGAATTCCTCCGAGTTGTAAACGATCACTCCGTTCTCGGCCACCTCGTCCTTGTGGTTTTCGTAGGCGTACTCGTTGAATGCCACGAGGACGTCCAACTCATCGCCGGAACTTAGTACCGGCTCGGTCGAGATTCTTGTCTGCGTCCAGGTGGGGCCTCCCCTGATCTGGGAAGGGAATGTGGAGAAGGTCTGGACATGATAGCCGACCTGGGCGTTGGCTTGCGCGAAGCCTTCAGCCGATGTGACGACGCCCTGGCCGCCCTCTCCGGCGAACCTGACTACAAAATCGGTCTTCTTCAATTCAATACTCCCTGAGCTGTACTTGCCCACAATCGAACGGCGCACCTACACCCTGTTTGCGTATTGGCTAGGGATTGGGATAGCGTCCGCGGAGCCGCGCCGTACTTGGACGCGACAAAATAGTTCAGTCGCCCGAAGACTTCTTCGGGGCTGGAATGATCACCTGGATGGTCTGTGGGCAATTGTTGAAATTGGATGCCTGAGTCTGAGGAAACGCTGGTTTGATCAGCGCTCCCTAACATATGTACCTATTGAATATACCAACTGGATTTTTCGGGTGTCAATTTTGTGATGGTTTGCACATACTGATTCGATGCTGTACCAATTTAGTCGGCGTTGCCTGTGGCGAGGAAATTCCCTTCCCCCTTGATGGGGGAAGGCTAGGATGGGGGTGACTCCCCTACCGACCAAACTGATACAGGTTATACTGATTCTTTCGATATTGACCAACTTCCAGAGCCTTCCTATAATCCCAGACACCGATATCCGACAGGAGAGGCCCCGATGATACCCAGCGCGGAACCCAGGCATATATCAATCTCCGAAATCGTCGCCGGACATGGCGAGCCGCCCTGGGCCGAGGCGCTGTTTACGGACGGACGCAACAACGCCGTACTCATCTGCAACGCGCCCGGCCAGGAGAACGACGCTCACGCCCATCCCGACTTCAACGAGTGGTGGGTAGTGCTGCAAGGGGAACTGCTGTGGGAGATTGGCGACTACGCTCCGATCAGGGCGAAGAAGGGCGACGTGGTCATGGCCCCCAGGGGGCGCAGGCACGCCATAAGAACGGTGGGCAATGAGAACTCACTGCGGCTCGGGGTTACGCATCCGGACTCCAGCCACGACGTGAAAGGCGCGCGCTCCAACATACTCCGGCCCCTCCCCCAGGACGATGTGCCCAACCGCCTGCACACCAGCCTGGAGTATATGCTGGAGAAGTTCGGCGAGCCGCCCTGGGCGACGTCCATACTTACGGACGACCGCAACAGCGCCAACCTGATCTGTCACGCGTCCGGGATGACCAACAACGCCCACTGGCACCCTGATTTCAACGAGTGGTGGACGATACTGCGGGGAGAGCTAACGTGGGAAGTCGGGGAGGGCAGGCCGATCATACGCGCCGGGGAAGGCGACATAGTTTTCGTGCCGGAGGGGATGCGACACCACATAAGCAGCGTGGGAGAGGGCATTTCGTTCCGGCTCGCGGTCACGACGCCGGATCAGCCGCACATCTATACCGATGACGACGACGCGGCCCCGCCGCCGCTCTCATAAATGCCGGCTTCGCGCAGGGGCCCCTCCTTAATCCCCTCTCCCCTGATAGGTTCGCAAGGGTGGGCAAAAAGTCCCTTCCCCCTTGATGGGCTAACAAGGGTAGGCAAATATGCGGTCAGCTATGAGCGCCGATCAACAAACCCCCTCTCCCTCAGGGAGAGGGCTGGGGTGAGGGTGAAATGCCTACCCCTATCAGCCCTTGATGGGGGAAGGCTAGGATGGGGGTGAAAGCGCGCGGTTCCCACCGAGGGTGATGTTTATGAGATAGCTTCTAGTCCGTGGCGTATCGGGGCCGTTCGGCTTCCGCCACCCGCCTCACGAACTCCTCGCTCTTGAGATTGCGTTCCAGGATCGAGCGGATATAGCGGGTGTGAATTCCCTCCACTTCGTTCCTGGTCCGGTTGCCGATGTTCGGAGTCCCCACGTCGCCGAAACGCAGAGACCGCTGGAAGTGTCTGAGAACTCTCATCGCCCTCTCGGAAATATGCACCCTGCTGCCCGCGCTAAGCGCGCGGCATTCGGGACAAAGCGCCCCGCCGGAAGCCAGATCCAGCATATGGTCGTCCGGTTCCAGTTCCGCTCCGCACTCCACGCACACTTCCAACTCAGGCCGGAATCCCGACACGTCCAACAGCCGCGCCTCGAACCACCTGCTCACCAGCCACGCCTCGCGGGAGTCTGAGAGAAGATCGAGCGTCACGGTAGCCAGCAGGTACAGGTCGCGGCTTGGAGCGCGTTCCTCCGCGAATGAGTCCGCCAGTTCGCATACGTAAACCGCCTGGGACAACAGGGGAAGTTCCGAGCGAATGCGCGGGTGGTCGTCCTCTACCTGGGCCTCAGTCACGACATCCAGGTTGCGCCCGTAGGCGGCGGAGAATTCGACGACGTTGGTCAGATCGAGATGCCCTCTCAACTTGCTCTGCGGTCTTCGGACGCTCTTGGCTACTACGCGCACCTTGCCCATGTTCGGCGTGAGTATGGAAAGAATGCGGTCCGCTTCTCCCAGGGTGTACTGCCTCAGCACAAGTCCCTGACTTTTGTATGTGCGTAATCTCAAGACTCACCCGCCAATTGATGCCGGTCGGTGGATTAGAACGACTGCCTGCCTTCTATGGCCCGGCCAAGCGTGGATTCGTCGGCGTACTCGAGATCGCCGCCGACCGGGAGACCTCTGGCCGGCCTGGTTATCTCTATGCCGAGCGGGGAGATCAGCCGGTGGATGTACATGGCCGTCGCGTCTCCCTCCAGGTTGGGGTTGGTTGCCAGGATGATCTCCCTGATGGGCTCGTCGTTCATTCGGGAAAGCAGCGGCTGAATCTTCAGATCGTCAGGGCCGATTCCGTTCATGGGTGAGACGGCGCCGTGAAGGACATGATACAAGCCGCGATAGCTGTGAGTGCGCTCCAGCGCCAGCACGTCCAGCGCCTCTTCGACGACGCATACCGTGGTCTCGTCGCGCTGCGGGTCGGAGCAGATGATACACGGGTCGGCGTCGGTTAGATTGCAGCACCTGGAACACATCGCCACCCGGTCTTTCACCGCTACGATTGCGTCCGCCAGTCCGTGGGCGTACTCGCCGGGCATACGAATAAGATAGTAGGCTAGGCGCTGCGCGGTCTTGGGGCCTATGCCGGGCAGCTTGTGAAATTCCTCTATCAGCCTGGCTATGGGATCAGTGGAGTTGTTCATATCAGGTCAGGCCGGGTATGTTCAGTCCGCCGGTGAGTTCGCTCATCTTCGAGTTGGCCATCTCCTGCGCCTTGGCGAGCCCTTCGTTCACGGCGGCCGTAACAAGGTCTTCGAGAATGTCCACGTCGTCGGGGGAGACGACCTCCGGGTCTATGGTGATTGATTCGACGGTCATCTTGCCCGATACTACGACGCTTACCACGCCGCCGCCGGCGGTAGCTTCAACGGTGGCGGACTCCAGTTCTTCCTGGAGTTCGACCATCCTTCTCTGAAGCTGTTGCGCCTGGCGCATCATCTGACGATTCATTGTTCTACTTCCTCCTCGAATCTGTCAACGAGCCGCGCGCCCATTCTCTGGGCCGCCACTACCAGGTGGCTCTGATTGGCTCGTCTCGTTTCGGAACCATTTTCTTTCGAAATCAGTTCTGGTACAAGCTCATACTCTCCGCCCATCGCGCGGGAGAGCGCTTGCTTCAATTCCTGCTTTACGCTCGGATTGTCAATTTCCTGGTTTATGCGCTCTACGTGAGAACTGTGCGCGAACCTGACGACGAGTTTATTGTCCTCAATGGTATATTCCCGCGAGCCGCGGAGCAACGCGCCGAGCTTGAACCGGGCGCCGGTTGTCCTGAGCGCGCGCAGCACCTCGTTCCACATCGCCGGATCCAGGCTGCCGTCCTGTCCGCTCCTGGGCGCGGCCGTACTCGCGCTTCCGTTGGCCGGCTTCTGGCTCTGAGGGGGACGGGCGGGCGGGCGCGCCGGACGGCTTCTCGCGGGAGCGCGACTGGCGGCGGGCGGCGCCTGTCTTTGGGCGTACTGTGAGGGCGCGGCTTGCCTTCGAGCGGGGGCGGGCTGCGCGGCCGGAGCGGGCGCGACTGATACTGGCTCGATGCTCGACTCGACCAGGGCGAGCTCCAGGGGCAGGGGAGACGCGGTATCCAATCTGAGGTCGGCCTCGGAAATAGCCTTGAGCGCCCTGAGTATGTATCTCCGGTCCGCGCCCTGCGACATACTCTTGAGGCGTTCGGCGGTGTCGTCGGAAAATCCGGCGGCGCCGTCCGCGCCAACGGCTATCAGGAGAACCGACCTGAGAAAGTCGGTCGCCGCTCGCTGGAGTTGCCTAAGGTCCGAACCCTGCGCGGACACCTTGTTCACGATGTTCAGGCTCGCGGAAACGTTCTTTTCGACTATGGACTGGCACAGGTCGAGCGCGTCCTCGTCGCCCGAAAGCTCAAGCATATCCCGCACCTGGTCCGCCCTCAGAGGGGAGTCGTAGGACACCACCGCCTGCTCCAGCAGGTTCTCGGCGTCTCTCAGGCTTCCGGTGGAGTGCCGCGCTATCAGTTCGAGAGTCTCGCGCTCGGCCTTCACGCCTTCGGCCTCGCACAGCTCTGCGAGCTTTTCGGCAATATCGTCCAGGGATATGCGGCGAAAGTCGTATCGCTGGCACCTGGACACGATGGTAAGCGGCACCCTGTGGACTTCCGTTGTGGCCAGAATGAAAATAGCGTGGTCGGGCGGCTCTTCCAGCGTCTTCAGGAGCGCGTTGAACGCAGGGTCCGTGAGCATATGCACTTCGTCCACGATATATACTTTATACCTGAACTCTGTGGGAGCGAAGTTTATCTTATCGCTCAGGTCGCGAATGTCGTCTATGCTGCGATTGGAGGCGGCGTCAATCTCGATGAGGTCCAGCGCCCTGCCTTCGTTTACCGAGACGCACCTCTCGCAGGAGTTGTCAGGCTCGCCGTTGGTGGAATTGAGACAGTTCACCGCCTTGGCGAGGATGCGCGCGGTGCTCGTCTTCCCTGTGCCGCGCGGCCCGCAGAACAGGTAGGCGTGAGTCAGCCTGCCGGAGGATACGGCGTTTCTGAGAGTGTTGGTCACCGTGTCCTGACCGACTACCTGGTCGAGAGCGCGGGGACGCCACTTTCTGTACAGGACTTCTGCCATCTTAGTTTTCGATAGGAGTTATGCGCTCGGACACAGTTTGCCTATCGTCATTCCCGCGAAAGCGGGAATCCATACCGTGCCAACTGCGTAAGTTCTAACCTTCTTAGTCCATGACGCGGACGGCTGCTGCGAGGATTCGACCCTACGATTGTAAACGATGATCGAGGGCGGCGATGGCCCTGTCTTGCAAGGAGAACATCTCGGCGGCTTGATCCTCCCGCTCATGGTCGTAACCTAGCAGATGCAAGATTCCGTGGGCAAGCATAATGGACAGTTCCTTTTGGGCGGTATGACCGGCTTGGCGCGCCTGCCGACTCACCTGTGGATAGGAGACGATCACTTCGCCCAACCCATCGCCGTAGCCGGGCGGCAGAACGAAATCCATATCGCCGGTCGTCGTCTCCCGTTCGCCGTCCTCTCCGTAGTATTGACCCGAATGGCGATTGGAGAAGGAGAGCACGTCGGTCGTTTCGTCCAATCCCCTGTGTTCACGGTTCAGGTCGGCTACGCTTTCGTCGTCGGCTATGACCACGCTGACGCGCTCGCTCGACCACTCCGGCTCGATGGAAAGCACGCCGGAGACAACGGCGTCTATCCATTCGGGCGAGACGCTTTCGCTGAACTCCGGGAATATCTGGATGTCCGCCCGTGAGGTCAATAGCGTCGGCTCCGGCGAGACCGCGACTACTGATCCTCGAAGTCGCCGCTGAGACCGCTGGGGGACTGGAGGAACTCGAACAGGTTGCTGTCCGCCGGCAGTAACATCGTGGAGTTGGCTTCGAGTATCTTGCGGTAAGCGTCGAGAGAGCGCTGGAAGGAGTAGAATTCCGGGTTGGAGGAAATGGCGTCCGCGAATATCTGAACCGCCTGCGCGTCGCCCTCACCGCGAGTTATGTCCGCCAGTCTCTGGGCGTTGGCCCTGATGATGGTGGCGTCCCTGTCAACGGTGGCCCTGACCTGCGCGTCAATCTCCGCGCCCTCGGCGCGCTCCTTGTCGGCTTTGCGCTTGCGCTCGGCCTGCATACGCGCATAGACGGACTCGGCGATTTCGGGCGGGAAGTCGGCGCGCTTGATGCGAACGTCAATGATGTCCAGGCCGAACTCTTCGAGCTTGGGCTTAACGTTGTCCCTTATGCGATTCATTATGTCTTCGCGCTTGGTGGTTATTATCTCAGCCTGGTTGTCGCTGGCTATCTCGCGCCTGAGCTCGGACGATAGGATATCTACCGCGCGCGCCTTTCCCCCGGCCTCGGTTCGCACGGTCTCCCTGAACAGCACCGGATCAACGATGCGCCCCCTGGCGTAAACGTCAATTATCAGGCGTTTCTTGTCCTTGGTCAGAAGCGAGTCGGGCGGCGCGTCGAATATGAGAAGACGCTTATCGTAGTAGGTCGTGGTGTCTATGAACGGCGTCTTTACATACAGCCCGGGGCCCTTTATGGACTTCTGCACTTCTCCGAACCGGGTGACGATGGCGATTTGCTTCTCGTCCACCACGAAGAATAGCTGCGGCCCGACGACCGCCGCTATAACAGCCAAAAGCACTAGTATGAGCGCGATGAATCTCAATTTAGCAGACCCTTACTGGTTCCTGCCGAGCGTGGTCGGCAACTGACCGTCATCCGTCAGAGGCAGAAGCGGCAGAACGCTGTTTCCCGCCTCGCCCGACATTATGTACATCTTGACCCCCGGAAGAATCTCCTCCATGGCTTCCAGGTACAGGCGCTGGCGAGTGACTTCGGGCGCCTTCTCGTACTCGAACAGGATCGCCTTGAAGCGTTCGGCCTGGCCCTCTGCGATAGCTATGCGTTCCTGCTTGTACGCCTCGGCGGCTTCCGTAACCCTCGCGGCCTCGCCCCTGGCCTGCGGGAGGATGGATTCCTTGTAGGCGTCGGCCAGGTTGATTATCCGCGCCTTGTCTTCCTTCGCGCGTACAACATCGTCGAAGGCGTCTTTCACCTGTTCGGGCGCGAACACGTTGAGCAGCTTGACCTCACGCACCCTTATGCCGGTTTCGTAGTAGTCCAGCAGGCCCTGGAGCTCAAGTTTGGTTTCCGCCTGGATGTCCTCTTTCTTGTCTGTCAGAACATCGTCAATCGGACGGCTCCCGATAACCTGGCGCAGCGCGGTTTCGGTGACGTCCTTTATGGTCTGCCCGTCCGGGTCGGACACCCTGTATAGATACGCCACCACGTCCTTGATGTCGTACTGCACCAGAAGCTGCACGTCAACAATGTTGGGCGCTTCTCCGGGCAGTCCCTCCTCATCGGCGTCGCCGGTGATCATAAGGGACTCGCTGAGAACGGGGTTCCCGCCGGCTACGCCGACCTCCAATTGACGGCGCTGGTCCACGGAAACGATGTCCCTCGCTCCCACGGGGGAAGGCCACCACCAGTGAAGTCCCGGCCCCTGTATGCTTTCGAACGTGCCCAGGCGTCGAAGCGCGGCCTGTTCGCCCGGCTGGACGGTGAAGAACCCGCTGCCCAGCCACACGGCAATCCCGACCGCGAACAGCCCGATCACGATAAGCGACCCTATGTTGCCTCCGCCGCCAATTCGGAATCGGCCAAAGAAGTTGCGAATCCGCTCCATTACCTGGTCGAAATTTACTTCTGGCTCTTCTGGACGGTACATCGGCAGTCAAACTTTCGGTGTGCGTGGATTTATAAGGTTGCAGATAATGGTAACACATTTACGCCGACCATTCGACAGAGGTTTTTTCTCGGATCGTGGGCCGTTCATACTAAATCTACGCGCCGCGAAATCAATCGGATTGGCTGGCGGCGGCCTCGGCCTCACTCAGAACCTCCAGAAACTCCGCGTAGCTCGACACCCCGGACACCAGAGAGATGAAATCGCCCAAGTCCGGCGACAGCTCTCTCAGGCGCCTCGCCTGCCCGCCGATGGGACTCACAGAAGCCGCGCTCTCCGCGTATGTGCCATGGAAGGCGAAATACGCCTGGTTCAGCTTGCGAATCGGGTGGCCGTTCTCCACGAACAATTTTCGGCGCGTCTCCATGTAACCCTCGGCCATCTCCACCTCGCCCCCGGCCAGCAGCGCGTCGGCGGTACGCCGCGTCTTCTGCATCTCTCGCCCGAAGTCGAAGTCGCGCGCCCGCTCTGAGTTGGTCAAGTCGGCGGTCGCGCCCAACGCCGCCGGAACGGTCACCGGCGTCCGCGCCTCTATGCGCTCGTATGCCATGTCGCCCAATTCGCGGCCCGCCAGGTCGGAGACCGTTTCGTTCAGGACTATCATATCGGGCGAGTCGAACATATTCCGTCCGAGCGGACGCGGGAAGAGATAGTGGTGCATCCATTCGTGCGCCATGATGAGAAGAGTACCTCTGAGGTTCGACCCATGGTAAACTGAGGCCGGATAGGTCGCCACTCCGCCAATGTCCACCACCAGCGCCGAAAGATTCACCGACTCCAGCAGCGCTTCCACCGCCTCGCGCTCCGCCACGCTTATATGCGGATCTAGCAAAACCGCCTCGCGCCTCTCGATTCTCTCCCGACGAGACGTTATCAGCGCCTTGGGCGGCTCCATCAGCCGGACGTCCACGGGCGGGAACACGATCTCGCCCGCGAGTCCCATACCCTCCGCGCGGACGACCGAGCTTATCTCCGATTCCAGCGCCTCCTCGACGTCGTTCCGTATGCGGTGTCTGAGATTGTGCGCCCGTTCCAGCGACGACTGCAGACGGCTCATCTCCGATCCCGTCGGGCTGCCCCGCGACGCGACCGCGTCCATCAAGTCCTTCAGCTCGTTCTCAACGTCGCCCAGCTCGAAATACATATCCACCAGCGCCAGCCGCTCGGCGTCCGACAGCGCGAGTCCCGGAATCGCCCTGAAAGCGCGGTGAGTCCACTTGCTCATCGAGTTGGCGAGATGCCAGCCCACCAGGTCGAAGCTGTGCGCCGACGATGCCCTCTGCGCCGGACTCAGCGGGAAAGAGTCCCCTCCGACCACGAGCGTCAGCAGCGCGAGATCGAGCGCGATCCCCCACATCACGCCTCTGCCTATCGCGCGTAGGATAATCATGGGATACGAGCGCCGCGTCCGAATGTTCAGAGAAGATTAGCGACGGCGGAAGATGTTCAGGAATCTGTCCTCGTAGAAATCGAACGCGCCCCAACGGTCCAGCTCCCGCCTCAGATCCTCCGGGTCCCTGCCCTGCTCGACTTCCCTGAACATTCTGTCTATCTGCTGAATCGCCGCCTGTGGAAGTCCGCCCGTGGACGGATTCGGGTCCAGCATACCCCGCGAGCGTAGCTGCTGCGCGTTCTCCACCGCCGACCTCGCCGTGAATTCATATATGAACTTCAGCAGCGACACGTCCCACAGTTCATCCACGCCCACCATCACCACCGAGAGATCGTCGTTCTTGCTGTCCAGATCGTCGCTGATGCGATGCGCTATCTCGTCCGGCGGACCGCTCAGGATGTCCGTCTTCTCCGACTCGTTGCGATACTGGTACAGAATGCCCGGACTGTTTGGCCCGAACTGCCGCGACAGGTGCCTGAAATAGCTGTAAGCGTCATCGCTGAAGCCCTCCAGGTTCATCGCGTAGAACGGCGTCACTATCGCGGGCTTCTCCGCCACCACCTTGCCCTGCCGCACGACGCTCTCCGTATCCTCCGGCTGGATCTCCCGGTATATAGGCTCCGTCACCACGTAGTAGGACAGGCTGGTAGAGCCGAAAGTAGCCAGGTTCTGCTTGGGATACCTGACAACCCATGTCTGCTCGGCGGCGCGAATCAGGTCAAGTTCGTCTTCCAACATTGGCTACTTTCTCCGCCTTCTCAGCGCGAGTCCTAAGAGACCCAGCGCGAACAGTGGCATGGTTGCGTCGCTCAGTCCGAGCGTCTTGTCGGCGGGCGGGCCGCACCCGCTCGACCCCCCGGATTCAGTCGCTGGCGCAGGCTCCGCTTCCGGCGTCGGCGTGGCTTCCAACTTGGCCGCCGCCGGAGGCTCGGTCGGAACGGGCGTCGGCTCCGGCATGGGCGTCGGCGGCTCGGGCGTCGGCGTAGGTGTATCTTCAGTTGTCCCAACGGCGTCGGAACCGGCCTGCGGAGTCAGGCTGTATAGCCCCAGGGTCGGCCTGGATATCGGGGTGGGCCTCGCGCTGTCCCTCTCGGGCGGCGCGTACATTGGAGCGCCTATTATCTCCCGCCAGTCGTTCTCCAGTTCGACGCGACTGATGCCGTACACCCGCTCGATAGCGTCGTCCATGTTTACGCCTTCCCTGAAGACCGCGAGCAGTTCCCGCATTGCCGCTGGTCCGTATGCCGCTATCATGTATTCCACGATGCTCCTGGCCTGACCATAGAAGATGATCACGTCTTCCGGGTCTCCGGGAAGAACGGGCATCGAGGTTATGGGCAACAGCCTATCAGTCCCCAAGGCGAATTCCAATGCTATGTCGTATGAAAATCCGGGCGCGACGTTGCCAAATTCGGCCAGGCCCTCGTCGAGCCATGAGGGGATGCGGCGAATTATGCTGTCTCCGGCCCTGTGATTCAGTATGTGGGTAAGCTCGTGCGACGCCGTGCCTGTCGCGCCCCGTCCGCCGCCAAGCACCAGCAGAGTGCCGATGTCCGTGAAAGCCTGCCCCTCGGTGATAAGCTCGCGCCTGATAGTGCTGGAACCCGGCGGAAGCGCTTCCAGCATCTCCTTGACGTTATTGTACATAGTGACCCGGATAGGGATAGAGGTATCCGCTCCGAGAAGCGGCCCCATGAAGTCCAGCGTGTCCATGATCGCTTCCAGGATTATCTCCGCGCGCCTTCTGACAGGCCCGTGGTAGGCGACCGCCACCGGGCCGTCCGTCACCTCTTCCCACTCGAACCGAGCGTCGTAGTAGATGAACTCCGCGTCCTCGGTGGAAAATTCGTTGCCGTCGCTATCCCTTATCAGGAAGTAGTACGTGATGATGGTTCCGGGCGGGATGTACCTGCCTCTTACGCCCGTGCGCCATAAGAGTTCGGACTCCACCGACGACGCCTTGTCGAACTCGAAATACTCATACGCCCTGTTCTGGTTCCGCCCCACCTTCAGCCTGACCGAAATCTCTTCTATCTCGTTCTCGCCCTCCACCTCGATGAAATAGCGCATCCCTTCGGGAAACTCGCTTACGACGCTTGTAGAAAGCACCCTTATGTCCCCGCCCTGGGCGAAGACGCTATCGGACTTCGCGAAAGCCACGACCAGCGCGAGGCCCACTATCAGAAACAGCGCGGCGCGACCGCCCACGGCTTGGTTCAATATGATCCACCCTCTGACAACGTATTATCCTGTCCGTCTTGGCCGACGCCGCGAATCCTACAACCGCGAACTTCCGCCATGTATATACTACGCCCGCTACGCTCCGCGAGATTCACCGAACCGCCAGACCGCCGCCTACTCATTCGACCGCAGCGTCCGCCAGGTATGAACCAGCCTGTGAATCGCCGTCAGCGTCGTCAGCGCGGCTATGACCCCCAGTGCCACCAGCATCACGACCGGAATCCAGTGCGCCGCGATCAGCCCCAGCCCCGTCAGCGCCACCCTCTCGGGCCTCTGCATCACGCCCACCTTGCACTCTATCCCCAGCCCCTCCGACCGCGCCCTCATGTAGCTCACCATGATAGAACCCACGAGCGCCCCGTAAACCAGCAGCGCCCCCAGGTCGTTGTCGCCAGTGAGATAGTAGGCCAGGACTCCCAGCAGAACCACCGCTTCGGAAACGCGGTCAATCGTGGAGTCCAGCAGCGCGCCGAAGTCCGAGGCCCGTCCGGTATTCCTTGCGAGCGCCCCGTCGAACATATCGAATATGCCCGCGAACAGCGCCACCAGACCGCCCGCCCACCAAAGCCCGACCGCTATGAGATACGCCGCCGCCACCGCTATCAGCAGGCCGATTATCGTGACCAGGTTAGGCGTCAGCCCCACGCGGCCCATGAAGAGCGCGACCGGAGTTTCCACGTAGTTGGAAAGAGCGCGCCGAGCTTCGTCCCGACCAATCATCATGCAGCTGCCCTTACAGCCTCGCCGCCGCCAGAGGACGGGGGATAAGCTCGTGGTAGTAATCCAGAACGCTGCTCGCGACCCTCTCCCAACGGAAACTGTCGGCGGTTCGGATACCCTGTTCCGAAAGGCGTCGCCGGAGCGCCGGATCCAGAAGCAGCGCGCGGATGGTCTGCGCCAGCGCCTCTTCGTCCTTCGGCGGAACCAGGAGGCCGTCGTGTCCGTGTTCCAGGACGCTCGCGTAGCCCACGATGTCCGTAGCCACCACCGGCGCCCCCGCCGCCATCGCCTCCAGCAGCACTATCCCGAAACTCTCTTTGCCCACCGCGGGCGAACAGTAGATATGAGCCGACTTGAAGTACCTAGCCCTCATCTCGTCCGACACCCGGCCCGTGAAGATGACGTCCTGCAAGTTTCTCTCGCTCATTATGCGGTAGCATTCGGCGTCCGGCTCGCCCGGCCCGACGACTATCAGGCGAAGATTCGGGAAATCCCACTTGAGCTTGCTGTAAGCCAGTAGAAGATACTTCAGTCCCTTGCGCTTCTCCAGCCTGCCCAGAAACAGCAAGTTCATCTTGCCGTCCTGGAGTTCCGGCAGCGGCTCGGCATACTCGAATTCGTCAACGTCTATGCCGTTCGGTATGACATTGTATTCTCCGGGGAAGTGCTTGCTGATGAACTGCATCGCCGGTTCCGAAACCGCTATCCTGCCGTCCAGACGCCTTATCAGCGGCTCCACCAGCTTGTCCGAGCCTACCGCCCACCACGTTCTGCGCCCCCGGTAGCTGTGGAACGTCGCCACGTTCACCGCCGAGCGCCTCTTCAGAGAGCTGAGCGTCCCCAGAGGCACCATGCCCGCGCACGGTTCGTGGATATGCACCACGTCGAACCCCTCGTCCTGCAGCACGCTCTTTATATTGGGCGTAATCCAGACCGACAGCGATATTCTCGCCACCGACCCGGCGGTCGGAAGCGGAACCGGCCGCCCCATCGGGATGAAATCGGGATCATGGATAGATTCGGGCGAGGAACACGGAGCCACTATCCGAACTTCATGGTCCCAGCTTCTGAACTGGTCGGCAATCTGGATTATATGGTTGCGCACGCCGCCATGAAAAGCGTGGTCGTAAGGCGAAAACAGGCCGATTTTCAGGGGCCGATTCATACTCTTCACCTCGACTCGCGGCTGACTGGCGTGGCGCTTCTGGCTTCCTCGCATACCTGATGCGTATCGCCATTGTATATGTATCCGAGCCAAATGGCTAGTTGCCCACAAGCGCGGATGCTGTACCAATTTAGTCGGCGTTGCCTGTGGCGAGGAAATTCCCTTCCCCCTTGATGGGGGAAGGCTAGGATGGGGGTGACTCCCCTACCGACCAAACTGATACAGGTTCCAAGCGTGGATGCCTCTTCCATATATCTCATTGCCGAGGCGGCCCGTCTCTGCGGCTGTTCTCTTGGAGTACGCTGTTCGTTCCCCGCGCATCGCGTCACCTCTCTTTCATGGACATATTGAACCCTATAAGCCCCCTCCCCCTCAGGGCTCACAAGAGTAGGCAAAAATCCCCTCTCCCTCAGGGAGAGGGCTAGGGTGAGGGTGAAATACCTACCCCCGGTGGCGACAACCCAAAACAAAAGCCCCGCCGACTCAATTCGGCGAGGCCTCTTGTAAGCGGTTCAGTCGCCGCGTCTATTCCTACCCTCTCAAGAACCAACAAACAATCGGATAACCATTAGAAGAATCGTCACCGTCAACCCTATCGAAGCAAGCTGCAACCCAACTATCCACTTGATCAGGTCAACCTTCATCTCCGCCAAATCCGCTTTGGTTGCGTAATTGACGAGTACCCTGTCTAATTCCTCCCGAAGCTCTGACCTGGTTATAGGCTGTTCCATCGTAGCCATTTCAGCCCTCCCTCCTTCGACCCAGCCACAGGCTGGATAAGTATTCACAGCGTACCCGAAATCCTGACAACATGATAGCTCCGGGATAAGTCTCGATGCTGTACCAATTTAGTCGGCGTTGCCTGTGGCGAGGAAATTCCCTTCCCCCTTGATGGGGGAAGGCTAGGATGGGGGTGACTCCCCTACCGACCAAACTGATACAGGTTCATAAGTCTCGCCAACCCTTTCAACTACCAATCCCCCTGGGTGAGGGTGAAGCGCGGAAAAGAAGATTATCAGCCGCTCGTTCTCGATTTCCCGTGTCTGTCCTGATGGGCCTTGCAGCGTCAGGGTTATGATAGGTTCGTATGCGGAGTTCACCGCGCCCTCTATCATTCCTCCCACCGTGGGTTTCCGCCTCCAAAACTGCGTAGCGTGCGGTATCCAACGCGCAGGCTCCAGATATCAACCGCTTCCGGGCGCTTCTCCCATAAGCGGTCCGTCGCTTCGATTACGTTTTCGCCAATAGCGTAGTCGCCGCTGTCCACGTCTATGGAGACTACCTTTCCGTCGTAGTCGTCTTTGACGCGCGAGTGGATGTCCCTTCCATATATCTCGTCGCCGAGGCGGCCCGTCTCTTCGGCTGTTCTCTTGGGGTACGCTGTTCGTTCCCGGCGCATCGCGTCACCTCTCTTTAATTATCCCGCCCCGATATGAAATCCTCCACCATCTCCCGCGCCACCGAATCCGTGTACTGCACAGGCGGAGACTTCATGAAATACGCCGACGGCCCCAGAATCGGCCCTCCAAGCCCCCTGTCCTTCGCTATCTTCGCGCACCGGATCGCGTCTATCACCACCCCCGCCGAATTCGGGCTGTCCCACACCTCCAGCTTCAGGTCTATATTCAGAGGAACATCCCCGAAACTCGTCCCTTCCAGCCGGATGTGCGCCCACTTGCGATCCGACAGCCACGGCACGTGATCCGAAGGCCCTATGTGGATATTATCCGCTTCCAGCTCCGCGTCAATCTGCGACTGCACCGACTGCGTCTTCGAGATCTTCTTCGACGTCAGCCGCGAGCGTTCAAGCATATTCAGAAAGTCCGAATTGCCACCGAAATTGAGCTGGTACGTGCGCTCCAGATCCACGCCCCGGTCCATGAACAGCCGCGTCAGCACCCGGTGAACGATAGTCGCGCCCACCTGCGACTTGATGTCGTCCCCGATTATGGGCGCGCCCGCGTCCCTGAACCTGCGCTGCCAGTAATCCCCCTCCCCGCTCGCTATGAACACCGGGATGCAGTTGATCATCCCCGCGCCCGCCGCCAGTATCTGCTCCGTGTACCACCGCGTAGCGTCCTCCGAGCCGACCGGCAGGTAGTTGATTACCACGTCAACCTCGCGCTCTTTCAGGATGCCCGATATATCGTCCGTCGGCCCCGGCGCCTTCTCGATGACCTCCGACATATACTCGCCCACGCCGTCCAGCGTCATTCCTCTCTGCACGGTCACCCCGGTATGCGGCACGTCGTAGAACTTGATCGTATTGTTCGGCGGCGCGTAAATCGCCTCCGACATATCCAGTCCAACCTTATTCGCGTCCACGTCGAACGCCGCCACCACGTTGATGTCCCCAATTCCGTACTCGCCCAGAACAGGGTGCATGATTCCCGGAATGCTGTCATCCGGCCCCGTGTCGGCGTACTTGTGTATTCCCTGAACCAGAGAGGAAGCGCAATTGCCCAGACCTATTATCGCTACATTTATATCAGCCAAGAGACTCTAACCTCACTTCGACGCTCCATCCCAAAAGGCGGCGGCGATCCTGCTTGCTTTAGCGTTTACACTAGCGAAATTCTAGCGTAGCCACGCGCCCTCCCACAAGTTCAAGCCCGCGACCCAAATCCCTTCTCCCTCGACAGCGCCGGGCAACCAAAAATCCCTTCCCCCTCGACAGCGCCGGGCAACCAAAAATCCCTTCCCCCTCGACAGCGCCGGGCAACCAAAAATCCCTTCCCCCTCGACAGCGCCGGGCAACCAAAAATCCCTTCCCCCTTGATGGGGGAAGGCTAGGATGGGGGTGATACCCCCGCCCACTACGAATACAACATCTTCTCCCCCCACGCCAGCGCGTCCCGTATCCCATCCTCCACGCTCAACTCAGCCCGCCATCCCAGAAGCTCCGCCGCCCTGTCCGCGTTCGCGTATGCGCCCGCTACGTCCCCCGGCCTCGGAGGAGCGTCCTCCTGCGCTATCGGCGAACCATGCGCCCGCTCGAAAGCCGACACTATCTCCCGAACCGTAACCCCCCTGCCCGTCCCCAGATTTATCACCACGAACCCCGGCCCGTCGGGAAGCGCGTCGTCAATCCGCTCCACCGCCCTGACGTGCGCCAGCGCCAGGTCCCACACGTGAACATAATCCCTGATTCCCGTCCCGTCCCGCGTCGGCCAATCCGTTCCTGTTACCTGGAAAATCGGCCTGTCGCCATTCGCCACCGCCACCAGTACGTTCACTATCTGCGTCGCCTCCCTCTGCGCCTGCCCCGACCGCAGCTTCGGATCCGCCCCAATCGGATTGAAATACCTCAGCGAGACCGCCTTCAGCCCATAGCCCGCCGCCATGTCTTCCAGCATCATCTCCGTCATCAACTTGCTCCGAGCGTAAGGACTCTGCGGGCGCGTCGGAGAATCCTCCGTCACCATGAAACCCGGAACATTATCGTAAACCGACGCCGACGAACTGAACACAACGTTCTTGCACCCATGCTCCGCCAGCATTCGGAAAAATTCAGCCGACCCCGTAACGTTGTTCCGATAATACTCATACGGCCTCGCCACCGAATCCGGAACCACCGCCAGCGCCGCGCAATGTATGGCGAAGCCGATGTCCGGGTGATCCGCGAAAACCCGCGAAACCGCCTCCGGGTCCGCAATATCCCCCCGATAGAACGGGCGCGAGTGGACAAACGCCTCCCGCCCATTCACCAGCGAATCCAGAATCACGGGCAAGTGTCCCGCGTCCTCAAGCGCCGAGCAAATCGTGCTCCCAATATACCCCGCGCCCCCGGTAACCAGAACCTTGCGCGCAACGGATTCAATCTCTACATCTCTCATAACCCGAACATCCTAAGCGATTCAGGCGTCCCCCCTCAAGCAAAAGGTACTCTTTACACGCGCTGGTTATCCGTTCATCAGTCGTCGCAATGCGCGTCTTCCCGTAGGGGCAACCCTTGTGGTTGCCCTTCACCCCTCACAAGGGTAGGCAAAAGTCCAATCAGCTACGAACTTCAGTCAATAGATCCCCTCTCCCTCAGGGAGAGGGTTAGGGTGAGGGTGAAATGCCTACCCCTCTCAGCCCCCTCCCATAGGGGCAACCCCTATATTGGACAACCGAAAGACCGGCCCCGTCTCCCCGCTACCTAATCACCCCCGCGCTATGCTACAATACCTCCATGAAAGAACAAATGTATCCGATTTGCATAAGGAGGAACTTATCAATGACCACTCACCCGACCGAAAAATATTTTCCCCATAGCTAACAACAGGTGATAACAGGTCACTTTCCACGTGAACAGCCACCTGTCCCACTTGGAAACTCACCTGTAACCCCACCAGTACGGTATAAATAGCCATTTATGACCATGCCGCTTTCGTCCCAAACCGGCCACTCTGAAAAGACCCCTGCGCTAATAATCGAAACGCCCTGGACTCGGATAGCCGGCGATTGACAAGATAGCGCGAGGCGTCAACAATCTTGGGAGCGGGAAGCGAGTTTGACGGAGGTTCGCGTGTCAGTCTCTATTATCCAGGCAACGATGGAACTCAGCGAGCGAGACCTCCTCAACATGGTCCTCCTCGAAGACGACCTGGCGCCTCCCTTCGACGGCTTTTCGGCGGTCCGCGAAGGCGAACTCGACAACCGTACCCTCGCCGAACACGGCTTCAGCGGCGCCACCGAGACCCGCTTCCGCGACGCCGGCCGCATAGCCGGATTCGTGCGCGAATTCGTCTCTCCCACCGCCCGCCTCGACATGGACGGCGCCGACCTCATCGTCGGCTCGGTCGCCCACCTCTTCGACACCCCTGAGAGCGTGAGTCACTGGATGCGCGACATATTCCTGAAAGACTTCTCCGAAAACATCGGCGCGGTACTGGAAAACGGCCAGAAAATGATCGAGGCGCAAGAACTGGCCCCCCAGGGCTTCTTCGACGACGCCGTGGCCCTGAAGACGGTACACGACAGTTCCGGCCATACAATATCCTCCACCGTCATAGACTTCCGCGTCGGCAGAATCCTCGGCGTCGCCTACGTGGCGACCGTCGGCAACCACCTCCGCCTCGACGAAGCCACCACCCTCGGCATCGCCATGGAAAAACTCATCGTAGCCGCCGCCCTCGACGGCTAGGATTCGCCACCGCGATGTGTTGACAGTGTGAGGGTCTGTTTATACAATCGAAACCGTCCAGCGACTCCCGGTAGTTAAGTAAAGTTGGAGCGTGGACTAGCCGAAGGCCCCGCGGGGTCTTCTATTACATTATGATGAAACTTCACCCTGTCATATTCGCCGGAGGATCCGGAACCCGGCTCTGGCCTCTGTCCAGAGAATTCTTCCCCAAGCCCTTCCTTTCGATCACCGGCCTTCACACCATGTTGCAGGAAACCATCCTGAGGCTGGACGGAATCGAAGGAATCGTCCAGCCGATAGTCGTCTGCAACGAAGAGCACAGATTCCTCGTGGCGGAACAGGCGAGACAGATAGACCGTATGCCCGAATCCGTAATCCTGGAGCCGGTGGGACGGAATACCGCTCCGGCCATGACACTGGCGGCGCTCGCGCTTCAAAGCCGGGCTCAGGACGACGAAGACCCGCTAATCCTGGGTTTCCACGCCGACCATGCGATAGCCGACGTCGCCGCGTTTCGCTCGGCGGTCGAAACCGCCGCTAAACTGGCGAGGAATGACTGCATAGCGACCCTGGGAGCGCCCCCGGATTCCCCCCATACCGGATACGGCTACATACGAAAGGGAGATGAAATCGCTGTTGACAGGGATACGGCGAATCGCTCCGCCTACGAATTGGCCGAATTCGTGGAGAAGCCCGATAAGCCCACCGCAAAGAGGATGCTCGAGACCGGGAAGTACCTGTGGAACAGCGGGATGTTCTTCATGCGGGCGTCGGTGTGGATCGAAGAGTTGGAGAGGTTCAGGCCGGACATAGTTGAGGCTTGCCGGCAGGCATACGACAACGGCGCCGGGGACGGCATCTTCTACCGGCCCGACGCGGAGACGTTCGCCGCCTGTCCCGCCGACACCATTGACTACGCCGTAATGGAGCGCGTCACCGCGCCGGACTACGACGGGCATCGGCGCGCGGTGGTCGTTCCCCTGGACGCCGGATGGTCCGACCTCGGCTCCTGGGCCGCCATCATGGACATCAGCGACAAAGACGCTGACGGCAACGTCATCAAGGGCGACGTTTACGCCCACGAGACACGCAACTCGATGATACATGGGCAGCGCCGGCTGGTATCGGTCGTCGGTCTGGAGGACATTATCGTAGTGGATACGGCGGACGCCGTTCTGATAGCCGACAGGAATAAAGTTGAGGATGTGAAGGCGCTGGTGGACGATCTCAAGCGGGACGAGCGAGACGAGCGGGAGAACCACCGCCGCGTTCACAGGCCCTGGGGCTGGTACGAGGTGGTTGACTTCGGCCCGCGATTCCAGGTCAAGCAGATAACCGTGAACCCGGGCGCCGCCTTGTCTTTGCAGATGCACCACCACCGCGCCGAACACTGGATCGTCGTGAGCGGCACGGCGAAGGTCACCAAAGCGGGCGAGCAGTTCCTCCTGCACGAAAACCAGGCCGCCTACGTGCAGATAGGCGAGCGACACCGGCTTGAGAATCCCGGCGCGATTCCGCTCAAGATAATAGAAGTGCAGACCGGCAGCTATCTGGGCGAAGACGACATCGTGCGATTCGAGGACCGATACAATCGCAGCTGATTACCTTCACCCATCAAGGGTAGGCAAATGTGTCGACTAATCCCCTCTCCCTGAGAGAGAGCTAGGGTGAGGGTGAAATGCCTGCCCCTCTCAGTCCTTGATGGGGGAAGGTTAGGACGGGGGGTAAAATCCCCAAGCAAAAAGAAAGAGGCCAGCCGATGACCGATAATAGTCCATCCACTGCGCCCATCTCCGAGGTGTTGTCCGTGCCTGATCGGGTGCTCCTGGGTCCCGGGCCCTCTATGGTCAGTCCGAGGGTGCTTCAGGCCATGATGCAGAACATGATCGGATATCTCGACCCTGACTATGTTCTGATGATGGAAGACGTGTCCGGCCTACTCAGCGAGGTATTCCAGACCGGGGACGCGGCGACCATGGCCCTGTCCGGCACCGGGTCGGCGGGCATGGAGGCCGGACTATCCAGCCTGCTGGAGCCGGGCGACACGGTGATTGTCTGCATATGCGGCTTTTTCGGCGAGCGCATGGTTGACATGGCTACTCGCGTGGGCGCGAACGTCGTCGCGCTCCGCTCCGACTGGGGCAAGCCGTTTCCGCCCGAAATGCTGAAAGACGCGCTCGAAGAGCATCCCGACGTGAAGCTGGTCGCCATAATCCACGCCGAGACGTCCACGGGCGTCAGGCAGCCGCTAGAGGAGATTTCCCGGCTGGCGCGAGAGTGTGACGCCCTGTTCATGGTGGACGCCGTCACCTCGCTCGGCGGCAACAATCTCGCGTTCGACGAGTGGGGCATAGACTACACCTACAGCGCGACGCAGAAGTGCCTGGGCTGTCCACCCGGGCTGTCGCCGGTGGCGGTGAGCGAGAGGGCGCTGGATTCTATAAGATCGCGCAAGACGCCGCCCTCGTCCTGGTATCTGGACCTGAACCTGAACGCCAACTACTGGTACGCGCCCCGCGTCTATCATCACACCTCCCCCGTGAGCATGGTGCTGGCGCTGAGGGAGGGCCTGCGTATCGTACTGGAAGAAGGGCTTGAGAACCGCTTCGCCCGGCACGAGAAGAACGCGGCGGCTCTCAGGGCCGGACTGGAAGCCTTGGGCATGGATATGGTCGCGCCCGAAGAATACCGGCTCGCTCAGGTCACCTCCGTCTGGATACCCGAAGGCGTGGACGACGCCGAAGTGCGGGCCCGCCTGCTCTCTGATTACAACATCGAGATAGGCAAGGGACTCGGGGCCTTTGACGGCAAAGTGTGGCGATTCGGACTTATGGGCGAATCCAGCCGCGCCGACTACGTTCTGCTCGCCCTCTCCGCCCTGGAAAACATACTGCCCACGCTCGGCTACGAAATCGCCCCCGGCGCGGCGGTATCCGCGGCCAGCAGAGCGTTAGCAGCCGGTGCCTAGACTAAGGGAATGGTTGACGAGAGCCCGGAGAATGAGCAACATACTCGAAATTCAAGAGCGTCTGCGGGATACGTATGCCGCTATATCTAAGTTGGACGGCGCATCTACTTCAAGTCCCGATTCCAAGTCAAAAAAAGTTGTCGAGGCTTCACTAAACAAGCGAAAGCGTCGTCTTGAGCAGAAATATAAGAACGCGCTTGCGGAAAATGGTATGGAAGCCTGCAGTTACCGAGTGTTTGAGGAAGTGCGAACCAAGTCTCAGCTTGAAGAATAACATGGAGAACAATCAATGTACGTAATCATCGCTCCCATTCAGATCAAGGAAGGCTACAAGGAACAGTTCATCGAGGAGATGATAGGAGACGCCGTTGGCTCCGTGAACGACGAGCCGGGCTGCATCCGCTTCGACGTGATACAGGACGCCCAGGACCCGAACCGCATCTGGCTCTACGAGGTCTATGTGGACGAGGCCGCTTTCGAGGCCCACACTCAGGCGCCGCACTTCGAGAGATGGCGTGACGCCACCGCCGACTGGCGCGAGGACTCCGGCCTACAGGGAGCCGGGCGCGGCGCGTCCAACATCTGGCCCCCCGACGACCACGACCAGTGGAAGTAGCTTTGCCTCTTAATACCAATTCGGAGTAACGTCGTCGTGTTCCCACGGTTGCGCACCAGACCGTTCGTCCTGAGCTTGTCGAAGGACGATCTTGCATGCCTCTGAAGTTCATGTCCTAATCAGAATGAAATGGTATTAGCTCCCTCCGCATCTGGGCCAAGCCCATAGGCCCCAGCGACAGCGCGCGGGTGTGCCACTCCTTCAGGTCGAAGTCCGCGCCCAGCTTCCGCTTCGATTCCTCGCGGGCGGACAGCCATTCGCGCTCGCCCACCTTGTAGCTGATCGCCTGTCCTGGGATGCCCAGATAGCGGCTCACCTCGCTTGTAACGAAGTCCTCCGGGAAGCGGCCCTTCTGCTTGATGAATTCAAGGCCGAGGTCGCGATTCCACCTTTCGCCCGGATGGAAAGGCTGGTCTCTGGGGATTTCAAGCTCCAGGTGCATCCCTATGTCAATGATGACGCGCACCGACCGGAGCGCCTGCCCTGCCAGCATTCCTAGATAGTAGTCAGGGTTGTCTAGGTAACCAAGCTCTCCCATCAGCCGTTCGGCGTACAGTGCCCATCCCTCGGCGTGTCCCGACGTTCCGCCCAGAAGCCTCTGGAACCTCGAAAGCCTTTCCGACAGATAGACCGTCGTTCCAAGCTGGAAGTGGTGTCCGGGGACACCCTCGTGGTAGGCGATGGAGACCTCTCCCCACAGAGGAAACCGCGTCTTGCCCCCGGTCGGGTACCAGGTGCGTCCCGGGCGCGAGAAGTCCTCCGACGGATGAGTGTAGTACATGGCGAGCGCGCCACCCGGCGGAGCTATCATCGCCTCTATCTTCTTCACCGGCTCCGCTATGTCGAAATGAACTCCGTTCAGTTCCGCGATGGTGCGGTCCTGGAGGTCCTGCATCCATTGCCGAAATTCGTCAACGCCCTCTATGGCGCGGTCCGGGTCGGTATCCAGGATTTGGACTACTTCCTCAATAGACTTGCCGGGCGCTATCTTCTCCGCGGTGCGTTCCATCTCCGAGTCCACCCATGCGAGTTGCTCCCAGCCCCATGCGTAGGTGTCGCGCAGGTCGAGTTCAATGCCATTGTACACCCTCGCGCCCAGCGAGTAGCGTTCCTCTCCAACCGAGTCCCGCTCGGACGCCCCCGGTATGTAAGTCTCTCGCAGGAACTCGGCTATCTCCGCAATCCCCCGGTTGGCTGACTCGGCGGCGACCCGCAGATCCGACTCAAGCGACTCTGATTCCATGCCCGACTCCCGGAATTCGTTGACCAACTTGCCAAAGAACGACTCCTGGCCATCCACGCTGCCGTTCCAAGTGTCGCAGTGGTCGGCTGTCTCTCTCGCCTGTCGCTTAGCCACGACTAGACCACGTTCAAGACCCTCTTCCAGCGTCCTGCGATAGCTGGCTACCCCTTCGGGGACGAGAGCCATCCTAGACGCAATGTTCGACCAGGCATCCTCCGTATCGCGCGGCATGAGGTTGAACACCTGGGTCATACTGTGAATCGGGCTGAATATCATGCTCAGGCCGCGGAAATGCTCGTCCGCTTCGTGCCTGTCCATGCTCAGGCGCAGACTGTCCATCATCGCTTCTCGCGCTATGCGGTCATAGTCCCCCTCCACGGGCGAGGACTCAAGCTGCGCCAGCGTCGCGCGATCAAGCTCCGCCTCCGCCTCCGCCGCTTCCGGCGAAAAGTCGTTCATCCTGTGGTCATGGCCGGGCACGCCCATATACGTCGCGCTGAGCGGACTCATCTCCGCCACCCTCTCAACGTACCGGTCCGCTATCTCAAATATCTGTGACATGGTTTCCTGATCGCTCCCTGCTGAAATTAAGGACTATGAGTGTATCATAGCGTCCGACGATAGAAGGTGGTATGGTGCGCGGGTAAAAGGAGGTCTTCCCAGTGCGTCGCAGACCCTGGATTGGCGCGAGAACTAGCGCGTGGATCTCGGCCACATTCCTCACACTTCTGATCCTTCTGGCGGTCATCTACTCTGTCTGCTCTGACGAGATGTTGTGCGACAGGGATTTCTGGCGAAGCGTGAGCGTAGAGGATATTCGGGCAGATCCAAGCGGCTGCGCGGATATAGATGCGAAAACTGACAGCGGCGCGACGGCTTTGCATTGGGCGGCGGCATTCAACCAGAACCCGGAGGTGGTCGCGTTGCTCATCAAACGCGGCGCGGATGTAAATGCCACGGATGATAGCCGTGTGACGCCTTTACACTTAGCGGCGGAAGTCAACCAGAACCCAAAGATAGCTGAACTTCTGATCGAGCGCGGCGCGGATGTCAACGCGAAGACTGACCGCCGCGCGACGCCTTTGCACTTGGCGGTGACCCACAACGAGAATCCGAAGGTAACGGAGTTGCTGATCGAGCGCGGCGCGGATGTAAATGCCACTGATGACCGCCGTGTAACGCCTTTGCACATGGCCGCGGAAGTCAACGATCCACAAGTACTGGAGTTGCTGATCAAGCATGGCGCGGACATAGAAGCGAGATACGGCGACCTGACCCCTTTACATATAGCGGCGGCCTACAACAAGAATCCAGAGGTAGTAGAGTCGCTCATAGAGCTCGGCGCGGATATCCATGCGAAGGATTGGGATGATTTTACGCCTTTGCATTGGGCGGCGGGCGGCAATGAGAATCCGAAGGTAGCGGAACTGCTCATTGAGTTCGGCTCGGACATAGAAGCGAAGGACAACTACGGTTTGACATCTTTGCACTGGGCGGCGCGCGGAAACGGGAATCCGGGCGTGGCGGAGCTACTGATCGAGCGCGGCTCGGACATAGAAGCGAAGGACGACTCCGGTTGGACCCCCTTGCACTGGGCGGCGCGCGACAGCGAGAACCCGGACGTATTGGAACTGCTAATAGAACGTGGCGCGGATATAGAAGCGAAGAATCCCTACAACGGTATGACACCCTTACATTGGGCAGCGCGTGGCAATGAAAATGCGGATGTAGTTGAGTTTCTCATCGAACGCGGCGCGAATATCAACGCGGAGAGCGACAGCGGCCAGACGCCGTGTGATGTCGCGTCCAGTGCCCTGGGCGGAACCGACACCCTTCAACGCCTCTGTTCGCCCGGCTAGGGCGTCCACAGGGTCTTTCGGTTATTTCCCGATACCACTTCTGTCGTTCGCCCTGAGCCTGTCGAAGGGCCACCCGTTCATGGTTCGTCCTGAGCTTGTCGAAGGGTCACCACGAACGTACTTGGTTTACTGATGTTACGCAGTCTCAGGACAATCGCATCTTAATTTTCGGGCTTTTTCAGGGGTGTTTTCGCTCCATGAAGCCCCGAAACTACCACAATGGCCGAACCCATGATCGCTATTCAGAAATTCTGAAACCGCGCAATGACATCTATGAGAGGTTTCTGCCCAAGATTCACCTGTTTGCGAACGTAAGCGCCGTTTAGATGCGATTGCCCTGCGCGCAGTCTGAAACATTCTTCCATTCGACAGAACGTTCATGCTATCATGTCGCCCAATGAACTATGACCGACCCAATCTTTACATAAACAGGAGGTTATCCAAAATGAATCCGCCGGCGAAAATTTTTCTGTCCGTAGCTAACAACAGGTGATAACAGGTCACTTTCCACGTGAACTGTAACCTGTCCCACCTGGAAACTCACCTGTAACCCCACCAGTACGATATAAATTGAGATATATGACCAATGCGCCCAGGCCGCAGACCGGCGACTCTGCGAAGACCCCGGTCTGAATAGTCGCAAAGCCCTGCCCAGTGCGTAACATCAGTAAATAACCCGAATATATATAACCCACTCGAACATCGCGGAGGCGGGCATTGGAAAAGCGGACACTCGGACGAACCGGACATGACAGCACAGTCGTAACCTTCGGCGCCTTCAGCGTCGGTTACGTGGGCCAGGACGAGGCGGACGACGCCATCCGGCTAGTCCTCGACCACGGCGTCAACCACGTTGACATAGCGCCCTCTTACGGCGAATCCATGGAGCGCATGGCCCCCTGGATGCCTGAGATACGGGACAGCGTATTCCTGGGAGCGAAGACGCGCTTCCGAAGCAGGGATGACGCCTGGCGGGACGTCGAGAGCATCATGAAGCGTCTGAACGTCGAGCGCTTCGACCTCTTCCAGCTTCACTCAGTCGTCAACCTCGACGAACTGGACAAGGCCACCGCGAAGGGCGGCGCGCTTGAGACGTTGATAGAGATGCGCGAGCAGGGCCTGACCAAGTGGCTCGGCATAACCGGACACGGCCCTTACGTGCCAAGTACCATCCTGGAAGGATTGCGCCGCTTCGACTTCGACACGATCATGTTCCCGCTCAATCCCGCCATGGCCCGCCACCCCGACTACCGCCGCGACTCGGAAGCGCTTCTCGCCGAGGCCAACGCCCGCAACGTCGGCGTCCAGACCATCAAGATGATAGCGCGCGGCGGCTGGAACGGCGCTGAGAGAGACTGCCACACCTGGTACGACCCCCACCGCGAGCAGGCCGACATAGACAAATCCCTGTGGTGGGTCTTGTCCCAGCCGATGCACACCGCCCCAAGCTGCGGCGAAATAAGCCTGCTGCCCAAAGTCCTGGACGCCGCCCAACGCTTCCGCCCCCTAAGCGAAACCCAACAGGAAGCCATCGTATCAGCCCAAAGTCCACCCTTGCCGCACCCGGAGCTTGCGATACCGGCGGCAGCGGACTGAATTCCACAGAGCTAGACGACACCTTCTTCTCTCAGCGTGGATACTTCCCCGGCGGTCATGCCGAGCATGGTCGCCAAAACCTCTTCGGAGTGTTCACCCAGCAGAGGAGGCGGAGTTACCGGCACATCATTGCCCTCCACCTTGATGGGACAGCCGATTACCTGGTAGTCGCCGCGCGCGGGGTCGTGGATGTCAATGACCATCTCCCGCGCCCTGAGATGCGGGTCCTGGAGGACTTCGCATGAGTCCTGGACGGCTCCGGCGGCTATGCCGAGTTCGGTCAGCGTTCGCATGGCCTCGTACTTGGTTATGGTTCGCGTCCACGATGTGATGATTTGCTCTACCTCGCCGGGGCGTTCCTCCCGCGCTTCGGATGTGGAGTATCGGGCGTCGCCTATCAGGTCGGCGCGGTCGGCTAGGGCCAGGATGGTGTCCCACGAGTCGCCCGCCAGGACTATGGCGATATAGTCGTCCGGGCCGCCCGGCTTGCAGGGATAGATCATCGGAGGGCCGCCCCACGCCGTGTTGCCCTGCCTTTCGACCGGCAGGCCGGTATTGAACGTGTCAATCATGCGGATTCTCATAAGGTTGACGATACCGTCCTGCATAGCGACCTCGACGCGCTGCGCCTCTCCCGTAGCGTCTCGCGCCCTGAGCGCGGCCAGCATCCCTATGCCCGCGTGAAGCCCCGTGCCGGAGTCGCCCACTCCGGGCGCGACGAACGTGGGCTGGCGTCCGGGCTCTCCCTGAGCGCTCATCGCGCCGCCCACCGCCTGCGCTATATGCTCGAAACTCTTGATATGCGCGTTGGGGCCGTATGTCCCGAACCCCTTGATGGTGCAATAGACGACGCGCGGGTTGGCCGACTTGAGCGCCTCGTATCCGAGATTGAACCTGTCCATCTGCCCGGGTCCGTAGTTCTCCACCACGATGTCCGCCTTCTCCACCAGTTTTAGGAAGATGTCGCGCCCGGCGTCGGTCTTGAGGTTGAGCGTCACGCTGCGCTTGTTGGCGTTGAAGACGATGAAGTAGAAGCTGTCCACTCCCTCTTTGATTGCGCGTTCATGGCGCGTGCGGTCGCCGACGCCCGGCTCCTCCACCTTGATTACGTCCGCCCCAAGAAACGCGAATAGCTGGGTACACGAAGGCCCCGCCTGCACCTGGGTAAGATCAACTATGCGGATTCCTTCCAATGGGCCGGGCATATCAAAGCTCCTGTTCGGGTATGCGCGAAGGTTAAGCAAACACAGAGGGGCGGGAAGTGAACCCGCCCCTGCGATGAATCTGATTGCGATGCGTTAGCCCGCGAACTCGGCGGCGATGCGCTGGCCCACGATGTCTTCCTCACCCTCATAGAGACCGAAGACGTGTATGTCTATGTGTTCCTCGCCCTCGCGGACCCGCGTCCAGATGGGCGGATCGCCCGCCTTGAGCCTGTCCACCAGTTCCTGCGCTGAGAAGCCCGCCGATTCGGGGTCAACCTCGATATGCACGCCGAAGGGCTGGTGTCCGATGATGTTGTCCATCATCTCGACCTTGAGTCCGGGGATGCCGGTTATGTGGCGTAGAATGGCTTGGCTTCGCTGCTCCGCTTCGGCCAAACGGGATTCGTGGTCCATCGTGAACCAGCGCTGGACCGCGGCCACCGCCCCTATCATCTCCTGCCGGTCAACCTTGTGCGGCCTTCCGATGCCCCGGATCCGGCGGCCTTCATAGCCCACGAAGGACTGGTAGCCCAGCTTGCGGATGAAGTCCTCGGTGCCGAGCGCTAGGCCGGTGGACTGCGGCGCGCCCATGTACTTGGCGGCTATGCACTGGAAGTCCGCGCCCATGCGGACGTACTTGCCGAAGTTCTCCAGAGGGTAAATCTGGCCCGCCGCGTCAACGGTCACCGCCACGCCACGCTCGCGCGCTATCTCGATGCAGTCCTCCAGCGGCAGGATGTTGGAGTCGGGTTCCTGCTCCACTGCGTAGAAGTGGACCGCGGCGGTGTTCGGGCCGATGGCGTTTTCCAGGTCTTCGCGGGTGGTTCCCTCGTCGCTGCCGAACTCGACCAGCTTCGCGCCCGATGTCTCAAGGCAACGGTCATACCAGTATCTCTGCCGACGCTGTATCAGGAACTCGTTCTTCATTCCGGTCGTGTCGGGGAGTTGCTGGATGCGGTCGTCGTCGTCCCCTGCCATGACGGCGGCGGCGGCGAGCGTGAGCGCCGAACCGGCCCCGGACGTTATCCAGGCGGCCGGCACGTCCGCCATGTCGGCGACGGCCTGCCCTGCCCTCTCTTCCAGTTCCATCAGGGGTATGTAGGCCACGCCAGCGGCCTCCATCGCCTCCTTGACTTCCGGCGCGGGCGTAGAGCCGCCGAGCATCGTCACGCTGCCGATAGCGTTGATGACCGGCTGAGCGCCCAGGTCCTTGTAAATCTGTCCCCAATTGGATTCTGCCATTCGAGCGCCTCCTCAAATGCTTGGCCGCCGGCATTTCCGGCGACGGATTAGGTTCGCTGACTGTCGCCTGCCAGTATATACCAATGCGGCTAAGGGTCAACGCCGAATCCGCGAAATCACGCCGCTGAGCCGAACTTGCCGCGTAGGATAAGCGAGTCGCGCCGCTATATCGCCTGCCAGTATCGGCGGCCCTCAAGCCTGACGAATCTTCCTACGTGGCGGTCGGGGTGGAAGTGTCCCGCCGCGACAAGCATATCCTCGCGCTCCGCCCTGTCCATGAACGCCTTGCGCGAGCGGCGCGTATCCTCCGGACTGGTGTCCACGAAGGCGCACCAGTCCGGCTCGTGTATCTGGACAGGGTTGTGTATCAGGTCTCCGATGATCGCGGCCTTCTCTCCCTGCGAGCTTATGAGTATTACCTGGTGGCCCGGAGTATGGCCCGGCGTCTCCAGCGTGGTTATCTCGTCGGTGACATTGTGGCCGTCCTCGATGAAATCTATCAGGCCCAGGTCGTTCAGAGGGATGACGTTCTGCGTGATGTGCGGCGCGTCGGGCAGGACTTCGGGCTGCATGAAGTGTTCCCAGTCCTTGCGCGGGCCAAGATACCGCGCCTTCGGGAAATATGGCCTGTCCGCCTCGCCCGAACTGTCCACGTTCCAGCCCACGTGGTCGGGATGTAGATGTGTGTGTATCACGATATCTACTTCGTCCGCGTCCACCCCCTTGGTGCTCATCTGCCCGATCAGGTCTCCGGTGCGGTTCTCCAGATGCGCGTGAGGGCCGGGCCCCATGCCCGTGTCCACCAGGATTATCTTCCCCTGCGACCTCACGAAGAACGATCCGTAATAGAGCTGGAGCAGCCCGTTTTCCAGAACCTCGTCTTCGTATGGCGCCCACGCCTCGCGCGGGTAGTCCCTGATGAAGATAGTGGGGTCGCGTGGCGGCGGAACCATGTCCAGTACCGCGATTATCTCCACGTTTCCGACTTGTATCTTGTCTGCCATTGCGGTCATCCTCCCTGCTTGGCTTGGTGTGTGTGGTCAGCGTCCACAGGATACCATGAACCGGATTGAGAGTTGGGGTAGAGGTCAAAGTGGTGGATTGTTGTAGAATGTGGGCAGAAACTTTCACGGATTGAGAGAATGGAAATGAGTCGAGAGGCTTGTGGCCCTGAGGGGCCTCCCAAATGGGCGTATTCCAATACAGTTCCCGGTGGTTGGTTCGGTTACGCGCCTCTGCCGGACGCCGGGAACCCGCCCGACGAGGCGTATTCAAGGGTGACCAACCCTGAGCGCTTTCATCCGCTCCACGAAGCTGCGCTGCGGCTGATCGAACGACTGGTGGCGGACTTCGACGTTGAAACGTGACGTTGAAACGTCGGAGGGGTATGATCTGTGCGCTCTCGGGGTGAGCGAGGATAGCATAGCTCGACCGACGATAAAGCTAAGTCCTAATGATCCCGACTGCGCTCCGGTCACGGTCGTTTTCACCGATTTTCCGGGACTCAAAATCAGGTTAGGGAAATGGAACGAGGAGCCTTTTCCCGACTGTGGGTGCGACGCCTGCAATGAAGACGTAGATGAAGAGATTGCATACATGACCGAATTGTTTGAGTCAGTGGTATCCGGAGGATTCTTGGAGGCTATACGAATACCGCGCTTCGGAGACGGCTTGGTAGGGTCGGCGTTCTCGGAGCCTGATATGCCTATGACAGAGTCGGAGCGCTCCGACATTCTGGAATGGCGCAAAGGAGGGCGCAACCCCTTCACAGTCTTCAGTGAGTCCGTTCTGACCAGTTATGAGAGGCTATCCGAGCGGGGCGTGAAGCGTTCCAAAGCGCTGGAAATGACAGGTGGGCAGTTAAATCTGGAATACGACTGGAAACCGTGGCCGCGCCGTCGGCAATCTCCGAATAGTGAATCTGAGCTATAGTCTTCGATGGTGGAGGTAGCCTATATGCCGGAAAGTCTTACGCTGTATGAGGTCGGGGACGGGATCGCCGTTCTGACCTTGAACAATCCGCGACGGCGCAACGCGCTTTCGCTCGCAATGATGGACGAGATGCTGGATCGTCTTGGCGGTGCGGGAGATGACGACGATGTACGGGTTGTCATAATTCGGGCAATGGGGCCTGTGTTCAGTTCGGGGCACGATCTGCGCGAACTATCCGAGGGCGACATGGAGGACCAGACGATCTTGTTCGCCCGCTGCACGGAGTTGATGGAATCCGTGCGCCTGCTTCCGAAGCCTGTGATAGCGCAGGTACAAGGATTGGCGACGGCGGCGGGCTGCCAACTTGCTGCGACGTGCGACCTTGCCATAGCCTCTGAGGACGCCGCTTTCGCCACCCCGGGAGTGGACATCGGCCTGTTCTGCACAACCCCGGCGGTCGCGCTGGGACGCGCTGTGCCGCTCAAGCGCGCGATGGAGATGCTGCTGACCGGGCAGCCCATTTCGGCGTCAGCGGCGCTGGAATCCGGGCTGGTGAACCGCGTCGTCCCGTCGGATAGACTGGACGAGGAGACATTCGCGCTGGCCGAGAAAGTCGCGTCCGCGCCGACCAGTACGGTCGAGATCGGCAAGCCCGCCTTCTACCGCCAGATGGCGATGGACAGGCCGCAAGCATACCAACTCGCGCAGCGTGTAATGGTGGAGAATCTGCAGACGGCGGACGCCAAAGAGGGCATCGGCGCCTTCCTGGAAAAGCGCGAACCGAAATGGCAGACCTGAGATTATGGAATGGAGATGTCAAATGAGTAATGGAACCGAAGATTGGAATAGGGTCAGTGATATATTGACGAAGATGTGGAGCGGATCATAGCGGGGAGACTGAAATTCAGGGAGAGCGCAGTGAAGGTATTAGTTGCAGGTCTGTTGGGTGATGGGTTCGAGGAGAGTCTCCACCAGGAGTTCTCGGACTCGGTGGAGTTCGCGTTCGCGGTGTCGGAGGAGGATCAGGCGAGAGAGATCAAGGACGCGGACGTGTATATGGGGATGCCGAGCCGAGATGTGTTTGTGGCGGCGGACCACTTGAGGTGGCTGCACTGTCCGGGCACCGGCATTGATAAGTACACGGAGATCCCCGAACTCGTGGACAGCGACGTCGTGCTGACGAACGCGCGCGGACCTCACGCCGCGCCGATGGCCGACCATGTGATGGCGATGTGCCTCGCGTTCGCGCACAAGACGCACATGATGCTGCTCGACCAGCGGGCGCGAGTCTGGGACGCGGGCAAGTACCACGGGGAGCAGGTGGAGATGGAGGGCGCGACGATGGGGATACTCGCGCTGGGCGGCATCGGCCAAGCGGTTGCCAGGCGCGCCGCCAACGGGTTCGGCATGGATGTTTACGCGGTTGACATGAAGCCGTTCCCGCCTCCTGATGGAGTCAAGGAAGTGTGGGGGCTGGACAGGCTGGACGATCTGTTGCGGATGTCGGACTGGTTCGTGGTGACCGCTCCCTACACGCCGGACTCCAAGGGGATGATTGGCGCGCGCGAACTGGCGCTGATGAAGCCATCCGCGCACCTGGTCATCATCTCGCGCGGCGGGATAGTGGATGAGGACGCGCTTTACGATACTCTCGAAAACGGACGTATCGCCGGGGCCGGGATTGACGCCTTCGAGGTGGAGCCGCTGTCCGAGGACAGCCCCTGGTGGGGACTGGAGAACGTCATCATCTCCCCGCACGCATCGGCTCTAACCGTGCAGATGGTGAACGGCAGGCGCGAGATCTTCAAAGAAAACCTGCGCCGCTTCCTGGCGAATGAGCCGTTCCTGTACGTGTGCGACAAGACCGCGGGATTCTGAGTGGTCAGGCGAGCAGCTTGTCGGCGAGGTCCAGGAAGTCCACGGCGCTGATGTCGAACTCGGCGGCCGCCGATTCGACGTTGGATGATCCGGGGAATACGTCGGACTCGCCCTCTCGGTGGACGTAGGCGGCGCGGAGTCCGGCGGCCTGCGCGCCTCGCAGGTCGTTCTTGTGGGCGGCGACCATCATCGCCTGGGAGGGGTCCAGACGGAGCAGTTCGAGCGCTCTGAGGTACGCTTCCGGGTCGGTCTTGTAGTGGCCGAGGAACTCGCAGGACAGGATGCCGTCCCAGTCAATGCCGTTGCGCTTGGAGCAGTCCACTACAATTGACCAGCTAAGCACGGTCAGGACGACGATGGTGTAACGGCCCCTGATCCGCGCTATCGCGTCGGCGGCGTCGGGCCAGGAACTAAGCCTGTGCCAGACCTCGTTCAGGTCGTCGCGCTCCGACTCTGACAGGGTTAGCCCAGAGTGCTTTTCGAGCACGTCGTCCAGGACTTGGCGGTGTATCTGGTCTGCGTTCATCCAGGGAAGTTCGCCCGACCTGACGAGGGCCAGCCTTTGGAACATCCACCGCCGCCAGTCGGTGGCGAACTGGGTGACATCCACCTCGGCGTTTTGCTCGGCGGCGAGGCGCTCGACTTCCTTCTGAATGCCGCCGCGCCAGTCGAATACGGTGCCGCCCACGTCCCAGGTCAGGGCCTTTATGTTGGATAGATCAGTCATTGCATTATGCGCCTTTCCAAAGTTGAGTTGTGATGCCTCCGTATAGATTCGGGTTTATAATTCTGCTGGTGAGTATGCAGGTAGTCTGCTGGTGGCTGCAAGGGATCCGCAGGCGGCGTTCTGACAGCATATTCGCCTGCATTCCACCTGCACAGCCCTGCATTTACCAGTTCAGAGAGTTTTTTCGGGTAGGTCGGACCTCTATTGATAAATCCTGCTATATACTTGGTACTGTTGTTCTGTGATGTGGATATTGTAACATGACGCGGAGAGAATGTGTAGTGAATTTGACGGAAAGGAGAAATCATGCTGTTTCTGGCTATTAGCGCGCCGTTGCCGACACGCCCCTCCGAGGTGCGCGAGATACGAAAGGGATACTGGCCCTGGGCGCAGGACAAACTGGACCGCGGCCTAGCGCGGTTCTTCTTCGCGCGGGTGGGGCGCGGCGCGGTCGCGCTGTTCGACGTTGACTCCAATGAGACGCTCCACCAACTGCTGACCGAGTGGGCGGAGATGATCCCGGCGGAGTTCGAGGTCTATCCACTGATTGATCCCGAATCCGCCGTGGCGTTCCTGAATCGAGGCGACGGCGACTAGCGGCCCCGGAAGACAGGCTCGCGCTTTTCCAGGAACGCCTTGACGCCCTCGGCGCGGTCCTCGGACATACCGGAGACCTGGCTGGCCTGGCCCTCTATCCATAGCTGTTCTTCCAGGTTGCGGGTATGGGCGGAATAGGCCAGCCTCTTGGTCATCGCGTGCGCTACGGAAGGGCCGGACGCGAGTTTGTGGGCGAACTGCATCGCGTATTCGGTGAACTCGTCGTCAGGAACGACGTAGTTGACCAGACCGATCCGCTCGGCTTCGCGCGCGTCTATTATGTTGCCGGTGTACATGAGCTCCATCGCCCTGGACATTCCCACGGCCATAGGCAGAAGCTGGGTGCAGCCGTAGTCGGGCGTGAGGGCGCGCTTGGCGAAGATGGCGGAGAATCGCGCGCTTTCGGCGGCGATGCGTATGTCGCAGGCGAGCGCGAGTCCGAACCCGGCTCCAACGGCGGCGCCGTTGACGGCGGCGATGGTCGGGCGTGGGAAGCGGCGCAGCAGCAAGGACGGGTAGCCGAGCGGCATTCCCTTCTTGAGCAGAGTCTCGTTGCCCGGCGTGTGGCCTTCTCCCGGCTTGGCGGTGAGGTCGGCGCCGGCGCAGAATCCGCGTCCCGCTCCGGTGAGTATGAGGGCGCGCGCGCCGTCCTCTTCGCTGGCGTGAATAGCCGCGTCGAGGTCGGCGATCAGGGCGCGGTTTATAGCGTTCATCTTCTCGGGGCGGTTGAGCGTGATGACGCCCACGTCTCCGACCCGCTCTATCCTAACGGTTGAGTAGTCCATGTCTGTATTCCTGAATCGTGTGGAGGATATTGGAATGATATGCGGGGCGAGGGCGTGTGTCAAAGCGGGCGGGATCTGCCGGATTGAGAGTGGCTTCCGTCTCCCGTGAGTTACTGGCGACTGAAGCGGCTGAGCAACTGCCAGGCCATCCGCTGGCGGAGGACGCGGGAGTTGCGTTTCAGCATATCTATCTCAGCCGCGAGTCGCCGCTCGGCGGATTCCTGTTCGAGGAGGCGCTGCCTGTCGGAGAGGTCCATCTGCATTTTTGCGGCGATGTGGTAGGAGAGGCGCGTGGGGTCTGACGGCACCTTTGTTTCACGCACCCAACCGCCGCTGGTTCCAACCGAAAAGCGGGCGTACTCTCCAAACAGGTCGGTGGCTTCGACAATCAGATGTTCCGGCGCGTCATCATATTCGTCCAGAAGCTCAACCTGCGCCGAAATGAAGGGCCTGCGCTGAATTATCTCGATTACGCGAAAGCGCCTCTCGCCGATTGCGGATACGAAAAACCTGTCGCCTTCGATACGGTTCACCTGAACTATCCGGGCGACAGTGCCGACGTCATGGGAAACCGCGGGTTCGCCCACCTCCGCGCCTTCCCGAATCAGCGTGACTCCGAACCTCGAATCGGATTCAAGGCATTCCTCGAGCATCAGTTTGTACCGCTCCTCGAAGATCTGGAGCGGTATAGCCGCTTGAGGGAACAGGACGGTGTTAAGCGGAAACAACGGCAGTCGGCGTTGGTTGGACATCATTGGGAGCGAGCCGGTTCGTGACGCGTAAGAGTTGCGTGTGTGGTTTCGGTGGTGAGGTTCAGACGGGTCATAGGGTTATTTCTCGAACTCCAGGAGCGCGTAGCGCATGAAGATACCCCCGCCGGGTCTGGCAAGCGGACCGTTTACGGCCAGGCAGGCTATTACGTGCGTATCCCCGGGCTTGGCGTTTTCGGTAACTCGGACGCGGTTGGTGACGTTGAAACCGTTCACTGCGCCCGCGTCTCTGTCCCACTCGCCATCCACCCAGATCTCCCCGTAGTCGTCAATGTTGGACTCGAACCAGACCTCCGAGCCCTCCACGTTGAAGTTTCCTATAGTTTCGGGCAGAGTGACGCGGATTCTGTACCAGCCGAATGTGAGGCCGGTGGAACGTGTCTTGCGTATGCCGGGACTGTCCCCGCCAGCGGCCTTTTCCTTGCCACCGGCTTCCACGTCAGCGATGACCTCCCAGCCGGAGTCGTCGTAGTCCGGCTCTCGCGCCGAACTGCCAGCCGATTGGGACACCAGACCTTCGTTCGGGCTGCCGGGATCCCACCCCGCCCCGAACTTCCACTCTGTACCGAGTTGTTGCAGAATTTCGGGGTCTTCAAGATCTAGTGTTGCTTTCGGCATTGGGGTCCTCCAGTGGAACTACCGTGGTGAAAGAAATCTCTTACTTGGATGGTTCGGAGCCGTTTTCAGAGGTCTACAGTATATCATTGGGATCAATGCCACGCTCTATCAATCTAGCGCGAATGTCATCCAAGGCTGAAGCTCTGCCCTCTACCCTGCCCTGTGCTCTGCCCTCTGACCTACCCTCTGCTCTGCCCTCTGACCTACCCTCTGCTCTGCCCTCTGTCCTGCCCTCTGCTCTACCCTCTACCCTACCCTTGGCCAAACCTTCGGCAATACTCTCTTCCCTGAGGCGGATAAATTCCTCCTTCCGCCGCCGTTCATCTTTCTTCCACTCTCGATACCTGTCCACGACGTAGAAAATTGATGCCATGGTAGCGCTTCCTCCCAATATGCACAGGACAATCACGATAAGCAAGCCGCCGCTGATGTTGCCCAACTCGGTCAGATAAATCGCCGCGTCGCTGGCAATCCGCTGCGGCAACGATCTTTCAGGGGCCAGCCGCTTGACCGATATGATGACAAGAGCGGTGGCTCCGGCTATGTACAAAGCCGTCGTTACCCAGTTTTCCAGCCGCTTCCAGTTCATAGTATCATTGTAACACAGTCAGATGGCGTGGCTTTGTATAAGCGGAATAAGGAGCGAGACCGAGCGATGGGCAGATCGAACTGGTACTATGACCATCCTCCGGCGTGCAACTGCGCCAAGTGCGTCGCCGACAGAACCCGGCCCAATCGCGGCAACTGGCTGAAACGTCTGTGGCGAAAGCTGGTTGGTGGATGATCCCATCTCCTATCCCGGAGATTCGCGCTAACCAATCTCCGCTTCCTCGCGTTCTATAAGTCAGAGCGACAAGACAGAGAACGCATTTTGCCGGAGGTTGGAGCGTATGAATACAAAGATTTTCGCGGGCATAGGTCTCGCGGTTCTGATAGCGATAGTCGCAGCCGCCATCGTCGTCACGAACCCCCTTTCTACCGAGGCCGCCGACCAGGATAGCCCCATCTCGTCATCACAGGAGCGGGTATCGCCTCGCGCGGACGTAGTGGGAGTAGAACAGACGACTCAGCCCGACAGCATGGGACAACTCCAGGCCGCGCCGGACTCGGATACCGAGTCCAAGCCCTACATAGGCGTGGCGATATATCCGATGTCGGACGGGACCGTGAAGGTAGCGAAGGTACTGGAAGGCGGCCCGTCGGACGGCGTTCTGAAGGACGGAGACATCATCACCGCCGTCGGCGGTGAAACTATTGACGGCGCGGAAGACCTGACCGATGCCATAGCGGACGCGGGCGCGGGTGAGACACTTTCTCTGACGATTACGCGTGACGGCTCCGAAATGGACGTGTCAGTTACGATTGGCGAGTGGACAAAGAAGTCATACCGGATGGGACGTGTCTTCCACAAAGCCAAGCGTTCTCAGGATCGAATCGCGAGCAGACAGGTCGTCAAGGCGGATGACGATGGAAACTACCGCGCATACCGCACAGTCTTCGGCAGCGTCAGCGATCTGGACGCGGACGCGGGAACGTTCACCCTTCAGCCCAGGGACGGCTCGAACCCGATTGAATACACCATCAACGACGACACGCGCATCTACGTCGGAAGAGACTTGGTGGACGACCTTTCCGGCCTGAGCGCGGACGAAGAGGTCGTGGTCAGGGACGTTGACGGCGAGGTCAAGGTCGTAAAGCAGTTCGACGAAGACGCCGTGGGCGGATTCGGACACCGCAAGGGCAGGATGTACAAATTCGGGCCGGGCGGCGCGCGTCATCAGTCGTTCTTCCAACGCTTTGACCCCGATGACATCCGCATCGAGATAAAGCGGCTCACGGTCGGCGACTCGTCCTAGCGGACGCCACGCCATAAAAGACACCTGGCGTCGCGCAAGGGAGCGGCGTGGCGTCGGGACTCACAGACCCCGCCCCACGCGGGGTCTGTCTCATCTCTGAATCGAATCTGCCTAGAGCAGCCTGTTGCGCTGGGCGATCACCACCGCTTCCAATCTGTTCTTGGCGTTCAACTTGCGTCGCGCGTTGCGAATATGGTTAAGGATGGTGTGCGGACTGAGTCCGAGCCGCTCGGCTATCTCTCGCGGCGCGACCGCCAATGAGAGCAGGCGCAACACTTCCAGTTCCCGATCAGAAAGAGGCTTGTACTCGCTAGGGAGCGTTTCCTGGGGTTCCCCTTCTGCGGAAAAGACGTCGTGAATATTCTGAGCGAGGGTCTTGGCGCGGACGTCATCCGCCCTCTCGTGGAACAGGTGGACGAGCAGATTGTTTTCGTCATCCTCGTCTCGACGAAAGATTATCGAGGTGACAGTGACGGGCTTCAGTTCGCCCGATGAGGAGCGCATGAGCGCACGAGTTACAGGGGGTATGACGCCCTCTCTCGCCAATTGAATAAGGGGGCAGCCATGTGTGCAGATGAGATCTGTTCCTTCTTCCGGGGCGCCCACGCAGAGTTCGTTGCAACGCCGACCGACGACTTCGTCGCTCTTATGTCCGAGGATGCCCTCTGCGCTGTGGTTCCAGAATACGATGTTCTGATTCATATCCACAGCGTAAACGCCATACGGCGCCATCATCAGATCTAGCATTCTGCTTATGATCAAAAACTCCCCCTGTTCGCAGTTACCCGATTCTAAACGACTGCGCCAAGCTCTAAGAGAACGGATCAGGCCCATCCATTACATAACATTATCTATCTAACGGAAGATTACGACAATAGCATATAAAAGCTATCAGACTTTACGGACTCCCATAGATGGATCATTGGCCGAGAGTAATTCGACGGATAGTAGAAGATCGCATAAGGATAATTGCGTAAATAGTCTTCAGCCTGTGGATTCCCGCTTTCGCGGGAATGACCGTAAGGTGACAGGACAGGATTTTGTAATCGTCTCGGATAGTTCCTTCATTGACGATACCGTGACCTTATGCTAACTTTGCCCCGAATTTGAACTTGCGCGTCAAGGCAACGCCTCGTGAAAGGAGCGTCAATCTATGCCCCAGACCAGAGAGGCCGCGATAGTCGGCATCCACGAATATCCGCTCAGAGTCGTCGGCCCGGGAGTGAGCGCGCTCCAGATAAAGGCGGCTTCAGCCGCCCGCGCGCTGGAAGACGCGGGTCTTACCTGGAGCGACGTGGACGCCGTTTATGATACCGGCAGCCACCAGAGCATCGGCGGGCTTGGGATTTCGGAATACTTCGGCATCAAGCCCAGGCTGATAGACAACACCGCGGTCGGTGGAACTTCCTACGAGTTCCAGGCCAACCACGCCGCGACGATGATTGCCGCTGGCAAGTGCGACGTCGCGCTGCTCACATACGGCTCTACCGCTCACTCCGACCGCCGCGCCATCGGCACCGGCGGCGCGGTCGGCATGGGAGCCGCCAACCCGCAGTCCAACATGGAAGCGTCCTGGGGCCAGACCCTGATAGCGAACTACGCTATGGTCAAGAATCGCCATATGCACCAGTATGGCACCACCAACGAGCAGTTCGCGCACATATCCATAGCCACCCGCAAGCACGCGATGCGAAACCCGGAAGCGGTCAAGGCCATGACCGATCTGGAATTCGTCGGCGTGCGCGAGTTAACCGTCGAAGATGTTGTTGACTCCCGCATGATAGCCTGGCCGCTGCGTCTGCTCGAATGCTGCATGATCTCCGACGGCGGCGGCGCGGTCGTCATAGCATCCAAGGAAGTCGCCGTGAACTGCGCCAAGGATCCCGTCTGGATAATCGGCGGCGGCGAGGCGACCAAGTACCGCGAGAACGGCGGCGACATCACCGTGAGCGCGGGAGCGCAATCAGGCCCCAGGGCCTTCGCCGACGCGGGCGTCACCCCCGACGAAATAGACGTCCTCATGGCCTACGACTCGTTCAGCATAACCGTCATGTGCATGATAGAAGACCTCGGCTTCTGCGAGAAGGGCGAGGGCGGAGAGTACGTCGCGCAGGGACACCTCGTGTTTGACGATCCGCGCAAGCCCGCTATGAACACCGATGGCGGCGGACTCTCCTCCAACCATCCGGGCGAGCGTGGAATATACCTGCTGATAGAGGCCGCTCGCCAGCTAAGGGGCGAATCCACCTCCCAGGTTGACGCCGCCCAACTCGCGGTAGCCGTCGGCAACGGCGGTCAGCTCGGCTCGAGACACGCCACCGGCGTAACCATCCTGGCGGCGGATTAGGCTGTGTCAAAATTTCTCGTCATTCCCGCGAAAGCGGGAATCCAGAACCTCAGCGGCTTGACGCATAGATAAACCAATCGTGTGCGGCGCTAGGCCCTGATAACTGAGAACTAACAACTAAAGACTACCAACTAAGGATTACAAAATGACTGAACAAGCTCTCAGGCCCCAGCCGCGCTTCCCCGAGCAGGACACCGAGCCGTTCTGGGAGGCGACCAAGCGGCGCGAACTGACCTACCAGACCTGCGACGACTGCGACGAGGTTATCTTCTACCCCCGCGCCCACTGCACAGGCTGCCTCTCCCCGAACATAACCTGGAACGTGTCCAAGGGCGAGGGCGCTGTCTATACATTCAGCGTCGTGATGCAGAACAGGCACCCCGCGTTCAAGGACCTCGGCCCCTACGCCCTGGCCTACGTTGACCTCGACGAAGGCTTCAGGATGATGACCAACGTCGTCGGAGTGGATAACCCGATAGAGGACATACAGTGCGGGATGCGAGTCAAGCTCACCTGGATAGACCAGGGCGAGGGCAACATCGCTCTGCCCGTATTCGAGCCGGCCTGACTCTAACGACCGGAAACTAAGAAATAAATACTCCAGGACCCGGCTCATGGACTTCCGATTTACGCCCGAACAGGAAGAGTGGAGAGGCGAAGTGCGCTCCACCATAGAGTCCCTCATAACGCCCGAGTTGCGCGAGGAGATGGAGACCGCGGACGACGTAGGCCCCGGCCCCGCGCAGAAAGAGTTCATGCGCTCTCTGGGCAGCCGGGGATTGCTCGGCATTTCATGGCCGGAAGAGTACGGCGGGCTGGGACGCTCGCTCATGGACCAGTACATCTTCTCCGAGGAGATTGGGCGATTCGGCAGCCTGTACACCAACGGCACCGCCACGCACATGGTCGGCCCGACCATAATGAACGTCGGCACGGACGAACAGCGCGAAGAGTGGCTGCCCAAGATGCTCAGCGGCGAGGTCGAATGCGCGCTCGGCTATTCCGAACCCGGCGCGGGAACCGACCTCGCCGGACTCCAGACCCGCGCCGTTGTTGACGGCGACGATTATGTAATCAACGGCCAGAAGATGTTCACCAGCGCCGGACACTTCTCCTCCCACGTCTGGCTTCTCGCCCGAACCGATACGGAGGTTCGCAAGCACAGGGGGCTGTCGGTGTTCCTGGTTCCTATGGACTCGGAGGGCATATCGGTCCGCCCGCTCTGGCGCATGGACAGCGGACGCACCAACGAGGTCTTCTTCGACAACGTGCGCGTCCCCCGTCAGAACCTGATAGGCGAACCGAACCGCGGCTGGTACCACGTCGCGATGGCCCTGGACTTCGAGAGGGTGAGCATCGGCTCGCGCTACACCGGCCTGCTCCGCCGCATGGACAGGCTCATCAAGTTCGCCAACGAGCATGAGACGGACGGCAGACCGCTCTCCCAGGATCCATACGTCAGAACCCGATTCGTAGAGTTGGGCATGAAACTTGAAGTCGTGCGGCTGTTCTCGTACCGAACCGCTTGGATGATAGACCGAGGCACAGTGCCGAACTACGAAAGCTCCGCGCTCAAGATAGTGGCGACCGACCTGATACAGGAAGTCGCCGACTTCGGTTTCGAGCTTCTCGGAATGTACGGCCAGCTAACCAAGAGTTCGCCTTACTCGCTGCTGGACGGCGAGATGGAGCAGGCGTACCGAAGCGGCATATTCCTGCGATTCGGCGGCGGCGCGAACGAGGTCCAGCGCGACATCATAGCGCGGCGCGGACTCGGTATGCCCAGGCCCGACTCCGCCGGATTCACCTCGCTAACCCGATCCGGCGGTACGCAGGTGACTTCCTAATCTCAAGACTTCGAGGATCGTTTCAGAATGGACCTGTCCCTTACGCCAAGCCAGGAGGCTCTCAAGAGCGACGCGCGTGAGTTCTTCGAGCGCGAATGCCCCACGAGCCTTGTCCGCGAGATGGAACGCGACGAGCGCGGCTACTCCGCCGATATGTGGGAGCGCATGGCGGCCCTCGGCTGGATGGGACTGCCCTTACCTGAGCGATACGGCGGTAGCGGCGGTTCGCTGACCGATCTCGCCGTTCTGCTGGAAGAGTTCGGACGCGCGCTCGTTCCCGGGCCGTTCTTCAACTCGGTCGCCATTGTCGGCCTGACCATCCTGGACGCCGGTTCGGAAGGCCAGAAGGCGGACATTCTACCCCGCATCGCGGACGGCTCTTTGATAGCCACAGCCGCGCTGCTGGAAGAAGACGCGCGCTACCTCCCCGAAGCCATCGCCATGTCCATCGAAAGACGCGACGGCGAATCCGTCCTGAACGGAACGAAGATGTTCGTCGAATACGCCAACTCGGCGGACTTGACGCTGACCCCGGTCCGAAACTCCGAAGGCTGTCTCGCTCTGGCCTTGATTCCCGCGTCCGCCCACGGGATTAGCGCCACATCTCTGGACAGCATAGCCCGCGACAGGCAGTTCGCGCTCCGATTCGAGGATGTATCCTTGCCCGCCGACGCCATACTCGGAGGCGACGGCGACGGCTGGCCCGCCCTCAAGCGCGCGCTGGACAGGGCCTCTATGCTGCACTGCGCCCAGAGCGTTGGAGGAGCGCAGCGCGTGTTGGAGATGACCGTTGACTACACCAAGCAGCGCGTCCAGTTCGACCGCCCGATAGCCAGCTTCCAGTCCGTTCAGCACGACTGCGCCGATATGGTGATAGCGATAGACTCCGCGCGTCTCGCTGTGTACCAGGCCATCACGCGCATAGAAGACGGCCAGGACGCCGACAAGGAAATCGCGCTCGCCAAGACACTCGCCAACCACGCCTACAAGTGGACGACCCTCACCGCCCAGCAGGTACACGGCGGCATAGCCTTCATGGAAGAATACGACCTCCAACTCTGGACGCGCCGCGCCAAAGTCGCCGAACTCAAATTCGGCCCATCCTCCGCCTTCGCCGAAACCTTCGCCCAAAGCATGGGCCTGGCCTAGCCGGTCAGTTCACCTTGTTCATCGCCCTGTCAACGCCCTCTTCCAGAAGGTAGGGAATCGAGTCGGCGGCCCGGACTATCGCGTCGTCAACCAGTTCCTGGTCCTCGGCGCGCATCTCTCCCAGCACCCAGCCCACCAAGTCGCCGCCCGGCGGCGGTCGTCCGACGCCTATCCTGAGCCGCGCGAAATCCTGGTTGCCCAGCGCCTCTATGATGGACTTGATGCCATTGTGTCCCGCCGCGCTGCCCCTCGGTCTCAGCCTCAGCTTGCCGGGCGGAAGCGCCGTCTCGTCATACACTATCAGCAGTCTGTCCTGCGTAGTTCGGAATCGCGCCAGCAGATAGCGAACTGCCGCGCCGCTGCCATTGACATGAGTGCGCGGCTTGGCCAGCGCGACGGTATGCTCGCCGACGCTTCCCACACCCAGCCGCGTAGCGCTATGCGCCCTGCCGACCTCTATGCCATGCTTCTCCGCAAGCAGGTCAACCAGCCACCAGCCCGCGTTATGCCGGGTTCGGGCGTAATGCGGCTCCGGGTTCCCAAGCCCAACAACGATGAGGTCCGGCTTCGGCGTCTCGCCTAATTTCTTCCTGCGGGTGAGTTTCTTGAGGATCATATTATCGAGGATGCGTTAGCCCTGAAGTCCAAGGTAGGATATAATATCGGCATCGCTATTTACCATCCAAGATAACTGGAAGAGGGTATCATTCTCACGCGCTGATACTATATCCAGTTCTCCCTGAGCCATACCATCGCCAGCGATCCCACCAACGCGTCCACGCTCTTGGAGTAGCCCTTGGTCCTGCGTACCAGACGGTTCAGCTTGCCCCTCAGAACCGAGTGTAGTCCCTCGTTCCGGTTCACCTCGCTCCACTTGCCAGCCGTGTGGCGATCCGGCGGCAGCCACCGGTACACCTCATATTCATCGCTTCTGTACCTGTCAGCGTCCGGCAGACGACGGTACAGCCTCATGAACGTATCGCGACCGCGCTTTCCCACCTCAAAGTCCATCCAGCGACTTCCGTCTCTTTCCTCTATCACGGCTGTCCATATCCACACGGATTGACGCTTGTCTCCCTTCCTAACTCCCACATACGTCCACATCTCATCGAACGAGATGGTTCTGACCTTGCGCCGAGGCGCGTCGAACCCGCGTATCCTCCTCACCGACAAGGGAACATCGGGGGTGGACGGCGCGCGTGACTGACGCCTGGCGCTCATCTCCCGCTTCGCCCACAACGCTTTTTTTTGACCCAGGTATGCACTGCTGTGAGACTGGCTCCCATCGCCCTTGCGACCGCCGACATACTCGCGCCTTCTGAGTACATATCCACCGCGCGTCGCTTGAACTCCTCAGAGTAGTAATGTCGGTTGCCAGAAGGAGTGTGCCTGTGCTGACAGTCTCCACAGCGATATGTCTGCTTGCCGCGTGAATGTCCGTCCTTGCGCATCCAGTTGGAGCCACAGTGCGGACAGCGTATGTCGTGACGGTATGTGCGTGAACCAGCCATCAAATCACCCCCCGTCAGTGAACTCGGTTCACCTCTCTCTATACCACCATCAGCGCGTTATAACAATACCTGGAAGAGGCTATGCTGGACGAAAAGGTAAGAAAACGACCAACCGACCCTGGTCTGGAAGCGTTACGCGATCCCGTTGTGGAGGAATCTCTCCGTCGGATGGATGAGGAGTATGGAGAGTACGCCAGTTCAGCCAGCGAGGTCAGGGCCATTATGGGCAAACGGCTTGGCGGTCGTACACTGAAAGAGGTGTTGCGCGAACTCGATGACAATGAGTAACTGCCCCGTCATCGTATAGACCGAAGTCTATCAAGAGCGTCATCCGATTGTGGATTGAGTGTCGAAATTCCATGTACCTCACACGCTTCCAGAATCTCGAGGTCTGCGCTGACCATATAGAGATTTTGACTGTCCGACGAATTTCTACCTGCCGCCACTGCGGACGTGAAATGCAATGCGTCTAAAGTTCGCAGGGAGTATTCTCGGACCGTGGCGACCGCCTCTGTAACCAATTCGTTCCGAACAGGAATGACTGTGACGCCCGGTGATCTCATGTCTTGTGCAAGTTGACCCAGTATCCTCTGATAATCTCTCCGGCTTATTACGTGTCCGCCCAAAAGCCGAGTCGCCGCTGAATTCGCTTCCAGGACAGTCATATACGAGGTGGTCAACGACTCCGATTCGGTCAACCCATCCAAATAGCTCTTCCACTACTTCTGAGCCGGATTCAGGAATGTATCGCTTCATAACCGCCGAGGTATCAAGATAGTAAATCGGCACAGCCTGTCCCTCTACTGCATACGAGGCAACCTTCCACCCTGTTCTTACATCCATCCAACGGCGTCAGGCAGTGTGGTTTGGATTACCCTGAAGCCAAGGGGGAGAACCTTAACAATTCTCACCCCTGGCTTTTTCCATAATGAATATGGACTGCCTACCCCAGCCCCGCCAGCGCTTCCCGCTGCCGACCCAGCCGGCTCTCGCGCTCCGACGCGAAGCGCTTGATGCCCTCATAGATGGACTCGGCGTCCAGATGCGCCTCGGCGATTACGTCGGCCTCCGAGCCGCCGGTGAGCCACTGATTGTCCCAGTCGGAGGTGAGCGAGTATTCGTCAGTCAGCGGGCCGACGTTCTGCACCGGCCACATCCGGCGCGTGCCTGTGGTAACTACCATCATGTCGTACTTGGCGGCGGCGGGAAGCACCGAATCCTGGTACTCGGCGGACTGTCGCCTAAACAGTTCCTCGCTTATGGCGGCGATAACGCGGACGTTCACGCCCTCTTCTTCCAGACGTGAGAGGACGGACACCAAGTTGACCGTCGAGGACGAACCCTGCACCAGCACGTAGCCGTCCTTGGGCTTGTCCGGGTCGAAGTCGCGGATGAGGTAGAAGCCCTTGGCCGCCGCCTTGAGGTCGGTGTCGGCGAATGTAGCGCGGTCCGACACCGGGAAGTCCGGCCTCGCGACCTCGAGTACTATCACGCCCACCTTCGGGTCTCGGGCGGCAATCTCCGCCGCGGCGAAGTATCCGGGAGCTACGTCGTTGTAGTCCCAGAAGCTGAGAACTATCACCTGGTCTCGCGGGAACAGCTTCCACACCTGGGGCGCGAATATGCCGAAGTGCGTGCGCGCGTCCGCCGCCGTCTCCGGGCCGGAGTGCCCGGCGAGTATGTGAAGGACGCCCGTCCTGAAGGGGCTATCCTGGTTCTGCTGGCTCCACACGCGGGCGGGCAGGTACATGAGCGGGGTGAACGCGCCGTAGGTGCCGCTTAGCGCCCAGACTCCAACGTGTTCGTCCGGGTCGAGCGATACCGACTGTCCCACCAGCCCAATGGCGGTGGAAGCGTTGCCCGCTTCCTGTATCGCGGCCTTCAGGCGTCCGCCGCTTGGATTGGCCACCGGGTCGAACGTGTCCCAGATCGCGCCATGCTCGACGTTGATAGACTCCGCCAGGTCGGCGGCGACCACGATGAAGCGGTTATCGGTCACGTAGTTCGTCCACTTGATGATTTCGGATATGGCCCTGCGAGTGCCGCGCACATTGCCCGGCTCCTCGAACAGCTTGATGGACAGATCTTTCTCTTCGCCGGACGCGGTGTTCGCGACCTTCACGTTCTGAGTCTCAACCGGAAGGTTCTCGACCGACAGGCGGCTGTCCTTGAACGGGTTGGTGGCGCGGTCAACGCGCAGGGGCAGGCTTTCGTCCACGCTTTCGCCCAATTCGACCAGTCGGTTGGCTATCCAGTCACCCAGCCCATTCTTGTCCAGTACGGACATAGCGATGTCCATGTTCTTCTTGAACTGGATGAGGCGCTCCCTCTCGTCCGAAACCGCGCCGTTTCGGATTCCCTCGAACTCTACGCCGAAACGCTTTTCGAACGTATTGGCCAGCCCCACGAAGTAATCTCCGTTCATCGCCATGTTGTACGGGTGGCTCTGGTAGCTGACAACCTGCTCGCCGTAGCCCGGAATGTGTCCGTTCTGCGCGGCGGGCCACCAGCCCTTGACCGTCTTGCCCACCACTATCATGGGCCTGTCGTCTTCGTGGTCCCAGTCCTCCATCGTCTTGAGCGCGGCCACAACCTGGTCGTAGTCGTTGCCGTCGTCCAGGGTCATAACGTTCCAGCCGTAAGCCGCCCACTGATCTTCTATTCTGTATGCGTCATAAACGGGCTTGATGACGCTTCCCACCAGTTCATCGTCAATTCCGGCGTTGTTGTAGGAGAGCAGGATGCGTAGCCGTTTGCCCACCTGCTGCGCGACGGCGGCAGTCTTCATCTCCTGCGAGTGGCCGGAAGTCATTGCGAACTCGCCCTCGATAGCCATTATCTTCAGGCTGTCCGGCGCGCCAACGATGTCCCAGAACGCGGCCTTGCCCGCTGAGGTGGCGATACCGATGCCGGAAGGACCGCCGTTGACGTCGTTGGTAAGGTCGGTGGTCTCGGAGTGCCCGGCGAGCGACCTAATGCCCCTGATAGCGGCCTGCGCCATGAGCGGGTGGTCAACGAGGTCGTTGTCCTTGAGGATGGTGTCCAGAGCGCCCCGTCCACGCCGGAATCCCAGCGCGTCAATCGAAAGCATCGAGGTTTCTGGGTCGGCGAAGTAGCGGTCGTCACTCGTCGCGGCGTGTCTGCGGGCGAGCGCCTCGCCCAATATCATCCAGAGGGCGTAGGTAACGGGCGCGTTGTGGCCGCCGGCGAGCATGAACCTGTCGGAGTAGGGATGCTTGGGACGGCGATAGTCGTATCGCAGGCCGCCCAGGTCCGGGCCGACGAGATGGCTGGTGACCGTATAGGGAGTGTAGGCCAGCGGGCCGCCGAAGTGTCCGGTCTGGGCATAGTTGCCCAGAAGGACGAGGGTCATGGCGGTCAGGAAGCCAACGTCCTCTATTCGCTCCCTGTCATAGTCCGGCAGTTCCACCTCGCGCCGAGTCAGGCCATGCGAGATAGAGAGGGTGTTGACTGTTGCCGTAGAACTTGAGCTTGTCGCTACCATTGAAACATACTCCGCCCAAAGGGTTCTTGCTGTTGTTCGATGCGCCCGTAGGCGCGTTTCATGCTAATTCGCCCGCCCACGCGGAGAGGGCAGTCTAAGCTGAATGATAATTGTTACAGGCGTCTTGTTTCAACCTCGCCGCGCGCAGTTGGTTGTCCGATTCTCTCAGCGCCCTGAGCAATCTTCGTCAAACCCTCACTGGTAAATCATCCATTCGAGCAGATTTTCGTCCGGGTCGCGGGCATACAGGCTGACGGCGTCCCTGCGCTTCAGCGCGCCGCGCCTTGGGCCGGGGCCTGAGATTATCTCCACGCCTGCATTCTCCAGCATCTCTTTGCACTCGTCCGCCGTCCCATCCCAGACGAAGCAGATGTCCGCGCAGCCCGGCACGGCGGTCGGCCCTCGCAGGCTGGCGGTATAGCCCTCCGGGTGGACGTTTATCTTGGAGTCGCCCACCTGTATCGAGAAGGCGTTGGCCTCCCCGGATCGCCACTCGTCCTCGTCGTTGATGGTGAACCCCAGCCGCTTATAGAACTCGATCAGCCTCTCCGCGTTCGCGGTCGGCATAGCTATATGGTCAATGCTGACAGTGGACATATCCAAAGCTCCTTTGTCGTTCTCTGTGGCTTCCCCTCTGGCATGATATGACAGAATAGGCTTCAGGTAAATCAATTGCGCTACAATCTGAGCAAATAGGAGTTTCATGTGAAGCCAATCCGCGCAATCCTCTTCGACTCCGGCGAGGTGTTGATGCGCCCCTTAGCCCCAGCGGACGCGCCGACCGATCAGCCCTGGCGGAAGTGGTTTCCGGGTCCGAGGTTCGAGTCTCTCGTGTTAGCAAAGTATCCCGAAGTCTGTCTCGCCGGGCTGGACGACGGCATCCTTCTCGGCATGGAGGAACTGGACAGGCTTCACGAGCAGCCAATCTGGACGCTGGACGAGGAGACTGCCCACTTCGCCACGTTCTACCGCATCTTATTGGACTCGCTCGGAATCGCCGACCCTGTACTGGCCCACGAACTGGCGCGCGTCCGGGTGTGTGAGCCTTTACTCGAGCCTTATCCCGAAGTTCCCGACGCGCTTGAGAGACTTCGCAAATCCGGTCTGGTTCTGGGGATACTGTCCGAGGCGTGGCCGTCCTTGGAACTCAACTACCATCGGCTGGGTCTCCGAGACTACTTCCGCGCTTTCATAATCTCCGCCAATCACGGCATCCTGAAAGACGACCCCAAGCTGTTCTCCATAGCCAAGTCGAAGATGAAACTGCCAGCCGAAAACATCCTGTTCCTGGACGACTGGGCGCCATACGTCCAGGTGGCAATCGAGTCGGGCTTCCAAGGGGCTGTCATGGCGCGAACTCCTGATGTTCCGCGAACCAAGGGACTCACATATGTGACCGACCTATACGAGGTCGAGCGGCTTGTTCTCGGCAACCTATGATACAATCCCACAAACTGGCACTCTTAGGATATGTACGAATGCCACTCCATCGAGAGGACTGATGATGATTTCCACCGTGAAGGCCAATTACTCCAATGGCGTTCTAACTCCACTTGAGCCACTAGACCTCCGGGAAGGCTCTGAGGTTACGCTCCACATCGAGAATGCCCCTTCGCCGAAACGGACGCCCCGTCCATCCACAGACGCCATTCCTACGGCTTATACACAAGAGAGCGTCGCAGAGATGTTCGCCAGAATCCACGAATCTGTGCCTGAGTCGGTATGGTCTGACCTGCCCGACGACGGCGCGATGAACGTTCGTCACTACCTATACGGGAAGCCGAAAGAGAACGAAGATACATGAGGGTCGTGTTCGCGGATAGCGGCTACATGATAGCCATGTTCAATCCTCTTGATAATCTGCACGAAAAGGCGGGAACTGTCACCGCTCAGTTGGGGCCATTCAGGATAATCACAACTCAAATGGTCCTTGTTGAATTCCTCAACTTCATGAGCGGAAAGGGAGAATTTCCGCGCGAGACGGCAGTTGAGGCGGTTAGAAGTCTTGAAAATGATCCCAACGTGGAAGTTGTGGAACAGACAGGCATCCAGTTCGAATCGGCTCTTACCCTATATGCCTCGAGATCGGATCAAAGGTGGGGCATTACAGACTGCGCGAGTTTCCTGCTAATGGAGGAACGGGACATAACGGAAGTGCTCGCTTATGACCGCGACTTCGAGCAAGCAGGGTTCGTTGCTCTATTGCGACAATGATGCTTCGCGGTTGCGCTGTCTCAGTACGGCAGCCTAACCTCCGGGTTGGCCCGAATGTAATGCGCCTGCTTCACGCCCAGATTCTCCTGCAACTGCGCCGTCAGACCGCCGTCCACCACCAGCGCGTGGCCCGTAATGAAACTCGCCTCCTCCGAGCATAGGAACACGACCGCGTTCGCTATGTCCACCGGCCTGCCGGTTCTGCCCACCGGGTACTGATCCACGAAGAATTCCAGTCCCGCCGGATTATCCTTCCAGCCTTCCTGCGCCCGCTCCGTTACGATATGCCCCGGGCAGATAGCGTTCACCCTGATTCCGGCCGGCCCAAGCTCCGTCGCCATCTGTCGCGTTATCCCTATCACCGCGTGCTTTCCCGTCTCGTATATCAGCGCGCCCGGCGCGGCCAGCATCCCGTGAACCGAGGATATGTTCACGATGCTGCCCCCGCCCGTAGCCTCCATGCGCGGAACCGCCTGCTTCGCCGCCAGGAAGTGCGCCTTCACCAGTATGCCCAGCCCCGCGTCGAAATTCGCCTCCGATATGTCCGTTATCGGGCTGTTGCCACCCCATAGATCAGCCGAAACCGCGTTGTTGACCAGTATATCCAGCCGTCCGAACTCTTCCACGGCTCTGGCCACCATCGCCTCGATGTCCTCCGCGCGGCTCACATCCGCGAGCATGGGTACGGCGCGACCACCGGTATCCGCTATCGCGGCGGCTGTCGCGTTCGCGGTGTCCAGGTCAACGTCCGCGACGAGGACGGCGGCCCCTTCTTCAGCGAGACGACGCGACGTCGCCCCCCCGATACCCTGCGCTCCGCCGGTTACTATCGCCGCCTGTCCTGAGAGTCTGCTCATCTTCCCGACCTCCTGTTGCCCTATTAGACATTGAAACCGTAGTCGCGCTCCACCCGGGCTACGCGCACCCTATAGCTCTTGTAGTATGTCTCGCGCCCGCGCTTCTGAATGATGAGATGCTCGGCGAGTTCCTTGAACGCGCGTATAGTCTCATCGCTGTCCCAGTATGAGACGGCGATGCTCAGGTCGTCGTCTCCCGCCGCCTCGATGCCCAGAAAGCCAGGATGCCCCTTGGCGAGTTCCAGGATAGTCTCGGTATCCTCAGCGTACCCTTCGTGGGCGCCGGTATGTGTGGACGAGAATATCGCCGCGTAGTACGGTGGTTGCGGTGTGTTCGCCTGCGCCATCAAAATACCTCCCATTGATACTACATTCGCATTATCTACGCTCTATATCTAGCCATTAGGGTCTCGGACTAAGCGACGTCCCAAACAGGGCAGTCGAGCGCGGCGGTTCTATCTCTACCCGCTTATCTTCCAGTATCGCCTTAGGGGTATCCACCAGCATAGCCAGCGCCGCGTCGTACCCGATTATATCCGCCGCTTTCTCAAGACCAACGTCCATTCTGGGCGACCGTCCCCCGACCGCGTGGTGGGTATCGCTGGACATTACGTGCGCCATGCCGTTCTTGAGCAGGTAGCGCGTGAAGTCGGCCACTTCTTCCCCCCAGAAACCTACCAAGCTGTTCGACGTAATCTGGCTCAGCATCCCTTTCCCTATGGATCTTCTCAGCATATCCGGGTCATGCTGAAACGCCTCGATGCGCTCAGGGTGCGCCAGTACCGGAACCAGGCCCATGTCCTGAACCTCCGCGAGCGTATCCTCGATATAGTCCGGCCTGCCGAAGAAAGGCATCTCTATCAGGATGTATCGAGTTCCGTTCATGGGCAGCGCCCGTCCGGCCTCTATCTCACCCGGCAAATCCGTATCAAGATGGTTCTCCATCCCCAGAACGAGCGGCAACTCAACCCCGTGAGCGCGGTTCTGCGCGTTCATGTCCGAGATTAGATCGCGCAGATACGCCACCGACCAGTTCTCGGTAACGTCCTTGCGATGCGGCGTCGCCAGCGCTACCTTCGTCCCGGTTTCCGCCGCCACCCGGCTCATAGCCAGCGTGTCTTCCGGCGTCACCGCGCCGTCATCCACGCCGGGCAGTATGTGAGCGTGCAGGTCGTACATCAGCGTCTTATGTTTATCCGCAGGAATCCTTCCGCGTAGGGCATATCCGCCCTCTCTCCGCTTCGGCGCGCGCTGGCGCGGACGAAATCGCCCACGTCGCCGTCTTCCGAACCGACCTGCGACGCGTGCTTCTTCAGCGCCTCTATCTTCTTGTCTATCGTGTCCGTTATCTCGATGAACGTGTCAGGCTGCTCGGTTCCCCAGAACAGCACATCGCCCGCCTTGTGGGTCTCCAGTCCCTCGCGCTCATGTTCAGGGTAGTGCAGCCGGTCTCGCGCGTATGGGAAGACGGCGTCCATCGTCACCTGCCCGCAGACGCGATGGTCGCGGTGCAGGTAGAACGACCGCCTGTGCGGATCGGGACACAGTACCACGTCCGGCTTGAATTTCCGAATCGCGTGAACCAGGTCGCCCCTGAACTCCGAGTTGTCCTCCAGCGCGCCGTCCGGGTATCGCAGATAGACGACCTCTTTCACGCCCAGCGTCGCGGCGGCTTCCGCCTGCTCTCGCTCGCGTATCTCCGCCAGACGCTCCGATGTCATATCCGGCTCCTGCGAACCTTTATCCCCATTCGTGCAGAGAACGTAGAACACCTCCGTCCCCTGCGCTATCCAGCTGGCCACTGTTCCGCCGCACCCTATCTCCGCGTCGTCGGGATGCGGCGTTATCACAAGCGCTCTCTCAGGTCTTTCCATAGTGGTTTCCTTGTTAGTTCTTAGTTTCTTGCTCCGGCCCTCTTATCTCCACGCCCGCCCGCTCTTCCTGCACAATCGCAACCGCTCCGGCGGCCATCCTGCCGAGGCCCTTGTTCTGCCCCGCGATATATCGCTGATGGGATATGTTGGACATCTCCATCGGCACCCGCAACTCGCGCCCTAGCTGCGTCGCCAGCCCCACGTCCTTCGCGGCGAGGTCAAGTTGGAAGCCCGGCTCGAAGTTGCGCTGGAATATGCCGTTAGGGAATCCGTGCATACTCGTCGTGTTGCCCGAACTCTTGGACACCGCCTCGTAAAGCGTCTGCGCTTCCACGCCCCACTTCACGCCCATCGTGAACGCCTCCGATAGCAGCACTCCCACGCTCAACCCGATGAGGTTGTTTACAATCTTGCACACCGCGCCCGATCCGATGGGGCCACAGTACATCGTCTGATTTCCGATGAGGTCCAGCACGGGCTTGAATTCGTCATAAGCAGCCCTGTCGCCGCCGACCATCACGCACAGCGTGCCTGCCTCAGCGCCGCCCGTTCCGCCCGACACCGGCGCGTCCAGCACCCGAAGACCGCTCCCTTCCGCCCGCGCCGCGATCCGCAATATGGTCGCTGGGTCTGTTGTGCTGAGGTCGAAATACGCCGCTCCCGGACGCGCCCCGCTCAGTATGCCGCCCTCCCCGGACGCCACATCCTCCACTACCTGTGGAGTCGGCAGCGAGGTAAAGATAACGTCCGCGCCTTCGGACGCCTCGCGCGGACTGTTCGCCCACTCCGCCCCCAGAGACAGCAACTCCTCGGCGGCATCTTTGCTTATGTCATACACCGTCATATCATGTCCGCCATTGATTACGTTTCTAGCCATGTGGCGTCCCATGAATCCAACGCCTACGAATCCTACTTTCATTGCTATGACCTCTCCGGGATGAATAGTGGCGGTGGCCCGCGCACAGTATGTTACTTGCAGAACGGCGGCGGCGCAAACGTCTGTTGTCTCGTTTACGCCGATGCCCTGCCTGTCAAATCGGTGGCCTGCGTTTATGCCAGGGAGTGGTTCGCTCGTAGGCGTGCGCTATTCTTAAGACTGTCGCCTCGTCGAACGGTTTTCCCGCTATCTGCATACCCAGAGGCAATTCGACCCCCTCATCGTCGGTAAATCCGCAGCAAATGGAAAGCGCTGGACCCCCGACCATGCTGAACAAACCTCTATAACTAGAATCAATGAGCGCGGCTTCCATCTCTTCCCGGATGCCCAAGCGGGAATCTTTTTCGATAACCTGAGCGGGAGCGGACGCGGTTGGCATCAGCAGCGCGTCCACTTCCTCCAACGCCTCCAGCGCCTGTTGGCGTATCATCGCTCGCAATTTCTGGGCTTTGTAATAAACCGACGCCGGAATCAACTCCGCGGTCATCGCCTGCACCCTATTCATGGGATCGAAGTCCTTAGGTCTTTCCCGTATCCGCTCAGGCGCGAGGCTTGCGTGCTCGACCGCTATTATCACGTGGCTCGCTATCCCGGCGCGATATGCCAGCGGCAGCGAAACGGATCGTACATCTGCGCCGAGGTCGCGGAGCGTATCCGCGGCGGAGGCTATCGCCCGCAGTATCGCGGGTGTCGCGGTGGATATATCCGGGTCTGTGAATTCCTCGACCAGCCCGATCTTCATACCAGATATTTCCCCCATCAGGGTCCCGCGATAGTCAGGCACGGGGACATTCCAGGAATAAGGGTCTCTGGAGTCTCTACCTGCGATGATGCCGAGAGTGGTGGCGCAGTCCTCTGCTGTTCGGGATATGGGGCCGATGGTATCCAGAGACCACGCCACCCTCTCTACCCCGAACCTGCTGACTCTGCCCCAAGATGGCCTGAGACCGACAAGCCCGCACTTGGCTGACGGATTCCTGATGGAGCCGCCGGTGTCTTCTCCCAGCGAGGTGGCGCACATGAACGCGGCGGTTGCGGCTCCCGATCCGTTGCTAGACGATCCCGGATCGCGTGTCAGGTCCCATGGATTCCTGGTGACGCCAAAAGCCGATGACTCAGGCCCTCCGAACGCAAGTTCCGTCATGTTCGTCTTGCCGATTACCACGGCGCCCGCGCGTTTCAGTCTGTGGACAGCCGTCGCGTCCTCGGTCGGAACGAAGTTCGCGCCGAACCTGGAACCGCTGGTGGTCAGGATTCCGGCGGTATGTATCTGGTCCTTCACTGCCACGGGGACTCCATGCAGTGGGCCTCTGTGGGTTCCGGCCGCAATCTCGGACTCGGCCTGCCGAGCTGATCTCATTGCGCGCTCTGCGGTCACCGTAATGAAGGCGTTCAGCTTTGGCTCGACTTCCTCTATACGCCGCAGATAGGCCTCAGTCGCCTCGACGGGAGAAATCTCCATGCCTTGGATCCGATGCCCCAACTCCGTTGCCGACAGGAAGACGATGTTCCCACTACCCATCACGGCGTTCCTTCGGAGTAATGATCGGCAGAGGTTCCTGGGAGTTCAGACTAGGAATATCAATGTCGCGCATCGTCTGTAGAATCGCATTGAGGTTGTGGTGGACCGAAGTGAGCTCAGGCTCGTCTATTCTCAAACCCGCAGCCTTTCCAATCGCTCGTATCTCTTCCTTGCGCATACTACTCACGCGACACCTCTCCTATTGCGCGGATCCATGCCATGAAATCGGTATCATGATAACACACCAGCCCGCGCGTCCGAGTTTCTCATAGGCTCAGGTAGCGTTTCCTTTCAGGTGGTTGGGTCATAAGATATGGTCAGAGACACCACTCGGAGGTAATGAGATGGCGGGCCTGCTATATGAGTTGGAAGAACAGAGAGACCGGACGATAGCCCAATATATGCAGGACAGAGTTCAAGAGGCTCTGGACGCATACAAGTCCATCTGCTCAGGGAGTATCTCAGGAACATAGGGGACGCCGGGTTCTCAGAAGCGCTGAAACTGTTGAGGTCTGAGAGCGTGGCTCAAGCCCGGATACACGCCGAGCGCGTTGTGTATCTGAGCGGGGGCGAAGCCGGATACTGGTGCGAGAAGGCGTTGAACAAGGGGCTGGCGCACCTTGTGAGCGGGCAGTCGCGTTACAAGACCACCTCGCTGCTTGAGAGGTTGAATCGTGAGTTTCGGCGTCGGGAGCGAATGGGAACCTGGTGGAATCCGCACAACCTGTTGGTCCTGCTTCAGAGGCGCGGACTGCTGACCTCAACCACCTAAAAGGAAACGCTACCGAGGCTCAGCGGATATACTACGCGCCGACCCAATCCGGCGCGTGCGGTTCCGAAACGTTGAACAAGGCGGGAGAGGGCGCAAGACCTCTGAATCCAAATCCCACGTCCGCGCATCCAACCATCAAGAACCGCGAAAACGAACCTTCTCGTAAACTATTCAAGCGGCAGAGTTGACAAGACCTTCGTAACGCTCCCTTAAGACACCCGAAATACAGGATTTCCCATGCGAAGAATCAGATCGTTCAACATCCCTCTTGCGGCGGCGCTACTCATAATCGCGCTGACGGCCGTGGCGGTAGCCTGCTCATCCGACGGCGACACCACGCCCACCGCCGCGCCAGCGCCCACGACTCCGCCCACCGTCGCCCCTACGCCACAGCCCACCACTCCGCCAGAGCCTCCAACCGCGACCCCGGTTCCGCCCACACCGGCGCCCCCGCCGACAGCCATGCCCGCTCCGCAGGCGATGGAGTATCCCGCCGCGCCCGAACTCATGCAAACCGGCGGCTGGGTAAACTCCGAGCCGTTCACGCTGGGCGAGATGCAGACCGAGGGCAAGGTAGTTCTCATTGACTTCTGGACATACACCTGCATCAACTGCATACGCACCCTGCCGTACCTGAGAGAATGGCATGACAAGTACGCCGACCATGGCCTCATCATTCTCGGCGTGCATACGCCGGAGTTCGCTTTCGAGCATGAATACGACAATGTAGTAGAAGCCGTGGGCAAGTTCGAGCTCGAATATCCAATAGTTCAGGACAACGAGTTCGGCACATGGCGAGCGTTCAGCAATCGCTACTGGCCCGCCAAGTACCTCATAGACCGCGATGGCAAGATACGGTATATGCACTTCGGTGAAGGGGCTTATGACGAAACCGAAATGAAGATCCGCGACATTCTCACCGAAGCCGGATTCGACGTCAGCGATGTGGCCGCAAGCTCCGACCCCGGCCCCTCGCTCGCCGAGAGCGCGAAAGTCGCCACAATAGAGGAGAGCCAGACGCGCGAACTCTACGCCGGATACGAACGCAACTACGGCGCACTGATGTCCCAGCAGTTTCCGCCCTATGTCAGACACGTCGAATACTACGAAGCCCCGGACTCCAGGGTGCTGTACGAAGACCCGGGCGAGCATATCAACCACTTCCTATACCTGAACGGTCTATGGCTGAACACCCTGGAAAGCCTCGTCCACGCCCGCGAGACTATGGACTACGAGGACTACATCGCCCTGAAATTCTTCGGCACCAGCGTCAACGTCGTGATGGCCCCCGAGTCCCACGCCGAAGGCGAGGACGGAAGCGCGCTTGGCGAGCCTTACCAGGTCAGGATATTCTTGGACGACGCGCCCGTGCCGGAGGAGCAGGCGGGCAAAGACATCTTCTACGACGCCGAGGGCAACAGCTACGTCACAGTGGATGAATCACGGATGTACTTCCTAGTGAACAAAGACGTCTTCGGAGGTGGCGAACTCAGGCTTGCATCCAACTCCCCCGACTTCACAGTCTTCGCCTTCACCTTCGGCTCGTACGAAGGCGGCGAACCCGGCGCGAGGTCTTAACGCAAGATGTTCACCGCAGAAAAACCCGCGCACTGTCCGTTCAGGATTGCCGCCGTCCTGGTTGCCGCGCTGTCGCTCAGTCTGATTCTCGCCTGTTCCCAATCAACCCAAAGCGTCCCCGAACCCGCCGCGCCCGAATCCGAGAACAACGCGCCGCCCGAAGAGATACCCCTCATCAAAGGCCCCGTCTCCGAGGACGGACTCCAGGCCATCTTCGCCACACCCGATATCGCCCCCGGCAGGCATCGAGTAGCGTTCGCGCTCACCTCACAAACTGGACTGGTCAAAGCGCTGTCCGCGACCGTCCAGTCCTTTTACGACCCACAGACGGATTCGCTCGGCGAACCTGAGCAGACCGCCCTGGCCTTGTTCCACCCGTTCCCGCTCGTAGAGCGCGGTCTGTACGTGACCAATCTCACCTTCGACAAACCCGGCAGGTGGGCAATCCAGGCCACTGTTCTCGGCGACGACGGATTCCCCAAGAGAGCCGCCCTCCATTTCGACGTGCCTGAAAAGACTCACGCGCCGCAAGTCGGCGCCCCCGCGATCCCAAGTCGCAGCAAGACAACTCAGGATGTCGAGCGACTATCCCAACTCACCACCGGCTCGCTCCAGGACGAAGACCTGTACAAAGTTTCCATCGCCGATGCCATAGAGAGCGGCCTGCCCACCGTCATAGTCATGGCAAGCCCCGCCTTCTGCATCAACGCCGTCTGCGGCCCCCAGGTCGAGGTTCTGAGAGACCTGAAGAACGAGTTCCCCGGCCAGGCCAACTTCATCCACGTGGACTACTACGACAACCCCGAACAGATTCAGGGAGACCTCAACCGCGCCGTCCTGTCCCCCATAGCGCGCGAATGGCGTCTGCCCAGCGCCGAATGGTCCTTCGTAATTGACCGCGATGGCGTAATCGCTGGCCGCTTCGAGGGCTTCACCCCCCTCCAGGAACTCCGCCAGGCGCTCAAGAAAGTTCTCTAAACCTCCGCTCCCGCAAACTCCGCTACCGCCACGAATCCCTTCTCCGAATCATCCCACTCAAACAACCGCGCTTCCACCACCCGGCTCGCGTCAATCCCGACTACCAACTGCTTCACCGGATACGCCGACCCGTCGCCCCACGGATCAGTAGCCACCCGACGGTCCGTCTCCGAGAAATACGCCCGTCCATTCGGATGCGAGTGATATATCACCAGCGGCGGTTCGTCATCGTCCAGAGCGCGATTCAGTTCCAACAGATCGTCCCCATCTATCACGTAAGCCGTCTCAGCCGTCCTGTCCGACGCCGTCGGATGCGTCGCCGGGTCATAAACGTTCCTCGCCCGCCGAACCTGCACAATTTCGTTGCCGCCTCTGGGGCCGGTCAGCCATCCGCAGCACTCATTCGGAAACTCAGCGCGAGCGTGTCGGTATATCTCGTTCAGTATGTCTTCAGGTATGTTCATGTCGCCTTTCACTCTCAGTCAATTCGCCACGCCAGCGCGCTGCTGGTATCAATCCGCGTCACCGTCCGACAATCTCCGCGTCGGCCTTGTGTATCGCGGCAATTCCTCGACGCTTGTCAGTTCCTTGATCCGTTCCTCGATAGCCGCCACGACCCGCGCTATCGCCCGATGAAGTTCCTCGGGGGCTTCCATTTCGATTTCGGCTCCCCAGTAGCGGTACTCCACCGCGTATGACGTCAGCCACTGCAACTCTTCTCCCGCCCTCGTATCCATCTCTTCCGGGATGGTCTTGATGATCTTCAGAAGTTCTTCCAGATCGTGAGTGTTCCCGTAGCTCACCCCAACCGCCGAAATCCACCCCTTCAGAATGTTCTCCAACGCCTGCTGAGCGTGGAAGCCTATCGCTTCCTGGGAAACATCCGCGCCTGTCATGGCCTGCAAGTCTCGGAAATTTCTGTCCGCGTTGATAACCCTCTGCCGAACATCCTCCCAGTCGAAGTTCCGCTCGACATCCGGTTCGTAGTCCTCTTTCTCTCCGTTCATGTCAACTCCGTCCCGCGCCGCCTGCGCCGCCACATGATTTATCCCACCCCGGCAGCGCAGGTACACACTCTTGCGAATGGGCAGCAGGTCCACCCCGTAATTCGTTCCATAGACGGCCCTCGCCGCGTCGCCCGCCGCGCTCTGCGCCTTCATGTAGTCGTCCTTGGACATACGCCCTTCGCATATCATCATCAGATCAATGTCCGAGTCCTCGCGATAGTCCCCTCGCGCCCGCGAGCCGAACAGTATCACCCACTCAGGCCGCGCCGCTTCGTACACCGCCCGCGCGACCGCGACCGCCTTCGGATCCGCCTTCCTCTTGACCTCGATATCCATCATTCGACCTCACTCTTCCAATATCATACCGAACACCGTCGGGCATACCACCAGAAACACCGCGTCGAACACCGCCAGAAACCCTGCCCATCTTATCAGGCTTCCATCATCTCCCGTACCCAGCAGCGTACCCGTCGCCTCCACAGCCCCTATTATCACCGGAACTATCACCGGAAAGAACAGCGCGGGCAGCATCACCTCGCGCGACCGCGTGTTCACCGCCATCGCGCTGAACACCGTCCCCACCGCGCATATCCCCACCGTCGCCAGCAGAATTATAGGTATCAGTCCCGGAACCCACAGGGGCAGATTGAACATAATCGCCAACGCCGGATACACAATCGTCTCCACTGCCAGCATGAAGACCAGATTGCCCATCATCTTGCCGAAATACAGCGCGTCCCTGCTGACCGGGGCCAGCATCAGCCCGTGCAGATTCCCCCTGTCCTTCTCCAGCCCGAACGAGCGGTTCAGCCCCAGCGCTCCGCCGAAAGTGAACGACACCCACAGAATCCCCGGAGCCACGGCGGCCACCATTCTCGGCGTCGGATCAATCGCGAAGTTGAACACCACGATGACCAGCAGCCCAAACATGACCATAGACACCAGGATGTCCTTCGCTCGGAGTTCCAGCAGCAGGTCCTTGACCAGGATAGCGACTACCGGGCGCAGATATCCCCTCATCTGGCCGGCCCCGGCCGCCCCAGGTACGCCTCCCGCGCCGACTCGGAATCAGCGTCCCCCGCGTAAGACACCCGCCCATTCGACAGGACGGCCAGCGTATCGCCCAGCCGGATGGCGCGTTCAAGATCATGGGTAGTCATTATAATCGCGCGGCGCGAGTCGGAACGCTCCGACAATACCCTGTCCAGAAGCCCGACCGCCTCTTGGTCAAGACCGCTCTCCGGCTCGTCCATCAGCAGTAGCGGCGGATCATGCAGAAGCGCGCGCGCGATGCTGAACCTCTTCTTCATCCCGTGCGACATGGCCCCGACCCTCTGATCCAGCCTGGCCTCCATCCCCACCATTTCCGTCACCGACTCAACTCTCTCCTCCGCCTCGGCAACTCCGAACATTCGGCAGTAGAACCTCAGATTCTCGCGTCCCGTCAGATCGTCGTACAACAGCGGATCGTGCGTTACCACCCCGATTCGCTTCCTCACCGCCGCGCCGCTTCTTAGCAAACTCAGCCCGCCGACCACGATCTGCCCCGAATCCGGTTTGGCAAGCGTCGCCAGGATCTTCAGAAGCGTCGTTTTCCCCGACCCATTCGCCCCCACTAGGCTGAGCGTCTGGCCCCATCGCGCGTCCAGGTCAACGCCGCGCAGAACCCGCGTCCGCCCAAACGACTTGACCACACCCCGCAAGCGGACTGCGTAGTCGGCGTTCGTGTCCAAATTGACCCTCCATCCAGAGTATAACTATAATTCCACAATTCCCTAGGGCTAAACAAACTGAATCGTCCCTTCCGACTCAGGGACGCGAGACATAGAGGAACCAGATGGCCACAATAGAGCAACTCCAGCGACAATACGAAAGCCTGAACGACCTCGATGCGCCGCCCACCCGCACCGAAGAGGACATAGACCCCGGCTGCCTGCTCGCCTTCGACTACGACTACCCTGACAGCGGCGCCGAGGTCGTCATAGACACCGACGAGTTCACCGCCGTCTGCCCCTGGACCAACCTGCCCGACTTCGGCGAGCTAACCATCAGCTACGTCCCCGAACGCCTCTGCATCGAACTCAAGTCGCTCAAGTACTATCTGCTCAGCTACACCGGCGTCGGCATCGTCCAGGAACACGCCGCCAACCGCATCCTGAACGACCTCTTCGCCCTCTGCAGCCCGCGCAGCATGACCATAGCCCTCGACTACAAAGTGCGCGGCGGCCTCCACACCGCCGTCACCGTCAGCCGCCAAAGAGACTAACCCCGGCTCACACGCCGCCCGCAAGTAGGGTATAATGCCCACCGAATAGGCTATCGGCATTCTCCTCAATCTTCTTAAAAGGATCGAAAGTATGTCTCCCGAGCTAATTGGAATCATCGCGGTAGGTGTCTCGATTGGCGCGCTTTTGCTTGTATCATTCAACAGAATGGAGAAGCGGCTCGGCAGGCGCATGGACTCCATTGACGGACGCCTGGACTTGATTGACGGACGCCTGAGAGTGGTCGAGCAAGGCCAGGCCGAACTCAAGAACATGGTGTCAGACCATAGTGCCCGCTTTGACTCGATTGAAAGACGTATGGACTCCATTGACGGACGCCTGAGAGTGGTCGAGCAAGGCCAGGCCGAACTCAAGGCCAGTCAGGCTGGGCTGAAGACCATCGCCACTGACCACAGTTCCCGCCTGGACTCGATTGAAGCCCGTCTGAGAGTCGTCGAGACCGAACTCAAGTCTGGTCAGTCCGAACTAAAGAACATCGCCACCGACCACACCGCCCGCCTCGACTTGGTTGACGAACGCCTCAGAGCGGTCGAGCGCGGCCATTCCGAAATCCTGGGCAACGTGAGTACCATGAACCAGGTCGTCCTCGCCACCCTGCAAAGGGAGATCGAACGCGAGCCGGTCGGAGCGGACTAGTCCCCAAGCGCATCCCATCAGGAGGAACAAAATGAGACTGCAAGGCAAAGTCGCCCTCATCACCGGCGGAGCCAGGGGCATGGGAGCCGCCGAAGCCAAACTCTTCTCCCGCGAAGGCGCGAAAGTCGTAATCGCCGACGTCCTCGAAGAAGAAGGCCGCCAGACCGAGGCCGAAATCAACGAAACCGGCGGCGACGCCATCTTCATCCGTCTCGACGTCACCCAGCAGTCCGAATGGGACGCCGCCATCATCCGGACGATAGAGCAATTCGGCAGACTCGACATAGTGGTCAACAACGCCGGCATCGCCTACCGCAACTCCATCGAGGACACCACCGTCGAAGCCTGGGACCGCGTCATGGACATCAACGCCAAGGGCGTCTTCTTCGGAACCAAGGCCGCCATAGCCCAGATGAAGGCCCAGGGAACCGGCGGCTCCATCGTCAACATATCCTCCATCAGCGGCAACATCGGACAGGACACCGTGAGCGCCGTGTACAACGCCTCCAAGGGCGCCGTCCGCATCTTCACCAAGTCCGCCGCCGTACAGCACGCCGCCGACGGCATCCGCGTCAACACCATCCACCCGGGCCCAATCGAGACCCCGATGACCGCCGAGGGCCGCGCCAACGCCCAGCGCGTCGGCGAATACACCGTCGCCGACAACACCCCAATGGGACGCTACGGCAAGCCCGAAGAGGTCGCCTACGGCGCACTCTTCCTCGCCTCCGACGAATCCTCATACGTCACCGGCTCCGAAATTATCATAGACGGCGGCTACACCGCCCAATAGCGCGAGGAGTTACGCGCATGAATACGACTTGCCTCTCTCCATTCCCCCGCGCTTTCTCGTCTTTCCCGCGAAAGCGGGAATCCACATATAGCCAACTGCGTAAGTCCTGAGCGTATGCCGCCGATACCCCAGACCACCTTCCGCGAACTCGCCGACCGCTACTCCGCGATCCTCTTCGACGCCTACGGAGTCCTGGCAGGCTCGAATTCCGTCGCGCCCGAGGCCCCCGCCGCCGTCGAACTGCTCCACGACATGGGCAAGCCCTACTACGTCCTCACCAACGACGCGTCCGCGCTGGCCGAGACAAGGGCCGCCAGCTACAAATCACTGGGTCTCCCCATAGACCAATCCCGCATCATCACCTCCGGCAGCCTGCTAACCGGCTACTTCGCGCAAAACAATCTCGCCGGGTCCCGCTGCGTAGCGCTCGGCCCTCCCGACAGCCTTCGCTACGTCGAGTCCGCGGGCGGCTGCGTCGTGCCATACGACGCCGACTTCGACGCCCTCGTGATAGGCGACCAGGCTGGCTTCCCGTTCCTGGAGGCCGCCGACACCCTTCTCAGCGCGCTCTTCCGAAAGATTGACGCCGGACGGCCCCCACGCCTCATCCTGCCCAACCCCGACCTCATCTACCCGGAAGGAGACGGCTTCGGATTCGCCAGCGGTTCCGTCGCCCTCATATTCGAGTCCGCCCTCGCGCTCCGCTACCCCGACCGACCGGACCTGCGCTTCACCCGTCTCGGCAAGCCCCATCCCGCCATCTTCCAGGAAGCATTCAGGCGCGTCGGCTCTATGGACATGGTGATGATAGGCGACCAGGTAGAGACCGACATCAAGGGCGCGAACGACTTCGGCATAGCCTCCGCCCTGATAAACACAGGCGTGTCCGCCTACGACGTCTCACGCCTCCCCGAATCCGACCGCCCCGACTACCTCATCCAGTCCCTCGCAATCTAACCCGACGCTCCATTCCCGCGGGCATTGCGTCATCCCCACCAAAGCGGCAATCCACAAACGCCGCAATTCCAATGGAAGCCGACCGCTCCCACCTCGTACAATATCCCCAGATTCTCGCCCTCGGTGTTCCATGCCCACCCTCTACATAGTCCCCACCCCAATAGGCAACCTCGAAGACATCACCCTGCGCGCCCTGCGCGTTCTCGAAGAAGCCGACCTCATCGCCGCCGAAGACACCCGCGTAACTCGCAAGTTGCTCGCGCGATACTCCATCTCCACCCCGACCACCGCATTCCATGAACACAATCGCGCCCGCAAGACCCCGTACCTGCTCGGCCTGCTCCCCCAAAAGGACATAGCCCTCGTCTCCGACGCCGGAACCCCCACCATCAACGATCCCGGGCAACAACTCATCTCAGCAGCCGCGTCCGCGGGCTTCCAGGTTGTGGCCCTGCCCGGCCCATCCGCACTGACCACCGCCATCGCCGTATCCGGCGTCCCCGCGGCCAATGGGTTCGTATATCTCGGCTACCTGCCCGTCAGAAAGTCCGGCAGAGTCAAGTTTCTCTCCGAACTCGCCGCCGAACCCAGAACCCTCATCGCCTTCGAGACCCCCCACCGCCTCTCCGCCGCCCTCTCCGACATTCTGCAAACACTCGGCGACCGCCGCATCGCCGTCTGCCGAGAACTCACCAAGCTCCACGAGGAAGTCTTTCGCGGAAGCGTATCCGACGCAATCTCCCACTTCACCCAACCCAGGGGCGAATTCACCCTGGTCATACAAGGCGCGGACGACCCCCAGCCGCAGACCTCCAAAGAAGACGCCAGAGAAATCCTGTCCCAACTCAAACAGCGCGGCCTCACCGCCCGCGACGCCATAGCCCAAACCACCGAAGCCACCGGCCTATCCCGCCGAGAACTCTACCCCATCTGGCTATCCCTCCCCTGACAAGGGTAGGCAAAAGTCCCTTCCCTCTTGATGGGGGTGAAACCCCGGCCCCAAGCGCGTCCCACCTATCACACTAAAGCGACTCCACCCAAAACTAAGAACTAAAGACTAACAACTAAGAAACCACCTCCCTCACCCGCTTATCCAGCGTCGAGCGCGCCATCAACACCCGCCGACCGCAACCCAGGCACTTCAGCCCAATATCCGCCCCCAGCCGAACCACCTCCCAGTCCGTACCGCCGCACGGGTGACGCTTCCGCAGCCTTACCACCCATCCCAACTCGTACCGCCTTACCATCCTCTCCCCCGCCGAACCAGAACCTCATTGATAGAACCCCGCAACTCCATAGCCGCCCGCCTCACCGCCTCAGCGAACCCGTCCGAGTCGCGCGACGCGTATATGATCCCCCTCGACGAACTTATCATCAGATTAGGAGCGTCCGCGTCCAGACCGTGAACAAGGCTGCCCTCCAGGTCTCCCCCCTGCGCCCCGATTCCCGGAACCAGCATCGGCATCCCCGGACACCTCGCGCGGACCTTGCCCAGTTCATCAGGATGCGTCGCGCCCGCCACCACCCCCACATTCCCGGCCTCATTCCACTCCGACAACTTCACCGCCATCCACTCATACAGCGGAATACGCCCCCCCTCGAACGCCACCGGAACATCCTGAAACTCCGCAGCCCCCGGATTCGACGACCGGCACCACACGATAACCCCCTTATCGCTGTATTCAAGATAGGGTTCAATCGAATCGCTGCCGCCCCAGGCATTTACCGTCGCCGCGTCGAAATCCCACGTATCGAACAGCGCCCGCGCGTACATCATGTTCGTCGAGCCAATATCCCCCCGCTTCCCGTCCGCTATCAGCAGCGCGTCCGGCGCCGCCTTCCGTATATGCTCCACCGTCCGCTCCAAAGCCGTCAGTCCTGGCAAACCCAGAGCCTCATAAAACGGAAAATTCGGCTTATACGCGCAAACCAAATCCCGCGTCGCGTCCACTATCGCCCTGTTGAACTCATACACATCCGAAACCGGCATCAACCCCGGATCCGGATCCAGCCCCACGCACACCAAACTCCCACTCCCCCAAGAAGCCGCATACAGCCGATCAACAAACTCCGACACGTCGCTCACCTCTTCTGCCAAATCTCTGTGACCAACTGGTGTTACGCACTGGGCAGGGCTTTGCGACTATTCAGACCGGGGTCTTCGCAGAGTCGCCGGTCTGCGGCCTGGGCGCATTGGTCATATATCTCAATTTATATCGTACTGGTGGGGTTACAGGTGAGTTTCCAGGCGGGACAGGTTACAGTTCACGTGGAAAGTGACCTGTTATCACCTGTTGTTAGCTACGGACAGAAAAATTTTCTTCGGCGGATTGATTTTGGATAACCTCCTGTTTATGTAAAGATTGGGTCGGTCATAGTTCATTGGGCGACATGATAGCATGAACGTTCTGTCGAATGGAAGAACGTTTTAGACTGCGTAACATCAGTGACCAAGTGTAAATCTACGATACTCTCAATCACAAGACCGGCCTCCAAAGGAAACACCGCCCGGATGGACGCCTGCCAAACAGTGCGCTATCATATCCATACCAATAGAAGCCACCGAAGATTGAGGAGCGCATGGTGGATTCCGAAGAGCAGAATACCGACCGGGGCAGCGGCGGACAACCACCTCTGATCCGATTCGACAGTCCTTGGGCATGGTTCTACTACATCACCTTCGGAATACAGATCCTGATAGCGACCTACTACGCCTCGGAGAGCGAAATCAGGACCTCCGCCGCCGGCTCGCCGCTCGAAACATACACTGTCATAATGAAAGCAGTATCGTCCCAGGTACCCGCCATGGCAGCCTACTCACTTATAATCGCGGCAACAATAGAGTGACTCAGAATGATAGCTGAAAGATACCTCGCCAGAAGATTCGCCGAAGGCAAAAAACAAGGTAAGGCCGAATCCTTCGAGGAACTCGCGCGCTGGCTAGACGCCAATCCTGTCATCAAAAAGGCCATAGAGTCGGCGGTAGAATCCGGCGAAGCCAACCCTCCTCCCTTCATCAACCGCAGCTCCCGCGACCAATCATGACCGAACCAAGATCAGGCCCCTACATCTGGGTCACATGGCTCTCCAAGCTGCTTGTCGGCGACCGCTCCTGCGAGTGGGCCGCCTGGTTCAAGGCCCATCATAAGAACTACGACCGCTCCCCCAGCCCGTTCGACGTCGTAACCTGGCAGATGAACCACACCGCCCTGCTCAACGACATAAGGGCCGGCCTCGAACTCGACGGCAACCGTGTCCTGTCCGAAGACCAGAACTACTTCAACCTGCGCGGAAACTCCGGCGCCGTCCTCGGCGGCAAGCCCGACCTGGTAGTGATGCGCGACGACGCCACCGGAACTATCTACGACATCAAGACCGGACAGCCCCGCGCCTCCGACAACGCCCAGGTCATGATCTATATGTACGCTCTGCCCTACGTCAACCAGTTCAGGGGCGTCCGGTTCGACGGACGCCTGGTTTACGCCACCGGCGACGAGTTAGAAATCCCCGCCGACGCCATAGACGATTCCTTCAAGAGCCACCTCTTCGGACTGATGCGCCGCATATCCACCGACAAACCCGCCCGAAAAGTCCCCAGCGCCCTCGAATGTAGTATGTGCGACCTCACACTGGCCGACTGCCCCGAAATGATAGAAGGCGACCCCCGCGACGCCATATCCGAAGGCGCGGAGTTCTGAGCCACCACGCCGCGCGGCCAACACCTTATCTCGAAGAGACATTCCTACCTGAGCGACCTGAACGACTCCCGTATGTCCTGCGCCAGCAACTCCGGCTCCTCGGCGGCGGCGAAGTGTCCCCCGCTCGGCATCTCGGTATAGCGCGCCAGGTTGTAGAACCGGCGCAGCCACTCTTCCGGCGGATAGCTTATCTCCACCGGGAACTTGGCGAAGTTCGTCGGAACCGTAACGGGATTGTCCAAGCTAAGCCCCGACGGAGCATTGCCGCTTTCGTAGTACAGCCGCACCGACGAACTGATCGTCTGCGTCGCCCAGTAAACCGTCAGGTGGGTAAGAAGTTCGTCCTTCGAGAAGCGCGACTCCACGTCCCCGCCGCAGTCGCTCCATGTCCGCCACTTCTCCACTATCCACGCCGCCACTCCGGCCGGCGAGTCATTGAGGCCATAGGACAGCGTCTGCGGCTTCGTGCGGTGCTGATGCCCATACGCTCCCTCAGCCTGCTGCCACCAATCCCGATGCGCCAGGAACTCCTTTTCGGCCTCCGACAATACATCCTCCGGCGGTATCGGCGAGCCTCCACCGGCCATAGTGAGATGTATCCCCCTGACCGTTCCGGGATACTCCAGCCCCAACGTGGTCGTCACCTGCGCCCCCCAATCACCCCCCTGCGCCACGAAACTGTCATACCCAAGCCTCTCGGTCATGAGCGTGTGCCACAACTCCGAGATTCGTCCCGGACTCATCCCGCGCTGGGTCGGCCTGTCCGAGAACCCGTATCCCGGCATGGACGGCGCTATCACGTCGAACGAGTCCGCGGCGTCCGCGCCATGCCCCGCGGGGTCGCTCAGAAGCGGGACGATCTTCAGCATCTCCACGAACGTACTCGGCCACCCATGCGTAATGACGAGAGGAATAGGGTTCGGCCCCGTTCCCTTCGCGTGTATGAAGTGGATCCCAAGCCCGTCAACATCCGCGCGGAAATGATCGAACTCATTGATCTTCCGCTCCTGCTCACGCCAGTCGAATTCGTTCAGCCAATATCCACACAGTTCGCGTATGTAGGCGAGATTCGATCCATAATCCCAGTCCGCGCCCTCGATTTCATCAGGCCATCGAGTACGCGCCAGCCTCTCTTTCAGATCATCCAGAATCTCATCCGAGATGCGTACCGTGTAAGGTTGAATGTTCATTGTCAGCGTCCCTCCGATTGGCTGAGAGCCGGGCCATCGCCTCAGCGTTCCCAGCGCCAGAATTGTCTTCCAGCGCAATCTACCATATATCACACTGACGTTGCAGAAAGACCGACTACCGGCACACGCTCGAACTGATTTTCTGCTAACATACGAGGAACGCCTTGATATGGCAGTCGCCCTGGAAATTTTGTTGTCGCCGTCAGTGCGCTGGTAAACTGGTCTTTGCCAATACGGGAAGGTCGAAGATGGAATCTGTTGATATAGCAAACCTTGAGCGGGATGCCTGCGCTGTTATCAAAAAAGCGCATGATGAGATGAAGGTCATTCACATTACGCGAGACGGTGAATTTGTCGCTCGTATCGTACCGTCTCTAAGCGAGGCTGAGAGAGAAGCGAGAATAAAGGAAATTCAGGACTCTAACGAATGGCCTGAGAGACTCGCTCGCCGGAAGCTGGACTATGATGAGCGGAGGCTGGACGCTATGGCCAGAATGGATGTGGCGCGGGCGACCGAGACCGAAGAACAGAAAATCGCTCGGAAGAAACAAGCGGCTACAGCGATTGCAGAAATGGACCGATTGGCTGCCGAGATAGGAAAACGCGTGACAGGTCCTGTATCAGCGATTGAACTTGTTCGCGAGGGACGCAGGAATTTCGGCAATGTACGTGATTGACGCAAGCGTCTGGGTGAGTTGGTTCATGCCTGACGACGCGCATCACGCGCTTGCCAGACAGTGGATAGACCAAGCGCTAGAGCGGAAAGCTGAGATATTCGCTCTGGGGATTTTGCTTCCTGAGGTGGCCGGAGCGCTTGCCCGAGTCACCGGAGATCCTGAACTCGCAACTCGTATGGTGAATAGACTTGTCGCGACAACGAATGTACATGTGATTGAGCAGGATGTTCGCTCTTACATGGCGGCGGCAGAACTTGCGGCTGACCTGAGAATCAAGGGAAGCGATGCCATGTACACACAGGTTGCTGTCGAACGAGAGGCTGCGCTTATATCTCTGGATGAACAGCAAGTTGAAAGGTCAGGTTTCTTGATAACAGCAATGCGCCCCTCCGACGCGATTGCCAACTAGCGTAGTCCACGTCACGAACTATATCTCGCCGTTGGCCCACGTCTTGATCAGGTGGTGCGCTATCGCCAAAGGCTGTGGAACCGCAAGCCGTCGGCTTCGTCCATCCAGCGCGAGCAGCACTTCCTCCCGCTCGAACCACTGGACATCCGTCATCTCCTCGGCATCCATGCGAATGCGCGTAGTCGCCGCCTCCGCGTGACACCCAATCATCAGCGACGACGGGAAAGGCCAGGGCTGCGACGAGTGGTACTTAACGTTCTTGACCTCTATCCCCGCTTCTTCGCGCACCTCTCTCGCCACCGCTTCCTCGATGGACTCCCCCTGGTCCATGAACCCCGCAAGCGCCGAGTACATCCTCATCCGAGAAAGCCGCCCGCGCGACTGCCCCAGCAGACATCGCTCACCGTCATGCACCAGCATAATGGCTACCGGATCGGTCCGAGGAAAATGCTCGGCGCGACAGCTTGGACACTTGCGGACGTGTCCGCCGCGCCCCATCTCCGTCCTCTCGCCGCACACCGAGCAGAAGCCGTGCCGGTTGTGCCAGTCGAGCTGCGCCCTCGCCTGCGCCACGATCCCCGTCTCCTGTCCGCTCAGGAATCCCGCCGCCGACCTCGCGTCCGCGAACCGTATCGAGCCGTCTTCCCTCAGTAGCGCCGCCGCGCCGCTTGTAGCCGGAACGTACACCGCGAAGTGCGCCACGCCGTCCAGCAGCCCGAGAAACACGGGATCGCTATCTATCCCGAACCAGCGGACATCCTGGGGCGACATCCAACTCAACGAGGGCGACGGCCCGTCGGACATTGGCACATCCAACTCGGGCATCGCCAGTATGCGCGAATCCGGATCCTCCGCGCGCTCCCTCAGCCAATTCTCATCCCGGCGCTGCTGGTCGCCTCTGTCCATTGGATTGTCCGCGAATACATGAGGCTTGTACGGCATGAGCAAGGCTGTCCTGTGTCTGTGTGAATAGTTGGGATAGAGGTGACGGCTCCGTTAGACGCGCCTCACAGTGTAGGAAGGGCGGTCAGACCTGTCAACAAGCCGCAAGTAGCAGGTAGCGTTTCCTTTCTGGTGGTTGGGTTATAAGATGTGATCAGAGACACCACTCGGAGGCAATGAGATGGCGGGCCTGCTATATGAGTTGGAAGAACAGAGAGACCGGACGATAGCCCAATATATGCAGGACAGAGTTCAAGAGGCTCTGGACGCATACAAGTCCATCTGCTCAGAGAGTATCTCAGGAACATAGGGGACGCCGGGTTCTCAGAAGCGCTGAAACTGTTGAAGTCTGAGAGCGTGGCTCAAGCCCGGATACACGCCGAGCGCGCTGTGTATCTGAGCGGGGGCGAAGCCGGATACTGGCGCGAGAAGGCGTTGAGCAAGGGGCTGGCGCATCTTGCGGGCGGGCAGTCGCGTTACAAGACCACCTCGCTGCTTGAGAGGTTGAATCGTGAACTTCGGCGTCGGGAGCGAATGGGAACCTGGTGGAATCCGCACAACCTGTTGGTCCTGCTTCAGAGGCGCGGACTGCTGACCTCAACCACCTAAAAGGAAACGCTACCACACCAACGCCTACCCTTGCGGCAGACTCTCTAACCCACTAATATAATCCGCAAGATTATGTCGCAGCCAAGAAACGAATTCACCAACGTAAATAAGCTCCACGCCGAGGCGTTCGGCGAACCGGGCAACAGGACGTTCCGTATGTACGCGGACAGCGCGAGCAGTTCCGCGTCGGTATGGCTTGAGAAAGAAGACCTGTTCCAGCTCGCGCTCGCTATCCACCAGATCGTCAACTCCATACCCGACGAAAAGCTGTCGCTGGCCGGCCCTCCAACCGAGCGCGAAGCCCCGGGGCTGACCAGCCTCGACTTCAAGGCTATGAACCTGGCGCTGGGACACGATCCGAGGCGCGGCCTCTTCGTCATTGACGCCTATACCGCCGACGATGGCGAAGACCCTACCATCCGCATCTGGCTGGACAAGCGGCAGATGCTGGAGTTCTCCGAGGACGCCATGAGGGTCTGCGCCGCCGGGCGTCCGCTCTGCCCGCTCTGCGGCAGGCCCATTGACCCCGACGGTCACCGCTGCGCGCGGCTGAATGGACACGCCAAGCTCACGCCCGAAGACCTCGCCGACGATCCCGACACCGAATAGCCGCTTTCTGTAACCCCCTCATTCGAGGTTTCTTTGCCCCGTAGAAGCAGACAGAACCTCAACGTCGTGTTTCCCGTTCCCGAAGACGCCTCTCCCGTGTCTCTCGACGAGGACGAAGTTAGGCCATTGCTGGAAGCGGGCGAGATAACGGGCGGACACAGAATGCCCTACGGCTCCAACTACACCTTCCTGGTATGGATAGACGCCGGGCCGGGCAAATACCTGCGCGCCATATACAAGCCGCGAGACGGCGAGCGCCCCCTCTGGGATTTCCCGCTCGGCACGCTATACCAAAGGGAGCGCGCCGCGTTCGTACTCAGCAGGCTGCTCGGCTGGCCCAACATCCCGCTCACGCTCGTGCGCGAAGGCCCATACGGGATAGGAATGTTCCAGAACTACGTGGACTGCGACCCCACGATAACCTACTTCGAGATGGCGCAGGACGACGAATTCTATGAGCAGCTCTGCCAGATAATGGTATTCGACCTGATAACCAACAACGCCGACCGCAAGGCCGGACACTGCCTGATGGACGACGACAGCCGCATCTGGAGCATTGACCACGGCCTCACCTTCCACCCGTCCTTCAAGCTCCGCAGCGTAATGATGGAATTCTGGGGAAGAGACATACCCGACAGCATGGTAAACGACCTCGCCGACCTGCATCAGAAGCTCGACGCCGATTCGGACGACACCGCGCCCCTGGTCGAACACCTGGACAACCGCGAAGTAAAAGCCCTAAAGAAACGCATCCGCTTCCTCCTCAGAGACCGCGCCACCCCCAACCTCGACCCCAACTACAACATCCCCTGGCCCTTTGTATAGACCTGCGCGGGACAACGCAGGCGGCCCTACTCCCTCTCAACTCCCAATTCCTAATTGGCAAAATCCCTGATACACTGCGCCCTGCAACAGAAAATTTGTGGAGGCGCTAACAATGAAAATCACCGACATCCAGGTAAACCAGCTAAAGCCCGCAGGCAGCGCGGCCGCCGGAACCCCGTTCGTGGGAAGGCCCGGTCGCTTGCTCGTCCGCGTGTTCACTGACGAGGGCCTGGTGGGAATATCCGAAGGCTCGCGCGGACTTGGCGTATTCCGCGCCTATCTCGATGAAATCATCAAGCCACTCCTCATCGGCATGGACCCGCTCCAGCCCCGCCAGATCTGGGATTTGCTTTCGCTCGGCACCGGAGAGCGCGCCACCCGCCTGCCCTCCCAGATAGTCGGCTCCATAGACGTCGCGCTCTGGGACATCATGGGCAAGGCCGCCGGTATGCCGGTGTACGCGCTGCTCGGAGGAGCGGCCAGAACCGAGATTCCCCTATACTGGAGCAGGGGCAGCGGCTGGCGAAAGTCGCCCGGCGAGATGCTGGAAGAGGTGCAGGAAGGCTACGAGCGCGGCTTCCGCGCCTTCAAGATTCGCATGGACTGGCGCGACTACCGCCAGGACAGCGACCCCGATAAGGACTTCGCCATATTCAGGGCCTGCCGCGAGTGGCTCCCCGACGACGTGCCTCTCGGATTCGACGCCAACTGCGGCTACTCCGTCTCCACCGCCATAATGCAGGGCCGCAAGATGGAAGAAATGGGCGTCGCCCACTTCGAGGAGCCGCTCCCGCAGTACGACTTCCCGGGTCTCAAACAGGTAGTGGACGCTCTTGATTGCCATGTTTCGACCGGCGAGCAGGAGACCTCGGCCTGGCGGTTCAGAGACCTGATGCTGCTCGGCAACCCCGACATCCTCCAGCCCGACATCCTGAACGTCGGCGGCGTCTCCGAGATAATGCGCGTCTATGAAATGGCCGTCGCCAACAACAAGGTAATCATGCCGCACAGCCCTAACATCGGCGCGAATTCGCTCGCCAGCCTGCACGCATACAGCACCGTGACCAACGCCACCCGTCCGCACGAATTCTCCGAAGAGTTCACCGGGCCCGCCGAAGGTGTAGCCGAGCTATTCGAGGAGCCAATCATCCCGGAGAACGGCAAGATAAAGCTCGCCGACCGCCCCGGACTCGGTCTCGAGCTGGACGAAAACGCCCTGGCCGCCGCCATCGTAGATTAGCCGCAAGTTATCCGATCACTCCCCTCTCCCTCAACGGGCTCACAAGGGTAGGCAAAAGTCCAATCATCTACGCGCTCCGGTCAATAGATCCCCTCTCCCTCAGGGAGAGGGCTAGGGTGAGGGTGAAATGCCTGCCCCTCTCAGCCCTCAACGGGAGAGGGATAGGGTGAAAACGCGCGATTCCTGTGAATCCCGCGCAAGTCCGCCATCATCTAATCCGCGTATATTAACGGAGTAAAGGAGGACGCCATGAAACTGCGAACCCTGGGTTTCGGAACCCTGATCGGCGTTATGCTGGCCGCCCCGATGATAGCGATTATGTACGCCGCCCAGAAGTGGGTGAAGCAGTCCTTCCCCCCATTCGACGTATTCGACTGGATAGCCCGTCTGCTGCCCGGCCCCGTCGTCACCTTCGGCATTGACCGGATGGTTGACGCGCTGCTGCTGTTCGGCGCGAGCGTGTCCGGCACCGCCAAGACCGCCGAGCAGAGTATGGCCGTGGCCCTCTTCTTCGCCGGCGTGGTAGTCGCCACCATCGTCGTATTCGCCTACATAGACAGGTGGGACATAGGCGAGTGGGGAGGACTCGGCCCGCTGTCGGGCGTCATCCTCGGCGTTCCCGCCGGCCTCGTCACGGCGTACATCGGACAGTCAACGCTTCACCCTGTCGTCAACTTCCTCTGGGTATTGCTTCTGTTCATCACCTGGGGCAACGTTTCCGCCAAAGCGGGGCGCAAGCTCCTCGCCCTACCGCCCCCGCAGATGCCGGAAGAAGACGGCGAGGTTCAGGAAGAGCGTTCCGTTCAGGTCATAGACCGGCGCAAGTTCCTCATACAGATGGGCGTCGCCACCGCCACAATCACGGTGGCGGGCGCGGGACTGGGACGCACTCTCGCCGTATCCGAGCGCGAGAGCCTGGAAAGGGAGTTGGCGGCTATCCAGGCCCGCCAGATGCCCGATATGCCCCCGATGATAGAACTCCCCAACGAGGCCGACCCGGTCAAGCCAGTTCTGGGTACGCGGCCAGAATACACCGCCGTCAGAGACCACTACCAGATTTTCATACGCTCCCAGCCGACCGTCATCAACGGCGACACCTGGGAACTGCCCATCACCGGATTGGTAGATAATCCTGTCAATCTGACCTTGAGCGACTTCCACAACAACTACGAGCCGCGAAACGAGTTCGTCACCCTGTCCTGCATTTCCAACCGCGTAGGCGGCGACCTCATAAGCACCACCTACTGGACGGGCGTCAGTGTTCAGGACATACTCGCCGAGGTGCGCCCGCAGAGCAATGCGCGATACATGATCATCAAATCCGGGGACGGATTCTACGAGACCGTTGACCTCGACCTGATCATGTCCGACGAGCGCATCATGTTCGCCTACGCCTGGGACGGCAGGCCCATACCCTTCGACCACGGCTTCCCACTCAGAATTTGGATCCCCGACCGCTTTGGCATGAAACAGCCCAAGTGGATAACCGAAATCGAGATAGTCAAAGATTACAGAGCGGGGTACTGGGTGGAGCGCGACTGGGACGAGGACGCCATAGTCAGGGCCACCTCGGTCATAGACACCGTGGCCGTTGATTCAGTCGTCGAGAAGGACGGCCAGAAGTTCGTCCCGATAGGAGGCATCGCATACGCTGGAGTGCGCGGCATATCCAAAGTGGAGATCGAAGTGTTCAACACCGGCCAGTGGTACGAAGCCGAACTTCGCCAGCCCCTTTCCGAAGCCAGTTGGGTCATCTGGCGCGTTGACTGGCCCTTCCAGGAAGGAAACCACGACTTCCGGGTACGATGCGTGGAAGCCGACGGAACGCCCCAGACAGAAGAGTACAACCCGCCCAGGCCGAGCGGAGCCACCGGTCACCACCACAAGAGCGAAGTCGTCGAGTCTAAGGATGCCTAGGCATTCATCTTTAGTCCCCTCTCCCTTGACGGGAGAGGGCTAGGGTGAGGGTGAAAATCCACCGTTCCTACCAAGAGTAGCTTCTAGTTACCGAATAGCGAGAGCGCTAACATGAACGACCTTGTAAAACTCACCGCCCGGCAGGCCGTATCCGAACTCAAACGGGGCGCCGTCTCCCCCTTGGAACTGATTGACGCCGCCCTGGAGCGCATCGCCCAGACAGGCGACGCCGTGAACGCGCTCCCCACCCTCTGCCCCGACAGGGCCAGGGACAACGCCGCCCGCCTGTCCGACCTCGACGAATCCGACACCCCGCGCGGATACCTCCACGGCCTGCCCATAGCCATAAAGGACCTCGTTGACGTGGCCGGAGTCCGCAGCACTCGCGGCTCGCCCATCTTCGCCGACCACGTGCCGGACAAGTCCGACCTTCTCGTAACCATCCTAGAATCCAAAGGCGGCGTAGTTCTCGCCAAGGCCAACACGCCCGAGTTCGGCGCGGGCGCGAACACCTTCAACGAAGTCTTCGGCAAGACGCGCAACCCCTGGGACACCTCCAAGACCTGCGGAGGCTCATCCGGCGGCTCCACCACCGCACTGGCTTCAGGGCAGATATGGCTGGCCTCAGGCAGCGACTTCGGCGGCAGCCTCAGAATCCCGGCCAGCTTCTGCTCGGTCGTCGGACTGCGCCCAACCCCTGGCCGCGTCGCGCGCGGCCCCAGCACCATGCCGTTCGCCAACCTGTCCGTCGAGGGGCCGATGGGCAGGAACGTCGGCGACGTGGCGCTGATGCTCGACGCCCAGGCAGGCGCGTATCCCACCGACCCCATCAGCCTGCCCGCCCCTACCCGCTCCTTCGTGGACTGGGTGGACAACCCCACGCCGCCCGCGCGAGTCGCCTACTCCCCCGACCTCGGCATAACCCCCGTGGACTCCGAGGTGGCCGAGATATGCCGCTCCGCGATTGATAGGTTCACCGACATAGGCGCAGAGGTAGAGGAGACATCCCCCCACTTCACCGACGCCGAATGGATATTCCAGACCCTTCGCGGCGCGCAGTTCGTCGCGTCCTACGACTCCCTCCTCCGGGAACATCGCTCCGAACTCAAGGAAGAGGTCATCTGGAACATCGAACACGGCCTCGCGCTCAACCCCCAGGACATAGCGCGCGCCGAACTCGGACGCGGCGCGATAATCAACCGCTGCGCCGACTTCTTCCGCGACTACGACATCCTGGTCTGCCCCACCGTCGTCGCTCCCCCCTTCGACGTCGACACCCGCTACCTAGCCCAGATGGAAGGCCACGCCTTCCCCACCTACATAAGCTGGCTCATACTCACCTTCGCCCTCACCCTCACCGGCTGCCCCGTCATCTCCGTCCCCTGCGGCTTCACCAAATCCGGCCTCCCCGTCGGCCTCCAGATAATGGCCCCCTGGAAGGAGGAAGGCTACCTCCTCGGCATATCCGCCCTCTTCGAGCAAGCGGCGGGCATCAGCGGACTTGTGCCGATAGACCCGCGGACACCCTCGGACTGATACACTGATGTCTCGAGGTCCATCCATGGTTGCTTCTGCGGTCTTCAGAAAATACATCACAGATATTCAGCAGAATCTCAGACTCGGCAACGCCACCGAGCATACCCACAGGCCGGCGTTCAAAGCCATCCTCGAATCTGCCTACGACGACGTTATCGCAACGAACGAACCGGGCAGGATAGAGTGCGGCGCGCCCGACTTCTCCATCAGCAAGGGCGCGGCCCCTGGGCAAGTTACCATTGGCTACATTGAGGCTAAGGACGTCGATGTTGACCTGTATGCCATAGAACGAGACAGCAACCGCGCCAATCCGACTACACCCAACGGCCAACAGCTGAAACGTTATAGAGAAGCTCTATCCAACCTGATTCTCACCAACTACACCGAATTTCGCTGGTATGTGGACAGTGAATTTAGAGCGACTGTCACGCTTGCTGAGCACGGCGCCACCAGTCTGTCTGTCAACAATGATGGCGTTTCCAAGACAGACGAAATGTTGTCCGCGTTCCTCAGCCGATCTCCCGAATCCGTATCCAGCCCCATAGACCTTGCCAAGCGCATGGCTAGGCTCACTCACATGGTACGCGACATAGTTCAAGAGGGAATGATAAAAGGGCGAGCGTCCCAGGATGTCAACGACCTATACCAAGCGGCAAAGGAAGCGCTGATTCCCAATCTGACACAAGACGCCTTCGCCGATATGTTCGCCCAAACCCTTGCCTACGGTCTGTTCGCAGCCAGGGTAAACCATAAGTCCGGCGACTTTAACAGACGAAACGCCGTACACGACATACCAGCGGCCAATCCGTTCCTCCTTCGGATATTCAACCTAATGACGGGTCCAGACTCGGAACGAGAACCTTTCATAGACTTCGTGGACGACCTCGCCCAACTTCTGGATAATTCGGATATGGAAGCGATACTCGCCGACTTCGGCAAGAGAGGCGTTCGCGAAGACCCCATCATGCACTTCTACGAGACCTTCCTCGCCGCCTACGACCCCGAACTCCGTGAGAGTCGCGGCGTGTACTATACACCCGAGCCGGTCATATCCTACATCGTCCGTTCCGTTGACCGCCTTCTCAAAGATCGGTTTGACTGCGCGGAAGGTCTCGCGGACTATCAGCAGGCCGAGTATGAAGTCAGTGAACAGGTGAACGGGGAGCAGAAGAATGTCAAGAAACAGGCGCACCGCGTACTTGTTTTAGACCCCGCTTGCGGCACTGGATCCTTTCTCTACGCCGTCGTTGACCACATACGACAATACTACCGAGACGGCGGCAACGCCGGAATGTGGAACGGCTATGTCCGCGAACACCTGCTCAATCGCGTCTTCGGATTCGAGCTGATGATGGCCCCCTACGCGATGACTCACCTGAAACTTGGTATGCAGCTTGCCGCCCAGGATATGCCCCAGGACGAGCGGAACGACTGGTCTTACGAGTTCAGAGACGACGAACGACTCGGCGTGTACCTGACCAACTCCCTCGAACAGGCCGAACAGCAAACAACAACCCTGTTCGGCCCAATGCGAGCTATCACCGATGAAGCCAACGCCGCGTCGGAGATAAAGCGCGACCTGCCCATCATGGTCGTGCTGGGCAACCCGCCCTATTCGGGCCATTCGTCCAACGCCAGCAGGCGAGGCCGCAAACTCACCTGGATAGGCGAACTCATAGAGGACTACAAGAAGGTTGACGGAAAGCCGCTCGGAGAGAGAAATCCCAAGTGGCTTCAGGACGACTATGTGAAGTTCATCCGTTTCGGACAGTGGCGTGTCAGCCAGTCCGGCGCGGGAATCCTGGCCTTCATCACCAACAACGGCTACCTGGACAACCCGACGTTCAGGGGTATGCGACAGCAGTTGATGGACACCTTCACGGACATATACCTGCTCGACCTGCACGGCAACGCCAACAAGAAGGAGCGCGCCCCGGACGGCGGAGCTGACGAGAATGTTTTCGACATACGGCAGGGAGTCTCTATCGCCATATTCGTCAAACAGCCCGGCAAGACGCGCCCCGCGACCGCGCGCCACGCCGACCTGTACGGCGTCCGCGAATCCAAGTACAAATTCCTGTCCGAGACAGACATCGCCTCCACCAATTGGGAAACCCTTGAACCAGCATCGCCCAACTACATATTCAAGCCCTGGAACAATGAGCTTGAGGACGAATACCGCCAATGGCCAAGCGTCAATGAAATCATGCCTGTCAATTCTGTGGGCGTCGTGACCGCCCGCGACAAGCTGACCATTCGCTGGTCTCAGGATGAAGTGATGGACGTAGTTCGCGATTTCGCCGAACGCGAACCCGAAGACGCGCGGCGCGAATACAATTTGCCCAACGATGTCCAAGACTGGAAAGTCCAGTGGGCGCAATCCGACTTAACAGAATCGGGGATTCGCGAGGATTTGGTAGCGCCGATGCTATACCGACCATTCGATACCCGGTACACGTACTATACGGGTACAAGTCGCGGTTTCATTTGTAGGCCACGCTCTGAAGTCATGCGGCATATGCTGGCTGGCGACAATCTGGGACTGATTTCCTGTCGCCAGCAGTCCGAAGCGGGACTTATATGGAACCGTGTTGGACTCACCAATACGATTCTTGATGAATGCACAATCTCGAATAAAACCCGTGAGATTAACTACCTATACCCCCTCTACACCTATCCTTCTGACCAAGAAATCGCCCAGGGCCTTTACGAATCCGGCGACCGCCAGCCCAATCTCGCGCCTGAGTTCACCAATGATTTGGAACAGCGAACAGGCTTGCGATTCCTCAGCGACGGCAAAGGCGATCTGAAAGATACATTCGGCCCGGAGGACGTCCTCCACTACATCTACGCCGTCCTCCACTCCCCAACCTACCGCGAGCGTTACGACCAGTTCCTGCGCTCAGACTTCCCCCGCGTTCCAATACCCGATGCCCCTGACCTCTTCCGCGCGCTCGCAAAGATTGGTCGAGAGCTCACCGACGCCCATCTGATGAACTCAAACGCGCCAAGCCCGTCTCCAATCGGCTTCCCCATAACTGGCGACAACATAATCGAGCGAGCGCATCCCAAATACTACGCTCCGAATGAAAAACCGCCGGGCGAAGCCGCGCCACTCCAAACCGGCAGGGTCTATATCAGCAAGAACAACCGACGCTCCGGCAAGCGCGGCCAGTATTTCGACGGCATAACCCCGGAGATATGGGAATTTCGCATAGGCGGCTACCAGCCCATCCGTAAGTGGCTGCAAGACCGCCAGGGCCGACCCCTGACCTTCGACGACCTCGGCCACTACCGCCGCATCGCCGCCGCCATCAAGAAGACGATCCAACTCATGCAAGAAGTGGACGCAGCCATAACCGAAAACGGCGGCCTATGGTAGATGAAAATGTTGACGTATATATGTTCTACATGATAACATTGCACAAATGTATTGTGCGGCGCCGGAGGAAGATAGACTAAATGTCTCCCAACTTCATCCAAGAGCAGTTGTCTTGGGCCTATGTACGAGCCGTATCTTACCGCGCGGGTTATAGTTTGTATCGTCCTGAAGTTGATGACCACGGTATAGACGGCACAATCGTGGACCCTTTGGCTGGCGGGGTAAACCGTGTTGACTTTCAACTTAAGGCCACAACAGTATACGAAGTCAATAACGCAACCATTGGATACGACCTGCGCGTACAGAACTATAACCAGCTAATCCGAGAAGATGACGTCCCTCGGATTTTGATATTGCTCATTATGCCGGATGACGCCGACCAGTGGCTTACCCATAGTGAAGATGAACTATGCTTGCGTAAGTGCGCCTACTGGCTTGATCTGATGGGAAGCCCACCTTCCGCTAATTCGTCAACCAGGCGGGTCTATGTACCGATGGACAATGTATTCAACCAAGACGACTTGCCTGCTATATTCCGAGACCTGACTGCTTAACGGAGGTTAAAGGTGGATGTGCAAATCAGGGATGCGCGGGCGTTGCGCCGGATATCCCCGGTCATGCTGCGCGCTTACCTAGAAGCCCATGGATGGGTTCAAGAGAAGACTTGGCGCAATCGGATTCTGGTATGGTCCAGAAAGCGTGATGATCATGTGAGGGAAATCCTGACACCGCTGAGAGAACAGTCTGACACTTACGCTGTGAGGATTTCCGAAGCTGTGGCTCTCCTCTCAGAGATTGAGGAGCGCTCACAACTCAATGTCTATCATGACCTGATTGGAGCCGGAGCTGATGTTATCAGACTGCGCTCCCTGAACGGTTCCGCGCAATCAGACTGGGCGCTTGGCGATAGTGTGGAATTCCTCACGCACGCTCGGGATCTGATCGCGGCGGCCGCGCGCTTCGCGGAACGCCCCGGCAGACCGGTGTATCGTGGGCGGGCCAGTGGGATGGTTGCGGAGTATGTGCGCGGAGTTCGCCCGCTTCCAGGATACGAAGCAGGGCCTGAGTTGACTTTGCATTCGCAAGTGCGCGCGGGCTATGGAACACAAGAGGACATGGGAGACGCCTTCCGAGCGCCGTTTCCACGACGCGCCACTATCGCGCTAAATGACGGATTGCGTGAGGCAAGCAGGACAGCGAATGTAGTGAAGGCGGGGGCGAAAGTATCATCATCTTTTGAGGAAGCGGCTCAAAAGGGAGTCAGCGCTAATTTTTGCGATGCGGTAGCGGCGTTGACCAAACAGGGACATGGTGTAGAAGTGAGTCTGTCGTGGGCCGCGGTGCGTCCTTCTAACTCTCTTGATGGCGAGTTTGAATTTGGAGAAAGTGACGCTGATTTGTTCGCAGAGGGAGCGGATTGGCTGCGCCAAAATAGTCCATTTATAGATGCCCATGTCACTGGTGAAGTCGTCAGACTACTTCGGGAATCGAAAGCGGATTTCGATGGACAGGCGGTTGTGATGTACCAACTTGACCACCGACCAGTCGCGCTGGCAGTCCAGTTTGACCCTCCCGACCATGAGGAAGTTTACCGCGCTTTTCGGGAAAGTCTTGAAATAAGCGTAGCTGGTGACATTCACCGTGAGGGAAGACGGTACTTTTTGAAGAACCCCCGCAATTTTTCGGTGGTGTAGAAAACAGACGGCGACTCCAGAGAGTGCCAGACTCCCGACCATCGAAACCTCGGGACGGCCAGCCTCCGCCAAGAGACTGACCGTTCCAATCAAACGCCGCCTAGCAGTATCGCGCCTATCCCCCCTCCCCTATCAACTCCGCTATCCGCTCCCCTATCATCATCGTCGTCACATTCGTGTTCGCCCGGATGCAGTCCGGCATTATCGAGGCGTCCACCACGCGCAGACCCTCAAGGCCGTGAACCCGTCCGTGCTGGTCAACCACCGCCATCGCGTCGTCCGACGGCCCCATCTTGCACGTCGCCGATATGTGCTGTCCCGTCGTCGCCTCCCGCATCATCCAGTTATCCAGCGCGTCGTCAGACTCCAGGTCCGAGTCCAGCGGCTCGATTCGCTCCGCCAATACGTCCTTGAAACCCTCATGCTCCGCCAGTTCCAGGCACTTCCGTACCCCCTCGCGCGACCGCTGCCTGTCGAACTCCTCCGCGAAGTAATTGTAATTCAGCTCCGGCTGGTCGTTGATGTCCGCCGAGGTCAGCCTCAACTCGCCCGAACTCACCGCCAGGTCGAGTATCACCGACATACGAACGCCAAGCGGAACCATCCTGTCCCCGCCTCGGTTTATCCGCTCGGTGGCGAAATTCACCATCGTTATCTTCATGTCGTTCCGCAGGTCTGAGCCGGTCGCCGTGTACCTCAGCATAAGCTGGCTTCTCGGCGCCAGCGCCAGACTCTCCAGGTCTATATGCGGCTGCGTCCGCCAGGTGGCCCACACCACCGGATGGTCGCGCAGATTCTGTCCCACGCCCGGCATTTCATGGACTACCGGAACGCCCACCTCCCGCAGATGCTCCGCCGGGCCGATCCCCGACAGCATCAGTATCTGAGGCGACGCGATAGCGCCCGCGCTCAGGATGACGTTCTCGCCCTCCACGACGAATCTCTCCCCGCCACTCTCCACTTCCACGCCCGTCGCCCGGCCGTCCTCTACGACGACGCGATGCGTGAGACAGTCCCCTCTAACCGTCAGGTTCAACCTGTGCCTCGACATCGCCAGGTAGCCAACATTCGTGCTCCACCGTATCCCGTTCGGATTGTTGAACGGCGTCGGCCCGATGCCCGTCACGTCCGGGTGATTCTGGTCCGGCCCGTCCGGGTGTCCGGCCGCCTTCACCGCGTTGTAGAACGCCGCCTGCGCCGCTGGCCAGGTCTCCCGCCCGAACCGGCGCGCGATTATAGGCCCCTCCGTACCATGGAAGTCGCCGCTGAAATCCGTGTCCGTCTCCAACTTGCGGAAGAACGGCAGCACCTTCTCATAGCTCCACTCGTCGTTGCCCTTCGCGGCCCAGGCGTCGTAGTCCTCCGGCATCCCGCGCAGGAACACCTGCCCGTTGATAGCGCTCGATCCGCCCGTCACCTTGCCGCGCGGCACCATCATCGGCTCCGCCAGTTCGGTCGGCTTCCCCCAGAACTGCCAGTTGTGATCGCTCGTCATTACGTCCATTCCGGTCGCGTACCCGTGCCTGACCTCTTCCGGCAGATTGTCAATCTCCGAGCCGTAGTCCGGCCCCGCTTCCAGCAGCAGCACCGACTTGTCCGGGTCCTCCGAAATCCTTGTCGCCAGTATCGAACCCGCCGATCCCGCGCCTACGATGATATAGTCGTACTTCATGTGACAGCCTCCATATCCGGGACTCTGAACCTGATTTGGCGAATCCTATATCCGCAAACTAATTTCGTCAATAATCTCTCAGATTTGACGGTAGCGTTTCCTTTTAGGTGGTTGAGGTCAGCAGTCCGCGCCTCTGAAGCAGGACCAACAGGTTGTGCGGATTCCACCAGGTTCCCATTCGCTCCCGACGCCGAAGTTCACGATTCAACCTCTCAAGCAGCGAGGTGGTCTTGTAACGCGACTGCCCGCTCACAAGGTGCGCCAGCCCCTTGTTCAACGCCTTCTCGCACCAGTACTCGGCTTCGCCCCCGCTCAGATACACAGCGCGCTCGGCGTGTATCCGGGCTTGAGCCACGCTCTCAGACCTCAACAGTTTCAGCGCTTCTGAGAACCCGGCGTCCCCTATGTTCCTGAGATACTCTCTGAGCAGGTGGAACTGACACAACTGATGGTTGGCCTCATTGCCATAGGTCATGTCTATCGCCGACGCTATCGCAAGGTCTCCGTCAGAGCATCGGAACTTCGGAATCGAAAGCCTCAGTTCGCCGTCCTTTGTGATGATCGAGCGCGGGTAGCTCCGGTGTTTGCTCATCGCAAGGTCGCACTCAGCGCGCATAGGCTTGTATGCGTGCAGAGCCTCTTGAACTCTGTCCTGCATATACTGGGCTATCGTCCGGTCTCTCTGTTCTTCCAACTCATATAGCAGGCCCGCCATCTCATTGCCTCCGAGTGGTGTCTCTGACCATATCTTATGACCCAACCACCAGAAAGGAAACGCTACCCTTGGTGTTCACAGAACGCGCCGGCAATACCTGACGGGGGACTGGATTCCCGCGAAAGCGGGAATGACGAGCGCCAGATAACCAGCGCGTATAGAGAATACCCAAGCGTTCTTCCTCATGACAGTTCAGCTTACGTAAGATTCAACTCCAGGTAGCCGTTCTGGGCCACTTCTTCGCAGCGGCGTCTGTATGACGGCTGACCGCCGGAGTACATGGCCGTGATTCGGGTCTGCCTGCCCTCCAGGTTGATGTTGACGCCGGTCTGCCAGGAATCCACCTCGTTCCTCAGCAGGTCCTTGCCCTGTTCCAGTACGTAGTCATGCCAGCCCTCCTGGGATTCCGGGCTGGCTTCGGCGCGAGTAAGGCCACGCTCGCTCATGTGCCTGACGACATCCGTTATCCAATTCGCCTGGTATTCGATGGAGCGCGGGTTGTTTCCCGCCAATGCGTGGGGGCCCATTATCATGAACATATTGGGGAAGCCGTTGGTCTGAATCCCCAGGAAGGTCGCCAGTTCCTCTTCCCATTGCCGCTTCAGCCTGCGTCCATTGACGCCGCGTATGTCTATCCTGTTGTAGCTGCCGAATATCGCGTCGAAGCCGGTGGCGTAGATAATGAAGTCGAAGTCGAACTCCCTGTCAGTGGTCAGAATTCCGTTCTCGGTGATTCTCACGATGGGAGTTTCGCTAATGTCAACCAACTCCACGTTTTCCTGATTGTAGGCTTCATAGTAGTTGGTTTCCAGTGGCACGCGCTTGGTTCCGAAGCCGTGATCCTTTGGAATCAACTTGTCCGCCACCAGGGGATCGTTCACGCGCTCGCGTATCTTGGCGGCTATGAAGTCGGATATGGCTTTGTTGGCTTCGGGGTTGGTCAGTATGTCTTTGAAGTTGCCCTGCCATATCCCAAACCCCGGACTGGCGTACAGACGCTCCCAGAACTCGTACCGCTCATCCTCGGTTACATCGAAAGCGCCCCTGGGGTCAACGTCGTGTATGAACGCGGCTATGGTCTTCGCGCAATGCTCGAACATTTCGTCGTAGCCGGCCCTGATGGCTTTCATTTCATCCGGCTCTATCCTGGAGTTGTGAAGAGGAGCGCACCACTCGGGCCGAAGCTGGAAAACCGTGAGACGCCCGACATTCTTGGCCACTTCCTGGATTGTCTGCACTCCCGTAGCCCCGGTGCCAATGACCGCCACCCTCTTGTCCGCGAAGTTTACGGGGGCATGAGGCCATCGAGCGGTGTGAAAGGACTGTCCCCTGAAAGACTCCATCCCCTCGATCTTCGGCAGGGTAGGTTGGGAGAGGATGCCAACGCCCGTAATCAGGAACCTGCTCTTGTAGGCGCTCCCGTCCTCCAGCCTGATTTCCCAACTCCGGGTGTCTTCATCATAGACGGCGGACTTAACATCGCTGGAAAACTGGATATCCTTGCGGAGGTCGAATTTGTCGGCCACGTATTGCAGGTATCGCAGGATTTCAGGCTGCGAAGCGAAGCGTTCGGACCAGTCCCACTCGTCGAGCAGTTCCCGCGAGAAGGAGTATCCGTAGGAATAACTTTCCGAATCGAACCGGGCGCCAGGGTAGCGATTCCAGTACCAGGTGCCGCCAACGCCCGTTCCTCTCTCGAAGACCCGGACCCTCAAACCCAGTTCGCGCAGTCTGTACAACTGGTACATACCCGCGATGCCCGCTCCGATCACGATTGCGTCGTAGTCGAAGTCGCTATTGGAAAGAACCATGTTTCTAACTCCACCTGGCTTTAGCGATTGGAACAGAATCAAGCGTAGGCTGAATTCTAGTACCGCGTCCACTTATATTTGACATATTCAGACTGCTCTCCGACCTCTGGGTTCCCGCTTTCGCGGGAATGACGAAAGTGGTTGGCGCACGGCATCATATTCAGTTGGATATGGCGCTAGCTTGGATACTTGCTGAGCATGATGAAGCCGTTGCTGTCGGGCGTGTTGCAGCCCGCGAGGGCGGTTTCCGCCCGCACCGTCACCTGCCGCGCGCCTGCCGTACCTCGCAGCTGCTGAATGCTGTCGGCGTAGAGGACGGCGCGGTTGCGCCCCGTTCCGTTGTTTCCGCCGCTGGAGAGGAAGGGATGCGGCCCTTCGACCCTGATGTCGTCGGCGTAGAAGTCGTGGGCCTCTCCCCACTTGACGCCGTGCCACTGGAAGCCCTCCAGGAACTGCTGGGTGAAAGTGAGGTAGCCGTCGTATGGGTTGAATATGTCAACATCATCGGGGCCCAGCCCGGAACCCTCCCACATCTTGCGCGCGAGGCTGGCGACCGCCTCCTGGTGCTCGTCCAGGGTCGCCATGCTGCTCCTGCCCCTGCTGTTTTGCTGCGCGTGATTGAGGACGTACACGGGCTTTTGCCTCAGATCCCTGGCGCGCTCGGCGGTGGTGAAGATGAAGGCCGCGCAGGTGTTTACCGGCCTGTCGCAATCGTAGATCACAAGGGGTTCCTCGATCACGCGCCCGTTCATGTAGTCCTCGAGCGTGAGTTGGTATGGCTCGTGCAGGGCGTAGAAGCCCCAGGGCGTCATCAGGCCGTTTCTACGCAGGTTCAGACAGAGGGGAGCCAGCCCGTCGTGGGACTTGCCGTACTTCTGGCAGTACTGGAGGAAGACCACCAGGTTGTTGAACATCGCGCCGCTCTGATAGCCCCACGGAATAGTAAAGGCGCTGTTCCCGTGGGCCTCGTCGCTGACGTTCTGCGGGTTGTTATGCCCGTATCGCCCTGAGAGGTTGACCATCGGATACCACACCAGCGCCGTCTCGCACAGACCGTCGCCGACCGCCTGGGCGGCCTGTCCCATCATCGGGCCGATGTAGGGCGCGTCGGACTCGAGATACTTTACGTTCTTGAAACCCAACTCCCTCTGCATCCACTCCGCCGAAGCCTTGGTCAGGCCGTCTTCGGTGTCGTAGGGAGGGTCGAAATAGGGGCGAGGCGCCCAGGTCTGCTCGGCGCGGGTCTCGGCGCTGGTGATAAGCCCGTCAATGTCGTCCAGCGACAGGCCGGCGTCCGCGATTGCCTTCAGGCACGCTTCCTTGCTCAGGCCGCCGCAACTTCTGTCCAGGGTCACCCCGTCCCAGCGCCGGTCCATGTGGGACTGGCCCCAGCCTACGACCGCGACCTTGCCCCGGTGTTCCCAGACTCCCATGCCTTCCTGGTCTCTCATCCAGCTCGTATTGCCAACCATCTCGGCTCCCTTATCTCGCCACTGTGTTTTTCATCGTCTCCGCGGAGTCTGGGCGGGCTAGTAGTTCAACATATCTGTAATGATGGTTTATCTACCCTCACCCTAACCCTCTCCCACAGGGAGAGGGGATAATTGGGAATCTGGATACCTCCCATAACTGAGTTGTTGGACTACTAGGTAACCACCCGCCACTCGTGTACCAATTGGCCTGTACTCGTTTCTTCAAATATCAGTTCCACGGGCGCTCCAACGGGGACCTCGCCCGGCGGGGTGCCCGGAAGGTTGGACAGGAAGTTGATGCCCGGGTCCTCGTCCAGGGTTATCACGGCGAAGTTGATGGGCTGGGCGGACCGGAAGCCCCTGATGCGGGAGTCGCGTATCACGAAGTACACGTCAATGCGTCCTTTGCCTTGCACTTCTTTCCACTCAAAGTTGGCGGCCGGGCCACATTCGTCGCAACGCCGGGTAGGCGGATACTGCAGCTTCTCGCACGGGGTACAGATTTGGAGAACCAGCCGACGCTCATTGCAGGCGTCCCAGAAGGGCTTTGTCAGATCGTTGGGAACAGGCGCGGGTCTCTTCAGTCCTGGGATGGTTGACATGGTTTTTGCCTCCTCTGAGTTCTTCCGCGCATCGCGTTGTCGTTGTGGGCAAGCGAATGAGCGATGTCTATGTATCATATATTCTGATTTATATATCCACCGGAAAGCGCTGGGCGCTAACTGGGAGAGTCACAGGGTCGGGCTGGGATGGTTTTCGTTCAGCGTTTCCCAGTGTTGTAGCTACGGGAGGGAATCTCGCGCAGCCTGGCTGCCCATATCATAAATAATCGTTTATGTGTATGTCCTGAATTCACGCGGTCATTGTAGCATAGGACGTAGTGACAGTGTAGTTTCAAGCGAAACTCTTTGAAACGGCCCTGGGCGTAGATCTGCTCGACCAGTCCGCCGACATCTTGACGACGGCCCGCGCTGAACTTAACATTGAATCAACACCCGGCAATCGAGGTGCTATCATGACCATGTCCGCCAAAACACTTCTTGATATTTCCGATCTGGTACGTTCGGAACTCAGAGGACACCTATCCGATGATGTCTGCATTGACCGTGTCACCTCTGAAGTTCTGCCCACTTCCGACGGCGAGGAGTACGTCAGGACTACGGTGGTCCTCGAGGACGGACACCCGGAACTGGACCCATACGTCCTCAATGAATTCTCCTATCTTATCCATCTAATCTGCGACACCCGGGGCTTCAATGCGCCTTCCATCGCTTACTCGGACAAGAGTGAACTTCCATGACCACCAGCGGCGCTACTTCCGGAAGCCCCCTCGCCACCCCCGTTGATTGGCATGACCTCACAGATACAGGTAGGGCGCTATTAGTTCCCGTACCCCCGGCGACTCAGCCGACACCGGGGGCTATTCGGAGGGCCGTCAGTACGGCTTACTACGCGATGTTCCACGCGCTGGTCGGCAGCAACGCCGATACATTGGTCGGGCTGCCTCACGACAATGTCGCACTGGACGCATGGCTGCGAATATATCGCAATACCCAGCATCGTGTGGCGTACAACGCGCTGAAGAATAACCGCGCCAAGTTCTCACCCAGGTCTCGGAGGTTCGCTGACCTCTTCCGCGACTTTCAAGACGAAAGGCATACCGCCGACTACAATCCACTCGCCAGCGTATCGGCACAGATGGCATTCAATTGGTTAAACCAGGCCGAGGCTGCGATAGAGGACTTTCTTCAAGTCGGCTCCGCCGAGCGCGTCTTTGTGGCGACACTCACGTTGGTTCCAGGAAATCGGTGAGCGCTAACCACTCTCGCCCCCATCTTCCAGTGTATCCGAGCAACCAGACACCATTCTCATCGCCTCTGGCACAATGGGCGCCGAGTCAGCGACACAAAAGCATTGGACAGCCCGAAGTACATACTGATGCTGTCGCGCGCCAACCAGAAATTTGACGCTTCGATCCGTTGGCGGATTAGATTCAGTTGACACTACCCAGGCGGAGGAGCGGCTCGACCGGATGGCTGAGGCGCTCGCCTACGGCTCTCCGCCCATGGAGGGGGCGGCCCACTGGACGATTCCGCGCGCTCCGAGTTCCTCGATTTCGGGGTTGGCGTAGCCGATTTCCCGGAGCAGGGGCTTGGTGTGCTGGCCGATCTGGGTGGAGGTACGGTAGATTCCGGGGGTCAGAGAGAATTCGACCAGTCCGCCGTAGCGACGGTACTTTCCGATATACGGATGCTCGACCTCGACGCTCAGATCGTTCGCCCTCGCGTGGGGATGGTCGGCGTAGAAGTCGCCCTCCAGGGCTTCGTCGGCGCGGACGCAGCCGATGTCCGCCTCTATCAGCAACGCTTCCCACTCGGCGGCGGTACGCTTGGCGAGGATAGCCGAGAGCTCGGCGACCAGCGCTTCGTCGTTGGCCTGGCGCGCCTCGGGAGTGGAGAAGCGGTCATCGTCCGGGAGTTCTTCCCGCCCCACAGTTCGGCAGAACGTTTCCCACTCGTCCTGGAAGATGCAGGCGAGGAACACCCACCCTTCCCTACAGCGGTAGAGGCGGTACAGGGCGTGAAGGCCATGAATCTCTTCGTCGGGCATGGCGATGGGGGGACGGCCTTCGTAGTCGTAATACTCATCGGCGTTGGTCCAGGCGTTGGCGTTGAGCATGGTGAGGTGGACGGGTTGGCCTTTGCCGGTGGATTCCCGCGCGCGAAGGGCGAGGACGATTCCCGTGGCCACCGCAGGAGAGGTGTTCTGATCCGGGCCCCAGTTGGACTTCATGATCCAGCGGGTCGCCTCGACGGTCCGCTCCATATCCATGACCCGCTCCGGGGGCGGGGGCATACCCCGGCCCATCTGCCGCATTGCGCCGCCCACGATAGCGCCGGGAATGGGATGGGCGCCCGGCCTGCGCGCGTGTTCGCCATGTTCGCCATAGGCCGCCATCCAGACGTGTATCAGGCCGGGGTTTATATTCCGGCAGGTCTCCCAGTCCACGCCGAGACGCTCCGGGACGCCGAGCCGGAAGTTGTGGGAGAGAACGTCGGCCCCGGCGATGAGCTTATGGATTATCTCCCTGCCCTCGGGGGTCTGAAGGTCAATCTGAATGCACTCCTTGCCCGCGTAGGTGCGCGGGTCGGCCACCGCCTGTTCGGTGGAACGCCGCCCCTCATCCAGTCGCCTGTCCGTGGCGTCAACCTTGATCACCCGCGCTCCGAGGTCGGCCAGAAGGGAGGCGCCGTAGGGTCCGGCCTGGATTGTCGCCAAGTCCAGGATGGTCACGCCCGACAGTGGGTGGGCCGGCGCTCCGGCGCCATGGGCATCGGGCAGGCCGTCGCTCGCGGGCGCGGACCGCGGGCGCAGGCTTCCCAGAACTTCGGCGTTGTGCTGTCCCACGTCGGGGGCAGGGCCGCTCGGCGCTCCGGGGGTGTCCTTGAAATCCAGGAGGGGAGCCAGCGTTCGCATTGGGCCTACCCTGGGGTCATTGATGGTTACAACCGTGGAGTTGGAGACCACCGCGGGGTGATCCATGGCCTGGACGCTGTCGAGATATGGTTCGGCGGCGATGTTGCCGTCCTGAATGTAAATCTCCATCCATTCGTCGGCGGTCTTCTCCGCCTGCTTCTTCAGTATCTCCCGGCGCAGTATCTCCCTGTTCTCCGGGCTGATGGCGGGGACTTTCTCGAACCGCTCATCCTCCAGCAGATGCCCGAGGCCGATGGCGCTGAGATGCCCCCGGATGTGCGGGATCCTCTGATTGGCGTGCTGGAGCCACGCGCCGTCCTTGGTCCGCACCGGAACGTATCCTATGGAGGAGAGGCCCCTGTTGCCGCCGGGCCTGCCTGGGAAGCGCTCCGGATCCCTGCGCCGAACCTGCAAATTCACCAGTCCGCCGTCGCCGACATTGTTGTCGTGAGGGGAAGCGAGGGCCTGGACGATGCTGGTCTGGACCCATTGCCCGCGCCCGCACAGGTCTCGCACGCGGAGGGCGGCAATGATTCCGCGCGCCGCCGCCTGGCTGGCGTGCCAGCCGCCGGTGTACAGGGCGGAATACACAGGCCCCTCCCGGTCAGGCTGTCCCTCCAGGTTCAGCATCCGGCCCGCTTTGGCCGCGACGACGCCCTCATACCCTTTTACCCGGCGGAGCGGGCCTTTTTGCCCGAAGCCGGTGATAGAGCAGTAGATCAGCCGAGGGTAGAGTCGCGACAGGTCGTCATACGCCAATCCCCAGCCGGCCATGTCTCCGGGGCGGAAGGACTCCACCAGCACGTCAGCCTCGCCCGCGAGTTGGATGGCCTGCTCACGGCCTTCTTCAGCGCCGAGATCCAGCGCGACGCCTTTCTTCCCCCGGTTCCATGAAATCCAGGCGGGCTGAAAGCGGAAAGGGTCTCCGCCGGGAGGTTCGACCTTGATGACTTCGGCCCCGTAGTCGGCCATTACCAGGGCGCAGATGGCTCCCGGCATTCCCAGGGAGAAATCCAGGACGGTTAGGCCGGTACATGGGCCTGCCACTATTCACCTCCGCCTTCAGTTGGATGGGCCGCGTCTTGCCGACTCCTATCGTACACGACTCTGTTTCCAGTTTCACGCCACATCAACCCGGCGTCCTTCGTCGCTGGACTGCCGGATGGCGTCTATCAGGCGATGCAGTCCCACGGCATGGTCGAAGTCGGGAACGCTGGGGTCTGCGCTTTCATCGCCCCGGATTGACGCCGCGAATTGGCTGTACAGCTGGCCCACGTTGTAGGCCGATCCACCGGGTATTTCGGGAGCGGGATTCAGTTCGGGTGGCGGGGTCAAGTCCTGAAGGTCGTCGCTGCCGCCCCGGGCGCCTCGGATGATAACACTCTGCAACTGGGGGGAGTCCGGCGAAACCGCCACCAGCGTCCCTTCCTCTCCGTAGATTTCCATAAGGTAGCCGCTGCCGGCCCAGGCGACGCTGCCAATCTGCACAGAGGCCACGCCGCCGCTCCGGAGGTTGCCGCTGACAAGAATGTTGTCCGGCGACGTCACCGGAAGATCCAGACCGGTGTCCGTCTCGTGCCAGGTGGCGGCCTGGGTACTGACGACGGCGGCAACGTCCGCGAACTCGCCCACCACGCTGCACAGCGCGTCAATGGTGTGTCCGCAGGCGATTGTCAGGGTATGCGCCCCCAGATCATTGTCTCTTTGCCACGTTCTTCCAGAAACCCGCGACAACACTCCCTCGCGCATCAGCCGCACGTGACAAGTCATCACCCGGCCCACGTATCCGTCGGCCACAAGGTTACGCAGGTGGACTATGGCGGGGTTGGCGCGCGCCTGCAGCCCCACAGCCGTCCTGACGCCCCGCTGACGGGCGACTTCGGCCATCTCGACGGCCTCGGCGGTGGTGCGCCCCAGCGGCCACTCGGTGAAGGTGTGCTTACCCGCTCGCAATGACGCCATGGTAGGCTCGTAGTGGCTTGGCACCCGCAGCGAGACGGTAGCGGCCTCGATGTCGGCGTTGGCCAGCATCCGGTTGTAGTCGTCCCACGCGCCGCCCGCGTCGAACGCCGCCATCGCCTCGTCCGCCGATTCCCGTCGCGTGGTGCAGACGGCGGCCAGGTCGAATTGGGGGTGCGCCGCCAACGCTGGCAGGTGCGCCCTCGGCGACCAACCCTGGTGGATGTTCGCTCCAATCAGTCCAATGCGTATAGGCTGTCGCGTAGTCATGCTTAACCTCCTGACCCGTGTCCGGGCGTCGTGTCGTCCGTGATTTCAGCGCGCTCTAAGGCGACTCCCTGAATCCCGGTGTGAGCGGAACGCAGGTCTCTATAGAGCGGCTTCGACGTTGTTGAGGAAATCTTCGGCTCCGATGCGGAGCAGGCCCCAGGCGGAAACGGTTACGAAGTTCGCGCCCTGCTTGATGAACTCGGCGACTCCGGCGGTGTCGGCGGGATTGTTGCCGCCCACTCCGGCGAATTTGCCTCCGGCCCGAATCCGTGGGATGACCTCGCTCATCACCCGGCGGACCTCGGCCGTCCCGGGGTTGCCCAGGCTCTGGCCCAGGTCGGAAGCCGCGACGTGGAGAACGTCGGCCCCGGATACCTGGAGGATGTCGTCGAGGTTGCGGACCGCTTCGATGTCTTCGACCATGGGTATAACCAGCGCCTGGGAGTTGACCCAGGCCGTCGCCTCGTCCCGGGACACGCCGATGCCGTAGTCCTGCGCGCGGCCTCCGCCCATTCCGCGGTATCCGTCGGGATAGTAACGAGCGGCCCGGGCTATGGCGGCGGCCTGCTCCCCGGTATTGACGTGCGGCACGATGATTCCCTGGAGGCCGCGGTCGAGGAAACGGAGAATGGTGTGATCGGAGTGGTCGGGAATGCGCGCGATGGGAGTAATGTCGAATGACTCCGCGGCGCGTACCATGTGTTCCACCTGGTCCAGGCTGGCCGGTCCGTGTTCGCAGTCAATCATCACGAAGTCGTAGCCCAGAGCGCCGAAGATTTCCACCATGTCGGGAGCGTAGCGGGTGATGATGGCTCCGAAGACGACTTTGCCTTCGTTGAGTTTAGCCTTGGTTGTGTTCGCGCGCATGAGAAAGTTCCCCCTGGCGTAAATGACTATGGGACTGAAACCGGCGTCCACCGCGATGGGCGAATCGAGAAGGAACGCAACCGTTGCGGCTCGGCGCGGGCGCGGGGATGTCGGTATTTATGAGATGGCTTGCGGGAGTCTGGTCGTCTAACCCTGGATCAGCAGGGATATGGCAATCAAGCCCGCGACCAACGTCAGAGCGGCGACTTTGAATCGCCATGACAGGTTCAAGATTGCCCTGCGCCTTCTATGGGTAAGTACGGAGGTTCTCACGGTGTCCTGAAGCGAGTTGCCGAGATTACGAGGCGTCGCCTTGCCTCGTACCGGTTCGTACTTCTCTACATTCTGTCTGTGATCGGGTAGCGCGGACTGCATTCGAACTCTTCCTTCAAGGCGCGTTCATACGTCGGAGCGCCGGACACGCAACATACGCTAACGGCGCAATTCAATATGGAAACATAACGCTGATGATGGTACACTGATATTTCAGATAACTATATATTAACCTGACAGTTAAGATATGGCAATCTCACAAATGTGTCAATACGTCGCAGCGAAAGGCTCGGGGCATTCGATTCCGTATATACAGGCCGCGCGCATGATTCGTTCTGGCCGAACGTTGACCCGCGGATTCCAGATTGCCTATACTGTCCACCGTTGAAATCCGAAGAGTTCAGGAACAGTTTCCGTCCAACTCCGTTGCCACTCCTTTCCGTCATAGGCGTAAGTCACCATACCTGTCCCGTCGAAATTCGAGAGAGGTTCGCGTACACAGAAAATTACGCGCATGACAATCTTCTTTCTCCTGACGCCGAAACCGCGCCGGACTGCGCGCCCACATCCCCAAGCGAATTCGCGCGATACATATTCGATCTGGAGAGCGACGCGAATCCGAACGGCCCGGATGCGGGCAAGTTCACCACGTAAGGACTGCCAATGCCGCGAAACGACGACTCCCCGGCGGACGACATCTGCGTCCAGTTCCTGTTCTTCAAGCTGGATTCGGCGGCGTGGCGCGAGGGGTACAGGTGGGTACCCGAAGGCGGACGCATACCGAATACCGCCCGGGTAGCGAAGGAGGAATTCCTGAGCGTCCTCCAAGAGACGGAAAGCCAGGTGGAGACCCACATGTTCAGTACGCTCGGCTTGCGCGCCGACACCGACTTCATGCTTTGGCGAATGACATCTTCGGGGCTCGAATGTCTGGAAGATACGCTGGGCGCGCTTCTCTCCACGCGGTTGGGCGCGTACCTGGAGGTCAGCCACGCCTATTTCGGCCTGCTCAGGCGCTCCACCTACGGCAGGGCGAGAACCGATCAGGATCACGCCGAAGAGTCGCGGGACAAGGGCAGGTACTTCGTCCTGTATCCGTTCACCAAGACGATAGAGTGGTATCTCATGTCCCGCGAGGCGCGGCAGGGGATGATGAACGAGCATATCAGGGTGGGCCGGACGTATCCGAACATCAGCCAGATACTTCTGTACTCCACCGGGCTGGGCGACCAGGAATTCATAGTCGGCTACGAGACCGATTCGCTGTCGGAATTCCAGGATCTGGTTGTCGAACTGCGCTCCACCGAGGCCAGGCGACACACCTTGCAGGACACGCCGATCTTTACCTGCGTCAACAGAAGCGCCGAACGCATACTGGATATGTTGATACGCTGATAGCGGTTCGAGTCCCCAAGGATGACCAGCGATGCCCGCAGAACATGAACCCGCGCTTGTAAGAGCCGCCCGTATGGAGAAGACGGACGGCGTTCCCGTGTGGTTCATGCGGCAGGCCGGGCGGGTGCTGCCCGAGTACAGGAAGGTGCGCGAGGGTTACAGCCTGCTGGACATTTGCCGGAACCCGGAACTGGCCGCGACCGTTACCTTGCAGCCCGTTAAGCGCTTCGACGTGGACGCCGCGATCATTTTCGCGGATATAATTACCCCGCTGGTGGGGGTGGGTATGGACGTAAAGCTGGTCGAGAAGGTAGGGCCTGTCATTGACTGTCCCGTGCGATCCATGAAGGACCTGGACCGGCTCAGAGACCTTCACCCCGATGAAGACGTGCCTTACATGATGGAAACGCTCCGCATGGTGAGGGCCGAGTTGGCGGAGGAAAAGGCGCTCATCGGATTCTCAGGCGCCCCTTTCACGCTCGCCACGTACCTGATCGAGGGCGGGCCATCGAGAAACTATGCCACCACGAAGGCCGCGATGTACGGTCAGCCTGACCTGTGGCATGGCCTGATGCGGCGTCTCACCGACATGATTATCGTCTATCTCCAGGCGCAGGCCCGGGCGGGAGCGCAGGCGCTGCAGGTCTTCGATAGCTGGGTAGGGTGGCTTAGCAGGCAAGACTACATCGAATACGTGTGTCCATACACGGCCGAGATAATCAGGTCGGTCAAGCGGAGCGGCGTTCCGGTGATACATTTCGCCACCGGCGCCGGAAGTCTGAACAAGACTTTCAGAGACGCCGGCGCGGACGTGGTTGGCCTGGACTGGCGGATTCCGCTGGACGAGGCGTGGAACGCGCTCGGAAAAGACGTGGCGGCGCAGGGGAATCTCGATCCCGCCGTCCTTCTCGCGCCGCCGGACGTTGTGAGGGAGCAGACCCGCGACGTGCTGAGACGCGCGGGCGGCAGGCCGGGGCATATATTCAACCTTGGACATGGGTTTCTGCCCCAGACTCCCCTGGACAACATACTCCACATGATGGACTGTGTGAGGGAATGGGACTTATCTCTTGCTTCCTGAAAACGGCCTTACAAGAAGAGATCGTCTGTCGGCGGCCATAATCGGCGGCGGAATAACCGGACTTGCCACCGCCTGGTATCTTGAAGAGGCGGCAAGGGAGGGCGGGATTGATCTGTCGGTCGTTCTGGTAGAGCGCGAGGACTCGCTCGGAGGCAAGATACGCACGCTGGAAGAAGACGGCTTCGTCGTGGAGGCCGGGCCGGACGGCTTTCTCACCAGAAAGCCCTGGGCGTTTCATCTGGCCGAAGAAGTCGGACTCTCCGAGGATATTGTGTACACGCGGGCCTCCGGCGCGTCGCTTCTTCTTGACGGAGAACTTCATTCCATCCCTCGCGGGCTGATGGGCCCCGCGCCATCGAGTTTGCGCGACATCTGGAGCGCGTCCTTCCTCTCTTTCGGCGGCAAGTTCCGCGCCAGCCTTGAACCTCTGGTGAAGAAGAAAGCGAACGACGAACGCGAGTCCCTGGGGGGTTTCCTCAGCAGACGTATGGGCGCAGAACTGACCGACACTCTCCTGGAACCCCTGACGGCGGGCATCTATGGCGGCAACTCCTATGACATGAGCCTGGATACGCTGTTCCCGACGCTGGGGCAGTGGGAGAAACGGTACGGCAGCCTCAGCCGGGGTATGCGCGAGGCGAAGAAGGCGGCGAGAGGCCGTCCTCAGCCGCCGAGCGCGTTCTTCTCGCTACGCAACGGCGCGAGCAGGCTCGTCTGGGCCGTCGCCGAACGCCTGCGAAGAACGCGGATAATCAGGGGACGCGCCGCTACGGCGGTAGAACGCATTCACGCCCCTTTCGAGCCGCCTTTATACAGGGTCGCGCTGGACGACGGGCGCGCGTTTGAGTCTGATGTACTGATACTCGCCAATCCCGCTTGGGACGCCGCGAAACTGGTCGCCTCGTTCGCTCCGGGGCTGGCCCGGCGGCTTGGCGGGATGAATAGCTCGGCCGCCGGCAGCGTTTACCTGGCGTTTCGTCGCGGCAGCGTATCTCATCCTTTGGATGGTACGGGCTTCATCGCGCCGCGCTCCAAAACGGGGCTGGTGACCGGGTGCACGTGGATGTCATCCAAATGGCCTGAGCGCAGCCCGGACAACTTCGTTCTGCTGCGCGCCTTCCTGGGCGAATCGGGCGATGATTCGTTCATGGCCCACAGCGATTCCGGATTGGCGGAAGCGGCGACCGAAACGCTTAGTCCGATTCTCGGAATTCGGGGCGCGCCGGAGCGATTCTGGGTTCAGAGGTGGCCGCGCGGAATGCCGCAGTACAGGGTGGACCACGCCGAATGGCTGGAAGCGCTCGAAGGGGAACTCGCCGCTTTTCCCGACTTGTTCCTGTGCGGCTCCTCTTACAGGGGGATAGGCGTGCCGGACTGCGTTCGGCAGGGTCGAGATACGGCTCAGCTTATACATGAATACGCATCGCAGAGCGCTGAATTGCGGGCCGCTCGCACAGTCAGGGCCTAATCGAAAAATTTTATGAGAACGGAGCATTGAATTGTCCAAGCTAAAAGGCGTCCTGCTGATGGCATACGGAACCCCTCGCAACCTGGACGAGGTTGAGCCTTACTACCGCGACATACGCGGCGGGAGACCGCCCAGCCCCGAGGCGGTTGAAGAATTGACCGAGCGATACCGCATGGTAGGGGGCAAAACGCCGCTGCTGGAGATTACCAACGCCGTGGCCAATCTATTGGAAGAGCGCCTGAACGCGGACGCCGGAGAGGCCCCATGGCGCGTTTACGTCGGCATGAAGCACTGGCATCCCTATATAGCCAAGACGATAGACGACATTGTAACTGACGGCGTGGACGAACTTGTCGGGCTTCCCCTCGCGCCTCATTACTCCAAGATGAGCATCGCCGGATACGAAGAGCTTGTGGAAAGAGGCTTGCAGTCCCAGGTCTCGCCCCCGTTGACCCGTTTCGTGGAAAGCTGGCGCTCGAATCCCAGGTTCATCGAGTTCATCGCTCAGAGAGTCCGGGATGGCCTGGCCAGGTTCGACGTGGATGCCTCCGAAGTGGAGGTCATGTTTACCGCCCACAGCCTGCCCGCGCGAATTTTGGAGTACGGCGATCCCTATCCTCAGGAACTGATGGACAGCGCTGAGGCCGTCGCCCAGGCCGCGGAAGTTGAATCCTGGCGATTCGCCTACCAGAGCGCCGGAATGACCGGCATTCCCTGGCTCGGTCCGGACATTCTGGACAGCATAGAAGAAATAGCGAACGAGGGCGGAAAGAACATCCTGGTCGTCCCATTCGGCTTCGTGTGCGATCATCTTGAGATACTTTTCGACATAGACATCGAGGCCATTGAGAAGGCGGAGGAACTAGGCGTCAATCTGGCGCGCGTAGAGATGCCGAACGACTCCCCAGGATTCATTGATACGCTATTTGACCTCGTTACAGTCGGCTCAGGCGCCAGGATCGTTAATCTGAACGGCTGAAACTGAGAAGCGCAGAGGGAACGAGATGAGAGGGTTAGGCTGCGGAACCTGTGTCAATGCCTGAACAATCGGAAGACCCGCGCGATCTGCGTCACTGGCTAATCGTCATGACGGTTTTCGGGGTGACGGGCTTAAGTACGCTCGTTTTCAGCCGGCTGCTCTTCAACGTGATTCTGGGCATGGAGGGCAGCCTGTGGTCCGGCCCGTGGTCCTACCGCGTCATGTACCTGGTCGCAATCCCGCCGTTCTATTACGCCACGCTTATCCTGGTCGGTTCCGTCTTCGGAAAGCGAGAGTATTTCGTCCGGAGGATTCGGAGAATTTGGAGCCGTTTAACGCCCGGAGGGATTCGGCGGTAGTTCGCCGCCGCGTCTCCTCGCCATCAATTTCCTGGAAGCGGGCCAGCTCGGATCAGGGCTTGACGGCAATGGCTTCGCCAAAGGCGACGGCAACCGAGGCGTCCGATAAATGCCGCCACTCACCGAACGCGCTGATCACCTGGTGGAACAGTTCGGATGTCGCGGCCCCGTATCTTATGCCCGCGTCCACTACCGAGGGAGATAAGAGCCGCCTGATGACGTAGTTATACGCGAATTCGATCTCATCAGGCTCGTTGAAGAAGTCGAAAGAGGCGTTCATCCGCACATTCGTGAAACCGGCGTCCAGGATGCAGGTCTTCATTTCCCTGCCCATCTGCGGATGCCCGTCGTTGGACTCGAGGAGGTCGCTGAACAGTTCCCATGATCTTCTGAGATAGGTGGAGTTCGGATGAATGAAGCTCGAATCGTATATGATTTCGCGGCAGGCGAGCAGGCCGCCGGGCTTCAGGACACGCTTAAGCTCGGACAGGACGGCGTGGGTATCGGGGACGTGCATCAGAAGGCTGTGGCAGTGGGCGATGTCGAAGGAGGCGTCATCGAAGGGAAGGCCGGTCACGTCGCCGACATGGAATATCGCGTTGTGATGTCCGGCTGTCCTGGCTAATGACCTGGCCAGTTCGACCTGAGACTCCTCCATGTCAACGCCGTGCATCTCGCCGGGGGCTACCGCCTCGGCCAAGCCCAGCGATATGGTGCCAGGCCCGCAGCCGGCGTCCAGAATTCGGAGACCCGGCCTGAGATAGGGGAGCAGGTAAGCGGAATGGGTGCGAATGTTGCGTCGCACGAGATACATCATGACTTCTTCATTGTATCCCATGGTGTAGTCAGGCGTTGCGGATGTGTGATGACGCTCCGTTCTCATGACCTTCTCACTGACACGGCGCTCCTCCCCAGCATTCAAAACTCTTATAATTATTATATAGCAAAGTGCAACGACATGGAAATCGGCGTTGACGGCGCAACCGTAGTGATAGCTAACTCTGGAATGCGAGGAGTTTGCGGCCAGGACAGAAAGAAACTGGCTCCGCAGGTAGGACTCGAACCTACGACCAATCGGTTAACAGCCGACCGCTCTACCACTGAGCTACTGCGGAGCGTTGAAGGGAAATGGTCGAACGACGCGACCACCCGATATATGATAGCACTAGCTGGTTTCGAGCTTCAAGCCGTTTATTTCGGCCTACGTCCACCACCTGGTTGGCGGAAGGATACGCGATAGCGCGTGAAATCTAGGCGATTCCGCCGGAGAGCGAGCGGGGCAGCATAGCGCACGGCATCTACACGCGCATGGAGCAGGCGACGGCTGGCTGATTTGATGCGGGTTCGGTCCGTGGGCGGCGGACATAGGATGGGAATGATACAATATCGGAGAATCGCCGGGCGCCTATCCGGCATGAAGGACACGAGGGGAAGTATTATGTCAGTCAGAAAGAAAGATATAGCTTCCGTCGGCATGGCTATGTATGAGGAGATGCGCGCCGAGATGGAAGCCACGCAATGGGGTCGCATGGTGGTCATTGACGTAAATACCGGCGACTACGAAGTCGCTGATGACGACCTGACCGCGACTTTGCGCCTGATTGCCCGAAATCCCGAAGCGGTTACTTGGGGAGAGCGGGTCGGCTACCCCGCGCCCTATCACATAACCGAACGCATATCACACAGCAAGATATGATCGAAGGCAGAGTGATCGCTACACACGCCCCGGATGGAACTGTCATACTCGAACCCCGGGTATCTATCCAGGTATCGGGCCGCGACCGCGTTTTCCACACGGAAGAAGTCGTTGTGGATACCGGGTTCACCGGGTACCTCACCTTGCCTGAGAGCGTCATCAAGCGACTCAACCTGATTTCCTACGGTCAGAGGCCAGCCACCTTAGCCAGTGGCGAGAGGCAGATGTTCGATATATATGGCGCTCTGATACGCTGGCACGAACCTCTCCGTCCCGCGATAGTACATAGCGCGGGTGGCCCGCCACTCATTGGTATGTCTCTGCTCAGCGGCAGTAGGCTCATCATAGAGTCATGGGAAGACGGCAATGTGACCATTGAGGAAGTCATGTTGGAGTAGTCGAGTTCGGACGCACCTTCGCCCGATTGTGCCGCAGCCGACTATCCCGATGGTCTTGGTTGGCATTGGTCAGTCCTGTCGCTTGCCCGGGCATATATGTTCGTCCATCGAGGGAGAAGGCATTTTCGTGCCAGAGACAGAGCCGACTAAGTTGGTAGAGCATCTACGAAGCCATACTGTGTCGTCTCTACCTGGGCGGGAGATTCAGGAAATGTGAATGGCGCATGGACTTTCAGGAAAATGTTGACAAGATTGGGATTGGGTTGTAGTGTGCGCCTCAGAATTGGGCAGGGATTGCGGTCCGGCGGGATGCGCGTAGGTCCATGATATGGCAGTAGGAGCGTGAGTATGTTTAGTTTGCGATTGCGGAGTTTGACGCTGGCCCTTGTCGTCGGCGCGTTAATGAGCGTGGGGCTGATGGCTTGCAGCAGCAGCGAGCCGGAGGTCATCGAGAAAATTGTCGAGGTGGAGAAGATCGTCGAGGTCGAAAAACCCGTCGAGATTGAGGTCGAGAAGATCGTCGAGAAAGAGATAATCAAGGAGATAGTCAAGGAAGTGCAGGTGCCGGCTATCCAGTCGGAGATTACGCAGGCCGCTTCCTTCACCGAGTATTTCCAGAACCCGATGAACGCCAAGTATGGCGGCACCTTCAAGTGGGGCGGACGGGCTAAGCCTTCCATGTACGACTTCCACCAGTCGCCGACCCACAATAACCTGACGGCGCAGCAGCCGATGTACAACGGCGTGGTGCAGTTCGATCCCCGCGACGGCGGGCTGACCGTAGCCCCGGACCTGGCGACAGCGTGGGAAGTCTCAGACGACGGCAAGGAATACACTTTCACGCTGCGTCGCGGCGTGGAGTGGCACGACGGGCCGCAGTTCGAGTGCGGCGGCGGCGCGTTCACCGCGAACGACGTGGTCGCGACCTACGAGCGCATCATTGATCCGCCGGAGGGGATGATAAGCCTTCGGAAGGAGCTGATGGTTGACGGCGCGGACCTGCGCGAGATCGTGGCGGTTGACGACCACACCGTGAAGTTCGTGCTGGGCAGCCCGCGCACGACGCTGGTTCCGGCGCTGGCGAGCGGCTGGAACATGGTGGTGTCTGAGAAGTACCTGGACTGCGTGAACAACAGTATGCGCGACTCGGCGTTCATCCCGGGCACGGGGCCGTTCATCATTACCGCTCACACGCCGGGCGAAAGCTGGAACATGGAGCAGAACGTAGATTACTTCATCGAGCATCTTCCCTACTTCGACAATCTGGACCTGGCGGCGCTGGCGCAGGCGCAGGCGCGGGCGGCGGCCATCTATGGCGGCCAGGTTGACGCGGTAATGCAGATCACCAAAGAGGATATGCAGAGGGCGTGGGACAACCCGGACAAGTTCCACTCGCAGGTCGGCAACTTCTTCAACGGCAACATCTTCGCGTTCAACACCAACCGGCCTCCGTTCGACGACGTGAGGCTGCGCCGGTCGGTCCACCTGGTGGTGGATAAGATGACGCTGCACGAACTGACCTCCAAGACCAGTTTCAACGGCGAGGAGCCGGGCGGATGGTTCCTGCCGGACTGGCAGACGGGCGGATCGCCGTACTCCCGATCCGGCGAAGAGCTCGCGATGGTTCCGGGATACCGCGTTCCCACGGATGAGGACATAGCGGAGGCGAAGAGACTATTGGCCGAGGCCGGATACCCCGATGGCCAGGGACTGAACATCTCCTTCCTGCAGCGCGGCAACCAGCCCAGCGCGACCGTGGCCGCTATCCAGGATATGCTCAGGAAGAACCTGAACGTGGAGATGGAGATCGAGCTAACGGACGAGGGCGGCTACTACGACCGCGTTCTGAACAAGGACTTCGACACGACCGGCACGTTCACCGCCGCCGAGATAATTGATCCAGGGCCGTGGTTCACCCGGTTCCTGGCCGACGGCGGAAGCTGGAACTACGGCGGCTGGTCGGATCCGCGAACCGACGCGCTGATGAAGCGGATCAATGAAGAGCAGGACGTTGACAAGCGTGTCGAACTGGTGCGCGAGATGCAGCTACTGCTGGACGAGCTCGTGCCGATCATGCTGTACAACTACCATGGCGGTTACGACATCTACCGGACGTACCTCGGCGGGCCCGGGATGACCGACATCTATTACGGCGGGTACAACTCGATGCACCGTCGCTGGACGCACATCTGGTTCGAGCGCGAACGCGAGTAGCTCGTGATTGGCTTATAAGTGACTATCCCCGCGGCCTGAATGGGGGTCGCGGGGATGTCTGGGCCGTCGGTGTTTCGTTTGGCGATGTGGATTCCCGCGAAAGCGGGAATGACTGAATTGTAGTTCACCCTCAGCCTAGCCCTCTCCCTGAGGGAGAGGGGATTTTCAACATACAAATGACGAGAACACTATACGCGACTCGAAGGCTTTAATTTCAGCGTTAGCATGAGCAAGTACATACTCCGCAGACTGATAATGACGATCCCCACGCTGGTGGTCATTTCGATGATCATCTTCGTGGTGCTTCGCGTTATCCCGGGCAATATCGTCGCGACGATGTTGGGCGGCGGCGGTGGCGGCGGCGGCGAGGGCGTGCAGATGGTTGACCCGGCGGCCATCGAAAAGCTGATGTCGGACCTGAGACTGGACAGGCCGCTGTATGAACAGTACTTACACTGGGCGCGGGGCATAGTGACCGGAGACCTGGGCGACTCGTTCTTCCGAGGTCAGCAAGTGTCCGAGATGCTGCGCAACCACGGGCCGGTGACTCTTCAGATCTCCGTTATGGCAATTGCCTTATCGTGGATAGTGGGTCTGCCAATCGGCATCCTGAGCGCGGCCAGGCAGGATTCGTTGCTGGACTACTCGACGAGGCTCTTCGTCGTGCTGTTCCTCGCTATCCCGTCATTCTGGCTGGCCGCTCTTATCGTCTTGTTCGGCGTGTTGATATTCGAATACTACCCGCCCTTGTTCTATTCCCATATCTGGGACGATCCGGGCGCGAACCTGGCTAAGACAACGGCCCCGGCCATAGTGATTGGACTTGGCATGGCGGCCATGATCGCGAGGATGGCCAGGTCTTCGATACTGGAAGTTCTCAGAGAAGACTATGTTCGGACCGCAATGGCCAAGGGCCTCGGCAGCAGGGTCGTCATGTGGCGGCACGTCATCAAGAACGCGCTGCTGCCGGTCATCACGATTGCGGGCATAATGATGGGGTTTACGCTGGGCGGCTCTGTGGCGGTGGAGTACGCGTTCGCCATAAACGGGCTGGGCGTTACGATGCTGACGGCTATCATAGACAAGGACTTCAACGTGGTTCAGAACCTGGTGATGATATACGCCGCCGCGTTCGTTCTCATCAACCTACTGATTGATCTCTCTTACGCCTGGGCAGACCCCAGGATTCGTTACGAATAGGAATACGCAAGCGGGCATCCGATGCAGACATCTTCAGCAGAAGTAGCGGCGACCATTACATCGTCGGGCAGTTCGTTGTTCCAGGGTCTCCTGCGATTCGCCAGGAACAAGCCTCTCGGCGCGATCATGGGGACCATCATCGTCCTGATAGTTCTGATGTCGGTGTTCGCTGAGTTCGTAGCGCCGTATGACCCGCTCGATACGGCTCCGCTAATGGCCCGGGAACCTCCGGACCGGGTTCACTGGATGGGATACGACGAGGTTGGACGCGACATACTCAGCCGAGTGATATTCGGATCGAGGGTGTCCCTCATCGTCGGCATTACCTCGGTGGTGTTCGGAACGACGATAGGTTCGATATGGGGGTTGGCGAGCGGCTACCTGGGCGGCAAGTTCGACCTGGTGACGCAGCGCGCGGTCGAGGTGTGGATGAGTTTCCCGAGCCTGGTGCTCGCGCTGTCGCTGCTGGTGGTTCTCGGAGCGGGACTGCACACGGTGATCATCGCGGTGGCGTTCACAAGGGTGCCGTATGGCGTGCGCGTCATCAGATCGGTGGCAATCGCGGTCAAGGAGTTCATGTACGTTGACGCCGCGCGGTCGGTCGGTTCGTCCGAGTTGCGCGTGATGATGCGCCACGTGCTGCCCAACTGCGTCGCGCCGTTCCTGATAATCCTGACGGCGCACATCGGCACGGCAATCGTCGTGGAAGCGTCGCTGGGCTTCCTGGGTATCGGGATACCCCCGCCCACGGCGTCCTGGGGCAATATGCTGGGAAGCGCGGTAGGACAGGCGATCAATCCACACTGGTGGCGGATCATCTACCCGGGCCTGGCCATCGTCATCACCGTGCTTAGCTTCAACATCTTCGGCGACGCCATCCGGGACGTGCTGGACCCGCGCCTGAGGGGATCGGAAGCTCAGTAGGCGGTATGAAGGGCGACCGCGACCCGCGTAATCGGGATGTGATGTGAAGGGGCGACCACAACCACAAGGGTCGCCCCTGCGTATTGGCGGATCAGAGGGTAGTGTTCGGTATGTCCTTGCTCGGATCGAAGAAGGGGACGCGCACTACCTGGGCGTCCACTATGCCGTCGGCGGGGAGCTGTACCTTGACCTGCGTGCCGCGCCGCCAGTGGGAGCGGGGCATGGCGGCCAGCGCGATGTTGGAGCCGACGTTGGGCGACCAGAAGGCGCTGGTTATGTAGCCGACGTCGTCGCCGGAGTCGTTGTCCTTCACCAGGTAGAAGTCCTCGTTGTACCAGGTAATCGGCTCTCCGCCGACCTTCAGGCCGACCAGACGCTGCCGGACGCCTTCCTCCTTTATCTTCGCCAGCGCGTCCTTGCCGATAAAGTTGTCCTTGTTCAGGTCAACCTGCCAGCCTAACCGCACCTCGAAGGGGTTGCTCTCGATGTCCATGTCCTGGCCGTAGGATAGGATTCCGGCCTCGAGGCGGCGGATGTGGCTGGGCGCTATGACGCGCAGGTTGAACTCCTCGCCCTGCTCCAGGATGTGCGGCCAGACGTCGTCGGCGTAGCGAATGGAGTCGTGCAGGTATATCTCGAAGCCGATCTCGGCTGAGAAGCCGGTGCGCGAGATGGTGACCTTGCGTCCGTTCAGCGTGGCGTGGAGCAGGCCATAGTACGGGATTTCCCGTATCTGCCCGCCGAACATCTTATCCATGAGCGCGGCGGACTTGGGGCCCTGTATCTGCACGGGTGAGACGTCAAGCTCGCGTATTTCGACATCGTACTTGGCGAATGAGTTTACGCCCTGCGCCCAGAGCAGCACGTCGGAGTCGGATATGCTGAACCAGAATTCGTCCTCGGAGACGCGGAGCAGCACGGGGTCGTTGATGACGCCGCCGTACTGGTTGCAGAGGATGACGTATCGGGCGCGCATATTGGGCATGAGCTCGTGTACGTCGCGGGTAATCAGCAGGTTCACGAAGTCGGCGGCGTCCGGGCCTTTGACGCAAATCTGCCGCTCGACGGCGACGTCCCACATACTGACGTGCTGTGTGAGGTACTTGTACTCCTCCATCAGCCCGCCGTCCTCCGGCGCGACGTAGGCGCGGGGATGGTACTGGTGGTTGTACACGGTGTAGGCCCGGCATCCGGCGGCTTTGGACATATGCCACCAGGCGGACTTTCTGACGCGAGTGGAAATCAGCATCCGGGCGTCGCTGTTTCCGCTCTGACGGAGATTTATCGGCAGTGTTCGGGGCTTGAGGCCGTCAATTACCAGAGTCTGCTGCGCCATTATATCACCTCCAAGACGCGAGACTATTATGGCACTCCGTTCGATAAGGGCTGGATTATACAGCCTGAAATGGTGAATGTGTATAAGAATCCGTACAATTTCGTCAGTGGGTTTAGTTTTATTCAGGCCAGGCCAGCTGATTCGAGAATCGCGGGAATGCGCGACTCCCATCCGATTGCCATGACGTGCGTACCGTCGCACATATCGCGGGTCTCGCGGATTAGGCGCGCGGTGATTTCCACGCCGGTTTGGGCGCGGTTCTTCGCGTTCTCCATTTCGTCAATCAGGCTGTCCGGCACGCTCACGCCGGGCAGATTGGCGTCCAGAAATCGCGCCATGCGCGCGGACTTGAGGACTATCATTCCGGCCAGAACCGGAACGCCGAATCCGCGCGCCGATTCCATGAACTTCTCGAACGCCGCGGCGTCGTACACCGCCTGCGTCTGGAAGAAGGCGGCCCCCCGCTTGGCCTTGTCCTCCATGCGCGCTAGTTCGGTGTCCAGGTCGTCGGCGCCGGGATTGGCGACCGCGCCCGGGAACAGGGTCGGAGTTCCCTTGAGCGGGTTGCCGTACATATCCGTCCCTGAGTTCATGGCGGTGACGGCGTCCAGCAGGGTTTCAGCGCGGAGGTCGAAGACGCCTACGGCGTCGGGATGGTCGCCGCGCCCGGGCGGATCGCCGCTCATGCACAGGACGTTGGTTACGCCGAGCGCGGCGGCGGCCAGCATTTCGCCTTCGAGCGCGATGCGGTTGCGGTCACGTCCGGTGACCTGGAGTATCGGTTCTATGCCGCTGTCCAGCATGAGGTGGGCCGCCGAGATGGGGGCCATCGTCATGTTCGCGCCGGCGGAGTCGGTGAGGTTGAAGGCGTCCACCATGCCGCCGAGCGCGCGGGCGTCCGCGAACAGGGGGGCGAGGTCTGTGCCCTTGGGCGGGTTGAGTTCGGCGGTAACGACGAACTTGCCGGACTTTAGAGATTCGGAAAACTTGACCATTCGATCCCTCCCTTGCGCGAGCGCGGCGCGGAGTGTACTCGGTGAGACAACGGACAGTTACGCCTTCATCTTAGCCCCTCGCGGATCGTAGAGCGGCTCTTTCCGGACGGTGGCCTGGAGGCGTTTGTCGAAGTAGAGGACGTCAACGCCGGTTCCGGGTTCGGAGTACTCGGCGGGCAGGTAGCCATACACTATGCCGCGCCCGATGGAGTGGCCGTAGTTGGCGCTGGTGACATAGCCCAGAACGCGGTCGCCATCCAGGATTGGCTCCTTGCCCATGACGACGGCGTTGGGATCGTCCAGCGTCATGCAGCACAGCTTTCGCTCGGGGCCGCGCGCGCGGACTTCCCTGAGCGCGTCGCGCCCGATGAAGTTGCCCTTACGCATCCTGACGGCGAAGCCTATGCCCGCCTCGTAGGGGTTATACTCGGTGTGGATATCGTTGCCCCAGAGCCGGTAGCCCTTCTCGAGGCGCAGCGAGTCGAACGCGCCGCCGCCCGCGGCGATGACGCCAAGCGGCCGTCCGGCTTCCCACAGGGTATCCCACAGATACAGGCCAAGTTCGGACGGCGCGTAGATCTCCCAGCCGAGTTCGCCGACATAAGAGATTCGGAGCGCTAGAGCTGGCGCTTCGGCTATGGTGATGGGTTTGGCGGTCAGGTACGGGAAGCCGTCGTTGCTCAGGTCGTCGTCGCAGACGCGGCTGAGCAGGTCTCGCGCGCTGGGACCCCAGAGACCGACGCAACACTGGGCGGACGAAATATCGGCGACTGCCACGGAGCCGTCGTCGGGCAGGTGGGACTGTATCCATTCGAGATCGTGCAGACCCATCGCGCCGCCGGTGACCACCATGAAGCGGTCATCGGCCAGGCGCGTGATTGTCAGGTCGCACTTGATGCCGCCGCTTGTGGTGAGCATGGAGGTGTAGGTTATCGCGCCGACAGGCTTGTTCATCTGGTTGGAGGCGAGGCGCTGGAGCGCGGCGAGCGCGCCCGGGCCGGAGACCTCGAATTGGGCGAAGGGGGTCAGGTCGAACAGCGCGACGCGCTCGCGGGCGGCGACGTGTTCGGCGGCGACGGTCGGCGACCACTCGCGCGCCTCCCAGCCGTCGCGCGACTCCCCGGCGACACTGAGCGAATCCAGCAGGCCGGCGTTGGAGTCGTACCACTGCGGACGCTCCCAGCCCGCGTTCTCGAAGAAGACCGCGCCGAGTTCCTTCTGCCGAGCGTGGAAGGGCGTCAGCCGCAGATTGCGCGGATGGTCCATCTGCTGGCGCGGGTGGATTATGTCGTACACCTCGCGGTACTGCTGGGCGGCGCGCGCGCGGACGTATGGGCGGCTGTGCGCGTGGGGATGGAAGCGCAGGATGTCGCACTCGCGCAGGTCGGTTGTCGGCTCGCCGTTGACTATCCACTCGGCGACAGCTTTGCCAACGCCCCCGGCGTGGGTTATCCAGACGGCCTGCGCCGACCAGAATCCGCGAACGTCGGGCGACTCGCCGAGAACGGGGAAGCCGTCGTTGGTGAAGGAAAAGAGGCCGTTGAACTTGCGGGTGAGCGCCGCGCCTTCGAGCGCTGGCAGCAGTTCGCCTATGGCGGCTCTGGCGTTCTGGAAATGGGCCGGGGTGAAGTCCATCTCGGCGGGCGCGACTGGCGCTTCCTCATGATCGAGAATGTCTTCGGATTCGACGAGGAGCGGTTCGTGGTTGTACGCGCCGATGCCGTAGGACTCGCCGACCTGCCGGAAGTACATCGCGGCGTCCTGATGGCGCAGTATGGGCTGGGATACTTCCTCCACCGCGCCCGCGAGTTCGGGGAGCGGCTCGGTGACGGCGTAGAGGTGCTGCATTGGAGACAAGGGTATGGAGACGCCCGCCATGCCGCCGACGCGGGGCGCCCATATTCCGGCGGCGGACACCACAAGCTCAGTCTCGATGTCGCCCTGGGTGGTGTGGACAGCGTTTATCCGCCCGTTCTCTATGCCGAAGCCGGTGACCTTCACGTTGGCGTGGAAGGACGCGCCGTTGCGCTCGGCCTCTCGCGCCATGGCCTCGGCCGGCCTGGTGGCCCTGGTGTGGATGTCGGACGGCGCGTAGAGCGCGCCCAGGATGCGGTCGGAGAGCATCGGGATGAAGTCGCGCGCCTCGCCCGGGCTTATGACGTGGGCCTCGATTCCCCAACTCATGGCGAGTCCGGCCTTGCGCTTGAGATCTGCCAGGCGCTCGGGCGTCCAGGCGACTTCCAGGCTGCCGACCGGATTGGCGCATCTCTCGCCGTCGAGTTCCATGCTCTTCCAGAGATCAACGGTGTAGCGCGCGAAAGTCGCCATGGTCCTGGAGGGGTTGACCTGGAAGACGAGGCCGGGCGCGTGCGATGTGGAGCCGCCCGTCTCGAACAGCGGCCCCTGCTCGACCACCGCGATGTCGCGCCAGCCGAGTTTGGCCAGGTGGTAGGCCACGCTACAGCCTGCGATTCCCGCGCCGATGATTACCGCTCTCGCTTGCTTCGGCAAAGCCATATCGCAGCCTCCCGCGCCGGATATTTACAGAGCCAACCGGTTATCGAAACGGGCCTCAAATACGAGGTGGTTCATTATGGACGCAGTTTTGGATTTATGCAAGGGGAATTTTGGGTAGTCCGGGAGCCTCTACATCTGAGTCGCGGAGTGGCTGACGTCCGGCCTGAGCGGTTGATGGGGGGACATGGGGATTCTTCGCTGAAATGGGCCATTGGAGACGGCTTCATATATTTCCGTTTATATTCGCACAGGCGGCAACAGGCGGCTTGACTAGCGCCCAACAGGTGAAAAAGTCACCTGAGATCGCCTGAGTTTAGCTATGGGGAAAATTTTTCTTTGGCCCCATGAACGGTTGTCATAAGTCTTGATTTATGTCTGTTTAGACTGTTCGGCTTGTTCTGATGGTGGGATTGTAGCACAGGATAGAACCGATGCACTAGGGAATAGTCTCTGCGCGCGAACAGTTTCCTCATATGCGCGCGACCGTCTGAGACGGATATAGGAAGGACCCCGGATGATGGATAGATGACGCTTGAAGTCTGGCGTCATAGTCGCTGGGCTTCCTTGTAAGCTATGAAGGGACGCCAGATTTAATCTGAACCTCGCGCTGTGAAATCTAACGAGGATATTGACATGACCGACTGGACCTTAAGAGACGCCAGGAACCGCTTTGGCGCTCTAGTTGACGCCGCTCTTGCCGGAACTCCCCAGCGCGTAACTCGACGCGGCAAACCCGCCGTTGTGGTGCTGGCCGTGGATGAGTACGAGCGCCTCCGCAAACTAGAGAAAACAAGACCGTCATCGTTTGTAGATATGTTGCTTCAAATGCCCCAAGACGATGGCGAATTCGAGAGGCTGCCTCTACCTGAACGCTCGGTGAATATATAATGTTCCTGATTGACACGGACGTGTTATCTGCGCTCAGGAGACGAGCGCGGAATCCCGAAGTCACCCAATGGATAGAGACACAGCGTTCGACTGACCTGTTTCTGAGCGTAATCTCTATTGGTGAAATAGAACGAGGCATCACACGACAACTTCGCCGCGATCCGGCGTTTGCCGTGGAACTGACCCTATGGCTTGACAATGTGATTAGCTGGTACTCAGACCGTGTTCTGGTCGTTGACTTGTCCATCGCGCACCGATGGGGATACCTGTCAGGTATCCTCGGCCACAATAACCCGGACCTTCTGATTGCCGCAACTGCCCTTGAGCGCGGCCTTACGGTAGTGACTCGCAACGTCGGACACTTCGAGCCGACGGGGGTTGCGGTCATCAATCCTTTTGAAAGCTAGTATGCGCCACGCACATGAAACCTGATTGGAAAACTGGGACCCTCGGCGATGTCTGCGTGAAGATAGGCAGCGGAGTTACAACACGAGGCGGGCGCGACGTTTACTTGCAAGATGGCACCTACTCTATAATCCGTAGCCAAAACGTGTACAACGACGGCTTCCACCGCGACGGCTTGGCGTGGTGGCCCTACAGCACAAATAGCGGCGGAGCCGCGGCAAGCGCCGGGCTGTATCTCATATCTGAGTGATGCTGTCATCCATGACAAGCGCGCTACGGCCTGATATTGGAGACGCCGCCGTCTATCACCAGCTCCGAGCCGGTTACAAAGGATGATTCGTCCGAGGCCAGGTAGAGGGCGCCGTAGGCGACGTCCTCGGGCTGGCCGAGCCGCCCCATCGGTATCTCGCCGACTCGGGTTGCGGGGCGGACCGAGTTGGTCGCGGAGCGTATCATGTCGGTGTCAATCGGCCCCGGGTGAATCGAGTTGCTCCTGATTCCCTCGGCGGCGAACCGACCCGCCGTTGACTTGGTGAAAACGCGCACCGCGCCCTTGGACGCGCTATAGGCGGGCGAAGCGAGCGGCCTGCCCAGGATTCCCGCTATCGAGGATATGTTGACTATCGAGCCGCCGCCGGCCCTCTGCATCGCCGGGATGGCGTATTTCACGCCCAGGAACACGCCCTTGGCGTTGACGTCCATCATCGTGTCCCAGTCGTCCGAGGACACGTCCATGTCGGAGTGTCTCATGGAGATGCCCGCGTTATTCACCAGGATGTCGAGCTTGCCGTACTTGCTCTCGGCTCTCTCGACCGCCTGTCGCCAGTCGTCCTCGCTGGTAACGTCAAGATGGACGTACTCCACGTCGCCGCCGAGTTCGGCGACTTTGGCCTCGACCTTCCTGCCTTCGTCGTCCAGGACATCGCCGAAAATCACCTTCGCCCCTTCCATGGCGAAGAGTTCGGTTTCCACCGCGCCCTGTCCCTTTGCGCCGCCGCTAATGATCGCTACCTTGCCGTCGAGCCTGCCCATGTCTGCCTCCTTGCGGAATGGTGTTTCAATGATTCTCCCCGCATTATAGACTGAAGGCGCGGGCTTGGGGTGATAGACTGTAAGAGGATTCGCGCGAATACGCCGAAACAGGATGGAGGTTGAAGATGGTCGTTTCCACGAAACCGGCGGTCAAGCTGACATACGAAGACTACCGGAAGACTCCCGAAGACGAACGCTACGAACTGATAGATGGAGAATTGATAATGGCCGCGGCTCCGAATACAGCGCATCAGACGACACAGACCAAACTGGGTTGGCGAATGGCCAGTACCGTAGAGACCGAAGGGCTGGGCTACGTGTTCTTCACGCCGTGCGACGTAGTGCTGTCCGAACACACCACGTTGCAGCCCGACCTTATCTTCGTGTCCAACGAAAACGCGGGCATCATCACGGACGCGAACATACAGGGCGCGCCGGACATGGTGGTGGAGATCATCTCCCCGTCTTCCACCGGGCGGGACTGGACTACCAAGCGGGACCTGTACGCCAGGTACGGTATCAAGGAGTACTGGCTGATAGATCCTATCAACCGGACTCTGTGGATCATGCGCCTTAGAGACGGATACCTGGAACTTGCGGGTACGTACAGGGAAGGCGACACGGTGACCGCTTCCACTATCAAGGGCTTCAGCGTCAACCTCAGCGATATATTCTAGGATTGGCTCTTCTCGTAACCTGCGCTGTACACCCAAAGGAGCGGTAGCGAATGTCTGAACGGAAATTTCTTTGCGTAGCGCATCGGGGCGCGTCTTCATACGCGCCTGAGAACACCTTCGCGGCGTTCGACAGGGCGTTGGAGTTGGGCGCTAACCACGTGGAGCTGGATGTCCACTTCTCGCGTGACGGCCATATCGTAGTGATTCACGACGATGAGCTGGACAGGACGACCGACGGCTCTGGCCCCGTGGCTGACATGACACTGGCGGAACTGCGAAAGTTGGACGCCGGCTCATGGTTCGGCCCCGAATACGCGGGCGAACGCATCCGTTCGCTTGCCGAGATCTTCGAGGAGTACAAGGGCAGGCTGCATTTTCACATTGAGATAAAGGCGCGCGCCGCGGGCTTGGCGAGCCGGACGGCGGACATGGTGAGGGCGCACGGCCTGATTGAGGACGTCACCATCACGTCGTTCTGGAAGCCCTGGCTGGAAGAGACCAGGTTGTATGCTCCTGAACTCACGACGGGCTGGCTCGTTCCCCTGGGACCGCGCGCCGCTTGGGACGACTCTATCATCGAGCAGGCGTTGGAATTGGGATTGGACCAGATTTGCCCGCGAGCGAACATCACCACGCCCGAACTGGTGACCAAGCTGCGCGAAAAGGGCTTCGTCGTCCGCTGCCAAGGGGTTTACGACGAAGAATTGATGCGTCACGTAGTAGGATGCGGCGCTGACGGTATGACAGTCAACTTCCCCGATAAACTGTTGGAGTACATTGAAAGCGTAAATTAGCTGGCAGGAAATCAACCGTCTGGCCGTAGCCAAAATTGACACTGAGAGGCGTCGTATCTACAATCCGCGTTGCACAAATCACGTTATAAAGGGGCGAAATCATGTCTGCACCGGTATTGAGCACAAGGCTCTGCGACATTCTCGAGGTTGAATATCCGATCTGCCTGGCTGGGATGGGCGGTCGTTGGACTCCGCCTGAACTGGTGGCGGCAGTATCCGAAGCTGGCGGGCTGGGCGTGATGGGCGGCACCGGCATGGAGGTGGGGGAGCTTCGCGGTCGCATCCGCCGGGTGCGCGAGTTGACGGACAAGCCGTTCGGGGTTGACCTGCTTCTGCCCGTCGTCACGGGCAGCGTGGACACCGGGGGAAGCCGTCAACAGCCGGAGTCGCAGTTCGAGGCGGTGAGGCGGCAGTATCCGAGACACGCGGCCTTCGTGGACACGCTGATAGATGAATTCGGCCTGGAGAAGGCCGATCCGCCCAAACCCGGCGAAACGGGTCTCGCGTTGGCTCGCAAACAGGTGGATATGATTCTTGAAGAAGACGTGGCGGTGTTCGCCGCCGCGCTGGGCGATCCCGCTTGGGTGGTTCCGTTGGCGCGGGAGAAGGGCGTCAAGGTGATGGGACTGGTGGGCAGCGTCCGCAACGCTCACAGACAGGTCGCGGCCGGCGTTGACATCATAGTGGCGCAGGGAACGGAGGCCGGCGGTCACACCGGACGTATCGCCACCATGCCGCTCGTGCCGCAGGTGGTGGACGCGGTTTCGCCCCGGCCCGTCGTGGCGGCGGGCGGCATAGCGAACGGGCGCGGGATAGCCGCCTCGCTCGCGCTGGGCGCCGAGGGCGCGTGGATGGGGACGGCGTTCCTGGCCGCCAAAGAGTGCGGCATATACGACGCCCAGCAGGAGACGATAATACAGGGCCGCTCTGAGGACTTCATAATCTCGCGCTCGTACACGGGCAAGACCGCGCGCCAGTACCAGGGGCCGATTGTGCAGGCGTGGGAGAACTCCGGCCTGGACACGCTCCCGATGCCGTTGCAGGGCATACTCATGTCCGGCTTCAACGCATCGGCGGAACGCTCCAAGCGCTACGACCTGGTATTCAACCCCGCCGGACAGGGCGCGGGCATGGTGAGCGAAGCGCGCCCGGCCGCGGACATAATGGCCGACCTGGTTAGCGAGACGGTCTCGGTGCTGGAAGGCATGAGAGAGCGAGTGTCGGTGGGGGCGTAAGGCCGGGATCCGACCATACCTATAATGGCCCATACACGCGAGTGGACAAGACTTCTGCGAACTTCGCTTCGTGTTCAGTCACCGAGGACTCCTGTCGCGCGGCACTACCGTCCGAGTTTACGGTATGCAGTTTCCCTGTTATAGTAGGCGTCCACGTGGTCGGGGTCTAGTTGAATTGCCCTGTCGTAATCCTCTATGGCGCGGCGATACTGTCCAAGCCCTTCGTATGCAACCCCCCTGTTATAGTAGGCGTTTACATGGCCGGGATCTAGATCAATTGCCGTGTCAAAGTCTTCAATGGCGCGGCTATGCTGTCCAAGGTCTGCGTATTCAGTTCCCCTGTTGTTGTAGGCCTCAGCAAATTCGGGATTGAGATCAATCGCTCTTTTGTAGTCTTCAATGGCGCGGCTATGCTGTCCAAGGTCTGTGTATGCAACTCCCCTGTTATAGTAGGCTGGGGCAGAGTTGGGGTATAGCTTAATAGCCCTGTCGTAGTCTTCAATGGCGCGGTGATATTCGCCAAGTCGTCCGTATGTATTCCCTCTGTTAAAGTAGGCCTCCGCATCGTTTGGGTCGAGTTCAATCGCCTTATCGTAGTCTTCAGTTACTTGGCCGTACTTGCCAAGTCGTCCCTGTGCAATCTCCCTATTTTTGTAGGCCTTCGAAAGATTGGGATCAAGTTCAATCGCCTTGTCATAGTCTTCAATCGCACGGTGATACCGTGTAAGCTTTGCGTATGCATTCCCTCTGCCGCAGTAAGCCATCGCTAAGTTGGGGAAAAGCGCAATCTTTCTGTTGAAGTAGGCCAGCGCACGATTCGGATCGAGTTCAATAGCTCTGTCAAAGTCTTCGATGGCGCGACCATACTCTCCATGAAATAGGTATGAATCTCCTCTAACTATGTAGGCATTCGTATAATTGGGATCGAGTTCAATCGCCTTGTCATAGTCTTCAATAGCGCGTCTATGTTCACCCATATCTGCGTATGCAATTCTCCTGTTAACACGAGACGCCGCGTTGTTTGGATCGAGTTCAATCGCCCTGTCGTAGTCTTCAATAGCGCACTTGCGCTGTCCAGCCACCCAATGTTCATTCCCTCTGATGTAGTAGGACTTCGCAAAATTGGGATAGTAGAACTTCGCAGACTCTGGATCAAGTTCAATCGCCCTGTCGTAGTCTTCAACAGCGCGTTTATGCTTACCCATATCTGCGTATGCAAGCCCTCTGTTGGCGTAGGCGTCCACATAATCGGAGTCTAATTGAATGGCCCTGTCGTAGTCTTCAATCGCTTGACGATGCTGTCCAAGGCGTGTGTATGCAAGCCCACTGTTGTTGTAGGCTATCGCATTGTCGGGGTCTAGCTGAATGGCCCTGTCGTGGTCTTCAATGGCGCGGCGATACTGTTTAAGTTTCTGATATGCAAGCCCCCTGTTGATGTAGGCGTCCACATAGTCGGGGTCTAGCTGAATGGCTCTGTCATAGTCTTCAATGGCGCGGCGATAGTGTTTAAGCGTCCGATATGCATTCCCTCTACTATAATAGGCCTCCGCAAAATCGGGGGCAAGTTCAATGGCCCGGTCAAAGTCATAGATAGCGCGGCGATACTGTCCAAGCCGAGCGTATTCATTCCCTCTGTCATAGTAGGCTGAAGCGCTGTTATAGTAGGCCGATAAAGGAAGTGTATCCCCAACCCGATCCCGTTGCCTCAAACCTGTCCAATTCTCAGGAGTGAGAGCATCGCCGGAAGGTTCGGCATGAGCCACGCCTGGAATCGGGTAGATGTCTGTCGCCTCAGGACCACGCGCCTCGAAATCCACTCTCATGCCGTATTCGGGAGTAGTGTCGTCTTTTCGTCATTCGTCCCGGGTGAATGTGTAGCGAACGCCGCCGTCGCCAAGTATTAGGCCCTGAGCGTCAAGTATCACACCCTGCATAGATGGTCTCCCGCACGGTTCTTATCAAGCAGGCGCATTATACCAAATCGGCAAGCGACAGGCCGTTTGTCGGTGGCGTGAACTTCACTTCGCCCTCAGTCCCCCAATACAGATCCCACAAAGTCCGCGTAACCGCGCGCGAAGTCGGCGATGCCGGAAGCCCGGCGACCCTCAATCTGCACCCTCACAAGTCGCAGAACGCCCTTCCCGGCGACCGCCGCCACGTCCGACCCGTTCATCCCGACCACCTTGCCGGGCGGCTCGGTGCGAGTCCCGTCCAGCGGCTCGGCCTCAAGTATCTTGAGCGTCCTTCCCCGCCAGGTGGTAAACGTTCCCGGCCAGGGCGTGAATGCCCTGATTTGGCGGGATATGGATTCGGCGGACTGGTTCCAGTCAATCCGCCCGTCGGCGCGTCGGAGTCTTTGTGCGATAGTCGCGTCCGCGTCGTTCTGCGGCATAGGCGCTACTCGGCCCGCGCTCCACTGTCCGAGCGTCTCCGTAAGAAGACTCGCGCCCATGTCGAACAGCCTGGCGGTCAGCCTGTCGCAGGTTTCGTCCGCGCCGATTCGCGTCTCGCGCTGAGCGAGGATGGGGCCGGTGTCCATGCCCTCGTCCAGCAGCATTATCGTGACCCCGGTCGTCTCGTCCCCTCCAAGTATGGCCGTGGCCACTGGCGAAGGTCCGCGATGGCGCGGCAGCAGCGACGGGTGGATATTCAGGCAGCCGAGTCTCGGAACGGCCAGCGTGTCTTCTGGAAGAAACAGCCCATAAGCCGCCACTATTATGGCGTCCGGGGCGAGTTCCGCTATGCCGCGCCTCGCCGCCGCGTCTTCTCTCAGAGACGCCGGCTGAAACACGGGTAGCCCACATCCTTCCGCGAACTCTTTCACGGGCGGCGCGGACAGACGCCTGCCCCGACCGGAGCGGCGATCCGGCTGTGTATATACGCCCACCACGTCGTGGCCCGCGTCCTGCAAAGCGCCGAGCGCCGGAACCGCGAATTCCGGCGTTCCCATGAATACGAGTCTGAGGGGATTCTGTGTCATCGGCATACCGCTCCCGTGCCTGAGAAACCGCTGAAGGTCACCTTGTCGCCAATCTCTATACCAAGCGAGTCGGACAGCCCAGCGTTTATCTCCAGATTGTACAACACGGGCGCGTCCGGACTGTAACGAGGCAGGTCGTTCGGCTGCTGGCCGTCCGCCTGGCGCGGCACGTTTCGGTGAATGTGGGCCACCGCGCAGTCTTCGCTTATCCAGACGAAATCCAGGTCGAACCTCATGTGGTACATCCAAAACGTGGGCGTTCGGACATCCTCGAATACGAACAGCATACCCGTCGTTTGGGGCAGGGTCTCGCGGTCAGACAGTCCCTGCGTTCTGTCTTCGGGGGTGTAGGCGATTTCTAGGTCGAATACGACGTCCCCGATGGTTATGCGCGGAGTCCGATCCGGGTCAATGGCGATGAACGGCTCCGGCGTCGGCGTAGCGGTTGGTTCGGGCGTGGATGTCGGACGCGGCGTGGGCGTATGAGTAGGGGGCGGCGTATGTTCGGGCAGCGGCGTATGCGTCGCTGCTGCTGTCGGTTCGGGCGTGTGTGTCGGTTCGGGCGTGAGAGTTGGAAGCGCGGTCTGGGTTGGGAGCGGCGTGGCGGTGGGCGCGGGCGGGGGTGTATGCGTCGGCGCGGGGCGCGTGGTTAGCGTGGGTATGACTCGCTGCGTTGGTTCCGGGTTCTGGATTTCTGAGCAGGCGGCTATGAGCGCGGCCACTGAGATGAGCAGGGCTGCGGCCAGCGTTCGCGCGGGGTCGGAGGATTTGGATATGCCGCGCAAGTGGAGTTTCACCCTAGCTCAGTTCGACCCACGTCGCGCCGTTGCCGCCGCGTTCTCTTGGCTCGGGGCCGAAGTTCCTGACGGCGCGGTGGTGTCGCAGGTGTTCGCGCACTACGTTGCGGAGCGCGCCCGTCCCTCTGCCGTGTATCACTCTCAGCCTGGATAGCCCGTCTCGCATGGCGTGATCCACGAACTCATCGAGCCTGATCTGGGCGTCGTCAACGCGCAGGCCGCGCAGGTCCAGTTCGAGACTGTCCAGGGAGGGCGCGAGGTCTGTTTTCACGTTGGGGATTTCGGGTTCGGCGCTCTCAGGTTCGGCTTCCTCGATACGGGACAGCCTGTGCAGGTCAACGCTTACGCGCACGCGGCCTATCGAGACTTCCGCGTCATCGCCGCTCTCGGGGATGGCGATTATCCTGCCCTGCAGGTTCATGCCCCTTATGAACACGGTGTCGCCCTCGGCGAGCGGTCTGTCGGGCCTTCGGCGACGGACGGGCGCGGGCGCGGGAGGCTCGACCGCCGCCAGATCGCGCCGGATTCGCTCTATGCGGTCGCGCGTCGGTGTCGCGGCTGCGCCCGCGGGTTCGGGGGCTGCCCACTTCAGAGAAGCCTCCGCTCCCTCCAGCCTGCGGTTGACCTCCCTGAACCTGCCCATTATGGCGGCGCGCGCGGAATCGAGCATATCGTCTCGGTGTCCGATGAGATACTCGACCTGCTCTTCGAGTTGGCGGCGCAGAGATTCGCCCTCGGCCCTCATCCTGGAGGCGTCTTCAAGATTAGTCTGAAGCTGGTGCCGCTCTCGCTGTAGCTCGTTCAGCCAGTCCTCGAACAACAGGTGCTGCGGCTCCATGAGTTCGCGCGATTCGTCGAGAATCTCGATTGGCAGCCCAAGACGCTCCGCCACCGCCATTGCGTAACTCCGGCCGGGGACGCCTATCGTCATGCGATAGGTCGGTTCCAGCGTGTGCGGGTCGAGCTGGAAGCTGGCGTTCATCATGTCCTCGGACGCTTCCGCGAACGCGGCGACGTTCCTGTGGTGCGTGGTTACTATGGTCGTGGCCTGTTTGCGGGCGAGATGCGCGATTATCGCCTTCGCCAGCGCCGAGCCTTCCTCCGGGTCGGTGCTGGTGCCCAGTTCGTCCAGAAGCGCGAGCGAACGCGGCCCCGCGTGTCTCAGAATGTGTATCACGCTTCGCATATGCGAGCCGAAGGTCGAAACCGAGTCGGCTATGCTCTGGCTGTCGCCGATGTCCGCGAAGACGCCCTCGAACACGGGCAGGGCGCTTCCTTCCTCGGCGGAGATCTGCAGGCCGGACTGGTGCATCAGCGCCGCCAATCCCACGTTCTTCATGGCGACCGTCTTGCCGCCCGTGTTCGGTCCCGTGATGACCAGCGCGGACCATCCGGGGCCAATAGTGACCGTCAGCGGCACGGCGTCGTTTCCCAGCAACGGGTGTCTCAGGTTCACCAGCCGCAGACTTTGCGCGTCCGCGGCCGGTTCGGGCCTGGCGGCGTCGAGCCGTCTCGCGTACCTGGCGCGCGCCAGGGCGAAGTCCAGCTTCGCGGTCATGCGGTTGGCGAGCCGGATGTCGTCCGCGACCGCGCCCACCAGCGAAGACAGGTCTCTCAGAACTCGGAGTACCTCGCGTTCCTCTTCCAGCGCGAGCTCTCGCCACTCGTTGCATAGCTCGACGGTGGAGAATGGTTCCACGAAGACGGTCGCGCCTGTGTTCGATGCGTCGTGGACTATGCCCGAAATCCTGTGTCGCCGTTCCGACTTGACAGGCACCACCAGACGGTCGCCCCGGATGGCTATGATGGGATCCTGGAGCGACTCGCGGACACCGGAGGATTGCATGAATTCCTGGAGCGACTCGTTTACCCGCTCGTACGCCCGGCGGACCTGAGACCTGAGCGCGCGCAGGGACGGAGTGGCGTTCTCTGACACTTCCCCGCGCCGCGTTATCTTGGAGCGGACCTGGCGCTGGATTTCCCGCAAGTCGGGGATGAGTCCTGCCAACTCCGCCATTAGCGGCGCGACCTTGGCCGCGCGACGGACGGCTGAACTGGCGCGCCGGTGAACCTCCAGGGACTCCGCGACGGCGAGCAGTTCGTTTCCTGTCAGGACGCCTCCAAGCGCGGCGCGGGTAACGGCCTCCGAGGTGTCGGTGTCGGACTGGAGGGTGAGGTCGCCAATCTCTTCCAGCAGCGCGCGCGCGTCCGCCGTCTCGCGCTGGAGGCTCTCGACCTCTCGCGGGTCGAATGACGGCCTTATCTCAAGAGCGAGTCGCCGCGCTTCGTAGAAGGTGGTCTGGTCCGCGAGTCGCCGGCGTATCTCGTCGAAATCGAGCAACTTCAGGGCGGATTCACGGAGGTCTTCCAGTGACTGGCTTTCGTCTGACCGAAGTATGGCGTTGGTTCCTGTGATGGATGCGGGGGCGCTTGTCAATATCTGCTCCGGCTCCAATTGTAGCAGATGAAGTTAGCGCTATTGGAACATCAGTTGAGCCGGCGGACCGCCCGCGAGCGCCTGACCTAACGCAACGGGTCAGCGGAATAGAATGCCGGACAACTGACGGCCTATCCCCCTCCCACCGCTCGCACTATCTCTAGCTGGTCGCCGTCTCTGAGTGTGATGCCGCCCAGTTCGGTACGTGGAACCACCTCTCCGTTGTGCGCCACCGCGATTGCCTTCTGGGTAACGCCTATATCCAGCAGATAGCGTTCTATGGACACAGGCCCGCTCGCCTCGCGAGGCTTGCCGTTCACCGTAAGAGTTATCATATTCTCGACTCCCGAACTTGCAGTCAAAATCCCCTCTCCCATCAAGAGAGGGCTAGGGTGAAGGTGATACTGAATACGCCCGCCGCATAGCCTCCGACAGCCCCAAAGCCGCCGCCCTCGGATCCCGCGCCATTGATATAGCCGTAATCACCGCCGCGCCCGCCGCGCCCGCCTCCACAAGTCCGCCGGCGTTCGACTCCGATATGCCACCTATGCCAATGACCGGAATTCCGACCTGCCCGGTCCCATCCCTCACAAGCCCCAGACCGCCCGTCTCCGCGCCGGGATGCGAGGCAGTCTCGAATATCGTGCCAAGCACTAGGAAGTCCGCGCCCTCCGCCTCAGCCTCCGCCGCCCCTTCCACCGAGTGAACCGACCGTCCTATCAGCATATCCGGCCCAACCAGCCGTCGCGCCGACGCCGCGTCCAGCCCCTTCTCTCCAAGCTGAACCCCGTCCGCGCCGCTCAGAAGCGCCACGTCCACCCGGTCGTTCACTACCAGCAGCGCCCTGCCTTCCGTCACGCTTCTCAGTTCGCGCGCCAGCGACAGCAGTTCCGAGGCGGGCAGGTCCTTCTCCCGAAGCTGGATCATCCCAACGCCTCCCTCCACCGCCGCCCGCGCCGTATCCACGAGGTCGCCCGATGCCGCGCGCGCCCTGTCGGTCACCAGGCACAGGCAGGGCAGGGCCAATTTCGGCTTCATGCGTTCTGCCCGTCATTCCCGCGAAAGCGGGAATCCATAAGCGTGGGGTACAGCTAACATCCCTATTTCTGCGGCGCTGAATTCCATCTCAAAAGAACCTACGCGGTCGCCGCCGCGACCCCTTCCACAGGGCTTGACGGAACACCCGTCTCCCGCTGCGCTATCCGTCCCGCCTGGTACGCCATACGGCCCGCCCGCACGCCCAGCTTGAACGCCTCTCCCATACCCGCAGGGTCTTCGGCCTGCGCGATTGCCGTATTCACAAGCACGGCGTCCGCGCCCGCCTCCAGCGCGACCGATGCGTCCGACGGAACCGCCAGACCCGCGTCCACCACCACCGGCACGTTCGACTGCCTGATTATCAGCCGTATCTCGTCAATCGTCTGCACTCCCTGCCCGGAACCGATAGCCGAACCCAGCGGCATCACCGTCGCGCAGCCCAGGTCTTCCAGATCCTTGGCGAGAACCGGGTCCGCGTGTATGTACGGCAGAACCACGAACCCTTCCTCAATGAGCTGCTTAGCGGCGTCGTATGTGCCGCGAGGGTCGGGCAGAAGGTACTCCGGGTAGGGTATGACTTCCAGCTTTATCCAGTCCGTCCCCGTCACCTCTCGCGCCAGCCGAGCCGTGAACACGGCTTCCTCGGCGGTCTTGCAGCCCGCTGTATTCGGGAGAATCGTGTACTCGTCCCAGTCGAAGTAGTCCAGGATGTTCTTCTCTTCCAGGTTGTCCAGATCGAGCCGACGAATCGCCACGGTAATTATCTCCGCGCCGGACGCCTCGACCGATTCGACCATCTCCTCGTTGGTCCGGTGTCTTCCGGTGCCAACCATCAGGCGCGAATTGAACTCCTTGCCCGCTATCACCAACTTGTCGTCCATCGGTTCCTCCATCGAACGCAAAACACCGCTGGTACATATGCCAGCGGTGTCTCATAGCCTTATATAATGTCCCTGCGCTGGCATTACCCAGATCAGGTGATCGCGGTCGGCGGCGATTTCCAAAGCCGCCCTCTCAGCCCAGTTTCCCCAAGCTCCCGCTACCCATCTGTACGGTTCAGAATAGACGACGCCCCCATAAAAGTCAATCGAATCCCGAATCAGGAACCTGTATCAGTTTGGTCGGTGGGGAGTCACCCCTATCTGGCCTTCCCCCATCAAGGGCGGAGGGAACGGAACGCAAAAGGGGCGCGTACATGGTTCAGCAGGAGAAGACGAGAAGCGAGAAGGTCGGGGGCGGCTGAGCGGGCGGCTACGCTCTGGCCTGGATGACGACGCTGCCGCCGGTCCGAACTTGGATGCTCAAGTCGTGGTTGTCGAGCAGCAACATACCCACAAGTGGCGTGCTGCCTGTCGCGTCGGCCTCGATGTCCCTGGGCTGGCCGTCCCAGAGTACTGTCACGTCGAAAACGTCGAATTCAACCTCAGCGTCGTTGGCTAGATACGCGTGACCGTTGCCGATGAAGGCGAGTCCCAATTCCGCCGCCAACTCTGGCGGCAAGGTCAGGAACCCGCTGTATCCTGTATCTATGACTGCTTCAACCTGCCTGGTCTGCCCTTCCGGTCCTTGCAGCGGAAGGGTCATAACGGCTTCATAGCCAGCGTTCACAACACCCTCGATCACTCCGTCCTCCGTAGGGACCCGGCCCCGAAGCTGCGCAGCGCCCGATAACCGATTCGCGCCAACCAGACATCATTGGCATCCGGGCGTTCCGCTCGCAAGCGCCGCGCGGCGATCCGGGCGTTTTCGGCAATGGCCCAGCTTCCGCTCTCCACGTCTATGGCGACTATATCTCCCCGATGGTCAGCTTCCACCTGCGCGCGGATGTCCCGCTCGTAGATTGCCTCGCCAAGGCGACGTGTCTCTTCGCGTGGGCGGGTTAGCTTAGGTGATCGCATGGACGCCGGGGCGTCTGGGTCTCTCATCCGTACCCCTTTCGATGGCATTCTTCTATTTGTTCGATTATATGACAACCGGCGATTTCACAGCAACGAAAAAGACCCGTTGGCAACAAAACCCGGTGCTTTGGCGTTATACTAAACAATGAACATACGCGTCCGGCTTAGCCCGAAGGAGGCGAAGATATGAGCGACGCGAAAAACCCCCTGATATTCGTTTTCGCCGCGGCTTTGCTCGTGACTGCGCTGGCCTCAGCCTGCGGCGGCGCGAACGAGAGCATGGAAATCTTCGAATCAGATACGATAGCTGAAAGGGCGATGCCCGCCGCGCCCGCCGCTATGTCAGTTCAGGAGTCCGCGCAGGCTATGCGGGGAGAGACCGTCATCGTCGCGAAAGAAGTAGTGCGGGAAATGGAACTTGCCCAACCCGCCGCGCCCGCCGCCATGGCCGTCAAAGCCCAGTCGGCTGAAGCAGTGGTTGAGGCCGTAGATACGTCCCAGGCCCCCGCCCAACTCGTATCCCAGCGCCGAATCATCATCCGAACCGTCAATATGTCCATCGTCGTCGAAGACATCCAGGACGCCATTGACGACATCGCCCGCCTCGCCGACGAGTCCGGTGGCTGGATGGTGTCCAGCGACCGCAGCCTCAAACACGCCGGAAGCGTCAGCGTGAGAGTCCCCGCCGAGGGCCTCGACTCCGTAGTCGAGACGCTCCGCCAACTCGCCGTGGACGTCGAATCCGAAATCAGTACCAGCCAGGACGTCACCGACGAATACTTCGACCTCCAGTCCCGCCTCAAGAACCAGCGCGCCACCGAGGAAGCGCTCATCCGCCTGCTGGACAGGGCCGAACACGTCCAGTACGCCCTCGAGGTGCAGCGAGAACTCACCAATGTCCAGGAGAACATCGAGCGTATGCTTGGCCGAATCAAGCTGCTCGAAGAGACCTCCGCCTACTCGCTCATAACCGTCAGCCTCAGGCTTGCCCCGCTGGACATGGCGATTGACGCCGGCCCCGACCAGTCCGTCGCCGTTCACGCGCCTGTCAGATTCAGGGCCACCTTCACCCCGTCCGACGGCATGGACCAGCACAACATCGTCTGGGACTTCGGCGACGGCTCCGAACCCGTGTACATCAGCCGCACCGCCCCAACCACCGAGGACGGCGAGCGCGTCACCGCCACCGTCACCCACTACTACGAAGACCCCAAGGACTCGCCCTTCATCGTGCAGGTCTCCATAGACAGCTACGGCGAAAGCGGAGTGGCCGAGGGCGAGGACACCCTCATAGTCACCGTCTCCGAAACCCCCGTCATAGAGGTATTCGCCGGCGACAGGTCCTACCGCGTCCTCCAGAACGAGATAGTGGAATTCTCCGGCTCATTCACACGCCCGCCCGGACTAAACAACGTCCGCTACAAGTGGGACTTCGGAGACGGCTCGCCCGCCGACGAAGGCGAACTCGCCGAGGGCGTAACCCGCGTGAACGCCGCCCACGCCTACACCGACTTCCGTTCCTGGTCTTACGACGCCGTATTCACGGTCACCGCCGACAGCGCCGTCGGCGAGATAGAGTCTTCCGCCTCGGTCAGCGTTTACGTCGAACAAGACCCCGGCCTCATAGTCGGCGGCTTCAACGTCGCCGACAACGCCAAGACCGCCGTCAGAACCCTAAGCCTCGTCTTCTCCGGCCTGACGACGGTAGCCATCTGGGTCGGAATCTTCGCCATAATCTGGGTTCCCGTGGCCATCCTGGTCGTCGTCCTGATCCGCAGAAATCGCGGGAACAGGCCCGTACCCCCGACTGGCAACCCCAACCCGCCACAGCCGCCCCAGGAATCACAATCCCAACCCGGCCCCGGCGCGTGAGTAGCTAATGCGCGAAGCGTCCAAAGTCCCTTCCCCCTTGACGGGGGAAGGCTAGGATGGGGGTGACCCTCCCCGTCAGCGACGCAAAAGTCCCTTCTCCCTTAATGGGGGAAGGCTAGGATGGGGGTGACCCACCATGCCAAAACCCAATAGCTCGACCGACGCCGAACCCCCCATCATCCGCCACTTCACCGCCACCGGATTCATAGTCCACCGCGGGAGCGTAGCCCTTCACTGGCACGCCAAAGTGAAAGCCTGGCTCCCGCCCGGCGGACACATCGAACCCAACGAAGACCCCGTTCAGGCCGTCAAGCGCGAGGTCCTGGAAGAAACCGGCCTTGAGGTCGAGGTGCTCAGCGCCGGCGCCGAACTCCGGCTGGCCTACCCCGACCAGGTGATTCCGCCCTATACCATCATGGTCGAGGACATCCACGACCCCGTGCAGGGCTTCCACAAGCACATAGACATGATCTACTTCTGCCGTCCCACAGGCCGAACCGACCTGCCCGAAGGCTGGAGCTGGGTATCCAAACGCGCCCTCGAAACCGCCTCCACCCTGGCTAGAGACGGCGGCCCGCCCGAACCTCCGCCCGAAGATGTCCGCGCCCTCGGCATACGCGCCATAGACTTCACTAAAAGCCAATGATATGCTACAATTACAGAACAAACAGGCTAGATAGACATAAGGAGGAATTTATCAATGACCACTCACCCGACCGAAAATTTTTCGCTCCATAGCTAACAACAGGTGATAACAGGTCACTTTCCACGTGACCCGCGTCCTGTCCCACTTGGAAACTCACCTGTAACCCCACCAGTAAACTATAAAGAGAGACTTATGACCGCCTCTCCAAACGCGGTATCTTAGCGCCGCTTCGTGTCCTTCCTGGATAGAACCGGATGCGTCGCTAAGAGCCTTTCGATTATTGTATTGCCGAAGATCTCACGGCTATCCGTCATTCCCGCGAAAGCGGGAATCCGCTCAGCGCCGAGTTGTCGAATCTGGATAACCGGAAGACCCTGTTCCACGGATGCTTCTCTCTGTTCACGCCCATCCGATTTTGTATATACTGTGAACGCTCTGAACCTAGAGGTTCTAACGATTTTGGATTATCCCGCCCGACGGCGCGACCGGATTCGCGCCCCTGGCGGCGGAAGATTGGAGAGATTCATGGCAGATACTCTGACAGGAAAAGTCGCCATAGTGACAGGCGCCGGCCGTGGAATCGGCAGGGGCGTCGCTATGGCTCTGGCGGCTGAAGGCGCGAAGGTCGTCGTCAACGACCTCGGCGGCGCGGTTGACGGCACAGGCGCGTCCACCAGCCCCGCCGATGACGTCGTGGCCGAGATAAAGGCCGCGGGCGGAGAAGCCGTCGCCAACTACGACTCCGTAGCCACCATGGAGGGCGGCGAGAACATCGTCAAGACCGCGCTCGACAGCTTCACCGGAAGGCTGGACATCGTGGTTACCGTCGCGGGCATACTGCGCGACCGAATGGTCTTCAACATGACCGAAGAGGAATGGGACGCCGTACTCGACGTTCACCTCAAAGGAACGTTCACCGTCTGCAAGTACGCCTCTATCGTGTTCCGGCAGCAGCGCGACGGCGGGCGAATAATCACCTTCGCCTCCGAGTCCGGGCTGTTCGGCAACACCGGACAGGCCAACTACGCCGCCGCCAAGTCCGGCATCGCCGGATTCACCAAGGTCGTCGCCAAAGAGCTGGGGCGCTACGGCGCTACCGCCAACTCGATTTGCCCCAGGGCCTCGTCCAGAATGACCGCCACGGTGCCCGACGTCGCGCGCCAGATGAGAGCCGGCAGGGCGGAAGACCGCTCACCCGCGCCTCAGGGCCCGACGGATCCGGACGACATAGCGCCGTTCGTCTGCTACCTGGCCAGCGACATGGCCGCCGACGTGAACGGCCAGACCTTCCTGGTTTACGGCGGGAACATAGAACTGCTGTCGCTTCCGCGCCGGGTGCGGACGATATTCAAGACCGACCAGTGGACGCTGGACGAACTGAAGGAACTCGTGCCGCAGCGCATCACGCATGGGCTGCCCAACCCTTCGCCTCCGCAGCCTCCGCGACAGTAAGGATCCCCTCTCCCTTGATGGGAGAGGGCTAGGGTGAGGGTGAACCACAATAGCCTCCGCGACAGTAAGGATCCCCTCTCCCTTGATGGGAGAGGGCTAGGGTGAGGGTGAACCACAATAATTACCTGAACCATACTCAAAATAAAGATCAAATTCCCATCTTCGTAACCATAGGGGAGACCAGACTTATGGGAGATATGCTCAAAGACAAAGTTGCCATCGTTACCGGCTCCGGGCGAGGCATAGGAAGCGGCATAGCCAAGCTCTTCGCCGCTGAAGGCGCGAAGGTCGTCGTAAACGACCTCGGCGGAGCCGTTGACGGCACAGGCGTGTCCAGCTCGCCCGCCGACGAGGTTGTCGCCGAGATAAGGGACGCCGGGGGCGAGGCCGTTCCCAACTACGACTCAGTAGCCACCATGGAGGGCGGCGAGAACATCGTCAAGACCGCGCTCGACAACTACGGCAAGCTCGACATCGTTGTAACCCCTGCCGGAATCCTGCGCGACCGCATGGTGTTCAACATGACCGAGGACGAGTGGGACGCCGTTATCGCCGTCCACCTCAAGGGCACCTTTACCGTGTGCAAGTTCGCCTCCATCCTGTTCCGACAGCAGCGAAGCGGCTGCATCATCACCTTCTCTTCGACCTCCGGCCTGTACGGGAACACCGGCCAGTCCAACTACGGCGCGGCGAAGGACGGCATAGCCGGATTCACCCGAGCCGTCGCCAGGGACATGGGACGCTACGGCGCGCGAGTAAACGGCATATCGCCGGGCGCCAACTCGCGCATGACCGCCACCGTTCCCGACTCCGCCCGGCAGATTCGAGCCGCTTCAGGCATACAGGGCGCTTCCGCCGCTCGCCCGCTCGAACTCCGCCGCGAACCCGAAGACATAGCCCCCTTCGTAACCTGGCTCGCATCCGACGAGGCCAAGGACGTAAACGGCTACATCTTCCACGTAACCGGCGGCGAGATTTCGCTGATGAACAACCCCGAATCGGTCCGCGCGCTCTCCAAGCAGGGCCGCTGGTCCGTCGAGGAAATAGCCGCCATGTTCCCCGGAACGCTCGGCATGGACATGGTGAACCCCGCGCCCCCGCAGGCGCCAAGACAGTAGCCTTGCTACAAATGTGAATCAGGGGCCGTCGCTGACCCGTGTCAGGCGGCCCTTGTTCTTTGTTCGGCGCGACTCTGATATGCTTGGCGTAGGCGCGGACACGCGGCTCTGCGCTGAAGCGCCAACTTCACACAGAGGAGAATAGAGAATGAAGAAGACATTGATGATCACGGGGCTGCTGATAGCGATTGCCTTGGTAGTCGCGACGGCGTTTGTCCAGTTCAACCGTCCCGCGCTGGCGCAGGGAGTCGCGGGCGACGGAGACGTGGCTCCTCTTGAAATAGAAGGCGATATTCACGTCACAGGATACGCCACGGCCTCCGTCGCGCCCGATATGGCCGTACTGCGTCTCGGGGTGGAGGCCATGTCCACCAGCAGCGTGACCCAGGCGCACTCCCGCGCCAACGCCGCGATGAACGCTATGATCATCGCGCTCGCCGGTTCCGGCGTGGACACCACCACAGACGTACAGACGACCCGCTTCAGCATCTACCCTGACTACGACTGGACGGATGAAGGCCGAAAGATGATCGGGTATATCGCCACCCAGGACATATCCGTCAGGATCCGCGACCTGGACAGCGTGGGCGTGGTCATTGACGGCGCGATCATGGCGGGTGGCAACGATGCGCGCTTCCACGCGCTGGACTTCGTCGCCAGCGACAACCCTGACCTCATGCGCCAACTCCGCGAAGACGCCTACAATGACGCCCTCGCCCAGGCCGAACACCTCGCCGAACTCGCCGGAATGGAAGTCGCAGGCGCGGCATCCATATCCACCGGATACGCCTCCCCGTTGCCGACGCCATACTTCGCCGAAGCCGCTTTGGCCCAGCAATTGGACACTCTCATCAGCCCGGGCCAGGTTGACCTCTCCATGTCCATCCAGGTCACATTCCTGACCGTTGCCGCGGACATATCGGCCACGCCTGTCCCCGAAAACTAACCGCCTGGTAGCCGTATGCGGGTAGCTTGCCGACCATTCTTGCGGTAAGCTACCCCATATCTTCAGAGAGGCGAGCGCATGAACCCACTCGAAACCAGGCAGATAGGAACCACCGGCGTCAGCGTAACCGCGCTCGGACTCGGAGGGGCGCCGCTCGGCGGCCTGTTCACCCCCGTCGGCGCGGAGAACGCCGTCAATACCGTGCGGCGCGGCTACGAACTCGGCATACGCTTCTTCGACACCGCCCCGCTCTACGGGCGCGGCAAGAGCGAACGCTTCTACGGACAGGCGTTGTCCGAATACGACAGGGATAGCTACGTACTCTCATCCAAAGTTGGGCGCGTACTCGACCCCAACGATTCCGCCACCGATGAAGACGACATCTACGCCGAACTCCCGCCCTACGACGTGGTGTTCGACTTCAGCAGAGACGGCGTTCTGCGCTCCATCGAGGAGAGCCTGGAACGTCTCGGCCTCGACCGCCTCGACATAGCCCTCATACACGACCCGGACGACCACTGGGAGCAGGCCATCAACGAGGCGTATCCGGCGCTGGCCGAACTCCGCTCCCAAGGCGTCATCCGCGCGATAGGCGCGGGCATGAACCAGTGGCAGATGCCCGCCCGTTTCGCGCGCGAAGGCGACTTCGACTGCTTCCTGCTCGCCGGACGCTACACCCTGCTAGACCACTCCGGCCTGGAGGAACTACTCCCTCTCTGCGAAGAAAAGAGTATCAGCATAATCCTCGGAGGCCCATACAACAGCGGCGTCCTCGCCTCAGACCTCGGCCCCGACACCACCTACTTCTACGAACGCACGCCTCCCGAAGTGCTTGAGACAGCCAGGCGTATCAAGGCTGTCTGCGACAGGCGCGAAGTCCCGCTCAAGGCCGCCGCCCTCCAGTTCGGCCTCGCGCACCCCGCCGTAGCCGCCACCATCCCCGGCCCCCGAACGCCCGACGAGGTATCCGAGAACGTCGCCATGGCCTCTTTCGACATCCCATCCGACCTGTGGGCCGAACTCAAGTCCGAAGCGCTGATACCTGAACAGGCGCCGACGCCGGCCTGAAGTTGGATATGATATGCTGAGCGCGCCGGATTCACGGGCGGCAACGCCGCGAGATTCTACAAACTCCAGGGGGAAGCGCTATGCCAACCGTACAAGCTGACAGACTGACAAACATCGCCGCCCAGCTTCTCAAGGGAGTGGGCGCGAGCGAAGAGGAAGCCGAGATAATATCCCGGCACTCCATCGGCGCGAACCTCGCCGGACACGACTCGCACGGCATCATCCAGATACCCACGTACATAGACAGGGCCAAGCGCGGTCACATCGTGCCTGGCGCGCCCTTTGAGATAATCAAGGACACCCCGACCACCACCGTAGTTGATGGACACTGGGGATTCGGCTACGTCGTCTCCGAACGCCTGATGAATATGACCATCAAGAAAGCCAAGACAAGTGGCGTGGCCGCCGCGACCGTCTTCCGGCAGAGCCACGTCGGGCGCGTCGCCGACTATCCCATCATGGCAGCCAAGAGCGGGCTGATAGGCATGATGACCGCCGACTCCGGCCGCTCCTCCAAGGCCGTCGTCCCATTCGGAGGGCGCGAGCCTCGACTCGGCACCAACCCCATCTGCATCGCCATGCCCTCCAACCTCGAAGGCACGATGTTCATAGACATGGCCACCAGCGCCGTGGCGTCCGGGAAGATAAGCGTCGCCGTCGCCAGGGGCTACGAAATCCCCGAAGGCTGGATCCTCGACAAGGACGGCAACCAGACCACCGACCCGACCGACCTGCGAAGCGGAGGCGCGATTCTGCCCCTCGGCGGCCCGGAGGGACACAAGGGCTACGGCCTCTCCGTCATGGTCGAAATCCTGTCCGGCATACTCACCGGGCTGGGCTTCGGACACGACCCGTCCGGTCGGCACAACGACGGCTGCTTCATGGCCGCCTTCGACGTGGGCGCGTTCCGCGACGCCGAGGAGTTCAAGGAAGAAGTAACCCAGTTCGCCCACTATCTCAAGAGTGCTCCCCCCGCGACTGGATTCGACGAGGTCTTCTACCCGGGCGAACTCGAACACAAGAGGGAACAGCAACTTCTGGCCGAGGGCATATTCGTAGAGGATGCTACCTGGAACAGTCTCAAACAACTGGCCGACGAATTCGGCCTCTCCGACAGCCTCCAACTCGAATAACCCAGCGATATTCAGAGGGCGTCCCGCCAGGACGCCCTACTAATCACTAAAAACTAAGAACTAACCACTATTACGCTATATTGACCTCCGCGCTCGTATCGCGCAGCCATGTCGGCCTTATTGTCAGTTCGGGAATCGCCGCCCGCTGCGGGAGCCGCGCTATCAGCGTTATCGCCTCCGCCGTATCCTCCGCGGTCACCATAGTCTCGCGCGCCTCCGCCGAAGGCACCACCGGCCTATTGTCCAGGATTGGCGTGTCCACCTCGCCCGGAATCACCACGCTCGCGCGTATGCCCGTGTTTCTCAGTTCCGCGTTCAGAAACGCGGTGAAATTGATGACGGCGGACTTGGCCGCGCTGTAACTCATCCCCGCGAGCGGACTGGCGCTCACGCCCGCCATAGAGGACACGTTGATTATCGTTCCCTCTCCCGCTTCCTTCATCGAGGGAACGACCGCCTGCGAACAGAACACGCTCCCGGACAGGTTCGAGTCCATCACGGTTCTGATGTCCTCCGGCGTCGTGGTCATCAGCATCCGATGCGGCGAACTGTGCCCGGCGTTGTTCACCAGCACATCAACCTTGCCATACTTGGCGAGAACCTCGTTCACCATGCCGTCAACCGCGTCCTTGTCCCCGACGTCAACCCCGTAAGCCTCAGCCATCCCACCGGAGGCCACTACTTCGTCTCTGACCTGCTCCACCTTGGAGTAAGTGCGTCCCACCGCGACCACAACGGCCCCTTCCTCAGCCATCATCAGCGCCGACGCCCTTCCGATACCGCTGCCGCCCCCGGTAATGATGCACACCTTGCCCTTGAGTCCCATGTTGATTCCTCCTTCGTAAACAGTGACTGCCGAAAGTGTAAGTGATTAGCGCCCGCGCGGGCTTCACCCGCTCAGTATGCTACCGCATTCCCGCTATCGGAATCACTGCCAAACGGCGCTTCTGGACTATTTAGCCCGAGATTGCCACGCCGACGAGATTCCCTATCACAAACGTGACCGCCGCCGCCGCTCCGCCCGCCATCAGCATCTTCGCGCCGCCCCACACAAGATTCCTGCCCGAACCCGCCGCCACCAGCGCTCCCACAACGACGAGCGCCAGCCCGCTCAGCCCCGCGCTTAGCGTGAACGCCAACTCTCCCGCGCCAAGCAGGTAGGGCAGTATCGGCACAATCGCGCCGATGATGAACGCGACGAACGAACTGGACGCCGCCCCAAGTGGAGAGCCGAGCGTGTCTTCCGAGAGGCCAAGTTCCTCACGCACCACCGTATCCAGCGCCGCGTCGGGATTCTCCATGAGGCGTTTAGCCACCTCCAGGGATTCCAGGGTTGTCAGCCCCTTCGACTCATAGATAGCCGCTATCCGAAGTATCTCCTCATAACGCGACACCCGAAGCGAAGCCGCAAGCGTTCTTATCCTGTTCCGATAGACGTCCCGCTGACCGGCTACCGACACATACTCCCCGGCCGCCATGGAAAACGCGCCCGCCAGCAACCCCGCTATGCCGGCCAGCAGCACCCACTTCGGATCGTCAACGCCGCCCGCGACGCCCATGACCAGGCTGAAGTTAGACACCAGCCCATCGTTGACGCCCAATATCGCCGCGCGAAGATTGCCGTCCCCAAGAATCCCTGCGTCCAGAAAACCCCATCGCCGGTCGTCGGACTCATTCGAAGCCATTCAGTCTCTTGCCTTGTTCAAAGTGAAGCCACCCGCATCCTGTGTCAGCTCAAAGTGACCTGCTTAAGTATAAGTCCTGACCATCAGGCGGGTACAGAGAGACGCTCTCGAATCGCTTTCAGCCTGTCAAGGTTATCCTTGTCCGGCCCCTTCTTGTCCGGCCCCGGCACTTCCAGGACGAACGGAATATCCCTGAACGCCGCGTGGCCCATTATGATCTCGAATCCCTCGATCCCGATGTGGCCTTCGCCGATGTTCTCGTGGCGGTCAACACCCGATCCAAGTTCCACCTTCGCGTCGTTGGCGTGAACCACCACCAACTTGTCCAGGCCGATATGCCTGTCGAATTCGTCCATCGCGGCGTTGATGCCGTCGGAGTCGGCCAGGTCGTACCCGGCGGCGAAACAGTGCTCCGTATCCAGGCAAACCTTCATCCTGTCGCTACCCACCTCATCTATCATCCGCCCCAGTTCCTCGAACGACGCGCCCAGGTGCGAACCCATGCCCGCGCTGTTCTCCACTATCAGGTACGGCCCTTCCGGGCTGTCGTCCAGCGTTCGCATCAGAGATTCCGTCGCGGAGCCAATCACCGCCTCGAAGCCCTTCCCCTTGTGGCTGCCCGCGTGAAATACGACGCCCTCCGCCCCGATCTCGGCTGCCACTTCCATGTTCTGGACCAGGCACGCGACCGACTTGTCTAGCTGCTCCGGGCTGCCGCCTATGTTCACGAGATAGCTGCCGTGAATGAACACCGGGGCGATTCCGGTGCTCTCCGATTCCTCTCTGAACTTGGTTACGATATCCGGTTTGAGTTCTCTGAACTTCCAGGCCCTTGGAGAGGAAGCGAAGATCTGTATCGTCTCCGCCTCCATGTTCGCCGCTCTCCTGAAAGCCGTGTGAAGTCCGCCCGCCGTCGAAACGTGCGCCCCTAGTTTCATAGTTGTTCTCCTTCAAGTAGATGCGTCCTGATTCTATTCGGACTACGCGAACCGATTCTAGGCGCAGGCCTATGCTTGTAATAGCTTTAATCCGAGATTGCATTGCCCACTCCGAGAGACTGCCATATAATGCCGATTAGATTCAGGAAACTCACGAGGAGAATTAGATGACCCTCAGAACCATAGCGATCCTCAGTCCCGGCGACATGGGACACGGCGTCGGCAAGGCGCTGTCCGAGCGCGGATACGACGTAATAACCTGTCTCGCGGGCCGCAGCCAGCGAACCAAAGACCTGGCCGCCGCGGGCGGCTTCCGAGACACTTCGTCACTCGATGAAATGGTATCCCAGGCCGACCTCATCATGTCCATTCTCGTGCCATCTGAAGCGATGGGTGTCGCTGAGAGCGTCGCCGACGCGATGCGGGCCACCGGACTCTCGCGCCCATTCGCGGACTGCAACGCCGTCTCGCCCCAGACCGCGCGGCGGATGGAATCCGTCATAAACGGCGCGGGCGGCGAGTATATAGACGGCGGGATCATCGGAGGCTCTCCCGCCAGGGGCGCGACCCCGCGCATCTACACCTCCGGCCCCGGCGCGGGCATTATGGACGAACTGGACGGGAAGAGCATAGCGGTCCAAAACCTGGGCCCCGAGATAGGCCGCGCGTCCGGCATCAAGATGTGCTACGCCTCCATGACCAAGGGCACTTCCGCGCTCCGGGTGGCTATGCTTGCCACGGCGCAGTCGCTCGGACTGTACGACGAACTGGTCGCTGAACTCTCCTTCAGCCAGCAGGGGCCTCTGTCCGCTATGGAGTCCGGCGTTCCCGGGCTTCCGGCGAACGCGGGTCGCTGGATAGGCGAGATGGAGGAGATAGCCGCCACGTTCGACGCCGCGGGCGTAACGCCACACTTCCACCAGGGGGCCGCCGAGATATTCAGGCTGCTCGCCTCCACCCCGTTCGCCGACGAAAGCCCCGAAACCATTGACCGAGACAGGTCCCTGGAAGAGACGATGCGCGTCACCGCCGAGCATCTTCCAACCCTGATGCAGTCGGCTGACTAGGCTGTACCAACATTTCTCGTCATTCCCGCGAAAGCGGGAATCCACACGCTAGCGATTCGGAATAACCGAAAGACTCTGAGGGGAGTTACTTGAAAGCGCTCTTCGTTAAAGAACCCGGGACGCCGCCCGAATTCGAGATCAGAGATGTCCCTGAACCGTCGGCGCGAGCGGGACAGGTGGTCGTTAGAGTCGAGGCCGCCGGCCTGTGCGGACATGACATAGCCGTGATGACCGGCCTTCTGCGGCGCGGCGTTGACCACGACGTGATACCGGGCCACGAAATCTCCGGTCGAATCGCGGATGTGGGCGAAGGCGTGACCGGCCTATCCGAAGGCGACGCCGTTGTCGCGTCTCTGACCGCCTTCTGTGGCGAGTGCGACAGGTGCAAGGCGGGTATGGACTACCGATGCCGATTCGGGCGCGGGATAGGACACGGCGTAAACGGCGGGTTTGCCGAGTACGTTCGGCTGCCCGCAAGGAGCGTCACCCGGATTCCCGATGGAATTGACATGACGGGCGCGGCCCTCCTCGCCTGTCCAATCGGCGTATGCGTCCGAGCCGCGTCCGCCGCCAATATACAGGCCGGAGAAGTGGCGCTGGTGGCAGGGGCGGGCGGCGGATTGGGCGTTCACGCCGTCCAGGTTGCCGCAGCGCTGGGAGCGCAGGTGTTCGCGGCTACCTCTTCGCCCGAGAAACTTGACGCCCTCGAACGCTTCGCGCCGGGCGGCGTGATTCTTGGCGGAGAGCTGGACTTTTCGGAACTGGTTCTCGCCTTTACCGAAGACGAAGGCGCCAATGTGGTGATAGATACCGTCGGGTCAGCTACGTTCGGGAGCTCTCTGCGAAGCCTCGCGCAGTACGGGCGCATGGTATTGCTCGGAGAGGTCGCGGGCGGGCGCGCCCGGCTCAGCCTGACCGACGTCATGTTCAGGGACGCCGCCATTCACGGCTCCACAGGCGCGAGCCTAGCCGACATCGCGACCGCGATCCGGCTTGTGGAAAGCGGTCAGGTGGAGCCGGTAGTCCACGCGAGCCTGCCCCTTGAAGAGGCGGCTGAAGCCGTTCGCCTCGTAACCGAAAAGGAAGCGTTAGGCCGAGTAGCCATGACTCCCTGAATGGAGTGTGCCCAAGCCGTCGCTAGGAGTTGACCAGGCTATTGGCGAGTTTTTCCAGAGTCAAGTCTGTATCGAGCGCCGAGCGTCTGGCTAGTCTGAACAGATGTTCCAGCTTATGGGCTTCTTCTTCGGTTGCGTCGCTTTCCTTGGAATATACTGAGGCAATGTCTGGTGTCTCCAGAACTTCCACAGTTATGCCTTTGTCATTTTGAATCTCAAGTCGGTATCGTTCACTCAGAATACTGTCGAACGATCTGACTACGATGGAAATATCGCTGACTATTGCGACATAGGCATTGGTATCGGCTGAAGTCCGCCAATTCAATTTGTCCTCGGCGGTTCGATTGATAAGGCCATCCAATATCGTGGTCATTCTGTCCATATCTGTCCCCCTCGCTATTCGCCGAGTCCCCCTAAATCCGCGATAATATCCTCAAGCTCTCTTAGCGCTCCGTTCTGCAACTGATCGAGATAATCGCGAGCATCCCGTCCGAATCCCCGCCGGACTTGCCGTTCGGCATATTCTTCCATCATGCGGACAGATTCTCTTGCGACTAACAATCGTTCACGAATTTCAGAATCCATTTCTGGATAGCGCGCGATGATGTCCGTAATTAACTCTCTTAGCGCATGGTACTGTTCAAGGGCCGCTTCCCAATTCTCTGTTCTCTACAGATATTTCAGGCGCCGAATTATCGCTACGGAGCGTTCTATATCCACTATTGTCAGGTGACGTCCGATCCTGTTGCGAGTCTCAATGGTCGCTGTCTCCGCCGCTTTTGCCGCAGACCGAGCGTTTTGGGCCGCACACCGCGCGCGCCGCGCCTCGCGGAACGCCAGCCAGAGTCCTATCGCCGATACGAAAACCCCGATGAGACTGAGTAAGTCGCCCCAGTATTCTATGAAAAAATGCGTCATTCAACCACAGTTTACTACGAGAGGGACAACCCTTGCCAGAAAGCTAAATCTCATCCTGCTCAGAAACGACGCTTCACGGTTGAGCGCTCTGTGAGGGGCTTAGCGCGGCCCTTATCAGGTCAGGCCGTCGCGCCCCTGGGCTGGCGGATGCGCCTGAAGGCGCCGCCTATGTCGCCGTATTCCCATGAGATGAGTACCTGGCTGGCAATTGCGATGGAACTGTATGTTCCGGCTACGACGCCGATGAGCAGCACCAGAAGGAACTCGCGGATAGTCGTTCCGCCGAACAGGAACAGCGCCAGCAGGGTTATGAGCAGGGTGATGCTGGTGTTGAGAGACCTGCCTATCGTCTCTGAGATGCTCAGGTTGACGACCTCGGACAGTTCGCGGTTGGGGTGGTTGCCCACGTTCTCGCGTATCCTGTCGAAGACGACGATGGTGTCGTTCACGCTGTACCCGATGACGGTCAGAATGGCTATCAGGAACATCGTCCCGACCTCCATGTCCATGACCGCGCCGAGTATCGAGAATATGCCGATGACGATGATTGTGTCGTGTATCAGCGCGACTATCGCCGCCGCGCCGTACCTGAAGGGGCTGGGCACGTTTCTGAAAGCCCACCAGATATATATGAAGATGCCCACCGCCGCCGCCAGTACCGCGTACAGCGCGTTCACCACCGTTTCGGACGCCACCACCGGCGATACCAGGTCGAATGACAACTCAGTCAGTCCGTCGGGAGACAAGTTCGCTTCGAGCGCGCCGGTCAGCGCGGCCTTGGAATCGTCCGACAATTGCTTGGTTCTTATGAAGAAAGTGCGGTCGTCCAGCTTCTGCACGGCGGAGTCGGGATGTCCGGCCGAGGCGAGTTGATTCCTGAGGTCGGTCTGGTTGACATCGTTCTGGAACTCGAGGGTAAGAGTCGAGCCTCCGGTGAAGTCTATTCCAGGATTGAGTCCCGGCGTGATGATGAGGAACACCAGGCCCGGCAGTATCACCGCCAGGGAAAACAGGTAGAACCAACCCCTCTTGCCTACAAAGTTCAATTCACGCTCCTCTAGTCCGCGGTATCGGCCAGAAACTGCTGGGGAACTTCACTGCCGCCCGACGGCAGCCAGATTCTCATTGATCTGGTCAACCTCGTTGTTCCGACGAAGCGCAGCAGCGTGCGGCTCACGATGATCGCCGTGAACATACTTACCATTACGCCAATCGCGAGAGTCACCGCGAAGCCCTGGACTATGCTGGCTCCCAACTGGTCGGCGAACCAGAACAGGATGCCGCAGGTTATCAGCGTCGAGATGTTGCCGTCCCTGATGGCGGGCCATGCCCTGTCGAATCCTATGTTGATAGAAGACAGGAGCGTTCTCCCGGCGCGCAGTTCGTCCTTCATCCTCTCGAATATCAGGATGTTCGCGTCCACCGCCATGCCGATGGACAGTATCACCGCCGCCACGCCGCTCAGGGTGAGCGTAACTGGCAGTATCTTGAAGATCGCCATAACCAGCGTAGCGTATATCACCAGCGCGATGGCCGCCACAAGACCGGGCAGCCGGTAGTACAGCGTCATGAACAGAAGCACCAGGCTCAGCCCGACGACACCCGCAACCACGCTCTTGGCGAGCGAGTCCGCGCCCAGTATGGCGTCAACGTCCCGCTCCTGGATTAGCACGATTGGCACCGGCAGGCGTCCCGCTTCAAGCTGGAGCGAAAGATCGCGAACCCTCTCTACGGTGAAGTCTCTGCCCTGTATGATGGCGGTTCCGGCGGTAATCGCGGTCTGGACGGTGGGCGAAATCAATTCATCGTCGTCCAGGAATATGGCTATCTGGTCGCGTATGCCATCGGTTTCCTGCTTCCGAACGATGTCCAGCGTCAGTTCGCCGAATATCCGCGTTCCCTCGCTGTCGAACTCCAGGTTGACGATTGGGATGCCGGACTGGGTGTGCTGGCCCGGGAACGCCCGCGCCAGGTTGTCACCCGTCAGGCCGATGGGTTCGTCCACCGTGCCCGTTATCTCCGTGAAGAGCAGTTGCGCGTTGTCTCCGACCCTCTCCCTCACCACTTCCAGGGCGGGCTGCTCCCCCGTGTCCTCTTCGGCGGGAACGAGGAAGGCGTAGGTCGTCGTGTCCAATCGCCTTGTCGAGATTCCGGTCGCGGTGTATCGCTGGGACATATTCCCCTCGACGGATATATCGAGCGTGTCCGGGATGATGTCCCCGGACGGAACGGCGTTGGGGTCCTGCTGCAATCGTTGGAAGTAGTCCTGCTGCGCCAGCTGGTATCTGAAGAAGCTCTCGCTCATGCTTATGAACACCGGCAGGAACTTCGCCGCGCCCTCCTCGGTGAATTCCACCATCAGGGCCACCAACTGCGTGTCTTCCGCGGGCGCTTCGGCCTCCTGTGTGGACGTAGCCAAGTCGCCGGTAGAGGTGGCGGGCGACGGGTCCGGGAGGTAGTCCACCGTAACGCTCACGACGTCCGCCGAGGTTATCTCGTCCAGGTCGCGCGGCACGCTGAACGTGCGCCGCTTGAATTCCAGCCGCGCCGTCTCGCCTATGAGCCGCTTGGCGCGTTCCGGGTCGTCCAGGCCCGGTAGCTGGATGAGAAGCCTGTCCGAACCCAGAAGCTGGATTATCGGCTCTCCGAGGCCGGAACTGTTCACGCGACGCTCGATGTTCAGCTTGAGCGCTTCCATCTGGTCCTGGGTAACTTCCACGCGAGCGCCCGTATTCTGGTCCACCAGGTTCGTCTGATAGACAAGGTGGCTTCCGCCCTGGAGGTCCAGGCCCAGGCTCAGACCGAGCAGGGTGTTGTCGGAACCTCTCTGAAAATTGCCGACCGAGAAAGTCTGGAAGCCGAGTATAAGCCCGGCCGCGATGACCACGACGGCAATGATGATTACAGTGCGCCCGTACCTACCCACCTACCACTCCTGTCTCGATGCTTGCTCTGGCCAATTCCAACGCCTCTTCCTTCGTCTCGATTCGGCCTCGCGCCTCCGCCTGGGCGACGGCTCTGAGAACCATGCCGACGAGCGGCCCCGGCCCAATCCGGAGTTCGTTCATTACGTCGTGGCCGGTCAGCAGCGCTCTTCGCTTCACGACGGGGTTCCTGCTTTGGGGACCGACCTCGAGAATATGGTTGATGACCCTCGTCTGATTTTGCATCTCCGCGCGGGTCAGCAGAGGGCCACGCGCCGCAAGAAAGTCTGCCATGTTCAGGTATAGCGTGTCTAGTGCAACATCGCCCAGGTCGCGGTAATACCTGTGGATAGCGCGCCTGGTAGGGAGTTCGCCCTTGCCCGCCATCTGCCTGGGGCGCAGATGGTGGCGTATCATGCGCCTGACCATGCCGGCGCCTCTGCGGCTGACGCGCAGGCGTCTCAGAATATCTCCCGCTATCTCCTCGCCCTTCTCCGAATGGCCGAAGAACCTGACCCGGCCGGCCGGCTCGACCGTCTTGGTCTGTGGCTTGGCTATGTCGTGCAGCAGCGCGGTCAGCTTGAGGAACGTTCCCCTCGTATGCCCGTCCGAAGCGTCTTGGCGAAAGTGACCGGCCATTCCGTCGAACGTGGGCATCATTTCGCGGGCTATGTCATTCGAGTAGCTGTCCGCCACTATCTGGTCGGCGTAATCCAGCGCGGCCACCAGGTGACCGAACACATCGTAGTAGTGTTCCCTGGGCTGTTCGACGTTTCTGGCGCAATCCAGTTCCGGGATGAGCGCGGACAGCAGGCCCAGCCCGTCCATCAGTCCTATCCAGCGCGCCGCGCCGTTCGCGGCCAGGATTCTGAGCAGTTCTTCCCTGATTCGCTCGGCGGAGGATTGGGTGAGACGGGGAGCGTCGCGCCGGATCAGGGACTCAGTTCGCGGCTCTATGGCGAAGCCGGTCTCAGCCGCCAGCCGCGCGGCCCTGAGCAGCCGAACCGGGTCGTCGGAGAAAACGCTGTCCGAAACGGCGCGGATGGTCTCTTGCCGAATATCGCGGACACCGCCTAGCGGGTCAACCAGTTCCCAATCTCCCGACAGGGCGGATTCGAGGGGCGCCGCAATCGCGTTGACAGTGAAGTCGCGCCGCCGGAGGTCGGAATCAATTCCGTCTTCTGTCAGGCTCAGTAGGTCTATGGTCGTCCTGTGGTCGCCGTTCTGGACGATTACCCTGGCCACGTCGAAGTCGGGGTGAAGGCGGACGAAATGCCCGTTCAGCGCTTCGGCCAGCGCTTCGCCGACCCGGTTCGCCGACCCGCTCACCACGATGTCCACGTCCCTGGTTGTCTTGCCCAGTATGGCGTCGCGCGCCGAGCCTCCGACCAGATACGCGGTCGCGCCCAGGTCGCTGAGAACCTGCGCCGCGCGCCGGGCCGCGCTCTGCGTTTTTTCGTCGAACGGGTTCATTGTGACGCCGCCAATCCTCCTACATATACAAACATTACAAATACAAACGCGCCACCCTCGCAGGTGGCGCTGGCGACCTGTCGGGGCAGTGGTTGACCCGCTACTTTATCTTAAGCGACGCCGGAACGTCTTCGGGAACCAGCAATTCCGATGATGTATCGGATCCCGCTTCATGTTCCTGATCCAGCGGCTCGCCGTTCTCGTCAACCAGGTAGGGCTGGGTGTGTTCTACCAGGTGATCCAGGTACAAGATGCCGTTCAGATGGTCAACCTCGTGTTCCATCGCCTGCGCCAGAAGGTCGTCCGCCTTTATCTTCACCACCTTCTCGGTGTGATCCAGCGCGCCGAACCTTATCCACTCCGAGCGGTTGACCATCGCGCGGTATCCCATGTGGCTCAGGCAGCCCTCCTCGACCTCGCGCTGGCCGCTCCGCTTGATTATCTCCGGGTTGATGTAGATTCGCGCCTCTTCCTCCTCCGGTATCTGGATGACCACCAGCCGCCGCAACTCCCCGACCTGGTTCGCCGCCAGTCCGACGCCGCCCGCCGCCCGCATCGTCTCCACCATGTCGTGGGCAAGCCGGAGCAGCCTCTTGTCAACGCGCCTCACCTTCCTGGCGCGCTGTCTCAGGATAGGGTGCGGAATCGCCAGTATCTCTCTTATCGCCAACGGACTTTCCTCTTGCCATCTTGCTTGCCGAGGCCGAAACAGATTCTATTGTACCACCGCCGCCCACCCATAACATACAGATAACATACAGACTTTGATATTGATATTAGTCGTATCATGTATATTTATCTGCCTATCATAGAAAATCTGAAAACGACCTCCGACGAAAAAAGTTTTCAATAAACCTGCCCTATCTGCCCCTTCTGCCCCAAACAGCTATAAAGTCGGGGCAATTTCAGGGCGCTTTGTGATATTTTCCTGCCCTTAAAGTGCCCTTGCCTGCCCTGTGGCGCTGGTTTTTGATTTAGAACGTTTATATATAGAATATAGTTTGGATTATACTGAGTCGGTATAATCAGCGAATCTGTGCGGTATCGTGTAAACTACGGTCTTACGGGTTCTGACGGTCGGAACAGGGCATGGAGGGATTCCAAGTCCTGTGGCGTGTATTGTAGCATATATGCGATTATGGGTTCTAAGGCAACCGGGGGATTAGGAGATGGACGAATGGCAAGGGCAGCCGTACTTGACGATTACCAGAATGTGGCGAGGGACATGGCGGACTGGGATTCGCTTCCGGCGGACGTGAGCGTGGATTTCTTCAGGGATCACCTGTCTGCGGAGGATGAGGTGGCGCGGCGGCTGGAATCCTACGAAATCGTGGTGGCGATGCGTGAGCGGACGCCGTTCACTCGAACGCTTCTGTCGCGCCTGCCGAATCTGAAATTGCTGGTCACCACCGGAATGAGGAACGCCTCGATAGACATGGAAGCGGCGGCTGATCACGGCGTCACCGTGTGCGGCACGGACGGGCTGCCGTATCCGACCGCCGAACTCACCTGGGCGCTGATTCTCGCGCTCGCCCGGAAAGTCCCGACGGAGGACACCGCCACCCGCGCTGGACAGTGGCAGGTAACGATGGGCGAGGGACTCCGGGGCAAGACGCTCGGAGTCATCGGGCTTGGCAGGCTGGGATCGCAGGTGGCGGCGATAGGCGGCGCGTTCGGGATGAACCTGGTGGCCTGGAGCCAGAACCTGACCGCCGAGCGGGCGGCGGAGTTCGGCGCGAGGCTGGTATCGAAGGATGAGTTGCTGGGCGAGTCGGATATCGTGACGATACACCTTGTTCTGAGCGACAGGACGCGCGGATTGCTGGGCGAGCGTGAGTTGTCCCTGATGAAGCGGTCGGCGTACCTGGTGAACACGTCTCGCGGGCCGATAGTGGACGAGTCCGCGCTGATAGGCGCGCTGGAGTCGGGCGCGATAGCGGGCGCGGGTCTGGACGTGTTCGACATTGAGCCGCTGCCGCTCGGCCACAAGCTGAGGTCGCTGCCCAACACGGTTCTCACGCCGCATATCGGCTATGTGACGGCGGAGACGTACCGGATTTTCTACGGGGACGCGGTGGAGGATATCGCGGCGTTTCTGGCCGGGAGTCCGGTTCGGGTATTGACGGCGTAAAGGACGTTCGCCTCTGATTCACCGATTCAAGCGTAGATTTGACCTTGCGTACTTGTACGGATTCGCTATCCAATACATTTCAGGCGTCTCAACGTAATAGGACTTGCGTTCCAAGAACGTTCATGCTATTATTTGCCAACGCTGTCCGGAGAACTGAAGCGGAGCGCGAGGAGTGACTTGGCAACCAATCAGTTACACGAGATAAGAGATCCTGTCCATGTTTTCGTAAGGCTGGATAGCGATGAGAGGAAGGTTCTCGACTCAAGTCCTGTTCAGCGGCTCAGGCATATCCACCAATTAGCGATGTCGTACTTGGTCTATCCAGGGTCTACGCACAAGAGATTCGAGCATAGCTTGGGGGCGATGGAACTTGCGGGGAGGGTGTTTGACGTAATCACCGCGGACCAGAACATCCACGAGACAATCAGGCAAGTCGTTCCAGAAATTGCCAGACAGGATAGAAGGGACTACTGGCGAAAAGTTCTGAGAATGGCGGCTTTGTGCCATGACGTAGGACACCTTCCATTCTCTCATGCCGCTGAACACGAACTTTTGCCAGAAGACTGGGATCACGAACGAATAACCGTCCGGTTAATTTTAAGCGATGAAATGAAGGAAATCTGGAACTCTATGACTCCGCCTCTGAATCCAGAGCATATAGCCAAGGTATCAGTTGGCAATGAGAAGGCGCGGGACGCCGACTTTCCTAATAAATTGGATTGGTCGGATTGGGAGATTTTGCTGTCAGAAATTATTATTGGAGATACTCTAGGCGCGGATAGAATGGATTATCTTTTAAGGGACTCGCATCATGCAGGGGTGGCCTATGGAAGATTCGACCACCATCGTCTCATTGATACTATGAGAGCGCTGCCCGCTAGCAATCAGTCTGATGAACCGACCCTGGGCATCGAAATCGGAGGAATCCATTCCGCGGAAGCTCACATCCTGGCTCGTTACTATATGTTCATGCAGGTTTATCAGCACAGGGTGAGGGTCGCCTACGACTTCCATCTTAAAGAGTTTCTGAGGAACTGGTTGGCAGGAGGATATTTCCCGACTGAGATAGAAGAACATCAGAGAATCACCGATAACGAGGTTCTATCCGCTATATCAGATACCGCAGGCAATCCAACCGCTCCCGGATATGAACACTCAGATAGAATTATGAACAGGAAGCACTTCCGATCCATTTATACACTAAGACCAGCTGATAAGCAGAAATATATAAATGATAACCCTGTCCGCAGAGTATTCGACGCTCTTGCGGATAAATATGGCGTTGATAGCGTACACGTGATTTCCAGACCTCAAGGCGAGCAGGATGTGATTTTTCCGGTTGTCGACTCAGAAGGGAAAATAGGTTCATCCCTTGAGTATTCGGAGTTGTTGTCAAGAATTCCTCTTGTGGACTCCCGTGTAGTATTAGTCGCGCCCGAGATTGAAGAAGACGCCATAAAGTGGTTCAACCAACACAAGAACGATATTTTGCCTGAACCTAAGCAGGGAGAAACGATGTGAAGTCCATGAAGCAGTCAGAACGCAGGGCCGTGATAGCTAGACTGATAAGCACAATGAAGAATGAGGGAAGTTGGGCAGGCAATACCCACGTACAAAAATGCGTGTACTTCCTGCAACAGTTATTCGATGTTCCCACTGGATATAAATTCGTGATATACAAGCATGGTCCGTTCAGCTTTGGACTCAGGGATGAGCTGACCTTTATGAGGGCGGATCTCCTATTGGACATCGAGGTAAGACATCCTTACGGCCCTTCGTTCATAATGGGATACCATGATATATCAGATAGGAATGGCGCATCTGATTACGACGACGCTATCAAATTCGTCGGCGAGGAGCTTTCTGATAAAGATACGCGTTTACTCGAACGTTTATCTACCGCTCTGTTCGTGCAAGCCGAAAATCCCCATATGACCGAAGGCCAGGTCGCCCGTCGGATAAGTGAACTGAAGCCTCATATCCCGGCGCCTAAGGCTACGGCGGCGGTTCGGGAAGTGTCGGAACTTCGGAAGAATGCGGAGCGTGTGATAAAAGGGCATGGATAGAGGGAACTCTACATCACTGGTGTCAGTCCAGATTCTCTATCTCGACCGGTTCTACGTCGTCAGCCAGACTGAAGCCCAGAATCCGCGAGTAGAAGTAGAGTTCGGCCTCGAGCGCGCGCTTGACGTTCGCCGAGTCTCGGAAGCCGTGTCCTTCGCCCTCGAACGATAGGTACGCCACAGGCAGGCCCTTTTCTCGCAAGGCTTCCAGCATCATCTCGGACTGCGGGGGCGGCACAACCCTGTCCTCCGTCCCCTGGAATAGGATGATGGGGCAGGAAAGGCCGTCGGTGTGGTGTATCGGGGAGCGTTCTTCGTACAGGTCACGCCGTTCGGGGTAGGGGCCGACCATGGAATCGAGATAGCGCGACTCGAACTTGTGCGTATGCTCGGCGAGCGCGCCCAGGTCGCTAACCCCGTACAGGCTCGCGCCTACCCTGAATACGTCTCGGAAGGCCAGCGAGGCGAGCGTGGTGTAGCCGCCCGCGCTGCCGCCCCGGATCATCAGCCGCTCGCCGTCCGCCTCGCCCGACTCGACCAGATGCAGAGCCGCGTTCACGCAGTCGGCTATGTCAACCACTCCCCACTGTCCGTTCAGCCGCCGCCTGTACCGCGTTCCGTAGCCTGTGCTGCCGCCGTAGTTCACGTCCACTATTGCGATTCCCCGGCTCGTCCAGTACTGGTAGGACAGGCTGAACGAAGTCATGGCCGCGCCCGTAGGCCCGCCGTGGCTGATAACCAGCAGGGGCGGCTTCTCTCCCTCCGCGCCAACGAAGTCCGCGTTCTTCGCCGGATAGTAGAAGGCGTGAGCGGTAAGTCCGCCGTCCGTCTCGAACTCTATCGGCTGGGGCAGGGAGATGTAGCCGTCGTCAACGGGAACGGCGCGGGACTCTCTGAGGACGCTTATCTCTCCGGTGTCGGGATTCAGAGACAGTAGCGCGTCCGGCAGGCTTGCCGATCCCGCTTCCAGAACGACGCGGTCATCAGACGCCCTTATGTCGCCGCGCGACATCTCGGTGTAGGGCGTCTCTATCGGATCGAGTTCGGTCGTGCGAGTGTTGATAGCCGCCAGTTTCCAGAAGCCGTTCTCCGCGTACTCGCACACAATGCGGTCAGCCGACTCGAAGGCGTATGTGTGAGAGCCGAGCGCCCAGCCCGGCGCGCCGAACTCCACGCTCATGGGCGCGATTGCCTCTATATGGCCGTCGCGCCAGCGATACAGGTTCCACCAGCCGGTGCGGTCGGAGACGAAGTACAGAATCCCGTCCGGCGACCACTCCGGCTGGAAGATGGACTCGCCGGGCATTCCGGTCACTTTGCGCGGCTCGCCCAGCGAACCATCGTCGAGAATGTCCGCTGTCCAGAGTTCCGTGCCGTCCCAGGGCATATTGGGGTGGTCCCAGCTCAGCCAGGCCATAGTCGCCCCGTTCGGGCTGACGGACGGGTAGCCGTAGAAGTCGCCGCCTGAGACCAGGACATCGCCCTCGCCGCATCCGTCCAGGTCGAGCGCGACAATCTCGTTGGCGCAGTCCTGGTCGGACTCGCGGTGATCCTCGCGGACGCAGACAAGGCGGTTGCGGGCGCGGTCTATCATGCCGTCGGCGTAGCGCAGGTCAGCGCCCTCCGGGGTGATAGGAACGGGGTCGCCGTCGGCGTCCTGGCGATACACGCGCCCATCGGCGAAGTTGGAAAACAGAACCATCCCGCCCGATACCCAGAAGCACAGGCCGCCGTACTCGTGGACGCGGGTTCGGACATTGTACGGCGCGGGGGTCAGGTCCTGGGTCGCGCCGTCGGCGGACCGCCTGACTATGACGTTTCTGCCGCTCTCATGCGGCCTCTCTTCCACCCAGTATATGTCGTCGCCGTCCAGCGCGATGGAGCCGAGACGAACGGAGTTCTGGACTACCATGTCGGACGTAATGGGCGATTTCCATGAGCCGTAAGGCGCGGCGGTTGGCATTGGATTTCCTCGCTGTCTGAATCGGGGCCTACTCCATGGGAGGCGGTTCGTCGAACTTCTCTCCGCGCTCCTCGGCCTCAAGTCGCCGCCTGTTCCAGTCCGCTATTTCAGCCGCCAGCGCCGCGCGGCCCGCGGCTTTGCCTCGAGCTTCGCCTTGAGCTATGCCCTCGGCTTTGCCTCGAGCTATGAGTTCGGACCTGAATTTCTCTTTGCGCTGTTTGAGTCTTTCGGCCATTCCCTGAGCCAATACCATTATACTCCTCCCTAATTCGACTATGCCGATTGTGTTCAGAATGAATATCTGAACCATGTGGGACGAATCTCTGCCGACCGCCATCAGATACCCGACGGCGTGAGCGTGGTCGCCATAGACGGCCTCGTGCCAAGCCACCATGACTATCCAGCCCACCATCTGCCCGAAGCAGAGTACAAGGTAAGCGTACCACCACGCTTCGGGGACGCTGAGCGCCGAGACGCGAAGTCCGTTGAGAAACTTGTTCATAGACGCCTCTCTCGAATTATATCACCGAATCGTATGACGAGTGACCGAGCGGACTTCCGTTGGCAGTCTGGAATGGGCCGTTCAGGCGAGCTCGAATGTCTTGCGCCAGACGCCGGGCGATTCGGGCAGGTGTATCATCGCCTCTCGCATTCGGGCGTTGTCCGGGTGGGCGGTCTGCTGGCGCAGCCATTCCTCGCCCTTGGACACCTCCGTGTTATCGAATTCGTACATCGTCAGGTACTTCGGCTGGCCGGCGACGGCGGTGTAGCGACGTCCGCGCCTCACGCCCTCGACGGTCTCGTAGTTCGGCACGTAAACCGTATCGTACCAGTGGTTCCACTCGTCCTCCACGTCGGCGGGTATATCCATCCGGCCTATCTGGAGCGCGGGGGCCATGGGACTGCTGACCATCTCGCTGGTCAATCCGGCGGGGTGAATCATCTCGTACACATTGCGAATGTAGGTGGTGGCGGTGTACTCAGGCGACATTCGCTTCGACCACTCGGTCGGGTTCAAGCGCACCTTCAGGTACTCTCCCGACTTCACTACGTGTGAACTATCAAGCTCATATACCGCCAGGTGCTTCGGGCCGCTGACCACCGCCTCGTAGCGCGCCGCGCTCAGGATGCCCGGTATGGACAGCCGCTCTTCGATATGCTCTTCGTTGTACCAGCGGTTGAACTCATCTTCTACGTCCGCCGGAACCTCACACCAGACCATCAGCAGGCCCGTGCCTTTCTTGTTAGCCATCGCGATCCTCCGTTGTCAGTTATCAGCCGTTAGTTTACAGTTATCGGTAGGACTTGTCAGTCCGAAACCAAACACGCCCAAAGGAGCGATCATGACTATCACGCAGGACCTGGAAGCGACAATCGTGGGACTGGAAAAAGAGCGGCTGGCCGCTATGGTGGCCGCCGATGTTGACACGCTGGACAGGATATTGGCGGACGACCTGAGCTATGTTCACACGTCCGCCGCGATAGACACTAAGGAGAGCCTGACAAGCGGGCTGGCGTCTGGCAGGCTCAACTACGAGTCCATCACGCCGACGGCTGAGCGGGCGGTGCGGACGTATAGCGACTCCGCCATAGTGCGGGGCGGCGCGCACGTCCACGTGAACGGCAACCACTTCTCGCTGGAGTACACAGTGGTGTACGTCAACAACGACGGCGACTGGCGGATGATGTCCTGGCACGCGACACGGCTGCCGTAGCGGAGGAAACGAGATGGGATTCATTCACGTTGATGTAGAGGTTTCGAACCCGGTGAACCCAGACTTGAGCGAAAGCGTTCGGGTAATGGTGGACACGGGCGCTACGCTGAGCGTATTGCCGTCGAGTATGTTAGAGCGGCTGGGAATCCAGCGACTCAGCAGGCGCAGGTTCCAGGGCTTTGGCGGCGTGGTAATGCGGGAGATCGGAGGAGCGTATATAGGCTACGATGACGAAATAGCGTCCGTGACCGTGGTCTTCGGGGCTGATGACGACCCTCCGATACTGGGAGTCACCGCGTTGGAAGTCTTGGGCTTCACGGTGGATCCTGTCAAGGGCAGTCTGAACAGGGTGGATATGCTTATATGAGAAAATCGCGGGGCGGCCCACAGTCGCCCCGCATACGGTCTTCCTAGTTGCCCGCAGCCGCCTCGACCTCCGCGCCGGAGAAGGCGGGCATTACCTCTTCGGCGAAGCGCTTTCGCCTGTGAAGGCTTCGTTATTTCGGAATCTAAATTGACAAAGGCCAATTTCAGTGTATAATTTCAGTATGGCGACTAAATTTATAACGGGGTCTTAGAAATGATCGGTGAAGAGTTCCGCAATCCATTTCGCCCAGGCGCGGGACATATGCCGCCATATCTGGCCGGACGGGAGTGTGAGCAAGAAGAGTTTTTGCAACTTCTGAAACAGAACCCAATAATGGACAACATTGTTCTGACCGGATTGCGCGGAGTAGGCAAGACCGTTCTACTCGACAGGTTCAAGCCCATTGGCATGAGCGAAGGATGGCTCTGGGTTGGCAACGACCTCTCGGAAGCCTCAAGCCTGTCCGAATCGAATTTCGCGTTGAGGCTGCTTGCTGACCTGTCGGTAGCTACTTCCAGGTTTGAGGTGGGACATGAGAGAATTCCGGGCATTGGCTTTGCGGGTAGAGACGAGGTGGTGTCTCAGACTCTCGATTTCCGGACGCTTCGCCGCATCTGGGAGGATACCCCGGGGCTGGCGTCCGATAAGCTGAAACAGGTGTTGGAAACAACCTACACGGCAATCGAATCGGAAAATGTACCGGGCATCGTCTTCGCCTACGACGAAGCGCAAAACCTTTCCGACCACGTAGCGGAGAACGAGTATCCCACGTCTCTGCTTCTCGATGTATTCCAATCTATTCAGAGAAAAGGGATCCCTTTCATGCTATTGCTGGCCGGGTTGCCGACCTTGTTCCCAAAACTAGTCGAATCACGCACTTTCGCTGAGCGTATGTTCCGAGTTATTACTCTTGACAAGCTGAGCCGTGAAGATTGCGCTGAGGCGGTAGTCAAACCAATTGAGCGCTCGGGCAGTCCAGTAGAATTTTCAGCGGAATCTGTTGACCTCATATACCAAGTGAGCCGGGGCTACCCGTATTTTATTCAGTATATATGCCGAGAAACGTTTGACGTTTGGACAGTTGATCCGAAAGCGTTCATTCCCGTGGAAGCAATCTACCGAAAGCTGGACGCCGACTTCTTCGCGGGACGCTGGTCCAGAGCGACTGACAGACAGCGCGACTTGCTGACCATCATTGCCCATCTTGATAATTCATCAGGCGAGTTCACGGTTCAGGATGTGGTCGAAGCGTCCAAACGTTCCGCCAGACCCTTCAGCCCGAGCCATGTCGGCCAGATGCTGGCGACTCTGAGCGCGTCCGGCTTGGTTTACAAGAATCGCTGGGGCAGATACTCTCTGGCGGTTCCGCTATTGGACGAATTCATCCTCCGCCAGGAGATGGAGGATGAATTCGTCAGATAGCCGCGTTTGTTTCGGGACACTCACGTCTTCCTAGTTGCCTGCCGCCGCCTCGACCTCCGCGTCGGAGAAGGCGGGCATTATCTCTTCGGCGAACTGCTCTAGCTGCTCGACTATTACCGACTCCGGCGTTCCTACGGGGTGGCTGACTCCCACTCTGTCCAGGCCCGGATAGGCGGCTTCCAGTTTCTTGAGTTGCTCGATGATGAGTTCGGGCGGACCGGCGAGGAATCCGCCGGTTTTCACCGCGTCATCTATGCGCGGCAGGTCGAAATCAGGCGCGCGGGACGGGTCGGACATGGCGTCTATCTGCTCGTCGCTCAGGGCGCGAACCAGGCGCAGAGGACCGAACATCTTCAGGTTTTCCTCGTAGTACCCCGCCGCCGCCTCTATCGCCTCTTCCTGCGTGTCGGCTATGTAGAAGTGGAAGCCGATGGACAGGTTTTCGCCCAGCGCCAGGTCGCGGCCCCGGCGCGCGTTGGCGTCGCGGTAGGCCTCGATGACCCTGTGCATCGCGCCGCCCTCGGCCACGCCGCCGCCAATCATGCCCTTGATGCCGTGCTTCGCCATGAAGTCCAGGCCGCGCGGCGTCGCGCTCTGGATGGGCTGCCAGCACTCGACCGGCAGGTTCACCGGGCGCGGCACGAGGCTGATCTCCTTCAGCGTGTAGCCCCTGTACGGCACTTCGGGCGGGATGGTGTAGTACTCGCCCTTGTGCGAGAAAGACTCTTCGTTGAACGACTGGAAGATGATGTCAACCTGCTCCTCGAACAGGTTGCGGTTGGCTTCCTGGTCCAGCAGGGGTGAGCCGAAGGTGTCCACCTCGCGGGTGTGGTAGCCGCGCCCGACTCCGAATATCGTCCGACCGTTGGTGAGTATGTCGGCGGTGGCGTAGTCTTCGGCGAGGCGCAGAGGGTGCCACATCGGCGCTATGTTGAAGCCGCATCCGATCTTGAGGCTCTGCGTCACGTGGGCCAGGTGGACGGCGAGCATCAGCAGGTTCGGGATGCACTCGTAGCCCTCGGGCTGGAAGTGGTGTTCGGCCATCCAGAAGGTGTCGTAGCCGAGCCTGTCCATCGTCTTGGCTATGCTCTCGGCCTTGTCGTAGGCTGTAACGAGGTGGTCGTTGCCGAAGTAGCGGTCGTTGACGGCGGTTCCGGCGTAGCCAACGTTGTCCATGTCAACATGGCCGGCGTACAGGCTGTCGAACTTGGTAATCATGTTTGCCCTCCCTGAGTATCGAACTTTGGGTGAATGATAGAGTAGGGATTGAGTTAGGGCAAGAGCGCCATTTGACAGCGCTGGCAGGGGTTCATATCATCAACGCGGACTCGATCAGAGACGCGAATGATTTCTAAGGAGAATGTAAGACTATGAGTGACATGAAGCCTGTGGAAGTGTCCCAGGATGTGCTTGACGGACTGAAGAGCATACCAACCGCGACGGTCTATAACGCGGTGCGCTCTATGGGATCGCTACTGAACGTGTGCGAAGGGTTGGTGAACTTCACGCCCGGAAAGGAGAGGTTCGCGGCGCGGGCGCGGACGCTGAGATTCCTGCCGACGCGACCGGACATCGCCAGCGAACGCGCTCCGGGAGAGGATTCCGTCGAGTACGTGGCGATGGGACGCTGCGGACCGGGCGACGTACTGGTGGCGGACATAATGGGATCGCGGGAGGACGTGGTGGCCGGGGACGTGAAGCTGCTCCAGCTCGCCATGAACAACGCGGACGGCGTGGTGATAGACGGCGCTATCCGCGACCTGGACGTGATCCTGGACGAGGACTACGGGCTGCGGGTGTACGCGAAGGCGCGCAGTTTCCACGGGAATCCGACCGCGATACCCGCCGAGGAGAACATACAGATACAGTGCGGCGGCGCGCTGGTGAGGCCGGGCGACGTGCTGGTAGGAGACAATGATGGGGTTCTGGTCGTGCCGTCCTGGATGGCGGAGGCTGCGCTGGAGTGGGCCATTGACCACGAGGGCGCCGAGAACTACATCAAAGAGAAAGTCCGCGCCGAGGGCGTCGCGCCGGGCAAGTATTACCCGCCCAGCGACGACCTGATGGCTGAATGGAACAGGGTGAAGGCGGAGCGCAGCGGGTAGGCAGGGTCTTTCGATTATTTCCGGATACCACTTCTGTCGTTCGCCCTGAGCCTGTCGAAGGGCCGCCCGTTCATGGTTCGACAAGCTCACCACGAACGTAATTGGTTGATAATCGAAAGACTCTGGATCCGGGATGTCCGCGTTGCGTGGGGTTGGGGCGGTTTGCTATATTTAGGCTTGCCTTCCACAATTCGCGCGTGGGGCTGTAGCTCATCTGGGAGAGCGCTTCAATGGCATTGAAGAGGTAGGGGGTTCGAGTCCCCCCAGCTCCACCAGCCCGCGTCACCCGGTGGCTTCCGACCTTCTCCTGGCAACCAGGTCCCTGTACAAGCTCGCGATGGCGGCGGCTGACGCCCGCCATGTGTAGCGCTCGGAGACCAGTTTCCGGCCTCTCTCTCCCATGCGGGCGCGCAGGCCGGGGTTGGAGAGCAGCGTTCCGATAGCGTCCGCCACTGGCCTGTCCTCTGCCGATACTACGAAGCCGGCATCGTGTTCGGCGACCTCCGGGAAGTTGCAGCCCTCGCTTATGACCACCGGCAGCCGCGCCGCCATCGCTTCGAGTATGGCGATGCTGAAGCCCTCGGAGTAGGAGGGCAGAACGAAGACGTCGGCGCGGGACAGCGCGGCGAACTTGTCCGCCCCGGTCAGCATTCCGGTGAATACGGCCTTGTCCGGAATGCCTTCTGAGCGCAGAATGGCCTCCATGATTCGCTGCCCGCCTTCTTCGTCGGGGCCTGCGACAAGCAGAACGGTATCCGGGAAGCGGCGGGCGACGGCGGAGAAGGCGCGCGCGAGTATGTCCAGGCCCTTAGTGGGGTTCAGGCGGCCCAGGAACAGGATGACGTGCTTGTCCTTCAGGGCGGGGTATCCGTCCACGAACTTGGACGGGTCGGGCAGATCGTCGAATGGGGCGGGGTCTATTCCGTTCGGGGCGACTGTGACGGGGGTCTGGTATCCGAGTTGCGCTATCCTATCCTTCTCGGCGGGGGTTATGGCGTGAAGGGCGTCGGAGTTGCGGAGGATGCGGTCTAGTACGGCGGTCATGTATATGCGTTTCTTCCACGCCTTGTGACTCAGATGCCGCTCGCCGAGTTCGCCGTGCGGGGTGAGGACGTAGGGGACGCGGTTCTTCCTGGCGGCTCGGAAGGCGGCGTATGCGGGGTGGTGCCAGATTTCGTGTGCGTGAACGAGGTCGAATCGGGTTATGTTGTCGTCGAGGAATCGGGTCAGCGCCTTGGAGTGGGCGGTCCAGATTCGGGCGGGTAGGTCGGCGTGGAAGACGTGGGTCGGAACGCCTTGAGGCGTGGTCGGATCATCGCCGACTCTGTGGCCGCTGGCGGCGGCTATCTCGCAGTAGATACCCTCGGCGGACAGCGCGGGGATGAGTTGGGAGACGACGGCGACGGGTCCTCCCCAAAGGGGGGACATACTGGGGGTTACGTGGAGGACGTTCAAGGCGCGAGTTGCTTCTGGGCCTTGAGTTTCTCCAGGGTCTCGCGGATGAAGATGGGTTGGGACTCGAGTAGCCACATTTCGCCTTTTTCCAGGAAGCCGACCTGGGCATGGAGGCGCAAAGTCTTTCCCGAAACAAGTCTGTCGCTGTAGTAGTAGAGGCAGCCTTCCTTCTTGCCCAGCGCCAGGGCCACGGCGAGGCGGTCGAATGTGTCGTATCCGCGCGCTTCGGCCAGCATATCGAAGAGCGCGTCGGTGGCGTCGGCGAGAAGACGGGCGGACTCTCGGTCGTTGCCGACGGCGCGCTCCCGCTCGGCGGCTTCGACGTATTCTATCGGGGTCATGGTCTTTGTCTGGGTGGTCACGGCGCTTCCTCTTGGTATATTTCGATCATAGCGTCAATGAACGATTGAGACTTATCCCAGTTTTCTTGAAATTCGTCTTCGGTCAGGCGACCCTGGTCGGCGTGAATGTGGAGGGCCATGGCCGCTCGCCATCCATCTTCCAGATTCGCTTGGACGGCTGGATATAGCATCCCAATGACTCTAAGATACTGCATCTTCTCCCTAGTGTACACAGGGTCGTGGCCGCGGCTGTTGGCGACGGCGTTGAGGCACTGCTTGGCTGATTCGTAGAGCAGCGTCCCGGCGGAGTGCGGGCTTTCGCGCTCAAGCAGCAAGGCGGCGTCGGCGCGGTAAACGCCCGCCATAGACAGATGCCACGACGCTTTTTCGGCGGTAGATTCAAGCATTGGGTAACGAGGCGGCCTTTCGGGGTGGTTGGCGGTGGTTATATATTTTGGTTTATAGTTCACCAGCATTAGCTATGGAGAAATTTTTCGCCGATTCCTGATTCTTCATAATATAACCTCGCGTTTATGCAGTGATGTAAGAAATTTTGTTCTTTATGGGTGTATTGTAGCGCATGGGCGGAGCGTTTGTATAGTGGAAATGGGAGCGCGCTGTATCGGCGAGGTGGGTCGGTTCATTTCTGAGGCTGGCCAAAGATGAGGGAGCGGATGTCGCGGGCGCTTATTCAGCGGCGCCTATGGGTTTGTCATGTGTCGCCATGCGTTGCTCTCCATGAGGCGCTTCCAGTCGGGGTTTACGGCGCCGCGCTTCCATTCGAGGTTGCAGTATGGGCCGCCATGTGTCTTTAGGGTGTCCAGCCATTCGGGCGATATTGGGTTGTCGGATTCCTCGAAGTCGTCGCGTACGTCGGGATGGCTGCTTGGAAGTTTGTAATGCAGGAAAAAGAGCTCGCGCTCCGTGAAGGTGTATCGCCTGCCTAGGGAGACAAATCCGTGCACCATGACGTGCCATGTTCTATTTACCTTACAGATGTACTTGCGCGTAGTGGGAAACGGCTTGCGAAATGTCGTGGTCGTATCGGTGATGTATCTGTCCAGATGATCAAACCTGGAAGCCATGACCCTATCGTGGACGAAACCGCCGTCATATCCTCTCGCTTCCAACCGTCGCGCAATCTCGGGAATGGGTTCGCCTGATACCAGAAATTCGTCCATGTCCATAAAAATCATCCAGTCCACGCTCGGACCGAAACGCTTGAGAGCGTCGTTCTGAGCCTTCTCTTGCGCGTGCATGATCCGGCCCTCACTGTCAGTAGGCTGCCATCTGACGATATGCACATTAGGAATTTCGCTCTGAATGTGGTCCAGTATCTCCGTTACTTCGGCGTCCGATAGCTTAACTATGTCGCCATAGGGGATACCGTGTCCGTTCACTCTCATTCTCTGGAAGTGAGAGTTTTTATCCAGGCCGTGGCTACCTGTATTGTCGTATAGGAAGAAATGCTCGATACCCTTCCACTTGTGATACAGAATCCATTCCTTGAGAAAAAGTATGTTTTCCTTTGCTATGAATACTGTGTGAATACCGATGCGCGGCGTGACGGCCTTGCGTTTTGTCATTCGGTACTGGAGCCACCGGAGTATCCAGAATGGATAGGCGGCTAGTTCACGCGCGACCCGGTACGGCGCTACTATCAACGTACGAAGGGTATGCGGGGATCTATGTAGCAACCGCGTTATGAATCCAATCATCGTCATATAGACCTCTGACTACGCTGTTATCCGTTGTCAGGTTGGAAGCGTTTCCATAGTAGTCCGGCTATCAGTCCAATGTTCCTGTAAGTCGTTTTCAGACTGCCAATCGGGTCCAGGAGGAACGCTTTCAGATAGGCCCGCGCCGCGGCGCGTCTATTGCCGAGACTCATTTCCGTGAAGGCCAGTTCCCGAAGGATGCGAGCCAGCGAGCGCGGGCGTTCGCTCAGTTCTTGATTGAATTCGGACAGGTGGCGCTTGATGTACTTGGCCAGGTGGGGATTCGCGTAAGGTTGATGCGCGGGGCCAATGTATCCGTGTCCTTTGTGCATTAGCGTTAGGACATCTTCCACAACGGCGACGTTATATCGCATAGAGATTCGGAGTAGAAAATCTCTGTCCTCTGCCATTCTCAGCGACTCATCGAATCCTCCGATTTGGCGAACGGCTTCGGCCCTGACCAGATACGCCGAAGGGGACGCGGGCATATCCCAGCCTATTAGATTTCCTGAAATATCTCCAGATATGGTACCGCGCCCACCGATACGCCGTATTTCACTGTTGGCTTCGATAATGTCGAACCATGTATATACCAAGCCTACGCATGGCCCCGACTCATCGAGGATTCGCGCCTGGCGCGCAAGTTTTGATTCGACCCATTGGTCATCGTCGTCCAGAAACGCCACGTATTCGCCCTGAGCTATATCAATGCCTGTGTTTCTGGCCCTGGACTGTCCCATGTTGCGAGTGTTTTGAACCGCTCGGATACGCGGGTCCGCGAATGACCGGATATCCTTCAAGGTTGAATCTGTGGAACAGTCGTCAACGATGATTAGCTCAAAATTCTCAAAGGTCTGAGATAAGACGCTGTTGACGGCGCGGGGGAGAAGGTCCGCTCGGTTGTATGTCGCTATGATTACGCTTATTTTGGGTTTGGACGGCTGTGTCAATTTATTATCCCGCGCGGCTGAATATGAATGAGCGGATGTTCCTGGCGCGCGCTCTGAATCTTCTCAGCGGGGTGGCGTGCCAGATGAACGATTTGGCGACGTACAGCAGCCGTGAGAGGTTGGACAGGTTGAAAGGATCAATCCTGAGAGCGCGGAGCATATAGAGGATAGCGCGTCGGGGTTGGCGAACGCGCATGAGGCCGGCGGACGAGGCGGCGTAGAAAGCGGCAAGCGTCTTGGGACGCCGACGCAGTTCATCCCCGAATTTTTGCAGATGGACTTCCAAATACCTGTCGAACTTCTCATGCGTGTCGGTCTGGCTCAACCTCTCATGCGTATGGTTCACGTGAACGCGCCCGATTATCCCGGGAACGTAATCGGCGTCGCATACTTGGGTGACAGACGCCATAAACACGGCTTCTTCGCCATTGGTAGCCACTCGCTCATCGTAACCGCCCACTTGCCGGACGATGGAGGCGCGAATACACGGGTAGGCCATTGACGCCGTGTCGCTCACTCCGGTGAGGGCGGCGTCGAAGGCGGCGCGGCCCCTGTGGGTATTCTGAATGTTTCGGGGAACGCGCCTCTCTCCGGTGGCGTCGTTTATCTCTTCTACCCAGCCGTACACCATTCCGACGTCGGGCCTGGAATCGAGTATGGATACCTGGTCTGCCAGCCTATTGGGTGTACATTCGTCATCGTCGTCGAGGAACGCGATGTATTCACCGCGAGCGTTGGCTATGCCCGTGTTGCGGGTGGCCGATAGGCCCCGGTTCACTTGGTGTCTGAACGAGCGGATACGCGGATCGCTGAACGACCGGATGACCTCCGGGGTAGAGTCCGTGGAGCAGTCGTCAACGATGATGATTTCGTAGTCGTCGTAGGTCTGAGTCAAGACGCTATTGACCGCGCGGGGCAGCAACCGGGCGCGGTTGTACGTGGTAATTATGAGGCTGACCTTCGGGGAGTCAGGCATCGCTCAACTCACGTATGACCTGTTGATACTTTCTCGCGCTCGCGTTCCAACTCAATTCAGATTCTACGCGCTTTCGCCCGTTCTGTCCCATACGCTCGCTTTCGCCCCGGTTTCGGAACAATTGCAGAACCGCGTTCGCCACAGCTTCTACATCGGCGGGACTTGTGAGCAGTCCGGTTTCGTCTTGGATGATAGCTTCTGGCACACCCATGACGTTGCAGCCGACCGCGGGTTTGCCGAAGGCGGCGGCTTCCACGTAAACGAGGCCGAAACCTTCCTCAGAGGAAGGCATAGCGAACACGTCGCACATATCGTAGCAGGCGTATTTCTCAGAATCCGACACCCGTCCCAAGAACGTAACCGTATGGCGCAAATGGGGCGGCAGGGTATCCTCAACCGCGCGTTCCAATTCAGGCCGATATCCACCTCCGCCAGCCACGACATAGCGCGCGTCGGGAAATTCGGAGAGGATTTTCGGCATAGCCCTGATGACCCACTGGATTCCCTTGTGTTCCGACAAGCCCGCGACCGTCAGTATGACCGGGCCATGTCCGTTTGGGTATCCGCGCTCCCTTAGCGACGCCTCGGCTTCGTTGCGAATACGCGCGTCGCCACTCCAATTGTTGATAGCTTCGAGATCAACCGCGTTGTAAATGACGGATGTTTTGACGCGAGGGGATCCCGCGAGTTCTATCACGTCTGAGGCGGTGAATCGGCTGACACACACATTCATGTCCGCTGATCGCACGTTAAGACGCATGAGCCATTTGGACAACCTACCATGCAGGTTTGGCCCGAAGTCTCCCGGCGCTATGTGATGTACCACCTGAATCAGCGGAACGCGAACCGCTTTGGCGACTATGAAGCAGAGGGTAGAAAGGAAATTCGCCTGATTGACTACTATATACTCGGCGCGATTTCTACGCGCGGCGCGGTATAAATCTCGAAGTACGCGGAGGCGTCCATATATCGCCGATGGGCTGCCGAAGCGTCTGGAACCGATTACCGGATTGTCTATCCGCTTGATGGGATAGTTGCAACCGGACTCGAAGCGTCTCAGTTCCTGGGTCTCCGGACACAGATTCGCCGCGCCCGGATGTGGGCAGGACATGGTGACATACGTTATGTTTTCGCCCATTGCGGTCAGGCGCTTCGCTATCTGGTGAGCGTGCTCTTCTCCGCCCCCGGTATGGGCGTTGCACTTGAATGCCACCATCAAACCAGTTCCCATAGTCAGAACCTCTCTAAAGAGCGTCGTGAATTATGGAAAGCAATTTGGTCGCGTGGCTTTCCCAGTTGAGTTCCTCTTCAACCCTGCGTCTGGAGTTTTGTCCGAGTCTGTATGCCCGCTCAGGATTATTTATGAGGCTCAGAATCGCATCGGCGATTTCATCAACGCTATCGGGGTCAACCAGCAGGCCAGTCTCATCGTGCAAGACCGCTTCTTTCTGGCCTCCCCAGTTTCCGGCGATGGCGGGCTTGCCGAACGCATTCGCTTCAGGGAAGACTATACCGAAACTTTCATAGGGGCAACGGCTGGGCATTACGAATATATCCGACTTTTCGTAGAATTCAAATAGCTGGTCGCCGAACACGGGGCCGGTGAAAGTTATGGCGTCGCCGCATGGCGATTGGGACGCGAGACTCTTCAGATACTGTTCGTCCTCTCTGCCGCCGACTATGATGTATTGGGTTCCGGGAGCCTCGGAAACTATTCTGGGCATCGCTTCTATCACCCTGTCGAAGCCTTTGCGCCTATCCAGACGGGCAACTGTTAGCAGAACCGGGTTTTCGATGTCGCGCTTATTGGTTCTGCCCGCAAGGTAAGCGTCAACCTCGGGTAGATTAACCCCGTTGGGAATGGCGACCGCTTTTTCAGAAGGCAGATCAGAATGTTCCAGCAACAAAGAGAGCGAGTATTCGCTGACGCATATAACTTTGCTGGCGGCGCGGAGGGTGAGCTTGCAGGATAGTTCCAGCAGACGGGTAGGCGCGGGAAGGACAGGAGGGGCGATTACGTGGATATACAGGAAGAAGGGCTTTCGCAATAGCTTTGAGGCCAGAACGACCTGTGGCCCTACTATCGGACCCCACGAATCCAGAATCAGGTAGTCCAATTTTCTGCGGGCGTTGGACTTGAGTATCTCGAATAGCAATCTATTTCGGTCTAAGGGGTGTCTCCATCCAGCGCCGCTATTCAGGTCGGTCTCATACCGAGTTACCGGGTATCCGCAATCCCTGTCAAATTCGCCGGCTCCGGGCTTTGAGGGGGTGAGTACCGTAATGTACTCTCCCATATCTACAAGCTGTTTCGCCGTCTGGTGGGCGTGTTCTTCCATACCACCGAGACCAGGCTTGAAGTTCATGGCTATGTAGAGGCCGGTGGTCATTGCGGTTCCTGTTTTATATTTCTGCGGCTATTCGGTGAAAGCGGCAGTTGGCGATGTCCCGTTTGGTCGCCGGACGCGCCTGGGACGCCTGTACCGTGGCAATGGCAACCGCGCGCCCTCCGGGTTCCATGAACTCGACTTCGTAGGCTTCTCCGCTACCCTGCACATATACAATCGTTCCGACGTCGCCGCTCTTCAATCCCTCATCAGGATTGTTCGCCCGGGCCAATGGGCTGTTTGGGGGAATGTCCCAGATGCTTTCTCTGGAAATCGGGGCTGTGAGGGTGATGATGTCCAGTTCTTTGAACATTTATGCTTCCTGCTCAAACGGGTACGCGGTGATGAATCTTGGATAGTCCTTGCCGACATCCACTTGCCAGACAGTTCTTACCAGCGGGTTGCGTCCGTCGGGAGTCTCAATCGCTCCATCCACAGTATATTTCACTCCGTAGGGTGTCTGACCAACTTCGACAGCCTCGTATTGTGAACAGTGGTTCAGTAATGCTATCTCAATTTCTTCATAGCGGTCTATACTGAATCCGAGTCTGGAAAAGAATCCGGCTTTGCCTCGTCCCCTATCGTGAGAATCGGAAAGTAGATAGCCCGTAATCTTTTGTGGTTCGATATGAGCTTGATGGAAGTTGGGTAGATTCAATTGTAGCTATCTTGCCTGAGTCACCCTTTCAGACGGGCATATTCAGAGTGTCCGTTCTGCGGGAGTCCGGACCCGAGTGTTTGGCGGGTGGCTAAACGCCCGGGGGCGGTTCGTCGAAGGGTTCGCCGCGCTCCTCGGCTTCGAGTCGTCGTCGGTTCCAGTCAGCGACTTCGACGGCGAGGGTCTGGCGCCCTTCTTCGCGCCCCTCTTCGCGCCCTTCTTCACGCCCTTCTTCACGCCCCTCTTCAAGTCCTTCTTCGCGCCAGCGCTCGCGCCATTGCTTGCGCCGCTTTTCTATCACGCCTTGCAGATAGCTCTCTACGGCTCGCGCCATTACCATGATTCCACCTCCGTCCGCCCTCCCTCGGCGTTGGTATCCTGACTATCCTTCATTCCCTATCATCTCCAAGAGTCGCGATTCCAGGAAATTCTACCACATCACCCTCCGCGATGGCCCAAACCTCCCGCCCTTTCCCGCGAATCGGTCATCTGCTATAATTACAGAACGGATATGCTTGCCTGGACTCGACATACATAAGGAGGAACTTATCAAAAATGAATCCGCCGCCCAAAAATTTTTTCTCCATAGCTAACAACAGGTGATAACAGGTCACTTTCCACGTGAACTGTAACCTGTCCCACTTGGAAACTCACCTGTAACCCCACCTGTACGATATAAAGCGCCATTTATGACCGCGCCGTTTCCAACTCGATTCTGTGGCCGTTTTGGGGCCCGGAGGTTAGGGCCTGGCGGTCGGCCATTTGGGTGAATTCGCCGTTTAGGTTGTAGAGGGTGTCGTAGTCGCCGCGCTCGACCAGGCGGCCATCTTTCAGGACGAAGATGGTGTCGCAGTTTCGGACGGTGGAGAGGCGGTGGGCTATGAGGACTATTGTCTTGTCGCCGCGCAGGGCGTCTATGCTGCGCTGGACTTCGGCCTCGGCTTCGGTATCGAGGGAGCTGGTGGCTTCGTCGAAGATGAGCAGGCTGGCGTCCTTGTAGAGTTCGCGGGCTATGGAGATTCGCTGCCGCTGGCCGCCGGATATGTTGATGCCGTTGTCGCCGAGAAGGGAGTCGTAGCCTTCGGGCAGGCTTTCTATGAAGCCGGCGGCTCCGGCGGCGCGGGCGGCGGCGCGGACTCTGGCGCGGGAGTCGGAATCGGTGGACCAGAGGGCGATGTTGCTGCGAACGGTGTCGTTGAAGATGACGCTCTCCTGGGTTACGTATCCGATGCCTTCCCTCAGCTTGCGCTGGCTGATCTCGTGGTATGGGACTCCGCCGATGGCGATTTCCCCGGAGGTGGGGCTGAGCAGTCCCGTAAGCATAGTCGTGAGGGTTGACTTGCCAGCGCCGGAGGCGCCGACGAAGGCTACCATGCCGTTGGGCGGGATGGTAAGGCTTACGTTGTCCAGAACTCGCTCTGAGGTGTCGTATTGGAAGCTGACGCCTTCCAGCGCGATGGACTGGCTGAAATCGGGAGTTTTCCCGGAGAGGTTGGCCGGCTCCTCGCGTTCGGCGAGCTCCCGGCTGAGCGTCTGGAAGTTGCGGACGCTGCCGGAGTATCTGAGGAAATCCTGGAACGAGGTCTGCGCGTTCAGCGCGTAGAGCATCGCGCGGCGGACGATGAACAGGATGAACAGTATCTCTATGAGGTTGTTGCGGGCGATTTCTACGTAGTAGATCAGCAGGCCCGCGATGATGAGCATGAACAGGAGGTCGGTGCCGTTTTGGAGGAGCGCGGAGAGGGCTGACTGCTTGTATTCGAGGCGTCCCTGCTCGCGGCTGGTTTCGCGGATGCGTCCGAATATGCCCTGGTGGGAGTTGGTGGACCTGAGGTACTTGAAGTTGGATAGCCCCTGGATGATGTAGGATTGCAGGCCCGCGTTGGCGGTGGTTGACCTGATGGAGAATCCGCGCGCGATGTTGAAGAGTCGCTTGAGCAGGAAGTAGCCCGGCACGCCGACGATAATGACTACGCTGGTGAACGCGGGGTTTATGGCCAGGGGCAGGGCGATGTAAACGAGCGCGAATCCGGTGTTTACGATGAAATTGTTGCAGCGTTCGAATGCCTGGGCGACGTTGTTAAGCTCAGTCGTTACGGCGTTGGTGAACGCGCCGAGACCGCGTTCCAGGAAGTACTGGTAGTCCGCGCCGTAAACCCGCTCGACGAATTCTATCTTCAGACGGGCCATGAGCTTGCCGGTGATGTCGGCGGCATAGACGCGCTGGTAGATGATGAAGCCGGTGCGGGCGAGGTAGAGGACGGCCATTCCGGTGACTGCGACCGGCAGGGTGTACGGCAGTCCGAGATATTCGGCTCCGTCGGTCAGGAACCTGTGGAGAGGCGTGTCGGCGGACTCGGACCCTCCGAGAATGGGCAGGATCATTCCGATGCTGATTCCCTCGAGGAGGGAGGCGAATATCAGCAAAACGACCCAAACGAACAGACGCCACCGGATCATGGAGTGGAGATAGCGAATGAGGTATATGAATTCGTTCAAGTCGGGCTGCCTAAGCGAACGGGCTGGGGTGGTTGTTCCTGCCTACGCTGTGGTACTCGAATCCTATCATTTCCATGGCCTGGGGGGACAGGCAATTGCGCCCGTCGAAGACGAAGCGGGGCGGTCTCATGCAGCGCGCGATTTCCTTCCAGTCGGCGCTGACTATCTGCTCCCACTCGGTGAGCAGGACAAGCGCCTGCGCCCCGGCCGCGGCCTCTACCGGGTCGTCCAGGATCCGGGCCGAGGATGGGAGTTCGCGGGCGGCTGTACAAGCGGCTCTTGGGTCGAATGCCTGGACTTCCACGCCCTCGTCAACCAGCGCGCGAATCAGGTCGAGGGAGGGGGCGTCGCGCACGTCGTCGGTTTCGGGCTTGAAGGCGAGTCCTAGCACGCCGGCCTTCAGCCCGGACAGCGCGCCGCCGAACCGGGACCTGAGGGCGTAGAGGGGCAGCAGGCGCTGCTTGTTGTTGACGTTGATGACGGAGCGGAGCAGCTCGAAGTTCACGCCGCTGGTGAGCGCGAGGTAGTCGAGCGCTCGCACGTCTTTCGGGAAGCATGAGCCGCCGTAGCCGACGCCGGCGTAGATCCGGTTGCCGGTCCTGGGGTCCATGGCGAGGCCCTGGCTCACGTCGTCAATCGAAGCGCCAACGCGGTCGCAGAGGGCGGCGATTTCGTTGATGAAGGATATGCGGGTGGCCAGGAAGGCGTTGCTGGCGTACTTGGTCATTTCGGCGCTGGTGATGTCGGTTATGACGAAAGGGGCGTCGAGGCCGGAGTGCATCTTCTTGACGGCCTCGACGGTCTTGCGGTCGCCGGGTTCAGCGCCGATGACGACGCGGTCGGGGGAGTCCCAGTCCTGGACGGCGCGGCCTTCGCGTAGAAATTCGGGATTGGAGGCGTAGCGGATTCCGGTTCCGCGCAGGTCTTCGCCGAGTATCTTGCAGCCGGTTCCGGGGGGGACGGTGCTCTTCATGACGACTACGAGGTTGTCGTGGGGCCTGGACTTGATCCAGTCGAGCGCGGACTTCACCTGGCTGAGGTCCGCCGCTCCGCTCTGCCTGGGCGGCGTGCCGGTGGCGATGAGCGCGACGTCGCCGAGGGGTTCGCGGACGTCGTCGGGGTGGGTGAAGCGCAGGCCGCCGTCCTTGATTCCGGCGGATATTCGGGCTTCCAGTCCGGGTTCGTACATGGGGACTCTGCCGCGGGAGAGGGACTCGACTCGGTTGCGGTCAATGTCCACGCCGAGTACCTGGTGGCCTGAATTGGCGAGCCCGGCCGCGGCTACGGCTCCGACGTATCCCAAGCCTATGACGCTTATCTTCAAGTGGGTTTTCTCCTGTCGGAATGGAATAGGGACAAACGCTGGTTGGATTATAGAATAGACGCGGCGGCGCTATCCAACGGGGATGTGGCGATAATACTGTATCAATTTGGCGGTAGCGCTGTAATGGATTGCCGAGCGGCGAGCCCTTCGGGGTTCCCGCTTTCTTGGGAATGACGGATAGGCGATGGCCGTCTAGCCCCGGATGTCTTTGGCCCACCGGCGGTTGTGGAGATACCAGTCCACGACGCCGCGGACGCCGGTTTCCAGGTCAACGCGGGGGCGCCAGCCGAGCAGTTCCTTCGCCTTGGTTATGTCGGCCCAGGTGGAATCCACGTCCACGGACGGTCTGGGAGCGATGTTGATTTCGGCCTTCTTGCCCAGCGCGTCTTCTATGAGCGAAATCAGGTAGGCTATCTTCACCGGGCGGTCGCCGCCGAGGTTGATTATCTGGTGCCCGAGCGGTTTTATTCCGGCCAGAACGCCCGCGGCCACATCGTCAACGTGGGTGAAGTCGCGCTCTCCGCCGTCGCCGAACAGGGTAATAGGCACCCCCTCGGCTATCGCCCTGACGAATTTGAAGACGGACATATCCGGCCTTCCGGCCGGGCCATAGACGGTGAAGAAGCGGAAGATGGTCACGTCCAGGCCGTAGTTGAAATGGTATGAGTAGCAGAGCGTTTCGGCTGCCTTCTTGGAGGCGGCGTATGGGGATACGGGCATGGAGGCGGGAGCGGACTCGCTGAAGGGCGGCGCGGTGTCGTTTCCGTAAACGCTGGATGTGGAAGCCTGCGCGAACTTGTCTATCCCGTATTCGCGGCATAGCTCCAGCAGGTTGATGACGGCGAGGTAGTTGGTCTGGGCGTACAGCCAGGGGTCTGCGACCGACTGCCTGACGCCGGCCCGCGCTCCGAGGTTTATGAGGGCGTCGTGGTCGGCGAGCGAGAATGCGGGTGAAAGCGCCTTTGGGTCTCGGATGTCGGCCTCGATGAAGTGGAAGCGCTCGTCCCGCCGCAGGACGGCAAGCCTGTGATACTTCAGTCTGGGGTCATACCCGTCACTCAGGTCATCAACGCCTACCACCCGATGCCCTCGCTTCAATAGAAGTTCGGAGACTTTAGCGCCGATGAATCCAGCGCATCCGGTTACAAGGTAGCTAGGTTCTGTTGACATTTGGAAATTGGACGCTCCAAGCAAGCTAAATTGCAACTGGTCAGGTCGCGAACCACACGTATGGATTCCCGCTTTCGCGGGAATGACGATAAATGTCAACACGGCCTAGACATTGCCACTGCGAAGCGCGCCTATAGTTGCAGCGGCACTGGCGGGAGCGGCCTTTCGACCTGGAGCAGTCTGAGGAAGGCCTGCTGCACGGTGCTGATGTGTCCGTCGTCCCGGTAGAAGACTATCAGCGGACGCTCGCACTTCCACCCGCGCACGCGCAGGACGCTCAGAAAGCCGGCAACGACTTCCGGGCCTACCGAGAACTTGGACAGAAGTCCCAGACCCAAGCCGGCGGCCGCCGCGCGCTTTACCGCCTCGTTGCTTCCGAGTTCCATTACGATATTCACTTCCATGTTGTGAGCCTGGAAGAAGTCCGTCGCGGCGCTCCTGGTGGCAGATCCGACCTCGCGCATGATGAGAGGCTGGTTTTCGATTTCCTGGAGGCTTACCCACCTCCGGTCCCTGGAAAGGGGGTGGGTGGGAGAAGTTACGATGACAACTTCGTCTTCTACGTATGGGAATGAACTCAGGCCCTCTATGTCAACGTCGGCGCCCGCCATTCCCAGGTCCAGTTCGTGGCTGAGTATCTGCTGCACGACAGTATCCGTGTTGGAGATGGCAAGCGAGACGTCAATCTTGGGGTAACGTTCTCTGAAAATCCCCATGGCCAACGGAAGAATGTATTCGCCCGGGGTTGACGACGAACCAAGGCTCAGCCTACCGGCCTGCAGTCCCTCCAGGTCCTGTACGGCGAGCCGCATCTCGTCCGCGAGAGAGAAAATACGCTTCGTGTAGCTGTAAACTACCTCGCCGGAGTCTGTCAGAAACACGCCTCTGCGTACCCGATTCACCAGCGTTGTATTCAGACTGCGCTCAAGTTCCTTTACCTGGATAGATACCGCGGGCTGACTTATACCCAGTTCCCGAGCAGCCTTGGTGAAGCTGCCCAACTGGGCGACATTATGAAATATGAGAAGCTGATGGAAGTTGATGTTAGGCATGGTAGTTGATCTTGACTCGGTTCGATCAGGGGCACTGTGTACCGTTACCCATTATGGGAAAGTTATCACATCTGAGGCAACATTGCACCAGCAGATCTGAGCTAGGCGAGAATTCCGTTAACGCTTTTTGTCAATTACGATTCGCGTGATACAGCGCAGGACACTTCGGTCCAGGACTGAGAGACCAGGTGGTTCAGACGGTCCTAGGTCCGAGGCCCGTATCAGAGAGCGAACTGGGCGGCGATGTTCCGGCGCTGAATCTTGCCGGTGGCGGTTCTTGGCATGGACTCTACAAGGTAAACCCGGTCGGGCACTTTGAAATCGGCCAGATGACCGCCACAGAATGAACGGATGGCGTCTTCGGAGATGTCCCCGGAGAGCACGACGGCCGCCTGAACGGCTTCGCCGTACTTGGCGTCCGGCACGCCGAAGCACACCGCTTCCGAGACACTGGGATGTCGCAGCAGTACGGCATCAACCTCCAGAGGGGAGATTTTTTCACCGCCCCTGTTTATGAGTTCCTTGATGCGTCCGGTCAGAGTAAGCACTCCCTCCACGCTCAGAACACCCTGGTCTCCTGTGCGGAACCAGCCGTTGGCGAAGGCTTCCTCATTGGCCGTTGGATTGTTGTGGTAACCAAGCGTTACGTTGGGGCCCTTGATTACGACTTCTCCGGTCTGTCCGGTTTGGATGAGACTCGCGTGGTCGTCCATGATGGCGATTTCGACGCCGGTTCCGGTTCCGACAGTGCCGGGAAGTCTGTTTCCAGGTGGTAGATGGTTAGACGACATCTGATGCGACGCTTCGGTCATGCCGTATGCCTCAAGCACCGGGGCGCCGAAGCGAGACTCCAGATCGTCGAACACGGACGGGGCGAGCGCCGCAGAACAGGAGCGAATGAACCGGAAACTCTCTTGCGGGGCGTTGTCGTCGTCGGCTCTCATCAGCAGTATCTGGTGAATCGTGGGGACGGCGGAGTACCAAGTCGCGCCCGTTTCGCTCTGTTCCTGCCAGAAGCGGCTCGCGCTGAATCTCGGAGGCACCACTACGCTTCCGCCGGTATATAGGGTGGAGAGAGCTACTCCTATAAGGCCATGCACGTGGAACAGAGGCATGACCACCATCGCTACGTCGTCGGGCGTGAGCGCATACGTGTCCCCGATGTTTTTGAGGGAAGCGAGTAGATTTCCGTGAGTCAGAGGGACGCCCTTCGGCCTGCTGGTTGTGCCTGAAGTGTGGAGGAAGAGCGCCACGTCGTCGGGAGACGGGCCGGGGGCGTCCTTCCTTTCGGTCAGGTCGGCGCCGTCGCGGGACAGTTGAACTTTGCCGTCGGAATCGAGGCGCGTGTCTAGGGTCGGGATTCCGAGTTGCGCGGCGGCCTCGCGGCCGGAGTGGTCGCCGTTCGGCAGTATGACCAGTTGGGCGTCGGCGTCTTCCATGTAGAACTTGAATTCATCCAAGGTGTACGCCGAGTTCAGAGGGGCGGCTATCGCGCCGGCGCGGGCGACAGCCAAGAACGCGACCAGAAACTCCAATCCGTTGGGAAGCACAATCGAGACTGCCCGTCGGGGAGCTATCACTGCCGCCAGTGTCTCGGCAACCCGTTCTACCTCATCCCGCAGATCGCCGTAAGTAATCGTAGGCCCACCTGGAATAAGGGTTGATGGCTTACCGGCGGGATGGTCATCGAGGATGTTTGCGAGTGAGGTCAAGGTTTCCCCCTGTCGTTATTTCCGTGTCAAAGAATAATTTCATATTAGTATCGCTTAATCAAGTGCCTGAACCGGATTTACCGAGTGGAGCCAGCTATGGCTTCAGTCCGTTCGCCAGGGATTTTCTGAGTTCAGCCCTGAAATCGGGGTGGGCGATGGCGATGAGGGCCTCGGCGCGCTCTCTGTGGTTCTTGCCGAGCAGGTCCGCCACTCCGTATTCGGTGACAATAGTATCGGCCCAGAAGTGGGGTATGGTGACCAGTTCGCCGGATTCGAGCTTGGGGACGATGCGGGAGACCGCGCCGTCCAGGGCGGTGGAGTAGAGCATGGTTATGGCGCGTCCGCCCTTGGAGTACAGAGCGCCGATGTGCGTTTCGGGCTGGCCGCCGATTCCGTTGATCATCCTGCCGCCGAGGACGCTCTCGGATGCTATCTGGCCGGTGAAGTCGACGGAGAGGGCGTTGTTCATGCCAACCTGGGCGTGGTTCTGGGCTATCAGCCAGGGGTCGAGCAGGTATTCGGGTGAGTAGAGTTCGAAGATGGGGTTGTCGTCTATGATAGCGAGGTCTTCGTCGTTCGCGCCGGACCATGAGACGGCGACGGCGCGGTTCTTGTGGATTGTCTTGCGAGAGCCGTTTATCACGCCGGCGTCCACCAGCTTGGCGACGCCCGGCACGGTGAGTTCGGTGTGCAGACCGAGGTCAATTTTGTCGTCGAATACTCCGAGCCGGGGCATATAGGATGACGGAGTGCCGACGCCGACCTGTATGGTGGCGCCGCGCGGAATGAGGCGCTTGACGTTATCGGCTATGGCTATGGTCTCGGGAGAAGGGTCGTCTATGCCGAGTTGTGTCCTTAGCCTGTTTAGGTCAATGGCGTTCAAGTAGGGTATTGATGGGACGAGGCGAGCGGGATTGACGCGGCTGGCTATATCCTCGAACGCAGCCCTGCGTTCGTCTGGGAGAGCGGCGAGAGCTTCGCGCAAGCGTTCGTGGCTGTCGGTGGGCTGTTCTATCTCGACAAGGGTATCAATCCGGTCCATGGGCATGAAGGTGTCGCCGTAGGTTCGTATGAGCGTGGGATTGACCTCGGCGGCGACGCGGTTGGCGCGTTGGGCGTAGCCGCGCTTGTACCAGGACTGGGGGCCGAAGGTGACCTGGCCGTGTTTGTTGGGCGGCGCGACGGTTACGAGGGCGACGTCAATTGGCTTGGCTTCGCTGTCCCGCTCGTCCGGGGATTTGAACGTGAGTGAGAATGCGAGCGGTAGGTACGGGGCGAGACCGTCGTTCTCGTAGGGTCTGCCGTAAGGCCCGATGAAGTTTTCTATTTCGACATTCCAGCCGGCGTCAAGGAATGGGCCGACGTCGAACTGGGGGACGGCGACGGACAGGGTGGCGTCACTGATTTCGTGAGCGCGTTCGGCCAGGGCGGCGATGAGGGACATGGGCTGTTCGGAGAGAGGTACGACAACGCGGTCGCCGTCGCGGACTATGGAGACGGCTTGCTCGGGGGTGGTGAGTTTGGTGTTGTAGTGGTTTTGCGAGGTCATGGCGCTCCCAACCGTCACGTTGCCATACTTACGATTAACTTCCCTATCCGAATTCCGAGCGGGCCGGCGCATTCGGTGGCATTGCCCATTATAGCGACATCGAGGCCGGATTTGGGGTGGTGGTGGAGGTGGCAACTGGCTCCGGCTTCTTCGCCACCGTGTCCCCAGCGGATTACGCGGCGCTCCATGTCGGTTAATATCTCTACGCCGTAGCCGTACCACCAGCGGCAGCCGAGTTGGGGGCTGAAGGGGGTTTCTACGGTGGGGCGATCATTTCTTCCAGCAGATCGAGGCCGATGATACGGCCTTGTCTTAGCAGGCGAGAGAATCGTAGCAGGTCGTCGGCGGTGGAGGTGGAGCCGCCATCCGCGCCGCCTTCGATGGTGAGGTCGTAAACGCGGACGACGCCGGAGAAGGGTTCTTGGCGTCATACGCGGTCTAGCAGCGCGCCGAGTTCGCGTTGCAATGCGGGTTTGTCCAGGGTCATGGGGGCTAGGGGTAAACCGCGCCGCCGACTCCGCCGCCCGCCGCTACGACTTCGCCCGCTATGGCGGTGGACTTTGGCGAGGCCAGGAAGGTTACGACGTAGCCTATCTCGGTGGCGTCAACGAGTTTGCGGATGTCGTTGGACTGTGGAGCGTTGGCGGCTTCTTCGGTTGTGCGCTCGGTGCGGGTGCCTCCGGGGTGGACGAGGTTGACGTTTATGCCGTGGGGGCCGAGTTGGATGGAGAGGGTCTTGGTGAGGTGGGCGAGGGCGAGGTTTCTCATGCCGCTGAAGGTTCCGGCGTTCCTGGCGGCGAGTCCGCCGACGTTGATGATTCGTCCCCAGCCCTGGGCGGTCATGTGGGGCGCGACGGCCTTGGCGCAGCGGAAGTATCCGACGACCTTGGTATTGATGTCGAAGAGCAGGTCTGAGTCGTCGGATTCGTCTAGGGGGCCCTGCACGAATCCGCCCGGGGCGGCGGCGTTGTTCACGAGGATGTCAACTCCGCCGAGTTCTTCGACGGCGCGGGCGACCATGGAGTTTACGGATTCGGTAGAGGTGGTGTCGGCGACGACGGGGATTATCTTGCGTCCGGTCTCGGAGGCGAGTTCAGTCGCGGTTTGTTCTAGGATGTCCTGTCGGCGGGCGCAGATGACGATGTCCACGCCCTCGTTGGCGAGCACACGGGCGGTTGCTTTGCCGATGCCGACGCTGCCGCCGGTGATGATGGCTTTCTTTCCGGTTAGTTCGAGGTCCATGTTGTGGCTCCGGCTGTCTGAATCAGGATTTACAGGATGTTGGGATGTTCAGGATGGGTGGCCCATCTTGTCCGTAGCATATCATATCGGGGGTTTTTGCCAGCCGCCGAGGGCGGATTCCAGGAAGGCGGCTACGGCTAGGGATACGTCTTCGCGCCAGGGGCGGGCGGCGACCTGGACGCCGATGGGGAGGCCGTCGAAGGATGCGCCGCATCGGACGACGGTTGCGGGCCAGCCGGTCAGGTTGTAGGAGTGAGTGTAGATCGCGTAGCCGCGCTGCTTGGAGTATTCGCCGTGCGGCTGGGCGGCTGCTGCGGTGGTGGGAGATATGATTACATCGTAGTCGCGCATGAATTGGAGCATTTCGCTTCGGTATTGGTCGAGGTCTTCGAGTGTCTTTGTGAACTCTCCGGTCGGGATCAGTTTCGCCTCGTCCAGCCACTTGGCCAGGCGAGGGGATATGTCGGTGGCGCCAATCTGGTCGAGTAGCCTGCGGGTTCCGGATCCGCCATCGCCTTCGCTGGACTTGTCATTGAGATCAGGCACGCGGCTGAGGGGCCGGGGGACGTCCTCCTCGATTGAGGCGACTATGTTCGTCAAGGCGTTGACCGCGGATAGCGCTGTGTTCCGGGTGTCCTCGTCGGGAGGCGTGAAGCCGGGCGGGTCGGTGTAGAAGGCGACGCGGAGGTTGGATAGGTCGACGTCGGTGGGGTCGCCGAGGGGCATATCCACTATGTAGGGGTCTTTCCAGTCGGGGCCGGAGATGATGGGCAGGATGAGGGCGAGGTCTTCGACGTAGCGGGCCATTGGGCCGTTCTGAGTGTATGAGTCAATCGCGCCCATGGTGTAGCCGATGACGTGGCCGGTTCGGGGAACGCGGCCGGAGTTGGGTTTGATTCCGGCTATGCCGCAGAGGTGGGCGGGGGCCCTGATGCTGCCGCCTGTGTCGCTGCCGATGTCGAAGGGGGAGCCGCAGGCGGAGACGATGGCGGCGGCTCCGCCGCTTGAGCCGCCCGGATTGCGTTCGAGGTCGAAGGGGTTGTTGGTTCGTCCATAGACATTGTTGTCGGTCTCGCCGGACCATGTTATTTCGGGGGTATTGGTCTTTCCTAGCAGGATCGCGCCAGCGGCCCGGAGGCGGGCGGTTATGGTGGCGTCGCGGTCGGGGATGAAGTCGCGGCGTCCGATGGTTCCGGCGGTGGTTATGACTCCCTCGGTGTCGAGGGAGTCTTTGAGGGTCATGGGGACGCCGTGCAGGGGGCCGGTGGCGTCGCCGCGTGACATGGCGGCGTCGGCTTTCCGCGCTTCTTCAAGGGCGCGGTCGGCGCAGAGGCAGACGACGGCGTTGAGCTTGTCGTTGACATGGGCGATGCGGTCGAGGTGCGCCTGGACTACCTCGACGGCGGATACTTCCTTGTCGCGTATCGCTCTAGCTATGGTTTTGGCTGAAGCGCTGGTGATTTCTGTCATAGGCACTTCCTACATTGGAGGTTTTTGCCAGCCGCCGAGGGCGGATTCGAGGAAGGCGGCTACGGCGAGGGATACGTCTTCGCGCCAGGGGCGGGCTATGGCCTGCACTCCGATGGGAAGGCCCTCGGAGGACGCGCCGCAGCGGACGACGGTTCCGGGCCAGCCGGTGAGGTTGTAGGGGCCGGTGTAGAAGGCGTGGCGGTTGCGGTCTTCGAAGGACGCGCCGTGCGGCTGGGCGGGCATGGCGGTGACGGGCGATATTATCACGTCGTAGTCGCTGATGAAGCGGAGCATATCGCTGCGGTACTGGTCGAGTTCTTCCAGGGCCTGGGTGAACTCGCCGGTGGTGATGGGTTCGGCTTCGGCGATGCGCTTGGTGAGTATGGCTGATACGTCGGTGGTGCCGGCCTTGTCGAGCAGGCGGCGGGTTCCGGCGCGGCCATCGCCTCCGCCTATCCTGGCTGTCAGGTCGGGGACGCGCTCCAAGGGGCTGGGCGCGTCCTCCTCGACTGAAGCGGCTACGTCGGAGAGGGCGCGGACGGCGGCCAGCGTGGCGTCGCGGGTTTCCTGCGCGGGGACCTTGAAGCCGGGCGGGTCGGTGTAGAAGGCGACGCGGAGGTTGTTGAGGTCGACGTCGGCGGGGTCGCGGAGGGGCATATCTATTATGGCGGGGTCTATCCAGTCGGGGCCGGAGATGATTCGCAGGATGAGCTCGAGGTCTTCTACGTAGCGGGCCATGGGGCCGTTCTGGGTGTAGGAGTCGGTGGCGCCGAGGGTGTATTCGATGATGTGGCCGGTGCGGGGGACGCGGCCTGAGTTGGGCTTGATGCCGGCTATGCCGCAGAGGTGGGCGGGCATTCGGATGCTGCCGCCTGTGTCGCTGCCGATGTCGAATGGGGAGCCGCCGGAGGTGACGATGGCTCCCGCGCCGCCGCTGGAGCCGCCGGGGGAGCGCTCGAGGTCGAAGGGGTTGTTTGTGCGTCCATAGACGCTGTTGTCGGTCTCGCCGGCCATGGTGAGTTCGGGGGTGTTTGTCTTGCCCATGAGTATGGCGCCGGCGGCGCGGAGGCGGGCGGTTACTGTGGCGTCCTGGTCGGGAACGAAGTCGCGGCGTCCGGTGGTGCCGCCGGTGGTTATTACGCCCTCTGTGTCTAGGGAGTCTTTGAGGGTCATGGGGACGCCGTGCAGGGGGCCGGTGGCGTCGCCGCGGGCCAGGGCGGCGTCGGCGTCGGCGGCTTCCTGGAGGGCGCGGTCGGCGCAGAGGCAGACGACGGCGTTGAGTTTGTCGTTTACCTGGGCGATGCGGTCCAGGTGGGCCTGGGTGACTTCGACGGCGGATACTTCTTTGTCTCGGATGGATTGGGCTATTGAGGCGGCGGAGGAGTAGATGATGTCGGAAGGCATAGTTTTTAGTCCTTAGTCTTTAGTTGTTAGTTTTTATACTACGTCTAGGGCCATCATGTCCTGGAAGGATTCGCGGCGGCGGATTAGGGTGGGTTGGCCGTCGGATACGACTATTATGGCTGGGCGTCCGTTTAGGTTGTAGTTGCTGGCCATGGAGGGGGCGTAGGCTCCGGATGAGGGTATGGCTATTAGGTCGCCGGATTCGAGGGATGGCATTTCTATGTCTCGCACCAGGACGTCGCCGGATTCGCAGTATTTGCCGGCGAGGGTGACGAGCTCGCTGGGTTCGGCGGACATACGGGAGGCGAGGACGGCTTCGTATTCTGAGCCGTAGAGGGCGGGGCGTATGTTGTCGCCCATGCCGCCGTCAACGGAGACGTATTTGCGGACGGTGGGGATCTGTTTTATCGCGCCGACGGTGTAGAGGGCTACGCCGGCTCTGCCGACGATTGAGCGGCCGGGTTCGAGGAGCAGGACGGGCTGTCCGAAGCCGAGATCCTGGCAGCGGCGGGTGAAGGCGTTGGTTATGACTTCGGCGTAGTCTTCGACGGCGGGGGGGAGCTGGTCTCGGACGTAGCCTATGGCGAATCCGCCGCCCGGGCTGAATTCGCGCATATCGAGGCCCTCGTCTATGAACTGGGCGAGGTAGGTTAGCACGGTGTCTATGGCTATGGCGTAAGGCTCTAGCTCGAATATGGGGGAGCCGAGGTGGAAGTGGAGTCCGAGAAGGTCGAGGTTGGAGGCGGCGAGGGCCTGGCGGATGGCGTGGGTGGAGTCGCCGGTCTCGATGGAGAAGCCGAATTTGCTGTCGAGGATGCCGGTGGTGGTGTGGACGTGGGTGTGGGGGTCAACGCCGGGGGAGAGTCTGAGCAGGATGGGCTGGATCATGCCGCGGCGGGCGGCGATGTCGTTGAGCAGGTTTAGTTCGTAGAAGCTGTCCACTACGATGCGTCCGCAGCCGACGTCGAGGGCGTATTCGAGTTCCTGGGGGGTTTTGTTGTTGCCGTGAAAATAGACTTTTTCCATGTCGGATCCGGCGGCTGCGGCTACGGCGAGTTCTCCGCCGGATACTACGTCGAGTCCGAGTCCTTCTTCGGCGACTATGCGGGCTATGCCGGCGTTGACGAATGCCTTGGAGGCGTAGAGGACGCGGCTGTCGGGGCAGCGGGAGCCGAAGGCGTCGACGAATTGGCGGCACATACCTCGCAGGGTGGCGTCGTCGAAGACGAGGAGGGGGGTGCCGAATTCGCCGGCGAGGTCAACGGTGTCGCAGCCGCCGATGGCCAGGCGGCCGCGCTCGTTGATGTCGGCGGTGAATGGGAAGAGGTCTATGTTGTCGAAGGGCATTTTGGGTTGGGTCTCCTAGTTGCAGTCAGTCTCGGGTGGATGGGATTCGATAAGTTCACGAATGTCGGAAAGCAGGGACTGGATGTCGGTCAGGCGCAGTCTCCAATCCCTCTGGTTATTGTACATGGACTAGATCCTCGTATATTCGTTCGCGAATCGGGGATCTCAGAGCGCCCGGAGTCGCCAGATCAACTTTCGTATCCAGTAATTCTTCCAGGTAGAATCTCACTCTCGCGACCTCGAAGAATCCGGCGGGGCGTTCGATCTCTATCAGCGTGTCCACATCGCTGTTGGGCCTTGCCTCGTCGCGGGCGGTGGAGCCGAAGATGGCGATGGAGGTGACGCCGAATCTGTCGCGGAGCTCGTCCTTGTGGTCTGACAGTTTCTTGAGGGCTTGGTCTCGTCGCATATCGGCTCCTCTTTGGGGCGGATTCAGATTGTCGCCAGCATCTACGGATATTATCGTACAGATTGGGTTTGGGGACAACAATTTCGCTTGTCGGGCTGGATCCGGGGGCTTCGGGGTTGGCGTTCGGTTTGGGTCGAAATCGGCTTGGTCATAAATTGTTCCTTATACTTTACAGGTGGGGTTTCAAGTGAGTTTCCAAGTGGGACAAGTGGCAGTTCACGTGGAAAGTGACCTGTTATCACCTGTTGTTAGCTATGGACCGAAAATTTTTTGGCTGCTCCGGGCTTCTCGGATAAATCCGAGGTTATAAAACCTGCCAGTTATTTCTTGTTCCTTCTGGGGGTATTATAGCACGCATGGTCGTTTGGTTGGAAGGCGGAAATTGGGTCTTGCATGGTCCGGGTGGTCCGATAGAATGCCGGTCCTGAAATTTGGGGGAGGTGAAATCATGGGACTGGATGTTGGAGTGGTTCGGATAGATTACAGCTGTCACCCGAGGGGGCCTGCCTATGGGTTCGCGCGGTATCTTGCAAACAATGGCAGCCAAGCCGATTGGGGGTTCGCAAGGCATGAGAATGTGCTGTCCGAGTACACCCGCGCCAATATGCTTGCCCAGGTGGATGCCTATGTGGAGAAGGAAAATCTGAGGCCCAATGACAAGGCGCTGATACTAAACTGGGTGTGTGGCCTGGCTTGGAATGGGGATACGGTGATGCTGCATTTTGGGTGGTGAGAGACGGGTCTGTCGGATTTGGCCGTCAACTGCGTTGGATAAGGCTATTATTTGCTCGGAAGGCGTGGTATAGTGAGTTCAATCCAGGAAGCGAACAAACCATCTATGGCTATTAGCACCATAAAGAGCGTTGTCCCTGATAGTGGCACAAATGGGGCCGGGCCACAGTCCTATGGCTACTCACCAGAGTATGCCACACCGCCATTCACGGAGTTCGACACTATCAACTCGGATACTCCGCTGGAAGACCTTAACCTCAATTGGCGAGAGAAGGATTTGCCAGAGCGTATCCGAACCAAGCACGTCCACCGGCTTCACCCATACCTGGGAAAGTTCATCCCGCAACTGGTTGAGATATTTTTGAGGAAATTCCAACCGACGTCCGTATGCGACCCATTTTCAGGTTCAGGAACTACGCTTGTGGAATCGGCCACCCTGGGAATCGACGTCGTCGGATGCGATATATCTGAGTTCAACTCGTTGATCGCAAGGGTGAAGACAGGGAAATACGACCTTGACCTGCTTGAATCCGAGATAAACGATATTCTTGTCAAGACACTGGCTGAACCCCAACTGATTCTGCTTGAGAGGAAAGCGTCGTACCAGCCGAGCGAGTACCTAAAGTCTTGGTTCGCGCCGTCGGCCCTTGAGTCACTACTTGCGTACCGAGAGCTTATTCACGAGTACATGCACAGGGATGTTCTGAGTTTGATTCTCTCTCGGTCAGCCCGTTCCGCTCGGCTTACCACTCACTTTGACCTAGACTTTCCCAAGAAGCCGCAGACCGAACCCTATAAGTGCTACAAGCACGGCCGGGTGTGCAGGCCGACGGATAACGCGGCGAAATTCCTGAAGCGATATAGCACTGACACTCTTAAGAGGATCCGGGAGTTTGATTCTATACGAGGGAAGGCTGAAGTATCTGTAATAACCGGAGATAGCAGGTTCGTTGACTTTCCCGACCATGACCTGGTTATCACCTCGCCCCCGTATGTGGGGCTGATAGACTATCATGAGCAGCATCGGTACGCTTACGAACTTCTGGGATTGCCCTGGCGCTCCGAGTCTGAGATTGGCAGCGCCTCAAATGGCAACTCCAAGCGAGCGCGGGCTGAGTACGTTGACGGTATCTCGGAGTCGTTCCTGAATGTCCGGCGGAGCTTGGATCCCGATGGGCGAATGGTAGTCATAGTAAACGACAAGCTAGGGCTGTATGATGAAATCCGCCAGAATGTCGGGATGAGACTCGAAACCCGTCTGGAACGGCACGTGAATCGGCGGACGGGCAGGCGGGCGGGGGCGTTTTTCGAAAGTGTGCTAGTGTGGAGACGGCAGTAGTCCATGAAACAGAGTACCAGAGACAAAGTGTGGCGGGTGCTGTATGACTTCGCTATGAGTCAACTGCCTAAGCGTGACAGGTGGACGCTTGAGGATATTAAGCTGGCCTATCCTTTTCACAAACTGATGTTTTCAGAAGAAGCTATCCTCAGCGCAAGAGTCGAAAGAAGTATTGTGACTACCATGGGAGATCAGCTTTATCCAGCACTTGCGAAGACTATCGCTGAGGATAAATATACGGAGGTATTTACGGAGTACGCAATTGAGGGAACTGTGAATGACGCCGCCGCTAATATGGTTGAGCAGATAGTTACTGAACTTCGCACTCCAAGGCGACAACGCGACTTTGAGCGTGAGCCAGATCATGAGAATGAACTGTCGGATATTCTCAACTCTCGCGGGGGTGGGCAGATAAGTAGAGCTGTGACGGCCGATTTGTACATAGCTGACTTCACTGCTGGTCCTCTTTTCGTTGAATTGAAGACACCTCTCCCTAATCTTGATGTAGCTTCAGAATCCAAGAGGAAGATGCTCTACTATCTATTGATTATGGACAGGCAAAGGGTTGCCGGAGCGCAGGCGTTCCTTGGCCTCACGTACAATCCTTTCATGACGCGAGAAGGGTATAGGTGGAGCTTCACTAGGCAAATCATGGATATGGAGCGCGAAGTTCTTATGGGAGAAGAGCTTTGGGATATGATCGGTGGACCGAATACCTATATTGAATTGCTACATATCATTGATGACGTCTATGATAATCTCCCTGAGATCTAGCGTCAGACTCTGCAGATTCAGGATATTCAGCGGTCATCGCGCTATTGACTGGTTGAAGCTGGTTAGGGGGACTTGCGGGAATTATGATTTGGATAAGTTCATGTCGTCGGATACGGGATAGGATGGCGAGTTTTGGTTGAGCGGAAGAATCTTGAGTTGAGTGTGAGGGACTTTGGCCCTATCGCGAGGGCTGATATAGATTTGCGTCCGATGACTGTGTTCGTCGGGCCGAGCAATACGGGGAAGTCGTATCTGGCGATATTGATATACGCTCTGCATAGGTTCTTCTTAGAATATGTCCACAATACTATATTTGCTGGTTACATACCAGACACCGATTTGTCGGATGAGCAAATCATTGAGTTAATTCAATGGATAGATACGATACGTTCCCAATCCGATGAAGAGCGAGTTCTCTCAGAAGTCTCATATCTGACGTATCCTGATTCGATAAGCGCGTTTCTAAGACCGTATCTCCGCAGCATGGATGATTTCGGGGACTTGCTGGATGGAGAGATGGCGCGATGCTTTGGTATGGCGGATAGGAATAGGCTAGTGCGTCATTCAAGTAGGAACGGCGCGCGTATCTCAATGAGGCGAGGATTCTCAAACCAGTCCAAGCCAATAGAGCCTTTCCAGTACGAATTTTTGATTTCGCGGAAGGGATATGAATTCACCGTGTCCATTCCTGATAAGACTCCACTATCCTTTGAAGACGATGACTACCAAGAAGTCGAAGCTCTCAGGGAACTCGCGCTATACCTCAGACATTCTTCGGGTCAATCTAAATTCAGTGAAGACCCTATGTTTGAGTCTTCTGCACTTGTAATTCATCTTCTGAGGCTTGCCGAATGGTACATTCGCGAGCCAGCGAACCGGCCGGCGCACTACCTTCCGGCTGACCGCGCTGGAGTCATGCACTCTCACAGGGTAGCGATTGGGTCGTTGATACAGCGTGCATCATATAGGGGAATACAGCAAGAAAGACCTTTGCCACTCCTTTCAGGGGTTATCGCTGATTTTATGGAGCAGTTAACCGCGCTAGATAGCGATTCAATCTCTTTTAATAGTCTCTCTGAGGAGATTGAGCGGAAAATGTTGAAGGGTACGGTGCGTTTGGAGAACTCGGTTACGGGCTATCCGATGTTCTATTACAGGCCGGAGGGATGGAAAGAGGATATTCCGCTTATGAATACATCGTCGTCAGTGTCGGAACTCGCTCCAGTGGTTCTGTATCTGCGGCACGTGGTTCGGCCTGGGGAGACGCTGATTATTGAGGAGCCAGAGTCGCATCTTCATCCGGCGATGCAGGTTGAGTTTACGCGGCAGTTGGCGGCGGTGGTACGGGCGGGGGTGCGGGTGATTATCACGACGCATAGTGAGTGGGTGTTGGATGAACTGGCTAACCTGGTGAGGGTGTCGGGGCTTCCGAAGTCTCGGCGTGAAGGGATAGGTGGGGCGGATTACGCGCTTACGCCGGAGCAGTTGGGGGTGTGGCTGTTTGAGCCGAAGAATCGTCCGCGTGGGTCGGTGGTGAAGGAAATTCCGTTCGATGAGGAATTTGGAGGGTTCAGGTCGGGGTTCGATGAGGTGGCTATGGGGACGTATAATGATCATGCCGCGATTTCCAATCGCCTGGGACGGAGCGGGTCTTGATGGCGGGTCTTGTTGACGCGGTTCGGGCGAGGGTGGACGCAAGGTGTATCGTGACTAGGTGCAGCGCGGAGGGATGCACGGTCAATATGAATGGCGTTCAGGGCGATCACATCTTGATAAACATGGATTGCCGCAGGCTGGGAATCGGACGGCGGGATAGCAGATGCGACTTCATATTTGTGAGCGATGATGGGGATAGGGTAGTGGCTTTGGAGTTGAAGCGGGGCAGTCTGGACGCGAGCAATGTGGTGGAGCAGTTGAGGGCCGGGGCGCGGTTTGTGGAGCGGATTGTTCCTCGCGGGGTGGCGGTGAACTTTGCTCCGCTTGCGGTCTATGGGGGAAAGTTTCACAGGAATGAACGCGACAAGTTGCTAAAGCCCACTAATTGGATTAGGTTCAGGGGCGAAAGGTTACAGGTGGATTCGCTGAGATGCGGGCGGCGGATAGTTGAGAAGTTACGGTGATATGGAATTTTTCTTTGCCAGCAGATACTTACGACAATGCTTTGAGGATTATGACCAAGCGCACTGATCGCCTAGTATCTAATCTCGCTATACACCCGGGTGAGTTTCTGGAGGAAGAGATAGAGTTCATCGGGATGACGCGGCGGGAGTTCGCTGAGCGGACGGGGATGGCCGTCCATGTTATCAGCGAGATTATCCAGGGTGAGAGGGATATAACGGATGACGTGGCCGTGGAGCTTGAAAGGGTTCTCGGCTCTCCGGCGCATATGTGGATGAATTCCCAGGCGAGATATGATTTCACCAGGGCGCGGTCAAAGGAAGAGGTTCAGGACTGAACGGAGAAGTTTGGCATACCGATTTGAATAGAGAGGGAGTGAGTTATGAGTGTGTCGGAAGGTGCTGAGCAGGGAGTTGTGGCGCGGCTGGAAGCGGCGGGGGCGGAGTATGAGATGTTTGAGATAGACCCGGAGTTCGCGGATACGGCGCAGTTCTGCGAGAGGTATGGGTATCCGCCTGAGAAGTCGGGGAATACTATCGTGGTGGCGTCGAAGCGGGGGGCTAAGAAGTATTGCGCGTGTATCGTGGCGGCGACGGATCGGCTGGATGTGAATAGGCGGGTGAAGGGGCTGATGGAGGTGTCGCGGGCGTCGTTCGCGAGCGCGGATGAGACGATGGAGCTGACGGGGATGATGATTGGCGGGGTGACGCCGTTCGGTCTGCCGGATGATCTGCCGATTTACGCGGACGCGAAGTTGCAAGGCCTAGATTACGTGATTCTGGGCGGGGGCAGCCGGTCGTTCAAGTTGAAGATGGCTCCGTCGGAGCTTGGTAAGCTGGGGAATCTGGAGTTTGTGGAGGGGCTGTCGCTGCCGCCGAGGGGGTAGGCGGTTACTGTTTGGCGGGCCGGGGATTTTTTGCTGGCGCATGGTTTCGCCGAGGCGCATTTCGGCGGCGTAGTCGCGCTCGCGGTTGGCGGTCGGGATGAAGTTGTAGAGCCAGTAGGCGGGGCGGCCCTGGTATTCTATGAGGAAGGCGGCGGCGTTAGCGGGCGGGTTGGACTAGTTCTATGAGGACGTCGTCGGGGCCTTCGATGTAGGCGAGTTTGGTTCCGCCGCCGACTTCGGTTATGGGGAGGACGACGCGGACTCCGGCGGCCTGGAAGCGGGCGATGTCGGCCTCGATGTCGTCGACGTCGAAGCCGAAGTGCTCGAGTCCGAGCCGGTTGAGTTCGGCTTCGGCGGGGTGGTCGGGGGTTCCGGCGGGCTTGGAGGATATGTTGAGGCGGACGGGGCCTCCGGCGTCCATGCTGACGGTGATGGTGCCGGGCATGACTTCTCTTGCGCCGAGGACTTTGGCGCCGAAGTGTTCGGTGTACCAGGCGGCGGAGGCGTGGGGGTCGTTGGATCTTATGTGGACGTGGTTGATGGAGTAGGGCATGAGTCTTTAGTCCTTAGTGGTTAGTTTTTAGTTATTAGTTTTTAGAGTATGCGGTTGCCGGGGAGGTTTGTCCAGGCGCTCATTTCGTGGGGGGTTGTTACGGGTTGGGCGGGGCAGACGTAGCCGGGGTCGAGTTGGTCTATGGAGGTTACGCCCAGCAGGCCCATGGCGATGGTGAGTTCTTCTTCGAGGATCTGGAGCATACGGGTTATGCCGGCCTGTCCGTCGGCGGCGAGGCCCCAGCCCTGCAGTTTGCCGAGGGCTACGGCGGTGGCTCCGAGGGCTACGGCCTTGGCGATGTCGGCGCCGCGCTGGACGCCGCCGTCGAGGACGATTTCGGCTTTGCCGTCAACGGATTCGGCGATTTCGGGGAGCATTTCCATGGTGCCCTGGCCGTGGTCTAGCTGGCGGCCTCCGTGGTTGGATACCCAGATGACATCTACTTCGTGTTCGATGGCTATTTTGGCGTCTTCGGCGGTGGCTATGCCCTTGAGCATGAAGGGGAGGCCGGCGAGGTTCTTGATTTTGTCCACGGTGTCCCAGGTGACGGCGGCGGCGTGGGAGACGTCGTAGGAGGTGGGCCTGCGCCTGGTGGGGGGCGTCCAGCGGGTGAGCATGGGGCGCTCGCGGCGGCTGTAATGGTCGGTGTCCACTGTGATGCAGAGTCCGATGTATCCGGCTTCCTGGACGCGGGCTATCATTTCCTGGACCCAGCCCCAGTCGCCGTGGATGTATAGCTGGAAGACTTTGGGGCGGTCGGCGGCCTGGGCGATTTGCTCAAGGGTGGGTTCGGTTACGGAGCTTACGACGTGCATGATGCCGAAGTCGGCGGCGGCGCGGGTGGAGGCGGCTCCGCCCTCGGGGTTGAATACCTGGAGGGAGCCGATGGGGGCGAGCAGGGCGGGTATTCGGAGGTCGTGGCCTAGGAAGGTGGTGGCGGTGTCTATGCTGGAGACGTCGCGCAGGACGCGGGGACGGAAGGCGAGGCTGTCGAACGCTAGGCGGTTGCGGCGCATGGTGGTTTCGGATTCGGAGGCGCCGACGAGGTAGTCCCAGGCTCCCTGGGGGAGGTTCTTCCGGGCGCGCTGGACGATTTCTTCGTTGCTGAGGAATTGGGATGTCAAGGTTGGTCTCCTGTTTCCGGGTTGGATTTCCGTCCTGGGAGGGGCGTTCATGTATTTTGGCTTATAGTTGTACAGGTGGAGTCAAATTCGGAACGGCCTGGACAAAGCGAGACGCCCCGTATTCGATCCTCGGGGCGTCTCCTGGCATATTCCGGGTATCGGGGCCGCTATTCCTCTTCGGATTCCTCTGTATCTTCGCCCTCGGCACCCTCTTCGCCTTCTTCCAGTTCTTCGTCTTCTTCGAGTACCTCGACTTCCAGTCTCGGCGGGGCGACACGGACTATTACATCTTCAGGGTCGTTCAGGATGGTCGCGTCGCTCGGCGCTTCCACATCGCCGACGGCCAGAGTGGTGTCGAAGTCAACCAGCGCGGAAATGTCCACCGTTACTTCGGCGGGCATATTCATTGGCAGCGCCTCGATTGTAAGGGACTGTATGTTTTGCAGGAGCGTCCCCGCCATCTGGGACACGGCCGGCGAACTCCCGACGAGCGTCACCGGCACTTCGGCGGCGACGATCCGCGTTATGTCCACTCTGAGGAAGTCAACATGGATCACGGTCTCGCTGACCGGATGTCTCTGTATCTCCCGGACGAAGCAGATGCTCTCTTCATTTTGTCCTTCATATTCGACCGAAACGGGAATGTTCGAGCCGACCTGCAGCAGGAGACGGTTGAGCGTGCGGTCGTCCACCTGGAGGTTGGCCGGCTCGATTCCAGCGCCGTAAACATGGACTGGAATGACTCCCTGCCGACGCAGGCTTCGAACCTTCTTTCCGAGCAACGTTCTCCGGTCTAGCTTCAGGGTGGGTACATCCATCGGTTTTCTCCTGTGATCGGGACGGGCGAGACGCCTGGGCGCTCCCGCCCGCATAAACGAGAGTTCAAGGCCACGAATAGCTATTCTAGCACAGGGCAAGCGGGCGTTGGTAGAAATCTACAACTCCAGACACCATGGATGCCGCTCCGTCTTGAACACGCTATCGGCCAGCGTCAACGCTCCGCTCTTGCGCTCCTCGACGCGCCCGGCCCGCGCCAGCGTGGAGAACGTGACGCCACCGAGATACGCCGCGCCGAGGTCGGACACGCCCAGTTCTATCTGCGGCTCGCGCCGGATGCGAGCGCACTCCGCCCCATCCGCTCCGGCATCCAGCAGATACACGCCGTCGTTCCATGGGCAGAACTCGTCGCGCACGCGGAAAGTCAGATTGGCCGATTCCGCATACCGCCTCACCGACAGCGCTTCTTTCACGTCCACCAGGCGCAGCCACATATGATCGCCCAGAGACCTTTCCAGGCGACGCGGGTCCTCGAGTCTCCAAATCACGGGGTCATCGGTGGCGCAGGGCCACGCCTGGATTTCCAGGATAAGGTCTATTCCGAAGCAGTATTTCCACAATTCCGCTTCGACCTCGGCGTCCTCGCCCAGCAGGAAGGGCACCAATATCGCGCGCTCGCGCCTGCGGTAGGAGCAAAGCCCGGCGACGCGGTCGCCGCGCATATAGGCGACGTGAAAGAACTCGGTAGCTCCGTCCCGCTGGTTCTCGAAGTCCCATAGCGCCGCGCGCCAGTATCCCTCGCTGTATTTCACCATTCCGACACGGCCCTTGCGCGCCTTGGCGTGAAGCTTCGGCCATTCTTCTCTTGCGACATCCGCGGATATGAACCGCAGATTTCCGCCGCCGCTGGGAGGTATCTTCATCGCTGTGTGGCGGCGGTCAATCTTCCAGCGGTGGTACCATGTCGCGGTTCCAAATCCGAAGCGTTCATATATGAGACTTTCGGACGCCGAAAGCGCTGCCAGCGGCTCGCCGCGCTCGCGCATCTGGTCTAGCTGCGCCCGCATCATGCGAGTCATTATGCCGCGCCTGCGGTGGGTCGGCAGAACGGTCACGTCGTCCATGAAGCCCAGCCTCGCGTCGCCGCCGGGGATGGTCATCGCGGACGTGCGGGTGGTCGTGGTGCCGACAACATCATGGCCGTCGAACGCGCCGAATGTCCTGTCCATCTCAGTGAACAAGCGGTTTACCCGAACGTGTTCGTCCGTCGCATGATGTCCAAAGGCCCGAGCGGAGGCTTTCGTCCAGCTATCCAGTTCGTCTTCGTGAATCTTCCTGATGTCTATGGACATGGATTTCTCTCTACTGGTCTATTACGGAGCCGTCTTCGTGAAGACGGGTGGACACGACTCTCGGCGTGAAGGGATGCTTCTCAGCCGCGTCCTCCGCAAGCTCGATGCCGATGCCGGGAGCGTCCGGTATTATCAGGTAGCCGTTTTCCTGCCTGACGGCGGACTTGACTATCTCCGACTTGGGCGGCTCGTGTTCCCCGGTGGGGTATTCCTGCAAGGCGAAGTTGGGGATGCAGGCCGCTATCTGGAGACAGGCGGCGGTGCTGACCGGGCTGAGGGGGTTGTGCGGCACGACTCCGACGTAGTTCGCCTCCGCCAGCGCCGCTATCTTCTTGGCGTGGGTTATGCCGCCCACCATGCACACGTCCGGGCGGACGTACTGCACCGCGCCGCGCTTCAGCAGCATCTCGAACTCGTGGATCGTGTGCAGACGCTCGCCGGTGGCGATGGGGATGTTGATATGCTGGGCGACGAGTTCCATCGCGTCGAAGTTTTCAGGGAGTATCGGGTCTTCGTAGAAGAATGGGTAGAACTGTTCGATTCCCCTGGCGAGGGCTATCGCCTCGGCGGGGGTCAGGCGCCGGTGTATCTCGATGCACAGGTCAACGTCGTCGCCCACCGCGTCTCGATACATTCCCACCGCGTCTATGGCTTCCTTTATCTTGTTGGCGTGGGTCTTGAAGTAGGGGACGTCTCGTTCCTCGTCCAGGAAGGGCGTCAGGTGTCCGACCGCCGTGAATCCCATCTCCTTGGCGTCCTTGACGCCCTGCACAAGCGTCTCCCGCGTGTCGCCGAATACGTGGTAGTAAACTCGCGCCTTGTCCCGCGTCTTGCCGCCGAGCAACTGGTAGGCGGGAACGCCGAAATACTTGCCCGCGATGTCCCACATGGCGATGTCCAGCGCGCTCAGCGCGCCCATGATGGCCGCGCCCCTGAAGTGCGAGTAGCGGTACATATACTGCCAGTGGTGTTCGATACGCAGCGGGTCCTTGCCCACCAGGTAGCGCGCGAACAGCTCGATTGCCGACTTGGACGCTTCCAGGTAGCCCCACGCTCCCGACTCCCCGACGCCGGCGATGCCCTCGTCGGTGTGTATCTTCGCGAACAGGTAACGGCTGACGCCGATGGCTTCCACTTTGGTTATCTTCATAACTTCTCCTCCGTAGGGACCTACATACAAAACCTGACACCGATGAAACTATGTTACATACCGTTGGGGCGGAGCGGATGTTGCCATCGAAGTCCTGAGAATCGGCTGAAGTCGGAGTCGGTCGAAACCATGGTGCAGCCGTGCTCGATTGCAACCGCCGCGTGCTGAGCGTCGGCGACCAACTTCCCGGTGGCCCCGGACTCACGGCACAACCTTTCGAATATGTCCATATGATCGGGGCCGGGTCCAACGATGCGGGCAGTTGGACGTTCTAAGAGCGCGGACACGAATGCGAAAGACTGGTCAAGGGTGGACGGCGGATTGAAGACTCGGGGGTTGGTTACTATTCGGATGAAGCCGGATAGAACGAGTACGGAGAGCGCGAATGGTTCCGGTCCTGTTGCCAGACGAGTGATCCAAGCGGCGTATTCGGCGTGGTCGGGAGTGGATTCTTCGACGTGCGCGTATATCAGGATATTTACATCGGGAAGCAGCATATCGAATTACCGACTTCCATATCGGAACCGCGCCTCGTCATCCTGTGAATCAAGCGCTCTTGGACGGTCTAGGTCCACTCCAGGGCGAACATGAACCCCACGCACTGTTATCAGCCGGAATGGAGGCGGATCAGATGTCTCGCGACGCTTTAGGGCGTCATTCAACGTCTTAGCGATAAATGCGCTGACGCTGACGCCGCGGGCTTCGGCTGCGCGACGTACCTGCTTCGCAAGTTGGTCGTCAAGTGAGATCGTCGTTCTCATGATGCGCCAGCATAACATACCTGCATCACTGCATCAATTCTAAAGCGCCGCGATCTCCCGCGCCAGCACCAGCCCGCTCATGCCGATGATCGCCACCACCGTCGCCCGCCTGAAGACGACATCGTTCATCCTCCTGACCAGATAAGTAGCAAGCAGGAATCCGAGCGTAACGGGTACTATCGCTATGAGGATTAGCGCGATGCGCTCCGTCGTCATAAGTCCGGCGATACCGTACCCGATCACACCCGCCGCCTCCACGAACAGGAAGTATAGCGACAGCGCGCCGCGCACCGCGTTTCTGGACCATCTCTGGGTAAACATATACAGCGCCATGATCGGGCCGCCGATTCCGAGCGCGTTCAGCGTAACCGACACCAGGAACGCCACGACGAGCCCGGTCAACGGCCCGCTCGGTATCCTGGCCCTGACGTTGAACGCGACGACCAGCGTGAGGAGGATTGTGAGCGCGGTGATGGCTATCTTCAGCAGCCCGGCGTCGGAGTCCTTGAGAATCAATACCCCCACCGGAACACCCAACAGGCCCGCCGCCGCCCACGGCCCCACCATTCGGAAGGGGAGTTCATTTCGGTTCTGAGCGATGATTGGCGCGAACAGCGCGAGTGAAACCGTGTTGACGACGACGATTACGGTCTGCGGCTCCAGTACGAACAGAAGAATCGGGATGGTGGTCATCCCGATTCCGAACCCAATCGTAGAGAGCACCGTCGCGCCGACGAACAGGGTCACGGCGGACACGACGGACTCGAAGAGCGTAGGCACTTGTCAGCGGGCCGGTCGAACAGCCGCCAAGCGGCTCAAGTCTAGTAGTAGCTCAGGCTGCTCCAGAACCGTTCTTCCTTCCAGGGGTCGCCCTCCATGTGGTATCCGCGCACCTCCCAGAATCCCGGGGCGTCCTCGGCCATGAACTCTATGCCGTTGACCCACTTCGCGCTCTTCCAGCCGTACCGCTTCGGGACGACCAGCCTCATCGGGCCGCCGTGCTCCGGCGTCAGGGGCGCGCCGTCGTGGGAGTGCGCGAACAGGACGTCGTCGTCTTCCAGAACGTCGAGCGCGACGTTGGTCGTGTATCCGCCGTAGCAGTGGGCCATTACGTACTTCGCTTCCGGCTTGGGTTTGACCAACTTCATCAGGTCGTTGAAGAGGATGCCCTCCCAAGTGTTCTGGAGCTTGCTCCACTGGGTTACGCAGTGGAACTCCGCGTCCAGCGTCACCTGCGGCAGCGCGTTGAACTGTTCCCAGTCCAGCGTAATCTCCTCCTCCACCAGTCCGGATACCCTGAACTGCCAGGTGGAAAGGTCTATTCTGGGCGTGGGGCCAAATGTCAGCACCGGGAACTTTTCCGTTACGAACTGTCCCGGAGGCGCGGGCGCGCCTTCCCGTTCTTGTCTGATTCGCGTCATTCGTCCAAGTTTTTGCAGCATCGTTTACTCCGCGAGCGGTTTGGGATGTGAATAGCGTCTTGATAACGTCATTTTACACTATCTACGAACCTTCGGATAATCCCGTTCGAACCTGTATCAGTTTGGTCGGTAGGGGAGTCACCCCCATCCTAGCCTTCCCCCATCAAGGGGGAAGGGAATTTCCTCGCCACAGGCAACGCCGACTAAATTGGTACAGCATCATCCCGTTCACTAGCGTTGACATACAGATTCCCCAATTGTATCTTTTCAGTAGTGGAGGATGAAACTGGACAAGAAAGGAAATAGCGCATTGCTCTGGCCTGTGGAAGTAAAGCCGCTGCCCGGATACCGGATATGGATAAAGTACGAGGACGGCGAGTCGGGTGAGATAGATCTGTCCCACCTCGCCGGAAAAGGCGTCTTCAAAGCATGGGATGATCCGGGCCACTTCGAGAATGTCCATATAAGCCCACACAGAACCATAGCCTGGGACGAAAACATTGATATGTGCGCCGACTTTGCATACATGGAACTCACAGGCAAGACCCTTGAAGAAGTAATGCCCGGCATGGCCCAAGCGGTTCACGGACATAGCGCCTGAACTCTGTCGCTTCTACGGCATAATCATCCGCATTCATGTCCCAGACCATCCACCGCCACACTTCCATGCCAAGTACGGCGAATACGAAGCTGTCATAGACATACACTTGGGAGCCGTGTCCGGTGGACGACTTCCACCACGAGTTCGCCGCCTCGTAGAGGAGTGGGCATCCCTCCACCAGGACGAACTCATGGCGGCGTGGAATCGCGCCCGGCGTTCGGAACCGCTCGGCAAAATCGCCCCACTCGATTAACGCGGCTGACTGAATACTTGACACCCTTCGCCGTATGTCAGCACAATAGCCGTTGCTTTCCAAGATGGCGGTACTTCCATGTCTGACACACTCTCCGCGCTGAGCGGCATAACGGTTATTGACCTGTCCGACGGACTGGCCGCGGCGCTGGCCTCCATGTTCATGGCGGATAATGGCGCCCGCGTGATTCGCGTCGTCTCCGATGACTCCGAAGTCGCGCGCAAGCCCGACATATTCGCCATCTACGACAGGGGGAAGGAAGTCGCGCGTCTCGACCCTGACGGTCGCTCGGAGCGCATCCGCGAGATGTGCCGCCGCGCCGACGTCCTTATAGACGACCGGTCTCCCACACGCGAATATCCGGGGCTTGACACGCTGACTGACCGCGATCCCCACCTAGTTCATTGCTCCATTACCGGATACGGGTCTGAAGGCCCATTGAGAGACGAGCCTGCCGACCACGATCTGGTGGCCGCGCGAACGGGGATTCTCGCCAGCCAGCCGTCTTACCGGGGCGGTCCGATTCACGTCGCGCATCCCGTCGCGTATGTCGGGGCCGCTTTGCTTGCCAGCCTGGGCATAGCCGCCGCGCTCTATCGGCGCGAGAGGACGGGGAGGGGAGGACGAGTCCGTACCTCGCTGATGGCCGGCGCGCTCCTGTATGCCCCGAAGGCCGTCGGCGACGCGATACCCGTCCGTCCGTTCAATATGACCCCGCAGGGCGGAGGCCCCTTCTACAGCGTGTTCGAGTGCGCGGACGGCGAGTGGATCCAGCTTGGCTGCATCCACTCCGGCTTCGTTGACCTCGCCGCCGCCGTCATAGGCGTCGCGGACACCATCTACTCCAACCCCGAGGAGTACGGCGACGGACGCTGGCCCAGGGACGAGGCTGCCAGGAAGAGGCTTTTCGACCTCGTTGCTTCATACCTGAAGACACGACCCTCCAACGAATGGATAGAAGACCTGCGCGCGGCGGACGTGCCTTGCGACGTGGTTCGCTCCGCCGGAGAAGCGATGCGCGATCCTCAAATCCTGCACAACGGCCTGGTACACGAGCTCGACGACCCCGTTCTCGGTCCAACACGCATGATCGGCCTGCCGATAAAATTCTCTGAGACACCCGCGCGGGTCCGGGGGCCGAGGCCGAGTGTCTTGACCGACGCTGACATTGGCGATTTGCACGATGTACCCGTCGAGATGGAGGGATATGACGCCGCCGCGCTCCCCCTGTCCGGCGTCCGCATCATGGAGATGACCAACGTTATAGCCGGGCCGGTCGCGGGCCGTCTTCTTGCGGATCTGGGCGCGGACATGGTGAAGTTCGAGTCGCCGGACGGCGATATATCCAGGCCCGCCGGAGGCGCCGGGTTCATCTCTTACAACGCGGGCAAGAGGGCTATGTCGGTGAATACCCGCACGGAGGAAGGCAAAGAGATAGCGCGGAGGCTTGCCGCCGTATCCGACGCTATCCTGGCTAACATGAGGCCGGGCGCAACCGACCGCATGGGACTGGACGCCGAAACGCTCCGCGGACTGAACCCGCGCCTGGCGCAGTCGCACATCACCGCCTACGGCTGGGACGGCCCATACGCCCAGCGTCCGGGCGTTGACCCTATCGCGCAGGCCATCACCGGGCTCCAGCGCGCCCAGGGAGGGTACGACTCGCCACCCGTCTATCTGTCCGCTTTGGCTCCATGCGACTACACGGGCGGCGCGCTCGGCGCGCTCGGGACCGTCCTGGCGCTGGTCGCGAGGGAGCGATTCGGAATAGCGCAGAAGGTGGATACCAACCTTCTGGCGAGCGGGTCCGTGATGTGCGCGGACGACTTCCTCGACTACGAAGGCAAAGCCCCGCGACGACTGCCTGACAAAGACCAGATGGGCGTGGGGCCTTTCCGACGCCTTTACAGGACTGCCGACGGCTGGGTTCACATCTCGGCTGAAGGGGATGGAGACAGGCAGGCGATACTGTCCGCGCTGTCCGAACTGGATGGGTTCGAAGGCCGCGCGGAACCGGATGAATCCGGAATTGAATCCTTGCTGGGCCTCAGTTCGACTGACGATGTGATTGGGATTCTGCGGGAGTATGGCGTCCCCTGCGCCCCTGTCGTGGACGGCTACAACATGGGATTCTTCTCAGACCCGCAGGCCGAGGCCAACCGGATGGCTGTTGCGCTTGAGCATCCCAGGCTGGGCCGGATTCACCTCAGCGGCAACCTGGTGTCTTTTGACGGTCTCGATACCCTCCCAAAACGGCCCACGCCGCTACTCGGCCAGCACACCGCCGAGATTCTCGCAGAACTCGGCTATGACGAGAAACGGACACGCGAACTCTATGAGTCGGGTGTCGTAAGGACAGAGTCGGTCGCATGAAAGACTCTCGCGCGGCATCCATCAGATTCACGCTTGTGGCTTCCGCCGTACTCCTGTCCGCGCTGGCGCAGGTATTCATACGGGACGGCGGCCTTCAGTGGGCGGTCGCGCCTCTGGTCGTCGCGGTCGCGTGCCTGGCGCTGGATTCCGTCCGCGCTCGCCGCGGGAATTCTCGTACCGTATCCCAGCGGCAGTTGCCCTTCGACCTCCGCACACGGCCCGCTCAGTGGAGTTTCAAGCTGTGGAGAGTCGAACTCACGCGCGGCGATCTGGGTTGGACCTCCATAATCGCCGCCTGCCTTCTCATGTCCGTCTCGTTGATGAGCTTCGGGCGCGAGGGGGTGGAAAGCCTGTCGCTGGCCTGGTACTGCTTTGGCGCGGCGGTAGTCCTGCTCCTGGTCGGAATAGCGGTATTGGACGCGCGGCTGGCCGGAGTGGTGAGTCGAGTGAGGGCGGACCGCGGGTTCAAGGTTGAGTTGCGCTCCCTAGCGCCCTGGCTGGTTCTCGCCGCGATACTGGTTCTGGCAGTCGGCGTCAGGCTGTACAACCTGGAAGATATGCCGCCCGGTATATGGTACGACGAGGCCGACAACATTACGCACGCCCAGAGATACGCCCTCGACCCGGGACGGATTCCGGTGTATGAGCCTTCGACTAACTTGCCCACGATGTTCCTGCTGCCCATCGCGGCCCTGGTTAAGCTCACCGGCGTGGCCGTCACCACGCCAAGACTTGTGGCGGTCGCCTTTGGAGCCGCGGGCATCGTGGTCGCGTTCCTGCTCGTCCGGCATATATTTGGCGCGTTCGCCGGGCTGATAGCGGCGTTCTTCACGGCGTTCATGCGCTGGGACATCATTTGGAGCCGTATGGGTATGCACGGCATTACGGGCGTCCTGTTCGCCGCTCTGACGGGCTGGCTCACCCTGCGCGCCTTGCGAAGCGGCAGGTATTCGGACTACGCCTTCGCCGGCGCGTCGCTTGGCCTGGGAATGTGGTTCTACTCCCCGTTCCGTATGTTCCCGCTGGTAGTGGGCTTCATGCTGATCCACCACCTGGCGGTCAGCCGGCCTCCGTTTCGCAGGTTCGCGCTCAGCGTCTTGATAATGATACTGACCTCGCTGTTCGTCGCCGCTCCGGTGGCGCAGTTCGCCATGAACGACTCGGAGACATTCTTCGCGCGCGCCGAAAGCACCTCGGTATTCAACATGACTCCGCGCGAGCGGTGGGTTGACCAGATCAACGAGAGCCTGGAAGAGCATCTCCTGATGTTCAACCGCCAGGGCGACCCCAATCCCCGCCATAACCTGCCCGGCGAACCCATGCTCGACTTCTTCATGGCGGCGCTGTTCGCGCTCGGCTTCTTCTTCGCTCTTACCCAGTGGCGAAACACCGCGCTGTTCTCCCTTCCGTTCTGGGCGCTGTTCATGGTTCTGCCCGGAGTTCTGACCGTACCCTGGGAATCGCCCCAGTCGCTGCGTTCCATACTGGTGATTCCGGCCGTGGCAGCGCTCGCGGCGTATCCGCTGGAACGCCTCTGGGCCGCCGCCCGCGCTACGCCCTGGCCCATCGTTCGCAGGTACGCGCTGCCTGTCACGCTGGGCGTTCTCGCGGTCATCGCGTATATCAACGTCGAATTCTACTTTGGCGACCAGGCCAACGATCCCAGGGTATTCGCGGAGTTCTCTACCGATGAGACTCTTATGGCGCGCAGTCACGCCGAGTTGCAGAAAAGGGGTTACTCGATATGGACTTCGCGCCAGTATCTGTTCGGAGCGATTGGCGACGTTCTGGGCAGCAGTCCCATGCGCGAGGTGATAAAGACGCCCGACACCCTGCCGCTCGATTCCACAAAGGTCTGGCATGGAGCGGCCATGTATTTCGAGCCGCGCGAAAAGGGATTCTGGGAACTCGCGCGCGCTTACTACCCAGACGGCGAGTTTCACGCCGTTACTCCGCCATCCGGTGTCGAGCCGCTGTTCTATACGGCGTTCGTCAGCCGCGAGCAACTGGAGGCGCGGCAGGGCCTGGACGCAGCTTATACGCTCTGGAATGAGCCTGTCATGGACGACCCGAAACCTATCCGCGATTTCTTCTGGCACACGAGCGACGGTCCCGGAGAGTATCCATACGACTTGGACATCTCAGGCGCGCTTAAGGTGGATACAGCGGGAGAGTATGAATTCGAGCTGGATAGCGATCTTGAGGTGTATGTCGAACTGGATGGCCTGCGGATTCTAAGTCCCGAGAAGCCGAGGGCCAGGGTCGTACCCGCCGTAGGTCTGCACACGCTGTCGGTCCGCGGAAGGGTGACCGAGCCGGACGGGTTCTTTCGCGCGCTGTGGAGGCCGCCGGGAGGCGAACTCGAACAGGTCCCGTTCAGCAACTTGTACAGAGGGACAGCGCGGCCAACGGGAGCCGTAGGACGTTTCTTCAAGGACGGCCAAGAGTCAGGCTTGCCCGACGCCGTTGAGATAGCTCCATCCATGGACGTATTCAGCTACTTCCCCGTAGTGAATGAACCTCATACGGTGGTCTGGGAGGGTATGCTGGACGTCGAGCGGTTGGGCAACCACAAGTTCGCCGTCGCGAAGGTCTCCGGCCCGGTGAAGCTGTACTTCGAGGGCGACCCGCTGGCGCAGGACCCTCCGTCCGAGGAGGTTGGCAGGGAAGGGGAGGTTCTCGTCGGCTCGGGCTCTTACCCAATACGGATTGAATATGTGGCTGAGACCGAAGGCAGATCAACCATGTTCAAGATACTCTGGCAGCCGCCGGACGGGAGCATGGCCACGATTCCGGTGGAGTCGCTCACTCCCGCCCGCGAACATATGCTGAGGGTGCTGGAGTAGCCGTCGAATTACTCTGAGTGGATCGCCGGCGGGCCGCCTTCTAGGAACTCGGTACGCAGGAAGGGGTCCTTGGCCGGGAAGACGCCCACTATTCGCGCCGGTGAGTCGCCTATCGCCTCGAATCCGTGCGGCTGGCCGGGAGGAACGACGACGGTGTGATCGGCTTCGACGTCGTGTGTCTCGTCGCCGATGCGTACACGGAGCGTTCCTTCCAGGATGACGATAAGCTCGTCGTCCTCGTGGGTGTGCAGCGGGGCGCCGGTTCCGATTCCAACCTCGGCTACCGAGGCGTCAATCGCGGTCGTTCCGTCGCCTTCTTCGGTAATCAGCCACTTGCGGTAGTTCGGCCTCCATGGGACTTCGGTAGCGTCGTTGTGGTCAATGATTGGCATGGTATATAGTCCTCTTCTGACCGAACCGACGCTCGTTTCTCACGTCCGACAACGAAACGGTCTGATCCGGTGGTAGCCTTCCGCGCTTGCCCTATTCCCCCCGCAGTCGTCGCAACTCCGCCTCTGCCGCCTCTGCCCGCGCTCGTTCAGCCTCTGCCCGCGCTCGTTCAGCTTCCGCCCGCGCTCGTTCAGCTTCCGCCCGCGCTCGTTCAGCTTCCGCTTCCGCCCGAGTCTCCTCATGCGTCGGCAGAAACTCTCCGCTCACAGGGTCGCGGAAGCGCAAATCGCCTCCCTCCCAACCCGAATCCGAATCCCCCTCGATCCACCACAACTCCAGCCCCAGTACCTCGCTGTATCCCCAGTGCCTGCCGTCCGGCTCGCTCACTATCTCCACAGGAACATACGCCCCGTCAACCAGCGTATCCCCGGCCAGTGGCGCGTCGTGCCACCGTCCCCCCGACGGATCGAATCGCCAGTACTCGCCCACGCCATAGCGCGCGTAACCATCCCGCTTCACCGTGTAGTCCCGCCTTCCCGTGCTATGGGAAGCCACCTCCATTACGAAGTCCGGCGGCTTGCCCACCTCGCTTATCACATACCCGTTGCGCCACATGACCGCCTTCGGATCGCGCACGCCCATGGCAATCAATATGTCCGGGTAAAACTCGCCCAGGTCGCCCGCCTTGAGTAGCAGGTATCCCTGTCCCGAAATCAGCGTGTTTTTAGGGAAGTGCGGTCTGAGCGCCTCGTAGGCGTGGTGTATGGCTTCTGGCTGTCGCATATCATGCTCTCGTGGTGGGTCGGGAATCGGCTCGACGCGCTGGTAGTCCGTTGCGGGGGGCTTTGTGAGTGTACTCCGGGTGACCATATCTGTATTCTCCGCAATTCTGTTTCACCGGGTTCTCCGTTCATACAAGTCTATTCCCGCCATTATATCATCCGATGATGACCTTACTTCAGTTTTGGCGGGCGGGCAAGGAGGAACAGCAGGCCGCCGAGCATATTCAGGCCGGCGAGGGTGGCGAACGCGATGGTGTACTCTCCGGTGTTGTCTCGGACTATTCCCGCTACCACGGGGGCCGCCAGTAGCAGAATGTTCATCGGCACCTGGGAGATGCCCATTATCTTGCCGAACGACTTGCGCCCGAAGTATTCGCCTCGAATCGAGACGGTGAGCGGGTTGCGCCCTCCGAAGCCTATGCCGAACAGCAGCGCGAACCCGTAGGCCACCGGAAGGGAAGCGGGGCCGAAGGTGAGCAGGAAGACGCCGCTGGCCTGTATCCAGGTGAAGACGAACAGCGCGTATCTCTTGGGAACGCGGTCTCCGACGAAGCCGCCCAGAATCTGGAACAGCATCGAGACTGCGGTGTAGGCGGTTATGACGAAGGCGGAGGTTTGCAGGGAGTATCCGCGGTCGTCCATCATCGGGGCCAGGTGCGCCATCATCGCTATGAGTATCATGGACGTGAAGCCATGCCCAATGCTGATGAGCCAGAACGCGGGCGTCATAAGCGCCTGCCGGGGGGTGAAGTCCGTCTGCTCCGAGTTCCGTAACCCTGAACGCTGTCTTCTTTGTGTCTGTTCAGCACTCTGTTCTTCGGGTTTGTCGCCGTCCGGGAGCAGACCGTAGTCCTCGGGGCGGTTGCGTATGAGGCTCGTCAGCGGGAATACGGCAATGAGCACGATGACGCCGATGATTATGACCGTCCTTTCCCAGCCGAGCCGGTCAAAGTCGGGGTCTATGGCCCAGGCGATGGCGGGAATCAGGACCAGGGTGCCAATCCTGCTGACTGAGTTGGAAAAGCCCATTGCCTTGGCGCGGTGTCGGTCGAACCAGTTGTTCAGCATGGTCATGATCGGCAGCCAGCCTCCCAGACCCTGCCCCAGCGCGATGATCATGTATATGAGGTAGAACATCCACAGATCGCGGAATACCCAGCCGAATATGGAGATATTCCGTATCTGGCTGAACACTATCCAGCCGAGGCCCATTATGATCAGTCCGATCAGCACCATACGTCGAGCGCCGAACCTATCTACCAGATACCCCTCGATAGGACCTAGAATTCCGCCCTCTATGCGGGTGAAGGAGAAGGCGAGTGAAAGTTGGGTCCTGGTCCATCCGAAGGTGTGTTCCAGGGCGACGAACCATAGTCCCATGGCGTGGAACATGGGCGTAGAGGAGATGACCATGACCGAGCCGCTGACCCCGACCAGCCACCAGCCGTAGAACACTTTTCGCGGGTCGAGGCGGAGACGCGCGACCTCGGTGAGTTGACTCAATGCGCCGTGTCCTAGCCGCCGAGGTCCATGCCCATATCTACCGGGATGTCGCGCTTCCGGAGGGCGTCGTCGAGCTTGGCGCGGAATTCGTCCCAGAGCGCCTCGCGTGAGTCGTCGCTTCCGTGGTCGCCGTTGAGCTCCTGTATGGACTCGCGGTATTCGTCCATGACCAGGTCTTCGGATTTGCCCATGGGCATATCGAAGAAACCGGCCTCGAACTTGGGCAGGCGTCCGGGCGGGAAGTAGCCCTTGTCGGGCAGGCTGTAACCCTCGAGGTTGTCGCTGTTCTTGCCTATGACTCTTCCCGTCTCCACGTAGTATTTCATCACTTCGGGCAGTCCGTAGCGCTGGACGGGGCAGACCTTCATGCACACGCCGCAGCCGGAGTAGCGGGTCATTACCGGACGGCAGCGGCGGAAGTCGAGCTTGCTCTTCTCGACGCCCCTGAACCAGACCTTGTTCTGGTTGATGGCCCTGCCCGGGCACCGCATCGAGCAGATGTGACATATCTCGCAGAACTTGGTGACGCCGTAGTCAACGGGCCTGTCGTGGGTAATAAGGGCGTTTGTGGTGATGACCTGGAGCCGGGCGCGCGATCCGAAGTGGGGGGAGAGAAGTTGTCCGTTGACGCCAAGCTGACCGAGGCCGGCCTGCACGAACAGGGGTATCATCGGGCCGAAGTGCCAGGTCGGGCCCCACACCTGGGCGGGGTATCCGAGCGAGTGTATGAACTCCATAAGCTCTTTCGCCATTTCGGCCTGCTTCATGTGCGCTTCGCCGTGCGCTTCCTCCGCGTCGAGGCTGGGCAGGGACTGGGTGGCTATGTAGTCCTGCTCCACGGCGAGGCAGATGGCGTGCTTGAGTTCGGCGCGGACGTACTCGCGCTTGCTCTTGTAGATGTAGCGGCGGTCGAAGTTGGTGAAGCCGACCTCGCCGTAGCCCAGTTCGCGCGCCTTGGCGCGTATCGCCTCGGTGACGTCCTTGCCGGGCGCGGGATCCGCGGTCGGCTCCATGTAGCGGGTGGACTTGAGCCATTCCACGACGGGTTCGATTTCGGCCTGGTGCTTGCGATAGAGTTCGGCGGTCTCGGGCGCGGCGTCTTCCCGAACGTCGAGCGCCCAGAGCGAGGACGCGCTGTGTTCGACCGCGACGCTTTCCAGCGGATACTCGCGGGTGTAGTAGGTGATTTCGTTGTCCCTCGTCGGGGTTCCCGGGACGGACTTGAGATCGGCGGCAATCGGGATCTCTACGTCGTCGTCCCCGCGCTGCCTTCCTGGCCTGTTTACGTGGTATCCGACTCTTCGCGCCATGATAATGCCTCTTATGATTTAAGGGTTAGGTTCGCCGAACGTCGTCGTCGCGCTAGGGAATAGCGGATTCCGGTTCCTCGCGCGCCGCGTAGTTCATCTGGTACAGGTGCGCGTACAGGCCATCTTTCGCCATCAACTCTTCATGCGTGCCGACTTCCATCACTTCCCCGAAGTTCAGGACTACTATCTTGTCCGCGCCTCGTATCGTGGATAGTCTGTGCGCTATCACGATGGCGGTTCTGTCAGTGAGCAGTTCCGTGAGCGCTATCTGTATCAGCAATTCGGTGTAGCTGTCTATATTAGCGGTGGCCTCGTCGAGAATGAGTATCTTGGGGTCCGCGACGATTGCGCGGGCGAAACTGAGAAGCTGTCTCTGGCCGACGCTCAGGTTGGTGCCGCGCTCGGCCAGATATGTGTCGTAGCCGTCTTCCAGAGCCATGATGAAGTCGTGCGCGCCGACCGCTTCGGCGGCTTCTATCATCCGCTCGTCGGTCGCCTCGGTGTGGCTGTACTTGATGTTCTCGCGGACCGTGCCTGAGAAGAGATACGGCTCCTGGAGAACCATGCTCATCTGGCTGGCGAGCGAACTTCTGGCGACGTCTCGCACATCGTAACCGTCAACCAGGACCGCTCCGCGGCCCTCCTCCACGTCGTAGAACCTGGACATGAGGCTGATGAGCGTGGTCTTGCCCGCGCCGGTAGGCCCTACTATCGCCACTACCTCGCCCGGCTCCACGCGAAGGTTGACGTTCTTTATCACGTCCTCGCCCTCGACGTAGCTGAAGCTCACGTCCTGGAATTCTATCTCGCCTGAGATTTCGGGCAGGACTACCGCGTCGTCGGCGTCAACCAGTTCGGGTTCCCAGTCCAGCAGGTCGAATATGCGCGAGCCGGAGGCCATGGAGCGCTGAAGCTGGGTGTACATCATCGTGAGGTTTCTGATCGGGTCGAAGAAGCGCTGGATATAGAGGATGAAAGCGACGAGAACGCCCGCCTCGGCCAATTCGCCGCTTATGACCATCTGGGAGCCGAAGAATATGGCGAGGCCGATGGCTATGGCGGTGAGAATGTCAACGGCGGGAATGAGGCCGGAAGACATTTTGGTGGCCGACAGGTTCGCCTCGCGGTGGGTTACGTTCAGGCCATCGAAGTTTCTGAGGTTGCGGTCCTGGCGGTTCATGGACTGGACAACGCGGACGCCGGTGATGTTCTGGTTTAGCTCTCCGTTGACGATGGAGATGGCTCGCCGTATCTCCATGAAAGCCTTGCGCGCGAGCGGCTGCCAGACGATCATGGTAAGTATCAGCAGTGGGAGGACCGCCAGGGTGATAAGTCCCAGCTTGAAGTTCATAATGAGCAGGGCCGCTATTATACCGAAGAGGCCGAGCAGTTCGCCAAGCGTCATTACTACGAGGGCGCTGAATTCCTGTAGCTGGCCGACGTCGCCCTGCGTGCGGGACATGAGCCTGCCTACTTCCATCCTGTCGAAGAATGACACCGAGTGTTTCTGAACATGGCCGAATACGTCGCGGCGCAGGTTGTAGAGGACTCCCTGGCCGACCTTCTCCATGGAGAATTGCTGGGTGAAGTTGGTGATCCAGTTGACGACGGCTATCGCTATGAAGATGCCGAATATCCAGGTGAGCCCGGTGAAGTCTCCCACGAATATGTAATCGTCTATCGCTAGGCCAATCATCCAGGGAATGGCGACCTGTGTGCCGGTGTATATCAGCATGGAGATGGTGGCGATTATGACCAGTCCCTTGAAAGGCCATATATAAGGCAGCAGCCTGAGAATGACTCTCTGGTCGTAAACAGAGCCGAATACTTCTTCGTCAATATGTCCGCGCCTGGCGGAATATGTGCCAAACGCGCGTCCGCCCATCATCATAGGCGTTTATTCCTTTCGGGGATTCAGTTTTCGGTCGTTAGTCGCTGGCCACGGGGATGGGCGATTCAATTTCGCGCATTACCTCTTCCTGGGGCCTGAGCTGGAGTTCGTAAATCTCTCGGTAGAGGCCGTTCAGTTCCAGCAGTTCGTCGTGCGTTCCGCGCTCGGCCACCTGGCCGTCTCTCATCACCACTATGATGTCGGCGCGGTGGACTGTGCTCAGCCTGTGGGCGATTACGAAAGTGGTTCTTCCCGCCATCACCGACTCCATGGCCCTGCGGATCATCTCTTCGGTGCGAGCGTCCACGCTGGAGGTGGAATCGTCCAGAATCAGAATGGGAGGATCCAGCAGAACGGCCCTGGCGATGGACATACGCTGCCTCTGTCCGCCGGACAGGTTCGCGCCGCGCTCGACTATCTCGGTGTCGTATCCGTCCGGGAGCGACTCGATGAAGTCGTGCATCTGCGCGATTCTGGCGGCGTTTTCTATCTGTTCCCGCGTAGCGTCCACGTTTCCGTAGGCTATGTTCTCGCGTATGGACGTGCTGAACAGGAAGACGTCTTGCTGCACGATGCCTATGTTCCTGCGTAGGGATTCGAGGGTGAGGTTCCTGATGTCGCGGCCGTCTATGGTGATGCGGCCTCCGGTGACGTCGTAGAACCGAGGGATGAGGTTGACGACGCTCGTCTTTCCGCTTCCGGGCGGACCCAGAAGCGCAATGACCTGCCCGGGCTTGGCTTCCAGGTCTATGCCGCGCAGGACGCGCTTGGTGTGGTCGTAGCTGAAGGTTACGTTCTCGAACCTGACGTTGCCCCTGGGCCGGGTCATATCGCGGGCGTTTTCCTCTTCCCGCACCGGGGATTTTGTGTCGAGAATCTCGAAGAGCCTCTGTCCGGCGGAGGCGGCGCGGGCGTATGAGTTGACCAGCCAGCCGGCCATTCGCACCGGCATCTGGAGAAACTGAAGGTAGAGCAGAAACTCGGTGAGTTCGCCGACCGACATCTGACCGTCCATCACCCTGCGACCGCCGAAGAAGAGAATCAGTCCGACGGCCAGAAGGAACGCGAAGAGCATGAACGAGGTGCTGGAGGCGCGCATTCTCTCGGCCTGTATGAAGTAGCCGACGAGTTCCTTGTTGCGCGCGTCGAACTTGGCCTCTTCATGCGGCTCGGCGGCGAACGCCTTGACAACACGGACTCCGGTGAAATTTTCCTGGAGAACGTTGCTCATTTCGGCCATCTTCTGCTGGACGATGAGCCAGAGACGCCGCATCTTGAGCCTGACTACCGCGGAGTAGATCATGACGACGGGCATGAAACTGGCGCTTATGAGGCCGAGCCGCCAGTCCTTGACGAACAGAATTACGGCGACGACTATGAACAGGCCCATGAAGTACGCCGTTCGCACCAGGCCCATGTTTATGAACATCCGAATGTTCTCGACGTCCGTGATCGCGCGGGACATGAGGGAGCCGGTATGGTGGCGGTCGTGGAATCCGAAGCTCATGTGCTGGACATGGTCGTACAGCTTGTTTCGGATGTCGTAGGAGACGAACTGTGAAACCGATTCGCCCAGATATTGCTGGAAGTACGAGAGCACTCCCCTAGTGGCCATGAGGCCGAATATGACGCCTACCGTCGTGATGAGGTCGGTCTGTGAGTAAGCGCCGGATTCGAGTATCTCTCCGACTCCATCTACGGCCCTTCTCACGTAGGGGGGAATGAGTACAAATGCGATAAGCGCTCCCGCCGCGCTAATGTAGGCTACTATGAGCCTCCACTTGTGTTTGAGCGCCATACCAATAATGCGGGTGATTTCTATCATGTATCGTTCGCTGCGCGAACCTCCCTTTCAGGAATAGGGAGGCGGGCAAATTCGATAGCGAACGTTAGTCAGCGCCCCCCTAAAGGGATATTGTACTACTCATTGGTAGGTCAAATGCAAGACTAAAGTATAGGAAGATTCCGAAATTCTATTTCAGCAATAGCCGAAGGCCGGGGCGTCTCGGCCGCCGGAACGTCCCTGGAAATCACTCGTATCTCAACGCCTCGATGGGGTGGAGACGAGCGGCGCGAATGGCTGGGTAGATGCCGAAGAACAGCCCGATTCCGATGGACACGGTGCAGGCGAGCATCGCGATGTCGGGGGTGATGGTTATGATTATCTCGGATCCCTCGCCGAATATCGGCTGGCCGCTCAAAGCCGAGGTTATCGCGTAGGCGAGACCAAGACCGACCAGGCCGCCGGTGAAGCTGAGCATCGAGGCTTCGGCCATGAACTGGAACAGCACGTCGCGCCGCTTCGCGCCCATCGCCTTGCGAATTCCTATCTCGCGGGTGCGCTCGGTGACCGTTACCAGCATGATGTTCATGATGCCGATGCCGCCGACCAGCAGGCTTATGCTCGCTATGCTGCCGAGGAATATGACGATGACCTGTGTGGCGCTCTGTATGGCGGCTATGGCGTCTTGCTGCGTGGAGACGGTGAAGTCGTCTTCTTCGGTGATGCGGTGCCGCAGCCTGAGAATCGCGCTTACCTCGTCCTGGGCGGCCTCTATGGCTTCGGTCGAGGCGGCCTGGACGTTGATGCTGTCCACAGAGATCTCGCCCTGTTCGTTTCGGCGGTGGTCAATCCGATAGTGAGCCGTGGTTATAGGCACCAGCAGCCGATTGTCTAGAAACTCGAAAAGCCCTTCCTGGCTTTCCAGCACTCCTATGATGGTGAAAGGCCTGTCGTTGAGCTTTATGGTCTGGCCGACGGGGTTTCTGTATCCGAACAGGAACTCCGAAACGCCCGCTCCGATAACCGTCACCGAAGCCACGTCCTCGACGTGCTTGTGGGAGATGAAATCGCCGGACGTCACGTTGTAGTTGCGAACCGTTTCATAGTCCGGCGTTACTCCCACCACCTGCGTCCAGTCCTCGTTCCTTCGGGATACCACGTGAGCGAAGGAGCTGATTTCCGGGGCCACCCCGACTACGGAAGGCGCGTATTCCGAGTCGCGTATCGCGTACGCGTCCTCCAGGGTCAGGGTCATTTCGTCGCCGCTCTCTCCGAAGAACGCTCCGAATCCGCCCTCGGTGGAGCCGGCTGTCACGGTAATCAGATTAGCCCCCAGCCCCTCGAACTCGGAGGTGATTGACGCCTGGACGCCGCGGCCCATGGACACCAGCACTATAACCGCCGTCACGCCTATGACTATGCCGAGCAGGGTCAGGCTGGCGCGCATCTTGTTCGCGGTCAGGGAGGTAAGGGCGGTAATGAGTATGTCTATGGGATTCAAGTCGCCGCCGCTCCACTCGCTTCGCTATCCGCTTTCAGGTTGGCTACCGAACTGTCCCCCACTATCCGGCCGTCCAGCATGGATACGATGCGGTCGGTTTCGTAGGCCACGTCCAGTTCGTGGGTTACGACGATTACGGTCTGGCCTTCGTTCCGGTTCAGGCCCTTGAGGACTTCCATTATGTCCTCGCTGGACTGGCTGTCCAGGTTGCCGGTGGGCTCGTCGGCCAGCACGATGCGGGGTTGCTTTACCAGCGCGCGCGCTATGCCGACGCGCTGCTGCTGGCCGCCGGACAATTCAGTGGGCTTATGGTTCGCGCGGTCGGCGAGTCCGACGCGCTCCAGCGCCTCCAGGGCGCGACGCTTCCGACCGAACGCGCTCCCATATACCAGCGGCAGTTCCACGTTGGCGCGCGCGCTCATGCGGGGCAGCAGGTTGTAGGTCTGGAACACGAAGCCTATCTGCCGACCTCGTATCTCCGACAGCCGGTTGTCGGACAGCGAACCTATCTCCTGTCCGTCCAGGCAGTATTTCCCTCCGGTCGGCGCGTCCAGGCAGCCGATGACGTTCATCAGAGTGGACTTGCCGGAGCCGGACGGCCCCATTATCGCCACCATCTCGCCGTCCTCTATGTCGAGCGAGACGCCCTGGAGCGCGCCCACCTCTATCTCCCCCATCTTGTATATCTTGGTTATGTCTTCCAGATGTATCAGCATGAGTGAGCGTTCCTATCTTCTGCGTCGTCTTTCGCCGTCATCGGGGCCGCCGGTCACATCGAATTCGCCCTCCGAACCCTCCGGCGCTATTGTGATTATCTTGTCGCCTTCTTCGACTCCGTTGGTGACCACTGTCAGGAAGTCGTCGCTGTTGCCCAGAGTCACCGGCGTTTCCACGATTTCGCCGTCAGGCATCACCAGGTTCAGCGTTGGACTGTCGAAAGCGCCGCGCAGCGAGTCGAGCGGAACGAGAAGCACGTCGCGCTCTTCGCTGATGGTTATGGACGCCACGGCGCTCAGGCCGGAGGGCAGGTCAACGCCTTCGGGGACGGTCAGCCGTATGGTGACCGGGTAGGTTACTATACCGCCACCGCCACCGCCGCCTTGTCCCTGTCCTGAGTCGGGTTCGGCGGCTATGGACGAAACCTCTCCGACAATCTCTTGGTCCGGCAGCGCGTCAACCTCGACGGACGCCTTCGCTCCAACCCGCGTCTCCAATACGTCTATCTCGTCAACCCCGCCGTCCAGTTCCACGACGCTGGTATCCACCACCACCATGATGTTGGTGCGCCGTTCCACCTCGTCGCCTTCCTCCACGTCCAGCTTGGACACGAAGCCGTCGAACGGCGCGGTGATGGTGGCGTCGGAGAGTCGCTGTTCGGCCTGGCTCAGCGCAACTATGGCCGACGCGACGTTCACCTCCAGCACGGCCAGGTCGAGCGATTCGGGGTCCGGCTGTATGAGGTCTTTGAGGTCCTTTCGCTTTTCCTCCAAGTCTCGGCGCGCGACCTCCACGTTCTGGAGCAGGGCGGCGTATTCGGGCTTATCCTCGCCGGCCAGCAGGTCGTCCAGGTCATCTTTCGCCTGTTCGACGTTGGCGCGCGCCAGGTCGGCCTGCGCTTTCCGGTTCCGCTCAGAGAGCAGGTCGTCTTCGGGTTCGGTGAGTTCTCGGAGTTCGCGTTCGGCGTCTTCCAGGCGCGACTGGGCGAGTTGGACGGCGGCTGTCATGTCGGCAATGAGGGCCTCGGTGGGTTCGGTGAGTTCTCGGAGTTCGCGTTCGGCGTCTTCCAGGCGCGACTGGGCGAGTTGGACGGCGGCTGTCATGTCGGCGATGAGGGCCTCGGTGGGTTCGGTGAGTTCTTCGAGAGCGGTCTCGGCCGCGCTGAGCGTGTGCTGGGCCCTGTCATACGCGGTCTTGGCAGCCGACAAGCTCTTGTCCGACTGCACTTCCATCTCGTCCAGGCTGTCCAGGGCGGACACGTATGCCTTGGAGGGCGCGCGAAACTCTTCCTGGACGCAAACCCCGCCCGGCGGCGCGTCGCCGGGTTCGCACATGACCTTGAGGTCGGTCGGGTTGAGATTAAGCCACAGGAAAACGGTGGTTTCGTTCCAGGCGGTGGACGGGTCGTCGGAGGGCAAGCCGTCGGAGTAGTAGCCGCCTTCTTCCAGGTCTGAGAACCTGGCTGACAGGTCGAACAGGGATTCGAGATCCACGCCCAGGTCGGACAGGGCCGCCTCGTAGTCGGGGTCGAATGACGCGGGTTCGGCGCTGATTCCAAGCCACTTGGCGAACACTTCGGCGTAGGATTCGGCCCTGTCTTCCAGATCGCTTCGGGCGTCGGTCAGTCTCACCTCCCACTCGCGTTGGACGACATCCAGTTCGTCCTCGGAGTAGGCGAGTTCTCTTTCGGCGGAGTCAACATTGTTCCGCGCGTTCCGAATCTCGTCCGAGTCAGCGGTCTGGGTTTCTTCAAGGCTGTCCCGGGCGCGTTCCAGTTCCAGTCGCGCGCTGGCGATGTTCTTCTCGGCCTGGTCTATCTGGAGTTGAGTAGGAGTCTCTTGAGCGTTTTCGAGGTCGTCCTGAGCGCGTTCCAGTTCCAGCCGCGCGCTGGCGACGTTCTTTTCGGCCTGGTCTATCTGGAGTTGGGTAGGGGGTTCCTCCAGATTGTCCAGGTCAACCTGGTAGCTGACGATCCGGGCTTCGGCGCTTGATATGGCGGCCGGAGAGGGATTGGCGAGGTCTTCCAGGGCGTCCACGGCTGCCTGAAGGTTGACCTCGGCGTCGGCGACGTCTTTGCGCGCGCGGGCAATGTCGAGTTCGGAGGGAGTCGTGTAATCTTCCAGCGCCTCCTCGGCGTCGCGTAGGGCGACTTTCGCCTGTATCACCTGCTCTTCCAGCGCCGCGATGTCTTCCTGGTCGAGCGTAGCGAGCGTTTGGCCCTCGCTTACCTTGTCGCCCTCCTCCACTATTATCTCCGCTATGACGCCGGAGGAGCCGAAGGTCAGCGTTTCCCTGTTGGGCAGGCTGAGGCTGCCGGTGATGGAGATTTCCTGTATCAGGTCGCCGCGCCGAACGGGTATTACCTGCTCGCCTTCCTCTACGTTTACGTTGTCCTGGTTTGACGATCTTTGGGAAACTACGAACGCTCCGGCCGCCACTGCTAAAAGGATTATCACGGCGGTCACTACCTGCCACCGCCTGATTCTTCTCAGAAATCTCATCGGGTTTTGTTACTCCAGTATGGCTAACGTCCGGTTTCGTAGCTTTGGACGGGAACGATTATGAACGGGCGGCGAACGGGGGAATCAGAACGGGCGGCGTCTATGAACAGACGGTATCCGAGGTCGGACTGTCTGAGGAAACGCTTGACCCGCTCGCGTTCTTCGGGCGTGAGTTCGAGGATGACCCGCTCGGCGTTCATTATAAATATCCTGCGGTCCTTTTCCAATTTCTCTCCGAGCTTTCTGGCGTTGTCTCTGCCCATGTGCGGACTTGGCTTGAACGGCATTTCCACAGGGTTGGCGGCGACGGTGACGCCGGCGTAATTGGCGCAGCGCTTGAGGTGGATGGTCATTCGGACCACAGTCTTGTCCGCCCTGGCGAGTTCGCCGCGCTGTATCAGCTTGTTGACCTCATCGCCGCGCGCCTGCGCCAGTTTCGCCTCGTAGTTGGCGCGACTTTCGTCCGAGCGCGGCATCCTGCTCTCGACGTTCTCCCTGGTCGTCTTCACCCAGTACAGAGGCTCGCCCGGCACCGAGTTCGAGGCGGCGGCGGTTGTCGCGCCCACTCCGGTCAGCATGATGGCGATTGCCATGAATCCCACCAGCGCGGGCCTTGCGATTGGGGCGAACCGCCTGGACTTCCAGGGCTGCCACCAGGGAACCCTGTCCTCTTTTCGCCGCGCCGTATCGGAGATCGCGCGGGAGAAGCGTTGGAAATTGCGCCGCTTGGCCGAAGGGTCGGGTTGAAGCTCTTCCGCGGCCCGGATCGTCGAAACTGAGACCTCAAGCAGCGGCCTGAGTTCATCGGCGTACTCAGGATAGCGATTCAGGCAGTCCTGAATACTCTCACCCTTAGTGAGCCGCTCCACGCAATCGTTCAGGGCCTCGACAAATTCCCCGCTCATGACGCGCCTCCCGGTTTAGTTATCAGTTATCAGTTGTCAGTCGTCAGTTATCAGTTGAACACTGGGAAGTTCATAGTTTGGACTCCGTGGCGGCCGCGGGCTTGACGCAGCTAGGTGGGGTCAATATGTCTCTCAATTTTCTGATGCCCGCGTGCTGGAGGGCCTTGACCGCGTTCTCCTTCCTGCCGACGGCCTTCGCGGTCTCGGCTATGGAGAGGCCCGCCGCGAACCTGAGCGTCACCACCTCTCTCTGGAGATCGGTCAGGTTGTCCATCGCGCTGACCACTTCCCTCATGGTCAGGCTGATCTCGGCCAGTCTTTCCAGGTCGCTGTGCGCGTCGCTCGCTGCGTTGATCGCGTTGTCCAGCGGCACGGTAGGGCGGCGTCCCTTGCGCCTGAAATTGTCCACCACGACGTTGTGGGCTATCCTGTACAGCCATGACGTGAATGGAAAGCCCCTGAACTTGAAAGTGTGTATTGACTCGATCATCTTGACGAAGACTTCGCCGGACAGGTCTTCGGCCTCTATCCGGTTGCCGCATTTGAAAGACACATATCGGTATATCGGGTCGTAATACATTTCGTACAGTTCGGCAAACGCAGACTGATCGCCAGCCTGAGCCTGTTTCACGATGCGTTCGACCTGCCTATCTGCGGGCCTGTTTTCCATTGCTGCCTTTCTCTCAGGGGAGCGCCAAGAGCGGAGACATACTTAATCCGACAAACTATAAAACGCTCCAACGCCGCGAAAGTTAGTATCGCCGATATTCTATCCGCTGTGATAGTATTGCGCCGTCGCTTTTCATGTCTGGTTGTCAATCTTGACACGCGGGGAGCCTGCCGCGAATCAGGAGAAAGGCCGGATTCGGACCAGCCGATTGGACTAGTCTCAGGTCATACTTTCGGCTAATACGCCCGCGGTCTCCGTGCGTTACATTATTAGCCGGTCGCTCAGAGGATAGGAAATGTTCGCGGATCTTCGTCTGCTACTGAATACGCGGAGTCGCAAGGAGACTCTGCTGGCCCTCACGTCCGCCTATATGCTTGTCCAGCTGTCCAGCCTTCCCGTCGCTATATCATTGCCCACACTGGCCGACGCGTTCAACACCGGGATAGACGACACGGCCTGGATAGTGATTATCTACCTGATGATGCTGGGCGCGTTCGTCCTGCTCGGCGCGAGGCTGGGCGACCGCTACGGACACGCGCGAGTTTTCTTCATCGGCATAGTCATGTCCACCGCCGGGTCGGGATTCATCGCGGTGTCACAGGAACTCTGGCACATTTCGGTGTGGCGCGCCATAGCGGGACTCGGTTCGGCGATGGTCATGGGCAACGCCAACGCGATACTCGCCGCGAACTTCGAGCCGAGGGAGCGTGGACGCGCTTTCGCCGTGCCGATCATCGGGGCGCGATTCGGCACTCTTATCGGCTTGGCCTTCTTCGGCGTTCTGCTCCAGTTCGTGGGGTGGCGCATGGTCTTTCTGACCTTCGTGCCTATCGGCCTGCTCGCCACAGTCGCCTCGATTCCCATGGTTCGAGCGCAGGCGAACGTGAGGACCGAGAAGGACGACGGCCCGGTGGACTGGCTGGGCGGCGTTCTGCTCGTCGCGGCGGGCGTGGTTCTGGTACTGTCAGGATCGCACCTGCACGGCGGCGAGGAGTCCTACACCAGCGCGGACGCGCTCACCTACCACGTGCCGATGCACCTGCTGTTCATAGCCATGCTTGGGGTGTTCTTCCTGATAGAGCGCAGGATGGCCAACCCGATTGTTGACGTGAGGCACTTCAAGGAGGCGCCGTTCTCGCTGTCACTGGCCACCAACGTCACCTATCACTTCTCGATGCTGGCGACGATGACGCTGGTTCCGGTTCTCGTGGAGGAGGGCTTCGGAAAGCCGCCGCTGTACGTGACGATAGTCCTGCTTCCGAGCCAGGTTCTTGGGTTGTTCATGCCGATGATCGCGGGCTGGGTGTACGACAGGTATCAGCCGCGCCTGATGAGACCGGTGATGATGGTGGTGATAGCGGGCGGATTCCTGGTTCTCAGCACAGTCGCCGCGGACATACCGTTCTGGGCGCTGCCGCTGCTGATGATACCGATTTCGGTCGGCACGAATATGTTCAACCCGATAAACAACGCCACTGTGATGAACTCGCTGCCGCTGGAACACAGGGGCGTCGCGTCCGGGATGATGGAGACGACGCGGGAGATGGGCCACGCTCTGGGCGCGACTACGGCGGCGGCCGTTCTCGCGCTCGCGCTGCCCGCCGGCATATCGCGGCTGTCCGATTCGTCGGCGCAGGTCTTCTACATACAGGGGTTCCAGCTTTCCAGCCTGATGGTCGTGTTCGTGCTGTGCTTCGGCGCGTTTCTTGCGTACATCTATCGCGCGCCGGACTTCTACAAGTCGGCGGTTCAGCCATCCACGCGCCCGGCTTCCACTTCCGGCGGCGACTGAGGCCGGTTTTCATTCCCCGGTCTCGTTGCTATACGACTCACTATCGTAGGTGGGTATCAATAGACGGAACCTAGTCATCCGGCCACTCGTCGCCGTTGTAAGCGGCTTCCCAGAAAAGGTACTCGTAGCGCAGCGCGGTATGGAATACGCGCTCTATCCGCTCTCTTCGTTCGCCGCCGTCGTCCGCGTTGTTCACAACGCTTTCGCACCAAGCCACGAAGTCGCCCAGGTAGTCCGGGCCGTGCAGTTCTATCCATTCCTTGTAGATTGGGTTGGACGGGTTCTTGCCCTCGTTCAGGAATCGCGTTCCCCAGTCGAGATACGTTCCCTCGGTCACGTAGCAGACCGTCACCACTTCCTCGAAGCTGCCGCCGAGTCCGGTTCTCACCAGAAAGTCGCCGAAGGCGTGCGTGACTGGCGACGCGGTGGCGGATGAGTAGTCTTCCTCGCTCGCGCCAAGTATATCAAACGCGCGCATGAAGAAATCGTTCTCGTCCGCGCTCTCCGGCGACAGTATGACAGAGAGGAAGGCGTACAGGTGGCTCGCCGCCTCTACGCTGGGGGCCTTCGCCGTGCCGTGCGCTATCATCGCCACCAGGTCGTTGACGAAAACGTAGTCCTGGAGAAAGTAGCGTCGCGCCCGCTCATGCGAGAGCGTCCCGTCGCCCATCTCCTCGATGAACGGATGGAAGACCATCCGCCGCCACAGGTCGGCGTGCTTTTCTTTCAGTTCTTGAATTAGCGTCATGTATTTCTCCGACTATTCACACAAGCGAAGGCCATATTCTATCAATGGTCCAACGTTTACTTTTAACCCTGCAACGTCAGGATCGTCCCGCCAAATTGCATCGAGATCATGTACATCATCTATGTGTGTCTGAGCCATGCCATTTAGGGCATATTTCTTACCTTCAACATCTACCCAAACAGCCTGAAAAGCACTTGGGTCGCAGTGAATCTTGGCCGACTTAACAGTCAATGGCCATTCTTCGTTGAATTTATCTTCCGTCACAATTGTATCGTCAGTTGTCTCATCTACACCACGAGCCCTTGAACTGGAGTCTCGCGGTTCGGCACCAGACTTCCCAACCAGGTCGGCGCGATAAGCCGCCGACGCGTCCAGCGACTGATCCAGCATATCGTTGTCCTTCATCCACTGGACGAAACTGCTCCACCTGCCCGGTTCCTGCGTCCCGAATCCGCCGCCGCCCGGCAGCTGCCACATCTCCACCAGCAGATCCGCGCCCGGCCTGTCAATGTCCTCGTCTATCTCTCCGGGATTCTCCGCGACCAGCACGTCCACCCCCGCCTGCGGGTCACTTATGGCTTCCTCGAACCCTCGCTTGATAGCGCGGATGAACCGCTCCGCCACGTCCTCGTTCTCTTCCAGATAGTCCTCGCTGGTCACCAGAACCAACTCGTAGTAGTCCGGCACTCCCCACTCCTCCATTCGCATGACGTTCACGGGGTAGCCGATGTTCTCCATGTTGATGCTCTCGTGCGTCCAGTACGCGCCCACCACGCCGTCAACCTTCTCGCTTATCAGCGACTCGGATATGTTCCAGCCTATGTTGACGAGTTCGATGTCTTCAAGACCGTTGAGGCCGTCTGCTTTCAGCATCGTCTCAAGGAGCGGTTCGTTGGTGGGGATGCCCGGATAGCCGACCTTCTTGCCCACGAGCTGTCCGGGGCGGGTGACGCCGGACGATTCGAGCGTCATCAGCGAGTTGAGTGGATGCTGCACGACGCCCAGGATCGAGACGACCGGCACGCCCTCGTTGCGCGCGAGAAGAACGTCGGGCTGGTAGCTCATTCCGAAGTCGTCCTGTCCCGCTCCGACGGTCTGAAGCACGGTCGAGGGGTCGGACGGCGTGTACATCGTCACTTCAAGGTTCTCCTCCTCGAAGTAGCCCTTCTGCTGGGCTATGAACAGGCCTAGGTGGTTGGCGTTCGGATACCAGTCCAGCGCGAGCTTGATTGACGCGGTTTCCGGCTCATTGTCGCAAGAAATCGCAAAGAGAAAGGCGAGCGACAGCGCCAGTATTGCCATGGACATCGTGATTAGCTTCTTCATGGGCGTATATCTCCTCCGAATGTCTGAATCAGGATTTGCTGGATTTTCAGGATTTACAGGATGGGTTGCAGGCGTGAGTGTCCTAGTCATCAGTCGCCGGCGCGTCGTCCGCCGGGCGTCGCCAGGGTATGGCCAGCCGCTCGATTATACCCACGGACGCGAACAGCCCTATGCCCAGCGCGGACAGGATTACGATTGAGGCGAACACGCGCTCGGTCAGGAATTGGGGCTTGGAGCGCAGCATCAGGTATCCGAGGCCCTCGCTGGATCCGACCCACTCCCCAATCACCGCGCCGATGACGCTGACCGCGATGGCGACTCTCATCCCGCTGAACAGGTATGGCAGCGAGGTTGGAACCTGCACCTTGAAGAACACCTGCCGCCGGTTCGCGCCCAGCGTCCGCATCAGGTTCACCATGTCGCGGTCAACCGACTTCAGGCCGTCAACCATGTTGACCACTATCGGGAAGAAGCTGATGAGCGCGACCACTATGACCTTCGGCGCGAGTCCGTAGCCCACCCATATCAGCAGCATCGGCGCTATCACGATGATGGGTATGGTCTGGGACGCGATTATGAACGGGTACAGCGCGCGCTCCAGAGTGCGCGACATCCCTATCGCGGTGGCGAGCAGTACGCCGCACGCGAGCGCGACGCCGAAGCCCACTATGATCTCGGTCAGCGTCGCCCGCGTGTGATGCCACAGCAGCCCGGCGTCCTGGACCAGCGCGACGGCAATCGCCGAGGGCGCGGGCAAGAGCCATGTCTGCACGTCGAATACGCGGACATACGCCTCCCACGCCGCGAGTATCGCGAGGACGATGAGCAGCGCGGGCAGCCATCGCCTGGCCGTCCTGTCGAGGCTCTTAGTCCACGACCTCGTTCTTGTATCGGGAGACGCCCGGGAGACGCCCGTTTCCGCGCTCATAGCAGGCCCTCCGGGTGGTCTTCTTCCCTTATCGCCTTCAGCAGGGCGGCCTTGATGTCCATGAACCGCGGGGTGGCTATGGCGTCTATGCTCCTGGGGCGGGGTATCTCGACGCGCGTGACCATCTTCATCGCGCCGGGCCGCGCGGTCATTACATAGACGCGGTCGGACAGGAAGATGGCCTCGTCAACGTCGTGGGTGACCATCACGATGGTCTTCCGCAGGGATTCCCACAGTCCGGTGAGCCACTGGTGGATGCGCGTCCTGTTGAGCGCGTCGAGCGCGCCGAAGGGCTCGTCCAGCAGGAAGACTTCCTGGTCGGCGAGGACGGTGCGGAGGAAGGCGGCGCGTTGGCGCATACCGCCCGACAGACTGTGGGGATACGAATTCTCGAAACCCTCGAGTCCGAAGCGCCCGAGGTGCCGCTTGGCTCGCGCGACGGCCTCACGTTTAGGAACGCCCTGGATCTCGAGTCCGAGTACCGCGTTATCCAGTACGCTCCGCCAGGGAAGCAGCAGGTCTTTCTGCTGCATATACCCGACCGAGCCTAGCCGCGCGGCGTCGCGCCTGCCGTAGAGAGACACGCCGCCCGACGTCGGCTCGTCCAGGCCGGCGATGATGTTCAGCAGCGTGCTCTTGCCGCACCCGGAGGGGCCGATGATGCTGACGAACTCGCCGTCGCTGGCGTGGAAGTTGACGTCGCGCAGCGTCGGCAGGGGCTGTCCGTCGCGCTCGAACGTCTTGGAAAGCGCGTCCGTCCGAATGGCGTATCTCGCGCCGTCCGGTTCGGGGAAAGCCGCGCCTTGTCCGGCGACCCTCTCTTCTGTTTTGTCCGCAGTCAACATAAGCCCACAAAGTAAGCCGCCCACCTGTGTGGGTGGGCGGCTGATTGTCTCTGTGGACTTAACCACATCCCTCCGCTGGCATTACCCAGATCAGGTTCTTAGGGGTCGACAGCATTCGGGCTGCCCTCTCAGCCTGGCCTTCCAAGCTCCCCCAGGGCGCATATTCGATTTTCAAGGCAGTCTATCCTGAACCGGCGCGGGTGTCAACCGCGTCTTATTCACTCGAACCTGTATCAGTTTGGTCGGTAGGGGAGTCACCCCCATCCTAGCCTTCCCCCATCAAGGGGGAAGGGACTTTTACCTACCCTTGTGAGCCCATCAAGGGGGAAGGGAATTTCCTCGCCACAGGCAACGCCGACTAAATTGGTACAGCATCTATTCACTCCAGGGTGTTTCGGTTATTCGCGCGCGGTACTTTCAGAGTCGTCGGTTTGGGACGGAAGCGGCATAGTTATAAATCACACTTTATGCTGTACAGGTGGGGTTTCAGGTGAGTTTCCAAGTGGGACTGGATAGGGTTCACGTGGAAAGTGACCTGTAATCACCTGTTGTTAGCTATGGAAAAAAATTTTTACACTCCCAGAGTCCGGTTTGTATAATTTCGTGTTTATGTATATTGACGCTCAGAGTCATCGTGGCCAGCGCTCCTTGCCTAGTTTGTATGTTCGTATTATAGCGTAAAGAGGGCATGGAAGGGAATGAGAGGTAAAGTTCTTCAATATGCTATCATACCTGCCAACAGGAATATGGGTGAACCCATGGACATCAAAGACCTGATAATAGACGACCGCCGGAGAGGGATTTTCAAAGTTCATCGGTCCACCATGACATCCATGGAACTGTTCCGGTTGGAGCGGGAACGAATCTTCAACCGATGCTGGATCTACCTGGGACACGAGTCCGAAGTGGAAAACCCGGGAGACTACCGGCGCCGAACAGTAGCGGGCAGACCGCTTTTCTTCGTCCGCGGTAAAGATGGCCGGGCGCGCGTGTTCCTCAATTCCTGCCCACACCGGGGCGCTCTGATTTGCCGCCACGACGCTGGGAACGCCCAAGTCCTGCAATGCTTCTATCACGCATGGTCTTTCAATACCGGCGGAGAGCTGATCGGCCTCCCGGGCGAGGACGCCTACGGCCCCCACTTCGACCGGAGCGAAATGAGCCTGAAGCAGCCGCCCAGGGTCGAAAGCTACCGGGGCTTTCTCTTCGTGAGCTTCAACCCTCATGTGGAAGACCTTGTCACATACCTGGCGGGGGCCAGGGACTACCTCGACCTGATAGTGGACCAGACCGAGGAAGGGATGCGGGTGGTTCCCGGCTCAAACAGGTACTCCACGAAAGCCAACTGGAAATTGCTGGCCGAAAACAGCCTGGACGGCTATCACCTGGTCCCAACCCACCAGACTTACGTGGACTACATCGCCAGCCTGGGGACGGACGACAGCGGCGACACGCTGGACGCTCGTCCTCCTGGCGCAGCGAGGTCTTTGGGCAACGGTCATTGCGTGTCGGAGAACATAGCCCGGAATGGCCGCCCCATCGCTCACTGGCATCCATTGTTCGGCGAGGATGCCATCGAGCCGATAGCGCGAGTGCGCCAGGAACTGGTTGAAAAACACGGAGAAGAACGCGCCTACCTTATGGCCGATACATCCCGGAACCTGCTGATCTATCCCAACCTGATTATCAACGACGTCGTGGCCATCACTATCAGGTATTTCGAGCCTCTGGCCCCCGACGAAATGGATGTTACCGCCTGGCATCTTGTCCCCAGGGAGGAAGCCGACACCGTATTGGCCACCCGGCTCGATAGTTACCTGACTTTCTTCGGGCCGGGCGGCTTCGCCACCCCGGACGACGTTGAAGCGCTGGAATCGTGCCAGGCCGGCTTCCGCGCCAGCGAACTGGAGTGGTCCGACATATCCAGGGGTATGCTAAAGCCGACCCCTGGCACATCGGACGAGCTCCAGATGCGGGGATTCTGGCGACAATGGAGCGCCAATATGCAGGGCCTGAGCAAGACCGACGTACAGGACGGACAACCCGCCAAAATGGAAGCCGCCGCGTCTTTCGTAGCGGACGACTAGCGCCCCGCCGGACCAGGAGAATCATGACGGCAGCCAACAAGCCCACGTTGCGCGAAATGGTGGAGGATTTCCTGTACAGGGAAGCGGCGCTGCTGGATGAATGGCGCTTGGACGAATGGGCCGACCTGTTTACCGAAGACGCGCGGTACGTGGTTCCCACCACCGATTTGCCGGAAGGAGATCCCACGAGCGACCTGGTGTTCATAGACGACGACATAATCCGGTTGCGCGCCCGCGTGACGCGGTTGAACAGCCGCCACGCTCACCGCGAGTATCCGTGGTCGCGGACGCGACGGTTTATTTCCAACGTCAGGGTTGAAGAAATCAGCGATTCCGAGGTCTCGGTCGCCTCGAACGTCCTGGTTTACAGGTTCCGCAGCGGGGAGGGAGCGCCTTACGTCGGCAGCGTTGAATACGCGCTACGCAGGGACGGCGATGATTTCAGGATAGCCTATCGCCGCGCGACGCTGGACCTGGAAACCCTCTCCTGGCACGGCGCGGTCAGCGTCATCTTCTGAACGCCGTAGCTGAAGCGCTCCACGCGCGGGGTCTTTCGATTATCAACCAACTACGTTCGTGGTGAGCTTGTCGAACCATGAACGGGCGGCCCTTCGACAAGCTCAGGGCGAACGACAGAAGCGGTATCGGGAAATAACCGAAAGGTCCTAGTCCCACGTGGACGGTTCGACAGCCGCAGTCAGGCTATCGAACCGTCGCTTGTATTCGTCAGAGCGCGATAGCCCTGAGACTAGACGCCTTCGACGATGAACGTGGTGGTGTTGCTGCTGCTGTCGCGGATAGCGGCGAGTTCCAGGTATTCAGGCGAGTTGACATAAGCATGGACTCGCTCCATGTTTTCGAACTCCATGACCACCACACGGTGAGGCGTTCGCTCCCCTCCAACAACTTCCGTGGGGCCTCCACGAACCAGGTACTTTCCGCCGTGAGCCTCGGTGACTCCCAACATCCTCTCGGCGAATTCAGCGAACAGATCCTGATCGGTAATCTCATTGTCGGCGATCACATATGCTGCCATTTCCGAACTCCTTTCCTTGTAGTCCGCGCGCATCTCGCGCTTTCCCCGATTATATCTAACTAACGGCGGTCTGACTATTACAAATGGCATCAGAGAACCTGTATCAGTTTGGTCGGTAGGGGAGTCACCCCCATCCTAGCCTTCCCCCATCAAGGGCTGAGAGGGGTAGGCATTGAACTTGGATTAGCGGAGTCACCCCCATCCTAACCTTCCCCCGTCAAGGGGGAAGGGACTTTTGCCTACCCTTACCTTCCCCCGTCAAGGGCTGAGAGGGGTAGGCATTTCACCCTCACCCTAGCCCTCTCCCTGAGGGAGAGGGGATATATTGGCTGGAGTTCGTAGCTGATTGGACTTTTGCCTACCCTTGTGAGCCCGTCAAGGGGGAAGGGGCTTTTGCCTACCCCTGCGAGCCCATCAAGGGGGAAGGGACTTTGGGTTGCCCTCGCTCGTGTAGGAGGAGGGGGGGTATGCAATTGTTTGGTTGTAATCAGATATGCGTTGTTAGCGTTAATATGTCATAATTGATATTGATTCATGGTTTTTAGCTTGATATAACGCTTTGGGGTGTGATGTAGTTTCACCGGGGCGAAGTTTTCTGGAGTCGGCGCGTTGAATAGGTTGCGTACAGTGTCGCTGTCTGGGCCGGGGTGGCGGCTCGCGGCGCTCATGGGGGCTGCTGCGGTACTGGTGGCGTGGGTGACGCTGATTTCTGTCCCCGCGCTGGCGCAGTCGCCGCCGGGGGCGGTTGGGTCGGTGTCGGTGACGCGCGCGGACGGGACGGTCACGGCGAGTTGGAACGCTGTTAGCGGGGCTACGAAGTATCACGTCACCTACACGACGGATGGGGGCAAGAGTTGGTCGCTGGCGGCGCTGGAACACGCTACGAGCAGCATCGTCATCAGCGGGGCGGACAACGACAAGACGTACATGGTGGGCGTTCGGGCGGGCAATGATGACGGCTGGAGCACCTGGCGAAACTCCGCGCCCACCGCGCCGTTCACGCCGCCCGGGTCTCCGCCCGTCACGCCGACGTCGGTAAGCGTGACGCGCTCCGCCGGGACGCTGAGCGCGTCCTGGCCGGCGGCGTCGGGGGCGACCAAGTACCACGTTACCTACACCACCGACGGAGGAAAGAACTGGTCGCTGGCCGCGCTGAATCATGCCCAGCCCAGCATCCTGATCAGCGGCGTTGACGACGCCAAGACGTACATCGTGGGCGTTCGCGCCGGCAACGATAGCGGCTGGAGCGGCTGGCGAAACTCCGCGCCCGCGTCGCCTGGAGCGCCGCCTTCTCCGGTGTCCTGGGTGTCGGTCGAGCGCGTGTGCGATCATAGCTTCAAGATCAGATGGGACAAATCCGAGGGGGCGACGGGCTACGACGTCAATTACAGCAAGAACGGGCGCAAAAGCTGGAAGCGGCTCTTGTCCAACGCGCCAAACAATGGGTATGGGGTCCACAACTACAACAAGAACAAGACCTACTACATCGCGGTGAGAGCGGTGAGCGCGAACGGGGCGAGCGGCTGGACCGACGCCGGGCCCGCGCCTCCGCCGCCCTGCGCCACGGACGACCTGCGCGCCTACTACGTCCCGGGGGATAACAACGCGAACTCCATCAGGGTGTTCTGGGCCAGCGGCAAGAGAGCGTCCGGCTATGACGTGAACCTGAGGGAGAACAACGGCGCGGAGTGGCAGAGAATAGCGAGCGACGCGCCAGGCAACTCGTACACGATTGACACTGCCGCGGACTACGGTCCCAACATGGTAGTGGCGGTCAGGTCGCGCAACGGAAGCATGGAGAGCGAGTGGAGGAACGCGAAGGCAACGAGGCTCTCGGCGGGCGGCGTCAACGCGAGCGCCGCGACGTTCACGCTGGAAGGTCATACGGGCGGCTGGTGGCTGAAGCGAACCTCGCCCACCGCAGGGGAGTGCTTGTCGGGCGAAGCGGACTTCTCCCACCGAGTCGGCGGCCTGGACGCCGGAACCGGCTACACGTTCGGGGCCTACGGCGACTCGGCGTGCCAGCGAGACATCGGGAGCGCGACCTTCACCACGGCGGCGGCGTTTACCCCCGGACTCGTCAGCGTAAGCAACCTGAGCGCGGCGTCGGACGGCATAGGTATGCCGCTCTCCGCTCAATTCCATGGGGCGGTCGGTTTCACCACGGGCGCCGACAGCGGCGGCTACACGCTGAAGAGCATAACCGCCAGGTTCGACACTCCAACCGGCGCTCCCGGCGACATCACGGTGGCCATCCACGAGGCGGACACGTCCAACTCCAGCAACCCGGATACCTCGACCGCGCTCTACACCCTCAGCGGCGACAACCCTGTCGCCGCCGGGGACTACACCTTCACCTGCGCCGTCACCAACTCGGTGACCTGCGGCCTGTCGGCCAGTACCACCTACTTCCTGGTAATGAAGGGGAGCGCCGCTACATTATCCATCGGCTTCTTCGATTGGGAGACCACGCTGTCCGACAACCAGGCCGGTGGAGCGGGCTGGGCCATCGGCGACGTGTTGAGGTGGTCTGAAGATGGCGGCGGCGTCTGGAGCGACGATAGCAACGGAGAGACGGGTATCTTCAAGGTGACGGCGGTGGAAACCCCGACTCTTGCCGCGTCGAACGTCACCAAGAGCGGGGCGACGCTGACCATTGCCGACTACGGCGGCGACTGGCATTACAAGGCGGACACAGGCCCGGACGCCGCCTGCAAAGGCCCGGTCACCGGCGCGACCCGGACTCTCAGCGGCCTTACCTCCGGGACGACCTACACCTACACGGCATACAGCGATTCGGGCTGCTCCACGCCGCTGGCGACGGCGGCGGCGTTTACCCCCGGACTCGTCAGCGTAAGCAACCTGAGCGCGGCGTCGGACGGCATAGGTATGCCGCTCTCCGCTCAATTCCATGGGGCGGTCGGTTTCACCACGGGCGCCGACAGCGGCGGCTACACGCTGAAGAGCATAACCGCCAGGTTCGACACTCCAACCGGCGCTCCCGGCGACATCACGGTGGCCATCCACGAGGCGGACACGTCCAACTCCAGCAACCCGGATACCTCGACCGCGCTCTACACCCTCAGCGGCGACAACCCTGTCGCCGCCGGGGACTACACCTTCACCTGCGCCGTCACCAACTCGGTGACCTGCGGCCTGTCGGCCAGTACCACCTACTTCCTGGTGATGAAGGGGTCCTCCGCTCAATTATCCCTCGGCTTCTTCGATTGGGAGACCACGCTGTCCGACAACCAGGCCGGTGGAGCGGGCTGGGCCATCGGCGACGTGTTGAGGTGGTCTGAAGATGGCGGCGGCGTCTGGAGCGACGATAGCAACGGAGAGACGGGTATCTTCAAGGTGACGGCGGTGGAGAAGTAGGGGGTGGGGGTGTATTGCGTCGTTTTTGGGCGGGGCGATTGGGACTAGCTTGGCCGGGGTCTGTCCACGAGTCGTGATATAATAGGGGCGTTCAGCAGCGTGGGGATATAGTTCAAGAGGTGAGACGCAATGATCAACGGGGTGAAAGCCACATACTCCAATGGCGCTATTGTGCCGTTGAAGCCGCTGGACATCGAAGAAGGCGCGAATTTGTCGGTAAGCGTCGAGGTCGAGTCTCAGGCTTCTCGCGCCAAGCGAGGTCTCAAAGCGTTGAGGGCGACCGCCGGGGGCTGGAAGGGCGCGCGGGACCCGGATGAACTGATACGGGACATCTATGAAGCGCGGCTGGCTGGCAGCAGGCAGTAGCAAGGGTCTTAGGCCGTTATGCACTACCTTGTAGATACGGACTGGGTAATTCACGCTCTTCATGGCAATCTCGCCGTCATTCGGCGTCTTGAAGAGATGACCGATGAAGGCATCGGCATAAGCGTCATTTCGACAGCCGAACTTTATCAGGGCGTGTTTTACTCTGACGATCCGCAAGCCAACGAGGAGCTGCTGCTGGAGTTCTTAAGCGGTTACGACGTGGTTCAAGTGGATGACGACATCTGCCGTTTATTCGCGCGCGAAAGGGGCAGGTTGAAGGCGACGGGAACTCCGATAAGCGACCTTGACCTGCTAATCGGCTGCACCGCTATACGGCATGGTCTTGTCTTGCTGAGCAACAACCGACGGCACTTCGAGCGGCTAGAAGGTCTGAACATCATATCGGTATGAACTGGGAGTGAGTCACCACCGTCCTGGCCTTCCCCCGTCAAGGGGGAAGGGACTTTTGCAATCGTCTCGGCATTAAGCCTCTACCTGGACCGTAACTATATCAATTCCGTGATACTTTCTGTGGCGCACGGAACTGGCGTAATGACGCAGCAGGCGGAACGAAACTTCTTCTACGTCGGGCGTCTCGGCCTGTTCGCTCATGAAAGAGATATGGTCCTCGATGTTCTCTTCCTGGACGACCGCCAGAAACTCCATCTCGACCATCCCGGAGCCGGGACGCGCTATCAGGATGAGGCGCGGCGGCCTGTCTTCCTCGTAGTCCTCTCGCAGTTGCAGCATACTGGACAGCGTTTCTTCTCCGGCGGCGCGCAGGCGGTCTGTCGAGGCGTCGTTCCATCCCATTCCGGAGCCCAGGTCGCCCAGGAAGGCGTTGATGCCTGGAAGAGCGGAGATGTCCAGCTCCCCTTCCATGCGTCTGCGGCGAGAAGCCGCCAATTCCAGCGCGGACGACAGAAAGACCGCGACCAGAATGCCGACGAAGACACTGCTCCCGAACACCACGCCCCACGGATCCGCCAGTACATCCGCGAGGACGTTCCGAGTCTGAAAGCCCACCCCGGCCGAGAGAGACAGCCCGACGATGAGAGCCTTTTGCCGGTTGAGGCCGTCCTGCAGCACTGTGCGGAACCCCTCAATGAAGAGCATACCCATGATGATCATAAGAAGCCCTCCGGTCACAGACTGGGGTATGGTGGTGAGAATGGCGACTATCTTGGGCAGTAGGGCCAGCCCGATGAGCAAGGCTCCAATGGCATATCCCACGCGCCGCGCCGCGACTCCGGTGAAGTTGATAAGCGCGATGGTCGAGGGCAGATATATCGTCAGGGGGAGTATGCCCGCTATCCCGGACAGCAGCGCGGCTATGCCGCTCGAGTTCAGCGTCCTCTGCACCGCGCGAAAGTCTATCGCGCGCGGCCTGCGCCGGGAGATCTGTTGAATTACGGCGCCCTCGTTGCCGGCCTTGACGGCGGCTACGGAGCTTACGATGAGGAATACCACGAGCAGCGCCCAGAAATCCCCGTCCAGAGCGGCGCCCAAACCGGGCCACCCGGAGTACTCGGGGAGAGCGAACCAGGGAGCGTCGAGCGCCCGCTGAAAGTCGTACACTCCGAACAGGACGGCGACCGCGGATCCCACGACGATGGCTATGGGCATAGCCAACGGCTGCAGAATCCCCGAAGCGCGCAGCGTCAGAAGCGCGGCCACTACCACCGTAGCTCCTCCCACCGCGAGGCCGGCCGCGGGGGATACGCCGACGGGTGCTTCGCCCAGCCTGGCGAGCGCTATGGGCATGGCGGAGATGGCTATCATCATGAAGGCCACTCCGGAGACGACGGGGGTGATTATCCGGCGCAGTCGCGCGAGCCAGACCGCGAAAGCGAACTGAAGCAGAGAGGCAGCGACGACCACGACAGCCATCAGCGACAGCCCGCCTTCCGCGACGGCCAGTACGCAGACGGCGAGAAAAGGCGTGCCAGGGCCCACCATGAGTATGTAACCAGGCCCCAGTCTCCCGATTCTGGTGGCTTGCAGAAACGTAACGACCCCGGCTATCAGCAGGGACGCGAACATCGCCCATGGCACGTAGCTTCCGTGGGCGTTGGACGCCACCAGGAAGGTGGTCAATATCGCGACGGTGTTCGACAGGATGATGATAACGCCCTGAAACGCGACGCCAAGCGTTATGAGAGGAGGGCTCTCCTCATCCGGCTCGTAAAATATGTGTTCATTGACGCGCATCTATCCTCGCGCTATCCATATCATCTCAGCGCTGCCAGCGTCAAACTCCGAGCGGCCGAAGTCGCCGAAGAGGTCATCTATCTCGAAGCCGCGCATCACGAGAAGGTGATGTATCTCCCAGCGGTGGCAGTATCTCAGCTCGTAGTCGCGGTACATCCTTCGCGCCACGACGCCCGCGCCGTCCAGTTCCTCGATGATAGTTCGAACGCTGACTGTCTGATTGTAAGTGTCATACGCGCTCTGCTGGTAGAGAACGTAGCTTATGCCGGTGACGGGGTCGGTGACGTCGTTCAGGTGGCGGGGTACATCGCTCTGCTCGAAGGCCATGTTCGGGTCGGGGACGAACACGTTGAACACAAGCCTGCCGCCCGGACTCAGATGCCGCCGGATGCTATCGAGAGCGCTTATCTGGTCTTCCACCGTCATAAGCGCGAGAAATCCCCTGAAGGGAATAGTTACAAGGGGGAATTGACGCCGGGCGCCATTGACGTCGCGAAGGTCGAAGTCGCGCATATCGGCGTGGATCAACTCAACCGATCCCGCTCCCTCTCGCAGCGAACCCAGCTTTCCCCGCGCTTTGGACAGCATCGCCTCCGACGTGTCCAGACCCACCACGTCAATCCCAAGTTGGGCCGTCGGTATCGCCACTCTCCCGGTTCCCACGCCCAGTTCCAGAACAGGCCCACCGGATTCCACCGCCTGCTGAGCGTAGAAGGGTATATCCGAGCGCACATACGAGTAAACCGCGTCGTAGATGCCGGCCCAGGGGTCGTAGGGAGAGCGTTCCATCACGCGCCGCCCGCCAGGTATTCCAGCGCGGCGCGGATCCGGTCTTCCTCCGACTGCCCGTTGGCCGCCGTTCGAGACAGCGCCTCTCTCGCCTCGTTGTCCCCGTATCCGAGCGCTGTCAGCGCGTCCACCAGTTCCGAGCCGGGAGCCGCCCCGCGTCCGTCGTCCGCGAAGTCGAGGTCCAGCTTGCCCTTGAGTTCCAGCACTATGCGGCTGGCGGTGCGCCGGCCTATGCCCGGCACCGTGGAAAGCGCCTTCGTGTCGCCTTCCTCGACCGTCTGGACAAGGGACTGCGGACTGAACCGCGCGAGCATCGCCAGCGCGAGACGCGGCCCTATCCCGCTTATGTTCAGCAGGGTGTCGAACGTCTGGCGTTCATCCTCGCTCAGAAATCCGTACAGAGTCAGGCTGTCCTCCCTGACCTGCAACGAAGTGTGCAGTCTGAGGGGTTCGCCAACGCGCCCGACCGAGTTTACGGAGGTGTCCGGCACGCTGATACGAAACGTCACTCCCCCCACGGCGACGTCAACCCAGTCGGCTCCCACGCCTCCGAGCGTTCCCGATATGGATGATATGAGCGTCGAGACCATATCCTATTCCCACATTTCGATGTCGAGGGTCTGGGCGTTGTTGATGTGGCAGATGGCCACGGCGGCGGCGTCCGCCCGGTCCGAGGGTTCCAGCGGCTCCGCCAGATCCAGGAGAAACTGGACCATGTCCTGCACCTGCTCCTTGGAACTCCCCCCGTTATCGGTAACAGCCTTCTTGACTTCCCTGGGGGCGTACATGGATACGGGAATGCCGTGAGACGCCGCCGCCACCATCGCGACCGCCTGCGCCTGGCCTACGGAGATGGCCGCCTTGATATTCCGACCGACGAACGGCGACTCCACAGCCACGACGTCCGGCATTATCTCGGCCATCAGCTTCTCGAGGCGGCCGTGGAGCCATCCGAGGCGCGCGGCCAATTCGGCGTTCCTCGGGGGGCTGAGCGCGTCAGACAGGCGCAGGGAATAGCCGTCGCCGTCGGACTCCACCAGCCCAATGCCCATTTTGTATGTACCGGGATCAACGCCCAAGACCAGCAATCGGGGTTCCTCCACATTTCGCGCCAGCGGACTGTAACCCTGAATATAAATACAAGAGCCGCTTTTACGCAATACGCCACGGGATGTTTTGACGCCTGTATGTGATTCTATTGCCTTTAGACTGTAAAGGTCGTGTGCTAGTCTGAGGCAGTGTGAGCGCTAATACGCGGACTTTTCATTCTCAACTCAGGCGGTACAGGAGCGAGCGAAGATACTTATGCAGTGGCTGGACTTTCTGATAATCCTGATTCTTTGCGTTTGCCTCGTCTGGGGACTGAAGACTGGCCTCCTGGACGTGGTTTTTCTTTGCGCGGGGATAGTGGCGGGCTGGTGGCTGTCGGGCAGGTACGCGGACGACGCCGGCGAGCTGGTGAGCTTTTCGGCGGGCGCCGATGCCTTCGTTTCAACTCTGGCCTACGTTTTCATAATGTCGGTATGCGTCCTCGTATTCGTCATGGTGGGCAGGGTAGTCAAGACCGTCGCGTCGAAGGGGACGCTTGGAGCCGCCAGCGCCGCGGACAGAATGGCCGGGATGGCGCTCGGGCTGGTCGTGGGCCTGACGCTCTCCGTCGCGCTGATAGTCGTCCTGGCTCGCCTGGCGTTCACATTCACCCTCGACGGAGCGGACATGGACATCCCTACGGGCGGATACGTCACCCTGAACGGCGGCCAAACCTCCGCCCTGGTAGAAGACAAGCGCCATCTTCTGGTTGACGGCCTCGTGAACTCCAGGGTCGTGTCGCTGTTCCTGGGCGTATGGGACTCCGCGCCCAGAATATCGTTCAGCCCCGTGATAGGCGACTTCGCGGTCGGCCTGGACCTGCTGGCGCAAGAGGCGAGCGGTGGCGAAGTCGCCGAATCCGCGCCAGGAGAGGGGGTTTCTCCGCTGTCCTGACCTTTACCCATTCTATTGCCATCCTCTGATATGGAGATGAGGTCGCGGTTTGGGTTAAACTGTGTTTGAACTGTGATCGCTTCGGGGTGTTTCTAGCTGACAAGTCCACCGTAAGGCGTAAGATGAGCGCAATCAATTCGCCGGTCCTGGTGCTTAACCAGAATTACCAGCCACTCAACGTCTGCAACGCGCGACGCGCCCTGGTCCTGGTAGGGCGGGGCAAGGCGGAGCTTGTCGTAAACGGACGCGGCCACATAAGGAGCGTCTCGGAACTGTTCCCCGCGCCGTCGGTAATCCGCCTGATCTACATGGTGAAGAGACCCGTGATGCGCCGCCGCCTCTCCAGGCAGGCGGTGTTCTACCGCGACGGTTTCACCTGCCAGTACTGCGGCAAGCAGACGCGCCAACTCACGCTCGATCACATCATTCCTCGGTGGCGGCATGGGCCACATTCCTGGGACAACATAGTGAGCGCCTGCATACCCTGCAACCATCACAAGGCGGGCAGGACTCCACGCGAAGCGAGAATGAAGCTGATGCGCGAGCCGGGAGAGCCGAAGCCCAACCCCTACTATATGTTCCAGCGCCGCGAGATCATGGAAGAGTGGCGTCCATTCATCCCGTGGGTGAGTTGAACGCGCCGTCATCCGTCAGGGTATCTCCGGCGCTCGCTCGATGAGCCGCAGTACGCGCGGCAACTCTCCCGCAAGGTCCGAATGCGCGACCTGGCTCGAGCCTATGGCGACGCTGGCCTCTTTGTCGCCCCACTTGGTCTCGACCATCACCCTGTCGGCAAATTCAACGCGGATTCCGTTATCGTCATAGAAACGCACCCTCCCGGCAGGGGAAAAACGGACACCCACGATCATCTTCATCCCTCCCGGCGACGTTCCGGCGGCGAGGGCAGTCGCATCATCATCCCCTCGATGGCCAGGCGCGGAGAAACGTTTCTCTCCAGCAGAAAGACGGTTCGACGAATGGCTTTCAGCGAGGACACTACCGACTCGGTAGAAATCCGGTCGGCAATCGAGAGCAGAGCCTCGAGGCGGGGCTTGTTGACTACAAGTTCGCTTTTGCTCTGCGCGATGAGAAGCGCGTCCCGCCACCACGATTGCCACAGGCCAAGCTCTTCCAGGACGCCTTGCCTGTCCCTGGAGAAGCGGCCGGCGAGCCGCTCGGCGTAGTCGAACCTGTCCGACAGGGAACCGTTGACGGTCCGCTCTATCGTGTCCATCGCTTCCCATATCCCGTCTATTATCCCCGGATTCTCCGCCGCCTCGATGGCCCAGCCAATCCTGCCGCCGGACAGTCCGGCTATTTCGTCGGCTCTCTCCCGGTTCACATTCTTCCGTTCCACCAGGAATTCAGTAACGGCGTTCAGCGGAGCCGGACGCAGGTCTATGCGTCGGCACCTTGAGACTAAAGTCGGCAGCACGGCGTTCATGTCGGAAGCCACAAGTATGATGATGACAGTTTCAGGCGGCTCTTCCAGCGTCTTGAGCAGGCTGTTGGCGGCTTCGCCACTCAGTTTCTCCGCGCTCTCGAATATGAAGACCCTGCTGCGGCCCTCGTATGGCAGCAGGCTCGCGTCCCGCTGAATCTCCCGCACCTGTTCGATGCTGATCTGAGTCCGCAGCCTGCCCGACCTGGCCTTCTCCAGCCCGATGATCCGCACGTCCGGGTGCAGCCCTGAAGTGACGCGCAGGCACTGGCGGCAAGTCGCGCACGGAGTTCCGCCGGAGGAGCAGTTCGCGGCGCGAGCGATGTCGAGGGCGAGCGTCGCCTTCCCGATTTTCGCAGGCCCGCTAATCAGGTAGGAATGAGCCATCCTGCCCGCTTCTATCGAGCGTACCAGGGTTCTTATAGCCTTTTCATGTCCGAATGTTTGCCACATGAGCCGCTTCCGCCCTCACCTTGTCCGCCGCTTTCCAAGCCGACGCTAATCGAGCCTGTATGAAATCTATCAACGCCCCCGCCGGAGCGTCAATCAAGAATCTACCCTTCAACGAAGCAGAAAGTAGCGAAAAGCTCCTTCTGTGGTGGTACAATGACCCCAACCAACCGCCATTCCCAAGCCTCCTGTTAGGGGAGCGCGAAACCCATGACCATGCTTGAAGAACGAGTCAGTTCCATTGAAGGCGCTTACGACCACATAGCCACCAAGGCCGACCTCGAAAGACTGCGCGGTGAGCTGAGAACCGAGATAGAAACGATGCGCGGCGACCTGCTGTCCGAGATAAGAGCCTCCGAAGTGCGTATGATCAAATGGGTCGCCGGACTAATGATAGGAACGGCGCTCGGCACGGTAACCGCAGTAGCTGCCCTGCTCAGGCTGTTCCTCTAGCGTCCCGGCCTCGCAGGTTTTGAGTCAGCAGATGGGAGTCTGGCATGGCCGGCATAATCCTGGAAACCATTCGCCTCTACCTGAACGGCGACATAGACTTAGACACGCTGGAAGATCGCGTCATTCCATTCATTTGGGACGACGACTTCAAGGACCAGGATCTCTTGAACGAGATCCTGGCCGAGTTGATCTATATCAAAGACGGTCTATCCGACGAGTCAATCTTCAGGGAACGGGTCAGCGAGATCGCGAGTCAGGTCGAGGCCGGCGCAAAGGCTTTCTGAAACTCAGGATTCGGCTTCGTGAATCCTGGCGGATAGCCCCCTCGGGTAACTTGCCACCGGGCGGCTTGTCGGGAGGCCACAGCTTAGGTGGTATTTCTCTTGGGCCTGTGCCTCTGATGACAACCCTATGGTATTCGTATCCGTCTCTCGATTGTGTGGGGACAACTCTATCCGACAGCTTGCCGCCATTCTTCATAAGCGTACTGCCGGGCGGCTTACCTGAGCGGTCTGCCTTGGGCGGAGCCTTTCTGCGACCAGTCCCCTTTATGACAACCCGCTTAGATTCGCGCCCGTATCTTGACGGCGTTACGTCCCTAGATCTCATAACACGAATCACCCGGAACTCCGTGGCTTCTTAGCCGGTGGCCTCGGAGGTTTAGGATCGCTGGGTGACACCTCGGCTATTGGCGGCCTAACTCTCGGCTTTCCACCATCATCCCGTAGTTCAATTTGGGTTGTGTTATAATTAGATGGCTTACGGTTAGATTTCATCGCTACCTCACTGCAAGGGCTGCTTCGGGTCTTTGGATTCCATGCGCGGCGGTCCCGGGGGTTTGGTTGAGATGATTGGCTTGGGTCTTACTCTCGGAGCGGTTTGTCTGCGCTTGTTTCCTGACTGTGCATCTTCATAAGGCATCACGACCTCCCCGACGTACTATTCGCTTACGGTTATTCTGACAGTCTATCATAGAAGGTTGTCGCATACCATCCCTCCGAAGACTGGCTGCGCGGGGAATACATTGGGTTGGAGAAATAAGTATATATCATAACGGATGTAATGTCCCTGGATACTATGAACTCACACGTCTCTTGGTGAGATTCGCCAGGTTCCACTACCGTTTCGTTTTCTTCCCATTGAATTGGTTTCTCAGCAAGAGTAGTCCATTGAAAGTCTCTTTGCGTTTTGTCTATAAACACGCCGGCATATAAGTTTTCGATATCTTCGTCCAATGTAGGTTCTATTAGCTGCACGGAGAAGAGCGCTTCCCTCAAGCCTATCTTCACACTTGAGCTATTACGCAAACTCGCAGTCACCGCTATATGAACATAGCTATCCCCAATGAACCTATGCGAGACTTCGTGCGAAATAGTCAGATGCGGCTGGAATGTCCTGAATATCTGCAATCTCCAGTAGGCGAACACGCCGCCCACGAAGATAACAGTAACAGCCCCAACCGCCTGAAACAGCCTCGCCGAATCGCCATGACTCAGCCCAGCCCATGCAACCATGCCCCACACTATCAGGGCGGACGCGGTAGCGGACAGCAAGACCGCCCCAATCAGCACTCCGAAGTTCTTCCAGAAATCTCTACCCATGTCCGTGTACCTAGATTATCGAGCATGACACCTTAATCAATCACCAGCCCGCCGCGCCATGCCTGGCCCCGCGGCCAGAGGATTCTTCTCAGTCTGCCCATTACCACCGCGCTCCGTCAATCATCTCCCTCTGCCCTGTTTGAATTCCACATCGTTAATCCGAATCCACTTGGGATCGGGTTCAGTATAGTCGGAGCTGTCGGCGTTTATGTAGTGGTGAGCCTTGCACAGAAGCCAATCGTTGATTGTCAGCCTAATGTTTACCATCCGGCTGCGTGTTCCGGGAGGGAAGTTGCCTTGAGGCGGACTGGCCATGGTTCGCCGCACTTCAACGTAGGCTTGTCCTCTATCCAGTTTTCCTCTAATATCCAGAATGCGGTACAATTGACGCAATTCTGTATCAGACGCGGCTAGGCTCACTGGCTGTGGAGGAGGAACTGGCATGAAAGACAACGTCCTTAAGGCATTAAAACTTTACTTGAATGGAGAGATAGATCTCGACGCGCTTGAGTACAGGGTCATCACACTCGCATGGGATGACAAATTAGAGGACCAAGACCTCGTTGACCGGATAGCGGTCGAGCTAGTGTACATCATGGACGGCGTATCCGACGAATCTATCTTCAGAACGCGCATGGCCGAAATCGCCAGCCAAGTCCCGGCCGCGGTGGCCGACTGAGCGAAAAGTCCGCTTCTGTGGTACAATAATCCCAAAGAACCGCCATTCCCAAGCCACCCGATAGAGGAGCGCGAAAATCATGACCATGCTTGAAGAACGAGTCAGCTCAATCGAAGGCGCTTACGAACATCTCGCCACCAAGGCTGACGTTCAGGAACTACGCGGCGACGTGAACGCGGCGGTTGAAGTGTTGCGCGGCGACATGAACGCGGCGGTCCAGGAACTGCGCGGTGAGATGAACACCTCTACTCAGGAACTACGCGGCGACGTGAACGCGGCGGTTGAAGTGTTGCGCGGCGACATGAACGCGGCGGTCCAGGAACTGCGCGGTGAGATGAACACCTCTACTCAGGAACTACGGGGTGAGATGAACACATCTACTCAAGAACTAAGCGGCAATATGAACACGGCGATTGAAAGGCTGCGAGGCGACCTGAGAACCGAGATGGAAACCATGCGCGGCGAGCTGACCGCCCAGATGCGCGCTTCCGAAACGCGCTTGGTGAAGTGGAACGCAGCCATGATGGTTGGAGCTCTGGTGGCCGTGGCCGCGCTGCTGCGGCTGTTCATCTAGCTCTAGGCGCAGGATAATACGAGGCTGATATGGACGTTTGTGAACAAGTCCCCACTAGGGTTACTCAGGAAGAACTGGTAGCTGAGATACACAAGAGCGCAACGCGCGTCATCATCTGGTACGCAGCTATGATGACGGTACATACGCTGGTAACGATTTCCTCATTCGCCTTTTTTCTGTGGTTGTTCACGTAACATCCCAACCGCGATTATTTCTACCGGCTGCGAGGGGGTGACTGGCATGAACGACGAAATCCTTAAGACAGTACAACTTTACCTGATGGGCGATATTGACATGAATTCACTTGAAGATCGGATAATCCCATTTGCTTGGGAGACCGAGTTCGAGGATCAGGAACTCTTGGACGCTATCCTGTTTGAGCTAATATACATCAAAGACGGCCTATCCGACGAATCAATCTTCAGAACCCGCATGGCCGATATTCTATCTCAGGCGCAGGATATGGTCACTGTCGTAGTAAGGGCTTCCTAGAACTGACGATGAATCGGTGTATAATTACGGGAGTTGAAATATGCAGTGTCCGCATTGCTCCGTAGCATACCATGAAGATATAAGTATGTGGGATCAGGCTAGAGCTGAATCCGCTAGCAAACTGCGAAGTTGGACTTGCCAGATCATGCCGTGCCCAAGCTGTGATCTTCCAATTGTAAAACTGAAAGACTACGCAATGAACTACGCGGGCACACATAGTCTACTCGGAGAGTCCGTGATCTATCCACACGATTTACCGGGACGTAAGCCTATTGAAGACGGCGTGCCTGACAATCTCAAACACGATTATACAGAAGCGTGCGAAGTGTTGTCTATCAGCCCTAAGGCGTCTGCTGCACTCTCACGCCGTGTCTTACAAGCTATACTGTTGGAGCAAGGTTATCAAGGACAAAACCTCTTTAGGCAAATTCAGGCAGTATTGAATGAGAATGATCCGAGTAAAGCTCTGCCCACTAATCTCAAGGAAACAATTGATGCTATACGTAACTTTGGAAATTTTTCGGCTCACCCGATAACGGAAACAACTAGTTTGCAAATTATTGATGTACAATCCGAGGAAGCCGAATGGTGTCTGGAGATAATAGAAAGTCTATTCGATTACTACTACATCAGACCAGCCGCTGATCGCAAGAGGTTGTCGGCCCTGAATCAGAAATTGACCAAGGCAGGTAAGCCGACTATCTAATTCGTGTTACTCCCCCCCAACAACCCCCCAACCACCCCCTCCACCTCCCTCCCCTCCCCACTCCCCCGCAGCCACGCCCGCAATTCCCGCCGCGCTATCGTCACCGTAACCCGCGCCCGTTCCTCATACAACTCCGCCAGCCGCGTCGCTGCCCCCTCCGACGCCTTCCGACCAGCGTCCGAAATGCTGGTGTGCAGGCCGTTGTTCGCGTCGTATTCCGGTATCGGAAGTTTCCATAGATGTTTGTGCAAGTCTCGCGCTCCGAACTGGCCTCTGGACATGAATTGAGACGCTGCTTCGGACAAAGTGCGGCTATTTATGATGGCGAGAAGGTAGTAGGCTTCCTGAACACTTTCGCAGACAATCCAGTATAGAAGATGGTCTATTATGATGCTATCATCCTGAATCAGGGCCGCTGTTGGATTTCCGGCTTTTGTGTAAACCACCCGAACCTGCCTGTCTTTCGGGTCTTTCATCCATTCAAGCTGTGATGATAGTTTGTGTATGTAATCCAAGTTTTCTATAAGGTTCAGACGATTCGCCCGCGCCTTGTTCTCTTCCCACAGTCCGCTGATTGTCTGCCAGCGTTGACGCATACGCCTGTCCAGTCCGCCCAGACGTATCCCGCCCACGCCCTCGGCGTCTGTCGGTATGGAGTCTTCGCCGCGTCGGACGGGCAGGACGGCCTTGAGAGGCGGCAGCGTCGCGTATGGCACGACCGTCTCCCCCAGGTGTACGTCATAGACGTGCGCCGACTCTATCGTCTGCTCGCTTATGGCCGACAGGTCGAGCGTCTTCCAGGGCGCTTTGTCCTGCGCCCCTCTGCGCGGATTCACCGTGATTGTGCCGCCCGCCCTGATGACCGCGCGGTTCTCAGTCTCGTTCACGAAGAAGAATACCCGGGGATAGATGTCCGCTCCCCTGCGTGAATATCCCGCGTATGGCGACTCGCCTATCTCCGACGTGTCGGTTATGCCCGCGCGCGTCCGTCGTACATTGGACGATCCCGCCGCGCCAATCCAGCGCTCCACGCCGCCCGACAGCGCGACCGCGCCGCCCGCATCTCCCGTCCGCCGGGCGAACGCCACGCAGGACGGCACCGGAAAGAAGGTGTTCGGCTCAAGCCGCTCCAAGTCCCACGCCGCCTTGAACCCGAAGTCCACGCTCAGCGTCCGCTCCATCTGGCTGGAGCGCCAGCGTCCCGTCCGCCACTTGCGATACTGCCCCGTCTGCAACGCGCTGTGCGGCATCACCATCCCGATGACGCCGCCATCCTTCAGGTATAGGTCAACGCTCCGAGCGAAGAACAGCCCCGCCACGTCCTGAGTCGCCGCGTACCTGCCGCCAACCCATAAGTCGTACAGGTTCTCGCTCTGGTTTCGCAGTTCCGTCCTCAGCGCGCTCGCCGTCTGGTTGTAATTCAGCCAGGGCGGATTGCCGATGATGACGTCCACCCTCGCGCGGCTCAGCGCCACCGGACGAACCAGGTTGCGCGTGTAGTACGCCCAGATGTGGTCGCGCCCCTCCGAGTGCAGACGCCCCATCGTCGCTATCGTCTCGCCCAGCGTCTCCCGCTCCGCCGCGTCCGTTATCCCGTTGTCGTCGAGCGCGATGTACGGGTCGTCTCCGCGCTCGATAGCGTCCGCCACGTCGCCCATCAGCGAGTCGAAATCGTTCGCGCGCTCCACCAGGCTCACCGGAAACACAAGCGCCGAGTTGCGTTCGTCCCCGACCTCCACCCGCACCTCTTGCTCCGCGAACATATCCCCCGCGCGAAAGCGCAGTTGCAGCGCGTCGCCCAGATAGATGGGCGCCGATATGGAGGCGCTAACCGCGTCCTGAATCGCCGTCCGCGCCGCCAGCGCCCAGGAAGCGCGCGCCAGGTGAACCGCGACAGGGTGAACGTCTATCCCGATAACCGAGTCGCGCAGTTTCTCGAAGACCTCCTCCGAGCGCAGCCCGCTCTCCCGCGCCGCCTCTATCACCCGCCGCACCGCTTCCACGATGAACGTCCCGGAGCCGCACGCCGGATCCAGCACGCGCTGGTTCAGCGGGTCCGACACCAGTTCCTCAACCATCGCGCGCGCCAGCCAGTCCGGCGTGTAATACTCGCCAAGCCGCCGCCGCTCCTCCGCCGGTATCACGCTCTCGTACAGAATCGGCGCGATGTCCGCCGGCGCGTTCCGCCAGTCGAACCGAGCCACCCGCCGGGCGATGGCGCTCAGCAGCGGCAGACCGCCAACCTCCGACGGCCACGCGAAGAAATCCGACTCCACCACGCCCTGCAACCCCGTCGCGTTCTGCAACTCGCGCCCCTTCAGCAGGTCTTCCGGGTCCGTCTCCGCCAGCCGCGATATGTCCACCCCGAACGACGCCTGAACCACCATCCCGACGACCGTCGTAAGATACGTGTGCCGGATGAACAGGTCGTCCGCGTCCTGTCGCGTGTCCGCTATCTCGCCGAGCGCCGCCCTCAGCAGGTCGCGCCACAACCTGCGCTTCACCCTGATAGTCTCCATGCCCGCGCGCCGGTCGTACAACTCGCGCAGCCGCGTTATGTCCCTGTTGTAATGCGCGCTCTCCGGCCCGAAACTCGCCTCCACCACCGCGCGGTCAACCGGAGCGTCCTCTCTGGACTCCAGCGCCCTGTCCCGCAGCCACTCGAACAGCGGCAGCCACCTGTCGGCGGACTCCAGCGTAAATGCGTAGGGATAAACCGTCCGCGCCTCACCCGCGCCCGGCCAGCGCAAAAGCCAGCGCCGCCCGTCCGTCAGAATACCCATCCGAACGCCGCGCCCGGCCCGCTCCGACTCCGCCAGGTAATCGTCAAGCTGGCGCACGTACTCCGGGTTCGGCTCGAATCCCGCCGCCGTTCCGACGCGCCGCTTCACCTCGATAAACGTATCCAGCGCCGTCAGGTCAACCGCGCGCCGCGACGTGTCCGACGGCGGATTCTCCTCCACCATCTCGTCGGCCCTCGCCAGCCCCGTCAGCATCAGAAAATCCCGAACCGCGCTGGTGATATTCGCCTCCGCCTCAAAATTATCATGCAGCCGCAGAATCCGCTCCGCCGCCCGCGCGTACCTCGCGTCCTCAATATCCAGATGCCCGACCATATCCGCGTAACCCCCTAGTCGAATCCCCCCAATCGTACACCAAACCGCGCCATACCATCCCAACTGTACGCTGAAAATTGACAATCGCTAATTGAGAATTGATAATTGCCAATTGAGAATTGACACTGGAGGAAATACATTGAAAGTTGGAACCCGACTGGCGGGCAGCGCCCCGGCCGAAATCGCGGAGTCCGCCCGACGCGCCGAGCGTCTGGGCTTCGACACGTCTAGTTCATCCGAAACCAACCACAACCCGTTTCTGCCCCTCGCCATAGCCGCCGAACATACCGAGAACGTCAACCTGCGAACCTCCATAGCGCTCGCCTTCGCGCGCAGCCCGATGGACGTCGCCTATCTGAGCTGGGACCTCCAGGCCATGTCCGGCGGACGCTTCGTACTCGGACTCGGCAGCCAGGTGCGCGGCCACATCGTCCGCCGCTTCAGCATGAACTGGACGGCCCCCGCGCCACGTATGCGCGAGTACATCCAGGCTTTGCGTCACATCTGGAACGCCTGGCAGACGGGCGAGCGCGTCCGCTTCCACGGCGACCACTACGACTTCAACCTCATGCCGCCCTTCTTCAACCCGGGCCCGGTCGCCAAGCCCGACGTGAAGGTGTACATATCCGCCGTCAACCCATATATGCTCCGCGTCGCGGGCGAGGTCTGCGACGGCGTTCTGCTGCACGGCTTCTGCACCCCCAAGTACACCAGGGAGGTCATCATCCCCAACCTGAAGATAGGCGCGGACAGGGCGGGGCGCTCCCTGGACGACATCGAGATAAACGCCGGCGGCTTCATCATCACCGGCGAGACGGAGGAAGAGGTCGAATCCAAGAAGGCCGGCGTCAAGGGCCAGATTTCCTTCTACGCCTCCACCCGCAGCTACGAATCCGTCATGAGTACCCACGGCTGGGAAGACACGGCCGCGCGTCTCTATCGTATGTCAGTGGATAACAGGTGGCCTGAAATGCCCGGCCAGATAACCGACGATATGCTCGAAACCTTCGCCGTCGTCGGCACCCACGACCAGATAGTGTCCAAGCTCAAGCAGACCCACGGCGACTACGCCGACTCCATCAGCTTCGACTTCCCAACCTCCAACCCCGAAGAAGAAGAACGCCTAGCCGCCATGATAACCCAACTCCAAGCCTGATTCCGGAGGAACGCCATTGAAGATCAAAGAAATCCGAGCCGCCGCCGTCACCCTGACGCCGCCCATCAAGACCCAGCCGCGAGTCCCCGCCATACCCGGCGCCGGACACTTCACCAGCCCCATGGCGCGCTACAAGGACGAATTCGGCGAGCGCGGCTGGAGCGAGCCCTGGGGCCGCGTCGCCTGCGTCGTGACCGCCGAGGACGGAACCTGGGGAGTCGGCTTCGCGCCAATGAGCGGCCCGGTCATCTCCATCATCAACGATCACTTCGCGCCCCTGCTCCAGGGCCAGAACGCGATGGCCGTCGAGAAGCACTGGGACGTGATGCGCCGCGCGTCGTCTCCGTATGGCGCCTACGGCCTCACAAGCTACGCCATCAGCGCCGTTGACAACGCCCTCTGGGACCTCAAGGGCAAGCTGCTCGGCCTTCCGGTGTATGAACTGCTGGGCGGCCCGGTCAAGGACAAGATCTTCTGCTACGCCTCCAACACGATGCTCACCTACGGCACCGAGAACTACATCGAGTGGTTCCTCGAACTCGGGTTCAAGGCGGTCAAGCTCTTCGTCCGCCACGGCCCAGAGGACGGCCTGGAGGGCCTGAACAAGAACGAGGAACTCGTCGCCGGCGCCCGCGAACAGGTCGGCCCCGACGTCGAGATAGCCGTTGACTCATGGATGTCCCTGAATACCGAGTACATAGTCCGCCTGGTCGAGGCGCTCAAGCCCTACCGCATCAAGTGGCTGGAGGACTACCTGCTTCCCGAAGACTTGGACAGCTACATGAAAGTGCGCCAGCGCGTCCCGGGCCAGACCCTCGCCACCGGCGAGCACTGGTACACGATCCACCCCTTCGCGTTCGCGGCGGGGCAGGGCCTGGTGGACATACTCCAGCCCGACATATCCTGGGTCGGCGGCGTAACCGCCAGCGTCCGCATCTGCCACATAGCCGAGGCCCACGGCGTAACCGTCATCGGCCACGGCGGCATGAACACGCCATACGGCCAGCACTTGGCTTACGCCATGCCCGTCATCCCCTGGGGCGAGCGCTCCGAGGGCGTAGCCCCTCCCGGCGTCCCCCTGGAGGAAATGGTTATTCTCCCCGGCACCCCCGTAATCAAGGACGGCTACCTAGTACCCAGCGCCGCCCCCGGCTTCGGCCTGGAATTCAGCAAGGAGTGGCTTGAGGAGCGAACATCGTAATACTCACGACTTGACATATCAATAACTTAGTCATACGATTAGTCCACTTCTTCCGGCGGAGTTGACGATGGCAACAGTGAATGTCCACGAGGCTAAGACGCATCTATCTCGACTGCTCACGCAGGTTGAAGCGGGTGAGGAAGTGGTCATTGCCCGAAATGGCAAGCCGGTTGCTCGCCTGGCCCCTTTGCATGGGCGGGGCAAGCCACGGTTTGGTTCCTGGAAGGGCCGAATCACCGTTGACGACTCCTTCTTCGACCCCCTACCTGAAGAGGAACTATGCGCATGGGAGGGTGGACGTTAAGCGTTGCGTCTGTTGCTCGACACTCACGCCTTCCTGTGGTGGCTTGCGGGTAGCGAACGTCTGCCGCTTACCGCTCGTCGCGCCATAGTCGACGAAGCCAACGAAAAACTGGTCAGCGCGGCGTCGGCCTGGGAAATCACCACCAAACATCGGTTGGGCAAACTGCCGCTGGCGGACGAATTCGTAGCCGATATTAGAGCCGCCATCGCGGGCGAGGGATTCGAGGAACTCCCCATAACCGTGAACGACGCCGCCCGCGCCGGGGCGTTGCCCGGTCCCCACCGGGACCCTTTCGACAGGATGCTCATAGCGCAGGCCATGGCCCGCGACCTGACACTCGTATCCAGAGAACGACTCTTCGACCAATATGGCATCCGGCGTCTGTGGTGAGTCTGGATGTAGCTAGAGGCATAAGACTGGGTTCAGACCACCACGCCCGACGCCCGCATCGCCGCTACCTCTTCTTTCGAGCGGCCGAGGATTGTGGTTAGTACCTCGTCGGTGTGTTCAGAGTAGCGGGGGGCGCGGGTGACGATGTTGGGGTCGTCGGACATTTTGACTGGTATCCCGATCATCTTGTAGTCGCCGCGTACCGCATCCTCCACCTGGACTATCATCTCCCGCGCGATGAGATGCTCGTTCTCAAGCACCTCCGTCGCGCCGATGGTCGCGCCGGACAGCACGCCGGCGTTGGCGAGGGTCTCCATCGCCTCCCACTTGGTTCGCTTCGACGTCCACTCGGTCAGGATGCTCGTCACCTCGTCGGAGTTCTCGTAGCGCTTCTCCTCGTCGTCGAAGCGCGGGTCGCCTATCAGGTCGGCGCGGTCAATCGCGGCCAGCGTCAGGTCCCAGCCGTCGCCTCGCGGGTGGATCATCACGTAGTCGTCCGGGCCGCCGGGCGAGCAGGGGAATACCATCGGCAGACCGCGCATCCCCACGTGTCCCAGTCGCGGATTTGGGACGCCCTCGGCGAGTGTGCGGGTCAGCGACATACGCATCAGGTTCACCACCGAGTCCTGCATCGAGACTTCTATCATCTGGCCCAGGCCGGTTCGCTCCCGCTTGTGGAGAGCGGCGAGAATGCCGATGGCGGCGTGGAGTCCGCTGCCCGAGTCGCCCACGCCGGGCGACACCGGAACCGGGGGCCTGTCTCCGAAGCCGGTGGTCGCCATCGCGCCGCCCGCGGCCTGCGCCACGAACTCGAATCCCTTGTAATCAGAGTATGGGCCGTATGTTCCGAAGCCCTTGATGGTGGCGTAGATGAGGCGCGGGTTTATTTGGTGGAGACGATCCCAGCCCAGCCCGAGCCTGTCCATCATGCCGGGGCCGAAGTTCTCGACCAGGATGTCCGCCCAGCCCACCAGGCCGACGAACATCTCCTTGCCCTTCTCGGTCTTGAGGTCGAGAGTGACGGCGCGCTTGTTGTTATTGAAGATCAGGAAGTAAACGCTGTCCACGCCCTCGCGGTGGGCCAGGTCTTTCCGGGTGCTGTCGCCGCCCCTGGTGTCTTCCACCTTTATGACGTCCGCGCCCAGGAAGCCGAGCATCTGGGCGCACGAGGGGCCGGCCTGGACATGGGTTAGATCGAGGACCTTCACGTCGGATAGTGAACGCTCCATGTAAAAACCTCTCTTATCGCAGATTTAGCGTGTGTAACAGGTTAATTTGAGGGCTGACTCTTGGCTTTGGCACGGATGATTCGGTCTATCGAGCTCGCCGCTTCGTCAATGCGGTCGTCGTGATTTACGACGATATGATCGAATAGCCGGGATTCCTTCATCTCCTCGCGGGCGGTTTCCAGCCTGAGCCTGAACTCGCTCTCAGACTCGGTGTTACGGATTCGCAATCGTCTTTCGAGGGTGGACATATCGGGCGGCGCGAGGAATATCAGCGCGGCGCCGGGGATCATCCGCCTGATGGTGGTCGCGCCCTGCACGTCAATCTTCATGATTACGTCAAGCCCACTATCCCGCGCCTCGACGACCTGGGACTTTGGAACGCCGTACAGATTTCCATGGACCTCCGCCCATTCCAGCAGTTCGCCCGCCTCTATCATACGCTCGAATTCGCGGCGGTCGAGGAAGATGTAGTCTATGCCGTCTCGCTCGCCCGGTCTCATTCGGCGCGTGGTGGCCGTGATGGTGAAGTAGTACGGCCTGCCGAGTCGCCCGATTTCGGCGAGTACCGCGTCCTTGCCCACGCCGGACGGTCCGGATAAGACATAGAGGCGTCCTCTCTTTCGCGCGGCGGGCGTGGTTCGCCGGCTTTCATCAGGCTCTTGCATTTTCCAGTTCGCCCCAGAAGGTTGGGTAGGATACGTCCACCGCTTCCGACTCTCCAACAGTAGTCGCGCCTTCGGCTATCAGGCCGGCGATTGCCATGGACATGGCTATCCGGTGGTCGCCGTAGCTCTCGACTTCCGCGCCAGTGAGCCTGGAGCCGCCCTCTATTATCATGCCGTCCTCGGTCTCCCGGATCTTCGCGCCGAGCGCGTCCAGTCCCGCGACGGCGCTGGAGATCCGGTCGGACTCCTTGACTCTGAGTTCGGCGGCGTCTCTGATGACGGTCTGTCCGGTGGCCTGGGAGGCGGCGACGGCCAGGACGGGGAGTTCGTCAATCACCCTGGGGATGATGTCGCCGGATATTTCGACGCCGCGCAGGTCGCTGGACTCGACAACCAGGTCCGCTGAAGGTTCGTTGCCGACTTCGCGGACGTTTTCCATCCTTATGTTGGCGCCCATGTCGTTGAGTACGTCGAGCACCCCGGTTCTGGAGGGATTTATGCCGACGCCCCGCACGGTAATCCGCGCGTTGGGGTGGGCGGCTCCGGCGACCAGCCAGAACGCCGCGCCGCTGATGTCGCATGGGACCTGTATGTCAAGGGAGGCCAGTGGTCGGGAAGGGCGGCGGACCGTCAATCGGAGGCCGTCCTTATCTACGTCCGCGCCCATGGATGCCATCATGCGCTCGGTGTGGTCGCGGGACCCGGCGGGCTGGATCACTGAGGTCTCGCCTTCGGCGAAGAGGCCGGCTATCAGGATGCACGACTTGAGCTGGGCGCTGGCCACGGGCATTTCGTACTCGATGCCGTGGAGGCCGCCGCCGTCGAAAGCGAGGGGAGCGAGCGAACCGCCTCCGCGTCCCATTACCTGAGCGCCCATCATGGAGAGGGGAGTCAGGATGCGCTTCATGGGCCTGCCGCGGAGGGAGGAATCGCCGGTGATGACGCTGAAAAAAGGCTGGGCGGCGAGAAGGCCGGAGACGAGGCGCATGGTGGTGCCGCTGTTGCCCGCGTAGAGATAGTCCAACGGCTCGGACAGACCGTCCAGGCCCTTTCCATTGATGGTGAAAGTTTCTATTCCGTCCTCGACGCTCTCAGCTATTTCTACGCCTAGTCCTCGCAGGCATCCGAGCATGGAGGTTCGGTCGTCGCCGACGCAGAAGTTGGTGACCTTCGCCCGTCCATCCGAAATCGCATTCAGCAGGGCGGCCCTGTGAGAAACGGACTTGTCTCCTGGGGGAACGACGGTCGCTTCGAGTCTGGCGCCGCCGTGAACTGCGCGTTCCATCTATCTGTTCCTCCTCACGTATGTCGTGCGGCTCTCCTCCTCGTTTTTACTCACGCCCCTCAGCCGCCGGGCGAGCTTGTCGCCAAGCATCGCGCTCATCATGGACTCGCCCGCGGTTGGGAGTTCAGCGCCCTCTCTTGGAACAACGGCGTCGGCTTCCCACTTGGCCCTGAATTCCCAGGCTTTGACGAAGCGGTCCAGAAGAGCGTCGCCGCCGTCGCTGTCCACTTCCTTGATGTCGTTTCTGAAGTTGTAGAGTTCGAGGATCAACTGGTCAACCCAGTGTACGATTGAGTCCGGGTTGGCAAGACAGACCGCCTCGTTGTCGAGCGGGTCGTTGGAGGCGTGCTTGCCGAAGGTGTTGAACTGCGACTCTGCGAGCATATGCATCTCGCGCCAGCCGTCGCTACCTGCGGTCGTGGTCACGAAAGCGGACGACATTATCACCGGAAGGTGTTGCATGGCGGCGGCGTATGAGTCGTGCTCGACGGGGTCCAGAAAGACGGGATGCGCCCTGATGGCTTCCACCAGCCCTACCACCGTTCTGATCGCCTGCTGGTCGGTGGCTTTCATGGGCGTTACCGTGTATTTCGCTCCGGCGAAGATATTCGCGTCCGATTCTTCTATGGATTCGGGCGGCGATTTCAGCAGGGGATAGCCGCTGATGAAATTGGCGTCGCGGGGCAGAAACTCCTCCGCCCACTTCATCACGGGCGCCTTGATGCTGGACGTGTCGGTAACAACCGCGCCGGACGCGACGTATGGCGCTATCGTGTCCATGATGTCGCGCTGTTCGCTGATCGGGGCGTCGAGAACCACGAGGTGGGCGTCTTCGACGGCATTTCGCATAGAGGTTATCGTTCTGTTCGCCGCGCCGAGTTTCGAGACTGCCGAAACTGTGTTTCTGTCTCCCGAAGTGATTACGATTTCAGTGTTGCTCAGACGACGATCCATTAGGGCCAAGCCCATTGAAACTCCGACGGGGCCAACTCCTACGATGGCTATCTTTTCCAACTCTCGCCTCCAAGGTAAGTGTCACTGTGGAGCCTGTATTAGTTTAGCAGGCGGAAGGGGTCACCCTTGCCCTAACCTTCTCCCATCGAGGGAGAGGGAACTTTCGCGGCGCGGGCAGCGCCGACTAAATTGGCACGGCGTCGTTAGGATAGGTTATCACATAAGGGGTCTGCCAAGAATGGCGAGGCTGAGGAAATTCACTATCGGGCCGATGATCATGGAGAAAATCCGTAGATTGGGGGACAGGAATCCGAGCGCGATGATGACGATGAGGATGCCCGGGCCGTAGGGTTCGAGCCTGGCGAATGAGTTGGCGGCGGCGCGGGGCAGCAGGCCGAGCGCGACCTTGAATCCGTCGAGGGGGGCTATGGGCAGCAGGTTGAATACGGCGAGAAGCAGGTTCCAGAGCACCAGTTGTTCGAGGGTGTAGGCGAGTATGGCGTCGGAGCCGTATCCGGCTATGGAGAAGCCGCCTGAGCCGGATTCGACGAGGCCGGCCCTGAGCGGTATGGCGAACAGGATGGCGATGATTACGTTGGAGACGGGGCCAGCGAGGGAGACGGCGGCCATGCCCGGGCGGTAGCCGATTCTGAGGAACATGGGATTGACTGGCGTGGGCCTGCCCCAGCCGAATCCGGCGAAGAAGATGAGTATTGTGCCGAAGGGATCGAGGTGGGCTATCGGGTTCAGGGTGAGGCGTCCCTGGGAGCGGGCGGTGTTGTCGCCGAGGCTGGCGGCGGCGTAAGCGTGGCTGAATTCGTGGAAGGTTATCGCCAGTATCAACGACAGCGAGAAGGCCGCCAGCGTTATGAGCGCGAGGGCGGTCTGGAAGAGGTCTATGGTTCGGAGAAGCACGGGTTTTAGTTATTAGTGGTTAGGTTCTGTTGACATTTGGAAAATGAACGCTCCAAGCAAGCTAAATCGCAACTAATCAGGCTACGATCCACACGTATGGATTCCCGCTTTCGCGGGAATGACGGGAAATGTCAGCACAGCCTAGTTATTAGCGGGAAAGTAAAAGCGGAGCGTGGGTTTCGCTCCGCTTTGGTGTATGCTAGTTGGATTTGGCGCGGGGTTTAGTGTCCGCCGCAGGCGCAACCGCCGCCGCCGCCGCCACAACCGCCTCCTCCGCCGCCACAGCCACCACCGCCGCAGGCGCAACCGCCGCCGCCACCTTGGAAGTTGGGGTTGCTGATGACGAAGCCGCTTCTCATCAGGCCCTCCATGTAGTCAATGGTGGAGCCGTCGAGCAGCGGAGCGCTGTCGGAGTCCACGAGGACCTGGATGGTGGAGGTGTCAACGACGAGGTCGTCGTCGCCGACTTCATTTTCGACGCTCAGCATATATTGGATTCCGCCTTGCGGACCGGGCATGACCATGACGCGGAGCATACCGTCCTCGTCGCCCTGCTCTTTCAGGATGTCCTGGAATTTTTCGGCGGCCAGATTACTGACCTCTAGTAGCTCTTGAGTTGCCACGCGCATACCTCCGAAGGCGGATTTGAGGGTTTAGTGAATTACGCTTCATGCTATCATGGGGCGGTATGGCAGTCAAGAAAGTATTCAGTTGTTAGTCGTTAGTCGTCAGGGGTCTTCTTCGGCTGGATCAACGACTCCCATCATTTCGAGGCGCATCCGGAGGCCGCGCTTGACGTGTTCCTTGCTTCTTTGTATGTCTTCTTCGCTGAACTCGGGCCATTCGATGCCGTGGTAGGGGCATCGCTCGTCTTCGGTGCATGGTATGTCTCTGCCTTCGCCCTCGGCTATGAGGCAGGGACATTCGTCCCGGGGTTCGTCGCCGTCTATTCTGTCCAGGATTCGCTGGGGGAGCATTTGCCTGAGCGGGCTTTGTTCCTTGTATGCTTCCACCGCTTCGGAGAGGTACTCGGAGACGGTTGGAGTCAGAGGGAGGGTTGGGTACTCCTGCGGCTCGGGGTCTGAACTGTGATTCGTTTGATTGGGTTGATGGTCTGTGATTGTGGTGTCGGTGTCGGCGGGTTCGGGCTGAGTCCATGTGGACATGGGGCCGAAGCCGCGCAGAAGCAGTTCTCTGCCGGCGGCTATGCGGTGGTGCGGCTTGAAGCCTTCGTCGTTTCGGAAGCCGTCCATGACTTCTGAGTAGAGTCTGATGACGGTTCTGCCGTCGCCCGTGAGTTCTCTGGCGTACCTGGCTAGTTCTTCGCGGGCGGCTTCTATCTCGGGGGAGATCTGGGCGTCCGGGGCTTGTTTAGTCTTGCGCCGTCTTGGAGGCGACGGGTTGGCGTCAATGTAGTCCTGGAATTCGGAGAGTCCTATCTTGACGAGTTCTTTGGCGGCGTCCATGCGGTGGTTGGGCTTGAAGTCTTCGTGGTCGAGCTTGCCGTCGGCGACCTGCATGAAGAACTGGACGACGCGCCTGCCGTCGTCGGTTACTTCGGCGACTATCCTGGCGAGTCGCTGCTGGGGGGATAGGTTGTCGTGGTCTGTGGTCATTATGAGTTTTTAGTTTTTAGTCGTTAGTTCTTAGCAGTCCGAACGCACATGGGTTCTGTGTCTGGGTATAGAGTACAGGCGTTCTTGGGGAGTTGTCAAGGGGGATTTTGGTTGGGAGGGATTATTACCCCCGTCCACGTATCAGGCTCCGGGCTTCACGCGTTGTAGGGGGGAATTCGCGTTGACAGGGGATTGGGGGGCTGGATATACTGATTAGCAGATTCCTTGGTGGTTTGAGCGAGGCGGCCCCACCCGTTCCCATCCCGAACACGGAAGTGAAACGCTTCAGCGCCGACGATACTGCACTCGCAAGGGTGTGGGAAAATAGGTCACTGCCAGGGTTTTTTGTTGTCCGAATCGGGGCGCTGGGATCCAAGATATATGCCGCACGGCGCTATATTCCTCTGAATTCAATCTCGCATCCGCGAGGTTCAAAGCTGGCTGACCGCTTTTCAGCCCAATCTACCCATGATACAATCAATCCGTGCTACAGTCACGATACCTCAATAAACAGGAAGGTCGGTCTTCGTTGGGCTATGCAAGGCCCACTCAGTCCAGTGTCCCGGTTGAGAGCGCACGCGCACTTTACCACGCGCGAGTGATTACATATAATTGGGGCAAGACCAATATGTTGGAAAGCTGAAAGAATGATTACAGAAGAACATAGAGAGCAAATGCCCGCCGAAGAGGATATGGGACAGCTGCTCGACCAGATGGGTGAAATGAAGTCGGCTCGCAGAGGCGACATAGTAGAGGGCGTGGTGATGCGGGCGGACACGTCCGACGGGCTGTTCGTGAACATCGGGCAGAAGTCTGAGGCGCACGTGCCGGTGAACGAGATGCGAACGGTGGAGACGGATGACATATCCACTCTCGCGGGCGGCTCTATCACGGCAATCGTGGTGCGACCGGAGTCGGGGGATAACCCCGCGATTCTATCGGTTGACCGCGCGGTGGGCGAAAAAGGCTGGCAGACCCTACAGAAGACGATGGAGTCCGGGGAAGTCATAGAAGGCAAGATCGCCGGGTTCAATCGCGGCGGTTCGATAGTCGAGGTCGAAGGCGTGCAGGGTTTCGTCCCAATGTCTCAACTGGTCTCGGTGCCGAGAGAGCGGTTCCGGCTGTACCAGGAGGAGGGCGCGAGCCTCTCCCAAGAGGAACAGCAGAGTATCCAGGAAGCGCAGTCCGCGGAACTTGGGCGCAGCATCCAGATGAAGGTTCTGGAAGTCAACCGGAGTCGCAATCGGGCGATTTTCTCGGAGCGACAGGCTGTTCAGGAATCCCGCGACGCGCTGAAGGCGCAGCTCATAGCGGAGTTGAGCGAGGGCGAGGTCCGGATGGGCCGGGTCACCGGGATCAGCAGTTTCGGCGCTTTCGTGGACATCGGCGGAGCGGACGGCCTCATCCATATCTCCGAACTGTCCTGGAGCATGGTCAACTCCCCTGAGGAAATTGTCAGCGTCGGCCAGGAAGTGGATGTGTATGTTCTGCGCGTTGACGCCGAGAACATGAAGATAGCCCTGAGCCTGAGGAGGCTTCAGCCCGAACCTTGGGAGACTATCCAGGACCGACACAACATCGGCGACGTGGTGGACGCCACGGTTACAAAATTGACGAATTTCGGAGCCTTCGCGCGCGTGGAAGATTCCATAGAGGGTCTGATACACATTTCAGAACTCTCCGCGAGGATGATCAACCATCCCCGCGAAGTGGTCAGAGAAGGCGATGACGTCAGGGTGAAGATTCTGCGAATCGAGCCCGAACGCCGAAGGCTGGGGCTGAGTCTGAAACAGGCTGACGACGGCAACTACTTCTAGCAGCAGGCAACTTTCCGACCTCCTGATTTTCCTACGAGGAGACTCTTCCATGGCAAGCAGGTTTGAGAAATTCTCGGAACGGGCGCGTAGAGTCCTTTCCCTGGCACAAGAAGAAGCTCAGAGATTCAATCACACATATATTGGAACGGAGCATATTCTTCTTGGCCTTGTCCGCGAGACGGACGGGGTTGCCGCCAAGGTTCTGTCCAATCTTGGCGTAGAGTTGAACAAGGTCCGCTCCGCCGTGGAGTTCATAATCGGCCGGGGTGAGCGCACCACCACCGGCGAGATCGGCCTGACTCCCAGGGCCAAGAAGGTTATCGAGTTGGCGGTTGACGAAGCGCGCCGGCTTCAGCATAACTACATCGGCACCGAGCATCTTCTGATCGGGCTGATGCGCGAGGGCGAGGGCGTGCCAGCGGGGGTTCTGGAGAGCCTCGGGGTCACCCTGGACAAGATCCGGGCTGAAACCAGCCGTATCCTCAGTCAGAACGTGCAGCAGGAGCAGCGCGGGGGGCGCGGACGCTCCACGTCCGGCACCCCTACCCTGGATCAGCTTGGCGTGGACCTGACCAAGGCCGCGAGAGAAAACAAGCTGGATCCGACGGTGGGACGCGAGAAGGAAATCCAGCGGGTCACGCAGATTCTCAGCCGACGCACCAAGAACAACCCGGTGCTGGTTGGCGAGCCGGGCGTGGGCAAGACCGCCATCGTGGAGGGCCTGGCCCAGCGCATAGCGGGCAACGACGTGCCGGGAACTTTGCAAAACAAGCGTCTGGTCACTCTGGACATGGGCGCGCTGGTCGCCGGAACCAAGTATCGGGGCGAGTTCGAGGAGCGGCTGAAGAAGGTGGTGGAGGAGATAACGAAGGCCGGCAACTGCGTGCTGTTCATTGACGAGGTGCATACGATTGTCGGGGCCGGTTCGGCCGAGGGCGCGGTTGACGCCGCGAACATACTCAAGCCTTCGCTCGCCAGGGGCGAACTCCAGACCATCGGGGCGACCACGCTTGACGACTATCGCAAGTACGTCGAGCGCGATCCCGCTCTCGAAAGGCGGTTCCAGCCTGTTCGCGTGGAAGAGCCCAGCGTCGAGGAGACGATGGACATACTGCGCGGCGTGAAGGGCAAGTACGAGGAGCATCACCAGCTGGAGATAACAGATGAGGCCGTGCAGGAGGCGGCGACGCTGGCGGCGCGGTACATCTCGGATCGTTTCCTGCCGGACAAGGCGATTGACCTGATAGACGAAGCGGCTTCCAGGGTCAGAATCAATTTCACGACCGCGCCTCTCTCCGTGCAGGAAGTAACCAGGATGCTTGAGAGCGTCCGCAAGGAGAAGGACGAAGCGATAGCAAGCCGGCAGTATGAGTACGCCGCCGAGTTGAGAGACAGAGAGGCCGGCATCTCGGAAAAACTCGACGAACTCGAACGGGACTGGAAGGAAGAACAAGAGGACGAAAGCCCGACCGTCACGCATGACGACATCGCCGAAGTCGTGAGTATGTGGACCTCCATCCCGGTTACGCGCCTGGCGGCGACGGAGACCGAGCGCCTTATCAACATGGAACAGGTTCTTCATGAGGGCGTTATAGGGCAGGACGAACCGATAACATTGGTTTCCAAGGCGGTTCGCCGCGCCAGGGCGGGACTCAAGAATCCTCGCCGCCCGACCGGAATCTTCCTATTCCTGGGGCCGACGGGCGTGGGCAAGACGTTGTTGGTACGCAAGCTGGCCGAGTTCATGTTCGGCTCCGAGGACGCCCTGATACGCATAGATATGTCGGAATTCATGGAGCGTCACTCCGTCGCGCGTCTCGTCGGCGCGCCGCCGGGATACATCGGCTACGACGACGGCGGACAGTTGACCGAAACGGTCAGGCGCAAGTCCTACTGCGTCATCCTGCTGGACGAAATCGAAAAGGCGCATCCTGAAGTCTTCAACATTCTCCTCCAGATATTCGACGACGGCCATCTTACCGACTCGAAGGGGCGGAAGGTGGACTTCCGAAACGCCATAATCGCAATGACCTCAAATATAGGGTCTGACCTGATCAGGCAGGACAGGTCCGTCGGCTTCGCGGCGAGGTCCGAATCGGGCCAGTCGGAGGAGCAAGCGTACCAGAGGATGAAGACCAACGTTCTGGACGAGGTGAAGCGGTTCTTCAGGCCCGAGTTCCTGAACAGGATTGACGGGCAGGTTGTGTTCCACTCGCTGAACCGCGAGCATATGCACCAGATTATCCCAATCGAGATGAAGGACGTGGCGTCCAATCTTCTCGAGAAGGGGATAAACCTCGAAATCTCCGACGAGGCCAAGGAGTGGCTCGTGGAGAAGGGGTACGACCCGATATTCGGGGCGAGGCCGCTGCGCCGGGTAATCCAGGATAACCTGGAGGACAAGCTGTCGGACGCAATCCTGGCCGGGGAGCTGGGGCCGGCGGACACGGCTATCATAGACGTGGACGACGATGGAATTGTGATAAAGGCGGATTCCCCGTTCTCGGTGGTTTCCTCCACATAGGGCGAAATCGCCCAACACGCAAGACTTAAGGTCTGGGGCGGCTTTCGTTCCCAGGCCTTTGCTTTTATCAGGTGGACAGTGGCAAGAAAATCTCAGAACATCTTTCTCTGCGACAGTTGCGGAGCGGAATCGTCCCGCTGGGAAGGCCGCTGTTCCAAGTGCGGCGACTGGAATACGCTCAAAGAGTTCAGCGCCGCCAGACTGGGTGGAGGAAACCGCACCTGGGCGGGTTTGTCCGAGACTGAGGCGGTGCGGCTTGGAGAGGTTCGGAGCGAGAATCTGCCGAGGTTGGCGTTCCGGTCGGGGGAGCTGACCAGGGTACTGGGCGGAGGGATGGTTCCCGGCTCGGTGATACTGGTCGCGGGCGATCCCGGAATCGGCAAATCCACGCTGCTGCTGGACGTGGCCTCGGACGCGGCGACGGGCGGGGAAGCGCTGTACGTTACGGGTGAGGAATCGCCTTCGCAGATCAAGTTGCGGGCCGACCGCCTGGGCGTTGACGCCGACGGCCTGTACCTTCTCCCGACAACCAGCCTGAGCGAAATACTGGCGCAGCTCGACAGACTGAAGCCGTCCCTTGTGGTGGTGGACTCGATTCAGACCGTGTTCTCCGAAGATGTTCAGTCGGAGGCGGGGAGTACCTCTCAGATAAGAGAGTGCGCGAGACAGTTGACGCAGTGGGCGAAAGTGTCCGGCGCGTCCGTGATACTGGCGGGTCACGTCACCAAGAGCGGCGACATAGCGGGGCCGCGCGCGCTGGAGCATATAGTGGACGTGGTGCTGGATATCGAGGGAGACCCGGTAAGTTCTTTCAGGTTATTGAGGTCTATCAAGAACAGGTTCGGCTCTACCAATGAGGTTGGCGTGTTCGAGATGACTGAACGGGGTATGCGGGACGTGCCCGACCCGTCGGCGCATATGCTCGCGCAGCACGAGGGAGATTCAATCGGATCGGTGGTGGTTCCCGCGGTAGAGGGAAGCCGCGTCGTGCTGGTGGAGGTGCAGGCGCTCACCAATCCCTCGCTACTTCCCGCGCCGCGCAGGGTGGCTTCAGGCGTGGATTACAACAGGATGTTGCTGATATGCGCGGTGCTGACGCGAAGGGCGGGCATCTCTCTCGCCTCCCAGGACGTGATAGTGAACGTGACGGGCGGTATGAGGATAGCTGATCCGGCGTCTGACCTGGCCATCGCGCTCGCAATCGTGTCGAGCGTCCGCGACGCTCCCCTGGTAAAGAATGTGGCGGCGGTGGGGGAGTTGGGACTGAGCGGAGAGATAAGGGCGGTCTCTCAAATAGAGAGGCGGGTGAATGAAGTGGCGAGATTGGGACTTGAGGTCTGCATCGCGCCGCGCGCGCGGAACGGAAGACAGCCGACGCCGGGAGAAAATACCCGTATCGCCCCCGTCGGCAGGCTGAGAGAGGCGATACGGCTGGGGATACGCCGACAGGGAAGTTCGGAGTCGCGTATTTAGTTTGTGTGAGGAGGCGCTAAACTGAAAGCGGCGTACTTTCAATGTATAGGCGGCGCGAGCGGCGACATGGTTCTTGGCGCGCTCGTGGATGCCGGACTCGAGTTGGACGCAGTTGTGGACGCTGTGTCCCAAATGGGAGTAACGGGAGTTGCTCTCGCGTCAGAGGACGCGCAGAGAGGCGGTCTCACCGGGACGTTCGTGCGCGTGGAACTGGACGCCGCAGCGGAGCGCGCGCGGAACTTCGACGACTTCATCGCGACGGTGGAATCGTCCACCCTCTCGGTTAGGGTGAAGGAGCAGTCTCGCGCTATTTTCAGTCGCATGGCGGAGGCCGAGGCGAGAGTCCACCGCGAGAGCGCCCATAATGTTCACTTGCACGAACTGGGAACGCTGGACACGCTTGTTGACGTTGTCGGCGCCGTGGTCGGGCTTGAGGCGCTGGGCGTAGATAAGGTCTTCTCATCGCCGTTTCCGATGGGGGCGGGGGTGTTCAGAAGCGCGCACGGCGTATTGCCGGTTCCGTCGCCAGCCACGTCCGCGCTGTTCACGATGGCGGACGCGCCGCTCGCGCCGGCGCCGGGCAATCCAACATGGACGGGCGAGATGGTCACCCCGACCGGCGCGGGAATAATCACCACCCTCGCCGAGTTCCGCCAGCCTAAGTTGAATGTCCAGGAGATAGGGTACGGTTTGGGCGCGAGAAATCCTGATGAGTACCCCAACGCGCTGGGTTTGTGGCTCGGCGAGTTGGACGAAGAGGCTTCCACGGATGGGCTGAGCCTCATCGAGACTAATCTGGACGATTGTACCGGCGAGGTCATGGGGTACGCGCAGGAGCGCCTCTTCGAGATGGGAGCGCGAGACGTGTGGTTCACCCCTATCCAGATGAAGAAGAACCGTCCCGCCACCATGCTGAGCGTCATTGTCTCCGGTGAGAATGAGCGCGAGGCTGTGGAGACTATACTGCGCGAGACGACGACGCTTGGGGTTCGGGTCCGTCCCATTACGCGATATGAAGCCGGCCGTGAGATCAGGTCGCTCGAAACTTCTCTCGGGACTGCCATGGTCAAGGTTAAGATAATCGGCGGCGAGGCTGTTTCCGTCAGCCCGGAGTACGAGGACTGCCGGCGTCTGGCAATTGAGACGGGGCTGCCTCTGCAACAGATAAATAGAACGGTGCAGCGTGAAGCGGAACAACTTCTACTGAAGCTTCAGAATCCCCGTTGACCTGCGTGGAACGCCTACCCTAGAATTGACCTGAAGGCGTTAGTTTGTCTTGTCTTCCCCATCCCTGTCGCGGATTCCGTATGGCGGCGCAGGGGTAGCGGAAACCCGGGCCCTAGTGGCGCAATTGGCAGCGCACCCGACTTGTAATCGGGAGGTTGGTGGGTTCGAATCCCCCCTGGGGCTCTCGGTCAGCTATGAAACATGGCTGTTCCTCTATTTTCCCACCATTTCCCACCACAATATGACAGGCGCTTTGCGCGGCGCCACAGGCGTAAGGGGCGTTGTCTCCGCGGGCCGATTCAGTCTTGGATTGGATAATATCGCTATGCTAGACTATTTCAGATAACATGGACGGGTGGGTGAGTGGTTAATACCACCAGACTGTAAATCTGGCGCCCGGAAGGGCTACGGGGGTTCGAATCCCTCCCCGTCCACCACAAAGTTTGTAACAATACAATAAACAGGGCCCACATAGCTCAGGAGGTAGAGCGCGTTCTTGGTAAGAACGAGGTCAGCAGTTCGAGTCTGCTTGTGGGCTCCAGCGCGGAGGGTATAGATTTAATGGCAAAGCAGAGATTCGAGAGAAACAAGCCCCATGTGAATGTCGGCACCATCGGTCACGTCGACCATGGCAAGACCACGCTGACGGCCGCTATTACGAAGGTCTTGGCGTCCGCCGGAATGGCGGATTTCCGTCCTTTCGACTCCATTGACAACGCTCCCGAAGAGCGTGAACGCGGCGTCACCATCGCCATTCAGCACGTCGAGTATGAGACTGATTCGCGTCACTACGCTCACGTGGACTGCCCGGGTCACGCCGACTACATCAAGAACATGATTACCGGAGCGGCCCAGATGGACGGCGCGATACTCGTCGTGAGCGCGCCGGACGGCCCCATGCCCCAGACCAGGGAACACGTCCTGCTCGCCCGCCAGGTGGAAGTCCCCGCCATGGTGGTCGCGCTCAACAAGGTTGACGCGATGGACGACGAGGAACTCCTGGAACTTGTCGAGCTTGAGATGGACGAGCTCCTGTCTGAGTACGGCTTCGAAGATGTTCCCATCGTCCGCGTCAGCGCTCTCAACGCCCTCGAAGGCGACGACGATACCCGCGACGGCGAGTGGGCCGGCGGAATCTGGGAGTTGATGGACGCGGTGGACAATCATATCCCTGTTCCCGCCCGCCCGCGCAACCAGCCCTTCCTGATGCCCGTCGAGGACGTGTTCGGAATCAAGGGCCGCGGCACAGTGGTAACGGGTCGAGTGGAGCGCGGCATCGTCAAGATGGGCGACACCATCGAGATCGTGGGTATCAAGGACACCTCCAGCACTGTCGTAACCGGCGTGGAGATGTTCCACAAGACGCTCGACGAGGGAGAGCCGGGAGACGCGGTGGGCGTTCTGCTTCGCGGCGTTGACCGCGACGAGGTGGAGCGCGGCCAGGTTCTGGCCCATCCCGGGAGCATCACGCCGCATACCGAGTGCGAGGCGCAGGTTTACGTGCTGAGCAGAGACGAGGGCGGCCGGCACACCCCGTTCTTCGACGGGTACAAGCCCCAGTTCTACATCCGAACGACCGACGTAACGGGTGAGATCAAGTTGCCCGACGGCGTCCAGATGGTTATGCCGGGCGACAACATCGAAATGAACATCAAGTTGATTACCCCCGTCGCGCTTGACGAGCAGTTGAGGTTCGCGGTTCGCGAGGGCGGAAGGACGGTCGGATCCGGCGTGATCACCAGGGTTGTCAACTAGGTAGATCAAGTTGCCAGTGTGCCCTCTTCTCACACATGAGACGTGAGAAGAGGGCATTTGGCCTATTTTGGTATAGATTGCAGCATGACAATGAGGCGCGCCGGCGTTCAACGGCGATACTGAAGCCGTTTGGCAGCCGGCCCAAGCGATGTCGAGGAGTGTTTGAAACATGGCCCGCCGGGGAGAAGTGAGAATACTCATTACTCTTGGATGTGTCGACTGCCGAGAGCGTACGTACAACTCGAGTAAGAATCGTAGGAACGATCCGCAGAGGTTGGAACTCAAGAAGTTCTGTCCTCGTTGTCGGAAGCACACTGCGCATCGCGAGGTGAGATAGAGGTGGCCAGAGATCAGGGCGTAACTCGCAGGGTTAGTTCCGAAGTCGCAAGACGGGCCTTCAGCATTCGCGCGATTGGCGAGGTCATCGGTGAACTTCGAAGGGTAACGTGGCCTACCAGAGAAGAGACTTTCCGACTTTCGATTATGGTCGTGGCCGTGGCTGTGGCTATGGGGATATTCCTCGGCCTGGTAGATCTCGTATTCGCCAGGGTCGTAGGCATAATCTTGGGGAACTAGAATCATGACACAAGTCTCGCATAGCGATCCCAATGTTCGCTGGTACATCATCCACGCCTACTCCGGCCAGGAGAAGCGCGTCAAAGACAATCTTGAACACCGTATCAAGAACATGGATATGCAGGACAAGATTTTCCAGGTTGTCGTTCCCACCGAAGAGCAAATCGAGATAAAGGGGGGACAGCGGAAGACTGTTTCACGGACGATCTTCCCCGGCTATATCCTCGTGCAGATGTCCATGGACGACAATAGTTGGTTCGTCGTTCGCAACACGCCGGGGGTTACCGGCTTCATATCCGCAGAGGATGAGAACGAGAACAACAGACCCAAGCCGGTTCCGCTGGAAGAGCAGGAAGTCCAGGTCATTCTGAGACAGATCGAGACCGACACTCCCACCCAGCGGATCGGATTCGAAAAGGGTCAGAGCGTTCGGATCACCGACGGTCCCTTCATGGACTTCATGGGCACCGTGGACGAGATTTCCCAGGAGCGCGCGAAAGTGAAGGTGCTGGTATCTTTCTTCGGGCGCGAGACTCCCGTAGAGTTGGACTTCCTTCAGGTAGAGAGAGTTTAGTCAGACATCACAACTTCGATGAAAGCGCACAAACAGCATAGGAACGGCGAGAAGTGGCAAAGAAAGTAAGAGCTATAATCAAGTTACAGATTGAGGCCGGCAAGGCGACTCCCGCTCCTCCGGTAGGACCCGCGCTGGGACAGCACGGCGTCAATATCATGGGATTCGTAAAAGAGTACAACGAGCGAACGGCTCAGCAGGCCGGTTCAATCGTTCCCGTCGAGTTGACAGTCTTCGAAGACCGGTCCTTCACGTTTATTGTGAAGAGTCCGCCCGCGTCCGATCTCTTGCGAAAGGCGGCGGGAATCGAAAAGGGAAGCGGAAACCCGAAAGCGGAACAGGTTGCGACCGTATCGCGCGATCAGGTCAAGGAGATCGCCGAGACCAAGTTCAAGGACTTGAACGCCGCCGACGTGGATGGCGCGATACGTATAATCGAGGGAACCGCCCGCAGCATGGGCATAAGGGTCGGCTGAGACCCGTTCCATGGAAACAGTTGATAGACAAGGAATATCCACATGGCTAGGGGAAAGAGATACAAAGAGGCCGTAGGTCTGATAGACGCCGACGCCGCCTACGCTCCGGCAGACGCTATTGACCTTACGAAGAAGACGGCCAAGGCGAAGTTCGACGAAACAATTGAGCTTCACCTCCGCACGGGCGCGGACCCTCGCTACGCCGACCAGATGGTGCGCGGCGTGGCGGTGCTGCCGCACGGGGTAGGAAAGCCTGTCAGAGTCCTGGTGTTCTGCCAGGGTGAAGCCGAAGCCGTCGCGCGGGAGGCCGGGGCCGATTTCGTGGGCAGTGACGATCTGATCAAGGAGATCCAGGACGGGTTCCTGGGTTTCGACGTTTCAATCGCGACGCCGGACCTCATGGGTCGAATCGGGCGATTGGGACGCATCCTCGGGCGGCGTGGACTGATGCCGAATCCCAGAACGGGCACAGTGGTACAGCCTGACGATATTCCTCGCGCGATTTCGGACGCCAAGAAAGGCCGGGTGGAATTCCGGCTGGACAGGACCGGTCTGATCCACGTACCGATTGGCAAAGCCAGTTTCGAAGATAATATGCTGATGGATAACCTCACCATGCTCGTGGACAACATAGTCCGTTCAAGGCCGGGTGGCGTGAAGGGTCAGTTCATCCGTTCAGCGTATCTGACCGCGACAATGGGGCCGAGCGTATCAATGGATGTTGATCGCCTGTCGGCCCTTCGTGTAGAATAACCCAAATCGCCAGAGATAGTGGGCTTCCCCGATTTTCGGGGAATGAAAATCCCAGCCCGCCGAGGCCGCAATCCGAGACTCTGTTTCGGACATAAATTGCAACAGTCGCCCCGTGTCTTTGGCGCGGGGCTTTATTTTGTAGTGGAGGTAAGCGTGCCGACTCAAGCTAAGGTCGAGGCAGTGGAACTGCTGAAGGATAAATTCGAGCGCAGTTCGATTGTCATTACAACAAACTACTCAGGTCTGCCAGTCTCAGAGATGACGGAGTTGCGCCGCGCGCTCAGAGAAGCGGAAGTCGAATACAGGGTCATCAAGAATTCGCTGGCGTACATAGCGGCCGACCAGGCAGGGAAACCTGCGATCAAGGATGTCATCAATGGGCCGACCGGGGTAGCGTTTGGGTATGAAGATCCGCTGGCCCCGGCGAGGGCGTTGTGGAATTACATACGAACTACGCGATCCTCTCTCGCTATAGTCGGCGGCGAAATGGATGGCAATACTCTGACCAGCGACCAGGTCAATCAGTTAGCCACCATGCCCGGACGCGAGGAACTTGTGGCGCAGCTACTCATGCGGATGAACGGGCCTGTGTCCGGCCTGGTCAATGTCCTCAACGGGCCAATCGCCGGGCTTGCCCGCGTGATCCAGGGCCATGTGGACAATCTTCAGCAACAGGAAGCGTAGAGTATCAACGGAATTAGGGTAAGCAAAAGCAGGAGGCTACAGCAATGGCTCTGACAAAGGATGAGATCATAGAAGGTATCAAGGGAATGTCCGTGTTGGAACTCGCCGACCTGGTGAAGGAGCTCGAGGACGTGTTTGGCGTGAGCGCCGCCGCTCCAGTCGCTATGGCGACCGTGCAGGGCGTGGCCGGAACCGCCGAAGCCGCCGCGGCCGAGGCGGAGGAGCAGACCGAGTTCAACGTAACGCTCAAGGAGATCGGTCCCAAGAAGATCAACGTCATCAAGGCGGTTCGCGAGGTTACCACTCTCGGACTGAAAGAGGCGAAGGATCTGGTCGAGAGCGCCCCGACGGTTGTCAAGGAAGCGATTTCCAAGGACGAAGCCGACGAGCTGAAGGGGAAGCTGGAGGGCGCAGGCGCCGTCGTCGAGGTCGCCTAGCCGCTAGTCGTCCCACAAGCTGATAGAAGCATAAGAGGCCCGGGCCAAGCGCGCGGGCCTTTTTCATAGGCGGCGTTAGAGACGGCTAATCGTTTGCGAGGAAAGGTATGGTCTGAGGCCCTTCCGGAATGACGCAGAGCGCGCTTTCGCTTCCGCGTCGCAGAAGTTCATCCTGTACCGCTCGCTCGATGTCTTCTATGGGTTCCAGGTGCGCGTCCCGGACTTGATCGTCGGTCAGGTACGTGGATTTGATCTTCACATCGGCCTTGAGCTGAATCTGCGCCTGGATCTGCACCTGCCACTGGTCGTGAACATTATGCCCGGGTGAGTGTACCGTTTCGAGAATGTCACGGGGACCGGACGATGACTTCAAGAGGCGGCCATACTCGCCATGATCGGGTATGCCGTCCAAGCATTCCGCCGCGGCGATGATAGCGCCGCCGGGCTTGACTACTTGGGCGGCGGCTGAAATCCCCTTTACCGCCTGGTACAGATTCTGGTCGAGAGGATAGCCGCTGTTCGTAGTGAGAACGACATCGAAAGGGCGATCTACGGGCTGCATCGAGATAGTCCTCGCAAACCGGCAGGCGGCGCGGTGGACGGCAGATAGCTCCCCCGCATAGACGCTCGTTATGCCGTGGTCGCGGTTGATGGTGACGTCCAGGGCGAAGTCCACGCCGGTGCGGCTGGCTATCTCACGGATAGCGTCGTGTATGGGGTTGCCGACGGTCACGCCCCATCTTGCCTCCGGGTGGCCGATCATTTCAGCGTTGTGCAGCCTCATAATCGTGTCGAATCCCGCGAGCCCGGGCGCGACCATCTTAGGGCCGCCGGAGAACCCGGCGAAGAAGTGGGGTTCGACGAAACCGACCGTGATTCTCAGGTCGGCGTCCAGCCAACGGCGATTTAGGTATATGGGTATCCCGTTCCGGGTTTCACCAGCCTTTTCCAGAATGGAATTATCGAAGGCGTTGTGGTTGAGGACTGTGTAGCGATCCACTATATCGTCGCCGAGCATCCGGCGCAGTTCGGCGTCGGTGTTGGCGCGGTGCGTGCCGGTGGCGACCAGAATAGCGATGTCCCGGTCGGGGAGATGGGACAGGTCGCGCAGAAGGACGGGCAGAACTGTCGCGCTGGGCATGGGACGGGTGACGTCGCAAACGGATATGGCGACCGTCTGCCCTGGGACAGCGAGCTTACGCAGGGGTGTCGCGCCGCCCACTGGGTCGCGGATGGCGGTTCTGATGGCTCCAACCTGGTCGGGGAGGGCGGGCAGGTAGCTTGGCTCGACGACGGTCGTTCTTTCGTCGGGGAGTTCGACCTCCAGGCCGGTCTTGCCGTATGCGAGTTTGACTTTCATAGTGAGTTTTCAGCTATCAGGACGCGAGTTCGGCGGGGATTGTCCAGACCTCGCGCTCGTAGGGCAGGCCGCGTCGGTCAATCCTGAATGATGAGCGTCGCAGGGTACGTCGCGGGGACTGCGTTCTCACCCAGCCCTCCGGGCCCTCCAGTTCGGCTTCGGCGGTCGAAAGTCCCTCGACGCGGTAGCGCATCGGAATGACGACCATCGGGGACAGCGATTCCACCAGGTGATTGACCTCTTCGTATGTGAGAAGGTGGCAGGAATCGTCAACGGGGACCATCAGGACGTCCACTTTGCCCAGCCGCGCTATAACGTCGTCTGGCACATCGTGGCGGTTGTTGCCTATGTGGCAGTACCTTACGCCCTCGTGTTCGATGATGTATATGACGTTTTCCATTCCGTCGCGGCCCGACTTCCCGGAGTGGATGTCGCTGACGCCCGTTATCGTCGTTTGGCCGACCTGCCGCGTACCCTCGCCGTTCATCAGGGGAGCGCCGTCGGGCAGGGCGGAGACGGCGTTGTGATCGAAGTGGTCGTGGGTGACCGCGACCAGATCAACGTTCAGGGGCGGGAAAGGCTTCAGAAACCAGTTGTTCCGCTCGGAATCTCCGTTGCCGTAGGGGTCAATCAGTAGGCTTTCCCCAGAAGGATCCTCGAACAGAAAGGCGCAGTGTCCCAGGTATCGGACGGACATAGCGGCTACTCGTCCGTTCTCAGCAGTGTTTCGCAGAGGTGGGCGGCGTCCACCAGGTCGGGGATGGTCACGTACTCCCTGACGGTGTGCATACCGTGGTCCGCCATGCCGACTACTACGGCGCTGATGTCGTTGAGCCGGAAGACGTTTCCGTCCGTTCCGCCGCCGGACGGCTGCAGGGTTGGGGTCATTCCGAGGGATTCCAGCGCGGACTTGACTCTTGCCAAAGCGGGGTCGTCGTCATTGAGGTTGTAGGCGACGAACTCAGTGTGGAGGTGGCACTGTATGTCGGCTTCCGGGAACATGGCTCGAACCTGGTCCAGCGCCTCGTCCACCTGGAGGCGTATGCCGTCAAGACTCTCGATGTTCCGGCTTCTGAATTCGCCGTGTACGGTGGTGAGTTCCGGGACGGCGTTTCGCACGGTGCCGCCCTCGATTGTGCCGACGTTGAAGGTGGTTTCGTCGTCGAGGCGGCCCTGGGGCAGCCGGGTGATGATCTCGGCGGCTATGCGTATGGCGGAGATGCCCTTTTCGGGTTCGACGCCGGCGTGGGCGGCGCGTCCGGTTATCTCGATGTCGAAGCCTATGTACTCGGGGCTGGAAGATGTTATCTGGCTGGGCGGCCCCTCTCCATCGAAGACTACGGCCTCTTTGCCATTGAGAAGAGAGAAATCCAGGTTGCGCGCGCCGACTAGACCGATTTCTTCCTCGCGGGTGAACGCCACTTCTATTGACCTGTGGGGAGTGTCGTCTTCGTAGATAGACTCTAACGCCTCCATTATGGCGGCGACGCCGGCCTTGCAGTCTCCGCCCAGGATGGTCGTGCCGTCGGAGACGATGCGCTCGCCGTCAATGGAGGGCTGCACTCCGCGGCCGGGTTCAACGGTGTCCATGTGGGCGGACAGGATGAGCGGGTCATCGCCGCCGTCGTTGGCTATGACGTTGCCGTAGTCGTCGCGGACTACGTTCAGGCCCCATCCTTCCAGCCGTTCGACCAGGTGGAGGGCGACTTCTTCCTCTTCACCCGACGGGCTGTCTATGCGGGCGAGGTCGCAGAAGGCGCTGACTATTCTCTCTCGGCTTATCATAAACGCTTCTCCGTTGTCGGGTATCTATTCGTCGGACGCGAGCGTTCCGGCCTGCGCCCAGTTCTCTTTTGCTACGTCCTCGAATATGACGAAGGTCGCATCGGCTGGAGCCTTGCCGATTTCTACCACGGCCTGCGTGATGGCCTTGGCGAGTTCCTGCTTTTGCTCGTGCGTGCGGCCGGGCCACATTTCGACTCTCACGATTGGCATTTTGGTCTCCTGGAATTTTGCTTCGGTTTGAGTGTGTGGATTCTAGCAAGGGTTGGCGCAATGGGCAAACGAGCCGCGCATTGGCGTAAGATAGCCCCTTTCATATACGTCGTTTATATCGTTCAGGTCATTTAGCAGGCGGCAACAGGTGACTTAACAGGTGGGTAACAGGCGTTCGGAACACCAGCATTTCACCAGCATTTGTAGCTAAATCGCCTGAAAAAAATTTCTCCGTCCGGTTTTTCGCTCTAGTCATATATCCTGATTTATGGTTTTCGGGGCGCGGCTGTCGGTTTGGGACGCGGCGGGTCCGGTCGGCGGTTAGATAATTGCGAGTCATGAGGGTATTGTAGCGCAGGTTAGCACGAATGTACAATGGCTGTATCGGCGTTTGTATGTCAATCGAGGAGTGTGAGGAAGAACCTATGAGAATCATTAGCGCTGACCTGGAGACTCTCAGATTGCGCCTGCTGAGCCTGACGGTTGAACAGATATTCAATCTGAACGCTGTGACTCGGAGCGAGCGGTCCGTAGTTGATGGCGCGGCTGGAACAGGTAAGACGGTTCTTGCGATGGAATTGGCGAAGCGGCGCTATGAGGCGGGGGAGAGTGTGGCGCTACTGTGCAGCAACCCGAATCTGAGCGCGCGTTTCGAGCGATGGGCGGATACTCTTCCTAAAGAAGGGGGTGGGCGGATTGTATGTGGCACGCCCGCGACGCTGCCGTTGAAGATTCTGAGCGGAGAGGCCAGAGTCAGGTACCAACAGAGGTTGGAGGACTCGCCTGATCTGGATGGGACACTGAGGCGCGGGTATCTGGACAGCGAATGGGAGCGGTTCGTCGAGGATACGGTAGCCGACCTGGGACAAGATAGAATCTTCGACTGCCTGATAGTTGACGAGGCTCAGAACTTGTGTGACGAGGTTTTCCTGAAGTTGCAGGACGCGATACTGAAGAGAGGGATTATCGGCGGACGCTGGGCGATGTTCGGCGATTTCGTCAACCAGAACCTCATCAGGGATAGGGTTGAAGGGGATGGTAGAGAGGCGCTGAGGAAGTGGGTCAGGATGCGCACGAATGGACTTATGGATACTAATTGGTCTGAGGGACTTCTGGAAATCAACTGCCGCAATACGCATGAGATAGCGGACGAGATGGCTAGGTTGGCGAGAGTGGAGTCGCCGCCGAGGAGGGGAGTGCATGGGCCTTTTGTTCAGACCATCTACTACGAATCGGACGAGGAATTGCACCGGACACTGGATCGGTTGGCGCGGGAGTGGAGAGAGGTGGGTTACCAGTCCAGGCAGATGATTTTACTCTTTAGCGTTGACTGCGGGCTGGACGCCTCGCCGTCCTACGGCAGTTGGGACCTGCTGAACATACGCGACGCCGAGTTGGGACCTGTGAGTGAAAGGGAGCGGACCACCTGGGTCAGCGGCGACCCGTCTCCCAGAACGCTCAGGTACAGCGACGTGTATGACTTCCAAGGTCTGGAAAGCGACTTGGCGATACTGGTTCTGCCGGTGACCGAGGATCAGGTGGTTCTGGCGGATGGGGTTACGCTACCATACGAGGAACACCTGAACAGGGTTCTGTACACGGGTATGAGCCGAGCGGCGACGATGCTGATAATCGTGGCGCACGAGGGTTACAGGGGGATGTTGGAGAGGCGGAGACTGAGTTATGAAATTGCGCATACCTGAGAGTATCCGACTATTCGTTTCGGAAGAGCCGAGTTTTGCTAAAAATCCTGAAGTGAGTTAGTTCAGAAATAGAAAGACAGCGTAGGAGTGTGGCAGATCTCCGCGCCCTGTCTTACACCTCGGTGAGACAAGGGGGAGCCGCTTTAACTACTCGGCATGGAGTTCCTGCGCCGATGCCTTACGACTCGCGTTATCTACTTGGAACGCTCGTTGGAAGGCGTTGGATGCGAGGGCATATCCTTCACGACTCCAACTTTGGCTTCTCCTGACCATGGCTTGCCGCGCAAAGCGTCCCGCCGCCGCCGCTTGAGTTCTATCAGGGGCGTCGTCTTCGGTCTAGGTTGCGCCTCGTACTTAGCTCTTTCTTTTGACATGGCTAATCCCGCCTTTCATCGTCTTCTGGTATCCGTTCTTCGGAGAGAAACTCGAATGGTCGGAGAGAAACTCGAATGGCACGAATCTATCCCAATCATCAAAACTAGGTCCAAAGGGCGCAATGGCAATATCGCCAAGCGAGACAGCTAGATAGTGTTCCTGTTCCGCCGGCATATATACTCTATCAAACAATCCGGCGGCGTCGCCTGGGCCAATCACAAAGCCGTGCGACGGATAATCAAATGCCGCAGCGAGCAGGCGTTCTCTGTCTGAGTTCTGTCCTTCTTTGAGCAGACGGACACCGTATTCTTCTGCGATGCCCATAGCGCGGCTTGCCTGACCGACGTGAAGCGGATCTAGTTGACCGTAGGTCTGGCCGTAGAGAGCAGTTGCCATGTCTGAGGCTATTTTCATCGCGTACTCCCGCGAGACATCTTCATGGTCATCATTCTCAATCATTCTTGAGAGGAAGTTCTCATATGCCAGATACGCTTCATCATCCAATCTGCGAAGCGCGTCTGAAAAAGTGAGTCCCGAACGGCGTCCGTCCGGTTCTTCGGGCGCGGGTAACTGAACATCGAGAGGCCCCAATTCTCCATGGTCGGGGGACATGATGAGTTCATGCGCGCCCATAGCGACAAGTGTCCCCGCGCTCTTACAACGCCCAGTCACGTAAAGAGTGAATCGCGTGTAGTGTTTCTGGAGCCAGTCCGCTATTCTGAACGCGGAATCCGCGCTTCCCCCATGGGTCACCAATATGAGAAAGATGTTTTCTCGCTGGTATCTGCCAGCGCACGCTTCAATGAACAACCAATCATACGGGTCGTCGAGCGGGCCATTGTAGAAGATAACGTCGGCGTCCAGAGAGTCGGCGAGGATTTCCGCAGTCTCCCTCGTGCCCTCTGTGATAGCCCAACGGATTGGCTCAGCCTCTCCGCTAACATCTTTATCGGATGTCAAATTGCCCTCTTTCTCTGAATCTCTGTCACCAACAAGTTGTTCCTCCCATTCTATCATGTTGGAACTCGGTCAATTCACCACTCGGCAGGTTGCATATTTAGCAACGGCTTCACCCTATCCAGTATCTCTACGCCCACGTCGTACTTGGACATGAGCGGGAGGCGTTCGATTGCGCCTTCGCGGTCGAGGATTATGACTCGGTTGTCGTCAACGGCGAAGCCGGCGTCGGTGGCGGTGATGTCGTTGGCGACTATCATCTGCAGCCCTTTGGACTGTATCTTGGCGCGCGCGTTTTCTATGAGGTCTTCGCTCTCGGCGGCGAATCCGACCTTGACCAGCCTCTCGGCGTGGATTCCGGCTATCAGGTCGGGGTTCTTGACAAGATCTATCGTCCAGGTGTCGGCGCCTGTCTTCTTGACTTTCTGGTCGGCAATCTCGGCTACGCGCCAGTCGGCGACGGCGGCGGCCATGATAACTGCGTCGGCGTCGGCGCACTCTCTGTCGAGCGCGTGACCCATCTCCAGCGCGGAGTTGACGCGGGCCATCCTGACGCCTGTGGGATCGGGCAGGGAGGTTGGCGCTGTCACCAGAACCGCGTCCGCGCCCCTGTCCCTGGCGGCCTCCGCTATGGCGTAGCCCATCTTGCCGGATGAGTGGTTGGCTATGACGCGAACGGGGTCTATGGCCTCGCGGGTGCCGCCCGCGCTGACGACTATCTTGCGCCCGGAGAGGTCGCCATTGCGTCCGAGCAGGATTCTTATGTGTCCTACCAGTTCGGCGGGTTCGACGAGTCTGCCCCTGCCCACAAGACCGGAGGCCATTCTGCCCTCGGCTGGGCCGGCGACATAGACGCCACGCTCCTCGAGAAGCATGACGTTGGCCTGCGTCGCGGGGTTGTCGAACATATTGGCGTCCATGGCGGGCGCGACCAGGACGGGCGCGCGGGTGGCGAGTATCGTCGCGGATACGGGGTCGTCGGCCCTGCCATGCACTATCTTGGCTAGGCTGTTGGCTGTGGCGGGGACGACGGCCACCAGGTCGGCGCGCTCGGCGGCGGCAACGTGGTTGATGCTGAGTTCGGATTGGGGGTCGAACATACCGGTGACGACGGGGCGGTGTGTTATCGCGGCGAAGGTGAGGGGCGTTAGGAATTGGAGCGCGGCGTCGGTCATCAGAACGTCAACGCTGGCGTTCAGTTGGACTAATTTGCTGGCGAGGTCAACCGCCTTGTAGCAGGCGATGGAGCCGGTTACGCCGAGCGCGATGTTCTTGCCCTGGAGTGAGTATGTCATGTGTGGCGTCCGTCGTTGTTCAGTTCATAGACGATTCGGAGTCCGGTGAGCGTGAGGTTGGGGTCTATGGCGTCGAACACGTTGGACTCAGCCGCCACCACGTCGGCGAGGCCGCCGGTGGCGACGACGCGGGAGTGACTGCCGAGTTCGTTCTTGAAGCGCGCCACCATGCCCTTCACAAGCTCGGCGTATCCGAAGACGAGGCCGGCCTGGAGAGCGTGGACAGTGTTTCTGCCGATTGCGGCGGGCGGGGGAGCGAGTTCGACGCGGCGCAGCATGGCGGTCGTGTGGAACAGGGAGTCGGCGGCGATGGATATACCCGGGGCTATCGCGCCGCCGAGGTAGTCGCCGGATTCGGATACGGCGTCGAATACGGTGGCGGTTCCTACGTCAACGACTATGACGGGGCCTCCGTAGATGCTGAAGGCGGCGGCGGCGTCCACGATGCGGTCCGCGCCGACGTCGCGGGGGGAGTCGTAGCGGACGCTGATTCCGGTTCGAGCGCCGGAGCCGACTTCGAGCGGCTCGACGTCGAAGTAGTCTCTCGCCAACTGGGTGAAGCTGGGCGTGAGGGGCGGGACGACGCTGCAAATCGCCACGGCGTCTATGTCTCCCAGAGGGAGGCCGCGCAGGGGCAGCAACTGGCTGACGGCGAGCGCGTACTCGTCGGGCATCTTGCGCGTGTCGGTGGACAGGCGGAAAGTGGCCTTCAGATCGCGCTGATCGAAGACGCCGACGGTTACGTTGGTGTTTCCTATGTCAATGGCTAGGAGCATACGGAGCGGCCTACCTGAAGGCGGGCATGACTTCCTCACAGAGCAGCCTGAGGGATGAGGCTATCTTGTCCGGGGGGAGTTCCTCCCCTGCGTTCAGTTCGGCCACGACGCCGGACAGGCTGAGCGTGTCTCGCATCCGGGTTAGCTGCTCTATCACCATGTCCGGGGTGCCGACTGCGACCTTTTCCTCTCGCACGAAGTCCCAGGTGATTTCGGCGAGTTGCGAGCTTCGCTCCACGCGGTCTTCGCGGGGATCTGTTCCGGCGCGGGTCGCGGAGGCGGCGAGTTGGGTTCCGAGTCTGCGGAACTGCTTCATGAAGCTGTTTTCAGGGAGGGAAAGCGCCTCTTCCTTGTTTTCGCCCACATGGACAGGGACTCGGAGGGAAATGTCTATTTCGCCTTCGTGCCCGGCTTTGTCCCAAGCCTCTTTGTAAAGCGCGACCTGTTCGGCGACCTGCGACATTCCGAGTCCGCGGACGCCCACGAAGATGGGATAGCCCATTTCGCCAAGAACAGGGAATGTGTCCGTGGTCGTGGCGGCTACCCGGAATGGAGGATGGGGCTGCTGGTAGGGTTTCGGGGTGAGGCACACGTCGTCGTAGGAATAGAATTCGCCTTCGTAGCTGAAGCGCTCGGACATCCAGGATGTCTTGATGATGTCCAAGTATTCGTAGAAGCGCTGGCGGCTTTCGCCGTATGCCATTCCGTATCCTTCGTAGGAGCCGGGGAATCCACTGCGCCCGACGCCGTATTCGAAGCGACCTTGACTGATCTGGTCGAGCGTGGCGGCTTCTTCAGCCATGCGGATTGGGTTTCCGAGCGGTATCACGTGGACGGCGGTGCCGATCTTGATTGCGCTTGTGCGCCCGGCGATTCCCGCTCCTATAACGAGCGGGGCGGAAAGGACGGACCTCTGAGGGTTGAAGTGGGATTCGGCCAGCCAAACGCCGTCGAGGCCAAGTGACTCCGCTTCCTGGATGTGTTCCATACCCTCTTCGAATGCCGCAGCCTGAGAGCCGCCGGGTCGAGTGTGAAATTCCATGAATGAGCCGAACTGCATGACTCCCTCCAAAATGCTTATTAGTCAAACTGCTATACGCCGCGCCGCGCATGGACGGCAAAACCGGATGGGACACATCATATACCAGAACCGATGGTTGTGAAACTCTTGACGCCTGTTTATGGAAACGCCGCCAGCCGGACGCGATGGAATCGAACGGGGTGAGATTGGATGGATCGCCGGAATTTTCGCCCGTGCCGATTCGGGTTGACTGAGTACGACCCGTATCACTAGAATTAACTGTTGCTTGAGAGGTTTGCAAATTGACAGATTACGCAGTAGTCCAAACAGGCGGTAAACAGTACAGGGTCGCCACCGGAGACACCATCCGGGTGGAATCCATACCCGGCGACATAGGCGATACGGTGGAACTGACCGACGTTCGCATGGTTTCGAGCGACGGCGACGTCACTCTGGGAACGCCGATAGTCGAAGGCGCCAGAGTCGTCACCGAGATATCGGAAAGCGGCAAGGGAAAGAAGATAGTCGTCTTCAAGTACAAGTCCAAAGTTCGCTATCGCCGCAAGAAGGGCCATCGCCAGCTATACACCGACCTGACCGTTACGGATATTCTAGTGGACCAGGACTAGCGTCCAGAAACCGGAGATACCATTATGGCACACAAGAAGGGCGGCGGAAGCACTCGCAACGGTCGAGACAGCAACGCCAAGAGACTCGGCGTTAAGAAGTACGACAGCGAACTCGTCAGGGCCGGAACGATAATCGTGCGACAGCGCGGGACCCGCATCCATCCCGGAACCAACGTGGGACTCGGCAGGGATCACACGCTGTTCTCCCTCATAGACGGTTCCGTCAAGTTCGAGCATGGACGGCTGGGACGCAAGGTCGCCAGCGTGTACCCCGACGGGAGCTAGCTGAATGAAGACAGGCATACACCCCACGTACTACGACGAAGCGCAAGTGATCTGCAGCTGCGGTCACAGCTATGTCACCGGCGCGACCAAGCCCGAACTTCGCATCGAGATATGCTCGCAATGCCACCCGTTCTTCACGGGCGAGCAGCGTATCGTGGACACCGAGGGTCGTGTCGAGCGGCTCATGCGAAGGTTCAACCTGCAATAGGGTTTTGACTTCTTTGAATGACGGAGGGGTGGGAGTAAATCTCACCCCTTTCTTTTTGCCGAACAGACCGAACGCCGTGACTTAGGAGGACTCCGTGGACTTTGAAGATGTTCGCCCATTCCTGGAAACACACCACAGGGGCGTAATCGCTACCCGCCGACCGAATGGCGCTACTCACTCCAGCATCGTGGTGTGCGGCGCGTACGATGGACACGCCGCGTTCGTGTCGGTCTATCCCAGGTCGCAGAAGATCAGGAATCTAAGGCGAGATCCAAACTGCACGGTTCTGGCCGTTACCGACGACTGGCGACAGTGGGCCGCTATCGAGGGACAGGCCAGGCTCTTCGACTACTCGAACATGGACGCCGAGGAGATGCGGGTGATGCTCCGAAATGTTTACATGGCTTGCAGCCACGCTGAACACCCGGACTGGGATGAGTACGACCAGGCGATGATAGACCAGGAAGCGGTCATAGTCCTGGTGGAACCCGAGCGGGTTTACGGGCTGCTGCGCTAGAGCGGCGTTTTGTATTACAATCCCGCTATACTAAGAGGATAGGCTGGGAGAACTTCTTATGACCACTGTTGAGAGTACTGACAGCAGGGAAGCGCGAATAGGCAGAATCGAAGGGCAACTCGATCAGGTCATAGAGCGACTGAACAACATGGAGCGCCGTATTGACCGATACTTCCTGACTCTGCTGACCATCATGCTCGGCGGATTCATTGCGCTTGCCACGCTGATAATTCGGATCTCTTAGGCGATGCCGAGTGAAGCCGTACAACAGAGACCGACTTACGGCGGGCAGGCGGTTCTGGAAGGCGTGATGATACGCGGCCAGAAGAACATGGCCGTCGCAGTCAGAAGGCCCAATGGCGCGATAGCGATACAGGAGAGGCCGCTTTCTACCCTCTACACCGGCGCGATCAGAAGGATTCCCCTGCTCAGGGGCGTTATCGTGTTGGTGGAGACGCTGAGCCTCGGAATGCGCGCGCTTAGCTATTCGGCCAACGTGAATATGGAGGATCCCGACGCCGACCCGGACTCTGAAGTCGAATCCGAGGAGCTAGGCAAGGGCGCGATTGCCTCCATGCTTCTCATCTCCTTCAGCTTCGCCATCGCGCTCTTCTTTCTGCTGCCACTGTTCGCCAGCAGGCCGCTGGAGGGGATGTTCGGCAACGACATCGTTTCCAACGTCGCCGAGGGGGCCATCAGGCTGGCGGTGTTCGTGGCCTATATCTGGGTCATCGGGCGTATGCCCGACATACGGCGCGTCTTCATGTATCACGGCGCGGAGCATATGACAGTCCACGCTCAGGAGAGGGGAGACCCGCTCGTGGTTGACGCCATCCGAAAGTATTCGCCGGCGCATCCGAGGTGCGGCACGGCGTTCCTGCTGACCGTCATGGTCGTGGCTATCCTGGTGTTAGTCCTGGTTCCGAGGGATCCGCTGTGGTGGATGATACTGTCCAGGATAATCTTCATTCCGGCGATAGCGGCGCTGGCCTACGAGGTGATTCGCCTGAGCGGCAGGTACGAGGACAATCCGCTTGTGAGCATGATAAGCGCACCGAATCTGCTTCTCCAGAAGCTAACCACCCGACAGCCCGACGACGACCAGATAGAGGTGGCCGTAGCCGCTATGAACGCCGCGCTGTCCGCCGACCGCGGCGAACCCGTTCCCGAATGGAAGCCGCTGACGCTATCTAACCCCTCCAACCCAGACGTTCGTCCAGATTCTTAGCCCCGCCGTTCTCTGAGCGCGGTCCACACGTCTTCGGGGCGGACTCCTGTGGCGGACATGAGAACGAGCGAGTGGTAGAACAGGTCCGCGAGTTCGTCCGCGAGTTGCTCGCCGTCCTGTTTCACTCCGGCTATGGCGGCCTCGCCGGCTTCCTCGATCACCTTCTGGGCGATGCGGTCTGGGCCGCCTTGCAGCAGGCTGGTGGTGTAGCTTCCCTCCGGCATTGATTCCCTGCGGTCCTGGATGACGGAGAATAGCTCTTCCATGATTCCGGGGCCTTTCTCGGGGGCCTCGAAGTCGGGGAGTTCGTCGAAGGGGGTGAAGAAGCAGGTGGGGTTTCCGGTGTGGCAGATGGGGCCGTCGGGGACGACCTTGAGCAGGATCACGTCGCCGTCGCAGTCAACGGAGGCGGAACGGATTCTCATGTAGTTGCCCGATACCTCGCCCTTGTGCCACAGGTCGGAGCGGCTGCGGCTGTAGAACCACACCTCGCCGCCCTCGAGCGTGCGCTTGAGCGCGCCCGGGTTGACGTATCCGAGCATCAAAATATCGCCGGTCTCGATGTTCTGGCATATCGCGGGCGCGAGTCCTTTTTCATCCAGGAGTACGGTTGCCATTTGGGGTCTCCAGTTTTTAGTGGTTAGTGATTAGTTTTCAGTGGTGGGTCATGGGTCTATGGGGCGGATAGGCGCACCGTTTTGGGCCAGGTAGCGCTTGATGTCTTTGACTTGGTAGGTTCCGAAGTGGAACACGCTGGCGGCGAGGACGGCGTCGGCCTTGCCGTAGTCCAGAGCTTCCAGGAAGTGGTTCGGAGACCCTGCGCCGCCGCTGGCTATGACGGGGATGGTCACTCTCTCGGAGATCTGGCGGATCATGTCCAAATCGTAGCCGGTCTGGTGGCCGTCGGTGTCCATGCTGGTGAGGAGCAGTTCGCCCGCGCCGAGTTCGTTGGCGCGGATGGCCCACTTGAGGGCGTCAATCCCGGTGGGCGTCCGCCCGCCGTGGATGTAAACCTCCCAGCGCGAGTTCTCGTCCAGGGCGAGGGTAATGTCGTCGCAGACGACGCGAGTGTCGCCGGGCCTGATGGCGGTGGCGTCTATGGCGACGACGATGCACTGCGCGCCGAAGTGGTCGGACGCCTCGCTCACCAGGTCGGGATTCTGGACGGCCGCGGTGTTCAGCGACACCTTGTCCGCGCCCGCCTCGAGCATACGGCGGACGTCGGCCACGCTTCTCATGCCGCCTCCGACGGTGAAGGGGATGAAGAGCCTCTCTGCCACCTCGCGCACGACGTTGACCATTATCTCGCGGGAGTCGGAGCTTGCCGTGATGTCGAGCAGCACGAGTTCGTCGGCGCCCTCGGCGTCGTAGTAGGACGCGAGTTGCACGGGGTCGCCGGCGTCGCGTATCTCGATGAAGCTGACGCCCTTGACGACGCGCCCGGCGTCAACGTCGAGGCAGGGTATGATTCGTTTGGTCAGCATGGTGTCTCAAGTCCAGGGTTGGTTCAGGGCCGTTTCAGGGCCGGGTCATATAGTCTGATTTATAGTGTACTGGTGGCGTTTCAAGTGAGTTTCCAAGTGGGACTGGATAGGGTTCACGTGGAAAGTGACCTGTAATCACCTGTTGTTAGCTACGGATAAAAAAATTTTCGCCGGCGGATTCATTTTGGATAACCTCCTGTTTATGTAAAGATCGGCCTGTTATCGGTGGTTGACGGGATGTATGATAGCATGAATGTTCGTTGGAGGTCAAAGAGGAGTGGAGGCGTTCCAAGGTCTTTCGGTTATCCGATATAGCGCCGCAACTAAAGGGCAACCACGAGGGTTGCCGCTACGGTCTGCCGCGTCCATATCTATCTGGTTGATGTGATTGTCTCATGGCAAAATCAAGATACAAGACCCTGGGTATAGCCCAGGGCAATCGCATCTTATTGAGCGAGTACCTTGAGCAGATACCGAGTGTCCCAGCCGGCCTTTTTGCGCTTGGCGGCTATGCCGACTCTGAGAGTGTTCTCTCGCTTGAGCATATTCAGCGCCATCCGACGCAGAGCGGCTAGATTCTCCGCTCCATTGCCCTTCCTCACCTTGCTGTCATCCTCACCAAACGACACGTCCAATACTCAATGAACCGAGTTCTTCACTTCCCAGTGTCCACGAACAACCTCTCTTTCCTGGAGTTGCCGAACACTTCCATGTCCACCCACGAGTCCGCTCCGCATACCACCGCGCAGATGGCGATTGCGATGATGTCGGTAAGGCTGTGGCGCTTGGTTCGGTCAATGCGAGGGTCTTGGAGTTCTGAGAATATGCTGATCAGAGAAGTTGTCTGCGTGTTTTCCATGAGGCCACTCCCTATCCTGAGACTGACCTCTATTCTATACCCCGTATAAGACCTCGATTAAGATGCCATTGCCCTGAGGTATAGCCTCTGAACTCTTGACTGAGTCACACGGATGAACTAACCTTGATTCACGGAGAGTTGAAGAGACTATGACCACGCCAAACGCCAACGACCCATCTATGAGCGATGTGCTGGATGCCATATCATCGCTGAGAGATGAGGTCGCCAAAGTCAATGACAAACTTGACTCTCACATAGTCGAGACCAACAGAAGATTCGACGAGTCCGACAGAAGATTCGATGGAATCAAAGACGACCTTAGCATGATCAAGGGAGCTCACGCTCGCAATGAGATGCGTTACAAGGCCCCGCTGATAGCCCATGATCTGGATTTCGAGTTCGTATCCGAATTGGACAGAGTTGACCTTATCGCTCTGTCTAAGACCGCTGTCGCCGCCGGTGTCAGCGAAAGTGACGCTGAAAGTTTCCGCAACGCGGACATGGTGATAAAGGCGCTGGATCCCATGAAGCGGATGTGGTACGTAGCGGTCGAAGCGTCATTCACGGTTCACGATCAGGACGTAACCCGAGCGGCGAGAAACGCCGACTATCTGGAGCGGTTTGCCGATGTTAAGGCGCGCGCCGTTGTCGCCGGAGTTGAGATTATGCCGGATGCGAAACGACAGGCTGGAAACAGCGATGTCTTATGGTACGAAATACCCCAGCGTGAACTACAGCCCACATAGAGAAAGGGCGACTCTGGAAACCTCAAAAGACCCCACGCTATAAGCGGTGGGGTCTTTTCTCAAGTTGGTCACAACATATACACCCCATCCCCTCACGTACACCCCATCCCCTCACGCCCCCGCATCCCCAAACTCCACCCCCTCCGAACCCTCCACCACCCTTACCCCCAGCCTCCCCAGCATCCCGTCAATCCGACTGACCGAATCCTCCACCGCCTCCGATGTCCCACCCCCATTCACCAGCCGCCTCCGCATCTGAAGTAGCTCCTCCGTGAACCCCAGCGCCATCTCCACCCCCGCCAGATTCAGCCTTAAGTCCTCCACCAGATGCTTGATAAGCCTCAGCCGCGCCACATCCTCATCCGTGTACGTCCGCAGCGTCCCCATCCGCAGAGGCGACACGAAACCCACCCGCTCATACTTCCGAAGAGTCTGCGGGTGCATATCCAGCGTTTCGGCCACCATGCTGATAAGGTATATCCCGCGCGTCTGTCTCATAGTTCTTCTCCCATGCCAAACCGGCCTCTTTCTCCGTAGGGGCAATCCCTTGTGGTTGCCCTGTGGTCGAGAATCAAATCAGACAACCCAAAGGCCCCCTCAACCTTCCCCGCGCTGTTATATAGTCTGGTAAGGGCAGTGTCAAGCGCATATCCGTGAATTGATTCACAAAGTTTATTCATTTGACACAGAGCGTATCATATCATATACTCACGTCATATACTATAAATAAGGAGGTTGCGTCATGGTACAAGTTGATACTGTTCAGACTCTGGAACCGCAGGAGAACATCGCCGACGATACGCTCGACCCCCGGCTCGCCAAAGAGGTCGAAGCCCTCATCGAGCGCGAAAACGACCCGCTGCAAATCAGGCGCGAGCTGATAGAAGTCCGCGATCCCACCGGCCACTGGTACGTCACCATGCCCATCCCCGGCGTCCGCTACTACACCTTCTAAAAGTCCAACCCTCGTAGGGGCGTCCCTTGTGGCCGCCCCAATCCCCTCTCCCCCGACCGGCCGACAAAAATCCCTTCCCCCTCGACGGGCTCACAAGGCCATGCAAAATTCCAATCAGCTACGAACTCCAGTCAATAAATCCCCTCTCCCTCAGGGAGAGGGCTAGGGTGAGGGTGAAATACCCCCTCCCGTCAAAACCCCTCGCGCGTCAGGAGACCGCATCATGGAAACAGGCGAGATTGTCATAATCACGGCCCTCGTCATTGCCTGCCTGGCTATCGTTTGGAACTCTTGGACGCAGTACAAGAGACTCGACCGCAAGATCGAGTCCATGCGCAACAGGCTCCAAGGCAAGCTCGAATCCACAGCTAACAAGCTAGACCGCAGAATCCAGTCCATCGAGGACAAAGTCTCCGACGCCGCCCTGACCGCCGCCCGAAACGAGGGCAGATACGACGTCCTCACAGCCCACAGCCACACCCACGAACCCCCATCACCATCCCCAACCGCCGCCGACTAAACTACCTCCCAAGCCCCCGCCAACCGCCGGGGGCTTTCTCTTCATCCCACCCATCCCATCATCCCGTAAATCCTGATTCAGACAAAATCCCCTCACCCACCAACGCCTCATCCCATAAATCCTGATTCAGACAAAAGGAAGCCTTGCGCCCTTCCCCAACCCCCCAATTCCCAATTCCCCCAAAGTTGCCCTTGACGCCACAGAACGTTCTTGCTATCATGCATCACACATTCAAAACATAATATCTGATGGGGAGAGGACGAGGAGGAGGAGATCATGTGCAGCAACGCAGACCCGCGCGCCGCGCTCGCCGAATACATCCGCCACAAGACGGACAACGGCAACCAGGTCGTGGACTACCTCCACGACGTCCTCCACGAAAACCTCGACGACGTTAAGCACGGACACCGCGAGCGCGCCGCCGCCATCCTCTCCGAATACGGCGACCTCGCAGCCATTCGCTTCCAGGAAAAGAACAAGGAAGAAAAGAAGGCCAAGCCCTCTCCCAAGCCGCGCAAGCGCGAGGAGCGCGAGGACTCCGAGTTCGACGCCGCCCTCGCTCGCGTCATAAGAGACAAGACCAACGACGCGCGGGACGTCGCCGACTACCTCATAGAAACCATGAACGGCCTGGACTCCAACATCGAGTCCGGGCTGGGCAAGATCCGTCACCAGCAGAGGGTGTCCGCCGCCGCCGAACTACTCAGGCGCGCCTACGACTTCACCTACATGAACCGGCATAATCCCGTATGGGCAACCCTTGTGGTTGCCCGCGAGCCGGAATTTGGGCTGTCCAATGCCTTTGTGTCGCTTCGCGCCCTTCGTGGATAGAACCGCGCTTAATCTATTATTGAAACTGAAAGCCGTCAGTAGTATAGTTGCCGAATGTAGAATAATGAGTATCTCGACTTGTGTCGGCGGAAAGGAGAGAGTCATGTCCAGCAGCGAACTTGCTCTGATGGCCCATCTGTTCAGGAGAGCGGGTTTCGGAGCCACGAGAGAAGAGTTGGAAACGTATGTCGCCAGGGGCTACGAGGAAGCGGTCGAAGACCTGGTGAACCCGGAGCGATGCCCCGAACTCGACGAAGACGTAATCATCCGCTACGTTGACGGCGAGAACCAGGTCATCTGGGCCGGAACCTGGATGTACCGGATGGTCGTCAGCAAGCGTCCGCTCGTAGAGAAGATGGCGCTCTTCTGGCACCACGTATTCGCCACCGGCGCCAGCAAGGTGGAGCATCCCCCCTCCATGGTCGGCCAGATTCAGATGTTCCGACAGCGCGGGCTTGGAGACTTCCGCGCGCTACTCGTAGAGTTGTCCAAAGACCCCGCGATGATCTTCTGGCTCGACAACAACGAGAACCGAAACGGCGAGCCGAACGAGAACTACGGACGCGAACTGCTCGAACTGTTCTCGATGGGCGTCGGAAACTACAGCGAGGACGACATCAAGAACGCCTCCCGCGCCTTCACCGGCTGGACGTTCACCCAGCCGATTCCGATTTACCCGCAGGGACACTACCCGTCCAGGTTCGTATTCAGGCCCGATGAACACGACTACGAAGAGAAGACGTTCCTCGGCCATACCGGAAACTTCGACGGCGAGGACATCATAGACATCATCGTTCAGCAGGAGGCGACCGCCCGCTTCATAGCGAGGCACCTGTACAACTTCTTCGTCGCGGACGAGCCGCAGGTGCCGGCCTGGTCGGTCGAGCCTCCCCAGGACCCCGAAGCGATAGACGATCTTGTCAAGGCTTACTTCGACAGCGATGGCGACATGAGACACATCATGCGGACGCTGTTCAACTCGGACTCCTTCAAGAACGCCATGTTCAAGAAGGTAAAGAGCCCGACCGAACTGGTCGCGGGCGTCCTCAAGCTGGGCGGATCGCTGGGCGACATACCCCAGCCCCAGATGACCGCCTTCACCCAGGCGACCACCCTGATGGGACAGATGCTCCTCAATCCGCCCACCGTGGAGGGCTGGCACACCGGCAAGGAGTGGATAGACGGCGGCACGCTCAACGAGCGAATCAACTTCGCCGTCCAGCACATAGGCGACGTCGAAAAGCCCGGCGTCCGGGACATAATCGGACGCCTCGGAAGCGACGAACTCTCGCCGCATGAGTTCACCGAGGCTTGTCTCGACCTGGTAGGCCCGGTGGACGTCGGCAGCCAGACCCGCGAAACGCTCATGGAATACGCCGAGTCCGGCGGCACCCTCGACCTCAGCGACGACGATGCCAGAGAGCGGAGCGTCCCCAGAATCGTTCACATGATGCAGATGATAGTATCCAGCAAAGAGTACCAGTTCGCTTAACTCAAACAATCTCCCTTCCCCCGTCAAGGGGGAAGGTTAGAGCCAGCCCCGTACTCCGATACGGGGGTGAGGGTGAACCCACAGATTAACAAGGAGACTCGAAAATGGCGACAAACGGAAAGCCCCATGTACTGGTGGTCGTGCAGCTTACGGGAGGCAACGACTTTCTGAATACCCTCGTCCCGTACAACGATCCCCACTACTACGACGCGCGTCCGACGGTCGTCATTCCGCAGGAGCAGGTTCTGCCCATCAACGACCAGCTTGGCTTCAACCCCAACGCCGCGCCGCTCAAGGATGTCTATGACGCCGGCAACATGGCTATCGTGCAGGGCATCGGCTACGCCAACTCCAGCCGTTCCCACTTCCGCGCCATGGATATCTGGCACACCTGCGAGCCGAACAAGGTCGGCACCGAGGGCTGGCTGGGTCGCGCGATCCGCGACATAGACCCCAACAAAGAAAACGTGCTGACGGCGGTCAACATCGGGCGCGGACTCCCCCGCGCGCTGGTCGTGTCCGGCGTCCCAATAACCTCGGTCGGCGATCTGGACAACGTTGGCCTGATGACCAGCATCGAGGAGCAAGAGAGGCGCGACCTGGCGCTCGATATGTTCAAGAAGATGTACGCCCCGGCCATAGGCTCCGGCCCGGTGACCGAGTATCTGGCGCAGACCGGTTCCGACGTCCACACCGGCGCCGACATTCTCAGGACCGCGCCCGCCATGTACACCTCCGACGTCGAGTACGCCGACAACTCCATAGCCAAGAGCCTGAAGGACGTGGCGCGGATACACCTCGCCGGTTTCGGCACGCGCGTCTTCTACACCCAGCACGGCGGCTACGACCACCACGCCAACGAGCTAAAGACGCACCCGCAGCTTATGCAGGAACTGTCGGGCGCGGTAGTGGACTTCTTCCAGGACCTGCGCGACCACGACGCCGCTGACGAAGTATCCATGCTCGTATTCACCGAGTTCGGACGCCGGATGCGCGACAACGGCAGCGGCACCGACCACGGCTCCGGCGGTGGCGCGTTCATCATCGGCGAGCGCGTCAACGGCGGACTCTACGCCGAGTACCCGTCCGTCAATCCCTCCGACTGGCTCTACGGCGAGGACCTGGACTGGAAGATAGACTTCCGCGGCATCTACTCCACCATGCTTGAACAGTGGATGGGCCTCGACCCGGTTCCCATAGTGGACGGCCAGTTCGAGCAGATAAACCCGTTCAACTAACCGCCGAACAAAGAACGAGAAAGTGAATCCCCCGTAGGGGCAACCCTCGTGGTTGCCCCTGCTTACATCCAATGAACAGTTATCGGAGGTGAAAATCATGGGCAGACCCTACGGACTTCTTAGAGCCGGTTATCCATTCCTCAAGACACTCGGAATGCGCCGCATAACCAACTTCCCCAACGACGTCGCGGTCGGCGACGAGGGACGAGTCTATATCCTGTGCCGCAACGACGGCGCCGCCGTCATCCGCGTGTGGCACTTCGACGACGCCGAGCGTCTGACCGACGACCTCGTTGGCATCGGCGGCTACGGCAAGGACGACGGACAGTACACCTGGCCCGTCAACATCATCCTGGACAAGGACGAGAACATCCACGTCTCCGACGAGGCGCTCCACCGCATTTCCACGTTCAGCATGGACGGCGAGTTCATCGGTAGCTGGGGCGAAGAGGGCGACGGCGAGGGACAGATAAAGGGCCCCGCCGGCATCGCCTTCGACTCCGACCAGAATATGTACGTCGTGGACTCCCTCAACCACCGCGTCCAGAAATTCACCTCCGACGGCGAGTTCATCCTGAACTGGGGCTGCCACGGCGGCGAGCCCGGCCAGTTCAATATGCCCTACGGCATCACTATTGACGAGGTGGGCGACGTTTACGTCGTGGACTGGCGCAACGACCGCGTCCAGAAATTCACCCCCGACGGCGAATTCATCATGGAATTCGGCTCCTCCGGCTGCGACAACGGTCAGTTCAACCGTCCCACCGGCATAGCCGTGGACCACTTCGGCGAGATCTACGTCGCCGACACCGGCAACGACCGCGTGCAGCTATTCAACGAGCAGGGCGAATACGTCCAGAAGTTCCTGGGCGACGCCACGCTGTCCAGGGTAGCCCGCGACTATATGCTCACCAACGCCTACCCCAACCGCCTGCGCGACATGGCGAACATGGAAGAGGCCAAGCTGCTCCGCGCCCCCAAGTCTGTCCGCGTTGACGACGAGGGCCGTATGTACGTCCCCGACTACCGCTCGTATCGGGTGCAGGTCTATCTCAACGAGGCGATTCCGCTGGACGAAAGCCAGATGTCCGCGCCGCTAAGAGCGCCGACGCTGGCGACGGTGTAGGGGTTCGCGCCGACAAGTTGATTGCATGAAGGCGGCGTTCCTACGGGGACGCCGCCTTGGCTAGTAGCTATGATAGCGTAATCAACCTGACTGGAAAACTGATTTAAATCTGTATGGATATATTGTGTAATAAAATTTACTAACCTTTCTATAGATTTAACTATTCTCATTGCAGATCAGAGAAGCCACATCCAAATTAAGACAGGAGTTATGCTGTTCAATGAGCTGGGACACTGGACTAGAAGGCACTGCGCTGGAAATCGCAGGGACAGATCAAGATCGGCTACGGGTTGTAGCCGGTCCAGGTACCGGGAAATCGTTTGCCATGATGCGACGCGTAGCGAGACTACTTGAACAGGGTCAAGAACCCGAGCGTATCATGGGAGTTACTTTTACTCGCAACGCTGCCGCGAGCCTTGTAGAAGATGTAAGCAGGCTTGATGTTCTTGGTTCTGAGGATGTAAGAGTCGGGACCCTTCATTCATATTGTTTCTCTCTATTGAACCGTGCCGACGTATTCAACTACCTCAACCGTACCCCTCGTCCATTGCTAGTGATTCCCAAGGCGGGATCTCTGCAATTTGAAGGTAAGGTGCTCCTAGACGACTTAGTTCATTCTTCCGAATATGGCAAACGGGAGAGTACTAAACGCATAAGGGCATTTGAAGCAGCATGGGCGAGACTACAATCTGAAGAACCAGGTTGGCCGCAAGACGAGGACGACAGGGTATTTCAAATAGAATTGATTAATTGGCTGAAGTTTCATGAAGCTATGCTCATAGGTGAACTGATACCAGAAGCGTTGCGATTTCTTCGAAACAACCCAGCTCATAGCTCATTGACCGACTTTGATCATGTTGTCGTCGATGAGTACCAAGATCTGAATCGGGCGGAACAGGAGATCATAGACCTACTCTCTGAGAAAGGTAAGGCTGCCATAGTAGGTGACGCTGACCAGTCTATTTATAGCTTCCGCCACGCCCACCCTGATGGAATTGAAGACTACGCAAGTCGGCATCACAGGACGCATGATATTTCTCTGACTGAATGCAGAAGATGTCCGACGAATGTCGTATCTATCGCGGATCATCTAATAAGGGAAAATCATCCTGCCAGCTCTACTCCACGCTTAGAAGAAATGTCAGGGAATCCAGAAGGTGAGATTCATATTGTGCAGTGGGAGGACACCGAAAGCGAAGCGCAAGGTGTTACGAGATATATTCGACATCTCATAAAGGATAGAGGCTATGATCCTAATGAAGTATTGGTAATAACACCACGAAGGCGACTGGCATATAGATTAAGGGACATCATACAGATGTACGACATCCCTGTTCACAGCTTTTACCAAGAGGAGGCACTGGAAGAATTAGCCGCACAGGAAGCCTTTTGTATTGTGACTTTGCTGAGTAATCCAGAGGATAGAGTAGCATTGCGTTGGTGGCTTGGACGTAAAAGTTCCAATGGTCTTAGTGCCTCATACCATAAACTTAGACAACACTGCGAGAGTTCTACAGATCATCCATGGGGTGTACTGGATGCCCTTGACAGAGGCGATTTACACCTAAGTGGAATGTCGCATCTATTGATTCAATTTCGAGAACTCAAGGAGATTCTCGGTGAATTGTCTGAATTGGCCATAGCAGATATGGTTGAGCGGATACTACCTGAAGGCGATGCTAGCCGTGCTGCATTAAGGGCCATAGCAGTACTCGCACTTGAAAATTCTGATAATATTAGCGAATTCTTTGAATATATTAGTACTCACATAACCCAGCCGGAGATACCAGATGGCGAATTTGTTCGAATAATGAGTCCTCAGAAATCAAAAGGACTGACCAGCAAAATTGTCATTGTTACCAGCTGTGTAGAGGGCTTGTTACCAATTTGGGATAGCACCCTAAGTGCTAATGAACATAACGAAGCGATTCGTGAGCAGCGTAGGTTATTCTACGTTGCTATCACAAGGTGTACCGAAATTTTAGTTCTATCTTCCTTCACAAGCATTGAATATAGGTTAGCTTGGAACATTGGGGCTCAAATAAGGAATATGCATGGGCCGGTAGGCCATACTATAACAAGTAGATTTATTGATGAGCTAGGACCTGATGCGCCAAGATCAGTATTAGGAGATGAGTGGGTTTAATAAAAGGCGTCCTCCAGTGGCCCAGGCAAATCGAAAAGCAATATGTAACAGTGGCTAGCCTATACAGTACTGACACCGGCAGTATCTAATCCTCGAGGTAGATACCCTGTTTCCCAGTTGAGAATTAGCAATTTGTTGGTCGGCTCCACCAATACGCTGCTGACTACGCCCCTGCTACTCTTCAGACTGTAACATCGATACTGCGGGCGTGGGTAATGTCTGATTTGGACACCGGCCTGATTTGGCTCTTTCGGACATGAGCCACTGCTTCAGTGTATCCGTCAAGGGCCTGAAACTCTACGACAAAGGCATCCTGGCCGGGGTATATATGCACTATCGCGCCTACATCCCCTCACTTGAGTCTCTTTTCTTCAATGTCGTCGGTAAGTACAACTCGGTCATGTTCTTTGTATATCATCGCATCACCTCGGCGGATAAGCGGTAACCAGTCTTGGGGCGTCTCTCCCTCTATCCACGATCCATACAGCGCGAACGTTAGGATTTCTCCCGTCAGGCGTCTGGAGTATACCCCTTCATTCTAGTCCGCGCCCGCCGGCGTCGCAGCGCGACTCGGCTCAGGGGTCGCTGTCACGTCGTCTTCCGGCAGATGCTCAGTTTCCCAGTCGGGGATTAGCAGCCTATCCGTGCGTTCGAGGAGGAGGATGCTGATTGCGCCGGCTAGGCTGGCTATGACGGAGATTATCAATGCCCAGTCGTAGTTGCCCATCATGTCGAATATGACGCCGCCTATCCAGCCGCCAAGCGCCATTCCCAGCCCCGCGCCGAGCATCTGGAAGCCGTGCGCGGAGCCGACGGGCGCGAATCCGTAGTACCGACGGTTGAGGATCGGAAAGCCGCCCGCTTCGCCTCCGTAGCCGATTCCGAACGCGGCGGCGAAGGCGAAGAAGAACCAGACGTCATGCGTCCAGAAGAGCATGATGACGGTCAGTCCCTGGATAAGATAGGCGACCGTCATGACCATCTTGGGACCGTACTTGTCGCACAGCACAGGAGTGGCAAGCCGCGTGACGATGCTGACGGCGGACATGGCCGTCACCAAGCTCGCGGCTACCACCAGCGAGAGGCCCTCGTTGACCGCGATGGGGATGATGTAGATGAGGATGATCGCGTGTCCGACGCAGCCGAGGAAGTGTATGGAACTCAGGTTCCAGTAGGCGGCGGTACGACGCATATACCCGGTGAACTGCTTTACCCTCTCGGCGGGCGGCCTTTTCGCGCCGATCTCCGGGTCGCCTGGCACGAATCCGTAGGGGGCAACGCCGTGGTCTGACGGCTTGTTCTTATAGACGGCTATCAGCCCCGCCATAATGAAGGCGGATACGACCGCCGTTATCCAGAAGGTGTCCTTCCAGCCGAACTGCTCGATCATGTAGCCCAGCAGGGGAGTCGCCAGCGCGGGCCCCAGCCCCCAGGCCGCCATAAGTATCCCCATGCCTAGCCCCAGATGCCTGCGGAACCAGGTCATGGCGGACGGTATCAGCGGCACCAGGAATATCGCCTGCGCTATGCCGAGCATCACCCCGAACGTGACGTATAGCTGCCACACCTGGTTTATGACGCCGGTCAGCATTATTCCGATGATGAACAGCGTACAGCCGATCATCATGGCCTTGCGCGCCCCCAGCCTGTCGCCCAGCGATCCGGCCATAGGAGAGGCAACGGCTGTAACGACACTGGAGAGCGCGTAAGCCATCGTAATGGCCCCCTGGCTCCAGCCGAACTCGGCGCTCAGCGGCTCTATGAAGACGCCAAAGGCCATGCGGACCGACGATCCCACCATCTGCATGACGGCGATGATCGAAACGATCACCCAGGCGTAGTGCCAGTAGAAGATACGGGGACGCGGGGACATAGCTCGCTAACGTCCGCGCGGGGCGGAACTGAACTCTGCGGTAACGCTCGAATTTGGGGTTGCGACCGCAACCGTGCCATAGAGCGGTCAACGCTGCTTCCAGATGTCCACCAGACGCTGACCGTCGTCGTCCGACACTCCCCACATCTGTAGATGTACGCGAACGTCCTCGTAGAGGGTCACCTCGCCCGGCTCGGCGTCCGGGTCGCGATAGGCCTCGACGCTGACATCCATCCAGTCCAGCGGAGTCTCCTCCTCGCTTGCGATGCGCTCGATCATGTTGACCGCGCACGCGCTAATACCGGACAGGAAGAACTCCCCTGCCCCAAGTTCCTCGCCGCCGGAGTCGTCCGCCACCCAGTGGTGGTTACGGGCGTTGGAAATCGCGCGTCCGAGCGTCCCTGCGCTATAGCTTCTCACTCTGTAAGCAAGGTCAAGCTGTGCCATTGTTATCTCCTTGTCCCCGGAGTTATCAGTTGTTGGTTCTCCGTTTTCAGCGCCGGATCGGAAGCGCGCCGAACTGACCACTGATAACTGACCACTGCAAACTACTCTCCGTTGATGGCGCGCCAGAGGTCTTCGCCGTTGGACTTCCACCAGCCGTGCAGGATGGTTATGTCCGTGCCGATGGAGAAGTGACGCACTCCCATGTCGAGGTACTTCCGGGCTTCGTCGGCGGACTGGATTTCGGCGCGAGCCGCGACGCCCGCCGCGACAGCGGACTTGAACACCTTGTCATGGGCCGCAACGACGTCGGGATGGTTGCGCTGTCCGGGCTTGCCTATGCTCACCGAGAAGTCGGAGCCACCCCACTGCACCATGTCCAGGCCGGGGAGTTCCAAGATTTCGTCGAGTTCGTCCACCGCGCCCTTCTTCTCTATCATCACCGCGACCACCGTCTCCCGCAAAGCCTTCACGTACTCGGCGGAGCCGCCGTAGCCCATGTAGGTGTGTCGGCGGGTAGCGACGCCGTACCAGCCCTTGTCGTCCGGCGTGTCCGGCTTGATGGTGAGGATCTGCTCACGCACGTCGTCAGCGGTTCGGGCGTCGGTGAAGAGCACGCTTCCGAAGCCGGAGCCGACCGCGCGCTGGGCAAGGTAAGCCTGGTGGCTCTGGTCCACCTTTATCATCATGCCCATGTCGAATAGCTCGGCGGCGCGGGCGAGGTTGTCCAAGTCATGCAGGTCGGACGGACCGTATTCGGCTACGAATTCCACGTAGTCGTAGATGCCCGCGTGTCCGACGGCCTCGACCACGGACGGCCAGGTGGAGTGAATATGGGTGCTGACGGTAGGCTCTCCGGACTCAAGTTTCTGTCTGAGTACATTTGGCTTCATGCGTTAATCCTCCGTGAACTGTTTTGTGACGCGTGACAGGATATACCATTTTGTCCCCGTATGGGCAGAATACGAGCGACGAGTCTCAGGGGCGGCCCAGTCCGAGGTTGCCGCGCAGGGTGTCGGCCTTGTAGTCCTTGTGAAAGACTCCCCTGCGCTGGAGTTCGGGGACTATCATCCGCGCGAAGTCCTGGTACGCGCCCGGCAGGTAGGGCGCGGCGACCATGAATCCGTCGCAGGCCCCGCTTCTGAACCACTCTTCCATCTCGTCCGCAATCTGGGTCGGGCTGCCCACGAACACGGGAAGCTCCCAGATAGTGCCCCGCCTGCTCTGGTCAAGGAAGTCGCCAAATGTAGGATACTCGATGCCCGACGCCATCATCCGCTCCGCCAGTCCGCGCGAACCGGATATCGAGTCGAGATGCTTGTCTTCCAGACGGTCTTCGGGCGCGTGTTGACCGAAGTCGTAGTTGAGAAGTTCGGACAGCAGCACCGGCGTGTCGCTTGGATGGGCGATGCTTTCTATGTAGGAGAGCTTCTCCCGCGCCATTGACTCGGTTTCGCCAACAACAGCGTATGCGGCGGTAACGACCTTCATGTCGTCCGCGCTTCTGCCGTGTCGCTCGGCGCGCGTCTTGAGATCGGCGCAGATCTCCCTGCCGGCGTCCATTGACCTGAATATGGCGAACACCGTCTCTGCCCAGCGAGCGGCGAACTCGCGGCCTCTCTCGCTCTGGCCCGCCTGCATGATGACGGGGTATCCCTGGGGTGGACGCGGCACCGTCAGCGGCCCCCTGGAACTCAGCCACTTGCCCTCGTAGTCCAGTCTCCGCACCTTGTCAGGATCGGCGAAGGCGCCGGTCATCTTGTCCAGAACGAGCGCGTCGTCTTCCCAGCTGTTCCACAGGCCGGTGATTATCTCCATAACCTCGTCGGCGCGGTCGTAGCGAGTGTCGTGTCCCTCGTGAGCGTCCATGCCGAAGTTCTGCGCCTCGGAGTCGTTGAGGGAGGTGACGACGTTCCATGCGGCGCGTCCGCCTGAGAAGTGGTCGAGCGTGGAGAAGAGCCTGGCGATATGGAACGGCGCGTGATAGGTGGTAGAGTATGTCGCGCTCACTCCCAGGTACCTGGTAGCCAGCGTCATAGCCATCACGACGGGGATGAGGTCGAGCTTGACCGCGCGAATGCCGTGCCGGATAGTGTCTTCCACCGAGTCGTTGTAGCGGCTGGGCATTGCGAGCCGGTCATCAATGAATCCGAAGTGGAACTTGCCGCGCTCCAGCGTCCGGGCGATTTCCTGGTAGTATTCCGGGGTAAGAAATCCCGGGTCCGATGCCGGGTGCCGCCAGGACGCGGCGTAGTTGGAGCAGTTGGCCGCCTGAAGGAAGGCGCCCAGTATCATCTTGTTGTCTCGGTCTCCTGCCATCTCAATCCCTGTATATTTAGGTATATCTTCTTGGAGTGGGGTCTGATTTTTGCAACGGCTACCTATTGTAGCGGAAGCGCTGGGAGCAACCCAACGTCAAAACCACCAGGGCAGTATTACAAAAGTGGCAGGCGGGAACGGCGGGAGCGATTAGATGACGGGATGAATTTGCAGTTTGCATGGAAACGCGGTCTAATATGATGATTGAGTATGCTTCCTAGATGATCAATCAATCCTTGCATACGCAGCCCGGAGATGAGAATATGCTGTTAGGCGCCGCGGGGCGAATCCCCGGAGATTGGCGGAACATTACCCCTGAGTCGCTGGCGGAGGTCGCGGGCGAGGGGTTCGGGGCGCTGAACATCGTCGTCCAGGACCCGCTCTCGATGACGTCTCAGGACGCCGCCCGGCTGAAGGCGATGTTCGAGGAGGCCGGAATCCTGATAGGCCAGACGAACGGGGCCTACGGCGGCGGGCTGGTGAGCCCGGACCACGGCGAGCGGGAGGCCGCCATCGAGTTCGCAAGGCGAATGTGCGGGCTGACGGCCCAGCTTGGCTCTCCGAACACTTACCTGCGGCCGGGCAGCCTGAACCCGAAGGGGCCGTGGCTCCCACATCCGGGCAACCGGAGCGATGAGGTATTCGACAGGCTGGTGGACTCAGCGCGGAAGTTCTGCCGCGCGGCGGAAGACGAGGGGGTGATGGTCGCGGTGGAAGGCGGCGCTGTCTCTCCGCTCTACTCGGCGCGGCGCGTTCGGGACTTCATCGAAGCCGTCGGCTCGCGCGCGCTGGGCTTCAACCAGGATCCGGTGAACTTCGTCGGTTGCCTCGAAGACGCCTATGACACGACCCGCTTTCTTGCCGAGTTCTTCGACTTGACCGGAGAATTCACGCTCGGCGCGCACGCCAAGGATTTCACGGTAGTTGATCAACTCATGGTTCGGTTCGAGGAGGCGGAGATCGGTTCGGGTATGCTGGACCACGTGGCGTTCCTCCAAGGTATGCAGCGGGTATGCCCTACGGGTCATGTGCTGATAGAGCACCTTCCGCTGGAGCGATACGCCGCGGCCGCGGTCGAGTATCGAAAGTACGCTTCTATCGCGGGGATGGAGTGGGACAATCAAACAGGAGGGAATCATGGGGAATCTTAGCGGAAAACGGGCGCTGGTTACGGGGGCGTCAACCGGCATAGGCCGCGCCACCGCAATCCGGATCGCGTCGGAGGGCGCTCGCGTCGCGCTGTTCGACATAAACGACGCCGACGCCGAATCCACGTTCAGGACGATTCAGGACTCAGGCGGCGACGCGCGCTATTGGCGCGTGGACGTGACAGAGGAACGGGAGGTAAGCGGTGGAGTTGACGAGGCCGCCGACTGGCTGGGCGGCGGAATTGACGTTCTGGCGCATCTGGCCGGGATTCTGAAGGGGTCCGGACTCGAGGTCACCGATGTTGACGACTCCATCTGGGATCCCGTGCTCGATGTCAATCTAAAGGGGTCGTACATCGTCGTCAAGCACGTAGCCAGGTATATGATTCCCGAGCGGAGCGGCGTTATCATACTGACGTCCTCGGTCGCCGGGGTGACTGGCGGAAGCTCGTCGGTGGCCTATGGAGCGAGCAAGGGCGGCGCTCATGGCCTGGCTATGACGCTGGACACCCACCTGTCCAAATACGGCATCAGGGTCAACGACGTGCTGCCGGGAAGCCTGGAGACGCCGCTGAAGATTGGCGCGACCGAGGAGCAACTGGCCAACACCGGAAACCGCGAGAGGTACGACGACATAATGGCCGGGATGTCGTCGCCTGACGGGGTGGCCGCGGTCATCGCGTTCCTGGCCTCGGACGACGCGGACTACGTTCGGGGCAGCGTCAGGACAATCTAGGTATTCACCCTCACCCTAGCCCTCTCCCATCGAGGGAGAGGGGATGTATTGGCTGATATTCACCATTGTCTGCGCGTTTACCTACTCTTGTGAGCATAGAGATGGGAAGTCCTGATCTTAATATAGCAGGTAAGGTTCTGATGGCGGCGGGAATGTGGACTGCGCTTTCGCTGGCAGTCCTGGCCATTGCGTGTTCCAGGGGTGTGGAGCCCGGCCCTAGCCACACTCCAACAAGCGTCGCCACGCTCTCCTCCACCGACGCGGCGCGAGAACTACCGACTCCGGTCGCTACTCAACCAATTCCCGACACGCCGACCCCGACACACCCGACAGTCACCCCAACCGCCACATCGGTAGCCGCCATGGTTCAGCCGTCTCCGGAAGCGGCCCAATCTTCGGATGGGAATATGGCGACACCGGATCGCCAGGAAAAAGAAGACCGCGCTATTCTCGTACTGGACACCGCCACTACGAACAGGGAAGAGACCCTGGTCACTATTGGCGTGCGCTACGACGGACAGAGCCTCGGCGCGGTTGCCCCCGCGCCTGGAACTGTGTGGTCTGCTGACGGCTCACGCTTCGCATACATTACGGGAGACGGCGTTTCGGTCAAGGTTGGAAACCTGCAAGGGGAAGAGATTCCGGTCCTGGATACAGGCACCGAATGGCACCCGATGTACCAGTGGCCCGCATGGTCGCCGGACGGCAGTCTGCTCGCTGCCATAAACGTCGCCTGGTGCGAGGTGGGAATGAAAGTGAGTTCGGTGGAGATAATAGACGCGCTGAATGGCGGCTCTGTTGATCGCCACGGTCCATACGACTTCTGGCAGGCGGATGGAACGCTTCAGGGGCCGAGACGGCTATCCACTCCGAACAACATAAGCTGGTCAAGAGACGGCGAGAAACTGCTCGTCTCATGGGACAAGGCGGTCGTCATCAACGTCAAGTCCGGCAAGCCGCGTGTAATCTCGTCCAAGCCCGTACTGGCTGAGTGGGCGCCCACAAGCGACGCCGTGTACTATTTCGATATCGAGGCTGGCGATGAGAACAAGCGGAACCGGACTCTGGGCGCCTTCTACGTCAGACATCTCGAATCCGACGAACCGGAGATGCTGTTGAGCGCGGAAGAAGTGGCGAATACTGGACTGGCCGAGGAATGGGGGCCGATACCCGGCGTAATGTCCCTGTCCCCGTCAGGCTCGACGCTCGCGGTATCCGGGGGAGATGACGAGGGCGGAAGCAGCGAACTTCATCTGTTCGAGATTCCCGAAGGATCGAGCGCTATGTCCGTGAAGGACGGCTTGCGCTACCCCGTGGACGGTCGGCTCGTCGCGCTCGACTGGGCGCCGGACGGGAATAGCATAGCGGGTCTTGTCGCGGACGCATCAGGCATGAGAATGGACATATTACATCTCTCCACAAACGAATGGAGCGCCGTGACTACTCCCGGAATCGAGGTGAACCAGGTCCAGTTCCTCGGCAAGTCAATAAGCTGGTCGAGGTAGAAGCATGGCAAGAATAACGTCCGATTCTCCCCGGCCGAAACTGAGTGTGCGAGAGATTGCCATTCTGTCAGTGTGCGTTCTCATAGTGGTAGCGTCTCTGGCCTGCACAGAAGAACCGGCTCCGCTACCAACGTCCATACCGCCAACCCCCAGCCCTCCGCCCATACCGACGCAGACGCCCGCTCCCGCTGAATCCGACGCCGCGCCGCTTCGGGACGCGGGCGCGGTGGTCATGGCGGTCCGCGAAGTCGGCCCCGTGATAGGCGACCCGGCGACCGGGCCGTATCGAACCTCGATTCGCGGAGAATTCGGCATCGGCGACTATCTATTCATGCAGCGGGACGGCAACCCTATGACCCCCATGCTGGCGAGCGCGTGGGAAATCTCGCCCGACGGTTCGACCGTCAGCATACAGCTAAGAGAAGGGATTCCGTTCAACACGCCCCAGGTTACGCCGAACATGGACTACGGTGAACTGACGGCGGACGACGTGGTATGGATGCTGAACAGGCACAACCTGGCGCTGAATCCGAGGAGTTCGGCCGGGGACGCAAACCAGTTCGCGGCATTCTTCGAAGAGGCCCAGACAACGGGCGAATACTCGCTGGAGATACCGCTGGCAAAGCCCGTGTTCTTCGGCCTTCCGCTCACGGAGATGGGAATACATCGCGCCGTCCCAGCCGTGGAGAGCAAGCGCGCGTTCGACCTGCTGGGGCCGGACAGGATCCAGGATATATCCGTAGGCACGGGGCCTTTCGTCCAGAGGAATTGGAAGCCGGGTGAGTTGGGCGTGGTGGAGGCCGTTCCCGACAACTGGCTGAAGACGGCCAACATCGAAACGTTCAGGGTGGTACAGGCGCCAAACTCGGAGACACGAATAGCGATGCTGGCGTCAGACCTGGCGGACGCGGCGGAAGTGGAGCTATCCGACGTACCCGACGCCAGGGCGAAGGGCATGAAATTCATACCAACCATGCAGCCAAACGATACGGTGACCGTGTCGGTAGTGTTCGTCGGCAATCTGTGGGAGGAGTTTCACGGCAGAACCGGAGAGCCGCTGGAGCCGTGGAATTCGCCGGTTTATGAGCAAGATTACGCCTGGATTGGAAATCCCTGGGGAGACAAGTCCCAATACGCCGACACGAACAACCCGCCGGGCATGAGCGATATGGAACAGGCGCGCCTGGTGCGCTGGGCGCTCTCGATGGCGATAGACCGGGATCATGTGGTCGAGGAAGTCCAGGCCGGATTGGGGGCGCCTCTGTACACAGAGTACATCGGCCCCCTGTATCCGGGGTGGGATCCGGATCGAAAGGTGATGAAATCCGAGGTTGACGCTATCCTGAAGAAACACGAGTGCGCCGACTGCCCCACTCACGACGTTGGAAGCCCGCTTCCCGACCGGGAGTGGCCCTGGCGCATACCCCGGGACAGAGTCACGTCCGAAGAGCTGCTGGACATGGCGGGCTATCCCAGGGGCGAAGACGGCGCCAGGTTCGAGATCAAGCTCGTCAAGAATCCCTGCGAAACGGGCGACGTGTGTCTCGACCAGGCCAACGCCGTCGCAGACGCGTGGGAGGACATCGGCGTCGGGGTGACGCTGCTCAGGGAGCGGATGTTTCCAATCGTCAGCGGCCGCATGACAATGCGCGAGCAGTTCTGGCCGCTGGTAATCAACTGCATCGTGGAGAGCGCCAACACCCCGCTGGACTGGCCGTTTCCACCACATGACACCAGCCTGACCCGGCCGGGCTGGGGCTGCGGTTTCGAGTCTGAGTTCCTGGCGAAGATGCAGCTTAAGATAACCTCCGAACGAGACAAGGGCCTGCGCGAGGACTGGCACCTGGACGTCGTGGACTGGATGTACTACTGGCAGTTGTTCAACGGGATAGCGCAGCAGCCCAAAGGGATCGTGGTGAACCCGGAACGCATCGAAAGCTGGAGCGCGCGCTCCTCGATGCTGCCCGTGTGGCACAGGCCGGAATTCATAGTTCCCGCGCCAGATAGTCCGTGAGCAGATTGCGAAAGCCTGCAAGTCCCGGCTATGCGTCATTCCCGCGAAAGCGGGAATCCAGAAATTTGCGACTGCCGCAACCCCGCTTCTGAAATTGTCTCGATAGTCCCTGACAACCTATTGCGCGCTCAATGGCGGTCTAATAGAATTCGCCCAATCTAGCGGGAAGTCATCAGTATCGGGGGAGTCTCATGTTCACTGGATTCAACCATGTCATGCTGTGGGTCAAGGACCTGGAACTGGCGAAGAAGTTCTACGGCGAGGGCCTGGGAATGCCGTTCATCAGCGAGGAATATCGTATGCCGAGGATGTTCAACAAGGCGTACTTCGGCACTGATAGTATGGTGCTGGAACTGTTCGAGTGGGAAGACCCCGACGAGTACCCGGACGACCCCGACAGGAACAAGCGATCCGGCATTACCCACTTCTGCCTGTGGCTCGACAGCATCGAGAAGACGGGCAAGGAACTGGAGGCGGCCGGATTCCCGGGCGCTCTGGTAGGTCCGCCGAGCGAGGAGATCCGCCCGGGACTAACCCCCGGCCATAATATAAGGGTCTCTATGGTAGTGGACCCCGAGGGCAACCCTATCGAGGTATTCGAGTACGCCTGACGCCCTTATCCCCTCTCCCTCAGGGCTGACAAGGGTAGCGAAATTCCAATCAGCTACGAACTCCAGTCAATAGATCCCCTCTCCATCAGGGAGAGGGCTAGGGTGAGGGTGGAAACGCGCGCTAGAAGGTCGTCGTGATGTCCTGAGCCTCGCCGCTCCGCGCGGCGACGTATGCCTTCTCCATCACTTCGACCACGTGCCGCGCGTGTTCTATGCTGATGTCCGGCTGCCTCCCCTCAGAGATACATCTCGCCAAGTGGGTGAGGCCGGTCGGAATCCACCATAGCTCATCCTCGACGGGGTAGTCCTGCCACTCTTTGGCGCTGTTGCTGTACAGGTGAACGGTCGCCTCGCGGGTGCGGGTCACCAGGTCGCCCCCGCCGGACACGGTGAGCGTGCCGCGCGAGCCGATTATCTCCATTCCCTGCGCCCTGCTCGCCGCGCCGTGCCAGGCCGCGTTCACGTACACGAACCTGGACTCGCCGAAGTCGAGCAATATGGAGGTGTTATCGTCCTCGGTCACTTCTATCTGCCGAACTTCCTCGGTGCCCTGCATCAGCGTGCGGGTCGGGTCAACCGTGCCGGAGAGCGCGACCACCCGCTGAACAGGCCCGAGAAGACCTGTCATCTGGGTTATCGAGTACACCGCGAGATCATAGACCGGTCCGCCGCCCTTCTGGTAGTACCAGGATGCGTCCGTCTTCTCCTCCGGGCGCGTGAGAACCTCGATCCCTGAGAACTCCAACTGCTTGGAAAACCTGTCGAAGTAACCGGATATCGCCCCACCCATTTGAAACGCGGGCGCGGTGGCGAAAGCGACGCTCCCAATCGCGCCCTCCGCTATCATCTCGCGCATCATCATATTGGGGGGATCCAGCATGACGGTCGGGGCCGCCATCAGGTGAACGGCGTTGGCCTCGGCGGTCTCTATCAGGCGGTCCGCCTGCTCCAGGTGACGGCAGAACGGCTTCTCCACATAGACGTGCTTCCCCGCTTCCAGGCCCTCCAGCGCGAGGTCATAGTGAGTCATCGGCGGAGTGACTATGACGACCAACTCCGCGTCGCTGCGTTCCAGCATCTCCGCATAGCTGCCGTAGGCCTCGGCCCCGCCGACGAACTCTGCTACCTTCTCGGCCCTCTCCAGCTCGATGTCGCAGATGGCGGTTACGTCAATGATGTCCCGCTCCATCGCCTCGGGCAGGTAATACTTGAGAAACACGTCTCCCGTGCCGACGAAAGCTACTTTGGTTGCCATCCTGAATCCTCCTGGACCGCTCCGGCGAGAAATCCCGGATTCGGCTACCACTGCACGAACATCGGCATGACGACGTGGGTGTACTTGTAGGCTTCGGAGTCGGCGGCGGGCCTGATTACGCCCGGGCTCGACGGAGTTGTGGTCTCCATGGCGACTTCGCCGTCGCCCAGCACATCCAGCACGTCGGTAAGGTACTTGCTGTTGAAGGCTATCTTCGCCTCATCCCCCTCGACGCGGGCGTCCACCTCACCTACGTTGTCGCCGAGTTCTTCCGCTCGCGACGATACGAGTATCTTGCCGACCGACTGGTCATCCTCGTCCGGCGTAACATTGAGACGGACGATGCCGGAACCGTCCCTGGCGAAGATCGAGGCCGTCCTGGTCGCCTGGAGGAAGGCTCCCTGGTTTGCCACCACCCTGGTCTCGTAATTCTCGGGCACAAGCTGCTTGTAATTGGGGAAAGTTCCCTGTATCAGCTGGGACACGAGCTCGACGTTATCCATCTTGAACATCGCCTGGCTCTTCTGCTGGGTTACGGTGAATTCAACGGGATCGGACTGGCCGCCTATGAGACGACTGACCTCAAGCAGCGCGCGCGCCGGTATGATGAATTCCAGGCTGTCGGCGTCCGCAATCGGCTCGGCCAGTTTCCCTTCGTAAACCGCCAGCCTGAAGCCGTCGGCGGCGGCGAATGTGAAGGTGTCGCCGGAGATCTCGACCTTGATGCCGGTCAGCACGGGACGCGAGTCCTCGGTGGCGGCGGCGAAGGCGACGCGGCTGATAGCGTCGCGAAGCACGTCCGGGGTCACCCGCCCAATCACGCCTTCCGTTACGCTGGGAATAGCCGGAAAGTCGTCGGCGTCCTGGCCGTTGATGTGGGCCTGGAACCGCGCGCAATTGAGGTCCAGTCCGACCGCCTGATCCGCCGAAGCGATGTCTATGCGTTCCGGCGGAAGGGAGTTCACGAACTCGCTCAGCATTCTCGCCGGAATCGTGACTGTGCCCTCCTCTTCGATCTGGGCGCCTATCCAGGTACTGATGGCGATATCCAGATTGGTCGCCGCCAACTTCAGACGCGAGTTGTCGGTCTGGATGAGCACGTTCTGGGTTATCGGAAGCGTTGTCCTGGTCGCGACGGCGCGCTGGACGACCGACAAGCCACGGTTAAGGTTCTCTTGCAGACATGATAGCTGCATGGCGTATATCCCCTAGGTTCAAGTATTTTCGGACGCTTGCGCGTCAGGGCGGGAAGCCAAAAATCGGCTGGATAGCGCGCGTGAAAATTCGTCCGAGTAGAGGAATAGTATAAAATCGCCAAATTCGGAGCGTCAACGAGTTTTCAGTTTTAAGTTGACGGATATTCTTCGGATAGGAGCCTGATCACCCCCACCCTAACCTTCTCACGTCAAGGGGGAAAGGGACTGGGGCGGTGGATGGAGCTACTTGCGCTCGATAGTGGCGATGATGTCGAGTTCGAGCCTTATCTCGTCCTCGACGCTCACGATGAACGCGAGAGACGGCTTGGACAGTTCGAACTGATCGAATGTAATAACAGTCTTGGCCTGACCGGTCACCGCGCCGCTTGCGGATTGGGCCTCTACGTCCCAGGTCACCGGGCTGGTGACCTCCCTGACGGTCATATCGCCGGTGAGCCGGAAGGTGGTTTGGCCGGAATCGGGGAAAGGCCAGTCCAGACCCTCGACCGCCGTTACCCTAAGCTCGACGCTGGGAAAGCGCGAGGTGGCGAGAGTATTGTTGCGGACGTACCCGTCGCGGCGGTCTTCGTCACTCGTCAGACCGGACACGGCGACGGTTATGACGGACTGATCGGGATCAACGTTCCCGTCCGCGTCGAACACTATCGCGCCCTGGACGTCTCCGGTCTCGCCCACCGCGTCAATCGGCGAACTCAGGCGGGCAAGCTGCTCGGTCACGCTGTACCGCGCGACCGAACCTTCCGAGACGGACACCATGACGCCAGTCTCGGCGGATTCAGGGGCCTGAGTGGGTTCGGGCTGCGCCGTCGCGGTTGGGACTGCGGGCGCGGCGGTCGGAGGAGGAGCGGGAGTCGGAGGTTCCGGCTCGCCACCGCCCGAACATGATAGGAGCAGAACGGAACACAGGGCCGCCATGACGGCGAACCCTGCTCTGAGCGATGTCGTAAAGTTCATGTGTCTCGCGCTACTGGACGGTTATCGTTCCGACCATGCCAAGAGCCTCGTGCGGGATGCAGGTGAGTTCGTAGGTTCCGGCTACATCGAAGACGAAATCCAGGCCCGTAGTTTCACCGGCCTCCACTTCCACGTCTATATCCAGATCGGGGACCGTAAAAGTGTGAAAGGCGTCCTCGCCTATGAAAGTGAAGTTCACGATCTCTCCGACGCTGAACGTCAGGTCAACCGGGTCGTAGGCGAAGGGGCCCGCTCCGCCGTTGTCTATCATCCTGACGGTGAACGGGGTGCCCACAAGCGCCGCGCCGCCGCCGTTGGCGGCGTCAGGGGCGACGGTGGGAGCGGAGGGCGGGATAGGCGGCGAGGCCCGATGGATCGTCATCTTGGACGGCTCGGTTGGGGCCGGTTGGCCGCAGGCCGCTATCACGGTAAAAATTGCGCAAGCCATGAGTGTCAGGGCAGCGAACTTCTTCAACATTTCCCCCTTGCGATGGATGTCTGCTGATTTCGGTAGGAGGACATGGCATCGCCATCCAAAACGTCCTCGACAAAAGCCGGCCTATGGGTACAGCCCACTCACCGGCAGCGCATATTAGTGAATCCTTTCACATATAATATCACCCCCAAATTGGGCGGTCAATCAAATTCTCAAGCTGGAACCTGTACCACCCTGGTCAGTCTGTCGCCCCGCCCTCATTTCCGCGGAATACGAATGCCAACTCGCTCGCGCTTGACACTCAGAACAGAGGAAACCCTCCTCGGACAGCGCAAGTTCGCCGAGCGGCTGCGACGCTTGAGACGCGAGGCAGACCTGTCCCTGTAGAAACTGGCAGACCTCAGCGGCGTCGGCAGAGTCACAATCGCCAGAATCGAGGCGGCGGCACAGTCTCCCAAGCTGAACACCATCCAGAAATCAGCGTCCGCAATGGGATACCCCGTCCAGACGCTGATGATGGACGACTGGGCCGACTATAGGGTAGCGGCAGGCTATCTGTGCGCGGCCCCAATCGGCTACAATTCGTCCGCCCTGCGCCCGAGGGCGGGCGACGCGAGCGCAATACAGCGGATTATCCAGTGGAGGCAGACGCTCACCAACTCGGAGTCAGACATCCGGGCACCGAACTCTAAATTCTCAGCCCTCACTAGGCTATGCCACTGTAGCGTCGGCTGTCGCAAGTATTGTACTCCCAAGGGGATATCCACGAGACGAGAATATGTTGACGATGTGCATCAGTGCGCTATTGGTCATGCGGAGATTAGATCATGGGTTGGTGGTTGCACTCAATGCATAACCACACTGAAGGCTCCCACTACGATGGGGACCAACACCAAGAAGAAGGCGACAATACAGCCGGGTTTCTCGTTTGAACGAATCGCCGACCTTATATCATTTCAGCTTGATGATGCCGCGTAGTCTTCAGACAGTCCCTGAACGTTTTGTCTGATCCACTCCCAACTCACCAGCGACTTCACCCGCTCAGGGTCGGACTCCAGCCTGCTCAGACATTCGTCCACCGCGGCCGTCTTCTCCTCAACACTCCCGTACACCCTGCCTTCCACCCACCTGCGCGCCTCCTCGAATACCCGCTCGGCAGGATTCAACTCAGGACTATACGGCGGTTGAACTATCGTCTTCACTCCCACAACGCTCCCCACCAACTCGCTGCGATGACTCCGCGCTCCGTCCCACACCAGCGCTCTTACCTGTGTGTATCGCCTCATTCCCAGGACCGCTCGCGCCACCGTCTCCGACTTCATAGAGTCCATCCACGTCCACTCCGGCTTCCCGCGCGCAAAGTCCACCACCAGGAACAGATACTTCCACTCGTAGCGCAACTGAAGTCTCTGAACCACCTTCTGCCCACGCGCTCCCCACACCCTGCGAACCATCCCGCGAAGGCCCACTCTCATCTCATCGGCGAAACCGACCGGCGTTTCCGGCTTTACCCCCGCTTTCCTCAGCGAACGACCGAGTCCCCCTTTTTCCACGACTCCTGAGAGCTCACGTCCGCCTTCTCGCGTCGACTCCTCGGAACCTTAGGAGAACATCCCAACCGCTCCAGAACGCTATATACGCTGTTACCCTTATACCTCACCCCGTACTCTGACTCGATCCAGTCCGCTATCTCGCCGGCAGTCCTGAATCGCCCGCTACCAACCTCATCAACCAGTCCGCTCTCCTGCGCCTCGCTCAGAAACCTGGGCTGACCCACTCCTCCCATCTTCCTGGACACTACCTTGTCCAGTCCTCCGTCCCTGTACCACTCAATCCATCTCTGAGCGCTGCGGTAGTGAGCGCCAACGGCCTCTGACGCCGCTTTGATCTGCCAACCGCTGCGTACAAGCCACAGCAGGTGAACCCGTGTCCGAATGTTAATGTCTGTCTGGGACCGGTATGCCTCTTTCAGAGCCTCGGGGGTATCGTTCTTGTTCCAATGTATCCTGAGCGGTCTTCCGATCATCTGATGCCCTCCTAGGCCTGGGTTGGAGTGAGCATAGATCAAATTTCGTGCCTCCACCAGCCCCTTCATGCTGACATCAGACCGAAATGGTATTATACCATTTCAGCTTGATGATGCCGCGTAGTCTTCAGATAGTCCCTGAACGTTTTGTCTGATCCACTCCCAACTCACCAGCGACTTCACCCGCTCAGGGTCGGACTCCAGCCTGCTCAGACACTCGTCCACCGCGGCCATCTTCTCCTCAACACTCCCGTACACCCTGCCTTCCACCCACCTGCGCGCCTCCTCGAATACCCGCTCGGCTGGATTCAACTCAGGACTATACGGCGGTTGAACTATCGTCTTCACTCCCGCTACGCTCCCCACCAACTCGCTGCGATGACTCCGCGCTCCGTCCCACACCAGCGCTCTTACCTGTGTGTATCGTCTCATTCCCAGGACCGCTCGCGCCACCGTCTCAGACTTCATAGAGTCCATCCACGTCCACTCCAGCTTCCCGCGCACAAAGTCCACCACCAGGAACAGATACTTCCACTCATACACCAACTGAAGGCTCTGAACCACCTTCAGCCCACGCGCTCCCCACACCCTGCGAACCATCCCGCGAAGCCCCACTCTCATCTCATCGGCGAAACCGATCAGCGCTCCCGGCTTTACTCCCGCTCTCCTCAGCGAACGACCGAGTCCCCCTTTTTCCACGACTCCTGTTCTCTCACATCAGCCTTCTCGTGTCGACTCCTCGGAACCTTCGGTGAACATCCCAACCGCTCCAGAACGCTATATACGCTGTTACCCTTGAACCTCACCCCGTACTCTGACTCGATCCACTCCGCTATCTCTCCGGCAGTCCTGAATCGCCCGCTCCCAACCTCATCGACCAGTCCCCTCTCCTGCGCCTCGCTCAGAAACCTGGGCTGACCCACTCCTCCCATCCTGCGGGACACCACCTCATCAAGCCCTCCGTCCCTGTACCACTCAACCCATCTCTGGGCGCTCCTGTAATGAGTTCCCACCGCTTCCGCCGCCGCTTTGATCTGCCAACCGCTGCGTACAAGCCACAGCAGGTGAACCCGTGTCCGAATGTTAATGTCTGTCTGCGACCGGTATGCCTCTTTCAGAGCCTCGGGGGTATCGTTCTTGTTCCAATGTATCCTGAGCGGTCGTCCGATCATCTGATGCTCTCCTACGCCTGTGTCAGACTGAGCATAGACCAAGTATCAGACTTATACCAGCCCATTCATGCTGACATCAGACCGAAATGGTATTAGTCTTCCAGACTCGCGCTGGTTTATCAGGATTGGGTTGCCCGTTGCGGACCCCAATGGCGATTGCCACGGGTGTTCTGATGGCGAATACGTTATCTGTCTTGCGCGCGCCGATGCCGTCGCCTTCTAGGTCTATTATCCATAGGTCGTCAAACGTCTCACGCATCTTGCGGCGCATCCCCAGGAAACCGGGGCCGCGCAGGTATGACGACGCGGTGATGAATGTCACTATTCCTGCATCGTTCGTTGAATCAAACACTTTCCAGAGCGCCCAGCGCCAGAAGTAAACATAGTCGTTGTAGAGGTTTTTCAACTGACCTCCCTTGCCCACGTTTCTGGCCGGAGCTAGGAAGTCTTCCAAGATCGGGGTGGGCGCGTCCTGACCTTCGTCTCCGTAGCGAACCCAGCCGCCCTTGCGCCGCCCGTTGACATCATCGGGATCTTGCTCTTGCCGGTCATAGGGAGGGTTGCCTATACAGACGAAAACACGAGTGTCCTTTTTGATTTCCTGGGCGCGCCTGCGTTCATCCGTTAAACTCTGCTGAAGAATGCTTGCGGTGAAGTCGGGCAATCGGTTGGGAGACTCAAGCGTATCGGTCAGGTAGATCCTGGGCGGCACGTCGGTAACGCCTGAGTCACGCAGCCGCTGTGATACTCTCAGATGGGCGACAGAATAAGAGCCGACCAGAATCTCAAATCCGTTGAGGCGTCCGGCCAGATTATTTAACCTGGCGGGAACCGCTCCCGGGCCGAGACGTCCACGTACAGACTCTTCCGCATGGTCAAGAATAGCAAGTGGGTATGTTCCCGTGCCTACGGCTGGGTCCAGTATCACCACATCGTCGTCCGCGAAGGAAAGCGGCTTGCCGAACCTTGTACGCAGCAATTCTCCCGAGAGTCGCGTTTGCGCCCTGACTACCTCAATGGGCGTGTAATAGACTCCACGATCTTTTCGGAGTTTCGGATCGTACTCGCCGAGGAACTGTTCGTAGAAGTAAATCCACGGGTCACTCTCGCCGCTCTGTATAGCTGTCGCGTCAACCGCACCTATCACTCGTTCAAGCAGTTCGATTGGCATTATCAGTTCTTCGCGGACCATGGGGGCTTCGAGCAATTCTATAGCCTGGGCGAGCAGAGCGTGTTCCTGTTGAAGGGTGTAGGACGCGAAATTGGGATGCAGATTGTCCGCGCCCTCGAACTTGGCGAGAAGCAGCGCGTAAGTCAGAGTCTGGGCATAGGCGTCGGCGAACTGGGCGTCGTCGGATTCCGGGAACAGAAGACCGCTCCATTCGTCGGCCAGACGCCTGATAGGGCTTTGTTCATCGTTCGCATCGCGACTGAGGGCGTTCGTTACTTCGTCGCGCAACATACGGGCGAGCGGCGCGAGAAATTCAGCGAGTCCCTGGGCGGTGGAGGGGGTTACAGGCTCCCAATAGAGAAAGTTGTTGAGCAGGTTTTCCAGCCGGGATATTTGGTCATTGTCGAGAGATGGGGAGCCGCCTTCGCTTACGTCGTCGGCGATTCGGACACGAGCGGCGCGTTGGCCGGAGCGGTACAAACTCCACTCTGAGCCGTCGGTATAGATCAGGTTCGGAAGCGCCTGGAAACGTTTCCATTGCTTGCCATTGCGGCTGCGCGCGGGGAAGCGTTCGGGTCGCGCGCCAACTCCCGGCGCTTTGAGTTCTATGTGTCCTACAAGCAGTTGGCCGACTGTTATTCCGAGGTCTGGCCGTCCGTCAACATCGTCGGGGCGGACTTCGGTACGCCAATTCACTTGCAGGGCGGCCTGATGCCCTATGTCGCGCAAAAGGTTGCCGACGGGAGATTTCAGTTGGTCTTCGGGCTGGGCGTCAACCAACTGGCGGAAGTTGTCGGCTATCGCGTCGGCGTATGTGGTGATTGGGTTAGTCATGCGTGGTTGGCCTCCCGGGTTCAAGCCGGTTCCGCGATCGTGGTTAGCGCTTCGGCCAAGTCTATGTCGCCAGTATAAAGCGCTTTGCCGACGACCGCTCCGCCGACGCCGACATTCGCGAGGAGCCGGAGGTGTTCTATGGAGGCTATGCCGCCGGCGGCTATCACTCCCGCGCCGGCGACTTGGGCCAGGTCGCGCATGAGGGCGTAGTTGGGGCCGGAGAGGGTGCCGTCCCGGGATATGTCGGTGCAGAGGAAGGTTTGGACGCCGGCTTGCATCATGCTGGCGATGAGGTCGGTGGCTTTCATGTCGCTGGCGGATGTCCAGCCGGAGACGGACACTTTGCCGTCTTTGGAATCTACGGCGACTACTATGGCGTCGCTTCCGAACCCGGCGCAGGCGTCGCGGACGATTTGGGGGTCTCGGACGGCGACTGTGCCTAGCATGACGCGCTGGACTCCGGCGTCGAGGATTCGGCGGGTGGTGTCGAGGGTTCGGACTCCGCCGCCCATCTGGACGGGGACGCGGACCGCGCTTACGATGCGTTTGACGACGGCTAGGTTGTCGGGATTTCCTGAGCGCGCGCCGTCGAGGTCCACTATGTGGATGCGGCTTGCACCCATGCTCTCCCACCTGAGCGCGACTTCCACCGGGTCGTCGGAGTACACGGTTTCCCGGGAGTAGTCGCCCTGATAGAGGCGGACGCACTTTCCGTCAATGAGGTCTATGGCGGGGATTAGTTCCAAATCAGGACTCGCGGGTGTAGCGGACGAAGTTTTCGTATATCTTGAGGCCGACGCGCCCGCTCTTTTCGGGGTGGAACTGGACGGCCACGACGGAGTCCCAGGCGGCCGCGCTGCAAAATTCTACGCCGTAGTCGGTTGTTCCGGCTACGAGGGAGCGGTCTTGGGGGTCGGCGTAGTAGCTGTGGACGAAGTAGAAGTGGGAGTTGTCGTTCACGCCCTGGAATACGGGGTGTTCTTTCTTGAACGCGACCTGGTTCCAGCCCATGTGGGGTATCTTGCGGCCTTCGGGAAGGCGTCGGCAGGTTCCAGGGACTATGCCGAGGCAGGGTTCCTCGCCTTCTTCGGAGCTATCGAGCAGAAGTTGGAGGCCGAGACAGACGCCTAGGAAGGGCTTGCCGCCCTCGATGAACTCTCGGATGGGTTCGATGAGGCCGCGCTCGCGCAGGTGGCGCATGGAGGAGTCGCAGGCGCCCTGTCCGGGGACGACGAGCGCGTCGGCGGCGGCTATGTCGTCGGGCGACGAGGTTATCTCGGCGCGGGCGTCGAATCTTTCGAGCGCTTTCTGGACGCTGCGGATGTTGCCGGCGTTGTAGTCGGCTATGGCGATGGTGGGGGAGGGCATGGTCATTCAGCCTGCTTTGGTCGCTGGCCGGTGACTATCTCCATCGGCAGGCGGCGGTCTTCGTAGCGGGCGAGCATGAAGAGCAGGTCGGAGAGGCGGTTGAGGTAGATGAGTATCTGCGCGTTGGGCAGCATACCCTCGTTTCGCAACTCTATTACCCTGCGCTCGGCGGTCCGGGTCTGGGTTCTGGCGACGTCAATCGCGGCGGATCCGGCGGAAGCGCCAGGGATTATGAAGTTGGGGGGGAGTTCGATCTCTTTGTTGAGTTCGTCTATGAGCGATTCGAGCTTGGCGACGTGTTCTTCGGAGATTATCTGGAAGCGTTCCAGCAGGTGGTGTCGGTTGGAGTTGTCGGTGGCGAGTTCCGCGCCCATCATGAACATCTCGCGCTGGACTTGGAGCAGGATTTCTTTAACTCGCTCGTCGTCGGACAGCGCGCGCGCTAGTCCGATGGCGGATACGGCGTGGTCCGTGGAGCCGTAGGTCTCGGTACGAATGTGGGCCTTGGAGATCCGGCCGCCGAACAGCAGGCCGGTCTCGCCTTGGTCTCCTGATTTGGTGTATATCTTCATCGTTGCCTCCGGCGGGTATTATAGCAAGTGGCGCGGGTGAAGTCAGAATCGGGATTTACAGGATGATGGGATGTATAGGATGGGCTGAGGGGAAAAGAGAAGGGCGGGTTATGCAACCCGCCCTGATTGGTTGGATTCGGCCCCGGCCGGGGGCGAATCGGGTTATACGGCTTTCACCTCCAGCTGCCGCGTCTTGCCGGACTCCTGTCGCGGGAAGCTGATGGTGAGGACGCCGTTCTCGTAGGTGGGCGCGGCGTTGCCGGCGTCAACGGACCTGGGCAGGCGCAGGAGCGCGCGAACCGTCCGGCGCGCCGCTCTCGCAGCAGGTAGTCGCCGCTCTCGACCTCGTTGTCCGCGCCGGCCTCGCCCTGGATGGTCAGCAGCCTGTCGTCGAGGGTGACGCTGATGTCCTCGGGCTTGACGCCGGGCAGGGAGGCGCGGACAACCACGTCCTCGCCCTCGCTCACGACGTCAATGGGGATGGGCCAGCGTCCGCTCTCGAATGTTCCGAATCGCGCGCGGCTGAAGGGCCTGATGTCAATGAAGGGGTTCCATCTCTGAATCGCCATGTTATTCTCCTTTCGGGGTGTTTTGCTAAGCTGGGGGTCTTTCGACCTTGTAGTGTATTGTAGGGTATGAGGGTTGGATTTGTCAAGAAATATGATACAATACATATCATATATACTTAATATAACGGAGCATAGGATATAATTCTATATAGCACAAGCGGGGACGGCTATCAGTCATGGCGGATTACTACGACACACTCGGGATTCAGCGGGACGCGGACGAGAATGAGGTGCGCCGCGCATTCAGGCGGCTGGCGCGGAAGTATCACCCCGACCTGAACAAGGACGACAAGGACGCCGAGGCCAAGTTCAAAGAGGTCAACGAGGCGTATGAGGTTCTGTCGAACGCGGACAGCCGCAAGAAGTACGACGCCTACGGGGACCAATGGCGAGACGCCGACCGGATAGAGGAGCAGCGCCGTTCGACGAGATCGCCGTTCGACTTCACCTCGCGCGGCTACTACGACAACAGCGACCTGTTTTCCGGGTTCGAGGACATATTCGGGGCGGGCGGCGGATACCGGGATTTCGAGACGAGGCGCGCGCCGAGTACGGTACGGACCGAGACGTCGGTCACGGTGTCTCTGGAAGAGGCGTACAGTGGGACGACGATCAACGCGAATCTCACGACGGGCGGCAGGGCGCGGCGGTTCGAGGTGGAGATTCCGCCGGGCGTGGATAACGGCAGCGCGGTGCGGGTGACGCCGGAGAGCGGGACGGAGTTGCTGTTCAGGGTGTCGGTGACTCCGCATCCGCGATTCAAGAGGCTGGGCGAGGACATCTACACCGACGTTCGCGTGGCGTTCGAGGCGGCGATGCTGGGCGGCGAGGCGGAGGTAATGACGCTGGACGGTCGGCGGATAGCGGTCACCATCCCCGAGAACAGCCAGAACGGACAGAACATCCGCCTGCGTGGGCTGGGGATGCCTGCGCTGGGGTCGCCCGAGGAGAAGGGCGACCTGTACGCGACGGTGAGGCCGGTGATGCCGAAGAGTCTGACGGAGGAGCAGCGGGAGTTGATAAGGCGGTTTCGGGAGTTGCGGGGTGGGGGATAGTCAGAATCAGGATTTGCGGGATGTTTGGGATGTTCAGTCAAGGCCAGCTTGTACGGAGCCAATGTCTTTCGGTTATTACGATTCGTCAGTGCGGCGGCGTGTGGATTCCCGCTTTCGCGGGAATGACGGATGGGTGAAGGCGGCCAGGATTTCCGATAATCGAAAGGCCCGCGTGTAGAGAGCGGGCTTTCCTTGTTCTACTTACTCTAGTTCGACTATGGGGGCGCCGGAGAGGACCTGCTGTCCGACGGCGACCATTACTTCTTTGACGACGCCGGACCATTCGGCGTGGAGTGTCTGGTGCATCTTCATCGCCTCGAGAACGCAGACCGGGTCTCCGGTTACGATCCGGTCTCCGGGATTCACTTCTATCGAAAGGATAGTGCCGGGTAGGGGCGTCCTGAACAGCTTTGTGGCCTCGGGGGCTCTCTCGACAAGGGCGCCCGCGGGTCGTGAGACCGGCCGTGGGACCGGGGACGCGGGTCGCGTGATTGGGGCGGACGGCCTGGCGGCCTGTCTCTGGGAGCTCGAATCCGGCTGCGAGACCGAGTCCTGGACATCCACCTCGATGGCGTGGCCGTCCACGACCGTCTTTATTGGACGTCGCGTGAGGTCGCCGACCTCGACGGTGTACCATTTTCCTTCTACTTTGACTCTGACGGTTTCTGTCATAGTTCTCTTTGTCTGAATCAGGATTTTCAGGATGGGGGGATTAACGGGATATATGCGCTCTCGGCTGTGGGCATCGTTCAGTTTATAAGCGCTATGAATACGCCCGCCACTACCGCCGACCCAATGACGCCGGCCACGTTCGGGCCCATCGCGTGTGGAAGCAGGAAGGTTCGCGGGTTGGCTTCTTGTCCGACGTGGTGCGAGATGCGCGCGGCCATCGGCACGGCGGACACGCCGGCCGAGCCTATCAGCGGGTTGATCTTTTCTTTCAGGAAGAGATTCATGAACTTGGCGAAGAGCAGCCCGCCGATGGTGCCGCAGGCGAAGGCGACGAGCCCCAGTCCCAGGATGATGAGCGTGTTCCACTGGAATACGCGCTCGGCGGACAGCTGGGTGCCGACGGTCAGCATCAGGAAGATGGTCGCGATGTTGAGGATCTCGTTGGAGGCGGCGGAGGTCAGGCGCGGGACGGCTCCGCTCTCGCGGAAGAGATTGCCAATCATGAACATGGCGATGAGCGGCGCGGCCTTCGGCACGATCAGTATGATTCCCACCATCGCTACGGTGGGGAAGAGCAGCCTTTCGAGGCGCGATACCCTCCTGGGAGGCGGCATCTCGATTTCGCGCTCTTTCCTGGTGGTGAGCAGTTTCATCAGGGGAGGCTGGATGAACGCCACGGCCGCCATGTAAGAGTACGCGATGACCGCGGTTATGCCGAGGATTTCGGGCGCGAGGTTGGCGGAGAGGAATATGGTGGTAGGTCCGTCGGCGCCGCCTATTATGCCGATAGCCGCCGCCTCGGACAGCTCGAACATACCGGTCGCGAGCGCGCCCCAGAACGCGACGAATATGCCGACCTGCGCCGCCGCGCCAAGGAGCAGCGTCTTGGGGTTGGATATGACGGGGCCGAAGTCGGTCAAGGCTCCGAGTCCCAGGAAGATGATTGGCGGCAGTATGTTCCAGAACGAAAGGCCGTAGTGGAAGATGACGCCGAACAGACCGGATTCCTGGTATCCCGCCCCGGCGTCCGGGAGCGTAAGCAGTCCGGTCAGGGGCAGGTTGGCTATGACCACGCCCAAGCCAATGGGCAGCAGTTCGTAAGGCTCCATGTCCCTTGAGACAGCGAGGTAGATGAGGGAAAGGCCGATGGCTATCATCACGGCTTCGCCCGGCCCCAGCTCGCTGAAGCCCGTTGACCTGAGGAAGTTTAGAAACTCGTCCAAAAGCTATAAGTCCTGAGCGCTTCTATTCGTCTGAAGATTGAGAGCGGAGGTAGGGTCTGGATTCCAGAAGCGCGGTGACGGCTATTGCGGCGGCGGCGGCCCGGTTCCTGGCTTCCGCGTCAATGGCCGGCGCGTCTTCCTGGGGCGCGTCTTCCCGCTCGTCCCCGTCGAACCGACGCGACACCAGCCTTATGACCAGAATCGCCGCCAGAAGCAGCACCAGCACGCTGAACGACGTGCCGATCCCTATGCCTGTCAGTATAAGCGCGTCGGGTTGTTCCAACGGGTTCTCCTCTGTGTTGTCGCGCAGAGTTTACACTATGGGGGGCTGAATAGTGAATTTGTAATCGAGAACGTATCGCTTGAACCGCATCCTGTACGGGGATAGAATCGTCGTCAGCATAGGCAATGGGGGAAATATGCTCAGGCTCGCATTTCGGGCGGCGCTCTTAGACGGCGGCGTGTACGAAGAGATAAGAGAGAGGCAGGAGACCGCTTTCAGCGCTCTGGGAGTGGTTCTGGTGGCCGGGATCGCGTTCGGCATGGGGGTGTGGGGAGTAATCCGAAATCCGGCTCAACAGGGGTTGGACCTCGATCAGAATCTCTATCTGGTACTGGCCATCTCGTCTATCTTCACTAGCTGGGTCATCTGGACGGTCTTCGTGTGGCTGCTGGGTCGGATTCTCTTTTCCGGCAGAGAAGGGTATCGCGCGAGCCTGAGGTCGCTGGGCGTGTGCTACCTGCCGCTGTCCACCTGGCTTCTGATCGGAGCGCCCTCTATCGGGGCGGCGCTGTACCTGATGGGGGCTGTCTGGACATTGGCGGCGGGAGTCGTGGCGGTGAAGCACATTCACGACATCGCGTGGTGGAAGGCTGGAATAGCGGCGGCCGTCGGTTGGTTCTGGGGAGTTGTCATGGTAACTCTCTTTCTGGTGATACTGCCTCTAACGGCGGGGACGGCGGCCTGATTTCCGGGTCGCCTTTCTTCGCGGAGACTTTGTTGTCTGAAGTGAGCGATGAGACTGAACACCAAATTGAATCCGGCTGGTCTGCTTGCGCTTTTGGCGATTGTGTCGCTGTCTATGGTGGGATGCGCGGAGCCGGAGTTGACTAATCCCCCTAACTTCCCTCAGATGCGTCGGGGGCCAGTGGGATTGGAAGGTGATCTAGTGGGTGAACTGGTGTTAGAGAACGGCTGTTTTCGTCTAAGGAAGATAAATGGCTATGACTATCTCCTCATATGGCCTCCCACTTTTGAGACGACCGATGATGGACGGGGTGTGAGAATCACCGACGAATCGGGAGCGTCTTTGTCTTTTTATGTCGGAGAAGATTTACTAATTAGCGGTGGTGGCAGTCGACTCGACCATGTTGAGACGATAGTAGCGCAGCCGATTCCGAGTGATTGTCTTGGCCCCTACTGGCTTGTCGGAAGAGAAATCTGGATCTATTCAGAGTGAGGGGCATAAGGGTTTTCAGGAGAAAAACGTGATGGAGAGGATAAGGACAGGTAAGAAGATTTCTGTGTTTGTTGTGGTGATAGGCGTGTTGATTGCGGCCTTGGCTCTTGTCCTTGCCAATCGGGAAGGAAGTGAAGTCAGCCCTAGGGAACTACCAAGAATGACTCTTGTATATGAGATCTATGGCCCTGAAGTTTCCGTGGGAGGTAAGGGTGTATCGTCCTACAAAGAGGTACGCCGCTTAGAGTTCCGATCAAAGACCGACTGGACCGAAACCGTGATTGAGTCCCCTTCAATCAATCTTGGAAGGTATGGAAGTGGCAGCAATGTTGGCTCCTACCGCAGATTGGACGGCGCGGTAATCACAGAGTACGATCCGCTGGACGGGAGTATCAGGGAGAGCGATGTCACCGCCGATGCGATCTTTATACCGAATTCCGCTTTCACGGTTGCATATATGTCAACCAAGCCCCTGGGCGACATCCCGGGAGTCGCGGTAAGCACTGATGCGCGAGTCTGCTTCAATAATGATTGCGAAGGGAATGCAGACGGTATCAGGTATAGCGCCAACGGGATCACCTTGGTGGTATTGGAAGGCGACAATTGGATCATTCCTGTTGAGTTCGGAGATGGGTTCTCATTGAGGTCGGCGGATATCCAAGCTCCAAGGCCATAGGTCAATCCACCAGTCGCTCTGGAGCGAGTAGGGCAGTTGGAAGGATATCAAATGCTTCACAGGATGAAAGCGTGTACTTGGCTGTTGGGGATCGCTCTGTTGTCAATGGTGGGATGCTCGGAGCAAGAGTCGACTAATCCTCCTAACTTCCCGCATTTGCGTGAGGCTCCAGATTCATATATGGAAGCTCTGTTGGTAGGCGAACTAGTGTCGGAGAACGGCTGTCTTCGTGTAAGGAGCGTAGGTGGCACCGACTACCTCCTCATATGGCCGTACGACTCCGAGATGACTGCTGACGGACGGGGCGCTCGCGCGCGAATCAGCGATGGCTCAGAAGTCACCTTGTCTGCCGGGGAAGATGTCCGAGTTGGAGGAGGCGAATCATCGCTTTCCTTTGTCCAGAGAAGGGTAACCCAACCAATTCCGAGTAGTTGCCTTGGCGGTTCGTACTGGCTCGTCGGAGAAATCTCGGCCCCGACGCCTACTCCCGTACCGGTTCCAACAGCTACGCCCGCGCCAATTCCAACAGTCACGTCTGTTCCCACGCCTTCTCCGACGGAGATGTCTAATCCCTACCTTCCTATGCAGTCCGAGGATGTCAATATCTACCTGGAGGCTGAGATGGTGGGCGAACTAGTATTGGAGAATGGCTGTCTTCGCGCAAAGGGAGGAGCGGACGGCGACGCCCTCCTCATTTGGCCGTATGGTTCTGAGATGACTACTGACGGGCAGGGTGTGCGCGCGCGGAAAATCGGCAGTGACTTAGATGTCACTTTGTCTGTGGGGCACAGGGTCCGATTCGGAGGTGGCTATAGATCCATCAACTTTGTCCGGGGGTATGTAGTTGAGCCAATTCCGAGTAGTTGTCTTGGGGGGCCATACTGGGTTGTCGGAGAAGTATCGGCCATCGCAGAGTGAGAGGGGCGCGGCGCGCTGAGCTATTGGCCTTCGGACAGGATAGGGTTTCTGAGCGCGCGCTAGTGAGGTCGGGGCGCGGATACAAGGTTCGGGGCGAGTCTCGCTAGTCTTGAATCGAGTTTTCTTGTAATATCTATCTTGCCAGTCCGAAACCTAGTAGATGCCCGGAGCCAAAGCTATGACTCAGAGGCCCAAGACGAAGATAGTCTGCACGCTCGGCCCCGCTACCAAGAGCTACGATATGATTCGCGAGTTGATCCTCTCAGGCTTGGCCGTCGCGCGGCTCAACCTTTCTCATGGCAACTCGGCGGAGCACCAGGAATTGTTTCGCACCGTCCGGAAGGCGTCCGCCGATCTGGGGATACCGGTTGGGATCATGGTGGATATACCCGGGCCTAAGTACAGGACGGGGCCGCAGTCGCCAGGCGATTTTGACTTGAGATCCGGCGATACGGTTACGCTGACGAGCCGCGACATCACCGGAAATCCAAGCAGGCTTGGGGTATATCCGTCGGGAATACACAATGACGCGGACGCCGGCAGCCGTATCCTGGTTGACGATGGGCTAATCACGCTGGAAGTCCTCTCGGTCTCCGGGCAGGAGGTCGAGTGCAGGGTCGTGGACGGCGGCAGGATTACGGAAGGACGCGGGGTTACCACTCCGGGCCGCGCCCCGACGCTGCCTCTCTTCGACTACCGGGGTATGCACGGGCTGGGCTTCGCGGCCAGCTCGGGGGCCGACTTCGTGGCTCTCTCGAACATAACCAAGTCTGAGGATGTCTATACCGCGCGCCAGTTGCTTCATATGCGGGGCAGCGCTCCCTTCATCATCTCGAAGATCGAGACCGCGGAGGCGATAAACGGCTTCGACAGCATTCTCGACGTCAGCGACGGGGTAATGGTGGCGAGGGGAGACATGGGCGTGGAGATCAAGATGGAGGCGGTTCCGGCTGAGCAGAAACGCATCATCTCCAAGTGCAACGTCGCGGGCAAGCCGGTGATTACGGCCACCCAGATGCTCGAGTCTATGGTAGATTCTTCTCAACCGACGAGGGCCGAAGTGACCGATGTCGCCAACGCCGTTTACGACGGCACCGACGCGATCATGCTCTCCGGCGAAACCTCGATTGGGCGGTATCCCGACAGGGCGGTGGACGTGATGCGCAGGGTGGCTCTGGAGACGGAGAACTATCTTGACCACGACCGTATCCTGGTGGAGAAGGGACGGTCTTCGGAGCAGCAGACCGACGACGCGATAAGTTTCGCGGCGGCCAACATAGCGAACCAGATGAGCGCGGGCGCGATAGTCGCCTTCACCGAGTCCGGGGGAACCGCGCGAAGGGTGTCGAGATACCGGCCGCGCCCGCCAATCCTGGCGCTGACTCCGCATGAGTCCGTCCAGCGTGAGTTGACGCTGAGCTGGGGAGTGAATCCGATCATAGGGCCAACGCTGTCGAATCTGGAGAACCTGTTCGACGAGGCTGAGGAGCAAGCGATTTCGCATGAATCTCTGGCCGACGGGGACAAACTGGTCCTGACGGCGGGAACGCCGCTTGGAGTCCCCGGCAGCACCAACTTCCTGTATGTGATGGACGTATCGGTGGATGAGAATGGGTCTTCGGACCGGAGTTAGAGCGCTCAGGGCGCGAAAGACCGAGTTTGACGAGAATAGCAGATGGCCCGGGCCGGGCCATGATACGCGCGGAGTGGGACGCGCGAGGGGAGCCGCGGAAAATGCTGAATCTATATAACACTCTCACAAAAGAGATTGACGAGGTCTCCCCGCTGGAAGACGGCGTAGTGAGGATGTACACCTGCGGACCAACGGTGTACAGGGACGCGCACATCGGCAACCTGCGTTCCTATCTGATGGCCGACTGGATACGACGCATTCTGTCCGCCCAGGGCCTGGACGTGGTTCATATCAAGAACATCACCGACGTAGGGCATATGCGCCAGGAGATGCTGGAGCGCGGCGAGGACAAGATAATCGCCGCGGCGCTGGAAGAGGGCAAGACGCCCGCGGAGATAGCGCAGTTCTATACCGACCGTTTTCTGGCCGACGAAAGAAAGCTGAAGATCCAGCCGGCCCACGAATTTCCGAAGGCCACCGACCATATAGAAGAGATGATCGAGATTGTGGAGGGGCTAGTCGAAAAGGGTTACGCCTACGAGGCGGACGGCAACGTCTATTTCGCGGTCTCCGAGTTCCCTGAATACGGACAGTTGTCCGGCAACATACATGAAGCCGAACTGCTGGAGGCGGTCAGGGTGGAAGCCGACCCCCTCAAGCGCGATCCGCGCGACTTCACGCTCTGGAAGGCGGCGGAACCGGGCCGAATGGTCAAGTGGCCCAGCCCCTGGGGAGAGGGCTTTCCGGGATGGCACATAGAATGTTCCGCCATGTCAATAAAGTACCTGGGCCAGAAGTTCGACATTCACACCGGGGGAGTGGATAACATCTTCCCGCACCACGAAGGCGAAATAGCGCAGAGCGAGGGATTCACCGGCGAGCCTGTGGTCGCGTCCTGGGTGCACGGCCAGCATTTGCTCGCGGATGGCGTCAAGATGGCGAAGTCGGCGGGCAACTCCTTCATAATGTCGGACATCGAGGCGCAGGGAATTGACTCTATGGCGTTTCGGTATCTGTGCATGACGGCGCGATACAACACACGGCTCAACTTCACGTTCACATCCCTGAGGGCGGCTCAGCGAGGTCTGCAACGCCTCAAGAATCGCATCTGGCAGTGGACGATGGACGCGGGCGAAGACTCCGCAAACGGCGCGGACGTGGAGGAGTGGACTGGCAGGTTCTTCGACACGGTGAACTCGAACCTGGATATGCCCGGCGCGCTGGCGCTGACCTGGGAAATGGCGCGCTCCGATCTGTCGAGTCCTACCAAGCTGGCGCTTGTGGAGAAGTTCGACGAGGTTCTGGGACTCGATCTGCTGGACGTGGTAGATGAGTACAGGACCGCGCCGGAAGCGATAGAACGGCTCTCCCGAAGGTCGAGCCTTCGGCTGGCTGGCGAGTACCAGGACGCCGACCGCATCAGGGCCGACCTGGAGGAAGCCGGGTTCGTCGTCGAGGACGACGTTGCAGGGTCTCGAATAAGGCCCAAGGCCGACTGGGAGAGACTGACGGAGGACCGCGACATCGTGTCTTCCGCCGCTGAAGTTCCGTCGCTGGTCAACGAGGGCGACTCGTATGACATCACCATAGGCATAGTCGCCTGCAATTACGCCGACGACGTAAAGCGCGCGGTCAACAGCGCCTTCAGGTGGAGCGATGGGCGCAGTATGGAGGCGGTGATCCTGGACAACGGCTCGATGGACGAAACTTCGGAGTGGCTGGAAGACCTGGCGGCGAAAGACGCGCGGGTCAGGGTGATTCACGCCGACCACAAGCTGGGCGAGGGGGCTGCGAAGAACATAGTCCTGAAGCAGAGCCTGGGCCGGACGGTCATACTTCTCGACACCAGCGCCGAGATACGCGCGGACATTTACGGGCGGATAGAGGAGATGCTCGACCAGGACGGCGTGGGCGTAGCCGGTCCCTTCGGCCTGCGTACCGACAACCTTCACCACTTCCACGACGGCGAAGGCGAGTCCGGCGAGATGGACGCGATGCAGGCGTACTGCTTCGCTTTCAGGCGGAGCGCGCTGAGGGAAGTCGGCTTGATGCGCGAGAGCTTCCGCTTCTATCGGAACCTCGATATTGATTACAGCTTTCACTTCAAGGAAAAGGGCAAAAGGATACTGGCCGACGCCTCGCTGGGAGTCGTACAGCATGAACATAGAGTCTGGAGCGACCTCGCCGAGGGAGAGCGCGACGAGTTGAGCCTCAAGAACTACCGGCGCTTCCTGGAAAAGTGGGGCGACCGAGCGGATCTTCTTGTAAGCAGCAAGCGCGCATAGGTAGAATACCCTGATTCTTCAATATGGAATGGCCCCGGATTCAGGGGCCATTCTGTTGTCTCAGGGGAGATTCTTTGACCATAACCCCGCTCTGGCTCCAGTTGGCGGCCGCCGCCGGGATCATCCTCGTAATGGCCCATTTCATGGCGGGCGCGGCGGACGTGATAGCGGAGAAGACCGGGCTGGGCAGGTCGTTCGTCGGGGTGGTCATGCTGGCCAGCGCAACCTCGCTTCCCGAACTCGGCGCAGGCGTCGGTTCCATCGCGCTCGTCGGAGAAGTTGACCTGGCCGCCGGCGACGCCTTCGGCAGCAACATCTTCAACCTTCTGATAATCGGGCTGCTCGACCTGTATTGGCGTCGCGGGCCCATCCTGGCAAGCGTAACGCTGACCTCGGCGCTGGTGGGAGTGCAGGGGCTTCTCATCATCTCGGTCGGGCTCGCGGCGCTTGTGTTCCACAGTTCCACTCCGGTGGCTTCGGGATGGCCCCTCAGCCCGCTGACGGCTCTCATGTTCGCCATATTCATGGGCGCGATGTACCTCACATACAGAGATGAGCGGAACTCTGAGCGTAAGGTGGAAGAGGGAGAGAATTACGCGGGTCGCAGCCTGCCCAAAGCCTTCGTCACCTATCTGATAACCGCCTCAATCGTGGTTGGCTCGGCCGTCTGGCTCGCCAACATAGGCGAAGACCTGGCCCACGCGATGGGCTGGGAAGCGAGTTTCGTTGGGACGCAGTTCCTCGCGCTGAGCACCTCTCTGCCTGAGATAGCGGCTTCTTTCGCCGCCGTCAGGATCGGCGCTCCCGAACTCGCTATCACCAACCTTTTGGGCAGCAATCTGTTCAACATGGGATTCGTTCTGTTCGTTGACGACCTGGTATTTACCCAGGGCGTCCTCTGGGCAAGCATAGCCGAGATACATATTATGACGGCGATAATCGCGATGGTGATGACCGCCACCGTGGTTACGGGCATTCTGATCAACAGGCAATACGCTTTCAAGATGCCGGTGACCGTCGAGGCGGGGGCCATGATAGCTCTGTACGCGGCGGCCAGCGCGCTGGTGTTCCAGGGCAGATGACCGGGTTTTCCCCGTGATGCCTTGCCGTCGTGGAAAACGAATAGGGGTTGCTATACCGACCTGAGCGCGGTCATACTGTGAGACAAGGGCGAAGGCAAAGCCTTCCCTGAGAGTTTGGCGTAGAGCGCATGGATGATATAGGAGGGAACGGAATGTTCTTCGAGCTGAGAGAATACAGGACGATGCCCGGACAGCGCGAAAACTGGGTGAAGTTCATGGAAGAGGAGATAATACCCTTCCAGGTAGGGAAGGGGATGACGATACTCGGCAGTTTCGTGGGCGAGGAAGAGGACGACCTCTATATCTGGGTTCGCCGCTTCGACAGCGAGGAGCAGCGCGAAAAGCTGTACGAGGCCGTCTATGAGAGCGACTACTGGGTGAGTGAGGTCGCTCCCAGGATTCCCGAGATGATGGACCGGTCGAAGATAGTCGTCCGGCGAATCGAGGCTACCCCTCGCTCGGTGATACAGTAGCCGATATAGAGTCTCCGACACGCCTCATCCCGTCTTTGCCATGACGCGCGATGACCCGCCGGATCTGGTTCTGACCAACGCCCGCGTTCTGACGATGGATCAGAATAACCCGAGCGCGGAGGCGGTCGCGGTCAAGGATGGACGCGTTCAAAGGGTCGGTCGGCTGTCCGACTTCGCGGGCGCGAACTCCGGTAGGGTCAAGGTAGTTGACTGTGGCCGCGGAACACTGATGCCCGGCTTCCATGACGCTCACCTGCATCTGCTGGCCTACGCCGCTTCGCTTCTGGCGGTTGACTGCCGTCCCTCGTCGGTCAACTCCATCCGAGATATAGTCCGCGAAATAGGCGATAGAGCGTCTGGCGCTCCAGTAGGCGAATGGATCAGGGCGACGGGTTATGACGAGACATCGCTAGAGGAGCGTCGCCATCCGACACGGCGCGACCTGGATGAGGCGACTTCGCTGCATCCGGTTCGGCTCGATCACAGGTCGGGTCACGCAAGCGTCCTGAACACGATGGCTTTGGAGCGCGTCGGGATCGGCGACTCTTTTTCCGAACCCCCGGGGGCGACCGTCGAGAGAGAACTGGATACCGGAAGCCCCAGCGGGCTTCTGCTGGAGATGCAGGATTATCTCGAAAGCCGGACATCCGCCTACTCCGCCAAGGAGATAGAGGCGTCGGTCGGGGCAGCGTCCAGCGCCTTGTTGGAGTACGGCGTCACTTCGGTACAGGACGCCACCCATCAGAATTCCGTGTCTCGCTGGGACTTCCTCGGCAGTCTGCGCGACTCAATTGGAGATATGCCGAGGATTACGCTAATGCCGGGGTACAGGCATCTGCGCGGCTTTCTGGAAAGGGGCCTGGCTTTCGGTTCCGGCGGTCCGCGCCTCAGAGTAGGGCACGTCAAGATAATGGTCACCGCGTCCTCGGGATACCCAACGCCGGACAAGGGCGAGTTGACGCTCATGGTTTCTGAATGCGTAGAGTCCGGTTTCCCCGTCGCTATTCACGCGGTGGAGGCCGAGGTCGTACGGAGCGCCGCCGAAATCATCTCGGCGGTTCCGGTTTCGGACAATGCCGGCGCGCTCCACAGGATCGAACATTGCTCAGAATGTCCCCCCGACGCGCTGGAGATGGTAGCCCGGTCGTCGGCGAAGGTGGTAACCCAGCCTTCGTTCGTTTACCAAAACGGTGACCGGTACTTGTCCACTGTGGACGGGGATACGCTGCCTCATCTTTACGGCGTCGGCTCCTTTATGGAGCGGGGAATTGACGTCGCTTTCAGTTCCGACGCGCCTTTCGGCGGCCCTGACCCGATGCGCGGCATCTTTTCGGCGGTTGAGCGAAAGACGGCTTCCGGGAGCGTACTGGCGGCAAGCGAGCGCATCGAGGCGCTGGACGCGCTGGAATCCTATACGGCGGCGGCGGCCAGGGCGTGCGGCATTTCCGGTCGGGTCGGCGCGATAATGCCCGGTATGTACGCGGACATGGTTCTGTTTGAGGAGGACATCATATCGGCCAGGCCGGAGCGATTGATTGGATTGCGGCCCGTTATGACAATACTGGGAGGGCGGGTAGTGTGGGAGTCCTGAATCCGGGCGGTAGGGAAAACCGGCGGGGTCGTTACCATCTGCGCCTGACAACGTAGTCGAGCAGTAATTCTAGGGAGTCGCGCGGAGGCGACTCCGGCATGGATTTAAGCGCTTCGTGGGCGATGTCGCAGCGCCTTGACGCCTCCGAATACGCCTCGGACATTATCTCCGGCTGCCTGATCATCTCCACCGCTTCCGCGAGCAGTTTGTCGTCGCGCCTGTCTTCGAAGAACGCCTTTACCGGATTGCTCCCGTCGCTTCTTTCCAGCGCGATAAAAGTGGGCAGCGTCATGATTCCGTGGGCCAGGTCGCTGCCGACGGGTTTGCCGAACTCTTCCGCGTCGCCTTCGAAGTCCAGAATGTCGTCAACGATCTGAAACGCCATGCCGAGTTCGTAGGAATACTCCCTCAGCGCGGCGACTTGCTCTGCCGGGGCGCCGCTGATAGTCGCGGCGGACTCGCCCGACACCGCGAACAGCGACGCGGTCTTGCTGTATATCCTGGTGTAGTAGTCGTCCAGGCTTTGCTCGGGATTGTAGGCGCTTATCCTCTCGCGCAGCTCGCCGTTGGAAAGGTCCATGATCGTTTCGGAGAACTTCCTGATGACCCCGATATGGCCGATGTCGCAGACCAGAGTGGCCGAGGACGCGAATATGTAGTCGCCGACCAGCACCGCGATGTCTTTGCCGTACATACTCGAGATAGTAGTCCGGCCCCGCCTGAAGTCCGATTCGTCCACGGTATCGTCGTGTATGAGGGTGGCGATGTGAAGCAACTCTATCGCGGTCGCCATGATCTCGGACTTGAGTTCGTCGTGCGGATGAAAGCCGGAGGCCAGCAAAGTGATCGCTGGTCTCATCCTCTTGCCGGATGAGCAATAGACGTGGGAGAGCAGGTCGGACAAGAATGGGAAGTTGACGTTCGCCATGTCGCGGAGCCGGTTCTCGACTCTCGCCAGGCGTTCCCGTATAGGAGCGTATATGTATTCTATGGTTTCTCTATCCGGGCTAACTGCCAAGACGCGCAGTCTCTTCCTCGATGAGGGATTCATCGAATTTTCGGAACAGTGGTTTGGGGCGTGGCAGGGGAATGCCGGGCCTCAGAGCGTCGGGGTCCCAGCGCCAGCCCTCCGATTCGACGCTGCCGTCCAGCCCAAGCATCGTATGCACCTTCTCGGAACTGCCGGGCATGAAGGGATACAGCGCCGTCTTGAGGCAATTGATGACCGTCATGCTGGTCCAGATGGTTCTCGCCGCGTCCGCCTTGTCCGTCTTCACGGCCTGCCAGGGCGCTTTGGAATCGAGGTAGCGGTTGGTGGACTGGGCCAGGCGCATGGCGGACTGAAGCGCGTTCCTGAATCTGCAATCCGCGATGTTGCCGCCCGTCTCGTTCAAGGCTTCTCGCGCTTGGTCCAGCAGGGCGAGAGACTGTTCGTCCAGGTCGCCGGGAGCGGGGGTCGCCCCGTCGAAGTTCCGCCTCGCCATGCTCAATGTTCTGTGGACGAGATTGCCGTAGGTGGCGACAAGTTCATCATTGTTTCGCCGTACATATTCCGTCCAGGAAAAGTCCGAGTCGCTTGTCTCCGGCATGATCGAAGAAAGCACGTAGCGCAGCGGGTCGGGCTCGTATCTATCCAGATAGTCCGGCATCCAGACGGCCCAGTTTCTGCTTGTCGAGAGTTTCTGGTCCTCGAGATTCACGTATTCGTTGGCCGGGACGTTGTAGGGCAAATTCAGGTTGCCATATCCAAGCAGCATCGCCGGCCATATCACCGTGTGGAAGGGGATGTTGTCCTTGCCCATGAAGTAGTACGAGCGGGATTCATTCTGCCAGAAGTCTTTCCATTTGTCTGGGTCGCCGCCGCGCCGCGCCCACTCTTTGGTAGCCGACAGATACCCGATGACCGCCTCGAACCAGACGTATATGCGCTTGTTCTCATACCCCTCCACCGGCACCGGAACTCCCCACTCCAGGTCGCGCGTAATCGCCCTGTCCCGGAGGCCCCCTTCCAGGTAGCCTATCGTGAAGTTCTTGACGTTTGGCCGAAGGTGGTCCTGCTTTCGTATCCACTCCAGAAGCTCATCCTCGAACGCGCTCAGTCTCAGGAAGAAATGTTCCGTCTCCCGTATCTCCGGGGTGGAGCCGCAGGTTCGGCATCTGAGGCCGATGAGCTCCTCCGCGTCCAGCGTCCGGCCGCAGTTGTCGCACTGGTCGCCCCGCGCGCCGTCGTATGAACAGTGGGGGCAGACTCCCTCAACGTACCTGTCAGGAAGGTAGCGCTCGTCGTTCAGGCAGAACGGCTGGTTCATCGTATCCGTGTAGAGGTAGCCCTTCTCCAGCAGACGCAGGAATATATCCTGCGTAACCTCGGTGTGATTCTGCGTGTGCGTAGAGGTGAACAGGTCGAAGCTGATGCCGAATCGTTCCCACGTGTCCAGGAACTCCGCCTGGAATTTGGCGTAGATGTCCTCCGGGGAAACGCCCTGCTGGTCGGCGGCGATTGTGACGGGCGTGCCATGAGCGTCGCTGCCCGATACCATAGCCACTTCATTGCCTATCATTCTGTGATAGCGCGCGAATATGTCGGCGGGCAAGTACGCGCCCGCCGTGTGGCCGAGGTGGATGGAGCCGTTGGCGTATGGCCAGGCTACGGCTACGAGTACGCGTTCGGGCATGGGGCCTCTTTTCGCTTGGTGTATTCTATCCTGCCGACACGCATGGCACTATACTAGCACGCTGAATTTGCAATTGGAAATAGAGATATTTTGTCGCGGTAGTGATATAATCCGCCCTGATAGAAGCATCGGTTCCACACCTGTTCGGAGGGCGCGATGAGCTCGGGCGACACTGCTTGGATTCTGACATCTACCCTGTTCGCGCTATTTATGACGCTGCCGGGAATAGCCATGTTCTACGGCGGCCTCATGCACTCCAGGTCAGTGCTGTCGGTAATGATGCAGTGTTTCTCCATTACTTCCATATCAACCCTGATCTGGCTTTACATTGGCTACGCTCTGGCATTCGGAGATAGCGTGGGAGGGGTGATAGGAAGCGTAGAAGAAGTCTTCTTCATGGGCTTGCTGGAGGGCGCCTCGCGGAATGGCGTGCCCGATATAGCGTGGGCGGTATTTCACATGACATTCGCTATCCTTACGCCGGCGTTGATAGTCGGAAGCTACACCGAGCGAATAAAATTCCCGGCCGTGCTCGTCTTCAGCGCCCTGTGGTCCACGCTCGTGTACGCGCCCGTATGCCACTGGGTCTGGGGTGGCGGATGGCTGAGCCAGATGGGTATCATGGATTCCGCCGGCGGAGTGACCCTGCACGTCAGCGTCGGGGTAGCGGGCCTGGTAGCCGCCATAGTCATCGGCAAGCGCCTGGCTTTTCCCAGCGAGCTTCCCGAACCTCACAACCCGGGATTGGCCGCCGCGGGCGTCGGGATGCTATGGATCGGCTGGCTTGCCCTCAACGGCGGAATGCAGGTGTTCGCCGGACGGGAGCCGGGCCTGTCGGTGGCGGTTACCCACATAGCCGCCGCCGCCGCCGTCATAACGTGGATGACCGTTCAGTGGATAGTGGAGCGCCGTCCCACTCTCGTCGGGACGGCGACAGGGGCCATCGCCGGACTGGCGATTGCAACCCCGGCGTCAGCCTTCGTAAGCCCGCTGTCTGGCCTGGTTCTCGGATCGGTCGCGGGAATTGTTTGCTATTTCGCCGTCGGTATAATAAAGAACAGACTCAACATTGATGATTCCATGGACATCTTCGCGATCCATGGCGTTGGGGGGATAGTTGGCGTTCTCCTCACGGCGGTTCTTGCTCATGGGGCGTTGGGCGGAGGTGGATACATCGAAGAAAATCGCCAGATGCTGACGCAGCTCGGCGTCCAGGCGCTGGCCATAGTGGCCGTAGTGGTATGGAGCGGCGTCGTCACCTTTGTTCTGTTGAAGCTAACCGGAGCTCTCGTGAAGGGGGCCAGGGTGGACGAGATGGACGAAATCGTGGGGCTGGATATAGCTACTCAAGGAGAGCGGGGCTACGACATCTGAGACAATTGGAATACTTGATAGAGAATACTTGATAGAGTCAGACGGCCAATTATGATAACATTGGCGTCTGTATGGAATCGCGCTTGATGAATGAGCGATTCGGCGCGGTTGTGCGCGACAAGAAGCTGAGGAGGCTTAAGTATGAAAGTAGAAACCCTGAGTCAGGGAAACAGTCTGATCCTGCTTACGGAAGGTCGGGTTGACGGAACCAACGCGGTTGATTTTCAGAACCAGCTGGAAAACGCGATTAAAGGAAACGAACAGCCGGTCGTCCTCGACTTCGAGAATCTGTCCTACATAAGCAGCGCCGGCCTTCGGGCTATCCTGGTTGTCGCCAAGGCGCTGCAGAGGCAGAACGTGAAGTTCGCCGTGTGCTCCTTGATAGACTCCGTTAAAGAAGTCTTCGTGATTAGCGGATTTGACAGGATCATTCCGATTCACGACTCTCAGGATGCGGCTATCGGCTCCTTCGGCAGCTGATTAAGGGAGGCGCAGAGCCTATGGCAGAGTCGTATAAGATTCTCGTCGTTGATGATGAGCCGGACCTCCAGCCCCTGATGCTCCAGCGCATGAGGAGGCAGATCAGGGCCGGGCGGTACAGTTTCGTATTCGCCCACAACGGAGTTGAGGCTTTGGAGGTCTTGCATCAGGACGACGAAATAGACATGGTGGTTTCGGACATCAATATGCCACAGATGGACGGACTCACCCTGTTGGAGCAGATACCCAAGGTTGACCCTAACATCCGTTCGGTCATCATATCCGCCTACGGCGATATGAAGAACATCCGAACCGCCATGAATCGTGGCGCTTTCGACTTCGTAACCAAACCCCTGGACTTCAACGACCTGAGAATAACCATTGATAGAACGCTCGCTCACATGGTCGAGTGGCGCAAGGCATTGGAGTCCAGAGATCAGTTGGTCGTGCTTCAGAACGAACTGAACGTGGCCAGCGGTATGCAGCAGTCCATACTGCCCACCATTTTCCCCGACGGGCCGGACTTCAAGTCTTTCGCCAGCATGGAACCCGCCCGCAACGTCGGCGGCGACTTCTACGACTTCATGCGTCTCAGCAACGACAAGGTAGGGCTGGCAATCGCCGACGTGTCCGGCAAGGGCGTCCCCGCCGCGCTGTTCATGATGTCCAGTCGCACGCTGCTCAAAGGTTCGGCCATTGGCAACGTCTATCCCGGCGAGACTCTGAGAGAGGTCAACGACCTGCTCTGCGAAGACAACGAAGCTATGATGTTCGTTACTCTCTTCTACGCGGTGTACGATCCCATTACGGGAGAAGTCTCTTACGCCAACGGAGGACACAACGCCCCTGTCGTCGTTCACGCCGACAGCAGCTACGACATTCTGCCCATGACCGGGGGAATCGCCCTCGGGGTCATGCCGGAATTCGAGTTCGATCAGGACTCCATTACGCTGAATCCCGGCGATACCCTGGTCCTCTACACCGACGGCGTAACCGAGGCGATGAACGAAGAAGGCGAAGAATACGGCATGGACCGATTGTGCGACGTCCTTTCCGCCGCGCCATCCATAAACGCCCAGGACATATCCGACACGATTTTCGAAAGCATACGCGAATTCGCGGGAGAAGCCCCACAGTCGGACGACATAACCTGTCTGACCCTTCACCGCAGTGAGGTTGACGCATGAGCTCCAAAATCAGCCTGAAACTTGAGAACAAGGTCGAAGAGTTGACGCGTATCTCCAACGCGGTCGAGGAGTTGGCGGAGAGCGAAGGCTGGCCGCCCGGTCTCACCTTCCGAGTGAATCTGGTGCTGGAAGAGTTCGGCATCAACGTCATCAACTACGCTTACGAAGAGGGCGGGCGCGGCTTCGAGCTAACCCTCCTGTCCGAGCCGGATACCCTCACCATTGAGTTCACCGACGACGGAGTTCCTTTCAATCCGCTTGAAGACAATCCGGCGCCGGATACGTCCGCGCCCATAGATGAACGACCTATCGGCGGCTTGGGCGTGCATCTGGTTCGCACCATGACCGAAGAGATGCGATACGAGCGCCAGGATTCCAGAAACCACTCCGTCCTGGTCATGCGAAAGGCCGAATGAAGCAAATATCTCGCCTGTTGGCGGCTCTGCCGTTGGCGTTGGCTTTAGTGGGAGCCGCCCTAATCTCGCCCGCCTGCGGCGGGTTGCCCTGGTCGGATGGCGAAGCGCAGACGAATCAGGGCGCCGCGCCCGGCGATCAACCTGTGTCCGCCGCCGTCGAACAGCCTGAACCCGCTCCGCTCGGCGAACCCGGAGTGTTCGACGACTACATCCTCTTCGGCCAGTCCGCCGCCTTCAGCGGCCCGGCCAACGAGCTCGGCATAAATATGCGCCTCGGCATAAAGGCCGCGTTCCATGAAGCCAACCAAAACGGCGGCGTGAACGGACGTCAACTGGAACTCAAGTTCATGGACGACGCCTACGAACCGGAAGCCGCCATAACCAACACCAAGCAATTGATAGAGGACAGGGTGTTCGCCCTGATAGGCGCGGTGGGAACGCCCACCTCCCGATCCGCTACGCCGGTCGCGGCTGCGGAGGGTATCCCTTATGTAGCTCCCTTTACCGGGGCGGCGTTCCTGCGCGATCCTGAATGGGAAAACATTGTCAATCTGCGCGCCTCATACAATCAGGAGACCGAGGAGATGGTCGAACGTCTCACCACCGACCTGGGCATCGAGCGCATCGCCGTCATGTACCAGGACGATTCCTACGGACGCGCCGGCTACAACGGGGCCACAAGCGCCCTCGCCCGCCGCGGCATGGAGCCTGTGTCCGTCGGGCTGTACCCGCGCAACACCCTGGCCGTGAAGACCGGCCTGCTCGACCTGCGCCGGGGCGACCCCGAAGCCGTAATCATCATCGGCGCTTACCAGCCCGTGGCCGCCCTGATCTCCTGGGCGCGATTCACTGGCCTCGACCCTATCTTCATGACCGTATCCTTCGTGGGCAGCAACGCCCTCGCCGAGGAACTCGGCTCCAAGGAACTGGTTTCCTCCGGCGCCGGAGTGTTCGTAACCCAGGTGGTCCCTTTTCCTGCCGACACCACCCTCCCAATAGTACAGTCCTACCATCGCGCGCTCTCGAACTTCGCCTCGGCGGCGGAGCCCGGATTCGTTTCGTTCGAAGGCTATCTGGCCGGAAGATTGGCGATAGCCGCGCTGGAACGCTGCGGACGGGATGTCACCCGGGCCTGCTTCCTCAACATAATCCGAAACCATATGCCCTTCGATCTGGACGGATTCCAACTCCGTTATGGTCCAGGCGACAATCAAGGCTCCGACTCCGTGTTCCTCACGGTTATCGGGGACGATGGCGGCTATCGTCCCATTAGCACGCTGCTGGAAGCGCAACCATGAAAGAACGAATAGACAAGCTGCTGCACAGCCGCTTTCGCATCTCGACCCAACTCTATCTCGCCATAGGCGGCGCGGTTCTGTTGACCATGGCCGCCAGTCTGGTGGGCTGGTTCTCTTTCGACAGGGTTGGCGACGCCCAGTCCCAGGTGAACGACAGCAGCATCCCGGAAATGGCCGCCGCCTTCGAGGTGGCCGAGTACAGCAGCGTACTCGTCGCCGCCGCTCCCAGCCTGACTTCCGCCACTACCCGCCTGGACCTCGAATCCGTGTATGACGGCATCTCCAACGCCAACGAAGCGCTTGAGACTCAACTCGCGGTCCTGGAACAGAGCGAAAGCGACGACGAGCGGCTGAAGAAGATACGCGCTCACTCGCAGACTCTGATCACCAACGTCGAGGATATCCGGTCTCAGAGGGCCGAACTGTTTACCCTGGTAACCCAGAGGGAAAGTCTCAAGACCGAACTCGCCGACATACGTAGCCAACTGGACGATACCGTGGTCGCCGCCATAGACGATCAGCTTTTCTACATCGCCACCGGCTATCGGAAGCTGGGCGAACCGCCCGCCGACGTATCGGTTCACTTCACTGAGGAAGAGTTCCGCCGCTACCGCCACCTGTCCGAGTTGCAGTCCGACGCCAACATAGCCACCGAACTTCTCGCCAACGCCTTCACCCTCTCCGAGGCCGCGGCCATAGAACCGCTCCGCGAGCGCTTCGAGGCGGTGGACAGCCGTATCCGGCGCAACCTAAACGGCCTGGAAGGCTCCGAGACATACGATCAGATTGCCCCCGTCTTCGCGCGTCTCTCCGAAATGGGCATCGGCGAACAGAACGGATTCGCCTTGCTCGAAAGAGAACTCCAACTCGGCGACGGCCAGAGAAGCCTGCTGGCCGAAAACCAGGATGAAGCGGTCGCGCTCGTGGCGGAGGTGGACGGCCTCGTCGTTTCCGCCCGCGACAGCGCGGGACAGGCGACCGCCGCTTCCGTGCAGTCCATCTCCACTGGCCGCACCCTCCTGCTCGCCATCAGCGGCCTCAGCCTTGTCGGAGCCTTCCTGATAGCCTGGCTCTTCGTTGGCCGCGTGCTTCTGCGGCGTATCCAGGTTCTGTCCCGATGGATGCGCCGAATGGCCGGAGGCGACCTCGAAGCCCAGGTCGAAATCGGCGGAAACGACGAAGTCGCCGACATGGCCGCCGCCCTCGAGGTCTTCCGGCAGCACGCCCTCGAAGTGCAGCGCCTGAACCTGGTAGAGGAACTGGCCGCCGTCCTGCAAGAGCGGAACGACGAGCTTCAGAGCGTGCTGGAGGAACTCCGTCTCGCCCAGGATAAGATAATCACCCAGCAGAAACTCGCCGAAATGGGCGAACTCACCGCCGGAGTCGCCCACGAAATCAGAAATCCGCTCAACTTCGTCAAGAACTTCTCCGAAGTCTCCGAAGAACTCATAGACGAACTCAAGGAAATCCTCGACGAGGCCGCCGAGAACATCACCGAAGAACAGCGCGACTACATAGACGAGATTTCGCAGGACCTCACCGGCAACCTGGAGCGCATACGTCATCACGGCGCGCGCGCCAACCGCATCGTAGAGGATATGCTCCAGCTCGGACGCGGCGGCGGCGAAGTGCGCCCTGTCATGATAAACGACCTGCTCAACGAACACGCCCTGCTCGCGTACCACAGCGCGCGCGCGCTGGACCCCGACTTCCAGCTGGATCTCAAACAGGAGTTCGACCCCGACGCCGGCGAGTGGCCGGTCATCCCCGAAGACATGGGCCGCGTCTTCCTCAACATGGTCAGCAACGCCTGCCACGCTACCGACGACAAAAGACGCGCTCTCATCGAGAAGGGCGAATCCGGCTATATGCCTACTCTCTGGCTCGCGACCAAGAGGACCGACGACGCCATGGAGGTACGCATCCGCGACAACGGCGATGGCATACCCGACGACGTCATAGATAAGATATTCAATCCGTTCTTTACCACCAAGCCCACCGACAAAGGCACCGGGCTGGGATTGGCCCTGTCGAACGATATTGTCAGGGAGCATGGAGGCGCTATCAACCCCGTCTCGGTTCCCGGAGAATATACGGAGATGGTAGTCGTGCTGCCAGCGAACGGGATCCGAGAGGAGGAGGACGCGGCTGTCTGACATCCGCCGCGAATAGTATGGACTTTAGCGCATACAACCTGGACGACGCCATATACGACGAGATGTTCTTGTCGGACGGCGCTCCACGCGATCATTCCAAAGCCCTCTACGAAACTCTGAGCAGAATCACCTCGCAAAACATCTCCAGTATCCAGGAGTGGGTGACGCGCTCCTTCCTGCAAGAGGGCATATCCTTCATGGTTTACGGAGACGACGAGGCCGAAGAGCGGATAATCCCCGTGGACTGTGTGCCGCGTATCCTGGACGCCGCCACATGGCGAATGCTGGAGTCCGGGCTGACCCAGCGGCTGCGCGCCCTGAACCTCTTCATCGAAGACGTGTACAACGGCGCCCGCATCATCCGGGACGGCGTTATCCCCTCCGACGTAATCCTAGATTGCCCTCAGTACCGCCCTGAAATGGAAGGCTACTCCGCCCCCAACGGCACCTGGGTCGCCATCTGCGGCACGGATCTCGTCCGCACCCACGACGGATTCTACGTGCTGGAAGACAACCTTCGCTCGCCCTCAGGCGTATCCTACATGGTCGCCACCCGCAGGGCGGCCAAGGCCAGTTTCCGCCGGTTGTACAGGTCATCCCGCGTGCGGGAGGTGGAACATTACGGACAGCTATTGCTCGCCACGCTCCAGGAAATGGCGCCCGACGGCAGCCCGGAGCCTACCATCGCCCTGCTCACCCCCGGCGTTTACAACGCCGCCTACTATGAGCATATGTTCCTAGCGCGCGAGATAGGGGCCGAACTTACCGAGGGCAGAGACCTGCTCACCCGCGACGGCTACGTCTATATGCGAACCACCGAGGGCCTGCGCCGCGTGGACGTAATCTACCGCCGCGTAGATGACTTGTTCCTGGATCCCGCCGTCTTCCGTCCCGATTCGCTGCTGGGCGTCCCGGGCCTGCTCGACGCCTGCAAGCGCGGCAACGTCACCCTGGTCAACGCCCCGGGCGTGGGCATCGCCGACGACAAGAGCGTTTACGCCTACGTCCCGGACATGGTTCGCTACTATCTCGCCGAAGACCCGATTCTCTCCAATGTCGAAACCTACCTCTGCCGAAGGCCCGAAGACCTCGAATACACGCTGGACAATCTGGAAAGCCTGGTCGTGAAGCGGGTAGGGGAGTCCGGCGGCTACGGTATGTTGATCGGCCCGCACTCGACGCCCGAGGAGCGCGATGAATACGCCGCGCAGGTTCGCGCCGACCCCGCCGATTTCATAGCGCAGCCGACACTCTCATTCTCACGCGCTCCCTGCATGATAGAAGGGGGCGTGGAGCCGCGCCACGTGGACCTGAGGCCCTATGTGCTTCAGGGAAACGAATCCCGCCTTGTGCCGGGAGCGTTCTGCCGCGTCGCGCTGAGGCGGGGCAGCCTCGTAGTCAATTCGAGCCAGGGCGGTGGCTGCAAAGACCTCTGGGTACTGGAAGATTAGGCCGATGCTGTCTCGCAACGCGCAAGGACTCTACTGGATGAGCCGCTATCTTGAGCGGACGGAACTTCTCTGCCGTCTCTTGCGCCTGCAAACCGAGTCCCTGGTTGACCGACCCGCGCGCGACATACACGTCGGCTGGCGGCGGCTGTACGCATCCCTCCACCGCTTGCCCCCCGGCGGCGGCCTGGACGTCCTCGGCGAGAGCGACGAATACACCCTCGCCGACTCCTACACCCTCGCCGGAGACCTCACCTTCGACCGCGTGAACCCCGATTCGGTGCGGAACTGCTTCGCGCAGGGCCGGGAGAACGCGCGCCAGATGCGCCACAGAATCAGCTCCGAAATGTGGCAGCGTCTCAATCTCGTGTACCTACGCATACGCGACCTGGACATCCAGGATATATGGGCGTCCTCCCCGGAGACCTTCTACTCCGAGATAGGCGCGGACATCGGCGCGTTCACGGGCGCGGCTGAGGCCACCATGTACAGGGACGAAGGCTGGAGCTTCCTCCAAATCGGGAGGTTCATCGAAAGATCCCAGCTGTCCACCGAGCTTCTCGTCCAGCAGATAGCCATTGACGTCGAAGCCGGAGAGTATCGGGAAGGGGACTGGCTCGATCTGTTGCGAGTTTCCAACGCGCTCGAGCAGTACAACCAGCGCTACGGCATATCGGTCTATCCGCGCGATGTCATGGACCTGCTTGTCACCGATCCCATGCTGCCCAGTTCGCTCAGCCGCTCGTTCAGGGTGATAGAGCGCGAACTCGACTCGATTGGCGCCGGCCCCAGCGCGGACTCCTTCGGCGCCGCTCGACGCATGGCCGGCCGCCTGAGTGCGCTGGTACAGTACGAGTGGCCCGACAACTTAGACCGCGAAGACCTGCTAAACCGCGCCCTCGAACACTCCCGCGAGCTCCACCACCTCATCAACGCCGCCTACTTCGACTACCCCATCACACAGCCCGCGCGCTCCGACCCCTCACCGGCCTCCGCGGTGGCCGCGCCATGAATACCAGCGCCATAGACAGCAGCGCCGCCGCCGAGAACCCCAAAAAGGCGTTCGTATAGCTGCCCGTCGTGTCGAATATATACCCGCTTATTATCGGCCCCGCGATTATCCCAAGCATCTGTATGCTCGACCTGAACCCCTGTATCGTCGCGTAGGCCCGACGCCCGAAATAGTCCGCTATCAGCGACTGCGGTATCACCGATATGCCGCCCTGCGAAGCCGAGAACACGATGAGTACCGGAATGACGGCGGCCACGTCCGCCGCGCGCGCCATGAACACGATTGACACCGCCATCACCGCCAGCGACGCCGCCATCACGTATCGCTTGTTCACGTAATCGCCCAGCGCGCTCAGACCGAAGCGCCCGGGTATGCTCATCAGCCCCACCGAACCCGCCAGAACTGCCGCCGTAACGTTCGAGGCGCCCAGGTCAACGAAGAACGGCACGAGATGCAGCCCGATTCCCCCGCTCACCAGCGACCGCGCCATGATGGAAAGCGTCAGGAACCAGAAGCTCGACGTCCTAAGCGCCTCTCTTGCCGTGAAGTCATTCGACAGGTCTGCCCGTATCGGCCTCGCCCGGCCCTGCGAATCCCGCGCCCCCTCCGGCTCTATCCCGTCCGGGTAGTAGCCGTACTGCTCCGGCCTGTGCCGCATCACCGACGCCACCGGCGGCCCGATGATAACGATGAACACCCCGATGACCAGCGCCGCCGTCCGCCACCCGTAATTCTCCACCAGCCAGCCGACGGCCGGAACGAACAGCCCGCCAAGTCCGACGCCCGACCACATTATCCCGAACGCCAGCCCACGCCGCCGATTGAACCAGTTCGCCGCCGCCGCCGTGATAGGCGTGCTCATCCCCAGGCTGTTCCCCAGCGCGATCATGAACACGTACACGAAGAAGAACGCCAGCAGCCCGTTGATGAAACTCAGCCCGATATAGCCCAGCCCCATCAGCGGAATCCCTACCAGGATCAGCCGTCTTGGGCCGAACTTGTCAACCGCCCACCCCTCGATAGGCCCCAGCAGCCCCGACTCCAGCCGCGCCGCGCTGAAAATCACCGAGATAGTAGTCCGGCTCCACCCGAACTCCCGCCCAAGCGGAATGATGAAATTCCCGAACCCATGAAAATTGATCCCCGACGCGATAGACATGACAAGTCCACCGGCAAGCACAATCCACCAGCCGAAGAAAAAGCGTCGTTTGTTGGGGTTCTCAGTAATCAGTGATTAGTTCTTGGTTCCCAGTTGTCGGATTCTGATTTGTTTGTAGTCATAGCATCGTACCCTGTCGCGGCGGCGGCTTCATTTCTGCATAGGATGTGGCGGCAGAGTAGTAACCTTTCTCCTCCGCCCAATCCTTGGGGTCTTTGGCCATCTTTGATAGATTGCAGTCTCGGCATAATACCTGTAAATTCTCAAATGTGTCGTATCCACCCCTGCTACGTGGAATTATATGATCTAACTGGGGCGACATCCCTCCTTCCCCGAAGACTCTCAAACAAGCCACGCATACTCCCTCTTGTTGCTGTATCAGGTGTTGCTTGTATTTCTTGAGTCTGTCGTCGTTTGGTTCACGTTGGGGGCGCTGGCTTAGTGGGAAGTTTCGCTGTCGTCGTTTGCTCTTGTTGATACATAGCTTGCATACGTTATCCGTTTCACCTTCAGGAATGCCAAAATCTGGATTTCCACGTCCGCAGAGTGTATTCCCTGTCCCGCGCCGACCAGAAGGCTTGTATAAATGACGCTTTCGCTTTGACTTCTTCATCGTTCATCAACTCCACCGAGAAACCTCACTAGCTCGCAACGGACACGGCGGCCAGAGAGTCCCCGGCGATGACGGCGTGAGCGTAAGCGACACAGGCGCGAATGTCCTCCGATTCGAGTCCCGGGTAGTCGTCGAGAAGTTCCTCTTGGCTCACCCCCTGCGCCAACAGGCTCAGTATCAACTCTACGGATAGCCGCATATCGCGAATGACAGGCTTACCGCCAAAGGTGTCAGGACGCGCCGTTATCCGCCTCAGCAGGTCGTCGCCAATCGTCATATCGTTCCTCCGTCCCCTATCCTGAGCATCCTATCCATCCCGCAAATCTTGCTTCTGACAATCACCACCCAATCGCCACCCCATCCCTTCTCGGATCCGCTCCTCCCTGGAACGTCCCCGACTCATGATCAACCTGTATCCCCTGCGCCCCGCCAACCGTCGTAGAGAACGGCTCGGCCAACTCAATATCATGCCCTTTGGCCGCCAGCGCCGCCCGCGCGTGGTACGGGAACCGCTCCTCCATCACCACCCGTCGCTCCTCGAACACCCGCAGGCGCGGCGCCTCTATCGCTTCCTGCACATTCATCCCGAAATCCAGCGCGTTCATTACGAACTGCGGCGTCGTCTGCAATATCCCCCAACTTCCCGGCGTCCCCAGGCTGACGTGAAAACGTCCGTCTCTGAACGTCTGCGTCGGCGCGACACAGAAATCAACCCGCTTGCCTCCTTCCAGCCGATTCGGCGCGCCCTCTTCCAGGTCGAACCAGTGCGCCATATTGTTCAGGAACAGCCCCGTATCTCCGGGCGCGACCGCCGACCCGAATCCGCCGCCCAGCGTCTGCGTCACCGACACCACGTTGCCGTCCGAGTCAGCCACCGCGAAGTGCGTCGTCATACCGCCGTCGAACTCATCCGCGCTGCCCGCCTTGATGGAGCCGGATGGTATCATGCGGCTGAACTGCTCACCCGACACCACCGCCGCGCTGTTCCGGTCAATCCGCTCGCGCTGCCTTTCGGCATAGCCACTCGACAGCAGCCCCCGTATCGGCGCGTTCACGTGATCCGGGTCTCCGCCCCACTTGATGCGGTCCGCCACCGCCAGTTTCACCGCCTCTATGTACAGGTGCAGCGTCTCCGGGTGCTGGAAGATGAGGTCGCCACCCTCGAATCCCTCCATTATCTTCAGCGTCTCAAGAAGTTGGAACCCCGTCGAATTGGGCGGAACTGAGAAAATCTCATAGTCGCGGTAAGAGATGCTGATAGGCTCATGCCACTCCGCGTCATAAGTCGCCAGGTCTTCCTCGGTCATCTGCCCCCCAAGCTCCCGCGCGCCCTTCACCAGCCTCGCCGCCAGTTCGCCCCGATAGAACTCATCCTTCCCGCCCCGCGCTATCGCCCGCAGCGACTCCGCCAGTTGCGGCTGCTTCACTCTCGCGCCCGCGCGAGGCGTCCTGCCGTCCTTGACGAATATCCCCGCCGACGGGAAGCGCGACAGCCGCCCCACCGAGTTCGCTATCGAGCTTGCGTTGAAATTCGTGATTGCCGTCCCATTCTCCGCGTACCCAATCGCCGGCTCGAACAGCCGCTCCCGATCCAGCCTGCCGTATGTCTCGTGCAGCGTCAGCCATCCCGCCGCGTTCCCAGGCACCAGCGCCGACTTTATCCCAACGTCCTTATCCCCCTCGGCGTACTCCTCCGGGTCCGCCGCCGCCGGCATCCGTCCCGAGAAGTTGAGCGCGCGAACCCTGTCCTCCGCCGCCACGTATGCCAGCGCCACGCCCACCCCCGCCGCGCCCGACATGAACGGCTCGCAAACGTTCAGCGTCGAGGCCACCGCCACCGCCGCGTCGAAAGCGTTCCCGCCCGCCATCATCATTCGTACCCCCGCCAGCGACGCCAGCGGATGCGCCGACGCAGCCATCCCATTCACCCCCACCGCCGCGGGCCTATTCGCTTGAGGAATCACTGACAAACCGGGCATGGCATACTCTCCTGAACTCTGACTTTCAATGCCAGTATATCAGGGATTCTTCTCTCTATCAGGATTAACTCGGTAGCGTTTCTTTAGATTCAACCACCAGAGGGGAAACGCTACTACGGCCATATTCGTCTCTTGTGTAGCAAGCTAAGTTGTGTTAGCTTCTCACTAAGCGTTGGCGATGGTCAGATAGACTCCTCGGTGGGTCCAAGTACTAGGAAATGGCTTCCGGCTTAAGAGTTGCAAGGTGTTTCCGTATCGCTGACGCCTCTTTTTTAAGTATATAGGTTCCAAAGGATCGAGCGTATGGCTACCGCTTCCTATTTGGATAGAACCCGGACGTCTGACCCGCAGGACGTGATGGAGCAGCTAGATGACCTGCGACGTCTGAAAGATGGATGGGCGGATGGAATCCAGAATCCGTCCGACTGGGGCGGCGGTTACGGCAAATCTCCGAGTCACGATGGACTTGACTGGCTTGCTGATATATTCGCGCGCGAATATCCGGATGACCTGCCGCTTCCTCGTATATACCCAACGCCCGAGGGCGGCGCGCAGATGGAATGGCGGCTTGGGTGGTATGACATTAGCCTCGAGGTTGACTTCGAGGACCGCGTTGGCGAATGGAACTGGGTTGACCTGAACTCGAGGGACGAGGGCGAGAACACGCTGAATATGGATGACCCGGACACCTTGGGGTGGATTGCCGATGAATTGCGGCGCTTCAGCGGCAACGTAGGTTGAACTCCGAGACTCTGCTCTATCGCCAGGTTCACCCGAATTGGATCAGAGAGGGCTTGCCGACTTCGCAGACATTTACCCCTACTCCGAAAGACGAACTGCGACTGTCAGTTTATGACGGAGACGAAATCAGCGCGGCCTCCTCATGGGAACACTATAGTCGCCAGGGCCTATCGTCTTGCGGCGTGGTCGCGGTTACGATTGAAGAGTGCGAGCGTCTCGGGTTGAGGGTTGCTCCCGACCCGCAGCCCGGGTCGCCCCACCACGCATTGATTGACTTCGAGGGACTGAGCCGGAACCGAGCGAAGCGAGTGGCTCAACGACTGACCGCCGCCGCAATCGCGCGTGGCTGGATCTTCTTCGCATGATAGGATAACCCTTGCCCAACCCACCCCCAGCCATGCTACAACACCCTATCTGACAGAACAAAGGTGCCTGTATTTCATAACCTATACTTTATCAATCCCGACAAATCAGCCTCACCAAAAAATTTTACACGTCAAATCAGCCCGATTTCGTAGCTAAACCCCCCGATTTCCAGGTCAAAACCCACCAGGAACGCCACCAGGACTTGACCAGGACGTCGCCAGGACAAACATAAACCAGCATATATGCAATCCTGCCTTATCGGACAAAATCACAGCCCACCAACTCAATCAAACAAATCACAGTTCAGACCCCCAAACCGTTTTCCCTTGACCCCCACAACCCCCACGACCTAAAATTACCCCAGACTCAAGTTGACAGCCACGCAGGACTCATCGCATTGGGAACCGCCTAGTCCTCCTCAGACGAATAACATTCTCGACTATGTAGCCTCTCGCGGGTTGTGTCCGAATTGCGCGAGGGGCTTTTGCGTGTTCCGGGACATTCCGAGTCCCCGCCAAACTACGAACTGTCCGGCCCGCGCCCGACCGGGCGCCGGCCCAGCCTACGGGAGAATCACAAATGACGCTGCAAGTTGATTCCGAACTGATAGAACTGCGGACCCGCATAAGACACTCCGCCGCCCACGTCATGGCCGACGTCGTCAAGACCCTCTTTCCCGACGCCAAGATTGGCATTGGCCCGCCCACGGATGACGGCTTCTACTACGACTTCATGGTCGAAGAACCCTTCACGCCCGACGACATCCGCCGAATCGAGAACCGTATGCGCCGCGTCGTCAAGCGCAATCACAAGTTCGAGTACCGCGAGTACTCCCGAGACGAGATAAACCAGCTCAACGCCGACGAACCGCTCAAGCTGGAAGTCATATCCGAGATACCGGAGGGCGAGCCTATCTCCACCTACACGCACGGCCAGTTCGAGGACCTCTGCGCCGGGCCGCACGTCGAATCCACAGGCAGGATACCCGCGTTCAAGCTGCTCAACGTCGCCGGGGCCTACTGGCGCGGCGACGAGAATCGCCCCATGCTCCAGCGCATCTACGGCACGGCCTTCGAGTCCCAGCAAGCGCTGGACGAACATCTCGAAAGGCTGGAGGAGGCGCGCAGGCGCGACCACCGAACCGTCGGGCGCGACCTCGACCTCTTCTCCGTCCACGACGAAACCGGCCCTGGCCTCATCATCTGGCATCCCAAGGGCGCGCGAGTGCGCGGACTGGTCGAAGACCTCTGGAAGCGCGAGCATTACAACTGGGGCTACGACCTCGTTTACACTCCACACATTGGCCGCTCCAACCTATGGGAGACGAGCGGACACCTCGAAAACTTCAAGGAGAATATGTTCGCCGCCATGGACATGGAGGGCCAGGACTACTACCTCAAGCCCATGAACTGCCCCTTCCACATCATGTACTACCGCAACGCCCTGCGTAGCTACCGCGACCTCCCCATGCGTATAGGCGAACTCGGCTCTGTCTATCGCTACGAGAGGGGAGGCACGCTTCACGGGATGCTGCGCGTGCGCGGCATGACCCAGGACGACGCCCACATCTTCTGCCGCCCCGACCAGATAGAGGACGAGGTCAACGGCGTCCTCGACCTCACCTTCCATCTGCTGGACAAGTTCGACTTCACCGACTACTCAGTGATGCTCTCCACGCGCCCCGACAAGGCCGTCGGCTCCGAGGAAGAATGGGAAGTCGCCACCAACTCCCTCCGCTCCACGCTCGAGAATCGCGGCATGAGCTACGAAGTAGAGGAGGGCGGCGGCGCGTTCTACGGCCCAAAGATAGACATTCACATCCAGGACGCCATCGGGCGCCTCTGGCAATGCACCACCGTCCAGTTCGACTTCAACCTGCCTCGCAGGTTCGGGCTGACCTACATAGGCGCGGACGGCGCGGAACACCAGCCCTACATGGTGCATCGCGCGCTGTTCGGCTCGATGGAGCGCTTCATGGGAGTGCTGATAGAACACTACGGCGGCGCGTTCCCAACCTGGCTCGCTCCGGTGCAGGCCACCATCATCCCAATCGCCGACCGCCACCACGACTACGCCGAGAGCGTCCGCGCCAGGCTGCTCGACGCCGGACTCCGCGCCGAAGCCGACCTTCGCAACGAGCGCATGGGCTTCAAGATACGCGAGGCGCAGATGCGAAAGACCCCCTATATGCTCATAGTCGGCGACCGAGAGATAGACGCCAACGCCGTAGGCGTCCGCCTGCGCTCCGGCGAAGACCTGGGCGCCGTCCAGGTCCCCGAACTCGTCAGCCGCATATCCGCCGAATCCGCCTCCGGTTGAACCATCGGTCGGTCAAACGTAGGGGCAACCGTTGTGGTTGCCCATTATTCGGGAATCAAGCCGGACACTCGAAAGCCCTCCTGATCTGAGCGGGTACGGTGTTGCCTATCTATTTCTTCTGTGTTATATTCATTGAAACCCAAGTGCGGCTTGGGCAAATTCGCTTTGGCGGAAGAAAAGAGGTGCCAGGATACCACCCAGGGATTATCGCGCAAACGAGAGGATAAGAGTCCCGCAGGTCCGCGTCGTGGACGAAGACGGGAAGCAGCTAGGCGTGCTTCCCACAAGGCAGGCGCTTGAAATCGCGGACGAAAGAGGTTACGACCTCGTGGAGGTCGCGCCCGGCGCCGACCCGCCTGTGTGCCGCCTCATGGACTTCGGCAAGTTCAAGTACGAGGCGACCCGCAAAGAACGCGAGGCGCGGAGGGCCAGAAGGGCCCGGCCGACGAATGAACTGCGCGAAGTCAGAATGAAGACCCGAATAGGGGAGCATGACCGCCTCGCCAAGACCAGGCTCGCCAAGCGTCTTCTCGGACAGGGCGCGAAGGTCAAGGTGTCCGTCATGTTCAGGGGCCGCGAGAACGAGCATCCCGAAATAGGCATGAATCTTCTCAGGCTGGTGGCCGAAGCGCTGGTGGACGACGCCGCGCTGGAAAGCCCGCCCAACTTCGAGAGCCGCAGAATGCTCTCCATGATACTGGCGCCGCTAAGCAACTCGAACGTGAGAGAACAGAAGACCAATCAGAACCGGGAGAAAGTACGTGCCTAAACTCAAGACGCACAAGGGAGCCAAGCGCCGCTTCCGCATAACCGGAACCGGCAAGCTGGTCCGCATGAAGGGACACAGGTCCCACCTGCGCCGCAAAAAGTCCAACAAGGCCAAGCGCCTCTTCGCCAAGAAGCTGGAGGTCAGCCCCTCCGACGTGAAGATGCTGAAGCGCGCGCTTCCATACGGACTGGACTAACTGCTACAATTTTCAGAACGCGAATCCCCGAATCTAACTGCCCCTGCTCATAGTGAGGGGCGGTTGTATGTCTGACAGGCGAGGTAGCTCAATTGACACGGATCAGGCGCGGCGTAACCAAGCGAAAACGCCACAAGAAGATACTTAAGATGACCAAGGGCCACCAGGGGGGCCGCCATAGGCTGTTCAGGCAGGCGAACGAGTCCATGCTCCACGCCTACTCCTACGCATTCGCTCACCGCCGCGAGCGCAAGGGCGATATGCGAAAGCTCTGGAACATCAAGATAAACGCCGCCGCCCGCGCCAACGGCATCACCTATAGCAAGCTGATACACGGCCTGAAGCTCGCCGGCGTCGAGGTCAACCGCAAGATGCTCGCCGACATCGCCATGCGCGACCCCGGCGCATTCGCCCAGATCGCCGAAACCGCCAAGCGGGAACTCGAACCCGCCGCCTAGTCCGCTTCGACGTTCCCCTTCATTCCCGCGAAAGCGGGAATCCAGAAGCGCGGTATGAAGCTCTGAGTACTTTGGAGCAAACTGCATTACGGAATGGCGATAGAGCCTAGCCCGAATCCAGCAGCCGCTTTATATCCTCCGCCACCTCCTCCGGCTCCAGCGGGGGAGTGAACACCACGCGCCGCTCCCCCCGCCGATCTACCAGGAACACCGGAGTCGAGTGAATCACCAGGTACCGCTGGGTTATCTCCGCGCTCAGCGCGTCAATCGCGCCCCTCGCTTCAGCCGTCGGAGTCGCCGCGCCGGACGCCAGCGGATCGTGGTCGCTGACCGCCGGATCCACGTAGTAGTCCTTCCACACTTCCTCCAGCGCTGGCCTGTCGCCCACCAGGAAATGCCAATTCCCCGATAGCTTCCACTTGTCCAGGTACTCCCGCGCCGATTCAACGCTGTCGCGCTCGGGATCAACGCTCACCGCCACGAATTGCGCGGCGTTGCCTTCCGGTCCCAGGAGTTCCCCGACCTCGCGGAGACGCGAAGTCACAATTGGGCAGACGTCAGGACAGTTGGTATAGAGGAACGTCAGAACGACCACGTCGCCCCTGAGGCTTTCCAGGCTTACCGACCGGCCTGCCTGGTTGGTAAGCGCGAAGTTGGGCGCGACGTCTCCGCTTTTCAGCCGCGTGCCGTTGAACTCCGCCTCGGATACGGGACTGGCGCAGGCCGTCAGGAAAAGCGCGATGAACAGCGCCGCAGGCCGGACCGCGCGAATATCCATATTCATGGAATATATAGACCGACCCTTGCCGGTCCTGTCTCTACTGCTCCGTAGGTTCGTTGCGCGTGAGCAGGTACGCGACAATCGGTACACCGAATACCAGGGAAGTGCCAAGTATTATGACGGCGATGGGGATTTTCTCGCCGAACGCGCTCAACTTTATGGTGTTCAACAGGATGAAAGTAACCCCAAGAGCGCCGCCGTAAAGCGCGATCAACAGGACTGACAGGAACGGGAAGAGGATCGAGAATTTGAAATTGCTGCTCACGTTGGTGTGTCCTCCAAGCCTGTGGAAGTATGGTAGTTTCGTTGTCGTCGCCGATTCGCTTGACGGTCACGCTCCTCTTCACCGTACCAGCGATAGAAGGTCACAATCAAGAGAATGAGGAACAGCAGCCCGCCGCCGACCTTCATTATAACAGCCCCGATCTGCTGATCGGTAAGCGCCGTCATAAATGAGATTCTGGGAGCGTCCACGTAGAATCCGTAAATCGGCTCGCCCGCGAATGTGAGAGCGCCGAACACGATGAGTTGCGCCACGGACAGGCCGAACAGATACATGATCCGCATCGGATAGGAGACCCGGGGAAGTTCCGGCATAGTGCTGGTCAGAGGCCACCACATCAGCAGCGCCGTGCTTATCATCATTATGTGCTCGACGATGTGTATGCCGTGATTGGTCAGAGAGGCGTTGTACAGGGCCGGTATATGCCAGATAGAAAATACGATGTTGAACGCCAGGAACGCCCCGATTGGATGGGTCAGGGCCCGCGCGACCCTGAACGACCAGTTCGGCCTGAGCAGCGGACGTATGAGCCAGTCCGGGATCCCGCGCACCATGAGCGGAGGCGCGACGAGTGTCAGAAGCACATGCTGGAGCATATGCACGCTGAAAAGGTAGTTCTCGCTGACGACGTGTATAGGCGACGCCAGAGCGATGAAGATGACGAGAACGCCAAGCGTGAAAGTCGCGATCTGCCTGGGATCCACGTCTTCGGCCCAGTTGTTGCGCTGCCTGAGCGGACCGACGCCGAGAAGATAGACCGCCTGTATCGCAATCAAGAGGATGACGGATTCGAGGTCGGCCTGCCACGCCATCCACAGCGACCCTGTTTCCAACTCCCGAATCCTCCTTCCAGCGTTGAGGCGCGCCGCTGGATTCGCGCCGCCACAACCGCGCGGCGGCATTTGCTCCTTGCTAGAGCAGGAACCAACTGAACAGCGCCATAAGAGCGAATATCACGCCGGTCGCGACGAACATCCCGAAGAAGAACATACCCGAGAATATCTTCGAGTCGAACTTCAGGTGCATATAGTACATCACCACAAGCGCGAACTTGCCGATTGAAAGAATGGCCAGCACTGGGATAATTGCGTAACCGATCTGAGTCACATAGAAGATTCCGACCTCGATGGCCGTAAGGATGGACAGCGCCATGGCGACCTTGAAATACGTCGCCGGCGTAGGATGTCCCGTATGCGCGGCCTCCGCGGAATGCTGGTCTGCGACCTGGCTCTCTTCCTGGCTCATTTGAACTCCCTGGGCGGTAATCTACTCTTGCTCGGTTTATGTCTCTCGGTCGGTTGTATCAATGCGCGGCGGCGGACGGCACGGTTCCCGGGAATCCCTCGAACACGCCGAACAGGTACACCACCGTGAAAATCACGATCCACACGATGTCAACGAAGTGCCAGTACAGCGCCGCGAGGTCCACGTCCAGGTTCTTCTCCGGCGTGACTCCGCCCTCCCTGAACGAGTGGAACAGAATTGACAGCAGCCATACCACGCCAAGCGTAACGTGCGCCCCGTGGAACCCCGTGAGGGTGAAGAACGTGGACCCGAACAGGTTGGTTTTGGGAGTCAAAGTATATTCTATACCGTCGATTACGACCTTGTGGTTGGCGAATTCGTAGAACTCGTACACCTGGAAAGCCAGGAACGTAGCTCCCATGATGGCCGTCGAAGCCAGCCATATCCTGAAAGCCTTCAGGTTGCCCCGGGTCAGCCATGCGTAGGCCATCACCATGCTCATCGAACTCATCAGCAGCACGAAGGTGCTTACCGACGTAACCGGGATGTCGAATACGTCTATCGGCAGCGGGCCTTCGAGGCTCTTGTTCTTGTACACGAGGTACGTAGCGATGAGCGTCCCGAAGAACATACAGTCCGAGCCAAGAAATGCCCACATCAGCAGTTTTCTGTGGTTCAGGCCTGTTGTAGTTGGTTCGTGCTCGCCGTGTATGGCGGGGGCGTGTGCCACTTAATCAGCCTCCGTAGCGTTAATGGGCGGCGTGTCCGCCGTCCGGTTCGGGGTCATTGACCGGCTCGAACGACCATGCATATACCGATACCATGCCGATTATCACGCCGACAACCGTTGTCGTCAGCGCGACCCAGTTGAGCGTGCGTATCCCGGCGTCGCTCACGTTTATCAGATAGACCAGACCCATCCCGCCTATGAACAGGCCGAGCGAGACGAAGAACGGCCAGTACGACGGCTGAGGCAGGTGTATGTCGTGAGCCTCGTCGCTGTCGGAGCCGCCCGCTACCACCGGAACCGGCGCGCCCGGCGCGAGTTCGCGCCTGCGCTGCTTCTCCTCCCACCAGTCGTCGCGGTCCTGCACGTTCGGTATCTCGGCGAAGTTGTACTCCGGCGGCGGGGAGGGGATTGACCACTCCAGCGTCCGTCCGTCCCACGGATCGGCGCCCGCAGTCTCGCCCTTCTTCCAGCTTCGAGCCATGTTGTGGATGAAGATCAGGAATCCAACCACCAGGAAGAGTGCGCCGACGGTCGAGACCATGTTCCAGAAGTCCCAGCCCATGCCTCCGTAGTACGTGTAGATGCGGCGGGGCATCCCGTTCATCCCGGTGAAGTGCATCGGGAAGAACGTTATATTCTGGCCGATGAACATCAGCCAGAAGTGCCACTGTCCCAGCCGTTCGTTGTACATCCTGCCGGTCAGCTTCGGGTACCAGTAGTAGGTGCCGGCGAGGATGGCGAATATCGCCCCTCCAAAGAGGACATAGTGGATGTGCGCCACGATGAAGTACGTGTCCTGCTGCTGGGCGTCCGACGCGGCGACCGCGTGCATCACCCCGCTGATTCCACCGATGACGAACATCGAGACGAACGCTATCGAGAACAGCATGGGCGTCTTGAAGCTGATCGAGCCGCCCCACATCGTCCCCATCCAGTTGAACACCTTGATGCCCGTCGGCACCGCTATCAACATGGTCGTTATCGTGAAGACCGAATTGGCGACAGGGCCGAGTCCGACCGTGAACATATGGTGGCTCCACACCATCCATCCCATGAAGGCGATGATGACGCCCGCAAGCACCACTGTCGCGTATCCGAACAGCGGCTTCTTCGAGAACACGGGCAGTATCTCGGACACGATGCCCATGGCCGGCAGTATCAGGATGTACACCTCCGGGTGTCCGAATACCCAGAATAGATGCTGCCACAGCACCGGGTTGGCCCCTGCCGCGACATTGAAGAAGTTCATCCCGAACGAGCGGTCGAAGTAGAGTTCGATAAGCGCGACCGTTATGACCGGGAAGGCGAGCACCAGCAGGATAGCCGTCACCATGGTCATCCAGGTGAACAGCGGCAATCGCATCAGCCCCATGCCCGGAGCGCGCATATTCAGTATGGTTACGATGAAGTTGAACGACGCCGCCAGCGACGCGATTCCAAGCACCTGAAGCGAGATGATCCACACGTCAATGCCGTGCCCCAGGTTGTAGGTGATTCCCGTCAGCGGCGAATACCCGAACCAGCCTCCGTTGGGGGCCGAGTGGGTGAACCAGCTTATCTTCAGCAGCAGCGCGCCTCCCAGGAACGTCCAGTAGCTGAAGGCGTTGAGGCGCGGGAATGCCACGTCTCTCGCGCCAATCTGGAGCGGCACCACGAAGTTGAAGAACGCGGCTGAAAGTGGCATGACGCCGAGGAAGATCATCGTCGTCGCGTGCATGGTGAACAACTGGTTGAAGATCTCCGGCGTTATCAGGTTCTGTTCCGGCCTGGCGAGCTGCACCCTTATCAGGAACGCTTCGATACCCCCTGAAAAGAACATCAGGAACGCCGTGACTCCGTAGAGGACGCCGATGCGCTTGTGGTCAATGGTAGTAATCCACGACCAGATGCCAGTCGGGTGTACAGGTCTCGGTATTGCCAGAGTAGTCATCCCGTCTCTCCAAAAATCACTCTTACCCGCCCAATCTTACTTGAGACTGGAAAGGTACGCTACTATGGCGGACAACTCGGCTTCGCTGAGAGCGTTCTTCGGGTCTATGTACGGCGCGCCTTCCGAAGCCATCGTATTGCCGGGCTTGACGCTTTCGGGGTCCGTAATCCAGGTTCTCAGGTTTTGCTGGAGAATCGCGAGATTAACGTTCCCATCCTCGCCGCGATTGTCGAACATACCGCCCGCCAGGTTGGTGCGACTGGCGACGTGCGACAGATTTGGCCCCTCTCGCCCGGCGACGCCGTCGTTGGACACCGGATCGGTCGCGTGGCAGCCTGAGCAGCCCGCGCTGCGGAACACCTTGCTGCCCTCTATCACGAGCGGGTCCTGCGATTCCGGCGGCGGCGTAGCCTCGGCCCTGAGCCAGGCGTCGAAATCTTCCCGCGTATGCACTATCACCTTGAACCGCATATTCGCGTGCTGCACGCCGCAGAACTCCGCGCACTGCCCGTAGTACGTCCCCGTCTGGTCGGACTGTATCCACATGGTGTTGTCGTTGTTCGGCACCATGTCAACCTTGCCCGCTATTTTGGGTATCCAGAAGCTGTGAATCACGTCAACCGAATCCAGATTGACGTTCACCACCTCGTTCACAGGCATATGCAGGTCGCCCGCGAACACTACGTCCTTCGTCGGATCGTCCGGGTGGTCGTACCTGAACTCGAACCACCATTGGTGGCCGATCACGTCAACGGTAAGCGCCCCGGGTTCGGGGGAAACCTGGTTGTCGAAGATGGTGAATATGGTAGGTATCGCTACCAGGATTACGATGGCGGTCGGTCCGGCGGTCCAGGCGAATTCGAGAGTGTGGTTGCCCTCGACCTGTTCGGGAATGTCGTTGTCGCTCTGCCTGCGGAACTTGATGAGCAGGTATATCAGAGCGCCCTGCACCGCTACGAAGACCACCGCGCCCGCCCCCAGTATGATCCAGAAGAGGTTCAACTGCGACTGAGCCACGGGGCCGTCCGCGTCGAACGTGGACTGCGGATCGCCGGGAGTGCATCCGATCATCAACGCGACAAGCGCCCCCAGCGTTAGGAAGCCGAGAAACAACTTGCGGCGTCGGTGGAAATTGAACATATTCTTAGGTTCCCTCTTGAAAGACATTGTACCGCTTCTGAAACCGAAAAAGAATCTACCAAAGCGCCTTGTCTCAGTCAAGACGCAAGGCCCGCCCCGTCAGAGGCGCGCCAGGCTGTCCGCCATGATAACCAGGAACAGCAAGGCAAGGTAGGCGAGAGAGTAAAGATAGGCCGCTTTCGCGCCTTCGATGCCGTCTCGCTTCATTAGTCTGAAAGCATAGTAGATGAAACCTGTACCCAGCGCCAACGAGCCTCCAAAGTACACCCAGCCCACCGCTCTCGTGGTGAAGAACATCAGCGTCAACGCCAGCAGCAGAATCGTGTAGAGCAGAATGTAACGCTTGGTATTCTCCACTCCCGCGACCACCGGCAGCATCGGGATTCCGGCCCTCCGGTAATCGTCCTTGATCATCAGGGACAACGCCCAGAAGTGCGGGGGAGTCCAGAAGAACACGATGGCGAACATATACAGCGCGGGCAGATCCGACAGCCCAATCGCGCCCCCGGTTACCGCGAACCATCCCACCATCGGAGGTATCGCCCCCGCCGCGCCGCCTATGACGATGTTCTGCGGAGTGCTCCGCTTCAGAGCCTTCGTGTAAACGAATACGTAGAAGAGTGTCGCCGATAGCGTGAGCAGCGCGCTCAGAATGTTCACGAACGCGCCCAGAATGATGAAAGCCACTACGTTCAGCGCGATTCCGAACCACATGGCGCGCTGCGGAGGAATGCTGCCGCTGACGATTGGCCGTCCCGCGGTGCGTCCCATCAGTCCGTCTATGTCGCGGTCCAGATAGTGGTTGAGCGCGTTCGCGCCGCCCGCCGCCAGCGCGCCCCCGCCCAGTACCAGGACGACCAGAAGCGGGTCGGGAACGCCCCGCGCCGCGAGGAACATACCCCCAAGCGCCGTGAACAGCAGCAGCGAAATTATTCGCGGCTTGGTCAGGGCTATATATCCCCTGAGCGTGGAATTTGAGCGGTCCTGTACCGCCGTAGAAGTAGCCATTCTGCTATCGCTATGTCGCTTTCTGTCTGAAGACCGCCGCGCCGAACTCCGAAGCGGGTCGGTATGAGTATATCAGAGCGGCGAGGGTTGCCAAGCCTACCCAGACGAGCGTCGCCAGGCTGAGATGGGTTGCCTTCATATCCGCCGCGAAGCCGCCCCATATCACTAACGCGCCCACGACGATCTGAAGCGCGAAGGCCGCCGTCAGGAACGCGGCGGCGGCCCTGACCGGGCTGTGCGCCGGGGCCGAAGACCACGCCCTCCATGCCGTCCATGCGATTATGATACCTACGATTGCGGCTATGTATCTGTGTCCCATGTGTACGATGTAGGCCCATCCTTCCGGGAGGACGCTGCCGCGGCACAGCGGCCAGGTGGCGCAGGATGTTCCATATCCCTCTCCGACCATGTATGAGCCGGACAGTATGAGAACGAACGCGCCCGCGATTGACGCGATTATCAGCGGTTTGAGCGAATCGGCCTGTTCGGAATTGGGGGCGGCGGGCGTAGAGGAATATGGGTTCCAGCCCGCTATGGCCGCCACTATCAGGCAGGCTATTAGTATCTCGGCTATGGCCAGGTGAAGCAGCCTGTACTGCCAGGCGAGTTCCGTCAGGACGGTTACGCCCCCAAGGATCCCGGCCACTAGCACAAGCGCGAGCGCCGCGACGCTGGTATGGAACACTATGCGATTGGCGCGAAAGTGCGTCCACGCTATGACCAGATTTGCTATCACCAGCAACCCCAGCACGGACCCCGACAGCCGGTGGCTGTACTCTATCAGCGTAGCCGTATCGAACGGCGGGATGATCTGTCCGTGGCACAACGGCCAGTCCGGGCATCCCAGCCCTGAATCCGTAACCCGCACCACTCCGCCGAGCGTCACCTGGAAGAATGCGGAAAAGATAGCGGCGACAACCACGACGCGGAATAGTGTTTGTACTCTATCGCTCGGCAATATCAGGGTCCGTATGAACTAGACCGTCCAATGTTGAATATGTGCATTATTTCACGAACTCAGACTATCACACACCCTCGCCGCCCGTCAATGTACTCGAACAAGGCGAGCCTGTATCACTTTAGTAGGAGGCTGTGGGTAGGGCAACCACAAGGGATTGCCCCTATATTTGGTCTGACATACTCGATTGATACAGCGGTCTCGCGCCGCTAATATAGCCGCCCAGATTCATCTTGCATACTCTCTCCGGGCTGACTAATCTTGAACGAGTCACAATTTGAGCCAGGTCTTAGAAATGTCCAATCGTCCTTCACCTCGCCAGCCTCGTCCGAGGCTGTTCCATCGCCCGAATATCCAGATGCCGCACCTTCACAGGCCAGGCTTGCACGGCGTTCACATACCCCACCCGCATATTCCACACCCGCAATTCAGGCCGCAGACCATCTGGTTCCTGTTCGACAAGAATCTGAGGCCCAAGATGAAGAACTACCTGTTCCAGTGCGGGCTGGCGATCCTTTCGCTGATATTGATTCTGATGGTTCAGAACGCGCTGTTCAGCGAGGCGATTGTGGTCTCGGTCGCCTCGGCCGCTTTCACCATCTTCGTGTTCCCGGACAGCATCGCTTCCACTCCGCGCAGGGTGATCGGAGGTCAGATGGTAGCGATTCTGGCGGGCGCCGTATTCTTTTCCATACTAAATATCCCCGCCCTGGAGTCGGCGGCGGAGAGCGTGAACATGGTAACCAACGTCGCCGCGGCGCTGGCGGTGGGGCTGAGCATCATGCTGATGGTGGCGACGAACACGGAGCATCCGCCCGCGGCGGGCGTGGCGCTCGGGCTGGTGATTGACCCGTGGCAGTGGTCGGCGATAGCGTTCGTTTTGATCGGAGCGCTGGCGCTGAGCGTCATCCGCGTCATTCTGAAGCCGCGGATGATCAATCTTCTGTAGTCGGCGGGGGTGGAAGCTAATCACCCTAGCCCTGAGCTGAGAGGGGTAGGCATTTCACCCTCACCCTCTCCCTGAGGGAGAGGGGATCTATTGACCGGAGTTCGTAGCTGACTGGACTTTTGCCTACCCTTGCGAGCCCATCGAGGGAGAGGGGAGAAGGGACGTTTCGCGCAGTGTATTTGCGTCCGCCAATCCGCCCGATTATAGTAAACGGGATATGGTCGCTGAGATGGACAGCGAAATCAGAGGAATGGTGGAGTCCCTGCACTCGACCGAGGGCATGACGTCGCTCGTGATAGCGGGCGCGGGCGCGCCGGCCATGGGCTGGATCCTGGGCGTCGCGGGCGCGTCGCGCACCGTGTTGGATATACAGGTTCCCTATGCCTCGTCCGCGATGATTGACTATCTAGGCTCGGAACCCGGGCAGTATGTCTCGGAGAGCGCCGCGCTCGACCTGGCCGAGGCCGCCTACCGCCGCGCCGTCCGGTTGAGAGAGGGAAGCGTTCCGGTCTTGGGACTGTCCTGCTCCGCGACCATCGCCACGGACAGGCCCAAGCGCGGCGATCACAGGTGCCACGTATCGGCGTATGACGCGACGGGCTGGACTACCTGGACGCTCACGCTCACGAAGGGGCTGCGGACGCGCGACGGCGAGGATGACGTGGTGAGCAGGATGATACTGAACGCGCTGGCGGAGTCGCTGGGAGTGGATGACAGGCTGGATCCGGGGCTGTCCGGCGATGAGAAGATAATCAGGGCCGGAAGCCGCTTTGGCGACACGCTGGAAGCGCTGGAGGCGCGGCACGTCGGTCATGTCCTGATCGGCGCGGACGGAAGGCAGTCGGCGGACGCGGAGTTTCGGGGCGGCATCCTGTCCGGCTCGTTCAATCCTCTGCACAAGGGACACATCCGGATGGCGGCGGTGGCGGCGCGTATCCTGAACGCGCCCGTTATCTATGAAATCTCGATATCCAACGTGGACAAGCCCGACCTGGAACTTTCGGAGGTCAGGCGTCGGCTGTCGCAGTTCGAGGGGACGGCGAACGCGGCTGTCACGCGCGTTCCGGTGTTCTATGAGAAGGCGAGATATTTTCCGGGTTCGACGTTCATCATCGGGTTCGACACTATGATTCGCTTGGTTGAACCGCGATACTACGGCGGTAGCGCAGAGCGGATGCGGGCGGCGCTTTCGGAACTGCGAGAGTTGGGCTGCGACTTTCTGATAGCGGGGCGTGTGGAGGACGGCGCGTTCAGGACTTTGGACAGCCTTCCCGTCCCGCCCGAATACGCGGATATGTTCACGCAGATACCGGAGTCGGCGTTCCGGGAGGATATATCGTCCACGGAACTGAGAGAGCGACGAGACGAATAGGCTGAACGGACGCTCGACATAACCATGGGAGGCGACAATGTTCACTGAAAATTCGGCATCCGTAGAGGAAGGCGTCACGCTTATCCATACAGACGCTCAAGGCTCTTCGGATTACTCGATTGCGCTTACCTGCGCTTACGCCCAGGAATCAGGACAATGGGTTGGAGTCTGTAAAGAATTCGGGACTTCGGCTTTCTCGGATACCCTTGAAAACGCGCGAGTCGAATTGCAAGAGGCGATAGAGCTTCAACTGAACGAGATGGAGCGACTTGGCTATATTGATGAGTATCTTAACAGTAATGATGTAAGGGCCGTTCCATTCTCAACTAGTCGGCAAATTGGATTCACCATCGTCCCGGGAAGACAACATGAACATATCGGGGCGTGAGTTGATGCGACTTCTCGAGAGCGATGGTTGGATTAGCGGAGGTCGGCGAACACACGGCGTTTTCTACTACAAGCTATTCCCGGGAGAAAGTATGCCTCGATCTACCGTCATTCCCGATAAGTCATCACCGTTACCCAGAACTACTCTCGGGGCTATCCTAAGTCTGAAACAGACCGGATTAGGTTCCGCGGGTTTAAGAAATCTAATGGACAGGAAGCGATGAAGTTCAAAGACCTGCGCGAGTTCGTCTCCCTGCTGGAAGACAGGGGGGAGTTGAAGCGGATAGAGGCTTCGGTCAGACCACACCTGGAGATTACGGAGATCGCGGACCGGATGGTGAAGTCCGGGGGGCCGGCGCTGCTGTTCGAGAACGTCGAGGGACACTCGGCTCCGGCGCTGGTGAACATCTTCGGCACTCACAAGCGGACGGCGCTGGCGCTGGGCGTGGAGGACGTGGAGGAACTGGCGGACAGGGTACGCCGACTGTTGATCATGGCTCAGGGGCCGCCGTCGGGGCTGGGAGGCAAGGTTCGCGCGCTGGGGGATCTGATTGGGCTGGCGAGGTCTCAGCCCAACATGGTCAGGCGCGCGCCGTGCCAGGAGGTCGTCATTACGGGGGACGAGGTTGATCTGTTCTCCATGCCGGTCATCACGTGCTGGCCGCAGGACGCAGCGCCGTTCATCACGCTGCCGCTCGTCATCACGCGCGACCCGGAATCGGGCAGGCGCAACGTGGGAATGTACAGGATGCAGGTGCACGACAAGCGCACGGCCGGGATGCACTGGCAGACGCACAAGGTAGGCGCGAGGCACGACCGACGCGCGCAGGACAAGGGAATCGAGCGGCTGGAGGTGGCGGTCGCCATCGGCGCTGACCCAACCACGATGTGGACAGGCTCAATGCCGCTGCCGCCGGACATGGACGAGTTCGGGGTGGCGGGCGTCATCCGGGGCGAGCCTGTGGATATAGTCAAGTGCAAGACGGTTGACCTGGAGGTTCCGGCGCAGTCGGAGTACGTGCTGGAAGGATACGTGATACCGGGTGAAATGAGGGACGAAGGGCCGTTCGGGGATCACACAGGCTACTACTCGCCAGCCGAGCCGTATCCGGTGTTTCACGTTACGGCGATGACGCGGCGGCGCGATCCCATCTATCCTACGACGATGGTGGGCAGGCCGCCCTCGGAGGACTTCTTTATGGGCAAGGCTACGGAGCGTATCATGCTGCCCGCGCTCCAGATGACATTGCCGGAAGTCGTGGACATGAATATGCCGGCGGAGGGTATTTTTCACAACCTTGTGATCGTCTCCATCAGGAAGGAATATCCGGGCCACGCGCAGAAGGCGATGCACGCGCTGTGGGGGCTTGGGCTGATGATGCTGGTCAAGACTATCGTGGTGGTTGACCATTACGTGGACGTGCAGAATCTTTCGGAGGTGGCGTGGCGGGTGACGTGCAATATCAATCCGGCGAGCGACATCACGTTCAGTGAGGGGCCGATAGACGATCTGGATCACGCGACGCCAACGCCCAGGTTCGGGAGCAAGATGGGGATTGACGCGACCGCGAAGTTCGCCGGCGAGGGCAGGACGCGGGAGTGGCCGGAAGACATAGTGATGAGCGAGGATATCAAGAACCTGGTTGACCGACGCTGGAAGGAGTACGGATTCTGACGACCGAAGCGCAGACACAAGCAATCTGGCGCAAGGCGCCGATGTTCCTGGACGCTATCAAGTTCCATGAGAGCGTCTTCGCGCTGCCGTTCGCGTATATCGGCATGGTACTGGCGGATGTCCATACGGGCGGCGACGGCTTTCCGGGCTGGACCGTGTTCGCGTGGATAACGGTGGCGATGGTGAGCGCGAGGACGGTGGGTATGTCGGCGAACCGGGTGATAGACCGGCGCATAGACGCGAAGAACCCGCGCTCGGCGGACAGGCACATCCCGCAGGGCCTTCTCACCGCGCCCGAAATGACTATCATGGCGGCGGTGGCGTTCGGCATATTTCTGCTCGCGGCGTACCAGCTAAACACGCTGGCCTTCATACTCGCGCCCGTGGCGGCGGCCTATCTCGTGTTCTACCCGTACACCAAGCGGTTCACGTGGACGGCGAACCTGCTGCTGGGCTGGGCGCTGGCTATCTCGCCGTCGGCGGCGTGGATTGGGGTGAACGGGAGCCTTTCGCTGGAGCCGATGCTTCTGTCGCTGGCGGTAGCGCTGTGGGCGGGCAGTTTCGACATCCTGTATCACACGCAGGATTTCGAGTTCCAGCGCGAGAACGGGCTGCACTCGGTGGCGGAGCGGTTCGGCGTGGTGAAGGCGTTTCGGATAGCGCGGACGCTGGACGTTCTGGCGGTTGCGGCTCTTGTAACGCTGTGGGTGTGGATAAACGTGACCGACTCGATGGAACTGGGATGGCCGTTCCTGGCGGCGTGCGGAGTGGCGTCCGGCATACTGTGGTACAAGTACAGGCTCGTCTCGCCGTCCGACCTGTCGAGGATGGGAGTGGCGTTCGGGCGCATCAACGCCTACGTCTCGACCACGATGCTGGTCGGTACGATACTGGCGATTCTGCTATGACTAGCGCCGACACAGACAGCAGGCCTGTGGTCGTGGGGATAACGGGCGCGAGCGGCTCGATCATCGCGCTGCATACGATAGACGCGCTGCTGGGGGCCGGGGTTCCGGTGGCGGCGTCGGCGTCTTCGGCGGCTCGGATGGTGTGGAAGCAGGAGATGGATGAGTCGTTCGGGGAGGCGCTGGAACGCTGGACGGACTCGGGGATGTTCAGCTATCACGCGCCGGCGGAGCTGGCCGCGCCGATAGCGAGCGGGACGTTCCCGACGCGGGGCATGATACTGGCTCCGTGCAGCATGGCGACGGTCGCGGCGGCGGCGCACGGGTTGGCGGATAATCTCATCCGGCGGGCGGCGGACGTTGCCATCAAGGAGCGGCGGCCCCTGGTCGTCATTCCGCGAGAGTCGCCGCTGAGCGTGATACACCTGGAGAACCTGGCGCGGCTGGCGACACTGGGCGCGACTATCATACCGCCGGAGCCGGCCTTCTACCTGGGACAGCAGACGATAGACGACGTGGCTGAGTACGCGGCGCAACGGGCGCTGCTCGCGCTTGGCGTCATATCGGAGCTGCCGGAGGGGATGCGGTACGGGCGGGGCTAAGCGCCGGGGGGCGGCTCGTCGAACGGCTCTCCGCGAGCCTCGGCGTCGAGGCGTTTTTCGTTCCAGTCCACCCAAGCCTGGCGTTCATCGGCCCTGCCTTCCTGGCGTAACTTCTCGCGCTGTTTTTCTATCTTGTCGTAGAGGTATTCTTTGGTGGCCCGCGCCATTACCATGATTCCGCCTCCGAGTATGAAGTTTCCGACCATTACGATGAGTATAGAGTATATGACAATCAGCGGCACTCCGCTCGACGCGCCGGATCCGACGGCGATTGAGGTTTCCAAGAGGCCGGCTCGCTTGCCGCCGGATACTTCGGCCCACGCTACCAGGGCCGTCCACGTCACGGTCAGCAGGCAGATTGCCCATAGGCACCAGGGCCAGAGTTCCTTGGTGATGCTGAGGGGCGAGTATAGGCCGCCGGACTCGATTCGTTCCAATTGATGTCGCTCCCATTATGGCAAAACTGCGATTCGTATATGCCCTGATTTATAGTATTCTGGTAAGTGCGCAGGTAGTCTGCTGGTGGGCTGCAGGTAGGGTCTGCTGTATGTATTCGCCTGCATCTCACCTGCAAAGTCCTGTATTTCCCAGTTCAGCGAGTTTTTTTCGTCCGTCGGAGTTTCTTCTATATATCCCGCTTTATATAACGCTCTTATGTTCTTTCGTTGAGGGTATTGTAGCACAGGGTGGGGGTGGTTGGGTAGGTTATTTCGATTGTTTGATCTGACATCGGGCTTAATGGGCAACCACAAGGATTGCCTCTACGAGCGATATGGTCTGAGTCCATTTAGCTTATGGCCGATATGAGCTATAATCATCTTCCGCGTGATTACCGTAATCAGAAAGAGATGCCGCGAATGAAAATCACATACGACAAGAATGTCGCTGTCGGACGTGGGGAGGTTTTACGGCCTCAGTCCGACGACGCTGCGGCATCAGATTGGCAGGGGTGTTCTGAAGGGCAAGAAGTTCGGGCGCAACTGGATGGTTCGCAATGACCACATGGCGGATTATGTGCGGGAGCGGAGTCGGAAAGCGGGGAGAAACACTGACCGATCATAAGCGGATTGAAGAAGGCGCGCCCGGGCATCGCTCAGCCGGAACTAGTGTCTTTCTGCGCCTTGCCAGATTTCGGAGGAGTCCATGGCTTGATGAGATGTTCCGGCAAGACGGGTTGAGGATAGCCGCCTTTCTCAAAGCGTGGACGATTCTTGTCTTTTACTGACTTCACTTGTTCTCTCCTGTCTCTTTAGTTCATTCTTATTAACTGCGCTTTGCGATCCCTGGGCAGATTCTGGAGGAGTCCAAGGCTTTATTGCATTTTCTGGTAGTTCCGGTTGAGGCGCGGAATTATCAATTCGCTTCATACATACAGGTCTAGTTTTGTTTTGCTTCACTATTCACTCCTAAATTTTCCTACCGTAATATCATGATACACGCGCCTGTACCATCCAACAGGCTTCTCGTCTGATTCAGTTTCTTTATTCTCAATGAATAAGGATATTACAACTGATTCTACACCTACTGGAGCTATGAAGTCGAAAGTCAGTTCGTCAGTCTCATTGGGCTCAATTATCATTCCATCGCGACTCGTCCGATACCTACCAAGTGATCGCCATGGAAACTCAGCCAGCTTTGGCTCAATCATTTCAAAAGCATCATCAATCCCACTTTGCGTTGCCACGTTAGCGTCAATGTACGCTGAACGCATTTCTTGCACTGCCGTATCGTCGTAGGGTGATATAGCGGCTAGTCGCCAGTAAATCAGGCCCACGTCAACATTCACTTTGCCAGTGTTTTCAGCTTTTGCAATTGCTCCGATATGTAGAAATTGATCACTTGCCTGCCGACTGGATACTGTCAAAGTTACTGTTAGCTGGGGCTTGTTTTCCCTGAACAGAAAGAATTTCCGGTATCCGATGTAAGCGCCCGCTACTATTACGGTTGTCGTTACCAGCAGGTTGAAAGTCTTTGCCACCGGTTCCGCGTCGAACGCGGATAGCCACTTAGGTTCCCGCTCGCCCAGCGCGTTATACGCTACCTGGACTCCGCCTTTGACTGCGATGATGAGGGCGAACAGGACTACGAGCACTATTGTGAAGTTCAGTAACCTATCCGACCACCCCTGGCCATCCTGTCTTCCCATACGCTATTCGCGCTCCACTGTGCTGCGTCCCGCTTTCTCTGATTATACCACAAGCCCCGAGCCGCGCGGCCTTCGCTTCCACCATGCGCCGACGGCTCCGCGCGCCACTTAGCCGGCCGCCGCCGCGCCGCCTCATAGGTTGCCTGACCGAATTCCAGCAGGGCGCGGTTGGGGTCGGTGTCGGCTATGTAGGCGGGTTTGAGTTATTTGTGTCTGAATTCGTCGAAGATGTCTTTGGCTGTGGCGAGTTGGGCGTCGGCGAGGGCGCGGCGAACGCGGCAGGGCAATCGCATCTTGTTCGAGCATACGCTACGGCGCAAGAGTTCTGCGATGTGCTATCATCTATTCACATTCAGCGGACGCGCGACGCAAGCGGCAAGCGCGAGAATCGAAGCGAGGTTTGCCATGGATACCGGACAGTTGGCGATAGTGATTACCCTCGCTATCGGGTTTTCCGCAATCGTGATCGGGATGCTTGCGGCTATGTTCGCTTTGATGTGGCAGTCGCGCAGGGATACCCGGAGTCTTGCTGAGGATATACGCGACCTTCGCAATGACCTTCGCAAGATTGGCGAAAGGGTTAGCGAGGTCGAGCTTGAACAGGCCCGTATCGAGGCAAGGAACGAGTTTCTGGCCGAAGCTGTAAGCAGGCAGGAGAATTTGCATCAGGTTCATGCTGACTGATCTGCCGCCTTGCTGAAGAGACCGTTCATATCAGAGGGGTGGTTTGGGATGCGTTATACCACCAGCGCCGACCCTGGCAGCCTTCGCTTGCCGCCGTGGACGGAGGGTTCGGCGCACCATTTGGCGGCGAGGCGGCGGACGGCCTGGTACACGTTATCGTCGAAGCCGAGCAGGTCGCGGATTACGCGCTTGTCGAGGAGGGCGCGGTTCGGATCGGCGTCCGCGATGTAGGCGGGCTTGAGTTCTTTGTCTCTGAATTCGTCGAAGATGTCTTGGGCTTTGGCTAGTTGGGCGTCGCTCAGGGCGCGAAGGTCTAAGATGGGCAGAGATTCAGAGGAATGTATCGTCTTCCGTCCACGTCCATCTTGTTGACGATTGGAGTGCCACCAAAACAGCAATAAGCCCATAGTGGAGTTGCACCACAAGACAAATGGATAATCAAAACGAGAATCAGAAAAAGACACATTAGGCCACGCGACTCCACCAATACTCCGGTGTTCAGTAAATGCAGCCGTTAGTGGTTGAGATGTGAACCTAAAATCACGGTTGAGATGGGCGCGGCTTGCGGTATCATAGACCTCTGCGGCTTCCGATTCCATTCCTGGCCTGACCAAGAGTTGGGAATCTGGATCGCATATCATCCGAGTTTCATTCTTGGCGTTGTGATTCCATAGAGATGGATATGTAGCTGTCGCGCTGGCGTTTGACCTGGTGAATGGTCCCTTGTGCGCGGCGCTTATGAACATTTGTGAATCCAACCCCCGCTTACCCACTTCGTTCAATAACGCCATTGGCAGTTCAACGGCTCCCGGTTCGGCTGGCAGCCACAGCTTGCCTCTGGACAGCGCGTAAGCGACCTGCGCCACAGATACGTCAAAGATTCGCGCTGCGCCCCAGCCGGTTTCGTATTCGTCTAGCGGAGCATCTACGCTTTCGCCGTACTGTTCGTCTCCACTGTATATGGGAATGCCGCCGTATGGCCCGTCTTCCAGATTACGCGCCATACGGTCTCCCACCATTGACTTGGAGAGTTCTAGCGCGTCCACGAAACCGGATGGTCTGCCTCTCAGCGATGTGAACTTTGCGCGCGTACTCGGCTTCTCGTTCCGTCTCGGCTTGCGCGCGATTACCAGACATTCCGCCATTCCGGTGTCCGACGAAAAGGACATATCGCGCCCATTGGCGGCTATGCTCACAATCGTAGTATCCGTGTACTGACTGGCTATCATCTCTCTGAACTTGGCCCAGGACGAACCCGTAATCGCTGTGAAAGGCAGAACGAACGCCACGACTCCACCGGGGCGAACTTTCCTGTCCGCAAGCGCGGCGAATGCGGATCCCATGCCCGCGTGTCCGTGGTAGGTGGAGTCTCGCGCCAAGCGCCTGAGACGGGCGGCCATGTCGGACTGGTCGGATTCGGACGATTCGTAGGCAGCGAATGCCGCGTTCAGAACGCCGTCGCCCGCGTCGTAGTGCTTGGTATTGCTGGTGAAGGGCGGGTTCATTATCACGAGGTCGAAGCGCTCGTCGGGTATGTCCACGAGAACCTGGGCCGCCGTCTCCTCGCCGACGCTGCCCGTTCTGAGAGCGGGGTCGGAGGTGTTGAAGAGGGTCATGGCGGATGAGGACTGGAGGAGTTCGAGGGAGCCTATCTTGACGGTCGTATCCTCCTGGCGTCCGTAGGGCATGGTGTAGAGGCGGGACTGTCCGAAGCCGACGTTGGGCTGCATACCTGAGAGAGTGGAGCCGGTGATGTGTATGGCGGAGGGCATGACGTCGCAGCCGTAGAGCGCTTCTTCCATCATGGCGGTGTGCAGGTTGGCGGAGTCGCCGCCCGCGCGCTCGTGCAGCGCGGCTATCTGGTCGTACACGGCGGACAGAAGCGCGCCGGTTCCGCAGGCGAAGTCGCCGATACGCAGGTTGGCTATGGCGTCGGCGTCGGACCAGTCAACGCCGTCCATCCTGGCGACGGCGAGACGGGCGAGCAGCGCGGCCGAGGCGGGCAGCGTGTAGAAGGTGGCGAGATACTTTCTGTCGGCTATGAGACGCTGGAAGATGCGCCCGGTGAGGTCGTGGGCGTTGGTCACGCCGGCGGCGTCAACCCTCTGCGCGGTGCGCCTGAGCGTTCGCAGGATACGCGCGGCGTCGCCGGAGGGGAGTTGTTCCAGCACGTCTTTGGCTATGGCGAATATGGGCCAGTAGTTGATGGCGAGTATCACGGACCAGGCTTCCAGGGTCGCTTCCTGCGGGTCTTCCACGCCGTCGCCGCACACGTGGCGCAGCGGCCTGACCTCAGCGCGCATACCGGAGATCTGTTCGTGGAAGACCATCGCGTTGGCGATGATGGCGCAGGCCATGCGGCGCGTCTGTCGAACGTCGGACATTCCTAGCAGGTCGGCGATGGCGCGGGTTATCGCCGGTCTGAGCATCGCCATATCGTCCAGCGCCTCAACCGCGCGGTCTATGCCGTCCTGGAGCGCGTCGGCGGCGCTGTTGACGGCTTCCTGCGGCACGGACAGCAGCCGCGCGAGGTCGGCGAGGTCGGCGGGCGAGCCGGAAAGCCAGCCGGATTCGGGGAAGCGGGTTCCGTCCTTGTAGAGGACGGCGTACTCGAGGCGCGCGCCGCGCATGGCGTCGTTCATGGCGCCGGCGAATTCCAGCCCTCGCGGGTATCGCAGCGCGACGGCGGCCTCGATGGGGCGGCGTCCGTCCACGACTTCGAGGCCGAGCCGGTCGGCGGCCTCTTTCTCGGCGCTGGCGGCGGGCATGAACTCGGCCTCGATGACGACGGGAGCGCGGTCGGGCGCGGTGATGAGGATGTCGAGGCGCAGGGCGGGCTGTCCGACGATGACGCGGGTGTTCTCTACGCGCAGGGCGCAGGTGGGCATCATGTCGTCCAGCAGCGCGCCGAGGGCGTTGTTGGCGTTTTGTTCGGCTTGGCGTGAGGGCATGGGATGATCTCGCTGGCTAGAGAATCATTTGTTCGTCATTGGGTGAATGATAGCGGGTTTGGGGGCGGTTGTACAGGTCCCTCTTTTCGCAAAGTTCGCTATAATCGTAGAGAGAGGACACGAACATGGTCATAACCATCAGAAACACCGACGATTTCATACGCGCGCTGCGTGAGAACGAAGAGTTCAGGGACGCCGCCAGGCGCGAACTGCTGATTGAGGATCTGTTGAATCTGCCCGGGGAGTTCAGGGAGTTCAGGGCGGACGTCGAGGAATTCAAGGCGAGCGTCGAGCAGAGATTCGACACGTTGACCAACAGAGTAGATGATCTCAGAGGTCATCTGCTGGAAGAGAAGATGGCCAGGAGATTGCGCCAGAGGTTGGGGAGAGAACTCGGTCTCAGAGCAGTGCGCGTCGTGTGGGCGGGAGGACGCTATTTCCAGCCCCAGAGAAGGGGCGAAGCCTTCTCCGACAACCTGGAGCAGACTCTCGAAGACGGCCGACTCACCGACGACGAAGTCGGTAGGCTGCTAGATACGGACCTGATAGTGTGGACATCCAGAATATCAGACGGCGCGACGGTCTATGTCGCGGTCGAGGCGTCGGGCGTGATAGGCGTCAGCGACATTGACCGCGCCCGCGAGTCCGCGGATGTTCTAACCAAATTATACGACGCGCACACCATTCCAGCCGTGTATGGGTTCAGCATCGCGGCGGAACAGACCGAGTTGGCGAAGTCCGACCCCAACGCAGGACTGCAAGAGGTTCACATATTCCCCGAGCTTGAGAGGTTCTAGTTCGGGCAGGGTCTTTCGATTATCAACCAATTACGTTCGTGGTGAGCTTGTCGAACCATGAACGGGCGACCCTTCGACAAGCTCAGGGCGAACGACAGAAGCGGTATCGGGAAATAACCGAAAGACCCCGCTAGTCCGGGGCGGGATGTCCCATAGTTCCCCCGAATTTGGTATCATGCGCGGCGAAACTGGATATACGCTGTTCCAAGGAGCGATAGACTATGATTTCCTCTCTCGACGCCGTAAAGGTCATCAACGACGTTCGCGCCGACGCGGTTGTGGTCGGCACTATGACGCCCAATCGGTACTGGGAGTCGGTGACCGAGAATCCGGACCTGGACCTGCCTATCTTCGGGGGGATGGGGAAGGCGTCCTCGGTCGCGCTGGGGATAGCGATAGCGCAGCCGGACAGGAAGGTGCTGTGCCTTGACGGGGACGGCTCGCTGCTGATGAACCTGGGGACGCTGGTTACGATTGCAGGAACCGGGCCGGAGAACCTGGTTCACTTCGTGTTCGAGGACGGCGGATACTTCACGACGGGCGGGCAGCCCGTTCCCGGGTCCGGGAATGTTGACATGGCGGGAATGGCGAGGGACGCGGGCTTCGCGGCGTCTTACGAGTTCAGCGACCTGGAGGACCTGGCGAGCGAGTTGCCGGGCATAATGGAGCGGGACGGCCCCGTGTTCGTGTGCCTGAAGGTCAACCATCCGCCAACGCCGCCGCCCTTCTACATGGGCAAGACGGGGCCGGAGATGATACGTTTGGAAGAGGTTCTGAGAGGCGAGTAGCGGATGTTCGATTTCCACACACACACGTTCCTGAGCGACGGCGTTCTCGCGCCAATCGAGCTTGTGCGGCGCGCCATAAAGATAGGCTACCGCGTTATGGCGATTACGGACCACGTAGGGCCGGGCAACATGGAGTACGTGCTGAAGACGCTGGTGGCCGACTGCGAGATGGTGAACAAACGCTGGGACATACTCGCGCTGCCGGGCGTGGAGATAACGCACACGCCGAGCGAGGACATTGACTATATCGCGCGGGAGTGCCGCAGACTTGGGGCGAAGGTGGTGAACGTACACGGCGAGACGATTACCGAGCCGGTCGTCGAAGGCACAAACCACGCCGCCGTTTCCAGCCAGCACGTTGACATACTCGCTCACCCTGGGATCATTACGCTGGACGACGCGCGGATCGCGGCTGAGAACGGGGTGTTCCTGGAGGTGTCGGCGAGGCGCGGGCATGGGACGGCCAACGGCCACGTAGTCAAGACGGCGCGGGCGGCGGGCGCGAAACTCGTGCTCGATTCGGACACGCACGCGCCCGAAGACCTGCTCACCCGCGAGTTCGCCATGCAGGTGGCGCGGGGGTCAGGGCTGGAAATAGAGGACGCCGTATTACTGCTGGACAACGCCCCTCTGGACGTCCTGAGGAAAGTGGGCGTCGCCTCGGAACGGATTCCCCGCTAGATTGCGAAAACGACCGTAGGGGCAACCACAAGGGTTGCCCCTACATATTGCGGGGAATGTCAGCTTAGCGCTAGTCGGGCAGGACTACGGACTCGGGGTCCTCGCCCCGAGCCACTCTTGCGCCGTTGTACATGGCGAAGGTGCGGCTCTTCTCGCCCGATTCCTGCGTGAAGGACGCGAGGTGCGGCGTCACCAGCACGTTGTCCATGTGCAGCAGCGGGTTGTCCGGCGGCGTCGGCTCCTCTTCCAGCACATCCAGCCCGGCCTGGGCTATCTTGCCCGCCTCCATGGCTCGTATCAGCGCCGCCTCGTCCACCACAGGGCCGCGGCAGGCGTTGATGAAGACCGTCGTCGGCTTCATCAGGTCGAACTCGCGGTCGCTTATCATGTGGTAGGTCGGGCCGCCAAGCGGAACGTGCAGCGTGATGATGTCCGCGGTGCTGAGCAGTTCGTCCAGCGGAACGCGCGTCAGGTTCAACTCTTCCTCGATGTTCCCTTCGGGGTCAACCACGTCGGCGTAGATGATGTCGCACTCCCAGCCCTGCAGCCGTCGCGCCACCCTGGAGCCGATTCTGCCCAGCCCGACGATGCCGACGGTCTTGCCGGCTATCTCATTGGCCTGCGAGAACCAGGCGGAGCGGATGTCGGCGGCCCACTCCCCGGCCTTGACCGCGTTGAACTGGAGCTGGAGCTTCCTGATGGTCGAAACCAGCAGCGCGATGGTGTGTTCGGCGACCGCGACGGCGTTGCCGCCGCCGTTGTTGGAGACGCGAATGCCCATCTCGCCGAGCGTGGTCTTGTCCAGCTGGTCGGTGCCCGCGCTGGTGGTCTGGACGAGCTTGAGGTTGGGCGCGTGTCGCGCCACCTCGACGGTGACGTTCGCGCCCGCGACTACCATCACCTGCGCGTCACGCAGTTGGTCGGCCTGCTCTTCCATCGGCAGGCCGGAGTCCACCCAGCCGATGTCCGCGCCCTCCGGCGCGACCCTCTGGAAGTCGGCCAAGCCGCTCTCGCTAGGCCCGTAAATTACAATCTGAGCGCCCATTGTCGTATCTCTCCTTATGGTCGTTGTGTTAAAGAGCGGGGCAACCCCGCAAGAATCGTTCCGATTATACGATTATAGGAAAGTTGGGGCAATCTGAAGGTCGTTTCATTCTACAACTCGGTTACATATTCGATCTCGGACTGCGCTACAATGCACACGGCAAGATACTGATCCGAAAGGCGAGTCATGGCTGTTTCCAACAAGATACGCGGGCTGCTCGAACAGGGATCCTGGATACGCAGGATGTTCGAGGAGGGCATAGAACTCAAGCAGAGGTTCGGGGAGGACAACGTTTTCGATCTGTCGCTGGGCAACCCGATACTGGAGCCGCCGGATGAGTTCTTCGCCGAACTGAGGCGCATCGCGGACGACCCTGCGCCCGGGATGCACAGGTATATGCCCAACTCGGGCTACCCGGAGACGCGGGCCGCCGTCGCCGCCCAACTCGCCGAGGAGACGGGCCTTAGATTCACCGCCGACGAACTGATTATGACCTGCGGAGCGGGCGGCGCGCTGAACGTAGTCCTGAAGACGCTGCTGGATCCGGGCGACGAGGTGGCGATATTCGCGCCGTACTTCGTGGAGTACTTCTTCTACGCCGACAACCACGGGGGCGTGTGCAAGGTCGTGCCGCCCGTCGAGGGATTCCTGCCGGACATGGACGCGCTGGCCGACACGATCACGGAGCGAACCCGCGCCGTCCTGATAAACTCGCCGAACAACCCGACCGGCGTTCTGTACTCAGAAGAGACGCTCGCCCGGATAGGCGAGATAATCCGCGAGAAGGAGCGCGAGTTCGGCACTGAGATATTCCTGGTCAGCGACGAACCGTACCGCAGGCTGCTGTTCGACGGCCTGGAATACCCGCACATCTTCCACCACCACGTTCGCTCCATCGTCGCCACCTCGCACTCGAAGGACCTGGCGCTTCCGGGCGAGCGCATCGGCTACATAGCCGTCCACCCCGACTACGCGGACGGCGTTGAGTTGATGGACGGGCTGGTGTTCTGCAACCGGACGCTCGGCTTCGTGAACGCGCCAGCGCTGATGCAGCATATAGTGGCCAAGCTGCAATCGGTGACGGTGGACATAGGCGAGTACCAGTCCAAGCGCGACTTCATGTACGACACTCTGACCGACATAGGCTACGACGTGGTAAAGCCGCAGGGCGCGTTCTATATGTTCCCCAAGTCGCCAATGGAGGACGACGTTGAGTTCGTGGCTGAGTTACAGAAGCGCAACGTGCTGGTGGTTCCGGGACGCGGCTTCGGGATGCCAGGGTACTTCAGGATTTCGTTCTGCGTGACGGATGAAACGCTGTCGGGGTCTATTCCGGGGTTCAGGGAGGCGTTCGAGGGCACTGTCGGCTAAGCCTACTCAGGCAGCGCGTCTTTGAGGCCGAAGCCGGTTATGGCCGCGAGAATGGCTTCATCCGCTTGGATGTGACCGTGTTGGAGCAGCAGTTGGATGCCGGCGAGGGCGGCGGCGGATGTCGGCTCGGCGAATATGCCCTCGGAGGCGGCGAGGAGCTTCTGCCAGCGGATTATGCTGTCGTCGGGGACGGCGAGCGACGCGCCGCCGGACTCCCGAATCGCGCGCAAGACCTGATTCTTGCGGGGCGGCGCGCCGACGGCGATGCCTCCCGCCAAGGTAGTGGCGCCCGGACTCCACTCGCTGCCAGCGAACTCGGCGGCTATGGGCATGACGGCCTCGGCCTGGATCGCGTACAGCCTGGGCATAGCGTCCAGAGCGCCGTCGGCTATCAGTTCCGAGAATCCCTTCCAGCAGCCCATGAGCAGGCTGCCGTTGCCGACCGGAATGATTATATGGTTGGGCAAGGGCGACATCTGGGCGGCCACCTCGTAGGCGAAGGTCTTCGTTCCCTCGACGAAGTAGGGGCTGAGGTTGTGGGAGGCGTAAACCAGGCCGTTTTCGCGCTGGTATTCGACGGCGGCGTCTGTACTCGCCTCCCTGGGGCCTGGGACGGCGTGGGTTCGGGCATCGTAAACGCGAATCTGTCCCAGCTTGGCCTCGGGGGCCGTGCTAGGCGCGAAGACGTGGGCGCGTATCCCGGCCCTCGCGGAATAGGCGGAGACCGACGCGCCGGCGTTGCCGGAGGAGTCTTCGACGACCTCCGCGACTCCATGCTCTACGGCTACTGAGAGCATCGTGGCGGTTCCGCGATCCTTGAAGGAGCCGGTCGGGTTCATGAATTCCAGCTTGGCGAACAGGTTGGACGCGCCAAGCGTCCGGCCCAGATTCGACATGGCGACGACCGGGGTGTTGCCTTCTCCAAGGGATACGCCGGGGCGGTCGGAGTGGTACGGGGCGGGCATATCGAATCCGGCGCAACGGACGGTGTACCGCGCGGCATCCAGATACTCAACGTCCAAGGGAGCGCCGCAGTCGGCGCAGCCCAGAGCGCTCATATCCGCCTCGTGAGACGTTCTACATTCGGCGCAGACCAAGGATATATGAGACAAATGAAAATCCCTATTTGTGGCGTCCTACCGGTGTCGACAATGCTAGAAGTCAGGCAGTGCTTGACTCAGCGTGACTATTCCCATTCATAACCGCTTCTATGAATCCCTTGAAACTGGGACTTCTTTGAGCTATTGTCCGCGCATCAAGCGTTTTTGCTATATCTTCCGAGACACGGGCAGTATAGGTTTGGACGCCAAGCAGGTTTTTCAGATGCTCTTTCGGATTCTGAATCTCGTCCGGTTTAGACGTATCTACGTGTCCGGGAGCCTGCCCGAGATAGGCTCTGAGATTCATAGCGTCCGCGAAATACCAAGCCTCGAGATGCCATTGCGCGTATGCGTACTTTACCCTTGCGGCTATCTCACCGCCCAATCTTCCGGGAAGTTCCGCTTCCAGCAAGTCCAGCGCATCTTCAGGGGTTTTTCCGTCGGTATCCACGAGAACGACGAATTTGTCCGCAGGCGCTTCAACATTTTCGTACCATGCAGACTTTATGAGGCTCTCAACAGTACTGACATTGAGTTTGCGGTATCCTGGAGGAATGCGAATACCATCTACGAAAATGCCATCATCCCCTAGATGCGACAACAAGTGTGGGAGAGAGCGGCGTTCAGTTTCGCCCGACGCTATGACTGTTACGCGCTTGGACACTTCTATCAGCTTCCAAAACCCTTTGTCTCATAGAACTCTCCAAGCCCGAAGCCTGAAGTTTCCAGGGCTTTCCTAACTCCGTCCGGGTTATCCTCTTTCATCACAGCGGTTCCGTTATTATCTCTCCGTCGGACGACGCGCACCGACTCAGGGTCGTCAAGAAAATCCAGCAACATCGGCGAATGAGTGGTTATCAGGAACTGAACGCGGTCGCGAGATTCCTGAAGATGCTCCACGAAGGAAAGCAGGGCTGTGGGGTGAATGTAGTTCTCCGGCTCTTCGATTCCGATGAGATTTGTTCCAGGCTGACCGTGAAGCGCGGTCATAAGGGCTATCATTCTCAGCGTTCCACTGGATACCCCCATCTGGTTCACGGGGTATTGCAAACCGGGTTCATGCTGGACAAAGTAGAACCTGTCGTCGGACTCTCTGGGTTCTATCCTGGACGGCAGACCCAGAACATCGCGTGTAGCTGAGCAAATCCGTTCCAATACTTCGGGTGAAGAGATCCGAATTTCGTACAAGGTTTCAGCCAGGTTACGACCATAGGGATCCAGCCCGACCGTATCCAGCCCCTGCCAGTCGCGGCGCAGCACAAACGGGTTTGGATCGAAGAATCCCCATCGGCTTACGAATTCCACAATATCGCGCGCGGGAAATGAGGCGTCCGCGGAAGCTGCGGTAAGAGCGCAGGCTGTACTCGTCCCTTTCAGCCTAACCTCTTCTTTCCCGGATTCCGACCACCACCAACCTTCACCTCTATTTGCCCTTAGCAAAGGAGAACTTGGGGACTGGTCAGGCAAAAACTCTAGATCTTCTTCAACATAAAAATCATACCCGTTTCTGACAATCCCGACTGTCCACTCGTACACTCCCTCCCCATTTTCCAGACGCGCCGACAATTCTATCCGATGCGCTTCTTCGCCCTTCCAAGCCATATTGAGGATGCCGCCGCGCGAGAACACGGGCGCGCGGAAGTCGTATGACCGGACACCTTCATGCAGAAATCTCAGGGCGTCGAGTATCGCGCTCTTCCCCGAACCGTTGGCGCCGATGAACAGGTTCATATCGCTCAGGTCAACACTTACATCGCGCAGACTGCGATAGTTCTTCGCGCTGAGACTCAGAAATCTCACGGATAGATTCTCCCTCAATGGCAACCGCCCATATCTTATAGGATAACATATACCCGATACGCCCGCCAAATACGCTATAATTTGGATAATTGGCTTGAACTTAGGAATAGTCGAGGATTTTGATATATGGTTGCATCGTCCGCGTCCGTCGCGTCCGCACAAAATTCGCAGCTTTCGCCCCATGCCGTGGTGTTCAGGGGGGATGGGGAGCCGAAGTCGCCTGAGCTTATGGCGCGGGCGCTGGCCGAGATCACGGACATGGTTGGGATAGAGGCGGACAGCTATTCGCTGGGGGGAGTGGTTGAGGAGGTGGAGAGGCGGCTGGCGGATATGCTGGGGATGGCGGCGGCGGTGTTTATGCCGACGGGGACGCTGGCGAATCATCTGGCGATACGGAAGCTGTGTGGGGGCAGGCCGCGGGCTATCGTTCAGGAGCGGAGCCATGTGTATCACGACATTGGGGACTGCGTTCAGCAACTCAGCGGGATAAACCTGGTTCCGCTGGCGCATGGACGGCCATATTTCACGCTTGGAGAGGTCGAGGCGGCGGTGGGGACGGCTGTCGGGGGCAGGGTGCTTACGCCGGTGGGGGCGGTGGTTATCGAGAGTCCGGTGCGGCGACAGCATGGGCAGGTGATGCCGTTCGAGGTGATGCGTGAGATCACGGAATACTGCGGGGCGCAAGGTATCGGGACGCATCTGGACGGGGCGCGGCTGTTTATGATGAGCGCGGCTACGGGAGTCTCGCCTTCGGAGTACGCGGCGCTGTTCGATACGGTGTATGTGTCGCTGTATAAGTATTTCGGCGCGCCGTTTGGGGCGGTTCTGGCGGGGACGGAGGAATTCTGCCGGGGGCTGTATCACGACAGACGGATGTTCGGGGGCGGGCTTTCGAGCGCGGCGCTGGCGGCGGCGCTGGCGCTGCGAGGGATGGACGGGTTTGAGGCGCGGTTCGGGGAGGCGATGTCGAAGGCGGGGGCGCTGTTCGGGGAGTTGAACGAGCTCGGGGGGCTGTCGGTGAAGGCTTATGAGCATGGCTCGAACATATTCCGGCTCACGCTTGGAGAGGATGTGGATACGGAGTCATTCATCCGGGAGTTGTCGGACAGGCTCGTGTTCGTGAGCGCGGATGAGTACGATGACACCAAGGTTCATCTGACGGTGAATACGACGATATTGCGGCGGACGAACGACGAGATAGCAAGCGCATTTGAGGCGGCGTTGAACATTGCTAGATCATGAATCAGTACGAGTCGTCAGGAACTTCGTTCAGAGGACCGGCGACAGGATCAACAACCGTTACGGCGGCATCATAGACCAGATTCGACGGATTTTCGTCGTGGAACTGGCTATCAGGGTGGCGCGGGAGATGTCGGAGGACGACCTTACGCACATGGCGGCGGGGGTGGCGTACTACGCGCTGTTCTCGATATTCCCGCTGATCATCGGGATGATAACGGTGTTCAGCTACTTCCTGCACGCGGAGCAGATACAGGCGAACATAGCGAACGCGATTGGGGGATTTCTGCCCGGCTCAGAGGGGTTCGTGCAGGACAACATCGAGGGGATACTGAACTTGCGGAGCGCGCTGGGGCTGTTCTCGCTGCTGGGACTGCTGTGGTCGGGGAGCGCGATGATGGGGGCGCTGGACCGCGCTATCAACCGGGCGTGGGACATACACAAGGACAGGCCGATCTACGTGGGGAAGCCGAGGCACTTCCTGATGGTGTTCAGCGCGGGGCTGCTGTTCGCCATTTCGATGTCGAGCGCGGCGGTGGTGAGGACGGCGCAGGACTTGCCGAACCTGGATTATCCGGTGATTGGGTTCGTGGTTGACAACATGGGTTGGATCATCCTCCAGGTGGTGTCTTTCGTCCTGATGCTGCTGATATTCCTGATGATGTACAAGGTGATTCCAAACACGAAGACGTACTGGCGATACATCTGGCCGGGCGCTCTGGTAGCGGCGGTGCTGTTCGAGACTTCCAAGAACCTGTTCCTGCTGTATCTGCAAAGTTTCGCGTCGTACCAGAACGTTTACGGCTCAATCGCGCCGGTGATAGTGCTGCTGTTCTGGGCGTATCTGAGCAGTTTCATCGTGCTGATGGGGGCTGAGCTATGTTCGGAGTACGAGCGGTTGAAGCACAACGTGGAGCGGGGCGTGGTGAGGGCGGACAGGGGGGAGTCGGAGACGGCGTCCGCTCAGTCCGCGCCGGTTCGGGCGGAAGCGGAAGACGCGGCGGGGTAGAACTGAGCACTCGATTGCAGAGCTGCCCCTTATAAAATCGGGAATTATATACTTGTCTTGATATAATACTTCGTAGTATCTATCCCCACACGGGAGAATCTGCCATTGAAGATTTCGTTACAGGCGCGGTTATACAGTATCTAGTGGCTACTGATTTCACAAGTTCGAAGAACCAGTCTGGGGCGAAAGGTGCCACCACGACTTCGTGGATCAACTTAGATAGATTAACCTCAAAATATTCTCCATCATCGTTGACTTTTTTAGATGGAGATCTCATTACGTTTGACGGAAACCTCATTACGATGGCCCGTACTTCTTTCTCATGTTCAAAGCCCTTTCTCTTATGCAGATAACGGTCAAACATATTCTCCTCTGGAATAAAGGTGGCCTGATAGTCGACATAGGAAACTTGGCCGATAAATACCTCCGTATCACATACTAGGCTGTTCGCCAATGCTTGAAAATTTGTTTTGATCGCAACGCCATCGTCTAATCTTGAATAACGTGCCCACATAGCGTCTGATTCATAACTGCTCTCATGCCAACAACTAATCAAGATATATTGTCTCAATCGCTCATAATCAGACCCAGATATAGCTTTAGATATTTTAGAAGCGATTTCTTCTCCATATATGCTCGGACGCAAATCAACATTAACTTGAGAAAGAGAACCTTCAAAAGGATCACCCAGCTTATCCGACTTTGCAAAGAAAAGTGATTCCGTGTCAATCAGCGATGCGAATTTTGTGAAATCCATATATCTCCAAAGCACCGCGTCAGGTGATGGTGGAAGAAAACTGGGGTGTTCCTGGTACATATAAATCGTCACCTATTATTAGTCTCTAGATTTTTATTCCTTCTCCCTCTTCTACCCACTCCGGAATATCGCCCACGCCAGTTCCCTCGACTATGCTGTCTAATTCTCTCTGAATTAGCCACGCATCTCCCCGCCCGTCTCGCTTTGCCCACCTCATACCACTATATCCCGCAATTGAGTCATTAGGTATTCCTGCGGTCTGTCGCCCTTGATGCGGTCGCAATGCCCACACAGCAGTTGCAAGTTGTCCATGTGGTCAGTTCCGCCCCGTGACTGTGGGATGATGTGGTCAACCTCGAATATCTTGAATGGGAAGTCCATACGACAGCCCGCGCACTTACTTTCCTGCTGACCGAAAAGCACGTGCTTGTTCTTGCGGTAATTCTTAGGCGCGTCTATGTCCGTGCGTCTCGGTATATCAGTTCTATGGGTAATTTCCCAGCCTGTTAGCCTGGGAAATTCTTCAGACCCTACCTGTACCTCTTTCGCCACCCGTTCCCGTACCAGTGTGTAGGCCATTTCAGACAGATCAATACCAACCCATTGCCTACCCATCTTTTCGGCGGCTACGCAGGCCGTGGCGCATCCACAGAATGGGTCTAAAACAACATCCCCCTCATTGCTGGACGCCGCGATGATTCGTTCCAATAGCGCGAGCGGCTTCTGGGTCGGATAGCCTACGCGCTCTTTGGCTCGTGAATTGACAACATCAATATCAGTCCAAATATCACCGGGAATTTGACCGGCGTCGGGCGGAAGATAACGCTTCAACGCAGGCATACCGCCTGTGGATGAGTAGTGAATCATGCCGGCTTTATCCAATGTGTCAAGGCGGTCATGAACGCCAGGGACATTGAGGTATCCCGGAAGTAGTATCGAGTCGAGATATTTCGTATATTTGCCAGTCTTCGGAACCGCCCAGTGCCGGCCAATCGAGCCCGGGTCAAAACCGCGCCATGGGATTCCCGATTCACCTTCGCTCGTACCCGCCCCGGTCAAATCCCCAGTGCGATACTGTCCTTTCTCCAACAGACGCACTGCCATCATCGTGAGGTAGGACTGCATAGACCTGCCATGCGCGCGCCCTGTCGTATCCAGCAGGTGGGCAATAGCCGGGCGCTCCTCCGCAATCAACCCTGTCCATGCAACATCGAGGTCTGAGAGTGTCCATGCGTCCTTGAACGCCGCGCCCGCCGCCTTGGATCCGACAGGGGCTTGGTAGTTGCGGTTGGAGTTAAAGGGCGGGTCAAGATATATCAGGTCTATGGTGTCGGAGTTCATGCCCCTGAGAATGTCCAGGTTGTCCCCGGTCCATAGAGTCCGATTAACAAAGTTCATGTTAGCCATTGTCGCGCTTCCTCTGATTGGCGTGGGCGCGATTGCCCCGAATTGTTTAACAAATTGCAATACCCGCCAGGAAATTCGGTAGGGGCGAGTCATAGCGCCTCATACCATAGTTTTAGATAATTCATTCTAAAGCCATGCCGCATGAATAGTCAAATAGCGGGTGTTCAGAAGCGAGCGTTTGCAATACCTGACGGGGGACTGGATTCCCGCTTTCTCAGGAATGACTGAATTGTAGTTCACCCTCACCCTAGCACTCTCCTTCAGGGAGAGGGGAGGATTTCCGTGAATCCGAAGGGGCTTGGGAATTAGCAGGCAGGAATTTAACCGGGCATAGCATCTGGTAAGTTCGGCGCCACAGACCGCCGCCCGTTCCGCTCCCACGGCTACCAGAGCGCGGGCTTTCTGAAATTGCCCCTGCTATCGGACATATTGGCGGGGAATTGAGAATTGGCAAGCGCACTCCTGTTGATTCGGCGGTAGAACCAAGTGGCGACATTCGACAATTCGCGGCTTACGCGGCCCCGATGCGGATTGATGACGCCCACGCGCTTGCCGAACTTGTTAATCACATACTCGATAGGAAGCGTTAGGTCGGAGTCGTTGGAGATGACGACCGCCTCGTCGAAGTCGCCATCGAAGCAGTCTATCAGCAGCATAGTGGCGAGATTCACATCGGAACGCTTCTCTTCGGTCTTGAGTATCCGTACCCTTTGCGGCGGCTCCGAAGGGTTGGCGTATGTGAGCGGATATATCGGCGCGGCCGAGGGATGGCGCGAGAAACGCCCGTAGTGTATCGTCAGGTTCGGAATGGTATCCAATGCCCTGAGGTAATTGTCTTGTCTATCCGGAGCGCGTAGGTCGTGCGGATAGGATGAGACGCGCGCCGTGAAATACCTGATTCGGTTAACATCTCTGCCCGGCAAAAGGCGGCGGCACATCGCCGCGAGGTTCAGCCACTTATGCGGAGTGTCTCGTAGCGCACCATAGTAAAGATTAAAGCCATCAATATAGACATTTACACTCAAAGGAAGTCCCCACAAATGCAACGACCACCCCGAGGGGTGGCCTTGCTACCCTGCCACCAGAAGCGACAGGGGCGATGAACACAGATATCCTATCATGCCTACGGCCAATTATCAAGTGAAATTTGAATGATAAGCAGGGCATTTGACCAGGCGCTCGGCTTATCGAACTCCAGCCGATTTGGGAGGCCGATCCGTTATAATCTAGCTTTGGACATGGCACTTAGAATTTTAGATGCGATTGCCCTGCCATCCTAGCTGGCTAGTCGGGGTTCCAGTCGGGGTCGGGGTGGGCGTCTAGGTAGTCTTCGTCTAGTTCTACGCCTAGGCCGGGCTTGGGGGATAGGTGGAGGGTTCCGTTTCGTATGTCGAGGGGATCGGAGATTATGCGGTTGTGGACGTCTAGGGCGGCGTGGTTGAATTCGAGTTTGTAGAAGTTGGGGACGGTCATCATTACGTGCGCTCCGGCGAGGATGTTCACGGGACCGCTGGCGTCGTGGGGACTGACGGGGATGTAGAAGGACTCCGCCAAGTTCGCTATCTTGCGCATCTCGCTTATGCCGCCGCACCAGAGGATGTCCGGCATGAGGTACTCGGCGAGGCGGTCGGTGAGAATGGGTACGAAGTCCCAGCGGTGGTAGAGCCGCTCGCCGACGCAGAGCGGGACGTCAACGGCGTCGCGGACGGCGCGTAGGGCGTCGTTGCTGTTGGGCTGGACAGGCTCCTCGAACCAGCCGATGTCGTAGGGTTCGAGCCTGCGGGCGAGGCGAATGGCGGTCGGGACGTTGAAGTTGCCGTGCGCGTCTATGAGGATTTCGACGTCGGGGCCGACGGCCTGGCGCATGGCGGCGATGGTGTCCGCGCCGAGCGCCGCGCCGGCCGGGGAGATTTCGCCCTTCATGTAGCGGCGGTGGTGCTGGCGCATCTCGGGCATGAAAGGATCGGTCTTGAGCGCTGTGAAGCCCTCGTCGGCGAGTTCTTTGGCCTGGGCGGCGGCCCGGTCGGGGTCTCCGGGGGCTACGTGGGTGTACATGGGAACATCGTCCCAGACGGGGCCGCCGAAGAGTTCGTAGATGGGGCGGTCCATCACCTTGCCCTTGATGTCCCAGAGTGCTATGTCAATGCCGCTGAGCAGGGTGGTCACGAATCCGCCGAATCCGCCGCCGCCCGTGAAGCGGCGGTAGAGCTTGTGCCAGACGCGGTCTATGTACCGCGGGTCTTCGCCGATGAGGGAGTCGCGGAAGTCTTCGCCGAGGGTGGAGTCGCGCAGGAAGCGGGCCATGTTGCCGACGATGACGCTGCCTCCGCCGCCGGAGCTGGTGGCCTCTCCGACGCCGGATACGCCCTCGTCGGTGTCAATTCTGAAGAAGACGAAGGAGCGGCCCTGTGGCTCCGGTCTTGTAACCCAAACTTTCAAATCTGTAATCTTCATAGTAAGCTATCTCCTAAACATCAGCATTCGGTATAACGGTGTGTTTTCACCCTCACCCGTCAAGGGCTGGAAGGTGTAGGCATTTCACCCTCACCCTAGCCCTCTCCCTGAGGGAGAGGGGATCTGTCGGCTGGCATTTGTGGTTGCCTGCACGTTTACCTGCCCGTTAGCCCATCAAGGGAGAGGGGATTTTCAACATACAGATGACGATGGATGATGCGCCTAATCACGCAACACCTAATTGTAGCATAATGGGACTGTCTGAAACTATGACCAAGCTGGATGTCGTACTGCCCGGACTGAATGAAGAGAGCGGCTTGGAGAACACGGTCGAAACGCTGTCGGCGTTCATGTGTGAGAGGATGGACGGGTATGACTGGCGGATCGTGATAGCGGACAACGGCTCGACGGACGGGACGCAGGAGATAGGTCGGCGGCTGGCTGCGGAGCGGGAGCGGGTGGGGTATCTGCGGTTGGAGCAGCGTGGACGCGGGCGGGCGCTGAAGTATGCCTGGACGCAGAGCGACGCGGACGTGGTGTCGTACATGGATATGGATTTGTCCACGGACCTGGAGTATCTGCCGGCGCTGGTGGCCGCGGTGGCGGAGGGTGGGCATGACGTGGCTATCGGGTCGCGGCTGAAGCGCGGGGCGCAGGTGATAGGACGGTCGCCGAAGCGGGAGTTCATATCGCGGTGTTACAGCCTGATATTCAGGACGATGTTCCTGACGGGGTTCCAGGACGCGCAGTGCGGGTTCAAGGCGGTGGGGCGCAGGGCGGTGGAGGAGGTTCTGCCGCTGGTGAAGGATACAGGGTGGTTCTTCGATACGGAGTTGCTGATACTGTGCGAGAAGAACGGGTATAGCGTAGAGGAAGTTCCGGTCAGGTGGGTGGACGACCCGGACAGCAGGGTGCGTATCGTGAGCACGGCATACGAGGACCTGAAGGGGCTGGCTAGGCTGAGGTTCGGGGGGCTGAGGGAATCGCGTATAATCCTGGGCAGGCTGAGGCGAGATTCATAGGGGAGTTGATTCATGCACGCTTTCGTGTGGCTTCTGATATTCGTGGCGTCTTTGTGGGTGGTAGAACTCGCGGACGCGCTGGCTAGTCTGAATCTTGACCAGTACGGGATAATTCCGCGCGACACGACGGGATTGCGGGGGATACCGCTGCACATCTTTCTGCACGGCGGGTTCGGTCACCTGATTTCCAATACGGGGCCCCTGATAGTTCTGGGCGGGCTGATTTCGCTGCGGGGCAAGGCGCGGCTGTTCTGGGGAACGGTGTTCATTACGCTGGTGGGCGGCTCGATGGTGTGGCTGGTGGCGGGTCTGATTACGGGGTACGGTATCCACATCGGCGCGAGCGGGGTAGTGTTCGGGTATTTCGGCTACCTGGCGGCGCGGGCGTTTCACGAGCGCAGTTTCAGTTCGATATTCATAGCCATCGTGGTGATAGTGTTCTACGGCGGCGGTATTCTGCTTGGGTTGCTGCCTACGGATGAGCGGGTTTCGTGGGAGGGGCACCTGTTTGGGCTGCTGGCGGGGGTGACGTACGCGGGGATTGTGGGGAGGCAGGACCGGGACGCGAAGGAGAGCGAACGGGGGGAATAGGATTTGTTTCCCCGCAATGGGGGGCGTGGGAGCTATTGACCCTCACCCCAACCCTCACCCTGAGGGAGAGGGGGTTTGTCGACATATTTGCCTACCCTTGTGAGCCCGTCAAGGGAGAGGGGACTTATGCAATCGTCTCTACTTTCTAGCAGGGTTCATCCGGTTCCATTTCTTCATCTTCAAGCTGATACCAGAAGACTTGGCCATTATCAACGAGGGGCTGGATTTGCCTGTCTATGCGGATTCCGGCGATGACGGGCCAGGCCTCTTTTCCGGTGAACCGTGTAATCAGGTCGGCGTGGGCCAAGGCTCTCGAGGTATCTCTGCCGTTGCAGGTGTAGGAGGCTTCTACGGCGATGTAGCAGGTTGTACCGTCTGTCTTGGGGACCTCGATCACAAGATCGGCCTTGTAGAAACTCCGCCTCTCGTCCAGCGGGATGGCTGCGAGTTTCTCCGTGCCATACTCTCTTGCCGCAGCGCGGAGGTCATTATCTGAAAGGACTCTTACGGAGGTCTCATCTATTCCCAGCGACTTGGCCTCGTTTAGCAAGATCGCTATGTCGGTGGCGTTCTTGCGCATCGCGGACTCGGCATAGTTGCCGCGGAAATTCCTGAAATCGTGGCTTAGGCGTCTGTTGTGGGCTTCTACGTTGTCGAGACGCCGCAGTATCTCCCCCTGGGTTTTCAGCATCTCGCCCTGGGTCTTGAGCATTTCACGCTGGGTAGAGCGGGTCTCAGCGAGGTCTTTCAGCATCACGTTCTGGGTTTCCAGCATTTCGCCCTGGGTCTTGAGCATCACGTTCTGAGTTTCCAGCATTTCGCCCTGGGTCTTCAGCATCGAGTTCTGGGTCTCGCGCAACTCATCTATATGGGCGAGTATCCTGTTCTGAGTCTGGCGGGATCGTTCCTGTTCGGCGAGTATCGAGTTCTGGGTTTCCAGCATTTTGTTCTGGGTTTGGAGTATCTCCGCGATTTGGCTGGGCAGAGCCAGCAGGTCGTCGGTGAGCAATTCGCGTCTGAGCGCGACGCGGTACTCTTCGTTTTCGCGCACGATTCGCAGAAGGTCGTCTATTGTGTTGATGGTTGCCATATATTTTCCCTGTTTTGCCTAAATGATTGTACAGGATTTCGGTCGCCAGTATGTAAACGGATGGTCCTGACTGCACTTCTGGATTCCCGCTTTCGCGGGAATGACGGATAACTGAGCAGTTCGGCTGCACAAACAATCGAAAGACCTTGCTGCCTGAACCGAGAGAGACGGCCTGGGTGGGCCGTCTCTGGATTATAGCGCTTATGTACTGCGAATTGCTATGCCGGGGTGAGGACGGGTTCGCGGGCGGCGGACTTGGTGAATTGGAGGGCGGAGGCGTCGTCCGTGGGGTGGGCGGTTATGCGGTCGCCTTGGGTGAATTCGCGGGCCAGGATTTTGCGGGAGAGGGGGTTTTCGATGTGGCGCTGGACGGCGCGGCGCAGGGGGCGCGCGCCGAATGTCCTGTCGTAGCCTTCGCGGGCGAGCCAGTCGCGGGCGGCGTCGGTTAGCTCGATTGCGACGCCGTGCTCGGACAGGCGGTTGGCGACCTCGGCGACGCTGATGTCCACGACCTGGCGGATCTGGTCTTCGGTGAGCGGATCGAAGACTATGGTGGCGTCTATGCGGTTGAGGAACTCGGGCCTGAATGCGCGTTTTAGGGCTTCCTCGACGGCGGCGTGGCGGCGGTTCCTGCCGTCTCCGTTGGAGTCGCGCAGGAAGCCGACGGGCTGGAGTTGGTCGGATGACGCGCCGAGGTTGCTGGTCATTATGACGAGCGCGTTGCGGAAGTCCACTGTCCTGCCGTGGCCGTCGGTGAGGCGTCCGTCTTCGAGGATCTGGAGCAGGATGTTGAACACGTCGGGGTGGGCCTTCTCTATTTCGTCGAAGAGGATGACGCGGAATGGGCGGCGGCGGACGGCCTCGGTTAGCTGGCCGCCCTGGTCGAAGCCGATGTAGCCGGGAGGCGCGCCGATGAGCCGGGAGACGGTGTGCTTTTCCATGTACTCGGACATATCGAGGCGGACGATGTTCTGCTCATCGTCGAAGAGGTATTCGGCGAGGGAGCGGGCTAGTTCGGTCTTGCCGACGCCGGTCGGGCCGAGGAAGATGAAGCTGCCGATGGGCCGCTTGGGGTCTTTGAGTCCGGCGCGGGCGCGGCGCACGGCGTCTGAGACGGCGGTAATGGCTTCCTGCTGGCCTATGACGCGCTGGTGTAGGCGGTCTTCCATGTGGAGGAGCTTTTCGGCTTCGCTTTCGAGAAGGCGGTCAACGGGGATGCCAGTCCAGGTGGCTATGAGACTGCCGATGCGCTCGGGGGTGACGACCATCTCTATTTCGGCGTCGGGCGTCTGGGCGCGGCGGGTTTCGTATTCCTCGATGAGGCGGAGACGCTCGGAGCGGAGTTGGGCGGCCAACTCGTAGTCGGCGCGCTGGGAGGCGGCTAGTTCCTCGTCCTCGAGGCGCTGGATGCGGGTCTCTGTCTCCACGAGGTCGGAGGGGCGGGCCTGGGCGTCAATGCGGAGGCGGGAAGCGGCCTCGTCTATGAGGTCAACTGCCTTGTCGGGGAGCAGGCGGTCGGAGATGTAGCGCTGGCTGAGGTTGACGGCGGCCTCTATCGCGTCGCCGGTTATCTGGACCTTGTGGTGGGCTTCGTACTTGGGGCGGAGGCCGTTGAGCATCCGGACGGCGGTTTCGGGGTCCGGCTCCTCGACAAGGACGGGCTGGAAGCGTCTTTCGAGGGCGGCGTCGCGCTCTATGTAGCGGCGGTACTCGTCCTCGGTGGTGGCTCCGACGGCCTGGAGTTCGCCGCGCGCGAGGGCGGGCTTCATCATGTTGGAGGCGTCAATGGAGCCTTCGGCGGCTCCGGCTCCGACGACGGTGTGTAGTTCGTCTATGAAGAGGATTATCTCACCGTGGGCTTCGCGTATCTCGTCCATGACGGACTTTAGGCGTTCCTCGAACTCGCCGCGGAACTTGGCTCCGGCGACTAGGGCGCCCATGTCGAGGGCGAGAACGCGGCGGTTCTGGAGTTCGTCGGGGGCGTCGCCGGAGACGATGGACTGGGCGAGGCCCTCGGCGATGGCGGTCTTGCCGACGCCGGCGCCGCCTATGAGGACGGGGTTGTTCTTGGTACGGCGGATGAGGGTCTGCATGACGCGGTGTATCTCGACGTCGCGGCCTATGACGGGATCGAGCTTGGCGTCGGAGGCGAGTTGGGTGAGGTCTATGGTGAAGCGGTTGAGCGCTCCGTAGCGACTTTCGGCGCGTTCGTCGGTAACGCGGTGCGAGCCGCGCACTTTCTGGAGGGCGCGATAGACTTTCTCGGCGTCTATGCCGAACTCTGTGAGAAGCGCCGATACCTGGCCTTCGGTCTCCTGGGTGAGCGCGACCAGAAGGTGTTCGGAGCTTATGAAGTCGTCGCTGAGGCGGTCGGCTTCGGCCTTGGCGCGGGCGAGCATATTCTCGGCCCTAGGGGTTGGGAATATCTGGTTGGCGGAGCTTTGCAGCCAAGGCATATCATCCATGAGAACGTGAAGCCTGCGACGCATAGATTCCCTGTCCGCGCCGAGTTCGGCGAGAATTGCGGCAGGGACACCTTGCTCCTGACTGAGCAGGGCCATCATTATGTGTTCGGCGTCCCATTGTGGATGGCGGTAATGGTTCATGATCCGCTGGGACTGGCGGAGGACTTCGCGGGCTTGTTCGGTAAAGTTTTCGGGGCGTAGGACCATGGGGGATTTCCTTTAGTGGTTAGTGGTCGGTAGTTAGTGGTTAGATTTCATATCGGCGTGTGTGTTGGCTTGTGGATTCCCGCTTTCGCGGGAATGACGATGAGCGTATCTATCAGGATATATGATTATAGTGTAGCAATTGAATTGATATGATACAACTCAATTTTGGGGTGAGAAAAAAGTTTTTTGGAAATACCTGCCCTAGCTGCCCCAACTGCCCTGTTCGTAGCTAAATCGGGGCTGAAATCAGGGCAGTTGCGAAGATTTGGCTGCCCTGAATCTGCCCTAGCCTGCCCTTTCATCTTCGAGATACTCCGCGTAGGCTAGGCGTATGCCTTCCAGTAGCCTGCGTCCATTGGATTTGCGCGTGAATACGCCAAGCGCTTCCTCGATGGTTTGATAGAGGATTTGCGGCCTGACAGGTCTGACCGTGTGGACAGCGCACCATTTCTTGTAGGCGGTGTAGAGGTCAGCGCGATAGACGCGGGCCTGGTCGTCGAGTTCTACTTGCTCGTCGAGGAAGAGGCGGGTTGGGTCGGAGAGGGCGTTGAATTGGGACTTGGCGGTCTTCATGGAGCCGCTTTCGGTGAGGCGGCGTCGGTTGATCAGGTGGAGGTAGGCGGCGACGGCGTGGTTTAGCAGGCCGGAGAGTTCGTCGGGGGTGGTGAGTTTTTCGAGCAGGAAGGGGTCGCGGTCGTCTTCGGCGATCTGGGCGTCGAATGGGACTACGAGCCATCGGCGGAGGTATCCGTAGGAGGCGTCGTCGGATTCGGGGACGCGGTTGGCGCTGAATATGAGGCGAGCGAAGGGCGTGAAGCGGAAGGGCTTGCCGTATCTGCGGCGGGCGTGGATGGTGGACAGGCGACCGTCCACCACGCTCTTGAAGAGTGTGGTGTCGCTGAAGGCTCTGTCGGGGAGGTCTGCTGAGATGTTGAGCAGCTTGTCGCGCAGTTCGGCGGCGGCGAAACGGTCGTCTGAGAGTTCGCGCAGGGTGAGTGAGGAGACGTTTTGAGGGCCGAGGAGCTGTCGGAGGAGGGCGAGGGCGACGCTCTTGCCGTTGGAGCCGGAGCCGAGCAGCATGACGGCTTTCTGCTGTCGGGTGTCTGGGAGGGCGTAGAGTCCGGCGAGTTGGTAGAAGAGTTCGCCGGCGTCGTCGGGGAAGACCTGGCCGACGAAGCGGTCTATGTGGGGGCACTCGACGCCCGGCTGCCAGGCGGCGTTTATCTGGACGGGCGACAGGAAGTCGGGGGAGTGGGGTTCCAGCTCTCCCGTGGATATGTTCAGGATGCCGTTGAGGACGTTGAGGCGGTCGAGGGGCGGCGCTTCCCAGAGTTCGGGGGCGTTGTCGGCGGCCCACCTGACGGCCATGTTGGCTTTGGCGGGGGTCCACTGGTCGAGCAGGCCGGAGACGAGGCATTGTCTTAGAGCGCGCTCGCCCGGGGCGTAGCGACCGAGTTCGGCGTCGTACATGAAGAGTGAATTGGCGCGAGTGGCGAAGTCGTATCCCATGTAGGTCATATACATCATCGGGGTCCAAGACGGATCGCCGGTGTCGGCGCGGTGGGTCCGGCAACATTCTTCTTCACAGCAGCCTTCCATGCAGTCGGGGCAGTCGTCGAAGCAGTGGTCGCAGCAGTTGTACATGGGGTTTCTCCTTGTTCGCATTTTGGCTTGATGTTAGTTGCCTTTATTGTAGCATATTGTCGTAAATATGTTCTAGTAACTTTGTCTGAATCAGGATTTACAGGATGTTGGGGATGTACAGGATGGGTTGGTTGGGGTTCAGCCCCGTTCTGGGCTTCGCGCGTGGAGGGGGAAGGGACTTTGGCTACCCCTGTCAGTCCGTCAAGGGGAAGGGATTTGTGCAATCAGCGCGTAGTGGCGGGGTTGTCGAACTCAAGGCGCGCGGCTATCATACTACTAGCTCAGAGTAGCGGGAAGCAGGCCATGGTCGCAAAAACCACAGACACAATCATAAGACCTCGCCACACCGACCATCACGAAGACCCGGGTATGTACGGACTGCTCGGAGAACGGGTTCCCATCGAAGTGATTCAGCATCCGGCCATAGAATACGTCGCCATGGCCGTCAGGTATATTCTGCGCGGCGAAGGGACTGTATTCGTCGGTTCCAACATCCCGCTCCGCACCAACCGGCGCAACCGGCGTGAACACGAGGCGCCGGACTACTACCTGGCCAGGGGAGTGGACGTGGCGTCCATCAGGGGCGAGACGGCCTACAACCTGTGGGAGGTTGGTAAGCCGCCGGAATGGGCGCTGGAGGTGGCGTCGCCCAGCACGTATGAGAGGGACTTGTATGAGAAGCCTGACAGGTACGCCGAGATAGGGATTGGGGAGTACTGGATGTTCGACCCGACGGGCGGCGGTCTGTACGGTGAGGCGCTGATGGGATTCGAGTTGGTGGACGGTGTGTACGAGCCTGTGGAAATAAGTCGGAACGAACATGGGTTGTTGAGCGGATACAGCCGCGCGTTAGGCGTTAGGCTGTGTGTGGTGGAGGAATCTCAGCGTGAGGGATTGTTGGATGTACAGCCTGATCTGGGCGTTCTGTTCGACATGGATTTCAACCCTGCGCTGATCCTATTCCAGGAGGTGGAGTCAGGTTTGTACATCCTGGACATGGCGGGGCTGAGGGCTGAGCGAGACTTCGAGCGTGAGCGGGCCGAAGTTGAGCGTGAGCGGGCTGAGCGGGCCGAAGCCGAGTTGGAGGAGGAACGCGCCCGCGTACGCTTACTCGAAGAGAGGCTGCGACGCCTCCAGGAATAAATCCCTTCCCCCTTGATGACAGAGCGGGGGCAGCCCCGATAGCTGCCCCCGCTTCTGACCTGACTGGCTCACCACGCTCCGCCCGCCGCTAGTTCGCCGTCTATCCTCAACATCCGTTACTTCGCTGTCGCTGTCACCTTGAACTTGAGAACATTTGTAACACCTTCACTAGTCCAGGGGGCGTTGTCTGTTTTCTTCTGTAGCACGTTGTCAATAGACCAACCGGCGTTGGAAGGCACGTTAGTCTCGGCGTTGGACTCCGTAGTTCTATGTTCATAAACGTTGCGCCCTGACGAGTCGCCCGTGCCGGACACGACGAGGAAATATTTCGTGCCGTCTTCCAGCGAGCAGCCGCCGGAGCAGGCGTAGGTGTAGTCGCCCGCGCCGGTGGGAGCGTCTCCCGTCAGCGTGTATGTCGCCGTCGCCGCCGGGCTGCCGCCGCTGACCGCATGGATCGCCGCAGTGTACCCGGTGGGAGATCCGATGACACTAATTATCCTGACAGTAACGCTCTTTAGAGTGTAGCCGCCCGTGTTGGACCCGGTGGTGAAGCCTGAAGCGATTGAGTTGTTCCAGATCCAGTCTTGGCCGACCAGTTGCCAACCCGGCTGCGCCTCATCGAGATTGCTGACGGATACAAGATTAGGATCAGGCAGAGCCTCGACCGTATTCGAGTTCGCCCATGCGCTCGCGCCGACGAGGTTGCGGGCGCGGACGCCCACGATGTAGGACTTGTCCCCGGATGCGCCCTTCATCGTGATGACCGACGTGTTCCAGTGCCAGGCGGCCCACTTCCAACTGACGCCGTTGTCCGTACTGTATCTCACGTCGTAGCCGGTTGCGCCCTTGGAATGATGCCAACTGGCGACGATATTGCCATTGACCCTCGTGGCGGTGACGGACGCGGGCGACGCGGGCGCGGAGGGCGGCTCCTGGGGAGGCGGAGGCTCTATGTCCGGGTTGGGCGTAGCGGACACGTACCAGGGAGCGGAGGTAGGCGCGGACGGGCCGGCGGCGGTGTCGTTCATCGCGCGCAGCTTGAAGCGGTATTCAGTTCCGTTCTCCAGCTTGTTGATGGTGTAGGCGGTGGTATGCCCGCCGCTGCCGGGCATCGCCTGCCATCGGCTCCATCCGGGCGCGGGCGGAGCCCTTCGCACCTGGTACTGGTAGCCTGTGACGTCGCCATTGGGCCTGCTCCACCTGAGCGTCACGCTCTCATCGCTCCCTGTGGCGTTAATGCGCGCGGGAGCGTCGGGCGGCGGCTTCGGCGGGTCGTATTGCCCGATGGGCGGCGAATTGCGCCAGCCGCTGTCTCCGGCTGAGTTTCGGGCGCGGACGCCCACGATGTAGGTCTTGTTGTTGTCCACTCCGCTGATGGTGATGTAGTTCGTCCTGTTTTCGGCGGGGTGATTCAGCGCGGCCAGGGACCAGTTCCTGCCTTTGTCGGAGGTGTAGGTGACGTGATAGCTGGTCGCGCCTGAGACGGCGGGCCAGGACGCTGTGAGCGTTCCGTCGGCTCGGCTCAGGGCGATGGTTCCGGGCGCGGCGGGCGGATTCAGGTCGCCCGGCTGGTTGTATGGGTCGGCCGTCGGGGAGTTTCTCCAGCCGCTGCCGCCCGCCGAGTTTTTGGCGCGGACGCCTACGATGTAGGACTTGGAGTTGTCCACCCCCGTGATGGAGATGGAGTTGGTAGTGTGGTCGAGGGCGGCGAGGGACCAGCTCTTGCCTTTGTCCGAGGTGTAGGTTATGTGGTAGCTGGTCGCGCCTGAGACGGCGGGCCAGGACGCTGTGAGCGTTCCGTCGGCGCGGGCGACGGTTACGTGGGAAGGAGTATCAGGTGGAGACTGGGCTATTGCGGGGGGGGGGGGGTAAAAATAAGGACTAAGGCCATCAGCGCCATGAGGGTGGCGAGAGGCAATGTCCAGCCGGGCAGTCGGAGTGCGCGAAGGGGGTTCACCTTAGTTCTCCTGTGATGGTTGGAGTGGGGAGTCTCTGGCATAATGCAGTCATATAAATCGGATACGCAGTATGGTAATGGTTGTTCGGAGGGAAGTCAATTTGGGTGGGCTGACGGGAAGGTAGGGATTGGGAGGGGGAGTTGTGATAGAATTGGGCGGGAATCGGGAATTCAGACTTGGGAGCGGACGCGGACAGCTTTGATAATAGATATTCATACTCATACCTACCCTACTTCGGTTGACAGTTTCATTGACGCAGATGAGCTTATCGAGGAGGCTAAGCGCATAGGTCTGGACGGGCTGTGCATTACGGACCACGATGGGTTCTGGGACCACCGGGAGGTGGAGGATCTGTCGAAGCGGCACAACTTCCTGGTGTTGCCGGGATGCGAGGTTACGACTGAGGAAGGTCATGTGCTGGTGTACGGGCTGCGGCGGTATATCTTCGGGATGCACAGGGCGGGGTTCGTGAAGGATAAGCTGGACAGGGAGAATGGGGCGATGGTGGTGGCGCATCCGTATCGAAGGACGTACCGGAAGGGGGCGGACGTGGACGCGGAGGCGTATCATGAGATGCTGGAGCGGGCTTCGCGGAATGGAGTATTCGAGATGGTGAACGCGGTGGAGTTGCTTAACGGGCGGGGGCTGCCGGATGAGAACGCTTTCAGCCATGACCTGGCGGACTGGTTCGGGCTGCCAGGGACGGGGGCGAGCGACGCGCACAGGTTGGAGGACGTGGGGACTTACGCGACGGAGTTCGAGCGGAGGATTACGTGCCTGGATGATCTTATCGTGGAGCTGCAGGCGGGACGGTTCAAGCCTGTGGTGCTGGACAAGGGCCGGGAGGCGAGGCGGCGGGTGGAGTTCGGGATGTCTGAGGCGGCGGGGTAATTATGCCGCCTTTGCTGGAAATTCGGAATCTTCATACGTATTTCGCCACTCGGGAGGGGGTGGTGAAGGCGGTGAACGGGGTGTCGCTGGCGCTGGAAGAGGATAGCGTTCTGGGGGTTATGGGCGAGAGCGGGTCGGGGAAGACGATGACGGCGCTGTCCATCATGCGGCTGGTTCCGTTTCCGGGCGAGGTGGTGGGCGGCGAGATACTGTATGAAGGGCGCGACCTTCTGCGTCTGAACGATGATGAGATGCGCCATATCCGGGGGCGGGAAATATCGCTGGTGTTCCAGGACGCGACCTCTGCGCTGAATCCGGTTATAACAATCGGCAAGCAGGTGGAGGAGCTTATGCTGGAGCATACCAGCATGAACAAGCGTGAGGCGCGCGGCATAGCGGTTGATCTTCTGTCTAACATGGGGATACCGGACGCGCGGGGTATGCTGAACAGGTATCCGTTCCAGCTGAGCGGCGGCATGGCGCAGCGCGTGATGATGGCGATTGGGGTGGCGCTGAGGCCGAGGGTGCTAATCGCGGACGAGCCGACGTCGAACCTGGACGTTACGCTACAGGCTGAGATTCTCCAGAGGATGCGCGAACTGCGGCAGGAGAGCAAGACGGCTATCATGCTGGTCACTCACGACCTGGGGGTGATAGCGCAGATGGCGGAGAGGGTGGCGGTGATATACGGGGGCTACGTGGTGGAGTTCGCGGATACGGTGACGCTGTTCCGACGCCCGATGCACCCGTACACGTGGGGATTGTTCCAGTCGGTTCCGAGGCTGGACGCGGCTGGTCAGAGGCTGCAACCGATGACGGGCGCGCCGCCGCAGATGCTGGATCCGCCGGACCAGTGCCCGTTCCTGCATCGCTGTACCAAGGCGACGGTGGAGTGCCGCACGAGTCCGAGGCCGCCGCTGGTGGAGGTGGAATCGGGGCATACGCTGGCGTGCTATAACCCGGTGGAGATAGAGGAGACGGCGGCGGATTAGGGAGTGTGGATTGCCGCTTTCGCGGGAATGACAGAACAGATATGCACATAGGAGGCGATGATATGGTTCAGGTTGCTGAGATGGAGACTAGGTTCGATAACAGGTTCACGCGGGAGTTCGGGTTTCCGAAGGGCCGGGCGGCGACGAAAGTGGTGGACTTTCTGGAGGATAAGACCCGGGAGTTCATACGGCAGTCGCCGTTTATGGTGATGGCGACGAGCGCCGCGGACGGCACGTGCGACGCATCGCCGAAGGGCGGCAAGCCCGGTTGGGTGAAGATACTGGACGACCGGACGCTGCTGATACCGGACGTGGCGGGGAACAAGTTGTTCCAGTCGTATCAGAACATGGAAGAGAATCCGAATGTCGCGCTGATATTCTTCATTCCGGGGGTGCCGGAGACGGTGCGGGTGAACGGCAGGGTGCGGATAGTGGACAGGGCGGCGCTGGATGATATGCAGGTGGCGCTGGAAGTGTTCAACCCGGACGAGAACGCGAAGATACTCCAGGGCGTGGTGGTGGAGATAGGGGAGGCTTATGGGCATTGTCCGAGGGCGTTGAACTTCTCCAGGCTGTGGAAGGTCTGAATCAGGATTTGCAGGATAGAGGGATGTACAGGATACATCCTTGATAGATTTCCGAGCGGAGAACCTGCTTGGATGTCTCTGTATTTGGCGTCTGAGGGGCGGATTTCCCGCGACGCGGCGTAATTGTGGAGGTTGAGCATGAGCGCGGGCGCGTTGTCGGACATACGGGTTGTGGAGTATAGCGTCGGACACGCGGGGGCGATGTGCGGGAAGGCGTTCGCGGACCTTGGGGCGGACGTGGTGAAGGTGGAGCCGCCGGGGGGCGATCCGATGCGGTGGGCGGGGCCTTTCGTGAACGACGCGGCGGACCCGGAGTCGTCGGGGCTGTTCATGTACCTGAACGCGAACAAGCGGGGGGTCGCGCTGGATCTTCTGCAAGAAGATGGCCGGAGACGCTTGCACTCGCTTGCCCGGGACGCCGATCTTTTCATCACTGACGTCCAGCCCGCGCGGGCGGCGGAGTTGGGGATAGATTCGGAGACGGTGGGCAGGCTGGATTCGCGGCTTATCCGGGTGTACGTGACGCCGTTCGGGAATGCGGGGCCGTATCGGGACTGGAAGGGGACGGACCTGATCGCGTGGCACATGGGTGGCATGGGCTGGGAGAGTCCGGCGATGTTCGTAACGGACCCGGAGAGCCAGTATCCGCTGAGGGCGCGGGGGAACCAGTCCATGTACCTGGCCGGTTGGGTCGCGGCGGCGGGCGCGATGTGCGCTCTGTTCCACAGGGAGAAGTACGGGCCGGGGCAGGAAGTTGACGTGTCGGCGATGGACGCGGTGAGCAGTCACATACGCGGCAACTTCGCCATGTTCTCTTACGACATATCGCAGATGCCGCAGACGCGCGAGAAGGGTATGTTCCCGTGGATATGGGAGTGCTCGGACGGGTATGCCACAGCGACCTTCATCATGGATCACTGGTGGGAGTCGCTCAAGACGCTGATGGGCAGGCCGGAGTGGGCGGAGAAGGAGGGGTACGATACGCTGGCAGGTCGCAGGGAGGGCATGGATGAGGTGGAGAAGGGCGTGTCCGAGTGGGTGAAGGGGTTCAGGCGGCATGATCTGTATGAGCTGCTCCAGTCGCGCGGGATACCGTGCTTCCCGGTGCAGAGCGTGGATGAAATCGTGGGGTCGGCGCATTACAAGGAGCGCGGGTTCTTCGTCGCGCAGAAGGGCGGCTCCGCGAATGTGGGGATAACGCAGCCCGGCCCTGCGGTGAGATTTTCGGGGACGCCGTGGGAGTTGCGGAGGCCGGCGCCCAGCCTGGGACAGGCTGGCGCGGACGGCGTATGGGCTTCCGGGAAAAGCGCCGCGTCGCGCGGGGAAGCGTCGGACGGCGTTCGCAACAGGCCGCTGGAGGGCGTGAGGATAGTGGACTTCGGGTGGATCCTGTCCGTGCCTTACGCGGGCGGATGGCTGGGTTCTCTGGGGGCGGAGGTGATCAGGGTGGAGTCGAATACGCGGCTGGAACTGGGTCGGAGCGGGTTGGGCGGCGGCGCGGACGGGATAGCGGGGGCGAACAGATCGGCTATATGGAACTGCCTGAATCACAGCAAGCGAGGGGTTACGCTGAATATACGCGACCCGAAGGCGCGGGAACTGGTCAGGGAGATAGTGGCGGTGAGCGACGTTGTGATGGAGAATTTTTCGACCGGGGTTCTGGACAGGCTGGGGCTGGGCTATGAGGACCTGCGAAAAGTCAGGCCGGACCTGATTATGTTGAGCGGTTCTTCAATGGGTACGTTCGGGCCGGACCGGGAGGCGACCGGGTTCGGGCCGAATGTGTGTTCATACGCGGGGCAGCCGTCGGTGACCGGATATGAAGGGGGACAGCCGCAGAATCTGGGGGGCAACTGGCCGGACTATCTTGTCGGCACGATGATGGTTCACTCGGTACTGAGCGCGTTGTGGCACAGGCGCAAGACGGGCGAGGGTCAGCGCATAGAGGCGGCGATGGCGGAGGTGGTGAGTGGTATGCTGCCGGAGGCGTTCCTGGACTATACGATGAACGGTCGGGTGGCGGAGCGAATCGGGAATCGCGACCCGGACATGGCTCCGCACAACGTGTACCGGTGCGCGGGCGAGGACCAGTGGGTGGCGATTGCGGTACAGTCGGATGAGGAGTGGGGGAGACTGCGCCGGGTCATGGGAAATCCGGGGCTGTCGTCGGACGCTCGGTTCTCAGACGTCGAGGCTCGCAAGGGGAATGAGGATGAGTTGGACGGTATCGTGTCGGAATGGACGGCGGGCAGATCTCCGATGGAGGTGACGGAGATTCTCCAGGGCGAAGGGATCGCGGCGGGGCCGGTCATGGACGCGGTGGCGCTGCTGGGCGATCCGCACTTCAGGGAGCGGGGTACCATCGTGGAGATGGAGCATACGGAGGTGGGGACGCGCGAGGTGGCTGGGTTGCCGATAAGGTTTGGCGACATAGAGAGGCCGGTGTACTACTCGGCTCCGCTGCTGGGGGAGCATAATGACGCGGTGGTTGGAGGGCTGCTGGGGCATGAGGTGGCTGAGGTGGAGGGGCTGAAGGGGGAGGGGGCGGTGTACTGAGGATGGGGCATTCAGGGTTGGGTATAATGTGAGAGCACTTACCTGATGGATTCAGGGTTATTGGGGGTTAAATATGGTGGATCAAAAGGCGATAACCAAGATCAGCGTTAGTGAATCGGATAGAGAATTTTTGGAGAGGGTCGCTTATAGCACCGGACTCAGCGTGGAACGTGTTACCGAGTACTCTGTCAGGCTGCTTGAGATAGTCATGGAATGGAGGCTGAATTCACCTTATCCCAACGACTTGGATATGGAGTCTATCGTGGAGGATTACTTGATAGACGCGCTCTTGCTCGCTCAAGAGATAGAACGGTTGGGTGGCGCGAACCGCATCATTATGGAAGGCACTGGGAGGGATAGGTGGGACATCACGCCGGATCGTAGTTCAAAGATTCTGCGTCGCAGGAGATGGCGGCGGCGTTAATTGACAATAGACAGTGTTCCAGATTCTATGGAGGTGTACATTGTCAGAAGACAGGAATGAAGTAAGTGACGCTGTTGAAGGCAGACCGTCTTCGATTTCAGGCAATCTCAGTGTGGAACCAAGACAAGAATCTTCTCTATCAGACGAGGGAGAACGTTCGCTACGCCTTTCTCCGATTGAACGAGTCAGGTTTGGGATAGCGGTTGGTATTCTGTCCGGTTTCGGTGTTCTTATGCTGATCCCCGTTGTCGCATTTGTTCTTGACATATGGTTTATCAAGGATGTGAACTTAGACGGCGCGATACGACTGATTACAACTCTGTCCGCGGCGACTTCCGGACTGGTGGGGGCGGTGGTGGGATATTATTTTGGGCAGAACTCGAACGCCTAGCATTGCTTTAGAGCCGAGCGGCAGGATATTCTTCGGATACGGAGGTCTGATATGTCAACTGAGCAATACAGAATTTCGATAGGGCAGGATCGGGTCAACGCGATATTTACCGACGCGATGGGGCGGATGTACGGGCTGGTGGCGTTGGGTATCGTTACGACGGGGGCGGCGATTTGGGTCGGGGATATGCTGGGCGTGGGGAATGTCATATTCAGTTTCGGCTGGATTGGGATGCTCCTCATGCTTGGGATCATGTTCGGGACGCTGATGGGAGCGAACGCCGTAGTGACGCGGGGGAATACGGGGCTGGGGACGGTTCTGTACCTGGCCTTTACGGGATTGGCGGGGTTCTTCCTGTCGCCTATCCTGACGGCTTACACCACCGGGACGATTGGGATGGCGTTCGTGCTGACGGCGGGTATGTTCGTGGCGATGAGCGTGGTGGGGATGACGACGAAGAGGGACCTGTCCAAGCTGGGGACTATGCTGATTATAGGTCTCGCCGGGGTGATAGTGGTCAGCCTGATAAATATGCTGCTGCTCCAGTCGAGTATGCTGTTCCTGCTCATCAACATCGTGCTGCTGCCTATCTTCCTGGCGCTGACGGTGTGGGAGACGAAGCATATGAAGGAATTGGCGCAGGAGGCGGCGATGCGGGGCGACTCTCAAGAGGCCAACCAGGTGGCGGTGATAGGGAGCATCGGGCTGTACCTGAACGCGCTGAACATATTCATCATCCTGCTGAATCTGCTGGGGTTCGCGTCGGACGACTAGGGTTCGCAAGTGAGACTGATAGCGATACTGATTCTTGTGGCCGCAATCGTGGGCGCGTGTTCGGATACGCCCGCGCCCACGCCGCTTCCGCCGACGGTCACGCCGGTTCCCACGCTGACGCCTACCCCTGTTCCGCCGACGGCCACGCCGGTTCCGCCGACGGTCACGCCCGCGCCCACGCTGACGCCAACCCCGCCGCCTACTAATACGCCGGTTCCGACGCCTACGTTCGCGCCCGTTCCGATTATTCTGCCAACGGTCGAGGTTAGCTATGAGACGCCGACGCCGACCAGCGCGTTTCCCGCCGACCTGGACCAGCGGCTGAACGCCATTGCGTACAAGACATCGGTGACCAGAAATCTGCCGACTACGGAGCTTGTGCCTCACGCGTTGATAGACAAGGCGGAGTTCCGGCGGATGTTCCTGGAGGAACTGGAAGAGGACGCGGAGGAGTTGGCGCTCGAGACACGCCTGTACCGCAGGCTGGGCATCCTAGCGCCGGACGCTGACCTGGCGGGGCTTCTTACGGACGTTTACTCGGACGTCGCGCTGGGCTTCTACGATACTGACGATGACAAGATGTACATAATCTCCGAGGAAGACTCGTTCAGCCTGAACGACCGGCTGACGGTGGCGCATGAGGTTACCCACGCGCTCCAGCAGTACGCTTTCGACATAGGCGGGCTGCTGGACAGTCTGGAAGAGCATGACGACAGGCGGATGGCACTGCGTGCGCTGATAGAGGGGGACGCGCTGATCTCTGAGCTGCTGTATATGTTGACATACTTCGACGAGGACCAGCAGGCGGAGGCGCAGAGTAATATGGGCGGCGGCGATATGTCGGCGTTCTACGCGGCTCCCGCGTTCATCCAGAACACGATTACGTTTCCATACACGGGGGGATACCAGTTCGCGGTGTACCTGTATCTGAAGAACAACGACTTCAGTTCGGTCAATCTGGCGTATGACGCTCTCCCGGCTTCCACGGAGCAGATCATTCACCCGGAAAAGTATGACGCGGCGGAAGAGCCGATTGAAGTATCCATTCCCAATCCCGCCGAATTGCTGGGGGGAGGCTGGGCCGAGATAGACAGGAACGCGATGGGGGAACTGTTCCTGCGGTCGTATTTGGAGGGCGGGCTGGACCGCGAGACGGCTGCGATGGCGGCGGCGGGATGGGGAGGCGACGAGTTTCTGCTGCTGGAGACGCCGACCTGGGATGACGCGCTGATAATCTACAGCGTTTGGGATACGGAAGAGGACGCGATTGAATTCGCCGAGACGTTCAGGGCGTATGGACAGGCTGTAAGCGGGCAGGAGTGGACGGAGGTCGCCTACTCCGACACGCCGGGGTACATACTGGCGACGAGCAACGGGGGAACCACGGGAATATGGACAATCGGCGATGAGGTGCGGGTGATCGCGGCGGCGGATCTTCGTTCGACGCAGAGCCTGTTTTCCGCGCTCGAGTTTCTGGAGCCGATGGAGGTCGCCACCCCCGCGGATACTTCCGCCAACGCGGGCGGGAACTGACGCGGGCTGTGGGCCTGACCCGGAGTCGCGGCGACGCCGGGTCCGAACGCGGCTAACGTCAGCCGCCGAGCATCTTCATCATCTGGTCGCGGCCCCGTCCGGTGGACATCTGCTTCATCATCTTCTGCATCTGGCGGAACTGGTTGAGCAGTTGGTTGACCTCGCGGGGGGTTGTTCCGCTGCCGCGCGCGATGCGCCTGCGTCTGCTGCCGCTGATGATTTCGGGCCTGTGGCGTTCCTGGGGGGTCATGGAGTAGATGATCGCCTCGACGCGCTTGAGGTTGTCGCCGCTGAGTTGGTCGGAGTTGAACCTTCCCTTGACGGCTGAGAAGCCGGGCACCATTTCGAGTATCTGGCTCATGGGGCCCATCTTCTTGAGCTGCTGAAGCTGTTCGAGGAAGTCTTCGAGGTCGAACCTGGCCTGCCGGAGCTTGCGGTCGAGTTCGAGGGCGCGCTCTTCGTCGAAGTCGAGCTGGGCCTTCTCTATGAGGCTTTCGACGTCGCCCATGCCGAGGATGCGGGAGGCGAGCCTGTCGGGGCGCATCTGCTCCAGCGCGTCTATACGCTCGCCGGTGCCGATGAACTTGATTGGTATGCCGGTGACCTTCGTTATGGAGAGGGCCGCGCCGCCGCGCGCGTCGCCGTCCATCTTGGTCAGGACGAGTCCGGTGACATTGAGGCGGTCGTGGAACTCCTCGGCGACGCGGACGGCTTCCTGGCCGGTCATGGCGTCCAAAACTAGCAGCGTCTCGGTGGGGGAAACGGCTTTGTGGACGGATTCGAGTTCGTCCATGAGTTCGACGTCCACCTGGAAACGGCCGGCGGTGTCAACGATGACCCAGTTGGCGCCGTTCTCGCGGGCGCGGGCGATTCCGGCGCGGGCGACCTTGTTGGTGTCGCGCGCCTTTCTGTCGGCGTACACGGGGACTTCGACCTGGGCGGCGAGGGTTTCCAACTGGTCAATCGCGGCGGGCCTGTGGAGGTCGGCGGCTACGAGCATGGAGGTCTGCCCGGCCTGCTGGAGGTGCCGGGCGAGCTTGGCGGCCAGGGTGGTCTTGCCCGCGCCGTTCAGTCCGGCGACGAGGATCACGCCGGGCCGTCTCTGAGGATTCTCGAGACTGTGATTGCCGCCGGTGATGACCTTGGTGAGTTCTTCCTGGGTTATCTTGACGACCTGCTGGCCGGGGGTGAGCTTGGTGAGCAGGTCTTCGGCGAGGGCGCGTTCCTTGATGGTGGAGGCGAGTTGGCGGGCGACGCGGAAGTTGACGTCGGCCTCGAGAAGGGCCATGCGGACTTCTCTGAGGGAGGCGTCAATGTCCTTTTCGGTGATCCGGCCCTTGTTGCCGAGCTTGTAAAATATGCCGTTGAGCTTTTCGGAGAGGGCTTCGAACATTCGTGACTCCGTGGGTCTAGGCCGCGCCGTAAACGGATTCGACCATGCCTTTCATTACGGTAGAGATGAATCTGACGCCGGAAATGGCGCGGTAGTATTCCATGCGGGTCGGGCCGACGACGCCGAGCGCGCCGAGCGCCTGGCCGGGGACGCCGTAGCGACAGATGACGACGCTGAGGGGCCTGAGCGCTTCGCCCCGGTGTTCGCCACCGATGACGACGCGGACTACCTGTCCGACGGGCGCTTCGTCGAGGGCGGCCTGGATGAGGCTTCCGTCCTCGACGCCGCGGATTATGCGCCGGACCTTTTCGTAGTCGTCGAATTCGGGCTGGTCGAGGAGGTTGCGGAGGCCGTCAACATAGGGTTCGTCGTAGGCGGTCCTGTCCTCTTCTTCGAGCATTACTACGGCGGCGTCAATCGCCCTGCGCTCGTGCGCGGAGAGTTGGAGGGGAACGTGTACTATTTCGTCGTGGGACAGGCCGGTTACGTGGCCGCGAAGACGGACGCCCATAGACTCAAGTTCGGAGGTTTCGACCGGCTCGTCGAAGCGGATTAGCTGTTTGCGGAGCTTGGCCTGCTCAAGGACGACTATCATCAGCGCGAGTACGTCCTGGACGGGAATCAGTTCGAGGTGGCGGATTCTGGAGACGCTCGTCTTGGGGAAGGTAGCTATGCCGAGGTTTCCCATAAGCTGGGCTATGAGGGTGGCGGCGACGTTTCCCCACTTGTCCACGTCGTGCTGAACGCGGTCGAAGTTGTCCTGGACAGTGGCCCTGACCTGGGGCGGGATGCGCGGGTGGGCGGCGAGCAGGGACTCGACGTAAAGCCTGTAAGCCTTGTCCTGGGGAACGCTGCCCGCGGAGGCGTGGGGGCGGGAGATGTAGCCCTGTTCCTCGAGGGCGGCGACTTCGTTGCGAACGGTGGCGGAACTGACGCCGAGGCTGTGGTTTCGGGTCAGGCTTTCGGACGCGATGGGCGCGGCGTCATGCACATAGTCGTTGACTATATGCTTGAGTATTAGCTGTTGACGTTCGGTCAGCATTTCCGCGTCCAAGATATGGGATGTGAGATTCGGCCCGGAAGGATCGGGTTCCGGGCCGAATCAATTTCAGCATACCATAGATTGGGCGATTACGGGATGGTGAATGTCGTCTGGCTGAAGGCTATCACATCTAAATTTCGGTGGTCTCATGTATTATCGTTTATAAGGCGACAGGTGGCGACAGGTGGCTTAACTGGGGTAGCGTTTCCTCCCTGGTGGTTGAACCTGCGAGATAGGTCAAGGCTGCATACTTTCTAAAGCTGGAACGGGGGTGTTGGTTCGTCGAGGAAGATAATCGTCCACCTGAAAGGAAACGCTACCGTCTCGCTTACTTCCCTTGACTGAACCAACCTTCCGCGCCTAGAATTATCCCGCCTCGAAAAACACCTGACAAGCAAGGCCCGCTAGCTCAATTTGGCAGAGCAACTGACTCTTAATCAGTAGGTTCTCGGTTCGAGTCCGAGGCGGGTCACTCCCCAAACCATAATCCCTTCCCCCTTGATGGGGGAAGGTTAGGATGGGGGTGAAAATCCCCTCTCCCTCAGGGTGAGGGTGATCCCTTACCCTCACCCCGCCTTCCTGATGAAATCCGCGATCCGCTCCCCAATCATCATCGTCGTAACATTCGTATTCGCCCGCACGCAGTCCGGCATGATCGAAGCGTCAGCCACCCTCAGACCCTCGATCCCGTGAACCCTGCCATACTGGTCAACCACGCTCGTCGGGTCCGACGCCGGCCCCATCCTGCACGTGCTTGTCAGATGATTCCCAGTCACCACCTCGCGCCGCAGCCACTCGTCCAGCGCGTCATCCGACTCCAGCGCCTCAGCCGTCGGCTCGGTCAGCTCCTCTATTATGTCCTCGAAATCCGGGTGCTTCGACAGCTCTATCGCCTTGTGAACCCCCTCACGCGCCCGCTCCAGGTCGAACGGGTCTCCCAGCAGGCCCACGTTGATGTCCGGTTCGTCGCTCGGGTCCGCCGACCTCAGCCTTATCTCCCCCTTGCTCATCGCCAGGTATATCGCCGCCACGAACCTTATCCCGATAGGCTCCATCCGGTCGCCGCCCCTGTCCACTCGCGCGCTGGCGAAATTCATAGGCCACAGCAGCATATCGTCCCGCAGGGGAGAGCCTGCCGCCGTGTACCGCAGCCCTATCTGCAATCTGGGCGCCAGACCGTCCAGCGCAAACCCCTCCTTCGTCCTGAACGTTATGAAGATAAGCGGGTGGTCGCTCAGATTCTGACCGACCCCCGGCAGGTCGTGGACGACCGGAATCCCATGCTCCGACAGATGCTCCGCCGGGCCGACCCCGGACAGCATCAGAATCTGAGGATTGCCCACCGTCCCGCAGCTCATCACGATCTCGTCCGCCTCCGCCACGAACGTCTCCCCGCCGCTCTCCACCTCAACCCCCGTCGCTCGCTTCCCATCGAACAGCAGCCTTCTCACATGACAGTCCGAGCGAATCGTCAGATTCAGCCTGTGCCGCGCCGTCGGCAGATACCCCAGCGCCGTGCTTATCCGTATCCCGTTCGGATTGTTAAACGCTATCGGTGCGACACCCGATGCGTCCGGGTTGTTTAAGTCGTACACGCTGGGTATTCCGGCCTCCACGCAGGCGTTATAGAACGCCGTCTGCGGCGGCAGCCAGTCCTCGCGCTTGAACCTGTGAACCACGATAGGCCCGTCCGTGCCGTGAAAGTCGTCCTGAACGTCCGTATCCGTCTCGATAGCGCGGTAGAACGGCATCACCTTGTCGTACGTCCACTCATCGTTCCCCCAGTCCGCCCACCGCTCGAAATCCTCCGGCAGCGCGCGCATGAACACCTGCCCGTTGATAGCGCTCGTGCCGCCCGTAACCTTCCCTCGCGCCACCAGCATCGGCCCCGAAACATCATTCGCCCTGCCGGTGAACTGCCAATTATGCTCATCGCTCACCGTCACGTCCGTCGCCGTCGCGTATCCGTACTTGAGTTCATCCGGCAGCCTCTCGAAATCGGGATAATCCGGCCCCGCCTCCAGAAGCAGCACCGACCGCCCCGGATCCTCCGACAGCCGAGTAGCCGCCACGCCGCCCCCTGAACCCGCTCCAAGAACGATAACGTCGTACTTCATCGCAACGCCTCCCGCGAAACTCTGTGACTGCGGGGATGATACGCTGATAACCCCAACTTGAAAAGACCCCACCGAATCGGCTCCGGCAAACTGACATGAATGGCCTGCGACTGTATAATTGACTGAACCTGCGTTTAGCTGTATATGCCGGAGGTCTTTCATGGCAACCAAAATTGAAAGCGTACAGAGTCATGAACTACGGATTCGCCCTACCAAAATCAACCGACCCCGACGCCCTCATCAGATTCGCCCAGGCCATCGAGTTGAGTGTCCCGGGAGCGAGGCCCCCGTGATACAATGACCATGTTGCCCCTATTGATACATGAATGGGAGAGAGCGTTTTGACTACGACCGAAAAAACTATGACCCCACTCGATACCCTTGCCGACGCCGAGCGCGAATTCTCCGCGGGCAACCTCAGAAAATCATCCCGCATCCTTTGGAACGCCACCGAAGCCACCTTCGATATGCTCGCCAAGGCCCACGGCCTCGACCCGTCCAACCACATAGCCGTGGCCACCGCCCTGGACGAAAAATACGACCTCGGACTCTACTATCGAGGCAGCCTGACCACTGCCAAGTCCCTGCGCGACCACGCGGACCTGGACGTATGGGAAGACTACCTGCTGGAATGGCCGCATGAGTCCATCCCCCTGTTCATACGCCGGTGCTATCAGGAGTTCTATGCCAGTGACGCAGTACGATAGCGGATACTCACGCAGGTCGGAGTGGCATCTGTCAATGGCTCAAGCCTACCGCTCCGACGCCGACCTGATGTTGGAACGGAACAGCCTGTACTCCGCCGGGGCGTTGCTCTACGAATCCGCCAAGCAGTGCGTCAACGCCCTGGCCAACCAGCAGGGACAGAATCCCGGCTACACCCGGGCCAAAACCCAATATATCAGAAACATTGCGGGACTATATTCCCACGCGCGTCTAGAGAATGGGTGGCAATCGGCTTCACGTCTGCACATTCACGCCGACCGCGGCAATCTGGACGAAGAAGACTTTCATCAAGATCGGCTCGTAACCCAGGCGTTCATCACCGATATGCTGACCATATTCGCCATGAACGCCAGCGCCGCGCCGGAAGTCGCCCCCGACTCCGGCCCGAGGGAATCAGAAACATAGCCGCCATAGCTGTACAAACGAGGGTATCAGCATGAACTACGGATTCGCCCTACCAAAATCAACCGACCCCGACGCCCGCGTCAGATCGCCCAGGCCATCGAGTTGAGTGTCCCGGGAGCGAGGCCCCCGTGATACAATGACCATGTTGCCCCTATTGATACATGAACGGGAGAGAGCGTTTTGACTACGACCGAAAAGACGATCACGCCGCTCCAAGCGCTTGGCCTCGCCGAGCGAGAGTTCGAATCTGGAAACCACCGCGAAGCGTCTCGTCTTCTCTGGGATGCGACGGAAGCAACCTTTGATATGCTCGCCGCAGCGCACGCACTCGATCCGTCCAATCATATAGCTGTGGCCACCGCGCTGGACGAAAAATATAGCTTCAGGTTCTACTATCAGGGAAAACTGATGACTGGAAAATCTCTACGCGACCACGCGGATATGGAAATATGGGAAGACTACGAGTTGGAACACCCACGCCAATCCATTCCCGTGTTCATACGCGAATGTTACCGGGACTTCGGCGCCAATGACGCAGTACGATAGCGGGAGCTCACGAATGTCTGAGTGGCATTTGTCCATGGCCCGGGCTTACCGCGCTGACGCCAGCGTGATGTTGGAACGGAACAGCCTGCACTCCGCCGGAGCGTTGCTTTACGAATCCGCCAAACAGTGTATCAACGCTGTCGCAAACCAGCAGGGACAGAATCCAGGCTACACCAGGGCCAAGACCATATATGTCAGGAGTATCGCCGGACAACATCCCAACGCCCGATTCGATCTGGCGGACGGATGGCACTCGGCCTCGCATCTACACATTCACGCCGACAGGGGACATCTGAACGAGGAAGACTTTCATCGGAATCGGCTCGTAACTCAGGCGTTCATCACCGATATGCTGACCATATTCGCCATGAACGCCAGAGCCGCGCTGGAAGCCGCCCCCGACTCCGGCCCGAGGGAATCAGAAACATAGCCGCCATAGCTGTACAAACGAGGGTATCAGCATGAACTACGGATTCGCCCTACCAAAATCAACCGACCCCGACGCCCTCATCAGATTCGCCCAGGCCGTCGAACAACTCGGCTTCGAATCCGTCTGGATGGGCGACCACATAGTCCTGCCCACCCAGGAAACCGACCAGTACCCATACACCCCCGACGGTCGCTTCGTCTCCCGCCCCGACGACCCCCAGATGGAGACCCTCATCACCCTCAGCTACATCGCGTCCTCCACCAGCCGCATCGCCATCGGCAGCACCGTCGTCATCGTCCCGTACCGCAACCCCATCCTCCAGGCCAAGATGTTCGCCACCCTCGACGTTCTCACCAAAGGCCGCGCCGTCTGCGGAGTCGGGGTAGGGTGGCTTGAAAAAGAATTCGACGTCCTCGGCGCGTCATACAAGGACCGAGGCCCCGTCACCGACGAATACCTTGAGATATTCAGAACCCTCTGGCAAGAAGACGAACCCCAGTATCACGGCAACCACTACGACTTCGACGGCATCTACTTCGCCCCCAAGCCCGTCCGCGACGGACACATCCCGATATGGGTCGGCGGACACACCCGCCGCGCCGTCCGTCGAACCGTCAAGTACGGCGACGCCTGGCACCCAACCCGCCAGTCCCCCGAATTCGTCGCCTCCCACCTGCCATACCTCAGACAATACAGCGAAGAGACAGGCCGCGACCCCGACGAAATCACCATCTCCCTCAAGCGAACCCTCCACTTCACCGACATCGGACTCGACGAAGGGCCTGCCAACCCCTCCAACAGCGCCCTCATAGCCTCCACCGGCGAGGTCATAGAAGACGTAAAAGCCTGCGCCGAAATCGGAATCCGGCAGCTAACCTTCGACTTCCGAACCCCCGACGTGGACGACTGCATCCGAACCATGCAACACTTCGCAGAATCCGTCCCCGGGAGAATCTGAGGCATCCAAAAGCCCAATCAGCTACGAACTCCAGTCAATAGACCCCCTCTCCCTAAGGGAGAGGGCTAGGGTGAGGGTGAAATACCTACCCTTCTCAGCCCTTGACGTGGGAAGGCTAGGACGGGGGTGATCCCACCCATCGTTCTACCCACTTCACAACCACCCTCCCGATGCGCTACAATACACCCGTCAAGAACAAATGTATATTGTCTGGCATAAATAATAATTTATCGGTAGCGACTCCGCCGACCGAAAATTTTTCGGTCCGTAGCTAACAACAGGTGATTACAGGTCACTTTCCACGTGAAGCGCGTCCAGTCCCACTTGGAAACTCACCTGTAACCGCACCTGTACGACATAAACCAAAGTATATAGCCAGCCAATCTTCCGACCAGACCCGACAACTGACCACTAACCACTAAGAACTAAGAACTAACTACTTCAGAACGGAGTTCCCAATGAAGATCACCGACATCAAAGCCTTCGTAACCAAGCCCCCCGGCGCGTTCTCCAACTACGTCTTCGTCAAAGTCTCCACCGACGAGGGCGTCGCCGGCTGGGGCGAGTCCAGCATCGGCGCAACCTCCGTCGCCGCCGTCATAGAAGAATTCGGCGCGGCCATAATCGGCAAAGACCCCTTCCGCATCGAAGAACACTGGCAGGATATGTACCACCTCCACCACAACATCCGCGGCGGAGCGCTCCAGATGGCCGCCATTTCCGGCATAGAAATCGCCCTCTGGGACATCAAGGGCAAGGCCCTCAACGTCCCCGTCTATGAACTGCTCGGCGGCGCGATGCGCGACAAGCTCTGGACCTACGGACGCTTCGACGGCGTTGATCCCGCCGCCGCCGTCGCCAACGCCATGTCCTTCGTCGAGGACGGATACACCGCCCTCAAGGGAGACCCCTTCGGACACCAGGGCATCTTCACCTCCCCCGAATCCGAGCGCGACGCCATAGCCAAAGTAGAAGCCGTGCGCGAGGCCGTCGGCGACGACGTGGAACTGCTCGTCGAGGTTCACGGACGCCTCACCCCCTCCGAGGCCATCAGGATAGGCGAGCGTCTCGAACCCTACCGCCCCTTCTTCTACGAAGAACCCGTCCCGCCCCAGAACATCGACGCCATGGTGCGCGTCGCCCAGGCCATCAACATCCCCATAGCCACCGGCGAACGCATCTACACCAAGTGGGGCTTCAAGGACCTCCTCGAAAAGCAGGCCGTCGCCGTCGTCCAGCCCGACGTCTGCCACGCCGGCGGCATAAGCGAACTCAAGAAGATAGCCGCCATGGCCGAAACCTACTATGTCGGCTTCGCGCCCCACAACCCCTACGGCCCGATCAACACCATGGCCGCCATCCACGTCGACGCCTGCACCCCCAACTTCCTCATACAGGAAGGCGGACACGCCCCCTGGTTCGACTCAATCCTCACCGCCCCCTTCCAGCGCCAGACCGGCGGCTACTTCGACCTGCCCACCGCCCCGGGCATCGGCGTCGAAATAGACGAGGCCGCCCTCATCGCCAACCCCCAGGGAACCCCCGAAACCGGAGGCGGCTACCGAAGCCGCTTCACCATGCCCTCCCGCCAGCAAAACCACTGGGTATAGGTTAAAGTAAAGACAATGGCTAGATACGCGATTGTGATTGAAGAGACAAGCAACGGATACGCGGCCGGCCTTCCCGCTCTGCCAGGTTGTGTGGCGGCGGGCGATACGCTGGAAGAAACCAAGACGTTGATAATCGAGGCTGTCAGACTTCATGTGGAAGCGCTGACAGAAGATGGTCTGTCCATTCCCGAACCCCTCACTCCCGAATCGTGGGAGCAAGAATACGGGATGCCTATTCCCGAATCTGTCGAACCAGAATTGTTCATTGAGATTTCTGTCCCCCAGAACATTCCCGCCGCCGCGCGCCCGAATCTCGAAGTGACCTACTAGGGGAGCGACCCATGAAATTAACCGGCTTCCAGACCCAAATCGTCGAACTGCCCAGAGACTCCGGGCCAATGGGCGCGACCGCCATGTTTGTCACCCTCAAACTCCAGACCGACGACGGCGTAGAGGGAATCGCCTACGCAGGCTTCACCTCCGCGATCATGATGAAAGCCCTCAAAGAAACCCTGGACGCCCTCGCCGGCCAGACCATCGGCTCCGACCCCATGATGATAGAGGCGATATGCGCCAAACTACTCACTCTCGGCGGCGGCGGCTCCCCCTCCGGCCTCGTAACCCGCGCCGTCTCCGCCATAGACGTCGCCCTATGGGACATTCGCGGCAAGGCCCTCGAACAGCCCGTTTACAGGCTGCTCGGCGGCTTCGCCGACCGCGTTCCCGCCTACGCCAGCGGACACCTATGGCGCACCTACGACCTCGATATGCTCGCCAAGACAGGCCCCGAACTCGTCGAAAGCGGCTTCAGGGCCATGAAGTTCAGGCTCGGCGGCGAGGATTCCGACGCCAAAGAGATAGAGCGTATGCGCGTAATGCGCGAGGCCATAGGCGACGACATTGACCTCATGGTGGACATCAACCAGGGCTGGGACATCAACACCACCCTCAGAATCGGACGCCAGATGGCAGACTACAACCTCTACTGGCTCGAAGACCCGACACACTACCAAGACTACGCCGGATACGCCCGCATAGCCGACGACCTCGACACCCCCATAGCCACCGGCGAATACCACTACGGAACCGTCCCCTTCCGTCACATGATAGAAAACCGCTCCCTCGACATCGTGATGGTTGACCTGCTCCGCGTCGGCGGCCTCACCGGCTTCATGAAAGTCGCCCACATGGCCGAAATCCACAACCTGCCCGTAGTCAGCCACCTCGCCACCGAGGTCCTCGCCCACGCCATAGCCGCCGCCCCAAACGGCATCTACGTCGAGCATATGCCCTGGACCTTCGACCTCTTCACCGAAGAACCCACCATAGAGAACGGTATGATAGTCCTCCCCCAATCCCCCGGCCTCGGCGTCCAGTTCGACGAAGACAAGCTAACCAAGTACGCGGTCGGCTAGGCGACGATTTCATAAGTTCCCCCTCCCTTGATACACTGTGACAAGGGTAGGCAAAAGTCCCTTCCCCCTTGACGGGCTCACAAGGGTAGGCAAAAGTCCAATCAGCTACGAACTTCAGTCAATAGATCCCCTCTTCCTCAGGGAGAGGGCTAGGGTGAGGGTGAAATGCCTACCCCTATCAGCCCTTGACGGAGGAAGGTTAGGATGGGGGTGAAACCCCAAACGCAAGTACACTTACCCTCACCCCGGCCCTTGGAACAAACCATCCATCCGCTCATACTCCGAATACCGAATCAATTCATACAACTCCGCCCGCGTTTGCATATCTCCCAGCAGCCCGCTCTGCGTCCCAAGCGAAAGCGTCTCCGCCAACGCCTCTTCCATCGCCTTCGCCGCCGCCCTCAGCGCTGTCACCGGAAATATCACCAGCTTATACCCAAGCTCCCCGAACCGATCCACTGTCAGATACGGCGTCTTGCCAAACTCCGTCATATTCGCCAGCAGCGGAGCGTCAACCAGCTGCGCGTACTCCCCGAACTCCGCTTCCGACTCCAACGCCTCCGGGAAGACAATATCCGCGCCCGCCTCCAGGTACAGCCGCCCGCGCCGTACCGCCTCATCCATCCCATACACCGCCTTCGAGTCCGTCCGCGCCACGATCAGCGACGACCTCCGCGCCTCCGACGCCGCCCTTATCTTCACGACGAACTCTTCAGCCGGGACTATCTGCTTCCCCTCCAGATGCCCGCACCGCTTCGGCATTACCTGGTCTTCAATCTGAATAGCCGCCGCCCCCGCCGCCTCAAGGTCTGTGACAGCCCGATAGACATTCAGCGCTTCCCCAAACCCCGTATCCGCGTCCACGATCAAGGGCAGGGCAGTGGCCCTTGTAACCCAGCGAACCGCCGTAGTCAGTTCGTCCAGCGTGAACAGCCCAATATCCGGTATCCCAAGACTCGCCGAGAACGCCGCGCCCGAAAAGTACAACGCCCTGAACCCCACCCGCTCCGCTATCAGCGCCGACAGCGGATTGAACACCCCCGCCACCGCAAGCGCCCCATCCTCCGACATCAGCCGGCGCAGTTCCTCCCCCGGATTGTTCCTCGTCCCCCGCATCGCTACCTTCCCATGAAGTCCCTTTGTCCCTCGATGGGCGTCCAATCCTCTCCCGCGCCGTCCTCCGGCTTGTAGCCGATCAGCCGCTCCCCGTCGCTTATGTCCCAGATCTTCAGGTCGTTGTCGGACATCCCATGCACTATAGCGAACCCCACCGACGGAGGAGCCTCAACCGCCTTCTGAACCAGTTGCGCCGTGTCTCGATGGCTCATCCACAGCGACAGAGCCGCCGGATGGAACGTCGGGTCGTCCGGCGTCATCACCCAGCCGATTCGCAGGCATATCACCGACAGCCCGTACTCATCGTGATAGAAACTGCCAAGTACCTCCCCGAATGCCTTGCTCACCCCGTAGAAACTATCCGGCCGCATATCCCGATGATCCAGCATCCTGAACGGACGACGTACCTCCGACAGCCGCCCGTCGTATATCGCCTTATACGGGTCGTCCTTGAGAGGATAGTACCCAATCACGTGGTTCGTGCTGGCGAGTATCACCCGCCGCGCCCCGGCCTGCCGCGCCGCCTCGTACACGTTCCGCGTCCCGATGATGTTGTTGTCCAGCGTGGATTCCCACGATGCCATAGGACTGGGATCCGCCCCCAGATGCACGACGACCTCCACCCCCTCGAACGCCGGCCTGATAGCGTCGAAGTCCGAGATGTCCGCCACCCGCGAATCCGACCAGCCGCAATCCACCCTGTCCAGCCCCACTAAGTCATACCTATAACCGAGCTTGTCCCTTATGATGCCGCCTATCTGTCCGGCGGCTCCGGTAACGAGAACGCGGGTCTTGTCATTCACTTCATAATCTCCCGTTTCAATTCAATTCTGTCCGCCAACTGGTATAGAATGTCTCAGGCGCTTCCTCTGAACGCCAGCAGGAGGGTAATGACGACTAACGGGATGACGATCATCCATAGCAGTCTTCTTGGGCTTAATCGAAACATTTTGAGAACTGTCCTCCATCGCTAGGGCCGATTTACCAAACGGATGTTACCACAATTCCATTCAATCAACGGGACGGCAAACTTGGGATACAAACTCATAGCGCTGGACGTGGACGGCACGATACGCAGCCACGACCGCCCGACTTCCGAGCGCACCAGGCGAACTATTCAGAACGTCAGGGACGCGGGCGGCATCGTCACCATCGCCACCGGACGCTCATACAAGAGCGGCGCGAGCGCGGCGTCCGACGTGAATCTGACCGCGCCAATCGTCACCTTCCAGGGCGCGCACGTCGCCGACCCTGCCACCGGCAAGGTACTCTGGCACGTCCCCCTCACCTCCGACATGACAGCCGCCACTCTTGACGCGCTGGCCGGTTGGGACGGCGTGCAGGCGGTAGGCTACCTGGGAGATGAGATATTCGTCACCGAGTTGACCGAATGGGCGCGGGCGTATGGGGAAAGAACCGGCGTGGGTGTCAGGGTCGTTGATTCTGATGAATTCACTTCCAGGTCAATGTCCCGGATAGTAGTTCATGGCGAGGATGAAATCATCGAGCGGCTTGAAAGCTCTCTGAAAGACCGCTTCAATGGCGATATGTATGTCACCAGGTCCCTGCCATACTTCTGCGAGATTCTCCATCCGAGCGGCGGCAAGGACAAGGCCCTGGAGTGGCTGTGCGGTCACCTGGGCGTCAGCCCCGATCACACTATCGCTTTCGGCAACGGCTACAACGACGTCCAAATGCTGGAGTGGGCGCGGATGTCGGTCGCCGTCGGAGACGCCGTTGAAGAAGTCCTGGAGATAGCGGATCTCGTCGCCCCGCCAATGGAGGAAGACGGCGTAGCCCAGGTTCTCGACGACCTGCTCGAAAGGGGGCTTATAGGATGAACGCTTCCGGCAAGCCCGTCATCGTCGTGCTGGGCGGGATAAACATGGATCTCGTCGGCGCGACCGGGCGAATGCCCGCGCCTGGCGAGACCGTGTTCGGTCAGTCCTTCCACACCGCGCCCGGCGGCAAGGGCGCGAACCAGGCCGTGGCCGCCGCCCGGCTCGGAGCCGAAGTGAGGATGGTGGGCCGCGTCGGTCAGGACGAATTCGGCCCCGCGCTTCTCGACGGGATGCGCCGCGAGGGTATAGACGTCTCCGGCGTAGCCTCAGATCCGAACAACTCATCCGGCATCGCCATGATCCTGCTGGACGGGCAAAAGGAGAACTACATCGTCGCCATCTACGGCGCGAACCTGGCGAGCGACCATGAGCAGGTCAGCGCTGTCGAATCCGCGCTTGACGGCGCTGACGCCTTGCTGCTCCAACTCGAAACCCCGCTCGAAGTAGCGACCGAGGCCGCCAGAATAGCGAAGGGCAGGGGAGTCCGCGTTGTCTGGGATCCCGCGCCCGCCCTTGACATGGGCCGCGATGCCTACAAACTATGCGACGCCCTCACCCCCAACCAGTCCGAAGCCGAGTACCTGACCGGCATACCCGTAACCGATCACGACTCCGCCAAACGCGCCTCCCGCCGGCTTGTATCCGAAGGCGTCTCGGCCTGCGTCCTGACTATGGCAGACGCGGGCGCCTACTACGCCACCCCGGACGCTGAAGGCTTCGTGCCGCCGTTCGATGTACAGGTACTGGATACCGTAGCGGCCGGCGACGCCTTCAGCGCTGGCCTCGGAGTCGCGCTCGCCGAAGGGCTGACCCTGCCCTCGGCAATCAGATACGCTTCCGCGGCGGGCGCGCTCGCCGTGACCAAGAGTGGCGCTCAGCAGGCGATGCCATATCGCCATGAGGTTGACGCCCTGTTCCGCGAAGGCTGAGCGTGAAAGGTTCTGTAAACGACGCCGCGCCGGCGGAAGACCGCCGAGACCTCAGCAAGCGAACCGCGCTATGGGGACTTGCGGTAGTCCTTATCCTCGCGCTCGCTCTTCGCTTATATGGCTTGGACTGGGACGACGGCTTTGACTGGACGCCCCATCCCGACGAACGCGCGATCATGTTCAAGGTCGTCGAACTCTCATTCCCCGGCCTCTTAGATCTGCCCCTGCTTCTGAATGCCGACGAAAGCCCTTGGAACCCCCGTTGGTTCCCCTACGGCAGCTTCCCCATTTACGTCCTTAAGGCCGCCGGCGTTTTCAGCGGCTTCATTCCGGGACTCGACCCAAACGACCTGCGAATTCCGGGCCGGGCTGTGTCCGCGCTGGCCGACGTAGCCACCGTCGCGTTCGTCTATGCGCTCGGCGCTATGGTCTGGTCGCGCAGAGTCGGCCTGCTCGCCTCAGCGCTGACCGCGGTCGCCGTCATCCACATACAGCTAAGCCACTTCTTCGCGGTGGACACCCTCATGGCGCTGCTCTGCTTCGCCTCGGTCCTCTTCCTGGTAAGAGTCGCGCGCTCCGGCAGACCGAGAGACTCCGTACTGGCCGGCCTGTTCCTCGGGCTCGGGCTCGCCACCAAGATTAGCGTCGCCCCCATACTCGCCGCCTACGTCGTCGCCCACTTCATCGCCGCTTTCGGTCTCGCCGACTCGGACGATTCACAGAACGCGCCGTTCACCGACCGCATATCCAACGCGATTGGCAACGCTGTACTGGGCGGCTTCGTAATCATCGCGGCCTTCCTGATTGCCCAGCCCTACGCCCTGCTGGACTGGGAGCGCTTCTCAGCCGACCTCACCGAACAGTCCGAGATGGTGCGCCGCATCAGGGACTACCCGTACACCCGCCAGTACATAGACACCGCTCCCTATCTGTACCACGTTCAGCAGTTGTCCGTCTGGGGACTCGGTCTGCCTCTCGGAATCATCGCCTGGGCCGGAACGCTCTACGCCGCGCTGCGCGGACTGAGGCCCTGGTGGGCGTTGGGCTACCTTCTCATTGGCGTATGCCTGCCCGCCGCCATCCTGATTGCGTCCCACAGCTTCACCGGAATAGTCCTGTCCTCCGCAATCGCTGTCGGCGCGCTGATGGTCACCCTCCCAGTCCGCAGTCCCAATACGCGAATCACCGCCCTGTTGCTGAGTTGGGTGATCCCATACTTCCTGATAACCGGCGCGTTCGACGTTAAGTTCATGCGCTACCTGATACCCGTTACGCCCTTCCTGCTGCTGTTCGGCGCGAAGATGCTCGCCGATATATGGCGCGCCACCGGACGACTTACCGGTAGCGCCAGACTTTCCACTCGCGCGGCGCTGGTATTGCTCGGAGCGTCGGCCTTCGCCTTCACTCTCTTCTACGCCGTCTCTTACCTCGGCATATACGCCGAAACCCATTCCGCCGTTCGCGCCAGCGAGTGGATCAGGTCGAACGCGCCCCGCGACTCGCTGATACTCCGCGAACACTGGGACGAAGGCGTTCCCGGCCTGCATGGTTACGAGCTCCAGGATCTCGAACTCTACAACCCGGACAACGAAACCAAACTTTCCACCATGAGCGACCAACTCGCGTCCGCCGACTACATCCTCATTTTCAGCAACCGCCTCTACGGAACCATCCCGCGCCTGCCCGAACGCTACCCCGTGAGCCGCGAATACTACAACCAACTCTTCTCCGGCGCGCTCGGCTACTCCCTGCAAGCGAGCTTCGAGACCCACCCGAACCTCTTCGGCGTAGCCTTCCTGGACGACACCTTCGGACGCCCGGACCTACCCGCGCCCATCGGCCCGGAGGGACCAGTCGTGGCTAGGTATGATGCGGTGGCTGGTCTTCCCGCGCCCGTCGGTCCGGAGCGTTCCGCCCCATACCCCGTATCCCTGAACATGGGATTCGCCGACGAGAGCTTCTCGGTTTACGACCATCCCAAACTGCTTCTCTTCCGAAACGAAACCCGGCTCGACTCCGAGACCATCTACAACCGCATCCTCGAATCATCCGCCGGATTCCCAACCGCGCCGACTGGCCTGACGGGGCCCCCGTCCGAATCCGAGCATTCCCGCCAACTCATGCTGACCCCGAAGCAGTCCGAAGCCAGACAATCCGGCGGAACATGGTCCGACATCATCAACCCCAACCTTCGCGCCGACTGGATATCCGTCGCGATATGGCTGATCGTCGCGCAAGTCATCGCGCTCATCACCTTCCCCCTCGCCTTCATAGTCTTCCGTCCCCTCGCCGACAAGGGCTGGCTGTTCTCCAAAGGATTGGGACTGCTCTTGCTTGGTCTTGTCGTATGGCTGCTGTCCGGCCTGGAAATCATGGCCTTCACGCGAACCGCCGTCATCATCGGAGCGGCGGCGCTCTCCCTGCTCAGCCTCGCTCTACTCATCCTGAATTGGGAAGAAATCAGCGCCTTCTTCAGGAGACATTGGAAGGCAGTCCTCATTGCCGAACTGGTATTCCTGGCCGCGTTCGCCGCGTTCATACTTGTCCGAATGGCCAACCCCGACCTCTGGCACCCGCACAGGGGCGGCGAAAAGCCAATGGACATGGCCTACCTGAACGCCGTTCTCAAATCGAGCTTCATGCCCCCATACGACCCATGGTTCGGCGGCGGATACATCAACTACTACTACTGGGGCCAGTTCCTCGTAGGGATGCTGATACACGTCACCGGCATCGCGCCCGAAATAGCCCTGAACCTCGCCGTGCCGCTCTTCTTCGCCATGACCGCCGCCTTCTCATACTCGGTCGTTTACAACCTCGCCTGCGCCGCGAAGGGTAGGGGATTGGCCGTCGGTCGAATCCCCCCCATAGTCGCCGGCCTTCTCGGAGCGCTGTTCGTCGTCGTCCTGGGCAACCTCGACGGCGCGATTCAGCTTGTGCAGGGAGCGCGTCGCGCCATCGTCCAGGGCCTTCCAATGGGCGAGTTCGACTTCTGGCGTTCCAGCCGCATGATGCCCCCCGACCCGCCCGGCCACGAAATAACCGAGTTCCCGTTCTTCACGTTCCTGTTCGCCGACCCGCACGCCCACCTCTGGGCGCTGCCCTTCACGGTTCTGTGCATCGGCGTTGCCGCCGCGATCATATTGGGAATTAAGTCGCGCGCCGGACGCGATTCCTTCTGGAACGCCGAGCAGTTGCTGAGGATCGCCGTACTCGGAATCACCGTCGGCGCGCTGAGACTTCTGAACACCTGGGACTACCCGACATACCTGCTGTTCGGCGCGGCGGCCATTGCGTTGGGCGAGTATCTTGCCCAAGGCGGCATATCCGGCCTGATGATACTGCGCTCAGGCGTCAAGAGCGTTCTCGTGTTCCTCATCGGATACGTAGCATTCCTGCCCTATCACCTCAGCTACGAAACCTTCTTCAGCAGCGTCGAAAGGACGACCAACACCACGCCGCTATGGCAATTCCTGGCAATCACAGGGCTGTTCGTATTCGCCATAGGTTCGTTCTACCTGTGGCAGTTGCGCGGAGTTCTGGCCTCCACTCTTTCGGAAATACGCCCGCGCTTCGACTCCCTGATAGACACCCTCTCCGAGCGCCGGACGAACCCCGCGCCCCAGGTCGGCCCCGGAACCCTGCTTGCCCTGATAGCCGCCGCTCTCGCCGCGGGCTACGTCCTGACCGCTCTGGCATACGGCTACGGCGCGGGAGGCACGATAATCTTCGCAATCGCGCTCATCGCCCTGATTGCGGCAGTAGCCCTGCGCTCTCTCGCCAACCCGGGGCGCGAGACGCCCGTCACCCTGTTCGTCTCTCTCATGGCCGCGACCGCCTTCGCCCTGACGCTCGGACTAGACGTATTCAGGGTAGAAGGCGACATCGAGCGCATGAACAGCGTCTTCAAGTTCTATATACAGGTCTGGGTCCTGCTTGCCCTCGCCGCCGCCTACATGGTCTGGAGACTCTTGGCGTCTGTCATGTTTGCCGGAAAGAACCCCTGGGAATATCGCTACCTATGGGCCGGAGCGCTTGCCATCCTGATTCTGAGCGCGGCGGTCTATCCCGTTCTCGGAACGCAGGACAGGCTGCGAGACCGCTTCAACGGCAACGTCACGCCTCTCACGCTGAACGGCCTCGCCTACATGGAGGGAACGACCTACAACGAGCCTGAAGGCCCCGTTGACCTCAGCGCCGACTTCGAGGGCATCCGGTGGCTGCGCGAGAACGTGAAGGGTTCGCCCATCATCCTCGAGGCCAACACACCCACATACCGCTGGGGCGGGCGCGTCTCCATATACACCGGACTGCCCAGCGTCGTCGGCTGGCAGTGGCATCAGGAGCAGCAGCGCTGGGACTATCGCCAGATGGTCGCGCCCCGCATACGCGACGTCGAGCGCATCTACTCCACCCAGGACGCATCCGTCGCCATGGACCTGTTGCGTCAATACGGCGTCAGATACATCTATGTCGGCCAGCTAGAAAGAGCGTACTATCCCCAGGAGGGAATCGCAAAGTTCGACTCCGGCCTCGCGCCTTACTTGAGCGAAGTCTTCCAGTCGGACCAGGTATCCATATACCAGGTCCTGAACTGAGCTGACCCCCGCTACTGCGCCGTCGCGCCCCCGTCTATGATAAGCGGCTGCCCCGTCATGAACGACGACTCATCCGACGCCAGGAACAGCGCGCCGTAGGCGATCTCCTTCGGCTGACCGAATCGCTTCATGAAATTCGAGTCCGCCGCGTCCGACAGGAACTTCTCCCTATCTTCCCCCGTGAACTGCCGATGCAATTCCGTCGCCTGCGTAAGTATCGCGCCCGGGCAAACGCAGTTCACCCTGATATTATCCGGCGCCAGGTCCATAGCCAGGCATCTAGTAAGCTGAAGCAGCGCGCCCTTTGACGTGTTGTAAGGCACGAAAGCCGGCTGCGCTACGAAACTGGACACCGACGCTACGTTCACGATAGAGCCGCCGCCCGCCGCCCTCATCGGCTCCAATACGTGCTTCACCATGTACGAAGGCCCCAGCACGTTCACGCTCAGAACCCGCTGCCAGTCCGCGTCCGTAACATCCTGCACCTGCCCGAACACGAACGCCGCCGCGTCATTCACCAGCGCGTTCACCGCGCCATACTCCGAAACCGCCCTCTCCACAAGATTCTGCGCCTGCGCTTCCTGAGAAACATCCGTCGGAACGAACACCGCGCTTCCGCCCGCCGCCTCGATAAGCCTCACAGTCTCCCGTCCGCCCTCCGCGTCAATATCCCCAATGACGACCTTCGCGCCCTCTTCCGCGAACAACTCGCATATCGCGCGCCCAATCCCCGCCGCGCCTCCCGTAACGATGGCGACCTTGTTCTCAAGTCTCATATCAAAACCCCGCCTCTCTCCGGCAATTTATCACTCAGGGCAATCGCGCCTAAATTTCTGTCTGGGTATAAATTCAGTTGATGAGTCTGAACTGGTTACCAGTTTCGGAAGCTAGTGACCAGTTTCTGGTGAAAAACTGATAGCAAACTGATACCAGTTTTGGGGGGAAACTGGTCTGTTTCAACCAGTTTAGACCAGTTTTCGCCTTTCAGCGCCAGTTTCTGGTGTATTGGGTCTTCTGACATATACGCTGATTTATAGTCCTCTTCCTTCCCGCCACCCCCTCCGTGTCCTATATGCGTCTTATCGGAGCGTGAATCAATGATAGCACATCGAAGAACCTTTGTGCCATAGCGCTGGAGTGTATGCCAGGGTCTTTCGGTTATTTCCCGATACCGCTTCTGTCGTTCGCCCTGAGCTTGTCGAAGGGCCGCCCGTTCATGGTTCGACAAGCTCACCACGAACGGACTACTCTAAGCTCACCATGAACGGACTACTCTAAGCTCACCACGAACGGACTACTCTAAGCTCACCACGAACGGAATACTCTAAGCTCACCACGAACGGACTACTCTAAGCTCACCACGAACGGACTACTCTAAGCTCACCACGAACGGACTACTCTCAAGGTCGCCACGAACGTAATTGGTTGATAATCGAAAGACCCTGGAGTGTATGCGCGAATCAGACGCCATTGCCGTGATTTGTCAATCCGTGTGAAACACCTCTTCCAACTCCACCATCATCTCATCCGGCCTAGCCCCGGGCGGAATCTCGAAATACGACGCCATGAACTCCTGCCAGCGCGAGTTGGCGTCCTCCACCGACATACCCTCCAGCGCCGCCGCGAAATCCTCCTCCGCCTCGAAATACCCGAACAGCAGCCCATCCTCCCGCGCGAACAGCGAATAATTCCGCCACCCGTTGCGCCGCAGAGCGTCCAGCATCTCCGGCCACACATTCCGGTGATGCTCCTTGTACTCGTCAAGCATATCCCGCCTGACCTTCAGAAGAAATCCAACGCGCTTCATGGCAGCCCTCCAGAGGTAAGCGCGGGAAGAGTCACCCAGTTGTCGCCCTGAGAAGGGGAGGGAATCTCTTCGCCCGCGTAGATACGCGCGGCAATCGCCTCTTCCAGCGCGTCCGACGCTCGGGCGAGGGCTTCGTCCCTGTCATCCCCGAAAGTCGTAAGCTCCGGGAAGTCGGGAGAGGTAGCCAATAGGGTGTCGCCATCTTCTTCGAGCCGGATGGGGTAGGAGAGCTTCATCTCAATCTCAGTTCGGAAGGGCCACTGTGACTACATTGGAGCGGGAGACGGGATTCGAACCCGCGACAGCCTGCTTGGAAGGCAGGGACTCTACCACTGAGCTACTCCCGCTCGACACTCAAATCATACCACAACCCACAAGCCGAATTGTAGCCGTATGCTACAATGCCCAGACCCCCAACTAAAAACCAGAAACTAACGACTAACAACTAAAAGGACACCGCCATGACCTACGAATTCATCGAATACGACGCATCCGACGGCATCGGGCGAGTCTTCCTCGCCAGGCCCCAGAAACTCAACGCTCTTAGCCGCGAACTCCAGGCCGAGCTTGTGGACTGTATGCAGATGTTGGACGACGACCCCGACATCCGCGTAATGACCCTCATGGGCAGGGGCCGAGCCTTCTGCGCCGGATACGACATCACGCCTCCCGCGACTCCCGAGGCCGAGCGCGTTTCACAGCAAGCCCGCGACAACATCCGAGTAGATATCCACCGCATGAAGCAGACCCCAAACACCATGTCCAGCATCCTCAATCTCTCCAAGCCCGTCATCGCCGGCATACACGGCTACTGCATAGCCGGAGGCACCGACCTCGCCATGCACTGCGACATCTCCATCGCCGCTGACGACGCCCAGATAGGTTTCCCGCCCGTGCGCTCCATGGGCGCGCCGCCAACCCATATGTGGACCTACATGGTCGGCCCTCAGTGGGCTAAGTGGTTCCTGCTCACCGGCGAATCCGTCTCCGGCAAGCGCGCCGAAGAGATAGGCTTCGTCTGGAAGTCCGTCCCCCGCGACCGGCTTGAGGACACGGTTGAGAACCTCGCCCGAACCATGGCCAGGATCCCCTGGGAACTGCTCGCCGCCAACAAGAGCATCGTCAACAAGGCTATGGAACTCATGGGACGCGACACCCTCCAGCGCCTCGCCGCCGAAACCGACGCAATCGCTCACCAGGCCCCGATAGTCAAGGAATTCGCCCGCCGCTCCAAGGCCGAGGGCCTCAAAGCCGCCCTCGAATGGCGCGACGGCCCCTTCCGCGACTACCGCGGCAGCCGCAGCTAAATCCTCCCATGAACAGCGCAACGCCGCTCAGAGTGCGCGAGGACAACGCTCTGAGGTATCGCTACGTGTTGGCGGACAGCTTAAGACTGCGTAACATCAGTCAGTAACAGGAGTACATAGATGAGCGAAACGCAGTGGTACAAAGGGAATATCCACACACATACCACCGAATCGGACGGTGACGAGGACCCCCACAAGGTCGTGAACTGGTACCGAAAGCACGGCTACGACTTCCTGGTACTTAGCGACCACAACCACCTGACGCTGCTGGAATATGGATCGGGCCGACGCCGCTTTCGAAAGCCGTTGATGGTGCCGGGCGAGGAAGTCAGCGTCAACATACACGGAGGCGAAACCCCCGTACACATCAACGGAGTCGGAATCTCGCGGGTCGTCGAACCTATCGACGCCGGCGATGTGGTGGCGACTCTGCAGGCCAATGTGGACGCGATAGTTCAGGCCGGTGGCGTAGCGTCCATCAACCATCCAAACTTCAAGTGGGCTTTTGACCACCGGGAGATTAGCCGGGTGGAAGGAGCCAGCCTTCTGGAGGTGTTCAACGGGCACCCGGGCGTCAATCTGTACGGCGCCCCCGACAGACCGAGTTGCGAAGCTATCTGGGACGGCGTCCTCAGCGCCGGCCGGGTAATCTTCGGCGTTGCCACCGACGACTCGCACAACTATCACGACTTCGTACCCTGGCTCTCGAATCCCGGCCGCGGCTGGGTGATGGTGCAGGCCGACGAGTTGACACAGGAAGCGATCGTGGACGGTCTGGCGTCGGGCAGGTTCTACGCCTCGACCGGGGTGACGCTCACGAAGCTGGAGCGCTCAGCCGAAGGCATCGCGCTCGAAATAGACCAGGAACGCGACTTCATATACACGACCCGGTTCACCGGCAAAGAAGGCGCGCTGCTGGCCGAGAGCGCGGGGCTCGCCGCGCAGTACATGGCCGACGGTTGCGAAGATTATGTTCGCGCCACGGTGATTTCTTCCTCCGGGCCGCGCGCCTGGACACAGCCCGTCTTTCCTGCCCGGGCGCGACTCGGACGCGACGCCGGTTCAGATAGCTAGACAGCCTCCCCGGTCTCGTCCGCAAGCATTGTCAGTTCATTTCTTCGGGAATAAGCATTCCTGAATAATGCTTATTGACTTTACTCCCTCCCTATGGTTGAATTGGCGAAATTCGGGCTGAGGCCCATTTTTTAGGCGAGGAGAAAGTGTTATGCGTTCCGTTCATTTACTTCGTTGGGTACTGATGGCAGCATTGTCGGTGGCGCTTATGGTCGCTGTGGTGGCCTGCGGTTCGGCTGAACCTGCCCAGCCGGCCGGAGCCACGGCGGAAGAGATGGCTGCGATTGTGCAGGAGGCCATGGCGGCCCAGCAGCCCGGAGTGACGTCAGAAGAGATGGCTGCCGCCATCCAGTCGGCGATGCAAGCCCAGCAGCCCGGCGTGACCACACAGGACGTGGCGTCGGAGATAGCCAAGGCGCTTGCCGCCCAGCCCGGTGGAGTCACCTCTCAGGAGATGGCGTCGGCCATATCCAGCGCGATGGCTGCCCAGCCCGGCGGCGTGACGTCGGAAGAGATGGCGTCGGCCATATCAAGCGCGTTGGCCGAGCAGCCCGGTGGAGTGACGTCTGAAGAGATGGCGTCGGCGATAGCAAACGCCCTTGCCGAGCAGCCCGGAGTCACCACTGACGATGTGGCGGCGGAGATAGCCAAGGCGCTTGCTGCCCAGCCCGGCGGAGTGACCGAAGAGCAGATGGCGATGGCGGTAGAGAGCGCTCTGAAGGCGCAGCCTGGAGTAAGCCAGGAGGACATTCAGATGGCTGTCGAATCGGCAGTCGCGGCGGCTGTCCAAGAGGCTGTGACCACCGCGTTCGCCCAGGCGGAGGAAGTTGAGGTTACCGGGGTTACCGGGCAAGCGATGGTTAACCCGAACGCCAAGTACGGCGGCACACTCACGATAGCGGACTACCTATTCCCCGGCCTGAATCACCACCCATATGAATTTTACGGCCACCAAATGAATATCAACTCGATGCATGGCAAGCTTATCGAGTTCAACCCCGAGACCGAGGAGCGATGGGACATAAGGGGCGACCTGGCCGCCAGATGGGAAGTGGCCGGCGACGGCGTGACTTACACCTTCACCCTCGATGAAAGAGCCACCTGGCACGACGGATTGCCCGTCACCGCCGAGGATGTGGTGTACAGCCTGGACACTATGCAGGACCCCGACACAGACAGGCCAAGGCCCGCGTTCACGCAACTTGACTCATTTTATAAGAAGGGGAATAGCCGTGCATTGGACCAGAACACCGTACAGGTAACAATCGAGAACCCCTCAGGTGAGTTCCTCCCCACTTTGTCTCTGGCGCCCTTCAACATAATTGCCAAGCACTGGGACGAGTCGGACATAGACACAACCAAGTGGAGCAATTCCATGGGCGCGGGGCCCTTCCTGCCAGGAGAAATCGAGAACGACGTCTCCATGGAATTGATTAAAAACCCGGACTACTGGAAAGAAGGCTTCCCCTACGTTGACCGCATACACCACTTCATAATAACCGAAAGCGGCCCGACGATAGCGGCCTTCAGGACAGGGCGGGTGCTGACCCAGTCCTGGCTGGTCACCCCCCTCAGCAACAAGGAAGCGGTAAAGCTTGGGGAGGAGGAGCCGGACAAGCTGGACGTAGTGTGGTCAGGGAGTTTCGGGCCCGCGGGAATCTTCATGACGATAAACCCGCCCTTCAATGATCTAAGGATTAGACAGGCCTTCAATCTGGCCTTCGACCGCCACGAATTTGTGGAGGTGTTCGGCGCAGGACCCGGCACAGACCTTGCGGCCCCTTACTACGGAGTGGACAACTGGTACGGCTATACCGCCGAAGAGTTAGCCAACGCGCCCGGTTTTAGACAGGGCCCTAACGGCGAGAAGCATCCTGATGATATAGCCGAGGCCAAGAGGCTGATCGCCGAGTGGGAAGCGGATCACCCCAATGGCTTCGAGGCCACTGACACCACCGACCCCTGGATCTACACCCCCGGTGAGGGCCATAAGTTCACCATGATGACCAGGATATCGGGAGACAAGGTATCCTGGGCTGAGCTGCAGTTGGAGCAACTCAGGAGGTTCCTGGACATAGACGGGACCCTCACTCCAGTAGATAGCGCCGCTGGCATATCGCGCTATAACTCGGAGACAGGCTACCGCGGCGCGGGGGACTTCCTCATGGCGGCCCAGGACCTTGCTATGTTGATGACACCGGGTGACCAGACAGGCTTTATTACGGCGTTGGAACAGGGTTCCAAGTGGACGACGGAGCTCGCCCCCCAGTGGTTTAAGGATGCAATGGTCGAGCAGGGAACCGAGCAAGACCCCGAAAAGCGGAAAGAAATCGTCAGGAAGATGCAGAAGTACCTGATAGAAGAGGACCCCGGTCCCCTCCTGACTTTGTGGCACTCAGTTCGACCGTACATCGTGAACAAGAAGCTCCAGAATTTCCATATGGCGCCTACGCTGTACGCCCAGTTGAAGTGGGAGCATGTCTGGATCGAAGAGTAGTTGCCAGGGGAAGGGTATTTCACCCTCACCCCAACCCTCTCCCTGAGGGAGAGGGGGCTTGTTGATTGAAATTCATACAGTCTATCCTGAGTCTTCCGTCGAATGACGACGGGCTCAGGATAGACCTACCTCTCCCCCCTGATGGAGCTTACAAGGGCATGTAAAGTCCCTTCCCCCTTGATGGGCTAACAAGGGTAGGTAAATCAATGAATCGTTCGCCCTGAGCCTGTCGAAGGGCCGTCCGTTCATGGTTCGTCCTGAGCTTGTCGAAGGGGCACCACGAACGGACTACTAGTGACGCTTAATAAGGGAGCTTGTCGAAGGGAGAGTCCACAGTACAACACAGAGATTCAAATACAGTCCATGCACTCATTCCATGTATATATCCTGCGTTGCTCTGACGGCTCGTACTACACCGGACACACAGAGGACCTTGAGGCCAGGCTTGCTGCACACCAACAAGGAACCATGAGAGGTTACACATTCAGCAGAAGGCCCGTACAACTCGCGTACTCATCGGAGTTCTCAGAAAGAGCCGACGCCCTGGAGATGGAGCGACGAATCAAGGGATGGTCCAGGCGAAAGAAGGAAGCGCTGATCCGAGGTGACTGGGATGAGGTCCGGCGGCTCTCAAGAGGCAGTCCTTCGACAGGCTCAGGATGAACGGGTTAGTGAGGCTCAGGATGAACGGGTTAGTGTCCTTCGACAGGCTCAGGACGAACGGGTTGCTGAAGCTTGGAGCCTGCCCCATACTTGATACAGGGATGGGGGTGAAGCCCTAAATGCAAGCGTGAATACTTCGAATACCTACCCCTCCCCCCCGATGGGGCTGAAAGGGGTATGTCAATCAATGAGTCGTTCGCCCTGAGCCTGTCGAAGGGCCGTCCGTTCATGGTTCGTCCTGAGTTTGTCGAAGGGAGCCTGTCGAAGGGGCACCACGAACGGACTACTCTAGTGACGCTTAATAAGGGAGCTTGTCGAAGGGCGAGGCCACAATACAACATGGAGATTCACATATTTCAATACCTACCCCTCCCCCCATCAGGGAGGAGAGTTCTACCCTCTAACCAGGGGCGGCCATGCAGACCTATATACTAAAAAGAGTCCTTCTGTTCATACCCACGCTGCTGGTGGTCTCGCTGCTGGTATTTTTCCTCATGCGTATTGTGCCGGGCGACCCCGCGGTCTTCCTGGCGCACAGTTCCATGGCGTTCGGGACGAGGATCACAGAGAAGCAGATCGAGGCCAAGCGGAAAGAGATTGGAACGGACAGGCACATCGCGGTCCAGTACGGAAGCTGGCTATGGGGTATGACCCATGGGGATTTCGGGACCTCGATGTACTTGAACGAGCCTGTCAGCGACACCTTGTCCGCCAGGCTCCCGGTTAGCCTGCAGCTGGCTGTCATGGCGCAATTCATAGCCCTGGCATTCGCTTTGCCTCTGGGTGTTTTTTCCGCTATGAAGCAGGACACGTGGGGCGACTATGCCGCCAGGATAGTGACCATGTTCGGCGTGGGGATTCCCACATTCTATGTAGCAATCCTTACCATATACTTCCTGGTTATTGTGTTCGGGTGGTCGCCGCCCCTGAAATACGCTGAGCTATGGGAGGACCCGCGGCTAAACTTCCAGCAGCTTATATTTCCGGCCCTCGCCCTCGGGTTCTATACTATGGCCATCACGGCCCGGATGACCCGCTCCGCCATGCTGGAGGTGATCCGGGAGGACTTCATCCGCACGGCCAGGTCCAAGGGCCTCATGGAAAGACCGGTTATCGTGCGCCATGCCCTCAAGAACGCCGCCCTGCCTGTGCTGACCATTTTCGGGTGGCAGTTCGCGGCGATGATGGCCGGCTCGGTGACCACAGAGGAGATCTTTTCGATTCCCGGACTGGGCAGGACGCTAATTGATGCCATCGGACGCCGGGACTACATCATGATTCAGTCCCTGGTCATGGTGGTGGCGGTCATGATTATGTTGACGAATCTTGTGGTTGACGTCATCTACGCCTGGCTGGACCCAAGGATACGTTACTCGTAAGGTGGAGAGATGAGCCAGGAGAGACTTGGAGCGACAGCCTCCGCTGAGGCGCTTGCTCAGCAGATGAGACCAAGGCCCAAGCTTTGGCGGATTGCAGCCAACTTCTGCATTCAAAAGCCCCTGGGCGGCTTCGGAGTAATAGTAACCGTAATTCTCATAATAGTCGCCGTCTTTGCCCCCCAGATCGCCCCTTATGACCCCCTTCGAGCCTACACCTCTCTTATGTTCTCTTCCCCGGGGGCGTCGGACGAAACAGAGGACCCTCCGATCAAGCTATGGCTGGGTGGTGACCGGCTGGGCCGCGACGTGCTGAGCAGGATGGTCTATGGGGCAAGGGTGTCCCTGTATGTGGCCGTAGCCAGTGTGTTGGTCGGCGTAACCGCGGGCGCCTTGATTGGGATCTCGACCGCCTACTTTGGAGGAGCGATAGACCTCATCGGCCAGAGGTTTATTGACGCCCTGATGGCTGTCCCCGGCCTCATCATAGCCCTTGTCCTCCTGTCTGTGCTTGGCAGCGCCAGCGCGGGCGGTGGATTTATGGGATTAGCGGGGTTGGAGAAGGTGATACTGGCTATTGGCGTGGGGTTCATACCCGGCACCGCTCGCACCATACGCTCCCAGGCGCTGAGGATAAAAGAGGGGGACTTCGTTCTGGCTGCGAGAGCCGTGGGCGCCCGCGACTGGCGCATCATTCTGCGCCACATAGCGCCCAACTGCTTTGCCGCATACCTCATTATTTTCACAATCAGCATGGGCTGGGCGGTCATAACGGAGGCCACCCTCAGCTTCCTGGGTCTGGGTATCCCTCCGGACTTCCCTTCCTGGGGCGGAATGTTGACCGGGGCGACCGAGACATATACGAGTGTGGCGCCGTGGCTGGGCGTGTTCCCCGGGGTGGCAATAATCACCGTTGTATTAGCCTGGAACTTCCTGGGCGATTCTCTCCGGGACGTCCTCGACCCGCGGATGCGCGGAACGGGATAAATCCTCAAGTTGAGAATAGAGGACATGCAAATGGAGCGGAATAGCCTGAGACTGAGTGGAAAGGTCGCCATCGTCACCGGGGCCGGTTCGAGTGGGCCGGGCTTCGGCACCGGGAAAGCCACCTCGATACTACTCGCCCGCGAGGGCGCCAAAGTGCTGCTGGTTGACGTGGTAGCCAGCCGAGCGGAAGAAACACTGGCCATCATCGAGGAAGAAGGCGGCGAGGCGTCGGTGTTCGAGGCCGACGTTACCCGGTCCGACGACTGCCGTGCCATGGTGGACGCTACCATCGAGCGCTACGGCGCCCCAAGCATTCTGTTCAACAATGCGGCGGTCAACGCCGTCAGAGGCCACACAGTGGCTGATCTGGAGCAAGATGAGTGGGACCGCGTAATGGGCATCAACTTGAAGGGCGTCATGCTGGCCAGCGGGCATACCGTTCCGGCTATGGTCGAGGGCGGAGGCGGCTCGGTCATCAACGTTTCGTCCACCGCGGGCATCCGGGGAGCCGGTGAAGTATCCTACGCGGTGGCCAAGGGCGGCGTTATCTCCCTGACCTACTCAATGGCGGCCCATCACGGTCGGGACAATATACGGGTAAACTGCCTGATCCCGGGACACCTCTGGACTCCCATGGTTTCCGCGGGTACGAACAGTCCGGGGGGCACACCCTTTACCGAGGAACATCGCGACCTCCGCCGAAGGGCCGGAGCACTGGGCACCGAGGGCACCGCATGGGACATTGCCTGGGCGGTGGTTTTCCTGGCAAGCGACGAGGCCCGCTGGATTTCGGGCGCGGTCCTGCCGGTGGACGCCGGAACATCGGTCATGCTGCCGATCCAAATGTTCCAATTGACGTGACGCGCCGCGCAGGGTCTTTCTACTATCAACCAATTAAACCAAGTACGTTCGTCCTGAGCCTGTCGAAGGATGAACGGGCGGCCCTTCGACAGGCTCAGGGCGAACGACAGAAGTGGTATCGGGAAATAACCGAAAGACCCTGACGCGCCGCGTGATGACCGGACGATATTCGAGGAAGGAAATTCACTCCAATGAAGATTGGTATCAGCAGCGGTAATTTCGGGGTTCACAGTGATTCTATGGACCCGGCGGCGCTCGGCAAAAAGGCGGAGGACCTGGGCTTCGAGTCCTTCTTCATGCCCGAGCACACCATCTTCCCCGTAGATTGCGTCAGCCCCTATGTCGGCACCCTGGACGGCTCAAGACCCGACTACCTGTCTCACCAGGCCGACCCTCTTATCACGCTGGCCAGAGTCTCCGCAGCCACCCAGGATCTCAAACTGGGGACGGCGGTCCTCCTGGTTCCGGAGCACGAACCCATGCTGCTGGCCAAGCAAATAGCCACGCTGGACTACTGGTCGGGGGGAAGATTCATATTCGGCGTCGGCGCCGGCTGGAACCGGGAAGAGAGCGAGATCCTGGGCGGGGACTTCGAACATCGCTGGACCCAGGTAAGAGACTCTGTCCTGGCGATGAAGGAACTCTGGACCAAAGACGAGGCCGAGTACCACGGCAGGTACTACGACTTCCCCCTGGTCAGGTGCAACCCCAAGCCGGCGCAGAAACCTCACCCTCCGGTTCTCCTGGGCGGCAATGCCAGGAACGTGTTCAGGCGGGCGGTTGGCTGGGGGGACGGCTGGATACCCGGGGTCCCCATCGGGAATATCGCCAGCGGGGCCGCCGCGGAATACATCAAGCGCGGCAGGGACACAATGGACGAGCTGGCCTCCGCTGCGGGGCGAGATCCCGGTTCCTTGGGTATTACTATGTTTGTCGGCATTGACTCCATCATACACAATGTGGAATCTCTTGCCGATGAGATCAGTATGTATGAAGGCATCAACCCCGACGTTGTGGAATCCTTCGCCGACGTGGGCGTCGAGAGGGTGGTCTTCCAGACACGCGCGAACAGGGGCGAGGAGGCCCTGCGGGTCATAGAGCGGCTGGCAGAGCGCGTCCTGCGGTGAAACCTGCTCGCCGGGCCTGACGGTAACGGCGCCTCTCAGCCCCGAAGACACAGATCAGATTTGAAGGAGAAATGGTGAATGGACGAGATAAATATCGGTTTCATAGGTCTTGGGAATATGGGACACCATATGTGCCTGGCCATAATGGAGAACTCATACAACGTCACAGTACACGACATAAACGAAGAAGCCGCCATACCTCATCTTGAGTTGGGCGCTTCATGGGCAGACAGTCCTAGGGAACTAGCTCAGAGATGCGACGTCATATTCACCTCTTTGCCAGGCCCTACCGAGGTCGAAGTTGTCGCTGCCGGTGAAGACGGAATACTTGACGGCATCAGTAGCGACTCGGTATGGGCCGATCTGAGCACCAGTTCCCCAACGCTAATCAGACGGTTACACGAAACATTCGCTTCGAAAGGAGCGTCAATACTGGACGCTCCGGTAAGTGGCCGACGCGTAGATCAGAATGGCGCATACCTGAATGGCGTCCTGTCAATAATGGTAGGTGGCGATGAGAGCGCTTACCTGAAGCTAAAACCAATATTTGATTCGTTTGGGGAAAGCGTTACTTACACGGGTGAAATCGGTTCGGCAAGTATCTGCAAACTCATGAACAATATATTCCAATACTCGTACGAAAGAATCCTGGTCGAATCCCTCACACTTGGGGTCAAGGCGGGAGTGCCCGCCGAAATACTGGTGGAATGCATAAAGAATGGAGCTGGCGGTAGAGGACACCTTCTAAACGTCACCTTGCCAGGATCTTATTTCCAGGGCAAATTTGATGACGTCAGATCAACCTTTGGGATCGCTAAAAAGGACGTGGCCTTAGCGCTGGAACTTGCCCGCGAGTATGATGTCCCTATGCGGACGGCTTCAGACACGTACGATGACATGACAGCGGCTGCGAACAGAAAAGAATGGGCTAATCTGGACCGTACAGTCGCTCATCTGCTCCAGGAGGAGAGGGCTGGAAACATCGAAGTAAGGCTCCCGGTGGAAGATTGAACCGGCCTTTGCTGAATGATCGCCACTCGGCTGCCAGGAATACCTGACAGCAGGGTCTTTCGATTATCAACCAATTACGTTCGTGGTGAGCTTGTCGAACCATGAACGGGCGGCCCTTCGACAGGCTCAGGGCGAACGACAGAAGTGGTATCGGGAAATAACCGAATGACCCTGTACCTGACAGCGGCGGGCCCCGATGCCCATAATTCTACTCTTAAGGAGACGATATGGAATTTGAATTTACTCGTGAAGAAATGAAGCAGGCCGCTCCGGCCCTTGCCGAATACAACCAGAACGTACTCTGGGACGACATGTGGGAGAGACCGGGCCTGTCCAAACGGGACCGGAGCCTCATCACGCTCGCATACGTGATCTCCGTCGGCCGCCCGGGCCCGATTGAGTTCCACATTCCATTTGGCCTGCATAACGGGCTGACGAAGGAGGAGATTTCCGAGGTGATCACCCACATGGCCTTCTACGCCGGGTTCCCCGCCGCCTCCAATGCCTCCATCATCGCCGCCGATATCCTGGGCGAGGAATAGCGATACAGGCGTCGGAGAGATATAATACCATTTCACTCTGACTATGACATGAACATCGTTGGTAGTCTGTACATCGTCATTCCCGCTTTCGCGGGAATCCACTCAAGACTAGCTAGTTACAACACGACGACGTTACTCCGAATTGGTATAACGTCGTCGTGTTCCCACGGTTGCGCGCCAGCATTTGACGCTTCCACCGTTTATTTCCCGATACCACTTCTCTCTGGGCGAGTAGGGAACGAGCTGGTGGAGATAGGGGGGCTCGAACCCCCAACCTCGGCATTGCGAACGCCGCGCTCTCCCAATTGAGCTATATCCCCACTCTGTCGAACGCGCCCATTATACCACGCTGGCGGAAGCTCCCGCCAACCCCGCTTAGCCCCTGAACCGGAGCCTTTCGATTATCCCCCGCCCTTTAATCCCAAAGAACATTCATGCTATCATATATACACTCGACGGCCAACAAAACGTCAATCTTACATAAATGGGAGATTATCAAAAATGAATCAGCCGAAGAAAAATTTTCTCTCCATAGCTAACAACAGGTGATTACAGGTCACTTTCCACGTGACCCGCGTCCTGTCCCACTTGGAAACTCACCTGTAACCCCACCAGTAAACTATAAATCCGAATATATGCAAACCTGATTTCGGAACGTTCGCCCCCAACCTCCTCGCCGTGAGGAAGCATGACCTTGGAGCGCCACAAGACGCTCGAAAGGAGAATACAATGACCGACTTCGACGGCAAAGTAGTGATAATCACCGGGGCCGCGCTCGGCATGGGCGGCGACACCGCCTCCGAGTTCGCCCGCAACGGCGCCGGCGTCCTCATCGCCGACCTCGATTCACAGGCCGGCCTCCGACGCCAGTCCGACATCCGCGCCGACGGCGGATCCGCCCTTTTCGTCGAATCGGACGTGGCTCGCGCCTCCGACGCCCGGAACGTCGTCCAGAGCGCCGTCGCCGAGTTCGGCGGCGTGGACATCCTCTTCAACAACGTCGGAATCCAGCCCGTGGACTCTTATCGCAATGTCGAGGACACCCCCGAAGCCATGTGGGACAGGATCCTGGACGTCAACCTCAAGAGCTACTTCCTCATGGCTAAGTACGCCATTCCGGAGATTCGCAAGCGCGGCGGCGGAGTCATCATCAACAACGCCAGCGTTCAGGGCCTCCAGTCCCAGTATCTCGTCCCCGCCTATGCCGCCAGCAAGGGGGGCGTCCTCTCATTCACCCGCCAGATGGCCCTCGACTACGCCCCCGAGAACATCCGCGTTCTCGCCATCTGCCCTGGCACCATTGACACCAACATGGTCAGGACCGTCGCCGCCGCCGAAGGCGGAGACATCGAAGAGACCCTCGACCGCTACGGCGCCGGACACCCCATAGGCAGAATCGGAACCGGCCGGGACATCGCCAACCTCGTCATGTTCCTTGCGAGCGAAAAGTCTGCCTTCATGACCGGAGCCCACGTCGTGATAGACGGCGGCTACATGGCCCTCGGCGCGTGGGCGGGCGGCGCCGGCTCCGACACCGGACACTAGTTCTTGAGATTGTCAGAATCTGCCTGTGCAGGGTTGCATTTTGCTTTCATTTTGTCTATATTGGGCAAACCTGAACCCCTAGCGAATAGCTAGGTCGGTTTGAGTGCGGAACGCTCCTGTGTTTGAGTTCTCTGCATTATGATAGTTATACCGAATTCAGCTTCGAGCTAAGGAGTAGGGCAGGATGACCACATCCAATGGCAGCAATAGCGACGTCGTACTCGACGTCCGAGACCTGCGTACATATTTCGTTACTCGCTGGGGAGTGGTAAAGGCGGTTGACGGCGTTAGCTTTCAGCTCAATCGCGGCGAAACGCTGGGCATCGTCGGCGAATCCGGCTCGGGAAAGTCGGTCACCTCTCTTTCCATCATGCGGCTTATCCCATCCCCTCCGGGTCACATCGTAGGCGGGCAAGTCCTCCTCGAGGGAGAAGACATTCTCCAACTCAGCGAAGGAGACATGGAAAAGATCCGCGGAAGCCGCATAGGCATGGTTCTCCAGGACCCCATGACGGCCCTTAACCCCGTCTTCGACATCGAAGACCAGGTGGGCGAGGCCCTGAAGATTCACAAGGGCTTTGGCGGCGAGGTCCTCAAGGACACCATAGTGGATATGCTCCGTAAGGTCCGTATCCCCGCGCCCGAGGTCCGAATGAGAGACTACCCCCACCAGCTTTCCGGCGGTATGCGCCAGCGCGTGGTCGGAGCTATCGGAATCTCCTGCGACCCGGCGGTTCTCATCGCCGACGAGCCTACCACTTCTCTCGACGTCACGATTCAGGCGCAGTATCTCAGGCTGCTCAACGATCTTCAGCAAGAGACCGGCGTCGCCATCATGTTCATCACGCACGACTTCGGCATCGTCGCCAAGATGTGCGACAGGGTCGCGGTCATGTACGCGGGCCGGATAGTCGAGCTCGCCGACGTTCGCACCATCTTCAACGACCCCAAGCACGAATACACCAAGGCGCTCATCAACTCCGTGCCAAAGCTGGAGGAAAAGACCGGTCGCCTCGCCCAGATTGACGGGCAGCCCCCGCAGCTATACAACCTTCCGCCCGGAGACGCCTTCGCTGAAAGGTCGCCGCTTCCCACAACTGACTTAGACTTCCAGATAAGGCCGGAACTCGTTGAGGTAGAGCCTGGACACTGGGTACAGCTTTCACACAGTTCTGTCGCCGAGTTCGACAAGTACGCTCACCTTGTCCCCTATGGCTCGGAATACTAGTAGCCGGAGGACAAGGACCAAGTAAGGAATGGTGATGCCAAAATGGTAGCAGACGCTTCGACTAATGGCTCCAATGGAACTGCGAACAGGTACGGTGTCGAGTCCGCCCCGGGCATTGACTCTAGCTCCGACGCTATTATCTCGATTCGGCGCCTTCGCAAGTGGTACGACGTTGGCGGTGGCTCGTTATTCAGCCGCAAGAAGAGCATCCTGAAGGCCGTGGATGACGTCAGCTTCGACATTGACCGCGGCAAGACGATGGGATTGGTCGGAGAATCCGGCTGCGGCAAGACCACCACCCTCAAAGTCATTCTGGGCCTCGAAGAGCCGACCGAAGGTTACATATTCTTCGAAGGCGAGGATGTCTCCACGCTCAGCCGCGCCGGCAAGAGAGAGTTGAAGAGATCGGTCCAGGCGGTGTTCCAGGATCCATGGGCATCGCTCAACCCCAGAATGCGCGTCGGCAGCATCATAGGCGAGCCTCTCGAAGTCAACACCAATATGACCAAGCAGGAGATCAGGAACAGAGTAGGCGACCTCCTCGTCGAGGTCGGACTCCGACCCGACCAGGCTACGCTCTTCCCGCACGAGTTCAGCGGCGGCCAGCGACAGAGAATCGGCGTTGCCAGGGCGCTCGCCCTCAACCCGCAGGTCATCGTCCTGGACGAGCCGGTCTCTGCCTTGGACGTCTCCATTCGCGCCCAGATAATGAACCTGCTCGTTGACCTCCAGCAGGAACACGGCCTGGCCTATCTGATGGTGGCGCACAACCTGGCCACGGTCCGCTATATGTGCGACCGCATGGCGGTCATGTACCTCGGCGTCTTCCAGGAGATGGGCGACACGGAAAGCATTTTCAACAACCCGGTCCATCTCTACACCAACGCCCTGCTCTCCGCTGCCCTGTCGTCCCACCCCGACATCCAGAGGGAGGAGATCATCCTCCCCGGTGAAGTCGTTTCCCCGGTTGACCCGCCTCCCGGAGACGTCTTCCAGACTAGGACCCCATTGGAAGTCGACGCCAATCACGAGTATGCGACTTCCCGCCCGCCGCTGGTGGAAATAGAACCCGATCACTGGGTAACCATCACCCCATGGAGCACGATCAGCGGCGCCGCTGAGCAGGGAGTAAACCTCGCCGCCACTACCTGGTAGTCGCGTCGGAACAATCGTCAGTCAAGCCACATAGAAGGCGCGCCATGCAAGCGGCGCGCCTTTTCATTGGTCGTCGAATTTGCCATACTGTCCTAAAGACTCCCCGGAGCGATATATGCCGAACAGCCCCATCGAATCCGTAACCACGCTCACGTTCGACATCTTTGGCACCGTCCTCGACCTGACCGGAAGCCTGGAAGGGCCAACGGGCGAACTGCTCTCAGAACTCGGCTCCGACCTGAGCGGCTCCGAATTCTACCCTCAATGGCGGGCCAGGCAGCGCATCGAGCAGTTCCAGGACTCCCTGATAATGCTGGGACACAGTGGCTATCTCGAGACCTGCCGCCGCGCGCTTGTTTACTCCCTGCGAGCCAACGGCATTGAATTCGACCCAGATCGCATACATCGGTTCATGGATATATGGCAGGCCCTCAATCCATACCGAGACTCTATTCAGGGCTTGTGGAGACTTGCGGAAAAATATCGCCTCGTGGCCCTGTCGAACGGGGAACCCGATTACCTTCGACACCTCGCTTCCAACCGGATCAAGTTCGACTTCGACGCCGTAATCTCGGTCGAGGAGGGAGGCGCGTTCAAGCCTCATCCGGCGGTTTATCGCTCCGCCGCGCGAATACTTGACGCCGACCCGTCCCGGATTATGATGGTCGCCGCGCACTCATTCGACATCATGGGAGCGCGAGCTTGCGGCTTCAGGGGCGCGTATGTCAACAGATACTCGCTTCCCTACGAAGACTCTACGCAATACGCGCCCGACATAGTGGTATCCGACTTCAACCAACTTGCCGACGTACTGTTGGCGGAGAATTAGTCATGATAGGCAGTCGTGAGGTTGTAATTGTGGGCGGAGGCGTCATCGGCGCCGCGGTCGCCTATTTCCTCGCCAGGCGTGGGATTTCCTGTTCGCTTCTCGATAAAGGACGAATAGGAGGCGAGTCGTCCAACGCCGCCTCCGGCATACTCAGTTCCTCCCCCGGCGAATCTCAGTATTCTCGCCTCGCCCAGCGCAGCCTCAGTCTCTTCCACGAATTGACGCCCGTCGTTCGCGAAGAGTCCGGCATAGACATCGAGTTCGCCGAGTGCGGAGATCTGACTCTGGCGATGAATGAGAGCGACGCAATCGCGCTGCGCGGCCTGGCGAACCAGCTTTCGGCCATGGGCGAGGACACCAAATGGGTTGAAGGCGCCGAAATCCGCGAAATGGAGCCACTGCTGAATCCCTCCATACCCGGCGCGATGTTCGATCCCGAATCCTGCCGGGTCAACAATCAGAGGCTGGCGAACGCGCTCGCTCTGGCCGCGCAGAGATACGGCGCGAATATCAGACAGGGCATTGAGGTCACCGGACTGGTGATAGAGAACGGGCGCGTGGCTGGTGTAATGGACAGGCAGGGCGTTACTCACGCCGAAACCGTCGTTCTCGCCGCCGGCGCGTGGACTGGCGAAATGGACAGGTGGCTCTACGCAGACCGCGCGCCAAGCTCCGGCCAAGTCGCTATGATCAAGCCCGTGAAAGGTGTCAACCTGAACGTGCGGCCCGATCAGACCGGCCTGAGCCGGATCATCCACGGCTCCTGGGGAATCCTGGTTCCGCGCAACGACGGCTCCATGATTGTCGGCGCCACGATTGAAGAAGCGGGCTTCGACGCGCGAGTCACCGCCGGCGACATACAAGCTATACTGGGCATAGGGACTGCCCTGATGCCCTCGCTTAGGGACGCCGAACTCAACTGGAGCGTGGCTGGACTGAGACCTGGCTCGGGCGACGACCTGCCCGTGATCGGTCGAATGCCGGACTATTATAACGTAATCATTGCGTCCGGCCACTACAGAAACGGCATCCTGCTCAGCCTGGCGACCGGCGAAGCCGTCGCCGACCTGTTGGAAGGATCCGCCGCGGATTCCCTCTCCGACTTCGATCCCGCCCGCTTCTTCTGAACCAAAGCATATATAGCCCAGCGCGGAGGACTCGCATGGTAATCTCCACCATAAAACCCAGGCTCACATACGAGGACTACCTCAACATCCCGGGCGACGACCGCTACGAGTTGATTAACGGAGAACTGACCTTGGTTTCATCCCCCAACGAAGCCCACCAAGGCATCAGCGTTAGATTGCTGCTTGATATGGGCGGTTTCATTATGAACGGCGACCTGGGCAGAATCTACCACGCCCCTTTCGACATTCTTCTCACCGAACCCAACGGCAGCCTCAACGTAGTCCAGCCCGATCTCATATTCGTCTCCAGAGAGCGCGAAGACATCATCACCCCCGCCAACATACAGGGCGCGCCCGACCTGCTGGTCGAAATCCTTTCGCCCTCCACCCGAAGGCTGGACATGACCACCAAGTTGGAACTGTACGCCAGGCACGGCGTCAGAGAGTACTGGATAGCCGACCCCGACGCCCAAACCATAGCCGTAATGCTGCTGAAAGACGGCCAATACCAAACGGCGGGCGAATACGGCGTCCGGGACACCCTTACCTCCCCGACCCTGGAAGGCTTCTCAGTCAGCCTTGAAAACATATTCCGATAATCGGCCCAGAGAGCGGCTAATCACTGACAACTGAACACCAAAAGGAGAGGCAAATGTCGGTCAAGATAGGAATAGGATTTGGTGGATGGCCCTTTCCGTCCGCCGACCCGGATCACCTCTGGGAGTACACCGACCTATGCGAAGAATATGGCGTTGACTCCCTATGGCTCAGCGACAGGATAGTCTCCGAGGCCCTGAACATGGAGCCGATGATAGCTCTCTCTTTCATCGCAGCCCGCACCGCCAACCTGAAGTTCGGCACCAACGTCCTCGCGCTCCCACTCCGTAACCCGACCGTCCTGGCCAAGGAAGTCGCGACGCTGGACTTTCTGTCCGGCGGGCGCTCCCTTCCCGCCGTTGGACTCGGCACGGGCGAAGCCAGCGAGTACGAGGCCTGCGGAACCCTCAAGCGGCAGCGCGGCGGCAGGACCGATGAGGCCATCGAGATAATGAAACTTCTCTGGTCCCAGGACGACGTCACCTACCACGGGCGTTACTTCACACTGAACGACGTCACCATCCAGCCCAAGCCCGTCCAGAAAGAGCTCCCGCCGGTCTGGATAGGTGGACGAAGCGAATTCGCCATCCGGCGCACCGCCCGGCTGGGAGACGGCTGGCTCGTGTCCCAGGCTACCCCAGACGAGGTTGCCGATGGGGTCTCACAGATAAAGACCCTCGCCGCCGAGTTCGAGAACGACATCGAGGACGACCACTACGGCGCGCTCTTCAGCTACTGCATCGCCGACAGCTACGAAGAAGCCCGCCGCATAGCCGAGCCTTATATGCTCCGACGGCGTACCGACATTGACTACGACGGCTTTTCAGCCTTCGGAACCGCCGACAGGATGCGCGACCTCATAGATTCATACATAGACGCCGGCGCGACCAAGTTCGTCGCCAGGCCCGCCTGTCCGCCCGAAATGATGAACCAGCAACTCGACGCCCTTGCCGCCGACATCCTGCCCATTTATCACAACTGAACTGCGGAGTGACACCAGACCATGCCCGACTACACGGTAAGAGTCGGAGACGCCGAGATAATCTCCGTATCCGACGGCCACATACACTTTGCCCCGTCCGATTTCTTCCCCTCGGTCGAATCCTCCGAGTGGGACGCCTACGCCGATCATCTCACGCCCGACGGCCTCATCCGAATGAACGTAGGCTCGTTCGTCATAAGGGTGGGGGATGATGTCGCCTTGGTGGACACAGGGCTCGGCGAGGGCGACCATCCCTTCGACAACTCCGAGTGGGGCCTGCTCGCCGCCGATCTCGCCGCGAAGGGAATCTCTCCAGGCGAGATAAACAAGGTTCTCATAACCCATCTCCACCGCGATCATGTCGGCTGGAACATGGTTGAAAAAGACGGCGCGCCCGCTCCCTTCTTCCCAAACGCCATGTACTACATACCCCAGGCCGACTGGGACGTATTCACCCGCCGCGCCGGAATGAGGATGTTCGCCTACATCGCAGAGCAGGTGACGCCTCTCATGGAACTCGACCTCCTAGAGTTCGTGGAAGGCGAGAAGCCCATAGGAGACTGCCTCACCGCGCTCCCTACGCCTGGTCACACACCCGGCCACACCAGCGTCCTCGTATCATCCGCGGACGAGAGCGCTATCATCCTCGGCGACGCGGCCCACGTGCCGGCGCAGGCGCACCACACCGACTGGAGTCCCCGCGCCGATACCGACCCCGAACTGTCCCGCCGCAACCGCGCCGACCTCTTCGACCGCATGGAGAAAGATCACTCCCTCGTAGTCTCCGGTCACTTTCCGGTTCCCGGGTTCGGCAGGCTCGTCCGTGTCGAGGGGCGCCGATACTGGCAGGCTCTTTAACTGGCAATCTATCCTGCCATGCTGTTATTGCCGTGCTAGAATGATAATGTAGCGTCCTGATGGCAGTTACAGGGAGGTACGACATGGCCCGCGCGAAAAGACTCCATAAGAGCCGAAACGACACGATGATATCCGGCGTATCCGGCGGCATGGCCGAATACTTCGACATTGATCCCGTATTCGTCAGGCTCGGATGGGTATTGTCCGTCTTCGTGACGGGCGGAATCTCCATCCTGATCTACATCGTCATGATGATAGTCGTGCCAAAGCCGGCCTACTCCCCCTCTGCGGCTTCTGACGCTCCCGCTGGCACCGCAGTGTCCAACGAAGCAGATTCAGGGTCCGGAGAACGCAACAGGAATTGGCTGGGAGTCGGGCTGGTCGCGGCCGGAGTCGCGCTCTTAGCCTACAACCTGAACCTTCTCGGCCCCATAGACTGGGGCGTACTCGCCGCGATTGCCGTAATCGCTCTCGGAGCCGTCCTTCTGTTCATGTCGCTCCGCAATCGGAACTAATCCCAAATGTCCACTCAGGAAAACAACCGGCGCAGAGGGACATGGATTCCGTTCACCGCGATTCTACTCCTGGCCCTCGGAATCCTGTTGCTCCTCAATACCACCGGCCTCGTCGGATGGGGGATCTGGTTGCCGCTCTTCAGTTTATGGCCCTTGATACTCATTGCCGTCGGCCTTCATATCATACTCGTGCGCCGGTTCCCGATCATATCCGCTCTCGCGGTCTCGTTGACTCTCGCCATCGGCGTCGGATTGGCCTATCTGTCCTTCTGGGAAGAGCCGAGCGATGGCGATACGTCGCGTCAGTATGGTATTTCCTCTAATCGCTCTGAACTTCTGGAACTGGAAGTGAATTTCGGCGCTGGCTCTCTCGTCATTGACTCCATAGTGTCGCCAGACGAAGGTGAACTGCTCATGGCGCACTTCAACAACTTGGGGGCCTATGTGGATGATAGAGATGTAGAAAATGGCACGGGAGTTATCCTATCTTCTGTGGATACTCCGGGTGTCCGTCTGAAAGACGCTGGCGCGGAGTGGAAGTCCCAAATAGACCTGTTTGGCCTGTTTCACGCTGTGGGGAACTTAAGATGGGATGTTAGGATATCGCCTGAGATTGCCGAGGTCATATTGGACATCGAGGGCGGAGCCGCAAATATAGACTTGGATCTAACCAACCTGAACATAAAGACCCTCGACATGGACATCGGCGCCGCCGACCTGAACATATCCCTCCCCACCAACGCCGGACACACTACCGTTTACATAGACGCCGGAGCCGCCGACATTGACATCTCCGTTCCTGACGGCGTTGCCGCTCTCATAGAATCCGACTCCAGCATAAGTTCAATTGACATAGACGAATCCCGATTCCCCAAGACAGGCGAAGCGTGGCAGTCTCCCAACTACGCCACCGCCGCCAACACGGTTGAAATCAACATAGACGCCGGAGCCTCTAGCGTCTCCATATACTAAAACCCTGTTATCCGTCATTCCCGCGAAAGCGGGAATCCACGAAACCACCCCCGGAGGAACAGCTTGTACAACATAGACCTCAGCGGCAGGAACGCCCTCGTATTCGGCGTCGCCAACCAGCGCAGCATCGCCTGGCACATCGCCAGAACCCTCGACCAGGCCGGCGCGCGAATCGTCCTATCGTATATCAACGACAGGGTGCGCCGGAGTGTAGAGAGGCTTGGATCGCAGCTATCCTCTCCGCCCATCCTCGTCGAGTGCGACGTCAGCGACGACGCCAATGTCCAAACCGCCTTCGATGCCCTCGCCTCTGACATGGACGGCATAGATATCATCGTCCACTCCATTGCCTTCGCCAACCGCGAAGACCTCGGCGGCCCATTCATAGACACTCCCAGGGAGGGATTCCGCCTAGCGCTCGACATAAGCGCCTACTCGCTTGTGTCAGTCGCAAGACACGCCGCGCCGATGATGAAGGACAGGGGAGGCAGCATCATCACCATGACCTTCCAGGCCTCGAGCCGCGTATTTCCGGGCTACAACGTCATGGGCACCGCCAAGGCCGCCCTCGAAAACGAAGTCCGCCAGCTCTCCTGGGACCTGGGCCGCGACGACATCCGCATCAACGCCATCAGCGCCGGCCCGGTTGACACCCTCTCATCTCGCGTCATCAGCGGCTACCGCGACATGAAGCGCGCCCACGCCGACCGCTCCCCAATGGGACGCAACATAACCCACGAAGAAGTAGCCAACACCGCGCTCTTCCTATGCAGCCCCATGTCCTCCGGCATCACCGGCGAGGTCATACACGTGGACACCGGCTACCACGTCATGGGAATATAGCATCTCTGGTTGAGACTGTCCTGGCTGTCACTTTCAAGCAGGCGGGCGATACGGCGATTGCCCTCAATATCCTGAAAAATCCAACAATCCCGCAAATCCAGATTCAGAAATAGTTAGAAAGTGAGCAACAATGAACTGGGCTGAAACCATCGTCAAGTCCCTCAAAGACTCCGAGGTGTCGCTGATAGCCTACGTCCCGGACGTCAGCATCCACCAGGTCACCAGCCTCATGGAGGAAGACGATTACTTCCATGTCGTCTCCGCCACGCGAGAGGAAGAGGCTATCGGCATAGCAACCGGGGCATACGCCAGGGGGAGGAACGCCGCCGTCTTCATGCAGTCCAGTGGATTCGGCAACTGCGTCAACGCCCTTGCCAGCCTGTGCCTGCCCGCGCGCGTACCTATACCCATGTTCATCAACTTGCGCGGCGAGGTCGGGGAGTTCAACATAGCGCAGGTCGCCATGGGGCGCGCCACCAGACCGATTCTCGATGTTCTGGGAATCCAGCATTACACCTTAGACACCGACGACAGGCTCGAAATGCGAGTGTCCGGCGCGCTCACGCTCTGCTACGCTTCGCGCCAGCCGCTCGCGCTCTGCCTCACCCCGCTACTTCATGGAGGCAAACTTGCATAGATTCTCCGCTACTAAAAGACTCCTCACCCTGATTGGCGACCTTCCTGTTGTCGCCAACCTCGGTCCCACGACCGACGAATTGTGGCACGCAGGACACCGAGACAGGAACTTCTACACCTACGGCTCGATGGGTCTCTGCTCATCCATCGCGCTCGGCATGGCCCTCTCATCCGACGAGAAGGTCATCTCCCTGGACGGCGACGGATCCCTGCTTATGAATATGGGCGCGATTGCCACTATTGGCCGTGAGAACCCCGCCAACCTCATCGTCGTCGTGTGGGACAACGAGCAGTGGGCCCAAACCGGCTATCAGGCCAGCCACACCGCCTTCGGCACCGACTTAGCCCAGGTAGCCCAAAGTTGCGGTATCCGAAAGACCGCCACCGTAACCGACGAAGAGGAACTTGAGTCCGCTCTGCTCCAGGCGCTAGAAGAGGAGGGTCCCTGGTTCATAGTAGCCAAGATCCAGGAAGAAGAGTATCTTCCGGTCGCTCCCATAGAACCCGAACTGACTCTCCACCGATTCAGAGCCTCCTATGGCGTGTAACGCCGGAGCCGTCATACAGAGCTGGACCTTTCCTCACTCCATACAGCGCCCTTAACTACCTACGTACTCGTAATCGAGGACGTAGGTGTGCTGACCCTCGTCGTTGTTGATCTCTAGCGTCCCCGAGACGCAGGCCAACTCTCCGGTGCCCGAGTCGGGCACAATTGTAACCGTAAGCTGTGCGTTACCCCCTCTCAAAGGTAAGTTCTCGACCGAATTTTACACATACTTATGCGGAAGTGCATTGCTACAGACCGCAACCTGAAGCGAAATATCATTCCGGCGATTCCGTGAGTCATTCTTCATTTCGCCTTGGATGACTGCTACAATTTTCAAGACAACCAGTATCTTATTCACTGATGTTACGCACTGGGCAGGGCTTTGCGACTATTCAGACCGGGGTCTTCGCAGAGTCGCCGGTCTGCGGCCTGGGCGCATTGGTCATATATCTCAATTTATATCGTACAGGTGGGGTTACAGGTGAGTTTCCAAGCGGGACAGGTTACAGTTCACGTGGAAAGTGACCTGTTATCACCTGTTGTTAGCTACGGACAGAAAAATTTTCTTCGGCGGATTCATTTTGGATAACCTCCTGTTTATGTAAAGATTGGGTCGGTCATAGTTCATTGGGCGACATGATAGCATGAACGTTCTGTCGAATGGAAGAATGTTTCAGACTGCGTAACATCAGTTATTCATGTCCAAGGGACGGGTATCCAGGGATCTCCGTACCCGGAAAGGAGCAATTCCAGTATGTCGAGTGTCAGTAGGCCCAGCTTGGCAGACACCAACATAGCTTTGCTGCGCGGGATCAATGTCGGCGGGAAGAACAAACTGCCGATGAAGGACCTAGCTGCAATGTTCCATGAGACGGGCTGTAGTGACGTCCGTACATACATACAGAGTGGAAACGTTCTCTTTCGCGCCTCTCCGACGCTGGCAGAAAACATACCGTCTCTTATCAGCGAGTCGATCTTGAGTCGTTTCGGCTATCACGTTCCGGTGGTCACCCGCACGGCTCGGAACTGGAGGACAGTGCGAAAGCTCCTTGAGCTGGCCACCGCGGCTGGGTAAGGGTAGATTCGCACCCTGATCGGGAAGTATAGGGGGCGTATAGTGGGTGTTCAATGTTGTCCGATTGAATAGGGAAACTCACGCGACTTCGGTCCAGAGGATCGGCGACGGCGGTATTTTGAACAAGCCTAATTATTTCGGCCTAGGTACGCTGGACTGCGGGAAGCGCGGTGTCCGACTGAGTATCGTTAGCGTCCTGGATTACCGGATCCCGAATCTCCGGCATCAGTATGCCAACCGCGCCGACTGTGACCAGACCGAGCGCCGCAAACATGGCGATTGCCATCGGTGGCGAAGTGGTCTCGGCAACCGCGCCGATGAGCAGCGCGCCTATCGGCCCCGCGCCTATCGCAAGAGAAATGACCCCCAGCGCCCTGCCACGCATATCCTCGCTGGCCGCTATCACGACTATCGTTGATTGCATAGTCCCAAACCCGGCCGTACCCAAACCGAGCAGGAAGAGAATCAGCATGGACAGAGCGAACACGTTAGAGCCCGCGAACATCATAACCATGACCAGCCCGATGATCGAACCGCCCAGATATACCCTGCCGTGGTGCCTGAGCCGACCCGCCGACGCGATGGATATAGATCCGATTATTGCGCCCAGTCCGTCCGCTCCCATCATTATCCCCATCAGCCCCGGTCCCACCTGAAGGATCTCAACGGCGATGACCGGCACCATCTGCATATATGGGAACAGCAAGAGATTCATCAACACCGTTATTATCACGGTGGCGAGGATGACGCGATTGCCGCGCACGTAGCTAAAGCCTTCGGCCAGGTTTCTCGCTATGCTCCGAGAGACCACGGAGTTTCTGGGGTTAGGCAGTTTGAGCAGCGCCATGAAGGCGATGGCTATCAGGTAGAAGCCGATAATGACGAAAAACCCGCCCTTTACCCCGATTAGGGCTATCAGACCTCCGGCGAGCGCCGGGCCGGCCATTCTACTCGCGTGCATCCCTACGGAATCGAGCGCCATCCCATTCGTGACGCCGGCCCTGCCTATCAGATCGTGAACCGCCGCTCGTCTCGACGGCATATCGAAAGCCCAGCCAAGCCCGCTGGCCGACACGACGATGTATGAGTGCCAGAAGACGAACATATCGGTCAGCAGAAGTACCGTCATGAACACTGCGGCTACCAGGTTGAGAATCTGGGTGCTCAGCAACAGTGTGTGGCGATTCATTCTGTCGGCCAGCACTCCTCCGAACGCGCCGAACGCCAGGAGCGGGAACATTCCGAAGAATCCGACCAGCGCCACCAGGAAGGGGGAGCCTGTCTCCTGCAAGATGACCCACGCCAAGAAGGTCATTTGCATCCATCTGGAGATGTAGGAGAAGAAATTGGCAGGCCACAGCAGCCGGAATCCCTGATTCCTGAAGGCGTCAAGCGTGGACGGAACTCGAGTTAGTCTGGGTCTTGGGAGTCTGGTAGCCATAGTTCTGCGCGCGCCGATTGTACATCGTGGAGCGTCGAATGAAAAAGGTCAGGCTGGGCGAGAGTTGGAACGAATTCGCAGCCAACCAGGGATTCAAGCGGTCATCCTCTATTGGAAAGCACTGTTTCCGCGTCCGACCCGGCTATCCAGCCTTCGACTCCTGTGTCGAAAATGCCTACCTTCCACCACGCGCCCCTGGCTTCGATCAACCTGACCTCGCTACCGGCGTCCAAACTGAATCTCGGATCGCCGCTTTCTCTCGGACCATGGAAGACTCCAGTCGCCTCAGCGGTTACGACCGCGACTTGCTCCCAGTGAAGCCTTTCCACGTGTTTTCCGATAGTGATTGATCCGAAGACGAAAATGCAAAGTACGGCGACCGCCGCGACTCTGCCCAAGGCAACGGACTTTCGAAATCTCCTGACCCAGAGATACAGCACACATAACAGACCGAATACGAGCCACGAAGATAGGGTGGCAATCGCGGCTTGATTGAAGGTTATCCACGGCACGAACTCAGATATCTGTACGAAGACCGGAGTTGTGGCCTCCCGCGAGTTGGGAGTGTCGAGCTGCTCACGCGCGAAAGAGAGGTTTGCCTCGATGTCCTCATCGAAAGGAGCGAGCCTACTGGCCCTTAGATAATTGAGGATGGCGCGTCCCTCGTCCTCAGATTTGTAGTAGGCGTTCGCCAGATTGTAATAGAGCGTCGCATCCCGGTAGCCCAGTCCTACGAGATGTTCGTATGTTCGCGCCGCCTCTTCGTAGTTGCCCTCTTCATAGAAGACTCCGGCTGCGACGAAGGTGTCCATGTCGGACGACTCTTCGGCAAGCGCTACGCTTACCAGGACAAGCGCGGTGGCGGAGGCGGCGATGGTCGCAAGCAAGGCTTTCATATCTGAATCTCTCGCTCGATTCTGTGAACTACGTCGGCCACGGCCTTGCCGCTGTTGCCGACGTCAACCATTTCCGGCGGCGCGAAACGCAGTTGGTCAAGATCGCGAATCAGCGCGTCGAGGCGTAGGAGTGTTTCAGCTCTCACCCCGCGCTCTTGCAATCGCAGTTTGAGCTCCGACATCTGCAGCGCGGAGGAGGGTTGCGCCAGGACTGCGCTCAGATAGCCGTGGAGGGCTGCCGTGGCCGCGTCTGCGCCGGACGCCGAAGTGTCCAGCTCCGTCAATCCGCTCAGCGCCACGCGACGAGCTCGAATCGGCGCGTTTGCGATGATCAGGGCCTGTCGCCTGGCCAAGGCCCAGCGCCACGCTATCAGAACGGCAAGCGCGCCGACCGGCAGCGTTCCCAGACCCCACACCAAGGGGTTGACGCGCGTCGGGTTCGACGGCGCGCCTATACCGCCCGGAGCGGGCTTGATGTGCCTTATGTCCGCAACTTCCGTCGATCCGTCAACCGCCGCAGATGGGTCCGGCGCCGCTACCGCGTTCGGGTCCGGCGCGACCTTGATCGAAAAGGCGTCGGACGAAACGGTGACATACTCTTCCAGTTCGGGGTCGAAGTAAGCGTATTCGATTGGAGGCAAGTTGAAGTCGCCGGGCGAATCTGGGACCAGAACGCGCTCGAATGTCTTGGAGCCGTTTATTGTTCCGTCCTGGACGAAGGTTCGGTGGAATGAGTCGTTTTCGAATGCCCGCCATCCGGGCATGTCCTGCCAGATAGGGTCGGGGAGCGTGTCGAAATTGCCCTGACCACTGATTTCGACAGTCAATGTCAGAGAGTCCCCGAACACCAGATCATTGGAGTCCAGGCTCGCTTCTATCTCATATTGACCGACTGCCCCCGCGAAAGATGGAGGCTCGTTCAAGGGCAAAGGCCTTACCTGAAGTTCAATGGGAGGAGACGCGTACTCTGCGAATGAGGAAGAGAGCCTTCCCCCCGGAACGCCTACAGTGCTGGGTTCGATTGTTATGTTCCCGGCGATGGTCGGGAAAAGTATCTCGGTGGATTCGACCACGCGATACCCGTTGCCTTCGATAGTCTCAGGGTATTCGCGCCGGTCCGGGCGGTCGGGGTTCCAGAATCCGACGAAATCAGGGGCGCTGTGTATGGGCCTGATGAAGTAAGGGTCGGCGGAGTAGAATTTGGACGTGTATGTAATCTGCTCGCCAAGGTACGGGTTGTCGTTATCAACTTCGGCTTCGATGAAGTACGCGCCGTCCTCTACTGTGGTCTGGAACGAAGGATCGCCCTGATTTGGCTGTCCTTGCGGCCTCAGGAATGAGTTGGCGGATCGAAACGGCTGCGTGGGCATGGGAGGCATCTGAGCCGAAGGGACGCCCTGGGTGACGTTGAGGGTAATGGGGTCGGTCTCGTAGGTGTCTCCCCCAATCGGGACACTCACCGGACCTATTTCGATAGCGCCGGTGTGCCTGGGCTGCATCTCTATTATGAATTTGAATTCGGCGGCAACCTTTCCATTGCGGAAGGTCTGTTGAGAGGTTATCTTCCGGCCCGTTATCTGGAGACCGCTGAGGGTTGGAAAGTCGGGCGCTCCGATATTGTTCTCCCCGGTCACGGTGACAGTCAGCGTGACCGTGTCGTAGAGGGTGGGGTCGGTGCGGTCCACTTCGGCGGTTACCTGGGGAGACTGGGCATACGCCGGCGGCGGCGCGGCAAACAGCGCCGCCGACAATACCAGTGCCAGCAGTATTCCCGCTCTCGCTATGTTCTTCGATACCATGCTGCTCGACTTCCAGATTGACCGCTAAGAGAATCCGACCAATGCTCAATATACAAGCGATTGCATATATTCTAATATAAACTTGTGTATGCCTGACTTTGGTAGATATTCCGCTACCATTCTCTCTCGGCGGGTATATTCAGAATCCTTTCCGACATGATTCGCCCTCTCAGGGTCTCGGCGTTATCGGCGATGGCTTCGAGGAGTTGTTCGGCCTGTTCCTCGGTCATTCCCGTTGGGGGTACTTCTCCAGGATCCGAAGGCGACTGCGTCGAACTGGAATCGCCCTCTTCCGGCTGGGTTTCTTCGGAAGAGTCGTCCTCGTTGGAGTCCCGCTCCTGCTGGTCCTCGGGCTGCTGATCCTGAGGTCCGGGCTGCTGTTGCTGACCTTGTTCACTTTGTCCTGATTGTTCTTGGTCCTCTTGCTGTCCCTCTTCTTGTCCTTCCTCTTGTTCCTGCTGTTGCTGATCCTGCTGCTCGGGCTCCTCGCTGTCGCGCTCGGATTCTTCAATGGCGCGTTCGAGATAATACTTGGCTTGCCGGTCATCCGGGCGCAGTCTCAGGGCCTGCTTGTAAGCGTCCTTGGCCTTTTCGTAGGCTTGGGACGATTCGAAGGCATTCCCTCCCTCCTGCGCGGATCTCGCGAATTCATGCAGGGACCGCGCGTAGTTGAAGGTTGCGTCCTTAGACAGGTCAGGTTGCGCCGCGTCCTCCAGGACTTGCTCGTATCCCAATTGCGCCGCTTCATAATCCTCCTGCTTGTACAGAGCGTTAGCGTTGTTGTAGGTTGCTTCAGGGTTTGCGGGCATGGCCTCCAGGGAGCGCTCGTAGGCTTCCTGCGCCTGCTGGTATTCCTTGGACTCGAAGGACTCGTTGCCTTCACGTAGCGAGGCCGGTCCCTCAGTGGCGCAGGCCGCGATGAACACTACACAGAGCGCGAAAGCGAGCAGCAGGGGAGTCGGCATTCTCATGGACTCACGCCTCGACTCGCGCGCCCGCGATTTCGCCGCCTGTCCGGGATCACCTCTCCCGCTATCAGCAGAAGAATCGAGGCAAACGCGAAAATCTGGAATCGCTCTATCTTTGTAGCCTCAATCTCGCTGCCGACCGACGCCTTCTCAAGAGCCGCGAGTTCTTCGGCGAATTGGCTCGTGGCGTTCGTGGAGCCTTCCAATCTTATGAATTTCCCTCCCCCGGCCTCAGCGACCGATCTGAGCATATTTTCGTCCAGGCGCGAAAAGACCATGTTCCCCTGCCTGTCCTGCACATACTCGAGCAGTTGACCTCTGGGACTGCGGAGCGGTATAGGCTCTCCATCGGCCGTTCCCACACCGATAGTATAAATCAGTGTTCCATCGTCGCGCGCTTCATGGGCCGCCTCTACCGCGTCCCCATCCTGGTTTTCGCCATCCGTGATGATCAGTATGACTTTCTGGCTTATCAACTCTTCGCTGAAACTTCGACCGGCTACTTCAATCGCCTGCGCTATGTTAGTCCCCTGTCTTGTGATCATCTCAGTGTTCGCGTTCTCTATGAAGTTCTTCGCGCTCAAGTAGTCGAAAGTCAGGGGGAACTGCAGGAAGGCAGCCCCCGAAAAGAGAACAAGTCCAACCTCGTCGCCCTGGAGCCTTTGCATCAGGTCGGAGATTTCCAGCTTCGCGCGAACGAGGCGGCTTGGCTTGACATCCTCTGCCAGCATGGATCTGGAGACGTCGAGCGCAACGATTATCTGGACTCCTTCACGCTCGACAGTCTGGAGGCTTTCGCCCCACTGAGGTCTTGCGAGAGCTATTATCGCCAGCGCGAGCGCCGCGATGGTGAGTCCCCTGCCAATCAACCTTCCCTTTGTGTTGACGTTAGCGGTCAGCCTCCTCACGAGCGTGGGACTACCGATGCGTTCGAGCATTCGGCTGCGGTTCTGAACCGCCCAGTAAACCACTCCGACCGCGATGGGCAGAACGGCAAGCAGCAGCAAGTATTGCGGGTTCGCGAATGTCATCATTTGTGGGTATTACGGCATCGGCCTGAATATAGTTCCACGCGCCAGTATCTCCAGAATCAGGAGAAGGGCGGCGGGAATTATCAGCCAGTGCGCGAGTTCTTCATGCTTGGTGTAAACGGATACTTCGTATTCGGACTTCTCCAGGCTGTTTATCTCTTCGTATATCTGACGCAGGCCCTCGGTGTCTGTGGCAAGGTAATACTTTCCTCCTGTAATGGCGGCGATGTCCCTGAGCATATCCTCGTCGAGGTCGAACCTCTGAAGTCCCCTTTGAGACCTGGGCTGCACCCAGGGAGCGACAGACGAGAATTCAGGGGAACCCATGCCCACCGTATAGACTTTGATGCCGAGGGTCTCCGACGCCACGGCGGCGGTCATAGGGTCTATCTCTCCCGAGTTGTTCACGCCGTCCGTCAGCAGGACCACGACTTTGCTCGCGGATTCGGAGTCCTTCAAGATACTGGCGGCGGTGGCCAGTCCCATCCCGATGGCGGTCCCGTCCACGATCCCAAGTTCGGAGGCGAGCTTTACGTCCTTCATGAGCAGGTCCAGAGTGTCGTGATCTACCGTCGGCGGGCTGTGAACGAAGGCGTCGCTGGCAAATACGACAATTCCTATTCGGTCATACTCTCGTTGCTCGATGAAATCTGAAATGACGTCCTTCGCGGCGTCTAGGCGATTGCTGGGGTCGAAGTCCAGGGCTGCCATAGAACCCGAAATATCTACCGCCAGAGATATGTCAACGCCTTCGCCTTTCACAATCTCACTCGCCTCGCTGGACTGCGGCCTGGCCGCGGCGATGATGAGAAGCGCGAGGGCGATCCAACGCAGCAGGGGCAGAAATGGCCTAACGCGCAGTTTCCAGCTACGTGATTGAGACCGTGCGGCCTCGGCGCTGGTAAATCGAAGTGAGGCGGGCTGGGTCATTTGCCTCGCATACCAGGGCATCAGCGCCAATGCGAGGACGACCGGCAGGAGAAAGAGCAGGTATGGGGAGGCGAAATCGTAGTTCATGCTGTCTCGGCTCCCGTTGCGGCTCCCGACGGCTCATTGGCCGGAACTACACCCGTGGTTCGGACGAATTCCCTGGACTGCTCGATGACGCTGACCGCGTCGTCTCTCTTTGGAAGGAAGCGCGCGAACTTTACCAGGTCGCACTCTTCGAGGATCCCTTCCAGTGGATAGATAGCCGAGTCCAGCCTGCCGGATAGTTCGAGTTCTTCAACTGTCTGGCGCGTGGTGAGTTCGGGCGCGGGGACATAAAACCGGCTCAACAGGTAATTCCGAAGGCACTCTGATACCAGGGTGTAGCGTTCCTTGAAGTCAGATTCGGATTCCAATGGCATTGACGCGATTCTATCCAACTCGCGCAGCGCGATTTCGGCAGGGGCGCCCGGATCGGGCCGGGTTGAGGACAGCCTTCTCTGCCATAAATACAAAGCGAGTATCGCCAGACCAAGAGCTCCAAAGGCCGTAAAGATGACGAGTCCGCTTCGTTCCTGAACGAACGAGATGGGATCAGGCGGAACGGGCAGGACGGCTTGTGGCTCTATGTCCTTGAGTTCTTCGTCTTCTCTCAATTCCAAAGGCGTAACGCTGACTTCTATGGGTCGCGCGGGCCTGTTTATGATTTCCCCATCAGGCTTCCGAATCGCTACGCTCAGTTCCGGCGTGGGTATATCTCCGGTTGCGAAGAGTACGGCTTCAATCTGAATCGAGGACGTGAGAGTTCCGTCGCCGTTTTCAACTGTGGGTAGGGAAATCTGGTTCCTCACCTCGAAAACCGGGGCGTTCTCGTCGTTCGCATTGCTCCATTTCCGGTCAACTTTGGGGAAGACTACAAAGTGGTCTTGGGGATATGTCGCGGTTAGCGTGATGGTGAACGGGTCGCCAATGTAGATCGTGTCCGGTTCCACGGCCATGCGTAGTTCGACTTGAGCGCTCTGGGCGGAGATTGGCAGGGCTCCCAGTATCGAGAAGGTCAGCCATGCCGCCACAGGCGCAAAGATAGCCGATATGAGCGTCAGGGATAGAGAGACTCTTGTAAAGTGGACTCGAATCATCGGTATAGCCTGACCGCCCGCCTGCGAAAGAATTCGTTCAATCCGGCCACGTATGGCTGGCCTGTGGTGAGGTCTATCCTGTCCACTCCCAGCGAATTCATCGTCTGTATCTTTTCGAGTTGCCTCTCGGCGACGCCGACACCGTATGACCAGCGCCAGTCTTCGCTATCGGTGTCAACCCAGACCATTTCTCCCGTCTCATTGTCTTCGAGCGAAATCACTCCTACCCGCGGTATCTCATATTCAACCGGGTCGTGAAGGTCGAGCGCGATCAGATCGTGGCGGCGGGCGGTAGAGGACAGAGGGAGCCTGTAAGAATCGGGTTCGGCGATGAAGTCGGAGATCAGGAAGACGATGCTGCGCTGTTTCAGCAGCAGATTGACAGTATTCAAGGCCAGACCTATGTCTGTGCCGGCGTTCTCAGGCTGGAATACAAGCAGGTCGCGCACCATCCTGAGAATGTGCCTTCTGCCCTTCTTGGGGGGAACCATGAGTTCTACCTTGTCGGTGAATATGGTGAGGCCGACGCGGTCGCTGTTGGCGGTGGCGGCGAAGGAGAGAACGGCGGCGAGTTCGGCGGCGAGTTCTCTCTTGAACTGGCCTTCCGTTCCAAAGTCGGATGAGCCGCTCGCGTCAACGAGGAGCATGACGGTCAGCTCTCTTTCTTCCTGGTATCTTCGTACATAGGGGGACGCCATTCGAGCCGTCACGTTCCAGTCTATGCGCCTTACGTCGTCTCCCGGAAAGTAAGGACGTACCTCGTCGAACTCCATGCCGCGCCCCTTGAAGATTGATTGATATTCGCCGGCGAAGACGTCGGTCACGAGGCGTTTGGCGACGATTTCGATCCTATTGATCTGTTCTATGAGTTCCTGATCCAGCATGGGATGAACCCGGGTCATGGAACTTCGACGTGTTCGAGGATGGTGGAGACGATCTGCGAGGAAGATACGGCCTCGGCCTCAGCCTCATACGTAGGAATCACGCGGTGTCGCAGTACATCCTGAGCTATGGCCTTCACGTCCTCTGGGGATACGTATCCGCGGCCCTGGATGAATGCGTTCGCTCGGGCGGCGGTTACCATGTAGATGCTGGCCCGAGGAGAGGCGCCATATGAGATCAGAGAACTCAGGCTGGAGAGGCCGTTGTCCCGCGGGTATCGCGTAGCCATCACGAGGTCGAGGATATAGTCCTTAACCTGGTCGTCAACGTAGATTTCCCGAACCGTCTTTCTCGCCTGGAGTATGTCCGCTGGCGATACGACAGGGTTTACCTCGGGGAGGTCGTCGCCTGTCATCCTGTTTATGATCGCCTTTTCCTCATCCCTGTCCGGGTAGTCAACGATGACCTTGAGCATGAACCTGTCAACCTGGGCCTCCGGCAGCGGGTAAGTCCCCTCCTGCTCGATTGGGTTCTGAGTGGCGAGGACGAGGAACAGCTCTTTCATGGGGTAAGTCGTGTCGCCGATGGTAACCTGGCGTTCCTGCATCGCCTCAAGCAGGGCGCTCTGAACCTTGGCGGGCGCTCGATTGACCTCGTCGGCCAGCACGAGGTTGGCGAAGATAGGGCCCTGGTGAACGCTGAATTCGGATGTCCGCGGGTTGTAAATCTGTGTGCCGATGAGGTCTGCGGGAAGCAGGTCGGGGGTGAATTGCAGCCGCGAGAACTCGGCGTCTATGGCGCGGGAAACGGTGTTTATCAGCAGTGTCTTCGCAAGTCCGGGCACTCCTTCCAGGAGAATGTGGCCGTCCGCCAGAAGGCCGATAAGCACCTTCTCTACCAAGGTGTCCTGGCCGACGATGACCTTGCGAATTTCGTCGAGCAAACGATTCAGAAACCCGGACTCCTTCTGTATGTGTTCGTTCAGTTCCTGAATGCTGTCAAGATTCATTCAAGCCTCCGTTTGACAAGCGCCTGATATTCGAGAGCCGTTTGGACTGACGCAAACGATCTATATCTATTTACGAAGTATGACGTGACTGCGGTTTTGAGAAAGCCGTCAGACACCTTCGTATAGCTCTTCGGCAAGGCGCGAATTCTGGAAGGATAGATATTGGGACTTGCTCATGGTGGGACGACTGGAATCCAGGACGCGCTTGGCGGTCTGGGCGTCGTCGTGGAGCAGATCTATAACAGTCATAGTCATCGCGATGGCGGGATTCACCACCGCCTGCTCGTAGTCCTCGACAACGTAGTCGGTACTGTGACCGGAACCGACCGCCGCCGTGGTGTAGGGGTGGATGACCGGCATGATCTGGCTCAGGTCGCCCATGTCAGTGGAGCCGCCGCGATTCAGGTTGTCGGGATGTTCGACGACTTCATCCTCGCCGACCAGTTCGGTCGCGTTGTCCTTGAACAAGTCCATCATCGCCGGGTCGTTCTTCATCGGCAGGTAGCCGGGAAGGGTAACGATTTCGACGCTTCCACCCATAGTCAGCGCGCCCGCTCGGAGACATCTGTCCATCTTCTCGTTGGCGTCAGCTATGGCCTCGGCGGTGCGTCCTCTGACGCGCCCTTCGTACCTGACGTCGGCGGGTATGGAATTGACCGCCGCTCCGCCCCTGGTAATGATTCCGTGGAGCCGGACATTGTGTTCGTTTCGCAGAGTCTCGCGCTGGGTGTTGAGGGCGTTCAGCGCGACCATGGCGGCCTGCAAGGCATTTACCCCCAGGTGCGGCGATCCTCCGGCGTGAGAAGCCTTGCCGATGAACTTGACGTACTTGACGACGTGGCCGTTGGAAGTGCCGCCGACCGCGAACTTAGCGGTCTCTTGGGAACTTGACGCGGTGTGAACCATCATCGCCATGTCCACGTCGTCGAACGCGCCAAGACGGATAAACTCCTGCTTGCCTGCCATTAGGCCAAGCTTGCCCTCTTGGTGAAGGCCCCAGCGGTACTCGACGTCTATGAATTCTTCGGCTGGCACTGCGATGAAGGCGATGTTTCCGGCCAGGGATTCCAGCACTTCAGGCGCGAGCAGGCCGACCGCCGCTCCGAGCATCATCGGGGTCTGGCAGTGGTGACCGCAGGCGTGGGCCGCGCCGGTTTCGGGGTCGGTGTGAGGATGTTCCAAGACGCGGAGCGAGTCCAGTTCTCCTATGACCGCGACCGTTGGCCCCGGCTTTCCGCCCCGGACGACACCCTTGAGTCCCGTAAGAGCCAAGCCGGACTGGTGCGCGATTCCCAGTTGGCTCATCCTTTCGCTGACGAACCTGGAAGTCTTTACCTCGGTGAAGCCGGGTTCCGGATTGTCCAGGATGGTCTTGGCGGCGTCAATGAGCCATTCGGAGCGGTCTTCTATCGCCGCGCGGGCGATGGACTTGAGTTCTTCGAGTGTGGGCATCAGGGTCTCCGGTTCGGCTATTCGGTATGCGCGGTTTCTTTCAGCATGGAGCGCATGAGGCTCAGATAGGTCTGCTTGGTAAGCGGCGGATCGTACTCACCCGCGATGCGACGGGCGTTCTTAGCGCCGTCAAACAGAAGGTCTATGACGGTCATTGCCATGGCCTTCGCCCCGGTCAGGACGCCGAGTTGGTAGTCCTGGACTACGTAGTCTATGCCGTGTCCGTTGCCAGTGGCCGCTACGACATAAGGGTGAATGACCGGCATGAGCTGCGACACGTCGCCCATATCGGTGGAGCCGGTGCGGTGTCCGAGCCTGCGCACCCTGGCCTTTCCGACCAGGCTGGCGGCGTTTTGCCCGTATAGTTCCAGCGTGCTTTCGTCCGACTGGATGGGGAGGTAGCCGGGCAGCGTCGTTATTTCCACCGAGCCGCCGACGGCCATAGCGCCGGCGCGCAGGGCGCGATCAACCTTGTCGGATGCGTCCATGAAGGCTTCGATTCTGGAGCCGCGCACGTAGGTCTCCATGCGGACGTCGGCAGGCACCGAGCTAACGGCGACTCCGCCCTGCGTGATGATTGGGTGTACCCGGACGGTATCGGGGTCCTGGTAGGTCTCGCGCTGGGCGTGAATAGCGCTCATAGCTATCATGGCGGCGTTGAGGGCGTTGACGCCCATGTGAGGCGCGCCGCCCGCGTGGGACGCTCTGCCCAGGAATCTTATGCTCTTGGCGACCATGCCGTTGTTGGTTCCTCCGAAGGCTATGCCGCCGGCGTCGGCGTCGCCGCTGGAGGTGTGGGTCATCATGGCCATGTCAACGTCGTCAAGCGCGCCGAGACGGATGAACTCGGGCTTGCCGCCTATGAACTCCAGCTTGCCCTCGCGCCGCAGGCCGTCCCGGTACTCGACTTCAATGTATTCCTCGGCTGGCACGGCCATCAACGCGACACGGCCCGAAAGCTGTTCGAGAACGCCGTCGGCCTGGAGAGCGGCCGCGACGCCGAGCATCATGCCTATCTGGCAGTGGTGTCCGCAGGCGTGGGCGGCGGTTGTTTCCGGGTCGGCGTGGGGGTGTCCGAGAACTCTGAGCGAGTCTAGCTCCCCCATGACGGCCACGGTCGGGCCCTCAGTCCCGGCTTGCAGGTCGCCCCTGAGTCCGGTGATGCCAATGCCGTCTTGGTAAGGAATGTCGAACCCCTGGAAGGCTTCGGCGACGGTCCGCGCCGTCTTGAACTCCCTGAAGCCGGGTTCAGGATTGTCGAGAATAGTCTTGGCTATGCCGATTAGCTCATCGCCTCGGCGGTCTATCTCGGCGCAGGCTTTGGCCTTGAGTTGTTCAACGCTGGGCATTCGCCCTCTCCTTATCGAATTCACTTGATTGTAACATGGGCAGGCTATTTCTTGCCGCCCGTCCTGTTAGTCCGTGGTTTTGGTCGAAAAGCGATTGGTCATAAATCGTTCTTTATAGTTTACTGGTGACGTTTCAAGTGAGTTTCCAGGTGGGACTGGTGTTGAGTCACGTGGAAAGTGACCTGTAAACACCTGTTGTTAGCTATGGACCGAAAAATTTTCGGTCAGTGGAGTGGTTGTTGATAAATTCCTCCTTATGTATATCATGTGTGTCTAGCGCGTTTGTTCTTGAGATTGTAGCACATAGTCGGTTGATGGGACAAAGGGAAGCGCCTTGTAAAAGCGGTTGCTCCAATATAGTCTGATAGCGATGTTCCTAAATCAAGACGCGGGAGAATGAGGTACGATCATGTCGTCAGGGTATGTGGCGCTTACGCTTAGCTTTGAGCGCGAAGGCGATCAGTGGGTGGGGGAGCGCCTGGAAACCAGCACAAGCACATTCGCCGACTCTCTGGAAGATTGCCGGGCGGAACTGCGGGAGTTGGTTGTTGACCATCTGGAGGTACTGGAGGAGGTGGGTGAACGGGAGCGTTCTTTCGAGGAGTGGGGGATAACTGTTCATTCCGGGATTGACGGGGATTCTAGGCGCCGCGTCCGGTGAGCAGCCAGTTTCGGATATTGCGCGTCAAGATCAGCCTGAGCGCTACCCAGCAGATTGCCGCGACGCCCGCTATTTCGGCGGCCATGTAGATGGGGCCAGGGTCCGGTCCCCACTCGTGTATGTATCTTGGGCTGAAGCCGGGATTCGTGAACGGCCAGAGCAGTATGCGGTGGCTGTACCACATCATGTCCAGCGCGAGGTGACCAGCCGAGGCGAGAGCGAATGCAATCGGCCAGTCGCGTTTCAGCCATGCGGAGAGGGCGATTGCGAGGGTCAACAGGATGGCGGCGAACAGGAGGGTGTGGCCGTAGCTTCTCAAGCTGTATCCGACGATGGCGGGGGAGACGAACAGGGCGAGCGGCTTGTCCACTATGTCAGGGAGCATGGAGCCGAGTATGAGTACGCGGTCGTCGAGGCGTTCGGTCCAGGGCTGCGTGAACGTATGAAGGCGGCGGGGCGGGCTGAGACGGTTGTTGATGTCCCGGACCGAACGAGGGACATACTTGGCCGCGGCCAGCGTTATCCCTATGTGTCCGGCAAGAAGCATGGTGATTCCTGTGTCCTATCGGCGGGGTTGCCCGCTTATATTGGCTGTGCTACATTCGCATTGCTCTCCAAGTTGAGGGGCAAACCATTTCATGGAGTGAAAAGATGCCAGGTTCGTACTCCGTCACGTTCGATTATAACGTACCCATTCTGATGAGGGACGGAATTACCACATACGCCGACGTATTCAGGCCGCAGGTGGAGGGGCCGGTTCCCGCGCTGTTGCAGCGGACGCCGTATGACAAGTCGTCGCCGGCCAGCCGGACGGGAACCCTGGACGCGATCCGGGCCGCGAGCCACGGGTACGCGGTCGTCATTCAGGACGTGAGGGGCAGGTACTTGTCGGAGGGTGAGTTCTACACCTTCTTCAACGAGATAAACGACGGCCACGACACGGTGGAATGGATAGCGTCGCAGCCGTGGTGCAGCGGGAAGGTTGGGATGTTCGGAGTGTCTTACGTGGGCGCGACGCAGTGGCTGGCGGCGAAGTCGGGCGCGCCTTCGCTGGCGGGTATCGCGCCCGGAGTCACGGCCTCGAATTACCAGGAGGGCTGGGCGTGGCAGGGTGGCGCGTTCGAGCTTGGGTTCAACCTGTCCTGGGGGATAGGTTCGCTGGGCGCGGCTAACTGGGGAAACCTATCGCGCAGGCTTCACCTGAATGAAGACGATTTTGAATCGCTGCTGGCAGCGAAGGACGGACTGACCGAATGGTTCCAGTATCTCCCGATGAGTGATATGCCTCAGCTAAGGGATGTCGCTCCGTACTACTACGACTGGCTGGACCATCCCGAGTATGACGACTACTGGCAGCAGGTATCCATCGAGGAATCCCACGCGGACATTGGGATTCCGGCGTACAACTTCGGCGGCTGGTACGACATATTCCTGGGCGGAACAATCAGGAACTACGAGCGCATGAAGGCTATGGGGGCGACGGACATCGCGCGAAGCGGGCAGCGGCTGACGCTTGGGCCCTGGATTCACGGCGGGTCGCCGCCGTCGGTATCGGGCGAGTACAACTTCGGGACGCGCGCGGCGGGCGGGGCGATTGATCTGATGGGGGAGATTCTCAGATTCTACGATTACGTAACTCTGGGCGAGGATAACGGGTTTACGGACGACAAGCCGGTGCGCGTGTTCGTGATGGGCGAGAACGTGTGGCGATACGAGGACGACTGGCCGCTGTCTCGCGCCGTGGACACCGATTACTACCTGCACAGCGGGGGTAAGGCGAACTCTCTGAACGGCGACGGCGCTTTGAGTCAGGAGCGGCCGGGGGACGAACCGCCGGACGCTTATGTCTATAACCCGATCAATCCAGTGCCGACAGTGGGCGGCGGGCTGTGCTGCGATCCGGCGTTCATGGCGAACGGGGCATACGATCAGCGCTGGGTTGAGGGCAGGGACGATGTTCTGGTCTATTCGACGCCGCCCCTGTCAGAGGATACGGAGGTGACGGGGTGGATCAAGGTCACTCTGTTCGCGTCCAGCAACGCGGTTGACACGGACTTCACGGCGAAGCTGGTTGACGTGGAGCCGTCGGGCTACGCGAGAAACCTGACTGATGGCATTGTTAGGGCGCGGTACAGGAATCCGCGCCAGCCCGCGTCGCTGATACGACCCGGCGCGATAGTCGAGTACGAGATTGACGTGTGGGCGACGTCGAACCTGTTCAAGAAGGGACACAGGATACGGGTGGAGATTTCAAGCTCGAACTTCCCCAGGTTCGACAGGAACATGAACACCGGAGAGCGGATCGGCTCGGATTTCGCGTTCGTTCCGGCGCTCCAGACGGTGTATCACACGTCGGAGTATCCGTCTCGGATTACGCTGCCGGTGGTTCCGCGGTAGAGCGGTAGAGATATGGTTACGGAAGCCGAAGCCCGTCGTCTTGTTGACGAACCCAAAGTCATCGGGATGAACTTGTCTTGGAAGAGATCGGGGCAGGGGTTTCGGCTGGAGTCCAAAGTTCTGTGTCTGGACTCAGACGAGATACTCAGTCTGCGTGGATTTATAGGAAAGACGAATAGGAGTTTCGCGCTCCTGTACCGGAATACGCCTATCCGCAAATATACGGTTCACGCATTTCATAGGGACCCCGTAACTAATGTGGTAGTTCGGCAGCCACACAAGCATACTTGGGATGACGAATGGGAAGATCAGCGGGTCTATATCCCTGATGACATACGAATAGGCAACGTAAATGAGGAATTGATGGATTTCTTGCGGGAATGCAATATTGAATTAAGAGGCTCATACACATCTCTTCTATTTACATTTCAACAGCAGAGGGGTCCAGACTGATGACGCCCCAGACTTGTCACGACATGGTCACCGACTACATTGGTATCTTGAAGGACGACTTTCAGGTTGCGCCGTCAGACAACGGCTGCCTGTTAGCCACTCCGTTCATCAGACCTGATGGTGAGGGTATCGAGATCGAGTTGGAGGCGCTGCCGGATGGTCGCGTTCGTATCGGCGATATGGGCGATACGCTCGGCTATCTGTACGTAAACGGAATGACACTGAGTAGAAATCTCATAGCTGACGCTCGCCGCATATCAAAGCCTCATGATGTTTCCTTAACGAATAATGAGTTAAGCGTTACAGTGGAGCCTGAGTCGCTCGGACGCGGTATGCACGGACTGATACAAGCTACGATCAGCGTGACTGACCTGATACAGAAGCGGCGCGCGAATTCCAGAGTCCAGTTTGATGATGAGGTGGAATCTCTAATCATCCACAGCGGCGTCACATACGATGTTGGATTCGAGGTCAGCGGTGAACGCGAGGTTCACACAATCAAGTTCCATGTGGACTCAGGAAGAGCCTTGCTGATACACCCTCTGACAGCCGCGAATGTTTCATCCGCCCGATCATGGTCTGAGAGGCTGGCTTATCGTTTCACCGATATTCTGGCCGCGTATTCAAATTGGGATCCTGTGGTTGTTCTCGATGACCGCGGTCAACGCTCATCCGTATGGAGTCGGTACGCCGTAACGCCAGTTGAAGAGTATTCCATCCTCTGGTCTCAGAAGGAAGAACTGGAAGAAAGGCTGACTGTCACCTCAGCGCGATTATGACGCTGAGGTTGTAGTCACGCAAATCTCGCGCCGCGCGTTCTTCTGCACTACGCGCACTCCTACTCCAGGAACTCGGTCACGGTCTTGGCGAACTCGGCGGGGCGCTCGTGGGGGATCATGTGGCCGGAGTTGGGGATGGTGACCGACTTGGAGCCGGGGATGCGCGAGGTGAGCAGGTCGGCGTAGGCGGGCGGCACTATCTGGTCGTTGTCGCCGACTATGATAAGCGTCGGGTTCTTGACGCGGCGGGCGCGGCGGATCAGGCCCTTGTCGGGGATGGGCCAGAGGAATTTGCCGACGGCGTTGAGGGACTGGACGCGGTGGATTATCTGCCAGCCGAGTTCCTCGTCGTCCTTTGGCTTGGGGTATATGCTGAGCGCGACGTCCGAATCGGGGTCGGCGAAGAGGGCCTGGCGCATCTCGGTTATGGGGGTTGTGTTGTAGTCGCGGCCGGGGTTGTCGTCCTGCCATAGGCCGGCGGGGGCGGCGAGAACTATCTTGCCCATTTTGCAGGAGCAGATGACGGCCATTTCGGCGGCGGCCATCGCGCCGGAGTAGTGGCCGACTACGTGAGGGGCTTCCAGTCCGAGCGCGTCAATGAGGTCGTCGTGGTAGAGGGTTAGGTCTAGCAGGTCCTCGATGTGGTCAATGCTGGCGTCGCCCTCGAATCCGGGGTGAAGCGGGGCATAGACGGTGAAGTCCTGGGAGAGAATGTCCAGAAATTCGGGCCAGCCGTCGTATCCGAAAGCGCCGTGTAGGTAGAGAAGGGGGTGGCCTTCGCCCGCCTTTTGGTACTTGGTTGTGATAGGCCCTACCTGGACGGTCAGTTGTTCGGGGGTTTTGCTCATTTCGCCTTCCTATTGAAATGTAGTTCTATGGGCGCTTAGGGGAATCACCCCCATCCTAACCTTCCCCCATCAAGGGGGAAGGGACTTTGCCCGCCTCTGTCAGTTCGTCAAGGGAGAGGGGGTTTCTTCCGCGGGAGTGAGTAGTCGTATGTCAGCCGCCGACCAGGGCGGGTTCGGCGCGTTCGGATTCGGCGACGGGCTGAACCCACCAGCGGTCTTCGTATTCGTCCCACATATCTTCGAGGTGGGGCTTGACCTGCGTGGCGAACAGTTCGGTGTTCTTCATGGTGAGGTCTTTGGGCATGGAGCCAATCTGGAGCAGGGTCATGAGGTGTCCGACGCGGAGGCCCTCGACGGCGTTGCGGAGCTGCTCGATGACGGTCTTGGGGCTGCCGGCTATGACGTAGCCCTGCTCAACGTAGTCTTCCCAGGTGAGGCGCTGCCTGAAGCGGCTGGCGGCGGCTCCGACCTGCTGGACCGCGCCGGACTTGATGGTGCGGATGGTGCGGTAGCCGGGCGCTTCGGCGAATCCCTCATAGACGTGGAGGCACTTCTTGTAGAAGAAGTCAACGTGTTCGGCGTAGAGTTCCTTGGCCTTCTCGTCGGTCTCGGCGACGCAGACAAGCTGGAGGAAGCCGGCGCGGTAGGGGTTGTCGTCAACGCCGAGCCGCTCCATCTCCTTCCAGAAGCCGTCCATGACCTGTATGCCGCGCTTGTAGCCGAAGTAGCTGAGGTAGCAGTACACGTAGTCCATGCGGGCGGTCCACTCCCAGGTTTCGACGCTGCCGCCGCCCGGAATCCAGACGGGCGGGTGGGGGTCCTGGAGGGGGCGGGGCCAGATGTTGACGTAGCGAACCTGGTTGTGCTTGCCGTTGAAGGCGAAGGGTTCGGGTTCGGTCCAAGCCTTCATAACGAGGTCGTGCGCCTCGTAATACTTCTCTCGCAGGCTGGCGGGTGTAGCGCCGTAGGCGTAGTTGGTGTCCATGGAGGTGCCGACCGGGAATCCGGCGACGAGCCTGCCGCCGCTGATGCAGTCGAGCATGGCGAACTCTTCGGCGACGCGCAGGGGCGGGTTGTAGAGCGCGAGGCTGTTGCCAAGCACTACTATGGCGGCGTCCTTGGTGCGGCGGGTGAGGGTCGCGGCGGTGATGTTGGGCGAGGGCATGATGCCGTAGGCGTTGTTGTGGTGTTCGTTGATGCAGATGCCATCGAAGCCAACCTGGTCGGCGAACTCGAGCTCGTCGAGGTATTCGTTGTAGAGCTGGTTGGCCTTGACCGGATCGAACAGGTGGCTTGGGACGTCCACCCAGACGCTGCGGTACTTCTCCTCGAAGTCCTCGGGCAGATGGCGGTACGGCATGAGGTGGAACCAGCAGAGTTTCATTTGGGACGCTCCAGTCTTTTGAGTTGTCAGTTTTTAGTTATTAGTGGTTAGTTATTAGTTTTCTGCGGCGCTTCTAAAGCTGGGCAGAATGTCGGTGATTGGGTAGTTTCATATATAGGCGTTTATAAAACAGGGTTGAACGCTGGTGAGGTCAACAGGTGGCCACTGGGGGACGCTGGTGGGAATTTTCACCTGCGTTCACCCAGAGTTTACCTGCGTTTAGCTTTGCGACAGGCATTTTTCCGTCGGGTGAGTGGTCATATATAACCTTCCGTTTATGTATCTGACCATGTATTTTCACGGGGATATTGTAGCATGGAACGGGGATTTATGTATAGCGTTATGGGAAACTGTATTAGTTTGGTCGGTAGGGGGAGTCACCCCCATCCTAACCTTCCCCCATCAAGGGGGAAGGGAATTTTCTCACCACAGGCAGCGCCGACTAAATTGGTACAGCAATCGGAAACCGGGCGCTGGAAGATGGAGGGTTGTTCGGGATAGGGCGAGGGCGGCTCGAACGTGGTGAAGTCGCCTTGGGCTGTGGGGGTGAGTCCGAGGTCTTTCATTCGCTGACGAATGACGCGGTGGGATTCGGGGGCGTCGTCCATGCCGATGAAGCGGCGTCCGAGGCGGGCGGCCTCTACGAGCGTGGTTCCGCCGCCCGCGTAGCAGTCCATGACGGTGTCGCCCGGGTTGGATGAGGTGAGGATGATGCGCTCCAGCATGGCGGCGTTCTTCTGGGTGGGGTAGAGGGGACGCTGCGGGTCCTTGTATTCCCAGACGTCCTGGGGCATCTTGCCCTCGGCTTGGTCGGCGTAGTTGATCTTGCGCGGGTTGCCGGTGGCGCTCCAGTGGATGAGGCCGCCGGCGTCAAGTTCTGATAATTTCTCAGGTGGGTAACGCCAGTGGCGACCGCGCGGGGGCCTGACGCCTCGCCAGCGTTGTCCGGTCGGGCCGTCGCGGGTTACGCCGGGGGCGTGCAGTGGGGTGGTGGTGTAGCGGCGGCCGTCGGCGTCAACGCGGGGGTAGAGTCTTTTGAGGTCGTCCTCGCTGAGCGGGGTTCGCTGAGGATTCCAGGTTATCTTTCCCGGGGATACTGAGTAGAAGAGGATGGTGTCCCTGATATTGCCGTATGAGTATCGGGAGAAGTTCTTGGGGTTGGACTTGATTCGGGCGATGGCGTTGCGGAAGTTCTGGGGGCCGAAAACGTCGTCCATGAGGAGGCGGACGTGATGTTCCATGTTGACGCCGATGTGGACGTAGATGGAGCCGGTGGGGGACATCAGCTTGTGAATGGCGGATAGGCGCAGGCGCAGGGCGTCGAGGTAGTCGGGGCCGCGGGTGGTGTCGGCGTAGGCGAGTCTGCCGGAGGCGCTGATGGAGTTGGCGCGGTCGGTGTCAACGAGGAAGCGGTTGTTGGTGGCGAAGGGCGGGTCAATGTAAACGAGGTCAACGCGGATGTCGCGCCGGGAGAGAAGGCGGAGTCCGGCGAGGTTGTCGGCTGGGTAGAAGAGGTGGCGCATTGGCTAGTCCGCGTTGACCGGAATGGCGGATATCTTTTCAGACACCTTTGCCAGATGGTGGCTTGCCCGTTTTATAGCGACGCCTATGGGGTCTCTGAATCCGTCAGGGTCGTATTCGTCCACGCGCCAGTATCCGATCAGGTCTCCGTTCTCGGTGATGAGGTCGGGGGCTGTGGTCGTCTTGCCCATGGTCAAGGTGTCGGTTTCGGAGTCGTAACCTAGTTTGCCGAGGGGAATGAAAGCAGACGCGCCCAAGACTTCCAGCCCCACTATATCGTGGCCGTCTTCAGTAGCGAGGTCAACCACGACCGAATGATACTCGGGGTCCCAAAGAGAAGCGGAAACGACTGCAGGAGTGTCCGTAGTAATTCGCAAAGCGTCGACTTCGGGGTCGTATCTAACTCTCATCTCGTATCTCATGTATATCAGTCGGGTAGGTAGTCGAGGATGTCCAGCAGCCTTCCCACACTGTCCAGGCAGGTGGATATGAAGTTGTCGTTCATCCAGCCTTCGTAGAAGTTCTGGTGGAGGGAGCTGGCGACGCCGAATAATTCTGTGATTTCCGGCCGGCCTGTGGTTTGGGCTATCCTGTCGGCGACTGTGAACAGGTCGCGGTGGGATTTGTGCCGCCAGCCGCGCCGTTCGGCTACGGCCTTGACGGCGTGGGCCGCCGCTCCCCATCCTTTTTCGGAGGCTTGGAGACTGTTGCCTACGTCCAGTTGCTCTTTGGCGTGGATGATGAATTCGCGGCTTACTTCCAGGTGGGTTTGGGCGAGCAATGTATCCTTCCTTATTCTGTCGTAATTATGTCACGCCGCTTCGTCCAGGATGTCAAGCAATAGAGTAACTCTCGTCAGACCCCTATCTATGTTTTCATCTTCCATCCAACCCTCGTAGAAGTTCTGATGTAGAGCGTTCGCTATGCTGAACAAGTCAAGGACATCTTTCCTGCCCATTTGCGCGGATATTCTGTTTATTGCGCGGTACAGGTCGCGGTGGGATTTGTGCCGCCAGCCGCGCCGTTCGGCTATGGCCTTGACGGCGTGGGCCGCCGCTCCCCAGCCTTTTTCGGAGGCTTGGAGGCTGTTGCCCAGGGCTAGCTGTTCTCCGGCGTGGACTATGAATTCGCGGCTTACTTCCAGGTGGGTTTGGGCGAGCAATGCGAGGGTCTCCCCTGAAGGATATCCAGTGATGCGCTGAACCGGTGTCTTGGCCTGGAAGAAGCGATCCCCTGATTGGGGAAGGAAACTCCTGGACTTGTGGTTACTTCTCTGATTTCTTATCGCTTTCGTCAGACGTACTTGTCTGGGGAACAGAGTTTATGATTTTCACGGTATCGGACATAGAACCGCTTTCATTGGGAATGGGATACGCCTCTATGCGTCTGTCCCCAAGCCAATCCTCAACTGACGCCGTTTGTGGTCTGTGACTCATATCAACGCTCTCCTTGTAATTCTCTTTTCTGTATCCATCGTAATCCATCGGTTCTAGTAATCACCGCGACTTCAATTTCGCCTCCTACGCCGCGATGAAATCTCATTGACAGGTTGTGAGCGGTCATAGTGGCTCTAATGAGGAAAGTCGCTAAGTCTATACATTCTTGCAGACCTATAGTGTTATAGGGAACGCCAAGGGCAAGCTGATTTGATAACTGGCGTCTCAGCGCGGTTATTTGTTCTGCATTCAGTTGTAAATAGTTTTGAATAATGGAGAGGGTCGCGGAGTCGTACCCTTGTATTATTCTACTCAATATCTCGCTTTGGCCATTCCACACGACTCCAAAGCCATCATGGTGCTGTTCTATTGGTTCCCTGTCGTCAGGGATTCTAAAGCTGAAGACTTTGCCATAAGGGTCTTGGGCATCGTACCCAGCAACGATAAAGTTGGTGGACGCGGAACTCCCTTCCGTCTCTAGGGCGTCCCATTGAGCTTGAAAGAAGTTGTGGAGCAGGGACGCGTACCGCTCAACTCCAACTCTTGTGAGCGGCAAAAATCTTTCAAATTCTGGCATAAGACTATGTGGTGTTCTTCCTCCAATAGTGGCGGCCCCAGAAATAACCGCTCCCATCCAGCGATGGGAGTTTAGCCTCTCATCCACTGTGAGCAGCTTTGTGGCGTTGTCGAAAGTGGCTGGAAGACCACCGATGGAAGTAAGGGTGACTCGACTGTCTGTTGCGAGGACTACGCCCTCCGTACCTTTAATCACAACATTAAGAGTCACGCGATTTGTCCTGCTGTCATTTCATTATCGGCCATTGGCACTTCTTCCTGCCAAGGGCGTCCGAGTTCTCGAGAACTCATATGTCTCCATATCTCGGAAGCCCTTGACCGGATACAGTCGTTCTAGTCGTCTTCTAGGGTGCTGGTGTCGCCTTCGGGGAGGCCGAGTTCGCGGGCTTTGAGGAGGCGGCGCATGATTTTGCCGGAGCGGGTCTTGGGGAGGCCGGGGATGAAGTCTATCTCGCGGGGGGCCACGGCGGGGGAGAGCTTGGTTCGGGCGAATTGCATTATCTCTCGGCGTAACCGCGGGCTTTCTTCGTAGCCGTCCTTCAGGGAGACGAACGCTTTGACTATCTCCATGGCTATGGGGTCGGGCTTGCCGATGACGCCGGCCTCGGCGACGGCTTCGTGTTCGATGAGCGCGCTCTCGACCTCGAAGGGGCCTACGAGGTGTCCGGCGGTGTTTATCACGTCGTCGGCGCGTCCGACGAACCAGAAGTAGCCGTCCTCGTCCACCCGCGCGGTGTCGCCGGTTATGTACCAGCCTTTCTTGAAGCGGGAGTTGTACATTTCGGTGTTCTGCCAGTAGGTGTGGAACATGGAGGGCCAGCCCGGGCGGGCGACGAGGTTGCCGTCCTCGCCGACGGGAACGGGGTCGAAGTTTTCGTCAACGACTCCGAGCTGGATGCCGGGCAGCGGCCTGCCCATGGAGCCGGGCTTGATGTCCATGGAGGCGTAGTTGGCGCACATGATGGCGCCGGTTTCGGTCTGCCACCAGTTGTCGTGGAAGGCGTGTCCGATGGCCTCTTTGCCCCAGACGACGGCCTCGGGGTTCAGCGGCTCGCCGACGCTGGCGGTGAAGCGGAGCGAGGATAGGTCGTAACGCTTGGGAACTTCGTCGCCCGCCTTCATCAGCATACGGATGGCGGTCGGGGCGGTGTACCAGACGGTGACCTTGTGCTTCTGAATCTGTTCGTACCACCAACTGGCGCGGAATCCGCCTTCGAATATGAGCTGGGTGACGCCGTTGGTCCAGGGGGCGAGCATTCCGTAGGAAGTGCCGGTGACCCAGCCCGGGTCGGCCGTGCACCAGTAGATGTCGTCGTCGTGGAGGTCGAGCGCCCATTTGCCGGTGGCGTACTGCTGAACAACGGCCTGGTGCCTGTGAACCGCGCCCTTGGGCTTGCCGGTGGTGCCGGAGGTGTAGTGCATTATGGAGTAGTCGTACTGCGAGGTGGCGACGGTGGTGAAGTCGGCGGGCGCCTTGCCCATCTCCTCGTAGTAGTCGAGGTCCTGGGAGTCAATGGGGAAGGGGTCGCGCCCGTCCTTGTTGACGATGATGATGTGCTGGAGGTCGAAGAGTTCGGGGATGATATGGGCTATCTTGCGGCGGAGGTCGGGCTGGGTGACCAGCACCTTCGCGCCGGAGTCGGCCATGCGGTCCTTGACGGGGTCGGGTCCGAAGGCTGAGAAGAGGGGGCCGGCTATCGCGCCCGCCTTGAGGATGCCGAAGACGGCTATGTACTGTTCGGGGAGCCTGTCCATGAAGGTGAACACGCGGTCGCCGGTCTGTATGCCGAGGCTCTTGAGGACGTTGGCGAACTTGTCCGTTTCGCGCTTCATGTCGCCGAAGGTGTAGTCCTCGCGCTCGCCGTTCTTGCCCTCCCAGATCATGGCTATCTTGTCGCGCTTGGGGCCGTTGGCGTGTCGGTCAATGGCCTCGTGCGCCTTGTTGAGGCCGCCGCCGGGCAGCCAGTCGAGTTCGTCGTACATACCCTGCCAGTCGTAATCCTGAACGTTGTCCCTGTCCAGGTTGGGAGCGACGTCGAAATCGCTTACGGGTTGCTTGTGAATAGTCTCGAACGAAGATCCTGTGGTCATGTCTATCACTCCGTTGGCGGAATTTGGTTTCGTTCGCATTATACACCAGAGGGATGAATTGTGAATTTGTGATTTGGGATGAACGGGCGGCCCTTTGACAGGCTCCCTTCGACAGGCTCAGGGCGAACGATAGAAAACGACAGAAGCGGTATCGGGAAATAATCGAAAGACCCTGTGTCCGCGCGGGTCTGTGTTGCTATAAATCGGGGCTTGGCTTAACATCCAGCTTGATGAAGTAAACACTCTGGCTGGAATGTCCAACCATGATTTTTCCACTTCAACAAGCGTGTTGAAACCCGGCCAATGGCTTCCTCGACTCAGACAAACGATAACATTCTCTACCAGCCGGACGAGCGTCCCAGTCATCCGGCGTCCTTCCTGCACGGCTTTCAGAACGTGATGGGCAATATCGGGGCCATGGCGGCTATGGTGTCAATCGTTTCTCTGGGCGGCGGACAGTCCGAGGACTACACGGCATGGATATTCTTCGCCAGCCTGGCGGTGTGCGGCCTGGGCGGGATTTTGCAGACCTTCCAGGTTTGGCGATTTGGTTCCGGCTATCCTCTCAGATTGGTTTCATCATCCGCGTTCATATCCATCTGCATAGCGACACTGTCAGGCGGCGGCCCGGCGATGCTGTGCAGCCTGATTGGGGTGTCGGCGCTGCTGCAATTCGTCTTCGTCTCCCGGCTCTCGCTGCTGCGCCAGGTCATCACGCCTACGGTCGCCGGCACGGTTCTGATGCTGGTGGCCGCCACGGTCATCTTGTCGGTGTTGAACAGGCTGCCGGATATGCCGGCGGGCGCTCCGGACGTCGCGGCCCCGGTTCTGGCGGGCGTCACCATTATCGTTCTGGTAGGGATGCGGATGTTCGCGCCGCCCGCATTGCAGCAGTGGGCGCTTATCGTCGGGATAGTGGTGGGCTGCGCGATAGCTTCTATCTGGGGATTGTTCGACTTTCAGCGCGCTCTGGAAGCGCCCTGGCTGGGCATTCCGCCAAACCCGCAATTGGGCTTCGACCTGAGTTTCGGCGCTACGTTCTGGGCGCTTTTGCCGGGGTTCGCGATAGTCGTCATGGCTACGACTATCAGGGCTATCGGCGAGACGGTGGCGATCCAGCAGGTCTCTTGGCGCAGACCAAAGGCGGCTGACTTTCGAGTGGTTCAGGGCGCGCTCAACGTGGTCGCGCTCACCAACCTGATGGCCGCGGCGGTGGGCGCTCTGCCCAACACGATGGGAGGGTCCGGTTCGGCGCGGGTAATCCTGACGGGTGTGGCCACCCGCCGAATGGGCGTGTATGGAGGGGTCATTCTCATAGTCGTGGCGCTGCTGCCCAAGCTGATAGCGCTGGCCATCTCTATCCCGCGTCCGATTCTGGTGGCGTACATGGTCTTCATGCTGTCGCTGCTGTTCGTCCAGGGCCTGAGGACCGTACTCAGCGACGGCATGAACGGGAGGAAGGCGACGGTTGTAGGGTTATCTTTCTGGGTAGGCATCGGGTTCGAGAACCAGATCATCTTTCCCGATCTACTAACCGGAACGCTGCAAACCCTCCTGAGCAGCGGAATCACCACCGGATCCATTTGCGTGATAGCGCTCTCGCTTCTTATGGGGCTGAGGTCACGGAGGCCGAAGCGCCTGGACGCGGAAGTGAGTATGTCCTCTCTGCCGGAGATAGACGGGTTCCTGCGGGACGTCGCGGCGGAGGCGAGATGGGACGAGGCGTCTTCGGGCAGACTTCGCTCGGCCGGGGAAGAGACGCTGGCGAGCCTGCTGTCCGTGGACAGCGAGGACGGCGCGGGAAAGCGCCTGGTGGTGAACGCCCGGCGGGCCGATTCCGCGATAGAGCTTGAGTTCATCGCCACCTCGGAAGGGGATAACCTGGAAGACAAGATCGCGTATCTGGGCGACCAACCCGAAATAGAGGACGACAGGGAAATATCCTTCCGGCTGCTGCGTCACTACGCCTCTTCGGTGCAGCACCGCAAGTACCATGACGTGGACATCATCACCGTGCAGGTCAGGGCCTAGCGCTCCCCTGAATTCCGACAGCCCAGAGACGTGCGGGACGACTGACGTCCCCTCCGCGCCTTTTTCCAAGGCGACCGAACTCTGTATAATCTGAACGGGAGGGCAGACATGACTATCAACACGGACGCTGACGTAATCAGGGTCATTCGAGAGAACCCCCGGCTTGTGGTAGAGGCGATAACCGCTAGTCCAGAGCTTTTGGCCGAGGTGCGGCGCGTAGTTCTGACTGATGAGCTATTGGCCATGCCTGAGCAGTTGGCGGAGGTGGTCAAGAGTCTGGCGGAGACGCGGGAGACTCTTTCGGAGGTGGTCAAGACCCAGAACGAGATGCTCAAGGTTCAGGACGAGACGCTGAAGAGTCTGGCGGAGACGCGGGAGACTCTTTCGGAGGTGGTCAAGACCCAGAACGAGATGCTCAAGGTTCAGGACGAGACGCTGAAGAGTCTGGCGGAGACGCGGGAGACTCTTTCGGAGGTGGTCAAGACCCAAAATAAGATGCTCAAGGTTCAGGACGAGACGCTGAAGAGTTTGGCGGAGACGCGGGAGACTCTTTCGGAGGTGGTCAAGACCCAAAATAAGATGCTCAAGGTTCAGGACGAGACTCTCAAGAGTCTTGTGGAGACGCGCGAGACCCAGAGCGAGATGCTCAAGACCCAGGAGGAGATGCTCAGGGTCCAGAGGGAGATGCTCAAAGAGCAAGCCAATGTCCGCAGAGACATCACCGCGCTGCATGGTATGTACAGGCGAGAGCATGAGGACTTCGGCAGATTCCGGGGCGCATACGCGATTGACGCAACGAGGCGGAACGCGGGGGATATCGCGCTACTCTTCTCCAGGTCCAGAGCGCACGGCTTTCGTCGCGTATCCATGATGGATTTCACCCAGGCGGACATCAACGACTTCCTGGCCAGCAACTACGACGCTTTAGACGCGCTGGGCCTTAGAGAAAGAGCGTGGAACACGTTCCTGAAGGGGGACATCATCGCCAGGGTCACCGAGGTGATGGGGGACAGCCCGGGCTTCTACCTGGCGGTGGAAGCGTCATATACCGTGGACTCCGAAGACGTCAGGCGCGCGATTGAACACGCCAAGATGCTCAGGTGCGCGGGCGACATGGCGGCCTACGCGGTCGTGGCCGGAGTCAGGAGGAACGATTCCATCGAGCTCCTGGTGTACAAAGACGTTGAAGATTTCATCAGGGCGGGGGACGAAGACTCGGCGCTCTGGTTTCAGCTTGATCTGAAGGGGGGACGAAGACTCGGCGCTCTGGTTTCAGCTTGATCTGAAGGACTTCGAGCCCGACCAGTTGTACTAGGGGCGGTTGACCCCGACCCATAGGCTCCATTCTTGGACGCTCGCGCCCGGTTCGAGAAAATTGCCGTCTGTTATACCGCAATGGCGGGGACCGAACCTAATCACCCCCATCCTAACCTTCCCCCGTCAAGGGCTGGGAGGGGTAGGCATTGAAGTTGGATTGGCGGAGTCACCCCCATCCTAACCTTCCCCCATCAAGGGGGAAGGGACTTATGCAAGCGTCTTCGGTTCGGCGCTTCTTGACCCTCGTTCTAGCCGTTCATATAATGGCGGCAACTACACGTGAATGGAGAGGCGATTGAGTTACGAACACCTTCTTCTTGATATACAGGATCACGTTGGCGTGATTACGCTGAACCGTCCCGAAGTGCTGAACGCTATGAACCGCAAGCTGTTCAGCGAGATTGACGCCGCCGTGACGCAGCTCGAGGACGATGACGACGTTCACGCGATTGTCTTTACCGGATCGGGTGAAAGGGCGTTCACGGCGGGCGCTGACATACATGAGATGGCCGAGCAGGCGACGATGGACGATCCGCCGCCGCCCGACCCGCGAAGGCCGGAGTATTCATGGCACATAGCGGCGGCCACCAAGCCGACGATAGGGGCGCTGAACGGGCTGGCCTTCGGCGGCGGCGCGGTGCTGGCGTCGAGCCTGGACATCCGCGTCGGCTGCGAGCGGACGCGCTTCCGATTCCTCGCGGTGCAGTACGGGCGGGTGAACTCGACCTGGAGCCTGCCTCAGCAGGTCGGGTGGCCTATGGCCAAGGAACTGCTGTTCACCGCGCGGGTGGTGGAGGCGGAGGAAGCGCACCGGATAGGGCTTCTGAACCACCTGGTGCCGTCGGAGCAGTTGATGGACAAGGCGATGGAGTTGGCGAGGCTGATAGCCGCGAACGACTCGCGAATGGTGCAGGGCGTGAAGAGGCTGCTGATTCGGGACATCGGCGAGGACTGGCGCTCGCACTATCAGAACGAACTGAACGCGCAGGCGGACGAACTCGCGCCGACGCCGGTTCTGGAAGGCTTCAAGCCATTCCTGGACAGAAAGGGACGGATTTAGACATGACAGAACTTAGCACACCGCTCGAAGGACTCAGGCTTCTGGACCTGGGACGATACCAGGCAGGGCCGCGCTGCGCCCTCATGTTCGCGCGCATGGGCGCGGAGGTGATAAAGATAGAGTCGCTGGGCGGGGACGAAAGCCGGCGCAACGGGCCGCGAGTCCGGGGCCAGAGCGCGTACTGGGTGCAGTACAACTCGGGCAAGAAGAGCCTCGCCATCAACCTGAGAACGGACGAGGGCAAGGAAGTGCTGCGCGACCTGGTTAAGGAGTCGGACTTCTTCCTCCAGAACTTCAGGCCCGGCACGATAGACATAATGGGCTTCGGCTACGAGGAACTGAAGAAGCTGAACCCACGCATCATAATGATAAACGTGTCCGCCTACGGGCAGTACGGCCCTTACAAGGAGCGCGTTGGATTCGACCCGATAGGGCAGGCGATGGGCGGCCTGATGTCGCTGACCGGGTTCGAGGGCGATCCGCCTATCCGCACTTTCTTCCCGCTGATAGACCGCATTACGTCGCTGCACGCGACCATCGGAGCGCTGGCCGCGCTGAGGGAGCGCGAGTTCTCAGGCATGGGGCAGGAGCTTGAGGTGTGCCTGGCGGACACCGGATACACGGTGAACGAGATTCCGATTTCGGCCTACCTGGGCGACGGCTATGAACAGCCGCGCGAGGGCAACGGACGCGGCACGGGCGGAACGTACAAGACGGCGGACGGCTGGATGATAATAGCCGCCACTAATGAAAATATGTGGGGCCGGCTGTGCGAGGCGGTGGAGCGGCCGGAGTGGCTGGAGGACGAGCGTTTCGCCACCCGCGAACTGCGCTCCCAGAACGCCGAGGCGCTGGAGGAAGGGCTGTCGGAGTGGTTCGCGGACAAGGAGATGCAGAAGGCCGCCGACCATCTCGCCTCGCTGGGCGTGCCATGCTCGCCGGTGAACACGACGGCGCAGGCGGCGCGAGACCCGCACCTGACCGAGCGCGAGATAATGATGGAGATTCCGGATCCCGTGGCCGGCACGATGTGGGTTACGGGCAAATCGGTCAAGTTCAGCAGGACGCCGATGACCGTAGGCGCTACGCCGCTGGTCGGCGAGCATACAACCGAGATTCTGCGCGACATACTGGGGTATGGGGACGACAGAATACAGTCGCTGCACGATGGACAGGTGGTGCGGTCGGCGGAAGTGGCGGCGGCCGCCGCGGACTAGGGACTGCGTTGGAGATTATGGAGTTGATAGCCCGCGCTCCATGGCGCGAGGCTGTCACGTACCGTGATACCTGGCCGCATGAGTATGTGGTCGTGGAGAAGGACGGTCAGCGGGAATTGCTGGCCGCCTTCCTACATCGTGTATCTCTGGGCGAGGGCGTTGAGTGCCGCTTCTTCCACCGGACACAGAAGTATCTCTTTCTGGGCGAGTATAAGTACTGGGCGTTACAGGGCGATGATGATGTAATACTCAATCGGGCGCTACTGTACAAGGACAGGCGCGATTTCGTGATTCGTGAGGGGGATACGGGCGTTAGAGAGGTAGAAGCGCAGGGAGGCGAAGAAATGGAAGAAGAAGTTGACCTCCGCAAACTTTGGCCGAATGAAGCTAGGAACTTTACGCCTTGGCTCGCCAAGAATCTGGATCTGTTGGGTGAGAAGCTCGGAATGCAGCTAGAACTTGTCTCGCAAGAAGAGCCGGTGGGTCCGTTCTATCTCGATATTCTTGCGAAAAACGCCAATGATGGGACGCTGGTCGCGATTGAGAACCAGTTGGAGTGGAGCGACCACAGCCACCTGGGACAGTTGCTCACATACGCGACGGAGTTCGATGCGAGCGCCGCTATATGGGTCGCATACGGATTCAACAACGAGCACGGGGAGGTCATAAACTGGCTCAATAAGTTGGCTGGGAATGCTACGGGGTTCTACGGCGTAGAAGTTGTTGCCAGCAAGACCGGAGATTCGCGCTCCACGCCGGACCTCCGCTTGGTAGCGTCTCCAGGTAGCGAGTGGGTGAATAGAGACGGCCAATCAGGATTGTCCGCGAGAGCGGAGAAGCTGCGTGGCTTCTTCCAATCTCTGAGAAAAGATCTGTGGCGAACGGAATTCTCTGATGGAACTCCAGTGGGTAGGAGGAATGATTACGGTAATGGCATCCAAGAGTTCGCCTCGACTCTTGATGGAAACATAAGATATCAGGCATCTCTGGAATGGGATACTAACGCTTGGGCATCTCTGTATGTCGGAATTGCAGGCGAGGCGCGAACTAATCGAATTTTCGACGCATTGGAGAAGGAAAAGGAACAAATCGAAGCGACTTTCGCCGCCGCCAACAAAGTTGAACTCCAATGGATGCGAGATGATGGAACTAACCGCTCCGGCGTACACGTGTGGAGAAACTGCTCAATAGACGACCCGCCCGAAAAACTGGAAGAGACCAGGGCTTGGATGATAGAAAATCTGATCAAGTTCAAGGCCGTGTTCGAACCTCGCTTGGGGAAAATCCTGAGCGAAATTTCAGGCGACGACAGAGGTGAACGGACATGGTAGCCATAAACACCAAAGACGACCTGATTAGGTTGCTCAAAGAGGATGATGAACTCAAGGCGTTGCTGAGGGAGATGGTTTCGGAGATCACTTTGGAGGTGCAGAAAGAGACGCTGAAAGTCCTGCAGGACATCCTCGTGGAAATACGAGCGATGCGCGGGTACATCGGTCACCTGGTCGGAGACAACCTGGAGCGAAAGATAGGCTACAGACTGCCTGGGATGCTGGCTCACCGACTGGAACTGAGCGACCTGGAGGTAGCGCTGTACCAGGAACGCGCGATTATCGTGGACCCCGAATTGCAGGAGGTCATAGCGCAAGCCTATGGGAGCGGATCCATCAATCAGGGCCAGCGGCGCAGGCTTCTGGAGACTGACATGATAGTGAGAGCTCGTAGGCTGGACGACAACTTGGCCTTCTATCCGGTTGAGGCTTCGGCGGCCATAGGCGTTGATGATATATACAGGGCTGAGGAATCGGCCCAGATACTCACGGCGGTTACGGGCATGGACGCGAGTCCCATCGTCTGCGGCTACCGGCTCACGGCGGACGCTCGAGACTACAACCGAACTTCGGAGGGTAGAAGGGCCACGGTAATAAGACTAAAGCGGTAGAACTTACACGTGACAGGGGAGACAGAGCTATGACAGCCGAAACCAGACCGCTTGAAGGTAGGGTCGCGCTTGTGACCGGATCGGGGCGGAACATTGGCCGCGCCGTTGTATTGGAACTGGCGCGACAGGGCGCGGATGTAGTAGTGAACGCTCGCTCAAATCGCGATGAGGCTGAGTCCGTCGTGGCGGAAGCGAAAGAGTTCGGAGTCCGAGCCATTGCCAGAATCGCGGACGTTGGAGACGAACATCGTGCCTTTGGGCTTATAGGAGCCGCCGTCTCTGAATTCGGGCGAATTGATATTCTAGTGAACAACGCCGGGATGCGCGCATCCAAGAGGTTTGCGGATATGACCGTCGAGGAGTGGCGCGAGGTCAACGCGGTCAACATGGACGCGCCGTTCTTCACGTCCAAAGCGGTGGTTCGCGGCATGATCGAGCGCGGCTGGGGACGGATAATCAATGTCTCCGGCCTGAACGCCTTCACCGGAAGGGCGGAGTGGGCGCACGTCTGCGCGGGGAAGATGGGTGCGCTGGGGCTGACTCGCGCGCTGGCGGTGGAACTGGCGCCGCATGGCATACTCGTGAATCACATAGTTCCCGGCGCGTTCGACACAAGGCGCGTCGAGGGTCAGAGCGCGCCCGCGGGACAGCCTGCCGGGATACCCGTAGGCCGGCTGGGAATGCCGGAGGAGATAGCCGCAACGGTCGCGTTCCTCGCTTCCGAGGGGGCAAGCTATATCACGGGGCAGACGATACACGTGAATGGCGGAGCGCTGAGGGGGTAAGGGTTTTCGTGAAAATAGAAGTATTGCTGTTCGCCAGCTATCGGGAGAAGGCCGGGGTCGGGCGTCTTGCGCTGGCCCTGGGCGACGGCGCGACGGTCGGGGATATGGCTGAGGCGATGCGCGCGAGGTTTCCGGGGCTGCCGGAGCCGGAGCGTATCGTCGTTGCAGTGAATAATGAGTACCAGGAGCATGATTTCGTTCTGAGCGATGGGGATGAGGTTGCGCTGATTCCCCCGGTCAGCGGCGGTTAGCTGGAGGGTTGTCTTTCGATGATAGTTATCACTCATGCCGAACTGGACGCGGGGCAGGTGGTCTCCGAAGTAGGACACCCGGGCGCGGGCGCGACGGTTACGTTCGTCGGCACGACCAGGGACAATACGGCGGGGCGCAGGGTGCTGTTTCTGGAGTACGAGGCGTATCGCCCAATGGCCGACCAGCAGTTGGCGCGGGTAGCGGACGAAATGCGCGACGGGTGGGACTTGACGGGAGTTTCGATACATCACAGGCTGGGCAAACTGGAGATTGGCGAGGCCAGCCTGGTGGTGGCTGTCTCCTCCGCGCATCGCAAAGAGGCGTTCGAGGCGTGCCATTACAGCATTGACCGCATCAAGCAGATCGTCCCCATCTGGAAGAAGGAATTCTTCGAGGGCGGGGAAGTCTGGGTCGGAAGCCAGTCGGACTTCGATCCCATCCGCTCCGATAGGGCGCTTGTTTGACCAGTAAGCCCTGCGGGTTGTCGTATGCGTAAATACGGGAATCTGAGTAACAATTCGCGCGATAAGCGAAGTTCGCGCCTGGCATGAAGTATAAACCGTGTGGAATACCCGATAATTCCATATATATATACGATATACGACATTATTTATTCAGATAGTGCAGAATTTCACAATCAAGTTCCTTGATGATCAGGGTGATGTTTGATATAGTTTTTTCTTAACTCCGAACACACTGAAACAACGAGAGTAAGGAATGCAAAGCTACTACGTCTGGACAATTGGCTGCCAGATGAACAAGGCGGACTCGGAGCGTCTCGAAAGCGCTCTCGGACAGATGGGGCTGTCGCCCGGCGAGTCGGCGCGCGACTCGGATGTCATCGTGCTGAATAGCTGCGTGGTGCGTGAGAGCGCCGAAGACCGCGTGGTCGGGATGCTGACTCACCTCAAGCCGGTCAAGCAGCGCGATCCCGATAAGGTGCTGGCGCTGATGGGCTGCATGGTCGGCCCACGCAAGGACGCCCTCAGCGAGCGGTTTCCGTATGTTGACGTGTTCATGCAGCCGCAGCAGTATGACCCGCTGATAGAGTTGCTTGGCGACAGGCTTGGCGTGGACCCTGAGGGATGCGTCGGGCCGCTGTCCGCCGTCCCCAGCGTCTCCACCTATATACCGATCATTCACGGCTGCGACAAGTTCTGCTCCTTCTGCATCATCCCATACCGGCGGGGCAGGGAGATCAGCAGAACCATAGAGGACGTGGTGAACGAGGCGACGCTTCTGGCGCGGCGCGGCGTCAAAGAGGTCACCCTGCTTGGGCAGAACGTTGACTCATACGGCCACGACCTGCCGGGAAACGTTGACCTGGGCGACTTGCTCGCGGCGGTGAACGAGATAGAGAAGCTGGAGCGCGTCCGCTTCCTCACATCGCATCCCAACGACATGAGCGACCACATCATCGGCGCGATAGCGGATTTGGACAAGGTGTGCGAACACGTGAACCTGCCGTTCCAGGCGGGCGACGACAGCGTTCTGGCCGATATGCGGCGCGGGTACACCAACGCGGAGTACCGCGAGAAGATTGACAGAATCCGCGACCGCATCCCCAATGTTTCGCTGGCGACCGACCTGATAGTCGGCTTCTGCGGCGAAACGGAAGAGCAGTTCGAGCGCACGGTGGAGCTTGTGCGCGACATAAAGTTCGACAAGGTTCACGCCGCCGCTTATTCGACCCGGCCCGGCACCATAGCCGCCAGACTGATGGCGGATGACGTTCCTGAAGACGAAAAGCGCCGGCGTCTGAAGGTGATAGAGGAAGCGCAGGAAGAAGTCGCGACAGGGATCAACGCGAAGTTGCTCGGCGCCACGCAGGATGTCCTCGTAGAGGGCCGGCGGAGGGGAAGACTCTTCGGACGGAACCGCAACGATAAACTTGTATTCTTCGATAGCTCGGAAGACCTGACGGGCAACATGGTGGACGTCAGGATCGAGCGCACAAGTCCCTGGTCGCTCCAGGGCGCTCTTGTTGACGAGAAAGACGTAGGGGCGGTAGTGGCCTGAATCCGCTTGGGGTTGGAGAAATATGCTAAAGACAGAGACCAAGCTACCGACTATTCCCATAACCGAGATAGAGCAGTCCGCGTTCTGCACCACTGACGACGAACTGAGTTCCAGGACGCTGGATGACGAGTTCGCGGTCGGGGTTCGCTGGCAGAAGTTGCCGATAGACTATATGCGGATGAAGCCGGAGGAGCTGGACGCTCGGATCACCGAGGCGCGTTCCAGGCTGGGCGATACCGTTGTCGTCTTGGGACACCACTACCAGAGGGATGAGGTAATCAAGTTCGCCGACTTCCAGGGCGACTCGTTCAAGCTCTCCCAGTTCGCGGCCTCCCAGGAGAACGCGGACCACATTGTGTTCTGCGGCGTCCACTTCATGGCTGAAACCGCCGACATACTGAGCGGCCCTTCGCAGAAGGTGATTCTTCCCAACCTGACCGCCGGATGCTCTATGGCGGACATGGCGCAGATTGACGACGTTCTGGACTGCTGGGACGATCTCGAATACGTCCTGGGAGATCATGGCGGCGCGACGCCAATCACCTACATGAACTCGACGGCGGACATAAAGGCGCTCTGCGGACGGAACGACGGCATCGTGTGCACATCGTCCAACGCGCCCGCCACTTTCGAGTGGGCCTTCGGGCGCGGAAGCCGCGTCCTGTTCCTGCCCGACCAGCACCTGGGCCGCAACACCGGCCTCAAGATGGGCGTGGACCTGGATGACATGATCCTGTGGAACCCGTTCAAGGAACTGGGCGGCAACAGCGAGGAAGACCTGGTGAACGCGAAGGTGATCCTGTGGCAGGGGCATTGCTCGGTGCATACGCGCTTCACCGTGGACCAGATACAGCAGGCGCGCGAGAAGTATCCGGAGGTCAACATACTCGTCCATCCCGAATGCACGATGGAAGTGGTAGAGGCGGCGGATTACAACGGCTCAACCGAGTACATCAAGGCCAAGATAGCGGACGCTCCGCCGGGTTCGGTGTGGGCTGTGGGAACCGAGATAAGCCTGGTCAACCGGCTGGCGGCGCAGCATCCCGACAAGCTGGTGTTCTGCCTGGACTCGGTTATCTGCCCATGCTCCACGATGTACCGGATTCACCCGGCCTACGTGTCGTGGGTGCTGGACGGGCTCAACGAGGGCGTGACGGTCAACCGGATAGAGGTGGAGGAAGACACGGCGGAGGAGGCTCGCGTCGCGCTCGACCGTATGCTGTCGGTAGTGTAAGCGGAGCGGCAGTCACGCGTCGGCGGGCAGGGAGCGTCTGTTCCGTATCAGCATGACAATGGACGTGACTATCAGCGCGAGCGCGATAGGGGCCGTCAGCAAGCCCAGGCTGACGATGGTCAGCGCTGAGAAGGCGAGAAATACTATGCCTACCAGTCCCACCGACAGCCATCGCGTACCTGGATTCTGAGTCGCTATCGCCAGTGTAACCATGACCGTGACACACACGCCGGTTAGAGACAGCGCCGCCCATTCAATGCGGTTATTGGGATTCATGTCCATTATCCAGTAGGCGTATATCAGGGAGGCCTGCGACGCGAAAGCTACGATGAACAGAATGAATAGCGACAATCTCACCTCAGACCTCCCTGAATGTATCTGCCTATACTCAGTATGAGAAAATTGCATAAGTGGAATCGCAACAGTCAGTAAGTCCGTCAACCTGTGGATTCCCGCTTTCGCGGGAATGACGGAAATCCGTGAAGAGGACTTATGCAATCGTCTTCAGTATAGCAATCGCCATTGGCTTATCAAGATCGTGTTATGATGGAGACGTTACGACAGTGCTGATTACTTTTGACATTCAGAATCTCATTGACGCGGCGCTGGCCGAGGATGCGCTGATGGGCGATCCGACGACCGATGTCCTCATCCCGTCCGACCTGACGGGCAGCGCGGCGCTGGTGACGCGGGATTCGGGCGTCCTGGCCGGAATCGAGGTGGCGACCGCGGCGTTTGAGCGGTTCGACCCGTCTCTGCGGACGGAGGCACTCACGCCGGACGGATCCGGCGTGTCGCCGGGCGACCGTCTCGCGCAGGTGAGCGGCAGTGTTGCGTCCATACTGAAGGCGGAGCGAACGGCGGTGAACTTCCTCCAGCACCTGAGCGGCATCGCCTCGGAGACGCGCCGATACGTTGACGCGGTTTCCGGCCTTCACGCAAAGATAGTGGACACGCGGAAGACGACTCCCGGCCTTCGCAAGCTGGAAAAGTACGCCGTCACCATGGGCGGCGGCCACAACCATCGCCAGAATCTCGCGGACGGCATCCTCATCAAGGACAACCACATCGAGGCGCTGGCCCTGCGGGGACTGGGCATCGGCGAGGTGGTGAAGAGGGCGCGGGCCGGCGCGTCTCACATGATCAAGGTGGAGATAGAGGTGGAAACCATCGCGCAGCTAGAAGAGGTTCTGGACGCGGGCGCGGACCTCGTGCTGCTGGACAATATGTCCAATGAACAGATGCGAAAGGCGGTCGAGATAGCGGACGGTCGGGCGGCGCTGGAGGCGTCCGGCGGGATAACGCTCGAAACAGTCCGGGGCATCGCGGAAACGGGCGTTGACATAATCTCGGTCGGCGCGCTCACCCACTCCGCGCCCGCGATGAACGTCAGCCTGGACATGGTGATAGACGGATGACCGTCTCGCCCGGCAGGTATTCCTTCCTCGTCCTACTGGCCGCCATATTGGTCGCGCTGGCAATCCTGGGGCAAATGGGAGGGGCAGCCGGAGAGCGCGAATCATGGCCTCCCGAGTACCTTGTCAACCGGATAGCGGTCGTAACCTCCGACGGACAGATACGCTCCTACCAGCCCGACGGCCGCGGGGAGCGGCGCATTTCGACCGAATCGGGATACTTCACCTGGCCCACGTGGTCGCCCGATGGCCGCAGCATGGTCTATTCGGGCGTGGTGGAGAACGCTGACGGCAGGCCGGTTACAACCCTGTTTATGTATGAGGCCGCCGCGCGGAAGTCGCGCCCGCTGTACGAAAGCGCGCCCGGATTCGCCGGTCTGCTGGCGGACGGAGTGGTTCACTATCCCCTGTGGTCGCCGGACGGGGGCAGATTGGCTTTCATAGCCGCCACGCGGGAACGCGGCCTCACGCTGTTCATGGACGATCCGTCGAATGACGAAGCGCCCGAATACGTTCTCGACCGCGGCCCGCTGTGGATGTCGTGGTCGTCGGACTCCGCCAAGCTCGCGGTTCACAGGGATGAGGACCACTTCGTAGTCCGCGCGGAGGACGTTCCCGTTGTAGCCAGGACGTCATTCCAGTCTTACGCCTACCGGGTTCCGGCCTGGATTCCGGGGACGGATGAGTTCAACGCGGTCAAGGGAGTATCGGGGTCTGCGTTCGGGCTGTACTCCACGCCCGCGTCGGGCGTCGGCGCCGAGAGGCTGCTTGCAAGGGTGGGGGCGAACGCCGCGTTTTTGTGGTCGGCGGACGGTTCACATCTGGCGGTGGCGGACGACGTGAGGCCGATTCTGTACGGAAATACCGTCATGTTCGTGTACAGGCAGCTTAGAGTCCTGGATTCGGAGAACTTCGACGTAGCCGCTGAGGTGGAAAAGAACATCGTGGCGTACTTCTGGTCGCCGGACTCTTCCAGGATAGCGTACGCCACGCTCGTGGACCCATCGGGCGGGTTGAGGTGGTCGGTGCTGGACGTAGCTTCCGGGGAGAGCGCTCCGCTGGTGGACTTCCTGCCTTCCCCGGATCAGCTGACCATGTTCCAGTTCTTCGACCAGTACGCTTACTCGCATCAACTCTGGTCGCCGGACAGCCGCTACCTGCTGTTCGCCGGAACGCTGAATGAGGCGGCGGTTACCGCCGGATTCGGCGGGCAGTCCAGCCAGGTCAGCCATGTGTTCATCCTGGACACCGGCCCCATGCGCTCGGCGCTGCCTATGGCGGAGGGAACGCTGGGGTTCTGGTCGCCGGCCTAGGGAGATCGGTCTTACTCCGTCCAATCGGGTTGATAGTCCGAAGCGCGCGTTTCGGTGTATAATCCGTCGTAGTCAGGTTTTCGACATTCATCGAGAATGAATGCTTAGACCGCGTTAAGGTGGATAGAATCACTTCCGTCCGCATAAGCCGAGATTGACGTGTACAGTTGACGGAGCGAGAGAATGGGCGCTAGTCCTGAAATTCTGCCCCTGTTGATTTCAGTGGCGATTGGGTATCTGCTGGGCGCGATTCCCCTGGCCGACCGCATCAGCAGGCGCAGAGGCGTTGACATATTCAACATAGGCACCGGGCTCGCGGGCGCGTCGAACGTGCGGCGCAACGTCGGCGCCAAGCCCGCCGCGATTGTGGTTCTGGGCGACGCTGCCAAGGGCATGATAGCCATTCTGGCCGCCAAGGAGATGGGCATAGAGGGCGGGTGGCTCTTCGCGCCCGCCGCCGCTTCCGTCATCGGACATTGGAAATCCATCTTCTCGCGCTTCAAGGGCGGGGACGGGCTGGTTGTCCTGGGCGGAATCTGCCTGGTGGTATTCTCGGAGCCAATCGGCTACGCCATAGCGGTGGTAGGGGTGCTGGTGGGGATAGCGGTGGCGCTGGGCGGTCAGAAGATGCGCTATACCTCTCTCTTGTGCGTACTCTCGGGGTATATAGTCGTAATCGCGCTTACGCTCTTATGGAATCCCGACGAGATGAACACCGCGCTGGCGATAGGCGCGCTGGCGATAGTGGTATTCGGATACGCTGTGTTCGGACACGCGCGGCGCAACAGGTCGGAAGACGAAGACGACTTCGCAGCCGACGGGGCCATGGAGAACCAGGACGGGTTGGCTTAGATCGCCAATGAAAATTTAGCGTTCCAAATAAGCTGAATTTTAGCTAACCAGGCCACAATCCGCGCGTATGGATTCCCGCTTTCTCGGGAATGACGATAAATGTCAACACGGCTTGGCTTCAGTTCTCGGGTTGCGGCTCGGCTATGTCGCTCATTCTCAGCAGCAGGGGAGCGACCCTCTGCGCTTCCACTATATAGACCGTCGAGGTCGTCGGTGTTTTCAGGTAGAAGGATCGGTCGTCTCGCTGGAGGAAGCGCAGCCTAGTTCCGGGCGTGGGCGCGTCCTCGCGGGTTATGACGCGAACCGTCGCGTCCGGCGTGGTGAAGTTCAGCGTATCCGCCACATCCTCGCCCTCGAACCCGGATGCGATGACCAGTTGCAGTGTTCCCAGGATGCTGTTCAGCGCGGCGGGCATTGCCGGACTCTCTACGCCGTCCGCGCCCATGACGAACCACTCGCCCTCCTCATTCGGCCTCAGCAGGAACTGCTCGTCGCGATAGGTGTACTGGATCTCCGCTATCTCGTTGGGCGGGATCGAGGCCACGACCGGGTTCTTCCATCGGTCTGGGTCCGGGTCGAAAATGTTGCCGCCCGGGCAGGGTATCCCGTATGTCTCGTCGTGTCCGGCCCTTCTTACGTAGCAGAGGCGAGCGGCCGGCTTCCACGTCCCTACGATGAACTTCTCCTGAAGCGAGCGCCGGTCCTGGAAGAACGACATCTCTATGGCGTCGCCCTGGACGACTCCCATGCGCTCGTGGTTGGCGGGATTGGTTGATATCAACTGGGCGTCGTAGAGGTCGTCAACGCCCTGCCAGAACTGCTGGAGCCACGGCTCGAATACGGGCTGGTCGTCAACGAACCACGCGCCCTGTTCGGCGTCGCCGAGTCGCTGCAACTCGGTGGCGAAGCCGTTGCCCTCGACCAGAACGCGGTCGCTTGCCTGCGAGGAGACCTGCACCAGCCCTTCGAGAATCTCTTCGTCAGAGCCGGCCGCGAAGACGCGGAACAGCAAGCCCGCTATGCCGACCGCTATCAGCGCCATCAGTACGAATCCGACCTGCCTGCTCTTCACTTTTCATCCTCCTGTTCGGACTCGGCGCGTCTTCTGGCGGCCCTGCCCCCGGCGGCCTGACCGTATAGAGTGAACCCGAATCTGCGCCTTCGGATCGAACGGATCGCGCCGAACAGAATGAAGACCAGAGGAACGCCCGCGATGTTCAGCCAGCGAGCGGCGTTCTCGTGAGTCGGGGACGAGTAGAGCAGGTCGCGCGAGGAGACGACCTTGGAACGAACAGAGGCCAGCTTGTCTTCCTGCGCGAGCCAGTCAACCAGGTTCAGCGCGAGCGCGGCGTTCGGCTGGGCCCTGGCAATCATGCCGTCGGTCAGCCAGCCGGAATCTCCGACCACCACTATCCGATAGGCGTCGGCGTCATCGTTTGTCTTCTCGGCGACGGCGACGGCGACCAGGCTCTGAACCAGATTGTCGGGCGTAAGCTCCTCGAAAATCTGGGAGTTGGGCCTCAGATCGCGGTAGGTGAAGTCAATTGCCGCGAACTCGCTGGTTTCCAGAATTGGAATCACCTCCACCAGATCGCGCTGGGACTCGGCGACGCCGAGCGAACTTGCCCAGGGAAGCACGGCGGATTCGACGTTGCCGGCCACCTTCTTGTCTATGACCGGGGCGCGAACCCAGAACGGGTAGGGCAGGAATACGCTGCCGACCTGAGTACTGAACGACAGGGTTTCGTTCGCCTGCATATCGAATACCAGGTCGTTTTCGACGATGACGCCGAACCTCTCCGGCACGTCCTTGAAGCTGTAACGGTTCTCCCCGGCTATCAACTGGGATTGGTCAATGATGATGGAATCAATCATCAGCAAGGCTTTTCCGCCGTTGGCGATATATTCGACGACCGCGTTGGCGGTCTCGTCGGGAATCGCCTGGGTTGGGCCGCCGATGATGAGAACGTCAACGCCGGACAGGTCTATCGCCGGGTCCTCGGAAGCGTTCATTTCGCGGACTTCATACGAGTCGGTCAGAAGCGCGGCGAAAGTCTGGTATCCCCCGGAAGGCCCAGCCTGGCCGTGTCCGGTCAGAAATACGACGGACTTCTTCTGATCCTCGACCATCCTGTTGATCAGGGAGGCCATCCGGTACTCGAAGCCGTCAAAGCTACTGACGAACGGTATCGTCTCCCTCTGATCAACGTATGTCATGGACAGGCCCAGGTAGCTCGCCTTTATCTGGAGTTCGCCCTGGCTGCGGACGTTGAACTGTCGGGGCGGCACTCCGGCTATCTGCGCCTTGCGGAGATCGTCTTCATCGTCCTCCGGGAACCTTCGCACCAGCTTGACCTGGCCGTCGGACCCGGCCGCGAAGTCTTCCAGGAAGTCGCCGATGTCGCGGGTGGCCAGCGCGATTGGCACGGCAGGCTCACGCGATTCGTATAGCTCCAGGGTCAGGATGTCGTCAAGTCCGTCAACTATGTCCGCCGTCGCGGGGCTGAGGGTGTATAGCTTGTCCTCGGTCAGATCGAAGCGCCCCTCGATTGAGTTGCCCGACCAGCCGATGAGAACGCTGAATATGATGAGGCCCGCCGTTCCGAGCTGGAGGTTGCGGTACTGGGTTGACCTGTGGCTCAGCGTTCGTCCCCGGATTATCAGGAAGGTCGCGCTCAGGAACGTGGAGATGAGGGCTATGAAATAGAGCACGTCGCGCAGGTGTATGACGCCCCTGGCGACGCTGGAAAAGTGAGTGACGGGACTCAAATCCTGGAGCAGGGAGGCGAGGCGCTGCGGCAGCGTGACCGCCACGATGTCCAGTCCCATTATCATCAGGAACATAGTCAGGGAAAGGCCGAGGATGAAGGCTACGACCTGGTTGCGCGTGAGGCTGGACGTGAACAGTCCGATTGCCACGAAGGAGGCGGCCAGGAACAGGCTGCCTACGTACTGGCCCGCCGCCGCGCCGATGTCCAGGTTTCCGGCGGTCTGAACCGCGATGGGTATGCCAATCGTGGCCAGGATAGAGAAAGCGACGAAGAGGAAGCCGGACAGGAACTTGGACAGCAGAACTATCCAGCCGCGTATCGGGTGGGTAAGCAGCAGTTCCAGGGTGCCGTCCCTGTTCTCTTCGGCCAGTAGTTTCATGGTGGCCGCCGGCACGAATATGGCCAGCAGCCAGGGCAGGGAGGGGTTGTCTATCTGGAAATCAACGGTGAACAGCGGGCGCAGGGACGCCTCCGCCGTCAGGAGGGCCTGGCTGAAGAATACGTATGAGAGAACCGCCACGAACGGCACAATCAGAATGTAGGCGGCGGGCTGGTCGAAATAGCTCTTGATGTCCTTCCTGACAAGAGCGAGAAGTGGTGAACTCATATGCTAGGAACCATCTCCCGTGGCGACAGATTCCGCCGTCAGACCGTGGAATACATCTTCGAGGCGCGGACGCTCCTCGTGGAGTTCCCATAGAACCCAGTCGTTTGCCTTGGCCATCCGGAATATCTCGGGGCGCGGATCGGTGTCAGCCGTGACCGACAGGCGGTAGCGCTTCCGACCGTCTTCTATGCCCTCGCTCAGTATCTCCGTGATTCCCTCGATCTCGGCCAGGCCGGACTCGATTCCGTTGCCCTGGACCTCCAGATACACCCTTCTAAGCTCCAAAGCCTGTTGGAGAAGATCCCGAACGGGGCTGTTGGCTACCAACTTGCCGCGACTGATTACCAGGACGCGCTCGCAGGTGTTTTCGACCTCCTGCATGACGTGGGTGCTGAGAAGCACTGTCCTTTCGCCGCCGAGGTGACGGATGAGATCGCGGATGGTAATGCGCTGGTTGGGATCGAGTCCCTCGGTCGGTTCGTCCAACACCAGGACGGCCGGCCTGTGAAGAATGGCCTGCGCCAGCCCGACGCGCTGATGGTAGCCCTTCGACAGTTCGTAGATGGGACGATAGAAGACTTCCTGGATGCCGGTTTCCTCGACGGTGAGGTCGAGATTGCGGCGGCGATCCGCGCCGGACAGCCCTCGGAGTTCGGCTACGAAGGCCAGATACTCGGAGACCAGCATATCCTCGTAGAGCGGGTTGTTTTCGGGGAGGTAGCCGATGGCGTCGCGGGTGACGATGTCGTTTTCCTGGGTGTCCATGCCGTTGATGGCGATGCTGCCGATGTCGGGCGTGTAGTAGGACGTGAGCATCCTCATGGTGGTGGTTTTGCCGGACCCGTTCGGGCCCAGGAATCCCACTATCTCGCCCCGATTCACGCCGAACGAAAGGTTGTCAACGGCCACGCGCGGCCCAAAACGCTTGGTCACGCCCTTGACCTCTATGGTGGCGTCCGAATCGGGGACGGCTGTTTCCTGATTCTGTTCAGACATATCGGCGTACCTCACTATGGATACGCAAGGCTCTGCTCAATCGGTTTCCGGCGGTCAATTGTTAGTTGTCAGTTCTTAGTTATCGGTTTTCAGGAGTTGGACGGGAACAGACCCTTTTCCGAATGAAGAGGGCCTGTCGTCCGTCGCGTTTGGCCGCCTGTGAGGGCGGGTTAGTCGTCGTATGGAGCGGGCAGCGGCATGGGATTGAGTTCGGTTATCAGGGACTCGGTGGTAAGCACCATGCCCGCGACGCTGGCGGCGTTTTCGAGCGCGGACCTCGTTACCTTGGCCGGGTCAACTATGCCAAGCTCGAACATATCGCCGTAGCGCTCGGTTTCGGCGTCGAAGCCGAAGTCGTCTTCGCCCGTGGAGATCTGGTGCAGGACCACCTCGCCGGTCAGTCCGGCGTTGTGGGATATGACTCTGACAGGCTCTTCGGCTGCGCTCAGCACGATGTTCACGCCGGTGCGCTCGTCTCCGCTGGTCTCCAGCTTGGCTGCGGCCTTCTGAGCGGCCCTGAGCAGGGCGGTGCCTCCGCCCGGCACAATCCCTTCTTCCATGGCCGCCCTGGTGGCGGAAAGCGCGTCCTCGAGACGCTGCTTCTTTTCGCGCAGTTCTATCTCCGTCGCCGCGCCAACCTTGAGGACGGAGACGCCCCCGGCCAGCTTGGCGGCGCGCTCTTCCAGCTTCTCCCTGTCGTAGTCGGAAGTGGTGTCCCCGGCCTGGTTGCGTATCTGGCCGATGCGGGCCTGTATGTCGAACTCCGAGCCGCCGCCGTGGACGAAGGTGGTATTGTCCTTGTCCGCTATGACGCGGCCACAGCTGCCGAGGTCGGCGACCGTTACCGAGTCGAGGCTGCGGCCTGATTCGCCGCTTATCACCTGGCAGCCGAACAGAATTGACATATCGTCGAGGATTGCCTTTCGGCGCTCGCCGAACGCGGGCGCCTTTATGGCGACGCAGTTGAGCGCGCCGCGCAGATTGTTCACGACAAGGGTAGCCAGCGCTTCTCCATCTACGTCCTCGGCGATGATTACCAGGTTCCTGGATACCTGCGCCGCCTGCTCCAGAAGGGGAAGCAGGTCGCTGACCGCCGAAATCTTCTCGTCGGTAACGAGGATGCGCGGGTTTTCTATCTCGGCGATCATCCTGTCCTGGTTGGTGACGAAGTGAGGGGAGAGGTAACCGCGGTCCACCTGCATACCTTCCACGAAGTCTATCTCGTAATTCAGGCCCCTGGACTCCTCCACGGTTATGATGCCCTGCGGCCCGACCTTGTCCATCACGTCGGCGATGAGCTCGCCCATCTCCTCGTCATGGGCTGAGAGGACGGCCACCTGGCCGATCTGCTCTCTTCCGTTTACCGGGCGCGCCATGCCCCTTATCTCTGTCCTGATTCCGACGACCGCCTTTTCGATGCCGCGCTTCACGGCCATGGGGTTCGCGCCGGCGGCAAGATTCTTGAAGCCGTCGCGGATCATGGCCTGCGCCACTACGGTTGAAGTGGTAGTGCCGTCGCCAACGTCGTCGTTGGTCTTGCTCGCCGCTTCCTTCAGAAGCTGAGCGCCCATGTTGGGGAAGGGTTCTTCGAGCTCTATCTCCTTGGCGATGGTCACGCCGTCGCTGCACACGTGCGGAGGTCCGAACTCCTTATCCAGAACAACATTTCTTCCGCCAGGCCCAAGAGTGGCGCCCACGGCCGCGGCCATGGTGTCAATGCCGTCCATAAGCTGGCGGCGGGCGTCCACGTCGAACTGAAACTGTTTCGCCATTTCCGGTACACCTCGCTAGATTCTGATTTGGTTTAGAACTACGGATCCCGGCGATTATTGCCGCGTATTGGGCTGCTGAGACCACTGGATTCCCGCTTTCTCGGGAATGACGGACAACGTCTGACTTATTCGCTTTCCTTGCTTTCGAGCGCCCTGACTATCAAGGACGGGTTCATAGGCAGTTGGTCAACGCGGACGCCGGTGGCGTCGTGAATCGCGTTGGCGATGGCCGCGAGCGGCGGCACTATGTTGGCCTCTCCCACGCCGCGCACGCCGAACGGGTGCCCGGGATTCGGCACTTCCACTATCACGGCGTCTATCATCGGCACGTCCAGGCTAGTGGGCATACGGTAGTCCAGCAGGGTGGCGTTGAGCATCTCGCCGTCGTCGCTCATATAATACTCTTCGTTGAGCGCCCAGCCGATTCCCTGGACCGCGCCGCCCTGTATCTGCCCCTCGACGTAGGAAGGGTGAACCGCCGTCCCGACGTCCTGGAACGCGGTGAACCTGAGAATGTCCACCTTGCCGGTTTCGGGATCCACTTCGAGGTCAACGAGATTGGCGGCGTATGAGCCGCCGACGCCTCTCATGGGGTTGACGCTGCCGCGCCCGACCACGGGGCCGCCGGTGGCGTTGAGACTTGGCGCGAGTTCCTTGAACGTCACGCTCAGTTCGGGGTCGGACTTGTGCCTGAGAACAGCGTCGTCGTACTCGACGTTGCCGCCGTCGGTTTCCCATATCAGCGCGGCGCGTTCTATGAGCTGGCTCTTGATGTCCTGGGCGGCCTCATAAGCTGCCCAGCCCGTCTTGTACGCGACGCCGCTGCCGCCGGTGTTGGACGTGTAGCCGATTGAATCGGTGTCCATGACCTGCGGATTGACGTCGGTGACCGGGATGCCCAGAACCTCGGCAAGTTGCTGCGCGACGGCGGGACGCGAGCCGCCGATGTCCACCGAGCCTTCGTTCAGGGTCACCTTGCCGTCCGGCATGACGCCCGCTACTACGTTCGAGGGCCCGGCGTTGTTGCGCCAGAAGCCGAAGGCGACGCCGCGCCCTCTCAGCTTGCCGTCCGACTCGCCGAGCGGGGCAGAGTAGTGCGGATGATTCCGAACCGCCTCAACCGTCTCCACCATGCCAATTTTCCCGTTCACCACGCCGTCAACGCGCCGAGTTCCCTCTTTGGCGGCGTTGAGCATCCTGAACTCGGTTAGCTCTATGCCCAGCTTTTCGCAGATTTCGTCAACGACCGTCTCGACTCCGAGAGCGCCAAGCGGAGCGCCGGGCGCGCGATACGCGGTCGTCTTGGGCTTGTTGGTGACTACGTCGTAGCCGTCTATATGCACGTTTTCAATGTCGTATGGGGAGAACATACACGCGGTCGCCCCGCCTATCGGGGAGCCGGGATACGCGCCCGCCTCGAAGGCCAGGTAGCCCTCGGCGGAGATTATCTTTCCTTCGTTGGTGACCCCGATCTTCACCCTGACGTGCGAGCCGGAGGTGGGGCCGGACGCTTCCAGGACTTCGGCCCTGGTCATGTACATCTTCACGGGCGCGCCGGACTTGCGCGAGAGAACGGCGGCCACAGGCTGCAAGTAGCTGGCGAGCTTCCCGCCGAATCCGCCGCCTATCTCCAGCGGAACGACCTTGACCTGGGACACGGGCAGCCCGAGAACCGTGGAGGTGGTGTCGCGGACGCCGAAGTGTCCCTGGCTGGAGCACCAGATGGTGACCTTCCCGTCGGAATTCCATTCGGCGGTGGCGTTCTGAGGCTCTATGTAGCCCTGGTGGACGGACTTGGTTCTGAACTCACGCTCCACCACCAGGTCGGCTTGGTCGAACCCGGCGGCTGTGTCGCCGAGGACGAACTGCTGGTGGCTGGCGATGTTGGTGCCGGTTGGCGTGTCGTCGCCCAGGCTGGCGGTGGTCATGTGATCATGGAGAATGGCGGCGTCGGGGGCGAGCGCGGCTTCCACGTCGGTCACCGGGGACAGCGGTTCATACTCCACCTCTATCAAATCCAGCGCTTCCTCGGCGGCGTGGGGCGAAGCGGCGGCTACGGCGGCTATCGCGTGTCCCTTGTAGAGCGCCTTGTCCGAGGCCAGGATGTTGTCCCGGATGTACTTCATGCTGGTGTAAACGTCCTCGCCCACCTCTTCTATCCGGTCTTCGACGTTGGCGAGGTCCTTGTACGTCGCCACCGCCTTGACGTCCGGATGCGCCTCCGCCCTGGACGTGTCCACCGACTTGATACGCGCGTGGGCGTGCGGACTGCGTAGCACCTTCCCCCACAGCATACCCGGCAGGTTCAGATCCGTTCCGTAAACGGCTTTTCCGGTCACCTTATCCGCGCCGTCATGCCTTATCGGGCGCGTTCCAACGACTTTGTATTCCGGCCTGGCCGGGGCTGTTTCAGTAGTCATCGAGGCTCTATCTACCTCCGCGAGATTTCAATATGAGCGCGATTGGTTCGCCAAAAGCCATTTTAGCATCTTTGGCGCGCCGACTTCACCAGCAGAATTCCCTGCCCAGAGGTTAGTTGGCAACTTGTGTGGAAACTCAATGGTCTCAAAAAATCGCGCGTATTTTCGCCGCTCACACTGGTGAGCGGCGAAAATATGTTATCGTGACATGATACCGAAACGAACTGGACATTCAGGAAGGGACACTAGCCTCAAATGAAGATCAGGATAGTCCCGATGGTCGCCGTAGCGGCCGCTCTCGTCGTCGCTGTGACGCTGATAGCGAGCGGCGGCACGGAAGCGGAGAGCGGGGACGCTCCGCGCCTCAGCGTGTCCGACACGGGCTCCGCGTCCTGGAGCTATACGATGCCGCAGGGCGCGACCTTCACCTACTCGGAGGTTCGCTGGAAGGTGTACAACCCGAACGAGGGCATCAACGACTGGTCCAACCGTTCCTCCCACGTCTTCTACTCTCAGAGCGTGTCTAGCTACCAGATACCGAACCTCGCGTCCGGGACGACATACAAGGCGAAGTTGTTCGTTGGGGTGAGTCTGGACAGCGGCGACAGCGTGTACCTGAAATCCAATGTGGTCGTGTTCCCGCAACCGGCCCCAACGCCCACGCCCACACCGACTGCTACGCCAACTCCGACAGTCACTCCGACGCCCACGCCGACTGCTACGCCAACTCCGACAGTCACTCCGACGCCCACGCCGACTGCTACGCCAACTCCGACACCTACGGCTACCCCGACGCCCACGGCGACACCTACCCCGACGCCCACGCCTAATCCATCGCTGAGTATCTCGGACAGCGGCCTCGCGTCCTGGAGCTACACTATTCCTGAGGGCGGGAGTTTCAGCTACTCGGAGGTTCGCTGGAAGGTGTACAACCCCAACGAGAGCCTCAACGACTGGTCGAATCGTTCCTCCCAGGTCATCTACTCTCAGAGCGTGTCTAGCTACCAGATACCAAACCTTGCGTCCGGTACGAAGTACAAGGCGAAACTGTTCGTTGGCGCGGCGCTGAACGGCGGTACGAAGTACCTGAAGTCCGATGTGGTCGTGTTCCCGCAGCCGGCCCCAACGCCGACTCCGACACCCACGGCTACCCCGACGTCGGTCGAGACGGACAGGTCCGCGCTGGTGGCGCTGTACAAAGCCACGAACGGCCCGAACTGGGGGAGTTCGGACCACAACTGGCTGAGCGACAAGCCTCTTGGCGAGTGGGCAGGCGTCTGGACCGACGAGAGCGGACGGGTCACCCAGATTGGTCTCTATTATTTTGTTCATCTTGGTAAGGCTAAGGCGACGGGAACGATACCGTCCGAACTCGGCAGCCTATCTGAACTCGGAGTGTTGGATTTGTACAACATCGGCTTTACGGGGACGATACCGTCCGAACTCGGAAACCTGTCCAAACTCTGGTACTTGGAGTTGGGACTCAACGACCTTACCGGGATAATACCGTCCGAACTCGGCAACCTGTCCGAACTCGAATTGTTGGAGTTGAACAACAACGACCTTACGGGAACGATACCGTCCGAACTCGGTAGCCTGTCCAAACTCAAGTGGTTGGAGTTGAATAACAACGACCTCACGGGAACGATACCGTCCGAACTTGGCGGCCTGTCCAAACTCGAGAGCTTATACTTGTCAGACAACGGCCTTACGGGGACGATACCGTCCGAACTTGGTAGCCTGTCCAAACTCAGGTGGTTGTTCTTGTCAGACAACAATCTCACGGGGACGATACCGTCCGAGCTCGGCAGCCTGTCCGAACTCGAGTGGTTGGAGTTGGACGACAACGGCCTTACGGGGACGATACCGTCCGAACTCGGCAGCCTGTCCGAACTCATGTGGTTGGAGTTGGACAACAACAACCTCACCGGGACGATACCGTCCGAACTCGGCAGCCTGTCCGAACTCGCGTGGTTGAAGTTGGACAACAACAACCTCACAGGGACGATACCGTCCGAACTCGGCAATCTATCCGAACTCGAGATATTGTTCTTGTCACACAATGGCCTTACGGGAACGGTACCGCCCGGCATCGCCAGTATGCCCAAGCTGGCGGCTTTGTATGTGGAAGATAACCGTTTGACGGGAACTCTTCCCAGCGAGTTCAGAGATCATGTGTACCTCAATCACCTATACTTCCACAACAACGATGGGCTTTGCGCGCCGAGCGATAAGAAGTTCCAGGATTGGCTTGATACTCTCCGGCGCTACAAGGGTCCCACTTGCGGGGTCGCTCCCACGCCTACACCCACCCCTACTCAGACGCCGACGCCCGCGCCCGCGCCGACGGCCACGCCTACACCGACGCCGATACCTGACCCCGCGCTGAGCGTCTTCGACAGCGGCGTTGCGTCCTGGACTTACACGATGCCGCAGGGCGCGACTTTCAGCTACTCCGAAGTTCGCTGGAAGGTGTACGACCCGAACGAGGGCATCAACGACTGGTCGAACCGTTCCTCCCAGGTCCTCTACTCGCAGGGCGTGTCGAGCTACCAGATACCGAATCTTGCCTCGGGCACGACCTATAAGGCAAAGGTGTTTGTTAGGATCAGCCTGAACGGCGTTACGAAGTACCTGAAGTCGAACGTGGTGGTGTTCCAGCATTAGCCATCTGGAATTCAGGCGTCCGCGCTGTAAAGAACCGGGGCGCGGACGCCGCGATTTCCGGCTCGGCGCGTTCAGTCAGAATGATCCTTGGGCGCGGGGGCCGCCTCTACCCCGTGATCAGGCAGAACTCATTGCCGTCCGGGTCCGCCACCACCGCCAGATCCTCGCTTGGCTCGATGAAATCCCTGAGCGCTCTTCCTCCGAGCGCTTCCACTCTGGCCAGCGCGGCCGGCACGTTCGCCACCGTCAGATCCAGATGCAGCCGCGTCTTGCTGGTCTTCTCTTCAGGGACACGCTGGAGATACACAATCAGGCCGCCGGGCAGAGGCTTGAACGCGAGGTACTGATCCCAAGCCTGATCCCGCTCGACACCCAGCAGCGCCGAATAGAACGCCTCCGCCCGCTCAAGATCAGCGACGTCTATCCCGACGTGAGTCAGCGCCCCCACCGCCCCGGTTTCTTCCGCCATAATGCAATCCTCCCACTGCGCCTTAACTCGCGCCAAGCCCAAGAGACATATCGCGCGCTGTCAAACGACGACCGAGCGCCGCGCCGACTAGTATGATACAGCATAGCGCTGCCGCCTACCTCAAAGAGGCTCTGACAATCTGATATACTAACTCAAAGTGCCGGTCAGAAGGGCTAGGTTATGATTACGAGAGTAAAGGCCAAATTCACCAACGGCAGCATCATCCCGCTTGAGCGTCTTGACATAGAGGAGGGCGCGGAGCTGTCCGTTGACATAGACATCCGGCCTCGCCGCTCCGACAAGGAACGAATGAAGCGAACGATGTCCGCGGCCGGGGGCTGGAAGGGACATCACGACCCGGAAGAACTCAAACGCGCGCTCTACGAAGCTCGCCTTAGCGGTTCGAGAGAGAAGCCGGTTCTCTAATCATGGCTGGCGTCAGATACATTGTGGATACCGATTGGGTTATAGATTATCTGCACGCGATTCCAGGAACCGTTGATCGTTTCAACAATCTTCTTCCGCAGGGCATTGGTCTTAGCATCGTGTCTCTCGCTGAACTCTTTGATGGTATATTCGGATCGGATACCTACCAGGAAGACGAGCGCGTACTCAGGGCTTTCCTGGATTTCTTGGAAATCATACCGATAGATGAGGCTGCCTGTATCATATTCGCCAGAGAGCGCGTTCGTCTGAGAGCCGCCGGAGCGCCCATCGGCGATATGGACCTGCTTATAGGAGCCACAGCCATACGCCACAACCTCACCCTGCTTACCAACAACCGTAGGCACTTCGGCAGACTACGCGACCTGACCATAATATCGGCGTAGAGACGCCTCGATTTTGGTTGCGCGCGTTCGGAAGATATTTCGATCATCCGAAGATGGCGGAGTTCGCGGGCGGCGGCGTCTAGTGGAACGCGCCGGCGATAAACCGCGCCAGGTTCCCCATCGCGGGCGGCGTGTTCTCCACGTAGTCCGTCATCGCGTCCTCGTCCGCCAGGTCGCTGACGCAGCGCACTTCTATGTACGGCACTCCGGCGAAATCGCACGCCTTCGCTCCGCCCGCGCCCTCCCAGGCCGCGACGATTCCGCCCGTCCTGTCCATCAACTCCCGCGCCCTGGCCGACGAGTCAATCCCCTCATCGCCGGACGCTATGGGGCCGTAGATGACCGAAACGCCGTCGGGCAGGGAAGACTCGGAATCTCTGAATGCCTTCAACAACTTAGGGTCGCTCTCGAAGCGCGGAATCGGCCCCTCGGTGAGCTTGCGATTGAAGTCGTGTTCCACCGTCTCCGTCGCCACAACCACGTCTCCGATAGCCAGTTCCGGGGCGAGCGCGCCGCAGGTTCCGAGGCATATCACGCCGTCCAGCGGAGGGCCGCGCTCTATCAGGTGAAGCGTTCTCACCGCGAAATCCACCTTGCCCAGACCGCCCTGCGCGACCAGCAGCCGCCCATCCCAGTACGACAGGCAGGCCATTCGCCCGACGCTGACAGATTCGGCGCGATGCCCAAGCGACTCCATCGCGCTCACGAACGCCTCATGTTCACCCGCAGTCGGAATCAGCGCCGCGATTGTCACGAGCCTTCTCCCTCCGAACTCTTCGCCGCCCATTCCCGCGCCACGTCAACAGCGCGCGCGAACTCCACTCCCGGGAACTCGTTGATATACCCAATCAGCCGTTCCAGCATCCGCAGCCGTCCGGGACGGCCTATAACGTAGGGGTGCATCGTGAGGATGAACGCGCGTCCGTAGTGGTACGCGCCCTCGAAGCCCGCCGACCACACGTCGTAAACGTGGCTAGGGCTTGCCATCGGGAAACGCGGTCCAAGCGAGGGCGCGTAGGTGAAGTAGGGCGCATCGTCCAGTTCCCAGTGGACGGGTATCTCGACGATGGTACGGTCGTCCACGTTGACTATGTACGGGATGTCGTCTCCCATGAGGCTGGAGTCATACACGAAATCGCGGTCGGCGAGCAATTCCAGGGAGTGTTCGCTGAGTTCCCAGCTTGGCGACCTGTATCCGGCGGGCGCCTCGCCGGTAAGTCCGCTCAGAATCTCGATGCTCCTGTCCAGAACGTCCGCTTCCGCGTCGCGCGTGAGAGTCGCGGGCGGCTCGTGCATATAGCCGTGGTGCGCGATCTCATGCCCCCGCGCGTGAATATCTTTCACCAGGTCCGGATGCGTCTCCGCCACGAATCCGGGTATATAGAAACTCGCCGGCAGCCCGTACCGCTCCAGCAGATCCAGTATGCGCGGCGCGGCGACGGAGGGGCCATACTCGCGGGCTGACATGAGGCTTGGCAGGTTTGCCGAAGCGGGGTCGCGGTTGATCGCGCCGGACACGCCGTCAATATCGAATCCGAGCATCACTACGCACCTCGTGTCGCCGGACCATATTCCGCTCATGTCGCGCCTCCGTCAGTATTGGCTTTCGGTATTCAGTCCTCAGTTATTCTAACGCATTTGGGGCAGTAGTGAGGTAGTCTTAGAGGGTGTCTGAGAAGTGTTAAAATCATCTCATTATGAAGCGTAAATCGTATCCTACAGACCTGACAGACACCGAATGGGATATCCTCGAGCCACTGATTCCTAAAGCCGGAGCGGGCGGACGACCGCGCTCAGTGGATATGCGCGAGATCATCAACGCCATCTTCTACGTTCTCATTTGTGGTGTTGCCGCGGCGCTGGGTTGTCGAGCGCGCATTCGCATGGCTGGTACCTAATCGCAGATTGTCTAAGGACTATGAATACCTGCCTGAGACTGAAGAGTCGTTCGTGTAAGCCGCCATGGTCAGACTGATGCTTCGCAGACTCGCGCATCCTACCTGAAATGACTTCTCAGACTCCCTCTTAGATGTATGCGATGGATCATTGGAGCGAAAACATTCTGGGGTTTTCGATACGCGGTTCGACAATGGGGAATCCTATGATGGGAGCATACCTGAGCAATCTACCGTCGTGGGTATGGAACTCTTCCACTGTCAGGCCCACGCTCGATAGCCACTGAGCCGTGGCAAGGTGTATCGCGTCAAAGGGTTTGAGGCTCCAACCTCTGGTAACCGCGTCGCGCATCAAGCCTGTTGCGATTTGACCGATGTCGGTATGGTATTCGACGGAAACGACGGCTCCAGGGTCCGACCAGAGATTTCTGATGAGTCGCTCCGTTTCCGGGTCTAGGGCTTGATTCTGTTGCTCGGAAGCGCCAAACGATACTTCAACATGGGACAGGACCGACGTGTATATCTTGATTGGGCTACTGTCGCTGGCGCTATCTTCCAGAATTTGCTCAAGTAAAGACAGATGTTCAGGCATCATGTTCACGTAACGCAGAAACACGCATGAGTCCCAATAGATTATTCTGGGAGATCTGGGCATATCTCATCTGTGCCTGATTCGACGAATGGCTTCCTCGGGGAGCATATCTCCGGGCTGCCAGGGAACGGCTCCTTTGGCGAGTTTATAGGATCCCGGCTGTACCTCTTCAAGTAGTTCGACTTTCAGAATATCCCGGATGGTGGTCGGTCTGCCGGACCCGGATTCCCTGGAAATCGTGCCTGTAACTTGCGCTCGTCTGCCCCAAACCTCGCGCATTAGTTCTTCCTGACCAGGATTCAGATAGCAACTGACAGATTTGTCGTGGATTGTGTCGTAAAGGCTGAATCTCAGTCCGGCGCGACTGCTCAGGGTCTGAACCGTTCCGGTCACCATTCCGATAGCGGATCTCGGAGAATCAGACTCTTCGAGAGCGGTTCCATTGCGGTATATCGTGTAGTCGGTGTACGGAGTCTCAAATCGGATGTACTCATGGGATTCGGTCAGTAGCGCGATTTCATTAGCCGCTTTGGTTACATTACTCTGGGCAAATTGCAGAGGCTCGCCTTCCGCGAGGATTTGTCCAACCCTTGCGTAATCTTCCAGGATTCGCTCTACTCCAACATCGTCGCTGGATTCAGCGCGGACAGTTATGGTCGCGCCGCCTATATGCAAATCTTCGACAATCCAAGTCACAGCCACTCCGGTCGCCAACGCGGATACAAGACGGCGAAAACGACCCACGCCGTTCTCCAAGTCATCTATCCTGACCTCGCCTCCGAGTTCGAATGTCAATGTATTCCCAGGCACCGCTCCAATCTCTCTCCTCCATGGTATAGGGGATACTATGACCATCGGGCAGTCGCGGTCAAGGGCGGATGTCTGCGGCGCGATATAGGCATTAAGGCTTGCGCAAACATCGAGTCCCGCGGAATCCCTGCCCTCTTCCGAGCCGTGTGGTAGAATCGGCGGAATCTTCCACAATCACGCAGAACGCAAAGGGGAGGTGGGCTGTGTACGAGAATGGCGCAAATGGAACGACGGGACCTCTGAAGGGCATTAGGGTGCTGGATTGGACGATGTGGCAGTTCGGCCCGATGTCGGCGGCTATGATGGGCGACATGGGGGCGGACGTTATCAAGATAGAGGCGCTGGACGGAGACGCCGGGCGCGCGGTGGCCAGGGCCTCGACGCTCGCTCCGGCGCTGCCCGGAGGCCGCAACGCCTACTTCGAGGCGAATAACCGCAACAAGCGGGGCATAGCGGTCAACCTGAAGACGCCGGAGGGCAAGGCGATTGTCCACAAGCTGGTGGAGACGGCGGACGTATTCGTAGAGAACTACCGCCAAGGCGTCGCCGAGCGGCTGGATGTGGGCTACGAGACGCTGCGCGAGATAAACCCGATGATCATATACGGCTCGGCGACGGGCTACGGTCCGAACGGGCCTGACTCGGCGCTGCCGTCCTTCGACGGCTGCGGACAGGCGCGCGGCGGGCTGATGATCTCGGCGACGCCCGCCGGGGCCGACGAGCCGGTGCGCGTGTCGCAGGGCGTCTCGGACCAGATGGGCGCGATAATGCTCTGCCAGGGCGTGCTTGCGGCGCTGGTGGCTCGGCACGTGCAGGGCGTCGGCCAGAAGGTGGACGCATCGCATCTGAGCGCGAATATGTGGCTTCAGGGCATGGGCATGACGATGGGCCTGATAATGGGCGGCGACCGCTTCGGAGCCTACGACCGCAAGTCGGCCTGGAACGTGCTCGCCAACCTGTACAAGTGCAAGGACGAGCGCTGGATTCAGCTAATGCACCTCCAGCCCGACCGCTACTGGGAGTCGTTCATGACCGCGCTCGGCCTGCCGGAGATAGTGGAGCATCCGAAGTACGCCACGATGGACGCGAGGGCGGAGAACCGCGAGGAGCTTGTCAGGATAATGGACGAGCAGTTCATGACGCGCACGTCGGCGGAGTGGGACGCCCACTTCCGAGCGACGGGCGACTTCATCTACGCGCGAGTGCAGTCCGTGGACGAACTGGTGGACGACCCGCAGGTGATAGCGAACGAGTACATAACGACCTTCGACCACCCGGCCATCGGCCCAATAAAGATGTGCAATCACCCGAACATATACAGCGAAACGCCCTCCGGCATATTCCGCGAAGCGCCGGAGCTGGGCCAGCACACCGAGCAGATCCTGATAGACGAACTCGGCTACACCTGGGAGGACATAACCATGCTTCAGGACAGGGGCGTTATCCTTTAGATGAACGACTCGCATGAGCAGTCGAGCGCGCTCAGTTCCAGAGACCGACGCCTGTTGCGAAGCATATTGGCCGGCAGATCGGACGCGAATATCAGGTTCGCTGAACTGAGGCGATTGCTGCATAACATGGGTTTTGATGAGAGGGTGAGAGGCAGTCATTACATATTCACCATAGAGGGAATCAGGCGGCCTCTATCTATCCAGCCCTTAAGCTCGATGGTTAAGCCATACCAGGTCAAGCAATTCCGAACATTTCTAATCCAACAAGGACTGACGCCACATGATTCATAAATACGAAGTAATAGTATGGTGGAGCGAAGAGGATGAGGCATTCATCGCAGAAGTTCCCGAACTCCCCGGATGCAACGCTCACGGTCCCACTTACGAGGATGCGATCCGAGAGGCGCAAGTAGTCATGGACGTCTGGATCGAGATCGCTAATGAGCGAGGCGAACCAATTCCCGAACCCAAGGGCAGATTGATGTTCGCGTAGCGCCCGTCGTCGGGGAATGAACGGACGGCGTTTATTGAATTGGGTTAGAATACAGCGCAAACACTGGACACAGACGATAGATACGGACGGATACGCAATGAGCTACAAATACGACATCATCCTGTACTGGAGCGAGGAAGAAGAGACTTTCTTCGCGAAAGTTCCCGACCTGCTTGGATGCAAGGTGGACGGCCCTACCTATGAAGCGGCGCTGAGCGCGGTTCAGGTCGCCATGGACGAATGGGTAGAGAACGCCAAGGAGATTGGGCGTCCACTCCCGGGCCGCTCGCGCGCCGCCGAACTCTCCGATGAGTTTTACAGGGTGGTCATGCCGCCCGACAACCCGGACGCGGAGTTGGTGGAGAGAATCATCACCGTGGAGCCGGGCAAGCGATTCGGGCGACCGTGCATCCGCGGTATGAGGATGACAGTTGACGACGTGCTGGGATACCTTGACGGCGGCATGACGGAAGAAGAATTTCTCCAAGATTTTCCATACATCACCAGCGAGGACATAAAGGCCTGCCGCGCCTTCGATGAAGTAAGAAAGCAACGCAGGTTCGTCTTGCCGTGATTCGCTTGATATTCGACGAAAATCTGTCGCCCGCCCTTAAATACGCCCTGCGCGACATCTATCCTCAATCGCTCCATGCGCTGGACATTGGATTGGACGAGGTGGATGATCCTGCGATATGGAAGTACGCCAAAGACGTGGGATACATAATCGTTACCAAAGACATTGATTTCATCGAGATTAGCGACAGACTCGGACACCCGCCGAAAGTCATCCGGCTCAAGTGTGGCAACTGCCCCACTTCTGAGGTGGAAGCGTTGCTCAGAGAGGAGTATGACAACATTCGGGATCTCTATCGGGATGAAGAAAACGCTTCCATTCAAATCGGATAGCGTTCAATACAAAGCAATCGGACACCGGACACAAGCAAAGACATAGGAGAAGAAATGGCAGAGATTGATGGCGGACGACTGTTCGCCAAAGCATTGAAGCGCGAGGGCGTTGATTACATCTTCACCCTCAACGGCGGCCACATCTACAACCTCTACGAGGGATGCGTGGCCGAGGGAATCAAGATAATAGACTTCCGGCATGAGCAGGTGGCCGCTCACGCCGCCGAAGGTTGGGCGAAGGTCACCGGCAAGCCCGGCGTCGCCATCGTTACCGCCGGCCCGGGCGTAACCGACGCCGTAACCGGCATAGCGAACGCGTTCCAGGCCCCAAGCCCGATGATACTCATCGGCGGAAACGCCGGCATCACCGATCACCTGCGCGGCGGACTCCAGGACTTCGACTCGGCCACCTTCCTCAAGCCGGTCACCAAGTTCTCCGAGCAGGTCAAGCGCGTCGAGCGCATACCGGACTACGTGTCAATCGCCTTCCGGCACGCCACCACCGGAGTGCCGGGGCCAACGTACCTGGAGATCCCGGTTGACGTGGTGAACGGTCGAACCGACGAGGACAGCGTGAACTACCCGCAGTCCTACCGCACCGACGCCAAGGCATACGGCGACCCCGACTACATCAGCCAGGTCTGCGACATCCTGATGCAGACCGAGAAGCCGATGATACTGGCCGGCTCGGACATCTGGTGGAACGACGCGGCTGAGGAACTGCGCGAGTTCATCGAGATGATAGACTCCCCCGTGTTCCTGAACGCGATGGGGCGCGGCTCCATCCCGTCCGACCATCCCAACCTGGGCAGCCTCGGCCGGCGCTACGGCCTCGTCCACTCGGACACCGTGATACTGCTCGGCACGCCGATTGACTTCAGGCTGGGCTACGGCGCGGACACCATGTTCCCGCAGAGCCCCAAGCTCATCGAGATAATGATGGACGGCTCCAAGATAGGCCAGAACCGCGACATTGACGTCGGGGTAGTGGGCAACTCCAAGGCCGTCCTGCGCCAGATAATGGACGAACTCAACGCGCGGGGCTACAGGTCGCCCGGCAAGGGCTGGGTCGAAGAGGTGATGACCGAGGACAAGACCCTCCAGGCCGCCGACGAGGAGATGCTCAACAGCGACCAGACTCCCATACACCCCATGCGCCTCGCGCGCGAGGTGCGCGACTTCCTGGACTACGACGCGACCGTAATCGGCGACGGCGGCGACATCGTCACCTTCGCCGCGCGCGTGCTGAACATCAACGAGCCCGGCCACTGGCTGGACCCGGGACAGTTCGGCTGCCTGGGCGCTGGCTCCGGCTTCGCGGCGGCGGCGCAGCTCGCGCGTCCCGGCAAGCAGGTCTGCATCATCTACGGCGACGGCGGCTTCGGACTCACCGGCTTCGACGTGGAGAGCTACGTCCGCCACAACCTGCCCATCGTCTCCATAGTGGGCAACAACGGCGCCTGGAACCAGACCACCCAGGGCGTCGTCCGTCGCGGCATGAGCGGCGTCGGAACGTACCTGTCGCAGGAAACCGACTACGCCAAGATAATGGACGGACTAGGCGGCTACGGCGAGCGCGTCACCGACCCCGCCCAGATCCGCCCCGCCCTCGAGCGCGCCTTCGGCTCCGGCAAAGCCGCGCTCCTCGACGTGGTAATAGACCCCGAAGTGGCCTACGCCGCCATGGGCGGCCGCTCAAGGCAATCAAGACAGTACTAGGCTAAGACAAACACTATCCCGGGGCAGACTCCCACGTCTCCCCGGGATTATTCCCCGCAGCGGCCAAATAACCCTACTGAGCGAAACAGGAACAGCCATGAAAATAGAGATTGGCGAATCTGTATGCTACTCCTTTCTGCGCCATGTCAAGCAGTGCTGGTTGGTGCAGACTAATTGGAAAGCCTCTGAAAATTGGCGCAAGCAAAAAGACGATGGGGATATGGAACGCATCTTTACAGACATGAAATCAAGATTTGATCCCGATGGCAGTGTATTCAAGGGAACGAAGACTTGGGGCCAATTTTTGAAGCAAGGTGAAATTGATGCGGTCGGTGTCGAACTGGATGGCAGCGTTCATGCCATGGATGTCGCGTACCACGAAGCCGGGCTGAACTATACGGGCGGTGTCGCCAATAGGGTACTGAAGAAACTACTGCGTACTATGCTAATCCTTGACGCCTATCATCCAGAAAATGTCGAGAAGCACATTTACTTTGTCTCGCCTAAAGTCAATCCTGGGGTTCAAGGACCACTGGAAGATACCTTCGACCAACTTCAGACAGAATATCGGACTATTGACTGGCAACTGATAACGAATGATAAATTTGGCAGCCAGCTATTGAATCCGACATTAGAGAAAGCGGAAAAGGTGTCGGATACATCTGAATTATTCGTGAGGTCGGCAAAACTACTGGAACTTAGCGGCCTGATCGCCAAGGGAAGCAATAGCCATCCTCCAATCCAAACAGAGGCAGACCGCCGAAGCTCCGACATACCCGCTAAATTCAACAAAAGTCAACTCGGCCAGATACAACCGCTTGTACGTTCCCTCATGACGACGCTCCTTGAAGACTTCCCAAATCTTCTAGGTGAAGCGGAACTGCGGAATCTAACGGATATTGATTACTGCAAGCGCGAGTTAGACTTGAAACTTGGTGGATTTGCGCTGCTGCGACCAGGAAAGAGTGGGAAATGGATTGAAAGGTATTGGGAGAAATTGTATGGAGAGCGGTACTACGTTACTAACAATTGGTGGCCAAAACATCACTACCACAACGCAAGAAGCCTTATCCGGTTTATCGGAAAAATTATAGACAGCCGTCCCGAGCATATCGGAGTACCGGAGTTGAGGAAGCATCGCATAGCACTCCGAGATTATACCAGTTCGGAGTAACGTCGTCGTGTTCCCAAGGTTGCGCGCCAGATATTTGATGCTTCCACTGTCTGAGCTTGTCGAAGGACGATCTTGCCTGCCTCTGAGGTTCATGTCCTAATCAGAATGAAATGGTATTATCTTAGGAGAGCAAAAATTTGAGCGCATTGGTATAATCTCAGTGGTACAGACACTTGAAACCGAAACAATTCCATTTTCAATGTAGGAGTAATGGGCCATGCAAAAAGCGATATTCCTGAAGGCGAGGGTATTGTCAGATGGAAAAATAGAAATCAAGGACACGGGTCTGAAAGAGGGCGAGTCGGTTGATGTGATTGTCATGCAATCCGAAAAGAAATCGGGGCGCTCGGCGCTGGACATCATCAGAGAGGGTCCCGGCCAACGCATCTTCAAAACCCCCGCTGACGTAGAAGAGTACCTTAAGTCCGAGAGGGCGTCGTGGGACATATAACCCTGCCGGACAGCGGCCCTATCTACTTGGATAGCTCGGCGTTCATATATAGCGTGGAACGTGTAGAGCCTTACTATTCTCTGCTCGAACCAATATGGCGTCAGGCTCAATCTGGACAATTTGTCATCGCGGGCAGCGACGTGACAGTATTGGAAACGCTAGTCAGGCCACTGCGACAAGGCGATACATATCTCGAAGGAAGGTTCCGAAACCTGTTCGGCTCAAACGACGTATGGATAATCCCGATCACCCGCCCAGTATGGGAAGAGGCCACCCGCGTGCGGGCTATGACAGGTTTGCAGACACCAGACGCGCTTCACGCCGCAGCGGCCATACACGCCGGGTGTTCATTATTCGTTACCAACGACACAGACTTTCGGCGCGTCTCTGATTTGCCCGTCGTCGTCCTGGACGATCTGCTCGGATAGAGTCGAGGCAATATAGGTTGACCGATGTCCCTCACACCAGACGCCCAAGCAATCATGCTTCTCACAGTTCATTTCTCCAAGTCGGGAAGCGACTCGGCCAAACCTCTGACCACAACCGAATGGGCGCGCCTCAACAAGTGGCTGCTTAACCGATACCCTGATTTCAAGCCGTCCGACCTGATGACCGGCAAAATGTCGGAATGGCTGGAAGGTTGGTATCACAAGCGGATAACCTGTGAACGTATAGAAGCGCTACTGAACCGAGGAATGGTCCTTGCGCTGAGCGTCGAGAAGTGGGAGCGTTCCGGCTTGTGGGTGATGACACGTTCCGATGATGACTACCCTCAGCGAATCAAGGACAGGCTGGGGCCAGGCAAATCCCCCCATATTCTATTTGGATGCGGAAACCGCAGATTGCTGCGAGATGGTGGGAATACGTTGGCGGTTGTGGGGTCGCGCGACGCCGACGACATTGACCTGGCATATAGCAGAAACTTGGGAAAGAAGGCCGCGAACAGTGGCTGGTCGGTTGTCTCCGGCGGAGCTAGGGGTGTAGATGAAGCCGCTATGCTGGGAGCTCTCGACGCGGAAGGAACAGTCATCGGTGCGCTTGCCGACAGCCTGCTCAAAACCTCTCTCAGCAAGAAATACCTGCGCCACTTGATGGACAATAATCTGATTCTGCTGTCGCCCTTCAACCCCGAAGCGGGTTTCAATGTCGGCAACGCCATGGGAAGGAACAAATACATCTACTGCCTCTCTGACGCCGCCGTGGTCGTTCGGTCTGACACCAAAGGGGGAACTTGGAGAGGAGCGGAGGAGAACCAGAAAAACAGGTGGGTTCCTATCTGGGTCAAGCACACCGACGACGGCAACCACCGCATTGTCCAGAGAGGCGCTAACTGGCTGCCGCATAGCATTGAGGATGTTGACGTTTCTGCCTTGGTAGAAACGCCAAAAGCCGCGCCCGAACCAATAGAACCCTCTACCGACAACGGCGTGAGTCCTGCAAACGGAATATCTGGTATGGATTTCTACGATTTCTTCCTACTCAAGGCTGAACAGGAATGTTCTGATTCCCCCAAGACGATTGATCAGTTGCGCGAAAAATGGCAATTCCACAAAACTCAGCTTACGAAGTGGATCAAGAAAGCCACCGAAGACAAGAAGATGGAGCAACTAGACGACACACAAGGCTATCGCTGGATACTTCCTGCTGCACACGAAACGCAGGCCGTCTCCACCCCTCACACGAATGGCGAACTTCCAGAACAAGAAAGACAGCTAGGTATGCTGGAATCCAGCGCTACCCTAACACCTCCGCAGGACAGCCATGACCAAACGCAAACCCAACCAACAACGAAATCCGCATAATCCCCAGACAGACGAACCAGCCGACAACACTGCTCGGCGCTCGGCGCTGGACATATTCAAAGACGAACCTCGACGGTCCATCTTCAAGAACGCCGCCGATGTGGAAGAATACCTACGCGCCGAGCGCGAATCCTGGGACCGGCCGTCGATCAACGCCATCGAAGAAGAGCTAAAGAACAGGTACACGGAGGAAGATGAGGATTAGTCCAATGCCCCGGGTGCTTTCCATACGCGAGGATTATGTATTGACCATAATCCGTCTTATGGGTAGTATGGGTATCATGAAAACGACGCTTGACATCCATGATGACCTGCTGACCAGGGCGAAGCGACACGCCCAGGAGACTCGTCGCCCACTCCGGGCGGTGGTTGAAGAAGGACTCAGGTTGGTTCTATCGAAAGAGACTTGCCCTGAGCCTTACGTTCTCCCGGACCTCAGCTACGGCGGCCCCGAAATTCATGACCCCCTGGCTGCCTACACCTGGCCTGAACTACGCGACATCATCTACGGCGAGGGTTCTGAACCGTGATTGCGGTTGATACCAACATACTGGTATATGCCCATCGAGCGGATTCGCCGTACCACTCCCAGGCTGCGCCTCTGATTGCGTCGCTGGCGGAGAATGATATTCCATGGACTATACCATGGCCCTGCTGCTATGAGTTCCTCAGCGTGGTCACCAATCGGCGTATCTGGGGTGACAGGGCCACTCCAGTCCGGCAAGCCTGGCGGCAGGTCGCGGCCTGGGCCGGCTCACCTTCCAACCGGCTCATTGGAGAGACTGGGGACTTCCTCGGCATCCTTCATAGATTCGTCGACAGACCCCACGTTTCGGGTGGCGTTGTCCACGACGCGCGTATAGCGGCGATCTGCGTGGCTCATGGAGTAGAAATACTGCTCACCAGGGACAGAGACTTCTCGCTGTTCCCCGAACTCTCTGTCCGAGACCCGCTACGCATAGCGTAGCCTGCGCGGACCTCGGACGAAGAAGCGACTTACCGCCAATTCAATCTCCGTCTCATCCCGCATAGGCGCGCGGAAAAATCCCTACCCACCATGCCCCTCCCTCTGCTACAATACAAGCACGACAGTTCTAAGAATGTATAAACGGGAGGTTATCATGAACCACTCCGCCGACCGAAAATTTTTCGCTCCGTAGCTAACAACAGGTGATTACAGGTCACTTTCCACGTGAACCGTAACCTGTCCCACTTGGAAACTCACTTGTAACCCCACCAGTAAACTATAAACCAAGATATATGACCCTTTGATCCAGGCGGCTATCGCCGACCTTGATTCTACAAATAGCAATCTGGACGATAGTATGGGATACTTAACATAAGCGGCCCGGCGTAACAACCAAAGGGCGGGAATCATCATAGAACAACCGGAAAGGAAGCCCCCATGACCACTAACGGAGCCAACGGACACCAACCACTGCCCGGCCCGCTGACCGGCGTCCGCGTCATTGACTGGACGATGTGGCAGTTCGGCCCGGTGTCCACCATGATGCTGGCCGACCTGGGCGCGGAGGTCATCAAGGTGGAGTCACTGGACGGCGACCATGGCCGCCAGTTCGGGCGCGTCGGCGGCGTGCTGTCCGACCTGCCCGAGGGTGTCAACGCCTACTTCGAGGGCATGAACCGCAACAAGTACGGCATCGCGCTCGACCTCAAGAACCCGAAGGGCCGCCAGGTGATGCGAAAGCTGGCCGCCAAGTCTGACGTGTTCGTCGAAAACTTCCGCAAGGGCGTCGCCGAGCGGCTCGGCGTCGGCTACGACGACCTGAAAGAGGTCAACCCGACCATAATCTACGGCTCGGCGTCCGGCTACGGCCCCGAAGGCCCCGACTCCGCCAAGCCCGCCTTCGCGCTCACCGGCGAGGCGCGCTCCGGCGCGATGTGGTGGTCCGGCCCCGACAACAACACCCCCTACGCCGTCGGCATCGCCGACCAGGCCGCCGGCATGATGCTCAGCTACGGCATACTCGGCGCGATAGTCGCCCGCGAGCGCTACGGACACGGCCAGCGAGTGGACGTATCCCACCTGGGCAGCATGATCTGGACGCGCGGAATGCAGAACGGCATCTCGCTCATTCAGGATGCGGAATTCCAGCGGCAGGACTGGCGCGGCGCGGGCAACGTCCTCTGGAACTACTACGAATGCGCCGACGGCGAGTGGATAGCCTTCTCGATGAGCCAGGGCGACCGCTACTGGCCCGCCATGTGCCGCGCGATGGACAGGATGGAGTGGATGGAGGATGAGCGCTTCAACTCGCTAGAGGCCAGGTACGAGAACCGTGACCTGGTGATTGAAAGCATGGCCCAGGTCTTCAGTACCCGCCCGCGCTCCGAGTGGGAAGAGCGGCTGGCGGCGGCCGGCGACCTCATCTACGAGAAGGTTCAGCGCACCCTCGAACTCAGGGACGACCCGCAGGTCAAGCGCAACGGCTACATGATAGACTTCGACCATCCCGTGCTGGGCGAAACCGAGTGGCTTCAGACGCCGGTGACTTATTCCAATAACCCCGTCTCCACCCGCAAGATGGCGCCCGCGCACGGCGAAGACACCGAAACGATACTCATTGATATGCTCGGCTACGACTGGGAAGACATAGCCGAGCTCCAGGAAGAACGAGTGATTCTGTAAAGGCAGCAGGCCGCAAAGGAGAACATCATGCCAAACGTATCCAACGACCCAGAAGAGGCAAGAATCGGCAAGGACCTCGGTTCCAGAGATTTCGTAGCCGACGAACCCATGCTCAAGGACTACTTCGACGGCCTGGAAATCGCCGCCGACTGGTACGACGGCCGCCCATACCAGAGCCGCGTCGCCCCGTCCATGACGGTGACCGCGGTGGACGGCGGATTCGCGGGCGGCGGCTTCAAGAACAGCTTCGGCAACCTCTGGATGCGCCAGCAGTGGGAACTCAACGCGCCGATAATCCCGGGACAAGAGTACACCGCCAGCTCGAAGATCGTTGACATATACGACCACCGCAACCGCACGCTCGTCAACTCGGAGGTGACCCTCTGGTCGCCCGAGGGCGAGGCGATGGCCGTCGGTTACCACCACCAGAGCTACCTGCTCAGCCAGTCCTCCGGCAAGGTCGCGCTGCGCGACCCCAAGGCCAAGGGCGGCGCGAGGCGATTCGCGGTCCCGGCCGGCGACCTGGTAGAGGGCGACCCGCATCCGATCTCGCTTGATATGTGCGGCACGTTCTTCCACGGCAACGCCAACTACCACACCGACAAGCGCGCCGCCGAAGAACTAGGCTTCGAGGAAGTCGTAGTCGGCGGCCGCATGACCATGTCCTACGTCGGCGACCTCATGGACAAGCATTTCGGCAAAGGCTGGTTCGAGGGCGGCAAGCTGGACATCAAGTTCACCAACATCGTCTGGCCCGACGACGTGGTCACCGCCAAGGCCGTCGTAACCGACGAGGCTGACGGACGCGCCAACGCCGCCGTCTGGATGGAAAAAGAAGACGGCACCGTCGTCATAGTCGGAACGGCCAGCGCGGCGGTCTAGTGGCCCGACGATTGCATAAGTCCCTTCCCCTTGATGGGCTGACAGGGGTAGGCAAAAGTCCCTTCCCCCTTGATGGGGGAAGGTTAGGATGGGGGTGATTAGGTTTCAATCCCTGCCGTTGCAGAATAACAGACGGCAATTTTCTCAGAAAACAGGAGCGAGCAATGACTATCCGATTGCACCGACGGATAATCGCCGACCCGGAAATACTGGGTGGAAAGCCTATCGTTGAAGATACTCGGCTCAGCGTCGCCCACATATTAGGACTGTTGAGCAATGACATGAGCGTGGATGAGGTGGTAGAAGCTTACCCCATACTCACCAGAGAAGATGTACTCAACGTCATAGGATACGCTGTGAAAGCGCTAGAGAACGATATATACATGGAAGTCAGCTGACCTCACGGCAATGTGTTCCAGATAGGAGTTGTTGGGTCTTTGCTTCCACTGATTGTCGCAGACATCAACATTGCGCCTCAGGTAGTTCAATGGCTCCGCTCTGAAGGCGTTGACGTAATTCACGCTTATGAAGAACGATGGTTTCGTACTCCTGACGCTGAGATACTCGCGCGGGCGTTAATCGAAAACCGATATGTACTCACCCACGACTCAGATTTTGGTGAACTTGCGGTCTTACGAGGTGAGCCATTTTACGGAATCATCCACCTTCGTCCCGGAGGCAGGCCGCCTTCAAAGGTGATAGCTGACCTCGCTGAGTTGAGCGCGAGGAACATTCAGTGGGAACGGGGAATGTTGGCGGTGTTCAGAAACGGCAGGCTTCGTATCCGAAGACCTGGCATGAACTGAACAAGACTTCATCCCGCTCGGCAGCAGACCGCGCGACAGGTGGTTAGGCCGAAGACGCAATGTGTGCCGAAGCAGACTCGGCGCGCTTCGTCTTCACCCTCATCATCTTCCTCATCCTCAAGATTCTCCATGCCCTCCTTGATGAACAGGGGAATCAATATCAGCGCGGCCACCGGATCGGCCCACCACCAGGAGAACAGGGCGTTGAGTCCCAGACCCACCAGTATCGCCAGGTCCTGAAGATCGCAGAAAAGGCTCTCTACGGCCTCCGCCCTCAGCGACCAGGACTGCATCCGTGTGGCGACGCGCATCTTGAACACGTACAGGACGCTCATCACGACGGCGCTCGCCGCCGCAATCGCGACACCTATCAGGCTCGGCTGCGGCTCGGGCAGCCATCCGACCAGGCTGGCCACGGAATGAAGACCGACGTAAGCTGCCAGCAGGAAAAAGGTCAGCGCTATCAGACTCCGCGCCCTTCTCTCAGCGGCCTCTCCCTCCACTCCGGCCCGCTCTCTCTTAAACTGCCACAACAAGACTCCGCCCGCGAAAAGCTCGATAATGCTGTCCAAGCCGAAAGCGATCAGCGCCACGCTCCCGACCGAAGACCCCGCCCATAGAGCGACCACGGCCTCTACCAGGTTCCACGCCAGGCCGACCGACACCAATACCAAAGCCGTCCGACGCAGGACGTCGGATTGAAGCGTCACGGGTGACTCCTCCTATCTACCTCTGCCCATATCTTAATGGAAAAGTCCGCGCATGGAAACTCATTGGGACAATCACTCCGAGCGACTATCCCGGTTCGAAAGTCGGAGGTCGCGCGAAGCACAGCCTTTTATGTATCATGCCCGAAACCCAGTGGGAGACGACTAGACTTGATTAAGGCTCTGGTGTTCGATTTCGACGGACTTATCATGGATACTGAGACGCCCCTGCATGACTCATGGAGTGAACTGTTCGATTCCTACGGCGTGAAGATGGACAAGGGGGCATGGGAAGGTTCGATTGGTGGAGCGGACTTCGATATCTATCAACTCCTGGAAGAATTATCCGGGCAGAGCATCGAGCGCGAGGTAGTCAGGCCGCGTACGAGAAGCCGATACCTGGAGCGTGTGGAACGCAATCCCGTCCTGCCCGGTGTCGAGGACTATCTGATTGCGGCGAGGGGCATGGGACTCAAACTCGCAGTGGCATCCAGTTCGAGACCCGGATGGGCCGTAGGTCACCTGGAAAGACGCGGACTGCTGCGCTATTTCGAGTTCGTACTCAGCGAGGGGGACGTGTCCAACGTCAAGCCAGACCCTGAGTTGTACGCGACAGCCGCGCGCCGTCTTGGAGTGCACCCGCAGGACGCTCTGGCAATCGAGGATTCGGCCAATGGACTGGCGGCGGCGAAATCCGCCGGTCTCTACTGCGTGGTCGTTCCAAATCCAATTACAAAGGACATGGACTTCAGTTCGGCGGACATTCTACTGAACTCCCTCTCAGATATGCCGTTGGGAAATCTGCTCGAGAAGTTGCGGCATCGTATTGAGGACCCTATCGGGTCATGCCGACTTCACGGGCCAACTGGCTCATGTTCTGCGCGCGGGCAATGTCGTTCAGCGCCGCCCGAATGAGACTGCCATCCCCGGGTTCCTCTTCCGCGCACGCCTCGAGGTACAGCCGCGCGTCCTCTTTAGTATGCAGGTCTTCTGTAACGTCCCACTTGGTGAATACCTCAGACACCGCTTACCTCCATGTCAACGCTGGCTTGGGGAATTCGCTAGAATCGAAAACTCATCTCTACGCTTTGTCCACTCTGAGAAGTTCGTCAAAGCGCAGACTGAAGCCTTTGGGGATTGTCGGAGGGATCTTCTTGGGCGGTTCAGTGGAGTTGAATGATTTCTTGGTCAGAGGTGTTGCCCTGAAGGTTATTGGTTCTTCTAATAGGAACAGCAGAAACTCTCTGTCCTTCTCTCCTTCACCAGGCCCAGTCCCTCTAAAATCTGACCATCCCGCTCTCCAACGCTCACGTTGCTCATTGGTGCCAACATCAATTACTTCGGAACCCTCAGAGAGTTTGACAAGTTTAGTATCCGCTACCCGACTGATATGAGTTATTCCTATACGTGGAGTAAAGTACGGCGCGAAATAGAGAGGCGCCCACTTATCTTTAGGGACTCCGACATAGAGCCAGCACTCCCTGAATATCTTGGCGCTATGGGTCCCCACGTCTTGGATGAATACTTCTGCATCGTGATAACCCATGTTGTAATCCTTTCTGGCGTATCGTATGAACTCATCCAATAGGTATCGTGAAACTTCAGAATTGTCCGAAGGCACATGGCGCAATGCGAGTTCTACGATCTGATGCCACTGCACTGCTGAGCAAGTAATTCCCTTGTCGCTGAGTTTTGAGTGGGTCTTGTCCAAGATGGAAGAGCGCAGTTCAACCTGCGTGAGAGCGACGACCGCCTTCCTACTGAATTTCTCCCACAAGCTATTTTCGTCGGCGTACTTGAGTAATTGTCCGTCGGTAGGTTCAGATTTACCGATCTTGGCTTCAAGCACAACTCGCAGATTGTCGGCCTCTATAACAATGTCCCGCCGTCCGAAGCGTCGGTCGGTAACCTCCTGCAAGTGGACGGTGTAAGCGTCCCGTAAGCGCCTGGGCGCTTTAATGCCGCAGAGCCGAACCACCTTGACGCAAAAGTCAGGGTCGCGAGCGAGCAGGAACCCCAGAGCGTAAGTCAGGGCATCTTCGTCGTTGCCAATCAAACGGAAGATACTCTGGACTGTACGTCCTTCACCCTGGTGATTTTTGCCAATTGAAAGGCGCATGGTGGATTCCTCGTTATTGCCCCATTACACATCTCATCATACGGCACTCTCGCAACAACGGTCTATCTCAGCATATTCTGAGACGACACAGCATCCACTTGCGCTATGTTCGTTCACGCACTCTACTTCTTCCTCATGGTGGCAGCAACAGGGACAATCGTCCTCATTTCCAAAGCTCTCCATCAGAGCCTTGAGTAGAGAATCGTCTATCTCCATTTCCTTTCCAGTCATTTTCTACCTCCTGGACGGACTGCCTGAAATTTCTCCACTCTCCCAAACCTACGAACGCCAGGAATACCGCCACACGCCGCGTATCGCCACCGCTATCGCCACGCCGAACACTATCCCCACCGCCCCATTCACCACCAGCGCCAGCGACGCGCCCAGAATCTCCGCCAGGAACCCCGACGCCAGCAGGCCCAGCGGAAGCCCATAGACCGCCAGCGACCGCAGGCCCATCACCCGCCCGCGTATCTCAGGCGAGGTCACGCTCAGCAGCAGCATTGACATGGTGACCATCGTGAAGGACTGCGCCAACCCCGCCAGCGCCAGTACGCCCATCGCCGGGCCGAACCAGGCTATCAGCGCCAGCGCGAGGATGCTCGCGTGCCAGCCGATTCCCGCAAGGGTCATCACCACGCCCGGACGTCGCAGTCGGGGCAGCGCCGCGATGGTCACCGACCCCAGCATCGAGCCGACTGAGTACGCGCCAAGCAGTTGTCCAAGGCCCACGGCTCCGACGTCCAGAATGTCCCTGGCGTAAACCGGAAGCAGGCCGTTGTTCAGCGGAAACCCGGACAGGTTCACGAGGAAGGCCAGGAGCAGAAGTCCCAACACCACCTCCCGCGCGCGGACATACGACAACGCCTGCCTCAAATTGGACAAGACAGACTCCGAACTTCGCGCGGAAGCCGGCTGGTTTGGCACATTAAGCCTTAACGCCAGCGCCGCGCCCGCCAGGTACAACCCCACAATCGCCGCGTAACTCCACGTCATTCCGTAACGGGAAAGCAGAACGCCGCCCACCATCGGCCCTACTATTTGCATTACATCCCTGCCGGAGCGCGTGAGCGCGACGGCGTTCATTATCCCTTCGCGCGGAACGATGTCCGGGATGACCGTCTGCCGCGTAACCGTGTCGAAAGCCCTCGCCATTCCCACTATCCCCACCAGCGCGAACACGTGCCACACGCCGAGAACGTCCGCGTAAACCAGCGCCAGAATCACGATGGCCGAAGCCGCGAATCCGAAGCGCACCACGCGCAACAGCCGCTCGCGCCGGTATCGGTCAACCACTATCCCGTACAGGGGCGAGAAGAGCGTCCCTGTGAACCTCAGCGCGGCGTACAGCCCTAGCAGGAACGGCGAATCCGTCTCTTGCAGGATGAACCACGCCAGGACGATAAACTCCATCTGCTCGGAGCATGAGACGACCGAATCCGACAGCCACAGGTAGCGGAAGTCCCTGCCCCGAAACGCGCTTCCGAACCTGGCGAAGGCCGACGTTACCCCGGCGGGTCTATACAGTGGCCGCATAGCCCAAACCCGATCCGTTCACGCTATCAGCATCGCGTCGCCGAAGCTGTAGAAGCGGTAGCCTCGCTCCACCGCCGTCCGGTACGCGCTCAGTACATTCTCGCGGCCCGCGAACGCCGACACCAGCATCAGCAGCGTCGAACGGGGCAGGTGAAAGTTGGTTATCAGCCCGTCTATCGCCCTGAACTCGAATCCGGGCGTTATGAACAGGTCAACCCAGCCCGATCCCTCTCTCAACGGGCAGTCCGCGCCGTCGCCTAGCAGGGCGGCGTTCTCCAGCAGCCGAACCGCCGTGGTGCCGACCGATATGACGCGCCTTCCCTCCGACTTAGCGCTGTTTATCATGCTTGCCGCCGATTCGGACAACTCCCAGTACTCCGAGTGCATTTCGTGTTCGTCGGCGGAATCCGACTTCACCGGCCTGAACGAGTCCCAGCCGACGTGCAGCGTGACGAACGCCTTCTCCACGCCGATGTCTCCAAGCCTGTCCAGCAGGCGTTGGGTGAAGTGCAGTCCGGCGGTCGGCGCCGCGGCGCTGCCCTCGCGGTCCGAGTACACCGTCTGGTATCGCTCGGGGTCTCCAAGCGTCTCATGGATATAGGGCGGCAGCGGTATTACGCCCACATCTCTCAGCGCGGACTCGTCCTCGAATGACACTATCCTCGTTCCGGCCTCTTCCACTTCCAGAACGCGGCCCCGCGTCTCTACTCCGCTATCCTTGGCGACAACCCTGAACCCCGCGCCGTCCCGCATCCTGCGCCCGGGACGGACTAGCGACCTCCATACACCTTCCCCGACGCGGGTGAGCAGCAACAACTCTATCTCGCGCCCGGAGGGTTCGCCGCGCCCGATGAGCCTGGCGGGGAATACCCTGCTGTCATTGAACACCAGCAGGTCGCCCGCCCTGAGAAGATCCGCCAGGTCGTAGAAGCGCCTATGTCCGACCTCGCCGCTCGCCCTGTCCAGCGTAAGCAGGCGCGAGTGGTCGCGCGGCTCCATCGGAGTCTGCGCTATCATGTCGAGGGGCAGGTGGTAGTCGAAGTCTGAGGTCAGCATTTGCGGTCACATAATAGCGCATCAGACTCGCCATAAGACATTCGGCCCACGCCGGGTTCAAGACAATCGCATCCAAGACGCGCCGAACCCCCGATACGGCGCCCTTGTACGTTTGTTACCCTGTCCGTCACCCATCTACCAATAAATAAACCCAGGTCATTCGCAGCTAGCTGCCACTCTCGTTGCGTCCTCGATGATGTACAATGTCGGTGTCCTACACACCTGCTGATTCGGGCCTTTGGCCCCCGTATCCGTTCGGAGCGACGACTTGGCGTGAGGGGTGTCTTACTCCCGCTCGGCGCAGACCTGAGTGGACTCGCATAATGGCGGACGACTCGCCCCTCATGCCTGTCCCTCAGATTGGTCTATCTGAAAGGCTTTCGCGACATACGAATGACGAAAAACCTCAACACAGCCTAGAGTGAACCGATGCGAGACGAATACATAACCAGGGGCGAACGCCGCGAGAACAAGCGTCGGCGCAGGCGCAAGATGGGCGTCAGCGGCGCGAGCGTGCGCTCGCTCCAGGACATTATTCTGAAGAAGAGCCGAGAGGCCAAGAAGTCCGAACCCGGCCCGAAGAACAGGAGACCACGATGACCGAACGCCGCGTTGCCCGCGTAATGACCATAGCAGGCTCGGATTCGGGCGGCGGAGCGGGTATCCAGGCCGACCTGAAGACGTTCGGAGCGATGGGCGTGTTCGGGACGTGCGCCGTAACAACCATCACCGCGCAGAACACGCTCGGCGTCACCAACGTGCTGGAAACGCCCATTCCGCTCATCCAGGGCCAGATTGACGCCATCATGTCGGACATCGGGGCGGATGCTGTTAAGACGGGAATGCTCTCCAGCGCGGAGATAATACACGCCGTCGCCGAGAGGCTGGACTACTACAACCTGGAGGTGGCGGTCATAGATCCGGTCATGGTCGCCTCGACCGGCGCGCCGCTGCTGCGCGAAGACGCCGTGGACGCGATGCGCGGCATTCTCACACCAAAGGCGCTGGTGCTGACCCCCAACACCCGCGAGGCGAGAACGCTGACGGGCATGGAGGTCAACACGGTCGAGGACGCCAAAGCCGCCGCCAAGATTCTGGTCGAAGAACTCGGCGCTAAGAACGCCCTGGTGAAGGGCGGTCACGTCGAAGGTCCGGCCACCGACGTTCTCTACGACGGCTCCGACTTCACCCTGTTCACCGCCGAGCGTATTGACACCACCAACACGCACGGCACCGGCTGCACGCTGGGGTCAGCGATAGCCGCCGGCCTGGCCAAAGGGCTGGATGTACCTGGCGCGATTCAAGATGCGAAGGACTACGTAACCGCCGCGATGCGCGCGAGCTACCCGGTGGGGCAGGGACATGGCCCTCTGAATCATTTCCACCAGTTGTGGAAGACGGAGTAAGATGATGTTTATGTGAATCTGAACTCAGACAACCCACTAATCACTGGGACGTTCTGGCGGCGAAGGAGCATTATTTCGACGCATTGACTGACTTCGCGGACCTGTGCGAAGGGTGCAAGACCGCTATCCGAGAGGAGCGCAATCGCCGCGATCTTTAGCCTGTTCCGACTGGAGGATCAGTCCGGCGGTCCCGGCGTCGGCGCTTGAACTTCTGGATATATCCCCAGACCCCGCCGAATAGGAGAACGATCCAGGGTATAAAGATCAGCATCTCTATGATCTCTCCCACGAGTCCGCCGACGAACCCATTCAACAGTGAGAGACCCAGCACCGCGAGCAGGCATTTGCCCGCGTGTCGTTCGAAAAATCCTCTATCGTCCAGTTTCCCGATCGTCCAGTTTCCCGTCTTTGTGCAGTTCAGGTTACTTGATCCCGTCCGTCACCGGCGGTCAGGTTCGACTCCCGTCTCCTCCATCATCACCATTCTACGTATCGACCGGTCGATTGACAAACTTGATTCACCTTGGAATCCACCACCGGACCTGCGATTATGGATCAGGGAGTGGCTGATTTTTGAATCACGCGGAGGACTTTTGAATCAAGATGCGGTTATGGGTCAAGGCCGATATATAGGATATTTTCTAGAGACTACTCGTCTCCCAGCTCCCTAATGTGCGCCTTCACTTCTTCTGATATGTAGATAGGTCCGGGCAATAATCCATACGCCTGTTCTTCTTGGTCCATACGGGCAACTGCTTCTCGTTACACGCTGTCGAACCGAGGAGCAGGATTCAGAGGACGCCGTACACGCTTCGCCCTTGCTTCTTTGAATCGAGTCCTATACTCATTTACTGACGTTACGCAGTCTCAGGGCAATCGCATCTTAATTTTCGGGCTTTTTCAGGGGTGTTTTCGCTCCATGAAACCCCGAAACTACCACAATGGCCGATCCCATGATCTCTATTCAGAAATTCTGAAACCGCGCAATGACATCTATGAGAGGTTTCTGCCCAGGATTTACCTGTTTGCGAACGTAAGCGCCGTTTAGATGCGATTGCCCTGCGCGCAGTCTGAAACATTCTTCCATTCGACAGAACGTTCATGCTATCATGTCGCCCAATGAACTATGACCGACCCAATCTTTACATAAACAGGAGGTTATCCAAAATGAATCCGCCGGCGAAAATTTTTCTGTCCGTAGCTAACAACAGGTGATAACAGGTCACTTTCCACGTGAACTGTAACCTGTCCCACCTGGAAACTCACCTGTAACCCCACCAGTACGATATAAATTGAGATATATGACCAATGCGCCCAGGCCGCAGACCGGCGACTCTGCGAAGACCCCGGTCTGAATAGTCGGAAAGCCCTGCCCAGTGCGTAACATCAGTCATTTAGAAGCTCTGGAGACATTTGTCCAACCAACCTTGTGTTCTGGTTCATACTACGGCAATAGATTTCGAGTATTCCGGTTAGCGCGTTGCCGAGCGCATCGCCTTCACATAAGCCTCGCCGCCGTAAACGAAGGCGCCGACACACACCAGCGCTATTCCCGCTATCAGGCCGCGGCCTGGATCTTCGCCCAGGATCAACCAGGCGAGCGCGACGCCCGCCACCGGCATCACGAAGTAGAAGAAGGTGATGGTTGAGGGCAGGTATCTCTTTACCAGCCAGGCGTTGGCGAGGAATCCGAAGCCGGCTATGACGAGGCCCTGGTAGGCTAGGGCAAGCCAGAATTCGGCTTCGAGCGTGTAAGTCGGGCTTTCGAGCGCGTAGCTTGCCGCCAGGAACAGCGCCGTTCCGATGACCTGCTGGCCCATCATCAGCTTGGATTCGGATACGTTCTGGGCGTAGTTGGAGATTAGCACTATCCGCAGTCCGAGCAGGACGGCGGAGATGAGGCTGAGGATGTCGCCCATGAGGGTGACGCCCTCCGTTGAACCTCCGTCGTCTCCGAACACCACCGCCAGAACGCCTGCATAAGAAAGCGCGATGGCGAGGACCTGCCAGCGATTCAGCCTCTCGGAGGGTATCATTATCTGGGCTATGACCGCGGCCCAGATGGGCATTGTGGTTCCGATGGCGGTGGCGTGGCCGGCGGTGGTGAGGTCCTGGCCGACGTTCATGAATACGAGCTGGACGGAGAACAGCAGGCTGACTATCAGGACGGGCTTGACCTCGGACGCCCGGAGCCTGAAGGATTCCCGGCGCGCGAGCATATATATCAGCGTCACCAGGCCGCCGAGCGCGAATCGCATCCAGCCTATCTGGAGGGGCGCGCCGTACTTGAGGGACGTCTTGATGCTTACGGGGAGGCCGCCCCACAGCAGCGATACGAATACGGCGAAGACGCTGGGTAGAAGTCCGGCGGGACGGCGTGGATCGGCCGGAACGGAGCGCGGTTCTTGGGCCTCAGCGACTTTCTGAGTCAAGGGGCGTTCTCGCGGAGTCTGTGTTTGGGTGGCTATGAGCCAAGGGGACGCGCTTCTTGCATAAAAATGGCCTCCGCGCTACGTCGGAGGCCGTTCTGGTTGTCAGTATTGGAGGCGACGGGCGGATTCGAACCGCCGAATAGGGGTTTTGCAGACCCCCGCCTTAGACCACTTGGCTACGTCGCCTCAATTAGTCGGTCGCGCAGTAGTTGACGGGTTGGTGCCGAGGGGGAGATTCGAACTCCCACAGCCAAAGCGGCCACAGCGCCCTCAACGCTGCGTGTCTACCAATTCCACCACCTCGGCACACTCTGAAACACACAACTGCATATCGAGCCGACTTAGATATTATAATGATACTTCCTAAGATTGTGCAACCGCGAGCGTAAATTGGGCGGTGCGTCTCCAGAGATCAACACCGTGAAGGTGAAGCGAGACCTCATCGCCCGGAGAAGTGGAGTTTGGAAGGGCGGCGCGGGTTCTGTACGGCCAATCGGTCAGGTCCACCGTCGCGGCGCGGTTGGGAGGGTTCTCAAGTACGGTCCCACGCAGAACATACTGGTTTCCGGCTTCCTCAGCCTCTTTTCGGCGCGCGTCCAGCCACTTGAGGAAAAAGTATTGCCGCCGCTGATTCTCGATCCTGGACATCTGCCGAATCTGGGTATCCGCCCTGTGGGCGATGGAAGTTACCGATTCGCCGTCGTACAGCGTCTCTCCCGTTCGTAGGTGATGCGAAATCTGACGCTGCACCATCAGGTCGGGATAGCGCCGAAGAGGCGAGGTAGCCTGCGTGTAGGCTTCCACTCCGAGTCCTCCGTGTGCGCCGGGCTTCGTAGCCACTACCGCAGGCTTTAGCCTTCGCATCATAAGGTATGTACGCAGCGGGCCCGGCGGGAACTGGGTTTCTATATCCGACACGTCGGGAATCGCCTGCGATCTGTACGGCGCGGGGAGTCCGGCTTCAGAGCAGTACCGCGCCAATAGTGAGTTGCAAAGGACCATGTACTCCTGGACGAGGTTGCGGGAGGGAGCGTTTCGAGGAATTACGGCGACGGCTATTTCCCCGTCTGCGGCCACCTTGACCGAAAGCTCATCGCGGTCCAGGTTCAGCGCTCCTCTGGCCTCTCTCATGCCGCGGAGCTTTTCTGAGAGCTTATGCAGAGCGGCTAGTTCGGCATGGAGCGGGTGACTCGAATCTCGGATTATCCCGTCCGCCTCGGTGTAGGACAGCGCGTGACCGCTCCGTATCACCGAGCGTGCCACTTTCCATTCCGCTACCTGTCCGTCTTCACGAAATTCCGCGATCAGGCTGATAGCCGCTCTCTCTTGACCGGGGTTGATGCTTCCCATGTCGGTGGAAACCCGGCGCGGCAGCATACTTATAGTCTGTTCGGGAAGGTACAGCGACGACATCCGGCGGTCGGCTTCCGCATCCAGCGCCGACCCACCCGGAATGAGCGCGCCGACATCGGTAATGTGTATTCCGACGCGGTATGCGTTTCCGTCTTCGAGTACTTCGACCGAGAGCGCGTCGTCCCTGTCTTTCGTGTCGCGGTCGTCAATCGAAAAGATTGTCAGATTGGTCAGGTCTATGCGCTCAGTGTCCGAGATAAGAGGCCCGGAGTCAGCCGCGTCGGCCTCGGCGAGCGCGTCTGTTGGGAAGTCGAGAGGGATGTCCTCACGTTCCAGCGCGAGATGCTCGTCCTCGCCCATCAGTCCGAGCGAGATCAGCTTATCGAACGCCTGCCTCTGGAGGTCGCGTCCCTTCACGCCCGCGTCTTCCAGGAAGCGTTTCACCGGATTGGCGCGTGGGTAGTCCTCTCCGTGAAGGACGAAACCGCGCGCCTGGTCGAGCGTGTTCGATTGGTAATTCGTGAGAGCGCCGGGGAGTTTGCCGGACTTGAAGGCTGCAACCAACGCTTCCGACTCGGCGGCGCGTTCGGCCTGACGCTGAAGCCGTTCCAGGGTTTGGGCGACGGTCTCGCGGTCTCGCGGCAGGTAGTGGCTGCCGTCCCTGACGAATCTTAAATCGTCGGCCAGCAAGTGGAAAAGCAGGCCGATGGACTGTTGGGGCGATGGCTCGTCGGCCCAGTATAGTTCGGCTATGTCCGTAAGCGTCAGCGCGTCGCCATCGTCGCATACCACGTCCCAGACCTCTTCCAGGTCAACGCTCTCCGCAATCGCGTTCACTTCGTGGCTCAGTTCTTCCACCGCCTCAAAGCGCTCGGCTGTGAGGCCGGTTTCTTGAATAACGCGCGAGACGGGGAGACGCGCCTCTCGATTTCTGCCTATCGAGACGCGGACCCTGTTGGACTTGGTTTCGATGAAGCGCCCAAGTCGCGGCCCAGAGTCGAGTCGGACGACTATGATGTCACCTTGCTGCATGAAGACACTCGGAAAGGCTAGACGGGTGTGGGCAGTCTTGGAACGACTTCCTTGGCCAGCAACTCCATCGAGCGCGACCACTTATCGTATGGCTGCCACTCGTGGCCCATCGCCAGCAGTACGCCGAATCCGCCCACGTCATCGTATAGTTGCCCCAGCTTTTCGGAAACCTCGTCCGGACTTCCCACCACGAACACGTTATCCACAAGGTACTCGATGTCAACGTCGGAGTCCGCCATATCCGGGTCGGTCTTGAACAGGTTCAGCATTCCCATCTTGGGCATCAGGCGCAGGAAATACTGCTCGAAGTCGCGTCGCAGCACTCCGTTCAGAGCGTCCTCGCGCGCCTCCTTACTCGTCTCCGCAACGTATATCTCTCTCGCGATCCGCCACTCGGCGCGGTCTGGGGATCGCCCTGTAATCTCCGCGCCCTTCTGTACGGCGTCCCAGTGGGTACTCAGGATGCGGGAAGGCACGAGATTGATGCTCATGGGAATCCATCCGCGCTCTCCGGCCAGTATCAGGGTGTCAGAATTCGGGGATACGCCCGCGACGCCAATCGGCGGATGCGGCTTCTGGTACGGTGCGAGGTGAAACCTCAGTCCGAATTCCTCAACCGGCTCGGGGATGGTGAACTTCCAGAACTCCGTGTCGTATGAACCCGGTTGGGGGTCTTCCCAGATGCGAAGCACCGTATCTATCGCTTCGCGCGTCATCCTGCGATGGTCTCCGGCGCTCGGATCGAAGCCGAACACCTCGAAGTCTCCGGGGAAGCCGCCCGATCCGACGCCCCACTGAAACCGCCCTTTGGCCATGTGGTCGAGTTGCGCTATGCGGTGCGCTATCATGAACGGGTTGTGGTTGGGCATACAGGTCACGCCCGTGCCCAGCTTGATGTTCTGAGTCCGCGCCAGCGCCCCGGCGATGAACATATCGGGGGCTGGTATGTTCTCCCAGACGGTGGTGAAATGCTCGCCTATCCACGCCTCGGAGTAGCCGAGCGAATCCAGAACCTCTATCTGGTGAAGGTCGTCTTCCAGGGTCTGGGTTATGTCTGACCCCGGTGGATGAAGCGGCATTGTGAAGAAACCAACCTGCATTGGAGAACCTCTCAGAGAAGGGAGTCTGTCCCAAGTAAGGCTAGTATATGCCAGCGTCCATCGCGGGACAAGGCGCGTCGCCGATCTTTCCACGAACCCGCCAACTCCGGAAGGCCCGACAGATTTCCAATTGTTTCATGGAGCAATCGGACGTTATGATGTGTGGAATAGGATATGATGTCCAACGGGAAAATTGACATTGACGTGTCAGGAGGATGATAAATTGGATGCGATTGGAAAGACCAAACGGAAGTTCAGAACGCCCGTAATAAACATTTCATCTGAGGATATGGAGATCATCCTTAGCAGAAGTGTTTACGGTTTTGAGCAGAAGTACGGAATGTCCTCCGAGGAGATGCTGAAGAAGATTTCGAGTGGAGAGGAAGAGGATACGCCGGAGATTCTAAAGTGGATGATGGACTATCACGCGCTTCAATTCGACAAACAGACCCCCACCAATGGCAGACGTTCGAGCAATACAGGGTAGTCCACGATCAGCGCATTGACCAGCATCCGTTCGTAGATCGCGCTCAACCCGACACGCTACTCTTTGGAAGAGAAATTCAGGATGGCGTCCTGCGAGTTTTCCTTATCGGGAGCGTGTACTGCAATAGTGGCGTGACTCTGCTGGTGGAGAAGTGGTTCGAGACGCGGTACGTGAGAGGTTTGCTCCAGGTGAGAGGTCATACATACAGGTACATCGGGTATATACCCGGGGATACGTGGGTCTTGAAGTACCACAACCTACACGAGGACATAAACGAGTACATCCACAGAGTGCGGGATCCGGTTAGTGGCCGAGTGGAATCCGAAATTCTGACCAGAAGCCAGTTCCCGGTGATGTCCGAGGTTCTGGATGAGCTTGAGATAATTTCCGAAGGACAATGAGAGAACGGGGTGGTTCTGGCTATGTCAGGAAATTCTAATCTGGGGAATTGCCCATTAGGTTGAATTTGGGGTTATAATGTGCGAGTGAAACGCTATCGGATGTTTCGTGGCTGAAACTGGAAATGAATTCAGGAGGAATGTGACATGAAATCGGACAGGGCGCTTGTGGCGCATCTCATGAGACGGGCGGGCTTCGGCGCGACGCCGGCCGAACTCGACGCCCTCACCCGCGAAAAGACCTACGAGGAGATCGTTGACGACCTGGTGAACCCCGAGAGGTTCCCCGAACTTGACCAGTCTTACATAGACAGGTACTACGGCGGCGAACCGGTGGCTGTGCATGTCGGCAAATGGATCTACCGCATGGTCAACACGCATAGGCCGCTCGAGGAAAAGATGTCGCTCTTCCTGCACCATATCTTCCCGGTCGCCTGGGGCAAGAGCGAGCATGGCCCGTCGCTCTACAACGAAATCGCCATGTTCCGCCGGGTGGGCCTCACGGACATGAAGACCATTCTTCTGGAACTGTCCAAAGACCCGGCGATGATATTCTGGCTGGACAACAACGAAAACCACAAGGACGAGATCAACGAGAACTACGGGCGCGAACTGCTCGAACTGTTCTCGATGGGTGTCGGCAACTACAGCGAAGACGACATAAAGGCCGCGTCCAGGGCCTTCACCGGCTGGACGTTCAGGCAGCCGCTATCACTGTATCCCGTCGGCCACCACAACGCGGTCTTCGTATTCGACCCCGATGACCACGACTACGACGAGAAGACGTTCCTAGGGCACACCGGCGCTTTCGACGGCGAGGACATCATTGACATAATCGTGGATCAGACCGCCACGGCGAGATTCATCTCTCGCCACCTGTACAACTTCTTCGTAGAGGACGAAGTGCAGGTGCCGTCCTGGAACACTGAACCTCCGAAGGACGAGGCCGCCATTCAGCAACTCGCCGACGTGTTCATGGAGACGGGCGGCCAAATGCGCCCGGTTCTGAAGGAACTGTTCAATTCCGACTTCTTCAAGAACTCCACCGAATTCAAGAAGGTCAAGAGTCCTACCGAACTCGTGGCCGGCGTTCTGAGGCAGACGGGGGAATTCAGCAGCCCGTCGCCCGGAATCCAGCAGTTCGCCATCACCACTCTGAACGGCTCTCTCATAGAAGGCCCTATGGCCATCATGGGACAGCGCTTGATGAACCCGCCGACGGTAGAGGGCTGGCACACCGGGCACGAATGGATTGACTCCGGCACTCTCAGCGAGCGCATCGGCTTCGTGGAGAGCCAGTTCCAGGACATCTCCAAGCCCGGCGTCAGGGACATGGTGGAGCGGGTCGGAAGCCTCGACGACGATCCGTCCCAGTTGGTCAATCGCTGCCTGGACATTCTTGGTGGAATAACCGTCAGCGAGAGCACCTACGCTTCGCTGGTAGCCTACGCTGAAGAGTTGGGCGGCGAGGATGACGACTCGGTTGGCGTCCACAATCTCTTGCAGATGACCGCTTCGACTGTTGACTACCAGTTCGAATAGCCTGATCCAGAACAAAGCAGATATGGGGGAAGATATGACCACCAAGAGCAGGGAAAAGACGCTGGTAGTCGTACAGCTCACCGGCGGCAACGACTTCATGAATACGATAGTGCCTTACACCAACGAGCATTACTACGACGCCCGCAAGAAGGTCGTGATGAGCCAGGAAGACGTCCTGCCAATCAACGACGAACTTGCGATAAACGCCAACGCCTCGCCCTTCAAGCGTCTGTACGACGAGGGCAAGATGGCGATCATACAGGGCATCGGCTATCCGAACTCTAACCGCTCCCACTTCAGGGGCATGGACATATGGCACACCGCCGAGCCTGACCGCGTGGGCAACGAGGGCTGGGTGGGACAGGCTATCAGGGAACTTGATCCCAAAGCGGAGAACGTGCTGACCGGCGTAAACGTCGGCATGGGCCTGCCCCGCGCCATGTCGGTCACCGGCGTTCCGGTAACGTCCGTCGGAGACCTCGAAGGCTACGGCGTGATGAACACCATCGAGCAGCAGCGCCTCCGGGACAAGGCCCTGGAAACGTTCAAGGGCATCTACGGCCAGGCCATCGGCACAGGTCCGGTCGCGGAGTACATCGGCCAGACCGGCCTAGACGTGCTCAAGGGCGCGGATATGCTGGCCGACGTAGCCGACCAGTACGAGTCCGAGATAGAGTACGCGGATAACCAGATCGCAAAGAATATGCGCGACGTGGCCCGGATACATCTGGCCGACCTGGGCACTCGCATCTTCTACACCGCGCACGGCGGATACGACACACACGCCAACGAGATGCCCTCGCATCCCAAGCTGATGAACGACCTGTCCGGCGCCATCTCCGACTTCCTGGACGACCTGGAAGCGCATGACGCCGCTGACGATGTCACCGTCTTCGTCTTCACCGAGTTCGGACGCCGTATGCGCGACAACGGCAGCGGCACCGATCACGGGTCCGGCGGCGGCGCGTACATATTCGGCAACAACGTGATAGGCGGACTCTACAGCGAATACCCGTCGCTGAAGATTGAGGACTGGGAGCACGGCGAGGACCTGAAGCATACGATAGACTTCAGGGGAATATACGCTACGCTCCTCGAGCAGATACTGGAAGTCGAGGCGCGACCAATCGTCAAGGGCGAGTACGAGCAGATTTCCCCATTCGCCAACTAGACCGCTAACAGAGATTCAGGGAGAATTGACGATGAGCAGACCTTATGGATTGCTGAGAGCGGGCTACCCGTATCTGAAGACGCTCGGAATGAGAAGGGTCATCGGCTACCCGACCGACATAGCTTTTTCGGGAGACGGCGATACCTACATACTGATGCGCTCTGAGGGCGGATCGAGTATAAGGGTGTGGCCCTTCGAGGATATGCCTGAGTTCACGTCCGACATGAAGGGCATCGGCGGCCCCGGCGTCGGCGACGGGCAGTTCGTCTGGCCGGTGCAGATCATCACCGACGCCGAAGGCAATATCTACGTCAGCGACGAGGGAATCCACCGGATAACCAAGTTCGACCCGGACGGCGAGTTCGTAGCCAAGTGGGGCGTCCACGGAAGCGGCGATGGCGAGTTCGACCGGCCCAACGGCATTGGATTCGACCCGGACGGCAACATGGTCGTGGTTGACTCTGAGAACAGCCGAGTCCAGAGATACACGCCCGACGGTGAGTACCTGGGTGGATTCGGCGGCGTTCAGGGCGACGCGCCCGGCGAGTTCAACCTGCCCTGGGGCGTTCACGTGGACGAGTTCGGTGATATATACGTCGCGGACTGGGGAAACAACAGAGTCCAGGTGTTCGATTCCGAAGGCGAACTCAAGACTGTGATCGGGAAGCATGGAGCCGGAGACGGCGAGTTCAACAGGCCGACCGGCGTAGCGGTTGACGCGCACGGAGACATCTACGTCTCGGACTGGGGGAACAACCGCGTGCTGATGTTCAACTCCGAGGGGAAGTACATCTGGAGCTTCGCGGGCGACGCCTCGCTTTCGAGGGTGGCGCGCAACTATATGCTGACCAACGCGGTGTCCAACCGGCTGCGGGAAATGGGCAGGCTGGAGGAAGAGAAGTACCTGCGACGTCCCAGGTCCGTCAGGATAGATGACGAGTTCCGCCTCTTCATCCCCGACTACGAATCCTACCGCATCCAGATCTACCAGAAGGACGCGATAGAGCTGGACCGCACCCAGTTCTCCGCGCCGCTCAGAAACGTGACGCTGGAAGTCACCTAGTCCATGGCTCACGCCTATCCATCGCTTCTTCGTCTGTGGCAGGCGGTCATCGAATGATCAGCCTGCCACAACTTCGTATGAGGAACGCTGCCGACCACTCTCTCCGGAGGAACTCACTATGACCGGAACAAACGCGAGATGTCCCGCGCTTTCCAAGATACGCATCTGCGACTTCACCGGGCAGCTTGCCGGGGCTGGCGCGACCAAGATTCTCGCCATGTTCGGAGCGCAGGTCATCAGGGTGGAGGACAGGCTTCGGCAGGGACAGTGGGACATCTTCCGGGGCAACGGCCCCTGGCCGGACGAGCGCAGGGGAATCAACCTGGGCGGGACATTCAACAACCACAACGTTGAGAAGATGGGAGTGACGCTGGATATGCGCAAGCCCGAGGCCAGCGACATCCTCCGCGAACTCATATCGGTCAGCGACGTGGTTGCCGAGAATTTCAGCAAGGGCGTGCTGGACAGGTGGGGGTTCTCATATGAAGAGATGGTCAAGATAAAGCCGGACATCATATACGTGTCCAACTGCGGCTTCGGACACGTGGGGCCGTACTCCGAGTACAAGACATGGGGGCCTATCGTGCAGGCAGTGTCGGGGCTTACGTTCCAGTCGGGGCTTGTGGGTATGCCTCCGGCGGGATGGGGATACTCTTACATGGACCACACCGGCGGCTATCACATGGCTATCGCCATACTCATGGCCGTCTATCACAGACATCGCGCGGGCGTCGGGCAGTGGGTGGATATGTCCTGCTCGGACGGAGCGGCGGCTCTGAATGGGCCGGCGATGCTCGATTACACAGTCAACGGTGTTCCCGCCCGGCGTCCGGGCAATCCGAACAGCAACCGGAGTATCTATCCCAGGATGGCGCCGCACGGAATATACAGGTGCGCCGGGGATGACCAGTGGGCGGCGGTCGCGGCGCGGAACACCGATGACTGGGACGCGATGTGCGAGGTTATGGGGTTCTCGGATCTCGCGGCGGATGATTCTCTGGGCAATCTCGAGGCGCGAATAGAGATGCACGATGAGATTGACGAGAGAATCGGGGAGTGGACTGCGGCCAGGTCGCCGATGGAAGTGATGAAGTCGCTCCAGGACAGGGGCGTTCCCGCCGCCGCCGTTCAGCATCCCGAAGACCGGATAGAGCATGATCCGAACACGAAGGCGTGGGGGCTGTTCCCGACAGTGGAACACGAAGAGATTGGCAAGATTCGGGTGGACGGGATGGCGTTCAGAATGTCGGAGACGCCGGCCACAATCGAGAAGGGCGCGCCGACCCTGGGCCAGCATAACGATGAGGTGTTCGAGGGCATACTGGGGATGCCAGCCAAAACAGTGCGGGCTTTGACTGACGAGGGGGTTATCTGAGGTGGAAGTCGAGATGGGAAACAGCGTTCTCGAAGATGTCCGTGTCCTGGAGGTTGGCGGAGAGATAGGCGCCTGGTGCGGCAAGTTGCTGGCCGACATGGGCGCGGACGTAATCAAGGTTGAGCCGCCGGGGGGCGATCCCACGCGGGCCTATGAGCCGTTCTACCAGAACGAGCCTGGGGCGAACAGAAGCCTGTTCTTCTGGCATTATAACACCAGCAAGCGCGGCGTCACTCTCGACCTGGAGCGTGAGGAGGGGCGGCGGGTTTTCAGGGATTTGTCGGCGCGGTCGGACGTGATAGTGGACAGCGCTCCGCCGGGCTATCTGCCATCTTTGGGGTTAGGATACGATGACCTTAGTCGCTCCAATCCCGCGCTGGTCATGGCCTCTATCACTCCGTTCGGGCAGGATGGGCCTTACCGGGATTACGCAAGCACCGATCTGACCGCGCTGGCGTTCGGGGGGCCGGTGTGGAGTTGCGGCTACGATGATCACGACATCCCACCGGTGCGCGGGGGAGGCAACCAAGCGTATCACACAGTCGGGCATTACGCGGTCGCCGGAATAATGGTCGCGCTGGTGCATAGGCAGTTCACGGGCGCGGGGCAGTATATAGACGCGAATATGCACGCGGCGCTGAACATCACGACTGAGGCGGCGACTTATAGCTGGCTGGTGGCCGGGGATACGGTGCAGAGGCAGACGGGAAGACACGCCTCGGTCATACCGACGCCGCAGGCGCAGGTGCTGTGCAAGGACAGACGCTACGTGAATGTGGGGATAGGGGCGCGGACAGAGGAGCAGTGGTTCCACCTGCTGGCGTGGATGGAGGAGGAAGGGCTGGTTGAGAATCTTGGCGAGTATCTGAGCTATCCGAGCCGAGAAGCGATGCGGAGAGGCGACCCGGAAGCTATGGAGCAGCAGCGCAAGGTAGCCGACACTCTTCGCAAGATGGCCGCCAAGACGGACTCATACGACTTGTTCACCAGAGCGCAGGAACTTGGGTTCCAGTGGGGGATCATCAATTCGCCGGAGGATGTTCTGGATGATCCTCATTTCAGGGCGCGGGGTTTTCCAGTGGAGGTGGAGCATCCCGATTTAGATGAGACGTTTATATACCCAGGTGCACCATACAGGTTCACCAAGTCGCCCTGGAAGATAGAGAACCGCGCGCCTCTGCTGGGCGAACACAATGAGCGGGTGTATATCGGCGAACTTGGGATGAGTGAGCGAGAAGTGGCTGAACTCAAGGCTGATGGCGTAATCTAGCGAAGGCCGCCGGGTTCAGGGCCGATAAGGGTGGGCATTTCACCCTCACCCTAGCCCTCTCCCTGAGGGAGAGGGGGGCTTTCGGTTATTTGGTACCACTTCTGTCGTTCGCCCTGAGCCTGTCGAAGGGCCGTTCATGGTTCGACAAGCTCACCACGAACGTAATTGGTTGATAATCGAAAGACCCTGCTGAGGGAGAGGGGATCTATTGACTGGAGTTCGTAGCTGATTGGACTTTTGCCTACCCCTGCGAGTCTATCAAGGGAGAGGGGACCACTTATGCAATCGTCTGCTGGAGTCGCTCCAGTTCCTTGACGGGGATGTGGCAGTTGATCATGTGACCGTCGCCTCCGGAGCCGCGCTGTTCGGGGGGAGGCTCGGTGTCGCAGATGTCGCCTATCTTCCTGGGGCATCTGCCCGCGAAGAAGCATCCTCTGAACGCCGAGCGGAGGGTCGGGACGGATCCTTCGAGGCGTATGTGAGTGGGTTCGGCATCCGGGTCGGGGATGGGGGCGGCGGACAGCAGCGCCTCGGTGTAGGGGTGGGAGGGTGTGGAAAGCACGGCCTCTGACGGCCCGTACTCGGCGACGTGGCCGGCGTACAGCACCAGAATGTCGTCGGAGACGTATCGGACGACGCCCAGGTCGTGGGTTATGAAGACGTAAGCGTTGCCCGTCTCGCGCTGGCGCTGTTCGAGGAGGTTGAGTACCTGCGCCTGGACTGAAACGTCGAGCGCGGATACGGCTTCGTCGGCGACTACGATGTCCGGGTTGGCGGCGAACGCGCTGGCGAGGGCTACTCTCTGCTGCTGGCCGCCGCTCAACTCCGAAGGCAGCCTGTCGAGATATAGCGGGTCGAGGCCGACGGCGTTCATAAGCTCCTCGGCGCGGTCGCGGATCTCGCCGCGCCTGACGCCCGCGAACTTTCTGAGGGCGCGGTTGATGGCGTGTCTTATGGGGAGCTTGGGATTGAGGGAAGCGGTGGGGTTCTGGAAGACCATCCGCATGGCGGAGCGCTGATCGGAGGTGCGGTCTTCGACGTCGCCTTCGAGGGCCTGGCCGCGCAGTCGCAGGTCGCCGCCGTCCCTGGCTTCCAGGCCAACTATGGCGCGGGCGGCGGTGCTTTTGCCGGAGCCACTCTCTCCGACGATGCCGAGAGTGCGCCCGCCGTCAACGCGCATATCCACGTCAACGAGGGCGCGGACCGGGGGCCTGACCGGAGGGCCGAACAGGATGTACTTCCTGCGTCCGCCGCCGTAGAACTTGCGGAGGTCTTCGGCGTAGAGCGCGGGCGTGGGTTCTTCGGAGGCGGGCTTGATTACCCGTTCTATCAGGTTGCCCCATATTCCGTCGTGCACTTCGTCGTGGTGGAAGCATCTTGCCAGGTGACCGTCGGCCACCCCCGCCAATGGCGGGGTGGAGGCTGAGCAGCCATCCCTGGCGAGAGGGCAGCGTGGAGCGAACAGGCAGGAATCCGTCTGCTCCATCTGGGCGTCGAACACGGAGCCCGGGATGCTTCTCAGTTGCCGCTCTATGCCGTCGTCTCCGGGGGGCTGGGGGACGCAGGAGAGCAGGCCGGCGGTGTAGGGGTGACTTGGGTTGTTGAAGAGTTCGCGGACAGGGGCCTCTTCCACTATCTCACCAGCATACATGACCGCTACACGATCCGCAACCCTAGCGATGACGCCGAGGTTGTGGCTGACGAACAGGATGCCGGCGTTTACCCTATCCTTGAGTTCCACAATTAGATCAAGTATTGTTGCCTCAGTGGTAACGTCAAGGCCGGTGGTGGGTTCGTCCATGATGAGCAGGTGAGGGTCGCAGGCGAGCGCCATGGCTATGACCACACGCTGCTGCATACCGCCGCTCAACTGGTGGGGGTAGCGTCTGCCTATGCGTCCTGGGTCGGCGAGACCGACGCTCTCGAAAAGTTCGACGGCGCGCCGCTGCGCGGCTTCGGCGTCCATATCGAGATGATGCTTGAGGACCTCTTCAATCTGCGGTCCGACTCTCATGGACGGGTTGAGCGAGGTAATCGGGTCCTGGTAAACCATCGCTATGCGGTTGCCCCTGAGTTCTCGCAGTTCGGCGTCGGTGAACCGCGAGATGTCCATGCCCTCGAATCGAACCGCGCCCTCGACATTGGCGGTACCGGGGAGATAGTCCATCATGGCGAAAGCGACGGTGGATTTTCCGCAACCCGACTCGCCCACCAGTCCTACTACCTCTCCACGCGCGATTTCGAGTGACGCGCTCCGCACCGCGCGGAACGCTCCCCGCGGCGTCTGGAAAGTCACCGCCAGATTTTCCAGCTGTATGATCGGCGCGTCCGAGTTGTCGGCGTGGTTCATGTTCACTCTCCGGTTTCGGGCAGATTCTGGGCTTGGCGTATGCCATCGGCGAGCAGGTTTATGCCGACGACGAGGGACGCCATGGCGATGCCGGGCGCGAGCGCGGCCCATGGAACGGTTCCCAGATGGTCGGCATTTTCACTTACCATGAGTCCCCAATCAGGTTCCGGCGGCTTCACTCCCAGCCCCAGAAAGCCGAGTCCGGCGGTGAGCAGCAGCGCGAAGCTCAATCGTATCGTAGCCTCCACCGCCACGACGGGGAAAACGTTGGGGAGCACCTCGCGGAACATTATATATATCGTCGGTTCTCCTCTCAGACGAGCGCTTTGCACGAATTCAAGAGGCTTGATGGCAAGCGCCGCGCTCCTGATGACGCGGCTATTGTTGGGCATGAACGATATTCCTATGACAAATATGATTATCCAAGAATGGTCTATGTCGCTGAAACGCTGGGACGCCATGTTGATTACGAGAATCGTCAGAAGCAGCGATGGAATAGCGAGGAACCAGTCCACGATTCTCATTATGAACTGATCTACCTTGCCGCCCAGGTATCCACTGGTTACACCTACGACAGTGCCAAGCGTGACGCCGAATATGGTGCCTATGACCGAGATCCATATTATCGAGCGCGCTCCGGCCAGAACCCTGCTGAGCACGTCGCGTCCGAATTCGTCGGTGCCCAGCCAAAACTCGGAAGACGGCCCACTGAATCGAGCGTCCAGGTGATAGTCTGTCGGAGGATACGGGGCGATCCAGGGGCCCGCCAGCGCTAGTGTAAGGTGGACCGCTACGATGATAAAACCTACGCGCCCGGTGTTGGTGCGAAGAATCAGCGACAGCCCATCCCGGACGGTCTGTCCCGCCCTAAACAGCGCGGGAGCTTGTTGTTGTCCGGTATTCAGCGCGGAGTCTCTTACTGCCATCAGGCCAACCTCACCCTGGGATTGAGCGTACCGTACGCCAGGTCGGCCGCAAGGTTGCTGAACGCATAGACCGAGGCGATCACCATAGCCGTGGACTGAAGAAGCGGAATGTCGCGTGTGTTAATCGCTGATATGAGCAGGCTGCCCATGCCGGGATAGGAGAACAGGTTCTCGATGATTATCAGTCCGCCGAACATCCAGCCGACATTGTTGGCGATGACGGTTATAGTAGGCAGCAAGGCGTTTGGTATGGCGTGCCTCACAATCACCGTTCGCATCGGAAGACCCTTCAGGATCGCGGTGCGGACATAGTTGCTTCCCATGACTTCTATCACGTTGGCGCGCGCCATCCTGAGGATGTAGGCGAACAGTGCGCCGGTCACCGTGAGGACCGGCATTATCAGCACCTGCGGATTGCCCAGGATAGATTCGCCGGGCATCATTATGCTGGAAGAGGGCAGCCATTGCAGGGTGGAAGACAGTATCAATATCAACACTACTCCGGTTACGAACTCGGGCAGTGATATAGTTACAAGTCCGCCCATGGTGAGGAAGCGGTCCATCTTCGTGTCGGCTCTGGTTCCAACCCATACGCCTATGGTCAGCCCCAACGGAACGGCTATCAGAAAGGCCAGTCCGGCGAGAAGCGCCGAGTTGGCGAGCCGTCCACCTATTATCTCGGATATGGAGGCCCTGGATTTGGCTGATTCGCCTAGGTCTCCCACTACCGCGCCGCCAATCCAATCGAGGTAGCGGACGTGGGGAGGCCGGTCAAGTCCCATCTGGGCGCGCAGATTTCTCAGGTTGTCAGGGGTGGCCTGCTGGCCGAGCATGACCTGAGCGGCGTCGCCCGGCACCAGCTCTATCAGCGTGAAGATAGCGATGGAGACGGCCAAAAGCGTCACGACTATGAGTGACAGTCTAACTATGAGGAATCTTGCCATGTCGTCCGGTTATGTGATTATTCTTGGCGTCGGAGTGTAAGGCGGGCGGCGTTTACCGCCCACCCGGTTGTGGCTTGGTCCCGGCGCGGGAGGGCGGGGGTTAATTATCCGAGACCCACCACTCATCGAACAGCCAGTGCCCGTTCTCAGGGTGCGCCTTGACACCCTTGATGTTATCGCGGTAAGCGTACAGGACGGGGTTGTAGGTGAGATACAGCACCGGGACATCCTCAATGAGGATCTCCTGCATCTCGCGGAAGTATTCTTTACGCTTGTCGAAATCGGCTTCGCCGGCGACGAGATCGAGCAACTCGTCAAGACGGGGGTTGTTGTAGAACGATTCGTTCCAGACACCGCCGCCTTTGAGCTGTACGTTAATGGCAGCGAAGGCCGGTCGCGAACCCCAGCCGCTGGATACGAACGGGCAACAGGGATTCATCCACTGCGCCGTCCAGTATGTTGATTCGTCATGCGGAACGACTTCCACGTTGATTCCGGCGGCCTTGACGGACTCTTTGAAGGCGAGAGCGATATCTTGCATCTGGCTGAAGTCGGACGTATTCAGTACGACATCAATGCCGTCGGGGTAGCCCGCCGCCGCGAGGAACTCTTTCGCCTTGTCTATGTCCTGCTTGATGATGGGCTGTTCGTCCCAGTAGTACTGGTCGTTTATGCCTACGGGATGGTCATTCGCGGGGTTGCCGCGTCCGAAGAAAGCGGCGTCCACCACGAATTGGCGGTCCACGGCGTACTGCATCGCTTTACGCAGGTCCTTGTTTGCGAACAGTGGCTCTTCGACACCCTGGAACGGCGCGAACTTGTCGTCGCCCTGAAGGTGTGTGTAGCTGGTGTGCATATCAATCACGCCGACGCCCGCCGATGAAGTTTCGGCGATGCGGATGTCCGGGTTGCCCGCGAGCGAACCGAGCGAGGAAAGCGGGGGACTCAGTATCACATCTATCGCGCCTGTCTTGAGGGCTTCGACGCGGGTGACCGCCTCGGGCATATAGAAGAATATCACCTGATCGGGGTATGGCCTGTTTTCGCGCCAGTAATCCGGGTAGCGCTCCATGACCGACCGTTCGGTCGGGTTGTGGTCCTGGAGAGTGAATGGTCCGGAACCGTGCTCGCCAGTAGTGATCTGATCGTTGGTGATGCCGTCCGGGACTATCTTCGCGTGATAGTCGGTCATTTCACCCATGACGAAGGCGTTCGGGTCTCCGAGTTCCAGAACGACCGTGTTGTCGTCGGGTGTGTTTATCGCGTCAATGAAAGCGATGTTGTCCTTGTGGGGGGACGCCGAATCCTCGTGGCGGATGCGGTCGAGGGTGTACTTGATGTCGGCAGACGTGAGGGGGTCCCCGTTGTGGAACGTTATGCCGTCGCGGACTTTGAACGTGTACTGGGACAGGTCGTCCGTGGATGACCATGATTCGACTGCCCAAGGGGTTACTTCGCCATCGTACCAGTATGCGACGATGTGGTCATAGTTAAGCTCGCCATACGGCGCTTCGGCCTGAGCCAGGCCGGCGAGCATTGGGTCGAGGGAGTTAAACGCGATCATTCCGAACCTGATCGTGCCGCCATAAACCGGGTCGGAACTCGGCATGACGGGAACGGCGGTGACCATTACCTCGACTTCCTTGACGACTTCCTTCTCGACCTCTTTGACGACTTCGACTTCTTTGACGACCTCAACGGGCTTTTCAACTTCGACGATCTTCTCGACCTCGACGATCTTCTCGACCACTTCCGGTTCTGCGGAACAGCCAATCGCCGCGACTAGGGCTATTGACAGCAGCGCGGCGACAAGGACAAGCGATTTTGTCTTTGCGTAGTACAGCATAGGGTCTCCTTTCGGGACGGTAGCCCCGTTTGGTTTTTGTATAGAACAGCGTTCAGTGGGTAAGTGAACGCTCACATTCATTTCTCCCCAACTATACAGAAAGAGGTAGTTGAGGTCAATTGTCTCCCAATAAAGGAGGATTGCGTAAGCGTCTCAGAGTCGTTGGTTCGGGTTAGTCATAAATGATTCTTTATAGTTTACTGGTGACGTTTCAAGTGAGTTTCCAAGTGGGACAGGTGGCTGGTCACGTGGAAAGTGACCTGTAATCACCTGTCATTAGCTATGGATTGAAAATTTTTTGTCGGCGGATTCATTTTGGATAACCTGCTGTTTATGTATCGCATGGTCGGCACGGCACTTTCCACGCGGGCATTATAGCGGAGTGAATGTATGTTCGTCTAGGGGATTGGAAGATCGGCGCAGCGTGGTCAGTGGACGCTTTGATCTGGCGTTTGGAAAACAAGAAGGGCGGCTCCGGTTGGGGGCCGCCCTTTAGGTTGGTTTGTCCGCTTGGTGGGTAGGGGCGTCACCCTCACCCTAGCCCTCTCCCTGAGGGAGAGGGGATTTATTAGTTGTTGACGGGGTAGCTGTTTCACCCCCATCCTAACCTTCCCCCGTCGAGGGGGAAGGGATTTTGTTTGGCCCTCTCCCTGAGGGAGAGGGGATTTATTAGCTGTTGACGGGGTAGCTGTTTCACCCCCATCCTAACCTTCCCCCGTCGAGGGGGAAGGGATTTTGTTTGGCCCTCTCCCTGAGGGAGAGGGGATTTATGCAGAGTTGTTGGGGCTACTCGTCGGGCCAGCCGTCGGGGATGTTGTTGGCGGCGAGGGCGGCGCTGATGTTGGCGGCGGCCTCGTCGGAGACCCATGCGCCCCAGACGTCCTGGGAGCTGTTGAGCCACCAGAGGGCGGTGTCGGATTCGGACGCGCCTTCGTTTTCGCTCATCCAGGCGGCTACGGCCTTGTAAACGTCAATGTCGAAGTCCCAGGCGCGGAGCATATCAACGACTCCGGGCGCGCGGGTGGGGAGTTCGGGGTGGACGGCTATGAGGATGGTGGCGTCCTCGTAGGCGCAAGCCTTGGTGGTGAACCAGCATTCATCGCTGTACGCAGGCTCTTCGAGGCGCACCAGGTCGAGCAGCAGAGCGGGGTCGTTGGTTCCCCACTGGTAGCCGAGCCAGGGTTCGCCCTTCTCGTAAGCTCCGTAGAGGTCGGCGTTGAGGGCGGCGCCGTCGCCGGGGTTGACGATTTCCACGTGGTCGGTGAGGTCGTATCCGATTACCTGGGCGGCGTTGACCTCTTCACAGGCCCAGCCGATGACGCAGGATACGAGGCGGGCCTTGTCTCCGGTTTCGGCGGTGGCGAAGAGCGCCTTGTACTGATCGTCTTTCAGGTCTTCGACGCTGTCGAGATCGGGATACTGCTCCTGGAGGTAGGCGGGGATGATGAAGGCGGACTGCCAGTCCTTGCTGAGGCTTTCACCGACGGATACCACCTCGCCCATGCCCTGGGCTTCCATCCAGGCTTCGTCCTGGTTGGGCAGCCAGATTTCCATGGTCACGTGGCTGTCGCCCTTTCTGAGGCCCTGGAATAGGGGGAGGGTGGAGCCGAACACGACGTCGGTCGGGTATCCGTAGCCCTCTTCGACGATGTACTGGGCGATGCGGTTCTGAACGAGGGCGCTTGTCCAGTTGAGGTCGTTGAAGATGATGACCTCTTTGGGGCCTTCGGGCGCCATTACTTCGACGACCTTCTCAACGACGACGGTTTCGCCGGGGATCTTGACTTCCTTGACGACTTCCTTCTCGACGACGACGGTTTCGCCGGGGACCTGGACTTCCTTGATTACCTCTTCCTTGACCACGATGGTCTCGGCGGGGACCATGACTTCCTTGATCACTTCTTTTTCGACTATGACGGGCTTTTCTATGACTGTCGGCTCCGAGGAGCAGGCGACGGCGAGGGCCGCTATCGCCACCAGAGCCGCTATCAAGATGAGCGGCGTTCTCAGCACTTTGACTTTCATTGGTCTTCCTTTCGTGTAGCTGTTTGTGAATGGTTGGGGTTTGGTGACTGGGGATTATATCGCTTATTGGCCTGAGAGGGGTAGGGATTCATAGAGTAATCACCCTCACCCTAGCCCTCTCCCTGAGGGAGAGGGGATTCTTCGCGTCGTAGGGGACGGTTTCACCCCCATCCTAACCTTCCCCCGTCGAGGGGGAAGGGATGTTTGGTTGGCCTGCCCCGTCGAGGGGGAAGGGATGTTTGGTTGGCCTGCCCCGTCGAGGGGGAAGGGATTTTGGCGGTTGGTTAGCCGGCGCTTCTGAGGGCTTCTTGTCTGCCGCGGGTGACGGATTGGGTGAATCTGTCTATTACGATGGCGAGGAAGACGATGGCGAGGCCGGAGATGGCGCCGTTGCCGGGCTGATTCTTCTGGAGCGCGCGCAGCACGTTGTCGCCGAGACCGCCGGCGGCGACCATGCTGGCTATGGTTACCATGGCCAGGGCCATCATGGTTGTCTGGTTGATTCCGGCCATTATGGTGGGCAGCGCCATAGGCACCTGCACCTTGGTCAGAAGCTGGAAGGGGGTAGTGCCGAAGGATCGGGCGGCTTCGACGGCTTCGCTGGATACCTGGCGGATTCCGAGGTTGGTGAGGCGAATGACGGGCGGGACGGCGTATATGAGCGTGGCGAATATGCCGGCGGGCTTTCCGAGTCCGAAGAAGAGTATGCCCGGAAGCAGGTACACGAAGCTGGGCATGGTCTGCATGGCGTCGAGGATCGGGCGCATGATGTTGTCGGCGAGTCGGTTTCGCGCGCCAAGCACGCCGAGCGGGAGTCCGACGGCTATGGCAATGGCGACGGCGACGACCATCAGGGCAATGGTGTCTATGGTATTCTCCCAGAGGCCCATGAAGCCTATGAACAGCAGCGCGACGGTGGTGAAGGCGAACATACTCCATCGTCCTATGACGAAGGACAGCAGCGCCAATCCCACCACGACGGCGGGCCATGGGATCCACTTCAGGACGTTCTCTATCCAGACCAGCGCGTAGGTCACGGCGTCGCTGAGGCTGTTGAAGAGCCAGGCGCCTTCCCTGGTAATCCAGGTTACGGCGTCGTCAATGGCGTCGCCGGTCACCTCTCGCACCGTCTTGTCGAGGGTGATGGTGTTGCCGCCGGTGGTCTGGACTTCGGAGCTGGATACCTTCGTGGGGAATTCCATATCGGTTCCCCAGATGGCGAAGCATACCAGGGATATCACTGTTACGACGGCCAGCCCGCCTATCCACAGGTAGAGTGGTGGAAGTGAATCTAAGCCGTTGAATTTGCTCGCGCCGGCGGGTTGGGCGTCTTCTACGCTTGCCATGTCAGCCTTCTTTCTGAATGTCTTCGGCCATGCCCGCGAGCAGGTCGCCCCTGCGGATTTCTCCGAGCAGGCGGCCTGCGGCGTCCACGACCGCTATCGGGCGTTCGGAACGGGCGGCCAGGGGGACTATATCTTCAATGTACGCTTGGGGATCTACGCTGTGGAGGTATTGGGCGCCGTCCAGGGTCGCGGCGGTCATGATGGAGGCGGCCTGGATGACCTTCGCCCTGGATACGTCCTGGACGAACTCGGATACGTAATCGTCCGCCGGGTTGGCGACAATCTCCTGCGGCTCGCCTTCCTGGGCCACTTCGCCGTCCCTGAGTATGACTATCTTGTCGCCAATTTTCAGGGCCTCGTCGAGGTCGTGGGTGATGAACACGATTGTCTTGTGGAGGTTGGTCTGGAGCGTGATGAGTTCGTCCTGCATCTCGCGGCGAATGAGGGGGTCGAGGCCGCTGAAGGGTTCGTCCATGAGCATCGCGGGGGTGTCGACGGCGAGGGCGCGCGCGAGTCCGACGCGCTGCTGCATTCCGCCGCTCATCTCCCTGGGGTAATACTCCTCCCATCCGTCCAGCCCGACGGTCTGTATGGCCTCGGACGCCGCCGCGTAACGCTCGTCTTTGTCCATGCCCTGAATCTCCAGGCCGTAGGATACGTTGTCAATGACGTTGCGGTGGGGGAGAAGCCCGTAGTGCTGGAAGACCATCGCGACCTTGTTGCGCCGGAACTCTATGAGTTCTTCGGGGGTGTATTGCAGTATGTCCTCGCCGTCGAAGTTGATGCTGCCTTTGGTGGATTCGATTAGCCTGATGAGACAGCGCACCAGGGTTGACTTGCCGCTGCCGGACAGTCCCATGATGACGAATATCTCTCCCTGGCGCACGCTGAATGAGATGTCGCGCAGTCCCACCACCAGGTCGAGTTCGTCCTGGATTTCGGCGCGGCTCTTGGAGGCGTGGGCGAGGTCGAGAGCGCGTTCGGGGTCGTCGCCGAAGACTTTCCACAGGCCTGAGACTTCTATCTGAAAATCGGTTGTCGGTTCTTGATCGTTGATGTTCTCAAACCCCCTATCCGGCTACGCCGTCGTTGAATGTCTGCCATAGCTTCCCGCTGTCTCCGACCGGGTAATCCTCGCTGCCGAAGTGATTGAGCGTGTTGACCGCCTGTATGAGTCCGTAGAACTGGAGGGTAGCGGCCTTGAGGTCAACGTCGGGGTTGACCTCGCCTTTCTGCACTCCGACGGTCAACTGCGCTTCTATCATGGCGAGGTGCTTGTCTATGGACGCCTGCATGAGTTGTCGCAGCTCGTCGTCGCCGTTCATCAGCACTTCGGCGATGACGAGGAACGACACGCCCGTCAGTTTGGAGGGCGCTACGTTGTGCCGCAATACGCGCTCCAGTCTCTTGAGTCCCGAATCGGGGTCTCCGTCTATAAGGTCTATGCGCCGCGTCAGCCTCAAGTCTATGTCTTCGATAAGCCCGGCCAGTATCTGCTTCTTTCCGCGGAAGTGGCGGTATATGGCGCCCTCGCTCACGCCGACGGCGCGCGCGAGTCCGCCGATGGTCAACGCCTGTATACCGCGCTCGGTTATGGCGAGACGGGCGGCGTCAATTATCTCGCGTCTTCTTACGCTGGTGGGACGGCGCACTCTTGTGACCATTTTTCCGGGACCATACAGAATTGAGTTGGAGCGAATATACTTTATGTTTCCGTAAAGGTCAATTACGCGAAATCGGCGATGATGGTATTATCTGGAGTGGTCAGTTATCAGTGGTCAGTGGTTTTCAACACTGATAGGATTGGGGCGATGAGACGGGGCTGAGAGAGATAATCGAAACGGGTTGAGACGCGACGGAATCATGAAACGGGCGAAAGGAGGTCGCTATGCCCACCAACGTGCCTCCACAGTACAGAGAGGCGGAGGACAGATACAGACAGGCTACGACGATACAGGCGAAGATCGCCTCTCTCCAGGAAATGCTCGCCATAATGCCCAAGCACAAGGGCACCGACCACCTGAAGGCGCAGCTACGGTCGCGGTTGTCCAAGCTGATGGCGGATCTGGAGCAGAGTTCTTCCAAAGGCAAGGGCGGGGGCAGGATAGAACCCTTCTCGATGCCCAAAGAGGGGGGCGGACGGGCGACGCTGATCGGCCCGACGAACGTGGGCAAGTCGCTTCTGCTGAACAACTCCACCGGAGCGAAGAGCAGGGTGGGGGCGTATGAGCTTAGCACGATGGAGCCGGTTCCGGGGATGCTGGTGTACGAGGACGTGGCGATTCAGCTTGTGGATACTCCCCCGATATCGAACCCTTCTACGCAGGGACGGCTGTACGGGCTTCTGAGGAACACGGACGTCTTCGTGGTCGTTCTGGATCTCTCGATGGACGCGGAGGCGCAGGCGCGGGAAGTATTCTCGTCGCTGGGAGAGTGGGGATTCCAAATGCTGGGCAAGGGGGAGATTCCGCCCGAAGACAATCACTGGCTGAACAAGCCGACTATCATAGTCGGCAACAAGGCTGACATCCCGGGCGCGCTGGACCAGTACGTTGCGCTCGAAGAGAGTCTGGGCGAGAAGTATCCGGTGATCATGGGGAGTGCTGAGGAAAGCGTTGGGTTCGACGAGATCGCGTCCGAGGTGTTCGAAGCGCTGAAGGTAATCCGCGTATATACGAAGTCGCCGCGCGTCAAGGTCGAGGACTATGTGCCGACGGAGCCGCTGGTTCTTCCGATAGGCGCGACCGTTATGGAGGCCGCGCAGGGCGTCCACAAAGACATCAGCAGGGGACTCAGGTACGCGGTGCTCTGGGGCGAGTCGGGCAAGTTCGACGGCCAGCACGTAGGCCGGACGCACCAGTTGAGCGACAGGGACATCATCGAACTGCACACGTGAGCGTCATCCAAGTACCGCGAAAGGGGATGCGCGAACCGCCGCGCATCCCCTTCTCATGTCATTCGGGCCGCATTCAGACCGTCGCGGAACTCAGCAGAGTTGGTATTCGCGGCTGGAGACTATCAGCTTGAACAGAGACAGGATGAGTTCCTGGGAAGCGCGGCCCGTCGGCTCGGCCTCGATTCCGCGCGACGCCACCTCGACCAGCATTGTTCGGGTGTCGTCGGAGACGTCCATCGGGCCGAGAACTTCCAGGCAGGCATCCACCAGTTCGTCGGGGTCGGACTGATCGCTGGCTCCGGTGACGCGGCTGACCAGGTTCTTGACGCCGGGCTTGGACGGGTCGCCGAGACGCTGGGCGGCGAAGTTCACCCTGTCCACCAGCGAACCGCTGGTTATCCACTCTTCGCCGGTGTGCCAGCCCTCGACGGAGGGAGGATCGAGAAGTTTCTGGCCCATGAAGCCGGCCTCTTCCATGATCATGAAGATGCCGTTGTCGCCGCCGTTGGGGACGGCGTATTCGCCCGTCTTTCGCAATGTGCCGATGATGACCTCAGTCGGGCTTTTGACCCGTCGGAAGCGGGCTTCCTTGAAGAAGTCGGAGTTGAACAGGACTCTGAGGACGGCGCGCAGGTCGTGGCCGCGCTCGACGTAGGCGGCGGCCAGCGTGTCTATGGCGTCGGGGTCGAGGGGCGGGGTATGCTGCCACTGGGGTACGGGAACTTCGTCGGCGACGAAGAAGTTGTAGAGGTGCCTGGCCACGAATCGCGCGGTGGCGGGTTGCTCGCAGATTATCCTAACGACGTCCTGGCCGTTGAAGTCGCCCTCTTCGCCCAGGAAGGTCTTGGGGCCGTCGTCGTGATCGTGGTCGCGGTACTCGTGATGCCAGAGGATCCGGCCATAGGGCCAGATGGAGTCCTTCTGCGCCATCATCGCCATGTATTCGCCGTTCTTCACTGTCCAGCCGGTGAAGGCGCGGGAACATTCTTTGATGTCGTCTTCGGTGTAGTTGCCCACGCCCATGGAGAAGAGCTCGAGTATCTCGCGGCCATAGTTCTCGTTGATGGAGTCCTTGTGGTTGGTGTGGTTGTCCAGCCAGATTATCATGGCGGGGTCTTTGGACAGCTCAATCAACAGGTCGTCGAAGCGCCCCAGCCCGCACCTTCTGAACGTGCCTATCTGGTTGGTAAGAGAGCCGAGATTGTTGAGCTTGCCCTCGCCGGTGGCGAACACGCCGTGCCAGAAGAGGGCCATCTTCTCCTCAAGCGGGCATTGGGTGGATATGAGCCTGTAGGCCCAGTAGGCGGCGTTGTGTCCCTGCATCGTGTGGAGGTCAACGTGCCGCCTGAAGATCAGGTCGTCCGGGATGTGCCGCGATTCATCCGGGTTCAGAAACTCTTCCACCAGCGCCTCGTAACCGATTTCCTGATAGCGGTCAAGCTCTTCGGGCGTCGCTCCGAAACCCGCGCGTCTCGCCAGGTGGGCTATCAGGCTTCTCTCTTCAGAACTCATTTCTATCTTTCCTCCCAAAACAGCCGTGTCTTGCTTCCGAGTATATAGGATTTTACGAATCCGCCGCATCTTCCTGCGTCGCCTGGCGGGACTTTTCGACCGTGAATCCGCCGTAGGAACTGAAGGTCGGCGTCTCGTGCTCGAAGGGAACTCGAGCCAGCGCGAAATCTTCAGGCAAGGATATGCCGCCGGAGAAGACCAGTTTCATAGCGTCCTCCACAGACATATCAGTCTCTATGATATGGTCCTCCAGCACCAGCGCCATGTTTCCGCTGGTAGGGTTGGGGACGGTTGGAACGTACACGACCGCCATGGATTCTCCGGTTTTGTCGGAATAGGCGCGTCCTGTTACGAATCCCATGGCAATCATATTCTCCCTGGGCCACTCGATGAACACCACGCGGGAGAAGTTGTACTGGGAGGTCATCGAGGTCATTATCTGGCGCGAAACGCCGAACACCGATTTCACGAAGGGTATATGGAGCATGAGCCTGTCTATTCCCCTCATGCAGTTCGCGCCAATTCGGGAGGATATAAGCAGACCTATGATGTACGAGACGATGATTCCTATGACTATTCCAACGCCCGGAAAATTCAGGCTCAGGTCCCTTCCCAATACGTGGAAGGGAGGGATATTAGCCATGTGAGGCCGTATGAAGGTGTCCGCGTAGCCTATAAGCGCCACTACGACGACTATCGTGATGATAGTCGGCGCGATCTCTACCAACCCGTCCATCGTCTTGGACTGGAAGTGGTTCTTAACTCTGCTGACGAATCCCCGCCGGTTCTCCGTCGTCATTTTCACTGCTCGTATATCTGAATCCTGTGCCTGCTGTGTTCGGTCACATACAGGCGGTCCTGGGAGTCCAGCTTCACCGACACCGGCCCCCAGAACAGAGGCTCTGTCTGGGACGCGACGTGATACGGCGTCCGAAGATGGTCGGGCAGTTCCTCTACCAGAAGCTCGGATTCCTTCCTGACGTCATATTCGTCCGGGTTGACCTCCAGCCACTCTTCCGCCCACCTGGACAGGGTTGCCTCTCCACGAAGAAGCTGGTGGAACGATCCGTCCGGGTCCAGCGTCTGAACGCGCTCGTTGCCCCAGTCGGCGACGTGAATTTTGCCTTCGCCGTCAACCGCCACCGAACTTGGACGGTGGAACTGGCCCTCGCCGTCGCCGGACTCGCCGTAGGCCGCGATGAACTCGCCGTCCGGCGTGAACTTCTGTACGCGGTCGTTGCGCCAGTCGGCGATGTAAACGTTGTCGTCGGCGTCCACAGCCGCGCCCCAGGGCAGGTCGAACTGTCCGGGGCCGTCGCCTTCTTCTCCCCAGGACAGGACGGACTCGCCATCGGCGGTCAGCTTGTGAACCCTGGCGGCGTACTGTTCTACGACGTACACAGAGCCGTCTCCGCCGTGAGCTATGCCCGCCGGCCCTCCAAGCGCGCCTACTCCATCTACGTCCGCGCCCCACTTTCTGACGAAGTTGCCCTGATTGTCGAAGACCTTCACCTCGTTCAGCGATTCGTCGGTCACGAACAGGTTGTCCCGGGCGTCGAAATTCATGCAGACCGGCACGCGGAACTGGTCGTGGCCGTCGCCCGGCCCTGTGCTGAATTCTCCAAGCCAGTCCTCATCGAAGGTGCATATCTGGATGCGTATGCCGCGTGGGTTCAGGCCGCCCATCCTGTTCAGGACGAATATCCGCCCGTCGCCGCTGAAGGCGACGTCATACGGATAGTTGAATCCGCGGCCTATGGGCTGGTTGGAGTTGAATCCGATGGTCTTGAGATATTTCATCTTGATCCGGCCTTATATGTTGAACTGCGGGTCGCTGTAATCGAGCAGCTTATTGTATATCTGGATGCGCCACCGCTGCGTGTCCGCGACCATGAGCCTGGAATTCAGCGCGTCGAAGGCCACCGCCGAAGGCAGCGCGAATCGCCACTCCGGTTCGAGGGTATAGACGCGACGGCGCGCCTTGTAAACGTCGGGATTGCTGCGGACGTACTCCAACTGCCACTTGGAGAGTTCCTGCGCGTCTCCGATGAAGGTGGTCAGGTAGTTGCGGTCGGAATCATACGCCTGGACGCGGTGGTTCGCCCAGTCGCACACGTAGATGTCACCGTCAGGGTCAACAGCTACGTCCGAGGGGTGATCGAACTCGTAGTCGCCGCTCCCGCGGCTTCCGAGCGCGAACACGAATTTTCCTTCGGCGTTGAACTTCTGTATGCGGTGGTTCTTGTGGTCGGCGACGTAGATGAAGCCTTCCGCGTCGGTGGTAATGCCCCAGGGGGAATCGAACTCGCCTTCACCGGGGCCGCGCACTCCCCACTCCGAGATGTAGCGCCCGTCGGTGGCGAGCCTCTGTATCCTGTGGTTGTGGGTGTCCACGACCAGCAGGTTGCCGTCGCCGTCCAGGGCAATGCCGGACGGTCTTCGGAACTGGCCTTCGCCGTTGCCGGACTCGCCGAACATCCCCAGGAAATTCCCGTCTCGGCTGAAGACGGACACCCGGTCAGTCCATGCGTCGGTCACATAGACGTTCGACTCGCCGTCCAGCGCTATCCCGGAGGGCCACATGAACTGGCCCGGCGACTCTCCCCGTTCACCCATGCGGCTGATGACGTCTTCTTCCCCGGCCATGTTTCCGACCTTGAAGCGCGCTACGTCGCAGGTGCGGTCTATCCGCGTTATCACCGCGAACATATCTCCGTCGAAGCCGGGCGCGACAGACACCGGCCCCATCACCTCGTTTCGCCCTCCGACCACGTGGCTGAAGTCGTAAACCCTGTCACCTACTATCTTTGTAAGCATCGCTTCTCATCCCCAATTCTCAATTTCCAATTCCTAATTCTAAATTTATCACGCGAACTGGTACTCGCGCGTCGCCGCGATTAGCTGCAACATCTCCGATACGCGCCGCGCGGAATCGGCTTCGTTCTCTTCATCCCAAGCGAGATCGCCTTCTATCTCAGCGTGGCTCACCAGCTCGGACATCGTTTCGTCCTTGACCTCCACCTCTCCCAGCAGTTCCAGGCAGGCCCTCACGACCGATTCGGGCGAAGTGCATTCACCCTTCACCCGCTCCACTATGTCCCGCACTCCAGGACGATCCAGGTCGCCCATCATGTCCGACACGAAGTTGGCCCTCTTCATCAGGGTTCCGCTGTTTACCCACTCGACGCCCGAGTGCCAGCCCTCCACGCTCGGAGGGTTCAGAAGTTCCTGGCCCATGTAGGTTATGTGGTTGGCCCAGTCGAATATCTCAGGCCCCGGAAGTTCCACGCCCCCCGCCATTCTGACCGTTCCTACCACGACCTCAGTGGGATTCTTCACCTTGGCGAAGCGCGCCCGCTTGAAGAAGTCGGCGTTGAACAGGACTCGGAGCGTGTGGCTCATGTCGAAGTCCGACTCGGTGAGCGCGTTCGCTATGACCTCAACCGCTTCCGGGTCTCTGGGAGGGGTGACCTGCCAGGCGGGCACCTGCACTTCGTCGGCGACGAAGAAGCTGTACAGGTGGCGGGCGATGAAGCGGGCGGTGGCGGGATGGGCGAGAACTATGTCAATGATGTCCTCGCCGTCGAAGTCGCCGGCGTGTCCGAGGAAGTTCTTCTCGCCGTAGTCGTGGTCGTCTTCTTTGAACTCGAAGTACCAGTCCCACCTGCCCATGTGGAAGCGCGGCAGCTTGGGCGTCATAGTCCAGCCGGTGAACGCTCGGGAGCACTCGTAAACGTCCTCCTCGGTGTAGTTGCCGACGCCCATCGTGAACAGTTCCAGCAGTTCGCGGCCCCAGTTCTCGTTGATGGCCGTGGCGTGGTTTTCGTGGTTGTCCAGCCAGAACAGCATGGCCGGATTGCGGGACACCTCCACCAGCAGGTCGCGGTATTTCCCCAGTCCCTTCTCGCGGAACAGGTCAATCATGTCGGTTATCTCGTCGTAGTGGTCAACCTTGGATACGCCGGTGGCGAATATCTGGTGCCAGAACAGGCACATCTTCTCCTGGAGGGGAGCCTCGGTGTTCACCATTCTCCACACCCAGCCCGTTTGCCCCTGTCCGCCGGCCGTTCCGGGCTTCCACTGGAATTGGTAGTATCGCAGGAACTCGTATATGTCCACAGGCTCATGGTCCTCGGGGCGAAGGAGTTCCTCTACCGTCGCCTCGTAGCCGTGGGCAAGTCTCTCTTCCAGTTCCTCGCGGGTCGCGCCGAAGCCCGCCCTTCGCATCAGGTGGGCCATCAGAGCAAGGTCGTCGTTTGCCATAGCTTCTATCTCCTGGTACAGCCGTACTACCGAGCGTATTCGGCTCAACGGCCTGCCGCTCGGCGCCATTTCTTCTAGTCCAGTCAAGATTATATTATTGACCGACGCGCTAGGCAAACCCTGTTCGAGAATTCTTGACCCGCTGAAAGCCGCTTGGTTATACTTGAGTTCGGTATTCTTGACCTTACGAATCAACAAATGTCAGGAGCGGTGATTCGCATGACCACAGCGAACGTCATTTCCAGGGAAACGAGACTAGATGATTCTCAGTACAAGTGGGGCTTCGACTTCGACTACGAATCCGAAACCGCCCCAAAGGGCCTGTCCGAAGACACGGTGAGGTTCATCTCCCACAAGAAGAACGAGCCTGAGTGGATGCTGGAATGGCGTCTGAAGGCTTTCAGGCACTGGGAGCGGCTCGACCTCGAAGAGCCGACCTGGGCGAACGTGAGCTATCCGCAGATTGACTTCCAGGACATCGTTTACTACGCCGCGCCCAAGTCGCAGGACGACGGCCCGAAGAGCCTGGAAGACGTTGACCCCGAGATCCTGGATGCGTTCGACAAGCTGGGGATTCCGCTGGAAGAGCAGAAGCGGCTGAGCGGCGTGGCGGTTGACGCCGTGCTGGACAGCGTTTCCGTAGCCACCACATACCAGAAGATGCTCGAGGACGCGGGCGTCATCTTCTGCCCAATCTCCGAGGCGGTTCAGAAGTACCCCGACCTGGTTCAGAAGTACCTCGGATCGGTCGTGCCGTACACGGACAACTTCTACGCGACGCTCAACTCCGCGGTCTTCAGCGACGGCTCTTTCTGCTACGTGCCTCCCGGAGTCCGCTGCCCAATCGAGCTTATGACCTACTTCCGAATCAACGAACTGGATTCCGGCCAGTTCGAGAGGACGCTGATAATCGCGGACAAGGGCAGCTACGTCAGCTACCTGGAGGGATGTACCGCGCCTATCCGCAAGACGAACCAGCTTCACGCCGCCGTGGTCGAACTGGTGACTCTGGACGACGCCGAGATCAAGTATTCCACGCTCCAGAACTGGTATCCGGGCGACAAGGAAGGCAACGGCGGGGTCTATAACTTCGTGACCAAGCGCGGCGCGTGCCGAGGGAAGAACTCCAAGATAAGCTGGACGCAGGTCGAGACCGGCTCGGCCATCACCTGGAAGTACCCGAGCGTGATACTGCAGGGCGACGACTCGGTTGGCGAATTCTACTCCGTGGCGTTGGTGAACAACTACCAGCAGGCGGACACCGGAACCAAGATGATCCACATGGGCAAGAACACGAAGAGCACCATCGTGGCCAAGGGCATCAGCGCGGGCCACGCCCAGAACACCTATCGCGGCATGGTCAGGATAATGCCGTCGGCGTCCGGGGCGCGCAACTTCACCCAGTGCGACAGCCTGCTCATCGGCAGCGAGTGCGGCGCGCACACGGTCCCGTACATCGAGGTCAGAAACCCGACCGCGCAGATGGGGCACGAGGCGACCACCTCGAAGGTCAACGACGACCAGCTTTTCTACCTCCAGCAGCGCGGCATTGACCAGGAAGAGGCCAACTACATGATAATCAACGGCTTCTGCCGGGGCATCTTCAAGGAGTTGCCCTTCGAGTTCGCGGCGGAGGCGAGCCAGTTGCTGCGGGTGAGTCTTGAGGGGACGGTGGGGTAAAGTCCGGCCGGGCTTCACCTAGACTATGACGCAAGCCAAGACAGAAAAACCCGCGGAAACAAGCCTGCGCCTTCTCGACGAGGCAGAGCGGCATCTTGAAGACGACGACCTGTACAAGGCGTGCGAGAAGGGGCTGGAAGCCGTGAACGGCTATCTGAGGACGGTCGGCGAAGAGCGGGGTTGGGCAACGGAAACGCAACACGATCTGAATGCCATCTCCTCAGACCTAGCGTTCGAAACCGACGATACCTCGGAAGCTAGGACCATGATGGGAGCGGCTGAGGGTGGCTTTGCGATAAAGTTCTGGAGTTCGCATCACACCTATTGGCAGGTCGAAGGTGGAATACGGAGCGCGAGAAGGTGGATTTCCATGATGGAGAACCGCATCAAGCCGCCTCCCGAAGTTAGGGAGTCCCAATTGAAGTTGGACGCGCGACAGAGGGCGGAATTGATAAAGGGGTTGAAGAAGCGGTTGCAAGAGCGTCGCGCTAGGCGCCTAGATAGATACAATGATAACGCATGACTCAAGAACAGATAGAACATCACTTAGAGATAAGCGACCTGCTTATGGAATATGCCGCGACGGAGTTTGAGACGGGTGAGGCATTTCTAGCCTCTGAGATGGCATGGGGGGCCGTAGCTCACTACCTGAAATCTATCGCCAAGTATAGAGGATGGCCGAACAGGACGCACCGAGACCTACATGAAATCGCCTCAGATTTGGCGTATGAGACGGGAGACCCGGATAGAATTGGGTACTTGTACGATTCAGCAGGTCGGCTACACGTGAATTTCTATGAGGACTGGTTATTGGATCCGGATGTCGGCGCCGGTATGAACGACGCCGAGGAGTTGATTTGGCGGTTGGAGAGTAGAAACAGGCCGCCACCGGCTATCAGGCCTTCGCAGGCGGGCCGGCGGCGATAGAGAACGACCTTTCAGACGAGCAACACGGATAGGGAAAAACGACAGAAAATGCTTGAAGTACGAAATCTGCACGTTTCGATTGAAGACACCGAAATACTGAAGGGCATCAGCCTGACGGTCAACGAGGGCGAGGTTCACGCGATAATGGGGCCTAACGGCTCAGGCAAGAGCACGCTCGCCAACGTCGTGGCCGGACGGCCTGAATACGCCGTTACATCCGGCGAGATACTCTATGACGGCGAGGACATAACCGAGTGGTTCCCCGAAGACCGCGCGCGAGAGGGCATCTTCCTCGCCATGCAGTATCCGGTCGAACTCCCCGGCGTCCGCACCTGGCAGTTCCTCAAGGCGGCTGTGGACGCGATACGCGGCCACAAGGGCGAGTCTGAGCTTTCGGTGCGACAGTTCGACCGCCTGCTGGATTCCAAGCGCGAACTGGTGAACATAGACGACGACCTCGTGCGGCGCTCGGTCAACGAGGGCTACTCCGGCGGCGAGAAGAAGCGCAACGAGATTCTGCAACTCGCGCTGCTCGATCCGCGCCTGGCGCTGCTCGATGAGACAGACTCCGGTCTGGACATTGACGCGCTGCGAATCGTGGCAGAAGGGGTCAACGGCTTCAGAGGCGGGGACAAGGCCATCGTCCTTGTGACGCACTACCAGCGCATCCTGAACTACATCACCCCCGACTTCGTACACGTCCTGGTGGACGGGCGCATAGTCCGCTCAGGCGGCAAGGAACTGGCGCTGGAACTGGAAGAGAAGGGCTACGACTGGATAATCAAGGAAGCGGCGGTGGCCGTCTAGCGATTTCCGATCACTGACAACTGACAACTGACTACTTGGGAAGAAATGACACAAGCATTGACAGAATATGACCGATACGCCGAGCAGTACGCTAGTATCGCGGGTTCCGGCCCGGAATGGCTGCGCGGCCTGAGAAAGAAAGGCTTCGACAACTTCTCGCGGCTCGGATTCCCGACCGCTAGGCGTGGTAACGAAGCTTGGAAGTACACAAACGTCGCGCCGGTGGCGAGGGCTGAGTTCTCCGCGCCCGTCTTGGCTGGAACGCCGTCCATAGGGACGCTGCGGGAGACTCTACCATGGGTGGAGGACTGGAATACGCTGGTCTTCCTGAACGGGCGGTTCTCGTCCGAACTATCCACCATACACGATACAGGGAGCGTCACCGTCGGCAATCTGTCCGGCTTGGTGGAGTCGGATGGGGCTGTCGCCCGACGGCATCTTGGCTCACTGGCCTCGGTGGAAGACGATGGCTTCGCGGCGCTCAACACCGCGTTCGTCGGAGATGGCGCGGTCGTCCACGTTCCTGACGGGGGCAGGGTTGAGCGGCCGGTTCACCTGGCTTTCGTGTCAACGGAGGAAGACAGTTTCGTCGCGCACCCCAGGGTACTGGTGGTGGCGGGAGCCGAGTCGGAAGCGACTGTGATAGAGAGCTACGTGAGTCTCGGCGACAACTCGTATTTCACCAACGCCGTAGCCGAGATTGTGGTTGGAGAGGGCGCGAGTGTAGAGCATTATCGCCTGATGGACGAGAGCGATGAGTCGTACCACGTTGGGGTAGCGCGGATTCACCAGAAGGATGGGAGCGCATTTTCTTCGCGCGCCTTCTACAAGGGAGTCGGGCTTGGCAGGCACGACCTGTATGTGCATATAGGAGAGGGATGCGAGACGGACCTGAGCGGGCTGTATATCACGTCCGGCAGACAGCACATGGACAACTTCATCAACATAGACCACGCCAGTCCCAACTCTACCAGCAGGCTCTACTACAAGGGCATCCTGTCTGGCAGGTCGAGGGCGGTGTTCGGCGGAACTGTGTTCGTGCGCGAAGGCGCGGACAAGACGGACGCGCTCCAGTCGGACAAGAATCTGCTGCTGTCGCCGGACGCGGAGGTGGACTCCAAGCCCGCGCTGTTCATCTGGGCGGACGACGTGAAGTGCGGACACGGCGCGACGGCCGGCAACGTGGACGAGAACACCGTCTTCTACATGAGAAGCAGGGGAGTGGATCTCGAGACGGCGAGCCGACTGCTGATATTCGGATTCGCCTCCGAGATAATAGACACCGTCGCCTTGCCGGAACTTCACGATTACCTCGAACGCTCCTTTCTGGACGCGATACCGAAGTACGAATTCAGCTTTTAGGGAATCGAATCTATGAACGACCTTCAAGACCTGTACGCCGAGGTGGTCATGGACCACAACCGCAGGCCGCGCAACTTCAAGAAGATAGACGAGGCCGACCGCAGCGCGGACGGATTCAATCCGCTGTGCGGCGACCAGATTTCTCTGTATCTCAACCTGGACGGGGGAGATTCCATAGAGGACATCGGGTACGTCGCGGTGGGATGCGCCATATCCAAGGCGGCGGCGTCCATGATGAGCGAGGCGGTCAAGGGAGGCACCCTTGAACACGCTCAGAGAGTCATCTCCGAATTCCGCCATATGCTCACGGAGCGGGGCGGCCCTGAGCCGGACTACGAGATAATGGGCGACCTGGAGATACTGGAAGGCGTATCCAAATACCCAACGCGAATAAAGTGCGCGACGCTGCCGCTGCACACTCTGGCCTCGGCATTGACTGACGACGAAAAGACGGTTTCCACGGAGTAGAGCGCGGCTGTTTGGCTGGCGGCTTTGGGAGGAGTGGAGACAATGCAGATACCCCTCAAAGTGGACTACGGAGTAAGAGCCCTGGTTGACCTGGCGATTCACCGGCAGAACGCGCCCTTGCGCGCGAGCGACATCGCCAGCAGGACGATGATACCTGAAGCCTATCTGGCGCAGGTTCTCCACGCTCTGGGCAAGGCGGGAATGGTCAGGGCGCAGCGCGGACCGCGCGGGGGTCATACGCTGGCCCTAGACCCCCGGGATATTAGACTGAGCGAGGTTATGGAGTGCCTGGGCGCTTCCGAGAACCTGGTATTTTGTCTTGATGACGGGGCGGTGTGCGTCCATGCGCCGTCCTGCGCCCAGAGGGAGGTCTGGCAGGAAGTGGAGCTTGCGGTTTACCGCATTCTGGACTCGCGCACCATCGGACAATTGGTTGACAGAAGCCATGAGATATTGAGAAGCAGGGCGTCGGGGAATCAGGCCGTCGCGATGCAGGACAGACGGAATTAGCGATATACATTTAGGAGAGAGAAATGGCATTCGTTAAGGTAGGAAAAGCCGCGGAAGTTCCGGTCGGAACGTCTAAAGTTTACGAGGTCGGCGATAGGTACATAGCGGTGTGCAACGTGGAAGGCGAATTCTACGCCATAGATGACGTATGCACGCACGACGAGGCCCCGCTGGATCAGGGGTTTCTCGAAGGTTGCGAGATAGAGTGCCCGAGGCACGGCGCGCGATTCGACGTGACGACGGGTCGAGCGACCGCGCTGCCAGCAGTCGTTCCGGTTGACACCTTCGCGGTTCGGGTCGAAGGCGACGACCTCGAACTGGACGTATAGCGGGCTTTCGCCCATCCCATCTAGTATCGCGAGGATGCCGAAAATGTTCGACGCGCAGAAAGTCCGGGAAGATTTTCCCATCTTGTCCCGGCAGGTCTATGGCAAGCCGCTGGTTTATCTGGACAACGCCGCCACTACTCAAAAGCCGCGCCAGGTAATACAGGCGTTGGTGGACTACTATGAATCCTCCAACGCCAACGTTCATCGCGGCGTTCACGCTCTCAGCCAGGAAGCGACGGAGCTATACGAGGACGCGCGCGCCAAGATAGCGCGGTTCATCGGCGCTGAGCATTCCGAGGAGATAATCTGGACGCGCAACGCCTCCGAGTCTCTGAACCTGGTGGCGCACACGTGGGCGCAGGAGAACATCCGCGAGGGCGATGAGATAGTCGTGACGCCATACGAGCATCACTCCAACCTGGTGCCGTGGCAGAAGGTGGCGGCGGACAAGGGCGCGAAGCTCCGCATCATGCCGATGCGCGAACACGACCAGAGCCTCGATATGTCGCGGGTTGACGAGTTCATCACGCCGCGCACGAAGTTGCTGGCGGTCGTGCATATGTCCAACGGGATAGGGATACTGAACCCGGTGGAGGAACTGGCGGCGAAGGCTCGCGCGGTGGGCGCGACAGTGCTGATTGACGCTACGCAGAGCGCGCCTCATATGTCGGTGGATGTCACTGACCTGGACTGCGACTTCCTGACGCTGAGCGGCCACAAGATGCTTGGGCCGACGGGGATCGGCGTGCTGTACGGCAGGCGAGAGATACTTGAGAACATGGAGCCGTTCCTGCGCGGCGGCGAGATGGTTCTGGAGGTGTGGTACGACAGGGCGACCTGGAACGACCTTCCGATGAAGTTCGAGGCCGGCACGCCGAACATCGCGGACGCTATCGGGTTCGGCGCGGCGGTGGACTATCTGAATGAGATAGGGATGGACAACATTCGCGCGCACGAGGTCAGGCTGAACGCCCACGCGCTTGCCGCGTTCAAGGAACTGGAAGAGGACATTGACATCTTCGGGCCGCGCGATCCCGAGAAGCGGGGCGGGATAATCTCCTTCCACTCGGAGATCGTTCATCCGCACGACCTGGGCACTTTCCTGGACAGGGACGGGATAGCCGTCCGCACCGGGCATCATTGCACTATGCCGCTGATGCGGGAGCTTGGCGTCGTGGCGACGGCGCGTTCCAGCCATTATCTCTACAATACCGAAGACGAGATTGACGCCCTGGTGGACTCGGTGAAGAGGGCGCTCAGGTACTTCTCCGATGGCTTTGCGTAATCTGGACGAGATATACCGCGACGATCTGATCTTGGATCACCGCCGCAATCCCCGAAATCCCGCCCGGCTGAACGACCCCGATGTAGTCGCGGATGGCGTCAACCCGTTCTGCGGGGACGAGATTCACCTTCAAATCCGACTCGACACCGGGGGCCGGGTCTCCGAGGTCGGGTTCCAGGGCGAGGGCTGTTCCATCAACCAGGCTACCGGCTCGATGCTGTCGGAGGCCATCAAGGGGCTGACGCTTGGCGAGGCCGCCGGACTGTCGGACCGATTTCACATGATGATGCAGGGTTCGGAGCCTACGCCGGAACAGTTAGCGGGTCTTGGCGATTTGGGTTCCCTGGCGAAAGTCCGCGATTTTCCTGTGCGAATCAAGTGCGCGCTGTTGGCGTGGTCAACGCTGGAAGACGGCTTGGGCTAGTCCTGGACTAGGGCGATGATGCGGTCTATGGTCTCTTCGCGGAAGCGGTCGAGGTCGTCGGCGTCTTTGACCAGGGTGCCGAGGGTCTGTTCGACGGCCTGCCTGTCGAGGTGGTCGTAGTGGAGTATGACCATGGCCTTGGCCCAGTCGAGGGTTTCGGATATGCCCGGGACTTTCTCGAGGCCGGATTCGCGCGCTTCCTCGACGAATCGGCAGACCTGCCTGGCGAGCCTGACGTCAATGCCCTCGACTTTGCGGCGGACGATTCGGAGCTCTTTCTCCAGGTCGGGGTAGTCTATCCATAGGTAGAGGCAGCGGCGTCGGAGGGCGTCGGAGAGGTCGCGGGTGCGGTTGGAGGTGAGGATGACAAGGGGCTTGTGACTGGCGCGGATGGTGCCTATTTCGGGGATGGTGACCTGGAATTCGGAGAGGACTTCAAGCAGGAACGCTTCGAACTCTTCGTCGGCGCGGTCTATTTCGTCAATGAGCAGGACGGGGGGCTTGTCGGGCTGGGTGAGCGCGGCGAGCAGGGGGCGTTCCAGCAGGAAGTCGCGGCTGAATATCTGGCGCTCGTGCTGTTCGGAGGTGAGGCCGCTGCCCTCGTCGAGGCGTATCCAGAGTAGTTGCTTGGCGTAGTTCCACTCGTAGAGGGCGGTTGTTACGTCAAGGCCCTCGTAGCACTGGAGGCGGATGAGCGACGTGTCGAGTAGTTGGGCCATGACGTTGGCTATCTCGGTCTTGCCGACGCCGGCGCGGCCCTCTATCAGCAGGGGGCGTTCCAGCGCCTGGGCCATGAAGATGGAGGTGGCGATGGCGGGGTCGGCGATGTAGTCGCGGGACTCGAGTTCGCGGACGATTTCTCGGACGGGGTCTTGGCGTTCCAGTTTACTATCCTTTCAGCTGCTCAAAGCAGGATTCTATATAGCCGGGAATTGTTCCGGTTTCTCTCAGGCTCTCAAGCGCGTCGTCCAGGTCCGATGGTGGGATTTCGTCGAATACGTCGGGGGTTGGGACAAGGGCGGAGTTCAGGTCGTTTGGCTCGAATTTGTTCAGGCCGTCGCCGTATCTTCTCATAGACAGCGATATGATGTCCTGTCCGGCGGCGGATGACAGGTATAGAAATATGTGGTCAATGTACCTCAGCCCTGACAGGTTGGGCTGGAATCCGTGGAAGCAGGTCAAGTTCAGCGCGGAGGACTGGTTTCGGACTATCTTGAATTTGCCGCGCGCGAATACTCCGAGAAGTAACGGGGACGGAACGCGATACTCGGTTTTGTACCAGGGGGTTCGGCTGTTGGTCAGGAATCTTTGGTGGAATCCCTGTCGCTCTCCGAACCTTATGTAGTCTCGGCCTTTGTCAGAGAGTTTTCCGTTTGGGCTGAATAGCAATGCGGGTTCGTCGGAGCGCGTCAAGGCGGAGTGGTCGTCGTCGGTGAAGAAGGGTTTGCGAATCTGAGAGCTCTTGGTGATGATACGGGTCAGGTTGGAGTTGTCGAGCTCCAGGCGGGCGGCGTCTGATGGTCTCAATACGAAGAATTCATTCGCGCCAGTGGCGATTCCACGGGTGAATCGTCCATAGTGATCAATGGTGGTTGACTTTTCGCTGGAAACGGATATGGAGTCGTTTTCAAAGTAGGTGAGCCACTTATCGGATGGAGCGAGTCGGCTGTATGGAATCTCGGATACGGGGGATTCGTCCAGGATGGAGTCTAGGGATTCTATGGACCTGGCGGTGAAGAACCTGACACCGGAGAATCTGGAAGAGGAATCGTAGAGTATGATTCCGACTGACGTTATGGAGTCGGGAAAGACGTCCTTTTCGCAGTCGAGGCTGATGATTGCGCTCAGATGATTTCCGTTGGTGAGACGCTCCTTGATGATAGTTCCGTAGCCTGTGTTGAGGAACTCGAGCGGCATGATGTAGGCAAGCCTTCCCGATGGTTCGAGTTCGGACAGGGACTTGACGAGGAACGCGGAGGCCGAGTTCGTATAGCCGGACAGCTTGATTCCGAGTTCTTCTTCAAACCTGTGGAACACTAAATCCCTGTTCTTGAATTTCTGAAATCTCATGTATGGCGGATTGCAGACGACGTTTCCGAACCTTTTGCCCCAGGATAGGAGATAGTCTTCTCTGGATATATCAATTTCGCTGTCTGGATTGGCGTTTCGCCAATAGTCCAGGATTTCAGGGTCTATCTCGCTGGCGGTGAATCTGACATCATATTTTGACGCGGCCTTGTAGAACACGCCGAGTCCGAAGCCGGGGTCATGCAGGTGGCGATTTTTGGATCCGGCGACCCAGCGAACCATGAAGTCGGCCACCGCTGGATGGGTGAAGAATTGGCCGAAGGTCTTGCGGTGGGACTCTCCGACCATATCAAGGTAGTTTCTCTCAGTTCGGTCCATTGGCGACCTCCTGGGAGAAGACCTCGGGGTCCAGGTAGCCTTTGCCACCCCTGAAAGTCACATAGAACAGAAGCCTGCCTCGCTGTTGTTGTTTGACGGCTGACTGGTGTTCAGGCATATCAATTCGCCTGATAACCTCTCTGCCCACTTGGATGTTCATGTTGATGGTAGTCTTGCCTTGATTCTTGACGTTGCGCTCCACTGAGAAGATAACGTCTTCGTTCCTGGAGTCGGCGGTGAGTTCAAGAATATCTTTGAACGGAATGATATAGCCCTTGTCGAAGAAGACTTGCAAGTAGTAGTGGGGAACGCCGAAGTTCTGAATCCAGCGATTGACCACGGATATGTCTTCTAGTTTGGGTGTGATGCTGAGATAGTCACGCGTCTGCAAAATTTTTATCTGTTCTTTCAGGTCTTTGAGGTATTGGCTGAGTTCCCTAAGCTCTTGGGAGGAATACCATCCTCTAGCTACAAAGTTGATTTCCCTGAAAGTATCTATGGACGCCTCGGAGATTATCTTGTAGAGATGGGGTCTCTTTTCTCGGAGCAAGTCGGCGTAAGGCTCTCGCAGGATGAGACTCTGAATCCGGGCGCACTCGGCTTCGGCGCGATGTGTTCTTTCGGTCATGAAGTCGGAGTATCTCGTGGCGAGGAAGCTACTGGACCGGACTTCTATGGCGGCAATCGCCGACTGTACGAATTCGTCATCTTCCAGATTATGGTCTGATTCGCTTGAGATGTCGGACCTATCAAATATCAGAATGTCCGGCTTCTTGCCAACCGCGTTGAGTTCGTCTTGATAGGCGGCGTAGAATTCACGGAATCCTGGGTCGCCCGCGTCCAGCGAGTCGTCGCGGCCATATCGCAGCGCGGTGTATTCGTCTGAATGTTCGTTGATGGCGTTGCACACAATCTTCTCCGCCCAGTCGCCTTGTTGTTTGTTTGTAAGGAACGATGAGTTCGCCAGAGTCGGAACTCGGCCTTCAATTTGCAGGTTGGTATCTATCTCGAACGGCGATTCTGAAATCAGCCGCTGGATGGTTTCTCTGTAAGTTTCGGTCATAGTCATATCTAAGCGTCTCATACGGTGATTTGTTCTTGCTGGTATTCATTACCGGCGGCGGCTATGGCGTCTTCGCGGTTGAGTTCTAGCATCTCTCCGAGGGTGATTTTCAGGGTTTCTAGTAGTTCTTCGCGGGTGGGTTCCTGGCAGTTGACGCCGGGGATTTCTTGTATCCAGCCTATCCACCAGTTTCCATCCTGTTTGATGATGGCGGTGTAGTTGTTCATGGCGCTCTCCCGACTTGACAGGGCGTTGAGGTTTCACCCTCACCCTAGCCCTCTCCCTGAGGGAGAGGGGATTTGTTGATTTGGTTGATCATATCTGACTGCACATTTGGCTACTCCTGTCAGCCCTCAAGGGAGAGGGGATTTTTGGCAGTTCGCTCACTATTCGTTACTATATCAGCCCTCTCCGGTGGGGGAGAGGGCTGATGGGTGGGCTTGTGATTCGGTTTTGGGTTAGTGTAGCAGATGTAGCGGGTTTGTTCTAGGTTTGCATGGCGCGCCAGACTTTTTCGGGCTTGGCGGGCATATTCATGTGCTTGACGCCGAAGGGGGAGAGGGCGTCTATGACGGCGTTCATTACCGCCGGGGAGGCGGCTATTGTGCCGGTTTCGCCCGCGCCCTTGACTCCGAGCGGGTTGGTCGGGGAAGGGGTGACTGTGCGGTCGGTGATGATGGAGGGGATGTCCTCAGCCGTGGGCAGGGCGTAGTCCATCATGCTGCCGGTGAGCAGCTGGCCGCTCTCGTCGTAGATGGCTTCTTCCTGGAGGGCCTGCCCGACGCCCTGGGCTACTCCGCCGTGTACCATGCCTTCTACTATCATGGGGTTGATGACGTTGCCAACGTCGTCGAGCGCGACGTACTTCTGGAGTTCGACCTCGCCGGTGTCGCCGTCCACCTCGACGACGGCGATGTGGGTGCCGAAGGGCCAGGTGAAGTTCTGGGGGTCGAAGATGCTGACGGCCTCGAGGCCGGGTTCGGTGCCTTCGGGGAGGCTCTCGTACCAGTAGGCGGCGAGGGCGACTTCCTGGAAGGTCTTGGCGTTGGCGGGCGCGCCCTGCACGAAGTATTGGCCGTCCTCGTTCACGATGTCTTCGGGGGCGGCTTCGAGCAGGTTGGCGGCGATTCGCTTGGCCTTGTCCTGTATCTTCTCGATGCTCATGTGGATGGCGTTGCCGCCGCAGACGGCGGAGCGGGAGCCGAATGTGCCGGTTCCCATCTGTACCTTGTCGGTGTCGCCCTGCACGACTTCGACGTCCTCGACGGGTACGCCGAGTTCGGCGGCGGCGAGCTGGGCGAAGGTGGTGTGGTGTCCCTGTCCGTGACCGGAGGAGCCGGAGAATACGGTTACCTTGCCTGTGGGATGGACGCGGACGAGGGCGCTTTCCCAGACGCCGGCGCGGGCGCCGAGCGTGTAGGCGACGGCCGAGGGGGCCATGCCGCAGATTTCGACGTAGGTTGAGAGGCCGATGCCGAGGTAGCGGCCCTGCTCGCGGGCGGCGGCTTGTTCCTTGCGGAAGTCGTCGTAGCCTACGAGTTCGAGCGCGCGGTCGAGTCCGGCTTCGTAGTTGCCGCTGTCGTAGATGACGGTGGTGGCTACTTCGTGTCCGTCCTCGAAGGGGGGTATGAGGTTCTTGCGCCGGACTTCGGCGGGGTCCATGCCGATTTCGGCGGCGTAGCGGTCCATCATGCGCTCTACGAGGTAGGTGGCTTCGGGTCGTCCCGCGCCCCGGTAGGCGTCAACGGGGGTTGTGTTGGTGAAGACGCCGGTGACCTTGCACTGTATGTTGTCTATGGTGTACGGGCCGACGAGCATGAGGCCGAACAGGTAGGTGGGAATGGCGGGGGCGAAGGTGGAGAGGTACGCGCCCATGTTGGCGTAGAGGTCGGTGGAGAGTCCGGTGACGTTGCCCTCGGAGTCGCCGACTATCTCCATTTGGCCTACGTGATCGCGTCCGTGGGTGGTGGCGAGGAAGTTTTCCTGCCTGCCCTCGATCCACTTGACGGCGCGGCCGAGGTCCCTGGCTATCATGCCTGCGATTACTTCTTCGGCGTAGAGGTAGAGCTTGCAACCGAAGCCGCCGCCTACGTCGGGGGCTATGACTCGTATCTGGTGTTCGGGGTGTCCGGTGACCAGGGCGAGGAGCAGCCTGACGAGGTGGGGTATCTGGGTGGATGTATAGACGGTAAGCTGGTTGGTGCCGGCGTTGAAGTCGGCTACGACGCCTCGCGGCTCCATGGGGTTGGGGATGAGGCGCTGGTTTACTATGCGCTCTGAGACGCGGACCTGGGCGCCGGACGCGGCGTCGTCGTAGTCTCCGCCGCCGACTTCCCACTCGAAGGCTATGTTGTTGGGGGCGTCGTCGTGAATCTGGGGGGCGCCGTCCTGGACGCCGGCTTCCATGTCCACCACGGCGTCGAGGACGTCGTAGTCCACGACTACGAGTTCGGCGGCGTCGGCGGCGGTTCGGGGGTCGTCGGCGACGACGGCGGCCACCACGTCGCCGACGGTGTTTACCTTGTCAATGGCGATGGGCGGGTGGGGGACTTCTTTGGTGTCGGGGACGACCCAACCGCAGATGAGGGAGCCTAGCTGTTCGTGGAGGTCGGCGCCGGTATAGACGCCGACAACGCCGTCTATGTCCAGGGCGGCGGAGGCGTCAACGTTGGTTATCCGGGCGTGGGCGTGGGGGCTTCTGGCGAGGGCCAGATGCAGCATTCCGACCATGCGGACGTCGTCGACGTAGGTTCCTTTGCCGGTGATCAGTCTTTCGTCTTCGCGGCGTTTTATGCTTTCACCAATCAGGGTCATTATGTTCCTCCTGTTGGACGCTTAGGATGTCAGTGTTTCTCTAGGCGGTACTGTATCTTATTGGTTGGCGATTGGCAATTGTCGGCGGTTGGTTGTTCACCCCCATCCTGGCCTTCCCCCATCGAGGGGGAAGGGATTTGTGGCTGCTAGACCCAGAGCTGGGGGACGATTCCGGCGTGTTCGGTGAGGCCGTTGATGGCCCAGACGAGGGCGTCCATGCGGTCGGGGGAGTCGGAGGACTGTGGAGTCCAGCCGCACATCTGGTCTTCGAGCTGGGTGAACTCGCCGACGTGGTGCACGCGGCCCTGTTCGTAGAGGGCGGCTACGGGTTCGGCGCGGGCGCGCTTGGCCTGGGTGGCGTGGACGCCCTTGAACTTGATGTACCGGCCTCCCTCGGCGTGGCGAAGCACTGTCTCGATAAGAGCTCCGCCCTGGTTGGTTTCGCCTGTGATGAAGGCGGCGTCGTGCTTGTGGGCGAGTTCGACGGCGCGCCGCGCCCAGCCGTCGGGGGTCATTACGCCGGAGGCGTCTTCGATGACCCAGTATTGTTTTTCGCGCGGGGTTATGTGCCATTCGCCGCTGATTCCGGCGACGATGATGCCTGTTTCGTCGCTGCGGTTCGGGTTGAAGGTTACGGCGGGGTCTATGGCGACGGTTTTCCTGTATATGTCGTCGGGGTCGGGGTCGGTCTCTATCCTGTTGTCGTCAATCCACTCGCGCCTCCAGAGGGCGCCGTCGGCCTCTTTGAGCAGCTGGGCGTAGATTTCCTGGAGTCCTGTGTTGGTGCCTTCGTAGCGTCCCGCTATGGCGTCAATGAAGCCGGGCGGGAGGTTCTGCTTGTTGTCGTAGGATGATCCTTTGGTTATTTCGACGTCGTTTCTGTGGGTGAGTTCTCTGAGCAGTTCGATGGGCTTGGGGGTTGTGGTGACGACGCATTTCGGGTTGGCACCGAGCCGCAGGCCGAAGGCGAGGTTGTCCCAGGTGAGTCTTGGGTATTGCCATGAGGCTAGTTCGTCGCACCATGCGGCGTCGAACTGGGGGCCTCTGAGTTGGTCGGGTTCGTAGCTTGAGTAGGCGAAGGCCATGGCTCCGTTGGGCCATGTGAGTCTTCGCTTGGAGGATTCCCAGACGGGCTTGTTCCACGGCGGGCAGACGGCGAGTATGCCGGAGTCGCCCTGTATCATTATGTCTCGGACTTCGTGTGGGGTTCTGGCGACGAGGGCGATTCTGCGGGACGCGCCGGATTCGACGCGAGCGCGTACCCACTCGGCGCCTGTGCGTGTTTTGCCGAAGCCGCGGCCGGCGAGAAGCAGCCAGATACGCCAGTCCTCTTCGGAGGGCATCTGGTTCTGTCTGGCCCAGAGCGGCCAGAGGTATTCTATTTTGATGGCGACGCCGTAGGACAGCTGCGGCTTGATCTCGTCAAGCGCGGCTTGTCTTTGGTCATATTGCAGGGCCGCCAGATATTTTGCCAAGTCTATTGTGTGGCGCAGTTCATCCGTCGTCATAGTTGTCATGGTCTTTCCTTGTCGGGATTTTGACGGCGGTCTCTTTCCAGAGTCTGCGCCGTTCTAGTTTTTCGTCCAGTCTGGCCAACGCTATCCGTTGGTGTTCTTCGGTGATGACGGGCAAGGGCTGTTCCATGATGATGTCCCACATGGAGGTATCGGGCTTGCGGTCGGAGACGGGTTCTTCCTCGAATTCGGAGGGGTCGAGGTTGGCGACTATCTCCTTGGCCATGGCTACGTAGTCAATGGGTTCTTCGTCGGAAGCGGGATGTTCGGGATGTATGGGATGTTCAGGATGCTCGGATTCGCCTGATTCCTGTTCGGAGGCGTCAGGGCGGTCTTCGGGGGTGGCTTCGGCGGCTTCGGACTGGGTTGGGACGCGCAGGTCGGCCTCGGTGGTGTGGGTGTAGTCGCGGTCGTAGGCGCGGGAGAGTATCTCGCGGACGGCGCTCATCCTGTGGTGAGGCTTGAAGGTGTCGAGGCCGGTTTCTATGGCCGGGGTTCGTCCCTGCATTACGTCTATGAGCCACTGGGCTGTTGAGGCCGGGCTTATCTCGGCGCGGATGACCTCGCCGAGGGCGGCGTCGAACTGGGAGAGTTCCTTCTTCTCCCTCCGGGAGGGCTTGGGAGTCGGCTTGTTGGCGTGACGCTTTATGAATCGTTCGGCGTCGGGGAAGTGTCCGTGCTTGGTGAGCATACGGGCGGACTGGAGCCGATGCGTGAGACGGACGTCGGGTATGTTGTTATCGAGGACGTCGTTTAGGAAGTCCACGATTTTGTTGCCGTTGTCGGTCTTGCGGTGAATGGCCAGGGCCAGTTCGGCTCTCGGGTCGCAGAACATGGTGGGTCGTGAACCTCCGTTGTGTAGTATTCGGTTGTTAAGTCTTGGTCGCGTGGTTGCGCGATTGGTTGGTTTATATGGGTCAATACTGGATACAGGATAGCAAGAATGTTCTGTGGCGGTCAAGGGCAACTTCTGAACTGTGATTTTTTTGATTGGGGTGATGGGCAGGATTGTGGATACCCGCGAAAGCGGGTATGACGGGTAAGTTGTCTGAGGTGTGATTGGGGGGGGGGATGGGCGGGGAAGAGAAAGCCCCCGGCGGTTGGCGGGGGCTTGGGAGGGAGTTTAGTCGGCGGCGGTCGCGGATGGCGATGGGGGTTCGTGGGTGTGGCTGTGGGCTGTGAGGACGTCGTATCTGCCCTCGTTTCGGGCGGCGGTCAGGGCGGCGTCGGATACTTTGTCCTCAATGGACTCGATTCTGCGGTCGAGCCTGTTGACTTCGGTCTCTATCTTGCGGTCCAGCTTGTCAGCCTCAGATTCGATCTTGCGGTCGAGTCTGGTCTCGACAGAATCAATTTTGCGATCTAGCTTGTTGCCCTGCGCCCAAGATTGCCAGATGATAGCGCCAGCGCCGATGAAGATTGCAATGATTATGCCGATTTCGCCTGTTTCCATGATGCGTTCCCCTGACGCGCGAGGGGTTTTGATGGGGTTAGTATAGCAGGTTTTCTGAAGGGGGTCTTTCGGTTGTCCCAGCTTGATTCCCGATAAGGGGCAACCACAAGGGTTGCTCCTACGGAGAGAGACGCCTGATTGGTATGTGAGCGTCGTTCAACATTGATAATCGAAAGACCTGGGGTCGCGGGGCGTTCTTTTTCGGCGCGCGGGGGTTGTGCTATACTGCGATAGCTTTGCGGGTGGCCTGCAATGTCTGTTGGGGGCGCTTGCGTAGGAGACGATATGGATCGCGGCCGGTTGGCGGCGATTGAGTTGGAAGGACTGAAGATGGCAGACGGCATCGAGATTATCGAAGGCGGATCCGTAACCTCTCCGGAGGGGTACAGGGCAGGGGGCGTTTACGCGGGGCTGAAGAGCGCCGGGGAGGGCGTTCTGGACCTGGGGATACTGGTTTCGGAGCGACCGGCCGCGGTTGCGGGGACTTTCAGCACGAATAAGATATTGTCGCCGTCGGTGACGGTGAGCAAGCGGCGTATGGCGGACGGCGGGGGTTCTCGCGGGGTGGTGGCGAACAGCGGGTGCGCTAACTGCTCGGTCGGGGAGCAAGGGCTTTTGGACGCGGAGGAGATGACGCGGCTGGCGGCGGACCACGTTGGGGTGAGCGCGGATGATTTGTGCGTGGCTTCGACGGGGATGATAGGGGTGGAGCTGCCGATGGCGCTGATGCGGCAGTCCATGGGTAGCGTGGAACTGACGGAGGACGGGGGAGAGGCTTTCGCTCGCTCGATAATGACGACGGACACGAGGCCGAAGCACATCGCGGCTAGTTTCAGCGCGAATGGGCGGACGTACACGATTGGCGGTGTGGCGAAGGGTGTCGGGATGATTCACCCGGACATGGCGACGATGCTGTCGTTCATTACTTGCGACGCGGACGTGAGACCAGGCTATCTGCGGGAGGCGCTGAGGGACGCGGTGAATCTGAGCTTCAATATGGTTGACGTTGACGGGGACCAGTCCACGAATGACACGGTTCTGCTGTTCGCGAACGGCGCGGCGGGCGGAGAGCATATCGAGAAGGGTTCTGAGGGGGCAGAGAGTTTTCAGGCCGCTCTGAACGCGGTGGCGATATACCTGGCGAAGGAACTGGTGCGGGACGGCGAGGGCGCGGGGCACGTGATGGAGGTTACGGTGGACGGGGCTGTGAGCGCGGATGACGCGAGGGTGGCGGCGCGGGAGATTTCGTCGTCGAACCTGGTGAAGGCTATGGTGCATGGGCGGGACCCTAACTGGGGGCGGATAATGATGGCGCTGGGCAAGAGCGGGGTGGAGCTGGAAGAGTCGAAGATTGATATTTTCATCAATGGAATTCACATCGTCCATGAGGGGAAGGCGATTTCGTATCATATGGACTCGGTGGTTAGCGGGATGGCGGCGGAAGAGGTGAGTTTCAGGGTGAGCCTGAATATGGGGGAGGCGTCGGCGACGGCGTGGGGTTCGGATCTGACGGAGGAGTACGTTACGTTCAATTCGGCGTATTCGACGTAGGAGTTCACCCTCACCCTAACCCTCTCCCTGAGGGAGAGGGGATTTTTGTAACATACGAATCAGGGCTTGATTGGGGTTTACCCTCACCCTAGCCCTCTCCCTGAGGGAGAGGGGATTTTTGTAACATACGAATCAGGGCTTGATTGGGGTTTACCCTTACCCTAACCCTCTCCCTGAGGGAGAGGGGATTTTTGTAACATATGAATGACGGCGCAAGCAGGTGATCGAGCGTATATTGTCAAAGGAGCCTTTCTCTAATGGGACGATTGTAGTCAAGATCGGCGGGAGCACTCTCGGGGAGCATGACACGACTTTGAAGGATGTGGTGTCGCTCAGGGAGGAAGGTTATAACCCGGTGGTGGTACACGGGGGCGGCAAGACGATAAGCGAGTGGATGGCCGCGCAGAATATCCGTCCGGTGTTCAGGAACGGTCTCAGGGTCACAGACGCTGACAGCCTTCAGATTGTCGTGGCGACGCTTGGCGGCCTCATCAACAAGCAACTGGTGGCGGAGATGCGCGGGTTCGGCGCGAACGCGCTGGGGATGAGCGGCGCGGACGGCGGTATGCTTGTGTGCAGGATCAAGGATCCGGAGCTGGGCTACGTGGGCGAAGTGGTTTCGGTTGACACGCTTCCGATAGTTTCGGCCATGGACGCGGGTTTCATCCCGGTAATCGCGCCCGTGGGGATATGCTCGTCGGACGATCCCGAGTACCGCGACTCTCTGCTGAACGTCAACGCGGACACGGCGGCGGGCGAGATAGCCCGGGCGCTTGGGGCGGAGAAGATGGTGTTCATGACCGACGTGGAGGGCGTTCTGGACCGGAACCGGCGGCTGATTCCCCGCCTTACCGTTCAGCAGGCGAGGCGACTGAGCAACTCAGGCACTATCTCAGGTGGTATGATTCCCAAGATCGAGGCGTGTATCAACGCGCTCGTCAACGATAGTTCATCCCATATAATAGACGGAAGAATTCCAGGCGCGCTGAGCCGTTCGCTATCGGGCGAAAGCCTCGGCACGCGCGTGGGCTAGGAGAAACGATGGCTGAAGAATACTCTCGCAACGGCGACGACAGCCCCGGAGACAGCGACGTAACCGAGATTGGTCCCAGACCGTCCGGCTCGTCGTTCAGATGGGGCGCGGTGATTATAGGGCTGATAGTTCTGTTCGGCATATTCTCGTTTACGCGGGGCATATATACGGACCTTCTTTGGTATGAGGCTCTGGATCTGCGGAGCATTTTCATAAAGGTGGCGGTGACGCGGATAGGGCTGTTCGCGGTGGGCGCGGTCATCACGGCGATCATACTGTCAGTGAGTTTCAGGATCGCCTACGTTCACACGAGGGGTTCGGTGACTTTGCCGCTGCCTGAGGACGTGACGAGTTTCCTGTCGCGGATAATCGTGTGGGGTTCGATAATCGCGGTTCTGCTGCTGAGCCTGATATTCGGGTCGGTGCTGTCTTCGCAGTGGGAGTTGTTCCTGAGATTCCAGAACGCCGCGTCGTTCGGGCAGGGCGACCCGGTGTATGGGCAGGATCTGAGCTTCTACATCTTCAATCTGCCAATCTACTCTTTCATACAGGGCTGGATACTCGGACTGGGAATCGTGACGCTCATTGGAACGGTTGCGATCCACTTCATCAACTACACGCTGCGCGGGGCGAGCTATGAGTTCACGGGGCGGGTGATAGCGCACCTGTCCATCATCGGCGCGCTGATGATGCTGACGATAGCGGCCGGCCACTGGTTCGACAGGTGGGCGCTGGTGCTGTCGGAGGACGGGGCGGTGTTCGGGGCGGCTTACGCGGACCTGAACGCGCGCAGGCCGGCGCTGCTGATAATGACCATCGTGGCGGTGGCGGCGGCGATTCTGATACTCGCCAACGTCTATTTCAGACAGATTCGCATCGTAGTCGGGGCCGTGGCGCTATGGATAATCCTGGGGCTTGGGCTGACGACGGCGTGGCCCGCGCTGATACAGCAGTTCTCGGTGACGCCGAACGAGTTCGTCAGAGAGCAGCCGTACATCGCAAGGAACATCGAGTTCACGCGGCAGGCGTTCGCGCTGAACCGGATAGAGGAAGACTTCTATCCGGCTGAGACGGAGGTGGGCGCGGACCTGATCCAGGACAATATCAAGACGGTGAACAACATACGGCTGTGGGACTACCGCCCGCTGTCGGCGGTGTACCGGCAGATTCAGCTTATCAGGCTGTACTACGACTTCAAGGACGCGGACGTTGACAGGTACAACATCGCCGGGGAGTACAGGCAGGTGCTTCTTTCGGCGCGGGAGGTGGCGCCGGAGAACCTGGATCCGGAGTCTCAGAACTGGGTGAACAACACGCTGGTCTATACGCACGGCATCGGCATAGCGATGAGCCCGGCGACGGAGTTCACGGCGGAGGGCCGGCCCGAGTTTTTCGCGAAGGACATACCGGCGGACGGCGCGATTCCGATTGGCTTGCAGGACGGAACTACGCCGCCGGAACTGGTGGTTGACAATCCGCGCATCTACTACGGCGAGAACACGCTGAACTACGTGATAGTGAATTCCAACACAGAGGAACTGGACTACCAGACGGAAGAAGGGGATCTCTTCAGGAATCGGTACAGCGGCAAGGGGGGCGTGCAGATGTCCTCGATATTCAGGCGGCTGGCTTACGCGTGGCAGTTCGGGGACTTCAACATTCTGATAAGCGGCGAGATAACTCCCCAAAGCCGTCTTCAGTATCACCGCGACATACAGGAGCGGGTGGCGAAGGTCAGTCCGTTCCTGACGCTGGACAGAGACCCGTATATCGTGGCGGCCGACGGCCAGCTGTTCTGGGTACAGGACGCATACACGACGTCGGACCACTTCCCGTACTCGGACCCAATCGGCGACCCGGTGACGGGGCAGATCAACTATATGCGGAACAGCGTCAAGGTGGTGGTTGACGCCTACAACGGCTCGCTCAATTACTACATCTGGGACGAAACGGATCCGATAGTCCGCACCTACGCGCGCATATTCCCGGACCTGTTCAAGAGCGCGGACGAGATGCCGGAGGGACTGAAGTCGCACGTGCGGTATCCGCAGGACTTCTTCTCGGTGCAGGCGGAGAGATACCTGAAATACCATATGCAGGATCCGCAGAACTTCTACAACAACGAAGACCTGTGGGCGATACCGAACGAGAAGTTCGGGCAGGAAGACACGCTCCAGGAAGTGGAGCCGTACTACGTGATCATGCGGCTGCCCGGCCAGGAGGAGGAGGAGTTCGTTCTGCTGATGCCCTATACTCCGAGCCAGCGCCAGAATCTGATCGGCTGGCTGGCCGCGCGCAGCGATGGCGAGAACTACGGGAAGCTGGTCGCGTTCAACTTCCCGAAGGACAGACAGATAGACGGGCCGGAGCAGGTGGAAGCGCGGATAGACAACGACCCGGACATATCGGCGTGGTTCACGCTGAGATGCACGGAGGGTTCGACCTGCACGCGGGGCAATCTGCTGGTGATACCGCTGGGCGAAAGCCTGCTGTACGCCGAGCCCGTGTACATACGCGCCGAGGGGGTGAACTTCCCGGAACTGAAGCGCGTGATACTGGCGACGGGGGACAAGGTGGTGATGGAGGACTCATTGGGCGCCGCTCTGGCGACGCTGACCGGGGTAGGTTCGCTGGCCAGCGTGGGCGCGCCCGAACCGGCGCGAACGGAGACGACTCCAAGCACGGTAACCGCGCCGGGCAACGAACTGGAACAGCAGATACAGGCGCTGGTTGACACGATAGAGAAGATGAAGCTCGATCTGGACTCGCTGGACGCGACAATCGAGCGTTTGAAGGAACTTACCGGAGGAGAATAGGATGACCACCGATTGGAAAGACATAGAGAGCAAATACTATATGTTCGTGGTTCGTCGCCAGCCCGTAGTGATAGTGAAGGGCGACGGCACGAAGGTGTGGGACGTTGACGGCAAAGAGTACCTGGACTTCACGTCGGGCTGGGCGGTGAACAATGCCGGACACGCGAACGAGGCGATAGCGGACGCTATCTCTGAGCAGGCGCGCACGCTTCTTCAGACATCGAACCAGTTCTACTCGGTTCCGCAACTCCAGCTCGCGGAGGCACTGGTGGAGAACTCGGCGCTGGACAAGGTGTTCTTCTGCAACAGCGGAGCGGAGGCGAACGAGGGCGCGATGAAGCTGGCGCGCCGCTATGGGGCGAAGAACAAGAACGGCGCGTTCGAGATAGTGACCGCGCTGAACTCGTTCCACGGGCGCACGATGGCGAACGTGTCGGCGACCGGCCAGCCGCACTACCAGGAACTGTTCCAGCCGATACCGCCCGGGTACAAGCACGTGGAGTTCGGCGATCTCGAAGAACTGAAGGGCGCGGTCTCGGACAACACGGTCGCGGTGATGCTGGAGCCCGTGCAGGCTGAGGGCGGCGTGAACGTGCCGCCGGAAGGCTACCTTGAGAACGTGAGGGAGTTCTGCGACCAGGAAGGTCTGCTGCTGATATTCGACGAGGTGCAGACCGGCATGGGGCGTCTCGGCACGCTGTTCGGGTATGAGTCGTTCGGAGTGGAGCCGGACATAATGACGCTGGCGAAGGGCCTGGGCGGCGGCGTTCCGATAGGGGCGTTCATGGCGAAGGACGAGGCGTGCGCGTTCGAGCCAGGCGACCACGGTTCGACGTTCGGTGGCAACGCGCTGACGTGCGCGGCGGCCTACGCTTCCACCAAGTACATCATCGAGAACGACCTGTCCCGGAACTCAGCCGAGATGGGCGCGAGGATGGGCGAGGCGCTTAGCGCTATCAAGGCGAACAACAGCCGCGTGTCGGAAGTGCGCGGCATGGGCCTGCTGTGGGCTGTGCTGTTCGACTCGGACATAGGCCCGGACGTGGTGGCGAACTGCAACAACGAGGGTCTGCTGACCAACCCGCTGCGGCCCAACGCGGTCAGGCTGATGCCGCCGCTTACGGTGTCGGCGGAGGAGATAGACCAGGCGATGGAGCGGCTGGAGACGGCTATCAAGGCGGTGGCGGCTTAACGCAGGTTCGGATAGTTAGGATCATAGGGCGTCCGTCCTGGGGCGGACGCCTTTTGCATACGGGCGGTGAGTTATATTTTTCTGAAAGTGTCAGTATCGGACCACGAACAATGCCAACAATCTTGAGAGTAGGTCCTTATAGCTTCCGATTTTATTCAAGCGACCGTTACGAACCGCCGCACATTCATGTCCTCAGAGATAACAGTGAAGCCAAATTCTGGCTTGATCCGGTCAGGCTCCAACGTTCGGACGGTTTTCGTCGGACAGAACTCAATCGTATAGAATTGTTGGTACGAGAAAATCAGGAGTACATGGTAGGAAGATGGCATGAATACTTCCCTAGCTGAATTGGTCGAAATGAAACTATCCGCCGCGCGAGCTCAAGATGTGTCCGTCACCGAAGACACCCTGACGATTGACTTGAGCGACGGACGATCCATTTCCGTACCTCTTGGCTGGTATCCCCGCCTATCGCGTGGGACACCTGAGGAACGCGACAATTGGCGCATCAGCGGCGCTGGATGGGGGATACACTGGCCCGATCTGGATGAGGATATTAGCGTGAAGGGGCTTCTGCTGGGCAATCCGTCGGGAGAAAGCCAAAGCTCGTTCAAGAAGTGGCTGGAGAGCCGCGCGGCGCGCGGCAAGGCGAGCGTTTTCGCAGATACCGTCAAGCGGACGTAAGGAGACTCTATATGACTCAGCTATTGGATCGGTTGAACATCAGAGATTTGAGCATTGAAGATCGGATTCGGTTAGTGGGTGAGATATGGGACAGTATCGTGGAGGATGAGACACCGGGTCTGACTGAGTACAAGAAGGAGGTGTTGGATGAGCGGATGCGAACTTTCGACGCGGCCTTAGAAAGAGGAATGACTTGGGAAGAGGCTAAGAAGAGGATTCAAAATAGTATATGCGCCTTGAAGGGTTTGTAACGATAATATGAAAGTCACGGAATACTTTCTGAGCACACGCAAGAGGCGCGACCGGTCATGGATTAAGTTTGAGTGGATTCAGTATGTTATACCATTTCGGTCTGATATCAGCATGAAGGGGCTGGTCGAGGCACGAAATTTGATCTATGCTCACTCCAACCCAGGCGTAGGAGGGCATCAGATGATCGGAAGACCGCTCGAGATAGATTGGAACAAGAACGATACCCCAGAGGCGCTGAAAGAGGCATACCAGTCGCAGACAGACATTAACATTCGGACACGGGTTCACCTGCTGTGGCTTGTACGTAGCGGTTGGCAGATCAAAGCGGCGTCAGAGGCCGTTGGCGCTCACTACCGCAGCGCCCAGAGATGGATTGAGTGGTACAGGGACGGAGGTTTGGACGAGGTGGTGTCCCGCAGGATGGGAGGAGTGGGCCAGCCCAGGTTTCTGAGCGAGGCGCAGGAGAGGGGACTGGTCGATGAGGTTGGTAGCGGGCGATTCAGGACTGCCGGTGAGATAGCGGACTGGATCGAGTCAGAGTACGGAGTGAGGTATAAGGGAAACAGCGTATATAGCGTGCTGGAGCGGTTGGGATGTTCTCCGAAGGTTCCGAGGAGTCGACACGAGAAGGCTGATGTGAGAGAACAGGAGTCGTGGAAAAAGGGGGACTCGGTCGTTCGCTGAGGAGAGCGGGAGTAAAGCCGGGAGCGCTGATCGGTTTCGCCGATGAGATGAGAGTGGGGCTTCGCGGGATGGTTCGCAGGGTGTGGGGAGCGCGTGGGCTGAAGGTGGTTCAGAGCCTTCAGTTGGTGTATGAGTGGAAGTATCTGTTCCTGGTGGTGGACTTTGTGCGCGGGAAGCTGGAGTGGACGTGGATGGACTCTATGAAGTCTGAGACGGTGGCGCGAGCGGTCCTGGGAATGAGACGATACACACAGGTAAGAGCGCTGGTGTGGGACGGAGCGCGGAGTCATCGCAGCGAGTTGGTGGGGAGCGTAGCGGGAGTGAAGACGATAGTTCAACCGCCGTATAGTCCTGAGTTGAATCCAGCCGAGCGGGTATTCGAGGAGGCGCGCAGGTGGGTGGAAGGCAGGGTGTACGGGAGTGTTGAGGAGAAGATGGCCGCGGTGGACGAGTGTCTGAGCAGGCTGGAGTCCGACCCTGAGCGGGTGAAGTCGCTGGTGAGTTGGGAGTGGATCAGACAAAACGTTCAAGGACTGTCTGAAGACTACGCGGCATCATCAAGATGAAATGGTATTATAGACCATCCTGTTAGAGAGGATATCCAATTAGACGGGCGGATAAGACGCTGGGCCAGAATCGTAGAAGCTGGAAATAAATACCTGCGTGTTTATCCTACTGGAAGACCGCGAAACGGTACACAACGCATTCTTTGACAGTTCCTTCAGGGAGGAAGTCAATGGACATCAAATACTTTTCTGATACGGATACTCTGCTGATAGACTTCTCGAATGACGAAATCGTTGAGACAAAGGATCTCAACGAGAATATCCTCGTGGAACTAGATAGGGATGGCGCTCTTGTCAGCATGACAATAGAACACGCTAAACAGAGAATAGACGTTGAGAATTTTTCTTATCAGCGAGTGCCGAGTACAGATTAGATCAGCACGATGAAAGGCGCGTAATCAAGCATGAACTGGCGTGAGTTGAGAGAGAAGAACGTGAGCGTGGTTGGCGGGGCGGTGTCCGGGGGGCTGGATAGCTGCACGGTGACGCACTGGCTGCGGGAGAATGGGTTCGAGGTGCAGGCGTTCACGGTGGACCTGGGTCAGCCGGATGAGGAGAACCTTGACGCCATCACTGACAGGATGATCGGGTGCGGCGCTTCGGACGCGGTTATCGTGCCCGGGCGGGCGGCGCTGGCCGAGGCGGGGCTGAAGGTGATCCAGGCGCAGGCGCGGTACGAGGGCGGATACTGGAACACTACGGGCATCGCGCGTCCGATTACTGTCGCCGCCATACTGGATTATATGCGGGAGCGCGGAATCAGCGTCATGTTTCACGGCGCGACGGGCAGGGGGAACGACCAGGTGAGGATGCAACTCGCGGCGAATATGATTGATCCCAACGTGGAAGTTTACGCTCCCTGGCGAGACCCGGAGTTCGTGGCGAGATTCCCGGGGCGCCTGGAGATGATCGAGTACTGCGAGGCGAACGCTCTGCCCATACGTCCGGCGCGCGAGGCGCGGTACTCTACGGACGCGAATTTCCTGGGGCTGACGCACGAGGCGGGCGATCTGGAAGACGTTACCATCTCGCCAACCTTCGTGGAGCCGGGCATGGGGGTGTGGCCCTGGGACGCTCCGGACCAGTCGCAGGTGGTTACGATTCGCTGGGAGAGAGGCGTACCCGTAGAGATTGACGGTGAATCTCTGGGCTTAGAGTCGGCCTTCGAGACGGCGAACGACATCGCGGGACGGCACGGTGTCGGCATCGGGACGCACGTTGTGGAGAATCGGTTCGTGGGGGTGAAGTCGCGGGGGATATATGAGTCGCCCGCGATGGAGTTACTGGGACAGAGCTACGAATTTCTGTTGCAGTTCGTTCTCGACAGGCGCGCCAGGGAGTTGTTCAACCATGTTTCGCAGGTAATCAGCGTCCAGATATACCAGGGGTACTGGCTGGATCTGGCGACCAGGGCGGCGCTGGCGGCGTTGGAGCCGATGACCGAGCTTGCGACGGGCACAATATCGGTGCGTCTGCATAAGGGGCAGATTTTCTTCGACACCGCGGAGGATACGCCGGACGCGATGCCGCACTCGCTGTACACCGACGACAGTTCTATGGAGGCGATGGGGACTTACGACCACTCCGACGCCGAGGGATTCCTGCGCGTGCTGGGCATTTCGGCGAAGAACCTGGGACGCAAGCAGGGGATAAACCAGTAGTCCGAGCTTGAAGGATTGGGTTTTGAGTATCAAGTCTTTCCCGATATTGCCGGAACAGATGACGGCGGCATGGCTGGAATCGGCGCTTGGCGTTGGGGTAGCGAACGTCGAGGTTGAACCCATCGGCGAAGGCGCGGGGTTCGCGGGTTCGGTTTACCGGGTATGTACTGAATACAAGGAATCCGATACGGGACTTCCCGAAACGCTCATCTGGAAAACGGTCTCGGACGACGCGCGGACAAGAGACTTTCTGACGACGCTGGGCGTGTATGAGAGAGAAGCGAGATTCTACGGACAACTGGCCGATGGACTCGGAATCGCTCCGCGTTCTTACTTCTCGCGATTCGACGCTGAGGAAGGGACGTTCTGCCTCATCATAGAGGATGTTTCGTATCTGAACGCGGGCGACCAGGTGAAGGGGTGCGCGTTCGAGGAGGCGTTGGCGGTAGTACGCGAGGCGGCTCGGCTGCACTCAGCGTTCTGGTCTGGTCGGGCTGAGGACCGGCTGGGGTGGGCGCCGACATTCGACGGGGGTTCGGGATACTTCGAGCGGATGCACTCCGTGGCGTGGCGACGGTTGGCGCAGACTATGGAGGGGATACCCGAAGGACTGATCGAGGCCGCGCGTCGGGTCGGGCCGCGCGTGTCCGATGTCAAGGCGCGGCTTTCCAAAGAGCCGTTGACGCTCGTTCACGGCGACCTGCGGCTGGACAACATATTCTTTGACCGCGACTTGGGCGGGGATGGTATCAAGCTGATTGACTGGCAGGCGATTCGCAGGGGCAGGGGAGCGTATGATCTCGCCTACTTCCTGTCCACTTCGGTTTCGTCGGAAATGAGAAGACTGCGACAGGATGAGCTTGTCGTGGCGTACACCGAGACGCTTCGCGACCATGGGGTAGATGGATATACGGCGGCGGACTGCCGGGAGGATTTCCAGTGGGCGCTGTTGGACATAGTTACGTTCGTGGGGATAATCGGGTCAACGCTGGACTTTCAATCGTCTCGCGGCTTAGAGTTATCGGGAACGATTATTTCACGGCTGTGGCAGGCCCTTGAAGACAATTCGGCGCTGGACCTGCTGGATTGATAGGACGCGCCTTGTTCGGAAATCAGACTACGGAGCATACAATGACAACCACTGTGGATTCGACCGAGATCAGGAACCAGATCACCGCTCTCGTCAGAGATTTCGTGAGGCGCGAGGTGGAACCCATCGCGCAGGAATATGACAACGAGGACATCTACCCGCAGCAGCTTATAGAGCCGATGCGGGAAATGGGGCTGTTCGGTATCACGATACCGGAAGAGTACGGCGGGCTGGGGCTGGACCACACGACTTTCGCCACGATATTCGAGGAACTGAGCCGGGGCTGGATGAGCGTCAGCGGGATAATCGGGACGCACCACGTTCTGGCGCACATAGTCACGAACTTCGGAACGGACCACCAGAAAGAGGAATACCTGCCCAGGCTGGCGAGCGGCGCGCTAAGGGGCGGACTCGCGCTTACCGAGCCGGACGCGGGAAGCGACGTCCAGAGCGGCAAGACTACCGCCAGGAAGGACGGCGAGGAGTACGTCATCAACGGCACGAAGATGTTCATAACGAACGCGGAGTACGGCAACGTGTTCGCGGTTATGACCAAGACTGACCCCGACGCCCAACCGCGTCATCGCGGGATGAGTTGCTTCGTGGTCGAGAAGCCGAACCCGGGCATTCGCGTCGGCCAGCATCTGGATAAGCTGGGATACCGGGGGCTGGACTCGTCAGAGCTTATCTTCGACGACTGCCGCGTGGGGGCGGAGACGCTGGTGGGCGGCGTCGAGGGACAGGGTTTCAAGCAGGTGATGGCGGGTCTTGAGACAGGGCGGATAAATGTCGCGGCGCGGGCCGTTGGGGTGGCGACGGCGGCGTTCGACGCGGCTATCAAGTACGCTCAGCAGCGCGAGGCGTTCGGCAAGCCGATAGCGCAGCACCAGGCTATCCAGATTAAGCTGGCGGAGATGGCGACCAAGATACAGGCCGCGCGCCTGCTGACCTATGACGCGGCGGCGAAGAAGGACGCCGGGCAGGAGCGGGTTGACCTGGAGGTAGGGATGGCGAAGCTGTTCGCGTCGGAGGTCTGTGGCGAGGTGGCGATGGAGGCGATGCGGATTCACGGCGGCTACGGCTACATCAAGGACTTCAACGTGGAGAGATACTACCGCGACGCGCCCCTGATGATAATTGGCGAAGGCACGAACGAGATACAGCAGTTGCTGATAGCGCGGCGGCTGCTGGAACGGTATGGGGTATAAGTTGCCTACCATGATAAATTTCTCGCCTCACGCTCTTCTCTCGATGCGTAAGCGCGGCGCCCTCAGGTCCGAAGTCATTGATACAATCCAAACAGGAAGCGTGTATCCAGCGTACCTGAATCGGCTGGGCAGGGAAAAGGTGTTCAGAGAAGGCTACGAATGGGAAGGCAGGAGTTATCCGCATAAGCAAATCAGAGTGATATATGTCGAGGAAGGCCCTGTAACAGAAGTAGTAACCGTAATAACCAGATACGGGGAGTGGACAGAATGAGAGTTACATACGATCCATACGCTGATGCGGTCTATATAGATATTGCCCGGGGTAAGGGTACTGTCGAAACTAAAATGCTTGACGACTGGGTCGCAGTGGATATAGGCGCGGATCGAGCGGTGATCGGTTTTGAAATTCTTGACGCCTCGTCGCGCCTGGATGTGGAAAAATTAAAGACACTGGAATTCGAGTTGCTTGGACCACCGACACCAGCGGAAGAACTACGGGCCGAGGAACTCGCCGCGATCCGCGAGAAGGAAGTTGAATACGGACACGCGCATAGCGATTAAGGACATTCACGCATGATTCACGACAGAAGAGACACTTTCGGCGGATACCTTGAGGACTTCGCGCCGGGGGATGTTTTCAAGCACTGGCCCGGAAAGACGATTACGGAGATGGACAACCATCTATTCTCGCTGCTTACGATGAACCATAATCCGCTGCACATAGACGAGCGGTATATGTCAGAGCATCAGCACGGCAAGATACTGGTGAACGGCGCGCTTGTGCTGAGCCTGGTGGTCGGCATGAGCGTTCCCGAAATGTCGGGCAAGGCCATCGCCAACCTGGAGTACGAGAAGATAGTCCACACTGGGCCGACCTTCCACGGCGACACGATTTACGCAGAGAGCGAGATACTGGAGGTGACCGAATCGCGCTCCAGGCCGGACCGAGGAATCGTTTATATAGAAACCAGGGCGCACAACAACCGAGAGGAACAGATCCTTACGATGCGCCGCCGCTTCCTGGTTCCCAAGCGCCCGGACTAACCGCTCATGGGACTGAAGGAAGTATTCTCGGACTACACTGTCTCGATTCACTACGACAGGCGGCTGTACAAGCAGGACATAGCCGGCTCCATAGCCCACGCGCGGATGTTGGCGCGGCAGGGTATCATATCAGAGTCGGACGCGGACGCCATCATCGCCGGACTCAACGACATCGAGGCGGAGATAGGCGCCGGAAAGTTCAAGTGGAGGCCGGAACTCGAAGACATTCACATGAACATCGAGCGTCGGCTGTTTGAGATTATCGGAGAGCCGGCGCTCCGTCTGCACACCGCGCGCTCGCGGAATGACCAGGTAGCGCTGGACGTGAGGATGTACGCGAAGGAAGCTATCTCGGACATTCTGGCGGCGTTGTACGACCTGAGATGGAACCTGGCGTCCCTGGCTGAACGGCATTCCGACGCTCCCATGCCGGGCTACACGCACGTCCAGCGCGCTCAGCCTGTCCTGGTGGCTCACCATCTGCTCGCGTACTACGAGATGTTTTCGCGGGATTCGGAGCGGTTCAGGCAGGCGTTCGAGCGAACGGACGTCATGCCACTTGGGAGCGGCGCGCTGGCGGGTCTTCCGTATTCCATAGACCGCCAATTCGTGGCGGATGAACTGGGCTTCTCGCGCGTATCGGCCAACAGCATGGACGCGGTGTCCGACCGCGACTTTCTGCTCGACTTCCTGTCGGCGTCCTCGATATGCGCGATGCACCTGTCGCGCATGGCGGAGGAGCTCGTCCTCTGGTCGTCGGACGAGTTCGGGTTTGTACGTATGCCGGACGAGTACACCACTGGCAGCAGCATCATGCCGCAGAAGCGCAACCCTGATTTCGCGGAGATAGCGCGGGGCAAGACGGGTCGCGTCTATGGCAGCCTTATCGGGCTTCTGACAATCCTGAAAGGGTTGCCGCTCACTTATAACCGCGATATGCAGGAAGACAAGGAAGGCTTCTTCGATACCGCGGACACTGTTCTTTCCACACTGAGGATATTCGCCGATCTCATTTCGGGCATAGAATTGAACATTGGCAGGATGCGGCAGACGGCGGGAGAGAGCTATGTGCTGGCTACGGACATCGCGGACTACCTGGTAGCGCGCGGCGCCCCGTTCAGGGAGGCGTACAGGGTCGTTTCACGCTTGTCGGAGTACGCGCTGGAGAAGGGAGTCGGTTTCGACGCGCTTTCGCTCGAAGAATACAGGTCGCACTCGCCCCTGTTTGAGAGGGATGTGTACGACGTTACGGTTGAGTCCTCGATTGCGGCGCGGGACGTACCGGGCGGGACCGCGCAGTCCAGAGTCGCCAAAGCGATTGCCGTCGCCAAGTCGGAGTTGGAGGGTCAGCGTGCAAGCCGATAGAAGAGTGAAGATTGCGCCATCCATCCTGTCAGCGGATTTTGCCAGGCTTGGAGAGCAGGTCGCCGAGGCGGAGAGGGCAGGGGCCGACTGCCTGCACATAGACGTGATGGACGGCCAGTTCGTGCCGCCGATCACGTTTGGGCCGATTGTCGTCGAGGCGATACGGCCTAAGACCAGCCTGCCTCTCGAAATACACATGATGGTCGAGCGTCCCGAAAATCACTTCCAGCAACTCAAGGACGCGGGCGCGGACAGGGTAATCATCCACCAGGAAGCGACGGCCCACTTACACCTTTCGGTCGGACAGATACGCGACCTTGGCATGGACCCCGGCGTGGCGGTCAATCCCGGCACGAGCTTGTCTTTGGTGGAGGAGGTGATTTCAGAGATCGGCCTGCTCCTTGTTATGACCGTCAATCCGGGCTGGGGAGGGCAGCCGTTCATTCCTTCGATGCTTGACAAAATCTCGCGCGCAAGGGAGCGCCTGGATAGGGCGGAGTCCGGCGCGGCGCTTGAGGTTGACGGCGGGATCAAGGCGGACAACGCCGCGTTGGTTGTAGAGGCCGGCGCGGACCAGCTTGTGGCGGGGTCGGCGGTGTACAACGACAGCGTATCCGTCGCCGAGGCGATGGGACAGCTGCGGTCGGCTGTCTCCCGCGCCTGCGGTCCCAAGTAGCGCGGCATTACTTGGATACGGGGGAAGTAAAGAGCGCCATCAGGGCGGGCTGGGACGCTATGTCGCCTTCCTACCAGGCCGACAGCCGCATCGTGCTGGACGACGTTCACTACGCGCCGTTCGCGCCAGGCGAGCGTTTCTACCGGCTCATGGGCGACGTGTCGGGCAAGCGAATCCTGGAACTCGCGTGCGGCGGCGCGCAGAACTCCGTCGCGCTGTCCAGGTGGGGGGCGGACGTTGTCGCTCTGGACTTCTCCCCGGAGCAGATTCGCCATGCCATGTCTCTCAGGCAGAAGACGGGCGCAACTTTCGAGCTGGTGAACGGGGACATGGAATGTCCGACGATGTTCAGGCCCGCTTCATTCGACGTGGTAGTGTCGTCCTTCGGATGGGAGTTCATCCCCGACCTTCGCGGCTGCCTGGCGCGATGCGCGGAGTTGCTTCGTCCCGGCGGGCAGCTTGTGATGTCAACCGCGCATCCTCTGAGCGCGTTCGACTGGGATGTCGCCGCCCGCTCTCTGCGCGTGACCGATTACTTCAACCCGCCCGTCGAGGTGTGGGAAGACCCCGTGCCGGAGGGACATTCGCCGGGGATCACTTTCTTTCGGACTATCGAGGAACTGGTGTCGTCGGTGACGGACGCCGGACTGATGATTGAGCGGCTTATCGAGCCATATCCGGTTGGCCTTCCAGATGATCGGCGCTCGCCATACGCGGGGCGGTACTGGGCCGATCACTGGGAACGGCTGACACGGGTTCCGTTCGCGGTGGTCATTTCGGCGAGGAAGTTCCCGCCGCGCTAATCATCCGCTCGGTTGTGGGTGTGGCGGTCGTCGAGCATGATTTCGTTGACGGCGTTCAGCCGCGCCTGTTCTATTTCCACGTCCGTGATCTTGCGGCTGTATCTCTCGGCCATGTCCCTGGTTTCGGTTGTCAGCGCCTCTATCTTTGCGCCGAGTTCCTTGCTCAGCGCTTCCGTCTTATCTTCTATCTTGTCCTCGAGTTCCTTGCCCTGCGCCTCTATCTTGCCCTCGAGTTCCTTGCCCTGCGCCTCTATCTTGTCGTCCAGCTTGTCCAGCTTGGAGTCGAACCGATTCGTCGAGGACACTATCTGCCACGTGAAGACACCCATAGCGATGAGAATGCCCCCGACTCCAACGATGACTCCCACCACCGTCACCAATTCCACAACGTTCATCTTATGACCTCCCGAAGATTCCGCTCCCGGCTCTGACAGCATTGTACTACAAGGCCCCCGCCAATGTATCATACTCTCCACCAAATCCTGCTGGAGTCCCTACAATAGCGCGACGAGTTACCTTGCCCAGGCTTCAGACTTTCGACGCGTGGGTCGTGTCGAGGGACTACCGTCTTCTCTGGGTCGGCAACTTCTTCGCCAATACCGCGAACTGGCTTCAGCTGCTCACGCTGGGATGGCTCGTGCAGCATCTAACACAGGATACCGAGGCGTCCGCGCTGCTGGTGATCGGAGTTGGGGGGATCAACACGCTTCCGGGGCTGGTCGTTGGGCCGCTTGGCGGCGTTCTCGGGGACAGGGTTGACCGGCGCAGGCTTATAATCTTCCTTCAGGCGTTCATGGCGATCTTTTCATTCGGATTCGCCTGGGTCGTACACCTGCAATACGTCGAGGTCTGGCACGTTTTCGCTTACGCGATTGTCAGCGGCGTCTGCCTGTCCATCACGCAGCCGATGAGACAGGCGCTCATAGCCAACACGGTCCCCAGGCATATGCTAGGAAACGCCTACGCCACCAATGTTCTTACGATTCCTGGCACAAGAGCCATTGGCCCCTTCATAGGCGGGATTCTGGTGGCCACGCTGGGATTCTTCTGGAACTTCACCATCGAATCGCTGCTGTATCTGGGCATGATCGCGGCGTTTCTGCCGATGCGCGCGCCTTACGCGAGCGTTTCGCGCAGGCGACCGTCCGCGGGAACCGGGGGATTCTTCACGGATCTGATAGAGGGGTTCAGATATATCTGGTCCGGGAACCGGGTGCTGTTCTTCCTGATAACCCTGACCATCGTTCCCAATGTCATCTTGCAGCCCGTGATATTCGCGCTGCCCCTCTTTACGGACGAGATACTCGAACGCGGCGCGGACGTCGGCGGATATATGCTCGCCATAAACGGGTTCGGGGGTTTCCTAATGGCGCTCACAATCGCCTCGTTCGGGTTCTTCTTCAAGCGTGGAATGGTGTGTCTCGCGACTGCGATTGCCAGTTCCATACTCGCTCTAGTCCTGACGCAGGCTGTCTGGCTCCCGCTGGCGCTGGTGGTGATCGCTTTGTTCGCCTCGACCCAGACCGCGTTCAGGACTACCAACGGCACTCTTACTCAAACGCTCGTGCCGGACGAACTGCGGGGCAGGATCACGAGCCTTCAGCGGGTAGGGCAGGGGTTCGTCGTTGGATCGAGCCTGCTCGTGGGCTGGTTCGCCGGCGTCACTTCGGTGACATGGGCTTTGACCGCCATGGGGCTGCTCGGCCTGGCCGTGTCCGCGCTTTACCTGCTCTTTGCCGCTCGGCTGAAGGCGCAGGAATAGCCGTGGGCCGGGGAGCGTATTGTCAGCGAGCGCGGATCGGGAGGAACCTAGCTAAATGGTCTAGGAACGGACCGCGATAAAACGGGGCCGGAATTGATTCCAGCCCCGTCTATACTCGATCAAGCCGCGCGAGAAAATCAGGCGCGCGTCAATGACGCCTTCGCCTGGAGAGTCATTTCGTACTGACGCGGGCTTTGGCCCGGAAGGTCCTTGACGCCGCGTTTTTCCATGAAGGGAAGCACTTCCCTCCTGAAGATGGCGCCGAAAACGGCGCCGCCCGCGTTGGCCAGGTGATGGTTGGGGAAGTTGGTGCGAATTATATCCTGGCAGTCCATGCTCTTGAACTTGCCCACCGGCATCTCGCGAATCAGCTGGATGGCGATTCGCTCGGTCTCCGAAGCCTCGCGCTGCGCCTCGGAGATCAGGGGCCGTTCCTCGACGTCCTCCGGCTCAAGTTCCGGCGCGCGCCTGCTGGAGTCGTCAGGTTCGGGTTCGGGCGGAGGAGTCTGTAACTGAGGAGGCTCGGGCTCAGGCTCGGCTTCCACGGGAGTCTGCGTTTCGGCGGTCGCTTCAGCCTCAGCAACCGCCTTAGCCTTGGCAATCTCTTCAGCCCTGGCCCTGGCAATCTCTTCAGCCTTGGCCTTGGCCTCCGCTTCAGCGGCCTCGGCTTCCTTTCTCCTTCTTTCCCGCTCTACCTGGTGGACGAGCCGGTGGTCCACGATGTGGATGTATCTGCCGGGGAAGAATTCCTGGAGCAGCGCCGAGCGAGTGCCCATCCGGTCGGTGAATACCCAGAGGAATGGAATGTCGCCGTTGCTGTACGTGAGGTCTAATCCGTTGACCTCTTCGGCCAGTTTGGCGTAGAGAGATATGAAGTCGCTGTCGTCGCTGACGACCGCTACGTGGGTTACGCGATTGTGATTGAAGTCGCTAATGGCGTCAACCGCGATGGCCATGTCAGCCGCGTTCTTGGTCGCCGACAGCGTGTAGTGCTGGACGCCCTTTACCACGACCTCCATGTCGGAGAACTCGTGGCTGGCCCAGACGCGCCAGAGGTCGGCGTGGTCGGCCCTGACGTACAGGTTCAGCTTGCCGGGCGGGGGAACATCCTCAGGCCAGCGACGGATTAGCACCACGAGTATCTCTCTCGATATGTCCTGAAGATTCTGAATGTCGGCGTATATGCCGGTTCTGCTTTCGGGGGGTTCGGGGGGATTTGAATTAACCATATTGCCTCGATTCTATCAGTTTGAGAATACTTTCACAAGCTGACCGCCGGCGCCCCGAGAGGCTCCTTCGAACATTTCTCCCACCGAAAACCCGCCGTGAATGCGATAGATAGCCTCTCCCAGCATGGAGGCTATCGAGATGATTCGCGTCTTCGGACCCAGTTTCTCATCGCTTATCGGAAGCGAATCGGTCACTGCCGTTTGTATGATGGGGCTTTGCTCCAGGAGAAGCGGGGCCTCTCCGCAAAGAACGCCGTGCGTGGCGGCGCAGTACACCTCTCTGGCGCCGTGCGCCACCAGCGAGGTAGCCGCCGCGACCACGGTGCCGCCTGTGCTGATCTCCTCGTCAACTATAATCACTTTTCTGCCGTTCACGTCGCCGATCACCTCGTCAACGACCACTTTGTCCGAGTTCCCCAGGCGCCGTTTTTCCGCTATCGCTATATCGGCGTCTATCAGGTCGGCCGTATCCCTCGCCCTCTTCGCTCCGCCCGCGTCGGTCGCGGCCACCACCAGGTCTTCCCCGTTGGCGAAGTGGTGGGCAAGCATGGGGATCGCGGTCAACTCGTCAACCGGGATGTTGAAGAAACCCTGTATCTGCCCCGCGTGCAGGTCGAGCGTCAGCACCCTGTCCGCTCCGGCCGCCTCGATCATCGTGGCGACCAGGCGAGCGGTTATCGGCACGCGCGGCTGGTCTTTCTTGTCGCTGCGCCCATAGGCGTAGTATGGCAAGACCGCCGTGATACGTCTGGCGGACGCGCGTTTGGCGGCGTCCAGCATTATCAGCAGTTCCATGATGTTGTCGTTCACGGGCGCGCTGAAAGGCTGGACGATGAACACATCCCTCTCGCGGACGTTCTCAAGGATCTTCACGAACGTATTGTCGTTCGTGAACTTGAACACGTCTATCTGGCCGGGATTTATGCCCAGGTACGAGCATATGTCATACGACAACTGTGGGTGAGCGTTGCCGGTGAATACTTTCAGATCCTCTGCAATCGGCATTATACGGTCTCCATACGCTCGAAACATCGGCGAGGCCATGAGATTGTAGCACAGCCCAATTCCGAATCGCATATGCGCGCGGGGCGCTGGTAGCGCCAAATTTCCGGCGGGCGCCCGGCGCGGCGCGACGACGCCAACACCTCAGCGCCCCTTAGTGTCCTTCTTGGATACGCTCACGCCCGCCACGTCTGCGGCGCTTTCACGCCCCTCACTCAAATTGACTTCCCCCCGAACAACTATTCATTGCCATGCGGTAGCGTTTCCTCTTTTGGTGGTTGAATATACGGTATCAGGCAGGGACGCACACTTTCTAAAGCTGGAACTAGGGTGTGGGAATGCTGAGAGAGATAACCGTACTTACACCTGCTCCGTCGGCTGCTCGCTGGAAGACGGCACGAAATACTTCCTCGTCGTGTCCGGCACGGGCGACACTCAAGGGGCCAACGTTTATGAACAGAGAACTACGGGGTCCGACGCCGAGACCAACGTGCCTTCCAACGCCGGGTAGTCTATTGACAACGTGCTACAGAAGAAAATAGACAACGCCCCCTGGACTAGCGCAGGTGTCACGAATGTTCTCAAGTTCAAGGTGACGGCGACGAAGAAGTAACGGATGTTGATGTTCAGGATAGACGCGAAATAGCGGGCGGTAGAGTGCTCGGAGCGTGGTGAGCTAGTCAGGTCAGAAGCGGGGGCGGCTATCGGGACTGTCCCCGCTTTGTTATAGTACCTTCCCCAATCAAGGGAGAAGGAATTTATTCCTGGAGGCGTCGCAGCCTCTCTTCGAGTACGCGTACGCGGGCGCGTTCCTCCGCCAACTCGGCTTCGGCGCGCTCGGCGCGCTCACGCTCAACTTCGGCCCGCTCGCGCTCCAAATCGCGCTCAACCTCAATGCGCTCCGCCCGTTCCCGCTCAACTTCGGCTCGCTCGCGCTCGGAGTCTCGCTCAGCCCTCAGCCCGGCCATGTCCAGGATGTACAGACCTGACTCCACTTCCTGGAACAGCAGCAGAGCGGGGTTGAAGTCCATGTCGAACAGCAGACCCAGATCGGGCTGTATCCGTAGCAATCCTTCGCGCTCAGATTCCCCCACCACACACAGCCTCACGCCCAACTGGCGGCTGTATCCGCTCAACAGCCCGTGCTCGTTACGAACTATCTCCACAGCCTCGTACACGCCGTCCACCAACTCGAATCCCATCAAAGCCTCACCGTACAACTCGCCGCCCGTCGGGTCGAACATCCAGTACTCGCCAATCCCTATCTCGGCGTACCTGTCCGGCTTCTCGTACAGGTCCCTCTCATACGTGCTGGGCGACGCTACTTCCAACGCCCACTCGGGCGGCTTGCCCACCTCCCACAGGTTGTACGCCGTCTCGCCCCTGATGGCCGCCACGTCCACGCCCCAGGCCAGGTAGTAGTCCGGGGCCTCGTGTTCGCGCCGGTTGAGCCGGTTGGTGCGGAGCGGAATGTTGGAACCGAGGAACACGGTCCCCGCACCGCGCAGGATATACCTGATCGCCATGGCGACGTATTCGATGGTCGGATGCTGAATCACTTCGATGGGAACCCGTTCTCCGAGCAGTCCGTACATACCCGGGTCTTCGTGATGGTCTGTGCGGCGCGGTCTAATGATAGTGTCTGTGGTTTTAGCGACCATGGCCTGCTTCCCGTTATTCCTGGAGGCGTCGCAGCCTCTCTTCCAGTTCGCGTACGCGGGCGCGTTCCTCCTCCAACTCGGCTTCGGCGCGCTCCGCCCGCTCGCGCTCCAAATCTCGCTCAACCTCAATGCGCTCAGTCCGCTCGCGCTCGGAGTCTCGCTCAACCTCTACACGCTCGGCCCGCTCCCGCTCCAAATCTCGCTCAACCTCAATGCGCTCCGCCCGTTCCCGCTCAACTTCGGCTCGCTCGCGCTCGGAGTCTCGCTCAGCCCTCAGCCCGGCCATGTCCAGGATATACAGACCTGACTCCACTTCCTGGAACAGCAGCAGCGCGGGGTTGAAGTCCATGTCGAACAGCAGACCCAGATCAGGCTGTATCCGCAGCAACTCTTCGCGCTGGAACTCCTCCACCAGGCACAGCCTCACGTCCAACTGGCGGCTGTATCCGCTCAACAACCCGTGCTCGTTCCGAACTATCTCCACAGCCTCGTACACGCCGTCCACCAACTCGAATCCCATCAGCGCCTCACCGTACAACTCGCCGCCGGTCGGGTCGAACATCCAGTACTCGCCAATCCCTATCTCGGCGTACCTGTCCGGCTTCTCGTACAGGTCCCTCTCATACGTGCTGGGCGACGCTACTTCCAGCGCCCACTCCGGCGGCTTGCCAACCTCCCACAGGTTGTACGCCGTCTCGCCCCTGATGGCCGCCACGTCCACACCCCAGGCCAGGTAGTAGTCCGGGGCCTCGTGTTCGCGCCGGTTGAGCCGATTGGTGCGTAGCGGGATGTTGGAACCGAGGAATACAGTCCCCGCTCCGCGCAGGATATACCTTATCGCCATGGCGACGTATTCGATGGTCGGATGCTGAATCACTTCGATGGGAACCCGTTCTCCGAGCAGTCCGTACATACCCGGGTCTTCGTGATGGTCTGTGCGGCGCGGTCTTATGATAGTGTCTGTGGTTTTAGCGACCATGGCCTGCTTCCCGTTATTCTTGGAGGCGTCGCAGCCTCTCTTCCAGTTCGCGTACGCGGGCGCGTTCCTCCGCCAACTTGGCTTCGGCGCTCTCGGCGCGCTCCCGCTCGGAGTCTCGCTCAACCTCTACACGCTCGGCGCGCTCCCGCTCCAAATCTCGCTCAACCTCTACACGCTCCGCCCGCTCGCGCTCGAAATCTCGTTCAGCCCTCAGCCCGGCCATGTCCAGGATGTACCAGCCCGTATCCACTTCCTGAAACAGCAGCAGAGCGGGGTTGAAGTCCATGTCGAACAGAACTCCCAGATCGGGCTGTATCCGCAACAACTCTTCGCGCTGGAACTCCTCCACCACGCACAGCCTCACGTCCAACTGGCGGCTGTATCCGCTCAACAGCCCGTGCTCGTTACGAACTATCTCCACAGCCTGGTACACGCCGTCCACCAACTCGAATCCCATCAAAGCCTCACCGTACAACTCGCCGCCCGTCGGGTCGAACATCCAGTACTCGCCAATCCCTATCTCGGCGTACCTGTCAGGCTTATCGTACAGGTCTCTCTCGTATGTGCTGGGCGACGCTACTTCCAACGCCCATTCGGGCGGCTTACCAACCTCCCACAGGTTGTAGGCCGTCTCGCCCCTGATGGCCGCCACGTCCACACCCCAGGCCAGGTAGTAGTCCGGGGCCTCGTGTTCACGCCGGTTGAGCCGGTTGGTGCGGAGCGGAATGTTGGAACCGAGGAATACAGTCCCCGCACCGCGCAGGATATACCTTATCGCCATGGCGACGTATTCGATGGTCGGATGCTGAATCACTTCGATGGGAACCCGTTCTCCGAGCAGTCCGTACATACCCGGGTCTTCGTGATGGTCTGTGCGGCGCGGTCTTATGATAGTGTCTGTGGTTTTAGCGACCATGGCCTGCTTCCCGCTACTCTAAACTGGTAGCATCATAGCCGCGCGGCGCGAGTTGGGCAAGGCTACCGCGACGCCTCTGGAGGCTTTGACGACATACGTGTTTTATGAGACGATTGCATAGATTGCTTCCCCCTCGACGGGGGAAGGCCAGGATGGGGGTGATAATACCCGACTTCCTGAAGAATTGCCGAGAATGACTTTTCCCTCCATACCGTCAAAGCCCAAACTCAGACCGGTTGAACCCCTGTGGGTTGAACACATGGGGCAACGATTCCTCTACCTGCGCGATCCGATTTCGATGTCCGAATCCACGATCATGCTTCCTCACTACCTGGCGCCCCTTGTAATGTTCCTCGACGGCGTCAGAGAACTTAGCGCGATCCAGGCGGCGTTGACTCTCAGCGCCGGACTCGATCTTACGCTCGAGGATTTGCGCTCGGTCGTCGGCCAGCTCGACCAGGCGCTGTTGATCGAGAACGGGGAGTATCGCAGGGCCCACAGGCGCGCGCTCCAGAGTTACAGAAGCGGGGATTACAGACCCATGTCCCACGCGGGAGCCGTCTATCCCGAATCTCCTGATCAGCTTGACGCGACGATGAGCGAATGGCGGCGCCGCTTCCCCCCGGACACGCCCGTTTCAAGACCGGAGGGCGACCTGGCCGGAATGCTCTGTCCCCACATAGACTACAACCGCGGTCACGCCACCTACGCCAAACTCTGGCAGCAGGCCCAGGACGACCTCGCTTCTATCGAGTTGGTGATTGCGCTTGGCACCGATCACCAGGGAGGACTGGGCAGGATTACTCCGACCCTTCAGAACTACCGCACGCCCTACGGCGCCCTGCGTACCGACACCGAGACGGTTGAGGATATTGCCCGAGCGCTGGGCAAGTCCGCCTTCGACGAGGAACTCCATCACAAGTCTGAACACTCGATTGAACTGGCTCTCGTGTGGATGGGCCATTTCATGCGAAATCAGAAAGTATCGGTGGTCCCGGTACTCTGCGGGTCGTTTCATCATTTCATTAGCGGAGATTCTCATCCCTCGGAAGACGAACGTATCGCCGCCGTACTGGATGCAATGCGTCGCGCCATGCGGCGGAGAAAGACCCTTGTCATAGCCGCCGGAGACCTTGCCCACGTAGGGCCGGCATTCGGAGACGCAACGCCTTTGGATAGTTTGGCGAAGGAGAAGCTGAAGGCCGAGGATGAGAGGTCGGTATCCGCGATTTGTTCCGGCAGCCCGCGCGACTTCCTGGACATATCCGTCGCCGAATCAGATTCCAGAAAGATATGCGGCCTCTCGCCCGTCTACCTCATGCTCAGTCTGCTCGAAGGCGCTTCCGGCATCCACGTGGGATACGATCAGTGTCCCGCCGATCATAACGGTGGATCAGTGGTATCTATCGCGGGCGCGTTGCTGTATGCCTGAGCGCCCAGGAGTTTCCCTGTTATGTCCCTTGATGAAGCCCAGCGATACTCAGTCACTATATTTGGATTAACGGGCATTCCGGAAGCGCTGCCCGGGGACCGACTCGGATCGCTGATAGTGGACGCGGCCAGCAGGCAGGACACCCCCCTGGAAGAAGGGGATATTCTTGTCGTAACCCAGAAGATAGTGTCCAAGGCCGAGGGCAGACTCGTCAGCTTATCCACTATCACCCCGTCCGAATTCGCCGTCCGGTTCGCCCAGCATACCGGTCGCGATCCCAGACTGGTCGAACTCGTCTTGCGCGAGAGCAAGTCCATCGTGCGTATGGACCCGGAGCGAGGCGTGATCATCTCCGAAACCCATCACGGTTTTGTATGCGCGAACGCCGGTATTGACCAGTCGAATGTGCCAGGCGACGATGTTGTGTGCCTGCTTCCTGAAGACTCGGACGCCTCGGCCCGCAGAATCAGCGGCGAGATACGGGAGGCCACCGGGATTCATATTCCGGTGATCATATCGGACACGTTTGGCCGGGCATGGCGGGAAGGACACGTCAACTTCGCCATTGGGGTGGCGGGGATGGACCCCATGACCGACTATCGCGGCGAGTTGGACGCCCAGGGGCGAGAGATGCACGTAACCACCATAGCGGTCGCCGACGAGTTAGCCGCGGCCGCGGAACTGGTGCAGTTCAAAGCGATTGGAGTGCCGGTGTCGGTCGCGCGCGGTTATCCGTATGCGCCGGCGGATACCGGCTATTCTCCGCTCATACGCGACCGCGACCGCGATATGTTCAGATGAGGGAGACAGAGACGGCTAAAAGCTGAAAGCGCCCGGAACGCGCATTTCAGGATCCAGAGCCGCCATGCCCTTCTTCGTGTCGGACGCTATCTTCGCCTTGTCCGAGACATTCAGCCTTCGCTTGAACAGCCAGTAGGTGAATTCCTTCAGTTCCGTGAGAGTAGTCACCTTGCGATATGGGCGCTTCACGTGGTCCCAGTAGGCAAGCAGCAACTCATCCCGCGTTGAGTTATAGATTCGCTGGAATGCCTCGTTAGTGTGGTCGGTGGCGTACTGCCTGCCGCTGGCGTAGAAGCGCTTTTCCACCTCGGCCTCGACCACCTGCTGCAACGCGGTTTCCACTTCCACTCCGTAGAAGTAATTCAGGTACGCGCTGTTCTTGTCAACTCCCCAGACTTCCTTGAAGTCATTCTCATCCACGCGCGACGGGAAGCGGCCGGTAAAGAGAAAATCCTCCAGTTCGCCTTCGGGGATGAGATCCCGAGCCTCCCAGCTCAGCCGGTGCGCCAGAGTCAGCCAATCGAACGCCTCCGACGCGATCAGATAGACGAGCCTCGTTCCCTCGAATATCTCCTCGGGCGTGGTCCAGAGAGCCATTGCCCCCATAAGCGCGTCCGGCCAATCCGCGCCGTTCAAAAGCTCCCGCCTCAGATGCGCGACAGCCTGAGCGTTCGTCGTTTCACGAATGGATTTACACTCATCCATGCACAGATAATGCCCTAAATTGGGAATTTTGTCCAGTTTTGGCGCTATGCAGGATGGATACTGACTACTGGCGGCAAAAACTGTAAACTGGCATACGAAATTCACTGCGAAAGCCTGAGGACTCTCAAATGCCCGATCCGACTCTCTTCACGCCCGATGCCATAGACGCCGAGACCGCCGAATTCAACGCGCAGCTAGAAGCGCTTCTCGCCGAGGCGCCCGCGACCGACACCGTACCCGTCGAGCAGACCCGGAGGGCCAGGGAAGAGGGTACCGCTATGTCAGGGCAGCCGGTGTTCTCGGATATGGCGCAGGAGCGCGAGATCCCGGGTCCGGGCGGGCCTCTCACTCTGAGGACGTTCGTTCCCGACGACCCGCAGGGTATATATCTTCACATCCACGGAGGCGGCTGGGTACTCGGACGCGCCCATCTCCAGGACCCGCGCAACGAGGAGATCGCCAATGCCTGCTCCGCGGTCGTCATCAGCGTTGATTACAGGCTCGCTCCCGAGTATCCCTATCCCGCCGCGCTGGATGACTGCGAGGTCGCGGCCGTCTGGGTTGTCGAAAACGCCATGTCCGAATACGGTGTGGACAAGCTCGCCATCGGCGGCGAATCGGCCGGCGGACACCTGGCGGCCACGACGCTCATCAGGATGCGCGACAAGCACGACTTCACCGGATTTTCCGGCGCGAACCTCGTTTACGGCGTTTACGACCTGAGCATGACTCCATCGCAGCGAAATTGGGGAGACCGGCTCCTGGTTCTGAATACGCCTATCATGGACTGGTTCTACGACCACTTCGTGCCTGCCGAACTCAGGCGCGACCCGGACGTATCGCCCCTCTACGCCGACCTCTCTAACCTGCCTCCCGCGCTCTTCACAATCGGAACGCTCGACCCGCTGCTGGACGATACCCTATTCATGCGCGCGCGCTGGGCGGCCGCCGGAAACGACGCCGAACTCGCCGTGTATCCGGGCGGCCCGCACGGGTTCGACGGGCATCCGACCAAGATAGCTCAAAACGCGCGGGAGAAGATGAACAAGGCCATCTCGACTTACCTTAGCTCAGGCAACTGAATACTAAATACCGAAAACGGAGATTCAAATGACCGCCACCGCCCCAGCGTCCAAATACATAACGATCAATGATGTCCGCCTGCGCTACTTCGATTGGGGAAGCGAGGGCCTGCCGCCGCTGGTGTGCCTGCATGGACACACCGGCCAGGCGCGCATCTGGGACGAGTTCGCCGAGGCTATGCGCGGTTCGTACCACGTCTATGCCCTCGACCAGCGAGGACACGGCGAGTCCGGTTACGCCGCCGACGGATACGCGCGCGACCGCTTCGTAGAAGACCTGGCCGCATTCGTTGACGCGCTCGGACTCGACAGGTTCACTCTGGCGGGTCTGTCTATGGGCGGATGGCACTCGATGCTGTACACCGCCGACCACCCCGACCGCGTGGAGCGAATCGTTATAGTGGATATTGGGCCGGAACCGTCCGAGGCCGCCAAGGCGGGCGCGTCCGGTCGGCCGGCGACGCCGATGGAGTTCCCCAGCCTGGACGACGCTTTTGTCTGGATGCGCGAGTCAAATCCCTGGGCGTCGGACGAACGGCTGACGCAAGACGCCCGCGACAAGATGAAGCGTACCTCCGGCGGCGCGTGGACGTGGAAGGCCGACCCGCGACTGTTCAACACGCCCCTGCCGGACATGAGCGACGCCGGACTCATATCTCGCTACTGGAACGCGCTTGAGACGATTCCCTGTCCGATACTCGAAGTTCGCGGCGCGGACAGTCCGCTCGTATCCGACGATATTCTGGACAGAATGAAGGCGGCGGCCAAAGACCTGACCTCGATAGACATTCCCGACGCCGGACACGTGGTAACGGTGGACAAGCCCGCCGAATTCGTAGAGGCGACTCGCTCCTTCCTCCAAACGACAAGCGACAACTAGCGACACAGAACCGAGGACCAAGCTATGCCGCCGATACTAAGAAGCCTGCTATTCGTGCCGGGCAACACGCCCCGTATGCTCGACAGGGCGCTCAATCTCAGGCCCGACGCCTTTGTCCCGGATATGGAAGACTCCGTTCCCTGGGACGAAAAGGGCAACGCCCGCGAGGTCACCGCCGCGTACGCGCCGCAGTTGGCGCGGAACGGCGTACCGGTCATTCCCAGGGTAAACTCCCTGGATACCGGACTGCTGGAAGACGATCTCAAGGCCGTTATCGGGCCGCGCATCTACGGCGTGTCCGTCGGCAAGATGGACAATCCCCAGATACTCAGAGAGGTCGTCGGAATCATCCAGAAGATCGAGTTGAAGGCCGGACTGCCCATCGGGACGACCAAGCTCGTACCCTGGATAGAGTCCGCCGAGTCCATAGTCAAGCTCCATGAGATATGCCGCTCATCGCCCCGCATCGTCGCCATAGCGCTGGGCGCCGAGGACTTCACCAACGACATGGAGATCGAGCGCACCGACGGCGACGCGGAGATCGCCTACGCCCGCTCGGCGATAGCGATAGCGGCGCGCGCCGCCGGCATCCTCGCGCTGGACACGCCGTTCTTCGCGTTCCGGGACCCCGACGCGCTCAGGGAGAACTCGCGGTCATCTCGCGGCATCGGGTTCAGAGGAAGGTTCGCCATCCATCCCGCCCAGATCGAGATTCTCAACGAGGTGTTCTCGCCCTCAGAGGAAGAGGTCAATCACGCCCGCCGGGTAATAGAGGCGTTCGAGGAGGCCGCCGCCATGGGACGTGGGTCAACCTCGCTGGACGGCAAGGTTGTGGACGTTCCCGTGGTAAAGCGCGCCCAAGCCTTATTGGAGCAAGCGGCGCGGATGGGCCTTCTTGAGTCCGAACTATAAGCCCCTGTCCGCGCTGTCGAGCATGATGGTGACAGGGCCGTCATTGTGAATCTCGACGCGCATATGCGCCTGGAAGCGGCCTGTTTCTACCCGCAGGCCGCTTTCCCTGAATCTGCTCAGGGTAGCCTCGAATACATCTGACGCCGTGTCGGGAGGGGCGGCTTCCGTGAAGCCGGGCCTGCGTCCCCGGCGCGTGTCCGCGTAGAGCGTGAACTGGCTGATTACGAGAAGGTCGCCCCCGACGTCCAGGGGGGAGAGGTTGAAGCGTCCCGCGTCGTCCTCGAATATCCGCAGGTTGACCGTCTTGGACACTATGTACTCGATGTGGCGGTCGCCGTCCCCGCGCGCGATTCCCACCAAAACGACAAGTCCCGGGCCTATCCGACCCAGGACTTCCCCATCTACGGAGACGGACGCCTCCCACACTCGCTGGACAAGGGCTCGCAATTTTTAGTCGTTCGCTCCGGACTTCGCCGCCGAAGCGGTTTCCGACTTGCGGCTTTCCGTAGAGGAAGACTTCTCGCCGGAAGTCTCTTTCTTCTCGCGGTTTTCCTCGGACTTCTCAGAGGACACGCCGTTGTTGCCGCGGCCCTTGCCGTAGTCGTTCACGTACCAGCCCGAACCCTTGAATATCACCGGAGGGGCGTGGATCTTCCTGTTGGAGTCAGCTCCGCATTCGGGACATTCCTGGACGGTGGCCGCGCTGAAACTCTGCCGCAGCTCGAACTGGTGGCCGCAGTCTGTGCAACGATAATCATACCTCGGCAAGTTAATGTCTCCCCGTTCACTCCGCTCTTAGCAGTCCAACCCGTTGACTGCCAACCGCCTCTCCAATCTAGCATTGGCCTTAGATACGTGTCAAATGCCGGCGTAGCTATCGCTAACGCGGCTCATGTACAATCTTCTGTCGGGAACCGATTCGCTTCTCTCGGGAGACTTCAGATGGCCAGATTCCAGCACCTAACCCAGACGACCGAGATGGACCGCGCATGGATCGAAGAGTCCATGTTCCCCCTGTGCGATTTCCTGAGAAACGGCGACAATTCCCGCTCTCCGATGACGGGCAAGGCATTGTACTGCCTGTTCTACGAGCCCAGCTTCCTCACCCGGACGTCCTTCGAACGCGCCACTGAACTGCTCGGAGGCAAGGCGTACCACACCGAGGACGCGTCACAGTTCTTCCCCGCGCACAATACCCAGTTCGTTGACGACATCATAAACATACTGGCCAGCCTGAAGATGGACGTCGTGGTCGTGCGCGCCGGAGACCCTCACGTCGCCGAGCTTGCGGCGGCCACCGACGCGATGCGCGTCATCAACGGCGGCAGTTCGGACGACCATCCCACGCAGGCCCTCGCCGACCTCTACACCATCCGGCGCGAGAGAGGGGAGATTGACGGGGTGAGTGTCGCCATAGTGGGACGCCTGGAGCATCGAAACGTCAGCGCGCTCTTGCAGGGACTGGCTATGTTCGATGATGTTAGCGTCATACCCGTGCCGTTCAGCGGACAGATGCCGGAGAAGGTCATGCGCTACTGCGCCGAGCGCGGCGTCGCCTTTCGCCCTGACTCCAACCTGGACGCCGTATCCGAAGCGGACGTCATCTACCTGAACGGCCCCCGGACGCTGGCGCATATGCAGCTGCTCGCATCCAGGGGGCAGGGTCGGCTGGTCATAGACAGGGAGTTCATGGACTCGCTGAAGCCGCATTGCGTAGTGATGGATCCTATGCAGAGAAGCGGGGACTTCATCGTCGAGGCGCGGGACGACAGGCTGGCCTTCTACCGTCAGGCCGAGAACGCGCTGTACGCGAGGATGGCCGTGCTCCACGATCTGTTCGCCTAGTTGATACGGGCGGAGCGCCGGCCACTCTTGACAACATTTCGGCGTGTGGATACCGTTGTGGGGCGATGTCGGCAGGCGCGCAAAGCTCAGAATCCCAGAAACGACACATGGAAGGCGATCACTCCGATGAACACGTTCGTAGTCATATTCCGCGACCCTTTTCCACCTGATTTGGAGCTCAACGACACTTATAGAGTGATAGTTGATCGCCTTGAGTTGTCGGATAGAGAATTACTGGTGCGAAGTCACGCGGAAAGCCCTCAACAGATCGCTCAAGCGCTTGGTATGTACGGTACTGAGGAACACCCTCATGTCGGAGTGGTACTTAAACTGGAAGGATCCTACTACGGATATTACGATTCGGCTCTTTGGGACTGGCTGGAGCGTTCACGGGAAGTTTCTCATGTCTGACGAGCCTTCTCAAACCGGTGACGGCATTCGCGCCTCAGGTTATGATGTTCGGAGACTCGACGATGTACGCGAGCGTGTGGCCGCCCTTGAAAAAGCGTTGGAGTCATGCGCGACGAAAGAGGATGTGGCGAACGCCAAGGTCTGGCTTATAACCACGTGGGTAGGGATATTGATAGCGGTAGCGGTCGGGGTGGCGAGCATTCTCATCAGAGTCTTCATGTAACCACTCCCGGTCAGGCGGAGAGCGACGACCGCGCCAGCTTGGACAGGAACGGCAATACCGACGGCCCCGCGCTCCTTATCAGCCCGACCATCCGGCGGTGACCGATGGTTCTCAGAATAACCCCGCTGTGCCTGTCGAACGAAAAGACCGGCGACCTGATGAGTTCCTTCTGCATATCTTCCGAGAGAAACGTCTCCATGAGCCTTTCCAGCCGCGCGTCGGTCATGGACTCGAACAGCATCCGGGCATAGTAGCCAATCCTGAGTTCACCGCCGAATTCGTCCTTCCAGCGGTCTTCGTAAGGTTGGAGCGCGTCCGCGGAAAAAGCATTCGATTCCAGCGCGTCAGCCGCCGTCTCAGCGCCAATCGCGCCGGACAGCATCGCGTAGTATATCCCGCCTCCGGTGGTGGGCTTGGCGAAGCCCGCCGCGTCTCCCAGGATGAGCGCGCGTTCCCCGTATGTCCTGGACAGCGGCCTTATCGGTATGCCCCATCTCCTTGGACCTGACTTGACCCTCCGCGCTTTGCCCTCGCGTATCAGCCTATCGAGCAGTCTTTCCAGGCAGCCAGGCGGATTCTGACGTGTCATCGTGCCTACCAGCCCGCGCGACTCGCCCGTCGGCACGAGCCAGCCGAACGAACCCGGGGCGACGTCGTCCCCCACATATACCTGCGTCTCGGTCACGCCGTTGGTTACTACCTCGACCTGCGCTCCGACAAGCGACTCTCGTCTCCTGCCCTCAGCCGGGCATACGGCGTCGGCCAGGGCGGAACCGAATCCCGAAGCTATCAGCAGGATGCGACCGCGCAGCGTTCTCGCCGCCGCGCCGCGCCGCGCGGTGAGCGCGACCCCCGTTCGGGAACGCGATACGTCCGCCACGCGCCAGCCGAGATGATACTCCGCGCCGCGCCGCGCCGCGGACGCCGCCATGGATTCGACATAGCCAACCCTGTCAACCACCAGCGCTTGGGTGTCGGGCCGCTCCACCCTGAATCCGCGCCCGCCCGGCGAGTAGATAGTCGCGGAGTTCGCCCGCCCGTAGATCAGCTCCGGCGGGACGGGGAACCTCTCGGCGCACTCTACGCCTATGACGCCGGTGCACAGCTTGTCCCCGACGCGCTCCCGGTAGTCCAGAACGGCCACGCTGAACCCGCGCCCGGCGAGTTCGAGCGCGGCGATGTTTCCGGCTGGCCCGGCCCCTACTATCAGAACGTCATACACTCGGTTCGTCCTGGATGGCGGTTCTGGATTCGTGAATACTTGATACCGCCAATTAGTTTACCTGATGTTCAAGTTGAGATTCAGTGGTATTCGCCGCGCGCGCTGTCAATACATGAATGCCGCTCCCCAAGCCTGTGGATACCCGTGAAAGCTGGTATGACGGAAGGGCGTAGAAGGAGTCTTGACGATCAACTATCAGGATAACGAGGCGCGTTTCGAGAATATCCACGTTTGTCAATGGAGGAGTAATCCTATATCCTGAAATGAGGAGAAAGAGAATGACCGAAATGCAGCAGGTGATGGCCCTTTTCACCTTTCTGTTTACTATCCTCGTTGCCCTGCAACTCTATCACAACAGGCAGATAAGGCAGGACATGAGAGATATGCGGCAGGATATGAGGGACATACGGCAGGATATGAGGGACATGGAGGGACGCCTGAACGCCCGTATGGACCGTATGGACGACAGGTTTGACCGTATGGACGACAGGTTTGACCGAGTGGACGACAGGTTTGACCGGGTGGACGACAGGTTTGGCCGGGTGGACGACAGGTTCAACCGGGTGGACAACAGGTTCGACCGCATGGACGACAGGTTTGACCGTATGGACGCTGACATCAAGATACTCATCAACGACGTCGGTGAGCTGAAAGGCGCCGCCGGGGTTTCCACCGGCAGCCGCGAGCGCGAGCCTGTTGGAACAGGCGATTGACGCTCCCCGACATTCAAAACTTGACGATGCCCCGTAATTGACACGGGGTTTTGATTCTGAACAGACGGCTACGAAGGGGGGCTGGTTGAGATGTTCAAGTCCATCGCGAAATTCTTCGGCGGTTCGGATGAGAAGATAATTTCAAAGATGCAGCCGTTGGTGAATGAGATAAACGGCCTGGAGAGGGAGTATGAGCGACTGTCGGATTCTCAACTCATGGGCAAGACGCACGAGTTGAGCCGAGCGCTGGCGCAGGGTGACACCCTGGACGATATTCTCCCCGAGGCATACGCGGCCGTGCGCGAGGCGGCGAAGCGGACGCTGGGACAGAGGCACTACGACGTTCAGCTAATCGGCGGCATCGTGCTGCACCAGGGCAAGATAGCCGAGATGCGGACGGGCGAAGGCAAGACGCTTGTGGCGACGCTTCCTGCGTACCTGAACTCGCTCACCGGATCGGGAGTCCACGTAGTTACGGTGAACGACTACCTCGCTCGCCGCGACGCCCACTGGATGGGCGCGGTGTACGCCAAGCTGGGCGTTACGGTCGGCTCGCTCCAGAACCAGAAGGCGCTGGTGTACGACCCTGCCTTCGAGGAAGGGGAGCGCGGCTTCGAGCGTATGAAGCCCGCCAGCCGCAGAGAGGCGTATGAGGCGGACATCACTTACGGCACGAACAACGAGTTCGGCTTCGACTACCTGCGCGACAACATGGTCACCGAACTGTCGGGGAGGGTACAGGGAGAGCGGGCCTACGCGATAGTTGACGAGGTTGACAACATCCTGATTGACGAGGCGCGGACGCCCCTGATAATCAGCGGCCCGGCCGAGATGTCGGCGCGGGACTACGTGCGATACGCCAGGGTCGCGCCCACGCTCCAGATGGAGCGGGACTACACGCTGGACGAGAAGCACAGAACCGTCGCGCTCACGCAGGACGGCATATCCAGGCTGGAACGCTCCTTGAACGTGACCAACCTGTACGCGCCCGAGAACTTCGGCGTAGTGCATCACGTCGAAAACGCGCTGAAGGCGCACGTGGTGTTCCAGCGCGACCGCGAGTACGTCGTGCAGAACGGCGAGGTAATCATCGTTGACGAGTTCACGGGTCGCCTCATGGAGGGACGGCGCTACTCGGACGGTCTTCACCAGGCGATTGAGGCCAAAGAGGGCGCGCAGGTGAAGGCGGAGTCCATCACCTACGCCACCATCACCCTCCAGAACTACTTCAGGCTGTACGACAAACTGTCCGGCATGACCGGCACCGCGACGACCGAGGCGGAGGAATTCGACAAGATATACAAGCTGGAAGTCCTCGCCATACCCACCAACAAGCCAATGGCGCGCGATGACTCGTCCGACCTGATATACAGAGACCAGGGCGCGAAGTACCGCGCCGTCGTGCGCGAGATAGAGAAGCGCAGCAAGGAAGGCCAGCCCGTCCTCGTAGGCACCACCGACATAGACAAGTCCGAGATCCTGAGCGGTCTGCTCAGGAAGCGGGGCGTCTCCCACGAAGTCCTCAACGCCAAGCAGCACGAGCGCGAGGCGCTGATAGTGGCGCAGGCCGGAAAGCCGGGCGCCGTCACCGTCGCCACCAACATGGCCGGACGCGGCACCGACATCGTTCTGGGCGGGAACGCCGAGATGGAGGGTATGTCCGAACGAGAGTGGGAGGCGAACCACCGCAAGGTGCTGGACGTGGGCGGCCTGCACATCATCGGCACCGAAAGGCACGAGGCGCGCCGGATTGACAACCAGTTGCGCGGACGCTCCGGCAGGCAGGGCGACCCGGGCAAGACGCAGTTCTTCGTCGCGCTCGACGACGACCTGATACGACGCTTCGGAGGCGACAGGATAAAGTCGGTCATGGACTGGGCGGGCATAGAAGACGACATTCCCATAGAGAACGGGATGGTGAACAAGTCCATCGAGAACGCCCAAACGAAGGTCGAGGCCCACCACTTCGACATCAGGAAGCACCTGGTGGAGTACGACGACGTGGTGAACACCCACCGCGACGTCATATACGGAGAGCGGAACAAGATACTGTCCGGCGCCGACCTGAAGGCGAACATCCAGGAGATGGTGGGCGCTCAGCTAAGCGAGATAGTAGAGTCCTCACTAGGAGACGGGCGCCCCTCGGACTGGGACGTTGACGCCTTCCTCGCCGAGGTGGGGACCGTCCTGCCGCCGCCGGACGATATGTACGACCACCAACAGCTTATGAACCTCGGCATAGACGGCGTGGAGGACAGGCTGCTGGCGCACGCCGAGCGGGCTTACGACCAGATGGAAGATGCGGTCGGCGAAGAGACGATGCGCGACATCGAGCGCTGGCTGATGCTGCGCTCCGTGGACTCCAACTGGGTTCATCACCTCACCTCCATGGAGAACCTGCGACAGGGCATCGGCCTGTACGCCTACGGCCAGCGCGATCCGCTGGTGATGTACAAGAAAGAGGGCATGGAGCAGTTCCAGAATCTCCAGTACAAGATACAGAGCGACATAGCCCACTCCGTTTACAGGCTCCAGGACGCCCTCGACGGGAGTCCGACAAACGGACAGGCGAACGGCCAGCAAAGGAACGGCGCCCGCAACGGCGCGACGAACCGAGGACGAGGCCGCTCGGCGGCCAAGCGACCTCCCCGCAACACCGTCATGTCCAGGGCGGGCGGCGGAAGACGCCAGGATCAGGCCGTCGGCTCCGGCAAGGTAGGTCGAAACCAGCCCTGCCCCTGCGGAAGCGGCAAGAAATACAAGCGCTGTTGCGGCGGGTAGCGATTCGCTAGTTTTCAGCAACGCGAGGAAATCAGATGAACCAACTTCTTCAAGATGCCTTCCAACGGGCCGCCGAACTCCCACGAGCTGAACAGGACAGGTTCGCCCGCTTCCTGTTGGCTGAACTGGAATCGGAGCGGCAATGGGATGAGTTGTTTGCGCGTTCCGAATCGGAGGACTTGATGGAACGGATGGCGGACGAAGCCCTCTCGGATCATCGCGCGGGGCTAACTCGACTTCTCGATACGGAAGACCTGTAGGTGTGCGCTCATACACGCGGCAGAGCTTTTGGGATGCGTATCGGCGTCTTCCTGAACGTATTCGGAGGCAGGCGCGGGAGTCATACCGATTCTTTGCCTCGGACCCCCGTCGCCCAAGCCTGGATTTCAAGCGAGTGAGCCGGAGACGTCCGGTGTATTCTGTGCGCGTCAGCGTCGCCTATCGCGCTCTCGGAGCGCTGAGCGATGGTGACATCGTATGGTTCTGGATAGGCTCGCATCGCGAGTGTGAGAGACTTCTCAGACGAATTTAGCTTTCTGGTCCAGAAGTTAGGAATAGACGCCCATGACCAACAGCGAAATCGCCGAACGCTTCGGAACCATCGTCAGCCTGCTCCAGATGAAGGGCGAAAAATCCTTCACCGTCCGCGCCTACCAGCGCGCCGAGCGCACCATCGAACGCTTCCCCCAGGACATGGACGCGATGGTGGCCGAAGGCGAAGACCTCACCAAAATTCCGGGCGTCGGCAAGGCCATCTCCGACAAGATAACCGAGCTTGTAACCACCGGAAATATGTCCTACCTGGAACGCCTCAAGGCTGAGTTCCCCGACGGCGTTCTGGATCTCATCGAGATACCTGGTCTCGGCCCCAAGACCGTCGTGCGGCTGTGGAAGGAACTCGACGTCACCTCCGTTGACGCGCTTGAGGCCGCTGTCGAAGACAGACGGGTGGAGTCCCTTCCCCGCATGGGCAAGAAGAGCGCGGAGAACATCGGTCGCGCTATCAGGTTCGCCAAGTCCAAGAGCGATAGGTTTCCGATTGCCCGCGCCATGGACATATCCCGCAGGCTGACCGCCTACCTGCGCCAGAACTGCGAGGGTATATCCGACCTGGTGGTGTGCGGCAGTATGAGACGATTCGAGGAGACCGTCGGCGACCTCGACCTGGTGTGTGTCACCTCCGACCCCGCCGCCGCCATGGACGCCATGGCCGGAATGGACGGCGTGGCTGAGATACTTGGACACGGCGAGAAGAAGACCTCCGTCGTCCTCGATTCCGGGATGCAGGTTGACCTGCGCGTGTGCGAACCTCAGCATCTCGGCGCGATGCTCCAATACTTCACCGGCAACCTCCACCACAACGTCCGCCTGCGCGAGATAGCCACCGGGCTGGGGCTGTCCCTCAACGAGTACGGCCTGAAGAACGTCGAGACCGGCGACCTTGAGACATATCCCACCGAAGAAGCGCTGTACGACAGGCTTGGCCTTCAGTACGTGCCGCCGGAATTGAGGCAGGGCGGGGGAGAGGTAGAACTCGCCCGAAACGGCGGCATCCCCCGGCTGGTGGAACTCTCCGACATCAGGGGCGACCTTCATACCCACACCGACTGGAGCGACGGACGCGACACGATGGAGGAGATGATACTCGAGGCGAAGGCGCACGGACTTGAGTACATCGCCGTGACCGACCACTCGGTAGGGCGGGGCATAGCCAACGGCCTGAGTATCGAGCGGCTTGAGAATCACGGCAAGCGTCTGAAAGAACTCGAATCCGACATCGGCGGCATACGCATTCTGCGCGGCACCGAGATGGACATCCGCGCCGACGGCAACCTCGACTACCCCGACCAGGTTCTGGACCAACTCGACTGGGTTGTGGCCTCCGTCCACAGCGCGATGGGCCAGGACTCCGCCACCATGACCGATAGGATAATCAAGGCGATGCGTAACCCTCGCGTCTCCGCCATCGGCCACCTCTCCACCCGTCTGATAGGCGAGCGCCCCCCTGTGGACGCCGACTACGACGCCATCTTCAGGGCCGCCGCCGACACCGGCACCGCGTTGGAAATAAACGGCTCCCTGGAGCGTCTCGACCTCAAGGACGCCCACGTCAGCCGCGCCCGCGAACTGGGCGCGTCCCTCGTCATCAACACCGACGCCCACACCACCGAGGGCCTCGGCAACATGGAATACGGCGTCTCCCAAGCCCGCCGAGGCTGGTGCCAACCGTCCCACATCCTCAACTGCCTCACCGCCGACCAATTCGCCGCCCGGCTGAAAGAGAAGCGAGCGTAACCGTCTGCGCCCCGCCCAATTCGCTATTCCCCACCCCCACCTCTTTCAGGGCTTTGTCCAAAATGTCATTCCTATGCGAAAATCTATGCTAAGGGCTAGGATTTGTCTAAAAAGCCCCTCGTTAGAAGGGCTTCGTTGACATCGTTACGGGTTCCACGGGTTCCCCTAGTCTATCCTCTCTACAGGCTTCCCCGCCTCCGCTCGCTCCCACTGTTCCCAGAGTTCTTTTTCGTAATCCTTAGCCCACTCTATCACGTCATTCTGTTCTGAGATCGGTATGCGTGTCCGTTTATCAAACGACATGGTGTAGAGATCGAACCTGCCGCGGTCGCCTGAATAACGCACATGGAAGTGCGGCCAGTTGTGATCGTCGGGGTACATCTGGATAACGATCCCATTGAACCGCGCTAACTCACCCAAAACCGTCTTCGCTCTACTTCGTCATAGAAAGCGTCAGAGTTATCGAATTCATGTATCTCGGAAAGCGTCATGCCCACTGAACGAGCGTAAAGCGTGTCAGGACATATATCCAGTTCGGACATGGAATTATCGGGGTCGGTGAGGCCCCATGAAACCGTCTGCGCTTCGTTGACATACACCTGTTTGAACAGACTCCTGTCTCTCAAAGGCGCGTAGAATGGCTTGTCCAGTAGATAGCTCATATCAAGCGTACTACACAGACCATCCTCGTATTCCACAAGTATAGAATAGCCCCCCGCATGGCGGACGCTTTTGACATCAGGGATAGTCCAGAACTTTGTCTGTATAGCCATTTCCATCTCACTTTCTTCAGTTCGAGTCCCGTTGTCGCCTCTGAGTGTACCGCAACTCGATCTCTTAGTCTATTATCGGCGCGGCTAAGGTAGCGTTTCCTTTTAGGTGGACGATCATCTCTCGCAGCATTCCCACACCCTAGTTCCAGCTTTAGAAAGTGTGCATCCCTGCCTGATACCGTATATTCAACCACCAAAGAGGAAACGCTACCCCCGCCCAATTCGCTATTCCCCACTCCCACCTCTTTCCGCTATAATACGAACATACAAACTAACAAAGGAGCGATGACCGCGATGACCTTAAACCCGATATACATAAATACCAGATTATATTTCCCAAAATACGGACGCCCCGAAAAAACGCCCCATAGCTAACGCAGGTGAAACGCTGGTCACCAACAGGTGTTCCGAACGCCTGATAGGTCACCAGTTAAGCCATCTGTTGCCACCTGTTAAACCACCGCGCTATATAAATCAGGATATATCAAACCGACGTAATTCAGCCACGACTGCCCCGACGCCTCACCCAGCCGGCCCTCCCTAAATCGGCTGAAAGTTGTCCCGAAACCTCTTGACCTTCTGCGAAATTTTGTTCTATCCTTGCTCGTATCGGCTTGGTAGAGCCGAAGAATCAAGACAACTCGCAAGGAGAAACATTTTGCCGAAGATAGAAAGCTACAAGCAGGGCACGCCCTCATGGACCGACCTCGCCACCACCGACCAGGACGCCGCCAAGCGCTTCTACGCCGACCTGTTCGGCTGGACCTACGAGGACAACGCTATGGACGATATGGGCGGCATGGTCTATTCCATGGCCGTCTCCGACGGCTCCTACGCGGCGGCCATGTTCACCCAGATGGAAGACGAGCGGCAGATGGGCATACCTCCCCACTGGAACGTCTATATGACCGTCGAGGACGTTGACGAACTCGCCACCCACGTCTCCGAACACGGCGGCAACCTGCTGGTGGATGCGCCGTTCGACGTTTACGACGCGGGCCGCATGATAGTGGCGACCGACCCCACCGGCGCGGTCATAGCCCTCTGGCAGAAGAAGAACCACATCGGCGCCGGCGTGCAGGGCGAACACGGCTCAATCGCCTGGTGCGAACTGCTCACCGGCGACCCGGCCAAGGCCATCAAGTTCTACGAGGGCCTGCTGGGAGTGGAGTCTGAGACCTACCCCATGGCCGACGGCGGCGAGTACAGCGTGCTGATGGTGGACGGAGTGGGCGTCGCGGGCGTGATGAAGATGCCCGAGCATCTGACCGCCATGAACGTGCCGCCCCACTGGAGTACCTACTTCCATGTGGACGACATTGACGCCGCCCTGGAGAAGGCCAAGGCGAGCGGCGGCCAGGTCGCCCTAGAGCCGATGGACATACCCGAAGCGGGCCGCCGCATAGCGTTCTTCATGGACGCCCAGGGCGCGGGCGTCGGCCTCATGTCCCCCGCGTAGCGGGCAGGCCCAGATTCTCATTCAGAGAAGGCCGTATCAAGAGGCGCGCGGCGTCCGCCCGGACATCGCGCGCCCGGAGATTGCGGCGCTTGGACGCTCTGTCTATAATCATAGTCGGCGAGGGTTGCGATAATTCGTCCATAGGCCATTCAGCGCGGGATAGAGGATTGACATGGTTACCCTACATACCAGAAAACTCGAAGATACGCGGCCCCCTGTGCCAAACGATGGTGTCTATTATCCGGAATCCGACGGTGAACCAGTGGCTGAAACCCCATTTCATTACGCCCCCGCGGTCTACGCGACCTCAGCGCTGTCCGTACATTGCGCGGATATGCCCGATATGTACGTCGGCGGAGATATGTTCATCTACTTCGTCGAGGGCAACCCCAGGAGGAGCGTCGCCCCGGACGTGTTCCTAATCCCGAACCTGGACAAGCGCCCGCGCTCTTCCTACTTCATGTGGATGGAAGGCCAAGTTCCCATATTCATAATGGAGATAACCTCCCACAGCACTTGGCGGGACGACGTGGGCCGCAAGCGCGACCTCTACGAAAGCTGGGGGGTCTCCGAGTACTGGATGTACGACCCCACCGAGGAGACGCTCCTTATCCCATTGCTGCAAGGATTCCGCTTGGTTGACGGCGCTTACGAGCCAATCCAGATAGAGTTCGATGGGGAAACATGCCAAGGACTCAGCTCGGTTCTGAACCTGGAACTCCACGCGAGACAGGACTGGTTCAGATTCTTCAATCCTGTGACCGGAGAGTACCTGAAAAACCTGGAGGAGTCGGAGCGAGAGCTGGCGAGCGAGCGGATCATTCGTCGGACAGTGGAGCGGGCGCGTGATAGCGAACAGATAGCCCGTCTGACTGCGGAGCAGGAGAGGGACGAAGAACGAGTCAGACGCGAAGAACTTGAGCGTCTGTTGCGGGAACACGGCATAGACCTGCCATCCTGAAGCGGACGCGACGCTCTGCGCCTGGTCCGGCTAAAGCCCCATCGCTCCATAGACCGCCTTCATGTCCAGATGCGTTCTGAGATGCGCGGCCAGCTTATCGAACTCCGCTTCCTGCGAAAACGCTTCCGACTCGACAGGCTGATCCAACCCCTTCATTCGCGCGACGTTGCCTATGACGCTGTCCGCGAACGCCTCGTTCTTGAACAGGTCATGCACGTAGGCGCCCAGCGCTCGCCCCGTCCTGTCCGCATAGCCTAACGGCGTACTTCCGTCCGCCGTCTCCATCGCCCTTGACGCGCCATCGTCCGATTCGGTGACGCCAACGTGTATCTCGTACCCGGACACGTTCATTCCATGCGCGCCTGAGAGCAGCCCGCTATCGCCCACGATTCGGCCCTCCGTCCGCGTCGTCAGCTTGTCCCCAATAAACCGCGTCTCAAAGTCCAGAACTCCCAGCCCATCCGCCATTCGCCGATCCGACTCAATCCCGTCTGGGTCGTGAATCGCGTTTCCGAGCATCTGCATACCGCCGCAGATTCCGATGAGCGCGCGCCCGTTCCATAGATGATTCCTGATACGGCTCTCGAAACCGGCGTTCCTCACGAAATCCAGATCCGCGACGGTGACCTTCGACCCGGGAAGAATCACCAAATCAGGATTGCCGAAGTCCTTCGCCTCCCTGACATACCTGAGCCGCGTGTCGCTCCGTCGCGCCAGCGGATCGAACTCGTCGAAGTTCGCCATGTGCGGCAGCGCCACTATCGCCACTTCCACAAGGCTATCCTCGCCCTCAGAACCCGACACCCGCGCCTCTTGCGGCGAGTCCTCCTCCGGCACGTAAACATCCGTGAGATACGGCACAACGCCGGTAACGGCTGTCCCTGTCAGATCCTCTATCTGGTCAAGACCCGGCTCCAGAAGTCGGACGTCCCCGCGGAACTTGTTGATGATGAACCCCTTGACCAGGCCGCGCTCTTCCTCGCTTATAAGCGCGTGCGTGCCGTAGAGCGACGCGAACACGCCGCCCTTGTCAATGTCCCCGATGACGAACACCGGCGCGTCCGCGTACAGCGCCACCGCCATGTTCACGATGTCCCCGGCGCGCAGGTTTATCTCCGCCGGACTCCCAGCCCCCTCTATCACAACTATGTCGTACTGTCGGCGCAGCGTATCCAGCGAGTTTGTCACGTAGGGCCACAGGACTTGGCGGCGATGCTGGCGGTCGGCGAACTGCATGGAGTGAACTGTGCCGCGCATCTTGCCCATCGCCACAAGCTGGGACCTGGAATCCGCTTCCGGCTTGAGCAGAATCGGGTTCATCTCCACGCTCGGCTCGATACCCGCCGCCTGCGCCTGCGCCACCTGCGCCCGGCCTATCTCCAGGCCGTCCGGCGTCACCCCGGAGTTCAGCGACATATTCTGCGCCTTGAACGGCGCGACCCTATACCCGTCCTGCGCGAACAGCCGGCACAGGCCGGTCACCAGCAGGCTCTTTCCTACCGACGACCCGGTGCCTTGCAGCATCACGACCCTGCCCAGGGGCTTCCTGTCCATATCCTCTCTCACCGCCACGAGTTCACTATCACCGGCTTGCCAGTCTCCGGGTGTTCCATGATCCTGACCTCCGCCCCATACGCCTCCCTGATGTTGTCCTTGGTGAGCGTCTCCTCGGGCGCGCCTGTCGTCAGGATGCCGCCGCCGCTCATCAGCGCCACCTCGTCGCAGAACTGCGCCGCCAGCGTGAGGTCGTGAACCGCCGCCAATATAGTCTTTCCCGAAGACACCAATCCGCGCATCAACTCCATAATCGCGGGCTGGTAGGCCAAATCCAGGTTCGCCGTCGGTTCGTCCAGCAGTATGATCGGCGTCTGCTGCGCCAGCGCTATCGCGATAGCCACCCTCTGCCGCTCGCCGCCCGACAACTCGTCAACCGGCCTCTCTATGAAGTCCTCCGTGTACGTCATTCGCATCGCTTCGACGGATGTCCGGACGTCCGAATCGCTCTCCCACGACAGCAGGCCGAGATGCGGATTGCGCCCCATCAGCACCACTTCGATGGCGGGAGCTCCGTCAGGCAGTTCCGGGTCTTGTGGAACGACCGCCACCAGTCTCGCCCTTTCCTTCGCCGAAAGCGCCGAGACGTTCCGGCCCGCTATCTCTATGCCGCCCCGCGTGGGCTTGATGACGCCGGACACGAGCCGCAGAAGCGTGGACTTGCCAACCCCGTTCGGCCCCGCCAGCGCGACGAACTTTCCCTTCTCCACATTCAGGTCAACTCCGCTCAATACGTTGCGCTCTCCATAGGCCGCCCACACGTCCCTCGCGCGGATGCCGTAGCCGTCCCTTGTATCGCCGTGACTGTTCCCATTCTTCATAGTTCGAGCGCCTCAAATCCCGCGAACGCGCCTGCGCCTGAGTATATACAGAAAGAACGGCGCTCCGCAGAAGGCGGTGACGATTCCCACCGGAAGCTCGGCTGGGCTGACCGCGGTCCTGGCTATAAGGTCCGCCAACACCAGGAACGTCGCCCCCACCAAGCCTGACATCGGCAGTATGAAACGATAGTCAACCCCCCAGATGAGCCGCACGACGTGAGGCGCCACCAGCCCCACGAACCCGATAAGCCCGCTGAATGAAACGGCGGTGGCCGTGGCGAGCGTCGCCATTCCGATGAGGATGAGTTTCACCTTCTCCACGTCCACTCCCAGAGACACCGCGTGTTCCTCGCTGAATTGCAGTATGTTCAACACCCGCGCGAACCCCAGAATCACCCCTACGCTGGGAATGAGGTACAGAAGCGCGATCCCGCTTTCGTTCCACTCGGCGGATATGAAACTGCCGAGCAGCCAGCTCAAGACCGGCCTGAGATCCGGATCGCTCCGTATCATCAGCAGGCTGCTCACCGCGCCCGCCAGCGAGGAGATTGCCACGCCCGCCAGTATGAGCGTCGTCAGCGGCGTTCCCTGCGAACTTCTGGCGATAGAGTACGCCGCGGCCACCGCCCCGATTCCGCCCGCGAACGCCGCTATCGGCAGAACGCTGACGCCGAACATCACTAGCGGAACGCCGGTCAGAAGAACTATGGTCGCCGCGAGTCCCGCCCCCGACGCCACGCCTATCAGGTATGGGTCGGCCAGCGGATTCTTGAACAGCCCCTGGTACGCCGCGCCCGACATCGCCAGCGCAGCGCCCACAATCGCCGCCAGAACGACCCTCGGAACGCGCAATTGCCACAGTATCGTGTCCCATGTCGTCGGAAGGTCTGAGGGCGAGGCTATCCAGGGAAGGCGCGATACGAGTATCTTCACGACCGCCATGAACGGTATGTCAACCGAACCCTGCGTCGCGGCGAAGATAGCGGTCAGAACCACCACGCAGCCGCCAATCGCCAGCCGCCACCAGGGGTACCTGAGACCTATAAGCCGCGCCGAGATCCTGTCGAGACCTATCGCCTCTACGCCTCTCGCCCGCGTCTGTCCGCCGCTTCGTTCCATCTTGTCAGCCTACCTGAACAGTCCCGGATAGACCCATCTCGCCAGTTCGTCCACCCCGTCTATGAATCGCGGCCCGGGAATGCTCAGCGCGTCGCTGCTGGGCGTGTAGAACGCTCCGTTCCTCACCGCCCACACTTCCGCGAGCGCAGGCTCCGCCAGAAGCGTGTCCGGGGACGACGTTATGATGACGTTCGGGTCCCTCTCCACTATCACCTCCGGGCTTATCTGCGCGTATCCCTCTATGTCCGCGGCGATGTTCTCCAGCCGCAGCAGATCGAACACCTCCTGCATGAGCGTGCCGCTTCCGGGCGTCCAGTAAGAGCCGGCGTCCTGGAACACGGTCGGGCCAGCGCCCACAGGCTCCAGCGCTTCCTCGATATAGTCCAGCTTGGCCTCGAATTCCAGCGCCACCTTCTCCGCGTCGTTCGGATTGCCCACGATCCGGCCCCACATTCGGATGTTGTCCGCCACTTTAGCGAAGTCGTCCGACAGGGTAGGGATGTACAGGACCTTCAGCCCCGCGCGCTCCAGGTCCTCGTTGAATCTGTCGAAGAATATGTAAACCAGGTCGGGTTCGAGCGCAACCGTGGACTCTATGTCCATATCGAAAGCGTTGCCCACCCTGGCGATATCCGATGTCTCGGGCGGGTAGGAAACGAAGTCGTGGGTCGCGATTACCCGATGCCCCTCGCCCATGGCGAACAGCATCTCCACCACGGCGGAATCGAAAGCGACAATCCTCTCAGGCGGCTCTTCGATGACTATCTCTTTTCCGTCCTCCGACAGAACGGTTAGCGGGAACACCGCCGGTATTGGTGTCGGTTCCGCTGGCAGAGGACGCGCGGCAGGCTGAACCGGCCGAGCGGGCTGCTGAGGCGCGGGCGGCTGAACCGCCTGTGCCGGAGGCTGCGCCGGGGCCGCCGGGATGGGCTGCTGAGGCGCGGCGGGCGCCTGGACCTGCTGGGCGGGCGCTTCCGCCGGGGCTGGCTGGGAAGGCTGCTGCGGCGCTTGGGGCGCGGACGGCTCTTCGCTGGAACAGCCCGCCGCCAGAACCGCGAGCGCGACGGACAGCAGAACGATGGGTAGAATGAATCTGGACTTGATCAATTGTGTCTCCTGACTGTTGGACGACTATTAGGCGGCGCGACCTAGATTGCCAAACTGACATAAAGCAAAAGGCCCCGCTTCCTGGAAACGGGGCCTGTCATGGCTTGCGAGCCATGCCTGTACCTTTCCTCGAAGGCCATGACATTGACGGGAGTAGTGGACCGGGCTCGCTCCGCTATGAGCGGAGCCTACCGTTGCGGGACAGCGCTGGACTTTGACCAGCTTCCTCTTTCAAGCCCTGCGAAGGGCGCTCCCACCGTCGTGTTCTGTTTTCAAATATGCGAACGCCATAATAATGGACTCGCCGTCGTATCCCTGTCAAGCCTGAACGCGATACTGCAATGGTTCAATCCATTAGTTCTAAATTCGCGTCTGAAAGACCTTAAAATGATTGAGAAACGGCTTGGAAAATGATAAAATTCATATACGAGATAGGAGTGTCGAATGGCAACGAAACCAGACTACATTGACGACCAGTACACCGCAACCGATATACAGGTGCTCGAGGGGATGGAAGCTGTCCGCCGACGTCCGGGTATGTACATCGGCAGCACCGACCAGAGAGGATTGCACCACCTCATCTTCGAGATAGTTGACAACTCGGTGGACGAGTTCATGGCCGGGTTCTGCTCAAGCGTCGAGATTACGCTGAACGAAGATGGCTCAGTCCGCGTTCAGGACGATGGACGCGGCATCCCGGTTGACAAGCATCCCACGACCGGCGTTTCCGGCGTCGAGACGGTGATGACCACCCTGCACGCCGGCGGAAAGTTCGGCGGCAAAGCCTACACCGTCTCCGGCGGACTGCACGGCGTCGGCGCCTCCGTCGTCAACGCCCTGTCGGAGCATACTAGAGTCGAGGTTCGCAGATCCAGCAGGATCTACTACCAGGACTTCTCCAGGGGAACGCGCCTGACCGACCTGAAGTTCAGGCGCGCCCGCGAGGACGAACTCGACGCCTCAGAAACCGGAACCACGATTACGTTCCTCCCCGACAAGGAGATATTCTACGAATACGAATACGACTTCAACACCCTTATCCAGCGATTCAAGGAAATGGCGTATCTCAACAAGGGGCTGAGCATAAAGTTCACCAGCCACTACCACGCCAACCGCTGGCCGAACAACCAGCAGACCTACTACTTCGACGGCGGCATCGCCAGCTTCGTCACCAACCTGAACCAGAACCGCGAGGTGCTTCACTCCGCGCCGATCTACGTGGAAAAGCATCTGGACGGCGGAACTATCGTAGAAGCCGCTCTCCAGTACAACGACAGCTTCAACGAGTTCGTCCACTCATTCGCCAACTGCATCAACACGATTGACGGCGGAACCCACATCACCGGCTTCAGATCCGCTCTGACCAGGGTTCTCAACAACTACGGACGCAAGCAGAACCTGATCAAGGAGAACGAACCCAACCTGGCGAGCGAAGAGACCAGGGAGGGGCTGACCGCCGTGATCAGCGTCAAGCTGACCGATCCCCAGTTCGAGGGGCAGACCAAGAACAAGCTCGGCAACCCTGAAGTCGTCGGCCAGGTGAATAGCGTGGTCGCCGAAGCGCTTCAATACTACCTCGAAGACAACCCCGCCGACTCCAAGAGAATCGTCGAAAAGTGCCAGACCGCGCAGCGCGCCAGGGAAGCGGCCCGGAAGGCGCGCGACCTCATCATCCGCAAGAACGCCATGGACGGCGGAGGACTGCCCGGCAAGCTCGCCGACTGCTCCGAGAAGAACCCCGCGCTGTGCGAACTCTATCTCGTCGAGGGCGACTCGGCGGGCGGAACAGCCAAGTCGGGACGCGACCGCAGGACTCAGGCTATCCTTCCGCTGTGGGGCAAGATACTCAACGTCGAAAAAGCGCGCGCCGACAAGATGCTCAGCCACGACGGGATTCGCTCCATGATCACCGCCATAGGCGCCGGTCTGGACGACGACCTGGATGTCTCCAGGGTCCGCTACCACCGCGTCATAATAATGACCGACGCCGACGTGGACGGCTCGCACATCAGGACGCTCATACTCACCTTCTTCTTCCGCCATATGCGCGAGTTGATCGAGCATGGATACGTTTACATCGCGCAGCCCCCGCTCTACAAGACCACCGCCGGACGCGACACCTTCTACACTTACAGCGAAGGCGAGCAGGAAGGCATGATGGTTCAGTTGAAGAGCCGCCGGACAGTCAACATCCAGCGGTACAAGGGGCTTGGCGAGATGAACGCCGAGCAACTCTGGGAGACCACCATGGACCCCGAGAGCCGCACTCTGCTCCAGGTCACCATAGAAGACGCCGCGAACGCCGACGAAGTGTTCTCCATGCTCATGGGCGACATCGTGGCGCCGCGCCGCAACTTCATCCAGACACACGCCCTCGAGGTCAAGAACCTCGACATCTAATCCCGTCCACAACCCTGAACGTGAAACGGGCGGCGTGTGATAATCACGCCGCCCGTAGTCATTTCACTCTTGCCTACCGTCATTCCCGCGAAAGCGGGAATCCAGAAGAACTCGCCGCCCAACAATCCATGTCAGATCAGCCCCACATTCCCGTACTGAAGTACCTCTCCCCAATGTCGTTGAATATGGTAACGACCTTCCCGGATCCCGCTCTCTCCGCCACCTTGAGCGCGCCCAGCATATACGCGCCTGAACTCTGGCCCGCGAACAGGCCCTTCGAAGACAGAGCCACCGATACCTCTTTCGCCTCGTCAACGTCTATGGGAAGCATTTCATCCACTACGCTCTGATCCAGGGTATCGGGAATGATATGACCCTCGCCTAGCGGCTTCAGCCCTTCCACTCCGGGCCACTCGGGCGGATTGATGCCAATGACCCGTATGGCCTCGTCGCGCTCCTTCAAGCGGCGTCCCACTCCGCTGATCGTTCCTCCGGTTCCGACACCTGCCACAAAGTGAGTAATGTCGGGCGCTTGCCGGAGGATTTCCTCGCCCGTCGTATCGTAGTGCGCCTGCGGATTGTTCAGATTGGAATACTGGTCGCACCAGAAATACTTGTCCGGCTCGGACTCATAGCGCCGCTTCACCTCGTACAGCGTCTCGTCGTAGCCCAGCATCGGATCGGTGTAGATTATCTCCGCGCCGTGCGCTATCAGCCGCTTCTTGCGCTCCTCGCTCGCGTTCTCCGGCATTACAAGAGCGACCTTGTATCCAAGAACCGCTCCCACCATCGCGTAGGCGATCCCCGCGTTGCCCGACGTCGCGTCCAGGATAGTCTTGTCGGGAGTCAAAACGCCCGACAGAATCGCCTCGACCAGCATCCGAAGCACCGGACGGTCCTTGATGGACCCGCCCGGATTCAGATGCTCGTACTTGGCGAAAACCTCCGCGCCGCCGGTCGGCATATCCAGCTCTACCTTGACCAACGGGGTATTGCCGATAGCCTTCAGTGGCGGATAGCCCTCTATGAATTCCAGAAACTCCTTCGAAGGAGCCAATTCAATACCCTTTACCCTTCCGATTCGAGATTGAGACAGACTTCCATAGCTGGGATTGAGTATATCCACTTTAGCCGAACGTAGTCTAGTCAGACCTCACGGGCCGCCGCCGTCCGAGGGAAGACATGTAGCGTTTCCTTTCAGGTGGATGATTATCTCTCGCGGCGTTCCCACACCCTCGTTCCAGCTTTAGAAAATGTGCATCCCTGCCTGATACCGTATATTCAACCACCAAAGAGGAAACGCTGCCGAAAGACGCAGGGCGGTTGTCAACTAGGACAACCGCCTATATCATATGATGCGAAGGAGCGAAATATGGACGGTCTGGACGGCAATACTATTACTAATGTTCTAGCGATACTGGCCATGACGCTCGGCTTGTACTACTTTCTGTCGAGACAGATCACGGCTGTGGAGAAGAGGTTACGGGAGGATATGTCTGATTTGCGGGACGAAATCACGGCCTCTGAAACCAGGCTAAGAGACGAAATCAAGACTTCGGAGACCCGTCTGCGTGACGAGATTAAGGCTTCGGAAGTCCGATTGGAAAAGAGCGTCGAGGCTACCAACCGGCGCATTGACGACACCAACGCCGAGATCAGGATTCTCATTAACGACGTGGGTGTGGTGAAGGGCGCTCTCGGCGTTTCGACCCAGAGCCGCGAAAGGGAGCCGGTAGCGACGGAGTAACCGCGCCTCTTCGCGCAAGCCTGCAACTCCCAGGGGCGTCCCCCCGCATCCTCACATCCCCCGATCCCCATTCACACAAATTCCCCCTTGACAACCATGCCCGAACATCCGTACACTATCCCCAAGCGCAGAACTACTGTACGCTACGCCAATTCATAATTCATAACTGAAAATTGAGAATTAAAAGAAAACCCAACCTACACCTCAGAAAAATCGTCCTCGAAGAAACCAACGACGGACGAGACGTCGTGCTCTTCCTCAAAAACGTCATCGCGCACATAGAAAACGGCCCGCAAACCTTCGGAATCAGGCCCCAGGACTTCGCCCGAAACCACAAGATAGCCGCCGCCCGCATCCTGGCCAAACTGGGATTCGAAGAAGGCGAGTACTATCTCGGACGCACCTACGTCCAGACACCCTTCAGGCGCATTCACTCCGAAGAAGACGACATCCCCAGGCCCGAGACGACCAGGGCCACCAGAGACCTCTACCGCCTCGTCAGAAAAAAGACCAACGACGGCGCGGACATCATGCTCCACTTCATCGAGATAATGAAAGGCTACCACCCCGAGTTCAAGCCCCACCTCCGCATGGCCGCCGCCAAAGAACTGGTCCGCCAGATAGAATTCGACTACGAAGAAGAACCCGCTCCGCCCACCCCCGAACCAACCCGGACACAACCCGCCAACCCCACCACATCCTCGGAATCCAACTCCGGCCCACAGCCAACCAATCCTGTACATCCCATAAATCCAGTAAATCCTGCTTCAGACAATACCAACTCCAACCCACGCCCAACCAATCCCGTACATCCCACAAATCCAGTAAATCCTGCTTCAGACAACCACAACCCAATTCCTGATTCCAAATTGAAAATTGATAATTCAGAATCCAATCCCGCTTCTGACAAAAACCGCATCTCAGACACAGCCCTCAAGGCATACCAAGACTACACCACCCAGAACTGCGCCGAAGAATCCGAATCCATCTACCACTCCATCATCCGCAGAGCCTCAGACCAACCCAGCGCCGACTCAGCCAAACAAAAAGCCCAACGACTCATAGCCGAATTCAACCAATTCATAGCCAAGACCGACCCCGAACACCCGCCCGTAGCCGTGCCGGACGAAATCATCACCCGCGAGCTCACCCAACGACCCGACCTCCCATTCGACCCCGGCGACTACTACGACCTGGACCGCGACGCTTTCTACTTCTGTCAGTGCGGGAGCTGCGACCAGTGCGCCGAATTCGACTACTTCATCGAATTCCTGATAGAACTCGAAGAAGAAACCGACCACCTCTTCGAAGACCCCTGACCGCCAAGACCCCAACTTGCATACAGGGGTAAGGCTTATGCAATCTTCTCCCAAATCCCGCTAGCCGGAACGACCTCGCGCCGCTTAATGTATCCTTAGTGGCGTAGCGTTGCCGATTGAATTCAATTCGTTAGTTGGCGTCGGAGAGTTGGACATGACGACTATCAGCCTTGACATCCGGGAGACAATCGCCGAACTCCGAGACTCTATACGGCGACACGACTACCTCTACTACGTCAGGGAACAGCCCGAAGTTTCGGACGCCCAGTACGACACCCTCATGCGCGAACTTCGCGGGCTGGAGGAAGAGCGTCCTGATCTGGTCACACCCGACTCTCCCACTCAGCGCGTTGCGGGCGCTCCTGCCGAGGGCTTCGACGAGGTGACCCACCACCGCGTGATGCTCAGCCTGTCCAACGCCTTCGACGACGATGAGTTTCGGGCGTGGCATAACCGCGTAGCCGGCCTGCTCGAAACCGAACGGTTCGACATGGTGTGCGAACTGAAATTCGACGGTCTTGCGGTCGCGTTGACATACATAGACGGCGCGCTCGTTCGCGGCGCCACTAGGGGCAACGGCGTGGTCGGCGAGGACGTCACCGCCAATCTCAGGACCATCAACAGCATACCCTTACACCTCACTGCGGACAGATGCCCCAATCTACTGGAGGTCAGGGGAGAGGTGTACTTCCCTAAGTCCAGGTTCGACGAGTTCAACGCCAGGCGCGAGGCTCAGGGACTCCCGACTTATGTCAACCCCAGGAACACCGCCTCCGGCTCCCTGCGCCAACTGGACCCCCGCATGACCGCCGAGCGTCCCCTGGACATATTCATGTACAGCGTCGGTTACTCCGAGGGCGGCGCTGTCCCGGACAACCAGCGCGACGCTTTGGAATTTCTTGACAGCCTCGGATTCAAAGTCAATCGGTACAATAAAACCTTTTCCAGCGTTGGAGAGGTGCTTAGTTGGTACAGACGGTGGCGCGAGGAGTTCCACAATCTCGATTACGGCTGCGATGGGTTGGTGGTCAAGGTAAATCGCTTCGACTACCAGCAGCATCTCGGTGAAGTCGGTAGAGAACCCAGGTGGGCGATAGCCTACAAATTCCCGGCCGAACAGGCCACGACTACGCTGCTAGATGTGCGGTTCAACGTAGGGCGCACTGGCTCTATAAATCCGTATGCGGCGCTTGATCCCGTTTACGTAGGCGGCGCGACGGTATCCCGCGCCACTCTGCACAACGAGGACTACATAACCTCCAAGGGCTTGATGATTGGAGACAGGGTTGTCGTGGAGCGAGCGGGAGAGGTGATTCCGCAGGTGGTCAGGCCGCTCATCAATGAGCGCGACGGCAGCGAGATGGAGGTCGTCATGCCGAGCGAGTGCCCGGGTTGCGGGCAGTCCGTTGTTCGCAGGGAAGACGAGGCCATGTCCTACTGCGTAAACGCCTCATGTCCCGAACAGCTTGTCCGCCTGGTGGAGCACTTCGTAAGCAAGGGCGCGATGGACGTAGAGGGCCTCGGCGAGAAGTGGGGCGCTATCCTGATAAAGCAGGGACTGGTCGGAGACGTAGCGGACCTTTACCGCCTGAAGAAGGAAGACCTCGCGCAGATGAACCTTCTGGACGCGATTGCGGCGGCGAAGTCCAACGACTTCGCCAGCGTGCTGGATAGAATCGGCATACCCAACGTGGGCAAGAAGACGGCGGGCATTCTCGCGGGCAGGTTCAACTCTATCGAGGAACTGACATCCGCATCCAGGGGCGATCTGGCAGCCCTCTCTGGTGTGAGCGAAAGGGCCGCCGACAGCGTGGTCAGCTATTTCCGCGGCGAGGACCGCGACGCGATAGATGAGATGGGGAGGTCGTTCAAGGATATGGGGCTGGTGGAGAATCCGAATGATCTCTACCGTGTGAACAAGAAGTACCTGCTGAACCCGGAGACTCTGAGACAAAAGAGCGCGGACAACCTCATCGGCGCTATCGAGAAGAGCAGGGGACAGCCGCTGACGCGGGTTCTGGTGGCGCTGGGCATAGCTCACGTGGGTTCGGAGGTCGCGGCTTTGCTGGCGCGCCACTTCGGCTCCATGGATAAGCTCAGACAGGCGAGCCGCGAGGAGATGGAGGCGCTGAACTCAATCGGCCCCAAGATAGCCGAGGCGGTCTTCGACTACTTCCAGAACCCGTCCAACATCAGAGTGGTGGAAAAACTCGCCGACGCCGGGGTAAACATGACCGAGGATGCAAGCGACGCCGACGGAAATGGCGCTTCCTCACTAGAGGGTCTGAGGTTCGTGGTGACAGGAAGGCTGGCGAACTACAGCCGCTCCGCCATCCAGGACAGAATCAAAGAACTCGGCGGCGCGGTATCCGGCTCGGTCAGCAAGCGCGCGGATTACCTCGTGGCCGGTGAGGACGCCGGTTCCAAGCTGGCCGAAGCCGAAAAGCTGGAAGTCAGGATATTAACCGAAGATGATTTCGAACGTCTCGTGTCCGAGAGAGCCGAATCTCATCCTGAAGAGCAGTTGGAGATGAGCGTCGGGGGTGAGTGAGGGCCGCAATCCGCGCGTATGGACTGCCGAGCGTCGAGCCTTTCGCGGGAATGACGGCCAGGGGAAAGCGGGGATGGCGATAGATGCCAACGCTGGCTATGAGAAGTGCGGGACTACATCTTCCAAGAAGCGCTGTAGCTGCCTCTCTTGGTCGAAAGCCGCGAACCGGACTATCATCGTCTCGGCGCCGGCTTCGCGGTAGCGGCTGATGCGCTCGACGGTCAACTCGGCGGGGCCGTATGGCCCCCAACGGTCGCCCCAGAAGTTCATACCGTAGTAGAGCTTGAGGAACCTGTCCGCCTCGGATGAGGCCTCATCGGAGTCGGGTCCGAGATTGACCGTCATGTAGAAGGTCTTCTCTATTTCGTCCGGGTTCCGAGACAGGCGTTGCGCGTGGTATCCGACCCTGTCAACCACCTTCTCGTACTCGTCGGGGTAGTCCGAAATGCAGATGATGCCGTCGCCGAGGCGCGCTGCGCGGGCGAACTGAACGTCTCTACCGGCTCGCCAGTGAGAGGCTATCAGGAAGGGAACGCCGCCGTCCTGCGGAGACTTTGGCGCAATGGCCGCGCCTTCCAGAGAGAAGCGCTTGCCATCGAAGTCGAGAGTTTCCCCAGAGGTGAGTCTCTTAACGATTTCTACGACTTCCTCGAACCTAGAGGCGCGCGTTCTCGCGTCAACGCCCGCGTGACTCCACTCGCCGCGCTGGGCGTCGTTGAACGCGCCGCCGACGCCCGCGCCCAGTATCAGCCTGCCGCCTGATATGAAATCAGCGGTGGCGGCCTGGTGAGCCAGATGTACAGGATGGCGAAGCGCCGGAAGCAGCACTGCGGTTCCCAGTCGGACGCGCTCCGTCTCCATCGCGACCGCCGCCAGGGTAGAGAGCGGCTCGAGTCTTGGCTTGGCGGTAAGGCTGTCTCCAACCCAGACCGAGTCCATACCCGCCTGTTCAGCGGTCTGGGCAAGCGAGATTATCTCCTTGAACTGTCCCGGCCTGCCGCCTTCCATGACGAGGCGTCTGGTAGGTAGTAAGATGCCGAATCTCACAGGTTCACGTCCTCGATCTCCTCGGTTATGACCTCTAGGCATGGCGGCCGCTTCTCCATGCAGTGCCTCAGGTCCGATATGGTATCTACATCGTACCGGAATCCTTCCGAGTTATGCCTGCGCCAGTCCAAGTTCAATTCGTCGGCCAGTTCAGTATGACGCCTGAAACTGTCCGGCCCCAGCCGGGGCCTGAAGCCTGTGCCGGGGGGCGCTATCAGGCAGTTGGTTCCGCCGTCGTGAGCGCGGCACAAAGTCAGGAAGCGACCGTCCGCCGAAGCCTCGATTGCGTCGTTGACGTCGGAACTTGTCAATAGCGGGAGGTCGGCGGGCACGTATGCGGCGCTCCGTCTCTCCCGCCATACGAGACCGAATACGTACTCAATAGCCTTGTTCAGGTCCAGGAAATCGTCCCGAATCCACTCCGCGCCCTCTCGCAGCGTGGCCGATTTCACCGCGTCGTCTCCACCGACGACCACGACGCGAGAAACCCTGGACTGCGCCAAAGCGCCAAGCACCCACGAAAACATACTGTGAGACAGGGCGGCCCTTTGCGTCGGCGAAAGGTAGTCGGTGAGGCGCGTCTTGGACTCGGTCAATGGTTTCATCGGCACCACCGCCACGATGCGAGACTTATCTGTCATAGGCTTACGTCACGGCTTTCAGCAGATTGCGGGCAAGCTCGACCTTGTCGCGATTGTTGTTCATGATCGTGTTCAGAACGACGGCTTCCATACCCAGCTCCCTGACCTCGCCGGCCAGGTCTCTGTCCAGTTCATCAATCACGAAGATGTCGCACAGTCCGACATACTGGCGCGCCACGCCTATGCAGGATACGTCCTCGCCAAGTTCCGCCAGGATTTTCGCCGCGGGGCCCTTTAGCGCCTGGCCGCCGACTATCGGACTCACCGCCAGCCGGGGCCCTTTGAAATCCTCTATCCCTTCCCGAACGCCGGGAATGGATAGTATCGGGGCGACGCTGAGATATGGGTTCGAGGGGCAGAAGATCAGCGTGTCGCTCGATTCCAGGCTCTCGCTGAAATTCGCGGAGATTTCAGCCGAGTCCGAGCCGTCGAATTTCAGTCCGGTGACAGTCGGCTCGCAGCGATGCCTTACGAAGTATGTCTGAAACGGCAAGGTTCCTATATCGGTTTCGACCGTCGTCCTGATTCGGTCGTCCGACATAGGCATTATCTGGCGCTCTACACCCAAACGCCGGCAAAGGTACTCGGTGACTTCTGAGAGCGATTTACCCTGTCTGAGCATCTGGGTTCTCACGATGTGAGTAGCGAGGTCCTGGTCTCCCAGCCCGAACCAGGTTTCCTGGCCCAGCCTGTCCAGCGCCGACAGCGCCGCGAAGGTCTCATTCTTGATACCCCAGCCCGTGTGTGGGTTTGAGAGTCCCGCCAATGTGTACATCACCGTATCAAGGTCGGGGCAGACATAGAAGCCATGGAATTCCTCGTCATCCCCGGTGTTGACGACAATTCGCAGCTCGTCCGGCGTCAGCGCTTCAGCCAGGCCGAAGCATAGCTTGGCGCCGCCGACACCACCGGTCAGGGCAAGCGCTCTCATACAAGTTCCCTCCCCGTATTCGTCTCAAATTACTGTAACACGTTGAAGCGTTGACAACCAACGATAAGCGAAAAAACGAATGAAGGTTCGACGCCTGTATGCTAACATCATACGAAACGCGCGGCGGAGGCTTTCCAATTCACGTTCTCAAGCTCAGACTGTCCAACTTCCGAAACTATTCCGGTCTGGATTTGCGTTTCGGTCGAGGCATTACGCTGATCGAAGGACGCAACGGGCAGGGGAAGACTAACTTGTTGGAGGCGATTTACCTGATGGTAATTGGGCGGTCTCCGAGAAGCGCGACGGACCGCCAGATGGTCAGGGCGGAAGCGCTGAACGACTTCATCGCGCACGCCCAGGTTTACGGTGAAGTCGCAACTTACAGGGGCGGCGTCAATCTCCAGGTTGATCTTTCCTCGGGGGGCGGGAACGCCAATTCTCCAGGCGGCCCCGTCCAATCCCAATCGCGGAGGATACAAAAGACATTCAGAGTGAACGGGGCGCCAAAGAGATTCTCGGACTTTACCGGCATACTGAAGGCGGTGCTGTTCGCCGCCGAAGATATGGACCTCCTCAGCGGCTCTCCGACCGCGCGGAGACGGTACATGGACATCCTGACTTCCCAGGTTGTCCCCGGCCATGTCAAGGAGGTCCAGGAGTGCCAGAAGGTCGTCACGCAGCGCAATCATCTGCTCAAGTCCATCAGAGAGCGCGCCGCGAGCGAGACGGAGCTCGAGTTCTGGGACGTCCAACTGTCCATTCACGCGGCGCGCATCATGGACGCCCGCCTTCGCGTTATGAACGCGCTCGACACGGCAGTCAATCCTATACACCGCGAATTGAGCGGTCTGGATCAGGAGCTTTCGCTGACATACGTGCCTTCGCTGGAAGTGGGCAACTATGAAGACACTCGAAGCCTGTCGAAGACTATACTGGAAGAACTTCAGGCCGCGCGGCGGCGTGAAATAGGAGCCGGCTTCTGTCTGATTGGGCCGCACCGCGACGACTTCAAGGCGGAACTCGACCGGATGGAAGTCGGCTCGTACGCGTCGAGGGGGCAGACCAGGACGGTGATCCTCGCCATGAAACTCGGCGAAGCTCAACTTATCAGCGATAGGGTCGGGGACACGCCGGTAGTGCTGCTGGACGATGTGATGTCCGAGTTGGACGAAGATCGCAGAAGGCACGTGTTCGACCGGATCAGGGACTACGAGCAGGTCGTCATAACGACCGCCGAGACCGACCTGGGCGACGTGATTGGCGATTGCGCGGTTCGGCGGATATCCATTGACTCAGGGCAAGTGGCTTGTTCAGGCTGAAACGAGTTCCAAATAGCTAAGGGGATGACATTGCGAGACGACGATACGGCAATAGCGGAGGCGGCGGAACTGATAAGCGCGTCGGAATACGTAGTCGCGCTTGTGGGGGCCGGACTCTCCGCGGAGAGCGGGATTCCGACGTTCAGGGGCGCGGGCGGTCTGTGGACGAGGGTGGGCGAACCCAGCATGAACGGGTATCAGCAGTTCCTGCGCGACCCGGCGCGGTGGTGGGAGCATCAGCTAAACCCGGAGGCCGACCCGGCCCGAACGGAATTCCGGGAAGCGATAGACCGCGCCGAACCGAACGACGGGCATTACGCCCTGGTGAGTATGGAGCGGCTGGGCGCGCTCAAGATGACCATTACGCAGAACGTGGACAATCTTCACGTCCGGGCGGGAGCGACCCGCCTCGTTGAGATTCATGGCAACCGTACCAAAGTGCGCTGCATCGGTTGTGAACTGAGGTGGCCGCGCGAGGCGTTTGACTATGAAAGCCTGCCTCCCCTGTGTCCTGAGTGCGGCGGCCTGGTCAAAGGCGACACTGTGATGTTTGGGGAGCCGATACCTCCGTCGGTGATTGACGCCTGCTTCCGGGAGACCGCGATGTGCGACTGCATAATAGTCTGCGGCACGTCGGCGACGGTCTTTCCGGCCGCCAGTTTCCCGCGCATGGTCAAGGAGAACGGGGGAACTCTGATAGAGGCGAACCCGAACCCTACGCCGCTGTCCGATATGGCGGATGTGGTCTTGCGCGGGCCTACGGGGGAGTTGCTGCCGGAGGTGGTCAAGAGGCTGGGTTGAGGCTCTAGCGAACGACCTCCCAGACGCGGCAGCGGCCATCGGCACTCGCCGCCGCCGCCATAGCGCCGTCTGGTGAGCAGGCCACGCCGTACATTCCCTTGATGCCGGTCTCGCAGCGGGCCGAAATCTCCATAGCGTCGAGGTCGAGGATGACTACGCCGCCTTCTACGGAGCAGAATAGGCTGTTGGAGCCGGGCAGGGGAGTCGCGGAGGACATCCTGCCGCCCTGGGGAAAGGCTGAGGCTATCGGTTCATACGATCCGGCGGAGTATATGGCTACTTCGCCTTCGTAGGTCATGCAGCAGAGTCTTCCGTCCGGGAGGAACAGGCAGCTAGTGGCGGCCTGGCCGGGGGCCTCTATCTCGGTCAGCAACTCGAGGGCGGAGACGTCCCATATCTTCACGATGTTGCCTATGCCGGCAGCGGCGAGCGAGTCGCCGTCTTTGGAGAAGCCGAGCGAGGTGACATGACGGGGGTGGGATCTGAAGACTTCGAGCGAGTCGCTTCCGGGTTTCCAGAGGCCGACCCTGCCGCCATAAGAGGAAGTGGCGGCCAGGTCTCCGTTCGGGGAGAACGTAACCGCCGCGACGGTATTGCGGTGGCCGGTGAGCGCGCGGAGCGGCTGGCCGGTCTGCCAGTCCCAGACCATGACGGCGCGGTCCGTGGAGCCGGTTACGGCGGTAGCGCCGTCCGGCGAGAGTGCGATGGCGTTGACGCTCTTTTCGTGGCCCCGGAGGGAGCGCAGATGGTCGAAGGCCGGGACGGACCAGACCTGGGCGAGAGCGTCCATGCCGGTGGTGGCGAGTTCGCGCCCGTCATGGGAGAACATGACGGACTGGGCGTGCCTGGGGTGGGCCTTGAATTCCGAAATCAGGTCGAGTTTCATATACTCCTCCGGTATGGCCTTGTCGTCTTGAGGATATATCCGACTTTATGATCGTGGTAATCCTGCTGGGAGCGCGCAGGTAGGCTGCTGGCGACCCGATAAGGATTCTAGTACCTGCATCTCACCTGCAAAGTCCTGTATTTCCCTGTTCAGGGAGTTTTTTTTGTTCCCTTGAATTCCATTGATAAGTTTCGCTTTATGTGATAGTACGTGCGTTCTGTCATTACTGGATTGTAGCATAGAGTGTAGTGAAAATGGAACGATGTGTGATCAAGGTTTGGCGAAGATGACGATGTCGGGCGCGGGGAATTCGGCTTGCCAGCCCATGCGGTCGGCTATCCAGCGCATCGTTCGGGTGGTGTAGAAGGCTATGTGGGTGGGGTCGCGCTGGTAGTACCAGTCGGCGAATTCGGAGCGGTCGTCCAGGATTCCGGTCATTATCCCGAGCTTTCCGCGCGGTCTGAGGATGGAATGGAAGAGGGTGAAGACTTCCGACGGGTTTCTGAGGTGTTCGACGGTCTCGGTGCAGGTTATGAAGTCGCAGGGCTGGGTGAGTGGTTCGGGGTCGAGGAAGAAGTAGAGGTCGTATAGGTTCACGCGGAAGCCGTCCTCGCGCATCATCTGGGCGAGGGCTGGGCCGGGGCCGCAGCCGTAGTCGAGGCCGGACGCGCCTTCGGGCAGCATGGGCTTGAGAACGCTCCACAGCCTTGAGAGGAAGGCCCTGTATCCCGCGTCGTCGGGATCGTTGTCGTGCATCAGGTAGCGCTGCATCTCGGCGTCCGGGGGCAGGTGGAAGCGGGGCGGGACGAAGGCGAGGTCGCAGACGGGACATTCGTAGAATTCGCGCGGCCCGTGCCTGTCGTTCGACATATGCAGAAGGCGGGCGCGGTCACTCAGGCATAGCGGACAGGGGGTATCGGGCATTGGGCGCTAACGGTGTGGGGTCTTTCGATTATCCATGTTCATTGACCTAGCGCCTTCTGGATTCCCGCGAAAGCGGGAATCCAGAAGGCGCTGGAGAGACTGTTAAGAAGACGTGAGAATGAGGAGAAACGTCAACACGGCCTAGTAAACGTCGAGGGTGAAACCCGCTCCCTGCGGAGTGTCCTTGTAGTCGAGCACCGAGGTGGACATCTGGGGAGCGAGTTGCTGGCTCAGCAGCAGTATCTTGGTTCCGCGCAGGGTGACGGTGAGGTCGTCGCTCTTCTCGTCGTCAATGACGATGCCGAAGTCGCCCGGGCCGGGCCAGGCGGGAGGTATGGCGAGCCGGAGGCAGCGCCCGGCGCCCAGATTGCGCTGGTCGAGTATGTTCTTGAGTTCTCGCTTGGCTTGCGCGGTGACTGTTAGCATTGGGGCTGTTCATCCTCACCCCCGTATCGGAGTACGGGGCAGGCTCTAACCCTCTCCCATCGAGGGCTGAGAGGGGTAGGCATTTTACCCTCACCCCAGCTCTCTCCCTCAGGGAGAGGGGGTTTGTTGATTGGCGTTCATAGCTGGCTGCAAGTTTACCTACCCTTGTGAGGCCATCGAGGGAGAGGGGATTTATGAATCTACCCGTCCGCTGACCAGAGGGTGTGGTAGTTATTGCCCGTGATGGCGGCGGTCAGTTCCGCGCTCTCCAGTTGACGAAGTTCTTCAAGGGCTTCCTCGCAGGCCGCGAAAACGCTTTCGTCGCCGGATTCCTCCAGCCTGTCGAGGATCTTGTCCCATACACCCGAGCTTATGAGGCTGCCGATGTATCTCTGCCAGGGGACGAGGGTCAGGTTGGAGGGCCTGGGAAATTCGGGCCTGGCGCGGCGGATTGACCTCATGCGGTCCTGGGGAGACCTCGCCATGGGCATCAGCTTTACCATCGGACCAACGTCGTCCTTGTAGCGCGTATCTACGATCAGGGCGCGCCGGAACGTGGGAAAGAAGACGGACATTACTTCCGCGCGCTCTATGTTCTGGATTACGTCCCGGATGTCGAAAAGGAAATTCCCTTCCATAACTACTTCGTCCTGGTTTCTCTAGTCGTCCCTCAATTCCCGGAGCGTCTCGATGAAGGCAGGAAGCACCTTGTTCCAGTCGCCCACGACGCCATAGGTGGCGGACTTGAAGATATTGGCGTCCTCGTCGCGGTTTATGGCGACTATGTTCTTGGAAGCGGAGCAGCCCGCCATGTGCTGGCTGGCGCCGGATATGCCGATGGTTATGTACAGGTCGGGGGTGATGGTCTTGCCGGTCAGGCCGACCTGGTGGCTGTGGTCAATCCATCCCGCGTCGCAGGCGGCGCGGGACGCGCCGAGGGCGCCGTCAAGCAGGTCGCTGAGCGTCTGGAGTTCCTCGAACGGCTCGGGGCCGCCGAGTCCTCGACCGCCGGCGACTACTATGCCCGCGTCTTCGAGCCGGACGCCCTCCGACTCTTGGGAGACGGTCTCTATGAGACGGGCCTTGATCGCGGAGTCGTCGAGGTCCGCTGAGAAGTCTTCGATAGTTCCCGAACGATCTGAATCAGGTTCGCCGGCCTCGAAAGTCTTGGGTCTTACTATCACAACCTGTACGCCGTCGCCGGAGAACGAGACGCTTGCCAGGGCGTTTCCACCGTACACGGGCCTGGTGGCGCTTACCCGTCCTGTTTCGGCGTTCACGGACACATCTACGCAGTCCTGCGCCACGGCGGCGCCAAGCCGGAAGGCGAGCCTGGGACCTACGTCCCTGCCAATCGGCGTTCGCCCGACCAGTATGATGGAGGGGGCCGCGCGCCTGGCGACCTGTTCGAGGGCGGAGAGGTGCGCGTCAATCTGGGGTTCGCCGAGAAGCGGGCTTGCCACTTTGTAAACGTTGTCGGCGCCCATGGCGACGGCATCGTCCGCTTCGTTTCCGACGGACGCGCCCTGCAATGAGACCGATACCTGATCGCCGGTTTCGTCCGCGAGCGAACGGGCGAGCGAGAGCAGTTCGCCGGTTACGCCGGCGAGTCCGTTTTGATCCAATTCCCCTAAGACCAGAATCCCCTGCATCAGTTATCTCCAGTAGTCAGTTTCTGCGTGTGGATTCCCGCTTTCGCGGGAATGACGGGGTTGTTTTGGCGCTATGCCGGCTAGACCAGGTGGGCTTCGCGCAGTTTCAGAGCGAGCTGCCTCCCGGCGTCGGCCTCGTCCTCGCCCTCTATGAACTCGCATTGCTTGTCGCTTACCGGCACGTACAGGTCTTCCAGTGTCAGTCTGGGCGCGAGAGCGGACTCGTCCAGGCCGATGTCGGACGCGCTCCACATGGTGGGCCGCTTTCTGCCGGCCATCATTATGCCGCGCAGGGTAGGGTAGCGCGGCTCGCCGAGTTCGTTGCTGACGGTGACCAGGGCGGGAAGCGGGGCCTGTATGACCTCGTAGCCGTCGGTCAAGGCCCTATGGACGACGATTCCGCCATCCTGAGTTTCTATCTTCTGAGCCATGGTTACGCACGGAAGGCCGAGCAGTTCGGCGACGCCGAGTGGAACCATAGAGTTGTCCCAGTCGGACGCCTGCCTGCCGCATAGCACCAGGTCGAAGTCGCCGACCTTCTTGATGGCCTCAGCCAGGGCCTGCGCGGTGGCGAAGGCGTCCAGTTCGGCGGTGAGAGGGTCGTCAACCAGGATAAGCTCGTCCGCGCCCATGGAGAGCGGCTTCTTCATGACGTCCATGACGAATCCGTTGCCGACCGATACGACCGTGATCTTCGCTCCGTCGGCCTCTTTGAGCTGGAGCGCGGCCTCGACCGCGTTCTCGTCGAACCCGTTGACTACGGGCGGGATGCCGGCCGCGGGAACGACGCTCTTGGTGTCCGGGTCTATTCTGAACGCGGACGCGGGGGTTTCCGGGTCCACAACCTGTTTGGCGCAAACGACTATGTTAATTGGCACGAAGAAGTACCTCGCAGTAGGGTGTAGATTCAGGGCGCAAGGCCACATTTGACTATAGCATCGCGTCTTGAACAGGGTCAAATTGAGTTGTAGGTATCACCCCCATCCTAGCCTTCCCCCATCAAGGGCTGAGAGGGGTATGTATAGGTTGTTCAAGGTGGTGCATGTTGACTGATCTTCATTCCGGGTGGTGGTTTGGGCCATTGTTCGGGAAGCAGCCACACTCTCTTCCACATTCTTCCCTTGTGAACAAGTCTTCTCAGCCAAACTGTGCCGAGTCTCAACACGCTGACCCTCCGAGAGGGACTGCTGTGAGCGCTGCGATGAGTCGGCGGCAGACACTTCGGTGGAGCTCTGAGGTTGCCCGGCGCTCGCCCCAGATCGGCAGCATCCTCGACTCGACTGCCGTAGGCCATCGTCAGCAGTGTCGCCACCGACAACACCAACCAGTGTCGACTCACCCGTCGAGGGTCTGTCCTTCGAGTCTTGTTCCACTGAAAGCCCAGAGTCTTGAGCGCTCTGAAGCCCATCTCTATCCAGAACCGAAGTGCGTACCAGCACACTCCGGCCTCGTCCACAGACAGATCGGTCATCACCAGCCACGGCTCGTCCGCTCCGTCCACCCACACCACGATCATCGTTCCCACACGACGCTTGGAGGAGGCTCTGAACGCCGTACCGTATCCGACATAAGCGTGATTGGGTCCTGGAACCAGATGGCGCGCTCTGATACGTGTGCCTCCCTGCGGACAGAACACGGTGTTGATAGACTGTCTGATGTATGGATGGAAGCCCACAGAGCATATCTTCTTCCACAGTCTCGGACTCCTCAGTCCTCTGTCGCACATCACCAGCACACTGATATGGTCGGGCACCACATCCGACAGCAGATCCAGCAACCTCAGAGTGGGTTCTATCCACTCTCCCGGTCTGTTCGCAGCCAACACGTGCCATGCCACCGGAATAGCACAGCCTCGATAGACCACGCTTATGACTATCGAACTGAGCTGGTCTCCCTTCATCGTTGGGTCTATTGCCAGGGCCAATCTGTCCGACTGCCACAGACACAGCACCCACCTCAACAGCGGAGCGAAGCACGACTCCACGTCGATCTGTGTCGCTGTCGGTCTGGGTCTGTGCTGTCCGTCGTACAACCACTGTCTCAGATACTGGCGCATGGTGTCGAAACTGCCTATGAACGAAAGCGCTGTGGCAACCGCGTTCTGACAGGCGCTGCCCATGACTATGGCGCCATACACCCACAGAGTCAGACCCAGCGATTGAGACTCTCTGAGGTGCGGCAGATGGTATTGTATGGTCTGAGCGATCTGGTAACATTCGGACGGGAGGCGCATGGCGAATCTCTGGCAACCTTTCTGTTTGGTACCAAAAAGATGCCAGAATGCTACGCGCTTTCCAACTCCTCATTCCTGTCCAACGACCTTTACATACCCCTCTCAGCCCATCAAGGGGGAAGGGACTTAAAGCGTCGTTGGTTCGGGTTAGTCATAAATGATATTTATAGTTTACTGGTGGGGTTACAGGTGAGTTTCCAAGTGGGACAGGTTACGGTTCACGTGGAAAGTGACCTGTAATCACCTGTTGTTAGCTACGGACCGAAAAATTTTCGTCGGCGGATTCATTTTGGATAAACTTCTGTTTATGTATCGCATGGTCGGAGCGGCGTTCTCCACGCGGACATTATAGCGAGGTGAATGTATGTTCGTCTAGGGGGAATGGAAGCGGTATTGTTCTAACGCGCTGATGGTGATATAGAAAGAGGTGATCCGAGTTCACTGACGGGGGTGATTAGATGGCTGGTTCACGCACATACCGCCACGACATACGCTGTCCGCACTGCGGCTCCAATTGGATGCGCAAGGACGGACATTCACGGGGCAAGCAGACGTATCGCTGTGGAGACTGTCAGCGCAGACACACTCCTTCCGGCAACCGACACTACTACTCTGAGGAGTTCAAGCGACGCGCGGTGGATATGTACTCAGAGGGCGCGAGTATGTCGGCGGTGGCAAGGGCGATGGGAGCCAGTCTCACGGCAGTGCATACCTGGGTCAAAAAAAGCGTTGTGGGCGAAGCGTGAGATGAGCGCCAGGCGTCAGTCGCGCTCTCCGTCCACTCCCGACGTTCCGCTGTCGGTGAGGAGGATACGCGGGTTCGACGCGCCTCGGCGCAAGGTCAGAACCATCTCGTTCGATGAGATGTGGACGTATGTGGGAGTGAGGAAGGGAGAGAGGCGCCAATCCGTGTGGATATGGACAGCTGTGATGGAGGAGAGAGACGGAAGTCGCTGGATGGACTTTGAGGTGGGAGCGCGCGGTCGCGATACGTTCATGAGGTTGTACCGTCGTCTGCCGGACGCTGACAGGTACAGAAGCGATGAGTATGAGGTGTACCGGTGGCTGCCGCCGGATCGCCACACGGCTGGCAAGTGGAGCGAGGTGAACCGCAACGAGGGACTGCACTCGGTTCTGAGGGGCAAGTTGAACCGTTTGGTACGCAGGACCAAGGGCTACTCAAAGAGCGTGGATGCGTTGGCGGGATCGCTGGCGATGGTATGGCTCAGGGAGGGCTGGATATAGTATCAGCGCGTTAGAATGATACCATGGAAGCCGGAAGGATCCGGCGATTCGGGCCGAACTGCCCAGCGTCTCCTTGAGCCGGGTGAGCGGGTCGGGTTCGGCGCTGGCCTGGAGGGTGTTCATGGGTATGACAATCTCTATCCATCCAGAATTTTTGCGATGTCTTCCGGTAGTTCCATATTACTTCTTCGCTCTAAGTCCGCGGCGTCTTGGTAATCGGTATGGAATGAAGCCGGGATGTCCACTCCTAGAGACGCTGCAATATCGAGGTCAATTCTGGCATTTTCCCATTCGCCAAGATGCAGCCAAGCTTCGCCACGGTTATAGAATGTATCGTCGTCGGCATCCAATTCTATTGCTCGGCTGTAATACTCAATGGCGCGACTATAGTTGCCTTGCCCTGCATAAGCGACGCCCAGGTTGTTGTAAGCGCCAGCGTGTTCAGGATCCAGGTCCAGAGCGGTTTCGTAGTCTTCGATGGCCTTTTGGCCCTCGCCGATGACGTCATAGGCTATTCCTCTAAGATTGTAGGTTTGCGCTATTTGTGGATTCAATCCTATATGTATAGCATTGGTGTAATGGTAAATAGCTTCCTCGTATTTCCCTTTCTCCGCCAAAGTTATGCCCCTGTAAAGTTCAGCGTAGGCGCTCTGGTGAATATCTTGATGTCGGATAAACCCGTGAAGGTCGTTATAAATGGTTTCGGTGGAGATGCCGTGACGATTACGCAAATAGTCTAAAACCAACGGTTTCAGGTAATTGGCAATAATCACCGTATCGTCCGGTTCGACGAATCCCTTATCTGGACGCACGAACACACTCTTTTGGGCAATGACGCGATGAACCGGAATATTCGGCTCCTCTACCGAATAATCCGCTCCATTTTCAGCAAGTAGGATTACACGCCCTTGTTCTTTCGGCGCGCCATCGCACGCGAAGAAAAGCGCTATCAGAAAATCGGTTGTGAAGTCTATTAGATTGGTCGCGCCGCCGTTATGCTGGAGTTGTGAGAGGATTTCAAAATCATCTGTCTCATCCGTGTACCGCGCGTACCATTTGGCTTGGGTTAATATCTCCCTTTGAAGCACCTCAATGTCGAATTCTTCGGCCTCTATATCCTCATACCGACGGTATAAACTGGAGGAGACCTTTGGATATGACCTGCGTTCGCCGCGGTAGAGATAGTTTCTACCGTCTGACTTGATGGCTAATTCGTTGATGATCCGCAGAACTGCATTCAGGTTATCGGACGGGGCGCTAGTCGAATCTCGCGTACTCAATGATTGTTGTCACCTATTTGCATTTTGGGATGCAGCCCCGTGTATGAGCGTTAGGCGTGGTATCCTCTGGTCTTGGTTTGGCCGCGCTCGACCCGCAGGGCGCCGGCGCGAGTTTTCGCTCTGCCGTCAACTGTCAGCTTTCCGCCGGGGCGAGCAGCCTGATGCTCCCGCTCTCTGCGAGCAGGATTTTTTGTGATTCCGCGATGTGAGACCTTGCGCCCTCGCCTGTAGGTGTAGTTGTACGTATCGCGTGTTGCCATTTAGGCTACCTCGTTTCTATGAATGCGCTACCGCAAGGGATCGTATGTTATCATATTACACACTCCGCGCTAGCCGTCTGCTGTTCTCCGCCAATTCTATCATGCCCTCGTACACCGCATCGTACTTGTCTTGGGTCAAGTCAAGAGCGTCGAACACCGCGTCGTCAATCTGCCGACGCTCCGGCGATGGACTCAGTACGTCCCAATCAAAGAGGATGGATGACGGCATTATATCAGACGGCTATCGCCTTCCTCTTTGGGATGACCGTACAGGTAATGCTTCTTGTTCATAGCCAAGTCGGTGGGCAGAGCGTCCCATTCTTCCGGCGGGATGTCTTTATGCAGTTCCCTCACCCTCTCCGCGATGGCCGCAAGCCCCCGCTTTGGAGGCGTCGCGTTCTCTATCGCCACTACCACTTCCGCGCCCTCCTCTATGTCGAGGCGTTCGAGGGGGACGATGTGGCCGTTGGTGAATTTGGCTTTCACTCTTGCAATCACGGTCTTGCCTTTCTGAGCGGTGGTTTCGGGCGTTTCATATTCATGGCGGCGAGTTATGGGGGTATTGTAGCCAAACCAGCACAGATGTACAAGAACGGTACGCCGACGGCATATTTGCGATTATCTTAGAGACTTGGCGGATTGGCGGCCTATGATACACTACATCACGCTTAGAGAGGCAATCTCGTTTGAAAGAGGACAATCGTGAACACGCATGATTATCGGTTCCTGCTTTCAGAGCGGGCGACACTTAATAGACTGATAGCCGATTCCCCGCCTTCAGACATAATTGGTCGTATGAGCTTGGAAAACCGCCTCCGGCAGGTGGAAGAAGAGCTTGAAGCATACGAGGGACATTCGCCCCGCGTGGTCAACGCGCGTCTGACGTTCAGGGGGAAGCCTGTAATAAGCGAGATCAACAGATTGCACGATAGGGCGATGGACCTCGCCGCGCTCGCTTTTATGGAACGAGCGCGGGGCAACGCGGCAAAGGCGTCGGCGCTGTTTGAGTCGGCGCTGGAGTGCGAGATTGCCGCAATCGAAGCGCTAGACGAGTATATCGAGCCTATGTTCTCAGTCCTGCACCGGAGCGCGGCTACTCTGGCGCTGGACTGCTATCAGTACCGCAAGGCTGAACGACTGGCCGAGAAAGCGTTGGCGCAAGACCCGCCTGCTGAGATTGCGGAGGAGTTGCGGGATGTACTAAAGCAGGCAAGTCCAAAGACATCTTGATCTGAAGGGATATGCCTCGGATTCACAAGGTGCCAGTGGGCGGTAGGTCTTACTCCGCTAGAAGACACGGGGCCGAACTGCCCAGCGTCTCCTTGAGCCGGGTGAGCGGATCAGGTTCGGCGCTGGCGTGGAGGAAGGTGTTCACAGCTTACCTCGCTTGACGCCCTATGATACACTACACGACGCCCGGCGCGGGAATTTCAGCATGGAGGAGGAACTGTATCGTTGCCCCCGTTCACACCATGGAATTCTGAGGGCTTCATACCCCCAATAGGATCAATTGACTCTACTTCGCCCAATCGGTCGCCTTATGCCGTCTCGCTAAGAGAGATAGTTGAGGACTTTGGACATACTCCGACTCGCCGACGCCTGCTCAATGGATTTCTGGATTATAGAGCCGAGTTGCATCAGGCGGGCCTTGAGCGAGGGTTCCAGTGGATCAACGGCAGTTTCCTTGAGAATATCGAGGACAATGAACAGCGAACCCCCGACGACATTGACGTAACGACTTTCTTCTATCTTCCTAATGGATTTACAGAAGAAACATTTTACCGAGATCATGGTTCACTTTTTGATAAAGGTAATATAAAAGTAATCTATCGTGTTGATACTCAACCGGTACTTCTGGATCCTAATCAAATGGATTACGTCATCAAAAACGTTATCTACTGGTATAGCATTTGGTCACACACCCGACCACCCAGATTCAGATGGAAGGGATACTTACAAGTTGATTTGGCTAAAGATGGGGATCTAATTGCAAGGGACGAGTTAAATCGAATTGCTAGTGAGGGGGAGCGACAGTGAACATACATGAATACCGCTTCCTACTTTCCGAACGCGCTACACTGAAAGACTTAATCGCCCAGGCTCCTCCTGGCAGCATTATAACTCGAATGGGCTTGGAATCGCGATTGAAGGAAGTTCAAGCAGAGATCGAATCCTATGAAGCGAACTCTATTGTCGAACACTCGCCTGATGTAGTCGACGCGCGTCTGACGTTCGGAGGAAAACCAGTTATCGGCCAGCATGGGATTCTGACGGACTTTGGGGCAAAGGCCCTGACTGCATTTGAGAAAGCTGTCGCCTCGGTGGGCGCAAGCCAGGATGGACACCTAAACTGGATGGGGCCGATTCCCAATCGTGACGCATATCGTCAGTTAATCACAGGTACCGCTTACGGCTCATTCGGTTTTCAATTTGAAGACTCATCGCTGCATGATGAGAAGAGCGTGCCTTATAATCCACAAGCATCTTCCGCGGTTAAGATGATTATGAAAATCCTTCAAGCATCCGTGGAGACTCAGGACAATAGTAAACTTGCTGACTTACTGGGCGATTTCAACGGTCGCGCGATTAAAGATGTATGTGAGTTTCTAGAAATCGTCGCGAAGAATGAGGCTGTTTGCGCTCTTGAGATTGGAGACGAGGAGATGCGTTTCTATGATACTGAACAAGTGCGGCGCAGCGCGGAGAGTCTAGGTCGAATAAAAAGTGAGGAGGTGGTAGAACTCGTAGGACAGTTTAAAGGCTTTCTGCCTTATCGAGGTAGAGTGGAATTTCTTGTGGATGAAACTCGGGAAATAATCAATGTGGTAGCGAGGAAGCCAGTTGTTGAGTTTGCCGAAACACACCTCAACAGACTAGTCAAAGTCAAGGCTCGCAAGAGACAAATAGGGACAACCAGACCACATTACACCTTTCTAGATATTAAGGAATGATAATTTAATCGAGCCTGAGAGATTCCGCGCCGCCGTCTGCGGTTCTCCGCCAATTCTATCATGCCCTCGTACACCGCATCGTACTTGTCTTGGGTCAAGTCAAGAGCGTCGAACACCGCGTCGTCAATCTGCCGACGCTCCGGCGATGGGCATAGGGGGGAGCGTCTCCTGTGTGGGTCTTGGTTAGGGTCAGAGGGTGACGCCGTTGGCTCTGAGGGCGGATATTTGGGCCTGGGTGTAGCCCATGCCGGCGAGTATGTCGTCGGTGTGTTCGCCGAGGGCGGGGGAGGCTGTGCGGGCTTGGAGCGGGGTTTCGCTCATGCTTATGATGGGGCCGACCATCTTCACGGGGCCGGCCAGCGTGTGTTCTAGTTCGACGCTGAGGCCGTTGGCCCTGACCTGTTCGTCGTCGAGCATTTCCTGGGCGAACCGCACGGGGCCGGCGGGGACGCCAACGCGGTCGAAGGTCTCAAGCCACTCGTCAACCGTTTTCTCCAGGAACAGCGCTTCCGCGCGGCGCATAAGCTGTTCGGTGCGGGCAAGCGTCTCTTCGTCGAAGGGGTCGTAGCCCGGGCTGAAGCGGGGGTCGTCTATGCCGAGCACGTCGGCGACGCGCTTTCTGAGGCGGTCGCTGAGGCAGGCGACGGCCATCGCGCCGTCTCTGGCCTGGTAGGTGCGGTAGTAGATGTTCGCGCCGCGCCAGGGGGAGACTATCTGTACGTACTGCTGGTGCATATCTTCGAAGGACGCGCCGGACTCGCGCATCGCGTTCAGGACGGCGAGGAACTCGGCCCTGCGCTCGGCGTCGAAGGCGTCAACCTCCATGAAGCTGCCGGTCTGGACGCCGAGCGCCGTTCCGAGCAGGGTAGTCTCGACCATCTGGCCGCGCCCGGTGCGCTCGCGGTGGAAGAGGGCGGCGCACACGCCCCAGGCGATGGCGATGCCGGTGGCGAAGTCGGCGACGGCGGTGGAGGTGATTAGCTGGGGAACGCCGTCCTTTATCTTGCCCTCGGCTGCCATGAGGCCGCTCATGGCCTGGATGATGAGGTCGTAGCCAGGGCGGTAGCTGTCCGGGCCGCTGCGTCCGAAGGCGGTGTTGTCGCAGTAGATGAGTCGCGGGTTGATGGCGGAGAGGGTTTCGTAGTCAATTCCGAGCTTGGCCGGGACGTCGGGACGGGCGTTGACGACCACGACGTCTATGTCGGGGATCATCTCGTGGATGATGGCGACTCCCTCCGGCCTGGCGAGGTCGAGCGGCAGGCTGCGCTTGCCCCGGTTGAGGGACATGAAGGTCTTGGACTCTTTGGGGATGAACTCCAGCGCGAGACGCCAGGGTTCGCCTTCGACGGGTTCGACCTTGATTACGTCGGCGCCCATGTCGGCCAGCATCATGCCGCCGAACGGCCCGGCGATTATCTGCGTGAACTCCAGAACTTTGATTCCTTCGAGCGGTCCTGCCATGTGAGTCGCCTCTTGTCTGAACTGAGATCTGATTATACTTGGACAAGAAAATTTTTATCAAAATTCTCTGATTTTGCCCATTTTCGTTAATTTTCGCCCTTGCGAATCTCAAGGGCGGGGAAATTATAATTGAATGTGACTTGGCCGTCCCGTCTTTTGGGACTGAGGCTCAGACGAGCGTCCTGATCATCGCTTTCAGTCATGCGTGGGGCATCTCGGTTAGCGCGAACATCTGGGGCCGTCATCGAGCCGGATCCGATTGGAAATCAGCAATGCAGTCAGACCTTAGTATAAGTGCGCCCGAAAATGTCAGCGTCTCGAAACAAGCTGGCATAGATGGCCGGACAGAGAGGAGTTTTCAAAAATGGTTACTTCATCAGCGCCAAGAACCGTTGCGCCGACGCGCCCGCATCAGGCCTGTCCTCGATGCAAGGCGAGTCTGATCATGACCTACAACGAGCCGGAGTGTATTCAGTGCGGGTTCGTGGACTACAAGTACGTGTTCCCCACCCCTATCAACTCCAAGAACGCGATCAATTCTCCCAGGATGTCCATTTTCAGGTACATGGGCGATTCCCCGACTCTCAAGGAGACGCTTGTTTACGCCCAGTTGCGCCGGATTCGGAACCGCGTCGTCTATGCGGTGACCTGCCCATTCTGCCGTTCGGAGATGGACCAGTCATCGCTGAGCGGCAAGCGCCGAGAGATTCGGGAGGAACGCTATAAATGCATTCAGGGACACAGGGTGTCGCTCATACCGCGCAAGGACGGAAACATGGCGTGGAAGTAAGCGGGGCAAGCGCCGCTCAAGATAATTTCAGGGGCCGAAGGTCGAACCATCCTTCGGCCCTTTCGCGTTCTCGCCGGGAAAACCCGTCGCTTCCGCCATGTATTTCCGACGGCCTGACAGCTCTATGAGGCGCGCCGAATTTGACAACCCTAAATATATCGTCTTATAGTCTGTCTATGCTTAAATGAAAACTTGCGCTGAACCTCTTGATTTGCGTGAAAGTAGGCTTGCGCAAGGGCCGGAGCCACCGGATACAAGTCCAGATTCGCGAGGTATGCAGGAATGATTAAGGCGGGCGCTAGGTACGTTACTCCGGCGGGAGCCGAACTTATAGTTACCAAAGGCGGTGACGGTGTATTGTCGGATGGCGAGGTTGGCTTGCAGGAAAAAGGAGCCGGGTCGGGTTTCGGCGACGGATACGCTCCGGGCGACGAAGTCCAGACGATCAACCTCGGCAGACGCTACCAATCCGAAGACGGCGCGGTGACGGTTCTCGTTACCAAGGCCGGACCCTGCGACCTCCGGTACAACGGCGAGGTGATGGAAGTCCAGCAGCCCAGGAAGTTGCCTTCCTCGGACTAGACCGGGCCGCAAGCTCAGACAGGGGTTAGCGTGAGTCCTCCGAGGGCCGCGGCCTCGCGCTGTTCATCGGCGTGGTAAGAGCTTCTGACCAGAGGGCCTGAAGCGACGTGGTGGAAACCCAGCGCTTCGCCCTCCTGCCGCAATTCGTCGAATTCGGCGGGCGTGTACCACTTGGCGATAGGTGCGTGCTTTTGGGACGGCCTGAGATACTGGCCTATGGTCAGCAGGTCACAGTCCGCCGACCGCAGGTCCTGCATGGTTTCGACAATCTCGTCCCAGGTTTCCCCGAGGCCGACCATCATTCCCGACTTGGTAACCGCGCCGGGAGACAGTTCCTTCACGCGCCTCAGCAGTTCGAGCGACTGGTCGTACTCTCCCTGTGGCCGGACCCGCCTGAATACCCTCCGCACGGTCTCTATGTTGTGATTCAGGGTGTCGGGGCGGGCTTCCATCGTGGAAGCGAGCGCGTCCCAGTTGCCCTGGTAGTCGGGAATGAGCAACTCTACCTTGCAGCCGGGCGCTCTCTTGTGTATTTGCCTGACGCACTGGGCGAAGATGAACGCCCCGCCGTCCGGCAGATCATCCCTGTTGACGGAGGTTATGACTACGTACTTCAGTCCGAGCCTCTCGACCGTCTCGGCAAGCCGGACGGGTTCCTGGAGGTCGAGGCCCTGGGGTATGCCCGTGGTGACGGCGCAGTAGGCGCAGGCGCGCGTGCAGACGTCGCCAAGTATCATGAAGGTGGCGGTGCCTCGCTCCCAGCAATCGCCGATGTTGGGACACTGCGCTTCCTCGCAGACCGTATGGAGATCTTCGGACCTGAACCGCTCCCGAAGGCTCATGTAGTTCGGTCCGCCGGGCATCGGCACTTTGAACCACTCTGGAAGACGGCGCGTTACTGTCATCTCTACCCCCTCTGTCAGTGACAAGATAATAGCAGATTTGAGGCCGCGCGACTCATTCCGCGCGAGCGGATATACTCCCGTATGGTATATTTATCTTTCCGAATGTATGGACATGACCCACCAAGACAGAATGGCGGTTGCAGCGGAATTGGCGCGGAGAAGAAAAAAAGGCGCGCGCTTCGAAGACAGGCCCGCCGAGTTCGCCGAACTCGAACTTGGAGAATTCGGCGCGCTTGGGGACACGACGGCCGAGTTCGAGGGCAGGGCGATAAACATCGCGGGAGGAATCCCGGGCGAACGCGCGCTGGTCAGGATTTACCGTTACCGGCGGCGGCGCAAGGACGTCGTATCGGGAATCGTGTGCAGGGTTCTCGAGCCGTCCCCGGATCGCGTAACGCCAAAGTGCGGATACTGCGGCCCCTGTTCCGGCTGCCAGTGGCAGCACATATCATATCCGGCCCAGCTACGGCTCAAGCGCGAGACGATTGAGGGCTGTCTGAGTCGTTACGACTCGCTCAGCGGGGCGAAGGTACTGCCCGCGCTCGCCGCTCCCGGCGAATACTACTATCGCAATCACGCGAGATTCACGGTCCGCATGGGCGGCCAGCTGGGTTTCTCGAACCGGATTACGCGCAGGTTCGTCAGGATCGAGCATTGTATGTTGATGGACCCCGTGATAAACGACGCGCTGACCGAATTTCAGGACAAGTCGGGCGAGACGACTAATATGTCTCTGAGGGTAGGGAAGAACACCGGGGACCTTCTGGCGCAGCCTACCTTCCAGAATCCGGACATCGGGATTCCGTCCGGGCAGACTCACTATACGGAGAGGATGATGGGGCGCGACCTGAGAGTGGCTTCGCCGTCGTTTTTCCAGGTGAACACGGCTCAGGCTGAGAGTCTGGTACGGCTGACGCGCGACGGGCTGGAACTCGGTGAGAGCGATGTCCTGGTGGACGCATACGCGGGCGTCGGGGTCTTCGCGATACTGCTGTCGCCCTACGTTGCGCGGGCTATCGCGATAGAGGAGTCGGCGTCGGCGGTCCAGGACGGCAAGCTGAATGCCGAGGGCCTGAACAACGTCGAGTTCGTTCAGCTAAAGACGGAGGAGGCGCTGGTGGACCTCAGGGAGATCTGCGGCCTGGACGGAGCGCCGGATGCGGTCATCCTGGATCCTCCGAGGACGGGCTGCCATCCGCAGGCAATCGAGTCTCTGCTGAAGCTGAAGCCGGAGAAGGTGGCGTATGTGTCCTGCGACCCGCCGTCCCTGGCGCGCGACCTCGATACGCTGGTGAACGGCGGATACGAAGTCAAGGCGGTCCAGCCCGTGGATATGTTCCCGCAGACGTATCACGTGGAGTCGGTTACTATCCTGGAGTCGAAATCATAGCGGGGACGGATCGTCGTCCATTTCTCGGAGCGAGCGAAATCTTGTCGGAATCCAAACGAATTTCACTGCTGTCTTCCTCGCCGAGGCGGAGGGAGCTTATCAAATCCCTGCTGAATCCTGTGTCAATCTCAGGTTCGCGTGGAGAAGAGCCGAGGCCGGAGGAGGGCGAAACCCCGGAGAAGTACGTCATACGCTCGGCGATTGCCAAGCTCGGTGAAAGGAGTCGGGGCGGCGACGGTTGGCTGGTGAGCGCGGACACCATTGTCGCGCTGGACGGCGATATACTGGGCAAGCCGAACTCCGACGAAGAGGCGCGCGATATGCTCACGCGACTCAGAAGCCGCCGGCACCAGGTGGTCACAGGGGTCGCGGTGGCGGACGCCGGTTCCGGGCAACTGCGCCGCGAAGTGGAAACTTCGGACATCTACACCCGCGACTACTCCGACGAGGACATCGAGGAATACATAGCGAGACGGGAGCCGTTCGACAAGGCGGGCGCGTATGCCGCGCAGGACGATGAGTTCAACCCCGTGCTGAGGGTCGAGGGGTGCTACCTGAACGTCGTCGGCCTGCCGGTGTGCCTGCTGGTTGACGCTCTCGACGCTTTGGGGGCCAAGCCCAAATTGCGGCCTCCCGACCAAATCCCTTACTATGACAGGTGTAGCGATTGTCGTTTGCAAAGCGTGTTGGAGAGTGAATCGTGAGCATCCTGGGGATGGGGCCTCTGGAAATCGTGGTGATACTGGTCATCGCCTTCATCATACTGGGCCCCGAGCGCATGGTTGACGCGGCGCGCTTTCTTGGGCGGATGGTGGGAGAGGGGCGCAAGCTGGCCTCAGAGATGCCGCGCGTCGTGGTGGAGGACGACGACATCAAGGTGGTCAACGCGGGCGAGACTATCAGCATGACTCGCGGCGCGGACAGGAAATCCGCCGAGACTGCCAGCGACGATCTCCAAAGCGAGGGTAGGGCGGAAGACGACGGCCCCGTGGCGTTCACGCCGGCGTCTGAAGCAGTCTCGCGGAACCCGGATACGGACCAATCTCCGGAGCGCGGCAAGACCCCATGAGCGACGAGCCGCTTCCGCTCACATCCCATCTGCTGGAGCTTCGCCGCCGGCTGACGTACTCGGCTATCTCCGTGGCGGTCACCACCTGCGTGGCTTTCGCCTTCCATCGCCAGATACTCAAGTTCCTGATGGAGCCGGCGAATCAGTTCGAGGAAATCCCGGTCGGCGGGCCGGTATATACCACGATGACCGAGTTCATCAGCATCGCGTTCAAGACGTCGCTGCTGGTGGGTTTGTTCGCCGCGCTTCCGTTCGTCCTGTACCAGGTGGTAAGGTTCGCCGCGCCTGGCCTGAACAAGACGGAGCGCAGATACCTGTACATCCTGATGCCCGCCACGCTGCTGGCGTTTCTGGCGGGCGCGGCTTTCGGATACTATGTCATGTTCCCGCCGATGATCAGATTCCTGCTGAACTTCGGGGGCGACGTAGCCATTCCCATGATCAGCATAGGAAACTACATCAACCTTATCCTGACGCTCACGTTCTGGTTGGGCATCATATTCGAGATGCCGGTGGTGATATTCTTCCTTGCGAAGATAGGCGTAGTGAAGCCCGACTTTCTGGGAAGGCAGCGCAGATACGCTATCGTGGTCGCGTTCATACTGGGCGCGATAATCACCCCGACCTTCGACCCCATCAACCAGAGCCTGGTGGCTATCCCGATAATCGTGCTATATGAGTTGAGTATCTGGCTGGCGAAACTGGCGGCCCGGGGTCGCGGGACGCGGACCGTCGGCGCGGAACAGCCGAGTCAATAAAAAAGGCCGCCTTTGTGAGGGCGGCCTTTGTATTCGCTCGGATCGCGGTTTGAGCTAGGTGGTTGTCTTCCGTTCCTTGTTGTCCTTGGACCCCGATGCCTGTTCCGGCGCGTCGTCCATAGAGGATTTTCGGAACTCGCGGATTGACTTGCCCAAAGCCCCGCCTATATCGCTCAGCTTGCCCACCCCGAAGATGAGCATCACTATGACCAAGACGATTACCAGTTCCAACGGGCCAATCCCGAAAGGCATCACCAAACTCCTTGCGCTTGCGACTTTCAGTATATGATAGCGATGGTCAATAGCGCGGTCAACGCTTGTTGGCTGTCAGTCAGGCATAACCACTCAGCGCCATATCGCGTTATAATGAACTGAGAGTCCGAGAATCCAGTCGTCGGGGCGATTCAACGAAGCATGGTTCCAGAAGAATACAGAGGGCATCGCGGGGATAAAGAGGAATTCCCGGAAGAGAAGCCGGATTCCAGGTTGAAGTTCGCGGCCTGGATTCTGGCTGTCGGCGTCGCTTTGGGATTTGCCCTGGGATTTCTATTCACCTCCGTCGTCAGCTTTCCTTCGGATACGGAAGCGCCGCTTTTCGACGAAGGCCAGGTGTCGCGCGTCTTCGAAGAGGCGGGGCCGGCGGTCGTCGAGATTGACGTGGCGCGAACATTCAGGAACGTGACTATCCCTGGAGTCTATTCCGGCTCCGGCTTCCTGGTTGACGACCAGGGGCATATCCTGACCAACAATCATATCGTCTCGGGTGGCAGCGCGTTCACCGTGAGACTCTCGAACGGACGGGAAGTGGATGCGGAGAAGTTGGGAATAAGCGAAGCCGACGACCTCGCGGTGCTGAAGGTCAGCCCAAAAGACATTGACGGCATAGCTCCGCTCGAACTGGCGGATTCGTCGCTGGTCAGACCCGGACAGATGGCGATTGCCATCGGGAGCCCGTTCAGGGAGTTCAACTCGATAGCCGTCGGAGTCGTGAGCGGAATTGGCAGAGGGCAAACAAGCGTCTTGAATCGGCCCATTCCCGACATGATCCAGACGGACGTGCCGCTGAATCCGGGAAATTCCGGAGGCCCTCTCCTCAACTCTGAAGGCAAGGTAATCGGGATAAACTCATCTATTCGAGTCAGCGCCCTGGACGCGCCCGTGGAGGACTTCAGGATTGGCTTCGCCGTCCCGAGCAATACGGCAATCAGCATCCTGCCAAATCTCAAGATCGCGGAGGAATTGAGGAGGCCGTGGATCGGAATTCAGGGGAGCGCGGTCACGCGGGAACTGGCGGATAGAATGGGATTTCCAAGGGGAGTCGCCATTACGGGCATATTCGCCGACAGCCCCGCGAGGAGGGCGGGCCTGACGGCGTTCAGACTGACGCCGTTCAGCAGTTTCACTGATGAAACCCTGGGCGACATAATCACCGCCGTTGACGACATTCCCGTGGAGTCCATGGAGGATATGGTCAGCTACCTGAATTCCAAGGTTCCTGGGGACGAAGTTACTCTCACCCTGTTCAAACTTGGTTCGGAGCGCGAAGTCAAGATCACGCTCGACCCATGGCTCGGGGGAATGTGAGCGCCTGGGTCCAAAGCGCCATTGCGCCTGCCGGATAAGGAACCGCCCCGGGACCGGCGGCGGTTCCTTCATTTCCGAGCGCGCTCAGTCGAATGCTACTGGAGCGGCGAGACGCTCAGGGGAGTAAGCAGCTTGTTTTCCTGCTTGAGCGGCGCGATTCCTCCCGGCGGGGGCCAGACGCCCTTCGCGCGGGTTTCGGCGCGAATCTCGGCGCGCTGGTCGTAGCTCTCGTAGGCCCACATATGTATCCAGACGTTGAGGCCGCCCAGTTCCGAGTACCAGGCGCCCACGAGCGGCGAGTACTTCTGCCTTTCCTCGATGTGCTGGCCCCACTTGTCAATCACTTTGGGTATGTCGCCCGACTGGTACGTGTAGATACGCATCTCATAGACCGGGCCGAGTTTCGCCGCGCCGCGAAACTCCATGAACGGGGCGGGCAGGAAGATTTCGGAGTGCATATTGATCATGAACTCCGAGTTGTCCGGCGGCCAAACTCCCTCTTCGACCACCTTGGCGCGGACTTCGGCGCGCTGGTTGAGGTCTTCGTAGGGCCAGACGTGAACCACCTGGTTCAGCGGCCCCGCTTCCGTCTGCCAGAAGCCGAACAGGTCGGAGTAGTTTCCCCGGCCTTCCTGCCACTTCGCCGCGGTCCGCTTCTCGAACTCCGGCACCGACCGGGGCTTGAGGTCATAAGTCCTGAACTCGTAAATCATCTTCGTCTCCTTTTCGTCGGTTTATTAGCGATTGTAGAAGTTACTCAGGCCGAATTTTCATCGTTCCAGTATGTAAGTCTCAAGATTGTCCACACGCTCAAAGTCGTTGTCCAGCGTCAGTAGCGGCAACGAATGTTGGAGCGCCAAAGATGCGATAATCAGATCAGCGAATCCGAGCATACTGCCTCGCCTCATCAGTCTATAATTCACTTCCGAAGCTATCAACCAGGTGTCTTTGTCAGCATCTATAAACGGCATCTCAGCGAGACGGCTTGCCCAGAAGTCATAATCTGATTGAGATACGCACCCTTGCAGTATCTCTGTCAGAACTGGCCCAACCATCTGTACGTCTCCGTCCGTCAGGTAGGAATCCAACGTCCTGCCGCTTGGAGATTCCGGTCGGTTGATATAGTTCAGCCAGACTGATGTATCTGCGATAACCATGCTATCCGTGTCGAATTCGCTCCAGGAATTTATGACGCTTTCTATCCAGTTGTCTCTGACGCGCAGTTGTATCTTCGATCCTAGAGCGGCCGGCCATGGAGCGTATATCCTGAACATTCTTCCAGCGGAGATACGCTCTCAGCGCTCCGTTCACCGCGCCGCTCTCAGTTTTCTCGCCCGTGGCCTCTACCACGGCGTCGAGCAATTTCCTGTCAATATCGAGTGTCGTGATCATCCGCCGTTTCTCCTTGCGACCAACCCGTTCCGCCACACTATCTTACAGCATCGCCGAGACACGCATAAACTTTTACTCTCCTCGACCGCGCCCTGGGCGCATATCACGGACGCGCCCAGGGTGGTTGCTTGCGACCAGAGGTCAGTAGCCCATCAGCGCGCTCGCGCGGTTGGAGCGCGTTATCATCTGCTCCATCGGGTCGGTTATCACGTTGACGCACGACGGCAGTCCGTCCTGGCTGGCCGCGTAAGCCCGCTCCAGCGCCGGCCTGATGTCTTCGGGTTCGGTCACGTGCTCCGTGTGGCCGCCGAACGCCTCCATCATCTTGTCGTAGCGAATGTCCTGCACGTAGCGCGCGACCCGTTCGCCATAGTCCTCCGGCAGACCCATCATAGATTCCAGATTGCCGCCCACGATGCCGGAGTTGTTGTTCACGATGAACACGATTGGCAGGCTGTGGCGCACGGCGGTCTCCATCTCCATCGAGTTGAACCCGAACGCGCAGTCGCCGTTCACGCTCACCACCGGCGCGTCCGGCCTCGCCAGCTTCGCGCCAATCGCGAACGGAACGCCGACGCCCATGCAGCCGTTCGTGCCGGAGTTCAGGCGGCTGGCCGGCGTATTGCTCGGCAGTATCTGGCGTCCCGTAGCCAGCGTTATCTGCCCGTCAACCGAGTAGATCGTGTCGCGCGGGAACACGTTCCTCACCTCGGTCAGCAGGCGATAGGTCTTGATTGGCGTCACGTCCGCTTCCATGAACGGCTGGATGGACTCCGAGTTGGACGCCGCCTTTTCCCTCAGCGCGGTCAGCCATGGGCCTTCCTCCGCCCGATCTCTCACGCCGTCCGTCTTGCCCTCCAGTTCGGCCAGAATCTGGCCGAGAGCCTGTCCGGCGTCGCCCACGATTCCGACGTCAACCTTGCGGTTGAGTCCGATTTCCTCCGGTTCGATGTCAATATGGATAATCTTCGCGTCCGGCGCGAACCTGCGCCCGAAGTCGAACATCCAGTTCAGACGCGCGCCCACGACCAGGATAACGTCCGCCCCCTGCATAAGCGTGCTGCGAGCGGCGTTGAAGTTCATCGGATGGTCGTCCGGGATGAAGCCGCGCCCCATAGGGGAGGGCAGGTAGGGCATCCCCAGCGTCTCGACCAGTTCCGCCAGTTCCCGCGTCGGCTCCGACCAGCGCACTCCCTTGCCCACTATCATCGCGGGCCGCTCCGCGTTCAGCAGCAGGTCGGCGGCGCGCGCTACCTGCTCCGGGTTGCCCTGCGGCGGCGCGTCCGTATAGTAGTCTATCGGCCAGTTCACCGAATCCTCCTCCACCATCTCCTGGAGGACGTCGGACGGAAGATCGAGATATACCGGCCCAGGCCGTCCGGTCTTGGCCTTCCTGAAAGCCATCGCCATGTACTCGGGGATACGCGACGCGCTGTCCACCTGCACCGCCATCTTCGTGATCTCCCGGAACATCGGCACGTTGTCCGTCTCCTGGAACGTGCCGGAGTAGCGGCCCGTCTGCGGCCCCGAGCCGCCGATTATCACCAGCGGCATACAATTGTCGAACGCGACGTGCGCTCCGGTCACCCCGTTCGTCACGCCCGGCCCCGCCGCCAGCACCGCGACTCCGACCTCGTTCCGCACGTATCCATACGACGTGGCGGCGAACGTGGCAGCCTGCTCATGCCTGACCCCAATCGGCCTCACTCCGTATCGCGGCCCGTAGCCCATCACCTCGACGATGGGGCCTCCCGCGAGTCCGAACAGCGTCGTTATCCCCTCATTCGCTATTGACTTCGTTACAAGCGCGCTTCCCTCTATCAGTCCCATTTTCAGACCTCCGTATCCATCCTGAGAATCTTGAAATCCTGTAAATCCTGATTCAGACTAACCCGACTTCCACACAGGCCGACGCTTCTCCGAGAACGCCTTCGGCCCCTCGACGGCGTCCTCGGTCGCCTGCACCCGCTCCATTATGGGCGCGCCCAGCCGAACCGAATGCTCCACCGGCACGTCCTTGCCGCCATAGACGATGCGCTTGATGCCCTGCACGGCAAGCGGGGCGCACAGCTTGATCTCCTCCGCTATCTCGTCGCACTTTCTCAGCAACTCGTCCCTGTCCTCGACCAGATGCTGGATCAGTCCGATGTCGTATGCGCGCTGGGAGTCAATTCGCGTGCCGGTAAGCATCATGTTCAGCGCCTCCCCCAACGGTATCATCCGAGACAGGTTGTGTACCGCGTGTCCGGGGAAGATACTCCAGCGCGCCTCCGGGAGGCCGAACTGCGACTGCCGCGTCGCCACCCGTATGTCGCAGCACAGCGACATCTCCAGCCCTCCAGCCACGCAGTAGCCGTCTATCGCCGCGATTACCGGCTTGAACACGCCCCGGTCCGCGTATGAACTCACAAGCGGCCTGCGTATCGGGCTTTCCGGCCTGTCTCCGGCGGCGTCCAGCGCGGCGCGTTCCTTCAGGTCCATGCCCGCCGAGAACGCCCGCCCGCCGCTTCCAATGAGTATCGCCACGTACAGGTCCGGGTCTTCCCTGAAGAGATCAAGCGCCTCGCGCAGCCCCCGCCCCAGTTCGCGGCTGATGGCATTCAGCGACTCCGGCCTGTTCAGCGTGATGTACGCGATGTTGTCGCGCGTTTCGTAGAGTATCGTGTCGGTCGAAATCGTCATCGTTCACTCCCTGTCCAAGCTGATTCGGAGTGTATTCGCGCCGGTGCGCGGCGTCAACCGAAGCGGAACAGGGGCCGGCGTATCCTATGCGGCGAACTCTTCGCTGGTAGCTCTCCACATAGGGAACAGTACGACTTCTCCCGGTATCCTCGCTGCCAGCCTTCGGCCTCGTCAGGACGCCAAGTTACTTATCAACTGATGTTACGCACTGGGCAGGGCTTTCCGACTATTCAGACCGGGGTCTTCGCAGAGTCGCCGGTCTGCGGCCTGGGCGCATTGGTCATATATTTCAATTTATATCGTACTGGTGGGGTTACAGGTGAGTTTCCAAGTGGGACAGGTTACAGTTCACGTGGAAAGTGACCTGTTATCACCTGTTGTTAGCTACGGACAGAAAAATTTTCTTCGGCGGATTCATTTTGGATAACCTCCTGTTTATGTAAAGATTGGGTCGGTCATAGTTCATTGGGCGACATGATAGCATGAACGTTCTGTCGAATGGAAGAATGTTTCAGACTGCGCGCAGGGCAATCGCATCTAAACGGCGCTTACGTTCGCAAACAGGTAAATCTTGGGCAGAAACCTCTCATAGATGTCATTGCGCGGTTTCAGAATTTCTGAATAGCGATCATGGGTTCGGCCATTGTGGTAGTTTCGGGGTTTCATGGAGCGAAAACACCCTTGAAAAAGCCCGAAAATTAAGATGCGATTGCCCTGAGACTGCGTAACGTCAGTTATCAATGACGAGGAACTGCCCCATCATGCCCAGGTCTTCATGATCGAGAATGTGGCAGTGGAACATATACGGAATGTCTTCAGCGACATAAGTATCGAACCGGGCGGCGATAACGACCTCACGTTGGCCATTCACCAACACGGAGTCCTCCCAACCCGATTCCTCCGGCGGGGGAGGTTCGCCATTGATAGCCAGTATCTGAAACTGAGTCTGGTGGGGGTGGAACACGTGCTGGCCGTCATCGCTGGAGAGAGTCCAGCGCTCGGTATCTCCGAATTTCACCGTTACGTCAATCCTGTTGTGGTCGAACTGGACTCCGTTGATTGCCCAGCTTGGGTCGAACTCCCAGAATTCGCGCGCGTCATTCATGTGGAAACGCCGGTCCACCGCGACCTCCGATTCGGATATTCGCTCTATGTCGGCGAGCTTGTCCGGAAGCGGGCCGACGCTGGATACTGCGCCGTTCGGTCGGAGTTCAAGCGCGCGGCCCAAATCGTTGTCAACCAGCGCAACGGATTCCATCCCGATATTGACGACTATCTCGGCCCTGTCCCCGGGCGCGAGTACGAGTCGCTGGATTGCGACAGGGCTGGCCAGGTAGCCGCCGTCGGAGGCTATCTTGGTCATGTCCGCGCCCTCGACGCTGAGGCGGTAAATCCGGGCTTGGCTGCCATTCAGCAGCCGCAGCCGAACCAACCCTTGAGGCACCTCTACGAAGGGGTTGATAGCGCCGTTCACTGTCAGGGTATCATATTCGTTTCCGTCATCGCCCGGGTCAATAGCGAAGTCTAGTTGGCCGTCCTCGGTGAAGTCCTTGTCCTGGATGATGACCGGAATGTCGTCAACGCCGTAGGTTGACGGCAGCGCGGCGGCGGCGGGATTGTCGTCTTCTATGATTATCAAACCTGCCGCGCCTCGGTAAACGTGCTCTGCCGTGGAGCCATGCGCGTGGGGATGATACCAGAGGGTGGCCGCCGGCTGAATAACGTCGAAGTCGGCCACCCAGGTTGTCCCGGGTTCAATAAGACTGTGTGGGCCGCCGTCGTCCTCGGCCGGGAGGTCGGCGCCATGCCAGTGCGTCGTTGTGACCTCATCCAACTCGTTAGCGACGCTAATGACCACCGAGTCTCCGGTTCTGAGACGAAGTGTGGGGCCGAGCGTGGACATTCCGTTGTAGGAATAGGTGTCCGTCAGGGCTGTCTGCTGGTAGTCATGGCGCGATTTCCCGATTGTGAGGTCATAACGCGCGACGCCCTCCCCGTCAAACGTCGGATCGAGCAACTCCGGGATCGGAAGCGGCGCGACCGTCGGCGTATCCACCGCCACCTGGTCAACCGCGCCACAGCCTGCCAGATAGGAGACCGCTGAGACAACCCAGAAAACGACGCCTACTCTCACCAGTGGGCGACACCGGCCGGGGTTGAATCTCAATGTGTGAATGTATGAATGTATGACTCACCAACCTCGATGGGGGCGGAAGAAGCCTCGACATATCCGAACCGCGCAGTATTTTAGTGACCGACATGGACAATTGCAAATGGTAGTCTTTCCTGTAACCGTCCATCAGGCTGCGCTTTATTTTGGAGTGGAATCTGAAAGTTCTCAAGTCAACTAGACGAGACCGACCGTCCAGGAGGAAACGCTGCCAGAACAGGCCAACGGGTTCATATCCGGCCCCATTCGTTGTAAACTCACCTTAGTCCAATAGAATCAAATGGCGAATCAACTCCACGGAGGCGGATATGCCCGTAGATATGAACCGCAAGAACTGGAAGCCCGGCGACAGTTGGGAGAAGGCGGTTGACGACATTCACTATGTCCGAAGCCTGGCCAAGGAACTCGGCGGCCCCGAGCGCGTCAAGCGTCAGCGCGACGGCGGACGCTACACCGTCCGCGAGCGAATAGAGAAGATGGTTGACCCCGGCAGCTTCATGGAGGCCGGCCCTATGGTCGGAGCCGCCGAATTCGACCCTGATGGCAACATCCGGGGATTCACGCCCGGCGCCTACGTCATGGGACTGGCCGAGATAGACGGTCGCCCGGTCGCGATAGGCGGCGACGACTTCACGATCTCCGGCGGCAGCCCGCACAACGTACACAAGGGCGCGCGACAGTTCACCCAGCCCCTCGCAATCCAGTACGGCATACCCTACGTCCAGCTTGTCGAGGGCGTGGGGCACAGCTCCAAGTCCGACGAGGCCGCCGGACACATGGGCCTGCCCGGCGGAGACCTCTGGTGGCGCAACGTCGAGCTTCTGCGCCGCGTTCCGGTCGCCGCCGGCATCATGGGTTCGGTAGCCGGAGCGCCCGCCGCGTTCGCCCTCATGTCCCACTTCACCGTGATGATCAAGGGCCAGTCGCAGATTTTCCCGTCCGGCCCGCCCGTCGTGCGCCGCGCGATAGGCGAGATGCTGGAAAAGGAGGAACTCGGCGGCCACCAGATGCACGTCCACGACAGCGGACAGGTGGACAACGAGGCCGAGTCCGAAGAGGACGCTTTCCAGCAGATCAAGACGTTCATCTCCTACCTGCCCAACACCACCAACGACGTCGCGCCCCGCGTTGAGACAGGCGACCCCCCCGACCGCCGGCCGGAGGAGTTGCTGAACATCATCCCGACCAACCGCAAGCGATCCTACGACCCGCGCAAGCTCATCCGGCTCGTTGTGGACAACGGCGAATTCTTCGAGATGCGTCGGCACTGGGGCGGCGCGGTAATAACCGGCTTCGCCCGCCTTGACGGATACAGCGTCGGCGTGATTGGCAGCGATCCGAGTTCTCTCGCCGGCGCTATGGACGGCTGGGCCGCCGAGAAGTACGCTCACTTCGTTGATCTCTGCGACGCCTTCAACCTGCCCGTCGTCATATTCCTGGATATGCCCGGATTCATGCTCGGCTCCCACGCCGAGCGCAAGGCCACGATGCGCCGAGGCGTCCGCGCCCTGATCGCCAGCGCCGAGGCCGACGTTCCCAAGATAGAGTTCAACGTCCGCAAGGCGTATGGCGTCGCCGCGGACGCGCCGCACAGCCTCGGCCATCCCAACGGCCTGAATCTGCGCTTCGGCTGGCCCGCCGGAGAATGGGGCGGCATCCCCATCGAGGGCGGCGTCGCGGCGGCCTACCGGCGCGAAATAGAGAACGCGCCCGACCCGGACGCCCACCGCGAGATGATAGAGAACCGCCTGCTCAAGTTCAGGTCGCCCTTCCGGGCCGCCTACAAGGGCGACGTCGTTGACCTCATAGACCCGCGCGAAACCCGCCAACTCGCCTGCCGCTTCGTCAAGCTCGCCCAGCCCATGCTCCACAAGCTGGCCCAGCGACCCAAGCGCGCGGTCCGCCCATAGCAGCCAACAGGCGAACAGGAGCGCCATCATGGTAACGACAAGAACAAGGCCCTGGCCCACATACCAGGACTACCTGGACATCCCCGGCGACGACCGCTACGAACTGATTAACGGAGAATTCATCTTGGTTTCCGCTCCTAATCGCGCGCATCAGACCGCTAGCATGGGATTTTCGTTGGAGTTAGGGGGGTTTGTGAGAGGCAGCGATTTGGGATGGGTCTTCGCCGCCCCATTCGAAGTCGTACTCACCGACCCCGAAGGCATAAACATCATCCAGCCCGACATCATCTTCGTCTCCAGAGCGCGCGAGCATATCATCACCCCCGCCAACATACGGGGCGCGCCCGATTTGTTGGTCGAAATCCTCTCCCCCTCCACCGGAAGGCGGGACAGAACCACCAAGCGCGACCTCTACGCCCGCCACGGCGTCAAAGAATACTGGATAGCCGACCCCGACGCTCAGACCGTAACCGTCATGCTTCTGAAAGACGGCGCTTTCGAGACGGTCGGGGAGTACGGCATAGAAGACACGCTGACCTCGCCCACCCTGAAAGGATTCTCGGTCGCGCTGGACAGCGTATTCGTGTAACAAGACATGGAGGATAACAATGGAATACCAGATTTGGCTCAACGGCGAATACGTTGATAGGGACAAGGCTCAGATCGGAATGACCGACCGCGGTTTCCGGCTTGGAGACGTCGTGTTCGACACATCCAGAACCTTCAACGGCAGGGTCTTCAAGCTCAGAGACCACCTCGACAGGCTCTACCGCTCCCTAAAGTACGTCCGAATTGACCCGGGAATATCCCTGGACCGGATGGAGCGTCTGACCCTGGAAGTAGTGGAGCGCAACGAAGACCTGCGCCAGAGTCTCAACGACGACTACATGATAACCCAGATAGTGACCGGCGGCGTGGGCAGACGGGGAGACAGCGACCCCAACATCTCCATCTGGATAGACCCGCTCGGATCGCCCAGATGGGCGCCCGCCTACGACACCGGCGCCCACGCCGTCATTCCCAGGACACGCAGCTATTCCTCCGAGAGCCTCGACCCCAAGGTCAAGCACTACAGCCGCCTGAACTTCGTCCTGGCCGAGCTGGAGGCCGCCGACGTTGATCCCGACGCCATGCCCGTCCTTCTCGATTCCGACGGCCATCTCAGCGAGGGAACGGGCGCGAATTTCTTCGTCGTAACCGACGGGACTCTCAGGACATCCAGGGACAGCAGCGTGCTCCAGGGCGTTTCCAGAATGACCGTCATGGAGATAGCGGACACCCTCGGCATCCCCGCCGTCGAGGACGACGTTCAGCCATACGACGTTTACACCGCCGACGAAGCCTTCTTCTGCTCCACCCCATACTGCATCCTGCCCGTAGGCCGCGTTGACAACAGAGAGATAGGCGGCGACGTTCCCGGCCCGATAACCAACCAACTGCTCGCGGCCTGGAGCGAAAGGGTAGGGCTGGACATAGTTGACCAGCTAAAGAGGCTTCCGAGATAATTCTTCACTCAGCCCCATCCAGACAGGAGCGCCGACATGGTCACCACGAGAACAAGACCCTGGCCCACATACCAGGACTACCTGGACATCCCAGGCGACGACCGCTACGAGCTGATCAACGGAGAATTCATCTTGGTTTCCGCGCCTAACACAGGCCATCAGACAGTCGGAATCAGACTCGGTTCGCGGATGTACTTCTTCGTGGAAGAAGACAACGACTTGGGACGAGTGTTTGTCGCCCCTACCGAAGTCATCCTCACCGACCCCGAAGGCATAAACATCATCCAGCCCGACATCATCTTCGTATCCAGCGCGCGCGAACACATCATCACCCGCGCTAACATACAGGGCGCGCCCGACCTGCTAGTCGAAATCCTCTCCCCCTCCACCGGCAGGCGGGACAGGACCACCAAGCGCGACCTCTACGCCCGCCACGGCGTCAAAGAATACTGGATTGCCGACCCCGACACTCAGACCGTGTCTGTCATGCTCCTGAAAGACGGCGAATACGAGGTAGTTGGAAACTACGGCATAGAAGACACCCTCACCTCGCCCACCCTCGAAGACTTCTCCATCGGCCTCAACAGGATATTCGCCTAAACGCCCCAGCCAGACAGGAGCGCCGACATGGTCACCACGAGAACAAGGCCCTGGCCCACATACCAGGACTACCTGGACATCCCGGGCGACGACCGCTATGAGCTGATCAACGGAGAATTCATCTTGGTTTCCGCGCCTAACACACCCCACCAGCGCGCCAGCATGGGATTCATACTGTCGCTAGGCAACTTCGTGGTTCAAGGAAACCTGGGGAGTGTATTCCATGCCCCCACAGAGGTCGTACTCACTGACCCCGAAGGCATAAACATCATACAGCCCGACATCATCTTCGTATCCAGCGCGCGCGAACACATCATCACCCGCGCTAACATACAGGGCGCGCCCGACCTGCTAGTCGAAATCCTCTCCCCCTCCACCGGCAGGCGGGACAGAACCACCAAGCGCGACCTCTACGCCCGCCACGGCGTCAAAGAATACTGGATTGCCGACCCCGACGCTCAGACCCTAGCCGTGATGCTACTCAGGGACGGCGCTTTCGAGACCGTTGCAGAGTACGGCATAGAAGACACGCTCACCTCGCCCACCCTCGAAGGCTTCTCGGTCAGCCTTGACAGGATATTCGCCTAACGACGCCGGGAATGACGTCCGGCGCAAACAACTGTACACTGACCACTGAAAACAAATAACCAACACAAGCCCCACACGGAAGGATCACTCACATGGTTACGACGCTCACCGGAGAACAGCTTGAAGAGGTAAAACAGCAGGCCGCCGAACACTTCTGGCCCCACGCCCGGCAGGCGGGCAACGTTTCCGATGACACCGGCCTCAAGGTCGTTACCGACGCGCAAGGCGTCTGGGTCAACGACGCCGCGGGCGAACCCTGGTTCGACCTCATATCCGGTATGTTCCTCAAGAACATCGGACACGGAAGAAAAGAGATAGCCGACGCCGTATATGAGCAGATGCAGGGCATCAGCTACTCTCCTGGCGGCACCGTAACCCCCGCCACGGCCCAACTCGCCGCCAGGGTCGCCGGACTCGCGCCCGACAAGGACTCCAGGCTCTACTTCGTCAGCGGCGGCTCTGAGGCCGTCGAAACCGCCCTCAAGATGGCCAAGCAGTACCACAACAACAACGGCGAGGCCGGCCGCTGGAAGGTCCTCAGCAGAAAAGGCTCATACCACGGCGCGACCCACGCCTGTATGTCCCTCGGACAGTCCGGCGGCGCGGTCGCCCAGATAGGCCCGCTCATGCCCGGCAACATTCATGTCGCCCAGTGCGACACTTACAGGGGCGGCTGCGACCTCGAGTGCGCCATGGAGATAGACCGCGCCATCGAACACGAAGGCCCCAAGACAGTCGCCGCCTTCATCGCCGAACCCATCTCCGTGGCGGCGGGCGTCCATGTGCCGCACCCCGACTACTGGCCCACCATCCGGGAGATATGCGACAAGCACGGCGTCATACTGATCTGCGACGAGGTAATCACCGGCTTCGGACGCACCGGCAAGATGTTCGCCACCGAACACTGGGGAATCCAGCCCGACATAACCACCGTCGCCAAGGCGCTCACCAGCGGCTACCTCCCCATAGGCGCCGCCATAGCCCGCAAGGAAATCGCCGACGCCTTCATAGGCGACGAGGACTCCACCTTCCGCCACCTGATAACCTTCGGCGGAAACCCCGCTTCCTGCGCCGCTGGACTCGCCAACCTCGACATCATGGAAGGCGAGGGCATGGTCCAGAACTCCGCCGAAATGGGCGACTACCTCTACGAACGCCTCCAGACCCTCTACGAACACAGCATCGTGGGTCACGTTCGCGGCGGCATGGGCCTGCTCGCCGCCGTCGAGATAGTCAAAGACCGCGACACCAAGGAGAAATTCCCCAAGGAAGCCGGCCTCAGCGACAAGCTCACCCACCACTTCAACGAAAACCGCATCCTGGGACGCGGCCAGGACGTCATCCCCATCTCCCCGCCCCTCTGCATCACCCGCGACGAAGTTGACCACCTAGTCTCCCGCCTCGACGACGCCATCGGCAAAACCGAATCCGAACTCGGCGCCTAGCTGTACATTCATAGGGGCGTTCATAACGGGCGCCCCTATGTCCGACCTAGACCAACAGCTTAAGGAGTAGATACGTGGCTACTACCACATATCTCCAAAAAGACAGAAAAGACGTGACCGCGCAACTGGACGACCTCCGCAATCTGAAAGACGGTTGGCTCGACGGCGACGGATTGGCGCCCGGCCATGAAGGACTGGACTGGCTTGACGCCATGTTATCCAACGAGTATCCCAACCACCTGCCGCTTCCCCGAATCTACCCAACATTTGAAGGCGGCGTCCAACTGGAATGGTCAATCGGCCCAAACGACGCTAGCCTTGAGATAAACCTTTCCGACCGCTCCGGCTACTGGCACAACCTGAATCTGCGGACGGGCAAAGACGAAGAGCGCTTGTTGAACTTAGAGGACGGCGGAGAATGGAATTGGCTTAACTCTGAGCTTCAGCGCTTGACGGGGAGTGCGGAATGAACCAGGACACCTTGCTGCACAGGCAGGTACATCCTAATTTTATCAGGAACGGCGAAGCCACATCCCAAGCGTTTACTCCAACTCCAAAAGACAACAACCGACTTTCCGTCTATGATGGCGACATGATCAGCGCGGCGTCGGCATGGACGCATTACACTGGAACTTTAGGATATAAGTCCTATGGAGTAGTGTCCGTGTTGGTTGCCGAATGCCAGACCATTGACCTCTCCGTATTCTCCGACCCCACCGACTTTCCAGAACACGCGCTGATTGAATTCGGCGAGCTTTCCAGAAGGCAAACCACAACAAAAGCCAAGCAACTGCGCCAGTACGCGAACACCCGCGGCTGGCTGTTCCGTCCCTAAGCCAAACCATGTATCGCGCCCTCTTCAAGCCAGAACCTATATTTCCACACTACCCGCAACGAAGTCGACGAACTCATCTCCCACCTGAACGCCGCCATATCCAAAACCGAATCCGAACTCAATCTGAGTCAGACGTCTCTAATCTTCTCGAGTAGAACCTGAAGTAGTCTGATATCCTCGTCGGTTGCCTCTTCAAGTCTTCCATTCTTGAAGTGCATCACTTTATTTCGAATCACCCGCACTTTGTCAACTTGACAAACTATATTTTCACTCTTATCAGGCAAGTCTAGGATATCAGGCCTGCTGTTCAGTACTCTTACATACTTCCCAAAGTCAGGCCTTTTCATTAAACCTAAATTAGCTTCATCATCTCCTTCACATTCTGGATATTTCCCTTTCAACGCACATTCGATTGCTTCTGTCCTTTTGAGTTTATCCTCGATAAGGCTTCTTAGCTTCAGATCAATCTCACCGATATAGGCGAAAGCCCTACTAAATTTCCCAAATCGGTTCGCCAAGTCGCTTGCCGTTACAATCCCTTTGACTTCTTGATTGTCATCTTCGATCACGATGTAATCTCGGTTCTCAATCTCTTGAATCATCTCAAAGAGCGATATGTGAAGACTGATAGCTTTTACGCAGGTGTCCATATAATTTTCGACCACAAGGGGCCATGGATACTGTTCTCCAGTACCTTTCTTACCGATACTTCTCCAGCTAATGACGCCTTCCAGTCTTTTGGATTCATCTATCACAGGCAACTGAGAGTAGTTCTTTTGTATCATTAGATTTATGGCATAGGATAGTTCATGCCTTCGTTTGATGGACACTAGTTGCTGATCCTCTGGAATCAGGTCTCCTACTATGAGTGTGAAGTTGAATTGATTTACTTGGCTTGTACTTGGCATTACTAATCCTTTCGTTATATCCTTCAGTCCCGAAGCCAATTTTCTTTGCCGAAATTCGCAATTCTGAGAGCAGATACGAAAGCACGTATTTCCATTGTTTTCGGCATAGGAGTGAATTCTAGTGTCTCAGCGTTTACACGATAGACTTCAAACCCTTCTATACCGACTTGCCCGGCCTTATCCACGCCTAGATACAGACCAGATTTCTCTTTGGCACGATATACAAAGCGAGCATCCTCTGACCATACCTCCCCCTCATACACTCCTTCTGAACTCAAGCAGTATAGGCGTAGATGATCTGCCTCTATGCCGTATGTAGGTGCCTCAACATATTCAAAAGCTCCGAATGCACCGTTACCACATAGCAAAGTATCAACTTTCTCAGAAGGAAGCGATTCTACGTAATCAGTGGATGGCGGTTGCGTTCGGTAATGACGGGTTTGTGAGTATCTCTCACTGGGGCCTATGTACTCCCCTTGGTAAACTACGCCCGATTGGAAGAGATTGGTGTTTTGGAAGATTCCTATGATAAGAAGGAGGATTATGAGAATACACCCACTGCCTACAAGGAATCTTAGGAAGGAATTGGAGATAATGGGGAATCTTGAATGTTTCATTAGATACCTTCTACTCAGTGTTGGTTAGGTGTCTACCGAAACTAACATAACGGAGTGTCTAATAGGAAGCGGGGTATGCGTCCTGTCTATCACAATCCGTTCATGAACATTCTCCCCCGCTATGGACCTAGCCGCGTACAGCAGACACGCGCGTATATCGTCGGCCTCAAGAAATGGGCGGTCTTCCAGGATTTCCTGCTCAGTCTCTCCCGCCGCCAGCCATTCTATGACGTTCTGGACGGACACCCTCATACCTCGCACGATGGGTTTCCCTCCGAGCACCCCCGGTTGGACCGTGATTCGGTCTAGCAGTTCGTCATGGGCCGCCATCTCTATCCTCCAGCGCCACTGGTTTTCATTATGCGGTAGTGAAATTCATTTTACTCCAAATCATAAGCGGATTGCATGACTCAGGCCGTCCCTCCTTGAGATAGCTCGTAAGCGGTCTGCAATTCTCCCTTGACAACTCCCCAAGAACGCCTGTACTCTATATCCACGCAGAACCCATGTGCGTTCGGACTGCTAAGAACTAACGACTAAAAACTCAAAACTCATAATGACCACTGACGCCGACAACCTATCCCCCCAGCAGCGACTCGCCAGGATAGTCGCCGAAGTAACCGACGACGGCAGGCGCGTCGTCCAGTTCTTCATGCAAGTCGCCGACGGCAAGCTCGACCACGAAGACTTCAAGCCCAACCACCGCATGGACGCCGCCAAAGAACTCGTCAAGATAGGTCTCACAGAATTCGCCGACTACGTTCCGCCCCCGAAACCACGCGCCCCCAGGCGCAAGCCCGCGGACGCCGACGCCGGCCAACTCTCACCCGAAATAGAACAGGCCCGCGAAGAACTCGCCAGGTACGCCAGAGAACTCACGGGCGACGGCAGAACCGTCATCAGACTCTACTCAGAAGTCATGGACGGCTTCCGAAACGACGAGGGCTTCAAGCCGCACCACCGCATTGCCGCCGGCAGAGAACTGCTCCTGCGCGGCTTCGGCCCCATGTCCACATGGACTCAGCCCGAACCCGCTCCCGATGACTCCCAAATCACAGACCATCAACCCAATCAAACAAATCACAGTTCAGACCATCCCACCCTCACCCTGACGCCCACCGCCTCAGAGTACCTCTCAGACGCCGTGGAAGCCTACGAGGAGCGGGGTACGCTCAGACAACTGCTTCCCCAAAACATCCTGGACGTCATAGACAGCGACGATCCTATCGAATGTCCCTGCTTGATAGCCGAGGAAGAAGGCAGAGACATACCTTGTCCCGAAAACGACGAATGTCCCTACTACGGCCTCGAATTCCCTGAGTTCACCGAAGAACAGAGCGCGAAAATCAAGGAAGAGGCCCTGCGCGGCCTCCAAATGCGCGCCGAAATGCTCTGGGGAGCGCCGAACCCCTCCGAAGAAGACCCCTGACGACTAAAGACTAACCACTAAAAACTGAATACTGACAACTCCCGCTCCTCGCTGTACAATGCGCCAAAGTCCGAGGAGCGTACAACCCATGAAAATCACAGACATCGAGATATTCGTCGTTGACGGCGGACGCCGCCCCTGGCTCTTCTCCGCCGTCCGCACCGACGCGGGCATAACCGGCTACGGAGAATTCGGCTCCGGCGTAGCCGCTCATTCCCTCGTCGGCCTCATAGAAGACCTCAAGCCACTCGTCATCGGCAGCGACCCCGAGGCCGTCGAAAAACTCTACTTCGACCTCTATCGCCACCTCCGCGCCATGCCCGGCGGCATAGCCCAGATGGGCATCGCCGGAATCGAACTCGCCTGCTGGGACATCAAGGGCAAGGCGCTCGGCCTCCCCGTCAACAACCTCGTCGGCGGCCCATACCGCGACACCCAGCGCGTTTACTGGTCCCACCTCGCCAGCGCTAGGGCAGGGGATCCGTCCCTCGCCCCCGACAAGCCTCTCAAGGACTGGGACGCCGTTGCCGCCGCCGCCCTCGAGGCCCCCGAACACGGCTACGACGCCTTCAAGACCAACATCATCTGGCCGGGCGACCCGCCCCGCTCCATCTCCCAGTCCCGCGACGGACTCAGCCACGACCAGCGCGCCGACACCGAGATAGTCCGCAACGCCGAAAAGCAGATCTCCGTCATGCGAGAGGCCGTCGGCGACTCAGTAGATATACTCCTCGACATCAACTACAACTTCAAGACCGAGGGCGCGATCCGCATAGCCCGCGCGCTCGAACCCTACAACCTCTTCTGGATAGAACACGACAACGAAGACCCCGAAGCGCTGGCCCAACTCAAGGCGTCCACCTCCACGCTGCTATGCTCCGGCGAGCAGCATTTCAGCGTCCGCGAATACCTGCCATACTTCGAGCTTCGCGCCATGGATACCGTGAAGGTGGACGTCCAGTGGCAGGGATTCAGCCCCTCCAAGAAGGTAGCCGACGTCGCCGAAACCTACGAACTGAACATCGCGCCGCACAATCCGGCCTCCGAGCTTGCCAGTTTCCAGTCCGTCCACCTCTGCGCCTCCGTCTCCAACGTCCGCATCATGGAATCCGACCCCGAAGGCGTCCCCTGGCGCTTCGACCTCTTCACCACGCGCCCCGAAGTCATCAACAGCTACATGACCGTCCCAACAACCCCCGGCTGGGGCTGCGACCTCGTAGAAGAAGCCGCCCGAAAACACGCCTGGAACCACTAAAAACTAATGACTAACAACTAAGGACTCCCTCCCCATGAAAATCACCGCAATCGAAAACTTCGCCGTCCGCGGACTCGGACGCGCCCCTTGGCTATTCTGCGCCATCCGCACCGACGAGGGCATAACCGGATACTCCGAATACGGAGAGGGGGCCTTGACCCGCGGCCTGCCCGGTCTGGTTGAAGACCTAGGCGAATCGCTCATAGGCCAGGACCCGCTCCCCGTGGACAAGCTCTACATGGATATGTACCGCCGTACCCGCTCCTCTTCCGGCGGCGCGACCGCCATGGCCATAGCCGGCATCGAACTCGCCCTCTGGGACATCAAGGGCAAGGCGCACGGCGTCCCCGTGCACCGTCTGGTCGGCGGCCCCTTCCGCGACAAGCAGCGCGTTTACTGGTCGCACCTCGCCACCTACCGCGTTATGATGGCGGATCGGCTGGGCAAGCCCAAACTGCGGACCATGGAAGACTTGGCCGACTGCGCCCGCGAGGCCGTTGACGCCGGCTACTCCGCCTTCAAGACCAACATCATCTTCCCGGGCGAAGAGCCGTCCATCATCAACAATATGTTCACCGGGACCAACGACCAGAACGCCCCAACCGACATTGTGCGCCACGCCGCCAACCAGATTGGCGCGATGCGCGAGGCCGTCGGCCCCGACGTGGACATCTGCCTCGACATCAACTACAACTTCAAGACCGAGGGCGCGATAGCCATAGGCCGTGCCCTGGAGCCGTTCGACCTCTTCTGGCTGGAAATAGACAATCAGGACCCCGACGCGCTCCTCCAGCTAAAGACATCCCAGCGCTCACCCATCTGCTCCGGCGAACAGCTACTCGGCCTGCGCCAGTACCAGCCCTACTTCCGAAAGCGCGCCATGGACACCGTAAAAGTGGATGTACAGTGGCAGGGCTTCTCCCAGGCCAAAAAGGTCGCCGACCTGGCCGAGGTCTATGAACTCAACATCGCCCCTCACAACTACAACTCCCACCTCTCCAGCTTCCAGAGCCTCAACCTCTGCGCCGCCGTCTCCAACGTCCGCATAATGGAGTCCGACGTTGACTCCGCCCCCTGGCGCGACGAACTGGTAACAGCCCTCCCCGAAATCCACAACGGCCACATGACCATCCCCACAACCCCCGGCTGGGGCGCCGACCTGAACGAGTCCGCCGCCCGCAAATACGCCTACAACAAATAAACCGACCGCCTGTTCTTCCACATTAGTGATGTGATATACTATCCCCAACGAGGTAGTACAAGATGACCCGAAGCGAATGGATAAACATAGACACGCCTCCGCTGGTCGCGGACAAGCATGGGGTTGTCCGGGTCGGCGGGAGCCGCGTGACTCTCGACACCGTTATCAACGCTTACAAGATGGGCTTCAACGCTGAGGATATAGTCGAAGATTATGACACCTTAAAACTTGAGGACGCGCGCTTCACGATAGACTATTACAACGCTCACACCTCAGTAGTTGAGAAGTATCTGCGCGAAGGCGAAGAGGCAGCAGCCCACGCCCGCTCCAAGATAGACGCGCAAGGCCACCAGCGAGGGCTTCGCGAACGCCTGCTAAAACGCCGCTCGAATCGTCAACAATGAGGCTAAGATGTGTCGGTTTCTTTTCTAGCTGACGAGAACTTTAGGGGATACATTACCCGCAGGTTAGTGGCAGAGGGCGTAGATATCGTTCGCGCGCAGGATGTGGGGCTCTACGCCGAGCCTGACCCCGTAGTTCTTCGATGGGCGGCGGAAGAAGGACGTGTAACTCTTTCGCATGACTTCGGTACTCTTCCCCACTATGCCTACGAACGAGCGCGATCCGGCCTGGCGATGCCGGGCGTGGTAATGGTTCCTCAGTCCATGCCGGCTGGACAAGTTATTTCAGACATCCAGCTTCTGGCTGAATGCAGTTTGGAAGAAGAATGGAATGGACGTGTGCTGTATCTCCCTCTCTAAAAACATCCCGACAAAACCCCCGGCTGGGACTCCGACCTAAACGAACAAGCCGCCCGCAAATACGCCTCGAACAAATGAATTGCCATAGTGTAGAATGAATTCAGAGAAACTGCCGCCAATCCACCCGGGAGAAATCCTTAGCGAAGAATTTCTGATACCTCTGGGCATGAGCCAAAAAGAACTGGCCCATTCAATCGGGGCGGACGCTGGCCTAATTAACGACATAGTTCGCGGAGACAGACCCATAAACGCCGAGACCGCCTTGTTGCTGTCCAGATACTTCGACACCTCCGCCAAATTCTGGTCAGGCTTACAGTCCCGGTACGACCTAGAGATTGCTAAAGACCAGTTGAAATCCAAATATCGGGCGAAGTATGGGGGTTTTCCAGCGGCAATCCCCGGTCAGGACAACGTATGCTTATACCAATTCGAGGTAACGTAGTCGTGTTGTAACGCAATGGATTCCCGCTTTCGCGGGAATGACGATACGCAACCCGCAAGCCGATTTAATGGCGTAGCCAGAATGAAATGGTATTAGCCTTATAGGTCATATCGGGAACGGACATATCGTAGACAATCATCCCATTTGCCAGAAGTATCGTGTTCTTGCACCCATCCGACCCACTGTTGATGAGTAAACACAGCAAACCGCGCTTTTCCCTTAAAGATAGTTCCCCAATCTCTGAGTTCGGCAATTCCACTCGATTTAAGAGATGTGTTCAGAGAGTTGTTTCTCTCATCAAATGCTAACGCCGATACAACAAGATCGTAGTGTCCCGATTGTGCAATACCTTCGGATAGGGCTTGCTGACGGAACAACTGGTAGCCGTGCCGGGCTGCTGGGCAATGGTGCAGGATAGTCAGGACTTCTTCGTCAACAATTGGAACTAGATGATCCCAATACCTTCTCCCCCAAGCCGCCTGATGGCACTGACCGGTAGCGTCTTTCACGATATCCATTGGATGATTGCAGCGGTCGGGATTGGGGTTTCCGAGTCGTCTAGAATTTCCCTTGTGCCTCCATGCAGAACACTCGTAAAAGGAATGTTCGGTGAACTTACTCTCCACCAATATGATACCTCGGCCTCTGTTTACTATAAGACCGAGGTCAGGCGAAGTTTGTCCTCTGCCTCTTGTTCCGGACATCTCTCCAAGCAAGCGCGACGGATGTAGTTCGCCGTTCTCAGCGTATTCCAACTCAATCCCTTCTAGTGTCTCTATCTCCTCAGCAACATAGTGCTGGAGGAAGGAAGCGAGCATAGCTCGACCATCATCAGATACTCTGAACGGAAAGTACAAGTTGGCGCATAAAGTCCACGAGCTATTAAGGTGGTGTGCATATGTATGCTTTTGTACGCCGGTTTCTCGGAGGTATGCTGGTAGCGAGTTTTCTGACTTAGAGCTTATGCCTTCCCAAAGACCCTCTTCCCATGAATCTTTGGGAAGAAGCCAAGGATACTGACGATCTCTCCATACTCCAAACTGCTTGGATATGATATGATTTTCACGCCATTCGGCCTGATGGTATTTCATGAACTTTTCGAAAGCTCTCATGTACTGGTTTCCACCTTTCGTAGTATCTCTATGTTCTATCCTGCCATTATACTTTGGGTGGACCAGACACTAGCCTCCCTCACCTATCCTGCACCGACCCGTCGAACCCAATCGGCGTATCCAGAACCTTCGGATTCTCCGGCTGTGACAGCGTCGCCTCGTTCAGCGTGATACCTAGCCCCGGACCGTCCGGCACCGTCAGATAGCCGTCCACCAACTCCAGCGGATTCACCAGCAGGTCGCTCTTCGGCGGCTCCGACTCCCCCGTGTACTCCTGCAACGCGAAATTCGGAATGCAGGCGTCCAACTGAACGCAAGCCGCCGTGCTGACCGGCGACAGCGGATTGTGCGGAATCACCTTCACATGGTACGCCTCAGCCATCGCCGACACCTTCTTGCACCCCGACAGCCCTCCGCACAGGCACAGGTCGGGCCGCACGTATGACGCCGCCTTCGCCTCAAGTAACTGCTGGTACTCGAATATCGTCGTGAACCGCTCTCCCGTCGCTATCGGGATGTTGCACTGCGCCGCCACGTCGCCCATGACCGCCGGGCTGTCCGGCAGCATCGGGTCTTCGTAGAAGAACGGGCTGAACTGTTCCAGCCGCCGACCCAGCCAGATACTCTCCGCCGGCGCCATCTGCCGGTGTATCTCCACGCACAGGTCAACCCCGGGACCAACCACCTCTCGCACCGCGCCTACGCGATTCACCGCCTCGTCCGCCAATTCGCTGTAAGACCTGTGCAGGTAGAAGTCCCCGGGGAACGGCGAGAATCGCACCGCCGTGAACCCCTCTTTCGCCGCCCTCAGCGCATCCTGCGCCAGGCCCTCCGCCGTGTCATTGTCCCTCGGCGCTCCCACGTGCATATAGCAGCGAACCTTGTCCCGTGTCTTGCCTCCCATCAGGTCGTATATAGGAACCTCGAGCCTCTTACCCTTGATGTCCCACAGCGCGATGTCAATAGCCGACAGCGCTCCCTGGACCACCGACCCCATGAAGTGCGAACTGCGATACAGCCACTGGTAATGATGCTCGATCTGGTGAGGATCCTTCCCAAGCAGGTACGGCTCCATCGTCTCCACCATCGTCTTCGTAGGCCGCTGCCAGCCGTGGACGCCGCCCTCGCCAACGCCCACCGTCCCATCCTCACAGTGAATCTTGATCAGCAACCAGCGATCCCAAAGAATCGTCTCCACCTTCTCGATCTTAGTAGGCTTGGGCATTGTCTTCTCCTGAAAATGGGATAGCTACTCCAGAAATTCGTCAATCCATCCGTCATACTCATCCAGCCGCGTCACCTGCCCCATCAACTCGGCGGACGCGATGCTGTCGTTCAACTCCGATGGCGCAACGCCGTCACGCAGCGCCTTCAGCGTGTCGTATGTCGCCTTGACCGCCGCCATGAACGGCATATGCCCCTGCAACGCGATTCGCACTCCCCGCGAGCCGAGGTATGCCCTGTCGTTCATCTCAGGCCCCGCGCCGCCAAGCAGTATCGGGATGCCGACCTCCGCGCTCAGCGCATCCAACTCGGCCCTCGTACTGATGCCTGTCATGAACAGCGCGTCCACCCCGACCGCCTCATACGCCTTCGCCCGCCGGATGCCTTCCTCGATGCCCTCTATGCCAATCGCGCTGGATCGTCCCGCGACCGTGAGAGCCGGATCCTGCCGTCCCGAAAGCGCCGCCTTCATCTTGCCGACGCCCTCTTCCAGCGGTATGAGACTCTGGGCGGACTGTCCGAACGGGCGGGGAAGAAGCGTATCCTCTATCGTCAGCGCGGCCACTCCGGCCGTCTCGAGTTCCTCCACAGTCCGCTTGACGTTGAGCGCGTTCCCGTAGCCGTGATCCGCGTCCACCATGAGCGGCAGACTTCCGGCGCGGCATATACGGTGTATCTGCTGCGCGAACTCGGTCAGCGTCAGCGCGATGTAGTCCGGCGCGCCCAGCACCGTCGCGGACGCTATTGAACCCGCGAACATCATCACCTCGAAGCCCAGGTCCTCCGCTATCCGCGCCGAAATCGGATCGTACACGGACGCCGGATGCAGGCACTCGTCACCTTCCAGTATGGCTCTGTATCGCTCGCGTCGTTCGGTCAAGTTCAATGTCGGCCTCCGGTAGTGTAGGGGATTCGCGCCTGGTCCAGACCGGCGCGCGCTTCGCATTGGTGGGTTCGGGCTTCGGGTTTGAATCTCCGGTTAGTCCGGGACCGGCCCGATGCAGTAGAAGTCGCTGCTGTCCAGCAGCAGTTGTATGACCTCGGGCGAGGTATTGCGCGGGAACTGCGTCATCGCCCACTTCTGGCCGATGAAAGCGCTAATCTGCTCAGGGTCCATGGGTTCATTGCCGTGGGCCAGAAGCACTCGGAATATAGTCTCTTTCAGGGGTGTGTCGGGCAGCAGGAAATCAGGAGCCTGGGAGCAGTGTCCAAGTATCTGGTCTATGAAGTCCTGGGGGTCTGATGCAATCGCCACTTCGTCCTCGATTCCCTGCTGGCACATATAGCACTGCCTGCTCGCGACAAGTATAGGCAGAGACCGTCCCGTACCTTCGGCCTTAGCGGGATCAATGAAGTATTTCGCGAATTGCGTTTGCTGATCGGAACTTCCGGTTGTCTGTACGTCCTCAACCATTAAAAAACATCCTCGGGCCAATCCAACATCAGCGCCTCGACTATCTCCCCCGCTTCCATTACTGGAATGTCTTCGGGGCAGACTGCCAGTCCGTTCGCGCCGGCCATCGAGGTGAGCAGATTGGAACTTTGATTGCCTGTAAGTCTGGCGTGGTATTCGCCATCCTGTTTCGTTATCACGGCGCGGGCATATACGCGCCGACCGTCCGTATTGTATATCGGCTCGTCAAGAACCGCATGGATTCGCGGCTTCAGGAAACCGCTCTTGCCCATCATCTTGTGAATCGCGGCGCGCCCGAACTGTTCGAACGCCACCATCGCGCTCACCGGGTTGCCCGGCAGGCCCAGGTGCGGCACTTTGCGCCCGTCGTCCGCGTCCAGAACTCCGAACGCCAGGGGCTTGGCCGGACGCATCCTGACCGACCAGAAGGCTATCCTGCCATGCTCGGCGAGCACGTCCTTCACCATGTCGTAGTCGCCCTTGGACACGCCCGCCGAGGTTATCAGCATATCCGATTCCAGTCCCTCGCGCAGCTTGGCGTTCATCGAGTCCAGGTTGTCCCGCGCTATGCCCAGCATCCTGGGAACGCCGCCGTATCGCAATACACTCGCGGCGACCGAGTAGCTGTTCGAGTCGTATATCTTGCCCTCGGCGTAGGCGTCGCCCGCGTTCAGAAGTTCGTCCCCGGTCGAAAGAATCGCCACCACCGGCCTGCGTACCGCCTTTACGCTGTCGAATCCGAGCGAAGCCAGAACTCCCAACTCCGATGGCCGCAGTACCGTCCCGGCCGGCAGAACCAGCGTATCCTTGCGAACGTCCTGTCCCGCGGGCCGGATGTCCGAACCAACGGGAGCGGCTACCTTGATAGCTATTTCGTCCATGCCGAGACCGGAGTTTCTGCGCTCTATCTCGTCCGTCTCCTCGAACGGCACAACCGAGTCCGCGCCGGGAGGAATCGGCGCGCCGGTCATTATTCGGACCGCCGTTCCGGGTTCGACCGCCGTGTCAGGCAATTCGCCCGCCGCCACAGAGCCGACTACCCTGAGCGTGACAGGCGAGTCTTCCGAAGCATTCCGGATGCTCGACGCCCGCGCCGCGTATCCGTCCATCGCCGAGTTGTCCAGCGGCGGGATGTCGTGAAGGGAAGTAGCGTCTTCCGCAAGCGTCTGTCCCAGCGCTTCCAAAAGAGAAATTTCCTCCGTGTCCAGAACGTGGAAGTGGTCTAGGATACGCTCGAGCGCGTCTTCTACGCTCAGCATAGCTTCGTCGTGATGTCTGTGTCCGTGTTCGTGGTGGTTCACGATGTGTCTCCGATGTTCAGTGCCTTACTGGTCGTTGCGCTGATCGCGCAGGTACTGGTAGATGCTCTCTATCGTGCCGTCCTCGCTTATGCGGAAGGCGACCCCGCCGCGCTCCGCCTCGATGACGGACATGGCTATCTCCCAACCCTGAAAGGGAGGGCCGATGCGACATTCGTCCGGCACGAATACGTTGTCGAACTTCACCCTGCGCTCGCTTCCCATGAGTATCCGCATGGTCCGTATCTCGATGCCCGGGCTGTTGGCGTCCACCATGAACACGCCCAGATTCATGCGCCGGGGCCTGTCTTGTCCGGTGTTCGCCAGCGTAATCAGGTAGTCGGGATCGAATCGCCCGGTAATGAACGCCTTCTCGCCGTTTATCACCCAGCCGTTCTCTTCAGGAACGGCGTATGTGCTCACCGATGCGAAGTCAGAGCCTGAACCCGGCTCGTTGAAGCATTGCCAGGTGATGGACTCGCCTTTCAGGCAGGGAGGTATGAAGCGCTCTTTCTGTTCCTCGGTACCCCAGACCATCAAGGCGGGAACCCAGCGATTGTTGTCTCCCATGCTGGGCAGCGGCATACGCCTCATCTCTTCCATGAGCACGACGTCCAGGCCGGAGGTCAGGCCGCCGCCGCCAAGATCCCTGGGCCAGGAGGGCGCGAGCCAGCCCTTCTCGCCGAGCATCCGCCTGAAGGTCTTGACCTTGGCCTGGTTCTCCGCGTCGAGCGGGCTGCCGTCGGGCGGGATCTTCAGGTCTCTGGGAAAGTGCTGTACCAGCCAGGCGCGCACCGCCGCGCGGAATTCCTGCTGTTGCTGCGTGTACGGAGATCTGAAGTCCAAGATTTCCCCCTTGGAGACTGCGGTCTGCGCGGCTCTTTCAAGACGACGCCTGCGTGAAATCGCGGCATCGCAGGTCATTATAATGGAACGCGAACCGAGAATAAAATTGGGGCCTCCCCAACCGAGTGAGAAGGCCCCGCTTTTAATGTTCTGTATTCCGAGAAGGGCTAGACTCCGCCGACTCCGGCAGTCGAAGGCGTCGCCGCGGCGCGCTCGCGAGTCCTGCTGATGCCGATGCGCCGGGAGATGATTACCTTCTGTATCTCCACGGTTCCGGCCGGATGCGCTCCCACGAGGCTTCCGCGCTGATAGACTTCAGGCTCGCCGCCGAACGGGGCGCGAGGCTCTTCCGTTCCGCACAGGCTGTACATACCCATGATGTCCCTGGCGCGGTCGGCGTTCTTGATCTTGTACAGCTTGCCGAACATCGAGGTCTGCGAGCCGTGGTAGGTCATTTCCTGGCGCGCCTGGTACATACCGTAGTTGCGAAGGTTCAGCAGGCCGTGGACATGGGAGTCAATGTAGGCCGACGCCGCTTCCTGCGCCACTATCGGGTCGTCGCCCAGATTGCCGCCGTTGCGCTTGGTGTTCTGGACGTAGCTCAGAAGATTCTCCATAGCCTCGTCCTGCGGGTACGCCTGTCCGCGTCCGCCGTGCTCGACCTCCAGCGTCGTCTGCGTTACCTGCCAGCCCTGTTGGTCGCCGCCTATGAGGTGGTCGCCCGGCACCCGCACGTTGTCGAAGAAGAATACGCTCTGGTCGTCGCCGGAGAGCAGGTTCATGCGCTCCTGCGTAAGCCCGTCGGACGGGAAGGGAACCATGAAGTAGCCCAGGTTGCGGTGGCGGGGAGCGTCGGGGTCGGTCATGAACGGGCCGAACAGGAAGTCCGGCTCTTCGATGCCGCTGATCCATATCTTCTGTCCGTTGAGGATGAAGTCGTCGCCGTCGCGCACCGCTCTGCTCTGGAGCGAGGCGAGGTCAGATCCGGCATTGGGTTCTGAGAAGTTCTGGAAGGCTACCTTCTCCGCGCTCAGAAGCGGCTTGAGGAAGTAGTCTTTCTGCGCTTCGTCTCCCCAGACCAGCAGTGTGGGGAAAACGAGGCCGTTGGTGAATCCGGGCACCACTCGCGCCCGCCTGAACTCTTCCTGGATGATAGTCTCGTGTTCGCCGGAGAGTCCGCCGCCGCCATACTCTTTCGGGTAGGTGGGGTAGAGCCAGCCCTTCTCCGCGATCACCTTGTGCATATCGCGCCAGAACCAGTACTGCTTATCGGAAAGCTCCATACGGTCAACGGGCGCTCTCATGTCGTCCGGGATATTCTCTTCCAGCCAGGAGCGTACCTCTTGGCGAAATTCTTCCTGGTCTTCAGTGTACGTGTAGGCGAAATCCATCCGGCCTTCCTCCTGCAATTCGTCCTTCATATGAAAAACTGGGCGCGATTTCTCAGCAATCCAGTTGACTGTGCAAATGTTAGGGTGTCAGTCCGCTTCTGTCAACAGTTGTTCGGAAATAGCTTGCGGTTCAGGCGGGGCCTCGATCACACGGCATACTTTGAGAAGTCGAACTGCCCCCAGAAATCGTCTCTAACTTCGCGCTCTAACTGCGCCAGCGTTCTCCACGGAAATTCGGCTGCCTGCTCCGCTTCCGGGAGGTGAACGTACTGCGGGTCCCAGAGAGCGTCCACGTAGAACGTGAAGTAGTGCCGACTGAGGAATCGCGGCAGGCGGCGCATCCATACCGGATCGAGGGCGTTCTCCAGCCGGTAGCCGCTCACGAACGGATCCATGAAGTAGTCCAGGAACTCCGCGATGTCCATCTCGAGGCCCCCCGTCCACTCATCGTACTCGCCTCTCTCGCGGCTGCGCGCCTGGCAGATCACGACGTTTATGATGACCGTGGTGAAATCGGCCAGAAACCAGTCGTAGTGCAGGTTGTCGAAATCAATCGGCCAGAGTTCCCCCTTGTCGCAGAGCATATTCCACTGGTGAAGGTCGGAATGTATGAGGCCGTAGGAGTCACGGTCCGCTGGCAGCGACAGAAGCCAGTCCTTGATACTCTGTCCATAGCTCCGAAACTCCAGTTTCGATTCCGGCACGCTGGACTCCAGATCCCAGTCCCGGTTCTCGTGCCAGTGTCTGCGTCGTATTGATTCGTCTGAGGGATCGTAACTCTTGGTGAGCGCGTGCATCCGACCAATCAGCGCTCCCCATTGCTCATACAGCTCCGGCGTCCACTCTCGCCAGTCCACCAGCGCGCCCGGCGCCTTCTCGTACGCCGTGGCGAGGAAGCGCCCGGATTCGGCCTCCATCGTTTCTACCCAATTTCCGCCCAAAGACATTATGGCGCGCGAAACCCTCACGCCGTTGTCAGCCAGATAGTTCGTGAAGTCCAATTCCCCCAAGATTTGCCGCTCACGCCGATGGGAACTGTGCGTTATCTTGAGGATGACGGACCGCTCACCGACCGGGTATTCATAGACGTAGCTGTGGCTTCCGCGCAATGGGGCGGAGTCCGAGCGTCGCAGTCCGAATCTGCGTTCCGCCTCTGAGCGAATATCGTCGTGATATAGATGTCCGAATTCCTTCAGCATGGCCAAATCAGTTTAGACCATTAGGACTTATATGTCTCATGGGCTTCGACTATCTGTGTTCAGATATCGCGGTCCTGCGATACGTTCCGTCCATGCGTCCTGCCGGGGGGCCTTGCCCAAATGGCGCAACTTGTCCCGACTTGCGCTTTGATATACACTGGTTCGGCCTGCGAGGGTAGGCAGCGGATTCTCACGCTACCCGCATTCTGGAGGAAACTGAATGGCAAACGCCCCCTTGTTCCCCGTAACGGTCGTTGGCAGTTGGCCCAGGTCCACCGAGTTGATAAGGGCGCTGCGCCGCAAGGAAGCCGGCGAGATCACCCTGGACGAATTCAACGCTGTGGCCGACGACGAAGTGCTGGCCTGCATCCGCGCGCAGGAAGAAGCCGGAGTTGACATCATCAGCGACGGAGAGTTGCGCCGGGACAATTTCTACTCTTTCGTCACGGATAAGTTGGACGGAATGCGCCTGATGAAGGTGTCGGAAGTGATGGACTACTCCCGCGACCGCGCCCGAATGGAAGAGATGTTGAGGGCCCTCGACGTGCCGGCCTTTGGCATCAAGAGCCCAATCGCGGTTGACCGCATCGGGAAGCGACAGGGCCTGGCCCGCGATGAGTTGGCCTTCCTGCGGGAACACACGGACCGGCAAATCAAGATTCCTCTGCCCGGCCCCTATATGCTGACCCGCTCCAGCTGGTTCGAGGGCATCTCCGACCGGGTGTATCCTACCCCCGAAGACTTAGCCGACGACGTGGTGGAGATCCTCAGGGAAGAGATAATCGCCCTACGCGACCAGGGCTGCGACTTCGTGCAGTTGGACGAGCCTATCCTCAGCCAGGTGGTGTTCGGCGAGGAGAGCACCGAGACCTTCATGTGCGCCGCGCTGCCCAACCGCCGGGACCCCACGGACGAACTGGAATTCGCGTTGCGGCTGATGAACGAGACCACGGAAGGAATCGCCGGGATCAAGACGGGAGTACATATCTGCCGCGGCAACTGGAGCAAGCGGGAAGACGTGCTTCTCTCGGGCAACTATGGGCCGATGCTTCCCCACCTTGTCCAGATGAACATAGACCAGTTAGTGCTGGAGTGCGCCACGCCCAGGGCAGGGGAGATGGAAGTCTTCAAGGAATACAGTAATGAGAAGGAAATCGGGCTTGGAGTAGTGAATCCCCGGTCGGACGATATCGAATCGCCGGATCAGATCGTCGCCAGGGTCAAGGAGCTTCTTCAATACTTCGACCCTGACAAGATATACCTCAACCCGGACTGCGGATTTGGCACCTTCGCCGAAAGAAACGTCAACACCCACGAGATGGCCTTCAAGAAGATGCAGACAATAGCCATCGCCGCCGAACAAATTCGGGCGGAGTATCAGTAGGGCAGGGTCTCGCCGAAATGGATTCCCGCTTTCGCGGGAATGACTGAATTGTAGTTACCCTCACCCTCAAGGGAGAGGGGATTTTCAACATACAAATGACGATAGACACATCCGTAACTTCTAAAGGACTGATGTTACGCAGTCTGAAACATTCTTCCATTCGACAGAACGTTCATGCTATCATGTCGCCCAATGAACTATGACCGACCCAATCTTTACATAAACAAGAGGTTATCCAAAATCAATCCGCCGAAGAAAATTTTTCTGTCCGTAGCTAACAACAGGTGATAACAGGTCACTTTCCACGTGAACTGTAACCTGTCCCGCCTGGAAACTCACCTGTAACCCCACCTGTACGATATAAATTGAGATATATGACCAACGCGCCCAGGCCGCAGACCGGCGACTCTGCGAAGACCCCGGTCTGAATAGTCGCAAAGCCCTGCCCAGTGCGTAACATCAGTAAAGGAGTTGGAAATGGCTGAAGAGAGAGACCTCAACGGACTTCCCCGCGAAAAGCTGGCTGAAGTCCTGGATTCCTTTCGCGACCCGGAAGTATTCAATGCGGTAACCGGGCCATGGAAGTCGCGGGTGGTCTGGCAGGACGGTATGCGCGCCCGCGCCTACATGAGGAATCACCAGGTTGACATGGACGAGCCGGGCGACCTGACCGCCACCGATGTCGCCGCCAGCGCCCACGAGCAGTTGCTGTCGGCTATCGGTAGCTGCATGACCGTCGGATTCGTGGTCAACGCCACCAAGCGAGGCGTCCGCGTCCATGACCTGGAAGTGGCCGTGGAAGGATACTTCGACAATATACGCAAGTGGGCCGGCGTGGAGGACGAGGGCAACCCCGGCTATGGCAGGATTTCGGCCAAGTGTTTCGTGCGCGCCGACGCGGACCAGGACACCTTGCGGGAAATCTGGCGGCTGGCGGTGGAGGGATCTCCCGTCACCCAGTCCGTAGCCAACCAAACCTCAGTCGAGACCGACTTTGAAGCGGTCGGCTAATGGTCACGTTTGTTTCCGCGGATTGGGTTTCCGAGCGTATCGGACGGCCGGGATACCTGATAATTGACCCCCGCTCGGCCATGCGCTACCTGATGGGCCATCTGAGAGGGGCGGTCAACGTCCCTTTCAAGAAATTGCAAGGGCCGGACGGACGTATCGGCCAGCCGGAGCAGCTTGCCGCCGCCTTTGGCGAAGCGGGGCTGGGAGACTGCGTTACCCCTGTGCTCTACGACCATGAGGATGGCCGCAACGCCGCCATGGCGGCTTGGGTCCTGGAATACCTGGGCAGGGACGACGTTCACGTGATGGACCTGCTGTTCGAAGCCTGGAAGGGAGAGGGACGGGAGGTCCTCTACCGGCCTGTCCCAACGGAGCCTGGAGTTTTTACAACTCGCCTCAACCCGTCGGCGCGGGTTACGATGAACGACCTGGCCACCCACGGCGGATCGAAGCTCCTGGACACGCGCACCCCGGAAGAGTATCTCGGACAAACGGAGACGGACCATCGCCCCGGGCGCATTCCCGGCGCCGTCAACCTGCCCCACTCGGAGATGGCCGGCGCCGGAGGAAGACTGCTCATCGAGCCGGACTTGTTGCATCGGCGGCTGGCGGCGGCCGGCGTTACGCCCGGCGATGCGGTCGTGGCATATTGCCGCAGCGGGGTTCGGGCTTCACTGGCTTACCTCTCCATGCGGCAGGCCGGGTACGACGTTCGACTCTACGACGGCTCATACGCGGAGTGGATGGACAGCGGTCGCCCAGTGGAAATCTAAATTTCCCGGTCTGAAACCTAGGAAGTCATCGCGCTGTTTCGTTTGTCAGATCAATGGCCTTTTCGGCTAGTGTCGTGAGCATTCTCCACGCGGTCTCGTGGCGGGTTGTGGCCTCGTCGTAGTAGTAGTAGGTGTCGAGCAGGACATAGGCGCAGCCGAGCGCCTGCAGTCCCTCGAGAGCGCGCCGTCTCTTGCGCCCCCGACCCAGATGGGCGGGTGAGGCTCGCGGACGGACGCGCGGCGCTGTCCGCAATGTATGATAATCGAGCGTGGCCGTTAGGAGAATTACGATGACCCACACTCTCGCCGATTTGGACGCCATGAGCATAGAGGACGCCCAGGCGCTGTCATTCGAGGAAAGGGACGCGCTTCTGGACCTCATTATCGCAGACGGGCGCCGACAGACGACGGATCTCGACTCGTACCGCGTGGGGCTGTACGGGGACTACTTCGACGAAGACCTGACGCGGATGCTGAAGGTGAGGGCGATCAAAGTTCACGTCAGGGGAACGACGGCGTCCGGGTTCGACGGCGCGCTTGCGGGGGAGTCTGACGAAGAGCAATACCGCGCGGCCTTCCGGCACGTGCAACAGTCGCTCGAGGCGGCGGGAACGGACTACAGTCGCGTCGTCACGCTGGTTGTCTTCCTGACGGACATGGACAAGTGGGCGACGCTGAATGAGATCTACAGCGAGTTCATCTCCAGTATGCCGTGCAGGGCTGTGATTGGGACGACCGGTCTGGCGCAGCCGCCATTGACGATAGAGATTGTGAACTGCATAGCGTACAGGGTGGCGGTGTAGGGGGCCTGGCCCATGGATCGCCGAGCATTTGATTCTTGGTTTTGAGCAAGAGGATGGCGCTCGCATAGGCGAGGACATGGCGGCCAGAGACCAGCGCGAAGACCGCGACATAGCCAAGGTTCACCCGAAGGTTGTACAACAGAGGCTCGGACATAGTACAATTGCAACCACGATGGGCATCTACTCTCATGTTCTGAGGGAGATGGACGTCGTTGCGGCTGAGGCGTTCGAGAGGCGGTTTGATGACGTTGGCGCGCAATTCGGCGCGCGAAAACGGCGAACGTGTCTGTGAACGGCCAATTTAGCTTTGAATGCCAACGTAGCTCAGTGGTAGAGCAGCGGTTTCGTAAACCGCAGGTCGGCGGTTCGAATCCGCCCGTTGGCTCCAATTTTTAGCTCGGGCATTATGTGTCCGCAGAGGCCTATCGTTGTCTGGACGCTCACGCGCCGGCCCCAATGTTGATGGTATTCATCGCTATCATAGCAACTCTTATTGCCATTGCGGCCTTGTACCTGCTCGTCTCATACCTGATAGCGTCGGGCATGACGCGGGTGGGGGAGGCCGAGTTTCAGGATAGCCCGTCGGACTACGGCGCGGCGTTCGCACGCGCGCGATTCAGGTCGCGGCGCGGTGACGTTACGCTGGACGGCTGGTATCTGAGCGGACGCGAGGAAATGCCCACCCTCATCTTCTGCCACGGAATCGAGGTGGGCAGAACCGGCGACGGCCTGACCGAGTTGGCCGCAACGCTCAACCGGCGCGGCTTCGGCGTTCTCCAATTCGACTTTCGCGGCCACGGAGCTTCGGAAGGGAAGAGGGTATCGTCGGGCTGGCACGAACGCATGGACGTCCTGGGGGCATACGACTACCTGGTGTCGCGGGGCGTGTCGTCGGACAGAATCGGTCTTCATGGCGTCTCGATGGGGGCCGGGGCCGCGTGTCTGGCCGCCGCCGAGGAGCCAAACATTCGCGCACTGTCGCTGGACACGCCGTATGCGAGAGCTTCGGATATGATCTCGCAGGAAGCCTCGTTCAGGACGCGGCTTCCGGGGTGGGTGATAGCGGCGGTCATCCCGTGCGCCTTATTCATGGGTAAAAGGCTCTACGATATTGACGTCGAGGGAATGGCTCCTGAGAGGGCGGTCTCCGAACTGGACTATCCAGTCTCGGTAATATACGGGATGGAGGACAGTCGGATACCGCCGGAACACAGCCGCAGGGTGTTCGGCGCTTCAGCCGAGGGCAGCCGCCTGTGGGTGGTGGAGGGCGTGGAACACGCCGGGGCCTTCGTCGAGAACAAGGCGGAGTACGCCTCCCGTGTCTCCGATTACTTTCTGTCCCGGCTACGCTCCGATTAGCTCCTTCACCCTCTGGACAGTCCCTTCCATCACGACCGATTCGGCGTCGGACGAATCCCGCCGCTTTATCTCAGCGACTCCCTGATTGAGGTTGCGCCTGCTCACCACGACCCGGACGGGCAGCCCGATGAGATCGGCGTCGTTGAACTTCACTCCGGGCGATTCGTTCCTGTCGTCGTACAGCGCCGACAATCCCGCTTGGGTAAGTTCGTCGTAGAGCGCGTCCGCCGCCTCGGTCACCTCCGCTACGTTGGTGTTCAGCCCGACTAGGTGAACGTCGTATGGCGCGATTGGCGCGGGGAAGACAATGCCGTTGTCGTCGTGGTTCTGCTCTATCGCAGCCGCCAGCAGCCGCCCGACGCCTATGCCGTAGCATCCCATGATTATCAGGTGTCGCTGCCCCTCGCTGTCCAGGTACCGCGCGTCCATCTTCTCGCTGTACCGCGTTCCCAGTTTGAACACGTGACCGACCTCGATCCCGCGCCGCGCCACCAGCGTTCCGTCGCATCTGGGACACTGGCGACCTTCGCTCGCCAGCGCGATGTCGGCCACCAGGCTAGGCTCGAAGTCCCGCCCGACGTTGGCATTGAGCATATGGTAGTCATCCCTGTTCGCGCCAACAGCGAAGTTCGATCCCAGCCGGATAGAATCGTCCGCGACGGTTCTCACGTCCAGGCCCACGGGCGACGCCGACCCCGCCACGATTCCCGCCGCCGCGACCTCTCCGGGCGCGGCCAGCCGCAGATCCGCCGGGTTGCCCAGCGCGTTGCTCAGCTTTATCTCGTTCACCTCAAGGTCGCCCCGTATGACCACGAAAATCAATTCGCCGTCAACGATATAGAACACCGCCTTGATAGTCTTGCCCTGCGGTATTCCCAGGAACTCGCACAGTTCGTCAATCGTCCTGACTCCCGGGCTGTGAACATCCTCCAGGGCCAGCGGCTCTTCGATGGGCATGGGCGGCTTTGTGAACTCCGCCTTCTCCGCGTTCGCCGCGTACCCACACTTCTCGCACAGGATGATAGTGTCCTCGCCGCCGTCAGCGAGCAATATGAATTCCTGCGAATCCCGGCCGCCGATTGCGCCGGAGTCCGCGTCAACGATGATGGGATCCAGTCCGCAGCGCGAGAATATCTTCTTGTACGCTCGCACCATTGCGTCGTAGTTTTGGTCAAGGCCCTCCTGGTCGGCGTCGAAACTGTAAGCGTCCTTCATGTCGAACTCGCGCACCCGGATCAGCCCGGCGCGCGGGCGCGGTTCGTCCCGGAACTTAGTCTGTATCTGGTATAGCGTAACCGGCAGGTCGCGGTAGCTCAGCACGTTCGCCTTGACGATGTTGGTCAGCAGTTCCTCGCAGGTCGGCGCGAGCGCGAGCAGCCGGTCGCGCCTGTCGGAAAGCCGCATCATGTCCGGGCCGTACTGCTCGTCGCGCCCCGACTGCCGCCATATCTCGATGGGCTGCAGCTTGGAGAGGTGGAGTTCCTGCCCACCCTCGGCGTCCATCTCCTCGCGGATTATCCCCTCTATCTTCTTTATAGACCGCCAGGCGAGCGGCAGGTAGCTGTACACCCCCATCATCGTCTGGTGTATCATTCCCGCCCTCAGCATCAGCCTGTGGCTGGCGAGTTCGGCTTCGGCGGGGTCGTCTCGCAGAGTTCTGCCGAACAACTTCGACATTCGCATGGCTTAAAATCCTTCTGAGTAATTCAGTTCGGCCTGTTCCAGTCCATCTTCCGCTTCCCGCAGAATATCCCTGTACGCGCCGTCGTCGTGTAGCACGATGCCCTGGTTGATTATGTTCATCGTGCGGTCGCAGCGGCAGCTAGTCGCCTCCAGGTGGAACATCATCTTGTCAGTGAACAGACGGTGTATCGGCGCTACGTTGTCGAACTCGTCCTGAACCTCGACGCAGATGGCTTCCATTCGGCGGCGGGTGTCGGAAGAGTCCTTCGAGATTATGTACATATCAATGTCGCTCCGGTCGTTCGCCTCGCCTCGCGCCACCGACCCGAACAGGATGACCGAGTGAACCTCATTCCGCATCCTGTCCAGAAGGCGTTCCACCAGTGCATCGGCTATCTCGCGGTTTCTCTTGGATTGCGTCGTAATCATCGAAATATCCTCGCGTCTTCTGACTTCACACCGTAACCGCCATATCCGCTTCCGCCTTGTCAACCTCTTCCATCAGCGCGGTCAGCATCTCCGCCTCGTCCACGATCCGCGCTTTCTGTCCCTTGCGGAAGATGATAGCGCGGCCCGCGCCCGCCGCGATTCCCACGTCCGCGTCCTTCGCCTCACCCGGCCCGTTCACCTCGCAGCCCATGACCGCGACCTTGATGGGCGACTTCGTCTTCTTAAGCATCTCGTCAACCGTATTCGCCAAGCTCACCACATCCACGTCCGCCCGACCGCAGGACGGACAGGCTACCAGAACGGCGCCCTCTTTGCGTAGTTCCAGCGATTTCAGTATCTCGAAGCCGGTGTAAACCTCTTCCACCGGATCGTCGCTCAACGATACGCGAATCGTGTCGCCGATGCCGTCGTAGAGGAGCGCGCCCAGCCCTATCGCGCTGCGAATACTGCCCGACTTTGCCGTGCCGGACTCGGTGACGCCGAGGTGGAGCGGGTAGGGGACGAGCTTCGCCATTCGCCTGTACGACTCGACGGTGGTGTCTATGTCGAAAGCCTTCAGTGAGATTTTTATCAGGTCGAAGTCAAGGTCTTCGAGGATGCCGATTTCCCAAAGGCCGGTGGCTACCATGTGGTCAACGACGGAGTATTCATCCTCCGCGCCCGCGCCCTTGGTCAGCGTATTCACGCCGTCCCTGTGGCGGGAGAGGCCGCGCGTCTTGCCAATCCCGCCCACTGGGGGCAGGCTGCCGAAGTTCACGCCGATGCGTATGGGAACGCCCCGCGCCTTCGCCTCACGGACTACAAGTTCCACCTTCTCGCGGTCGCGGATGTTGCCGGGGTTCAGGCGCAGGCAGTCAACGCCGCTTTCGAGCGCTTTCAGGGCCAGTTGGTAGTGGAAGTGAATGTCGGCGACGAGCGGTATGCGTATCCGCCGCTTTATTTCGGTCAGCGCTTCGGCGGCCTCCATGTCGGGGACGGCGGAGCGGATTATCTCGCATCCGGCTTCTTCCAGTTCGTGAATCTGCCGGACGGTAGCGGTCACGTCGCGGGTGTCCGTCTTGGTCATGGACTGGACGGATATGGGCGCGTCGCCCCCGATCTTCACGTCGCCGACGTAGAGCGCCTTTGTGACCCTTCGCTTTATCATGTTGGGAAACTCCTTTGCGATAAGGACGGCATCCGGACCGATTTCGTTTGCTCATGAGCTTAGGGTATGGGTATCAGCCTCTCGTCGGACAAGGCCCGGATTATATCGAAGTAGCTAACCACGAGTATCAGCCCGATGAGGACGACGAATCCGACCACATGGACGAGGCCCTCTTTCCTGGGGGATATCCGCTTTCCTCCGCGTATCCATTCTAGCGCCACGAAGACCAGTTTCCCCCCGTCCAGGGCGGGTATGGGCAGGATGTTTATTATACCCAAGCTGATACTGATGAACGCGACCAATTCGAAGAGGATCGTCAGGCCGTATTGATCGGACGCCTCGGCGACCTCTCCGGTGACCTGGGCTATGCCGATTGGGCCGGTGAACCCGGGATTGGGGCCGCCGCCCGCCCAATCCTGGAACGCGCCCATGGTGGCGGTCAGCACCTCCCATATCCGGCCCACCGCGTCAGGGACGGCCTGGAGCGCGGGCTGGCGTTCCTTGACGAAACGGATATTGCCCGTGCCTATTATGACCCCGACCGCGCCCTGGCTCAGCGTATCCCCGGCCTCCAACTGCCCGTTGTACCGCCGCGCTTCCCGAACGCTGACCTGAGTATCAGGATCGGTCACCGTCTCCACCACGCGGAAAATCGGAGGATTCTCCCTGGGAACGACCGTCACCGTCTCCACCACCGAAAATTCGGGCGACTGCCCAAGCCCGGACACGATGGAGCCGCGCCTTATGGTCAACTCCGTCTCAGTTTCCAGGTTGGAGTCGACCGTGTCTATCAGCTCCATGTGGTTCCTGACGCGCTCTCCGTTGACCGCGAGTATCTGGTCTCCGGGCCTGATTCCGGCCTCGGCCGCCGGAGAGCGGGGCGCGACGCCGCTGACGCTCACCGTTCCGACAGGCACATCCTGGGGGAGCAGGAAGACAATGCTGAAGATGACCAGGGGGGTGAGGAAGTTCATGAACGAACCGGCCACAAGCACGATGACGCGCTGGTAGGGAGGCTTGTCGGTGTAGCGTCGTCCGCTGTCCGGGTCGGCGCCCTGAGCTTCCAGCCGCGCTTGTTCGGCGGCGTCGGGGACGCCCGCCGCGTTGTCCTCTCCGAGCATCCGAACGAACCCGCCCAGAGGTATCCAGTTTATCGAGTAGATAGTCTCCCCGCGCCGGATTCCGAACAGACGGGGAGGGAAGCCGAAGCCGAACTCCAGTACCTTGATGCCGAATCGCTTCGCCGCGAGGAAATGCCCAAGCTCGTGAACGAATATCAGGAAGGCAAGTACCGGGATTATGAGCAGCCAGGATGGAATTGGAAGTCCAAACATTCTAGTCCCCAGCCAACTCGGTCACCGTGTCGTAGCCGGATCTGCCCGCGCCGGTGATGTCGGAGAGATCGGGGTCTTCGACGCTGCGATGGCCGTCCAGCGCCGCGCGTATCACCCGCTCGATCTCGGTGAATCCTATCCGACCCTTCAGAAACGCTTCCACCGCGGCGTCGTTCGCGCCGCTGAGCGCGGCGGGCCAGGTGCCGCCCCGCTTGGCGAACCCGATTGCCATGTCGAAGCAGGGGTAGCGCTCGCGCTCCCAGTCCTGGAAGGTGAGCGAGCCGGTGGCTACGGGGTCGAAGCGTTCTATCCGCGGGTTCTCGATGCGGTCGGGGTAGAGCAGCGCGTACTGAATGGGCAGGCGCATATCCGGCTTGCTCAGCTGCGCTTTTACCGAGCCGTCCACGAACTCGACCATGGAGTGGATGACACTCTGGGGATGGATGACGACCTCAATGTCCTCCCAGGGCATACCGAACAGCCAGTGGGCCTCTATGACCTCGAACGCCTTGTTCATCAGCGTCGCGGAGTCAACGGTTATCTTGCGTCCCATCTCCCAGGTCGGGTGCCTGAGCGCTTGCTGAGGAGTGACGGATGACAGTTTGTCTAGCGGCGTGTCCCTGAACGCGCCGCCCGACGCGGTGATTATGAGCCTGGACACGGTAGCGCGTTCGCCCCGGACGCACTGCCATATCGCGTTTGGCTCGCTGTCCAGGGGCATCAGGTCAACGCCCTCGGAGTTCGCCAGGGAGGTGACCATCTCGCCAGCCATGACGATTGTCTCCTTGTTGGCCAGGGCTATCTGCTTGCGCGCCGAGATCGCGGCCAGGGTTGGGGCTATCGCTACGTCTCCGGTGGTGGCGGTTACGACCACATCCACGTCGTCGTGGCTGACGAGATCCGTAAGCTCGCGTTCGGCGACGCCGTTGGCGAGCAGGCGGGATTTTTCGTCGTCCGCGCCGTTGCAGTGGATGTAGCGGGGCCGGAATTCCTCTATCTGCCTGCCGAGTAGTTCCAGGTTGCGGTTGCAGGCCAGCGCGACGACGTCGAACATATCCGGGAATGTCCGAACCACGTCCAAAGTCTGGGTTCCCACCGAGCCGGTGGATCCCAATATCGCCAATCCTCTCTTGCTGTCATTCATAGAGTAATCTTACACAACAGCCGCGTCGAATCCAACGGCTGCGCGACCGCTAGCTTCTCGCTCTAGCGGCGCGTCTGCGGCGGCGCCACATACGGAGCCAGAGGCGCGGGCTGCGCTTCCAGCCCAGGTTCGACGACGCGAAGCGGGCTACGGGCGGGCTTCCCAGCACCAGGGGCCGCGCCCAGCGTCTCAGTTCGCGGACTTTTGTCTCGCCGGTCTTCCAGTTCTCGACGAGGGCGGCGGATTCGCGCCACTCCAGCGAGGGGAACATCCCCAAGGGGCCGGCGCGACGCCGGCCGACCATGAGTGTCGCGCCCGCTTCCATAGCCACCGCGACGCCGCCAACTATGTCCCATAGGTGCGGGTTGGAGGTGTACATATACTGCGTGACGCCTCGCGCGACCATGATTAGCTCGTAGGCTATGGAGCCGGTGACCCTGGGGTCTCCGGTCTTTCCCTGCATCGGGGCGTCGAACTTGTACAGCCTGTCGAACATACCTGGCACTGTGATTAGCTGGTTGGCCTGCGGCGAATCCAGCCTGACCGCGCTGATCGGCGTTCCGTTGGTGAACGCGCCGCCGCCGCGTCTGGCGTGATGCACGACACCGCCGCCTTCCTCGGGCCAGGGCGTATAGACCGCGCCGACGACGGGTTCACCCCGGTACAGCACGCCCACCGAGCAGGCATAGACCGGAAGCCCGTGCAGGAAGTTCTTCGTGCCGTCCAGCGGATCGAGGACCCAGAGGAAGTCGCCGGCCGCGGCGTCCGCGTCCTGGGCGTTCTCATCGTCCTCTTCGCCGAGGATGTCATGCTCGGGGAAACTCTCCTGGATTCCTTTGGTCAGAAAATCCTGAGTCTTATGATCGGCCTCAGTCACGGGGTCGCGCTGGTTGTCGTCCTTGTACTCGATGTTCAGGCTGCCGCCGAAGTAGCCGGACAAGACTTGTCCGCCGCCACGCGCCAGTTCGACGGCGCGCGCCTCTATTTCGGCCAGAAGATTATCCTCCGGCGTCCGTCCTGTCGGGTTCGATTCGCTCATGTCTCCCTCTCGTCCCATCCTTCCGCGCCACTCAGTAGAAGCCATCTCATAAAACATTAGCCCTCGCTAGGATCCGTAGGTTTTCACCCTCACCCTAGCCCTCTCCCATCAAGGGAGAGGGGATTTAGTGGACGAACCGCCTCAGTCCATCGTTGGCAGGGGCGGCAGTTGGAGTTCGGCGCAGATGTCGCTGAACCACTCTATCACCTCTTTGTGGAGCGGTATGCCGTTCTCGCGGCGTTCCATCTCTTCCTCGTACTCGGAGAGGCCGGGATACATGACGCGCGCGTGGCCCGGAGCGGGCGGCGTGTCCTGGAGCGTCCGCAGCATATCGTCCATGTTCCGCTTGAACTCGTCGAGGTCGCAGAACGACTCTATATTGTAGGCGGCGAAGTAGTGATGGCTCGCGCCGCCGCCCGTACTCATCGCGGGACGGTCGCCGGACAGCATAGAGGCCAGCACCTCTGACATGAGGCTGAAGCCGTAGCCCTTGTGCGACCCCTGCTCCCGCGTCCCGCCCAGCGGGAGTTGGTAGTACTGGCCGCGCTCGGGCATCGGAACTTCGTCGAGAATCGGATCGCCGTCTGTTCCGGATATCCAGCCGCCAAGCAGGTTCGCGCCAACTCTGCTGGCCAAGCCCAACTTGTTTCCGGCGATGGCGGAGGTGGCCGCGTCGAATAGCAGGAACGGCTCCGACTTGGCGGGCGCGGCTATGGCGATTGGATTCGTGCCCAGTCGCGGCTCCGCGCCGAAGGTGGGCAGGACGAGCAGGCCGCCCGCGGTGGCGGTCATGCCCACCATGTCGGCTTTGGCGGCGAGCATCGCGTGGTGGCCGATGGCGCCGGAGTGGCCGGCGTTGTACATGGTGACGACTCCCATGCCGACGTCGCGCGCCTTGTCTATGGCTATCCGCATGGCCTTCGGGCCGAGTATGACGGCGAGGCCGCGGTCGGCGTTGATCGTCGCGGTGGCGGCGGACTCTCGCTCCACCTTCCAGTCCGGCCTGGGGTTGAGCGTACCCTGAGAGTAGCCTTGCACGTAAGCCCTGAGCATATTGGATACGCCGTGCGTCTCGACGCCCCTGAGGTCGGTTGACACCAGCACGTCGGCGCCTAACTCGGAGTCTTCGGAGGTTACTCCCATCTTCTCGAATATGGAGGCTACCGTCTCATGCAGGCCGTCGTGCGGGACGTGAATCTCGTCCTCTTTTGGAACCTTGAATCGTTCTAACATATTATCCACCTCTTGAACTTGCGATATGAAGCGACAGGATTGTATCAGCAATGGCCGGTCTGTTGGGTTTGTATCCTGATTACTGAGAAAATCGCGGAGTTGTCGGTTGGGTATATATTCCGGTTTATACTGTACAGGTGAGGTTACAGGTGAGTTTCCAAGTGGGACAGGTGGTGTGTCACGTGGAAAGTGACCTGTAATCACCTGTTGTTAGCTATGGAAAGAAAATTTTTCGGTCGGCGAACGGGTCATTGATAAATTCCTCCTTATGTAAATGAGGTACTTTTGTTCTGCTATGAGTGTATTTTAGCAGATAGCGGAAGGGGTTTTGTAGCGCTCGTGGAAACGCGCCGGGATATTCCGGTTGTATGGTTTGATTTCTTGTATAAGAGGAGGGGGTGGGTGGCAAGCGCGAGGGCAAGGGCAACCACAAGGGTTGCCCCTACGGAGGGATGCGTTGGCAGCGGCTTAGCGTTGATAGTCGAATGGCCCTGGGAGGCGCGGTCTCACTTGGGAAAGACGGCTGTTTTGAGTCTGGGCGGCGCTTGAAAGTCTGGTTCGCGCTTCCATAGAATAAGGTCGAGATGGGGCTTGATCGAGTCCCAGCGCCCTTTAAGTTGGTCCAGTGAGGCCGGCAAGGGACGGAATGAGGCGGGGGCTATGACCTTCCGCCGGTATCGCGTACCTCTTGCCGGCATGGCAAGAGGTTTTTGTTTGACGCAGAGCGAAGCCACAGTCGGACGCCGGATTCTCACCGAAGACGAGATGCGCCGCGCCCTGATCCGGGTGGCCCATGAGATCATGGAGCGCAACGGCGGCGCTGAGGGCGTCACGCTCGTCGGGATGCACACGCGGGGCGTTCCAATCGCGCGCCGCATCGCCGCGTTCGTCCAGCGCTTCGAGGGCATCGAAGTTCCCGTCGGGATGCTGGACATCGGGCTGTACCGGGACGACGTCGCGGCGGGCGCCAGACCCCTTATGCGTCCCACATCCATTCCCGACATACAGGGCCGCCGCGTCGTGCTGGTGGACGACGTTCTGTTTACCGGGCGCACCGTGAGGGCGGCGATGGACGCGCTGACCGACCTGGGCAGGCCGAGCCAGATTCAGTTGGCGATTCTCGTGGACAGGGGACACCGCGAACTGCCCATCAGGGCGGACTACGTTGGGAAGAACGCGCCGACCTCGCTGGACGAGCAGGTTTACGTGAAGCTGGCCGAGATTGACGGGGTGGACGAGGTTCTTCTGGCAAGAGAGGATCTCACAGGGGCAGGCATTTCACCCTCACCCCAGCCCTCTCCCTGAGGGAGAGGGGGTTTATTGATGAGTATTCATAGCTGAGCGCATATTTGCATAACCTTCTCAGCAAGGGAGGAGGAAGCATGACAACCGGAGTGAGCGCCCAGGCGCGCGCGCGACGCGCCAACGGAGCGGTCGCTGAGCGGAATTACAGGACGGGCAGAAGGCACGTTCTGGACCTGGATGACTTCTCCGTCCAGGAGATAGAGGAAGTCTTCCAGAACGCTGACGCGATGCGCGAGGTGATGAACCGGGACATAAAGAAGGTTCCGACGCTGCGCGGCAAGACGGTGATAACGCTGTTCACGGAGGCCAGCACCCGCACGCGCGTCTCGTTCGAGCAGGCGGGCAAGATTCTGAGCGCGGACGTGATCAACGTGTCCGGCTCGGGCAGCAGCGTCGAAAAGGGCGAGTCGCTGTACAACACGGCGCTGACGCTCCAGGCGATGAACGCGGACATCATCGTAATCCGGCACAGCCACTCGGGCGCGCCGCACTTTCTGGCGAGAAACCTTGACGCCTGCGTCATCAACGCGGGCGACGGGACTCACGCGCATCCGACGCAAACGCTGCTGGATATGTACACGATGCGCGGTCACTTCGGGCGGGTCGAGGGGCTGAAGGTGGTCATAGTGGGGGACGCGCTGTACAGCCGCGTGGCGCGTTCCAACCTGTGGGGGCTGACGAAGATGGGTGCGGAGGTGACGCTGTGCGCTCCGCCGACGCTGATTCCGCAGGATATGTCGAACGGCTTCTCGGAGATACCGGAGCACCCATTCGCTTCGGTGAAGATAGAGCGTGACGTGGAGAAGGCGCTGGAGGGCGCGGACGTGGTGTACGCGCTGCGGCTGCAACTGGAACGGCAACGCGCCGGACACCTGCCATCTCTCAGGGAGTATTCGCGCACCTACGGCATCAACCCGGAGCGGCTGGAACTCGCCAAGCCGGGCGCGCTGATGATGCACCCAGGCCCGATGAACGAGGGGGTGGAGATAGACCCGGAGGTGGCGCACGGCGCGCGTTCGGTAATCGAGGAACAGGTGACCAATGGGGTCGCCATACGCATGGCTCTGCTGTACGGAGTCGCGACGCCCGTCCGTGAGCAGTTGTTCCGGGCCGGCGGATAGGTTCAGGATTGATGTCAGAATCAGGATTTACGGGATTTCAGGATTGACAGGATAATGGGTGACGCTTGTCGCTGTTCTCGCGGTCGCGTCGCCGAATGGGTTCGCTAATGACTCAGAGTTCACAGAGATATGAAGAGAATGACGGGGCCGGAGGACGGCCTACCAGCTATCCCGGCTGGGACGGCGAACTGCCGCGCCACCGCGCGACGGTCATCGTAAGGCGCGACGACCGCGTGCTTGTGGTGCGGGACAGGGGCCGTCCGACATACGCGCTGCCCGGCGGCGGGATCGAGAAGGGCGAGTTGCCGATAGTGGCGGCGGCGCGGGAACTGTATGAGGAGACGGGGCTGGAAGCGTCGGCGATAAAATTCCTGTTCGTGTTCGAGGGCAAGTACAACAATCACCACCTGTACGAAGTAGAGGCCGACGGGGAGGTCGCCGTTCGGGGAGAGGTGGACGGCTTTGTCTGGTGGGACATGATGGACGATACGCCGGTTTATCCCCATGTAAGAGGCATACTGGCAAGACTGGAAACGCTGTAAGATCGCGCTTTCGTAGGAGCGTTCAAGTGGAAAAGATACTCATCAAGGGCGGCAGAATAATTGATCCGGCGCAGGGAGTTGACATGGTTGGCGACCTGCTGATTGGAGAAGGCAAGGTTGTCGCTGTCGAGAAGTCAATCCCTTCAGCGAACGGCGCTCGCGTGATGGACGTCGCTGGCATGGTGGTTTCTCCCGGTTTCATTGACCTCCACTGCCACCTGCGCGATCCGGGGTTGGAGTACAAGGAAACCATTGCCAGCGGGACGCGCGCGGCGGCGAAGGGTGGGTTCACCACGGTATGCGCGATGCCGAACACCGAGCCGACGATGCACACTCGCGCCACGGTCGAGTACGTGCTGGAAAAGGCGCGGACGGAGGGCGCGGTTCGGGTGCTGCCGATTGGCTGCGTGACCAAAGGCTCGCGGGGCAAGGAACTGGCGGAGATGATGGAGTTGGCCGAAGCGGGCTGCATAGGCTTCAGCGACGACGGCCACCCGGTCGCGGACTCGAACATCATGCGTCAGGCGCTCAGCTACGCCTCCGGCCTCGGCCTGCCCATCATCAATCACTGCGAGACGCCCGACCTGTTCAGGGGCGGACACATGAACGAGGGCTGGGTATCTAACCGGCTCGGCGTGCAGGGCGCGCCCAACTCTGCCGAAGAAACTATGGTGGCGCGCGATATATCGCTGGCCGAACTGACGGGCGGCCATATCCACCTAGCGCACATCTCGACCGCCGGAACGCTCGACATGGTACGCCGCGCCAAAGACGCCGGAATCCGCGTCACCTGCGAGGTGACGCCCCATCACCTCACGCTGACCGACGAGAGCGTCATGGGTGGGCAGGGGAGCGGCCCCTTCGCGCCCCTCGGCGAGGACGCCTACGACACCTACGCCAAGGTCAACCCCCCGCTCAGGGCGCGACCCGACATGAACGCAGTGGCCCAGGGCCTCACCGACGGCATAATTGACATAATCGCCACCGACCACGCGCCGCATAACAGGGTGGAGAAGCTATGCACCTTCGAGGAAGCCGCTATGGGCATAAGCGTGCTGGAAACCGCTCTGGGGTCGGCGCTCTCGCTGGTTCACGCCGGGCAGGTCGGCCTGCCCCTGGTCATAGAGAAACTGACGTCCGCGCCCGCCGCTCTGCTGGGGCGGTCGGATATCGGCACACTGCGGCCGGGCGCGGAGGCGGATGTGACTATCTTAGACCCGGACGCGGAGTGGGTCGTGGATACGGAGGCGTTCGTGTCGAAGGGGAAGAACTCGCCGCTACACGGGGCTAGGCTGAGGGGGCAGGTAGTGGCGACGGTGGTGGGGGGCGAAGTGGCGTTTGAGGATGGAAGGTCGGTATGAGAATCACTTATCATCAAGATGCGGACATCCTGAGAATCGTGCTGAACGACTCGGACATCCAGGAAAGCGACGAACACAAGCCGGGCGTCATAATAGACTATGACGAGCGAGGCAATGTCGTTGGGTTAGAGATACTGGACGCATCGAAGCGTGTCGGGAATCCGAGGGCGATAGAGTACGTGGTTAGGGGATAGGTATGGAAGAGATTAGTATTTGGATGCTCGAGGGCGGGCAGGTCTCTCAATTAAGTCTGGCGAGTCGAGTAGAGACCGAAGGATTGCTTGAAGATGCGCTTGTCAGACGCCCAGACTTGTTGATGGAGGATCTGACGCTGGTTGGTAGGCAGACTCCGACTGAAGGCGGGCCTCTGGATCTTTTGGGTGTGGATGGAGAGGGCAGACTAGTTGTGTTCGAGTTGAAGCGCGGGACTCTTACGAGGGAGGCGGTAGCGCAGGTTATAGACTACGCATCCTATCTTGATAGCATGGACTTGGACGACCTCGCCAATCACATATCCCAGAGGTCTGGAAGTCGCGGGATCGAGAAGAGAGAGAACTTTGAAGATTGGTACGCTGGCGAATTTCCAGATTTTGAGAGTTTGGCTTCCCTGAAGCCTTTGCGTATGTTTCTGGTTGGGCTGGGCGTTGACGCTGCAACTGAGCGCATGGTGAAATTCCTCGCCGAGAACACCAACATGAAAATCTCACTGCTGACTTTCCATGGCTTTAAGTATGAGGGAAAGACTATTCTGGCCAAACAAGTAGAGGTGAGTGGTATTAAACCTCCAGAAAATGCGCCGCCGGGTCGGGAAGAAAGATGGAAGCTTTTGGAGTCACGCGTAGATGAATTTGGAATACGCGATTTATACGATGGTATGAGGTCAATGTTCTGTAAGAACTGGCCTGCATCCCGTCAGATGCCAAGTGCTCATAGAACTCCGCCCTATGGAAGAAATATCAATGTCAAACTCGGCAGTAGCACATATGCACGTATGGATACAAGGGATGATGGAATGGGTTTGGCCTTCTATCCTCAGTCTGTTGTCTTGGATGTGGATGCGTTCAAGCAGATTGATATCCAATACTATCTATGGCCCAAAGACAAAGAGAACGTGGAGGATCCTGACACACAGGCTTTCTTCTTACTGAAGCCTGAGGAATGGGAGAAACATCAAGAGAAACTGACTGGACTTGTGCAGTCCCTGTACAAGGCTTGGCAGAACAGGGAACAGTAGAGGAGCGAATTGCTATGCAAGTCAATGAACTGATACGGAAAGCTCAGACGGTCGTTGACTGCGATGGCAACAAGAAGGCTGTGCAACTGGACTACGCTACTTGGGAAGAGTTGCTTGGACTGCTGGAAGATATAGAGGATGCGGAGGAGATGGATCGTATCAGGGAGTCAGAAGGGGAGTACGTTCCCTGGGAACAGGCAGTATCGGAATTGCGGGCGGATGGGATTTTGTAGACTATATCCGATAGCCAAAATAACGGGAGGAAAGAGATGGTTGGACTTGATCGCATAACATTCGACCCTAACGTTATGGGCGGTCGCGCCTGTATCCGAGGGATGCGGATAACAGTTTCGCTTGTGCTGAACCTTGTTGCTAACGGTATGTCCATAAAGGAAATCATTGAGGCGTATCCGTACCTCGAACCGGAAGATGTTGCTCAAAGCCTGAAGTACGCCGCTTGGCTAGTGAATGAGGATGAGAGCGGAGATGAAGAGGAAAGTGAAGACGCTTCGATTACTGAGCGGATCAATAAAATCTGCGCCGAAGAGGACACTAGTGTGGATCCGGTTCTAGCCGCTATGCAGTGGGCTTCTCTCCCCAAGGAAGATTGGCGGGAGTATATAATCAATGAATGATCCCCTTGAGACCGATGACGAAATCATCGAGGAACTGTGGGAAATCAAAGACAGCATGGCTAGAGAACACGACAACAACGTTCGGAAACTCGCCGCCTACCTGCGGGAGAGAAGCTCTCAGGCGGGCCAGGATTCGAAACAGCCCTTGATAAAGCGAACAGGAATGTTCCGCGGAACATGGACAACGCATAGGGATAGGAGAGGTCTTTACATCAATATGAACAGTCCCGCCCACCTTGTACTGGAAGACGGCTCGGCCTATCGAGGGTTCGCGTTTGGGGATGACTCGCGGCGGACGCATGGGGAGGTTGTCTTCAATACGTCTATGACCGGGTATCAAGAGATACTTACGGATCCGTCATACGCGGGGCAGATTGTGGTGCCGACGTATCCGCTCATTGGGAATTATGGCATCAACCGGCAGGATTCGGAGTCGCGGGAGATACGGGTGTCGGGGTTCGTGGTGAGGGAGCATTGCGACGCGCCGAGCCACCCGTTGAGCGAGATGACGCTGGATGAGTTTCTCAGGTCGCAGGGGGTTCTGGGGATCAGCGGGGTTGATACTCGCGCGGTCACGCGACGGTTGAGGTCCAGAGGCGTAATGATGGGGACTATCGCGGTGGGAGAGTCTCCCGAAGAAGCGCTGGAGCGGCTGAGGGAGTTGCCGACTTACGAAGGGACGGACTTCGTGCGGGAGGTTTCGACGTCCGCGCCGTATCCATGGAATCAGCCCGTCGCGGGCGCGACGCCCGCCGAGCCGCGTTTCAGGATACTGGTTGACGACTGCGGGCTGAAGTACAACATACTCCGCATACTGCGGACGCGGGGTTGCGAGGTGATAGCTTACCCGGCGGCTACTTCGGCGGGAGACCTGCTGGCGCTGAAGCCGGACGGCATACTCATGTCGCCGGGGCCGGGCGACCCGGAGTTGCTGGATTACGCGGTTGACACGACGAAGGGGCTGGTCGGCAAAGTTCCGATGATGGGGATATGCCTGGGCAACCAGATAATCGCGCGCGCGTTCGGCGGACGGAACTACAAGCTGAAGTTCGGACACCGGGGCGGCAACCACCCGGTCAAGGAACTCTCCACCGGGCGGGTGCATATCACGGCGCAGAACCATGGTTACGCGGTTGACCCGGACAGTCTGCCCTCCGAGATAGCGGTCAGCCACGTCAACCTGAACGACGACACGGTTGAGGGGCTTGAGCATCGGTCTCTGCCGATCATGAGCATCCAGTACCACTCAGAGGCGTCGCCCGGGCCGCGCGACAATGAGTATCTGTTCGACCGATTCCTTGAGATGGTCGAGCGACACAAAGGCTGACCAAGACGACAATGAGGAGCCCGATACAGGCTCCCCATCGCAATTTTCTTTTGACTCAGCGCATCAGCGCGGGCGTTTCTAACTCTCTACCACGACAGGGCGTAGCAGGCTCGGCGCGGGTCGGCGGAGGACGCGAGAACGCCGGTTTCGGGATCGCGGGTGTTTACGGTAGCGCCCATTCCGGCGCTGGCGACGGTTACTATGTCGTGTCCCATGCCACTGAGTTCCGCTACCACGTCCTGGGATATGCCGGGTTCGACGCCGAGCTGGCCGGGGTAGTAGGTGTGCGGGTAGAAGCTGTTCTTCACGCCCTGGCTTGCGAACCTGGGGGCCTCGACCGCTTCCTGCGGATTCATGCCCCAGAGCAGCGAGTTCAGGACTAGCTGCATATTCGCCTGCGCCTGGTGGTCGCCGCCCGGGCAGCCTATGGTCATCGTCGGCGCGCCGTCTTTGGTGACCATGTAGTTGACGAGGGTCGTCCTGGGACGCTTGAACGGCTCTAGCCTGTTGGGGTGGCCGTCCTCGAAGTTGAACATCTCTATTCTGGTGCTGAGAGCGCAGCCGAGTTCGGGGAAGTACACGGACTTGCCGAACGACCCGCCGGACGGTGTGGCGCAGACCATGTTTCCGTCGCGGTCTATGGACGAAATGTGGGTGGTGCCGCTGTCCGCGCCGCCGCCGTCGGCCGCCGCCGAGGGGACGGTTTCGGGTGGCTGGGCCGCCGTTCCCGACAGGGTAGAGTACCGGAACGGGTCGCCCGGGGGCGGGAGTTCGGGCATAGCGCTGTTGGGGTCTATCATCGCGGCGCGCTCTTTGGCGTACTCTTTGGAGAGCAGGCCGTCTATTGGCACATCCACGAAGTCGGGGTCGCCGTAGTACGCCTCGCGGTCGGCGAAGGCGAGGTTGACGGCCTGGCTGACGGTGTGGACGTAGGCGGTGGAGTTGTGTCCCATGCCGCGCAGGTCGAAGTTCTCCAGGATGTTGAGGGCCTGCATCAGGACCGCGCCCTGCGTCCAGGTGCGCTGTCCGTGCACCTCGTGGCCCATGTAGGAGGTCTTGAGGGGCGTCTCGTACTTGGCCTCGTAAGAGGCGAGGGACTTGAGTCCGAGGATGCCGCCGACGCGGTGGGCGCAGTCGTGGATTATCTGGGCTATCTCGCCGGTGTAGAAGCAGTCGCGGGCGGCTCGCACTCCGTCAACGCGGTGACCGGGGGCCGCGCTCTCCGCCTCGACCAGCTTGCGGAGGATGAGGCCGAGCGACTTCTGAACCAGTATGGAGCCGGGTTCGGGAACCCTGCCGTCGTCGTAGAACACGTCCGTTCCGCCCGGCGGGTATTCGTCCCATTGGCTCCGGGTGCCGGGGCCGTCTATCCGCTCAAGCATATACTCGTAGTTGGGAATGCCGCGTTCGGCGTAGTGGATGGAAGGTTCCAGGACTTCGCCGACCGTCTTGCTGCCGTATCTTTCCAGCAGGGAGAGGTAGGCCGCTACGACGCCGGGAACAGTGAAGCTGAGATGCGCCAGGGGGCCGGGGCCTGTGGGAATCTCGTCCTGGCCCTGGGAGCGATACCAGTCAACCGTGGCCAGCCTCGGGGCCGTTCCCTGTCCGCTCAGCGAGAGCAGGTCGCCGCTTTCGGCGTGGTAGAGCATGAACACGCCCTCGGCGGCGAGCGAGTAGGATGCGATGGGTTCTGTGACTGCGGCGGCGAATCCGGCGGCCACCACCGCGTCGAATGCGTTGCCGCCGGAGAGCAGCATACGCATCCCCGCCATGGAGGTGAGATAATGCCCGCTGGATATGACGCCCTGAGTTCCATAGACCACCGGGCGTCCGGTCGCCTGCTGTCCGACGTTGCCCTGTTCCATTGCCGATGCCGAAATAACCATGGGTCTCTCCTCAAATTGGTGTTGTGTGTGAAACCGCTCCCGCCCTGTCTTAGCTGGGCGGCTCGATGCCGCGCTCGCGCAGAAGGCGTTCCATCTCCCTGAGCCTGGCGCGGTCGTCGTCTCTTTCTCGCTCCGCTCTCAGTCGCGCGTCGCGGTGGCTGTCTCGCTCCTGTTCGGCGGCTATTCTGGCGATGAATTCGCTGTCGCGTTCCTCTTCAGCTCTCACTCGCGCTTCTCGGGCTTCCCGCTGGGCGGCGAGCGACTCGCTGAGATTGTCTATGTACTCGCTGGTGGAGGGATTGAAGAACCTGAACCAGTCCTTTCTGCCGCGCAGTTCGAGGTTCAGTACCGCGCTGAAGCCTTGGCATAGGCCGGTGTCGGGGTCAACCTGGATCTCGATTGGCTGGTAGGCTCCGTCAACCAGCCGGAAGCCCTGGAGCAGCGGATCGAGCCGGGTTTCCCGGGTGGGGTCGTACATCCAGTATTCGGCGACGCCCCAACTCTCGTAGAGGTCGCGCTTGCGTCCTGTGTCCTGCCGCCACGTACTGTTGGAGGTCACCTCCATTATGAACATCGGCGCCTGTCCCTCCAGCCACATGAAGTACGAGGAGCGAAGCCGCTTGTCCAAGCCGGGTATGGCGAACACGTCCGGCGCGACGCTCGCGGAAGGGTCGCCCTGGCGGTAGTAGATGAACATATCTCCGCCGACATACACGTCGGGATAATCTTCGAAGAGCGCGAACAGCGCCGCGGTGGCGTAGGTAGCCGGGAAGTAATGGGATGGGGTTTCAGCCACTGGTTCACCATCGGATTCGGGATAATGCACGCCGTCGTCGGGCATCGGCGGTCGGTCTGTCTGGGTGGGCAGCGTAGTCATGTCCGCGCTCCGTTCAGATTTGATGCTTGGACGCTAGTTTATAGCGCCTGGCGGTCGGTTGTCAGTACGGTCATGGAATCGGCTGAAATTTGGACTCGATTGGGCTGTGGGAGGCAGAGGTTTTGACTTTTATCGCCGCTCATATTGAGTTAAGATTGAGATGGACATCGCCGAGGTCGGGAAAGCCCACTCGGCGCCACAGCAACATGGAAGGTAGCGACAATGACTAAGATGAGCGGTGTTGGCCTACTGGCGCTCGGGGCTGTCCTCGTAGTACTGGGCTTCGTCTTCAGATTGGGTATCCTACAGTGGCTGATAGACATCACTGGACTAATCCTGATTATTCTCGGAATCGTGATTGTGGTCGTTGGGGTCATTTCGATGCTCACCGGCAAGAAGTCCTCCGATTTCTGAAATCATTCCAGATTGGATGACGGGTCAAATGAATCGTTAGGGAGTTGGGAAAAATGGGTCTTATGTCCCGAATATCAACGGTAGTCAAAGCCAAGATCAACAGGCTGGTGGATGACGCGGAGAATCCCGCCGAGAACCTGGACTACGCATACGAAAAACAGCGTGAGATGCTTCAGAACGTCAAGCGCGGCATCGTGGAGATGGTGACCACCAAGCGCAGGCTGCAGCTCCAGGCGGAGAAGGTGAAGGCCAGCATCGTGAACGTGGAGAACCAGGCGCGCCAGGCCATGGCGGCGGGCAGGGAAGACCTCGCTCGCATGGCGCTCCAGAGGAAGCAGACGGCGCTCATCGAACTCGAAGGGCTGGACGAGCAGGTAGCGCAACTCGAACTGGAACAGGAGAAGTTGACTCGCGCCGAGCAGCGCCTTACCGCCAAGGTGGAAGCCTTCCGCTCCCGCAAGGAGATAATCAAGGCGCAGTACAGCGCGGCGCAGGCGCAGGTAAGAATCGGCTCCGCCCTCTCCGGCATATCCGAGGAGATGGGAGACGTTCAACTCGCGGTGGAACGCGCGGAGGACAAGACCACCAACTTGCGAGCCAAGGCGGGCGCGATAGACGAACTGGCCGAGTCCGGCGTCCTGGACGATCAGCTAACCCCGGGCGGGGGCGACGTTCTGAGCCGGGAACTGGCACAGTTGACCGCGGAACAGAATGTCGAAGACGAACTGGCGTCTCTCAGGGCGGGCCTGCCCGCTTCTTCGTCAAGTCAGAACAGGGCGCTTCCGGGCAGATAAGCGTGTTTTGGAGAGTGGGTCAAACCTATGATTGTAAGAATACTGACCGAAGGCCAGTTCAACCTACCCGGCGCGTTCATTGACGAATTGAACGAACTGGACAACAAGTTGGTGGAAGTGGTGGAAGATGACGATCAGGAGAATTTCGGGCCTGCGCTGGAGGCGCTGCTCAATCTGGTTCGAGAACATGGGACGCCGGTTCCGTTGGACGAACTGGTAGAGTCGGACCTGGTGCTGCCGGAGCCGGACATCACGCTGAAAGAGGCTGAGGAGCTGTTCGTGGGCGAGGGGCTGGTGCCGGACTAGGAGTTGTCTCGTAAACATCCCTCGATAGGAACGGCGTGTTTTCACCCTCACCCCAGCCCTCTCCCTGAGGGAGAGGGGGTTTGTTGATCGGCATTCATAGCTGATCGCATATTTGCCTACCCTTGTGATCCCATCAAGGGAGAGGGGGTCTATTGACTGGGGAAATTGGCGTCAGACGCTTTCGGACAGGTGATGGGCGTCGTTGAGCCGGATGACGGACCAGCCCTGCCGGTCGAACACGAAGCGGGATATGGACGTGTTGTCCACTGTTATCTTCCACAGAAGGGCGTCTCTGAAGCCCATTATGTACTGGAAGAGGCAGCGTGAGGCCATGCCGTGTCCGACGACCGCGATGGTGAGGTCTTGCGGAGTGGAGGCGAGGTCTTCGTTGAAGATTATCTCGGATTCCAGCCAGCCGGATATGCGGCGTTGGACTATCCGTAGCGGTTCGCCCTGCGGAGGCACGAAGTCAGGCCCCTTGTTGGCCATGTAGGCCCTGTTTTCAGGGGTGTACACTTCCTCGACGGGAACGCCGCGCCAGCCGGCTATCTGTTGTTCCATGAGGGCTTCCACCGCCGGAATAGGGCGGTCAGGCTCTCCCATTTCGTCAAGCATATAGCGGGCGGTCTTTCGGGCGCGGTCGAGGGTGGAGCTGTAAACGCGGTCGAACTTTATGCCTTCGCGCTTGAGGCGCTGCCCGAGCAGCCGCGCCTGCTCGACTCCCTTGTCGGTGAGGGGTGAGTCGTAGTTCAGGCCGGCCGCGAAGCCGGGCGTGGCGTTGGATTCGGACTCGCCGTGTCGTATGAAGTAGAATTCGCATCTGAAGTCTTTGTGTATCAAGTCGGCCTCTCTGAATGGTTCATTAGTATTGCGTCCGGTTGTTACTGTCGTATCCATCCCCGCTCCGGCCCCTGGATTCCCGCTTTCGCGGGAATGACGGTAGGGGTGGTTGGGAATGACTGAATTGGGGTTTCACCCCCATCCTAACCTTCCCCCGTCAAGGGCTGATAGGGGTAGGCATTTCACCCTCACCCCAGCCCTCTCCCTGAGGGAGAGGGGGTTTGTTGATCGGTATTCATAGCTGACCGCATATTTGCCTACCCTTGTGAGCCCGTCAAGGGGGAAGGGATTTTCTTCAACATACAAATGGAGGGAAATGGTCAACATCGCCTAGTCTCTGAGGGAGGGGGGCAGCATATTGGGTATCGTGTTCTGGATGGGGTAGATCTCGCCGCACTCGACGCAGGTCAGGCTGCCCTCCACGATTTCTTCGCCTTCTTGCTTTGTGATAGTGAGATCGAGTTCGCTTCTGCATAGGGGGCAGACCAGGATTTCCATGAGTTCGATCTTCAAGGTTATGACTCCGGGTTTTCGTCTGAATCAGGATTTGCGGGATGTTCGGGATTTTTCAGGATAGATGGCGGAGACTGAATCTGATCACCCTCACCCCAGCCCTCTCCCTGAGGGAGAGGGGATCTATCAGCGGATGGCGACTTCGTAGAGGGTGTTGAGCAGGTCGGCCAGCAGCAATACTATCACTCCCAGAATGGCTATCGTATTGTAACCCGACAGGGCGCTGAGAATCTTCCTGAATTTGCCCGACGGCGGGTCGGGATTCCGTCCGTACATATCCAGAAGGGCCGCGCGCCGCCGCCGGCCGCGGGCGAGAATGAACATCCACACGCTGATGGCTATCTTGATTCCGAGAACTATGCCGTAGGACGGGCCAGTTACTCCGACGGTCAGGCGGTTGAAGGTTAGGACGACGCCGGTGACCAGTATGACGAATATGCAGGTATCTACTAGCGCCCCGAACTCGGCGGCGGCGGCCTCGTTTATCTTACGCCCGGCTTCCGGGGAGCGGCGCAGCGCGGGCCTGAGAACGAACAGGTAGAAAATACTTCCGCCCACCCACGCCGCCGCCGCGACGACGTGAATCCACCTGACTACCACCAGAAAGAGGTCGCCGCTCGTCATACACGCTCTCCGAGGAATTTCGCGGGGGTATTGTACACGAGGGGCTAAAGGGCAACCACAATGGTTGCCCCTACGGCTGGGTGTGGATTACGGGGTTGGGAGGCTAGAGAATCTCTTCTATCAACTCTTCTAGTTTTTCCAGGTTCAGGGCGCCGGACCAGGTTCGGACTATGTTGTGGTCGCGGTCTATGAATATGGTGGTGGGGAAGCCCTGTATCTGGTAGTTCTTGAGAATCTCGCCTGAAGCGTCGCCCTGCCTGTCCGGGCCGAGCATATAGTTGACATTGAGGTCGCTGACGAATTTCTGGCCGTCTTCGGCGGTATCGAGACCGAGAAGTTGGACGCCTATCATCGTCAGGCCGTCGCCCTTGCGCTTCTGGTACGCCTTCTCGAAGTCGGGCATCTCGGCGACGCACGGAGGGCATGAGGGGAACCAGAAGTTCAGCACGACGGGCTGGCCGTCGAACTGGGACAGGGCGATGGTGTCTCCGGCCTGATGTTCGGCGTTGGCGTAGAGGGTCAGCTCGAAGTCAGGAGCGCGTTTGACGTCGCTTTCGTCGTTGGAGACGGAATCTCCGCAGGCGGATAGCAGGATTGTCAGGATTGCCAGAATGCCTAGCGCCGTGATAGTGCGGGTGGGGGAGGGGATGGCGAGTTTCACGATTCACCGTTGTCTGAATCAGGATTTGCGGGATGTTTGGATTTTCAGGATGGGGGATGCGCCAGGGCATTTCGATTGTCTGATTTGAGTCCCGAGATTAAGGGCAACCAGGAGGGTTGCCCCTACGGATAATTGGATGCAAGGCCGCGCGGGATGGGTTCATTCGGCGTCGCGTTCGGCGATTAGCTGGGCGCCGCGTTGGAGGAGGTCTTTGGCGCGGTCGGGCGGGGTGTCGCGGGAGTCGAGGTAGCGTTCGAGAAGCTGGGACGGGGTGAGGCCCTCGGAGTATGTGCCGTCCAGCCTGGTGCGGGGGCGCTCTGTAATCTGTCTCGATATGGCGGCGACGTAGTGGGCGTTGGATAGAGAGGCGCGGATTTCGGAGTCGGACAGCAACGCCTCCAGGTTCGCGGGCGTCTGGATGTTGAGCTTGACGATGGCGTCTCGCGTGGCGTGGCGAGCGACGCGGTCGGCGACGGTCCGGTTGGGCGATGGATCGTCGGCGTCGAGCTTCACGTCAATCGTGAGGAAACGCCTGGCGTTTACGGGCTGGAAGCGGAAGCCGGTCATTCGCTCGCCTTGAGGCTTGGTTGCGTCCAGTTCTATGACGCAGAAGCCCTTTTCGTCCCTCTCCTCTCCGAAGTCAATTCGCTGGATACTGCCGGAATAGACGACGTGGGGATTCTGTCCGATGACCTGGTGCTTGTGTATGTGCCCGAGCGCTACGTAGTCGAACTGGGGCAGGGCTACGGAACTTCTCAGCAGGACATGGTCGCTGCCGAGCATCATGGACTGCTCGGAACTGGTTCGCGCGTCGTTGACGGTTACGTGTCCGGAGAGTATCGCGGGAATGTCGGGGTCGAGTCGCTCCGCCTGGACCTGGATTATGTTGGTGAGCGTTTCGCTGATCTTCTCGTTTATCTGGAAGGTGGAGAGGCCGCGCATCTCGTCTCTGGCGAGGAACTGGCTGCGGCGGATCCAGGGCGCGGCGACTATCTGAATGGGGCCGGCCTGAGTCTCCATGACGTAGGTGGTCGCGTTGTCTCCGATGACCACCCTGGGCATGGGCAAGGTCCGGTAGATGTCGAGCGAGGTGGCGCGGCCCTGAACGTGGGGCGTGTCGTGGTTGCCAATCAGCAGGAAGGACGGGATGCCGGCTTCGGAGAGGCGGACTATTCGCTTGGCGAACTCGCGCTGTTGGGTCTGGGAGGGGTCGCGGCTCTTGTAGGCGTCGCCGCAGAAGAGGGCGAGATGGACGTCGGATTCGATGGCGTAGTCCACAAGTTCATCGAAGGTCTCCAGGAAGTCCTGGAGCCTGGTTGAGAGGCCCGTATTCGGGTCGGTTCGGGAGTAGTTTTCTACGCCGATATGTACGTCGGCAAAGTGGAGGACTTTCATGGGAAGACCTGGATCCCCGCTTTCTCGGGAATGACTGAATTGTAGTTCACCCTCACCCTAGCCCTCTCCCTGAGGGAGAGGGGATTTAACCTAATTCAAGTGGGCAACTCCTAAGATTATCCGGCTAGTCGCCCAGGTCTTGGGTGAGGCGTTGTACGAGTTCGGATATGGGTAGGCGAATCTGTTCCATGGTGTCGCGGTAGCGGATGGTTACGGCGTTGTCGTCCAGGGTGTCGAAGTCCACGGTTACGCAGAGGGGCGTGCCGATTTCGTCCTGGCGGCGGTATCGCCTGCCGATGCTCTGGGTGTCGTCGTACTGGACGAATCCGGGAATCCGCCCGGATCTTCGGACGGTCTCGAACACCTCGCGGGCGGTCGGCGCGAGTCGCGCGTTTCTGGACAGGGGCAGGATGGCGACCTTCACCGGAGCGAGTTCGGGGTGCAGTTTGAGCAGGACGCGGGTTTCGGTCTTGCCCGCCGGAGTGGTGACTTCTTCCTCAGTGTAGGCGTCCACGAGGAAGGTCATTACGGAGCGGTCCACGCCCGCGGCGGGTTCTATGACGTAAGGCACGATACGCTGTCCGCTCTGCTGGTCGAAGTAGGTGAGATTCTGGCCGCTGGCCTCGGCGTGCGCCTTGAGATCATAGTCCGTACGGTTGGCGACGCCCTGTATTTCTCCCCAGCCCCAGGGATAGAGATATTCGAGGTCGTAGGTGGCCTTGGAGTAGTGGGAAAGTTCGTCGGCGTCGTGTTGTCTCACGCGAATCCGGTCGGGGTTCACGCCAAGCCCGGTGTACCATCCTACGCAGTCTTCAATCCACCTGGCGTGGGCCTCTTCATCCTCTCCGGGCATTACGAAATACTCTATTTCCATGGCCTCGAACTCGCGGGTGCGGAAGATGAAGTTGCCGGTGGTTATCTCGTTTCTGAACGCCTTGCCTATCTGGGCGATGCCGAAGGGGAGACGCTTGCGGGTAGAGTTAAGCACGTTCTCGAAGTTGACGAATATGCCCTGGGCGGTTTCGGGGCGCAGGTACGCTTCGGAAGCCTGGTCTTCGAGCGGGCCTATGAAGGTCTTGAACATGAGGTTGAACTGGCGGGCCTCGGTGAATTTCCCTTCGCATTTGGAATAGGGACAGATCCGGTCTTCCAGGTGGTCTTCCCTGAATCGCTGGTGACATACCAGACATTCGACGAGGGGATCGGTGAAGCTGCCGACGTGTCCGCTGGCGCGCCATACGTCGGGGTGCATGAGGATAGAGGCGTCCAGGCCAACGATGTCGTCGCGGCTCCAGACGAAGGTGCGCCACCACGAATCCTTGACGTTCTTCTTGAGTTCGACGCCGAGGGGACCGTAGTCCCAGGTGCTGGCGAGTCCGCCGTATATCTCGCTGCTCTGGAAGATAAACCCTCTGCGCTTGCACAGAGAGGCCAGCTTGTCCAAGTCCACGCGGGAGTCTTCTTTAGTAACCACGATTACCTCTGGCTTTAGTTGTTAGTCTTTAGTCGTTAGTTCTCAGAATTTCAGCCCATTCCACCAATATGGTGGATGATTTCGCGTTCCGGAGCCGGGAGCGAATCCGCGCCAAGTCGCATAGTCGAAGGCGGAGGAAGCAGTATCACCGAATATAGTAAAGGATGAGCGCGGGCGGTTTCCAATCAGGACGCGATGCCCCTGATGAGGTCGGCGGCCTTTTCGGCGATCATTATGGTGGTGGCGTTTGTGTTGGCGCGTATCACGTCGGGCATTATGGAGGCGTCAACCACGAAGAGATTATCGAAGCCGCGCGCTCGGCAGCGCTGGTCAACGACGGCCATGGGGTCGGAATCGGGGCCCATCTTGCAGGTGCCGGAGGAATGATGCTGGGTGAGGACGTTCGCCATCAGCCAGGCGTCAAGGGCGTCGTCATCGGCCAGGATTTCATCGTTGGGGGAGAGGCGGGTCATCCGTGCAGGGGCGTATTCCGGCATGGCGGAGATTTCGGCGCAGAGGCGGACCGCGCCGCGCATCCGCTCGCGGTCGAACGGGTCGGTGAGATAGCGGTAGTCGAGGATGGGCTGCTCCCTCGGGTCCGCGCTGGCGAGCCGTATCTCGCCCTGGGACAGCGCCTTCTGCATGGCGACGCTGAATCCGGTGGGTATGTGTCCCTCGCTGATTTGGAAGTCAACCGGGATGTGTTCGGTGCGTATCTGGAGCGGGCGCATCTGCATATCGTTGCGGAAGGGCGAACCCGGAGTGGTGTACCTCATGCCAATTTGGAGGGGCGGAGCGCGTTCGGGGAGTTCGACTTCGCTCTCGTAGTGCATGAAGACGGCGGGATGATCGCGCAGGTTCTGGCCGACGCCCGGGACATCGGCCACGACGGGAATGCCAATCTCCGAAAGGTGGCCGGCGGGGCCAACGCCTGAGAGCATGAGCAGTTGGGGGGAGTTGATCGCGCCGCCGCTCAGGATCACCTGGTTCGCCTCGACTCTGAAGACCTCTCCGCCGGATTCGGCCTCGACTCCGATTGCTCGGCTGCCATCGAATAGAATCCGATGCGCGAGAACCTCCGACCTCACGGTGAGGTTGAGCCGGTTTCTCGACATTCTCAGATAGGTGAGGGCGGTGCTCATGCGAATGTTGTCTATGCGGTTGAGCGCGTAGAATCCGACTCCGGTGGATTCGGGATGGTTCATGTCGTGGGTCTGGGGGAAGCCGGCCGCTACGCACGCCTCAAGGAACGCCCTGGGGCTGGGGAGAAGCTCATCGCCGGTGTAGCGACGGACGGGAATGGGGCCTTCGGAGCCGTGGAAGTCGTCGCCCGGGAAGTCGAGGTCGGTTTCGGACTTGCGGAAGTAGGGGAGGACGCCGAGGAAGTCCCATTCGTCGTTTCCGAGGCTGGCCCATTCCTCGAAGTCCTCGGGGATTCCCCGGAACCAGATCTGGCCGTTGATGGCGCTGGAGCCGCCGGTCACCTTGCCCCTGGGCAGGTTGAAGGGCTCCCTGTCATCCGAGGCGCGGGCCTGGTATTCCCAGGTGTGCGCCAGCGGGTCATAGGATTCGTACCACGCTCGCACCCCCATCTTGATCTGGTCGGGCAGGTTGTCGAAGTCCGGGTAGTCGGGGCCCGCTTCGAGGAGCAGGACAGAATGGTCGCGGTCTTCGCTGAGGCGCGACGCAAGCACGCACCCTGCGGAGCCGGCGCCTATGATGATGGTGTCGTATTTCATGTCGTATCGCTCAGGCCCCGTTGCGAGAGATTTCGCCGGCTATCCAGTCGTAGGTGTGCTTGATTCCTTCGGCGACGCGGATTTCGGGCTGCCAGCCGATTACTTCAGCCAGGATTGTGTTGTCGCTGTTGCGCCCGCGGACGCCCTGGGGCTTGGTGAGGTCGTGGTGTTTGGTCAGCGTCTTTCCGGCGGCGGAGCATACGGCGTCAACCAGTCCGTTCACGGTGATCAATTCCTCAGTGCCGAGGTTGACGGGCTTGGTGTAGCCGGACTCCATGATGCGGCGCAGACCCTCTACGCAGTCGGCTATGTAGCAGAAGCTGCGGGTCTGTTCGCCGTCGCCCCAGACCTCGATGCCGCTCCCGTCGGGGGCCACGGCTACCTTGCGGCAGATGGCGGCGGGCGCCTTTTCCTTGCCGCCGTCATACGTGCCGAGCGGTCCGTAGATGTTGTGGAAGCGGATTATGCGAACGTCGAGGCCGCATTCTTCGTGGTAGTAGGTGGTAAGCTGCTCGGCGAACAGTTTCTCCCAGCCGTAGCCTTTTTCGGGGTCGGCGGGGACGGCTTCCTCTTCTCTGAGCGGGGTTACGTCCTCGCTCTCCTGGAGAAAGCTGGGATACACGCAGGCGGAACTGGTATAGAGATACCTGTCAACTTTGGATACCCTCGCGGCTTCGAGCATATGGCTGTTGATGAGGGTGTTGTTTCGAGTCAGGAAGGCATGGTTGGCGGTTATGTAGCCAATTCCGCCCATGTCGGCGGCGAGCTGGTAAACGTCGTCCATGCCGTCGGTTGCCTGGAGACAACTCTCGAAGTGGCGGAGGTCAGCGAGCATGAAATCGTCCGCCGCGCTATCCTCGAACTCCGGGTACTTGACGTCAACGGCCCTGACCCAGTGGCCCTCGGACTTGAGTTGTTTGACGAGGTGGTGGCCTATGAAGCCACCGGCTCCGGTGACTGCTACTTTCATGGTTGTATCCTTGGTTTGTTAGACTGGCTGGTTGGATGACTCAAGTGTGGAAGCCGAGATCTGCCGCAACGGTTCTCTGACGAATATCCAGCGTGAAGAAAGTCAGTTCTTCGGGCCTCCGGGCGGCGTAGAGAGCGACAGCGATATGCCAAAGGTCTGCTCCTCGCAGGTATCCAGCCTCCAAAGCAAGCGCCATTTCATTATGAAGAGAGCGATTGGGATGAATCCACTCGATACCGGATATTAGACTCTCATTGAATCCTAGTCCTTCTCGAGAAAGGGCGGAGAGTAGTTCAGATTCGAGCAGGTTCGCGGATATGGGGTTTGAAAATTCGTCCAGCCGCACGGCTACGTCGCCACTGCCAGGTTCGTTCAGGGCGATTGCTACAATAACTGAAGAATCAAGATAAGCGTCGCTCACTCTTTAGATATGTTCCTCCACTGATCGGCGTCTTCTCCCCACCTTTCAGCAAGGAATCTATCCAGCCCTCCCGGAACGGTGGCTATGGGCTTCAGGGTCTTTCGGCGAGAATTCTGGGCTTTCAACACACCTATCCGTAGAAGGTATTCAAACCATTCCTCCGCGGTAAGGTTTTCTCTGAGGTCGCGCTCGACAGGTTGAATCTCGGCCACGGGCTTTCCTTCACAGGTTATAGTGACCGCGTAGCCCTTCCGCGCCTTCCGAATAAGCTCCGGGAATTTCTTCCCCGCTTCCTCTATGGTGTACTCGAATTCCATGGCTCGATTCTAACTGTTCGGGCCTGTCTCGGCAAACCTCACCGTAGTTCTCGTTTGCCAAGGTGGGGAGTAAACTGAACTATCTTGCTGGCCGGTTTCAAGAACGGGACGAAAAATCCGCCGCGCAGCCTGTTTGCTTTCCAGGCCCTCGCTACTTCCGTATTGGCCCTGATGATGTTGGATATGGAGCCGTTTGACGCGCCTCCGAGGGCCATCCTTACCAGCACCCTGTCCACATATCTTACTCGGACGCGCTCTTTGAACAACAGGCGTAACATGAGTTCGTAGTCGGCGGCTATGGGAAAATCCAGGTTGAAGAGGCCGTGGCGCTCGTAAACGGCCCTGCGGACGAAGAAGGTGGGATGCGGCGGCATCCAGCCGCGATACCACTTCGCCGCGCTCGGAGCGCCGCTTTTCCAGTAGCGCATTACTTCGTCGTCGTCGTTGACGTAAACGAGGTTTCCATAGCAGGCGTCGGCGCGCTCGCCGGCGAATGTGTCCATGACGTCGCGCAGCACGGAGTCGTCGGCGTAGCGGTCGTCGGCGTTGAGTATGCCTACCACATCACCCGTCGCGTGGCGGATGCCCTTGTTCATGCCGTCGTAGATTCCGTCGTCCGGCTCGCTTATCAGGGTGGCTATCCGGTCTTGGTATCCCTCCAGAATCTCCATCGTGCCGTCGGTGGAGCCGGCGTCCACGACTATCAGTTCGAGTTCATGCTCGTGTCGCTGGGACAGAATCGAGTCCAGGGCGCGACCTACCCGGCGGTCGTTGAACACGGGGGTGATGATGGATATTTTCATCTTATCCTGTGGGGGGCGAGGGCCTCTTCGTTCAGGCTTATGCCGAAGCCGGGGCGGTCGGGCGGGCTGACGTGGCCGTCCTCTACCATCAGCGTTTCGTTGAACATATGGCCCCACATCGGGTCGGTGGAGTTGCTGTAATACTCGACGGTCAGGCCGTTGGGTATCGCGGACACGAGATGGACATGGACATCCTGGTTGCCGTGCGGAGCTATGAGAAGATCGTGGGCCTGGGCGAGCGCGGCGACTTTCATGAACTCGGTCACGCCGCCCATTATCAGGCCGTCGGGCTGGAGAATGTCGCAGCAGCGGCCCTCGATGAGTTCGCGGAATCCGTAGCGGGTGTATTCGTTCTCGCCGGTGGCGACCGGGATGGTGGTGGACTGGCTGACGAGCCTGTGTCCTTCGTAATCGTCGGGGTTCACCGGCTCTTCGAACCAGAACACGTCGTAGGGTTCCATCTTGCGCGCGATTTCCTGCGCCTCGAAGTGGCGGTAGGCGCAGTTGGCGTCCACCATGAGCCGCGTGTCGGGGCCTATGGCCTCTCTTACTACGCGAACGCGCTCGACGTCCTCGTTGATGGGCGCGCCTCCTATCTTCATCTTCACGGCGCGCGCTCCGAGGCCGACGGCGGTCACCATCTCCTCGGCCAGTTCGCCCAAGCCCTTGCCCTCTTCGTAGTAGCCTCCGGCTATGTACACCGGCATCTTGTTGGTGTAGCCGCCGAGCAGCTTATAGACGGGCAGGCCGGTTATCTTGCCCTTGAGGTCCCAGAGGGCTATGTCTATGCCGCTGATTACGCGGGTGGTAATGCCGCGCCGCCCCACCAGCTTGGGCTGCCACATATTGTCCCAAATGCGCTCGGTGTCGAAGGGGTCCTGTCCGACTACCACCTGGGCGAAGTGGTCCAGTATGGCGGCTCCGATTTCCTCGGCGCCCTGAATTCCGCCCGCCAGCCCTATTCCGGTGGCGCCTTCGTCGGTCTCCACTTTGACGACGTTCAAGCCGGCGGTCGGGTACACGTACATTCCGTTTCGTATCGGGGTCGCCCGCTTCCAGCGGTAGGTCTCCATTGTCAGATTCGTGATCTTCATGTTTGGCATTCCTAATCCAGGGCTTTTGGGAAGTCTGCGCTGAGCGCACTTTGTTGACGGATTCGCTTGGTCATATATTTTCGTTTATAAAGCCGCAGGCGGCAACAGGTGGCTTAACTGGTCACCAACAGGTGATTAGAGTACCAGCATCCACCAGCATTTCACCAGCATTAGCTACGGGGGAAATTTTTCGTCCCTTCGGAATTGGCTCAGTATAACTGGACATTTATGTATATCGAGGTTCAGATTCATCGCCGGACACGCTCCCCATTAGTTTGTATGTTCGTATTATAGTGTATCAGGGCGCGAAAGTATAGTCCTATGAAAAACTGAGGAAGCGTCATCGCGTGGTTGACAACATCCTTGGGCCTATCCTATAGTCTTGACCGAATCATTGAGTGGCAGACCGCACACTCATGGTCAGGCTTTGCGCGGACATAGGCTTAGGTAGATACAAGCGCAATCGCGGCAACGGAGGTCAATGTTGGTTCGTCTGTGGTTTCTCACAGCTATTGTTTTCGCCATTACGGCTGTCGTCATAGCCTGCGGCGGCGGTGGCGGCGAGGTGGCTGTTACCCCAACGCAAGCGGAGAAGCAGCTGGAGAAAGAAATATCCGAAGACGCCAGGCGCGCGCAGAGGCCGGGGCAGAAGACTGTCACTGAAGAGAGACCCCAGCGAGTGGCGGCCGAGGGCGAGGTGATTTTCCCCGATCCTGCGGTGGAGGAGGCCGTAAGAAAGGATCTGAAGCAGGAGGAGGGGCCTATCATGATCGCGGACGTGGCGGAGTTCACGTCCTTCAGCCTGAACCAATTGCTCTACGTCGCCGATATATCGGGCATTGAACACATGGTCAATATCACCGAGTTTGATATGTCGCAGAACGCTACTTCGGACGTATCCGCGGTGTCGGGGCTCACGAAGCTGACAAGGCTGGATCTCGCGCAGAACGACATCGAGGACATAAGCCCGGTGGCCGGGCTTACCAACCTGACCTACCTGAGATTGCACGACAACCGGGTCAGCGACTTATCGCCGCTTGTCGAGCTCACCAATCTCACTGAGCTGGATCTCCGCATAAACCAGATCAGCGACATATCCGTTCTCTCGGAGCTTACGAATCTGAGCAAGCTCAATCTCACAAGCAACCAGATAACCGACATATCATCGGTGGCCTCTTTGTCCAATCTGACTTTCCTCGAACTTACCAGAAACGAAATCACTGATATTTCGCCTCTTCTGGAGGCGGGATTGGGCGAGGGCGTCACTATCGTGCTTTGGGGATTGCCGCTGGACGACAATTCCGAGAACGAGGTCATTCCCAAGCTGGAAGAAGCGGGCGTCAGAGTAGATTACTAAGGGTGACATAGTCAGATGACAACTTACATAATCAGAAGGCTGCTTCTCACTATACCGACCCTTCTCATCGTCACACTGCTGACGACCGCCGCGCTCCGGGTGATCCCGGGCGACGCGATAGACGTCCTTATCGGCCAGATGGACCTCTCCGGCAAAGAAGACCGCGGGTTGCTGCGCGAGGAACTCGAGAAGCAGCTTGGGATAGACGTGCCCATCTACGTGCAGTATTTCAGGTGGTGGAGAGACCTCATACTTCACCAGGACCTGGGCGACGCGGTCATCATGGGCTTCGACGTGAAAGACCAGATAATACAGAGGCTGCCCGTCACCTTCGAGCTTGGGATTCTGGCGATAGTCATCGCCATTTTAATCTCATTCCCGGTGGCGATACTCTCGGCGGTGCGACAGGACTCATGGGTGGACTACATATTCCGCAGTCTCGCCATTCTGTTCATCAGCCTTCCGTCATTCTGGGTGGGAATCATGGTGATTGTCTTCCCATCGCTATGGTGGAACTGGTCGCCGCCCATCATCTACGTCCATATTTGGGAAGATCCATGGGAAAACTTGAAGATGATATTGCTTCCGGCGATCATCATGGGTATGGCCATCAACGGCGTCAACATGAGATTGATGCGAACTATGATGCTCGAGGTCGTGAGGGAGGACTACATCAGGACCGCGTATTCGAAGGGACTGACGGAAAAGGTCGTCATTTTCAGGCACGCGGTCAAGAACGCGCTGATACCTGTGATTACGGTTCTGGCGCTTGGCGTGCCGGTCGTAATAGGCGGCTCCGTAATAATCGAGCAGATCTTCGGCCTTCCGGGAATGGGCCGGCTAGCCGTGGAAGCGGCTTTCCTTCGAGATTTCCCCGTGATAATAGGGGTGACGCTGGTGTTCAGTATGTTCGTGCTGCTCATCATTCTGATAACCGACTTAAGCTACGCCTGGCTAGACCCCAGGATTCGTTACAGTTAGAGGTAAGCGGGAAGAATGGCACAAGCAACATTAGGCGCCGCGCCAGTCCGACAGAGACGCAATCAATTCGCTGATTTCTTCAGTAGGCTGGTCAGGACGAAGCCGCTAGGGACGGTGTCGGCGGTCATCGTGCTGGTGTTCTTCTTTGTGGGCGTATTCGCCAATTTCATCGCGCCTTACGGATATAACGATCAGAAGATCAGAAATGAGGACGGGACTTCCACACGTTTCGAGCGTTTGTCCTCACCCTCGTTCGACCACTTCCTCGGCACCGACAGCATAGGTCGGGATATGTTCAGCCGCATCATCTACGGCGCGCGTATCTCCATGCTGGTGGGCGTAGTCGGAAGCATCACTTCGCTCATCGTATCTTGCCTCATAGGCATCCCTTCGGGGTACTTTGGGGGCAAGTTCGATCTTGTGGTGCAAAGATTCATTGACGCATGGCTTGTGTTTCCCGACTTGATACTGCTAATTCTACTGGTAGCCCTGACGGGGCCAAGCCTGTGGAACATAGTATTCATCCTGGGATTGCAGTACGGGCTGGGCGGATCGAGGTCGGTGAGGGGAGCGGTGATAGGCATAAGGCAGAACGCTTACATCGAGGCTTCGCAGGCCGTCGGCGTCTCGACTCCGAGAATACTCATGCGCCACGTGTTGCCGAACGTCGCGCCGTTCCTGCTGGTGCTGGTCACCACGCGAATGCCCGGCATGATGCTGGCGGAATCGGGACTGAGTTTCCTGGGTCTCGGCGTTCCTCCCCCCGCGCCAAGCTGGGGCGGGATGCTCAGCAGCGCGGCAATGTCGTATATGCTCAGGGCGCCACTGCTCGCGGTGTGGCCCGGCCTTGCGCTTAGCGTCGTGGTGTACAGCACGAATATGTTCGGCGACGCGCTCAGGGATCTGCTCGATCCGAGGCTGAGAGGAGCGGTAGGAGGCCGGTACTAGGAATGTATGAAATCGGAACGGGCAAGTCAGGGGTATTTCGATTATCAACCAGTTACGTTCGTGGCGATCCTTCGACAAGTTCCCTTCGACAAGCTCAGGACGAACCATGAACGGGCGGCCCTTCGACAAGCTCAGGGCGAACGACAGAAGCGGTATCGGGAAATAATCGTAAGACCCTGACGGGCAAGGGTTGGCCTCTTGACATAGGGGGAAAGTTCACTATCATTGATTCGCTCGTAGTTAACTCGCCACTTTGTGTGGCCTAATGCTTAGGATACGAAAGGATGGGGTATCGAAATTGAGAAAACTGTATTCAACAGTAGCAATGGCGGCGCTGGCGATAGCGCTGGTGGCGCTGGTCGCCTGCGCGAGCGAAACGCCGGCGGCTCCCGCCGCGCCGACGCCGGACGTGGCGGCGATAGCGGCCGCGGCGGCGCAGCAGGCGGTGGCGCAGGCGCAAGCTCAACAACCAGCCGCCGCGCCCGCGCCTCAGGGGGCCACTTCCGAAGAAGTGGCGAAGGCCGTTCAGGAGGCTCTGAAGGCGCAAGAGGCGCAGATAGCGAAGTCCGTCGAAGAGGCCGCGAAGAGAGCGGCCGAGGCGGCGGTGGAGGCCGCGCCGGTCGCGATGACGCAGTTGAGGCCGGAAGACGTCAAGACGGTTGAGATAAGAACAGGACCGTCTTACGGCGGACAGTTGAGAATCGCGACCGCCAGCGATCCCGGCTCCAAGTGGGATATGTGCGAGTTCAAGAGACAGGATATGCTCACCTACTCGGTCGAGAACTTCCTGATGGGCGACTATGACAAAGGCCCGTCGGGCAGCGGCGAGACCACGTACTTGCCGGTCCTCGGTTTCGGAACGGACAAGCTCGCAACCGGCGCGCTCGCCGATTACTGGGAAGTCCCCGATCCGCTGACATACAGCTTCCACCTGAGGCCGGGCGTCAGGTGGCAGGACAAGCACCCCACCTTCGGCAGGGAGGTAACCGTCGAAGAGTTGGTCACAGAGATGAACCGCATCAAGGACTGCCGCTGGCCCAGGCACGACTTCCTTCTGGATACCGATGACGCGGTAACCGGCGACGACACTGACGGCGACGGCAAGTTGGATACCATCACGTACCATACCAACAAGCCGGTCTCGTTCTGGGGTTATGAGTTCGCCTGGGGTCCCTACCTCATAGCGGCTCCCCCTGAGACAATCGAGCTTGGCACCGACGATCCCTGGAACCAGTCCGGCACCGGTCCATGGATGACTGTCGAAGGCGGTTACGTAGCGGGCAGCAAGGTCGAGTTCGAGAAGAACCCGGACTGGTGGGCCACCTATACCTACGAAGGCAGTGAATACGCGCTGCCCTTCATAGATGGGATAGTCCAGATCGTCATTCCCCAGGAGGCCGCCAGACTGGCGGCGCTGAGGACGGGCAAGATTGACAAGTTGCGCGACGTGCGAACCTCCGACTGGGCGAGCATCGAAGAGTCGAACCCCGACCTGGGCAAGGTGAAGCCCCTCCAGGGCGCCCATATGTTCTGGATGCCGATGAACAAGCCTCCGTTCGACGACCTGCAGGTGCGCCGCGCGATGAACATGGCCCTGGACAGGCAGGTCTTCGCAGACAACCTGTATGAGGGCGACGCCGTGCTGTTCGCCTTCCCGTCGTCTCCTGAGTGGCCGCTACACTACGTGCCGCTGGACCAGCAGCCCGAATCGGTGCAGGAGTACTTCGAGTACAATCCTATGAAGGCGGGAGAACTCCTGGACGAGGCAGGGTATCCGCTGGTGGACGGAACGCGCTTTGAGATAGAGTTGATGATCCGCAATACCATTGAACTCGAGCTGGAATCGGCGCAGATAGCAGTGGATATGTGGGATGACATAGGCGTGAAGGTCACGCTCGACCTGGTGGACAGCCCGGTGATTCAGAGCCGCCTGTTCGAGAAGCAGTACGACTTCATGTTCAACGCTCTCGTAGCCAGGCCGAACGCGCTGAACGACTTCAGAGCGGGACACCAGTGGAACAGGGCCAATCTGAACGATCCCGAATGGCACGCCATGTGGGAAGACGTTCTGGCCGCTACCGAATCCGACGAGCAGATTGCCCGAATCAAGGCCGCTAACACCGGCTTCCTCGAACTGTCCCCCGTCATACAGGTACCCGCCGGCTTCGGCGGCGACTACTGGCAGCCGTGGGTTCAGAACCACAACGGCGAAAGAATTCTCGCCTTCGTGGACTACTCCACCAAGTGGGCCTACATCTGGCTCGACCGCGACATGAGAGAGAACAGGACGGGCTTCCGGTAGTCGGTAGCTCCGACATCTGACAAGCGCGACGATTAGTGAAACGGGGTGTGGCGATTTAGTCTCCACACCCCGTTTGTAGTTACAGCCCGATTACCATGACTCAAACACCATGCTGAATATCCGAGTCAGAACCGCCAACTTCCCGAACTCCCTCTACGACAGCGGTCTGAAGAAACGCCGCGTCGTGGGACTGCTTATCATTGGCGTCATGCTGGCGCTGTTCCTGGCGTTCAATCGAGTCCCCAAGCTGGACACCGTGCAGGCCGATCTCGCGGTGGCGACGTCGCCCGCGGCGGAGTGTTTCCAGGGATTCTGCATCGAAGGGCCGCCGGAGAAGTCTTTCTTGGAGAGGTGGTGGGAGTTCTCCCTTACCTATCTCCAGTTGGTTACCGTGGGCATGATCTTCGCCTTCCTGGTCGCGGGCGCGACCGAGGCGTTCATCTTCCCGAAGTCGGGTGACTGGAGTCTGACCGGCGCCGGCATCAAGGGTTCTCTCAAGGGGCTGCTAATCGGCCCGGCGATGAACCTGTGCTCGGCGTGTATCGTGCCGGTGGCGTCGGCGTTCAGGCGGCGGGGTTCGGGCATCGAAACCACCCTGGCCATCACGCAGGGGTCATCCACGTTCAACCTGCCCTCTCTCATAATGGCGGCCATGGTGTTCGCGCCCCTGATCGGGGGAACTCGCATCGCCGTGAGCCTGGTGGGCGTCCTGCTGATAGGCCCCCTGGTCGCGAGGGTCGTGAACCGGCATGACAGGCTATCTTTCAACCTGCCTTACACTCCCTCCATCCCGGACGATGTTGGATGGCGGCAGGCGATAGGGGAAGGCTCCAAAGAGTGGGCGAAGATAACGGCCGGCCACGTAATACGCCTGGCCCCGGTGATGATCCTGGCGGGATTCGCGAGCGGGTTGGCTATACAGTGGCTCAGCCCCCAGACGGTGACCGCCTGGCTCGGCGACGATATTCTTGGGGTGGTCATAGCGACGACAATCGGAATCGCCATCAACGTTCCGCTGCTGTTCGAGATACCGCTCGTGGCGGTTCTGCTGATGTCGGGCATGGGAACCGCGCCCGCCGCCGCGCTGCTGTTCACCGCCGCCGCCGCCGGGCCGATTACCTTCTGGGGACTGTCCAAGGTGATGCCCAGGAGGGCAATCGTCACTTTCGGCGCAAGCACCTGGGCGCTGGGAATAGTCGGGGGCGTGGCGGCCCTCGTCTTCGTCTCGCTCGGCAACGGGCCGGACTTCGGCCTGCGCGCCGACTACTCATCCTCGACCCGCCACGCGCCCCTGGTCGCGGATAGCGTCTTTGAAACGGGCGGCGACTGGGTAAGCTCGATGCGGTTTACCGACGTCACCCTTGAGGCCGGCATTACCCACACTCATACCGCGCCCGGGCCGCTATTGGGCAAGATCGAGCCTAAGGACATGGTTGGCGGCGCGGTGGCTGAGGACTTCGACGGCGATGGCTGGGTGGACCTGTTCGTTCTTCGGGGAGGCGAAGCGCCCAGCGTACTGTATATGAACCGAGGGGATGGCGCCTTCTCGGAAGAGGCCGCGCTTAGAGGGGCGGACCTTCCCACAAGGTATGGAGTGGCCGCCGCCGCGGCCGATTACGACAATGACGGCGACGTTGACATAGTTGTCACAGCGCAAGAATCGCCTCACTACTTGCTGGTCAACGACGGGTCGGGACAGTTCAGCGTGAATGACACGATGCTAAAAGAGCCAAAGATGTTCGCCACCAGCCCAAGCTGGGGAGACGTTGACAACGACGGAAACCTGGAATTGGCGCTCGGCGAGTGGAATCCCGAAACGGCCAGGAACTATGACTCGGCGACCAAATCCTCGAATGATCTATCGCAGGTCGCCGGCGGCAATCCGTTGATTGGCGGCGACAGACTTTCGCCTCTGTTCGTTTACGGCAACGATGGACAGGGGGGGCTGGCGCCGTATGACTTTCGCGTGGGGGCGGGAATTGACCTGTGGACGTTCGCGCCGAGGTTCGCGGACCTGGATGACGACGGGCTGACCGATCTGGCGGTCGTGGCGGACTACGGGATGTCGCGGATATACCGGAACGTGGGCAATGGTATGTTCCAGTTGGAGAGAAGCGCGTCGCCGACTTTTACCGACGAGAACGGGATGGGTTCGGCTATCGGAGACTATGACAACGACGGCGACCTGGACTGGTTCGTGTCCAGCATATTCGGGCAGGATAACCCGGACAAGGGCGTTTTCGGAGGCACGGGGAACCGATTCTATCGGAATGAGTCGGAAATGCGGTTCGCCGACCTGAGCGCCGAAGCGGGCATCCGGGACGGAGGCTGGGGCTGGGCGGCCAGTTTCGGTGATCTGGACAACGACGGCGACCTGGACCTCTACCACGTGAACGGCTGGGTTCAACGGCAAGAGGAGGGCAGCCCGGATGAATTCAACGAACAGCCGGCGCGCCTCTTCGAGAATGGCGGCTATCGTGGATTCCACGAAGTGGCCGAACAGACAGGCTCCGCCGACAGGGGACAGGGCAGGGGCGTAATCCTGTTCGACTACGACAACGACGGCGATCTGGACATCTTCATAACGAACAACCACGAATACGCGGTGGAGGGCGACGAGGCGATTCGACGGCCGGCCGCGCCGACACTGCTCAGAAACGACACGCAGGCCGGGAATCACTGGCTGAAGGTAACTCTCGAAGGCGCTCCGCCGCTGCACAGCCACGGAATCGGTTCGAGGATATACGTCACCGCGAACGGGCTGACCCAGATGCGCGAGTTGCACGCCTCGACCAACTTTGTTACCCAGGAGCCGGGCAGAATCGCTCACTTTGGCTTGGGAAAGGCCGGGACCGTGGACGAAATTCGCGTCGAGTGGGTCAATGGGGAGACCAGCCTGCTGACCGACACGCACGCCGATCAGCATATCTCCATCTCCAGCCGCTAACAGGCGCTAAGTGGCGAACGCCATTGGCGCGGGCCATTGACACCTTAACGCCGCCTACATATCATTGGCCCAATTCCCGCGAGATATAAGTCAGGGCGAGCTTAATTCCGGCTGGCCCAAGTAACCATCCCGTCTAAACAAGGGTGAAGGCTCAGCCTTCCCTGGCCGAGTGACCGGCCGTCTGAGAGGCATCGTATGGTCAGCTATCGCTATTCCTACTGGGACGGAACCCAGAACCCGTTCGATCTGGACGAAGACGACGTTCTGGAAGCGCTGTCCGAAGACATCATGAATCACGGCGACGTGAACCGGGCGATGCGCAATCTCATGCGACAGGGCATGAGCGGCGACCAGGGTCAGCGAATCACGGGGATCCGGGAACTGCGCGAGCGGCTCAGCCGTCTTCAGCAGCAACAGTTGGAACGCTATAACCTGGAGTCCGCTATGGACGACATCGCGGAGCGGATCGAGGATATAGTCTCCACCGAGCGAAGCGGCATCGAGCGGCGCCTGGATGAGGCGAGGCAGCAGCTTGAGGACGCTGGGGGAGAGGATTCGGAGCTTGGCGACATCCTCGGCAACGCGATGGACGTACTGGAACAGCGCGCCCAGCAGAACACGGAGAAGCTGGACCTCATGCCGGAAAGCGCCGCCGGACAGATACGTTCGCTGTCGGACTACGACTTCATGGATCCCGAAGCGCAGGAGAAATTCCAGGAATTGATGGAGATGCTGCGCCAGCAGATGATGCAGAACTTCTTCCAGGGGATGAAGGACGCGATTCAGAATATGTCGCCGGAAGATATGCGCGGCGTCCAGGAGATGATACAGGCTCTGAACCAGATGCTCAGGGACAGGGCCATGGGCGATGATCCGGACTTCGAGGGGTTCATGGAGCAGTACGGACACTACTTCGATCCCGACCGTCCCGCGAGCCTGGATGAACTCATAGAACAGCTTCAGCAGCAGATGGCGTCCATGCAGTCTTTGATGGACTCCATGTCGTCCCAGATGCGCGACGAACTGGAGCAGATGCTTCAGTCTTCGATGCCCTCCGATATGATGCGAGACATGGCCGAGCTTGCCTCCACTATGTACGATATGTTCCCGTTCGACGACATGGCGTCGGAGTATCCGTTCATGGGTGACGAATCCGTGACCCTGGACCAGGCGATGCAACTCATGGAGCAACTCCAGGACATGGACCGGCTGGACGATCAGCTTGAGTCCGTGACGCGACAGGGTGGAGTCGAGAACATTGACCCCGACAAAGTCGAGGAGTTGATGGGAGAGGACGCGCGCCGCGAACTCGAACAGCTTCAGCAGCTAATCCAGCAGCTTGAAGAGGCCGGGTATTTGCGCCGTAAGGGGGATAGGCTCGAACTGACCGCGAGAGGGATGCGGAAACTCGCTCAGAGCGCGCTTCGCGAAGTCTTCTCCGAGATGAAGAAAGAGCGCATGGGGAGGCACGAAGTCTTCACTCGCGGCGACGGCGGGGAGTACACGGGCGAGACGCGGCAGTACCAGTTCGGAGACCCGTTCGACATTGATATGCACCGCACGCTGTTCAACTCGGTTCTTCGCAACGGTCCCAGCGTTCCCCTGCGGCTGACGCCCGAAGACATGGAGATACACCACACCGAGCATCTGACTCAGACCGCGACGGTGCTGCTTCTGGACCAGAGCAAGTCAATGGGGATGTTCGGATACTGGGGACCGGCGAAGAAGGTCGCGATGGCGCTGTACTGGCTTATCCACTCCCAGTTCCCCAGGGACTACTTCTACCTGGTCGGCTTCTCCGACTACGCTATGGAGTTCAAAGAAGAAGAGCTACCCGAGATTACCTGGAACTACTGGAACTCAGGCACGAATATGCAGCACGGGCTGATGCTGGCGCGCAAGCTGCTCTCGCGTCAGAAGGTGGCGAACAAGCACATCATCATGGTCACGGACGGCGAACCGACTTCGCACCTTGAGAACGGCCACGCCTACTTCAGCTATCCACCCAGCTACCAGACGATTGACGAGACGCTGAAAGAGGTCAAGCGGTGCACGCAGGACGGGATAACCATAAACACCTTCATGCTGGAGGCGAACTACTACCTGATGGACTTCATTGACCAGGTGACGAAGGTCAACAAGGGCAGGGCGTTCTACACGTCGCCGAACCAGCTTGGGCAGTATGTAATGGTGGACTATATGCGGGCTAGGAAGAAGCGGATAGCGTGACCCGACGGGAGAATCATTTGCCGACTCCGACCGGGCGGGTATAGATCGCGACGCCGTTCTCGTCATGCGAGTGGCTGGCAAAGGTTTCGAGCGCGGTCAGGATTTCCTGCCTGAGATCGGCGATTTCCTGTCTGAGATATGTCATTTCCTGTCTGAGTTCCGAGATTGCCCGCTGGTTCTCTTCCACGTCATCCTGGAGGGTTTCAACGTCTTCCTGAAGAGTCTTCACGTCATCCTGGAGAATTTTGACGTTGGCGTTGAGTTGACCGAGCCAGAAGACGCCCCCCGCGATCAGAGGAGCGAGAGTAAGCACTGCGACGGCAGCCAATGTGACATTGGTTACAGTGTTAATCGCGAAGCCGTAACGCTCGAACATACTATCCTCTTAGTCCAGTAGCCATGGGTGATTGACCGTTCTCATATCCATTAGAATATATTAACGGGTAGAGTATCAGCCGAAAGGCCGCGGAGGGTATGGCTGGGTTGAGGATGTCGGGCAAATGCCGCGGGTCTAGCCGAAGGGCCACCACCATCGGCGGCGTCCTCCTTCGGAGGCCGTTGCCTGGCGCGTTTCAGATTCAGTGGGTATCTGGATAGGCTGGCGGCTGAACAGGCCGAGGGCGCCCAGAACCCGGTTGAATTGCTCCAGCTGCAGCGGCTTGCGGGCGTATCGGCTGGGAGGAATCGAATAGGACTCCAGCAGGCTCGCCTCCGCCTCCGTGCCGGTGAGCAGCATGACGGGTATAGAGACCAGGTCTTCGTCGGCGTTCAGCTCCGCCAGAACTTCGGTGCCGTCCTTGCGGGGCATCCTGAGGTCGAGAAGGATGAGGTCCGGCCTCGGGGCGGATGCGTACTCGCCTTCCTTCCTCAGAATCGCAAGCGCGATCTCGCCGTCTTCGGCGTGCGTGATATTTGCCTGCTGGCTCGACTGCTCTATGGTGTCCTGGGCGAGTCGCGCGTCGGCGGGATTGTCCTCCACTAACAGGACTTCAACGGGTCTATCTTCAATCTGGGTAACCATTGGCATCACCTCCTACGGTGGGAATTATTATCCAGCTACCGGGATGTTGAAGCGGAAAGTCGCTCCCTTGCCGACATCCGATTCAACCCAGATACGCCCTCCGTGGCGTTGTGCAATCTTACTACACAACGCCAGACCTACACCAGTGCCTTCATACTGCGCCCGGGAGTGAAGTCGCGAGAACATACCGAAGACTTTCTCCTGGTATTCCGGGGCTATACCGATGCCGTTGTCCTGAACGGAGAATATCCACTCCTCGCCCTGAAGCTCCGCCCACACGCGAATCTCAGGGTTCCTGTCGCCCCGGAACTTCAGCGCGTTGCTCATCAGGTTCTGGAACAGCCTGTGAAGTTGCGACTCGTCGCCTATTATCACCGGCAGAGGAGACGTCCTTACAACCGCGCCATTTCGCTCTATTGCCTGATTCAGGCTTCTGATGGCGGCGCTTAGCGCATCGTCGCAGCTAACCGATTCCAGCGGCTTCTCCTGGACGTTGACGCGGGAGTACTCAAGCAGGTCGTTGATGAGCGTTCTCATGCGTTCGGCGCCGTCAACCGCGAAATCAATGAATTCCTGGGCGGTGTCGTCGAGGTCGTCGGCGTACCTGTCTTTGACCAGTCCCAGGTAGGCGGTGATGGTTCGCAGAGGCTCCTGGAGATCGTGCGAGGCGGCGTAGGCGAACTGCTCCAGGTCGGAGTTGGAGCGCGCCAGGTCATCCTGAGCGCGAACTATATCCGCGTAGAGAAGCGAGTTGGCTATCGCGGGGGTTATCTGGGAGGCGACACGGGAGAGGATTTCGGCGTCGCGTTCGGTGTAGGCGTTCACGTGGGAAGAGCGGGCGTTGAGCACTCCGAAAAGCTGGCGGCGATAGATGAGGGGGGCCAGCGCGATGGAGGGGAAGCCGAGCAGATTGGGGTATCGCTCTTTGAGGTCCATCGGGTCGCCCTGTATGACCATAGACGTGCGTGAGCGAACCGCTTCGCTGGTCACCGTGCCTTCCAGAGATATGACGTCGCCAACCTGCCGACCGCCCACTTCCTCGCCCATTATGTAGGCGTTGGTGAAGGTGTTGTCGTCCAGATTCACCAGGCTGATGGAGAGCCTGTCGAACTGAATCAGCCTTCTTACCTGGTTGGCGAAACCGGCGTAAACCTCGTTTATATCGAGGCTGGAGCTGATTATCCGCCCGATTTCGCCCAGTATTTCGTTCTCTCGCGCCAGGGTTCTGGCGTCGTCTCCGGCCGAGCGGAGGGATTCGTGGGCGGCTCTCAGACGGGATATGTCGCTCGAATAGATGCGTATGGCCAAATCTTCGGGAATATAGACTATCTTCTGCTCGAAAGTGGATTCCTGGAAGGTTATCTCGCGGGTGGCGAAACCGGCGTCCTCCCTCAGCAGCCTGCCCAGCAGGGGGCCGATGCCCTGGGCGAGCGGGTGACCGGGGGCGGGGTCGGTTTCTGAGACATACACCTGGGCGGCGGGATTCATAAAAGTCACGTTCCCGTCCAGGTCAACCTCGACGACGGGGTTGGGGTTGTGCTCCGGGAACGACGCCAGCCGGTTGGCCAGAAGTTCGGCGTTTTCCTGGATCTGCTCTTCGGAAGCCTGACCCACTCCGGTCAGGCGCCGGACTATACCGGCCAGATGATTCTCGCGACTTCGCATTATCCCACCCCTTATCGGTAGGGTATCACCCTCACCCTAGCCCTCTCCCGTCGAGGGAGAGGGGAATTATCGTGTCATGACGGGAGCGGTATCACCCCCATCCTAACCCTCCCCCGTCAAGGGGGAAGGGATATTCTTACTACGTTCCGAATCTGTCTCCGGGATTCAGGCCGACGCTCTCGGTCCACTCGGGAGCCATTACCTTGCGCTGTCCCTGGGCCTGAACGCGGCCTACCCGGACAGCGCCGCCGTCCGCGGCTATCGTGAATCCGCTATCGTCCACTTCAAACACCTCGCCGGCGGTCTTTCCTGTGTCGCCTTCGAGCTTGGAGGCCCTGAAGAAGGCGACCGCCGAGCCGTTCAGCGTAGTGTTAGCGCCCGGGCTGGGGTCGCCGCCCCTGACCATGTTGTAGATTTCGTCAACGCTCTTATCCCAGTCTATAACGACGTCTTGGGGATTGCACCATCCCTCGTAAGTCGCCTCGGAGTGGTCCTGGGGTATCTTGGGGGCGGTTCCGTCCTTCACGAGTTGGACGGACTCCACCATCGCGTCCACACCCATCTGGTAGAGCTTGCCGAAGTAGAGCGATCCCAAGGTGTCGTCGGGGGTTATCTCAACCTCCTTCTGGAGAAGAACGGGGCCTGTGTCCAGACCCTTGTCCGGCCAGAAGACGGTCAATCCCGTCTTGGTCTCACCCCAGATGATGGGCCAGTTCATCGAGCTTGGCCCGCGGTGCTTTGGAAGCAGGGAAGGGTGGTACTGGATGGTTCCATGGGTGGGCGCTTCGAGAATCTCGTCCGGCACTATGTCCGTCACGAAGGCCATGACGCACAGGTCGGCGTTCAATTCGAGGAAGGCGTCAATCGCTCGCTTGCGTCTCATGCGGCGGAACTGGAAGACGGGGACGCCGCGCTCCTCCGCTTCCTGCTTGATAGGGTCGGCGGGCCTTCCCTCGCGGTCGGGGGGACAGAACACGCCTACGATGTTCTCCGAATTGTCCGCCAGGGCGGCCAGAACGTCCTTGCCAAAGGCAGCCTGGCCGATTATAGCGATTCTCAAGTCATCCGCCATGTTTCGTTTCCCTCACTTCCATGTCAACACAGAACTTCCTGACTCTATCCCTCCACCTCGTGACGGGTGTGAGGGCAGGTTTAATCTTCCGGTGAGTTTCATGGCACAGAATTTACCACTTAACCGCTATGGTGGCAAATCCGCCCCGCAATGGGAATGGACATTCTGAGGTTGACTGAGAAGCGGTATAAGAAGCGGCGCTCAAGCGCCGGAAATCTCCCGAATCGAATTGACTGACAAACGCAGACCTCGCTAAAATTTCAAGAGCGGGGAGGACATCTTTCCCTGCAATCACTCAGGCAAAGAGGGAGCGCAGTCTATGAACTCAAGCTTTATAAGGAAGGTCGAGAAGGCGAAGGATTACGCTCTTCAGAAGGAGAGAGTCAACCTCACGGGTTGTACGGCGCTCTTCCAGGGTGACAACGGCGACCACAAGATAACTTATGAAGCTGGCAGTTGGCACTGCGACTGCGACTACCACATAGGGCGCGACACCTGCACTCACATCATGGCGATGCAGATGATGCTCGAAGACATCGTTGGGGCCGTTCCGGTGGCCCACTAGCGGCGGCGTTTCGATACGGGCAGAGGATTTCACCCCCATCCTGACCTTCCCCCATCGAGGGGGAAGGGACTTTTATTCACGCGCGGCGCGTTTCAGTCGTCGAACCTGCTGAGCGCCACGCAAGCGTTCTGCCCCCCGAAGCCGAAACTGTTGGACAGGACGGTCTTCACGTCCGCCCGCCTCGCCTCGTTCGGAACATAGTCCAGGTCGCATTCCGGGTCGGGGTGTTCGTAGTTGATGGTCGGGTGGATGACGCCCTGTTCGATGCTCTTGACGCAGGCCACCGCCTCAATCGCGCCGGCTCCGCCCAGCACGTGGCCTATCATGGACTTGGTGGAGCTTATCGGCACCTTGTAGGCGTCGTCGCCGAAGACCTTCTTGATCGCGAGCGTTTCGACGTGGTCGTTCTTGGGCGTTGACGTGCCATGCGCGTTGATATAGCTGATTTCAGAGGGTTTCAGGTTTGCGTCCTCAAGCGCCCAGCTAATCGCCCTGGCCGCGCCGGAGCCGTCCTCGTCCGGCTGCACGGCGTGGAAGGCGTCGGACGATACCCCGTAGCCGATAACTTCAGCCAGTATGTCGGCGCCCCTGTCAATCGCGTGTTCGAGGCTCTCCATTACCAGAATCGCGGCGCCTTCGCCCGGCACGAAGCCGTCTCTCTTCAGGTCGAACGGCCTGCTCGCTTTTTCAGGCTCTTCGTTCTGCCTGCTCAGCGCCCTGATTACGTTGAAGCCACCGAGTCCCAACTGGCTGATGCCCGCCTCGCAGCCGCCGCCCAGCACTACGTCCGACACGCCGCGCTTGATGGCTACCGCCGCCTCTCCGATTCCCTGCGTCCCCGCGGCGCAGGCCGTTATGACCGTGGAGGTGTATCCTTTAAGGCCGTAGATGCGGCTGACGTTGGCCGCCGCCATGTTGGGCAGGATCATCGGGATGAAGAAGGGGGACATTCTCATGCCGCCGCGCCTGACCAGTATGCGGGCGTTGTCCTCGGTGGTAGGGAAGCCGCCGTTGCCGTTGCCCATGACGACGCCGATGCGGTCGGTATCTTCGGCGGACAGGTCGAGTCCGGCGTTCTCTATGGCGAGGCCGGCCGCCGCGACGGACATCTGGGAGAATCTCGCCATTCGGCGGTGTTCCCTGCGGTCCATGTAAGCGCCTGGATCAAAGCCCGAAACCTCCGCCGAAATTCTGGAAGGGTACTGCGAGGGGTCGCAGAGGGTCATCGGCCCAATGCCGGACACGCCGTTGACAAGGTTGTCCCAGTATTCTTCTATCGTCTCCCCGAGCGGCGTCACAGCCCCCATCCCGGTTATGACTACCCTCGTGTCGCTGCCTTTCATGTCGTTGCTCCTGTCGCGGCCGCGCGCCGTGTTAGCTACGGGGACGCGGCCCTTTCAGATTTTCATATATCTCGGGTTCGATGCCGCGAATCTCTTCCAGAACCTCCGCGACGACCGCTAGTGAACCCGTACAGAGAACGAGATCGCTTGGCCCGGCGATTTCGACTGCCTTCCGAAATCCTTCCGCCACCGACTCGAACCGCGAAACCAGATTCATCCCAAGGTCGCGCACCGTTTCCGCGACTTCTCGCGAATGGGACGACCTGGGGTGCCTGGAATGGACCGCCACGACGCTGGGACCGAGCGCGGCAAGTTCACTGAGCATATCTCTGGCGCTGTGTCCGCCCAACGCGCCGTACACCAGAATCACTTCATCGAACTGTACGTAATCACGGAGATTCTCGACAAGACGTCCGACTGAGTATGGATTGTGAGCGCCGTCGGCCAGGACGGTCTTGCCGTCAATGTCGAATATCTCGAACCGGCCGGGCCAGGACACTTCACGCGCTCCGGCCACGATTGCCTCGGTTGGTATGTCATAGCCCTTTTCGACCAGGACCTCGGCGGTGGCGACGGCGGTGGCGACGTTCTCGGCCTGGTAGTCGCCCAGCAGGGGAGTCCAGAGGCTGTACGTCTTATCGCCGCCGGTCAGCGTGATCTCCTGACCGTGTATGTCCGAGCGCCCAATCTCCCAGGCGAACCTGTCCGCGGCGGAAATTAACTCCGCCCCGAGATCCCGGGTCGTCCGCTCGAACACGCGCATAGCGTCGGGCTCGGCCTGGGGGCCGACAACGCAGGGCACGCCGTCCTTGATGATTCCCGCCTTCGCGTAAGCTATCTTTTCTATGGTGTCTCCGAGCACGTTTACGTGGTCGAGGCTGATGGAAGTGATGACCGAGACCTCGGGCGTCACTATGTTCGTCGAATCCAGCCGCCCGCCCATTCCGACTTCCAGAACCTGGAAGTCCGCGCCGATGTTTCTGAAGTGCGCCATGGCCAGCCCGGTCAGCATCTCGAAGAACGAAACGCCGCCGTACTGTCCGTCTCTCTCCACGGATTTGACGGCGGGCCAAATTTGTCCGATGAGCGCGGCGTAGTCGGTCGTGGAAATCGGTTCAAGGCCAACCCGTATGCGCTCGCAAACGCTGTGCAGATGCGGAGACGTAAACAGGCCCACTTTGTATCCGGCTTGCGTCAGTATCGAGGTGATCAGGGCGCAAGCGCTGCCTTTGCCCTTGGTCCCCGCGACGTGAACGGCTGGCGCCGCCTTATCCACGTCTCCCAGACGCTCCGCGAGCATCCGCACACGCTCCAGGTGGAAGAAGGAATGTCCCGGCCAGTTCGTCGAACGCTCGAAGTCGGCCAGACTCATAGCCAGATCCACGGCCTGTTCGTATGTAAGGTCTGTTGGGTGGTAATTCGTAGTCATATCCCGCCGTCTGGAATCTATCTACGCGCCCGGTGGCGGCTCATCGAATGGCTCGCCGCGCTCCTCGGCGTCAAGTCGTCGCTCGTTCCAGTCCGCGACTTCAGCCGCCAGACTCGCGCGTCCCCGCTCTATGCCCTGCTCACGCCCCTCCTGCCTGAGCCTCTCACGCTGACGTTCTATCTTGTTGTATAGATATTCCTTCGTAGCGCGCGCCATAACCATTATTCCGCCTCCAATTATGAAGTTCCCAATCATTACTCCGAGAATCGAATAGACTACGATTAGGGGTACGCCACTCGACGCTTTGGACCCGACGGCGATTGAAGTTTCCAGGATACCCGCTTGATTCCGACTAGATACCTCGCTCCATGCTACAAGCGCAGTCCATGCGACCGTCAGCAGACAGATTGCCCACAGGCACCATGGCCAGAGTTCTCTGGTGATGCTTAGCGGCGAGTATAGACTCTTTGAATCAGATGATTCCACAGATTCTCCTTCTATTATAGCGCAGCCCTGTCGCATCACATAGAGCGAATCAACGACCGTCCGCTCTCATTCGTCGCCGGTCATATACCCCAGCGCCTCCGTCGCCATATCCAGCAGCGCGGGGATGTATCTCTCAAGCGTCCTGAAGTCAGGATACGGGTAGGGCAGGTGGGGAACGATATTTCTGTGGTAGTGGAACGCCGATTCGAGCGCGGCGAGGGGCTTGGCGACTCCGAATCCCTTACGCAGGTCATCGAGGGGCGCGTAGTCCGTCCACTCGCGCAGGTATGTATCCACAAATTCCGGGTGCCGGCGCGCCTGGGCCGGGGTGAGCGGAGTGAAGAACGGATGGGAAACGCAGGCGTCGGACCAGTCCATGAGAACCGGAGACCCATTTCGAATGAAGACGTTGGTCGCGTCCAGGTCGCCGTGTTCGAGGGTCGGCGGCATTCCGAGTTCTTCCAGCTTGCGCGCCATTGATTCAATCCTGCCGACACTTGGCCCCAGTCGGCTCAGCGCGGCTTCATTTTCCTCCCCGAACATCCCCATCTCCACGCTTGCCGGGTCGTGTGTCCATTTCACCAGAGTCTCGACTATGGCTTCCGTAGTTCTTCTTTCTATGCCCATTCGCTCCATTTCACTGAGTTTCCCCGTATAGCCGCGCTGCGCCATCGCGATTGTCTTCATCGTGTCTCGCCACATTTCGGCGCTGTCGGTCGAGCCCAGGGTTACGTCGCCTAGGTCTCGCATGAGCATCCACCCATTCTCGGGCTGGGCGGCGATGATTGACGGGCTGATATTGGGGAATCTGTCGGCTACGTCCAGCGTAACCGCGACTTCAGACGCGAAATAGCGAGGCGACGCCTTGAAGTAGAGGCGCGCTCCCGCAGAAGTCACGCGCCATACGGAGGATATGGACCATGACCTGATCTGAGACGCCTGCCAGGGATTCCCGCCATGACTGGGCGGGAGATTCGCATCAAGCCAGTTCAGCGCGGCTCGATGCCAGCCTGTGGGCGAGTCCCAGGGTACTGAAGATTCGTTCAAGGCAGGCGATGAAAGTCTCTCGACTTCCAGTCGCGCAATCTTTTCCAGGGCCGCCTTGTCGCTCTCGTCAAAATTCGGTTCGTCTAACCCGGTCCACTTGAAACCCGGGCTTGTTTCGGCGTCGTCAGAGGTACAGATTGCGGAGTATAGCCGGGGCTTGCCTTCGTTGGCGTTTCCAGCTTCCAGGCAGCGAAGAATCGCAATGTCCGGCCCGCACTCTTCTCGCGCGATTCTTACGAGGTCTTGCACTTCCGGGTAGAAGACGGGAGGCAGGTCGAACGCCGGAAGCCGGCCGTCGGGCTGGCAGGTGAGCATCCTCTGGCCATCGGGATCGAGTAAGATCACGTAGGCTCGTATCGCGTTCGGACTTGAAGATAGCGGGGGAGTGGACATTCTACGTCCTGATCACACCGACGCCTTTTTTGATTTCCACATCGGTCCCGAAGCGTCTGGAAAGGCGTCTCATCCTGTCGAGCGCGACCCGCATCACAGCCCCTTTGGCGAGGACGGGGCGACCGCGCTGCGAACGCGGCTTGCCGTGTCCCATGTCAATCGGATGAAGCGTGATTCGGTCCAGCTTGCGCTCTTCGAATCTGCACTCGGCGACCACGCTTTGCCAATACACGGAGTCGCCCGGAAATCCCCTGGCATCGTTCTCGCCGCGCTTGTCGTAGAAGTCCGCGGGCGTGGCGTCCGGGCCGAGGCCAACGCTCTCGTAGTTCATAGCGGGCTGCCAGCGCACCGTGTCGTTCTGGAAGATGAAGTTGCCGAGGCTGTAGAAGATAGGCCGTCCCCGGTGTATTTCGATACCCCGCGTAACGTGTGGGCCGTGTCCCATAAAGCCGTCCGCGCCGGCGTCCACGCAGGCGCGCGCGAAAGTCCGGAGGAACTCGGGCGGATCGTCCATGCTCTGGCCGTTCTCGTGACAGTGGAACGAAACGAAAACCCAGTCCGCCATCCGCCTGGCGTCCTCTATCCACTTCAGGTTCTCTTCCATGTCGCGCCGATTTGGGGTTGTTGACGTGGAGAATTCTTCTCCCCTCAGAAACTTCCTCCCTAGGAAGTTGATCTGAGTGTCATTGTCTTCCATGACGGCGCCCTTGGGCCTGAATCGGCGCTGGGCCGCGTTGCGAGCCTCGAATCCGAGTTCGCGGCTGACTCTTCTCATCGCGTCGAACGCGCGTTTGTCAACGGTGTGCGCCGTCGTATGTCTCAGGGCATTCAGGCCGGGCCTTCCGCTTATATCCGGGCGCTGGTCCATTGCGCGGCCCGCGTCGTGAAAGGTGGATGAAGCAGAGATCAACGCGACTCTGCCCGCCGCCGTGTCCAGATAGCCGGGACCTCTCGCTTCGCTCAGATTTCTCCCCGTTCCGGCGAACGCGAGTCCGGCCTCCCTGATGTGCCTGATGTTAGTGAGCACGCCTTTCTCGCCGTAGTCATAGTTGTGGTTATTGGCGGTGGAAACCAGATTGACGCCGGCCCACTGCAACTCTTTCAGATTCGCCGGCTCGGACGCGGTGAAAGTGCCTCCGGCCAGCCCGGGCGAATGCTCGAAGTCGTGCATCAGCATCTCGAGGTTGGTGTAGCCGACGTCGGCGCTTCTGAAGATTTCGACCAACGAAAGAAAGCGAGGCTCTCGGAAGACTGAAAGCCGCCGCGTTATCATCGTGTCTCCGCTCGCTACAAGCGTCAGGTTGCCGGATTCCGACTCGTACAGCATTTCTCGCGGACCTCCCAGCCTACCCGACCGAGCCGGTCTGCTGCTGGTACTCCGCGGCGAGAATTCCCATTACGGCGGAGTCGAACCTGGAACCCTCGTGGGGCCTGCTCTTGCGAAGCGTGCCTTCGTGTACGAACCCCATGCCTTCGAACAGCGCCCTCGCCGGCATATTGTACTCAGGTACGTCAACCCACACCCTGTACAAGCCGTATTCGTTGAAGGCCGCGTCCAGCGCGGCGTGAACGCTGGCGCGTCCATAGCCCCTGTTCCACAGGTCTTTGCGGCCTATGAGTATGGACAACTGTCCGTCGCCCAGCGCTTCCTCTAGTGTCAGGTGGACTTCGCCTATATGATCGCCTTCTCCCGTGTAGATCGAAAGAGTAAGGTGATCGGGGTCCTCCAGGGTTCGCATAAACTCTTCGTCGCTTGCCTTTTCCATTTCGTGAGGACGGTACCCAAGGTGGGCCGGCTCCCCGTATGAATATCTCCCGAACCAGCTATCGGCGACCACCTCATCCTCCAGCCACTCGCGTATGCGGGTCACATCTGCGCGTGTTACCTGCCTGAGCGTGATTGTCCTGTTGCTGCGCATAGACGCTCTCCCTTGACATCGGAGTTATAAATCTTCGTGAACTCCCCCGGCGGGGACAGATAACTAATAGCAGATTTCGGACGATTTATCCACAGTGAGAGTATCAGGAGCAACCTGTACCAGCCTAGTCGGTGTCGCCTGTGTCGCCAAAGTCCCTTCCCCCTCGACGGGGGAAGGCCAGAATGGGTGCGACGCCCCCACGGGCGAAGCCAACCAAAAGGCCCCGCCGATTCGATTCGGCGGGGCCTCTCATTCCCTTCCTCTTCAGGGCGCTATTCGCCGCGCAGACGCCGCAATTCCGCTTCCAGTTCCGCCACCCGCGCCGCCTCGATACGCCGCGCAGCCGCCTCAGCCTCAGCTCGCGCCTCGGCCCGGTCGGCGCGTTCCGCCTCGGACTCAGCCCTTTCCACCTCCTCATAGTGGTCGCGCAGATACTCCCCGGACACAGGATCGTAGAAACGCAGGTCGCCGTCCTCCCAACACACGTACAAACCCAATGACTCGCTGTACCCCCGACACCGCGCATCGTCCAGCCACTCTACCTCTATCCGCTCATAACGTCCATCCACCAACCGATCACCCGCCAGGGCAACGTCGTGATACCGACCGCCCGTCGAGTCGAACCTCCAGTACTCCAATACCTCGTATCGCTCATAGTCCGCCCGCTTCTCAGTGTAGTCAATCACGCCTGTCGTCTTGGAGGCCACCTCCAGGGCGAAGTCCGGCGGCTTGCCCTGTCGGTCAATGGCGTACCCGCCGTGTTCTTCTATCAGGTCGGGCCTGGAGTTCCACGATAGCATCAGGTCCGGGATGCGGATGCCGTAGCCCGCCGCGCGCCTGTTGAGCGTCAGGCCTACGGGGATTTCACAGCCCACGGTCGTGGTCTCGTCCTCGCCGACATGAATCGCAAGCGCGGACGCCTGGCCTCTTGAGAAGAGATTTTTCCAGTTCTCCATATCATCCCTGGGCGGAAATTCGGGAAACGGCTCGAAATCCCGATCTGTCTTGGTGAGTGTGGCGGTCCTGCTTGTCATACAGACCTCTCCGATGAATCCTCCGGCGGGAGTCGCGGCGCTTGTTCTCCCGCGTCCATATGATATAAACCCCTCTAACCCCAGTCAACACACAGACGATTGCAAAAGTCCCCTCTCCCTTGATGGGCTTACAGGGGCAGCCCAAAATCCCTTCCGCATCGACGGGGGATGGGGGTGACAACCCCTGCCTACCAAACTGATACACAGGTTCCATGACGAGACCCGCCATTGACATCATGTGACCGTTGTTGCTATCTTATCCATGAAATGAATCAGTCGTTCGCCAGCAGGTATTTTGGTTATTACTTTTACCGTAGCGCCCATAGCGCTGTCGGCTGAGAGGTTTTGTCCAATGTCCTAGATAGGCGAGACACCGAAAACCAGACCCCAGTCGGCAGAGGCTGGGGTTTTTGTTTTCCCAGGCAATTACCCGTAGGAACCACACAGGGAGAGGTTTAGATGCAAGAGTCACCAGTAAGGGATGTTAATGTCGTGAGTACGGAACAGCTTATCAGTCCAATGGAGTTAGTAAGGCAGATACCGGTCAGCCCCGCGGCCGAAAGTACCGTCCTGGAAGGCCGGGAGCAGATTCGACGAATCCTGAGCGGCGAGGACGACCGCATGATGATGGTCGTCGGCCCCTGCTCGATTCACGACGAGAAGGTCGCGGTTGACTATGCCGCCCGGCTCTTGGAACTACGCAAGGAGCTCGAAGACAGACTCCTTATCGTCATGAGGGTTTACTTCGAAAAGCCCCGCACGACCGTGGGCTGGAAGGGTCTCATCTACGATCCGAATCTTGACGACACGTTCGACATTGACGAAGGTCTCCGCGTGGCGCGCCATATTATGCGCTCCATCGCCGAGATGGGCGTCTATACCGGCACCGAATTCCTTGACCCGATAGTGCCGCAGTATCTCGCCGACCTGGTTTGCTGGGCCACCATCGGAGCGAGAACCACCGAGAGCCAGACCCACCGCCAGATGGCGAGCGGCCTCTCCATGCCCGTCGGATTCAAGAACGGCACCGACGGCGATCCCCAGACCGCCGTTGACGCGATGATAGCCGCCGAGTCCGCCCACGCATTTCTCGGCATAGACCACTACGGCCAGACCTCCGTCATTCATACCGGCGGCAACCCCGACGGACACCTCGTGCTGCGCGGCGGACGCTCCGGCCCCAACTACTCAGAGCCGTTCGTCTCCGAGGCGCAGGCGCTTCTCGACGCCGGCGGCGTCCGAACCGATCTGCTTGTTGACTGCTCGCACGGAAACTCGAACAAGGACCACACTCTCCAGCCCGTCGCCTTCAGGGACGTCGTTTCCCAGCGCGTCGGCGGCAACGACCACATAATCGGCTGTATGATGGAGTCCAACATCAACCCGGGCGCGCAGAAGCTCAACGGCGACCGCGACTCCCTCCAGTACGGCGTATCTGTAACCGACGCCTGTATCGGCTGGGACGAGACCGCCGACCTGCTCCGGTGGGCGGCGAACGAGGTCAAGAGCAAGACGCTGGTAACCGCGGACTAACTTGGCGGCGGGATGAGGAGCGCATCCTCATCCCGCGCTTTTATCTTCAAGAGAGACCTTATTAAGCGGAATAGTCATTTCTAACGGCCTTTTGCCGGGGATGTTACTCCCCCTCGAACAGCGTCGTATCCGGGTGGAAGGCATACCAGCCGAACCAGAAAGCTACGAATGACGGCAGCCTTGACAGGGTTTCGCCGGCGCCATCCGATTTCGCGAGTCCCGCCTGACTGACGGTCCATGTCGCGCCTTCGCCGTCAATCAGAGTGGACGGGATTGCGAGGTCGTCGTCGCCGCTGCCGTCCAAGCTAAACACCTCATCGCCGCGTTCGAATACCCTTGCGTCGGACGACATCGCGGATGAAACGATGACCACGTTCACGTCGCCCAGCGTGTCGTTCACAACCCTCAACTCGCGCAGTTTCATAACAGGGTAGGCCCTGTGAGCGTCTCCGATTGACAGTCCAAGCACCTCGTCCTTAGCTTCCAGGGCATTGTCGCGATCCCACACCGGGAACATGGTGTCGGCTCTTACTCGATAGTCGTAGTAAATGGACCTCTCGCTGGTTTCAGGCTCATAGAAGTAGGGAGGATAGAACTCGTTATCCAGCGACAGCGCCTTGGTGTCCGGGTTCTCCTCGACCCACTCCCCCCAGGTTGTGAGGGCGACGGGGAAGAAGTCGAGCTTGATGATTTCGTCTCGCTCGGCCAGTTCTCCAATGACAGGCTCGCCAACCAGGGAGCTCCAGAGCGAGTTCGTCTTCCGGTCGTACATCAGCTTGTTGGAGCGATACAGGAATCCCGACGTGCCGAACGTAGTCGGCTGTCCGTCTATCTTCGCGGAATACACGATTCCGGCTCCGCAGAGCGTTCACCACATGAGCGATATAGGCTCGCCCCCCACCGAGTCGTTCACCATCTCGTGCGCGTTGACCACTCTCAGCGGATAGGCCCTGACGTCGCCGTTTATCTCAAGTCCGAACACCCTATCGTCCGGGTTCATGTACTCGGCTTCGGAGGCTTCGACGAACGACGGCCTTCGCAGGTCGGGAATCCCGTCGGGCCGGACTCCGCCCCAGACTATCTCCTCCAGCCTGATCCTGGAAAAGTCTCTCGCGGGTCTCAGGAAGTATGCGAATCGTTCGTCTATGGCCGAGTACAGCCTGGCCTTCCAGTCGGGGTATCCTTCGGGCGGTTCGATACCGTCCAGATTGGCGCCCATCCAGTCCATCCACTTATCCCAGTCGTCTCCTGCATAGGGCTGGCCGGTGAGCGCTCTCAACGTGTCCGCTACGCTGTCCCTCGATGACCGGGTGGGCATGAAGCGCATAACCTCTATCAACACCGGAATCATCGAAGAGTCGTTGTTCAGCTTGATCTGTTCCAGCGATTCGAGAGTCTGAGACATAGACATCGTAAACCCCGGGAACATATCGTACATCGCCGCCTCGGATTCATAGGGAACAGGGGTAGGCGTGGCCGTGGGGGGCGCTTCCGGAGCCGTGGCAGTGGGTGTGACGGCGCCGGGGACTCGCGCGGCCTCCGGTACAGGCGTCGGAGTCGGAAGCGCGGTTGGTGTGGCCTCCGGGACGGTTTCTCTTGCGGTCATGTCAGCCTTAGCCGTTACCTGCACGGGAGTAGGCTCAGGCGTCGGAGGCACGGACGATCCCCCAAGACATCCAAGAGTGACGGCCGTCAATCCGACGGCTAAAATCAGGAGTATATACGACGAATTTCTCGACATCGGCGTCTCGCATTTCTCACGCGCTATACCTTACGAGAGAAGCCGAGACAACGGATTGGAAACGCCGGGGGAGGTGATCGAGTATCTGACCTTTTGCGGCGCTACTCTCCCGCCGCTATCCAGCCCGCGATACGTTCCGCCAGCATCATAATCGGTACGTTGGTATTGGAGCGAGGACAGTCGGGCAGTATGGAGCCGTCAACCACTCTCAGGTTATGGACGCCTTTGACGCGCCCGCGCTGGTCAACCACTGCCATCGGATCGTCGTCCGGCCCCATCTTGGCGGTGCATGAGATGTGGTGCATCGTGCTGACGTTGCCGAGCATCCACTCGTCCAGAACGTCATCCGAATCCAGCGCCGCCGGATCGGGCGCGACGAGTTTCCCCGCGATGTCCGCGAACGCCGCGTTTTGGATCATGTCCAGGCACAGCCGAACGCCGTCTCTGAGCCTCTGCCTGTCGAACTCCTCTGCCAGGTAGTTGTAGTCCAGAATCGGCTGGACTCGCGGATCCGCCGACTGAAGACTCAATCGCCCCTTGCTGAGAGCAAGGTAGAGACCGACGCTCATCACCAGCATATGCCCCTCTTTGCGGAAGCGCATGACCGTAACCATGTCGTCCGGCAGATGGGATCCGGGCGCGGTGTAGCGCAGCGCTACCTTCTGCGGGCCGACCTCGTGGGGCGGGGCGGGAACGCTCTCTTGCGCCTTCCAGAGCATCGTGACGCAAGGGTGATCCCTGAGTCCCTGGCCGACGCCCGGCGAATCGTGGACTGTCAGGATGCCGAATTCGGCGAGATGTTCAGACGGCCCAATCCCGGACAGCATCAAGAGTTGCGGCGACGCAATCGGCCCCGCGCTCAATACTATCTGGTCTCCGTAAACCTCGAAAACCTCATCGCCGCTCTCGACTTCTACGCCTACCGCAGCGCTGCCCTCGAACAGGACACGGCGTGTAAAGCAGTTTGGACGTATCGTCAGGTTCAGCCGGTGGCGCGATTCGCCCAGGTAGCCGATAGCGGTGCTCCAGCGCACGCCGCCCGGGTTGTTGAGCGGGTAGGGGCCGACGCCGGACGCGCCGGGATGGTTGTGGTCTTGGATGGCCGGGAATCCCATGTCCAGGCAGGCTTCGTAGAAGGCGGACTGTTCGGGCTGAAGCGAGTCGAGCTTATGCCTGCGGACTATGATAGGGCCGTCAGCGCCGTGGTAGTCGTCTGAGAAGTCGGTATCCGTCTCGATTTTGCGTAGGTAGGGCAGGGTATCTTCGTAAGTCCATTCGTCGTTGCCGAGGGAGGCCCAGTAATCGAAATCGTGAACCAGGGGCCTCAGAAATACCTGCCCGTTGATAGCGCTGGTTCCTCCGGTGACTTTGCCGCGAGGCACTTCCATATCCGTTCGGCTCGGCGTAGCCCGTCCGGTGAATGCCCAGTTGTGTTCGTCCTCGACGACAAAATCCGCGCCGGTGCCCCAGCCGTATTTCAAGTCTTCGGGGATGGTGTCGAAGTCTGGATAGTCCGGCCCCGCCTCCAGAAGCAGGATTGACAAACTGGGGTCCTCCGACAGCCGCGCGGCCAGCGTCGCGCCCGCCGACCCGGCTCCGACGATTATGTAGTCGTACTTCAACTTAGCGGCCCTCCTTGATAAAGTCCGCCATCTTCTCGCCGATCATCATCGTGGTGACGTTGATGTTCGCCCTCACGCAGTCCGGCATTATGGAGGCGTCAATCACGCGCAGTCCTTCTAGTCCGTGAACCCGACCGTACTGGTCAACCACCGCAAGGGGATCGTCGGCCGGCCCCATCTTGTTCGTGCATGAGATGTGATGTCCGGTCGTAACCTCACGCGCCATCCACTCGTCCAGGTCGTCGTCCGAGTCCATCACTTCTTCGGGAGGCTCGATTCGTTCCTCGATGATGCCGCTCCACGCCTCGTGTTCGCCCATCCTGGAGCAAATCCGAACCGCCTCGCGCATCCGCTCCCTGTCGAACTCCTCGGTGAAGTAGTTGTAGTCGAGGACCGGCTGGTCGGATGGGTCCGCCGAATTCAGCTTCAACTCGCCGGAACCGACCGCCAGATCGAGCGCTATGATCATCCTTATGCCGGTGGGTTCCATTCGGTTCCCGCCGCGATTGATCCGCTCCGTGGCGAACGTATTCATGTAAACGATCATGTCGTTTCTGAGGTCCGAGCCTGTGGCGGTGTAGCGCAGGCCGAACTGCATCCTGGGACCGTAGATGTCGAATTCGTGTTCGGGCTTGGCTCTCCAGGTCACATAGATCAGCGGATGGTCGCGCAGATTCTGGCCGACGCCGGGCAGGTCGTGGACGACCGGAATGCCTATATCTTCGAGGTGTCCCGCAGGGCCGACGCCGGACAGCATGAGTATCTGCGGCGAACCGACCGCGCCCGCGCTCAGGATTATCTCACCAGCTTCGACAGTGAACACCTCGCCGCCGCTTTCCACCACTACGCCCGTTGCCCTGTCGCCGTCGAACTCGATCCTGTGGACCGCGCAGTTGGCCCGGATGGTCAGGTTCAGGCGGTGCCGGGAAAGGCTCAGGTATCCGAGGTTGGTGCTCCACCTGATGCCGTTCGGATTGTTGAGCGGGAGCGGGCCGACGCCCGTGGAGTCCGGGTCGTTGTGGTCGGGGCAGTCCTCGAAGCCGTAGTCCAGGCACGCCTGGTAGAAGGCTTTCGAGGCATCCTGCCAGGTCTCAGGCTGGAACCTGTGGCAGATGATAGGGCCGTCTGTCCCGTGGAAATCGTCCGAGTAGGTTGTATCCGTCTCCAGCTTGCGGAAGTAGGGCAGGCAGTCCTCGAACCCCCACTCGCCGTTGCCCCAGGAGGCCCAGTTGTCGTAGTCCTCCGGCACTCCGCGCAGGAATATCTGCCCGTTGATGGCTGACGATCCGCCTGTCACCCTGCCCCTGGGAACCAGCATCGGCTCCGCCGAATCTGTGGCTCGACCTGTGAACTGCCAATTGTGATCGCTGGTCATGATGTCCGTCGCGGTGGCGTATCCGTAGCGGACTTCGTCCGGCAAGTCTTCCATCTCGGCGTAATCGGGGCCAGCCTCCAGCAGCAAGACCGATTTCGACGGGTCTTCAGTAATCCTGGTTGCCAGGATCGCGCCGGCGGAACCGGCCCCTATGACGATGTAGTCGTACTTCATGCCTGAGCTCCTTTTGGCCTTCCATTCTCTGACGACGGCGCCCGGCTAGTCTCCGCTTATCGTGACGCCGGCCATGTCCTCGATGAAGTTGGCGATGGCGGAATGGTCCGCGTTGCCCTTGCCCTCGTTCATCAGCGAGACGATCATCTGCTGTACAAGGGAGGTCACGGGGAGGCCCACTCCGAGATCTTTGGCGGTGAGCAGCGCGTTATTCAGATCCTTGTGGTGTAGCACGATTCTGAAGCCCGGATTGAAGTTGCCCTCTATCATCATCGGCCCCTTGGCGTTCAGAACGTTGGACCCCGCCAAGCCGCCCTTGACTGCGTTGAACACTACGTTCGGGTCGAGTCCGGCTTTCCTGGCGAGAGTCAGCGCCTCGCCCACGGCCTCGATGTTCGCCGCGACCATTATCTGGTTCGCCAGCTTGGTCGTGTTTCCGGCTCCGTAGTCGCCGCACAGGACGATGCTCGAGCCCATAGCTTCAAGCAGGCCGACATGGGCGTCGAACACGTCCCGCTTGCCGCCCACCATTATGGCGAGAGTCGCCGATATTGCGCCAGGCTCGCCTCCCGACACCGGGGCGTCCAGGAACGCCACGCCCTGCGCCTCGCACGCCGCCGCTATCTTCTGCGAACTCGCCGGCGCGATTGAGCTCATGTCAATGATAACCGATCCCGCTGACGCGCCCTCCAGAACGCCGTTCCCGCCCAGGATGGCCGCCTCCGAATCCGCCGAATCCGGGACCATGGTTATGACGGTCGGCGTTGCCGCCGCCACTTCCGCCGCCGAGGACGCGGGCTTCGCCCCGTCGCCCACCACCTCTTCCATTGCCGAACCCACGACGTCATACACCGTGAGTGAATATCCCGCCTTCATCAGGTTGCGCGCCATCGGGCGCCCCATAATCCCCAGGCCGATGAATCCTACTTCTCCGCTTGGCATCTTGTTCTCCTTTCTCAGGGGCGTCCCATGGTTCATAATGCCGAGGTGGAGACGCCCAGACGAGGGTGTATCGTTGGTAATCGAAAACTCGCGTCAAGGTTAATCTGATAGGGCGACAGGGTCAAGTGACCATCGAAGCGGGTTAGCGGTTCGGGTAGAGGAAGTGGGGAATCGTGAGAAGATTGCAAAAGTGTATTGCAATGGATAATATGCCTATGCCTTTGGTTCTACATTCAGCGAGAATTGAGCAGGAACGGCCTATGAGTACGGAAATCGCGACTTGGCCGAGAGTCCGCGAACTCTTGGACGGTATAATGGCAAGATGGGAGCGCAAGGAGGGCCGGAAGGGCCTGCCGGGCATTCACTCATACTCCTGGGCCACGCCGCAGGAGCTTGCCAACGACGAATCTATGGGGAGCAAGTTCATCGAGCCGGATATTCCGGCCGAGGAGACAGCGCTGATAATCTCGCTGAGAAAGGGATTCGGCTCGATTCCGCGTATGCCGATGGGAGGCCCGTTCCTCAAGCCCGACGAGATTGACGAGATTTCCGGGTGGATAGACGCCGGAATGCCGGAGTGAGGTGAGCCAGTTGACTGACGCTGAAAGGCCATCGAATACCGTCAGCCTGACTTGGGAGGGCGGCTTCAGATTCGAGTCGCGCGACACGCACGGACACACCCTCACCCTGGACGCTCCGCAATCGGACGGAGTTTCCTTTGAGGGCTTCATGCCCGGCGATATGCTGCTGACCGCTCTTGCCGGATGCAGCGGCATAGACGTCGTAAACATCCTCAAAAGGATGCGCCAGAAGGTAGAGGGGATTGAAATCAGCGTCAAGGGCCAGCAGAATCCGGATCCGCCCTGGGCCTATGAGGACATCGAGATTCACTACACGGTGCGCGGCTCCGGCCTGAACGAGCGTCTGGTGGCGCGCGCCATCAACCTGTCCGAGAACAAGTACTGCTCCATCGGCGCGACTGTCAGTGGACGCGCCCGAATCACCAGCGATTTTGAGATAATCGAGACTTAAGAATGAGTGGCGAGATTGCCGCCAGTATCAACATCGTCCCAGGAGGACCGACAAGTGTCAGACATACAGCCGATAGACGCCGACCTTCTTGAAACCCTTCGCAAGATACCGTCCTGCTCCATCGCCAACGCGATAGAGACATTCAACCACCAGCCTCGCAACATCGGTTTCATGGGGCCGGAGATAAAGAGTATCTTCCCGAACATGGGCCACATGATTGGATACGCGGTCACCGCGAAGATAGCCGCCGACGCGCCGCCCTCCACCCACATGAACGTCTCCCGAACCGAATGGGTGGACGAGATCATGAAGGTCCCGGGCCCAAGGGTACTCGTGCTGGAAGACATTGACTACCCCAACCCGATAGGCTCGTTCTGGGGAGAAGTGCAGGCTAATCTGCACAGAGCGCTGGGCGCGGTCGGCACCGTCACGAACGGCGGAGTGCGCGACCTGGACGAGATGCAGGAAGTCGGCTTCTTCGCCTTCGCGTCCTGCGTGCTCGTCTCCCACGCCTACGTCCACATAACCGACGTGGGCGTCCCTGTGAAAATCGGGGGCCTGGAAGTCAATATGGGAGACATCATCCAAGGGGACCAGCACGGCGTAATCAAGGTGCCCCGCGACATTGCCGCCGAGATTCCCGACGCCGTCAAGAGAGTCGAGAACAACGAGCAGGAAATGATCGGATACGCCAACTCGCCGGAGTTCACCGTCGAGGGACTCAAGGAGATGCTCGCCCAGAGATACTAAGGCGTTTTGGCATTTCTCGTCATTCCCGCGAAAGCGGGAATCCATACGCGGCGATGTCAGCGAGCTAGAATAACTGAAAGACCCTGGAGGAGATTATAGTTAATGGGACTGTTCAACGTTCCAATAGGCGTAGGTGACCCGCAAGGCGAACGCTTCCAGATAGTAGAAGCGCTGGTGGACACCGGCGCGACTTTCTCAATCGTCCCCGCGCCAATCCTGGACGACCTCGGCGTAGAATCTCAACGTAGCGGCTCTTTCGAACTTGCCGATGGCAGTTTTCAAGACTACCGCATAGGCGAGACCATCCTCCGTGTAGAAGGCGAGGAAGTCCATTCAGTCGTGGTATTCGGAGACGAAGACATGGGACCTATATTGGGAGCTTACACGCTGGAACGCATAGGTCTGGCAGTTGATCCCGCCCGGCAGCGACTTTTCAGAGTCCCGTACAGGCTGTTGTAACAATCGCCCAGAATTGCATTGTACAAGGTGGTTACTACCAAACTTAAACCGCAAAATGAGGTAAACAATGGAACCAGTAATTAAGAGTGTAGAGGGCAGGGGAAACCCCGTCCTCGGCCCGGAGGACGGCGTACCGAACTACGTGATGCTTTGGGTTCAGCACCCGCCCGGAGGAACAAGCGCCCAGCACATCCACCCTTGGGAGCACCAAGCGTACATCGTAGAGGGCGAGGGCGTCCTGTGGGTCGAAGGCACTGAATACCCCATCAAGGCTGGAGACGCCGTGCTTGTTCCGCCTGATGTGGAGCACCAGTTCCGCAACACCGGTGACGTCACCCTCAGCCGCGTCACAGTGAATCCTTTGAGTTCAGTGGGTCACGAGTAGAATCATGCCGCAAGTACACGATAGGGGAGGAATCCCCACCGACGAACCCATAGACAGGGCCGAACATGAATGGGCCGACTGGGAGCATACGACCAACGCGCTGGTCGGCGCGCTCAGGACGCGCGACCTGATGAGCGTTGACGAACTCCGGCGCGGCATCGAGTCTATACCGCCCGAACTCTACGAGCGCTACACCTACTATGAACGCTGGTCAACCTCCCTTGAGACCATCCTTGTGGAGAAGGGGATTCTGACCCCAGACGAGATAGACGCCAAAGTCGGGGAGTTGGATGAAAGATGGGGATAGTATTCTCAGCCGAGCCGGGCGCGTTCTCCCCGGGCGACGCCGTTTTGGTGAAATCCGACGCGCCGGGCCATCACCACCGTACCCCTTGGTTCGTCAAAGGCAAGCGGGGCAGGGTACTCGCGGCCAGCGGCCCGTTCTTCGACCCCGAAACGCGGGCGCACGGCGGCAGCGGACTCCCCAAACGACTTCTCTACCAGGTGGAGTTCGAGCAGTCCCATATATGGGGCGACCATTACCCTGAAGACCAAAACGACCTGCTAATCATGGACATCTACGAACAATGGCTCCAACCCTTGTAACGCTGACGACAACGACTCTGCCTAACGCCAATTCACATAGCGTCCAACCGATCCATCCTGTGAATCATACAATCCTGTGAATCCTGAATCTGACAATACCGGGAACTGAAGATGAGCGAAAATCATCACGACGAATCGGAACACGAAGGAATACAGCCCGACACGGGGTTGAGTCTCCCCGCGAAGCGCGCGTTGGCCATCCACGAGCTTCTTGTCGAAAAGGGCGTAATCGCCAATGGCGAAGTACGCGAACGAGCCGAGGCCTATCGCTCCCGAAGCCCGGCGGACGGCGCGAAAGTCGTCGCCAGAGCGTGGCGCGATCCCGACTTCAAGCGCCGCCTGCTTGACGACGCGCGGGCTGCGGTTTACGAACTCGGCTACACGCTCACGCACGACGCGGAGCTTGCGGTCGTGGAGAATACGGAAAGCGTTCACCACCTGGTCGTGTGTACTCTCTGCTCCTGCTACCCGACGTCACTGCTAGGCCCGCCTCCCGACTGGTACAAGAGCTTCGCCTATCGCCAGCGAGCGATGATAGAGCCGCGCTCGGTCATGCGCGAGTTTGGCATGGAACTGGACGATGACAAGCGCGTGCGCGTCGTGGACAGCGCCGCGGACCTGCGCTACCTCGTACTGCCCCGCCGTCCCGCCGGGACGAACGGCATGACCGAAGAGGAACTCGCCGCCCTGGTCACCCGCGACAGTATGATAGGCGTTTCCGAACCGCTGCGGCCCAAGGTCCAAAGCGCCGTCTGATGGCCGACGCACCTTCAGAAAGCAGGGGAAATCTCAGGGCGCTGGCGGAAAGCTTATACGCCGCGCGCCGATTCCGTCTGCCCGTCCAGCAGTATATACACACCGAAGCCACCGGCGGACTGATTCTGCTGGTAGCCACCGTCATCGCGCTCATCTGGGCCAACTCTCCCTGGCGGGACGTGTACCACGACATACTGGAAACTCACCTGTCGTTCGACCTGGCGATTCTCGCGGTTGATATGTCGCTTCATCACTGGGTAAACGACGGGCTTATGGCGCTCTTCTTCTTCGTGGTGGGCCTGGAGATAAAGCGGGAGATATTCTTCGGTCACTTCTCCACTATCCGAGGCGCCGCGCTGCCCGCGATTGCGGCCCTGGGCGGCATGGTCGTTCCGGCCGGGCTGTATCTCGCCTTCAACGCCGGGGGCGAGGGCGCGCGCGGATGGGGAATCCCAATGGCGACGGACATAGCCTTCGCGCTCGGCGTGCTGGCTCTGCTGGGGCGGCGGATTCCGGCAGAACTGCGCGTGTTTCTGCTCGGACTGGCGGTAGTGGACGACCTGGGCGCTATCATCGTCATAGCCGTCGCATACACCGAATCCATATCCTTCCCGTATCTTGGCATGGTGGCCGTTCTGGCGATAGCGACCCTGGTGGTGAATCGAATCGGATTCAGGCACGCCGCTATCACATCCGCGCTGGGCTTCCTGATATGGTTCGCGATGCTCGAATCGGGCGTCCACGCCACCATCGCCGGCGTGCTGTTCGCCCTACTAACCCCCGCTCGTCCCCGGTACAGCAAGGAACGCTTCGCCGAAGAGTCCGAAGCACTTATATCGGACTACCATCAAGCCTTGGCGAATGGCGACACGGAGCGTTCGGAAACGATTCTCGGCGAACTCGAAGATCTCTCCCAGAACACGGAGTCGCCCATGGGGCGGCTGGAGCGGCTGGTTCATCCCTGGACGAGCTACGTCATCCTGCCAGTGTTCGCTCTCGCCAACGCAGGACTCCATTTCTCCGGCGTGGAGCTGGGAGACGTTATAACCAGCGATGTCACGGTCGGCGTCATCGCTGGCCTGCTGTTCGGAAAGGTCATTGGAATCACCCTGTTTCCGTGGATAGCATCCAGATTCGGTATCGTGGAACTTCCGCTCTACGTGTCCTGGAGAAGCGTGGCCGGCGTCGGCTTCCTGGGCGGTATCGGATTCACCGTCGCCCTCTTCATTTCAAGCCTCGCATTTACCGATCCACAGCTCGCTCTGAACTCCCAGTTCGGGATTATGTGCGCCTCCGCCCTCGCGGGACTGTTGGGCTATGCGATACTTCGCTTCGTGTCGCGCCCCGCCAGAACATCCCAGTAGCGATGGCAGGTTCATTTGACGCTCGCTTTTCAGCCCAACTAGAATTATCGCAGTCCACAAGTAGGGGAGTTATGGTATGGCGAGCAAGTTGGTTCCGCAGGGAGATATGCCTCGCGCCTACGCGCCGGGGGCCGTCGAAGAGCGCATCTACAAGTTCTGGAACGACAACGGCTACTTCACGCCCCAGATAGACCGCTCGAAGGAGCCGTTCACCATCATCATGCCGCCTCCCAACGTGACGGGCGAGCTCCACATGGGACACGCGCTCACCATCGCGCTGGAAGACCTGATGATCAGGTGGCATCGTATGCTGGGCGAACCCACGCTCTATCTCCCAGGCACGGATCACGCGGGCATCGCCACCCAGGTCGTGGTGGAGCGGCAGATAGCCTCGGACGGCCTTAGCAGGCACGACCTGGGCCGCGAGAAGTTCATCGAGCGCGTCTGGTCCTGGGTTGACGACTACGGCGACCGCATATACAAGCAGACCGAAAGCCTGGGCGCTTCATGCGACTGGACGCGCCGCGCGTTCACGCTGGACGAAGGGCCGGCGAGGGCAGTCCGCGCGACGTTCGTGAATCTGTACAAGAAGGGTCTCATCTATAAGGGGAACCGCATCACCAACTGGTGTCCGCGCTGCCGCACCGCGCTCTCGGACCTGGAGGTGAAGTACCAGGACGAAAGCGCTCATCTCTACCATATCCGGTACGGTCTCGAGGATGATTCGGGACACGTCGTCATCGCCACGACACGCCCGGAGACGATGCTTGGCGATACGGCAGTCGCCGTGAACCCCGGCGACGACCGCTATTCCGCGCTCATCGGCAAGAACGCAGTTCTTCCCATCGTCGGTCGCCCGCTCCCCATAATCGGCGACGAGTCGGTGGAAATCGAGTTCGGCACGGGCGCGCTCAAGGTGACGCCCGGACACGACCCAGTTGACTTCGAGATAGGCCAGCGCCACTCCCTGGATACAGTGGACATCCTGAACCTGGACGGATCGTTGAACGAAAGCGCGGGCGCCTACCAGGGTCAGAGCGTCGCCGATGCCAGAGACAACGTAGTCCGGCAACTGGAAGAGGACGACATTCTGGAGAAGATCGAGGACTTCCATCACGCAGTTGGTCACTGCGACCGCTGCGACGAAATAGTGGAGCCGATAGTCAGCGACCAGTGGTACGTGAAGATGGAGCCCCTGGCCAAGCCCGCCCGGGACGCCGTCGCCGATGGCCGCATCAAGATGGTGCCTGAGCGCTTCAGCAGGATCTATTTCAACTGGATGGACAACATCCGGGATTGGCCCATAAGCCGCCAGCTATGGTGGGGACACCGGATCCCCGTCTGGTACTGCGACTGCGGCGAGATGATAGTCGAGCTTGAAGACCCGGATGCCTGCCCCAAGTGCGGAAGCGCGGAACTGGAGCGGGATCCGGACGTGCTGGATACGTGGTTCAGCTCCGGCCTCTGGACTCACTCTACGCTCGGCTGGCCGGGCGATACGGACGATCTGGACTACTTCTATCCGACGTCGGTCATGGAGACGGGGCATGACATCCTGTTCTTCTGGGTGGCAAGGATGATCTTCTTCGGCATGGAGAACATGGGCGAGATACCCTTCCATACAGTCTATCTTCACGGCCTGGTGCGCGACCCCGAGGGCGTGAAGATGAGCAAGACCAGGGGCAACGTGGTTGATCCGCTCGAACTCGTCCGCCAGTACGGCGCCGACGCGGTGCGCTTCGCGCTGACGACCGGCACGTCGGCCGGGAACGACATGAGGATGAACGAGCAGAAGCTGGAGGCGAGCCGCAACTTCGCCAATAAAGTCTGGAACGCCGCGCGCTTCGTAATCAGCAATCTTGAGAGATCCTCAATATCCGATATGGACGGCTGGCGCGAACTGGCGGGCCTGGAACATCGTGAAGACCGCTGGATAGTCAGCCGCCTGAACAGCGTCGCCGAGCAGGTGGACGCGAGTATGCGCGACTACCAGTTCGGAGAAGCGCAGCGAACCATACATGATTTCCTGTGGAACGAGTTCTGCGACTGGTACATCGAGATGAGCAAGACGCGGCTGCGAACAGAGGACGCGCCTTCGCCTCTGCCTGTTCTGGCTCACGTTCTGGAAAAGATGCTGAGGATGCTCCATCCCTTCATGCCGTTCGTCACGGAGGAGATTTGGACGAGGCTCGTGGATGCCCTTCCCGAGGCCCCGGACCGTCCTGAAGCCCTGATCGTCGCGCCGTACCCGGAGAGTGACGCCTCCAAGTACGACGCCGAGGCGGAAGCCGAGGTCGAAGCGATCATCGAACTGGTGCGCGCCGCCCGCAACCTGCGCGCCGAGTTCAGGATACAGAACAACGAGCGTCTGGAGGCGGAGGTCGCCGCCGGCGGGTCCCATTCCGACGTGTTCAAGGAGGCCCTGCCCTTTATCTCTTCGCAGGCTATGATTGACCTGAGTATCACGAATACTCCGAGCGAGAGCGCCGGGTCATCCGACAAGGCTATCCAGGCGCTCGCGTCCGGCACTCTCGCCGTCTCGCTGGGCGGTTTGGTTGACCTGAATGAGGAGACAAAGCGGATAAGAGCCGAGCTTGGCGAACTCACCAAGTACGAGCGGCGCATCGCGCGCAATCTGTCCAACGAAAACTTCGTCAACCGCGCCCCCGAAGAGGTAGTTGACCGGGAACGCGACCGCCTGGCGGGCGCACAGGAGAGAATAGCGCGTCTCACGGACATACTCGACCGCCTGGCAGGGTAGGCGGCAGGTCGCAACCGACGCAATATCGGCATAGTCGCGCCGGCGCTCGTGATCGCTTGCGTCGCTACCCCACGCTCGTCTGTCACAAGGGAAGCGCTCAAATTCGGAATTCACTTAACACGATTCGCAACTCCCTCATCCCAACTGTTGACCGAAACGGGAAGGTAGTTGTCATCGCGTCCGCGATCCGCTCTCTGGACTACGGCTTCATCAGCGTTTTCCTTGGCGTCTATCTGGATCTGCTGGACTATTCGCCGCTCCAGCTGGGGATAGTGCTGAGCGCGATAATGGCGGGGGGAACGCTGTCCAACATAGTCGCCAGTTGGAAGGGCGATACGATAGGCCGCCGCCGGATGCTGGTCGCCATGGCGCTGCTCATGGGAGTGGGCGGCGTCCTGTTCCCGCTCACGGAGCAGACGGCCTTGCTGGTCGCCATATCGCTCATGGCGATGACCACCTCGACCGGAGGCGACAGAACCGCCTTCCTGTCGCTGGACATGGCAATACTGGCGCAGTCGGGCGCGGCGTCCCAGCGCACGATGCTCTTTAGCTGGTACAACCTGCTGGGACGGCTCACGAAGGCGCTAGGCTCGCTGATGATAGCCGTTCCTGTCGTTCTGCAAGTCTGGCTCGGCATGGATGAAGTGGCGTCCTTCAAGGCAATGTTCCTTGCGTACTCCGTCATTGCCTTCGCGGGCGTGGCGGTTTACTGGAAGCTGACGCCCGCCGCGGAGTCGCCGCCCGCCGACTCTCCCGCGTCGGAGCCGCCGCCCGATGTGCCGCGCATCGCCCGGACTATCATGATACAGTTGGCGGCGCTCTTCAGCCTGGACTCGCTTGGCGGAGGTTTCATGGTGCAGAGCTTCATGTCTTTCTTCTTCGCCAACCGCTTTAGTATGTCGTTGGAAATGATAGCCGCCATATTCTTCGCCGGGCAGATTCTCAACGCAGTGTCCATAATGCTGGCCGTTCCCATAGCCCGCCGCATCGGGCTCATAACGACGATGGCCGCTTCCCAGGGACTCGCCAACTCCGTGATGATTCTCATGGCCTTGACCGGGAACTGGCTGCTGGCGGTCACGTTCTTCCTGATACGGGAACTCATCAACGATATGGATATTCCTACGCGGCAGTCCTACTCCATGGCGATTGTTCCGACAGAAGCGCGAACCGCGACGGCGAGCGTCACCAACCTGGGAAGAACGACGGCGCAGGCCATCAGCCCCGCGCTGGCGGGAGTGGTAGCCCAGTCCACCGCGCTCGGCATTCCGATAATCGTGGGCAGCCTCATCAAGCTGGTTTACAACGGGGCCCTGTACGTAATGTTCAGATCGGTCAGAGCGCCGGAGGAAAGTAGAGACTAGATGCCCATGAGAGTATTGGCCTTACTTGACCGAATCGTACACCGAGTTGAACAGGAGCTTGTAGGCGCCTCTGGCCTGCGCTCTGAAGTGCGGTCTGAACCCGAACAGGATTACCTTGCCCAGTCCAATCGGGACTGACACCAGCGCCGAAAGCCCCGCTATATGTTCCTGGCCGATGAGCAGCCCGCTCAGCAACGTTTCGTCTTCCGAGAACCGCGCTATGGTGTCGCCCTTGTCCACCCGGTACGCGGGGCCGTTCATGTACAGCGCCGCGGCGCGGGACGGCATTCCAAACCCTATTGGATGGCTATTGTCAACCTCGATCCTCAACAGGCTGCCGGGAGCGAAGAAGTCGGAATTCGGCAGCCTGGCGAGCGGGTTGTTGACAGGCAACTTAAGGTGATGAGAGAGCAATCGGCTTGAATCATCCCAGCTAATGATCGTTCCCCCGCGCTCGGCGAACCTTCGCAGCGCCGCGATGCCTCTGTCTCCCAACCCGCCCGAAAAGCGTGGAGCGTAGTGCGCGCTGCTGAACCCGCGCCGTAACTGTCTGACCCTCTGGTGTGGAATGATTATGCAGTCGAAACGGCTTTCCAGAGCGAGTTCCTTTATGTCGCTGTCCACAAGCGATGTGTACTCGAAGCCGTAGTTGTCGAACACATACCGCGTCCATCCTTCCTCGATACTCGGAACGTAACTGGCGTAAACGCCAATCCTCGGCGGCCGCAGCAACTTAAGCCCTGTTTCCGGCCTTGTCTCGACAGGCCGAATTCTGACTCTCAAGTCCGGCGAAGAGAGGGCTTTGCGAGAGGTATCGGATGCGGGCAGCAGCCAGGTTCCGGGGGCTAATTCTTCTCTTCCAGCGTGAGTAGGAGAGTATGCTCGCAGCGCGGGATGCCCACTAAATAAGAGCCGGTTGACGAGCGCGGCCGAGGCGTTGGACGTGGCTTCTAGCGCGTAAGCCGGCGCTTCGGCAATCACCCGCCGCGCCTGAGCCTCATTCCTAAAAGTCGGCTTGCCTATCGGACTCGTCCTGGTGCTTACGGGCGTCTTCAACTCGTAACATTCCACTCCCATAGAAAGCGGCAGACTGTGGGACGTCGCGTCATAAGGCTGCTTGGGCGGACCGCCCGGATACTCTCGAATGTCCGGGTATGATTGCGTTTCAAGCATCGTTTGCGCGAAAGACCCGAAGGGTTGTCGAGTAAAGACCAGGCTGTCTCCCGCCTGGACTTCGAAGCCCTCATGGTTGAAAGACTCCTCCGCGCGGTGAATGCGGACTTCGGCAAACACCAGAAGCTCCAGAAGTTCGGCGGCGGCGCTGGGGTCATGCTGAGTCTTCGGTATCACGTACGCGTATGGATTGGACTGGTTGACTGACGCTCTCTTGAGGACGTCATAGCTGTTTCCGACCCACCAGCCCCTGTTGTGAGCGGCATGGTCCAGGCAGGCCATAGCGGCGGAGAGGTTGTAATCAACAATGTCGCGGAGCTTCCAGACTCCGCCTTTCCACGGGAGAGGGTGCTTCCAGGACTTCGCTTTTGGCGTTTCACCCCTGTCATCGCGCAGGGCGGTCCGGGGAATGTCAATGGGAGTGGCTATCTTAGCGCTGGCCGCCTCTGAAAGTACTCTCAGGCCTCCGTGGTAGTGGGGATACGAGCGGCTGGGGCTGTACGAGTCATAGACCATGTTCATGGCGACTCCGGCCTTGCCCTCGGAGACTAACTGGGCCGCCATATGCGCCCCGAGCGCCGCCATCTCGCTCTGTATGACGGGATCCACGTTCGGACCAATGGGGTCGAGCAGGGGAGGGAGAATCATCCGCATTCCGTCCGCGCGGGTCTGGTGGATGTCGTATGTGATGTGCGGACGCCAGGCATTGTGTATATGTTCGACGACCAGCCTCGTTTCGATCTGCGTGAACATGAACCAGTCGCGGTTGTTATCGTGTCCGGTGTACTTGTGATAGAGGTAGGGCGGGATCGAGCCCTCGAAGTGGGCGCCGAGCGAAGCGTCGTACCAGTCCTTGACTCGAATCAGTCCATCGGGGTTCATGCTTGGGACAAGGAGAAGTATCACGTTATCCAGAATCGCGCGGACTCTTTCATCGTCAGAGGAAGCGAGCAGGTGAGCCAATTCCAGCGACATCTGGCTGCCGCCCACCTCGGTCGCGTGAATGCTGCAAGTTACGGCGACAATGGCCCGGGCCCGGCGAATGGCGCGCTCCGCATCTCGTGAACTGAGCGACTCAGGGTCGGACAAGGATTGCTGGATTGCCCTGTACTCATCCAGCCGCTCGATGTTGTCCGCCGAACTGATAACGCATAAGTTGAAGGGATGGTCTTCAGTTGACCTTCCAATCTCAGTTACGACAAGCCTGTCGCTCTCAGTTTCAAGACGCTCGAAATAGCCGACCATCTCATGCCAGCCGGCCAGTTTCCTATCGGCTCCCACCCTGAAGCCGAGAAACTCCTCCGGTGAAGTAACGCGCTTCATCTATTGTCGCCTGCCCTTATGTGAAGTCGTGTACAAATAATACCCCCCGCAATGTTAGTATGTTCTATCTATGGTATAGGATACATCATACCGGACATGAAATCGGACAGAGGAGACTGGCAATAGTATGACCAATCCAAGCAACACAATTCTCGTCGTAACGCCACACCCTGATGACGCGGAGGGGGGAGCGGGCGGAACAATCGCCAGATTCGCCAACGAAGGCAAGAAAGTCGTTCTCGTCGTCTGCACCAACGGGGACAAGGGGACTAGCGACAGGACGATGAAGCCCGAAAAGATGGCCGCCATACGCGAGAAGGAACAACTCAACGCCGCGGAAACGCTCGGAATAGCCGAGGTCGTGTTTTTGAGGTTCCCGGACCAGAACCTGGAGGACTGCCGCGAATTCAGGCTGGCGCTGTGCCGGCAAATAAGGAAGCATCGCCCCGACCTCGTGATTACTATTGATCCTGGAAGCAGGTACATAAGGCACAGGGACCACTATATGACGGGCCGGGTAACCCTGGACGCCGTGTTCCCTTACGCGCGGGACCACCTGGCGTTTCCCGAATTGCTGGACGAGGGTCTGGACCCCTTCAATGTTCGGGAGGTCTGGCTGTTCCGTCCCCTGGAACCCGACACATTCGTGGATATAACCGAGACGTTCGTCACGAAGGTTGACGCCCTCTACTGCCACGTCAGCCAGATGGGGCGTCCGAGAGAGGAGCGCGAGGCCTGGCTGCGAGAGCGGTCAGCGGAGACCGGACAGCATATAGGCGGAGGACTGGCCGAAGGGTTCAAACGGATCGTCATAGGACGCTAGTCCGGTTCAGTTTCCTCGATAGTGGGCAGCTTGCCTGATCCCTTGAGCATGGTGAGCGCCTGCTTTTCCAACTGACGAACGCGCTCTCGGGTCACGCCGAGTTCCCTGCCCACTTCCTCCAGGGTTCTGGGCCGGTCGTCTATGAAACCGAATCTGAGCGCGAGGACCATTCTCAGGCGCGGGGGGATGTTCTCCAGCGCTTCAATCACGTCCTCCCTGGTCAGCATCTTCATTGCCACTTCGTAGGGAGTCTTGCCGCTTGTGTCCTTGATGAAGTCCTCAAGGGTCGAGTCTTCGTCGCCCACGGGGGTGCCAAGCGAGATTGTGTGCTGACGCTGTCGCATCAGATTTTCGACCTGCTCGACCGTCCATTCCAGCTCCTCGGCGAGTTCGGCCGGGGTAGGGTCCCTGTCGTTGTCCCTTATCAGCTTGCGTTCAGCGGTGTTGAGCTGTTGGAGCCTCTCGACCACATGTACAGGAAGCCTGATCGTGCGGCCCTGGTCAGCAAGGGCGCGGGTTACCGCCTGCCGAATCCACCACGTGGCGTAGGTGCTGAATTTGAAACCCCTGTGAGGGTCGTACTTTTCGACCGCGCGCATCAGTCCCAGGTTGCCTTCCTGAATCAAGTCCAGGAGTGGAAGGCCGCGCCTGAGATACCGTCTAGCGACGCTTACGACAAGCCGCAGATTCGAGTTCGTGAGTCTTTCCGAAGCCGCCTCTCCGCGAGCCTCGATAAGGCGCCACCAACGCTCGATTTCCGGGGTCAGTCCGTTGATGGATTCAGCGATGGTATCCTCGTCCAATGACTCGTGATACAACTGGGGTCCGAGAATTCGTTCCAGCTCGCTCACGACTCTGACCGGGATGAGGGCGGACACCTTGGACATATCAGTTATCCGGGGCGCGGATTCCTCGATCTCGAAATCCATTTGGTCGGCAATCGTCTGCTTGAGTTTTTCCGTGATCGGACTGTCCAGGATGTTTCGCATATCCTCTCTTGACAGGATCGCGCTGGCGGGGGATTCCAGGGGAAGCTCAAGCTCTGTTTGCCGGGCCAGTGTTCTGAGAAGCAGCAGGTTCTTGAACATACTGTACAGTATCACGGCGGCGACGCTTGCGGTATCAGGCTCGTGGTCGAATTCTTCAATCAACCGCGCCCGCGTATCCTTCAGCAGGATCCATCGCTCCACGTCGCGTCCCAGGGCCAATTCCTGTTGAGCGGTAAGGAGGGTGTGCTGGCCGATGGCGCGAAGATACTCTCTCACCGTGTCCGTCGGCTCGTCGCTCAGTTCCCGCTCATACGCCTTCAGCAGAGCCATGGACTCTGCCGAGTCTTCGGTGACGTGGTCGTAGGATTGCCTTGCCAGGGGATCCTGGTTCGACTCTTCAAAATCTGTGCTCTGGTTGTCCCAGAGATGTCTCTCTTGCGTCATCAGCCTACTTTCTTGGCTCTGGGAGCGGTATTCTATCATATTATGTACTGATGTTACGCAGTCTCAGGGCAATCGCATCTTAATTTTCGGGCTTTTTCAGGGGTGTTTTCGCTCCATGAAACCCCGAAACTACCACAATGGCCGAACCCATGATCGCTATTCAGAAATTCTGAAACCGCGCAATGACATCTATGAGAGGTTTCTGCCCAGGATTTACCTGTTTGCGAACGTAAGCGCCGTTTAGATGCGATTGCCCTGCGCGCAGTCTGAAACATTCTTCCATTCGACAGAACGTTCATGCTATCATGTCGCCCAATGAACTATGACCGACCCAATCTTTACATAAACAGGAGGTTATCCAAAATCAATCCGCCGAAGAAAATTTTTCTGTCCGTAGCTAACAACAGGTGATAACAGGTCACTTTCCACGTGAACTGTAACCTGTCCCACTTGGAAACTCACCTGTAACCCCACCTGTACGATATAAATTGAGATATATGACCAATGCGCCCAGGCCGCAGACCGGCGACTCTGCGAAGACCCCGGTCTGAATAGTCGGAAAGCCCTGCCCAGTGCGTAACATCAGTTATGTATTATACCCCAATTCCGAGTCAGGCGCGTTTGGACACTTATCTTGACAATACCAATCGTTGACTATTTGCCGCGGGATGTCAAAATAGAAGAACGGCGTCTGCCGACGATACCCAAAACCATAATTTTGCCGGGCTTAATCGAGTACATTACAGATTCCAGGAGCGCAGAGTGACTAAGAAAGTGTTGATTACAGGAATGAGCGGGTTAATAGGGGGCATTCTGAAGGAACGCCTTCTGGAAGCGGGCGGATATGAACTTACCGCCCTCAACAGGAGAGAGGTGGAGGGAGCGCGGACGGTTCGCGCCGACATCTCCGACCTGGATAGCATCATACCAGCGTTCGAGGGTCAGGATGTCGTCGTGCATCTTGCCGCGTACCTGGGCTCCCAGGATTGGGAAGGTCAGCACGCGGGCAATGTGCTTGGGACTTATAACGTGTTCGAGGCGGCCAGGCGCGCCGGGGTCAAGAGAGTGATATTCGCTTCGAGCGGCAATGCGATTCGGGGTTTCGAGCGTGTCCCGCCATACTCCGACATCGCCGCGGGCAACTACGACAAAGTGCCGCCCGATTTCCGCAGACTCACTCACCACGACGTCAGGCCGGAGGCGCTGTACGGAGCCGCCAAGGTGTGGGGAGAGGCCCTCGCGCGACACTTCTCAGACGATTACGGCATGAGCATGATCTGCGTTCGGATTGGATCCGTAACCCAGGGCGACCGTCCGAGGACTATGCGCGAGAACGCCATATACCTGAGTCACCGCGACGTCGCTACCCATCTGAAGGCGTGCATAGACGCCTCGGACGACCTCAAATTCGACATATTCTTCGCGGTCTCGAACAACAGGTGGAATTACAGGGATCTCACACACCCGAAGGAAGTTCTGGGCTGGGAACCGCAAGATTCAGCCGACGACTATCCTTTCACAGAGTAAACACTGTGGCGTCGAACACGATACCGTAGCGCCGGGACACAGGCGGCGGCGCTGGGATGGAGAAGAGTTCACTCATGACTCAGTTTGTAAGAATAGACAGGATGAAGAGACTCAAGGAAGAACCGGAAACCGGTCACAATCGCTGGCATCCCGATATTCCCCCGATACTTGAGGTGGGTGAGAACGAGAACATCATAATCGAGACCCGCGACGCCTCCGACGGCCAGATGACACCCAGCGTAGTCGCGGAGGACATGGCGGCGATGGACCAGAAGGTCAGCCACCCGCTCACTGGGCCGATCTACGTCCAGGGAGCGGAACCGGGAGACCTGCTCGAAGTGGAGTACGTTGACATATTCCCCGAACCATACGGCTGGACTCGCTTCCGGCCCGGCGCGGGCTTCCTCAGAGACGTGTTCGCCGAACCGTTCGTGGCGCACTGGAACATAGAACACGGCTACGCCACCTCCGAACAGATTCCGGGGGTGCGAATACCCGATGGGTCTTTCATGGGAACGGCGGGAGTCGCGCCCTCGCATGAGCAGCTCGAGGCGTGGGAGCGGCGCGAGCGGGAACTGCTGGAACGCGGCGGAATCGTACAGCCGCCGGACATAGAGGACGCGGTGCCGGGCGGTCGCGTTGGACGGGAAGGGCTGCGAACGGTACCTCCGCGCGAGAACGCGGGCAACATGGACATAAAGCAACTCACCCGTGGTTCGAGGCTGTACATCCCGGTCGCGGTGGAGGGCGCGCTCTACTCGGTCGGGGACGGCCACTTCGCTCAGGGCGACGGCGAAGTGTGCATCACGGCGATAGAGATGGGCGCGACGGTCGGCGCGCGTTTCAAGGTTCACAAGGGAGAGGCTGAGCGCAGGAATATCCGAACCCCGCGCTTCTCGCATCCGGGCTACTTCCTGCCGCCCGACACATCGGTTCCCAGGAACTTCACCGCTACGATGGGCTACCCGATACGGGAGGACGGAACGCAGGAGGGCGAGGACGTGACGCTCGCGGCGCGAAACGCGCTGCTGGATATGATCGCGCTGATATGCGACAGGGGATACACGGCGGAGCAGGCTTATGCCATCTGCTCGGTCGCCGTTGACCTACGCATAAGCAACATAGTTGACCTGCCCAACGTCACCGTGTCCGCGTTCCTGCCGGAGGACATATTCACGGGGTAAGTATTCAGTTGTCAGTTTTCAGGGTAATTCGGTTTCCGAGTCGAACAGGTACTTCTTCCAGTAGGGCGATCTCAGTTCCTGAATCGCCTGACGCCACGCTTCCTCGGCGGCGGCGTCCCTGTCCACAGACTCCGCCGCCGAGAGGTAATCCTGGAAGTCTATCCTGAACTGGCTGACCGAAACGTAGCCTCGCTCGCGGATTGTGGACAGTATCTTCAGCGCGGCTTGGGCGCGGCCTTCGTCAATCGCCGCGAACTCCCTGGAGAGCGCTTCCGCCTTGCGTTCCAGCGTTCCCGACAGCCCGAACTCCCTTGTCTGCGCGAACAGCGCCGCGTCTCTCGGCGGCTTCTCCGGGGTCGTGTACAGACGGAATATGTCGAACAGGATGTCGTTCAGGTCGAACGCGGGTCGGCGGCGGGTGGACTCGCTGGGTTCGCGCGCGGTCCCCAGGTCAATTACCGCGCTTGCACCCGACGCGGGCGAATAGAAGACGTTCTGCGGGCCTAGGTCCTGCGCCAGGTAGCCCATCTCATAGACTCTCCCGATAATCCTCAGAACGGTGAAGACGGGGTTCTCATATCCGCGAGACTTATAGGCTCTCGACGGATGCAGAACAAACAGGTTCAGAGGCAGGCTGACCGGATGCCCTCTCACCATGTCCGAAACTCCGCCCAGGAGCGGGATGCCCTTAGCCCGCTCCTCCACCTGGACAGAGTAGTGGTGACCTGGACCGTCTCCGAAGTACCGCGTGAAAGAATCCGGCTCGGTCAGCATACGGAGCCGGACGATTCCGTCCACTTCCCCCATGCGGGTTCTCAACTCCGTCTGGAGCAGCGTCCTCGCCTCCACGTCTCGGTGCATATTCCGCGAGACAAGCGACGGGTGCGGCCTCTTGACCACGACCGGCTCGTCGGTTGTGGCGTCCGTCGCGGCGAATACCTGGAGGTCCGCGCCTTCGCCGAGCAATCCCCCAAGCTGGAATCGCATTAGTTCTTTGGGACTGGAGAGTTTCATCGGTTGATTAGTTGGATGAATCGTAGGACAATGGGGACGTTATGCCTCACTACGATATGGTTGTCATCGGTTCCGGGCCATCCGGCCAGCGGGCGGCGGTTCAGGCCGCCAAGCTGGGCAAGTCGGTCGCGATATGCGAGCGGCGCGAACTGGTTGGCGGCGTATGCGTCAACACTGGCACCATCCCGTCCAAGACGTTCCGGGAGGGCGCACTCTATCTTAGCGGATTCATACAGCGCAACATCTACGGTCAATCTTATGTCGTCAAAGAGAATATCACGATGGCCGACCTGGTTTCGCGCTGCAACATGGTCATAAACCGCGAGGTGGACATCATCCGGCACCAGATGCAGCGCAACCAGGTTGTAGTGATTGACGGTATAGCGCGATTTCTGTCCGACCGCGAACTGGAGATAACCAGCGAAAACTCACGGATAGAGATTTCGGCTGACAACATCGTAATCGCGGTAGGAACCGAATCCGCTCACCCGACCGAGGCGCACATTGACGGCAAGATGGTGGTCACCGCCGACGAGGTGCTGGATATGCCGGAACTGCCCCGCACGATGACTGTGGTGGGCGGCGGAGTGGTGGGAATGGAGTACGCTTCCATCTTCGCCGCGCTCGGAGTGGAGGTGACCATAGTGGATGCGCGCAAGAGCCTCCTGGAGTTTCTGGACGGCGAGATGGTTGACTCGCTCATATACCATATGCGCGACATGAACTGCGTATTCAGGCTCGGCGAGCGTGTCGCGCGGGTGGATTCATACGAACAGGGCGGGGTGGTCGCCACCCTGGACAGCGGCAAGCGAGTAATATCGGAGACGCTTCTGTACTCGGTCGGTCGCGTGGGCGCGACAGGCGACCTCAAATTGCCCGCGGCGGGACTGGACGCGGACGAGAGGGGCCGGATCAGCGTGGACGAGCGCTATCGCACTGCTCAGCCTCACATCTACGCGGTCGGCGACGTCATCGGCTTTCCGTCGCTTGCCTCAACCTCGATGGAGCAGGGACGCATCGCCGCCTGCAACGCTTTCGGCGTATCTTATACGTCCGAACGCAGTCTGTTTCCCTACGGAATATATTCGGTTCCCGAGATCGCGATGGTCGGCCAGACAGAAGAGACTCTCACAGAGAACCGTGTCCCCTACGAGATAGGCGTGGCGCGATACCGAGAGATCGCCCGCGGGGCGATAATGGGCGCTACGCAAGGTCTGTTGAAGATTCTGTTCCACCGCGAGAGTCGGAAAGTCCTGGGAGTGCATATCATCGGCCACAGCGCGTCGGAACTGATACACATCGGGCAGTCGGTACTCGCTTTTGAAGGCAGCCTGGACTATTTCGTCAACACAGTGTTCAACTATCCCACGCTGGCCGAAGCGTACAAAGTGGCCGCGCTTGACGGATACAATAAGGTCGGCCCGGCGGATAGCGAAGCGCCTCTCCCATACTGGAGCTAGGAGTAGGTCAGGGCTCCACCCTGAATGCGTGCCTGGACAGTCTCCCCATCCCCAGTTCCTCCGACGCGCTGATGATTATGTCGGTGGCCGCGTCCAGGTTCATCTCGCTGGTATTGATTACCAGGTGGTAGTGTTCGGCGGCGTCCGGGCTGTCAATTCCGAAGAATCTCTGGAAGTACGCGAGCCTGGCTTCGTCTCTGGAGCGTATCGCGTTTTCCGCCGTGGCCTGGTCCATGCGCTCGCGCACCATGACGCGCTCCACGCGGTCATCGAAGGTGGCGACAAGGCCGACGCGCAGCACGTTGGGGTTGTCCTTGAGGATGATGTGGGCGCCGCGTCCGACGATCACCACGTTGTCGCTGGAGGCCAGGTCGGTTATGACGTTTCTTATCGCCGTGATGTAGGCGTCGTCGTCAATCTCGTGGCCGCGGGTGGCTATCAGATTCGGTAGTTCGTCGTACTCAGAAACCAGGAATTCAGGATATACCGTCCCGAAGTAGGGGTCGGAGCCGCCGCCGGTGTAAGCGGTGCGCTCCATGATTCGCTGTATGATCCTCGAGAATCGCTCCGAGCGGGTGGGAGGCCGCTGTTCTCGCTGGTCGAGCGCCTCAACCGTCGCCTGTAATTCGCGGGCTACGTTGGAGAGGATAAGCCTGTCCACATAGTCGGCGTCTATTCTGCGGGACAACTCAGGACCCAGGAATCTCCCGCCTCCGCCGGCCAAGCCACCAGTAACAATTACAGCCATTACAGCCCTCGCTTTCAGAATCCGCGCATTCGGTCAGTGAATAAGCGCTCAGACAGCGCCGACCTTCGGCCCACGACCGCCGCATGACATTGGCGTTTCCGCTCTTGCCACGTTATGGTTGAAACGTCATAATGCTAAAGGTCATATTCATTGATTCTCTGGCGTTCAGCATCATGAACCAAGCTGAACTCACGCAGAGTCTATATGCGGTTTTACGAGTATGTCAACATGGCGAATCAGACATGAATCAGCCTTCGTTAGTGTTGGACGCGCCTACCCAATGACTGGAGAAGACTGTGACAGTTAGAAACGCAGAGTCTGCGACTCTGGAAAGGCGGCTTCGTCTCGCTCAAGAACGGATAGCCGAACTCGAAGCGCTTCAGCGAAGGAGCAGGCGAGTCAGCGGCGTTCTGACTCGCCTGGCAACGCTTGCCGACCATAGCCCAAGCGCGATAGTGGAGTTAGACAGCGCGGTCACCTATCTCAATCACGCGGCAAGGGAAAAATTTCCCGGCCTGGACGCGATGGGGCTCAAGCATCCCCTTTTGTCAGGCCTGGACGAAGTTATCAACGACATGAGGAGCGGCGGCCATCTCACCAGGACTCGCGAAGTGAGTGTGGGCAATAGCGTCTTCAGTCAGAAGGTCGTACTGGAACCGGACTCACCCCAGGTCAGTGTTTACTCCGACGACATCACCGAAGATCGAGCGCTGCACAACGCCCTGAGGTTCGCGTCCGAAGAAACCGAGTTGCTGGCCGCCGAGAACGCTCTTCTGGCAGAGATAGGGAGGATAATCGGCTCATCGCTGGAGATAAGCGACGTCTATGAAGGTTTCGCCCGGCAGGTCAGGAATCTCATACCCTTCGACCGCACCGCCATCAGCCTGGTGGACATGGAGTCATTCACGTTCAACAACCAGTACGTTTTCGGAGTTGACGCGCCTGGCAGAGAAGAGGGAACAGTCGTACCCCTGGAAGGCACGATGATACTGCGCGCCGTCGAGGAGAACCGCGCCCTGATCCTCCAGGGCGATCTCGAAGACCTGTCCAGACGCTTCCCGATGATGGTCCGGTCCGGACTGAAGTCCGTGCTCCTGGCTCCCATCGTGTTCAAGAGCGAGGTCCTGGGAGTGCTGCATATGCGCTCCCTCGATGAGAACGCATACAGTCAGCACCATCTCGATCTGGCGATCAAGGTAGCCGCGCAGATAGCTCCAGCCATAGCGAATTCCCAGCTATACGCCCAACATACCAAGGCCGAGGCCGAGGCTAAGCGTCTGGCGCTCCAGAACGCCGCCATCGCCGAGATCGGAAGAATCATCACCGGGTCTCTCGACATAGAGGACGTGTACGCGGGCTTCGCCGAGCAGACTCGGCGGCTCATCGGGTTCGACCGCATCGTCATCAGCCTGCTAGGCCGCAATTCCGACGACTTCACCAACGCATACGTAATCGGGGCGCCTGTTTCCAATCGGAATCAGGGAGACCTCATAGGACTGAAGGGGACGTTCACCGACGAAGTGATGCGGCAGCAGCGAGCCATACTGTTCCTTCCCGATTCCCTCCACGAGACCCGGACCATGTTCCCGGGACTGATCCCTCAGTATCACAGCGGGCTTCGCTCATTCATCAGCGTCCCTCTTATCTACAAGGACGAAACCACCGGCGTGCTGCATTTCAGTTCCATGAAGCCAAACGCTTACAGCGATTACGAGGTAGGCATGGCGGATCTTATAGCGGCGCAGATAGCGGGCGCGATAGAGAACTCACACCTCCACGCGGAGACTCTGGAGGCCGACAGATCCCTCCAGAGGCAGGCCGAGGAGCTGGCGCGCTCCAACGCGGAACTGGAACAGTTCGCGTATGTAGCCTCCCATGACCTCCAGGAGCCGCTGCGCGTCATCGCCGGATATGTCAACCTGCTGGAAGAGCGGTACGCTGACAAACTCGACCAGGACGCGCGGGACTTCATTGGATTCACAACGGACGCCGCCCACCGTATGCGGGCGCTCATCAATGCCCTGCTCCGGTATTCCAGGCTCGAGACTCACGGCAATCCTTTCGAGAAGATGGACTGCAACCGCGCCCTGTCCGAGGCTATTGCCGACCTGGAGGTGTCCATAGACGAGTCGGACGCGGAGATTACTACGGACGCGCTGCCCAGTGTCGTCGGAGACCAGATTCAGATAACTCACGTATTCGAGAATCTCATATCCAACGCGATAAAATTCAGAAAGGACGACTGCCTGCCCAGAATTCACATTTCATGCTCCCGCGCGGAGGATAGCTGGCGGATCTCCGTTGCCGACAACGGAACCGGCATCAGGCCCAGGTACCAGGAACGCATATTCGGAATGTTCAAGCGGGCGCATAAGAGAAGCAAGTATCCCGGGACTGGCATAGGGCTTGCGCTGTGCCAGAAGATCGTAGAACGGCATGGAGGACGAATCTGGGTAGAATCTGAATTCAACCAGGGCTCGACCTTCCACTTCACGATTCCAACCATCAAGGAGAAAAACCATGACACTTGGAGACAGCAGACCAGTACAAATACTGTTGGTCGAGGATAACCCAGCGGACGCGCGACTGACCCAGGAAGCCATCAGAGATACGGAGTTCAGATACCAGTTACACCTTGCGGAAGACGGGGAAGAAGCGATGGAATTCCTATACCAGGAAGGCGAATTCACTGACGTTCCCCGGCCGGACTTGATTTTGCTCGATCTGAACCTTCCGGGAATGGATGGGCGGGAAGTGCTGGCTGAGATCAAGTCCGATGAAAATTTGGGTTCCATACCGGTGGTCGTGCTTACCACTTCCACCGCTCAGCAGGACCTTCTTTACTCATACGGCCTGCGGGCGAACAGTTATGTGAATAAGCCAATAGACAGGGATCGTTTCAACGATATGATAAAGAGCGTGATGGAGTACTGGATCAACATTTCCACTCTTCCTGGTCGCCAGTAGCCGTCACCGACAAGACAGAGGTGCGTAAAATGGCTGTGAGGAAGTTCTGGCTGGTAAAATCCGAACCAGGAGCCTATTCGTTCGACGACCTTCTCAGCGAGGAAGATCAGACGGCGGAGTGGGACGGCGTTCGCAACTATACCGCGCGAAACACTATGCGGGATGATATGCAGGTTGGGGACGGCGTCCTCTTCTATCATTCCAACTCCAAACCGAGCGCGGTGGTCGGCTACGCCATCGTGGTGAAGGCGGGCTACCCGGACTACACCGCGTGGGACCCCGATTCGGAACACCCGGACGCAAGAAGCGCTCCGGACAATCCGATATGGTACATGGTTGACATCAAGGCGGAGAACAAGTTCCGCAGTCCGGTGTCGCTCCAGCAGATCAAGGCTCACCAAGACTTGGGGGAAATGGTACTCGTCAAGAACTCACGCCTTTCGGTGCAGCCGGTGACTAACCGCGAGTGGAAGATAATCCTCACGCTCGGCATGGACGGATGACTTGTATTCCTGGCGCTTAGATCCGAATCTCAGCGAGATTAGCGACCGGGAGTACCTGGGGCAGGTGGCGCTTCACCTAACGGACGAGATCAGTCGGAATCCAAATTCGTCGGAACTCTACTTCCGCAGAGCTAACGCCTATCTGGACTCAGGCCGTTTTCAGGACGCGATTGACGACTATACCAAAGCCATAGGTCTGTCTCCGTCGGACGCTACTTTCTTCAACAATCGCGGCATCGCGCATCGCTACATGGGAGACTTCAACTCCGCGATGGCGGATTACAACAGGGCGCTGCTGCTCGATCCGAAATACCGCGACGCATTCACGAATCGCGGGGTGGTCTATGCGGACATGGGCGACCTGGATTCCGCTATAAGCGACTTCGACACGGCGATAGAACTGGATTCGGAATTCTGGTTCGCGTACAGCCAGCGTGGACTGGCGTTGTGGGCGCTTGGAAGGCGCGAGGAGGCCGAGGCCGACTACGCCAGACTGAGGGAACTGCAGCCGTGAGTTTTGGTGAAAAACGCCGTATATTCGTTCTGTTCTCGCTTGACAATACGCTTGTTCTGTTCTATTGTTAGAACGCCTAAATGATACTGAACAGGCCTCCTTCGGACCCCACGCCGGGGGACGCGCTTCTTCAGGCGAGGAGGCCAAGTCAAACTCCTCACTAGGTCTGCGCGGCCTATTTCCCGGTCAGAGATGAAAGGGAAGTAGGCCGTATCACATTCATAGACTGGCATACACCGAACGCGGACCCGCTACTCCTCCGAAACCGAGCGGGAGACAGCGGCAACCCCATGGGAGCGATTATGAAGGCGTCAGCGAGCATAGTCATAGACAAGCCTATCTCTGAAGTATGGGATTTCGTGTCCAACATAGAGAATATGGACAAGTGGGTCAACGGAGTGAGAGAGCCCAAACCAATTTCGGGGGGAGAGTGGGGAGTGGGTTCGACATTCGAGAGCGGCTACGAGTACGCGGGCAAGACGCACAGGATAACCTACGAGATAACGGAGTTCGACCCTCCCTGTCGCATTTCGATGCGTTCCACGTCGGGGCCATTTCCGTTCGAGGGCTGGACGGAGTTAAGCGAAGACAAGGATGGGACGCGGGTGGTGAACGCGATAGACGCCAAGCCTACCAACACGCTCCTGACCGTCTGGTTCGCTCTGCTGGGCGTGATACTGCGGATGATGATGCGAATTCAGCTCCGCAAGGAATTGACGCTACTCAAAGCGGAATTGGAAGCGGCGGAATCGTCCAGATCGGACTAGATTCCATTACCATCCGACGGCGAACCCGTCAGCGCGAGGCTCGCTCCCTCCCGTGAGCATTCCCGTATCGGGGTCTCGCGCGATAATCTGTCCACTCCCGAACAGCGTTCCATGAGGAGGCATCACCATCACCCGATGCCCTCTTGAGGCCAGGTCTCGCGCGACATATTCGCTCACCGTATCTTCCAATGCGACGCCCTCACCCAGTCTGACGCTGAACCGGGGCGCGTCAAGCGCCTGCTGCGGCTCCAAGCCGAAGTCTATCATGTTGGTAAGCGCCTGGAGATGTCCCTGCGCCTGCTGCATCGCCCCCATGACTCCGTAGCTTGCCCAGAGGTCGCCGTCGCGCGTCACCATCCCGGGAATCAGGGTGTGATAGGGCAATTTGCCCGGCTCAAGCCGGTTAGAGTGATGTGGATCAAGCGAGAACGACGCGCCCCTATTGTGTAGAGCGATTCCAGTCCCAGGCACGACCAGGCCGCTTCCGAAGGACATGAAGACGCTGTTGATCAGCGAGCAGGCGTTGCCCTGGCCGTCCACCGCGCTCACGTAAACCGTATTGTGATGAGCGGCGACCTCGCCGTGAGGGGCGAATCTCATAGCGAGGTCCGGTGAGATCAGTTTCGCCCTGTCCGTGGCGTAAGCCTTGGAAATGAGCTCCCCGACGTCCGCGGTCATCTTGTCGGGATCGGTTATGTAGTGGAGAGCGTCGGCAAAGGCCAGGCGCATACTTTCGATCAGGTGGTGAAGAGCGCTCGCCGTCTGCAGTCCCATAGACTTGATGTCGAACCGCTCAGCTATGTTGAGCGCCATGAGGGCGTTTACGCCCTGGGAGGGCGGCGGGCACTGCCAGCATTCGTATCCGCGGTACGTGGTTGAAATGGGTTCCACCCATTCTGCCCGGTGTTTCCTGAAATCGCTTTCCGACAGCCATCCGCCCATCTTCCGGACGAATCGCGCTATCTTTCCGGCGAGGGGGCCGTTGTAGAATGCCTCGCTTCCTCCGTCGGAAATCTCCTTCAGCGTCGAGGCCAACGTTGGCAGTCTCATTACGTCGCCGGGGGCGGGGGGAGCGCCGTGGAGAAGCAACTCTCCGCCGGCAGGCCCGGATTTCAGTCTGGGCGCGCCCGCGGCCCAATGGTCGCTGATGACCTCCGAGACCGGATAGCCGTCTTCGGCGTAGTGTATGGCCGGAGCCAGCGCGTCGGACAGGCCCATGCTGCCGTAACGATCCAGAAGCGCATCCCATCCGCTGACCGCGCCCGGGACGGTTACTGAATAGGGGCTGTTGTCCGGGATGTGGGTCAGACCTCTGCTGACAAGCTGGTCGCGCGAGGCCAGTTCGGGCGACCTGCCTGAAGCGTTAAGCGCGCGGACACGTCTTTCGCCGGCCATCCATACCAGGGCGAACAGATCGCCTCCGACGCCCGTGGAGTGCGGTTCGGTTACATTCAGGGCGGCGGCGGCGGCTACCGCGGCGTCCACCGCGTTTCCGCCACTCATGAGCATCCGCAACCCTGCCATAGCGGCAAGCGGCTGAGTGGTGGAAACCATGCCGTTGGCAGCGCGGAGATTCGATCTGCGAGATGTGAAATTCATAGAACTTTCCAAGTGATCAAGAATGGGGAGTCAGTCAGTAGCGCCAGTAGCGCTCGCGGGCGCGGACGTTATGCTCAGGGCAAGCGCCCGTTCGGGTTCGATGACCCTGGGGCCGTCTTTGCTCAATCTGACCTCGACTTCAGACTGCTGAGGAATGCTGAACGACCGTTCTCCGTCGAGGGCTATGGTCGCGGGCCGCAGGTCAACTGAGACTCCGGGACCGCCGGTTTCGATTGTCTGCCACCGGGAGATTTCAACGTCCTGGACCAGTCCAGGGGCGACCGGCGCAGCCTCTATCGTTTGTCCCTCACCCAGTTGGATGTACAGTCCATATTCTTCCTGCGGAGACAGTCGCTTCAGCCTCGCGCCTATGGCGGAGAGGCCGATGCTGGTCGGCTCGGCCCTGGTCAGGAAGAGTTCATGCAGGGTAGAAATATCCCAGATCGCGCGGGCGCCGACGAACCGCTCCCTGGAGACCGCGAGGTCAACCAGCGCTATGTCTAGAAGGTCGCCGTCCAAGTACACTTCAAGCCTAGTGTGGCGTATGGTGGCTTCGTTCAAGTTTACCTTTCCGGTGGCGACCGCGCCAGCCGCAAGCCCCGCTATGGTGCCTTCCATCATTCTTGGGAACACGTTGTTCGTTCCGGTTGATATGGGCATGATGGGGACCTCTCCGCACTCCCTGGCGACGGCGCGGTTGGTTCCGTCGCCGCCCAGAGTGATGACGCAGCCCACTCCGGATTCTCTCATCGCCCTGGCCGCCCTGGACGAGTCATTTTCCTCATGAAACACGGGCATATTGACGAACTGCGGGTTGAGACTCAGTTTCGCGCCGTCGAGCGCGTTTTTCCCAAGCGAACCCGTATCCGGCATGAAGATTACGCTCTCGACGTTCATAGCGTCCAGACCGGCCAGAACCCTCTTGAGAATGTTCACCTTCTCGTGGTTCGGGACGAATCGGCCCTGCGAGACGATACGGCGTATATCCTTTCCGGCGGCGGGGTTGGCGATTATTCCGACTGAGGTCAAGGTAGGTGTTCTCTCATCTGAGACTCGTCCGGGACGAATCTATTCCTCGAAACGGAAGCCGAGCGGGTCTTCCTCGAATTCAATTGAGGCCAACGCCTGTTCCGCCGCTTCTTCCATGGCGTGATCGCCCCGTATCATGGCCTGGGTCAGGGCGCGTTTCGCCAAATCGCCCCCGATGTTGCCGAGCGAACGCACCGCGGCGAGCTGGACCTGGGCGTCCTCATCGTTGAGCATATTGATCAAGCGCGGAACGGTCTCGTCGTCGCCCAGGAATCCGCAGGCTGTGGCGGCTTCGTATCTTATGGCGGCTTCGGCGTGGCTCGTCTCTCTCAGAACCGTCGGAAGCCAGCGCGAGTCGGAACTGCGGCCCATGGCGAAGATCGCGCTCTGCTTCATCTCCGGGTCGTCGTCGTCGTAGGACTGTCGAATGGTCTCGTAAACACGTTGCGAGCTAACCGGCGCGATGGCTTCTATGGCGCGGCGACGGGTCTCTTTTTCTTCGCCCGGGTCTTCTATTACCGACATAAGGGCGTCGCTGATTCTCTGGCCGTCCCTTCTTATGAGCTTGCCCTCTTCGGCCATCTGGGTAAATTTCCCAAGAGTGGTAGCCGCCGCGGCGCGGACCTCGGCGGAAGGGTCCTTCTGAAGCAATTCGACCAGGGGGCGTATTACGATGCGGTCGTCGGAGTCCCACAACCCACGGGCGGCGCTCGCCCTGACCGACGCCTCACGGTCGCGCAGGCAGGCCCTGAAGATGGAGGTGAAATCAAGCTCGATGTTGTCGGTGACCAGCTCCGCCATCCTGTCCAGCAATTCCCGCCTTCTATCGGGAGTGATTCTTGACCAGGCCGAGATCACGTTCATCACTTCCACGCGGGAAAGGCCCGACAGCTGGGCCAAGTCCGTGTGTCTGATCTGCTCATTGGGGTCCGACAGGTCCGCCATAATCTGTTCGAGTGTCAATACGGGATTCTCCCAAGGTTAAATTGCAATGACAGAATGAAAGTAATAGAGCAATTTGGTTCGTGTCAAGTGGATTGGGCGTAGAACCGGGTTAGAGTATAATCTGTGATCATCGAGATCATTGGGAGGCGCAGCGACATGGCGGGAAGACGCAAGAGGGCAAAGGCAGCGGACGTGATGTCATATCTGGGGCCACTCTATGGACCTGTTGAGTGGGAGCCGAGGTACAATCCGGCCGAGGAGCTGGTCTATACGATTCTTTCCCAGCATACGTCCGATATAAACTCCGAGCGCGCGTTCCTGAACCTGATGGACACGTTCAAGACTCTGGACAAGATAGCGGACGCCGAGGTGGAGGATATAGAGGTCGCGATAAGGTCCGGCGGACTGTCGAACCAGAAGTCGGTACGGATCAAGGAAGTGCTGAATATCGTGCGAGCCGACATTGGGTCGTTCGACCTGTCGTTTCTGGGAGAGATGCCGCTAGAGGAGGCCAAGTCGTGGCTGAAGAGCCTTCCCGGAGTTGGGCCGAAGACGGCGGCCATCATCCTGTGCTTCTCGCTCGGTATGCCGGCAATGCCGGTGGACACCCACATCTACCGCGTCTCGCAGCGGTTGCGTCTCATCGGGCCGAAGGTGTCGGCGGACAAGGCGCATGACATCCTGGAACCCATGGTGAGCGAAGAGGACGTGTTCGCCTTTCATGTTTACCTGATTCGGCATGGCAGGCAGGTGTGCAAGGCGCAGAGGCCGCGCTGCGACGAGTGCGCGCTGGCGTGGGGGTGTCCTTCCAAGGGAAAGGTGGGCAACAAGACTGTCAAACGTCGTAGGAAGCGGCCGACTAAAGCCGCCGGGTAGAGGTGTCTCAATGGTCAACTCGACTGAACTGGTTGGTCTGGACGATATACGCAACGCGGCGGAGGTCATCGCGCCCCACGTCCACAGGACTCCGGTGACTTCGTCGGCGTACCTGGGCGGTCTCATCGGGGCGAATCTGCATCTGAAGCTGGAGATGTTCCAGAAGACGGGTTCGTTCAAGCCGCGCGGGGTTCTCAACAAGATGGCGAATCTGAGCGATGAGGAGAAGAGGCGGGGCGTGGTCTCGCTCTCGGCAGGGAATCACGCGCAGGCGCTCGCATACGCAGCGACAATGGCCGGAGCTCCATCGGTGATCGTGATGCCGTCGGGGGCGGTGAGGGCGAAGGTGGAGGCGACGCGGGGGTATGGCGGGGAGGTGATTCTGACCGATGACGACCTGCTTCAGACGGCGCTGGAAATCCAGAGGGAGCGCGGGATGACTCTCGTGCATCCATTCGACGACCTTCATACCATCGCGGGGACCGGGACGCTCGGACTGGAGTTGCTGGAGGACATCCCGCAGGTGGACGTGGCGATTTGTGGAATAGGCGGGGGCGGTCTCATTTCGGGAGTCGCGGCGGCGCTCAAGCTGCAAAATCCCGATACCAGGGTAATAGGGGTGGAGCCGGAAGGCGCGCCGGGAATGACGCTCGCGCTGGAAAAGGGCGAGCCGGTGCACATGACGGCCCTGGATACGGTGGCGGACGGGCTGGCGGCGCCGTTCGTCGGCCAGCGCAACCTGGATCACGTTCGCGCGTTTGTGGACGATGTGATCACAGTCCAGGATAGTCAGATCGTGGAGGCGATGAGGCTGCTGTTGGAGCGGGTGAAGGCGCTTGCGGAGCCGGCGGGGGCCGCTTCGGTGGCGGCGCTGCTGTCGGGGCAAGTGGGTCTTCTCGGAGGCGAGTCCTTGGTGTGCGTCCTGAGCGGGGGCAACGTGGACAGCGCGCGTCTCGCTGAACTGCTGGGTTAGACCGAGTAGATGATATGGCCGCCAGTCTGGTCGCGGTTCAGCCTGCGGTTGAGGTAGAGGCCCTCGAGGATGAACTCTATGGCTGAGGCTATCGCGGCGGGGTCGTCAGACTCTTCGATCCGGTTCAGCATCTCTCTCATGTTGGCCATCTGGGGCAGCTTGTCCGCGTAGTCGTCGGAGGGGACGCCGGCGCCGGTCTGAATCTCAAGGCCCTCCTCGAACCTGGTCAGCACCGCGCTGAATTCGCGGGGGCTGTAATAGCGTCCGAAGGTATTCTGGACCGCTTTCTTTACAAGTCCGTCCACTACTTTGAACTCGCGGCCTTCCTCTACGCTTTCCATTTCGACCTTGCCGTTGGTGGAGGCCACTATGGAGGGCAGGTCGCTCACCCTGGGCGCGGCTTTCTCGTGGAGCCTGAGGCTGCGCTTGAACGCGCTGCCGATGACGGTCTCGTAGTTGGCGATTGAGACGCGCAGGCTGACGCCGGAGCGCTGGTTTATCTCGGGGCTTCGCCTTGCAAGGGTGGTTATCTCCGCTATCACTTCCTTCATGTACTGAGGAACATCTACCGACTGAGAGGAGTCCTCGAAGGTGGTGTGCTCCTGCTCCATGATCTGGATTTCCTGGCCAAGGTCGCGCGGGTAGTGGGTGCGAATCTGGGCGCCGTAGCGGTCTTTGAGCGGGGTGATGATGCGACCGCGGTTTGTGTAGTCCTCGGGGTTGGCGCTGGAAACCAGCATGACGTCGAGGGGCAGCATTATCCTGTAACCCTTTATCTGGACGTCGCGCTCCTGCATCAGGTTGAAGAGGCTGACCTGGATGCGCTCGGAGAGGTCGGGGAGTTCGTTGATGCAGAAGATGCCGCGGTTGGTTCGGGGAATGAGGCCGTAGTGTATGGCGAGTTCGTCGGAGAGGTAGCGGCCCTCGGCTATCTTGATGGGGTCAATCTCGCCAATCAGGTCGGCGACGGTAATGTCGGGAGTGGCGAGTTTCTCGGCGTATCGTTCTTCACGCAGGACCCACCTGATGGGAGTATCGTCGCCATTTTCGGCCACGGCGTTCTTGCACTCGGCGCAGATGGGCGCGAATGGCTCGCAGTTCAGTTCGCAGCCTTCGATAGCGGGTATCGCTTCGTCGAGCAGGTCCACCATGTTGCGTATCAGGCGGGACTTGGCCTGTCCACGCTCGCCGAGCAGAATTATATCCTGGCCGGCCAGGATGGCGTTTTCGAGCTGGGGGATAACGGACTCATCGAACCCTACTATGCCCGGGAACAAGGCTTCGTTGTCCCTGATCCGAGCTATCAGGTTCTTGCGCACCTCCTGCTTGACGGAAAGCGGCCGGTAGCCGGACTCTCGGAGTTGAGCGATGTTCTGTGGGCGGCCGTCGGATGCCATTCGGGGTACGCTCCTGTGTGCAATCTGGTACTGTGCCAATGAACGGATAGGCGTTCAGGGGACAGTTTTGCACACAGGCACGGAATTGGCAACCGCGCCGACATTCAGTATTCGGTATTCAGTTATCAGCGGTCAGGCGCAGAGGAACTCGGATCGCGACAGGTCTGACGGGCAACCACAAGGGTTGTCCCTACGGGGCGCGGGGGTCAGGGGTCTTCCGGGTTGCTGGGGACGGTTGCGCAGGGGCATGGGAGGTCGTCTTCGGCGCACAGGCCCATTTCGCATAGCTCCCAGTCCTCGTCGTCCCACCAGTCGTTCGGGTCCTCGGGGGCGGGCGGAACGTCGGTGGCGGAGCTGTCCAGAATCTTGTCGAACCACGCGGGGTAGGGTTCGGGGCTGATGGTCGGGCATTGGGCTTTGAGGAAGTCTTCTTTTTCGTTCCACAACCTGCGGGCTTCGGCGCGCTGGACTTCGGGGTCGTTGGACTTTTCCAGACTTCTGCGGACTATGGAGGCGTTTATGTTCAGGTCGTTCCGGCAATACTTGTCCTCGTACATAAGGACGGCCTGGCCGATGGATACGCCAACCGGGGCGGGCTCGGGGCGCGCCTCGGGCGTTGGCGACGGCTCGGACGCGGTTGCGGTCCCGGGTTTGGCGGCTTGGCGGCGCGCGGAGACGAATATGGGGAAGGCGTAGCCGATGAGTTCCTTCCCGGCGGCTATTCTGAGGGAGGGGCTGAAGCTCTTGATTCCGCCCTCCATAGCCTCGATGAGGAACTTTATCATCCTGCGTCCGCTACCCGTGAGTTTCCTGACATAGCCGGCAATCTCTTTCTCAGCGGCCGAGAGGGCGGCTTCTATCTCGTCGCCTATGACCCTGCGCTGGGCGGAGTCCCTGGTTCTCGGGACGGAGGGTTTCTTGACGGATTCTACGAACTCGATGCCCTGTTCAATGCAGAGGATAGCGAGAACGCGCCCAGCCATGAGTTGGTGCTGTGGCGTGAAGTTGGGGAAGAGTCCGTTCATGGCTTGTTTCATGAAGCGGACTACTTCTCGTCCGTCGTCGGTTTCTTCACGGACAATCTGTTGTAGTTCTGGGTGTAGGGTCATTGGGGTTCAGTTGTTAGTGATTAGTGATTAGTCGTTAGTGGATACATCGTAGCATCTATGTTCTGTATGGTCAAGAGGGATTCGGAACTTTTGTCTGAATCAGGATTTACGGGATAATGGGATGTTCAGGATTGTTCATGGACGTTGGGCGGCGATTTTGCGTTGGTCGCCAGTTCGCGCTTTTGCGAAGAGAAGGTAGGGGGTAAATCCGCCTGCTGGTGTAGGGGTGGGCTACGCAGTGGCGATAGGCGCTCGGACTGTGGCGGCTGACTAATGTAACTCTTGACAGGTATCCGTTGGCTACTCCACACTTGACGTACCAGTATTCAGGGCAAAGTCAATGAAGCGGGAGGAGCCAGAGCGTGGCAGATCGTGACAACTCCAGTGTCTTGAGAGATCAGGATCGTCTCCATTTTCCGAAGGAGGCCAAGCCGCTACTTACTAGTTTCAGGGTTCATGCCTTGCAGACTATCTACGAAATCGCTCAGAAAGAGTTGGGGGACTCGCTTGAGTCTGCCTCTGTCTCGGTGTATCACGACCACTACGAGCCTATCCCGCCGATACTGGTTCTTGGCATAGTGGCCGATATAGACGGTGAAGGGTTTGGCAGGATCCATCGCGCCGTGGTCAAAGCCATTATGTTAGAAGAATTGCTGTGGTCAGACGCTGAGAAAGCCGAGTTCAACGAAGTTATACACTTCGATCTTGTTCCCACGAAAATATGAGACCTCTGGACTTCTACAGACTCGGGGCGCAGATAGCTGAAACTGCCACCACAGAAGCGGAATACAGAAACGCTATCGGCAGAATGTACTACGGGCTTCACCATGAAGCCTGTTGTCGCTACTTCAGAGAGAATCCCGGCGCAGCGCCCATGGTTCGAGGAAGCAGGCACTTGCAATTGCGCGCAAGATTTTCCACATTAGGGACCGAAGCTTCTAGAGGTGTCGCTTATATGCTCCGTCAACTCTCCGCCATGCGAAACATCTCAGATTACGAACTCGGAAGTTCTATCATGTACAATAATTCACAGGTCGGCGCGAGTCAGTTGATGACAATGGCCTCAATCATAGCGAGAGAACTATATCAGGCTCTTGAAGAATACTCGCCCGGAGAGGCTGAGGAAGGTTGCGAGTGTCGGACGGTCTGACGAGTAAGCGGTGTTCTGATGGGGCTCGGACTGGTATCTGTATCAGTCGGCGGCGCGGAATAATCTGGCGCGCGTTCTATGATGGGGTGAGATAGTCATGCCGAATTTCATTTGTCGCACTTGTGGGGTTCAGTTCGCCGAGTCCTCGGAGCCGCCGGGCGAGTGTCCGATATGCCTGGATCCGCGGCAGTACGTGGGCTGGGAGGGCCAGAAGTGGACTACTATGGACGCTCTCATACGGGAAGGGCATGGGAATGATGTCCGCGCGGAGGAAGACGGGCTTCTGGGCGTTGGGATCGAGCCTTCGTTTTCGATAGGGCAGCGGGCGCTGCTGGTGCAGACTCCGGGCGGCAACGTGCTGTATGACTGCATCAGCGTTCTGGACAGAGGGGCTATCGCAGAGATCGAGGACAGGGGCGGGATAGATTACATCTGTTTTTCGCATCCGCACTTCTATGACAGCATGGTGGAGTTCAGCGAGGCTTTCGACGGCGCGCCAATCATCGTGCCGGAGGCGGACAGGGAACACGTGATGCGGCCCGATCCGGCGATTGAGTACTGGGACGGGAGCCCGCTGGAGCTTGTTCCGGGGGTGACGCTTATCCAGTGCGGCGGCCATTTCGACGGCAGCGCGGTCTTGCACTGGGCGGACGGCGCTGAGGGCAGGGGGGCGCTGCTGGTGGGGGACAGCATAACCGTCGTTCCAGACCGGCGGTTTGTGAGCTTCATGACTAGCTATCCGAACCTGATTCCCATGTCGGCGGAGAAGGTGGAGAAGATAGTGGAAGCGGTGGGGCCGTATGAATTCGACCGGATATACGGCGGATGGTGGGGGCGGAATGTGATGTCGGGCGGGAAGGAGGCGGTGCGGCGGTCTGCGGAGAGGTATGTCGAGCATATTGGAGGTTCTGGCTAAGAGAGTGTCTGAAAAAGGTGACTCGGCAATCTAACTCTCCTGAGAGGGGTATGTATTTCACCCTCACCCCAGCCCTCTCCCTGAGGGAGAGGGGGTTTGTTGATTGGCGATCATGGCTAACTGCACGTTTACCTACCCTTGTAAGCCCGTCAAGGCGCACCCTCTAAGCGGGGTCAGACGGCCCAGTTTCTGGATCTCTGGACGGCGTTTTGCCAGTGTCCGTACAGGCGCGTCCTGTCGGTGTCGGACATGGAAGGCTCGAATATCCTGTCGGCGCTCCACAAGCCGGCGAGTTGGTCTGTTCCGTCCCAGAAGCCGACTCCGAGTCCCGCCAGCCAACCTACGCCGAGCGACGTGGCGTCCTTCACTGCCGAGCGATGGACGGGGATTCCGAGAATGTCGGCCTGGAACTTCATCAGGAGCTCGTTGTCGGTCGCGCCGCCGTCAACGCGAATGGACTCGAGAGGGATGCCGGTGTCCTGGATGACCGCGTCCATGAGGTCGCGCGTCTGGTAGGCGATGGACTCTAGGGCGGCGCGCGTGATGTGGGATCGGTTGGCGCCCCTGGTGAGACCGACGATTGTTCCGCGCGCGTACATATCCCAGTAGGGGGTGCCGAGGCCGGAGAAGGCGGGGACGAAATAGACGCCGCCGTTGTCGTCCACCTGAGCGGCGACGCTTTCCGATTCGGCTGAGCTGGATATTATCCCAAGCTCGTCGCGCAGCCACTGGACGGTCGCGCCCGCGGAGAAGATCGCGCCTTCGAGGGCGTAGGTGGTCTGGCCGTTCAGAGTCCAGCCGACCATAGGCACGAGTCCGGCGTCCGAATCCACTTTTCGGGAGCCGGTGTTGGTCACGAAGAAGCAGCCGGTGCCGTATGTGTTCTTGGTATCGCCCGGCGCGAAGCACGCCTGGCCGAAGGTGGAAGCCTGCTGGTCGCCGGCCACTCCGGCTATGGGAATTGGCTGGCCGGAGGAGAGGTCTCCGGCGACGTAGCCGTAAATATCGCTGGCGGAGCGGACTTCGGGGAGAAGGGAGCGGGGGATGTCGAACAGGTCCAGCAGTTCGGAGTCCCACTCCAGGGTGTTGATGTTGAACAGCATGGTGCGGCAGGCGTTGGTGGTGTCGGTGGCGTGTACCAGCTTGTTGGTGAGGTTCCAGATGAGCCAGGAGTCAACCGTGCCGCAGGCGAGTTCACCGCGCTCGGCGCGTTTCTGGGCGTCCGGGACGTTGTCCAGAAGCCAGCGCAGCTTGGTGGCGGAGAAGTAGGGGTCTATGGGCAGGCCGGTCTTTTCTCGCACCCAGTCTTCCAGTCCCTTGCTCTTGAGTTCGTCGCAGAGGGGGGCAGTCCTGCGGCACTGCCAGACTATGGCGTTGTGGAGCGGCTGGCCTGTGCGCCTGTCCCAGAGGATGACGGTCTCGCGCTGGTTGGCGACGCCGAGGGCGACTATGGAGCGGGGGTGCAGTTCGGCCATGTCAAGCAGGTCTTCGACGGCGTGGAGGCAGGACTCGAAGAGTTCGGTCGGGTCGTGTTCTACCCAGCCGGGTTGGGGGTAGATCTGGCGGATTTCGCGGTTGACGGTCCACAGGGGCATACCAGTGGAGTCTATAAGCATGGCGGTCGTGCCTGTGGTTCCCTGGTCTAGGGCGAGGATGTAGCCTGGGGGTGACATGGGGGGTCTCCTGATTGGTCGGGATTCAATCTCACGCTTTCAGGTCCGCTGTTGCCAATAGTACGACGTCATTCGGATGTCGCAGGAGTGAGCATCGTGTCGCAAGCTCGTCGTGCGCTTTTTGGTTCAGGGCATCGAGTCGGCTTTTTCTATGGGTTGCGCTTTCTTTGGGATTTGGCATTGTTCCGCTGTCTGTCAGCAGGCTGTTGAAGAATTCAGGGTTGATTGTGGCCGGACCTCTTTCGGAGAGAAAGATTGGTATAAGCGCATCCCAGCGGGGCATACCCTGATCGTCCTGCCAGCGTATTTTGTAAAGGGCAAGAACGCCGCTCTGTGGCGCTGGCAGGCAGGCGTATTCGCCGCCGAAGTCCGGGGACTGCGCCTTTTCGATTAGGCCACGGAAAAATGGACTGGCGAAGTCCATCGGCACCACATTCGACCGACTTGCCGCTATCTCACGGTCGACAGTTATTCTCACATTCCCACTCCTTGGCGGGAATTCCGAGTATTGTCCGCGCAGGTTCTCCGGCAACTCAATCTCCAATGTCTTGCCGTTGTGCAGGCGGTTGCGGACTGCTATACCCATATACGGCAACATACCTTCCAAGAACGCGAGCACGTCGTTGGCGCTGAAACTGTGGAGCGCGGACGCCTCGCTAGGGTCGTATCCTTCAACGTGGGAGAGCAGTTGTTGCTGCTGAGCTTGCGCTTCCTGCGCCCTGTTTATCGCATCGTCTATCTCGGAGTCGGTGCGGGCTATGTCCATAGTTCTGTTAGCAGACAATATAGACGCCATATCGACGCGCTCCAGCAATTCACCGAGTATCTCCTGCTGAAGTCCTTCGTGGTAATCGTCGCTGACTTCCGCCATTGTATTGGCAATCGTATCTATACGCTCCAGCATCATGCCAATGGCCTGGTTATCGAAGCCTTCATTGGAGGTGAGGTTGAATACGACCACTCGCTCGGACTGCCCGTATCGGTATAGCCTTCCTGAGCGCTGTATCAGTCGACTTGGGTTCCAGGGCAGGTCGTAGTTGACCATGATGTGGCAGTTATGGTGAAGGTTGATCCCTTCACCGCCCGCTTCGGTAGAGACCATGAATCGAGCGGATTCGTTGAATCTGTCAATTGAAGCTCTCTTTTCATCAAGAGACATAGAGCCGTGAATCTGTGCAACACCTGCCTTGGGGTATATTTCTTGGAGGGCGTTCACCAGATAGTCCTGAGTAGCTCGGTACTCTGTGAATATGAGTAGTTTCGGACGGCTGCTTTGAAGCGGCGCGACTATCCTGGATAGAAACTCTTTCATTTTGAGGTCGTTCCGTTTGACTTGGCTAGCATTTTCAATCAGGCGGTCTAGCTGTTCAAGTTCGTCCGCGAAGAACGGATTCGCGCTGGCATTCTGGCCAGCTATCTGGTCGGCTATGTCCTCGAGGTTATCCCGCGCGTCTGTTCCTTCCTGAAATTCTTCAGTCAGTTCGTCAAGTGTAGGGATGGAACTGTTCATCTCAAGAGTTTCCCCTATAAGCCTATTCCTTCTACGTTTCAGAGCGCGTTCTATGGCGGCAATACTGGATGAAGCCAGCTTCCTGTACGTGGTCATCACAAAACCGATAGCTCTGGCTTGTGTTCCTCCTCTCTGGGACGCGGCGTAACCCTCTCGTAGGTATCTTTGAAGATTTAAGTCGAAATCGCGAGCATCGTCAGAGAGCGTCGTCTCTATCAAGAGTGTATCTTGCCCCCTGAAGATGAACGCACCGGATGCGTCCGTAACCAAGCTCTTGCGGTTTCTGAGTATAACCTCGGCGACGACCGACGGATCGGTATACATTCTAGCGAATCGCCCTATCAGGTCAGGACGAAGAAGCGTGAGCAGATGAATGAATTGGGTATCGCGTCCCTGGTGGGGCGTGCCCGTGAGAAAGATGAGCCGGTCGGTGTGATTCCTGAGCGTTTCAGCTAGACGGTATCTCTGGGTTACGGCCTGATTGGGCATTTTGCTCAGGTGGTGAGCCTCGTCGAACACTATGACGTCCCATTCGCCGGAGTCGTTGAATATGGGAGAGTGGTAGTCGGATTTGGCGCGGTCAATGGACACGATTACTCTGTCGTAGGTTGCCCAATGAGAGGGCTGGTTTATGAGAAAATCGCGTCCGTATATGAGGAAGTCCTGGTTGAACTTGTGCCGCATCTCATCCTGCCACTGCCGCGCAATCCCGGCCGGGCATACGATCAGGACGCGGCGCGCCTGACGCCTGCGCCTGAGCGCGGCGAGCAACAACCCGACTTCGATTGTCTTGCCCAAACCTACATCGTCGGCTATGAGCCAGTTAGCGTGGTCGGACTCCATTATGCGATGGACGAGGTCTATCTGGTGAGGAAGCGGGTCGACATCCATTCGGTCGAGCGCCCCGGTCACCTGGTTCCACGAATCGAGCGCGTAGGCCAGAGTCTTGAGCCTGAAGCGTTGGGCACCATCGTTCTCTGTTTCCATGCGCTGGAATTTCAGGGGAGCGTCTTTGATTCTGACGAGAGTTTCGTAGGGTAGCCAGCGGCTTTCCCCTGTCTGGTGGAGTTGCACCAGAACCATGTCCCGACCAGCGATCTGGCGGTGAGATCGAACGGTTGCCGTACCGAGAGTCTTACGAATGTTAGAGCGGGGCTTATCTTGAATGATGTGGCCTCTTCTGAATCCGTTGCGCAGATCCGACAGCAGATGCCAATTAGTCTCACCGGATTGTCCCCATCGTACTTGTATCTCGGTTTCATCTTTCTGGCTTCTGCGGTCAATTACTATTCCGAGAACATCTTTGGAGTCTGTGGCTACCCAACATCCGGGGCCGGGAATAGGGCGGTTACTCATTACGTCCTCCAAATGGCCATATTGGGCCCTGCGATCCACCCGGTTGAATTCGGGACTCTTCGGTTTCCATGCCCGGTATGTTCCAGCCGAGGTTGTCGTGCCATTCGCTCTTTAGGTACCAATCCTGAATATCATACCAGCGGGGCAGGCTGGAAATGTGAGAGTATGGAGGAATGGTATCCTCATCGGTTGGGAACTTGCCACCTGCCGCTCCGATTGTCCAGTCTATGGTTTGGTCTCGCCAGAACTCTGTTTCTATATCCTCTTCAACGCTACTCCATGAAATCAGGTTCTTCCATTCTTCACCGTCGTTTAAGGTAGATCGGAATTTGGCGAATGAAGCGAAAGACCAGAATCCATGTCGCCAGAGCGAATAATAGTCCCACTCTTCGAACCATGCGGGGGCAATCATTTCTTCCGGGTGAAGGTCTATGCGGAGGTGAACTATCCTATAGGCGTCATCTCTGCTCAGAATGTTTGATAGCGGCATACGTCTGGGCTGCCAGCCATATTTCCGATGATGCCACCTGCTTTCCCACCATTCGGGATTACTCTCCCAACAATTGTGGAACTGGATGAACCGCAGCAGCGTTTGGGCTGTCCATAATTTGGAATCGAGCCAGGGCAACCAGTTCGACAGTCGCGACCTGCTGAATTTCGTGAGGTGTTCACGGATATCGTTGTCTTGTTCCTCGGATAGACCCAAGCCGGCCAGAAACAAATCGAGTCGAAGGTAAGCGTCATAGGTTAGATCTATGGATTCGGCTATATGTATGAACTCGGATTCCTGATAGAGTTCTTCACTCAGTTCAGGGTCAAATTCAGCAGTGGGAATAGGGTCTTCCGGAGATTCCTCGTCCGATTCAACGTCGGGATCGTCATGGAACCATTCCGCCGGGAAGTCAGCCTCATCCTTAAGAGTTTCTATTGTCTGGGATGTAGAAGACTCAGTTATGTCTCCACCCAAGCGCGATTGCTCGTCCTCTTGGCTGATGGTCGCTGCGCGCGACGACTGAGGTCTTGATCTGTCGGCGTTTGATGGAGAAGGCGATTGTCTCAGGAGTGACAAGGGATCCCAAGGGTCCTCACGCGATAGGCTTGGCTCTGGCTGGTCTATAAAATCCTGAGCCTCCCAACCATCTGGATTGTCTGCCCGCATATTCGTATCACCAAGAGATTCACATAGCTTCACGTAACAGAAATAACCCCAAGCGCTGGACGCATATCAAGACCATTCGGTAGGAAGCCAGAAAGATTCTTTCACTAGCTCGTAGTTGTGTCAAGATACGCTTACAGGCTAATATGACCCAACCCCGTTTACAGGATTGAGGCCAATGACAGATAGAAGAATCAAAGTCACGGCGGGCGGTGTGGAGGTGGTCGCGGAGTTGTATGAGACTCCGACGGCGGAGCTTGTCTGGGATGCGCTGCCCATTACGGCTTCGGGCAGCACTTGGGGGGATGAGATCTATTTTCGGACGCCGGTGAGCGTGGAGGAGCGGGACTCGGTTCCGACGGTGGAGATGGGGGCGGTGGCGTACTGGCCGCCGGGGCAGGCGATTTGCCTGTTCTTCGGGCCGACGCCGATGAGTAGGGGGGATGAGATACGGCCGGCGAGTCCGGTGAATGTGTTTGGCCGGATTGTGGGGGACGCGACTGTTCTGAAGGCGGTGTCGTCGGGGTCGGAGGTCAGGGTGGAAAGGGCTTAGATTAGAAAGGATGGCGCAGATGGGATTTTCTGAGGAACTTCGGCGGAGGGCGGCCTCGACGTGGGACAAGGAGAAGGCGCATCCGTTTGTTACGGGCATTGGGGACGGGACGCTGGCCCTGGATAATTTTCGCTACTATATGCGACAGGATTACGTGTTCCTGATCGAGTTCTGTCGCGCTATCGCGCTGGCGGTGGCGAAGGCGCGGACGCTGGAGGACATGGGCTGGTTCGCGCGGATGATTCACGAGACGCTGAATATGGAAATGGCGCTGCACGTGAGTTTCTGCGCGGACTTCGACATCACCGAGGACGAACTGCTTGCCACCAAGCCCTCTCCTACCACATGGGCCTATACGCGGCACATGATCAATACGGCGCACCAGGGGACGGTGGGGGAGACGGCGGCGGTCATACTGCCCTGCTCGTGGGGATACGCGGAGATTGGCCAGTCGCTGTACGCGCAGGGGACGCCCGAGGACCAGCCGCTCTATACGCGGTGGATAGAGACGTACAACTCGCAGGAATTCGCGGACATAGCGGAGCAGCTTCGGGGGTTCGTGGACAGGCACGCGGAGACGGCGGGGGCGTCGGAGCTGGAGGCGATGGAGCGGGCGTTCATGGTTAGCAGCCAGTATGAGTATATGTTCTGGGACGCGGCGTGGAGGCTGGAGGAGTGGCCGGTTTAGCCGGTTTTCAGTATTCAGTCGTCAGTCATCAGACGCTTTCGGCGCGGGTACGCTCGCTGTCAGAATCAGGGCCGCTATGAGGCGACGGCGAGAGGGATAATCGAATGATCCTGGCGCTTAGCCAGCCATTCAGGGAGTCTAGTTGAACTTAGGCAGGGGAGAGAACTATAAATTCTGGGTCTTCGCGGCGCTGTCTATCGGGCTGTTCGCTTCGGTGGCGGATCATGGAAGCGTCGGGGTGGCGCTGCCCACAATCGCGGAACACTTCAATACCGACCTTCCGACCAGCCAGTGGGTTGTAATCGGCTACGCGCTCACGATAAGCGCGTTCCTGCTTCCGATGGGGAGGCTGGCGGATATAGTCGGCAGGAAGAAGATATACCTGCTGGGGACGGTGATTCTGATAATCATGGGCGTCGCCGCGGGCTTCGCTCCGAACATTGGGGCGCTGATCGGGGCCAAGCTGGCGCAGGGTGTCGGCTCGGCGATGACGCAGGGAACCTCGATGGCGATGCTGATCGCCAGTTTTCCGAACGAGGAGCGCGGCAAGGCGCTCGGACTCCAGTTGAGCGTGGTTGGAACGGGAAACGTAGCCGGGCCCGCCGTCGGCGGGTTCATCGTCGGAGCGCTTGGGTGGGAGTGGGTCTTCTTCGCGACCTCGACAATGGCAGCGGCGGGCCTGATTTCGGCGTTTCTGTTCATTGATCCCGAACAGGCCGAAAAGGGATCAAATCAGGGCCAGAAATTCGACTGGCCAGGCGCCGCGCTTTCGACCGCGACGCTCATCACGTTTCTCCAAACGCTAACCTGGGCTTCGATTCTTGGGTTCGACAACCCCACCATCATCCTCTCGTTTGTCCTGTTCGTCGGGCTGCTTGCCGCGTTCATCTACTGGGAGCTTCGGACTCCCTCGCCCATGATGGACGTGCGTTTGTTCAGGCGGAGGCTGTTCTCCCTGGGAGTCTCAGCCAACTACATCGGATTCGTGGGAATGTCGTCGGTGCGCTTCCTCATGCCGTTCTACCTTCAGGCCGTCTTGGGCCTTTCGCCAAGCCAGGTTGGGCTGACAGTGGTGCCGGGGGCGATTTGCATGATCATAATGGGGCCTCTGTCGGGTCGTCTGTCGGATAAGTTCGGCTGGCGATGGTTCACGGTAGGCGGTCTGCTGACTTCAATCTGCGGATTGCTGACGCTGGCGACGCTCACGGCCAACTCCCACTTCGCGCTGGCCGTGGCGGGCATGATAATGCAGAGCGCCGGGATGGGCACTTTCTACGCGCCGAATAACAGCTCGATTCTGAGCGCGGTGGAGCCGAGCAAGTACGGCGTCATATCCGGTTTCCTCAACCTGGTGAGGAACTCCGGAAACCTGTCGGGCATCGCTATCGGGACGGTCATGGTGACGACGACGATGGCGGCGTTGGGGCATGAGCCGACGCTGGCGTCGGTATCGTCGGGCGGAGGCGAGTCACTGCTTTCGGCCTTCACCTCCGGCCTGCGAGTGACATATCTGGGGATGGCCGCCATCGTCCTGATCGGCGTCGCGGCGTCCATGTTCAGAGGCAGGCCCATCCGGTTCCCCGATCCAGTCGAAGAGAGCGCTCATCCCGCGAGACAAGGGGCGGACTGACCTGTGTTAGAATTTCGGCATGGCATCACGACTAGCTGAGAGAGTAACCAGCCTTCAGGCTGTCAGCGCGCTCAGACATCGCAACTTCAGGCTGTACTGGTTCTCCGGCATGGGACAGTCGGCCGCGCTGGGAATGCAGTTTCTCATCCTGGGATGGCTGGTGCTGGAGCTCACCGATTCGCCCGCGCAGCTCGGCCTGGTAGTCGCCATTTACGGCGTTCCAAACCTCGCGATGCTGATGTTCGGGGGGATAGTGGCGGACAGGCTGGACCGACGCTGGATGCTGTTCTACAGCCGATTGATCGTGACGGCGCTCATAATCCTGGCGGCAGCGCTCACCTTCTACCAAGTAATCAACATCTGGTACATCTACGTGATTGCGTTCACGCTCGGCACTATCCAGGGCCTGAATATGCCCGCGCAGATGGCGATTGTGCCGGACCTGGTGGACGAGGGGGACATCCTGAACGCGACGTCGCTGAACATGGCGGTGTTCAACGCGGGGCGCATCATGGGTCCGTCCGTAGCGGGATGGATCATCCAGCAGGCGGGGATTGATTACGCGCTATTCTTCAACGCATTCTGCTACGTAATTAGCTGCGTCCTATTGTTCACGATGACGGGGGCGAGTTCGCGGGATCAGGCCGAACGGACGAACATAGCTCGGGATTTCGCGGACGGCATCCGGTTTGTAATGTCAACGCCGATAGCGTACACGATGGTGGGTCTGAGTTTCGCTTTCGGATTCTTCGGGGCGGCCTACGTGCAGGTGCTTCCCGCGTTCGGGAAGGAAGTCCTGGAACTGAACGCCGACGGGGTGGGCATTCTGCTAACGGTCGCCGGTCTTGGTTCGCTGGCGGGGAATATGTTCCTGGCGTCGCTGGGGAACACTCCATACAAGAATTGGCTGCTGCTTGGCATGATCATTCTCTTCGGCGTAACGCTGTTTCTGTTCGCGCTGACGTCCGTGTACGCGCTCTCGCTCATCCTGCTCTTCTTTACGGGGGTGGGATTCACGGGATTCATTTCGATGGGCACCACCGTTCTCCAGTTGAGCACGCCGCCGGAGCTTCGCGGGCGGATGATGAGCCTGTGGCTGATCGGGGCGGCGCTGCACTACATCGGGGCCTGGCCGCTGGGGGCGGTGGGCGAATACATGGGATGGGCAATCTCTCTGGGAGGCGGCGCGCTGATTATGCTGGCGTTCGTACTCTGGCTTGGCATATTCAGACCGACCCTGCGGCAGTTGAGGGTGTAGGGGGAGGGGTAGGTATTTCACCCTCACCCCAGCCCTCTCCCTGAGGGAGAGGGAGTTTGTTGATTGGTATTCATAGCTGATTGGAGTTTTGATCACCCCCATCCTAGCCTTCCCCCGTTGAGGGAGAAGGGATTTTTGGAATCGTCTTCCGGCCTGTGGGATGTTGACAGGCGGTTATGCTCTGGGTAGTCTTGCCGCTAGGTTCAATGACTCCTCCGATACACCAAGAACGGCCTCTTTCTCCGTACACCGCGCTCGATCTGACAGAGGGTGGTTTTAACTGGTGCGGCAAAGTTCTTGCCGATCTGGGGGCCGACGTCATAAAGGTCGAGCCACCGGGGGGCAGTTCCACTCGCGGCATCGGGCCGTTCGTGGACGGGATCGAGGGGGCCGACCGTTCGCTGTTCTGGGCTTCGTACTGCGCGAATAAACGCAGCGTGACGCTGGATCTGGAGTCTGAGGCGGGCGCGGCAACCCTGCGCTCCCTTGCCGCCGGCGCAGACATATTGATCGAGTCGTCCAAGCCCGGTTACATGGCGAGCCTGGGTCTGGGCTATGACGATCTGAGAGACGACAACCCGGCTCTGGTCTATACTTCCATTACGCCTTTCGGCCAGACCGGGCCCTACTCGCAATTCGCCGCTCCCGATCTGGTCGCCTGGTCAATGGGGGGAATGCAGTACGTAGGAGGGAACGCGGACAGGCAGCCGGCGCGGATCAGCGCGCCGCAGGCTGAACTCCACGCGGGAGCGCAGGCCGCCGCGGGAACTATGGCGGCTTTCTGGCGCGCGCGGAAGACCGGAAGAGGGCAGTATGTTGACGTTTCGATGCAGACGGCGGTGGTGTGGACGCTTATGAACGCGACGCCGTTTCCGCCGCTTCACAAGACCAACATGGAGCGGAACGGGGACTACCGCGCCAGGGGGCAACTCAGCGTGCGGCAAGTCTTCAGATGCAGGGACGGACACCTGAGCGTGATTCAGGCCGGGCGGACCCTGAGAGGGCTGACGGAGTGGATGGTGGAAGAGGGGAGCGCTCCCGATTGGCTGGCGGCTGTTGACTGGGATGAGTGGAATCCGGGCGCCATCACGGGGGAGGATCCGGGCCAGGTCGAGATATTCAACCGCGTCCAGTCCCTGATGGAAGAGTTCATCGCGTCCAAGACCAAGAACGAACTCTACCTGCGGGCTATAGACCACGGGATACTGCTGGCGCCGTGCCAGACCGTCAGGGACATAGCGGAGAACGTCCAGTTGGAGGCGCGGGGGTTCTGGAGCGAGATGGAGTATCCCGCGCTTGGCCGAGGGCTGAAACAGCTCGGGCCGTTCATCAAGATGGGCGAGAGTCCAATCGAGATCAGGCGACCGGCGCCTCGGGTCGGTGAACACAACGATGAGATTCTGGGCGGGTCGGGACGAAAAACGTCCTCAAGGCGCGCTCACGCTCCGGCGCGGCCTGTCGAATCGCGGGCGATGCCGTTCGAGGGAATCAGGATACTGGATTTCACATGGGTGGGCGTCGGACCAATCACAATCAAGCACCTGGCGGACTTCGGGGCGGACGTGATACGGGTGGAGGCGGCTTCGAGGCCGGACGTTCTTCGCGCCGCGCCGCCGTTCAAGGACGGGCAGCCGGGCGGCCTGAACAGGAGCCAGTTTTCCGGCAACTACAATAGCAGCAAGCGCGGGCTGGGCCTGAATCTGGCGCTGCCGGAGGGCAGGGAACTGGCGCGTCGGATAATCTCGGAGTGGAAGCCGGACGTGATAGCGGAGAGCTTTACGCCAAGGGTGATGAGGGACTGGAAGCTCGATTATCCGAACATCAGGGAGCTTGTCCCGGACGTCATATATTTCAGCACTTGCCAGCAGGGGCAGACGGGACCGCACTCGAAGTACGCCGGATTCGGTCAGCTCGCCGGGGCGCTCGCGGGGTTCTATCACATAACGGGCTGGCCGGACCGAGATCCGTCGGGGCCATACGGCGCGTACTCGGATTTCGTCAATCCGCCCAACGCCGCCGCCGCGATAGTGGCCGCGCTGGAATACAGGCGCAGGACGGGGAAGGGGCAACATCTTGATTTGTCCCAGTACGAGTGCGCGACGCACTTTCTCGCGCCCGCTATCATGGACTACATGATCAACGGCAAGATACTGGACAGGCGGGGCAACGAGGATGACGAGTTCGCTCCCAATGACGTTTACAGGTGCAAGGACAAGGAACGCGGGTACACGGGCGTTGGGCCGTCGTGGATAGCCATATCGGTTACGACGGATGAGCAGTGGCGGCGTTTGTGCGAGCGCATGGGGCGGTCCGACATGGCCTCGGACGGGAGGTTCGGGGACGCTGAATCGCGCAGGAAGCGCAAGCTGGAGGTTGACGCGGCGATTGGGGAGTGGACGAGGGACAAGGACGCTCACGCGCTTATGGCGGAGTTGCAAGGGGCGGGGGTTCCGGCCGGGGTGGCGCAGAGCCAGGCCGATCTGTGGGAGGATCCGCAGTTGAAGCATCGGGGCTTCTTCCAGTGGCTGGATCACGCGGAGTGCGGACCGATGCCATACGACGGGCTGACGTATCATCTGTCGGAGACGCCCGGGGCGCTAAGGATGCCGCAGGCGCTGATTGGTCAGCATAATGAAGAGATACTGAAAGAGATACTCGGACTGGACGACGACGCTATATCCGACCTGGTGGTCGGCGGCGTGTTGGAGAATTCCTGAGAGAGCGGTTGGAGTGTTCTGATGGCGATGGCGCTGCAAGGGATAAAGGTGGTTGACCTTTCGAGGATGGCCCCGGGGCCGTTCTGCACGATGGTTCTGGGCGACCTGGGGGCTGAGGTGATAAGGGTGGAGGAGCCGGGCGGCGGGCGGATGGCGCGGGAGAGAGGCGCGGGCGCGGATCAGGAGGCGGCGAGGCGGAGCGCGGCGTTCAACGCGCTGAATCGGAACAAGCGGAGTATCGGGATGAATCTGAAGGATGAGGCGGCGCGGAAGATACTGCGCGAGCTGGTCAGGGGCGCGGACGTGTTCGTGGAGGGGTTCAGGCCGGGGGTGGTTTCGCGGCTGGGGTGCGACTATGAGACTCTTAGCGAGATCAACCCGCGCCTGGTGTATTGCTCGCTGTCGGGGTATGGGCAGGATGGGCCTTACGCGGGGCTGGTTGGGCATGACATCAACTACATATCGGTCGGGGGCGCGCTGGGCGTGATAGGGGATAAGGGCGGCGCTCCGGTGATTCCATACAACATAATCGCGGACTTCGCGGGCGGCGGGATGCACGCGGCGACGGCTATTCTGGCGGCGATTATCGCGCGGGGGCATACGGGTGGGGGGCAGTACGTTGACGTGGCGATGTCGGACGGGGTGGCGTATATGCTGGCCTCGATGATGTCGGCTTACTTCTCGGACGGGGTTGTGGCGTCTCGTGGGGGTATGTCGCTGAACGGGGCGGCTCCTTACTACAACGTGTATGAGTGCCGGGACGGACGGTATATCAGCGTGGGGTGCATCGAGCCGTGGTTCTGGGCGGCGCTGTGCCACGCGCTGGGGCGCGACGATCTGATTCAGATACAGTTCGATGAGGGTAGAGCGGAGTACATCAAAGGGGAGTTGCGGGATATATTCATCACGCGAGACCGGGACGATTGGTGGGAAGCGTTGTCGGGGATAGACAATATCGCGGTGGCGAAGGTGTCTTCGCTGGATGAGGTGGCGTCGGACCCTCAGAATCTACACCGCGAGATGGTGATAGAGGCGGGCGAGGTGGACGGGCGACCGGTCAGGCAGGTGGGGATAGGGCCCAAGCTGTCGGAGACGCCCGGGTCGGTGAGGTTCACGGGCGCGACGACGGGGCAGCACACGGACGATGTTCTTGGCGAGTTGGGTTATTCGGTTGAAGAGATAGCCGTCTTGCGGGAGTCGGGGGCGGTGGCCTGAGCCTCTTTCATACCCTTAGCAACCCATTCATGTATCAGGACGTCGGGGAAGACGCCGCGCTCGTCGGCCATCTCGAAGAGCTTATTGAATACTTTAGATTTGAATGTGACTATTATGCCGTGATCTATCCTGTCGGAAAACCTCACATTCACAGGTTCGAGTTCGTCCAAATAGTCGGTAATGTCATGGGTATCCCAGAACTCCGCTACTTCTTCCCTACTCGCGGACTCATCTGGAATTCTATCTCGACTTTGCTCAGCCATTCTGTCCACCTTGTTCCTCTCTATACCAATGGCGTTCTCTATTACTGGCAGTATGCACTGTAATAAGTAAGAAGAGATACCCAAATAATAGTATTACAAAGTGATGTTATTGATATTATTTCATGGATGGCTTTTTTGTAGTTCGTTCATTTTAAGCGAGGTTAGAATATCGTGGAACAAGAGACCTCGGTCTCTCATTACCTTTTCTAGCTTGTCGCCAAGCTCTAGGGGAAGTGTCCCGTTCGCGGCCTCTTCTAATGCACTGATCAGTTTCTTAGCAAGCACATCGAATTGTTCTAAGTCAACTATTTTCATATCCGGACTCGGATTTGCATCTTGGGCAACCGGCAATATGGACCCCACGAATATAGGAATAATCTCAGATAGCTGATGGTTATCCTTTACCCATTGGATGTGATCATGTAATTGACTGACATCTCTTTTCCAGTATTCAGAGTTGTCTTTTTTATCTGTCTTTAATTCCATACATATTCCATATTCGTCCTGTGCAATCCACAAAACGTCGGGACCTGTATTAAATTCTTTATCCGGCCTGATTGATTTAAGACCTAGATACTGTCCTAAACATCGGAGCGCTTCTTCGGTTTGAGGTACGCTACCAATGCCTTTGAGGGGATCTAAATCTGAGATCATTGTCTTTGGGATAGCTACAGATGATGGGCGCGGATGACCGATTCTCATCTGTTCGTGTACATTTGCGATTTGTACATTAGTGACCGTACTACCGTCTACTCCGAGGTATATACGGCGCGGTAAATTACTTTGATTGCCATACGATCTGGAATAATATTCACCAGCTGTTTCATTGTCTCCAGTCATTTCCAAAGTGAAACCAAGCCAAAAGGCAAGCCATGCTCCAGTAGACTGACTTAATGCAAATCCGCTATCAAGTGATTCTTGTAAGACAAGTGCTGCACTATGAAAGTCTCTCTTCCACAACGCTTCCCCGAATTCAGCTTCTGCAAGAGCAACAGTACTGCTCTTTTCTAGATCCGGTTCTGCTTCATTAGGAGTAGGAAATCCTTCTTGCATATTATCATTATAGAAATCTATCCATCCTTGCATACGGCCCAAGCAGGCATCCGCAAATCCAGTAAGTTGCTCTGGCGAGTTTGCTTGTCGAGAGAGAGCTAGGCCCAATTGAATTTGCTTCCTCAAGAATTCTGGAAGTAGAGATTGATTCCGAGGGAGTTGAAGCCATCCGACTAGTTCTCGTCCTGTGATTATAACAACTCCATGGTCGCTCATACCTCTGGATATACGCCCGAAACTCTGTACGATCCGTGAAGCTATGGTACTACGAAAACTGTTCTCCATATGCAAAAGTTCCCATTGGAACCGTTCAAGAGGACTTAATCCCATTGGTAAGTCATCTATGATTAGAACCCTGCATGTATCTCCAGGCAAGTCTATCCCGTCGTATCTAGCAGCGAGAATAAGCTTGTTAGGTGCCGCGTCCTCTCGGAATCTAGTCACTGCTTGTGGTACTTCTTGGCGAGCAGGAATGTTAGCTATATCTTTCCATGTATTACTACGTCGATAACTCGGTGTTAGGATCAATGCTTTCTTATTTTTGATAGTATCCTTCCCAAAATACACATCATCTTCAACCGACTCCGTGACTGAGGGAACAAGTATCATCCTTTCACACTCTCCCACAGGAGTTGAGGGTGAGATGATTAGCCCAGGCTTACGCCCGAAAGCCCGAGCGAAGGCGTCAGGAGCTCTCAGTGTCGCAGATAGATAAACTCGCCTGACATTAGGCTCGAAGCAGGCAAGTGTAGAAACCGGAACTATGGGAGGAGTTAAAGTTACCGCTGAGCTGGAAATCATTACACAGCATAGCTCTTCGTGGTCACGAATATGTTCCCAAGAAAACATTGTATTGATTGATTGACCGAGTTTAGCATCTAGTAGGATCTGGCGTAATTCTGTTAAATTCCCACGGACTTCAAATGGTGGAACCCAAAATAATCGAGAAGATTCTCCACTCAGGGCCTCTTCGTAGCTTGTGCCTAGTCCTGTAGATTTATGATATGAACTGAATAAATTCGCTATCCTTTGATAAGTCTCTTCCATTTCAGAACGAAGGATGTGCAAGGAGAACTGCTCTCGAAGTATATGTTCAGCTGTATGAGCATCGTCGAATATTACTGCTGCTATATCGTCGGTAGCGAACCTGGACTTCCCATTAAACAACGCTTGATACGTCGTGACGCAAGGTGCTTCTGCACCGGCGTACAGTTCATTTGAAAATTCCCGTTGGTAATATGTAGTAACCGGCAGCCCATAGCCTGTGGCCTTCTCTGCGGTCTGTTCGACTAGTTGAATCGAGCTGCAAGCATAAACCACTTGTCTCTGTGTTTCATTCACCAGAGACTGGGCAATAAGCAAGCCCACTAGAGTCTTTCCTGCACCTGTATTCAGAGCTACTGCTACATCATTGAAAGTTCTAGAACCATCCCATTCACGTAAAGCGTCTCCTTGGGCTAACCATAGATCGTTTATGCTGTCATCTGTAACAGCCGACCGTCGAAAAATCTCTATGGGGTCAGTGGGTCTCGGCCTTTGACGCGGAACCCTGATACTGGAAAAATCAATGTTCATATTTCCATGCACCTCTCATATTTGTGAGTTCGTATGGTAGCACAGGGGATTGGCCTTATGAACCTTCGGCGCGGAGGAAGTCGAAGTCGCAGCCGGTGTCGGCCTGGAGGACGTGCTGGGCGTGCATGGAGGCGTAGCCGCGCTTGTGTACGGGGCGCTGGGGCGGGGATTCGTGGAGGCGGCGCTGGATTTCGCGGTCTTCTACCAAGAGGTCGAGGCGGCGCCGGGGGACATCGAGGCTTACGCGGTCGCCGTTTCGGACGGCGGCGAGGGGGCCTCCGGCGGCGGATTCGGGGGTTACGTGGACTACGACGGTTCCGAAGGCGGTGCCGCTCATGCGGGCGTCGCTCAGGCGCACCATGTCGCGGACGCCGGAGGCGAGTATCTTCTTTGGCAGGGGCAGGAAGCCCCATTCGGGCATACCGGGCGCGCCTATGGGGCCGCCGGAGCGCATCACGAGAACGTCGTCGGGGGTGACGTCGAGATTAGGGTCGTCAATGCGGGCGAAAAGATCGTCGTGGTCCTCGAAGACAATGGCGCGGCCCTCGTGGGTCATCAGGGATTCGGAGGCGGCGGTGGGCTTGATGAGGGCGCCGGTTGGGGCGAGGGAGCCGGTGAGGACGGCGAGGCCGCCTTCGGGGTTCATGGGGGCGTTCATGGAGCGGATGACGTCGGGGTTGTAGTTGATGGCGGGGGCTATGTTCTCGGCGAGGGTCTGGCCGGTGACGGTCATCCGGTCGTCGTGGAGAAGGGGCTGAATCTCCTTGAGGAGGGCGGCGAGGCCGCCGGCGTGGAAGAAGTCTTCCATGAGGTACTGGCCGGAGGGCTTTAGGTTGAGGATGAAGGGGGTCGTCCTGGAAAGCTCGTCGAAGAGAGAGCCGGGCAGGTCTATGCCGAGACGTCCGGCTATGGCGGTGAGGTGAATGACGGCGTTGGTGGAGCCGCCGAGCGCGTGCATGGTTCGGATGGCGTTCTCGAAAGCCTCGCGGGTCATTATGTGGGATGGGCGGACGTCTTCTTTTACCAAATTGACTATCCGGCGTCCGGCGAGTTCGGAGATGCGGTGACGGCGGGAGTCAACGGCGGGGATGGCGGCGTTGCCCGGGAGGGCGATGCCCATGGCTTCGGCCATGGAGGCCATGGTGGAGGCGGTTCCCATGACCATGCAGTGGCCGGGGCTGCGGACGATGCAGGTCTGGAGTTCGGCCCAGTCGTCGGGGGTGATGTTTCCGGCGCGGAGTTCGACTTCGTAGCGCCGGCAGTCGGTGCAGGAGCCGAGTTCTTCGCCGCGCCAGTTGGCTTTTAGCTGGGGGCCGCCGGTGACGATGATGGCGGGTATGTCGGCGCTGGCCGCGCCCATGAGAAGGGCGGGGGTTGTCTTGTCGCAGCCTCCGAGAAGGACGACGCCGTCGAGGGGGTTGGCGCGGAGGGACTCCTCGACCTCCATGCTCATGAGGTTGCGGAAGAGCATGGTGGTGGGGCGCATATTGTATTCGCCGAGGGACATGACGGGGAACTCCATTGGGAAGCCGCCGGCCTGCCAGACGCCGCGCTTGACGGCTTCGGCGAGTTGGCGCAGGTGGGCGTTGCAGTGGGTGAGTTCGCTCCATGAGTTGCAGATGCCGATGATGGGGCGGTTGTCGTAGGCTTCGGGGCCGTAGCCCTGGGCCATGAAGGCGGCCTTTCGGAGCCAGCCGTAGAGCTCGGGGGTGTCGAACCATTCGGTACTGCGGAGCCGGGGGGAGTCGGTTGTCATGTCGTGAGTTCCTCGCTGTCTGAACTGTGATTTCTGTGATTGGGATGACGCGGTCGGTTGGGGTTTCACCCCCATCCTAGCCTTCCCCCATCAAGGGGGAAGGGATTTATGCAATCGTCTCAATTTCCGGGATTTGGGTGGTTGGTCATAAATGTTTATTTATAGTTTACAGGTGAGGTTTCAAGTGAGTTTCCAAGTGGGACTAGTGGCTGTTCACGTGGAAAGTGACCTGTTATCACCTGTTGTTAGCTATGGACCAAAAAATTTTTGGTCGGCTAAGTGGCTGTTGATAAATTCCTCCTTATGTACATCAAGCATATCTAGCGCGTTTGTTCTTGGGATTGTAGCAGATGGGCGATTCGTGGGGCAAAGGGGGAATAATGGGTTACGCGGGGGTAGTGGGCGACCAGAGGGTGAAGGGCAACCACGGGGGTTGCCCCTACGGGTTGGAGGGTTCAGAGGGGTTGGGCTGGCTGAGGTAGGATTCGAGCCAGCGCTTGAGGTCGTCGAGGGCGCGGGGGGCTACGAAGAAGACCTGGACGCCGGCGGGGAATTGGACGCGGTGGTCTTCGCGGATGAAGAGGGCGGCGGATTGGCCTTCGGAGAGGTCGTCGGATATTTTCTGGGCTATGTTGGCGTAGCGGGTTTCGAGGGTGGACTGGTATCCCTCTATGGCGGCGGCCATGACTTTCTGGCTGGCGGGGCCGATGGTGAGGATTCGCTGCCAGTCGGTGTGTTCGTGGACGAGTTCGGGGTCTTCGAGGGCGTAAAGCCGGGCTGTGGACTGGCAGATGGCGCGAATGAAGGGGCCGGCGTTGGGGTTCATCATTTCTATCTGGGCGAGGCCGGGGTCGCCGTCGAGGTAGATGAGTTCGTGATAGACGCGGGAGACGGCGCCGAGCGATCTTTCGAGGTTGGCTATGGAGTCGCGGACTTCGGACCAGTACCTGGAGAGGAGTTCCTGGCCGTCCTGGGGGATGTCGGGAGGGAAGACGTAGTTGGGGACGAGGAAGAGTTTCTTCTTGTCGTCGAAGCGGCTGGCCTGGGGTCTGGGGATTTGGGATAGGGGGGAGGTCATGGGGAGTTTTTAGTTCTTAGTGGTTAGTTTTTAGTTGACGCGGGGAATTGTAGCATGGGGCGGGAGGGGTTGGGTATTTGGAGTTGCGGACAGTAGTGTTTCCTTTCAAGTAAAGGATTAGCTGCCATAGTGGTACTATAGCCAAGTTACAGCTTTAGAAAGTGCGCACCCCTGCTTGACATCACAGATTCATACGCCGGAGAGGAAACTCTACCCTGCGGCTACCGTTCCTTGACAATGCTCAGCAATGCTGTTATAACCCCTACACTATCCACATTACAGGAGGCTCAACATGATGGTAGCGGACCCTGCACAAGGTTCTGCCGCGAAGTTGGAAATTGTGGATGCGCCTGTCAGCGCGTTGGACAGAATAGACCAATTTGAGCGGGAAACGACTAAGAAATTTGACTCCGCTATGGATGTTTGCAACCCTGCCCAAGCCAAGTTCAATGCGATGATGGCTGACCACGAAGGTAAGATAGCCGTACTTGTACGAAACAGGGTGGGCAGGTAATATGGCGTTGGGAGAATTCGATGATTTAGAAGCCGACGCCTTCAGCAAAATTGCGACAGCCCTGGTAGCCGAAGTCAACCTGTCAGTGTTTATACAGGTAGCACAAGCCAAAATAACAGAGGTTTTCGTTTTCACCTCACGTTGCAGGGCGAAATACTACGATACTTACGCCAGAGCATTGGAATCCAGCAGCGACTTACAATATGCTGAAGAAGTAGCACTCAAAACATTGGAAGATGATCTTGAAGAGATAGTTCGGATGGAGTCAGAAATAGAGGAAATTTATAGCGAACTCATTGAACGGGCCAAATTTCTCACAACTGCCATTGATGACTGTAATGATGCACTTGAGGCTTGGCAACCTGACTAGGTTATGGCGGTGTATATACAAACTGCCAGTGTCTTAGAAATGAAGGCACTGGCAGTTTCGCGTCACTTGGCCTTGACAGTTTCCAGCGGATTTAAGTCAGATATGCAATAGAGCCCGACCGAATCTACTCAGAATTCAGTGGCGCGGGCGGCTTCTTGAGAAATGTAATCGTCTCTTGAGAAATGACGAACGAGACAATGAGATACAGGGTTGTATTTGAGGGGAGCGACGGGGGAGGCTACTCGGCGTATGTGCCTCATTTGCCTGTATGTGTGGCGGCGGGCGATACGTTTGAGGAAACGAAAGCGCTGATAGCCGAGGCTGTCAGGTTTCATCTGGAGCTAATGGAGGAAGAGGGCTTGCCGATTCCCTGTCCGACTCCTGCTATTCCGGAGAGGGAACGCAAGATTTCGTTAGAAGAACACTACTGCAATTAGTTGAAGACCAAATCCTATAACAATGATGATAACGCTACCCCGAGATACAAAAGTCCTTCTACGCTGGTTCTTTAGCCAGCGTTCATGTGAGTCGTCCTCAACAGCAAAGAACGCTGTGGATTGAGGATCTGGATACTTCTCAGGCGCAAACCAAAACAGAAGGATTATGCCAACAGCATCCATAACTAGACCTGTCGCGGCTAAAAGATCGGCTGGAATCGTAAGGTTCACTTCGTTCACTCCTGAGAGGCGCGTTGGAGGTTTAGGGTTAGGAGGTTCTCGAGGATCTGGTGGTCGGGGAGGTTGGGGGGCCAGTTGTAGGCGCGGGCTACGGCCTGGTCCAGGTGGAAGTGGGCGTTGTAGAGCCATGTTGGGTTGGCGTTGTAGAGGGAGGTGAGGGTTCGCGTGGGGTCGGCGGCGCGCCAGTTTTCTCGGAGTTGGTTTAGTTCGCGGGCGTCGGAGGCTATGGTTTCGCGCTGTTCGGGGGTTGGGTGGGGGAAGGGGAAAGTCTGGAAGCAGGTGGTAGGCGTGTATCTGAAACCTGATTCTCTTTCTCTGACCTGAGTACCTGTGGCACGAGACCAAGTTTCGTGCGCTTTACTGTGTAGCAGTCCAAAAGTGTAATCATCTTCTCTTGCAAATACATCTATGGCGTCTGTACACACTACATCTACGGTTGCCCATACAAATATCCGGTACTTACTATGTCTCGGAGTTGCAATATACCGCTTTAGTCCAGTCAATGCCTTTCTCATAGCGGGACGAGGAGTAGCATATTGCCACCAACGATTTCTAAAGGCAGCCTGAGATTTTTGTTGGCGAGTCGGATATACGTGTTCTTTGACATACTCAAATGGAATTTCGTACTGGGACGCTTCTTCTAGGCTCATCAATCCAAAGTTGATGGTGTACATCCCACGATTCCGATCAGTGATGTCATGTCCGTCCATAACGGGAAGTACCACGTCCGAGTTTGGTTTCCCATTGATGTTCAACGGCTGGCTTAACATCTCGGCGGCCAGTTCCGGGGAAATATCGAATCGCGCCTTTGGAGATTGACCCTCAAAGCATATCCCCCTGTTCTCTTTGAGACGCACAGCCAAGGTTACATCTACCCCGCTGGTCAGGTTTGCGTTGATATTCTCGACAGTTTCTCCATCAAGTGTCCGTTCCGTCTCAGTCCCATCGTCAAAGCCTACAATGGACGTCTGAACTGCCGCCCCCGCAAGATTCCAAGCTCTATCTGAATGGGCCATGAATATATCGCCTGTCCGTTTGATGCGTTGAAGCACAGCCCGGCTATCCCTGCCGCGTATTGCCTGAGTTCCCAACAGACCTGCCCGCCTGGTCTTACCTTGTTCAATCATAGCTCTGGCCTTTTCGAACCAGCGACAGCACAAATCGGATGCGTTGGGAATACGGTCTCCGTAAACTCCATATAGGCTATCGGTATAACTGTCTCCAAGTTCACCGCGCAATCTTCCGCGTCCGAGGAATGGTGGGTTGCCGATTATGAATTCGGCGTCGGGCCAGTCGGGTTCTGTGGGGTTATCGGGGTCTGAGAGGTCGAGGATGGCGTCGGTCCGGCGGATGGTGTCGAGGGGTGTGAGGATGGGTTGCTGGTTGTATGGGAAGCCGTTGGACTGGTGCCACTGGATGTAGCCAATCCAGAGGGCGGTTCGGGCGAGTTGGGCGGCGTAGGGGTCTATTTCAATGCCGTTCATCTGGCGAGGGCTTACGGAGGGAGCGCCGCCGTGGAAGCCGTGGGATTCGGCGTAGTCTATGACCTGTTTTTCGAGGTCTAGCAGGGAGCGGAGGGCTATGTAGAGGAAGTTGCCGCTTCCGCAGGCGGGATCCAGGACGGTGGCGTTGGTCAGACGCTCCCGGAATGAGTCGAGCGCGGCGCGGGCGTCGTCGGGGTTTCCGTCGGCAATGAGGTCGTCGGCGCGGCGTCGGGTTTGGTTCCACTCGCGGCGCAGGGGTTTCATCAGGACGGGTTCTACGACGAGCATGATGTCGTCGTCGCTGGTGTAGTGAGCGCCGAGATAGGAGCGTTTGGTCGCGTCGAGCGCGCCCTCGAAGAGGGTTCCGAAGATGGAGGGTTCGATGTCGCGCCAGTTCTTGCGAACGGCCTGAACGAGATGGAAGAGCGCGACTCCGCTGAGTTCCACCATTTCGGATTCGTCGAACAGGTCGCCGTTGAAGTGGGCGATTTCATCGTAACCGAACAGGCCGCCTTCGCTCATGGTGGCGAAGAGTTCCTGAACCGACTGGTTGAAGTAGCCCGGATTTCTGTAATGGTTCTCGGTTATCCGGGTGAACAGGTCTTTGGGCAGCAGTCCGGCGTCCTCGGCGTAGAGGCAGAAGACGATTTGGTTGAGGTATCTGGCAAGCTGTTCACTACCGCCGCCGCGTTCCTCCATGTCGCTAACGATGTCTCTGAACAGGAGCGCGGTTTCGCGGGTGACGTCCTCGACGGTGCGCCGCGGCTCGAAGGCAGCGGGGTCGAAGAAGATGTTTCGGAGTTTGTCGAACTGTACGGGGGCGTCGAGTTCGGCGATGGGGATTTCGTGCAGGACGGTTTCTTTGCCCGGGAAGTTGGTCTGGACGCGAATCAGCTCGAATGAGGATACGATAAGCAGGGGCGGGGTCTGGAGATAGACCTGGTAGCGGAGGAGCTGGTTGAACGCGCCGGGTAGCTGGGTGTCGCGGCCCTTGAATTCCCAGCCGAAGCGCCCGGCGAGGTAGGCGTCGGCGAATCCGCCGGGGACGGGTTTCTCGAAGGTGAAGTTGTCGCGGTCGTCGTATTCGATGGGGTCGGGGTGTCCGACGAGTCGGAGCAGGTCGAGGAACCAGGTCTGGGCGGCCTGGCGTTCGCCGAAGGCTCCGGCGGACCATTTGGATATGAATTGGGAGGGGGTCATGGTGGTTGGGATTCAGGCGACGGCTCGCTTGCGGCGTTCGCGGGCCAGGTCGTAATTGGATTGGAGGCGCATCCAGAACTCGGCGTTGGACCATCCGAGGGATTCCAGTCCAAGCGCGACGCTCGGGGATATTCCGGTTCTGCCGTTCAGAAGCCGCGACAAGGTGTTGCGGGTTATTCCCAGCCGCTCGGCGCATTCGGTTATAGTCCAACCGGATTCGGCGATGCACTCTCGGACAGATTCGCCGGGGTGTGTCGGGTTTATCATAGTCTGTCCGGCTCCCGCTCGATATAGGTATCAACGTCTTTGAGAAAGCCGCGCGCGTTTTCCGTCGGCATCACAGGGATCATGCGAACTACGCCCTGATACTCTATCAGCGCGATTTCCTGACCGGGTTCTAGGTCAAGGGCCTGGCGTATTGAGTCGGGTATGTTGACTTGAAAATCAGGGGTGACTGTTACGGTTTCCATATCGTCCTCTCTAATTTTGATACAGTTTCAGCAGTCTCGCTACTTGCGCGTCTATTGCTTGGCAATGGAGGAAGTTGGACCTGATCACCCCCATCCTAACCTTCCCCCATCAAGGGCTGAGAGGGGTAGGCATTGAACTTGGATTAGCGGAGTCACCCCCATCCTAACCTTCCCCCGTCAAGGGGGAAGGGACTTTTGCCTACCCTTGTGAGCCCATCAAGGGGGAAGGGACTTTTGAAATCGTCTCCTAATTCTGCTTTCTTGCCGCCTTCCACGCGGTAAAGCTACACCTTCTGAAGCTGACGGCGGCGCGTGACACCACGGTCATCGCCTACCTTGTCCATGCGGACGGCGCAGATTTTGTATTCGGGGATGCGGGAGTCGGGGTCGAGGGCGGAGTTGGTCAGGAAGTTGGCGGCGTGTTCCTGGAGCTTGACGAAGGGGACGAATAGCTCTCCGGCGCGCTGTCTCTCGGTGTAGTGGGCGCGGCCCTCGAGGTCGCCGCGGCGGGAGCGGACTCGTATCCACTCGCCGTCGGGGATGGCGTACTTGTCGCCGTCGGTTGGGTGCATGGAGACGGTGAGCTCGGGGGAGCGGGCGAGCAGGTTGTCGGCGCGGCGGGTGATTGTGCCGCCGTGCCAGTGGTAGAGGACGCGGCCGGTGTTGAGTATGAGCGGGAAGCGTTCGGAGGGGGTTTCGTCCGCGGCTGGGCCCTGGTCGAAGGCGACGAACTTGGCGCGGGGGCCGCGCGGGAAGTCGGATTCGTAGAGGTAGCGGGTGCCGGGGTGGTCGGGGGTTGGGCAGGGCCACTGGATTCCGCCCTCGTCTTCAAGGCGGTCGTAGGATATGCCGGCGAGGGCGGGGGACAGATGCCGCATCTCGTCGAATATCTGGGATGGGTGGTCGTAGGCGAATTCGTGATCGAGTTCGAGGCCGAGTTTCCGGCTGACGCGGCGGGCTACGTCCTGGATTATCACCCAGTCGGGTCGGCTGTCTCCAACGGGGTCAATGGCCTTGCGGACGCGCTGGACGCGGCGCTCGCTGTTGGTGAAGGTGCCGTCCTTCTCGGCGAAGGAGGTGGCGGGGAGGACGACGTCGGCTATCTCGGCGGTCTCGTGCATGAAGATGTCCTGGACGATGAGCAGTTCGAGCTTCCTGAAGGTCTCCTCGGCGTGGTGCAGGTCGGGTTCGCTGAGCAGGGGGTTCTCGCCGGTGATGTACATGGCCTTGACGCGGCCCTTGTCTATGGCTTCTACCATGTCGGTTACGACAAGGCCGTGTTCAGGCGGCAGAGGCTGGCCGCTCCAGGCGGCCTGGAACTTGGCGAGGGATTCTTCGCCGATGGTCTGATAGCCCGGGAATGCGTTGGGGAGGCAGCCGGCGTCGCCGCAGCCCTGCACGTTGTTCTGGCCCCTGAGCGGGGAGATGCCGGAGCCGGGGCGTCCGAGTTGTCCGGCGAGAAGGGCTAGATTTAGCAGGCCGTGGGCGTTGGCGGTGCCCATGGTGTGCTGGGTGATGCCCATGCCCCAGATGAGGCATGAGCCGCTGAAGGGCGGTTGGGCGTAGATGCGGGCGGCGTCGGCAATCTGGTCGGCGGGGACGCCGGTTATCTTCTCGGCGTAGTCGAGGTCGTACTTCTGGACTGTCCGCCACCATTCGTCGTAGTCCTCGGTGCGGTCGCGGACGAAATCGGTGTCGGCGAGGCGCTCTTCGACGATGACCTTGGCCATGGCGTTGAGCAGCGCTACGTCGGTGCCGGGCCTGGGCCGGAGCCAGAGGTCGGCGTAGTCGCACATTTCGATGCGGCGTGGGTTGATGATGATGAGCCTGGCTCCGCGCTCGACGACGGCGCGGCGCATACGGGAGGCGGCGACGGGGTGGTTGGAGTTGGCGTCTGAGCCGATGATGACGAGGCAGCCGGCTTCTTCGTAGTCTATGTAGGAGTTGGAGGTCGCGCCGCTGCCGAGGGAGGTCAGCATAGCCTCTACGGAGGGGGAGTGGCATAGGCGGGTGCAGTGGTCAATGTGGTTGCTCTGCATGATGAGGCGGGCGAACTTCTGCTGGATGTAGCCGTCCTCGTTGGTGGCCTTGGCGGAGGCCAGGGTGCCGAAGGCGTCGCCGCGGTACTCGGCGAGACGGGATGAAACGTATTCGAGCGCCTCTTCCCATTCGACGGGGGTGAGTTCGCCGTTCTTGCGGACGAGGGGCTTGGTGAGCCTGTCGGGGTGGTTGACGAAAGAGAATCCGAAGCGGCCCTTGACGCAGAGCATACCGAGCGAGGATTGGTTGTCGGGGTCGTCAAGGATTTCAAGTATCTGGTCGTTGGGGTCAATTCGGGCCTTTATGCCGCAGCCGACGCCGCAGTATGGGCAGGTGGTGGTGACGGTGCGGACGGGGTTGGATACGTCGGCCTTAGCGGTGATCGCGCCGGTGGGGCAAGAGGCGAGACATGAGCCGCAGGTGGTGCAGACGGACTCGACAAGGGGCTTGTCCATGAAGGTTCCGATGCGGGCGTCGGTTCCGGTTCCGAGGACGTCAATCGCGCCGATGAACTGGTGTCCGTCCTGGCAAGCCTGGGCGCAGCGTCCGCACATGATGCAGGAGTCCATGGCAATCTGGAAGACGGGGTTGGAGGCGTCAACGACCTCGCGCCGGCGGCCCGTCCAGCGTGGGGCGTCAATGCCGTGATGCTTGGCGGCGATGGAGAGCTCGCGGTAGTCTTCGGAGGCGGTGTCGCCGTTGGGGGGGAACATGGCCATGGTGAGTTCGAGGACGCCGCGCCGGGTGTCGCGGGCGTCGTCGGTCTCGGTCAAGACGCTCATGCCGTCGGCGGCGGGAACGGAGCAGGAAGCGGGGAAGCCGCGCACGCCGTCTATCTGCACGAGGCAGGTGCGGCAGGCTCCGATGGGCTTCATGTCCGGGTCTTTGCAGAGCTGGGATATGTAGGCGCCGGACTGGTTGATGGCGTCGAGGACGGACGCGCCGTCGTTGACAGTAACCTGGTTGCCGTTGATGGCGAGCGTGATGGTCATGGGGGGCCTTTCTGGTGGATGGTCATGGGACGTACATTACCATGTTCATCATTTGTTCCGGGCTATTGGATTCATATATTCTTACCAGCGCTGATATACACCTGCCTATATTCGCCTGCTGATGCCCATAGATCACTCCGCAGAAGTGAATGCCCATTCGTTGGCGTCTCGCGCCATCTTTCAAAAAATCATCATCATGCGTGAAAAACACTCGTCCCAGTTCAGTCGCTCTGTCTAGTAACGATGGGTCAACTTCCTCGCTACGTCCTTCTTCGCGGGTTAATATGACGTCTATACCGCGTAAACGAAGGCCATCCACGATGCGGTCGTCCACGTTGTGGTCCATGTAGAAATCGAAGGGCATTTCAGGCCGGGATTTTCTTCCTAGCTTTGGATTCTCTGCGGAGTCTCACTTTCTTGTTCCAGCGTTCAATCTCGGGTCTCATAGCCTCGGCGAGTTCTTCTCCCACCTCAATCAGATGCTCTACAAGTTCCTTGTTGTCATAGTAGTAGGCGAGGGCGGAGTGGACCTGGCCGAGGGTGAGGGGCGGCCAGTATTTGCAGATCTCCTCTGGGCTCAATTTGTGGTGGTTGGTGGCTATGACGATAAGCTCCACTTTTATGCGGGTTCCGGCTATCATCGCCCGGCCGTCTTTCATCATGAGGATGTGGCGATATCCTGTGTCGCTTACTATGGGCTGCATTTTGGAGTCTCCCCTGACTTCGCCGTTCAAGCTAATTGTGTGGGTAGATTAAGTGTAGCGCTTGGGGTCAGGGTTTGGCTTTGGAGGTCAGCTGGTCGCGGAAGAAGTGGAGGCCGCTGAGGATCGGGTTTCCGGCGGCCTGGCCGAGTCCGCATAGGGAGGTGTCGTTGACGAGGCGGGCGAGGTTGGATAGCTCGTTTACGTCGTCCTGGGTGGCTGTGCCGTCGGCGAGAGAGTCAATCATCTCGACCATGCGGGGGGTTCCCTCGCGGCAGGGGGTGCATTTGCCGCAGGATTCGTTGGCGTTGTACTGGGCCAGGTTGCGGACTACGGAGAGGGCGTCCATGGAGTCGTCCATGGCTATGACCGCGCCCGCGCCTAGCATTACGCCGGATTCGTGGAGGAAGCCGGGCTTGATGGGTGTGTCGAGCATGGAGACGGGGAAGACGCCGCTGGAGGGGCCGCCGACGCCGATGACGCCCAGGGAAGCGCCGTCGGGCGGGCCGCCGCCGATGTCGTATATGACTTCTCGCAAGGTCGTTCCGATGGGGATTTCTATGAGGCCGGGACGGCGGACGGCTCCGCTTAGGTTGATTATCTTGGAGCCGGTGTCGGTTCCATCGCCTATCTGGGCGAAGGCGTCCGCGCCGTTGTTGATGATGTAGGGGACGCTGGCCAGGGTTTCGGCGTTGTTGATGACGGTGGGGCGGGACCAGAGGCCGGATTCTACGGGGTAGGGCGGGCGGATTCGGGGTTCGCGGCGGTAGCCCTCGACTGTGTTGATGAGGGTGGTCTCCTCGCCGCATACGTAGCCGCCCGCGCCCCGGCGGATTTCGATGTTGAAGTCGTGTTCGGCGCCCAGGGCATTTTCGCCTATGAGACCGAGTTCGCGGGCCTGCTGGATGGCGTTCCGCATACGCTGGGCGGACAGGTTGGCCTCGGCGTTGATGTAGAAGATGACGTCGGTCGCATCGGAGGCGTAGGCGGCTATGCACGCGCCCTCGATTATCCTGTGGGGCGCGCCTTCCATGAGGTGGCGGTCTTTGAACAGGCCGGGTTCGCCTTCCTCGCAGTTGACTATCATGTATCGCTGGGCGGCGGGGAAGCCGCGCGCCGATTCCCACTTGAGGCCGGCGGGGAAGTAGGCGCCTCCGCGTCCTCTGAGGCGGGAGTCCTTGACTTGCCGGATTACTTCGGCGGGGTCGGATTGGAGCGCTTTGGCGAGGGCTGAGTAGCCGCCGCTTGCCAGATAGTCGTCTATGGATTCGGCGTCTAGCGTTCCGCAACCGTCTAGCGCGACGCGGCGCTGGGCGGCTATGAAGTCGGCTCCGTGGGTTGGTGAGTCCGGGTTTATTTCGTCGTTGAGGGCGCGGGCGATGGGTTGGAGGTCGTCGGGGGACACGCGCTCAAGGCGGTGGGCGCGGCCGGAGTGGGACGCGACTATGACCGTGGGGGCGGCGAAGCAGGCGCCGTCGCAGCCGGCGGTTATGACCTGGGCGGTGTCGCGGAAGCGGTCGGAGACTTCGCGGGCTAGTTCGGACGCGCCGATGGACTGGCAACAGTGACCGACCTGGACGGTTATCCTGGGCCTGCCGCCGGCGGCTTGGGCCAGCCTGTCGCGGGCGGCGTTAGCGATGTTCTGGAAGCGGGCGGCGTTAGTCATTGGGGGCGTTCCTGACCAGTTGGATTGCGGATTGGGGATCGAGGCGTCCATGCCATTGTCCATCTATTTCGATTGCGGGGGCCATGCCGCAGAGGAAGCCGCAGGGGGTTTCTTCGAGGGTGAAGCGGCTGTCGGCGGAAGCGGGGTCTAGTTCTTCCTGAAGGGCGGAGAGTATGCCGGCGGAGCCCTGGGTGAGGCATGAGAGCGCTGTGCAGACGCGGACGACGGTTTCGCGGGGCTGTTCTATACGCAGTTCGGTGTAGGAGGTGGCCGCGCCATAGACCTCTGAGGCGGGAATGCCCAGATGCCAGCCGACGACCTCCATCGCCCAGTCGGGCAGATAGCCGAACTCGTGCTGGAGGAAGTGGAGGGCGGGCAGAAGTTGGCCGTGGTTCCGGGGGAATCTGGCCCTGAGTTCGCGGCGCAGGGTATTTTGGTCGGTTATCAAGCGGCTCACCTCCGACGACGCTGATTCGGACGGGGTGATTCTATCAGACTTGGCAAGGGGCGCAATTGTCTGAATCAGGATTTAAGGGATGGTTAGGATGAGTAGGATGCAGAAGCCACAAGATGACCTATGTTCCCAGTCTTGTTGATGGACGTACTCACTGGGATTCCTCTACTTCCGTCCGTCAATGATTTGACGGGCCTTCCTAGCGGCGGATTCCCAAGAATGACGCTTTTCAGCGTTGGAAAGTCTTGAACTTGGGTGTACGGCTTCAATTAAGTGAGGTCGTAAAACAGGTACATATCGGGCAACACGCTTGCGAGCCTTATTTCCTAAGGCAATGATGGGACGTCCCTCAAGCAGTTCCAGTTGTTTCACTAGAAACCTTTCAGCACATCCTCGCTCAGCCTTCCTTAAATCTCGACTTTCGACTTTATCCTCTCTCTTTGGAACCGAACATAAGTAAGTCCCCGTAATCCATGCTTTCTTTAGCTGGTCCTCTAGTGGAACTTCAGGGAATACCATGTCAAGTAAGCATTTAAGATTCCTGTGATAGGGATACCTAGTAGTTTGGTACAGGTTGAAGGCATATTCGAATGTCTGGGTCAAGAGTGTGTCATCGAAAGTATATGACTCTTTACCGTGAGGATTGCCGGGTTCAGCAACTAGGATGACCACCTGTACTTCCTCCAAAGAGCCTAACGCGCCTATGAATCCGCGAGGCACGTGACCTTGTTCAGGATTCCATGTGGCTACACCTTCACACGCGCCTTGAAATCCGGGGCAAGGGTCGTATGAAGGCAAGAGGATTTCACGGAGTTCTGGCGCGGGTAGGTAATTCATGTCAACCTCCTCCTGTCATGACACTACCTCAGCCGATGTATAAACCAGATTATCTATATCCAGTTCGCGGAGCTTGGAGTGGGGGATAGAGCCGTCGGGGTTCCAGGCGCGGGCGCGATAGTAGGCGGCTATCATCATGTCGAGGTCGGAGGGGGTGAGGGTGACGCCGGCGGCTACGCCGTCGGGGAGGGGTTCGGTCAGCAGGCGGGCGGGCAGGGTGTCGTCGGCGCGGGTCCAGCCTTCGCGGATGTTGAAGAGTTTCTTGAGGTTGTTTATGCGCTCGCCCGCCCTCTTGAGTTCGCCGGGGGTGACGTCCCAGCCGGTGATGAGGTTGAGAGAGGTGGCGGATTCGTCCCAGAAGTCGTCGAAGGCTTTGCGGAGGAACTTGCACCAGATGAGGGAGTCTAGGACGGCGGAGAAGTCCTCTCCGTCGGCGGTGATTTGGCCGCGCAGGGCGTCGGCCTCGAGCCTGTTGACGCGGTTGGAGAAGTCGGCTTCGTAGGCTGAGGAGCGGTTGTGGCAGGCGCCGCGGGTGCTGACGGCCAAGGCGAGCGCCATCGTCTTGAGGCTTCGGGGTTCGTAGCCGGGCATCTCCAGGCCCTTGACGTGCATGGCCCAATCCTGGGAGTTTCGGCCCAGGGACTCGGAGGCGATTCTTGAGCCTTCGGCAAGTAATTCACCTAATTTATCGTTTTTGTTTGATATCGATTCGAGAATAGGCAGGATTATTTCCGAGTTTCCAAAATTCAGATCAAGGCCGCCGGTGTCCTCGCGGGTGAGCAGTCCGCGCTCGAAACACTCCATCGCCCAGGCGATTGTGACGCCGGCGCTGATGGTGTCCATGCCCATTTCGTCGCAGTAGTGGGATGCGCGGATGACGGTCTCGCGGTCGGAGACGCCGACCAGGGGGCCGAGCGCGAAGGCGCTTTCGTACTCCATGCGGCCTGTGGACTTCTTCTTGCCGCTGCCGACGGTGAGAATCTTTTCGCAGCCTATGGTGCAGTTGGCGCAGTGGGCGTTCTTGACGAAATGGCCTTCGTAGAGGGCTTCGCCGCTGACATCTTCGGCGGACTCGAAGGTGGACTGGCGGAAGTTGCGGGTGGGAAGCGCGCCGAGACGGTCGAAGACGGCGACGTTGGCCATGGTGCCGGTGGTGCGGTACTTCTCGGTGGCGGGCCCCAGGCTTTTGGCGGATAGGCCGCGTCCGATGGTGTCAAGGCTGTCGCGGTCGAAGACGGGCGCGGGGTTGCGTCCGCGGACGGCGATGGCCTTGAGGTTCTTGGAACCCATGACGGCGCCGGTTCCGGTGCGGCCCGCCTGACGACCGCCGTCGTTGGCGATGCTGGCGAATCGGACGCCGTTTTCGCCGGCAGGGCCGATGCAGGCTACCCTGAAACGCCTTCCGAGATCGTTTCTGACGGCCTGTTCGGTGTCGAAAGTGTCTAATCCTACGAGATGGGCGGCGTCCAGGAATTTCACATCGCCGTCTTCGATGGAAAGAAGTGTCATTCGGTTGGCGCGGCCCTTTATGATGAGGGCGTCGCATCCGGCGCGCTTGAGTTCGACGGCCAGGAAGCTGGAACTGAGCGAGTCGCCTATCATGCCGGTGAGCGGGGACTTGGCGGCGACGGCGAATTTGCTGGAAGTGGTAAGCCTGCTGCCAACGAGTGGGCTGCACGCGAATATGAGGGGATTTTCGGGACCGAGCGGGTCGGCTCCGGGCGGGCAATGTTGGTAGAGCAGGTAGGCGGCGAGTCCGGTTCCGCCGATGAAGTTTCGCAGGACGGTCTCGGGGATAGGCTGGCGGTGGACGGTCTGCGTGGTGAGGTCAACGACCAGGACGACTCCGTGGTAGCCGTAGGGGGAAGTGTTCAGTTTTCGGTTATCAGTTTTCAGTTTGGTTAGCCTCCGGCTTGGCTGGAGAATAGGAAGATTGTGTCGCCCTCAGATATAGGTACGGGGGCGTCGCCGATGAAGGCGAGTCCGTTGAGGTTGGCGGTGTAGCTGGGAAGCAGGGATGATCCGTTGTCTTCGATGGCGACGGAGAGCAGGGACGGGAGCGCGGCGGCGAGCGCGGCGGCGAGGTCGGACGCGCCGGATTGGGGCGGGAGGGCGATCTGGAGGTCGCGGACTCCGGCGACGGTTCGGGCGTATCCGAACAGTTCCACGCGGATTACGACGCTATTTTGCGTTTGTATATTCATTATTCGGGATTAGTTTGAGCGATTTGGTTGGCTTTTTCCAAATCCTGCTGAGTGTTGATATTGAAGAAGCTGAGCAGGTCAGGGTCTATCCGGCGCACGCGGTCTTCGGTGAAGTAGTGGACTGATACGTCGTCGAAGAAGCCGGATATCTTGAGCCGGTTGGCGGCGAGTTTGGCGTGAATTGGTTCAAGACAGGCGCGGGAGTAGGCGGCGTGGATTGGCTCCGGCCTGCCTTCGACCACGGGGACTACGGCGTCGTTTGTCTCTCGGTTGGAGAGAAGGGCGCGGTAGAGCCGGGGGCTTGGGAAGGGCATATCGCAGGCGCAGAAGACGGCCCACTGGGTGGGGGCGGCGCTCAGGCCGGTGTAGATGCCGCCGAGGGAACCCTTGCCCGGATATTCGTCAATGACGGGGATTACGCCTTCGGGGAGGTCGAGTTCGGCGACGCGCTCATGGTCGTTGGCGACGACTATGATGTTGGATGCGACCTGGCTCATCCTGCGGATTACGCGGTGGATAAGCGCCTCGCCCCGGAAGGGTTCGAGCGCCTTGTTGCGGCCCAAGCGCCGGCTCATGCCGCCGGCGAGTATGACGGCGGTTGTGTCAAGGGGGTTGTTGGGGCGCTCGCTCATAGGTTCAGGTTAGCAGAATTTGGCGCGGTTGGCTACTCAATCGGGTTTTTGGAATGTGCATCAGCGCAGTTGGTAGATGGAATCACCCCCATCCTAACCTTCCCCCATCAAGGGCTGACAGGGGTAGGCATTGAGTATTTCAGGTATATTCATGGTAGATGAGTTTCATGTCAGGCGGAGGTTCGGGCCATGGCTCAGGGAGAAGCCAGACTCTCTTCCACAGTCTCCCACGGCTCAGCAGCCGCCTCAGCCAACTCATGCCCAACCGCAACACGCTGACGATTCGCTCAGGAGCGCTCCTATGGTTCTGAGCCAACGCCTTCGGCGGAGACCTGAGTCGTCCGGGGGCTATCCCACGCTCATTGGCGTCTTCGACTCGGCTGCCGTAGGCCAGCGTCCACAGCGTCGCCACAGACAGCGCCAGCCAGTGTCTGGACACCCTCTCAGGGTCGTCCCGTCTGGTCTTGTCCCACATAAAGCCCACCGACTTCAGCGCTCTGAAGCCCGTCTCTATCCAGAACCGAAGTCCATACCAGCACACTCCCGCGCTGGCGACCGACATATCGGTCATCACTATCCAGGGTTCTGCCTGTCGTTTGTCCCAGACCACTATCATAGTCCCCCGACGCCGTTTGCCCGGAGCTCTGAACGCGGTTCCCGCGCCGACGTAGGCATATCCGGGACCCGGAGCCAACATCCTCGCCTGAACACGGGTTCCTCCGTCAGGACAGAACACCGTGTTGATAGACTGGCGAACGTAGGGATGCCATCCCAAAGAGACTATCTTATCCCACAGCCTCGGGCTTCTCAGACCACGGTCGCACATCACCACCACAGTCATCTCTTTGGGAACAGCCCCGGACACCGCGCCGAGCGTCTCCACTATCGGCCTCACCCATTCGCCCGGCTTGTTGGCGGCCATCACGCGCCAGGCGACGGGGATCGCGCAACCGCGATAGACCACGCTTATCACCAGCGCGCTGAGTTTGTCTCCCTTCATCGTCGGGTCTATGGCCAGAGCCAGCGTGTCGGAACGCCACAACGACAGAACCCATCTCATAAGTGGCGCGAAGCACGCGCTCACCTCCACCTGTGTCATACACGGATTGGAGCGGTCCGCTCCGTCGTACAGCCACTCTCTGAGATACTGGCGCATCGTGTTGAAACTCGCCACGAACGAGAGCGCGGTCGCCACCGCGTTCTGACAGCCACTGCCCGCCAGTATCGCGCCGCATACCCAAAGAGCCAGTCCCTTGCGCTGGGACTCTCTGAGATGAGGCATATAGTGTTGTATGGTCTGGCTCATCTGGTAACATTCGGATGGGAGGCGCATGGCGATCTGTGGCAACCTTTCTGTTTGGTACCAAAAAGATGCCACAAGACCATGCGCTTTCCAAGCTCTTATACCTCTTTCGTACTTTGCCTACCCCTGTCAGCCCATCAAGGGGGAAGGGACTTTGCCTACCCTTGTCAGCCCATCAAGGGGGAAGGGATTTTTGCCTAGCCCGTTGGAGGGGGAAGGGATTTTTCAGATTTACCCCAACATGGCTTTGAGGGTTCCCATCTGGGTGACGTTGTAGCCGCCGAGGGCTTGGACCTCGGACTGGAATTGGGGGGAACGGATCATTTCGAGCATGGGGGCGAGTAGGTCGCTTTCGTAGAATTCGGTGGGGATTACGAGGTCGTATTGTTCGTCGAAGAGGGGTATGAAGTCGAGGCCCATGGCGCGGGCGGCGGGCAGGATGCCGAGTCCGACGTCGGCGCGTCCGCCCTGCACGGCGGCGGCTACGGCCAGGTGGGTGTATTCCTCGCGGTCGTAGCCGGATATGGATTCGGGGGGGATGCCGAGTTCGCGCAGCTTGAAGTCGAGCAGGACGCGGGTGCCGGCGCCGCGCTGCCGGTTGACGAATCGGACGCCCGGGTTGGCTAGGTCGGACAGGGATGATATTCCGCCCGGATTTCCGGGCGCGGTCATGAGGCCCTGGGTTCGGGCGGCCAGGTGGACGAGGGCGACGTTCCTGTTGGGGATGTAGCGCTCGATGTAGGAGACGTTGTACTCGCCCGTGTCTTCGTCCATGAGGTGGGAACCGGCGACATGGGTCTCGCCCCTGCGGACGGCCAGAAGACCGCCCAGACTGCCGACGTTGGCAGACGAGAGGGTCGGGTTGCCGGGGCACTCGCTGAGACGGCTGGCGAGAAGGTCAAGGATGAGGTCGTGGCTGCCTATGGCGACTATGGTATTGCGGATGTCGGGCATGGGCCTGAGAAGGCGCACCGCGATTTCAGAACCGGCCTCAATGCCCTCGGAGTTTCGGGGGACGCGGGCTATGCCGTCGGCGCGAACCAGGGAGCTAATGACGCCCGCGCCTCGCTGGAGGGGGGTGGCGACAAGCCTGCCGCCGACCTGTCCGAGTCGGACACGCAGGAATTCGTCCTCGCCCATGGGGGAGTGGACGCGGCGGGTCATGGTGGCGGTGGCGACGGGATCAGGGTCGGACGGACGCCCCAGCCTGGACTCGATGATAGGCTCTACGAAGAGTTCGCAGGCGATGACGGCTGAGACGGGATAGCCCGGTATGCCCATGACGGGCTTGTTCTGGACGACGCCCAGCACGATGGGGTGGCCGGGCCGGATGGCGACGCCGTGAATCACCAGGTCGCCTAGTCGCTCGACGCAGCCCGCCGTGTAGTCCTCGGTTCCGGCGGAGGAGCCGGCGTTGACCAGAACGATGTCGTAATCGCTGACGGCCTGGATTATCGCGTCGCTGAGCAGGGCCGGGTCGTCGGGGACGGGGGGAAGGCGGGTTGGGTTCGCGCCCCATTCTTCCAGCATGGAGGCTAGGACGATTGAGTTGAATTCAACTATGTCGCCGGGCTTGGGGTTGTCCGCTATGTCAACGAGCTCGGTGCCGGTGGGGATGATGGCGACGGCCGGCTTTGGTCGGACGGCGATTTGGGTGACTCCGGCGGCGGCGCAGGCTCCGAGGTCGGCGGGACGCAGGCGGTGGTTCTGGGGCAGCAGCAGTTCGGATTCTACGATGTCCTCTCCGAGCGGGCGGACGTGGTTGTAGGGCGGGACTGGTGAGCGGATTTCGATGGCTGAGTCGTCCAGCCGGCGGACTACCTCGACCATTATCACGGCGTCGAACTCGTCCGGGATGGGGTCGCCGGTGTCCACCCAGGCGGCTTGGTCGGGAAGCGCGAGGGTGAGGGGCAATGTCTCGGAGGCGCCAACGGTGTCGGCGGAGCGGACTGCGACGCCGTCCATGGCTGAGGCGTCGTAGTGGGGGACTGAGCGGGCGGCCCAGACGGGTTCTGCTGTGATTCTGCCGAGGGCGCGCTGGATTGGGACGCGCTCGGGGCCGGGTGGGGAGAGGGCGTCGGCGCGGCTCAGGGCGTCGGTGTAGCGGGCGGTGGCCTCGTGGAGAGGGATGTCTTGGAGGTAGTAGCGGCGGGGGTGGGTCATGGGACGGATTCTTGGTTGGTACGTTCGTCTTCGAACTCATCTATTGCGGGCGTGATTCCCTCGATTAAGGGACTGAGGTCGTCCGAAATGAGCTTGGCAAAAGTGTCGTCCATGGAATGGTCGCCGTCAAATTCTATCCTTATCACACGCCAGCGCGGTCCACCGAAGAAGAATTTCTGACCATCGTGAATCCTCAAGTCTTGGAGAGTCCTGTCCAGATCTTCGAATTGCGCTTCCGAAAAACTCAAATCGGTTAACCGTCGTTTATCATAAGCGAACTCCACTTCCGCTCTCCATGAGGAAGCAGAGGCTCCGTCCTCGCGCAAGAGATGAACTGAGTAGTACATCCGCCAGTTACCCCATGGCGGACGCCTGTACCACAGATTATAGCGACGATCATTTGGGTTATTGCCTGAGCCTACAGCCCAGTTGCTCTTCCTGTCCGGCTTGATTTGGTCGTCCATCCCGTCTATGGTCAGATTAGCCACATTTCTGAGGAAACTGGTGACCTCATCGTTTTTGTTCCGTTGGAATGTTCTTCGCAACTTAGTCCCCAAGTCGCTCCGGGTCCCATCGCTCTCTTGAGACTCGCCGATCCCGACGCTGTACTCTTCGGCGCCGGGCATTGGGATGATGGTGTTGGCTTGGATGTAGAGGGAATCGGTTTGCGAATCGTGGTAGGGAATTAGCTGGACACAGGTTATCAGGTCTTCATCCGGGGTCTTTTCGTTCAGCCAGAGGGAGGCGGACGTTACTTCGGGCGCGAATCTGTGGCTGGCCAGAATGATGCGCTGATCGTTGTTCAGGCCGTTGAGGTCGTCCGCGCCAAGATGCTGCAACAGTTCGTCAACAGCTTCCGTTTCCGATATGTCCGCATGATCAGCGAACATACGGATTATGTCCTCGCGGCTGGCGCGGTGGAGATAGCTTGCGTACTTGATGGCCTGCCAGTGGGCATCAGAACCGGAGTGGTCGCGCTTCAGCTCTATCACGACCAGCCTGCCATCTCCGTCCACCGCTAGGAGGTCAAGCCTTTCGTTGGTCCTGTCGAATCCGCTGAATTCCTTGCCTATTATGAGCAGACCGTCGTCCAATATGCCGGGGTTGGCGGCTACCCATTCCTGGATGTCGCGTCGCTCCTGAAATCCCAAGCGAGCGAAATCAACCTCCGTTATCTTCTCGGACTCGCGGTTTTCGGGATTGATTCTGAATAGCTGGGGTTCGGCGCTCATGGGGTTCACCTTTTGTCTGAATCAGGATTTACGGGATATTTAGGATTTTCAGGATTCAGTATAGCCGGACGGGTGTTTTTCGCCCGCGTAGAGGTCGCAGGAATCTATACCAGACCATCCGAGTTGATTAGGGTGTATCCAATGGTTATGATACCATACCAACATGAGATCTAATGATTGGCCGGATACAATAACCACAGGTGAGCGGACTAGGTGAGAGATGAGAGTTAGCTATGACCAGGAGGTTGACGCTCTCCGTATCACTACGGGAACTCCCGAAGCCATTTCTGAGTCTCTTTGGGACGATGAGCATCACGATATCGTCGTTGACCTCGCGGCAGAGGATAGTTGCGACATAGTGGGACTCGACGTCATGTGGGCGTCGGCGTATCTGCCATTGGGCAAAAAGGGCTATGACGCCGAGTCCGATACTCTGTTGATGGGCAGAACGACCAGTGAACCCGAACTAATCACAAAGAACGGCGACTTAGTGGGGTACTGGCAGGTGGACGAAGATAATCCTGACGGTATTCTGAACCCCATAGGCGTCGCTATCAAGCGCGCGTCGGTGCATCTGGCGAAGGCGTCGGAAAAGCTGTCCGCCAGTTTGGTCAGCGCAGACTAGACGTTTAGCGCTGATACAGACCCACTGATATTCTTTCGCCGGCGTAGAGGCCGCCGGAGGGGGCTGGGATTTGGATCAGGCCGTCGGAGTTGATCAGGGTGTAGATCAGGTTGGATTTGCCGAATACGGGGGTGGCGTGTATCGCACCGTCTGAGGTGGAGAGGGTTACGGGTATGTAGTCTTCTCTGCCGGATTCGGAGGGAATGTCGGCGGTTAGGGTAGCGGCGACTGTGTTGGCTGTGGGCGGGCTGCTTGCGCCGGAGAGCAGGTGGATGGCGGGGGCTACCAGCAGGTCGAAGACGACCAGGGCGGAGACGGGGTTGCCTGGGAGTCCGAAGAGGGGCTTGCGGTCGGCTACGGCGACGATGGTGGGCTTGCCGGGCTTGATGGAGATGCCGTGCAGCAGGACGCCGGGGTCGCCGAGCGCGTTGAAGACGGCGGCGGTCATGTCGCGAGTGCTGAGTGAGCTGCCGGCTGAGAATACCAGGGCGTCTGCCGCGCGAAGGCCGTCGCGGGCGGCATGGAGTTGGGGTTCGTACTCGTCGGGCGCGAGGCCGATGATGACCGGCTCGGCTCCGCATTGGGCGACGCGGGCGGCGATGGTGTAGGTGTTGATGTCGCGTATCTTGCCGGGCGGCGGCTGTATGTCGGGCGGGACGAGTTCGTCGCCGGTGGAGACGATGGCTATTCTGGGCCTTCTGAGGACGGGAATATCCGTGATTCCAAGCGCGAGCAGGCCGCCGATGTCCTGGGGGCGGATAGTGTGGCCCGGGATGAACAGAATGTCTCCGGCGCGGACGTCTTCGCCCACCTGTATGACGTTCTCGCCCGGGGCGACGGGGCGCAGGACCTCTATGGAGATTTCGTCGGCGGGCTGGGTGCGCTCTATCATGACGACGGCGTCGGCGTTGTGGGCGAGCGCTCCGCCGGTGTAGGCGACGGCGGTCTCGCCGACGTTCAGGGCGTCGTCGGGGCTGTCTCCGGTGGGTATGTCGGCGACTACTTCCAGCATGGCGGGCAGGGACTCGGACGCGCCGAATGTGTCGCGGGCGCGGACAGAGAAGCCGTCCATGGAGGACTTAGGGAATGAGGGCAGGTCTTCGGGCGCACGGATTTGGTCGGCTATCACGCGGCCAAGCGCGGACGTGACGGGAATCGTCTCGCGCTCGGTGATGGGGGAGACGTGGGGACGCAGGTCGTCGAAGGCCTGGGACGGTGAACGAACGTTGAAGAATTCGGGCATTATCTTTCTGTCCGTGGGGATCTGGTTACAGGGTTTGGCGTATTTCGATTCCATCGCCGGGGAAGCGGCGGTCGAAAGTGTAGATGGCGCTTGCGCGGTCGGTGCGGGCGGCGGCCCATATCATGGCGTCGGCTATGGATACCCTGCCGGAGGGACGGCACATCTCCAAGCCCCGTAGAACTAGGCTCTTATCCAGGGCGTATGTAGATATGTTGTCCCTTTCGACCAAGGCGATGAGGCTGTCAACTACTTCCGAACGGGACTTGCCATAGACTGACGTAAGCACAAAAGCGGTTTCCCCTAATATGCCTTCGGTAATAGTGAGGTCATCAACTTCCTCTATGATCTGAGTCGCCCTATCCGACAATTCGGGATGGTCGCCTGTCAAATAACGAATGATAACGCTAGTGTTGAGGAAGACACTCGCTATATTCGCTCCCTGAGACCCATCTTTTCTTCGGCCCTTACCTTCCAAGCATATTCGCGCGCTTCGTCCCACTCTTTGCCGGGCGCGATTCTTTTCTTCAGGTTCTTGGACAGGCTGCCGGCCAAGGGCTTTCCGTCGTCTGGGGGGCGGAAGTAGATTATGATGTGGTCTTCTTCCAGATATTGGTAGGCGCGCCAGCCGGGGCCTATGCCCAGTTTTTCGCGCAGTTCTTCGCCTATGACTATTTCGCCCTTCTGTCCGACTTCTTCTACTTTGTAGGTCATGGTTGCGCTCCTTGATTCTTGCCCTTACAGGCCGAGGATGTTGCCTTCGGCGTCGACGTCGAGCTGGCGGGGGGAGCCGGGGAGGCCGGGCATGGTTACGATGTTTCCGGCTATGGGGTAGATGAAGCCGGCGCCGATGGAGGCGCGGACGTCGGACAGCTGGAAGGTGTAGCCAGAGGGCCGACCCTTGAGCGCGGGACGGTGGGAGATGGAGAGGTGCGTCTTGGCCATGCAGATGGGCAGGTTGCCCCAGCCGCGCTCCTGGAACTGCCTGAGAGTGCGGCCGGCGGGCAGCGCCCAGCGCACGTTCTCGGCATTGTACACCCGCTTGGCGAGGGCGACTACCTTTTCGCGCAGGGTGTCCTCTACCGCGTAGGCGTAGTCTATTTCGGGATGGTCGTCGGGTTCGGCGGCGGCTATGACGGCCTCGGCGAGTTCCATTCCGCCCGCGCCGCCCTCGGCGAAGACCTTGCTTTCGACGGCGGCGAACGCGCCCGCTTCCTCGGAGCCTCGTTTGAGGATGGCGGTCTCTTCGGGCGTATCGGTGGGGAAGTGGTTGAGCGCGACCACGACGGGCAGGTTGAAGGACTTTATCATGCCGATGAGGTGTACAAGGTTAGTCATGCCTTTCTGGACGGCCTCGACGTTGGGAGTCCCGAGGTCGCGGGGCCTGATTCCGCCGTGGTACTTGACGGCGCGGACCGAGGCGACGATGACGGCGGCGTGGGGCTCGAGGCCGTTGAAGCGCGCTTTTATGTGCATGAACTTCTCAAAGCCGAGGTCGGCGCCGAATCCGGCCTCCGACAGCACGTAGTCGGCGTAGCCGAGCGCCAGCCTGTCGCCAACTACGGAGGAGCAGCCGTGCGCGATGTTGCCGAACGGGCCGGCGTGGACTATGACGGGCTGGCCTTCGGTGGTCTGGACGATGTTGGGCTGAATGGCGTAGCGCAGCAGGGACATCATGGAGCCGACCGCGCCCACGTCCTCGGCGGTGATTGGGGTTCGGTCGGCGGCGCGGGTCTCGTTGGTGTAGCCGACCACGATGCGGCTGAGCCGGGCGCGCAGGTCTTCGAGGTCTCTTGAGAGGGCGAGGATAGCCATTATCTCGGACGCCGTAACGATATCGAAGCCGCTCTCGCGCACCGGGGCGTTGTTCGCTCCGCCGATGCCGGTCATGATGGAGCGCAGGGCGCGGTCTTCCACGTCGGTTACGCGCCGCCATGTTATTCCCTCGGGGCGGAAGTCCGATATCTGTCCGCGCTGGGCCACGTTGTCGGTGAGCGCGGCGAGAAGGTTGTGCGCCGAGCCGACGGCGTGGGCGTCGCCGGTGAAGTGGATGTTGACCTCATCCTCCGGCTGAATCAGACTGAGTCCGCCGCCCGTTCCGCCGCCCTTGATGCCGAATATGGGGCCGAGCGACGGCTCTCTGAGGGTAGCGACGACGTTCTTGCCGAGCCTGCCCATCGCCTGGGTGAGGCCGACCGTGGTGGTGGTCTTGCCCTCGCCCGCGGGGGTTGGCGTTATGCCGGTTACCACGACCATCTTGCCGCGCCTGCCGTCGTCTCGGATGGCGTCCAGGCGTATCTTGGCCTTGTGGTGACCGTAAGGGATAAGCGCGTCGGAACTGAGTCCCAAGTCCGCTGCAACGTCCATGATGGGCCGCATAGGATAACCTCCGGGGGCGCCGCGCGGCAGGCGCGCGGGCTTGCTAGTTGACGGGGCGAATTGTAGCATAAGCGCCTGCTGAGTTGTCAGTTATCAGTTATTAGTTGTCAGTCATTGGAAGTTCGGAGCTACCCGGTACAATCAAGAGGGAGGTGAGAGATGAGAGGCGTGGTATTCACGGGAGACCGAAACCTGGAAGTGCGGGAGCTTGGGAGGCCGGAGCCGGGGCCTGGCGATGTCGTGCTGAAGATGATGGCGTCGGGGCTGTGCGGTAGCGACCTGACGCGGTATCGGATGCCGCCGGAGAGGCTGGGGCCGACGTTCTTCGTGGCGGGACATGAACCCTGTGGCGTGGTGGCGGAGGTGGGATCGGGCGTGGATTCGGTGAAGGTGGGGGATCGGGTGATGATGCACCATTATACGGGCTGCGACAAGTGCTCGATGTGCAGGATTGGATACACGCAGATGTGCCTGGTTCAGAATACGGTGTACGGCAGCGCGGCGGACGGCGGACACCAGGACTACCTGCTCTGCCCGGCTTCGACCTGCGTGCCGATGCCGGACGCCCTTTCTTTCGAGGAGGGCGCGGCTGTGGCGTGCGGGACGGGGACGGCGTTTCACGCGGTCAAGCGGCTGGGGATTTCGGGCGTGGATACGCTGGCCGTGTTCGGACAGGGGCCGGTGGGCGCGAGCGCGACTCTGTTCGGGAAGGTGATGGGCGCGCGGGTTATCGCGGTGGACGTGATACGTGAGAGGCTGGCGCTGTCGGCGGAACTGGGCGCGGACGTGGTGGTGGACGCATCGAAGGATGACGCCGAATCGGTCATACGCGATTTGACGGACGGCGAGGGCGCGGACGCGACGCTGGACGCCACGGGGATACCGGACGTGAGAATCAACGCGGTTGACTCGGCGCGGTACTGGGGCCGGGTGTGCTTCGTGGGGGAAGGGAACACGACGACTTTCGACGTGAGCGCACAGATAATTCACAAGCAGCTTACCATCTACGGGTCGTGGACGTTCAGCTTGGCGGGGCTTGCTGAGGCCGCGAATTTCGTCGTGAACCGCGACGTGCCGCTGAAGAAGTTGATAACGCATCGCTACGAACTCGGCCAGGCGGACGAGGCTTACAAATTGTTCGACACAGGCGTGACCGGGAAGCCGGTGTTCGTTTGGGATTAAGCGGGCAAAATGTACGCGCTTGATGGAGCTAATAGAAAAGTGAGGTGACGGCATGACGGACTGGGATATGTGCAGGGCGGTGGAACAGCGTCCCGGCAAGCTCAGCGGCGTCTGGACATTCGCAGGCACCAGAGTGCCGGTATCGGCGCTGTTCGAGAATCTTGGGAGCGGAGCCACAGTTGAAGAGTTCCTGGACTGGTTTCCCGGAGTAGATGAATGGAAGGTGAGGGCCGTCTTGGAACATGAGGCGGAGGCGCTAAAGGTCCCGGCGCGACAGTGAAGATTCTTTTCGATCAGGGAACGCCCGCTCCGCTCCGACGGCATCTTCGCGGCCACCTTGTACACACCGCGCCAGAGATGGAATGGTCCGACCTGGACAACGGCTATCTGCTGGATGAGGCGGAGCGGGAAGGCTATAAGGTTCTGATAACTACCGATCAGAATATGCGTTATCAGCAGAATCTTAGTAGGCGGCAACTGGCAATTATCGTCCTGCTATCCACAGCTTGGCCCAAGATACAGATGAGGATAGCGGAGATTCGCGCGGCGCTTGATGAGATAAGACCAGGCGAGTTGAAGGAAGTCCCTATCTGAGCCTCAATCGGATTTTATCTTCCCTTGGGGAGTAGGCGGGCAAATGTATTGAATTGGGTATATAATGGCGATGTAGGTAGATCCACAGGCGAGGAAAGAAGGAGAACGACAATGAAAGAGCGCGGAGATACGATTATAGGCGAGGGAACTATCAAGTTCGGTATCGAGTACCGAGACCTGCTTCACGATCAGGGCGTGTGCATTCACGTTCTGGGCGACGTGAGCGAGGACGACGAGCATGAGCTTCTGAGGTTCGACTGCTTCGACCACGAGCCGCACTACCACTACGGCCCGCAGAAGTTGAACGAGCGGCTGATGCTGGACAAGACGACGGCGGGCGATTCGCTTGACTGGACGCTAGGCAATATCCGAGATCGGCTGCCGGAGATGATAGACAGGGCGCGGTATCCCGAACTGGCGGAAGCGGCGCGAGACGCCGACCTGTCGGCGGAGATGGACGACCTGGAGTCGCAGGCGCGCGCGCTTGCGGTTGCGGGCCGCCGCACCGTGATGCACGACCGCGGCGACGTCATCCTGGAAGCCGGGCCGGTTCGCTTCGGCGTGGAGTTCAGGACGCTGGCGAATGACCGGGGCGTGGCCATCCACGTTCTGGGAGACATCGGCGACGAGGAGCAGGAACTGCTGACGTTCGACTGCTTCGAGGTCGCGCCGCACTATCACTACGGCCCCAGGGCGAAGAACCAGAGGCTGTACCTGGACATGACCACGACGCCGGACCCGCTGGGCTGGGCGCTCGACCTGTTCAAGGGCGGCAAGCTGGGCACGATGCTGGAGAGAGCGGGCTACACCGACCACGCCGCCCGGCTGAACCCGGCGCTGGTAGCCAGCGCGGTATCGGAGCTTGAGAGCGTGTCGCGCGAAATGGAGACCGCGAACGCGCAGTAGGAAATCGCACAAGCAACGGCGCGAACCCCGCGCTAAGTTCAGGGTTCGCGCCGTTTTTCTTTTTGAGGTCATTGGGCCGACTACTGGTAAGAGCGCAAGCGCTTCTGGGTTATCAGGATGGGCAGGGTGACGAGTATGAGCAGCGCGCCGAGAATTCCGATGGTCGCCTGGCCGCCGAGGGCGTCGGCCATCATGCCTGCCGGCAGCACGGCCAGCGGCATCAAGCCGAATTGCATCATAAACACGCTCATCACGCGGCCCCGGTACTGGTCTTCGACGACCTCCATTATGAGGCCCATGTTGATGGTGCGGCGTCCGGCGTCTCCGAGTCCGACCAGTATCATTATCGCCGCGCCCGCGTAGTAGAGCGGGAATGCGGCTATCAGCAGCAGCGCCGCGCCGGATATGAACGAGCCGATTATCAGCAGCATCCCCCTGCGCCAGTCGCCGAGCGCGGCTATGGCGAGCGAACCGACCAATGATCCGCCGCCCATTATCGCCACCAGCAGACCCATGGAGTCAGGCCCTCTGTGGTATATGTCCACTACGAAGACGGGCAGCAGCATCCTGAAGGGCGAGGCGAGCAGGGTGGTGGCGAGTCCCATCACCAGCAGCACCAGCACCATCGAATTGCCCTTGATGTAAACCAGCCCGGCGCCGATGTCCGCGAACATATTGCGCTTCTGGGCCGGGGCCGCGCTTCTTTCGGGTTTTGGCACCAGGGTGGTTACGATGACCGACAGGATGCTGAGGCCGGAGATTATGAAATAGACGTTGGCCGGCCCGGCGAGCGCGTAGAGTCCCCCGGCGATTGCGGGCGCTATGAGGGTCATAGCGCTCATTCCGGCGGCGTTGATAGCCATAGCGTTGCCGATTCGCTCAGGGCCGACTATCTGCGGGATGATGGCCTGTCGCGCGGGCATCATGAAGGTCCAGACCGTCCCTTGCAGAATCGAGACTATAAGCAGGTGATACCACTCTATCCTGTCGGTGAATATGGCCGCGCCGATGACGAGCGCGAATATGGCGACTATGAACTGGCCGCCCTGTATCAAACGCTTGCGCTCCACGCGGTCGGCAATCACGCCGCCGAATGGCGCGAGGAACAGCATCGGAATCGCCATGCCCGCGCTGACGAAACCCAGAAGCGAGGCCGAGCCGGTGATTTCGTACACCAGATAGCCCCGCGCCAGCATCTGCATCTGCATCCCGCCCATCATGGCCATCATGCCGAGCCACAGGAAGAGGTAGGCGCGGTTGTTCAGGGATGAGAAGGTCTGACGCCAGCCGCGTGTCCGGGTGTTGCTGGGGGGGAGTCTTGTGTTTCCGGCGCGGGGGTTGTCGCGGCGCGCGCTTTGCCTGCTGGGGGGAGTCTGTTGGGTGTCGTCCGTTCGGGCGGGCGGCGCGGCATCCTCCGAAGAGGATGGAGGGGAATCGGTTCTCATGGATTGAGTTTACAGGAAGGGGGAAAGGGGAATCAATTTGGGGAGGGCGCGTTGGTCATTCGTCGCTCCGCCGTCGCAATTCGGCTTCCAGTTCGGCTACACGTCGTTCGGCTGCCTGTCGGGCGTTGCGTTCGGACTGGGCGCGTCGTTCGGCGGACCGGGCGCGTCGTTCGGCTGCCTGTCGCGCGGCCTCCGACTCGTTGAGCGTCAGAAGGAATGCTCCGCTCACCGGGTCTCGGAAGCGCAACTCCCCGTCCTCCCACCAGAATTCCAGGCCCAAGACCTCGCTGTATCCCCAGTGACGACCGTCCGGCTCGCTCACTATCTCGATAGGCTCATACCTGCCGTCCACCAGCGTGTCGCCCGCCAGAGCGGTGTCGTAATGCTCGCCGCCGGACGGATCGAAACGCCAGTACTCGCGCGCTCCGTACTCCGCGTAGCGTTCGCGCTTGTCGGTGTAGTCCCGTCTTCCGGTACTCTCCGAACCGACCTCGTAAACCAGGTCCGGGGGCTTTCCGACCTCGCTTATGACGTAGCCGTTGCGATGGTAGATTATGCTGGGGTCGGCCAGTCCGTAGGCGAAAGAGCCGTCGGGGTATGGGCCGTCGGTATCGTTGAAGTCGGCCCACAAGTATCCGAGCGCCCCGACATACACATCCTCCCGATCCCTGAACCACAAGCCGAGAGCGGAGGTAAAGGCATTGATGCCTGGATACTGCTTCAGCATATCAGGCTGCCTGGGCGGGTCGGGCAGCGGCTTGATGTCCGAGTAGTCCCGGACTCGGCGCTTGGCAACTAGGGCCTGGGTGGTCATGGTCTGGTTCTCCGAGAGGTTGTTTCACCTGAATCTCCGTTTAGTCGGCGCGCATGGATTCGAGGTCGTCTTCCCAGCCGATTCCTCGCATCGCGCGAGCCTCTTCGACAGACATGGGTTCGGCGGCCAGGGTCCGGAGCGCGAAGTTGACCGCCTCGCGCTTGGTGGCAAGACGATAGCGCCGCATTACCTCGGCGCACGCCTTATCGTCAATGTCTATGTTGGTGATTGCCATAGGTTCAGGATACACCAAAGGGCTGAAGGGGAAAAGGCAGCTGAGGATGATGTCAGAATCAGGATTTGCGGGATTAGAGGTCCGAGCAGAGTTTTGACAATATGCAAGGCTCTCGCTAGGATGATGTATATCAGGGAGAATCGAGGAGAAGACAATGGTGTCAGTAGAAGAGCGAGTCAGCAGGCTAGAGGGAGCTTATGATCATCTGGCAACCAAGGCTGACCTTGCTGAACTCAAGGCTGACCTGAATAGAACGCTGATTCAGATGACGATAGGCTTAGCGGGCCTCCAATTGATTGGTCTGGGCGCGGTCGCCGCGATACTCAGATTCCTGGGAAGTGGCTGATGGCAGACGAACCCAAGACCGAGAATCAAGTTTCGGTACGGGTTCGGATGTGGGGTTTGTGGTCATTCGTCATCTGGCACGCCGCCACGCCATTTGAGTTGCTTTCCGGTTTCGGCGTCAAGAACGCCGCACAATATGGGTAGGTTGTCTGGATATGCAACAGCGTCATCTAGCTGGGATTGAGTTAAACCCTGTACAGGCCCGGGCAGAATTTCGGAGTCTGGATCAACGAACTTTGCACCCGATAAATTCGCACCCCATAATTTTGCACCCGAAAGATTTGCATTCCTTAGTTCTGAACCAGAAAGATCGGTCTTGACAAGCCATGCGTCGCATAACTTGGCGTCTCTGAATCTCGCCTGTGATAAGTTAGCAGCGTCAAGATGAGTACCGATCAACTTCGCATTACTGAAGTTTGCTCCAGATAGCGTTGCGAATTCTATATTCGCCGAATGTAGCCGAGCTCCCTCGAAATCTGCACCTCTTTGATGTGAATTTATAAACTCTGCAAACGTTTGACCAATCAGCGATAGTTTCACGGAAAGATTTACACTTCTCAGGTGCGCTCCACGCAAATCTGCCCCCCGGAAATCTAGCCAGAATTGGGTAATACTGTCCAGCCTTGAATTAACTTCATGGCAAGCGCAGATGGTATCAATTGCAACCTGTACGTCTTCACGTAAGGTTGGATTTTCGTCAGACTCATTCGCCTCAGATTGAACTACCTCATCCTTAGTCGGGTTGCGAACGAAGGCGCAGAGCAACCGCATGGCTTGTATGTGATACTGCTCGGGATGCTCCTCGGCCAGACTTCGCAGCGCATAGATTCCGCCCAGGCGAACCGAAAGGACTTCGCTGCCAAGCATCTCCGCACCCTGCTGATATCGTTCGTTCAATAGACTCTGTTGAGCTATATCGGCTTGTTTCTGAGCTACCATGCTGCGCCATATAGCGAGTGGCAGGGCTATCGACCCCGCGATTATAAACCCTATGTTGCGAATCGTAGTGCTGCCTGACTCTGTGCTATCGCCTGTCGTTCGCAACCAGTCCCAAAACAAGGGCAAGCTATCCCAATACTCAATCAAGCCCCACACGCAGGCTAAGATGACTATGACCGCCGTAGGCCAAAGAAGCCATTTCTTGGTGAAAGCCAAGGTATGTCGAACGACTGTATGAGTTCTTGACCAAGACTTGGCAACCCATTCTTTAGGGCGGCGGTACAGTGACTTTATGCGGTTCATTTGGACGTCACCAGCACCAACGCCCCTATCCGCCGCGCCGCATCCGTAAAATGCAGCGCTTCCCCCGGCCTCAGCGCCCGGCCCAGGACCCGCCGCTCGCGGTAGGATAGCCATTTCTTGAGGACCTGGTAGCCGCCCAGCTTGTAGTTCCAGACGGCGGCGGGGATGTTCTTCCAGTAGGCGCGGTCGTTCAGGTGGATGTCGAAGGTAGTTTGGCCCAGGGCTGGTATGGAGTCGCCGAGGGCGGCGCGTTCGTCCGATGTGTAGTCGCGCTCGGTCGCGCGGCCCTGGCCGGGCATGACGGCCTGGTTTGCGCCGAAGTGTCCCCAGCCGGCGTCGAGGTTGAAGTCGTCGCCGGCCATGTTGCGGTTGTCGGTGGTGGCTGGGACGGCTATGGCGGCGATTTCGGGGCGCAATGGGCCGGACGAGACTCCCGGCGCGTCGGATTCGGTGTCGAGAAGGCGGGCTATGTGGCGTCCGCGCGCGGCGGATTGGGCGAGGGCATCAGCAGCTATGGCTTCGGTTGCGTCGGGCCAGCCGGGAAGGGGGATTCGCGGCCATTCCATACGGAGCGCGCCCGCGTTGGACTCGCGATAGGCGGGGTCGTGCAGGACGGCCAGGACGTGGTGGAAGAGGTCTTCGACTTCCGCGCCGATTCGTTCCAGATACGCCTGTGCGGCGGGCGAGAGGTTGGGGCTGGGTTCCGCGCGTCCGATTTGGAGCGGCAAACCATCATCAAGTAGTTTGACCGGAATACAGGTTGCGCTTCTGTCCATGAGGTCAATACATCCCACATCGGAAATGACCTGTGGAGGTGTCCATTCCCTGCGAGGTTTCTGTTGAGCAACCAGCCAGAGGTTTCCCTCTAATACGTGAGGCTTGTATTCAGCGCGAGGACGATCAAGCAACTTGGTATCGGCTTCCCAGTAGAGCCAGCGAGTATCGAACGGGCGATATGCGTATCGGATGAACCCATCCTCAGACAGCCCTCCACGCTCCAGCAGGGTGTCGCGTACCTGTTGGGCGTTGAATATCGCGGTTCGTCTCATGGCGGCGGGGTAGCGACGCGCTATCTCTGCGTGGCTGAGATCGGGATTGAAGTAGTCCCCGACGCGGCGTTTGAGCGCATCCAGGTCGGTGTCAACGAGGAATGAATCGCGGCTGGTCTTGACTCCCGGAAAGGACGCCGGGAACAGGTCTGGCAGGGAAGGCCAGGCAAACCAGCCATCGCTGACGGGCATTTGAGTGAAGGGAAGACCGAGCGGCAGGATAGGGGAGAAGTCTTCATAGAGCGAGCGCGGTTCGGATTCGGAGGTGGCGGTGAGTTGGGCGGGCTTGGACTGGCCCCAGAGGTGTCGGAAGGCTACGCGGTCGGCGGGCGCGTGGTCGGGCTTGCGTACCAGCGTGGCGATGGCCGTGCCTACCTGTATGCCAACGGGATCGTCTTCGGTCGAGAATACGCTGGGGTCCGGGGAGCCGTCGGGCGCGACCTTGCCCGTTCTGTACCTGTCCCCGTTCAGGCAGTCAATTCTCACCGCGTCGAACGCTTCCAGGAACCGCTCCCTCATTCCGGTGAAGGACAGGCCGTCCAGCCATGAGTAGTTGGAGATGAAGCAGACCACTCCCTGCCCGGTCTTGTCCGCGATGCGCCGTTCGGCCATGCGGAAGAAGCGCACGTACAGGTCGTTGAGTCCCTGCCCCTGCGGACGCGGCGCGCGCCTTGTTGCGCGGTAGGCCTGGGAGAGTTCGCGCTCCTCGTCAACGGCGACGCCCGCGAATCCGTTGTAGGGCGGGTTGCCGATTATGACCAGTATGGGCGCGTCCTGTTTCACGCGCTCGGAACGGTCGCGCTCTTCCTCCAGTTCGGGGAACGGCAGCGGCTTCTGGGTTCGGGGTTCCCAGCCCGTGAGCGCGTTGGTCAGGAAGACGCCCGGGCGCTCGTTGGCGTCGTCGGATAGCGGAGCGTCCAGCGCCTGCAACGCGAGTCCCACGCGCAGGTGCGCTACGACGAACGGCGCGGGCATTATCTCGAAACCAAACACGCGCCCGGTCGCCGCCTGCCTCACTCTCGCGCCCGCCAGCGCGCCCAGCCCCTTGTCCTCCAGGTTCGCGGCTATGCGGCGCAGCGTTTCGGCGAGATACGCGCCCGTTCCGCAGCAGGGATCGAGCACGTACACGTTCTCGGCTGCCAGCCCGTCCGCGATGCCCAGGTCCTCTTTCAGCGCCCTGTCCACTCGCGCCACCATGTAGCGCACCACTTCGTCGGGGGTGTACCACACTCCAAGTCGCTTTCGCAGATCCGGGTCGAACTCTTGCAGGAATGGCTCGTAGAAGTATTGCACCGCCTCACCCTGTCCGAACCTGTCGAAGAACGCACGCTTGTCCACCCTATCCAGCGCGTCCGCCGTCCAGTCCAGCGTCTCTACCAGCCCGAGCGGACGCAGCCGGCCCGGATCCGAAATCTGCTGGAACAGCGCTCGGAGAACCGGCGCGCGCAGATGCCAGACCGACTCGCGCCAGTTGAACCTGCCGCCCGGTTCGGGCGCGCGGTTCGCCCACAGAACCCAGGCCGAGAATATGCCGTAGAAGAGCGTCTGCGCGAGTGTGGAGTGAAAGAAAGCGACGCCGCGTTCGCCCTCAAACCGTATGCCCAGCGCCTCTTCGAGCGCCGAGCGGAGCGATCCGAGCGAGGTGGAATCGGCGGCGGCCTCGATGCGCGAAAGGCCGTCCCGCGCGTAGGACGCCAACAGCCAGGCCAGGTCGCTCGGCTCCGCGATTGAGGCGGGATGTGTCAGCGCGCGGCGCAGATACTCGCCAAGCCGCGCTCCGACGTCGCGCGCGAAGGCGGCGGGATTCTGAAGGCGCGCTTCGAACTCGTCTGCGCTACTGGCCAGTCGGAATGTCTCAAGCCGCGCGGGATTGCCGTCGGAATCCTGGCCGACCAGCACGAAGTCGCAGGTGTTGGTGGCCAGTACGAGGCGGTATCGCCTCCAGTAGCGGGATACCTGGTCGTCAGCGGCGGTGAGCCATGCGTCATCGTCCGGCGGCTTCACCTCCACAACGCCGCGCTCCGGTGTCTGTCCCTGCCGGGCGCGTCCGCGCTGGACCTGACGCGCTGAGTAGAGGCCCATGTCCGGGTGTCCCGCGCCCTGGTCGGCAAGCTCAGTCACGCAGAACACCTTCGGCCTGAGCGCCGCGCCCACGGCGTCAAGAAGATTCGCCAGCGCTACGTAGGTCGAACGCTCGCCCGTCGCGCCCCCGGAAGCGCGGGCTAGTCGGAGGGCGTCAAAGTAGTCGCGGGCGGCGGCGAGCATCAGAGTTTCCAGTACTCAGGAACTTGCATGGCCAGATTTATGACGTCATCTTGGATTTCTGGCTTTCCCTCGAACTCTCCGGCTTTCCACGCCTCAAAGAACTCGGCCACGCTCATGCCGAAATTTTCCTGGGCCTCTCGTTCCATTTTCTGCTGCCACTCGTCTTCGGAGAGAAAGCGGGGCTGGGGCACTTCTGTCAGGAAGCGGGTATGGTAGGTTGACCCGATGGGATAGACCGCGAGGGTCCGGGCCAGTGAGTTGGGTTCGGGTATCGGATCGCCGTACTCGGCCATTATTTCCAGGTGAGACGCCACGGCCTCGGCTATCAGGTCGCGGGTTTCGTCTATGGTATCGCCCGCGGCGACGCAGCCCGGCAGGTCGGGCAGGTATGCGGCGTATCCGTTGTCGCTCTTTTCGATAAGGACTGTGAATTCCATCATCGTAATCCCGCCTGTCTCATTATGCTTCTCCACGTCTTTGGTGGAAGGTCTTTGCTCATTCTTCCCGCTATCGTGACCAGCCCGGGCTTGGTGGGATGCTTATAATGGCGGTGACTACCCCGCGTTCTATCTCTCTGCCATCCGTCCCGCGTCACTATACGAATCGCGTCTCGCACTTTGGGCATATCGTTTCCGTTGCGCCATGAAAGCGTAAGTTGAATGGGTCTGGGCTGCGAGCCGCGCTCGCCCGCCGAGGCGGGAGGCGCTCGCAGGTGTTCAGCCCAGACCCGTCGTGAGTTCTGCGCTCAGTTTTAGTTCGGGCGCTGACTGATGATAACATAGTGGTGCTTGGACTGGTATGAAGTGATTGTCGCGCTATGGAGTGTGAGATGAGTAATTCGTTTGGGAAGATGTTCAGGATTACGACGTGGGGAGAGTCGCACGGGCAGGCGGTTGGAGTGTCCGTGGACGGCTGTCCGCCGCGCTTCTCCCTGGATGAGGCGGACATACAGAGGGAGTTGGACCGACGACGGCCGGGGCAGAGCGTTATCTCCACCCAGAGGCGCGAGGGCGACCAGGCGGAAATCGTCTCGGGAGTCTTCGAAGGTCTGACGCTCGGCACGCCCATCCAGATCATCGTCTGGAACCGCGACGCCAGAAGCCGCGACTACGAGGAGATGCGGCTGAAGTACAGGCCGTCCCACGCGGACTACTCGTACCAGGCGAAGTACGGAATCCGAAACTGGATGGGCGGCGGACGCGCCAGCGCGAGGGAGACCATCGGCAGAGTGGCGGGCGGCGCGATAGCCAAGAAGTACCTGGCCGAAGAGTTCGGCGTGGAGATAGTGGCCTACGTGAAGCGGGTGCATCAGCTTGAGGCGGACGTGGACTCCGACCGCGTCACGACGGCTGACGTGGAAGAGAACATGGCGCGCTGCCCGGACCCGGACATGGCCGCGCGGATGATAGAGCGTATCCAGCAGGCGCGGAAGGACGGCGACTCGCTGGGCGGCGTTGTGGAGTGCGTCGCGCGGAACGTTCCGGTCGGACTTGGCGAGCCGGTGTTCGACAAGCTGGAAGCGGATCTGGCGCGGTCGGTCTTGTCTCTGCCCGCGTGCAAGGGGTTCGAGGTCGGGTCGGGGTTCGCCGGAACGTACATGACCGGCTCCCAGCACAACGATCCGTTCTACAACGAGTCAGGTCGGATACGGACGCGCACGAACAACTCCGGCGGCATACAGGGCGGCATATCCAACGGCGAGAATATCGTGATGCGCGCCGGGTTCAAGCCCACCGCGACCATCATGCGGGAGCAGGACACCGTTGACGTGGACGGCAACGAGACGACGCTGATGGGACGCGGACGGCACGACCCGTGCGTTCTGCCCCGCGCCGTCCCAATTGTGGAGTCCATGATGGCGCTGGTTCTCGCCGATCACGCGCTGCGCCAGAGAGGGCAGACGGGGGAAGTGGGGGTTTAGTCTGAAGCAGGATTTACGGGATTGATGGATATTCAGGATGAACTGAGCGCAAGATGAATGAGCCCGCCGCCTCTCTTGGTAGAATCGTCATTCCCGCGAAGGTGGGAATCCACAGGCGGCAGGCCATCTAGCGTTATCCCGGGTTAGACTACGGGCGAAGTGCCGCCGTCTATGTTGATGGCGATGCCGGTGAGGTAGCTGGCGCGGTCGGAGGCGAGGAAGGCTATCACGTCGCCCGCTTCCTCGGACTCGCCGACGCGCCCTATCGGAACGCGGTCGCCCATGTCGGCGTAGAACTGGTCGAGTGTGAGGTCGGGGTCGCTCCCCTGCATGGCCTTGAAGCGAGTCTCGTGCTGGCCGCTCTTTATCAGGCCGATGCAGACTGTGGTTACCAGGATGTTGTCGGCGGCGAACTCCTTGGACATGGCCTTGGTGAGCGCGACGCCGGCGGCTCGGCTGACGGACGTCGGAACCGACGCGGCGCCCGGGGCCTTCGCGCCCAGGTTGGTGACGTTGATGATGCGTCCGCCGCCCTGTTCACGCATGAGCGGAACGGCGAGGCGGGATGTCCTTATCGAGCCGTAGAGCTTGAGGTCGAGGTCGTGCTGCCAGGCTTCGTCGGTTACGCCGAGGAAGGCCCCTCCGGCCGAGGTTCCGGCGTTGTTGACGAGGATGTCCAGCCTGCCGTGGTCGTCAACGGCGCGCTGGATCAGGGCCTCCACCTGCTCGGGAACCATGACGTCCGTCTGGACGGCGGTTACGCCGCCGCCGGTCTGCTCGCGTATCTCGGAAGCGGCGGCTTCGAGTACGTCCGCTCGGCGCGCGGCTATGATGACGCTCGCGCCCTCGGCGGCCATGCTCGCGGCGGCGGCCTTGCCTATGCCTTCGCTTCCTCCGGTTACTATCGCTACTTTACCCTGCAATCCGAGATCCATGTTGTCCTCCAGTGTTTAGTTATAAGTTGTCAGTATTCAGTATTCAGTTCTTCAAGTTGGTAGGCCTGGTCTAATAGGTCGGTTACATATTTTACCTGAGTATCGAGGCCGCGTTCCTGGACGCCGTATTGGAGCTGCATCAGGCAGCCCGGGTTGGCGGTGGCGAACACGTCGGCGTCGGTGGTCTCGAAGGCGTCCATCTTGGAGTCCAGGACGCGGAGCGAGAAGTCGCGCTCGGTTATGGTGTACGTGCCGCCCGCGCCGCAGCACTGGCCCGCGTCGGGCAGTTCGACGAACTCCACGCCCGGAATGGAGCGGAGTATCTGCCGGGGGGCGGCGGTGATGCGCTGCGCGTTTGCTAGGTGGCATGAGTCCTGGTAGGTGACGCGACAGTCGAGGGCGGCTTTGGGCGGGTCGAAGGGGAGTTCGACCAGGAACTCGTTTATATCCTTGACGGTCGCGCTGAAACGCTCGGCCTTGTCGGAGTAGGCGCGGTCCCTGGCGAGGAGGTGATCATATTCCTTCATGCGCGAGCCGCATCCGGCGGAGGCGATGATGACGTACTCGACGCCCGCGTCGGCGAAGACGTCTATGTTGCGTCGGGCGAGCTTGCGGGCTGTATCGAGGTCGCCGACGTGGGAGTTTATCGCGCCGCAACAGGCCTGTCCCTTCGGGACAACGACCTCGCAGCCGTTGCGCGCGAGTACGCGGACGGCGGCCTCCATCTCCGGCCCGTTGACCAGGGGCATTACGCATCCGGACAGTATGGCGACGCGGGCGCGTCTTTCTCCGACGGGCGGGATGGTCTGTCCCTCCGCCTTGAAGTAGGCGTCCGAGACCTGGGGCATAGAGGATTCTAGCGCCGCGATGGAAGGGGCTATCGCTCCGAGCGCGCCGGACTTTCGGACGAGCGACTGAATGCCGGACTTCTGGTACAGCTTCGTGAGGGACATGAGGGCCTGAAGGCGACCCTGGTGTGGAATTACGCGCTTGAGCGAAAGATCCTCCGCGCTCTTTCGCGCGAAGTTCTTCTTTCTGAGCGGCGCGACCTGAGCCATGGTGGCTTCTATCAGGTTTCCATAGGGGACGCCGGATGGGCAGGCGACCTCACAGGCGCGACACTGGATACAGAGGTCCCAGTGGCGGATAACGGTGTCGGTTATGCCGATTCGGCCCTCGTTCACGGCCTTCATCAGGGCGATGCGCCCGCGCGGGGATTCGGTTTCCAGGCCGGTCTGAATGTAGGTAGGGCAGGCCTGGAGGCAGAAGCCGCAATGGACGCATTTGTAAAGATCAGCCTCTTCGGGCGCGTCGGGGCCGGAGAAGAGCAGGGAAGGATCGAGTCTGGGCTGGGTGTTCACGGTCAAATCCTCCCTACGAATCTGCCTGGGTTCATAATGCCGTTGGGGTCGTACAAGTTTTTCATGCGGCGCATGACCTCTATGCCGGGGTGGTCTTCGCCCCAGACGTCTATTCTGGCCTTCGCGTCGGGTGGGCATCGCTGGACGACGGCGGTCGCGCCGAGTTGGGACGCCCGCTTTCGGAGCTTGGCTATAATGGCGGTCAGGGTGTCGGCCGGGGTGTCGTCGGGGCCGAACCAGCTTGCTTCGACGGTTCCGAATCCGGGTTCGGCAAGGGCCGCCGGTTCGAGGTCGGCGTCGCGCGTTTGGTCAATGGCTTTCAGAATGTCGCGGGTATGGGACGGCAGGGCGGTAATCCTGATGTTCAGCAGCGGGGTTGTTTGGGGCGACCAGCCGAAGTCGGAGATGGGCCGCCATACTGACGGACTGGGGCCTTCGCTGTCTCGCTGAGATGACGCTCCGGCGTCCGCGAACATGGCGGTGATTTCGTCCACCTGGCGGGCCAGGGTTCGGGAGCGTCCGCCGAGACGGACGGCGAGATGGTGGCGGTCCGCGCCTTCGTCGAGGCCCGCGAGAGATGCGACGCGCGGGCTGAAGACGGTCATGGCGAGGGGCATGACGTAGGAGTTGAACACGCGCATGGCTGCGTCAACGGCGGCGTCAACCGTGTCGAATGAGGCTATGAGCGTTCTTTCGTACATGGGGATGGGCGTGAGCTTGAAGCTGGCCTCGAGGATTATGCCGAGGCTGCCTATGCCGCCGATGTGGAGGCGGGACATATCGTAGCCGCTGACGTTCTTGACCACCTGTCCGCCGCTCTTGGTGACAGCGCCGTCTGGCTGGACTACTTTCATCCCGATAACCGTGTCGCGTGGGTGGCCGAAGTGCCACTTGAGGGGGCCGCTGACGGCGGCGGCGAGCGTTCCGCCGATGGTGGCGCGGGCGGGAATCGGGGGGTCAATGGGGAGGAACTGCCCCTGCTGGGCCAGGATTTCGGAGATGAACGCGAAGTTCGCTCCGGCCTGGAATGAGGCGGTGAGGTCGGCGTAGTTGTGGGAGACGACGCGGTTGAGGTTGGTCATGTTCAGGATGAGGCAGGGGCGCGAGGGAGTGTTTCCCAAGCTAATTCGGCTTCCGCCGCCCCAGGGGATGATTCCGATTCCGTCGGCGTTGGCGGCGGCTACGGTGTCGCAGAGTTCGTCTTCGCTGGAAGGGGACACGACATCAAGCGGAGCGACGCCGTCAACTAGATAGTTCTGTGAATCGGGGCTGTTGGTCATTGCGGGAAAGCCTTCGTCGTTACAGGAACAACAGGAATTGGCATTGAGCGAAGACAGTCATACAGATTCGACAGGGTTGAGAAGGGTAGATTCCCGCTTTCGCGGGAATGACGAGAGGGACCGCGGGAATGACGAATGACGCGCTGAAGACTGGCGGGATTCATGTCTGAGAACATGGCCTAGATGTAGGCGCCTGGGCCGGCTCGCTGGATGGCGGCGGCCTGGGAGATGTCGGAGCAGGATGATCCGGTGGGGAATATCTTGCCAGGGTTGAACATATTGTTGGTGGCGAAGGACGGCCTGAGTTCGGCCATGGCCCGCATATCGGCGTCGGTGAACATGAGAGGCATAGATTCCTGCTTTTCGAGTCCGATGCCGTGTTCGCCGGACAGGACGCCACCGACCTCTACGCAGAGCTCGAGAATCTCCCCAGCTATCCGGAGGGCGTTATCGGTGTCGCCGGGCTTGCGCTCGTCGAACAGGATGGAGGGGTGGAGATTGCCGTCGCCGGCGTGGAGCAGGTTGGCGATGGGGTAGCCGGAGCGGTCGGAGATGTCCTTTATGGTGGACAGGACTTCGACGAGGCGGGTTCGGGGAACAGTGCCGTCAACCAGGATGTAGTTGGGGGCGAGACGGCCCAGGGCCCCAAGGACGCCCTTTCTGCCAGACCAGAGCCTTTCGCGGGCTTCGGGGTCGGTGGCGGTTCGTATCTCAAGGGGGTTGTAGGAGCTGCACACCTCCTCGATGGCGGCGACCTCCTCCTCTACGGATTCGGCGAGGCCGTCAACCTCGACGAGAAGAACCGCGCCCGCGCCTTCGGGGTATCCGGCGTTGACGGCGGGTTCGACGGCGCGGATGCAGATGTCGTCCATCATCTCGATGGCGGCGGGAACGATGCCCGCGCCGATGATGCCGGAGACGGCGGCGCTGGCGTCGTCGAGTTCCTGGAAGATGGCGAGCAGGGTCTTGACCGATTCGGGCTGGCGGAGCAGGCGGACGGCTATCTTGGTGACCATGGCGAGCGTGCCTTCGGAGCCGATGAGGATGCCGCGCAGGTCGAAGCCGGGGTACTCTCTGCCGAGTCCGCCGAGCCACTCGACGCTGCCGTCGGCATAGACGACCTCAAGGCCGAGTACGTGGTGGGTTGTGACGCCGTAAGCCAAACAGTGGGGGCCGCCTGAGTTCTCGGCGACGTTGCCGCCTATGGTGCAGGCGCGCTGGCTGGAAGGGTCGGGGGCGTAGTAGAGGCCGTGCTTGGAGACCTGTTCGGTCAGGTGCAGGTTGATGACGCCGGGTTCGATGATGGCGACGCGGTTTTCTACGTCGACGTCGAGGATGCGGGTCATGCGGGTGAGCGCGAGAACTAGGCCGCCGTGTTCGGCGACCGCGCCTCCGCTGAGTCCGGTGCCCGCGCCGCGCGCTACGACGGGAATATCGTGTCTGGCCGCGACCTTGACGCAGCGCGAGACTTCCTCGGCGCTGTCGGGGAGCGCGACGATGGTGGGCAGGGCGCGGTCAACGGAGCCGTCGTACTCGAAGACGATGAGGTCTTCAGCCTTGTGCAGGACGTACTCGTCGCCGACGATGGCCTGAAGCTCCTGTACTATGGCTCTGAAGTCCACGGGTTCGCCCTCCCTTCTGAAGCCAATGATAGTTTATTGGCGCGGGGATAGGCAACAAGCGTATCAGCGCTTCGGGGAGAGGGCGCGGGTATTCTGTTTTACGACCGGCGAGGTCAGGGGTCTTCGAAGAGGTAGTCGGTTTCTTCTTCTAGTTCGATCAGGAGTTCGATGAAAAAGTCGAATTCGGCACACTGGTCGCAGCTCCCGCACCGGCAGAAGTAGAAGTCGTCCCGGTCGAAGTCGTAGTAGTCGCCGGGGTCGAATGGGAGGGCTGGTCGTTGGGCGAACTCGCGGGTGATGATTTCTTCCGGCACGGCTACGGGCGGGTGTTCGGGGTCGGTCATGGCTATGAATTGGTTGAATTCAGCTATGAGTCGTTCGGCTTCTTGTTTGGCTGAGTCGGTATCGGGTTGGCCTGAGGCTCTGCGGATGATGGAGTGGTAGATGGATTCTTCTTCCGGGGCGCAGTTCCGGGTGGCGTAGTCTCGGTATGCTTTGAGGGCGGCTTCCGAGACGCGGTTGTGGTCAGAAGCAGGATTTACTGGATTTATAGGATATTCAGGATTGGGCTGGACTGGTAGGTCGGTGTCGGTATTGTCAGAAGCAGGATTTACTGGATTTGTGGGATGTTCAGGATTGGGCTGGTTGGCGTTCGGCTCTTTGTCAGAAGCAGGATTTGCGGGATTTATAGGATATTCAGGATTGTCTTGGTCGGGTAGGTCGGCGTCCGAGGGCGATTCCGCTCGGGTCGCCGATGAACTTGCGGCTGGTTCGGTTGGTTCGGGGGTGGGCGGCGTGGGTTCTTCTTCGTAGTCGAATTCTATCTGGCGGACCAGTTCTTTGGCTGCGGCCATGCGGAGGTGGGGCTTGAACTCGGGGTGGTAGCCTTTCATTATCTCGATGAAGTGGAGCATGATGTCGGCGCCGTCGTTGGTCTTCTTTCTGACCAGACGGTAGAGGTCTCTGGTGGCCCTGGTCGTCTCGGGCTTTGGGATGTCGTCTTCTTCGGAGTGGATACGCCTGAAGGGCGTCTGGACGTAGGTGCGTCCGAGGTAGTACTCGCCTTCTTCGAATCCCAGTTTGGCCAGGATGCGGGCGGCGGCTATCTTGTGGTTTCGGGCGAAGTCCTGGGGCCTGATTCCGAAGGTTTGCGGGCCGTTTTCTATGTGCGCGATGACGTTTTTGAGGAAGAGCACGACGTCTCGTCCGTCGTTGGTTTCTTCGAGGACGATTTTTCTGAGGTGTAGGTTGGGTTTTCTTTTAATTCTCAATTTTCAGTTATGAATTATGAATTGGCGTAGCGCACAGTAGTTCTGCGCTTGTGGGTAGTGTACTAATGTTCTTTGATGGTTGTCAAGGGGGATTGTCTGAGGTATTGTTATAACGCGCTGATGGTGGTATAGAGAGAGGTGAACCGAGTTCACTGACGGGGGGTGATTTGATGGCTGGTTCACGCACATACCGTCACGACATACGCTGTCCGCACTGTGGCTCCAACTGGATGCGCAAGGACGGACATTCACGCGGCAAGCAGACATATCGCTGTGGAGACTGTCAGCACAGGCACACTCCTTCTGGCAACCGACATTACTACTCTGAGGAGTTCAAGCGACGCGCGGTGGATATGTACTCAGAAGGCGCGAGTATGTCGGCGGTCGCAAGGGCGATGGGAGCCAGTCTCACAGCAGTGCATACCTGGGTCAAAAAAAAGCGTTGTGGGCGAAGCGGGAGATGAGCGCCAGGCGTCAGTCACGCGCGCCGTCCACCCCCGATGTTCCCTTGTCGGTGAGGAGGATACGCGGGTTCGACGCGCCTCGGCGCAAGGTCAGAACCATCTCGTTCGATGAGATGTGGACGTATGTGGGAGTTAGGAAGGGAGACAAGCGTCAATCCGTGTGGATATGGACAGCCGTGATAGAGGAAAGAGACGGAAGTCGCTGGATGGACTTTGAGGTGGGAAAGCGCGGTCGCGATACGTTCATGAGGCTGTACCGTCGTCTGCCGGACGCTGACAGGTACAGAAGCGATGAATATGAGGTGTACCGGTGGCTGCCGCCGGATCGCCACACGGCTGGCAAGTGGAGCGAGGTGAACCGGAACGAGGGACTACACTCGGTTCTGAGGGGCAAGCTGAACCGTCTGGTACGCAGGACCAAGGGCTACTCCAAGAGCGTGGACGCGTTGGTGGGATCGCTGGCGATGGTATGGCTCAGGGAGAACTGGATATAGTATCAGCGCGTGAGAATGATACCTTGTCTGAACTGTGATTTTTTTGATTGGGGTGATGGGCTGTGATTGTCGAGCCCTTCGGGGATCCCGCTTTCGCGGGAATGTCGAACCGGCGCTGGATGCCGCGGGAGGTCCTCCGCGCTGGTGGCTGCACGGTGCGCTAGGGAGAAACTCATATATACTATACACGCGCGCATCCGAGGGCCACGCGGGATGCGGGGGGTCTGTGGTAGAATCGCCCCGAAGTCTGGACATCGGGAGGTGTCAGTTGAGTGAGATGTGGAAAGGGCTTGCATGGGGAGTTTTGGGACTAGTGGTATTTGCGTTCGCTACGCTCGTGGTGGTCGGATTTGTCAATAGCTTTTTGGAAGAGCGGGAGCGAGAGACGCAAAAATACATTGAGGCTAGGGACAGTCCAGCTATGCAGACTACGGTAGCAGAGTATTTTCCGCCTGTTCCGACATTACCGACTATGCTTGCAGAGCATTGGGCCAGCACACCGATACCAAGTCCGATACCAGGTCCGACTTCTCGAGCTTTCTGGGAGAGGCCGGGCGCGGAGAAGACGGCCATCGCATCTTGCCCGGAGGGCTCGCGCTTCAGCAGCATTGTCATACATTCACCCAGGATGTCAGGGGAGGAGTTTATTACCAAATTCCCTCACGGGCTGGTAACGTGCACCGGACCACCACCATCGTCAGGGTTTGGCTCAAATATGCCGGGGTTCACGCTACTGGCCGTCACTCCGGAGCCGAGAGGAGTGTATTTCTCGGACCTCGTTCCAACGGTTACACCAACGCCCCCGTCTAAGCCCCCCTGTGGGGGTATGCCTTGCTACTATCAGTACAAGCGATTGTCGTCGGAGCGGGCAACTGCGACTGCTATACAAAATGCTAGATAGCGTAAGTTCACAGGAGGAGGTGCTGAGCAAGTCGATGTGGGGTTCAATCGTACTGTGGATTATTTTACCGGTGTTTACCTGGCTTGAAGCCAGGCCCCGGCAAGTTGATGCAATCGAGTTCCTCTGGATTGGTAGGCGTTCGGGATGGTTGGTTCTAGCCGCTTTCATCCTATGGGGGTATGTCTTGCCTCGAATCGTATGGTCGCTTCTCGATGCTGTCAACTCACCCTGGCCGATAACTCTCTTATGGGGTTTCGCATGGGCAATTGGATTTCTTGCGATTCTGGGCTTGGGAGTGTTGAAGCTCTATACATGGGTGTTTCGCCCCAGTGATACATGGACATCGCGCCCCGGGAATGAGCCACAACTTCCAACCTCAGGCATGACCCGGAACTCCACTCCGGCTTCTGTCCGGAAGAGCGAACCGAAAAGAGGCCGCTTGTACGAGAGTATCAAGGAACGAAGGGCGCGATACTTGGCGATGTATCGGGAATAGCACTGAACAGACCGCAATGATATCCGAGAGTGTCCACTGAACGCGGAAGATACGTTGAAGGAGAAACCGATGGAGAGTATTAAGCCTGGGAATATCCATGTACATATCAGTATCAAGCTTGAACAGGATGCGGATACTGAAGCCATCCAGTCCAGCACTGAAAAAGTGAGGGAGGAAATCACACAAAAGTATCAGGGGACTATAAATAGTGCCAAAATGCGTAGAGAGTTGCAGAACGAGTTAGGCGACAGACTCAGGAACCTGGCCGGTGTTGAATCTGTCCTGGTCACAACCCCATTAACGTCGAATCCTTCTTCCATAATAGTGGAGTGGGAAATAAATCTGGACACCGGCAAAATAACATCTGATATAGAGTTCGCCGAAGGGGATCCGGTTAGACGACCACCATGGGCAACAGAGAGATAAAACTTCTGCCCCTACTCTACCTTTCTGAGAATCGGGCGGTACTGTGGCCTCGGTCTTGCTATGCAGGCGGGTATCTTGGCGGCAGGTCGGATTCGCGCATTATCCTGGATACCTGCACATCTCCGTCGTTGACCACTCGATACGCTATGTACCATCCGTCTGCGAAGAACGCGGTCATGCCTGGCTGATAGGGAAAGCCGCCGCCGATGTTGAACTTCTTCACCTCATCGGGGGCGGGATTCGCGAGGATGTCGAATAGCGCACTGATGGCCGACAGGTAATCCTCGAAGTTGTACTCATCCAGCGTTGACCGCGCCGCTTGGGTGAAAACTAATCTTGGCATTTACGATTCGTCCGACGGCTCTCGACTTCCCGGTTTAGCTCGTCCCGCGTCATCGTTATACCTTCACCCCGATCTAACTCTTCGAAGCCTTTGATGACTTCAGCCATGAATTCGGGCGTGTGTATAGCCTGTAACCTGTCCCACGTCGTGGGTGTATGGTCTGTGGGACTCGTGGGTTCTCCGTGAGTCAGAGCCGCGGTATTCTTCATGTCGCGCATATATATACCTTTACCCTTTGATGTTGAACGTTATACCATTTCACTCTGACTATGACATGAACCTCGTTGGTAGTCTGTACATCGTTATTCCCGCGAAAGCGGGAATCCACTCAAGCCTAGCTAGTTACAACACGACGACGTTACTCCGAATTAGTATTAGCTTAGGATTTGGGACAGCATGGTGTCGGGGTTGGTGGTGGGGAGCTGGCAGGCGTAGTTTCGGCAGATGTAGGCGGTGGGTTGTTGTCTATGGCGGCGCGGCCCTGGAAGACGGGCCATTGGCTGGCGTCGGCGGCGTATGAGTTCCGACAGTCCGGCCGCTCGCAATCGGCTTTCGGGCGAGATTCTACCGCACCTGTCCCCGCGTTTGACAGAACGGGCGCGGTGTCGTCTAACCCGTCGGGGGCGGTTCGTCGAACTTCTCTCCACGCGCTTCGGCCGCCAGCCGCTTCTCGTTCCAGACCGCGATTTCAGCAGCCAGTTCAGCCCGACCAGTGGCTATGCCAGCCGCTTTACCCTGAGCTTTGCCCTCTTCAATGCCTTGAGCTTTGCCCTCTTCAATGCCTTGAGCTTTGCCCTCTTCAATGCCTTGAGCGATGAGGTCGCTCTTGAACTTCTCTCTGCGCTCTTTCAGCCTGTCAGCTATGCCCTGAGCCAGAACCATTATCAGCCTCCCCAGTTCCACTATTCCGATTGTGTTCAGAATGAACATCTGAACCATGTGGGACGAATCTCCACCGACCGCTCTCAGGTACTCGACGACACGAGCGTGACCGCCATAGACGGCCTCATCCCACGCTACCATGATCGTCCAAGCCGACATCTGCGCGAAGAAGGCCACCAGATAGGTGTACCACCATCCTTCGTGGACGCTCATTACCGAGATACGAAGTCCGTTGAGAAACTTGCCCATTAGGTTTTCTCCTTAACTATATCACGAAATCGTATGACGGGCGCTCGCGGATTTGTGAAATGAGATTTCCCTTGAGGGCGCGGGGGTTGCCAGTTGTCGGTTATTGGTTTTCAGCCGGCGCCGGTTAGCTGAGGAGCTGGGACAGCATGGTGTCGGGGTTGGTGGTGGGGAGCTGGCAGGCGTAGTTTCGGCAGATGTAGGCGGTGGGTTTGTTGTCTATGGCGGCGCGGCCCTGGAAGACGGGCCATTGGCTGGCGTCGGCGGCGTCCTGGGGGGCGGATAGGATGATTGCGCCGGTCAGATGAGTGGAGGCCAGGCGGCGGAGCATTTGGGCGGGGCCGGTTGGCGGTGGGGAGTGGATACCCGCTTTCGCGGGTATGACGGTGGTGGCAGGCGTGTCGGTGGCGGCGGGCGTTCCAGTAGGAATGGACGGGGTGTCTGCCGGGCCGCGCTGCGATGCGGGTGTGTCGGTGGCAGCGTGCAGGGTGTCCGCGGGGCCGCGATGCGTGGCGGACGGGGTTATTATTACGGCTTCTTTGTGGTCGGAGAGGTAGAAGTCGAGGGCGCAGAGCCAGTGGCCGGCGCCGGTGGGGAATTGGAGCATGATGTCTCGGACGGAGCGGAGGGAGTCGGAGGCCATGGTCCGGAGGTCGGCGTCGCCTGTGATTATGGAGAGGCGGATCAGGACGCCGGTTATCATGGAGTGGCCGGAGGGCAGGGCGTTGTCGGTGACGTCGCGGGGGCGGATTATGAGGTTCTCCTGGTCTGAGCCTGTGTCGTAGAAGCGGCTCTGAAGCGGGTCCCAGAATAGGGCGACGGCTTGACGGGTGAGCTTTTCGGCTTCTATTAGCCAGCGCAGATCGCCGTCGGAGGCGTGGAGCGCGAGAAGGCCGTCAATGAGGTGGGAGTAGTCGTCGAGGAAGCCCTGCGCGCCGTTCTGCGAGTCGCCGTCGGTTCTTCTGAGGCGGTCGTCGGGCGCCATGCGTTCGAGGATGAAGGCGGCGTTGTCCTGGGCGGCGCGGATGTAGTCGTCCCTGCCGAGCGCGGCGCCGGCCTCGGCCATGGCGGCCATCATGAGGCCGTTCCAGGATGTGATTATCTTGGTGTCGGTGAGCGGGGGAATCCGTTGGGAGCGCTCCTCAAGCAATCTGGCGCTGGCGGACTCTATGAGCGCGTCGAGTTCGGCGGGGGACATGGAGTGGCGCGCGGCGACCTCGACGGGAGGGTTGGGGACGTTCAGGACAGTCATGCCCTCGAAATTTCCCTCGTTGGTGACGCCGAAGTAGTCGGCTACGACCTGGGCGGCATCGTTGCCGAGGACGCGGACAAGCTGCTCGGGACGCCAGACGAAGAACTTGCCCTCGACGCCCTCGCTGTCGGCGTCCTGGGCGGCGTAGAATCCGCCGTCGGGATGGCGCATCTCGCGCAGAACGTAGTCCAGAATGCCCTGGGCCACTTTGGCGTAGGACGGGTTGCGGGTGGCCTGGTAGGCGTGGGTGTAGAGGCGCGCGAGAAGGGCGTTGTCGTAGAGCATCTTCTCGAAGTGTGGGACGAGCCAGAAGGCGTCGGTGGAATATCGGTGGAAGCCGCCGCCAATCTGGTCGTACATTCCGCCGGCGGCCATCTTGTCGAGGGTAAGTTCAAGCATTTCGAGGGCGAGGGGCATCCCGGTTCTGCGGTGGTAGCGGAGGAGGAATTCGAGGGTCTGGGGCTGTGGGAACTTGGGCTGGAGTCCGAAGCCGCCGGAGCGGTCGTCGAACTGTCGGGTCAGCTGCTCGAAGGCGGCGCGGAGAATGGCGTCGGTAAGAGGCTCGACGCCGCGGGCGGAGGCGAAGGTCTGGTTTATGTGGTTGACGATCTGCCTGCCGCTGGACAGGACATCGGCGCGGCGGTTTTGGAAGGCGTCGGCTATGGTGGCCAGGACGCGCGGAAAAGCGGGCATTCCGCCCCTGTCTTCGGGGGGGAAGTAGGTGCCGCCGTAGAAGGGTGAGCCGTCGGCGGTGAGGAAGACGGTCATAGGCCAGCCGCCGTGTCCGGTCATGGCCTGCACGGCGGTCATGTAAACGGAGTCAACGTCGGGACGCTCCTCGCGGTCCACCTTTACGCTGACGAACATTTCGTTCATCATGGCGGCGATTTGGGGATTCTCGAAGGACTCGCGCTCCATAACGTGGCACCAGTGGCAAGAGGAGTAGCCGACGCTGAGCAGTACGGGAACATCGCGCTCGCGGGCGTCGGCGAACGCTTCATCGCCCCAGGGATACCAGTCAACGGGGTTGTTGGCGTGCTGAAGCAGGTAGAGGCTGGTTTCGTCAATCAGTCGGTTGGGCATTTTCACGCTCTACTTGTTCTTGCGCCGCGCGCTCAAGATTGAGATCGAGCAGGCGGTCGAGAATCTGTTCGTCGTTAAGGTCGTTGGGCCAGCCGTAGGCGTTGGCTACGGCTTCATCGAGCTTGGCGTGTGCGTTGGCGAGCCAGGTCGGGTAGTCGTTGTAGAGGTTGGTTAGGGTGCGACGGCGCAGCTGGTCGGCGGGGAGGGCGGGCTGTCCGAGCATATCTATCGGGTTCAGCCAATTTTCGCGGAGTTGGTTGAGTTCGGACGCGGCTGTGGCTATGGCGTCGCGCTGTTCGTCGGCAGGATTTGGGAATGGGAAGGTCTCGAAGCAGGTGGTGGGGGTGTATCGCAAAGCGCTATCCGATTCTCGCAACTGGCTTCCTATCGCGGCGGCCCAGAGGGTGTGGGTCCGGCTGTGGAGGATGCCAAAGAAGTAATCGTCGTCTCGGGCGAACACTATAATAGTTGCGTCGGGCAGGATGTCGCCAGCAATGTAGGAGAACAGTCTATGCCGCGATACCATGCTCGTGCCAATATACCGTCGTAATCCATCAAGCGCCGTCCTCATCTCTACACGAGGTCGACCGTGCAACCACCAGTAATTTCTGAACCTAGCATCGCGATTCGTTTCGCGTTGCGGCCTGACAACATTGTTGACGTACTCAAAGGGCACTTCATACAATACTGCTTCTTCCTCAGTTCTATCTGTCCCAAAATCTATGATCCACATATTGCGGTTCACTTGATTGATGTCCCGACCATTCATCCATCGTTTCACAACATCGCTGTTAGGTTTGTTGTGAGGATTGGGTTGACTTAGCATTTCCTCCGCTGTTTCTTGTGTTATCTCAAAGGGTCCAACCTTAATGTCCCCCATATAACTGATGCCTCCGTTCTCACACAACTGAATTGCTTGTGTGAGATCAGGGCCGCGCGTGAGGTCGGGGTTGATGTTGGAGGTGCGTATCCCGTCAAGGACGCGATAGCTTTCACACCCGTCGTCGAAGCATATTATGGAGATGTGTACGCTGGCGGCGTTAGGGTCGCCGCTTCGCCATTCCTGGTCGGATACGACGTGAAATATGTCGCCGGTGTCCTTTATCCTCGCCAGTACGGGGCGGTTGGACTGGAAGCGAATCGCCTGGGTGGCCAGCAGGCCGGCGCGTTTGCAATTGCCGTTCTCTATCTGGGCGCGGGCTTTCTCGAACCAGTAGCAGCAGAGGTCGCTGGAGTTGGGTATGCGGTCGCCGTATAGGGCGTAAACGGCGTCGGCGTACTCGTCGCCAAGCTGATCGCGGAAGGGGACATGGCCCAGGAACGGAGGGTTGCCCACAATGTAGTCAACGGCGGGCCAATCGGGTTCAGCGGGACAGCCGTTATCGTCGGGTTCCAGAATGGCGTCGCGCCGCTCGATTGTGTTCAGGTCTCCGAGAACGGGGTCGCGGTGGTAGGGGAAGCCGTTTTCGATTGACCACTGGAGGTGTCCTATCCATAGGGAGGTTCGGGCAAGGTCGCTGGCGTAGGGGTCGCGCTCGATGCCGAAGAACTGTTCGGGGGAGACCTGGGGATGGAATCCGGCGAATCCGTGTTCGGCGGCGAGGCTCAGGATTTCTTTTTCCAAGTTCCTGAGCTTACGAAGGGCGACGTAGAGGAAATTGCCGCTGCCGCAGGCGGGATCGAGGACCGTGAGCGAGGACAGGCGTGATTGGAAGTCGTGGAGCAGCCGGTCGGCCTCTTCCTCGTCGCGGAGTCCGTCGGGAAGCATGAGAGCGCTGACTTTGCCCTGGAGTTCCAGCCACTCGGCCCTGAGCGGGTTCAGCATCACCGGATTTATGACGGTGAGGATATCGTCTTCGGTGGTGTACTCGGCGCCTATGAGTCCCTGTTTTTCGGGGTCAACTACGCGCTCGAACAGGGTTCCGAATATGGACGGGTCAATGTGCGCCCAGTTGGAGATAGTGGCCTCGGCGAGTTTTTCGAGTTCAACTTCGGTCATAGGCACGGTATTCGGGTCTTTGAAAAGATCTCCGTTGAAATTATGGATAAGCTGAGCGCCGAACCGTCCGCCTTCGTTCATGCGTCGGAACAGTTCATCCAGAGCGCCGTCAAATTCCGAGGGGTCTGAGCTAAATCTGTCGCACAGGTCTGAGAGTATTCGGTCGGGGAGCAGCCTTACGTCCTGGGCGAAGAAGCAGAAGACCAGTCTATTGAGGAAGCGGGCGACATCGAGGGAATCAACGCCGCGCTCGCGCATGGAGACGGCTATGCCGGCGAAAATGTCGGCGGTCTCTCGCGTGACGTCGTCGGGGGTGATTTTGGGTTCAAGTTCAGCGGGGTCGAAGAATACTTTCCGCAGAATGTCGAGAGATTCGGGTTCGGCGAGGTCGTCAAGCGGTATCGCGTGAACTTCGGATACTTTATTTGTGAAGTTGGTGTGGACGATTATGGTCTGAAAGTCGGAGACGACCAGAATCGGCGGATTGTTCAGGGCCTCGCGGTAGCGCTGCAACTGGGCGTAGGCGTCATCGAGGTCTCGGTGAAGCCCCTTGAATTCCCAGGCGAAATAGCCGAGCTTGTAAACGTCGGCGCGTCCCAGCCGGCCCGACGCTTCGCGGACGGAGCGCTCGAACGTGAACCACTGCTGCTGAGGGTCAAGTTCTCCCGGCGTGCCGTGTCCGACGACACGGCAGAGGTCGAGGAACCATTCCTGCGCTCCGGCGGATTCCTGCCCCCGGCTGCGCCGCCACTTGGCGATGAACTCCAGGGGCGTTATCGCGGACGTGTGAGGTCCCGTCATCTCAGTCTCCGCGGACGTGGAGTGTGGTTACTTCTTTGGACTCGAGGTCGGCGACGCGGACGGCGTGGTTGTTGGTGTCGGCGATGTAGAGTTTGCCGTCGTGGGCGCTGAGGCCGCCGGGTTCGTAGAATTCGGCCCGCGAGCCAACGCCGTCCGAGCTTCCGACTTCGCCGGAGCCGAAGACGGACCTGCTGAGGCGGGAGTTGGGATCGAGGGACTTTATCTTGTTGTTGTAGGAGTCGGTTATCCAGAGAGCGCCGCCGTAGAGGTCCAGCCCGATGGGGTGCTGAAGGCGCACGTCGTCTCCGATGCCGTCAACGTCTCCGAAGGTGAACAGGCCCTCGCCGACGAGGGTAGTTACCTTGCCCATGGGGGAGACGTCGGCTGCGCGTATGGAGCTTGTCTCGCTGTCGGCGAAGTAGAGAGTCTCGCCATCGGACACGATGCCGCTGGGCTGGGCGAGTTCGGAGTGTTGCAGCGGGCCGTCAACGATATGCTCGCGACCGTTGCCCGCGTGGGGGCGCAGGTCTCGGCTGTTGAGGTCTAGCTTCCAAAGCTGGTGGAAGCCGGCCATGGCGATGTAGAGCGCGCCGTCCACCTTTATCACGTCCCAGGGGGAGGCGAGGGGGACGAAGCGGGCGTTGCCGCCGGCGTGCCGGCCGACGGACTGTTCGCCGGTGCCGGCCAGGGTGGTGACCTGGAGGGTTTCGAGGTCTATCATCCTTATGGCGTGGTTCTTGGTGTCGGCGACGTAGAGGCGGGGCCAGTCGAGGGCGGCGCCCTGCGGGTCGTGGAACTGGGCCTGGGCGCCGGGGCCGTCCTTCAGGCCGCGCTCGCCGCTTCCGACGATGGCGCGGATCTCGCCGTCGAGGTTCGTCCAGACTACGCGGTTGTGATTGGAGTCGGAGATGAAGAGGCCATGTTCGGACGCGAGAACCTTTCCGGGGAAGGAAATCGCGCGGTCTCGTTCCGATTCGCTCTCTCGCCTGAAGGCGAGGGGCTTGCGGTCCATCTCGCCCGTCTCGTCGAACTCGGCTATCATCTCGCTCAGCACATTGTCGAGCGCCTCTATGGGGAACTCGCCCTCGTGCTTGCCAATGACCTTGCCCGATGGGCTGATGAACATGAGCGTGGGCCAGGCGCGGCAGGCGTACTGCTGCCAGACCATGAAATCGGCGTCGTTGATTACGGGATGCTCGATTTCGTAGCGCAGGATGGCGCGGCGGACGCCGTCGGTCGCCTTCTCAGCGTTGAACTTAGCGGAATGAACGCCGACCACGACCAGTTCGCCCGCGTACTTCTCCTCCAATTTCCGCAACTGCGGAAACACGTGCATACAGTTAATTCAACAGTAGGTCCAGAAATCCAGAATCAGAACCTTGCCGCGAAAGTCGGCCAGCGTGAGGGGTCGTTCGGCGTTCAACCAGTCCAAGCCTACCGGAAAGTCCGGGGCGTTGACAGAGCCTGTGAATCTGCGGGGCATAGCATCACTCCTCGCTTAGGTTGCATCGTCAGCGACAGAATCGCTGGGGAAAATGAGTTTGGCTTTCGTCTGAGTATAATATCAGCCCGCGCCGGGTTTGTCGTATCGCAACCTCTGGATTCCCGCTTTCGCGGGAATGACTGTGAGTGATCCGTATGGAATGACCAGAAAACGCGCTAGGCGGGCCAGCGCTCAAGATTATACGCCATTGACCAAAACATATATTCATAGCGTGAACTGGTCAGATATGTTTCTTCCATCAAGGCGCGAGTGTCTGGACCTGCGTCCTCGGCGAGTTCGTCCACGAACTCAGACCAAGCCGCGACGCTTGCTTCGAGAAGACCCTCGGCATAGGTCGCCTGCCATATCTTATATATGGGATGCGCAGGCTCGGTCAGTATCTTCCCGACCTCGTGATAGATGCGAGGGCAGGGGAGTAGAGCGGCGACGCCGCAGGCAAGACCGCCCATGTCCATTGCGACCTCAATGTGATTCATGTAGGCAAGATTCGTTGGCGAGGGAGAGGAAGCCTCCGCCATATCCTCCGTGATGTCAAGCGCGTCGAACAGGGCGGCGTGGAGCGGTCTTTCGACGGGTGTCGTGACTCGCTTGAGCAGACGGACCGCGGAATCGGTGTCCGGCGCCTGTGAGAGCGCGGAAGCGGCGGCGCGTCCGAACGCTCCGAGGTAGAGATAGTCCTGAATTATGTAGAAGCGGAAATTTTCGACGGGCAGAGTTCCGTTCTGAAGTTCAAGCAGGAAGGGATGAACGGACACCGCCTCCCATACAGGGGCTGCCAGACGCCAGAGGCAGGAACTGAAACGCTCATTATTCATCTATTATAATATCCTAATTGCAGGTAAATGGTTGACTGCCGGCACATGGTGTTGCATATAGATATATTTTAGATGGCGTAGCACATCCATCGGACGATACAGCGCATCTTGATAACATATTGCGCTATATCGCTATCTTGGTGATTTTCAGGCATTGTCTGGACCCGCTAATTACAGGATAGGGAATCGGGGCGCCCTTTCGGGCAAGCGGAGCGTCCCTGGCAGGATTCGAACCCGCGACCCGCTGCTTAGAAGGCAGCCGCTCTATCCAGCTGAGCTACAGGGACACAATTGGACGACAAGTTCAGTTTAGCAACGGCTCATTTGGGGGTCAAGGAAATAGGGGAGTGGACAGTCGCTTCCAGTTGACTGACCTATCTGATTCTCGATAAAGGACAACCACGAGGGTTGCCCCTACGGAGAGAGACGCCTGCCTGCCATTAGGGGCGGACGCTTTGGTCAATGTCGGCAACCGACTGACTAGGGACGTCTCTGCTTGGCGCGACTCGACGGTGGCATCAGGGGGATATGGCGATGTTCGCCGGCGCTCCGTGGAGTACTGAATTCCGGCAGGGACGAATTGACCTTGATCGGAGGACCGTATGCCGGACCGACCAGGCGGCATGATTTTCGAGAGTGATAGGCTATAGGTTCTGTTGACGTTTGGAAATTGAACACTCCAGGCAAGCTAAATTGCGGTCGCGGCCCACACGTATGGATTCCCGCTTTCGCGGGAATGACGGTAAATGTCAACACAGCCTAGTTAACATCCAAGGATGTCCGGACCCACACGATAGATACGGGCGTTCTTAACAATTCCCGAATTTCTACCAACTCGACACCCTCAACATCCGGTAGGGTAGTGAAGTGGCGCTGTATAAGCCGTCCAAGCGGCCTTCCCAGAAGAACAGCCGCCAAGAGGGCAGCGGCTGCGCCACGCAGGATGGACCAGACTCCCTTATTCGAGCCCGCGAAAATCTTCGCGGCGAGAGCGCCCACCACCACAAACGAAACGATGTTGGTGCCACAGTATGGGGAGATCGCCAGTTCGGAATTGCCCGCCTTGAGCAAGTCCAGAGCGTCGCGGGCCGCAAGCGCTACATCTTCCGGCGAAGCGCGCGACCAGATGATGAATCCTGGCGAGATCGAATAGCCCCCCATTGGGACACGCATCCCACGCTCAAGCATCAGCGTCACGGTGGCGTGTTCAATCGCGTGATTTCTGCGGACACTATCCGCCAAAGGTATTTTCAATTCGGGCGCCTCTCTACTCCTCGGCATAAAAGTCAGCCGCAATATGGTCGCAGGCAACAGGGTATCACACAAGTTTCCGTCGAACCCGGGCGGGCGCGCCTGGAACTCGAAAGCATAGCGGTCACGTATTGAGAGGGGGCGGGTGGTGTCGTATGCGGAACAGGGGCGGAACTGGCAACGGACGCAGACCAACCCACCATTATAAGCTCCAGGGACGTTTCCGGCAGATGGGGAAGGGGAGAACAGCGATCCGAGAGAATCCTGCTTGTGCGGGACAGAAGCAATATATAATCTAAACACAAAATAGCCGTCTAGTATTATTATCGTAATCTCAGCCAGCAGTTTCACGCTCAATTCAAATTATTTCTATGATATAGTAAATACTCGAAAAAGTATTGAAAAGTACATTGACACTATGCCTCCTCAATAATAGAATGTTTACAACATCAAAGAGCAGAGGAGCAGGAAATGACCCGCAAGACCAAGAAGATGATCGCCGTCGAAGAGAAATTCCACCAGCCGCTGGAGAAGATTCTGCCGGAGATGGTCACCGCCGAAGGACTTTCTTCAACCGCCGACCGGCTCGGCGTCAGCAAGGCGACGCTGGGGTACTGGCTGCTGAAGCTGGGCATCAACGTGCGTCGCGTCGCGCTCGCCCCTGGAGAGACCATCGAAATAAAGAGAGTCAGCTAAGATGGTCCGTTCTCCCGGGCAGCGGGAATGGCGCAGACCAATGAAACAGAAAGGCCGCCGGATGGCAACATCGGCGGCCTTCTTCTTTGCCCAATAAAGTCCAATCGGGGCGCGTGTATTCCTTAGCTTTCAAGCGAGGCGCGGCGGAACGCATCAGCACTCGCGAGGGGTAGGCATTCACCCTCACCCCAGCCCTCTCCCTGAGGGAGAGGGGATATATTGACTGGAGTTCGTAGCTGATTGGACTTTTGCCTACCCTTGCTCACAAGGGTAGGGGAGATTCCCGTCAGTAACGCCTGGCGCCTATGGCGGCGCGGGCTTCGCGCTCACGCTCGCGTTCGATCAGGGCGCGGCGCTTGTCGTAGCGCTTCTTGCCGCGCGCGACGGCCAGTTCCAGCTTGGCCTTGTGGTTCCTGATGTACAGCCTGAGCGGAACCAGCGTCAGGCCCCGCTGGTCCACCTGGCGGGTGAGTTGAAGTATCTCGTCGCGGTGGAGCAGCAGCTTTCGCGGCCTCTTGGGATCGTGGTTGTTCCTGTGGGCGGGGGCGTACTCGTCAATGTGGAGATTGTGGAGCCACATCTCGCCATTGGCCGGGCGGGCGTAGGAGTCGCTGAGGCTGACCTTGCGGCCTCGGACGGACTTGATCTCGGCGCCGGTGAGAACCAGGCCGGCCTCGACGGTGTCGACGATGTCGTAGTCGTAGCGCGCGCGGCGGTTTGTGGTGATGGTCGAATTTCCCTTGCTCAACGAACCAGCCTTTCCTCTAAGTAACTATCTCAAAATCAGCCTGAAGGGATTTCACCCTCACCTCAATCCTCTCCCATCAAGGGAGAGGAGGCTTGTATCTACACATCACTCGCTCATGAGAGAAGTTTTGAGTCTCTAAGCGCCGCCGCCAACAAGTTCTTCCATGACCTCGATTGCCTTCTCGAACTGGGACGTGTCGGCCTTCTGCTTGTCCCTGGAGGTCACCTCGTGGTCGGGTTCGACTCCGTTGCCCTCAATCAGGCGACCGCTCGGCGTGTACCACTTGGCTATGGTCATGTAAAGCCCGCCGCCGTTGGTGAGACGGCGCAGGATATTCACGCTGCCCTTGCCGAAGGTGGTCGAGCCGACGACGGGCGCGCGACCATGATCCTGAATAGCGCCCACAACGATCTCGGACGCGCTGGCGCTATATCCGTTCGCCAGAACGACCAAGGGAATATCGGCGAACTCCCCGGCGTTCCGGGCCACGTGGTTATCGCGGTCGCCCTCGCCATCGAGTTCGTACAGAACCAGGCTGCCGTCTTCGAGGAACATACTCGTCACATCAATGACGCTGTTGAGAAGACCGCCGGGATTATCGCGAACGTCGAGAATGAGACCCTCGGCGCCGTTGGCCTGAGACTCCCTGATGGCCTCGGCCAATTTCTCTGCGGTGTTGGCGTAGAAAGTGGTCAGCCTGATATGGGCGAACCTATCCTCCGGCCTGCTTCTCACATAAACGCTGTCAAGCGGGATCGTATTGCGCACGACTACGATCTCGACTTCGCTGGCCTGTGTCAGATGCTTGACGAGCAGACGGACCTCGGAACCCTTGGGGCCGCGAATCTTATTGACGGCCTCGAGCAAACTCAGGCCGACGATACTTTCGCCGTTTACCTCCAGAACCAGGTCGCCCGGCTTGAGTCCGGCGGCCTCGGCGGGGCTTCCCTCAATGGGCGTGACAATCAGGAGCTTGCCGTCGGGCCGCATCTCGACCCTGGCGCCGATGCCTTCGAAGGAACCGTAGAGGTCCTGGTTCTCAATCTCGAACGCTTCGGGCGGCACATATCCAGAATGCGGATCGCCGGCGCCCTCAATCAGCCCCCTGATGGCGGCCTCGTTGAAAATATCGGTTTGAAAGTCCCGGCGGTCCACGTGCTGTTCGTTGAGAAGCGTCCAGACCTCCCAGACGGTCGCGAGGTCCTCCGGCACGCCCTGTGGAATCTGGAAGTTATCCGGGGCGGGAATAGCGGTAGGGAGGACCATCGGGTCCTGCGGGGCCGGCGCGGGCGCGGCGGCAGGCTCTTGGGGAGCGGTCGAAGCGGTGTCTGCCGGCGTAGAGACAGTTTCTGATACGGCGGCGGGAGCGGACGTCTCAACTTCTTCTTCGTCCTGACACGCGCCGAGCGCCAGAGCCGCAAACAGCGCGACAATCGCAAACCACATCGCGGCGCGCGACCTCACGGACAGAAGCGCTTGGGATTCTTTCTTGTGGAGATACATTTGATAAGGCATGAACCTATTCTAGCACCTAGCGCGGTCAAACCCAATTCGACAGAGAGCGCGAGGCGGCCTGGCGAGAACACCTCTCACCAAAGCATACGACGCCGACAACAGAAGCGGATCGCTACCGACCGCTTCCTCAGAATCTACCCTGAAAAGAGCCGCTAAACATTTTCAGAAATACGTGAAACATGATACGCTAGTCCGACGGAACAACCCGCAAGGCTTTTCTGAAATCGAGATACCAGATGGCAAAGAGAACCAGAATAACGCGGCCATATCCAACCCACTCCATTCAGGACGCGCTCCCAATCGCGGAGACTATCCAGAGGGTGAACGGCGGCCAGCCCGTAGGAACGGAACTGCTGGCCGACGCGCTTGGAACATCGGTCAGAAGCAGCGCCTTCGTACAGAAGCTGAACGCATCGTCCAAGTACGGGCTGACGGTCGGCTCCTATTCGGACCAATTCATCGAATTGACTGAGCTTGGAGAGTCCATCACCGCGCCCGGGAGCGCGGAGGAGCGGGAGGACTCCATAATTCGGGCGATAACCAGGCCGGAGGTGTTCAGGGAATTCTACCGAATCTACGCGGGCAAGAGGATGCCGGAGGACATATACGCATCGAACACGCTTGTGCGCGAGTTGGGAGTTCCGCGGGAACTGACCGAAGAGTGCATGGGAATAATAAGGCGGAACGGACTTGTGGCGGGGGTCGTGTCGGACCGGGGGGGCGTTCTGATGGTGGGCGGTATTGCGGACAGCGAGAGTGCGCCGAGATACCATCCGAACGGCGCGCCCGAGGAACCGGACTGGGAAAGAGACCCGGAGGATGAGGGAGACGTCGGCGATGAGCGCGGGCGAAGTTCGGATACGGGGTCGGAGATCCTGGTCGTTTCGGAGGCGGACGATCCGGCGTTCGTCGAAGTCACGGGTCTTGTGGAAAGCCTGGCGGCGCCGTGGAGGTCTATAAGCCCGCGGGCGACCGAGGGCCGCATACTGCCTGAGGAACTTTCGGACGCGCTGGAGTCGGCGCGCGGATGCGTGTTCGTCTGGCCGCGAGAGGATGACAGGGGGACCGAGCGGACGCCGGAGGCGAAGACATGGGCCGCGCTTGGAGCGGCGTCGTACCGGCTGGGCGAGAGACTGGTGGTTGCGCTGAGCGACGGAGACGACGACAAGGAATCGCGAATTGGAGCGGACGCGACGGTGGTTCGGGTATCGCGTGGCGAGAGCGTGTATCCGAAGTTGATGGCCGCGCTCGTGCAATCCGGGATAGTCAGAATCGTTGTCTGAACCAGGATTCGCGGGATGCCGGGGATGGACAGGATACGAGGCTACGCGAAGCGAGGCTTCGGCCCGGTCAATTGAGTATGCGTTTAGTTATGTAAAGTACGGGGCGTTTGAACTTCAACACCCCATGCTTAACTTTACATAACATTTATAGTGCGAACCAACGCTTCTCCCGCGCCACCTTATCCCCTCTTCCATATTTGTCGCCGTCTCACCCTGTTGAACGCCGCCTTACTTCAGGCGTTGGCGGGCGCGAGATAGGCGTCGGCCAGAAATTGGTTGTCGAGGGATAGCTGGGACTCTATCATCTCAAGCAGGTCGCCGATGCCGTCTCCAGTGAGCGCGGAGATCAGCGCCGCGTCGTTCGGGCCGGAGGCGACCGTATCCAGATACTCCATGCGCCCGTTCTCGGAATCAGGAAGCAGGTCGGCCTTGTTGAGGGCCATGACGGTTGGGACGCCGATCATGTCCATGTCCTCGAGGATTGACTCGACGACGGTGACCTGCTCGGGCGCGTTGCGGTGGGTGACGTCGACGACGTGCAGGACCATCGAGGATTCGGATATTTCCTCCAGCGTGGCGCGGAAGGCGGCAATGAGCGACGTGGGCAGCTTATGGATGAATCCGACCGTATCGGTGAGCAGCACGGGCTGACCGGACGGAAGCTCGATGCGGCGCGTGACGGGATCCAGGGTCGAGAACATGAGGTTCTCGGCCATGACCCCGGCGTGAGTCATCCTGTTCAGCAGCGTGCTCTTGCCCGCGTTGGTGTATCCGACGAGGGATACGACAGGAATCCCGTTGCTGGCCCTCTTGGAGCGGTGAAGCCGGCGGTGCCGGCGGACGTTTTCCAGGTCTTTCCTGAGCTTCTGGATGCTGCCGCGGACGAGGCGCCTGTCGGTCTCGATCTGGGTTTCGCCCGGGCCGCGGGTGCCAATGCCTCCGCCAGCGCCGCCGCCGGAGCCTCCGCGCAGCCTGTCGAGGTGCGACCACTGACCGGCGAGGCGCGGCAGAAGGTACTCCTGCTGGGCGAGTTCGACTTGGAGGCGACCCTCGCGGGTGCGCGCCCTGGACGCGAAGACATCCAGAATGAGCGCGGTGCGGTCAATCACCTTGCGCGCAGGCTCAGCGCCGCCGTCGAAAGCGAGCGCGCTTTCGAGGTTGCGCTGCTGGGTGGGAGTCAGCTCGTCGTCGCATATGATGGTGTCAACATCCAGTTCTTCGCATAGGCGCCTGATCTCCTGGAGCTTGCCCTTGCCGACATACTCCTGGGTGGGCTTTGGCACACGCTGGGAGACACGATCCAGCACCTTCGCTCCGGCGGTTCGGGCGAGTTCCGCGAGTTCGTCCAGGGAATCCTGGGGATTCCATAGCAAGCGCCCGCGCTTGGGAGTCGCGCTCACCAGGATGGCGCGTTCCGGCTTGGGCTTGGTTGTCTTCATTCTTCTTCTAGCCAAAAGTATTCCTCCCTTTCCATGCCCTTATAGGTATGGACATTCATCCCCATCCCAGCCTTTCCCCATCGAGGGCTGATTTCACCCTCACCCCAGCCCTCTCCCTGAGGGAGAGGGGGTTTTCTCATAGCTGACTGCGCTTTTACCTACCCATGTGAACCCGTCGAGGGGGAAGGGACTCTTTGCCTATCGGGAACCCGTGTAGGTGGCGAGGCGTCTCAGGCCCTCTTCGAGCAGGTCGTCGGCGATGGTTAGCGAGAAGCGGATGTAGCCCTCGCCGTAGTCGCCGTAGCTTGCGCCCGGCGTTACAACTATATCGCAATTCTCAAGCAGTTGCTCGGCGAACTCGCCGCTGGTCAAGCCCTCCGGCGTCCTGGCCCATACGTAGAGGCTGGCCCTGGGCGGGTCAACCTCGAGGCCGATTTCGTCCAGGACGGCTAGAACCTTGTCTCGGCGGCGCTGGTAAACGGCGTTTCGCTCGTCAATCCAGTCGTCGGAGGTGTTCAGGGCCTCGATACCCATATGCTGAATCGCCTGGGGGACGCCGGAATCCAGATTCGACTTCACGATGAGCAGCGCGTTAATCATATCGGCGTTGCCGACCGCCATGCCAAGCCGCCAGCCGGTCATGTTGTAGGACTTGGAGAGCGAATGGAACTCCATGCCGACGTCCATAGCGCCTCGCGCCTCCAGGAAAGAGGGATGGCGGTAGCCGTCGAAGGTCACGTCGGTGTAGCAGGCGTCGTGCATCACGGCTATATCGTAGGACCTGGCGAACTCGATCACCTTCTCGAAGTAGTCAATACTCGCAATCGCGCCGGTGGGGTTATTCGGATAGTTGAGCCACATAACCTTGGCCTTGCGGGCGACATCTTCAGGAATATCCTCGAGCGCGGGCAGCCAGCCGTTTTCCTCTTTGAGCGGCATCCAGTGGCACTCGCCGCCCGCGAACCAGGTGCCGACCGAGTAAACCGGATAGCCCGGATCAGGAACCAAGGCAATGTCGCCAGGCTCGATGAAGCAGAGCGCGGCGTGTCCAATGCCCTCCTTCGCGCCAATCAGCGAGATGACCTCATTCTCGGGGTCGAGGGAGACGCCGAACCTTCGCTGATACCAGTCGGCGGTGGCCTTTCGGAACTCGGGGAGGCCCTCGGACTCAGGATAGCGATGATTGGGGAGGTCTCCGGCGGTGTCGCGCAGGACGTCAATGACGGGCGCGGGCGTTTCGAGATCGGGGTCTCCGATGCCGAAGGATATGACCTCGATGCCCTCGGCGCGCTTCCGGGCAATTTTGCGGCTGATTTCGACGAACAGGTAAGGGGGTATCTTCTCGACTCGGCTGGCGAAGTTCATGTGAATCTCCCGATTCAGTTTTTAGTTTTTAGTGATTAGTTTTTAGTGGTCGGGTGGGTATTTTAGCATGGCTTGGCGCGATTGGGCGGCCGGCGCGAATACGGCCGGAGTCTCCAGTTCTCAGCGATCTTATATATTGTCGTTTATAAATCAACAGGTGGTAACAGGTGGCTTGACTGGTGAGCAACAGGTGATTAGAACACCTGTTAGTGACCTGTTACTCACCTGCATTAGCTATGGGGAAAATTTTCGTTCCTCCGATATTCGGTTGGTATAAGTCAACATTTATGTATGTCCAAGGTTCAGAGTCATCGTCGGTCACGCTCCGCCATTAGTTTGTATGTTCGTATTATAGCGTATTCATGTGTGAAAGTGTAGTCCTATGAGAAACTGAGGAAGGCTTTGCAAGGCCCTTGTCAGAAGCAGGATTTACAGGATGGTCAAGATGTATAGGGTTTGGCGGGTTGCCGAGCGTCGGCAGGTCTCTCGGTTCCCGTATGCCATTCCAGGAGGATAAGTGTTTGGCGGAGATGAAGATTGGGCGCAGGAGAGACTCTCACGAACCCCTGATGACGGGATCAGTCGGGCCAGTCGCCTTCGAAGACGCGGGCGACGGGGCCTTCCATGACGACCTCTCCCCGTCCGGGCCATGAAACGCGGAGTTCGCCGCCGGGAAGCTCGACCGTGACGTCGTCGTCAACCAGGTCATGCAGCCTGGCGGCTACCACGGCGGCACAGGCGCCGGTGCCGCAGGCGAGCGTGATGCCGGAGCCGCGCTCCCAGACGCGCACCTTTATGCGGTCGCGGCTCAGCACGTTGACTATCTCGTAGTTCACGCGCTCCGGGAAGAACGGGTTATGCTCGACCATGGGGCCGATGCGGGTCAGTTCGTAGTCGTCAACCGGGGCGTCCATGAAGACTACGGCGTGGGGATTGCCCATGGAGACGCAGTTGACCAGGATCCGGGACCCGTCAACTTCCAGCGGGTAGTCCAGGGCGATTTCGAGATCGTCGGGGGCAGCTACGGGGACGAGCGAAGGCTTGAGGATAGGCTCGCCCATGCTGACGGACGCGCCGGTCACAACGCCGGCGTCCCAGCTGGGACGCACGGACAGGACGCCGGCGCCCGTCTCGATTTCAAACGAGTTTGAGGCACTATCCAGCGCGGAAGCATCCAAACCAAAACGCACAAAGCAGCGGATTCCGTTGCCACACATCTGGCCCTCTGAGCCGTCGGCGTTGAACATCTGCATCCTGGCGTCGGCCTTGTCGGAATCGCGCAGCAGGATGAGGCCGTCGGAGCCAATGCCGAAATGCCTGTCGCTGACGCGCCTGGCGACTTCGGGCCAGTCGCGATTCTGGGATCGGGCGTCTATGTAGATGTAGTCGTTGCCCGCGCCGTGCAGTTTGGTGAATTTCATGGAAATCTCCGATTCAGTTGCCAGTTTTTAGTTATCAGTTATCAGATTGGCGGCGTATTCTATGGCCGAATCCAGTTGGGTTGGCTTGAACCAGCGGATGCGCGGATCGTCGCGTCGGAACCAGTTGGACTGTCGCCTGATGTAGCGGTGCGTCCTGTACTTGGTTCTCCGGACAGCTTCGGAGAGGTCCGCGCCGTTCAGCAGGTGATCGGCCAGTTCATGGTAGCCGATTCCCGACATAGAAGGAAGGTCGGGGCCGTATCCCATAGCGAGCAGGCGCCGGACTTCATCGAGGAAGCCGGCTTCCATCATGCGGTCAACGCGGTCGTCGGCTCGGCGGTAGAGGTCGGCGCGCTCCATGCCGAGGCCAATGACGGCGGACTCGAACCAGGGTTCAAGACGCCTAGGGGCGTTTGGAGTTGGGCCGCGGGCCTCGGCCACCTCAATGGCTCGGATGACGCGGCGGGGATTGGCGGCGTCAACGCGCTCGAGGGCGGCGGGATCGAGTTTTTTCAGGCGAGACAACAGGACGTCAATCCCCTGCGACCGGAGCGCATCGTCCAGTTCGCGGCGCAGAACAGGATCGGGTGGAACGACGGGGACATTCCAGTTTTCCAGCAAGGCCATTACATACTGTCCGGTTCCGCCGACCAGAAGTGGAGTCTTCCCTATCGTGTTTGCGTTTAGGATTGCTTTTTTTGACAAGTCTAAGAACTTTCCGAGGCTGAAATCGTCGTCGGGATATATTATGTCAACCAGGTGGTGCCGGACTGTGGAGAGCTGGTCGGGGGTGGGCTTGGCGGTGCCGACGTCCATGTGGCGATATACCTGGCGGCTGTCGGCGCCTATGATTTCGGACTGGAAGCGGTCGGCTATTCTCATGGCGAGGTCGGTCTTGCCTACGGCGGTGGGGCCGACGATGGCGAGGAGGCGGGGGCGGTCGAGGTTTTCAGTCATCAGTTTTCAGTAGTCAGAATAGTGGGCGCAGATTTGGGTAATTACTGCGGGTTGGTCTCTTCCCTACACTGCTAACTCGAAGTGGGAGTTCCAGGGGCTGCGGAGCAGGTCGGATATTCTGCGTTCGAGGGTTGGTCTGTGTTGTTCCTGTGGGACTATGAAGTATGCCCTGGAGCTTCCGCGGCGATAGATCAGCGACCGGGGCAGGTCAGGCAGGTTTAGGCTCGTCTTCAGGGCCTCGGCGACGCGGAGGGTCTGCTCGGCGGTGGTTCCCCGGCGTCCGAGGTGGTGATAGACGATGAGGCTCTGGCCGCGCTTGTGAAATCTACGCAGGTCGGCGATGAAGACGTACTTGGGGCCTGTCTTGCGGAGCGGGTCAATTGAGACGGATATGCCATTGGCGGGATCGGAGATGCTGTTGTCGGGGTCAACGAAGATAATGCCGGCGTGGGCAGTCGCGTCGAGCGCGCCTTGAAACCAACTCTCGCGGGCGGCATTTCTTTCAGAGCGGGGCATTCTCCGAGGAAACGACAGGCTTGGTTCGTAGTACAGGGTGTCGAGTGGTAGGATTCGGCTGTTCTGGACGGCGGCGATGTTGCGACTGCCGGATTCCACCAGATGGCGCATCGCGTCGTAGAGGTCGGGGTCGCAGGCGCGAAACCTGGAATGATTCGCGGGGGTGTCGTCCAGATAGCCGGTGTACTTGCCGTCGGCGTTGTGGGACTCGTCGGGGTAGAGATACCAGGCGACGCCCAGCCTGAGATCCGAGTCTGACGGCGAAATTTCCCGCTGTCCTGTTATGTGGCGGAGGAGGCCGTATTTTCCGAAGTCTCCGACGTCGCCTACGTATCTGTTCTGCATACCACTCCCCTACTCTATCAGCCGGCGGCGATTTCGGAGGCGCGGGCGACTATGGTGGCGAAAGATTCGGCGGAGAGGCTGGCGCCTCCGACGAGCGCGCCGTCAATGTCGGGCTGGCGGACGAAGGACTGGATGTTGTCGGCGGTCACGCTGCCGCCGTAGAGACACGGGACCGAATCGGCGGCGTCTCTGAACCTGGAGCGGAGGGCCGACCTGATAGAAGCCATCATGTCCTGGGCTATCTGCGGCGTGGCGGCCTCGCCTGTTCCGATTGCCCAGACAGGTTCATAGGCCACCAGCAACGGAGACACGTCCGTCACGTCCGCGAGACAGGTGAGGAGCTGGGAAGTCACGAAGCCTTCCGCCCTATCCGCGCGGCGGTCTTCCAGCGATTCGCCGACACAGAGGATTGGCTTCAGTCCTGCTTCAATGGCGGCGGCGACCTTTCTTCCAATGAACTCATCAGACTCGGCGAACAGAGCGCGGCGCTCGGAGTGTCCGACGATGACGAACTCAACCAGATCGGCGAGCATGGGGGCAGAAACCTCTCCGGTGAACGCGCCGGAGGACTCGGGGTAAACATCCTGCGCGCCGAGGCGGATACCAGAACCTTCGACAGCCTGGGATACGCGGTCGAGGGATATATGCGGCGGACATATTATTATATCAAATATATCATCCGCCACTGCCAGCCTTGATATACCATATCCTAATATGTACGCAGATTCCGGCGTTGTGTGCATCTTCCAGTTGCCGACGATTGTCAATGTTCTCATTGTGTAATATCTCTATATCTTTATTGGTGTATTCAGTATCCTAAGCGCCGAACTTGTCCAGTTTGCCGGCGTGGGCCAGCAAAAGCAATGGGAGCGCGGTCGCGGGGAAGCTACCCAAGTAGCCGGAGCCACAGCTACGCTCATCGAAGCCCGGCGAACCAAGTCCCTGATTGGTGGACCCGGAGTTTATCATCAGCGGGACGGGATGCCAGCTATGCGCGGCCATGACGGAGGGGGTGGAGTGGTCTCCGGCCACCGCGACGACATCGGCTCCCATATCCAACAGGCGCGGGATGCGCCTGTCCAACTCTTCGAGGGTTCTGACCTTGGCGTCGAAATCGCCGTCCTCCCCTGCCGCGTCAGCGGGCTTGTAGTGGAGGAAGAAGAAATCGTGATCGTCCCAATGGTCAGCGAGGGTGTCGAGTTCGGCGTCGAAATCGTGTCCGGTGGGAATTACGTTCATTCCCAGCAGACTCGCTATGCCGCGGTACATGGGGTAGGCGGCGACCGCGCCGGGAGACAGACTGTACGCATCGCCGAAGGCGGGCCATTGGGGACGCCTGGAGAATCCGCGCATGAGCATCATGTTGGCGGTATCCCGGCTGCCCAGGATGTCCCGGGCGGCCTCGATGAACTGGGCGGCCTTGCGCGCGGTGCGCTGGGCGGCGTCCGATCTGCCGACGGGGGCCAGCGGCTCGAAGCCGGTTCGCTGCGGGTCGGTGTCGGTCACGTCCCCTCCCAGCCCCTCTCCCCTAATCACGACGACGAAACGGTAGTCCTGAACGGGGCGAACCATGACCTCGACGCCAGGAATGGCGATGCTGGATAGCTGTTCTACCAGGGGCGCGGACTCGGCGGTGGGTATCCGCCCTGCCCTGCGGTCGGTCAGGACGCCGCCGGAGTCGAGGGTGCAGAAATTGCATCGGGCGGCGATGTCGTTTGGACCGAGGTCAATTCCGATACCGAGCGCTTCAAGCACTCCCCTTCCGATTACGTACTTGAGCGGGTCGTAGCCGAACAGCGCGAGGTGGCCGGGGCCGCTGCCGGGAGTTATGCCCGGGGCGACCGGGGTGGTAACGCCGCAGGCGCTTCGCGAGGCGAGCGCGTCCAGGTTTGGGGTATGGGCGGTCTCAAGCTCGCTCCCGCCGGTATCCGGGTGAGGGAGTCCGCCGAGTCCATCAACGACCAGCAGGACGATCTTGGAATCGGTCTTGCGGCAGATTTCGTCTAGGTATGGGAAATCTATCATGGTTAGTTCTCAATATTCAGTTGTTTGTCTGAATCAGGATTTACAGGATATATGGATATACAGGATGAGTGGATACCCGCTTTCGCGGGTATGACGGAAGCGCCCAGGAGAAGGCTCAACGATTGACTGTTTGGATAACCAGCGCGCATTGAGAATACCATTAGTTGTCGTCTAGGGCGGCTATGCCGGGCAGGTCTATTCCTTGCAGATACTCGAGGGTCGCGCCGCCGCCGGTGGAGACGTGAGAGAAACTGTCCTTAAGTCCGAGCAGCTGAACGACATCCGCAGTCGAGCCACCGCCGGTTACAGTGTAGGCATACTTCAGGTCCGCAATGGCGTGGGCGACGGCGCGCGTCCCATGCGAGAACCGGGGCCATTCGAAGACTCCCATCGGGCCGTTCCAAACTACGGCGCTTGCGCTCTTCAGCCTGCGGGCGTAGGCGCGAACGGTTTCGGGGCCGACATCCATCACAATATACCCGCGAGGTATCGAGTTTACGCATACGGTGATTGGCTCAGCGGCCTCGTCGAAACTACTCGCCACTACGACATCGGTCGGGAGAACGAGGTCTATGCCGTTGGCGTAGGTGCGCTCTAGAACGCCGGCGGCAAGCTCCACGTCCGTCACATCAACCCCGGATTCGTAGTCAAGCTTGCCCTGGGCGCAGAGAAACGAGGCGGCCATACCTCCTCCAATCAGAAACATATCGGCTTTGTCGGCGAGGCGATCAATGACCGGCACCTTGTCGGCGACCTTCGCCCCACCCATCACAATAACATACGGGCGCTCAGGAGTATGAATTACGCTGTCGAGCGCGCGTACCTCAGATTCTATGAGAAATCCCGCGACCGAGGGCAGGAACTCGGTCACGCCTGCGGTGGAGGCGTGTCTTCTGTGGGCGACGCCGAAGCCGTCGTTGACGTAGAAGTCGGCGAGTTTCGCCAGACTTTGGGCGAAGCGGAGGTCATTGCCCTCCTCTCCGATGTGGAAGCGGAGGTTTTCGAGCATGACTATATGCCCCGGGCTCATGTAGGCGATGGCCTCTTCAACTTCGGGGCCGACGCAATCGGACGTTAGCCCAACCGGACGCCGCATGATTTCGGAGAGGCGAAGCGCGACGGGGGTGAGACTGTACCTGTTGTCCCTGCGTCCGCGCGGCCTTCCAATGTGCGAGCAGATTATGACCCTGCACCGGCGTTCGAGCAGGAACTCTATGGTGGGAAGAGACTCGACTATTCGGGAGTCGTCGGATATTTGCCCGGTGTCTCCTACGAACGTGACATTATAGTCCACCCTCAGGAGCGCGCGGTCGCCGGGCTTTATGTCGAGGTCGCGAACGCTTTTCTTGCGGAACACTAGGTGTCTCCAGGCAGTCTTCGCAGGAGTTCGCACAGGGCGTCGGTCTTTTCGCCGGGCGGGAGAGCCGCTTCAACGCCCTCCACCGCGCGATCTACGCGAGAAGCGATCTCGCTGCTGGCTTCCAGAGACACGCCAAGCCCGGAAATGATCTCAGACAGGCTGCGGGCGTCGGAAGGCTCTATGACGCGCTTGAAATAGTAGTCGCCCAGCCTTCTCCTCTCGGCTGGAGACGCGACCTCGAACGCCCTGACGACCGGATACAGCTTCTTCTTGTTCATGAAGTCTTCGGACGGCGGCGAACCTTCATCCAGCCCGGACGAGAGCTGCCTCATGTCCTCGGCGATCTGGACGGCGACGCCGATTTCCCGGCCCGACGCGGCGAAGGACTCCCGCGTTTTCGCTTCGGCCCCGGCGGCCAGCGCTCCGAACTCCATGGCGCAGGCGTAGAGGGAGCCGGCCTTGGCCTCGGCCATCTTGATATAGGCGTCGGTGGACATATCGAGACGTTCCTGCGCCTCGAGGTCCATGAAACGGCCCTCGCAGGTGGCGAGACTGGCCTTATCGAGAATCTTGACCGCCTCGAAGACCGCGCCGGGGCCCATGCCGCGCTCGCCAAGCCCGAGCAGAGCGAGCCGGGCGAGGGCGTGCATACCGTCGCCGGCGTTGATGGCCTGGGCGGGGCCCCACTTCCACCAGACCGTATCGCGGCCATTTCGGGATATTCTGCCAGCCTGGATGTCGTCGTGGATTTCGCAGAAGTTGAGAACAAGCTCGATTGCGGCGGCGGTAGGGAGGGCGGTTTCAACAGCGGCTCCGAGAGACTCGCAGGACGCGAGGCAGAGAGAGCCGAGCGGACGCAAAGCCGGAGCGGGCACCGAATCAAGGGCCGTATCCGAGATCCAACCGAGATGATGCTCCATCATAGAATAGAGGGGCAATCCCCTGTCGGAGACGATGCGTCTGAGTTCGCCTTCGACTATGGGGCTGTATTCGGCGATTCGGTTCAATCCGCGACTCCTTGTCTGAATCAGGATTTACAGGATGTAGGGATGTACAGGATGGAATGGCTGAATTGTAGTTCGCCCTCACCCCAGCCCTCTCCCTGAGGGAGAGGGGGTTTGTTGATGGGTATTCATATGATGAGATTTTACACTTCCAGCTCTATGCCTGCCAATTTATATGAAATGGGGCAACCACAAGGGATTGCCCCTACGCGCGTCCGGCATTACCAGATTGATACGGCATCCTGAATGTCAGACGCGGAAATCGCGCCTTCTCTCAGGATTCTGGGCGGGTTGGCGGTGAGGTCTATGACCGTGGAGGGCGCGGAGGGGGCCAGAACGCCGCCGTCGAAAACAAGATCGAGGCGGGCGCCTAGTTCGGCGAGGACATCCTCGGCGGCGGTGAGGGCGGGCTTTCCGCTCACGTTCGCGCTGGTGGCGGTTATGGGCGCGCCGAGTTGGGCGACTATTTGCCTGGGGGCGGGATGGTCGGGGACGCGGAGGCCGACGGTGTCCAGGCCGCCGGAGACTACGGCCGGTATCAGGTCGGATTTGCCGACTACTATGGTCAGCTTGCCGGGCCAGAAGATTTCAGCGAGACGGACGGCGGCGTCCGGGACGTCTCTGCCGTACTTGTAGAGGTCGGCTGAGTCGGAGACGAATATGGGCAGAGGGCTGCGCTCCTCGCGTCCCTTGACGCCGAACACCTTCGAGGCGGCGGCGGGGTCAAGGGCGTTGGCGGAGACCCCGTAAAGAGTGTCCGTCGGAAGGGCGATGACGCCGCCGCCGCTGAGAATTTCAACAGCCCCGCTTATCGAAGTGGATAGAATAGTCGGATTCTGCAATTGCAATACTCACAAAATTGCGCTCTAACGGGCGCACATTGAACTTATTTTCCTTGACCCAAATATAGCACATCCGTTAGCCTGAAGTCAGAGACTACCGAATGTCTTCAAGCCGATTTCAAGACCCTACTCATGCCAGATCAGCCGGTCAAGAGCCGGTCGGATTGGCATATTCCAAAAGCGGGCAGCGCCCCATCTCTTCAGCTTTCCCGCCGCCAGGCTCAGGCCACCAGGAAACGATTGTCGTAATTGACTTCGGTTCGCAGTACTCAAGGCTGATAGCGAGGCGAATCAGGGAGTCGAGCGTCTATTGCGAACTGATTCCACATACCGCGCCGTGGGAGACTGTGGCGTCAGTGAATCCGAAGGGCGTGGTTCTGTCGGGCGGGCCCGCGAGCGTGTATGAAGAAGGCGCACCTCTCGCGCCGGAGTGGGTTTACGAATCCGGCCTGCCTATCCTGGGCATCTGCTACGGGATGCAGGCGATGGTGCATCAGCTTGGCGGTAAGGTCGCGCCGGCCTTGCGGCGGGAGTACGGGTACGCGGAGCTTATTCAGGACGCGCCGTCGGACCCGCTGTTTCACCAGACGCCGGAGTCCATGCAGGTGTGGATGAGCCACGGGGATCATATTTCGGAGTTGCCGCCCGGATTCAGCGCGCTGGCGCATACGGACAACTCCCCTATCGCCGCGCTGGGGGACGGGAAAGGCCGGCTTGGAATCCAGTTCCATCCCGAAGTGGTTCACACGCCGAAGGGCAAGCAACTGATAGAGAACTTCCTGTATGAGATATGCGGATGCGCGGGGTCGTGGACGCCGGGCAACTTTGTTTCGGAGACGGTGGCGGCGATACGGGAGCAGGTCGGAGACGGCAAGGTGATATGCGCGCTGTCCGGTGGGGTTGATTCGGCGGTGGCGGCGACGCTGGTACATCGGGCTATCGGCGACAGGCTGACGTGCATCTTCGTGAACAACGGGCTGATGAGGCACAGGGAACCGGAGCGGGTGCGCGAAACGTTCGGGAAGTACATGGAGATGAACCTGAGCTACGTTGACGCGGCGGAGCATTTCCTGGGCGCGCTGAGGGCGGTGACCGACCCTGAGAGGAAGCGGCGGATAATCGGGGAAGAGTTCATCAACGTGTTCGAGGGGGAGGCTTCGCGTCTGGGGCAGGTTGACTTCCTGGCGCAGGGGACTCTGTATCCGGACGTGATAGAGAGCCAGGTTCCGGGGGACGATGTTTCGGCGAAGATAAAGACGCATCACAACGTCGGCGGGCTGCCGGAGCATATGCGGATGGAACTGGTGGAGCCGCTGCGGTATTTGTTCAAGGACGAGGTAAGGGAGGTCGGGCTGGAACTGGGTCTGCCGCGCGAGATGGTTTTCAGACAGCCTTTCCCGGGTCCAGGGCTGGCAATCAGGATCATCGGCGAGGTGACGCACGAGGGTCTGGAGACGCTGCGCGAGGCGGACCGGATATTGATGGAGGAGATCGAGGCGGCGGGACTGTATGAGGAACTGTGGCAGAGTTTCGCGGTGCTGACGGATTCGCGGTCGGTGGGGGTGACGGGGGATTTCAGGACATACGGGAACGTTATCGCGATACGGGCGGTAACGAGCGACGACGCTATGACGGCGGACTGGGCGCGGATTCCATACGAGGTTCTGGGGCGGGTGTCGAACCGGATATGCAATGAGGCTCCGGGGGTGAACCGGGTGGTGTATGACATAACGAGCAAGCCGCCTGGGACGATAGAGTGGGAGTGAGAGGCGCGGGTATGAAGGTTCTTATCGTGGGCAATGGGGCGCGGGAACACGCGCTTGCGTGGAAGGTGGCTTCCAGTCCGCGCAGGCCGAGCGTAATTAGCGCGCCAGGAAACGCTGGGACGGCTCAGGTTGGCGAGAACTTCGAGGTTTCGGCTGAGGATGTGGAGGGGCTGGTTAGGCTGGCTAAGGGTGAGTCTGTGGATCTGACCATCGTGGGGCCGGAGGCTCCGCTGTCGGCGGGGATCGTGGACAGATTCGGGGAAGAGGGTCTGCGCGCGTTCGGGCCGACATCGGCGGCGGCGCGGATAGAGTCGAGCAAGTCTTTCGCCAAGAAGGTGATGGCGGCGGCGAACGTTCCGACAGCTAAGGCACAGGTTTTTCGGGACGCGGGTTCGGCGATTGAGTACGTTCAGACAAGCGAACCGCCTTTCGTGGTGAAAGCGGACGGACTGGCGGCGGGCAAGGGCGTTATCATGTGTCCGAGCCGGGATGAGGCTGTCACGGCGCTGGATTCGATGTTCGTGAGCCGGGACTTCGGGGACGCGGGGGACACGGTTCTGATCGAAGAGTGGCTGCGCGGGCAGGAAGTGAGCGTCTTCGCGTTCGTGGACGGGCCTTATGTTTCGGAGATGACGGCGGCCTGCGACTACAAGCGGGCGCGGGACGGCGACCTGGGGCCGAACACAGGAGGGATGGGCAGTTACAGTCCCCCGCCCTTCTGGGATGAAGAGTTGGACGCCAGGGTTCGCGCGGAGATAATGGAGCCTGTGGCGGCTCGGATGGCCGAGATGGGCTGTCCGTTCCAAGGGATTCTGTACGGTGGGCTAATGCTCACGGAGGCAGGGCCGAAGGTTATCGAGTTCAACTGCCGGATGGGGGATCCGGAGGCGCAGGTTGTGATTCCGCGCCTTGAGTCGGATCTGCTGGAGTTGGCGCTGGGCGCGGCGGAAGGCAACCTTTCGGAGATGAAAGTGGAGTGGTCGGGCGATTCTTGGGTGGGCGTTGTGCTGGCGTCGGAGGGGTATCCCGGGGATTATGAGACGGGATTGGAGGTAAGCGGGCTTCCTGAAGATTCTGAAGAGCGCGTTGTTTTCCACGCTGGAACTGTTTTAGATGAAGTATTGGAATCAAACCAAAATACTAAGATAGTTACTTCCGGGGGAAGGGTTCTGACAGTGGCGAGCCGGGGGGAGACTCTGGCGGACGCAAGACGGTCGGCATATAAAGGTGTGGAAAGCGTTGGGTTTGACAATGTATATTTCAGACGGGATATTGGGGAGGGTGTGTGAGTGACTGGATTGGCGAGTGATGATCAAGGTTAAGGTTGGGGTTTCACCCTCACCCTAGCCCTCTCCCTGAGGGAGAGGGGATTAGTTGCCTACCCTTGTTAGCTGCCAAGGGGAAGGGACTTTTGACGACAAAGCAGGAATGACGATAGAAGAGGTAGAGAGATGCCGCTAGTAGGTGTACTAATGGGAAGCGCTTCGGACAAGGGGGCTATGGAGCCTACGTCCGAGGTTCTGGATCAACTGGGAATCAGCCACGAGGTGGAGGTGATGTCGGCGCATCGGACGCCGGACAGGGTGCGGGAGTACGGGATGTCGGCGCGGGAGCGGGGGATAGAGGTGATAATCGCGGGAGCGGGCGGCTCGGCGGGTTTGCCGGGAGTGCTGGCGTCCTGGACTACCCTGCCGATCATAGGGGTGCCGATTCCGTCAAGCGACCTGGAAGGGATTGACGCGCTGTACGCAATCGCGCAGATGCCGCCCGGTATTCCGGTGGCGTGCGTGGCGGTGGGCGAATGGGGCGCCAGGAACGCGGCGTTCCTGGCGGCTGAGATACTTGGGGGGAAGCACGAAGAGGTGCGGAAGGCTTATGACGACTATCGGGAAGGGCTTAGGAATCGGTAAGTCTGAATCAGGATTTACAGGATGATCGGATGAATAGGATGGATTGCCGTCCTTTACGATTTCCGGTTCGTGTTGTCTGAGTCAGGACTTGCAGGATGGATTCCCGCTTTCGCGGGAATGACGGGAAAGTAGCGGGAATGACGGTGTGGGCGCGGGAAGAAATTAGAGGGAAATCGGACGGAGATAGGATTAGATGATAGAGCGATACGCCCGGCCGCGCATGAAACAGGTGTGGTCGGACGAAAACAAGTATGACAAGTGGCTGCTTATCGAGCTTGCGGTGTGCGAGGCGTGGACGCGGGCGGGGGTGATTCCCGAAGCGGACATGGAAAAGTTGCGGGTCGCCACATACGACATAGAGCGGCTGAACGAAATCCTGCAGGTCACCAGGCACGACATGACGGCGTTCCTGGGGTCCATGACCGAGCAGCTTGGGCCGGAGGGCCGGTGGCTTCACCTGGGACTGACGACGAGCGACGTGTGGGATACGGCGACAAGCCTCCAGATGGTTGACGCGGCGGACGCTCTGAACGACGAGATAGACGCCTGCATAGAGACGCTCGCCACTCGCGCGCAGGAACACAAAGACACGCTGATGATGGGGCGGACGCACGGCGTTCACGCAGAGCCTATCACGCTTGGGCTGAAACTCGCGCTGTGGTGGGACGAGATGCGGCGGAACAAGGCGCGGCTGGCTCACGCGCGCTCGGAGATAGCGGTGGGCAAGATCTCGGGGCCGGTGGGGACGCACGCGACGGTTTCGCCTGAGATAGAGGAGATAGTGTGCGATCATCTTGGGCTGGCGGTGGCGCCGGTGTCGAACCAGGTGATACAGCGCGACCGGCACGCGAACTTCGTAACGACGCTGGCGGTCATCGCGGCCTCGCTGGAGAAATTCGCCACGGAGATACGCGGGCTCCAGCGGACAGAGATACGGGAGTTGGAAGAGCCATTCTCGGAGGGGCAGACGGGATCGTCGTCCATGCCTCACAAGCGCAACCCGGAGCTAACCGAGCGGGTGTGCGGGCTGGCGCGGCTGATACGGGGACACTCGGTGACCGCGATGGAGAACGTGGCGCTGTGGGGCGAGCGGGACATAAGCCATTCGTCGGCGGAGCGGCTGATACTGCCCGACTCGTGCATGGCGCTGGACTACATCCTGAACCTGTTCACCGGCGTGGTGGCAGGAATGAGGGTGTATCCGAAGCGCATGGAAGAGAACATGGAACTGACGCGCGGGCTGCTGTTCTCGCAGAGGCTGATGCTCACTTTGATAGAAAAGGGCATGAGCCGGGAGGACGCATACAAGACGATGCAGAAGAACGCGGCGCTGACCTGGGACGCGGACGACGACTTCCGGGAACTGGTTCGCAAGGACGCGGTTGTGCGGAAGCAGCTGGGGTCGGAGGAACTGGACAGCATCTTCGATTACGGATATTACGTCAGATTCGTTGACGACGTGTTCGAGCGCGTGGGACTCAACTAACAGAATCTTCAAAACCGGGAGAGGCCAATGACACTGACAACAGTTCACGAAACCAACCTGCCCAACCTTATGTACAGAGGCAAAGTGCGGGACACCTACCCTATTGACGATGGAACACTATTGATGGTGGCGACGGACCGGATTTCGGCGTTCGACGTGGTACTGCCGACCGGGATACCGGACAAGGGCGCTGTTCTGAACGGGATATCCGCGTTCTGGTTCGATAAGACAGCGCATCTAGTACCGAATCACCTGATAGAGATGGCGGCCGACCGTTCCGACCTGGACATACCGGAAGAGATAGCGCGGCGCGCGATGGTGGTGAAGAAGGCGGACCGGATTGACGTGGAGTGCGTGGTGCGCGGCTTCATCACCGGGTCGGCGTGGTCGGAATACCGGCGGTCTGGCACGGTGCAGGGAAAGCCCATGCCGGAGGGCATGAGAGACGGCGACCCGTTCCCGGAGGTACTGTTCACTCCAACTACGAAGGCGGAGGTGGGCCACGACGAGAACATGAGCTTCGAGGAAGTGGCGGACATGGTGGGCCAGGAGATGGCGGAGCGTCTCAGGGACACGACGATAGAGGTGTATGAGTACGCGAGGGACTACGCTCAGGAGCGGGGTATCATCATCGCGGACACGAAGATGGAGTTCGGGACGATTGACGGCGAGCTCATCCTGATTGACGAACTGCTAACGCCGGATTCGAGCAGGTTCTGGGACGCCGAGGGGTATGAGCCAGGGCAGTCTCAGCCGAGCTACGACAAGCAGTTCGTGCGGGACTGGCTGGACGACGCGGGATGGGATCACGAGCCGCCCGCGCCGGAACTGCCGGAGGACGTGGTTTCACGGACGACGGAACTGTACGGGGAAGCGTATCTGAAATTGACCGGGACGGAACTGAAATAGCATAATTGTTTATCGGGGGTTCACCCTCACCCTAGCCCTCTCCCATCAAGGGAGAGGGGATTTTACCGAGTCGCGAAAGGTTCACCCTACCCCATCGAAGGATAGGGGACCTTCACGGAATAGAAAACCAGGTTCATCGGTCAAAGGCGAATATGTCAACAGCATCCAATCGTTCAAGCAGAAGAATGACGCCGACGCAGGCGCGGGCCGCTCGGAGACAGAGACGGCAGCGGCGAAGGCGGTTTCTCAGGTACGGCGGCGGCGTGGCTGTCGGACTGGTGGCGGGCGCGCTGATACTGTCGCTGTTCCTTCCCGGTCTGCCGCTGGATACGCTGTTCCGGGGAGGGACGCCGGAGGGGCCCGGTATACGCATGGAAGACCAGGGACGCGAACACGTCTCGCCCGGCGAAGAACATCCCGATTACAATTCTCTGCCTCCGACGTCGGGCTGGCACTACAACGTGCCGCTTGCGCCCGCGAGGTGGGGAATCTATGACGAGCCGCTGGAGAACGAGATACTTCTGCACAACCTGGAGCACGGGTACGTGAACGTGCATTATGACTGCCCGGACGGGTGCGATGAATTGCTTGCGCAGTTGACTGAACTAGTGCAGGAAGGCGTTGACCGGGGCGGCAAGGTGCTGATGAGTCCATATCCTGGTATGGAGAGCCGAATCGCGCTGACGGCGTGGAACTTCATTGACAGGTTCGAGGAGTTCGACGAGGACAGGATCAGGTCGTTCGTGAACGCGCACGAGAGTTCTCCGAACGCGCCGGAGTGGAATGTTTCTAGGTAGGCGATCAGGGCCACTTGGCTGGTGTATGGATTGCCGAGCGGCGAGCCCTTCGGGGTTCCCGCTTTCGCGGTAATGACGATGTTAGGTAGGCGATGTTTCTAGCGAAAGTCTATATCAGTCTGAAGCCGAGCGTGAATGATCCGCAGGGGCTGACGATACGAAGCGGTCTTCACCAGTTGGGTTTCGACTCGGCGCGGGACGTGAGGGTTGGGAAGTATATGGAGATCCGGGTGGATGAGGAAGAAGAATCGGTGGCGCGGGAGCGGGTATCCGAGATGTGCCGCCAGTTGCTGGCGAACCCTATCATCGAGGATTTCAGGTTTGATTTGGAGCCGGTCTAGCAGAGATTTTGGCGTAACCCGCTGGATTGCCGCTTTCGCGGGAATGACTGACTTGTAGTTCACCCTCACCCTAGCCCTCTCTCTGATGGAGAGGGGATTTTCAGCATACAAATGACGATAGCTGACCTACTCGGTGATGGTGCCTTTTGTGCTGGGGACCTGCCCTGCCCTGCGTAGGTCGTGTTCCAGGGCGGTTCTTAACGATCTCGCCAAGCTCTTGAAGATGGCCTCGGCCTTGTGGTGGTTGTTGACGCCGGAGAGAAGGCGGACGTGCAGGTTGAAGCGTCCCTCTCGGGCGAAGGATTCGAGGAAGTGGCGCACTAGGTCTCCGGGGAGGCCGCCCATGTCGCTGTCGCCTATCTCGGCGTCTATGACGGCGTAGCCGCGTCCGCCGAAGTCCACGACGGTGAGGGCGAGGGTTTCGTCGAGGGGCATATAGGTGTGGGCGGCGCGTCGGATTCCGGAGCCGTCGCCTATGGCTTCGGCCAGCGCCCTGCCGAGTACGATGCCCAGGTCTTCGACCAGGTGGTGGAGGCCGACGTCGGTATCGCCGCGCGCTACTATATCCAGGTCAATTAGGCCGTGCCTGGACAACTGGGCGAGAAGGTGGGCGAGCATCCCGTTCACGACGTCCAGTTGGTATTCGCCCACGCCGTCAATGTTGAGTTGGACGGAGATCTGGGTTTCGGCGGTGTTTCGCTCGATTTTGGCTGTTCTGGGGGCGGCGGTCATTGGGCTACGTCCCGGACGGCGTTCAGGAAGGCGGCGTTTTCGTCGGGGGTTCCCACGGCGACGCGGAAGCAGTCCGCAAGCCTGTCGGAGCCGAACTTTCGGACGAACACTCCGCGCGAGGCGAGTTGGTCAACCATGACCTGGGCGGCATCGGGGCCGTCCATCTGGCAGAGGATGTAGTTGCCCTGTGAGGGCCAGGGCTTGACGCCGTCAATCGCGTCAAGGCTCCGGAATAGGGATTCGCGGTCGTCCACAATCTTCTGGACGTTGCCTAGCAGGTAGTCGCTGTCCTCGAGGGAAGCTATGGCGGCGGCTTCGGCGGCTACGTTGACGTTGTAGGGCGGCTTGATGTCTATGATGTGATTCACAAGGCCGTCGCTCATGATGCCGTAGCCGACGCGGAGGCCCGCGAGTCCGGCCCATTTGCTCATGGTGCGTAGGATTACGAGGTTGTCGTACTCGCCAATCAGGTTGCCGACGGTCTCCTTGCTGAATTCGTAGTAGGCTTCGTCAATTACGACGATGAGGCCGGTGTCCAGCAGAGCGCGAACCTGATCTTCGGAGGCCATGTTGCCGGTGGGATTGTTGGGGGAACTGACGAAGATTATCTTGGTCTTGTCGTCAACGGCCTCGCGGACGGCCTGAACGTCAATCTCGAAGAGTTCGTCGCGCTGTACCAGGCGGAGTTCGCCGCCGGCTATGCGGGCGCAGAAGGCGTACATGGCGAAGGTGGGTTCGCAGTCGAGGATGGCGTCGCCAGGCTCGATGAAGAGCCTGAAGAGAAGGTCTATAAGCTCGTCGCTGCCCGCCCCGGCTATGATGTTCTCGGTTGGAAAGCCTGTGTACTCGGAGAGTGAGGCGCGCAGGTTGCGCTGGAAGGGGTCGGGGTAGATGTGCATCGGAACGCTCGCCAACGCTTCGGCGGCCTTTGGCGAAGGGCCGTAGGGGTTCTCGTTGCCGTTGAGCTTGACGACGGATTCAGCCGAGATTCCCGCCCGCTCAGCGAGGACTTCGGGGGGGTCAACAGGCTGGTAGGTCTGAATAGAGGCCAGATGGGGCCTGATTAGCTTTTCTACTCGATCTTCAGGCATATCGCGGACTCCTAGCTTCCCTGTCGCGGGCGGGGCTCAGTGGATTCCCGCTTTCGCGGGAATGACGGCTGTATGATAAATGATGGCGAGTCTTTTCGTCTTCAAAAGAAAATGGTACTAAACTGAGCGCGCGTCAGGCGAGTTCCTGGCGGATTTCGGCGGCCTCGGCGTGGGCGGTGAGGCCCTCGGCGCGGGCTATGACGGCGGCGGTCCGCGAGAGCTCGATGGATTCGGCGTCGTCGAGCGCTATGAGCGGGATGGTCTTGAGGAACTTGTGGACGCCGACGCCGGAGTTGAAGCGCGCCGTGCCGGAAGTGGGCATGACGTGGCTGGGGCCGGCAATGTAGTCGCCCAGGACTTCGTGGGAGAACTCGCCTACGAAGACGGCGCCCGCGTTGCGTATCTTCCCTACCCAGGACCAGGGGTCACGTACGGCGAGGCACATATGCTCGGGGGCGAACAGGTTGGCGAGTTGGATTGCCTGTTCGGTGGTCTCGACGAGGGCGATAGTCCCCTGCCCTTCGACGGCGGCCCTGGCGACGGACTCGCGGCTGAGTCTGCGGAGGCGGGTTTCGACTTCGCGGGCCACTTGTTCGGCGAGAGGCTCGGAGGCGCTTACCAGCACGGGCATGGCCATTGGGTCGTGTTCGGCCTGGGCGAGCATATCGGCGGCGCAGAGGGTCGGGTTGGCTGAGGCGTCGGCGACTATGAGCGTCTCGGTGGGGCCGTAGAGGCCGTCTATGCCGACGTCTCCGTAAACCAGTTTCTTGGCGAGGGTTACGAACAGGTTGCCGGGGCCGCAGACCATATCCACGGCGGGAACGGACTCGGTGCCGTAGGCCATGGCGGCTATGGCCTGCGCTCCGCCGATGGCGAAAACGCGGTCAACGCCGGCGATGCGGGCGGCGGCTAGAACGACGGGATCAGGCAGGCCGTTGGACTTGGCGGGGGAGCAGAGTATTATATCCCCCACTCTGGCGACACGGGCCGGGATGGCGGTCATAATGACGGTTGAGGGCAGCGGGGCGCTGCCTCCGGGTATGTACACCCCTACCCGCTCGCATGGGCGGAGGAGCGCGCCGTATCCGGCAGCGAAGTCCATCCAGTCGTTGGGCCTGTCGGCTTCGTGGTAGCGGCGGACTCTATCCGCTGAGAGTGTGAGGGCGTCCAGAACGCGGGGATCCACCGAGTCGGCGGCGGACTTTATGGCGTCGGGGGCGACTTCGATATGTTCCTGGTCGTGGCCCTCTATGAGCAGAGATAGGCGTCTTATGGCGTCGTCGCCGTTCTGACGCACGTCTTCTATGATTCTGGAGACGATTTCCAACGGGGTGAGGCGTTCGCCGTATATTCTCTCCGAACTATCCAGAACGGCTTCGGGAACGCTGGACAGATCAAGCCGCCTGCTTTGGGAGAGGGCGGCGCGGGACTTCTCATAACCCTTGATGATTCTCATGACAGATAATCCCTGAGCGAAGCGACAATAGTCTCGACCGCTTCATCACGGAACTCGGTCACGTGAGATCGCGGCACATGGTCATAAAGGGCGTCCAGTGATTCGTCCACGGAGTGAATGAACCGCTCGGCGTATGAATACGCGGGGTGGCTTTCGTCGCCCGCGGAGATTCTTCGGGCCATGAATCTAAGCCGCTCCCAGGAGAAGCCGCCGGACATCACCCGCACGACCCACTCTTTCCACTGTTCGAGGTCTTCCTGGGGAAGGAACCGGATGTGGACATTGGCGGGGTCGGCGTCAACGCCCTTTACGGAGCGCTTCACTTCGTCCCATACCGTCCTATCGAAGTCCAGCTGGAGGGCGCGGTCCCAGACCTTGGCCATGGCGTCGGTCTCGAAAGCGGCGGGATCGCCGAAGTATGGCCTGAACATCTTCACGATGTAGGACTCGTCGGCCATGAGATGGGCTATGTACCCGGCTATGAAGGCGCGCATCGGGCCATCGTGTTCAGCGGCGTCCATCAACTCGGGGTGAGCGGCGAACATGGCGTTGACGCCGGTGCCAATCGTCTCGAAGTCGAGTTCGACGAAGTGGTACTCGGAACGTGCGCGCTTGGTCAGGGCGCGAATGTCGGGAGACGTCGAGCCGAGGTAAAAGTAACCGAGATTGGAGTCCAAATCAGTATGGCTCATTCTGTCGGCGGCGGAGATAGCCAGTTGTATGTGGGTTGGCAGATTAGGCATGAATCTATTCAGTCAAGTCTTACATCAGGCGGGCGTAGGACTTGCATTCGGACTGGAACAGGTAGTGGGGCTTGGACACGCGGACGCTGCTACCGCCTATCTCGCGGAGGCGGGCGACGGCGGGGAGCAGTCGCTTCTCCTCGACCATGACGGTGACGGCGAACCAGCCCTCTCCTTCGGGATTGAAGACGGTTGAAATCGTCGGCCCCCTAAGGCCGGATGTGTCGGTATGCTTCATGACGTATTCGGCGACCTCGGCGTCGGTCTCACCCTTCATGTTGGCGGTCACCTCGAAGTAGCCGCCAGCGTGAAGGTGGGCTTCCATCATTTCGAGGAGCAGCCGCGCCGTCCTGAGGATTTCGCCATCTTCGCTTTCACTCATCTTGCGCGAGACGACACAGGCCTCGGAGCGTATGACGGTTCCGCCATCTATCTCCTTCAGCCTGTTTTCCCTGATTGTAGTCCCGCTTTCGGTTATGTCTCCAATTATGTCGGCGAACCCCATGGCCGGAGCGACTTCGAGCGTTCCGTCGGAGGGTATCACGCTGAAGTAGTTTACGCCATTCGCGAGCAGGTGGCGTCCGATCAGGCGGGGATACTTGGTGGCGACCCTGAGGTCCTGGCCCCTGCTTCTGAATTCCACGGAAATGTCAGCGAGGTCGGACATAGAGGTCACGTCCACCCAGGAATCGGGAACGGCGATTACCAGGCCGCTTCTGCCGAATCCCAGCTGTTCCAAGACGACTCTGGTGTCGCCGTCCTCGCGCCTGTTTTCGAGGAACTGGTCTTTGCCGACTATGGCGAGGTCAACGCTTCCTTCGTCAACTTTGCCGGGGATATCGGAGCTGCGCTGGAACATAACCGTGGCGTCCGGCAGGGAAGGAATAGCAGCTATGTATCGCCTGTCGTTGGGCCGGGAGACGGCCAGGCCGCAGGAGCGCATGAACGACATCGTTGGATGCTGGAGCGCGCCGCTGCTGGGCAGGGCGAGGCGGAGAGTGGAATTCGTCATGAGATTTTCCCGCGCTCCCGGTTTACGCTCCTGACGACCTCATCTACGTAGAGGGCGAAACCGCAGGCGGGCGCGTTGCCGCCGCCGAAGGCCCTTACAAGGTCATCATATCTGCCGCCGCCGCCGATGGGATAGTCGTCCAAGCCCCGCCCGGCCAGGAACTCGAAGACGATCCCGGTGTAATAGGTCATCCCCCGAACGAAAGAAAGGTCAAGGTGGATGGTCGCGTCGCTTACTCCTTCAGAGCGAAGCCTGATGAGCGTCGCGCCCAGTCCCCGGACACCGGCGAGCGAAGCGCGGTTGGATTTGAGAAGGGCTTCGGCGTCTTCCAGCACCTCCCACGGACTTCCCTTGAGGGACACGAGCCGCGCTACGTTCTCCACGGCGGCGTTGAATTCGTCCGGCGAACAGGCGCGTCTCATCCGGCTGGAGAGGCGGGCCAGAATCTGGCTGGCGCTGCGGCGTCCGGTGGGCGCCGAGATGGAGCGGCTTATCACGTCCAGTTCAGGCATGGCTTTATCGAGGCCCTCAGTGACCGGGGCGGACTTGCGCTCCGGCATTACCAGTTCGGCGGCGGTTGCGCTTTCGAGCAGTCGTCGTTTGTGTTCCGAGTCGCATCCAATCTTGTCCAGATTGGAGACGATGAACATTTCAACCTGCTCAGAGAGTCCCTGGGACTGCACTAGGTCGTGAATCATGCCGATGTGTCCAAGCCTCAGAGTGAAGTCCGGAACGGCGGCGGCGCGCAGGCACCTCATGGCCGCCGTGAGTATCTCGATGTCGCCGCTACTGTCCGGGACGCCGATGAGTTCGGCTCCAACCTGCTGAAACTGCCTGAACCTTCCTCTCCGAGCGCCGGCGTATCTGAATACCGGACCGGAGTACTGGAATCGTTCGGCGCGGGCGGCGCCGGCGGCGTTCTCTATGTACCACCGGATGATCGAGGGCGTGAACTCGGGCCTGAGACTGACGCTCATGCCGCCCGGGTCCTGGAAAGAGTAGAGGCTGCTGGAGACCTCGCCTCCCGACTTTCTGACGAAGAGGTCGGTAGGCTCGATGACGGGAGTGTCCAGTCGCTGAAATCCGGCGCGGGCGAGGACTTCCATCATGCGGCGAGAGGCGTTGAAGTTCGCTTCGGCCTCGGACGGACCGAGGTCGCGCATATGGTTCAGCCGGGATATAAGGTCTGTTCGCAAGTTCGGTCGCCTCTCACTTCATAAATTCTACATTAGAGTCTTGACGGCGTTCAATTGGGAAGGGACTTACGCAATCGTCTCGCGATGGGTCAGGACTTTCTTCAGAGCCAGAGATTGGACGTATCATAAATCATTCTTTATATCGTACTGGTGCAGTTACAGGTGAGTTTCCAAGTGCGACAGGTGGCGTGTCACGTGGAAAGTGACCTGTAATCACCTGTTGTTAGCTATGGACAGAAAAATTTTCTTCGGCGAAATCATTTTGGATAATCTCCTATTTATGTAAAGGTTGTCGTTTCGTTGACTGTCAAGCGCGTATATGATAGCATGAATGTTCTTTAGGGTAAAGGGCGGGGGTGGGATTTTCTTCGACATACAGATAGGGAGCGGTCAGATTGAGATCCAGGGAAGGACGGGGGCGAGTCGCGGTGGTGGTGGATAGCGCGGCGTCGGTTCCTGACGAATTCAGGGGCAGCGCGCTGACGCATATCGTTCCGATGCGGCTGCATATCGGCGACGCGACATACAGGGACGGGGTGGACATATCGTCGGCGGACTTCTACCGGCGGCAGAGGGAAGACGCGCGCCAGGTAAGCACGTCGGCGCCGACGCCGGCCGACTTTCTGGAGGCTTATACAGCCGCTTCGGAGGTGGCCGAATCCGCGCTGACTATCCTGGTGTCGGACGCTTTCAGCGCGTCGGGCAGGTCGGCGGAAGCGGCGCGTCTGCGATTCGGCGAAACGCATCCGGGATTCGAGATACGCGCGCTGGACTCTCAGAGCGCGGCGGGAGGTCAAGGCCTGGTGGCGTGGGAGGCGTTGAAGGCGTCGGCGGCGGGCCGCGGATTGGATCAGACCGAAGCGCGCGCGCTTGAAATTCGGAGGCGGGTCAGGCTGATCGCGTATGTGGATACGCTCTACTATCTGTGGAAGAGCGGCCGAGTGGCGGGCATCGCTCACTTGGGAGCCTCGCTGCTGAAGCTCAAGCCGATATTCGAGCTCAGCCAGTCGCGGGTCGTGACGGTCGCCAAGCCGAGGACGGCTTCTCGCGCGGGGGCAAAGATGATTGAGCTAATGGCGGAGCGAGTGGGCGACTCGACGTTGCGCGCGATTATCATGCACGTGTCGGCGGAGGAACGCGCGTTGGGGCTGCGCGACGCGGTGGAAGCTAAGTTCGACTGCGCGGAGTTGTTTGTGACGGAGTTTACGCCGGTGATGGGGGCTCACATAGGGCCCGGGATGGTTGGGGCGGCGTTCTGGGCGGAGGGAGAGGGGATTTGTTGATTGAGGGGGGAGTGGCGCGCCCGGCAGGATTCGAACCCGCGACATCTGGTTCCGAAGACCAGCGCTCTGTCCCGCTGAGCTACGGGCGCTTGATTGTCAAACCTGTATAAATCACCCTCACCCCAGCCCTCTCCCCGAGGGAGAGGGGCTTTGTTGATTGAGGGGACTTACGCAATCGTCTATTTCTAGTTTACCAGTTCGTGGCAGAATTGGCGAAACTTCATGGAGCCTGTGTGTCGTATCATCGAATCGTCGGTGAATTCGACGTCGCCCAGGTCTTCGAGGAGTTCGACATGGGCGACTATCTCGGACAGGGCCATGAACAGGTTGCCGCCAATCAGCTTGCGGCGCTCGAAAATGCCCCTGGTCATGTCTTCCAGTCCGGTGGGATTGTCGTCTATGCGCCGGACTATCTGGGCGAGACGCCGGCCGTGGTGGTCTATTACCTCGGCGGCTCGCCGGACGGAAACGAAGTTGAACTTTCCGCGGTTGAACAGTCTGTGCGCGGGAAGGACTGCGTAGCTTTCGCCAAGGTCCAGGACGGTTTTGAGCGAGGTCATGTATGTCTTGAGGCCGTAGGAGCTGGACGGATCGCTGAATCTCGCCGGTATCTCGCGGGCTACATGGTCAGAATAGCCCGCCCTGGTGGTGGGATGGGGCGTGATTTCGGGGAGGACGTGATCGCCCGTGAACACGACGTTGCCCAGGGTAAGGCAGATTTCGTCCGGCGAGTGGCCGGGGGCGTAGATGAATTCGACATCCCCTACCCTGTCTCCGTGATCAATTTCGTGGTCAACGGTGAGGCCCTTTCTGGAGTCCACGTACCTCCGGTTGCGGGCGGCGTAAGAGGAACTTCTTCTGTCCACGCTGCCGGAGACGACGCGATTCATCGCGGCGTGAATTGGCGAAGCGTCGCGGTTCTGCACTTCCCACGGGTTGTAGTTTATCAGCGCGGCGTAGATCTGATGGGCCCAGAGCGCGGAGTCCGACGTTTCCATGAGTTGGGCGATGGAGCCGTCGTGGTCGGAATGTCCGTGGGTGACCACTACCCTATCTATGTCTCCGACCGAGTAGCCGACAACGTTCAGTCCGTCTTCAAGCTCTGAGAAAGAGCCGTGGGCGCCCGGGTCTATCAGCGTGATTCCTTCATCTTCGAAGACGTAGCACCAGGTCGGGCCGGTGCGGGAGGGCCAATCCTGCGGTATTCCGAGGGCGTGGATGCGCTGGCCGGACTTCGCGCTCAGGCGAAGCGCCATCCGATTGCCTTGAGGGTCGCCCTCGCGCAGTACATCCACTGAGGTGAATCCGGTTGGCATCAAGAGGCACTCCTCAGAAACGAAAAAGCGGGATCATTGAAAAATGGCACGGGGTGAAGTTTGGGGTGAGCGAGGGGATTCGAACCCCCGATCTCCAGGGCCACAACCTGGCGCCTTACCGCTAGGCCACGCTCACCACGGGTATGGAAAAATTTTATCATTCGACGCCGAAACGGGTCAACGCGAGAGGGAGCGAAAGCAAGGTCTTCACACGGCGACGGCTTCTCGCTCGACACCCTTCGACGCCTCGTGGGATTCCATGATCCCATGGAAGTTCCGGCTTGTCAGAGCCTCGAGCAATTCGGAGACGATGATGTCTTTCTTCGTGTGGTGTCGGAGAGGAAGGTTGGGGTCCACGCTGTACACGTTGCGCCTGCCCGACTTCCTTCTCGCGATATAACCCGCCCGCTCGAGGTCCGAGATGATTTTGTGTACGGTCCTCTCGGTTACCTTGATCTGATCGGCTATCTCACGAGCGGTGCTGGTGGGATAGTGATATATGTAACTGAGAACGAGGCCGTGGTTGGTGATGAAAGTCCAACGCGATGAAATGTTCAAGTCACTACCCCCTCTACTAACTATGCGAATCGGTAGTCCTAAAATAGTAGCATATGCAAGAAATGAATTTCCAATTTCAGCGCGAGACATTCAGGGGCTTTCGGTTATCCAGTATGGCGTTGGAACTAAAGGACAACTACAAGGGCCGCCCTTACGGGAAGACGCGTGTCGAGAGCGTCTGAGACGGACAATCGAAAGACCTTGGTCGTATTGGCAAGTCTCTCGACATCAATTTTTGATACTTTCTGCCATTAGATCGTCAGGCATAGAAAGCTCATCGGCTTTTTGGTATCCAAGATACGTTAATTCAAAGGCGTGCTCCACAAAGCGGGTTTGCCTGACCACCCGCCGTACAAGGCGTTTTCCCGCAAGCTCTCGGGCGCCCTCTAAGTATTCAGTATACATTCTGTGTCCTAATGAGGCCCCTTCTTCGAATTCGGGACCTCCCAATATTGACCCGCCTGCATCGCAGGCGTAAGAAACCGAGTCAGCGCCGCGCTGGCAGATGAAAGAAATCTGTCCCTCATCGTAATCGGAACCACCAGCTGCTGCTGTTAGTATCTCTCGCGCTCTTTTCGACAATTTACTTGAACTCATGCTTTCGCTCCTCGCAGATCAGTTCAGACGATTGTCTGATGTTAAGCACTCAGGTATGAATTCACGACTGAGGACGGGCCTCCCCACTGGGAAATACCTCTCAACCTGATAAGGTTAGTTGCTATTTAAGATACTTTCTTCATCTATTTCAGCAACGACATTTTTCATCATCTCCAAGCTATTGGAGATGCTCTGCAGGTAGTTTGGAGCAAAGTAGAGACCGTCTAGCGTGGAGAAATCTACTTGGATAGTCTCACATCTCTTTTCTCCTGAGAGATTTTCGTATTGTATATGAAATTTCCAAGGCGCTTGGGCTGCCCTTTCAATTGCCTTTTCATCAGCTACGCCCAAGACAAATGTGAACATCTGACCAGATTCCCAGGACTCCAATCCCTTCCTGAAGAGTGGTCGCTGAGGAACATCTGTAATTCCCCACCGCTTATCTCTGGTCTCACGAAAGTATCCATCCTCGCCTTCAAATTTGAATTTTACATTCCTTGCCGGCCCACCGCCTTCATTCCGCAACACCAGTATCACCTCGTCCGGGTCTGAAGGGTGATTCCCTTCCGCGCGTATGCTTAATCTTGGCTGCGCCAGCGCCTCTTGCACTTCTCGCATTTTTCGAGTTTCCCGTACAAGAGTCTTGGTGACCCAAGCCAAGCCAAGCGTGCAGAGTACAAGAGCTATGGAAAGTGATATTTCTACGACCATAGCGGCAACCACGAGTCCGTTACCGTCGCTCCAGTTTGGGACCATCATATAGTTTCCTATCTATACCGCCTTGAGAAATGTCACTCCGCGCTAGCGGAATTCTCGCCCTCGTCATAATAGTATAGGGTCTGGCGAGACAGCTCGCCAGACCCACAACCGAGAGTGAACGCAACTACCGAATCAAGCGGGCGTTTGAATCTACCGGGGCCTAGTCGGAGGCGAGGGACGTCGCCAGCTCGACCAGCGTACGGACGGGGACCCCGGTGGAGCCTTTCGGGTTGATTCCCTTGTCGGAGGTCGTCCTGGTGGTGGCGGCGATGTCAAGGTGGGCCCACTGAGAGTCGCCCGCGAACTCGCCGATGATGAGCGCGCCGGTTATCGCGCCGGCGCCTCGTCCGCCCGTGTTCCTAATGTCGGCGATGTCGCTGCTGTATTCGGACTTGTATGAGGCGTACGTCGGGAGCTGCCACATACGCTCTCCAACCCTGTTCCCGGCCTCTACTACTTGGTTTACCCAGTCCTGATCGTTGCCGAACACGCCGGTCGCGCCGTCTCCGAGCGCGACGCCGACGGCGCCCGTAAGAGTGGCGACGTCCACTATCCGCGTAACGCCGTTCTCGAGGGCGTAGCAGAGCGCGTCCGCGAGAACCAGCCGTCCCTCCGCGTCGGTGTTGCCTATCTCGATGGTCTTGCCGTTCATGGCGGTCACCACGTCGCCGGGACGCTGCGCGCGACGACCGGGCATATTCTCGGTGGCAGGGACTATCGCCCAGACGTTTATCTTGGGGTTGAACGCGGCTATGGCCTTCATGGCGGCTATGACGCAGGCGCCGCCGGACATATCGCTCTTCATCGTGAGCATACCCGCCGCCGACTTGATATCCAGTCCGCCGCTGTCGAACGTTATTCCCTTCCCCAGCAGGCCAAGATTGTTGCCGGGGTTGCCGGGGTCGCCCTCGTGTTTTATGACGATGAACTTGGGCGGCTCCTCGGTGCCCTGGGCGACTCCCGCGAAGGAGCCCATGCCCATTTCTTCAATGTCGGAGCGATCCAGGACCGTCAGTTCCATGGACGCGCCGCGCGCAACGTCGAGGGCGATTTCGGCCATACGGGTGGGAGTCATGACGTTGGCGGGCTCGTTTCCCATTTCGCGGGCGAGGTTGACCGCTTCGGCTATGGCCTTTCCGCGCCTGGCGCCGCTCTCAATCGCCTCGAGTTTATCGGCGTCGAATTCGACGATGTTGACCGACTCGACGGACTTGGAGCCGGGAGCGGACTTGTACTTGTCGAAGGAGTAGAGGCCCAGGACCAGCCCCTCGGCGGCGGCCTGCGCCGCCTCGCTCGGGTCCAGCGCTCCTATTCCGGCTCCGTGCAGGATGGTGGCGTAGCTCTTCACGCCTTTGGACCGTATGAACCGAGCGACGCCGGCGCTGACCTCCCTGGCCGCGTTCAGGTCGAAATCGTCGCTTTTGCCGAGTCCGGCGACGACTACCCTCCTCGAATCGAGCTTCCCCAGGGAGTAGATGAGGGTATTCTCGCCCTTCTTGCCGGTAATGTCGCCGTGTTCGATCAGGTCGGTTATCGCGCCGTCCAGCGCGTCGTCCACGGCCCCGGTCGCGCCTCCGGGGCGGGTGACTCCCTCAAACAGGTTGACTACGATTGCGGGATCGTCGCGTCCCGCAATGTTTCCTTCAGTAACGTTGATCAGCATATTCGCCTCCTTGTTCAGAACAGTCAACATTATAGCCGAGTCTGATATAATCCACGCGGACAAATCACCGGCATCGCCGGTACAACGAGTACGAATTCACGCAGCAGGAACAGGAGAAAGAGCATGACTCGCTCGCAGTCGGATAGAGAACGCCAACTGGTGGAACGCGCCCACGCGGTTCTGCCCGGCGGCAACCTCGGCAACGTCGCCAAGGACATCGTAATCGAAAGAGGGCAAGGCAGTCACATCTGGGACGCGAGCGGCAACGAGTACATTGACTACCTGCTAGGTTCAGGCCCGATGCTCATAGGACACAGCCACCCCGAGGTGCTGGAGGCGGTCAGGGAGCAACTGGCGAAGGGAACGACGTTCTTCGCGAACAACGAATTCGCCATCGAGCTCGCGGAGGAGATCGTGAGAGCGGTGCCCTGCGCCGACAAGGTCAGATTCAGCTCCACGGGAACCGAGGCGACTCTATACGCGATGCGGGCGGCGAGGGCTTACAGGCGCAAGGACAAGATCCTGAAGTTCGAGGGCGGGTTCCATGGAATGAACGACTATTCTCTCATGAGCATCTGGCCTTCGCGCCTGGAGGAATTTCCGAAGTCGGTTCCGGGTTCGGCGGGGATTCCGCGCTCGGTTCAGGATGAAATGCTGATAGCGCCGTTCAACGACCTGGAGACGACGCGAGCGATAGTGGAGGAACATCACGAGGACATCGCGGGGATAATCGCCGAGCCGTTCCAGCGGCTGATTCCGCCGAAGCCGGGATTTCTGCAAGGGCTGAGGGAGTTGGCGGACGAGTTCGGGATACCGCTGATATTCGACGAGGTGGTGACCGGGTTCAGGTTCGCTTATGGCGGCGCGCAGGAATTCTACGGCGTAACTCCCGACATCTGCACTCTGGGCAAGGCCGCGGCGGGCGGATTCCCCCTTACGGCTATCGCCGGCGGCGAGGAGATCATGGCCCACATGGACGGAGGCGAGGTTCCCACGGAGGACTTCATGCCGCAGATCGGCACGCTCAGCGGGAATCCGATTGCGGCGGTCGCCGGGCTGAAGACGCTTGAGATTCTCAGAAGGCCCGGCGCCTATGAGTCAATGCGCGCGACCGGAGCCACTCTGAGGGGAGGCTTGCAGAGGATGCTGGATGAGGCCGAGATTCCGGCGCGCGTGACCGGAGAGGACGTGCTCTTCGACGTGTATTTCACCGACAGCGAGATCACGGACTACCGCTCCACGCTATCCGCGGACTCGGCGACCATGGGACGATTCAACGCCGGCTTGGTGGAGAGGGGGATATTCAAGGGCGACTCCAAGTTCTACGTTTCGGCGGCGCACGACGAGAACGACGTGGAGCGGACGCTCGAGGCATTTAAGGACGTTATAGAAGAGCTCCGGTAGGCCGAGAGCGGATAGAAGTTAAGACACGCAGCCAAGCAATAGGGGTGTCTGTTTTCCGACGCCCCTTATACTAAGCGGGTTGAGGATTCGCTTGTCTATCACATTAAGGCGCATTACGAAATTCGTAACGATAAGCGCGATGTATAGACGTTACTAACGATAAACCGCTGATATAAACTAAATTCCAACAAGATTAAGAATAATATAAACTGCTCCACGCTTGACTATCTCTCCGGCAAGCCATACTATTCAGATGGTGGCTGTGGGAGAAGCAGCGCGGCAGAAGCGCCCCATAAAATTGGGTTATGCCTGAACCGGGGCCCTGGATTCTCAACCGAATCAGGGTGACCGATACGCTGATAATCAAGACCTTGTTCAGTGGGAACCATTGAACGACTGTACGTCAACCCTTCAGGATCCGAAAGCCGTCCAAGCGGCGGCAAGCGGGTCTGAAAAATGCAATCTTCATCTATCCCAGGATGACGTGCGTCACCCGGCAGGCCAGGAAACCGGCGCGGCCGGGACAAAAGGTCTTGCGCTCCCCCACCTCGGCATATGACATGAGCCGCATTACGCAAGACGAATGGGGGGTTAGTGATTGAGAATAGGGAATACGAGCATCGAACTACTGAAGGACGGCACGTTCAGGGTGGACGGGGGCATCCTCTTCGGCCAGGTGGCTAAAAGCGAGTGGGAGCGCTACATCAAGCCCGACCGCAGAAATCGGGTGACCCTGGGGTTGAACGCCGTTTTGATCAACACACCCGAACTGAAGATACTCATAGACACCGGCGCGGGCAATAAGCGAATCGCCGAGATGCGGGACGATTACAACCTGAATGGCAACAAACTGATAAAGGGACTGAAGGAGCGCGGCCTGAGCGCGCGCGACATAGACATCGTCGTTCTCAGCAATCTTCATTTCGACCATAGCGGCGGATGCACGAAGCTGGACCGGACCGGAACAGCCATACCAATGTTTCCCAATGCCGTTTACATGATGCAGAGAAGTTCGTGGGACGCCGCGCAAGACCCTAATGAAAGGTACTTGGACTCGTTCTACGAAGAGGACTACGAGCCGCTGGCGGAACGCGACATGGTTAGGTTTCTGGACGACGGCGACGAGATTATCCCGGGGGTGACGGTGAAACTCGCCCCAGGCCCGTCCCAGGGCAACCAGGTCGTCTTCATAGAGTACGGCAGCGAGAGGATAGTGTACGCGGGCGACCTGATTCCGACTCCGTTCCACCTGCCGCTGCATCACATACCGGCGACGGCGGAGTTTCCGAACGACACGCTGGTTCAGAAGCGCGAACTGGTGGAGACCGCGATAGAAGGCGGCTGGCTCATAGTCTTCGGGCATGGCAACGAATACAACTCCGCCTACGTGCGCGAGCGCGGCGGAGTGTCGCAACTGGTTCCCGTGGAGATATAGGCGTCAATCCTCCAGAATTCGCGCGTTCATTACGTCCCCGTCAAAACTTTCCAACGCGGCGAGCGTTACGCGGCTGGCGAGATTGGATTCGGAACGCGCGCGCGTTCTGAGATAGTTGTCCGTCAATCCCTGCCACACCATGCCGTTGTCAGACGACGTAGCCCTCTCCCAGAGGACGGGCCTCGTCTGTCCAACCGACGCCTGCCTGAAACGACGCGCGAGATCATCCACGACCGAGGTGAGTTCCTTCATCCGCCTAGACTTGACCGCGGGATCTATCTGGTCGCCGAAGTAGGCGGCGCTGGTGCCGGGCCTGATCGAATATGGGAAGACATGAACGGACGCGAGTCCGGCCTGGACACAGGCGCTAACCGTGTCTTCGAAGTCGCTCTCCGTCTCGCCGGGGAATCCGACGATCACGTCCGCGGTGACCGCGACACCCGGGACAGCCTCCTTGATACGGCGAATCGAGCGCTGAAACTCGGCGGAGGTGTATCGGCGGCGCATCCTCTTCAGGATTGAGTCGCCGCCGCTCTGGAGGGGAACGTGGAAATGCGGGCAGATCCTCGGGTTCTTCCAGAGCGCGAGAAGTTCTTCCGATATGTCCTGCGGCTGAAGGGAGGAAATCCGAATTCTCGGAACATTGGTGCGTTCCAGCAACTCCGAGACCAATCCGGCGATGTCGGTGTTCTCCAGGTCGAATCCGTATGAACCGAGTTGAGTCCCGGTCAGCACGACCTCCTGGCAGCCCATGCCGGCGTATGAGTTGGCCGTGGCTACGATGTCGTCCACGGGGATGCTGCGCTCCCGGCCTCTCACGGTGGGCACTATGCAGTAGGCGCAGACCTGATCGCAGCCCTCCTGAATCTTCACCATCGCCCTGGAACGTATCCTCAGAACCTGGGCGAGGGCCTCGTCGCTGCCGACCGCGCACGCGGAATCAGGGCCGGAAGTCAGCCTGCCAATCATTTTCGCCAGAGACGGCTTGTCCACGTTGCCGGCGACGAGGTCTATCTCCGGCATCGAGGACAGGTCGCCAGGCGCGCGCTGGGCGTAGCAGCCCGTTACTACGACGACACTGTTGGGATTCCGCCTCTTAGCCGCTCTCACCGCCTGGCGCGCCTTGCGGTCGGCTACGTGAGTTACGGTGCAGGTGTTCAGGACATAGACGTCGGCGTCTTCGATGTTCTGAGACACGGTGAACCCGGCTGTTCCAAGCTCTCGCGACAGGAGTTGCGTATCGGCCTGATTGAGCTTGCAGCCATGCGTTTCCATCATTACGGAAAGACCGTCGGGCAATTCTCTACACTCCCCTTCAATTTACCAGATTACCAGAATAGGACTTCGCTCTATGGTATCATGCCGAGGCTGTTGTTCCCCAACGCTGTGATATAGTTGGAGAAGTGAAATACCGTAACTGAAGACCGAAATTCAGAGGCAATGACAATGGAATGGGGAGAATTACAGGGAGTCGCGGCTATCATAGTAGCCATATTCCTTTCGACAGGCATATATATCTGGCAGTCTAATTCCCAGGCATCCCGACTGGACACCAGGATAGACAGGCTAGAGGATAAGATAGACACTCAGGGCCGAGAACTCAGGGCCGAGATTGAAACACAGGGCAAAGAGCTCAGGGCCGAAATGGAGAAACAGGGCCAGGAACTCAGGACCGAAATGGAGAAACAGGGCCAGGAACTCAGGACCGAAATGGAGGCGCAGGGACGAAGGATAGAGGCGCAGGGGCAGAGAGTATCTCAAGCCGAGTTGGACCAAGCGCGTCTGAATGGCGTGAACAGCGTCCTGGTTCAGCATATCCATACCCATGAGCCGACGATAGGGGCCGATTAGTCTCCATGCCGCGTTTCTATCCGGTTCCATGAAACGTCACTTATGAATCCCCCACACCCAATTACCGAGCAGCCTGATATGACGCCTATACAAGACAGCGCCGTACTTGAAACGTGGGTCAACCGGACTCGCAGGATGGTTGACTATCGGGATGAGGCACTGGCCTTTTTAGGACGGGCGGGCGACCATTTCTCCGTTTTCGAGTCGGACGTTGGTCTTGTCTGTCGCCTGTGGGCGGTCGCGGATGAACACGATGAGATAATGTGCCGCGCGCTGACTGAGTTCGACTCCGCCCTGTTCGAGTCGCCTGGAGAGTTGGACATAACCAGAGGGGTCGAGACGCGCCCCACGCCCGAGGACGAGTCCGGCGTGGCGTTTCTCTGCACATGGGCGATTGCGCGCCCTGGACAGGAACGGGTGAGTTGCGCGCTATATGGGGAGCAGTTGACCGGAGTTGTCGGGTTGGAAGTTCAGGACAGCCGAGGCGTCAGCTATCCACTCCCCTTCCCGCTTGGGGAGCCGTCCGCGCTGTACGAGGCGCTGAGCGACGCCTTCTTCGGTCTTGCCGCGAGATCGTGAGTCTCGTTCTCAACCTCGATGCCATGCGAAGACACGGGATAAGTAGAATCCTCATCTGTGCTATAATCCCAACCGAAGTTTGGGCTTGGAAAGACGCCAATTGAGCGGACGCCCTTCCCCCGGGAGTTTCTCCGAATGATCCCTAATCGAGTTGTGGTAACAGGCGTGGGCATCGTCAGCCCTCTAGGACAGGACACCGAGTCCACGTGGAAGAGTCTGCTTTCCGGTCAATCCGGCGTCGGACCGATAACGGCATTCGACCCGGACGGATATGGCACGACAATCGCCGCGGAGGTGAAGGACTTCGCGCCCGAAGGTCTGCTTGGTCGCAAGGAAGCGAGGCGGATGGACAGGTTCGTCCAGCTCGCGGCGGTGGCGGCGCTGGAGTCGGCGGAGGCGTCCGGCGTCGAGATAACGCCCGAGAACAGCGCGCGCGTGTCGGTGATGATAGCGAGTGGAATCGGCGGCATAATCACGCTGTCGGACCAGGTTGGCGTTCTGGAAAACCGCGGCCCAAGGCGTATCTCGCCGTTCTTGGTTCCGATGATGCTCCCGGACATGGCTTCGGGCCAGGTTTCCATGATGATGGGAGCGAAAGGGCCGAATTACAGCACGGTGTCCGCGTGTTCGAGCGCCGCGGACACGATTGGGCAGGCATTCGAGGCAATCCGCAGAGGCGATATTGACGTGGCTTTCACGGGTGGGTCGGAAGCGGCGATATGCCCGATAGGGGTGGCCGGATTCAACGCCTGCCACGCGCTTTCAAAGAGGAACGACGAACCTGAAAAGGCGTCGAGGCCGTTCGACGCCGACCGCGACGGCTTCGTGCTAGGCGAGGGCGGCGCGGTGATGGTACTGGAAAGCCTGGAACACGCGATTTCCAGGGGAGCGACGCCCATGGTGGAGATGACCGGGTACGGCTCCAGCGCGGACGCGCATCACATCACCCAGCCCGCGCCGGAGGGCGAGGGCGCCGCCAGGGCCATGAATATGGCGCTCAACCAGGCTCAGACGCAGCCCGAGGAAATCGGCTACGTGAACGCGCACGGCACTTCGACGCCGCTCAACGACAAGTATGAGACGATGGCGCTCAAGTCCGTGTTCGGGGAGGAAGCGTACAAGGTGCCGATTAGCTCCACCAAGTCAATGACCGGCCACCTGCTGGGCGCGAGCGGCGGACTGGAGGCGGCGGTCACAGCGCTTGCTCTGTCGAACTGGGCGATACCCCCTACTATCAATCTGGAAACGCCGGACCCCGAGTGCGACCTGGACTATACTCCACATATGCCCAGGCGAGGGCGCATACGCTCGGCAATGAGCAACTCATTCGGCTTCGGCGGACACAACGCCTCGCTGGTGTTCCAAGAATTCGAGGAATAAGCGCGCGGCCTCGCTTTCGCCCGTCGGAACATCTATGAGAATATCCACCCAACCTAATTCAGAGTTGGGATATACGCCGTTGAAACACAACTGGAAGCTAAGTCCACCCGTTCCCGAGGCGACGGTGAGCGCGCTCGGATTCCCGCGTCTTCAGTCCCAACTCCTCTACAACAGGGGTATGAACTCCCGCGAGGAAGCGGACGCTTTTCTGTCTCCCGGCGAGTCTCATGTCTGCGACCCTATGCTGCTTACCGATATGGATAAGGCGGTGTCCAGGATAAGGCGGGCTATCGGCGACGGAGAACGCGTAGGGGTTTTCGGAGACTTCGACATTGACGGGATCAGCGGCGCGGCCGTGATAGTCAACGGCCTGCGAAACCTGAACGCCAATGTCACGCCGTACATTCCCAACAGAAACCGCGTCGAAGAGGGGCATGGCCTGAACGAAGCCGCCATACGCGACCTGCGCGGCGGCGGCGTCAGTCTGCTGATTACCGTGGACTGCGGAAGTTCGGACGCGGACGAGATCAGGCTGGCCTCATCGCTCGGCATGGACACCATAGTCACCGACCACCACCTGGTGCTGGACCTCCCCCCCGCCCTGGCCTTCATCAGCGCCAACAGACCGGACTCGCGCTACCCTTTTCCGTCCCTGGCGGGCGTGGGAATGGCGTACAAGCTGATGCAAGCGGTGTACCAGGACGCGGGATCGGAAGAACCAAGCGAACTGCTTGAGTTCGTCGCGCTCGGCACGGTCAGTGACGTCGTTCCGCTCCAGGGGGAAAATCGCTACTTCGTCAGGGAAGGTCTCAGGCGGCTGAACAGGACTCAGACGCCCGGACTGAGCGCGCTGATTGACGCTTCGGGCTACCGAGGCAAGGAGATAGACACCACCGCGCTCTCTTTCGGACTCATCCCGCGCCTGAACGCGCCGGGCAGGCTGTACGACGAGCGAGACGCGCGATACATGGCGCTGAACCTGATGACGACCTCGGACGCAGGGAGCGCGCGATACATGGCCGCGGACATGGAGGTTTCCAACAAGCGTCGGCAGGCTTTGACCGAGGAGGGGGTTACGCAGGCGCGGGCGCAGATAGCCAAGCGATGGGGACGCGCTTCCCTGCCGGGCATAATAATGGTCGGTCATCGGGATTGGAGGCCGGGCATCGTCGGCCTGATAGCGTCCAAGCTGGTGGATACGTACAGCCGGCCCGCCATCGCCGTCTCGGTTGGCGACAGAGAGAGCAGGGCGAGCGCGAGAACCGTGCCGGGCTTCAACATATTCGAGCCAATCGAGATGAAGAGCGACCTGTTCATCAAGTTCGGAGGGCATAAACAGGCCGCCGGGTTCACGATTCCGAACGAGCGCCTGAAGACGCTGGCGGACCATTTCGAGGAATTTTCTAACGGGATGTTCGACAAGGCGGCCCAGGACGCGCCCCTGGACATCGAGATGCGGGTCGGCCCTTCGCTCGTGGCCAAGGACCTGTTCGACTTCACCCGCAGACTCGCGCCCTTCGGCCAATCAAATCCGCAACCGCTGTTCGCGTCCGGCCCTCTCAGCGTGGTCAGATCGTTCGGCGTCGGCTCGGGCAAGCATCTGAAAATGACCTTAGCGGACGGCGACGGCTCAAAGTGGGACGCGATAGCGTTCAGGCAGGGCAAGCGGGCAAAGCAGGCCGCGCCGGGCAGCCGTCTGGACGTCGCCTACCGGATGGAACTCAACACCTGGCGGAACGTCACCAGCCTTCAACTCGTGGTGGAAGACTTCGCTCCGTCGGCGTCCTCGTAGAGAACCGGCGTCTATCCTCTCTGTCGCCTTCTGCGTTCGGCGCGGGTGCCTTGCTCGACCGGCGCTATCGGCGTGTCGGGGACTTGGTCGGCGGGTATCGGGCGGGCTTTTATCAGCAGCAACGGCACCGTTATCGCCAGAACCAAGAGAGCGATATAGTGCGCTTCCTGCATTCCGAAGGCCCATATCCTGTCCTCTCGGAGGAAGGTCACTCCGAACCTGCCCAGCGAGTAGAGGGCCAGGTAAAGCGCGAAGAGCATACCGTCCGGGCGAAGGCGGTTTCGCAGTTTCCATATCACAAAGAGCGAGACCATGTTCCAGATCATCTCGTATGCAATCACGGGCTGCACCGACACGCCAATACCGTTTACACAACGTCCGGCGTCGGAAGCGGGGTTAGTCCAAATAAACCCAAACGCAAAATCCCACGCTTTCGCGCAGTGTTCGCCGTTTACTATATCGCCCAGCCGCCCGATGGTCTGCACGAACAGCATCGCCGGGGCGGTCAGATCCGCTATGACGCCGACCGGATGCTTCCTCCAGAGCGCGTAGGCGGCCCCCGTGAGGAATCCGCCGAGTATGCCGCCCCAGAGTCCTATGCCGCCGTTCCATACGGCGATCATCTGGCCGGGGTTGCTCTGGTAGAAGCTCCAGTGGTCTATTACGTGAACGGCGCGCGCGCCGACGATTCCCCCGATTATCGCCCAGGTGGCGATGGAGTAGATGTCGTCGGGATGAATGCCGCGCATAGGGGCCGATCTTCCAACCAGAAACACAGCCGTCGCGACCGCGATGAAACTAAAGAAGCCGTGCCAACTCAGCACGAACGTGCCTAAGGCCACCAGGTTGGGGCCTATGTCTATTTCAATCATCGAGAATTATCCTGAATCACCCTATCCGTCACATCATTCGAGACCATTCAGTAGAACTTTCGCTTTAGAAGATCATAAAACAACCTTGCCCAATCACGCCCGTCTGCTAGGATGGGAGACTATCCCATCTTCGCAAAGGGAGCGCCGATGAATGAGACCGTAACAAACTTCCTGCACTATATGACCGTAGAGCGCGGCGCTTCGCCGAACACTCTGGCGGCCTATCGAAATGACCTCGATCAACTTACCGAATTTCTCCAGCCAGGCAATAGCGCCTCAAACGGGCGTATCGCCTGGGAGGAAGTCACCGAGCAGACAATCTCGGATTACATCCTGTATCTGCGCGGACTAGGATATTCGGAAACGACCAGAGCGCGCAAGATAGCCTCCACGAAATCGCTGTTCGGATTCCTGGTGGACGACGGCGTTCTGGAAGGCAATCCGACGACGAACGTGAGCGCTCCAAGGGTCGGCAGGTCGCTTCCCAAAGCGTTGAGTATCGAGGAAGTTGACAGGCTCCTCGCCGCCCCGGGCGCGGTTCACACGCCCGAGGCTATACGCGACCAGGCGATGCTGGAACTTCTCTACGCCAGCGGCATGAGGGTAAGCGAACTGCTCTCCCTGGATCTGGAAGACGTGTCCATCGAGGCGGGAGCGGTCAGGTGTTTCGGCAAGGGGGGCAAGGAGAGGATCGTACCCATTCACAGCCAGGCGACCGAGGCGGCGAGGTACTACGTCGAGGAAGTCCGCCCCGGCCTGCTGGGATCAAAGTCCAATACCGCCTTGTTCCTCAACCGCAGGGGAAACCGGCTGACACGGCAGGGATTCTGGTTGATTCTGAAGGGCTATTGCCAAAGGGCGGGTCTCGAGGGCAAGATCACTCCCCATACGTTGAGGCACAGTTTCGCGACACACCTGCTTCACGGCGGCGCTCCACTGAGACACGTCCAAGAACTGCTCGGACACGCCAGCATAAACACGACCCAGGTTTACACACATCTGACGAGCGAACACATTCAGTCCGAGTACGATCACGCCCATCCCAGGGCTTGATTTGAAACATTTCCCCGACGGGGTTATCCTTATCTTGTCTCATATCTCCTATGCAGAAGGAAAAATGAAATGCCAAGCAAGAGAAAACGAGCCGCATCCCGCCAGGCGAAACTGAGCGGGCGCAGAAAGCGCAGAGGCGGCGCCGGACGAAGACAAAGACAGGCCGGACAGGAAGGAAGCGGCGCTTTAGTCGCGTCTCCAGTGGCCAGCCGGCGGAGCGCGACTTCCACCACGGAAGCGGTGGCGACGCAGACTCAGCGCCCGGCAGCCGCGGCGCAACCGACGCAGACGCAGCAGCGACGCGCGCGTAGCGTCGCGACGGCTCCGATGGCGCGGACCAGGGCCTCTCAGAGTCGCGCGGCGACTTACGAGCCGCTTCCGATGTACGCTTATCTGGGATCAGAGCTGAAGAGAATCGGCGCGATTACAGCGATAATGGCCATCGCTCTGGCCGCTCTGACGGTGGCGCTGGGGTAGGCGTATAAGTTCAAACACAGTCAACTGAGACATCGGCGGCGTCTTATCCTACTTGGAGGGAATGCCGTATGAACGAGGTCCATGTGACCGCGAGGGGCAGCGTGGTCGTAGCGGAGACTCCAACTTTCATAGAGCGCTTGCGCGCCCTGCCGGCGAGGCCGGGCGTCTATTTGATGCGCGACAGTTCGGGCGTCATTCTCTACGTGGGAAAGGCGGCCAGACTGCGCTCGCGCGTCTCGTCCTACTTCGGCTCCCCTTACGATCTGCTCCCGAAGATAAGGCAGATGGTGCGCCGGATCTCCGACTTCGAGTTCATTGTCACCGAGTCCGAGCAGGAAGCGTTGATACTCGAAAGCAACCTCATCAAGGAACATCAGCCCCAGTACAACGCAAGGCTCAAGGACGACAAGTCCTACCCTTTCATCAAGATAGACACCACCGAGGACTTCCCTCTCGTCTATATAACCCGGCGAGTCCGGGAGGATGGCGCGCGATACTTCGGGCCGTTCGCCAGCGCGTCCAGCGTTCGCAAGACTCTCGCGCTGCTGAAGAAACTGTTCCCCTACCGCTCCTGCACCAAGACGATTACCGGCAACGACGACAGGGCTTGCCTGGACTACTACATCCACCGATGCGCCGGGCCGTGCATCGGCGAGATAGACAAGGGCCAGTACCACGAGATCATTGACCAGGTGGCGCTGTTCCTGGAAGGACGGACCGAGCAGGTCGTCAGGGGCATCCGCTCCCGGATGGAAGAGTCTTCCGAGAACCTTGAGTTCGAGCGCGCCGCCGTTCTCAGAGACCAGATCATCGCCATAGAAAAGGTTCACGAGGGCCAGAAGGTACTCCACCTGACCAACGAGAACGTGGACGTCATCGCGCTGGCGCAGCAAAACCGCGACGCCTGGGTGGAGGTGTTCTTCATCAGGCAGGGCAAGCTGATTGGGCGCGAGAATTTCCTGATGCACCGCGCTGACGGCGACGAATCCGCGGAAGTGCTGGCCGCGTTCGTGAAGCAGTTCTATTCGGCGAACCCTTATGTGCCGCGCACTGTGCTGCTCCAGTACCTGCCGGACGATCTGAAGGCGATAGAGGGCTGGCTGCGAACGAAGAGGCAGGGCGCGGTGTATCTGCGCGTTCCACAGCGGGGCGAGAAGAAGAGATTGGTGGACATGGTGGCCCAGAACGCCGCGCAGGGGCTGGAACAGCTAACCATAAGGCGAATCCACGAGTCCACGAACAACGCCCAGGCGACGGAGGAACTCCAGGAAGCGCTCAGCCTGCCCAGGCCGCCGACCCGTATCGAGTGCTACGACATCTCGAACATACAGGGGACGAACGCCGTGGGCAGCATGGTCGTGTTCGAGGACGGCAGGCCCAAGAGTTCGGACTATCGCCGCTTCCAGATAAAGAAGGTGGCCGGCATTGACGACTACTCGATGATGCGCGAGGTTCTGACCAGACGGTTCAAGCGGCTGTCGGACGCGCGAAAGAAGGAGCGCGAGGGCGGCGGCAACTCTACGAACGGCGCGAGCGCCAATTCGTGGGGCGTCATTCCCGACCTGGTTATCATAGACGGGGGCAAGGGGCATCTCGGCGCGGCGCTCCAGGTATTCCTGGAACTGGGCATTGACGACATCCCCCTGTGCAGCCTGGCCAAGGAGAACGAGGAGCTTTTCGTTCCCTACGAAAAAGACCCTATCGTGCTGCCCAGAAGCTCTCAGGGGCTGTTCCTGGTGCAGCGCGCGCGGGACGAAGCGCACAGGTTCGCCATCACGTTCCACCGGCAGCGACGCTCCAAGGCCAGCGTCAAGTCAACGCTGGACCTGGTGCCGGGCGTCGGCCCCAAGCGCAAGAAGATGCTGATACGCAGGTTCGGCTCGGTGAAGAACATCCGGGAGGCGTCGCTGGAGGATGTCGCGTCCGTGCCGGGCATGACTCTGACGGTTGCGCGCGCCATCAAGGACCACATCTGACCGCGCGGCTATGCCGCAGGCGAAGAGGCGGCGGTCGAAAGACCGCCGCCCTACTCTCATCAAAGCGCGGGCCGGGTTTCCGACCGCTTGGCCGCGCCTCTAGTCGTCGCCCGAGCCGTTTCCTCGCGTAGTGGAAGCGCCGCTGCCCGCAGCCATGTTCAGGAATGGACTGAGCAGATTGGTGAACTCCATCGGGAAGATGAACTTGGAGCTGGGGCTATCACCGAGCGACTTGAGGGTGTCGAAGTACTGGAGGCTGAGGGTGTTGGCGTCTATCCCGTTTGCCACCTGGTGAATCTTGTCGAGCGCGGCGCTGAAGCCCTCGGCGCGTAGAACAGCGGCCTGCTGATCGCCCTCGGCGGTCAGAATCTCGGACTGGCGATGTCCTTCAGCCCTGAGTATGGCCGCCGACTTTTCGCCCTCGGCCACTGTGACCGCCGCCTGCCGGGTGCCTTCCGCCTCGGTAACGACGGCGCGGCGTATCCTCTCGGCGGACATCTGCCGGTTCATAGCTTCCTGAATGTCGCGCGCGGGTTCTATCTCGCGGATTTCGACCTGCGTTACCTTGATTCCCCAGCGCTCGGTAATCTCGTCCAGCTTGATACGCAGTTCCTCGTTGATGCGCTCGCGCTGGGACAGCACGTCGTCAACGCTCATCTCGCCAATGACCGCGCGCAGCGTAGTGGTGGCTATGCCCACCACCGCGCCGTAGTAGTCCACAACCTCCAGCACCGCCCTTTCCGCCTGCTGCTCCATGATCCGCATATAGACCAGGAAATCAATCTCGATGGGCGCGTTGTCCTTGGTGATGTTGGTCTGGCGCGGAATGTCCAGCACCTCTTCTCTGAGATCAACCGTGTGCGTGGCGTGGAACGGCCAGAACAGCAGGCGCAGCCCGGGGGCCATCAGTCCCGAGTATTTCCCCAATGTGAAGACGGCTATTCTTTCGTATTGCTTGATGACCTTGATGTACGGAATCATGTTAGCTCCTCTCCGGTTGTTTGGATGACAATGGATCTCTGAATACTTTCAATGTAAGGCCGTCCACTTCGGTAACCATTACGCGCTCGCCGGACGGGATGGGTTCGCCGGAGTCGGATTCGGCCGTCCAGAGTTCGTTGGAGACCTGCACCGTTCCGGTCGGATCCAGGTCAGCCCTCACTGTGCCGACCTGCCCTACCATCTGCGAGTCTCTGGACGGAGTGTGCAACTTCCGCGCCTTGCGCGCGAAGTGCCATAGTCCGAAGAGGCTGGCGCACATGAAGGCTATCGTGCCGCCGAACGCTCCGAGTCCCAGGGCGGTCCTGTTGTCGAACAGAAGCAGGCCGCCGATGGCGAAACTGACGACGCCGGCGGCCCCAAACGCGCCGTAGTCCGACCCCCCGGTGAACTCGAACAGAAACAGCCCCAATCCGACGGCGATGAGCGCCAGCCCTATCCAACTGAACGGCAGGCTGAGAAGCGCCAGCGCCGCGACGGCCAGCAGCGCCACGCCCGCGATTCCGGCTATCCACCCTCCCGGGCTCGCGATCTCGACCATGATCAAAACAGCGCCGACGGCAATCAGCGCGAATACCACCTCCGAGCTTGAAAGCCAGCCAAGAGATTCCAGTTCAGGCATAGCGCTTCTCCCAGTAAGGTCCGCCGTTCGAGCGCAGACGGACGACGCGAGAAGATGGAAGTTACAGGACCTCGTCTTCTCTCCGCACCGTCAGTATAACACCATCCATGTCGGTTACGATGACGCTCTCCTCTGATTCTATGGTTTCGCCGGACTCCGAGTCAGCCGTCCACAGTTCGCCCGCCGCGTACACCGTGCCTCTCGGCTCCAGCGTCCTTCGCACAACGCCCACCTGCCCGACTATCTGCGATTCTCTGGTCACCACGGTTATCTTCCTGGCCTTGCGCGAGAAATGCCACAGACCGACCAGGCTCAGCGCCATGAACGCCGCCGTCACGCCCAAGACTCCGTACCCTACCCTCACGTCCGGCGCGGGCAGGCCGGGAACGCTGGTGTCTCCGAACAGGAAGAAGCCGCCCAGAATGAAGCTGATTCCTCCCGCGAGTCCGAAGCCGCCCCAGCCCGGCGCCTGCAATTCTATGAAGAACAGCACGAGTCCGGCCCCGATGAGAACCAGCCCTATCCAGTTCACGGGCAGGCTGCCCAGTCCCAGGAAGGCGAGAATCAGCAGCCCGGCGCCCAGGATCCCGGCTACCCAGCCTCCAGGTATCAGAATCTCGAACAGTATCAGGATGCCGCCCGCCGCGATGAGAATGAACACCAGCGTCGGATTGGCTAGGAATTGGAGAACCTTCTGAACCGGGGAGACCTCGGCGCGTTGGACGGCCAGGCCCTCGGTTTCTAGGATAACGACACTCCCCTGCACCGACACTTCCATTCCGTTCATCTGCGCGAGGAGATCGGGGACGTCGGTGGCCAGCAGGTCCAGAATATCGAGTTCCAACGCTTCCGTCTCGGAGTATGAAGCGGCCTCGATAATAGTCTTCACCAGCGCCTCGGAATTCCTGTCGCGCTGGTTGGCGATGCTGCGGAGCAGGGCGGCGACGTCCTGTGTGGTCTTGGCCTTTATGGTTTCGGGAAGCTCCTCCCCACCCGCGCCGACGGGCGAGGCGGCCCCGATAGTGGTGCCTGGAGACATGGCGGCTATATGCGCTGAAGCCACCAGGAACGTCCCCGCGGACGCCGCCCTCGACCCGGAGGGCGTTACCAGGACGGCGATGGGGACAGGGGAATCCAGAATATCTCCAACCATCTCCCGCATTGATTCAAGGTCGCCGCCCGGCGTGTCCAGTTCGAGAACGAAGAGCTGAGCGCCAGCGTCATGGGCGTCACTGATCCATCCGCGCAGGATGCGCGCCGCCACGGGGTCAATTGGCGCGTCCAGGCGGCCTACCATTACGCCGCCCGTATCCGGTTCGTCCTGCGCGCTTACGGCGTCCGCCAGGACGGGAAACAGGATAGAGACCGCGCCCAGAAACAGAAGCGCGCGACGCAGTATTCTAAGAGGTCGTATCATCATCGTCCGCGCCCGCTATCTAAAATCCTGTACATCCCACTCATCCCGTAAATCCTGCTTCTGACAAATGAATGAACTGAAGAAAGCCACGCTGTCATCCGGGCGACGCAATCCGGCAGCCCATCGCCTCGAAGAAGTCGTCGTCAACGCAGGCTACGGGCAAATCCGCATGGAGCGCGGTCGCGGCGACCACCGCGTTCGGCATCAGCGAGGGGTCATCCGACTCCAGTTCGCGCGCTATGCCGCCCGCTCGCCTGGCGGTATCGTCGTTCAGGTCTATCACGTCCACCATCGAGAGCAGCGCCATAAGCTGTATCTCGGCGCGTCTATCGGGGAGCCTGCGGACGGCCTCGGCTATGGACAGCGAGGATACGGCGGCCTTCACGTCCCCGCTCACGATGAGCGAGACCCACTCCGATTCCGGGCCGCCGCGCCAGACGCTCTCGATTATCCTCGTGTCCAGTATGACATGGGCGTCCATCGCCAATCGCTCCTCCGTGTGGTCAGCGGAATCCGCGCGTCGCAACGCGCCAGGCTATCGAGCTTCGGGGCCGACCGCCTCTTTGAGAATGGCGGATGCCTCGTCCGCCGAGAGTTGCACCGGAGAGCCGACCGGCTGACGTCCCTGCATCGAGAGGTATTCGTCGTTCCAGACCGATTCGGCCTTCCGCTCGGATGGCTGGGGCCGTTCATCGTTCAGCGCCATCTCCAGCGCGTTCTCCAGGAAAGTCCTTAGCGGGACCCGCATCTCGGCGGCGCGAGCCTTGGCGCTGAGATACAGGTCTTCCCGTATCTGCGCGTACAGTTGTCGAGTTGGGACAGAACTCTTCTGTCGGGGCATAGAAATGTCCTCCACTGGGATACACCCCCACATTGTACCACCAAACAGAAATCCACAAATCCGCCCTGCCGCCCAAATTGATTTTCACATAGTACTGCTTTGCCATACTTCCTGAACCTACCACAGTTCTCGGCGTTCCTTCTCGGACTCCACTCTCAACCGAATATGAGTCTGCCCTTTGGCTTGGGTGGGGCATCCATACCCCCTTGAGGCTCATATTTGGAGAAGGGCGACTGTGGCAGGTAGCTTGCATCCAAGCCACAAGGGGGTTACTTATACGGGGAAGAAGCCCTAGCCACGCATTTTCAAGCGCTGACCAGCCTGATGAAGAATCAAGTTCGGACGGCCAGAATGGTCAGAACGCCTCGGAACTTAAAAACAGTTGCCCAGGAGGATTAGTAATCGGCCTATTGGTAGTGATCATCGTTGTCGTGGCAACACAGTGTTTTGATACATCCGAACCAGAACCCCCGCAGCGGGTACCGAGTCCATCCGAAATTCAAAGCTACTGCCAGCAAGAATGCGCCGCGCTCGGCATGGGGCAAGCCTGCGTCAACTCGTGTATAGACGGCATATACCGTCGTCTGAACCGTCCGATGGAAAATCCAGCCCAACAGGATTCGCTTGAGTACGCCTATACGCTGATAGAGTCAGGCAACTTTGATCAGGCATGGAAAATATGCGGCGATGCTATAATCAATGCCCAATCGTCCGGATCAGCGGCCGCTGGCTGGCTATGTCGCGCTAAAATCTCAGAACTGGAAGGCGATGCGGTCTCATACTACTTCGCCGTTCGCCAAGCCGAGTGGGAACTTAGTAACAGCGCGAACTGACGAGGACTGTCGCATGACCGCAAAGTAACCCAGCCCATCTATCGGGATCTATCAAGACGCGAAGAACAGGGGATGCCATGCCCATAGACAGAAAGTCCATCTGTAACTTCACATCCGAATTGGAACAGAAGTTCGGTTGTCCCGCCAACGAAGATCGAAAGCTCATTTTCAGGGGTGAGCCGGCGTATTACAGAGCGGTTCGCTCCAGTCTGCTCAGAAAGATCGAAGATAGTGTCAAAGAAGTCTCCCCTGCCGCAGGCAAGAATGCGGCCAAAGTATTCAACTCAGATAAATCCTACCGCATCATGGCGCGGGAAGCTTCAACTTACTTTGGCGGCGACATCGTGAGAGACAGAGAGTTTGAAGCGATTGCCACTCTGCAACACTTCGGCGCACTGACCCCCTTGATAGATTTCAGCTTGGACTGGCGCATAGCTCTGTACTTCGCCTGTGAAAGATTTGAGTATAGCTATGGACGCATCATTTTCTTTTCTTGCGAAAGAGCTAAGAACCAATATGGCTTGTCTGTCCGGAAGCCAAGCGGACATCACCACGACAACGCTGGACAAACGGCGGGAAGGCAGATTGATCAAGAAAGCATCTTGGTATGGTCGGAGAACGGAGAATTCAAGCCTGAGGCTTGCCACATACAGCCAATACCCAGAAAGTACAAACCGAGCTTGCTTGCCTGGCTGCGCTCAGAGGGCATACATCGCGAATCCGTATATCGTGATGTACACGGCTACGTGGGTCTAATCAACGAGGCATGGCCATTGGTTCACGCGGTAGAGAGGCTAGTAGAGGAAGAGAATTACAAGGAAGCCAGCATAATACTGAAGAGACTGGTCTGCGAAACTAAATCTCCAAATATCAACAACATCGAACAGAAAGGCAAAGCCCTATTTCTGTTGGGCCAATCCATGGAGAAACAGGGCAAACATAAAGACGCTCTCTCCTATTATGAGAAATCCTGCAAACTCTTGCTTCACCACGCAAACGGCGTAGAGCCTAGATTAGCGGCGGCCAGATGTCTGAAAGCGTTGAACAAGAACAATGGCGCGGATGCAGTCATAAAGAGCATAGACAATCTCTGGAAGTAGTGACGCCGAATATGGCGCCCTCATATAATCCGGCCACATCTGAGCGAAGAGTGTGCGCCGTACGCGCCTCAGACCTGAAACCCCAGCGCCGCCGCGACTTCCCCCTGTCGCCGATCCAGCGTCAGGAACGTGACTTCCGGAGGCTCATCGAATATATACAGCGCGGTAGCCACGTGCCACAAGTCCGCGCCCCGTAGGTAGCCTATTTCCAGCACCCTCTCGAACTCAAGACCCAGAGAACGGCTAGCAGATACCCACTCGATGTTGGCTATGGTAATTGGATCGAATAACCACTGATCTCTTACGAACGCGGATCGCACTTCGGCTTCCAGCAGGTTTGAGGAAGCCAGATATGAGAAACTGCCCAAGCGTGAAGATACCTCCTCCCAGCCTCGTTCATTGAACGCGACTGACAGGATGGCGGACGTATCTACGTATGCCTCGCTCACTCTAAGTAGGCGGCTTCGCGTTCAGCCAGGAATCGCGCCAATGCTCCGGGAGCGTTGACCACAGGCTTGAAAGAACGCTTGGGTTCGCCCGAACTCCTGATTTCCCCTCGATACTCCAATTCTCTCAGCCGCCGCTGATTGGTGTACTTCTCAGGTTCCACCGGACGAAGTTCCGCTACGATCTCCCCGTCGCAGGCGATGTTAACCGCCCCTTCCTTGAGCGCGTAATCCAGAACCCAGCGAGGGTCCGTCTTCAGGTCTGCTATGGTGAATGTAACTTTCATGCCTATATGATACCCGGTCGAACCAACCCCCGCAAATACCGCTTCTTACAAAATTCCCCTTTGCAAACCCATTCCGGCGGGTGGTGAATTTGCATACGCCTCGGTGTATAATCCGTCCACTATGAAGATTGTGATTGCGCCCCAGGCGTTCAAAGGAAGCATATCCGCGCTGGACGCCGCCGAAGCCATGCGAAAGGGCATTCTAGCGGTGTTCCCGGATGCCGACGTAGCGCTGGTTCCGGTGGCGGACGGCGGAGACGGCACGCTCGAAACCCTCGTGGAAGGATCGGGCGGCGAGATACGCCAGGCTGAGGTCACCGGCCCCCTCGGAGAGCGCAGACCTACACAGTGGGGCGCGATGGGAGACGGGATTACGGCGGTCATAGAGATGGCGCGAACCTCCGGCCTCGCGCTTGTTCCGCTTGACCGCAGGGACCCGCTGAACGCCACCACCTACGGGCTGGGCGAGATAGTAAGCGCCGCGCTGGACGACGGCTTCAGGCGGTTCATCATGGGCATCGGCGGCAGCGCGACGAACGACGCGGGCGCGGGCATGGCCCAGGCGCTCGGCGTCCGACTGCTCGACGCCGCCGGAAACGAACTGCCCCACGGCGGCGCGGCGCTCGCCAACCTCAGCCGAATTGACATGACCGGAATTGACCCTCGCGTCACGGAATCCTCTTTCCTGGTCGCCTGCGACGTGAGCAATCCCCTCACAGGCCCCGAGGGCGCGTCCGCCATATACGGCCCCCAGAAGGGCGCGACGCCGGAGATGGTGCAGACTCTGGACGCCGCGCTGCTCCACTTCTCAGAGATCGCGCGACACGATATTGGGGCCGATGTGAACGACCTGCGAGGCGCGGGCGCGGCGGGTGGACTGGGCGGCGGCATGGTCGCCTTCCTGGACGCGGAGCTTCGCGCCGGCGTGGACATCATCCTGGACACGGTTGGCCTGGACGCCGCGCTTGAGGGCGCGGACCTGGTTCTCACCGGCGAGGGCGCGCTGGACTACCAGACGGTTTACAACAAGGCCCCAATCGGCGTCGCGGAACGCGCCAAGCGACTCGGAATCCCAGTCATAGCCATAGCCGGAACCCTCGGCGACCGCTACCAACTGGTACACGAGCGCGGCATAGACGCCGCCATCGCCATCACCAACGCGCCGATGAGCCTGGAAGAGGCATCGTCACGGGCGGCGGAACTGGTAACGGACGCGACGGAGCAGGCGGCGCGGATGATGAAGGTCGGGATGAGTGTCGTGGGTGGAAGCTGAATCCTCTCCTACCCGATAAGTACCATGTGGACTTCCCTCGGGCCGTGGACGCCCGTAATCAGCTTGTATTCTATGTCCGCCGAGCGGCTGGGGCCGGTTATGAGGTTCATATAGCTGCCGAGATTGCCGTTCACGAAGTCGTCGCGCCTGAGAGTGAAGAGTTCGTCCAGGCTGGGCAAGACCTGTCCGCGCTCAACCAGCGCGATATGCACGGGTGGCAGAAGCGAGACAAGCCTGCTGACCCCGGCGCGGGGTATGATGACGCAGGTGCCGGTCTCCGATATGGCGTAGTCAACCCCGGTCACGCCGATGTCTGAGGCTTCCATTACCGACCTGAGTCTTGCTTGGTCCTGGGCGTCCTTATCTTCGGACTCATGGCCGAGGGCGACCGGCTCCGCCTGTATGCCGGCGCCAGAGAGCGCATCCAGGCGCAGAGCGGAGCGCACTATGGGATGGAGCGAATAGACCAGCGACCGCGCCTCTATCTCTCGCGCCACCTCCAATACATAGTCGCCCGCCGCCCGCGCGTCGGGAACGCGGGTTACGTTCCAACCGGATGTTACGGCCACCCGCGCCAGTATGGACATGAGATTGTCGGCGTCGCGGGAGATGAGTTCGCGCACCGTCTCTACGCGGCGCTCCAGTTCGTCCGGCGGCCCCGCGCTGTGCGGAACTTCCGAAACCGGGGCCTCGATAGGCGCGGAGCGTCCGAGCGCGCCGCGTATGTTCGCCAGGAAGTCGTCGCGTTCGCTCATTGGTCTTTCATCTCGCGCCAGCGGGATCTGAAGGGTTTCGCGGCGGTTGGGAATTCACGATGTTCCGTCCAACCGGATAGAGGGCCGGGCAGCTTGGACACCTTGCCGTCTTTGGACAGCGCGGACTGTCCCAGACGGGCCAGCAGGTTCGCCGCTCGCATCGCTGAGTCCGACGACACCGACGCTCGCCAGCCCTTCATGACGGCGCTCTCGGCGGCGGACGCGCTTCGCTGGTCGGGGTAGTTGTCGCCCTGCGTCAGTTCCTTGCGGAGGTAGAGCAGCATCCGGGGGATGTCTATTTGGACGGGACACGCCTCTTTGCACGCGCCGCACAGCGTTGAGGCATAGGGCAGGTCCTTCGCGTCCGACAGTCCCGTTAGCATCGGGGACACAATCGCGCCGATTGGGCCGGGGTACACCCAGCCGTATGCGTGACCACCGACCTTCCTGTATATCGGGCAGGCGTTCAGGCACGCGCCGCAGCGCAGGCAGAAGAGCGCCTCGCGCAGATCCGGGTCGGTCAGAAGGCGTGAGCGTCCGTTGTCCACGATGACAAGGTGGAACTCCTCGGGGCCGTCTTCCTCGTATTCGCGGCGTGGGCCGGTGACGGTGGTGACGTAGCTGGAAAGCATCTGTCCGGTGGCGGAGCGTATCAGCAGACGCAGGAAAAGGCCGAGGTCCTCCATAGACGGGATGACCTTCTCCATACCGGAAATCGCGACGTGGACTTTGGGCATGGAGGTGCACATCCGCCCGTTGCCCTCGTTGGTGACGAGCGTGACCGTCCCTGTCTCGGCCACCAGGAAGTTCGCGCCCGATACGCCCATTCCGGCCTCCATGAACTTCTGCCGCAACTGGACTCGCGCCTCGCGCCCCAAGTCTTCTATGTCCTCATAGTAGGGCGAGCCAAGCGTCTCGGTGAACAGTTGGGACACGTCTTCGCGGGACTTGTGTATCGCGGGCGCGATTATGTGGAACGGGGTGTCGCCCGCGAGTTGGACGATGTACTCGCCCAGATCCGTCTCCACCGGCTCGATGCCCTCCACCTCAAGCCTCTCGTTCAGGCCCATCTCCTCAGAGAGCATGGACTTGCTCTTGATAACCATCTCGACGCTATGCTTGCGGGCTACCCCGGCCACGTAGTCCGAGGCGGCGCGGGCGTCCCTGGCGAAGTAAACGTGACCGCCCGCGCGCTCGACGTTCTTCGCAAGCATTTCGAGGTAGTAGTCCAGATTCTCGATGACGTGCGCTTTGATGCGGCGTCCGGCGTCGCTGAGTTCCTGCCAGTCGGAGGTGGCGGCGGACGCGGTCAGGCGCGCGCTGTGGAAGCCGGAGTACAGCCCGGCCAGGTTCTTCTGCACGTTCGCGTCGGCGAGCGCGGACGCGGAGTTCTGTCTGAACTGTCTTGTCTTGGTCTCCATACTATCCCCCGCCCTCCAGTCCGGCGGCTACTAACTCCGCGATGTGCGCCGCTCTGACGCCGCTGCCGCGCCGCCGGAGTCCGCCGCGAATGTGCATGAGGCAACTAGAGTCGCAGGCGGTCACGACGTCCGCGCCGCTGGCCTCGATGTTGTCCAGCTTGTCGCTGAGCATCGCGCCGGATATGTCGGGATACTTGACCGAGAACGTCCCTCCGAATCCGCAGCAGACCTCGGCCTGGGGCAGTTCCACCCTGTCGGCTATCCGGTCGAGCAGCGCCTTCGGCTGGGCGTCAACGCCAAGTTCGCGCCTGGCGTGGCAGGCTTCGTGGAAGGCTACCCTGGCGTCGAACTTGCCGTTCCCAAACAGTTCGTCCAGCCGCGCGGCGTCCGACTTCTCGGCGAGATACTCGGTGAATTCGTAAACGTTGGGCGCGAGCCTCTCAGCCCTTCTCAGGTTCACCGGGTCGCCCGCGAACAGTTCGTGGTAGTAGTTGCGTATCATGGCGACGCATGAGCCGGACGGTACGACGACGGGTTCGGAGCCGTCGTAATGGCTGAGGAAACGCCTGGCGAGCGGCTTGGCGTCGTTCCAGTAGCCGGAGTTGAAGGCGGGCTGGCCGCAGCAGGTCTGCGCGGGATCGAAGCGAACATCGTCGCCCAACGCGCGCAGGGTGCGAACGACCGCCTCGCCGACCTCGGGGAAGAACTGGTCAACGACGCAGGTCACGAAGAGGTGTACGCGGCTCCGTGGTTCGGGAAAGGTGAATTCGGGCATAAGTCGGGCTTCCGAGGACATGAATCGCGGGGGTTTACAGGGAGAGCAGGCCGCGGACGATGAAGCCGGCCATCCACGCCATCATGAATACTCCGCCAGCGGCGAACAGGCCGCCCTCGGTCTCGCGCTTGGCCGGGCCGTGCAATGCGAGGTACGCGATGAACATACCAAGTCCTATGGCGACGAGCCACACGGACAGGTCGTTCACACCCAGCGCGAGTCCGATGACGAATCCGACTACGCCCCAGGTAATCCACGAGTCCAACTTCTTCAGGACTACGCCGACGCGGGAGGATTGTATTCTTGCCAGCAACGCGACTCCCTCACGTTAAGAGATTTTCCGCATAAGAGGATACACTCGCTGTTCGGGTGTTGCAAACTCGGTGTATGACTTGTAGGGTTCGGCGGGAAACTGAAGTCAAAGTTTGGAGGTCAGCGATGATAACGGGATTCAACCATTCAGGGTTCGTCGTGAAGGACATAGAGAAGATGGTGGCGTTCTACCGCGACTCGCTGGGGCTGTCGGTGATGCGCGAGGTGGACAGCGTAGCGCCGCCGGAGGGCGATCACACGGGCATACCGGGCGCGCATCGGACGCTGGTCTTCGTGGGGAAACCGGAGGGCGAGCACGCGCTGGAGCTGGTCCACTTCATAGAGCCGCCAAGCCCGGAGGGCCATCTCCACAGGCATCAGCTTGGGGCGGCGCACATCTGCTTCAACGTAACGGATCTGGCTGCGCTCGCGGAGAAGCTGAAGGCGGAGGGCATCCGGTTCATCACCGACCCCATCTTTCACGACACCCCGGAGGGACGACGCGGCATCTGCTACATCCAGGACCCGGAGGGCAACTACGTGGAGTTCATCCAGCCTCCGAGCTAAGGGGCTGAGCTATGACAGAGCGAGAAACAGAAGAACACAATCCCGAACCGCAACTTTCCATTCTCAGCGTCTCTAAGCGATGGTGGCACGTTTGCGTTATACTGTTGTGTGTGCAGACGCTGGCTTGGATGGCGTTCGTCTGGTGGGGCGAAAAGGATACAGCGGCGGGTTGGCGTGAACTGGTTGAGGCCATAGTTTACGGAACGTCGAGCGCGATTCCTCTGTTCATCGCGCTGTCGCTGACCGTAGTTCTATTGGCGGAGTTCATAGGAGGGTTGAAAATGGTGTTGGCTGAATACTTGAAGCATAGATTCGAGAAGCGCGGTGAAGTACGAGGAGAGGCCAGGGCTAATTCCGCTTGGGAGTCCTGGTACAAGCGAATGAAGGACGCGGAGGCTAGGGGCGAACCTTTCGACGAGCCGCCGCCTTCTGCTGGGAATGGAAATTCGCAGGAAGGTTGATAGTGGTACTCGCCCAATACCTGAAGCGCAGATTCGAGAAACGCGGGGAGGCACGCATCCATGCTGAATGGATGGCATGGTACAAGCGCATGAAGGAAGCAGAGGCTAGGGGCGAACCTTTCGACGAGCCGCCGCCTTTTCTGAATAATGAGAATTCGCGCGAGGACTGACTACGATTTCACTCGCCCATGTAGATGTACTTGTCGTGGTTGACTGAGGCGTCTTCTATGTCCAAGCTGATAGGATTCTCGCCCAAGTTTGAGATGGGGTCATTAGATCGCTTGCGGCGTTCTTGGGCAAGGTCGTAGTAGTCTTGGAGGCGCATCCAGAAGTCGGCGTTGCTCCAACCGATGCACTCTAGGGCGAGAGCCATTGCGGGCGAAATTCCGAGCTTGCCCTTCAGTAAACTAGACACTTCCTTTTCGGAGATTCCTAGGCGGTCGGAGAACTCGGTTATGGTCCAACCTACCTCGTCCAGACTGTCAAGCACGCTAAAACCGGGATGTGGTGGATTCAATTTAGGCATAATCTCCCTCTAGTGGTAGTCAACCAGATCAATGTCAACCGCTTCACCGGATTCAAACCGGAATGTAATGCGCCAGTTGCCTGATACCCGCACACTCCAATAGCCTTGCATATTGCCGGTTAAAGGGTGCAATCGGAAGCTAGGATTGTTCATGTCTCTTGGTTCTCTAGCGACCGCCAAGTTAGCCAATATCCTATCAATACGCGGTATATGCTCGGTGGCCAAACCGCGAACTTGTCCTCTCTCGTAGAACCTGCGTAGCTGTCGGTTCCTAAACTTCACGTCCTGACTACAACGTTCCGATTAGGGTAGGAACTTATCCGATTCGTTCCGAATCCCAAGGTTCGTTAGTACATATACAATACCAGCCTGACCAACTGGCTTGATTTGTTCCTTCTCCGACACATCATTACTCTGAGTTAAGACTTCATCAACCAATCTACTTCCCTCCAATCTGACTAAATTGTTGCTGGACAACTCGCTTCACGACTTCTGGTAGATCTGGAAGCGGTGGCGGTTTGTCTCTACTACGTAGAGGCGCTCCTGGTGGTCGAGGCGGACGGAGACGGGGCCCCAGAAGTAGGGTTCTATCTGGGATGAGACGTGGTACGGGGTGTCCAGGTGATCGGGGAGGTCAGGCTCTAGGTCGGAGATCTGGCGGACTTCCCATTCGTCGGGGTTGGCGGAGAAGTAGTCCATGGCCCAAGAGGAGAGGGTGGCCTGGCCGCGCAGGGTTTCGGCGTGGCCGCCGTCGGGGTTGAAGACCTGGACGCGCTCGTTGCCCCAGTCGGCGACGTATATGAGGCCGTCGGAGTCCACGGCTACGCCGGAGGGCCGGTTTAGCTGGCCGTCGCCGGAGCCGGAGGAGCCGACGCTGAGCAGGTGGTCGCCGTCGGCGGAGAATTTCTGCACGCGGTCGTTGCGCCAGTCGCAGACGTACACCGCGCCGTCCGCGCCGAGTCCGATGCCCCAGGGCAGATCGAACTGGCCGTCGCCGGAGCCGGGTTCGCCCCAGCCGGTTATGTACTCGCCGTCCGAGTTGAATTTCTGGACGCGGTTGTTGTGCTGGTCGGCGATGTAGATGTTGTCGTCGGGGTCAATGGCGATACCGGAGGGGCCGTTGAACTGGCCGGGCGCGCTTCCCTTCTCGCCCCAGTGGGCTATGAAGCCGCCGGAGGCGTCGAACACGCTGACGCGCTGGTTGTATTCGTCGGTGACGTGCAGGCGGTCGGCGCTGTCGAAGGCTATGCCGACGGGCCATACGAACTGGCCGTCGCCGTCTCCGTAGCCGTTGCCGAACTCGAAGAGGTAGTCCTCTTCCATGTTGCAGACGCCGATGCGGATGGCCTTGGCGCGCGCGGGGTCGCAGCGGTTGAGGACATAGATGCGACCGTCGGGACGAAACGCGATGTCGTAAGGGTTGGCGAATCCGCGGCCGTTGTCGCCGTTGTTCACTATGCCGATGGTCTTCAGGTATTCGATGGTAGCGGCAGCCTGGGCAGTCACCTTGTTCACCCCGTTTCGGTTTTTGTTTGTGTTAGCGGTTATCTCAAAGTAGTTGGGTGAGGTTTCACCCCCATCCTAACCTTCCCCCGTCAAGGGGGAAGGGACTTTGAGCCTGTTTCCTTAGTCAATGAGCCGACATCCAGGGACGCCGGCTCAGTTTCTTGCCTGATTCTGTTTTGTCGGATTCTCCGGTTGTTAGGCCAGTTGGTACTCTTTGGAGGACGCTATCAGCCGCATGACGTTGGCGACCTTCCGGGTCGAGTCTTCTTCTTCCAGGTTCACGTCGCCGAACTGGGAGGCGAAGGCGACTATCGCGCCGCGGGTGTTGTCCTCGACCTGGATGGGGCCCATGAGGTCCAGGCAGCCGTCCACAAGCTGTTCGGGGGACTGGGTGTGTCCGCCGTCGCGGGCGAGGCGTTCGGACATGGCGCGGACGCCCGGGTTGTCGGGGTTGCCGAGTTCGCTGGCGGCGAAGTTGACGCGCTCGACGAGGGAGCCTGAGTCTATCCACTCTACGCCCTCGTGCCAGCCCTCGACGGTCGGGGGCTGGAGAAGTCCCTGCCCCATGAAGAACGCCTGGCTGGCGAGCGCGTTCACGCCCAGGGTCGGCTCGCGGTAGGAGCCTGCGAGCCTGACAGCGCCGACGACGGTTTCGACGGGCGCCTTGACGCGGGCGTAGCGGGCCTGGTCGGACTTGAAGTACTCGGAATTGAACAGGGTTCTGAGGACCGCGCGGATTTCGTAGTCGGACTCGAAGTAGGAGGCCATCATCTGCTCTATGGCGGCTTCGCCGGCCTCGTCAATCTCGTCGGCGGCGAAGAACTGGAACAGGCGTGTGCAGACGAAGCGCGCGGTGGCGTCCTGGCGGCAGATGATGTCAACTATCTCGTCGCCGTCGAAGTTGCCGCGCTCTCCGAGGAACTCCTTCTCCTCGGTGTCGTGGTCGTGTTCGCGGAACTCGAAGTGCCAGGCGATGCGGCTGTACGGCCAGATGGAGTCCTTCATGGCGCGCATGGACATATACTCGGCGTTTCTGAGAGTCCAGCCGGTGAAGGCGCGGGAGGCTTCCTTGATGTCGTCCTCGGTGTAGTTGCCGATGCCCATGGAGAACAGTTCGAGCAGTTCGCGCCCGTAGTTCTCGTTGATCGCGCCGTCGTGGTTGTCGTTGTTGTCCAGCCAGATGATCATGGCGGGGTCCTTGGACAGTTCGACGAGGATGTCCTTGAAGCTGCCGAAGCCGGAGCGCCTGAACATATCAATCTGGTTGAGCAGCGAGCGCGCCTGGTTGAGCTTGGAGTAGCCGGTGGCGAAGAGGCTGTGCCAGAAGAGCGCGACCTTTTCTTCCAAAGGCGCGTTGGTGGAAATCATGCGATAGAGCCAGTTGGCCCCGGCGCCGTCGAGCTGCCTGAGTTCAGACTGATCTACGTGATAGCGGCGAATCACGTCTTCGGGAATCAATCCCCTGTCGCCGCTGGGGTTGAGCATATCCTCTACGACGTTCTCATAGCCGCGGGCGGCGAGTTCGTCTAGTTCGTCGCGGGTGGCCCCGAATCCCGCGCGTCTCATCAGGTGGGCCATCAGAGAGATGTCCGTGGCGGTGGTCATCCTGGTTCTCCTTTTGTCTCTTACATCGGCGTTGGGGATTTCACCCCCATCCTAACCTTCCCCCATCAAGGGGGAAGGGACTTTTGCCTGTCAGGTTCAGGTAGGGAGTCACCCCCATCCTAACCTTCCCCCATCGAGGGGGAAGGGACTTTTGCCTGTCAGGTAGGGAGTCACCCCCATCCTAGCCTTCCCCCGTCGAGGGGGAAGGGACTTTTGCTCATCGGTCTAGGCTGGCAGGAAGTCGAAGTGCTCGAACTGGCCGTTGACTATCGGCTCGGAGTCTATCTTGAACCAGCGGTCCAGCAGGGTGGCGTAGGTCATTCTGAAGTCGTTGTTGAAGTGGAGGTCGCCTTCAAGCTGCATATGCGACTCGATGGACGGGTAATCTCCGTAGAGTCCGCCGTTCACCTCTCCGCCGATGACGAAGGCTGTGCCGCCCGAGCCGTGGTCGGTGCCGGAGCCGTTGTCCTTGATGCGGCGACCGAACTCGGAGAAGACGAGTATGGCGACGTCGTTCTCGCGTCCATGCTCGCGGAGGTCGTCGTAGAAGTCGCCAATCGCGCCGGCCACTTCGTCCCATAGCTTGGCGTGGCTGACTATCTCGCCGGAGTGGGTGTCGAAGCTGCCGTGCTGGGTGTAGAAGACGCGGGTGCCGAGGTCGGCGAAGAGCACCTGTGCGACGCTCTTGAGACTCTGGGCTATCGGGTTGGCGGCGTACTCAATGGTGGACTCGTACTGAGCGGGGGCGGTGCGGAGAATGTCCGCGCCCTTTAGCGCGTCCCTGCCCGTCTGTCCGAGGAACTCCATGACGGTATCCTTGCCCTGTCCTCCGTACATCTGCGAGAACGCTTCGAGGGCGTACTTTCGCATTACCTCGTCCTGCACGTCGGGGAAGAGGCCGTATGTCTCGAGGTTGCCGACTGAGGCGACGGGAACGCCGCGCACGGAGAGCGCCCTGGGCAGGCCGCGCCCGAAGTTGACGGCGGTGAGCACATTGTCGCCGGTCGGGTCGAGTTCGCGGGTGGCGAGGCCGAGCCAGCCGTCGCGCCCGATGTCGTCGGGCATAGCGGTGTGCCATATGTCCATGGAGCGGAAGTGCGAGCGGTTGGGATTGGGGTAGCCGATGCCGTTGATGACGGCGACGTTGCCCTCGTCCCAGAGGCGCTTGACCGGGCCCATGCTGGGATTGAAGGCGAGGTCGTCGCTTATCGGGTGGACCTTGCTCGTGTCTAGTCTGACCTTCTGGCGGAAGTCGTGGTACAGACCGTCGTTGAACGGCACGACGGTGTTGAGCGTGTCGTTTCCGCCGGACAGCTGGACCACGACCAGCGCCTTGTTGTGATTTCCATTTTGCGACGCCATTGGAACGCCCCCTAATGCGAGATTTTGAGCGGCTAATCTATATACAGAGAATTTACTACTTATCCGCGCTTGGCGCAAGCGTTGGGCGCGAGATTGAAGTCAGAATCAGGATTTACAGGATTTGAGGATTTTCAGGATAAAATCCGATGGTAGTTCAGTATCGCGGTTTCTTCGTCCTCCGAGGGCTTGCATATATTCTGGTTTATGCCGTACAGGTGGGGTTACAGGTGAGTTTCCAAGTGGGACAGGACATGGTTCGCGTGGAAAGTGACCTGTTATCACCTGTTGTTAGCTATGGACCGAAAAATTTTCGGTCGGCAGAGTCCTCATCTATAAATTTCTCCTTATGTTTTGCAGGTACGTTTGTTCTGTCACAGAAGTATTGTAACATAACGTCGGGCGATTGCACATCATAGAAGGAGGCTGAAATGAGTTCAGGCTATACGGAATCGGCGATAGAGGCGTGGCGGGCGCGGGTTGAGAGGCATCACGCGCAGTCGGAGGGGGTGATGGAGGCGTCGCTGAGAGAGGGGGATTTCTGGCGGAACCTGGCGCCGATGTTCCGCGCGGACCCGCGCCGCACAGACGACGAGGCGCTGAACGTTCTGCTGGATCTGACGCCGGAGGGCGGGAGCGTCCTGGACGTGGGCGGCGGAGCGGGACGGTTCGCTATCGCGCTGGCGGCGAGACGAGGGGTAGCGGCGACGGTGGTTGACCCCTCCCCGTCCATGCTGGAACAGCTAGAGGCGTCGGTGTCGGAGGTGGAGGGGGTGGACGTGACGGGCGTGAACGCGGAGTGGGAGTCGGCGCGGGTGGAATCGGCGGACGTGGTTCTGTGCTCGCACGTGGTGTACGGGGTGGCGGACATCCGGCCCTTCCTGCGAAAGCTGCATGATTACGCGCGGGCAAGGGTCGTGATGGTGTCGTTCGTGGACTCTCCGCAGGCGGGTGTCGCGCCGCTGTGGGAGCCGGTGTACGGGGAGCGACGCATCAATCTGCCCGCGCTGCCGGAGTTGATGAACGTACTGTGGGAGATGGGGATATATCCGAGCGTTCGGATGCTGGCGCCGACGGGGCCGCAGGTTTTCGAGAGCGTGGAGTCGGCGGTGGAAGAGGTGCGCGGGCGGCTGTTCGTCGGGTCGGACGTGGAGCGGCTTGGGCGGCTGTCGGGGGCAATCGAGGGGTATCTGGAAGCTGTGGACGGCGGGTACAGGATACGTGGGGCGCGGGCGGTGAGGCAGGGGGTGGTGTGGTGGGATACCATGCGCTAGTAAACAGAGGACGCCCGAATTGTTGAAGCGCTGCCAAGCGGCGCTTATAATCCAGCCAAGTAGTCTAGCCGGAGTTGATTATGACTGAATGGTCGCTACAGGATGCCAAGAATCGTTTCAGCGCGGTTGTGAACGCCGCCCTCGCCGGAGAACCTCAGAAGGTCACCCGGCGAGGAAAACCGGCGGTAATCGTGATTGCCGTCGAAGAGTACGAGCGGCTACGCAATGGAGAACCTGATGACACTCCTACTTTCGTAGAACACCTGCTGGACATACCCAAAGGCGGCGACTTCGAGTTTGAGAGATGGCCGCTAGATTCCCGTCCGCTGGATCTGTAATGCCGCTTCTCGACACCGACATAGTATCCGCCCTGCGCCGGCCAGACCGACACCCTCAAGTTACCCTGTGGGTGGCGATGCAACGGCCTGAGGAGCTCTTTCTGAGCGCGGTCACCATAGGGGAAATATGGCGTGGAATCGCGCAACAGGAACGCCGCGACCCTCCATTCGCCCGCGACTTGACAGCTTGGTTAGCGCGGCTTCTGACGTTGTACCGGGATAGAGTATTGCCCATAGACATTCCCATAGCGCGACGGTGGGGGCGTCTATCAGCATCCCTGGGACACGATAGCGCCGACCTGATGATAGCCGCCACAGCCCTGGAACACGGACTGACCGTCGTTACCCGAAATGTGAGACACTACGAGCCAACAGGCGTGAAGATACTCAACCCGTTCGAGGACGCGAACCGAGACATATGAAGACCGTTCTGTTGCTCTTAATCGGGATCGTCATTGGAGTCATTGGATTGCGCGCGTACCAAGACCCTGAGTTTCGCTCACAGGCTTCGGAGTTTGCCGAAGGGATATTAGACTGGGTTTCGGAAACGCCAACTCCGACGCCGACCACGCCCGCGATGGCCGAGCTTCCTACACTGACGGCCACGCCCGTCCGAGTCACGCCCATAGAGGTATCCCCTACTCTTACAGCAACCGCCGAGCCATCGCCAACCGGAACGCCGGAGTCAAGTCAGCCGACGGCCACTCCAACATTCACGCCAATGCCGACGCCTGTTCCCGCTTCGTACTCGATAGAGGTGGTGAGCATGGAAGTATTGGACAACGGACAGGTGGACTTTCTGCTGGAGGTGAGGAATGATCAGACTTTGGATGAAGAGATAGCGCAACTGCAGATGTCGGTTGACGGCGGCGCGCCGGAACTGGTGAATATCATCGGCGCGTTGGCGCCGGGGGAATCACAAACGTTCGCCTTCGCGCGAGCGCTTACGCCCGGGGACCGTAAGCTGAAATTCTCGGTTGGCGATACGCATACTATGGCCAGCGTGAATGTAGAGGCGGTGGATATTACCGCGACGCCCGTTCCAACCCCTGTTAAGACTGGCAGGTTGGTGCACGTTATCACGGCAACGCCCATTACTACTTCCGCAGCGGGGCCGACGGCCACGGTTACCGCCACGATGTTGACTTTGGTGTATCCGACGCGGACGAATACGGCTACGCCTGCCCCAATCTCCACTAACACCGCCGTGCCAACGAACACACCGATACCAACTATAACGCCATTGCCGACCAACACGCCTGAGTCCACTAATACACCGACGCCGATACCTACTCCCGAAATCGCCCTATCGCCTGACCTTCGGCATCTGGAAGAGAAGACCTATATGCTCGAACTCATCAACGCTGAGAGAGCGAAGGGGGGACTTAACCTCGTTGTTCTCGGAGACAACATTGCCGCGCAACTACACGCGGAAGCGGCCTTGGAGAATTGTTTCACAGGTCACTGGGGAATTGACGGACTCAAGCCCTATATGCGGTATAGCCTCGCCGGTGGATACCAGTCCAATGGAGAGAACGGTCTTGGCAAATGGTACTGTATTGAACATGGCGATGGTTTCAGGCCGATCAGTGGAATAGCGGAAGAGATACGCGATTCCATTGAAGGCTGGATGGACAGTCCAGGACACAGGCGGAACATTTTGGGCAAATGGCATAAGAAGGTCAACATCGGGCTGGCGTGGGACAGATATAATATTTCGTTCTACCAGCACTTTGAGGGAGACTATGTTGAATATGACGAAATACCTTCTATTCGGGAAGGCGTCCTGAAGATACAGGGCAGATCAAAAAATGGCGTCCGATTCAATGAAGACCGCGATCTCGGTGTGCAGATATACTACGATCAGCCGCCACATACCTTGACAAGAGGACAACTCTCAGAAACCTACTGCTACGACTCTGGAAGCCAGATAGCAGCTTTCAGGCCACCCCTAACCGGAGGTTTCTACTACACTGAAGATAGATTTATACAATCTTCCTCACGATGTCATGACCCTTATGACGTTGCCGCGAGTACGCCGGCTCCAGAACCTCCACAGGGGCCTATCTTCATCCAGTTGCCCAAATTACAACTGCCGCCAATGCCGACCATTCTTGACTTGCCCTGGATTACTGCGCTTGAATGGACGGCGCGAGAAGAGAACTTCAGAGTAACGGTGGACTTGAGCGACCTACTGGCCGAACATGGCGATGGGGTTTATACGATTATGGTATGGGGAAGCATAGGTTATGAACGCGCCGTTATCTCCCAGTACTCAATATTCTACGGGGTTACGCCGCCGGATACGTATAGTCAGTGAGGAACGTACTCAATTCCCGCTAGTTTGTGTAAGTTCGGCCAACTCCAATAACAATTTTCTTAAAGGCTCTGCAATTATGCCACCGAACAGGACGCCTAGAATCGTAGCCGATACAGCCATCCAGATATGATCTTCCGACATCATTCGAGTCGCGATCAAAGCCAGCGCAATGAATGGCACAAACAGGACCGCCATCGTTAAAAACTCATAAAGAGGTCCCCAGACAGCACAGGAACGTCTCGCTTGTGCTGCATTGAGTAGCGGCCAAGATAACAAAGCCCATACGATACAAACAAGTGCCAAAAGAGGCACTGGCAAGAATAAATAGTTAATTCCACCTTCCGAGGGCAAAATTGAGGCAACTAGAAGACCGAAAATAAGAATAGCCGCGGGCACCATGACCAATCCCAAGAAAGGTTTCCTCTGAAATATCTTCACGAGAATAAACAGATATGGAAGGGCTACAAGCATCATTGCAGAGTTGAAGCCCAGTGCTGTCAAGTTTAATTTGGCACCTATCATCATAGTAGAGAGAAAAGTAGGAAAACCGTTAGACCTAAGTTCCAATAGCTCAGAGTGTGATACCAAGATCCTTTGCGTGGGGGTGTTTTGTAAAACAATACTGGAAGCATAGCGTACACTAGACAGGCCATGAGACTGTCTCTGAAGTTGGTAATCAGATTGAAATACCATATCAGGACAGTGAATTCCACCAAGCCTATCAGGCTAATCACCAGATCAGCGCTGAAGTATCCCCGTATAGCTACTCCTCCCCATTCCATGGCACGAAGTCGGTTCATGTGGTCTTGCCTTCTCTCAGAGCGTCCAACTGTTCCCAGGTTATCTTTCCCTCTCTGAGGGCGTCGAGTTGCGCCCAGGCGACGCCGCCGCCTTTGAGGGTGTGCAGTTCCTCCCAGCTTATCTTGCCTTCGCTAAGGGCATGGAATTCGTCGTCGGTTATCAGGCCGTCCATCAGGGCGTCGAGCATAGGCCAGGTGGTCTTGGATAGTTTCGCGCCGGTGGCCTTGTAGCGGCGGCAGGCTGCTATGTCCTCCGGGGCGAGGTGGGGGTAGGATTGCAGGATTTCTTCTTCGGTCGCGCCGCCTTCCAGCCTGCCGGTTATGAGTTCGACGGATATGCGCGTGCCTTTGACGACGGGCTTGCCGCCGAGTACCCCCGGGCGTTTTTCTATCCGGCCCTTCCAGGATTCGGGGCGTTGTCGTATCTTTGGCGTCATGATTACTGCCCTGCCGTGAAGTTGATATGTTCGGTTTCAGATTCGTCTAGTAGTAGCAGCCTGTCTGTTTTGCGCTCCATGAAGAGGGCGAGTTGGTAGAGTATGTCGCGTCCGAGCAGGGAGGGCATGGTTGGGAAATATCCCGGCGGGGGTTCGAGCAGGGAGAGAGTTGTGGAGATGGATTGTTCGCCGAGGTCCAGGGTGGCGTCAATCGTTCTGATTTCGGTCTGGCCTCCGATGCCGACAATCGGCGAACCGAACGGCAAGCCGAGGAGGTCAACTCCCAACTCCCGGCGCAAGCGCGCGCCATCGAATGGAGAAAGCAATGCGCGGTCTGCGCCGGTGTCAACCAGGAAGGGGATTTCCAGCGCCTGGTTGTTGGCGACCGGAAATCGCAAAGTTAGGTCAACAAAGGGACGCAGGATCGAGTTTTCATCCTGGAAGTATCCGGGAATCACCTGACAGCCGTATATGCCCAGACCTCGTCCTTCGAGGGCATGAATCTGAAGTATGCGTGGGCTACGGGAACCTTCTTTGACTGCATTTCGGTTATCAGCAACTCAGGGTCTTCGTTAGCGCCTGCCACTTCCTTGTTGTAAACGCACACCCAGTGATCCGGGTACAGAGACCTCAGTTCCTTGTAGTGGTCGCCGAACCAAAGGGCGTCGGCGTGGAAGCGTTCGAGGTTGGTTTGTTTGGTTTTCTGCATGGTCATTGTCCTTTCCACACAATAAATTTAGCCGATGGCGGCAGGATAGGCAATTCCCGGACGAGACGAGTTTTAGAAGCTGAAGATGTCGGCTACGGGGCAGGTGAAGCTGGGGAGGATGTCGAGGCCGTCGAGGGTGTCGGTCTCGGTGAGGGTTACGGTTCGTTCGTCTGGACGGTAAACGTCCACGGAGCGGGATTGGGGGTTGACGGCCCAGACCATCCGCGCGCCGAAGCTCAGCCACATGATGGCCTTGTCCATGACTTCGCTGGCGCTGTCGCCGGGAGATACGACCTCTACCACCAGGTCGGGGACAACCTCGTAGTAGCCGGCGACCTCGACGTCGAGGGGGAGCCGCTCGGTGGAGATGTAGGCTATGTCGGGTTCGCGCACGGTGTCGGGGTCTCGTTCTAGCAGGACGCCGGAGTCTGAGGCGGCGAGGCGTCCTAGACGGCGCGGGAATATGAAACTTCTCAGAAAGAAGACAATGTTCACTACAGTTTCGCCGTGTCTTCCACCTGTTGGCATGGTTTCGCAAAGCTCCCCTCTGATTAGTTCGCCGCGCACTCCCCTACTGTACAGTTGGAGAAGTTCGTCGGCGGTGATGAGTTTGGTAGCTGTGGTGGTCATGATAGTGGCCTCGGGCTGAATCTTATGCGCTCGGTTTCCGATTCTTCCAATAGTAGCAGCCTGTCTGTTTTGCGCTCCATGAAGAGGGCTAGTTGGTAGAGTATGTCGCGTCCAAGCAGGGACGGCATGGTCGGGAATTGGCCCGGCGGGGGTTCTACAAGGGACAGGGTTGTGGAGATGGATTGTTCGCCTATGCGTAGAGTGACGTCAATCGTTCTGGTCTGAGTTTCTCCGCCCACGCCGCCGATTGGCGGACCAAGCGGCAAGCTAAGAAGATCAATCCCCAACTGCTGACGCAAGCGTATGCCTTCAGTGGGAGAAAGCAACGTACGGTCCGCCCCGGTATCAACCAGGAAGGAAATTTCTAGCTGACGATTATCGGCAACCGGGAATTGCAAAATCAGATCAACGTAGGGACGCTGAAAACTGCCTTCTGTCTGAAAATATCCGAGTATCATCCGAACGGCGTAAACACCCAGACCTTCTCCTCAGTGGGAAGGAAGTGGAAGTACATGGTCGCCAGAGAAACCCCCTTGGATTTCAGTTCAATCATCAGAAGTTCGGGGTTTTCGTGAGCGCCTGCCACCTTCTTGTCGCGTATCCCTACCCATTGGTCCGGATAGAGAGCCTTCAATTCCTCATAATGCTCTCCGAACCAGAGCGCGTTGGCGTGGTAGCGTTCCAGATCGGCTTTCTGAGATGCGTTCATGGCTATCTCCCCTCACTCTAAGTTAAAGATAACTCAATGTGAGGGGAGAGGCAACGTTGCATTGGCGCGTTCTAGGGGCCGGCGGCGTAGGCGGAGTGGAAGGTGTCAACGCCGGCGCGGAAGCCGGAGGCGGGGTCGCGGACTATGGCGACGGGGCTGGCGAAGCTGGCGAATCCGCCCTGGACGTGGCCGTCGCCTATGGCGTAGATGCGGTGGCCGCGGGATTCGAGTTCGGCGACGGTCTCGGCGGGGAGACGCGGGTCAACGCTGGTTACGGGGAGGGAGCAGTCCACGCGGGGTGAGTCTATGGCTTCCTGCGGACCCATGCCGTAGTTGACGACCTTGGTGATTAGCTGGGTTACGCAGTTGGTTATCCTGCGTCCGCCGGACGCGCCGACGGCCAGTTTCACGCCGTCGGAGTCCATGACGAGCGCGGGGGTCATGTTGTTGAGCGGGTACTTGCCGGGCAGTATGGAGTTGACGCGGCCCGGAACGGGGTCGAACCACATCATGCCGTCGTTCATCACGACGCCGGTGCCTCTGGGGATGATGCCTGAGCCGAAGCCTGCCATAAGGGTGTTGGTGAGGGAGACAGCGCCGCCGCCGGCGTCCATGGCGCAGAGGTGGGTTGTGCCGTTGTCGAGCGCGGGCGCGCTGGCCTCGAAGACGCGGGAGGGGGAGCCTTCCTCGAAGGCCCAGGGGTCGCCGGACTCGATCTTGCCGAGCTTGTCGGGGGATATGAGGGCGCGGCGGCTGTCGGTGTAGCCGTCGGAGACGAGGCCGGCCCAGGGAACATCCACGAAGGCGGGGTCGGACAGGTAGCGGAACCTGTCCACGTAGGCGAGCCGGGCGGCGTAGATGTAGGCGTGGAGGGCGTCTGGGGAGTTGTGTCCCATGTCGGCGATGTCGAAGCCGTCGAGCAGCCTGAGCGTCATAGCGGAGGTTGTTCCGGCGCACTGGAAGGGCGGCACGCGCACGGTGTGGCCGGAGTAGGCGAACTCGAGGCCGCCGTCCCAGACGAAGGGCTTGTACTCGGCGAGGTCGCGCATGGATAGGACGCCGCCGTTGGCGCGGATGTCGGAGGTGAGCGCCTCGGCTATGTCGCCGGAGTAGAAGGCGGACGCGCCTTCCCTACCGATGGCCTCAAGCACGTTGGCGAGGTCGGGCTGGCGCAGGCTGGCCTGGGAGGTGAGGTCGCCGGTGGGCAGCTTGCCGCCGGGCATGAAGACGCTACGCAGTTCGTCGTACTTGAAGAGCTTGTCGGACATCATGCCGAGCGAGTAGATGCTGTGCCAGCCGGGCGAGTAGCCGTCCCTGGCGAGGGACACGGCGGGCGCGACTACTTCAGAGAGGGGCAACTTGCCCAGCCGCGCGTTGGCCTCGCACAGACCGGCGACGGCGCCCGGCACGGCGATTGACCTGAATCCCTCCAGGTTCTCGTTGTTGACGACGCCGGGCCAGCCGAAGTTGCCGACGGCGGCCTCGCCTGTGAACTCGTACATATCCGGGGTGGCGTCCAGCGGGCCTTTCATCGGGAAGCCCACTACCCCGCCCCGCTCTCCTAGCTGATAGACCATGTATCCGCCGCCGCCGATGCCGCAGGACCAAGGCTCTACGACGCCGATGGCGAAGCAGGCGGCGACCGCGGCGTCAACGGCGTTGCCGCCCATTTCCAGCATCCGCACTCCGGCTTTTGTGGCGTGGATGTCCTTGGTGGCGACCATTCCGCCGTCGGATCGGGCTTCGGTCTTGTTTATCGTCGTTACGGTTGGCGCTGATGTTGTCATTCATATCTCCTTGTAGATGGTGATGCTGAACTTAATCGTTGTCGCGAGGTATTGTAGAGCGCGTTTTCCCTAATTTTAACAATTTCTTAAAATTAGGTTAAAAATCTGTTGACAGATGTCCAAAGTCGTTATAGTATAGATGCACGTCCCAATGGACCGAGCCGAATGGAGGAGACCATCGGGGATCGGGCGGCCCACCCGCCAAGTCCCAGGGGGTTGAGGACAGATAGGCGAAGCCTGTTGGGGCGTACTCTTTTGTCAAGAATTCTCCTCCGGCCTGAGCGCCGCGATGAACGGCAGATTCCTGTAAGTCTCCATGTAGTCGAGGCCGTATCCGACCAGGAACTCGTCCGGCGCCTCGAAGCCTACGTACTTTATCTCCACGTCGGCTATTCGCCGCACCCGCTTGTCCAGCAGCGCGCACACCTCTACGCTGGATGGGGAGAGGGATCGCAGGTATCCGGTCAGCCAGTTGAGCGTCATGCCGGTGTCAACGATGTCCTCGACGAGGATGATGTCCGCGCCCGCGATGTCAATGTCCAGCGACTTGGTTATGCGGATGTTGGGGCCGCTCTCGCCCGCGTAGTGGGAGATGGACATGAAATCCATGCGTATGGGCAGCGAGATGTGGCGCATCAGGTCGGCCATGAAACAGACCATGCCGCGCTGGACGCCGACGAGGACGGGCTGACTCCGGGCGTAGTCCGCCGAGAGCGCCTTGCCGAGTTCCTCCACCTTCTGTCCTATCTGCCGCTCGGGGTAGAGAACCCTCGATATGCGCGGGACGTCCGGCCCTGCCAGTGGCCCGAATCCGAACTTGGCCAGCAGGCGATGGAAGTCCTTGCGGTAGAGCAGCTTGACGTTTATTTCGGGGTAGGTCCCGCGCATCTTGCGTATCTTGCGGTTCTTCTGGGTCACGAGGGACTGCTTCATGGTGGTCAGTTCGAGGTAGAGGTCGAGATCGGGGAGGTAGAAGTCGGGGGTCATCATCTCGACAGGGCCATCGTCCTTCCACTCCAGCGGAAAGGACGTGGGTTCGTAGTCCCAGCGCAGGCCGTAGAAGTCCAGTATCCGGGCGAACTCCTCTTCGCTGGGGTGGGCGAATTTAGGACCGCTCGCGCTGGCCGGATTGGGGAAGGGGGCCGGCATGGGCGATTCGATTGCAACCATTGGGATCCTCCCGCTCGCTGTTCCCGTATCGTCGCGGCGCATTCTATCACAATGCGCGACCGGCGACCGAAACGGGAGAATAGCGCCGCGTCGCAAGCGCCGCCGCCACCTCGCCCCTTTTACAATACATTCGTTCTGTGATACAATGCCCTCATCGGAAATCAGAACATACATATACGGGGATTTATGATAAAGCCCGAATGGGCCGAAGAAAAATTTCCCCCATAGCTGATGCAGGTGAAACGCTGGTCAATGCTGGTGACTTTTTCACCTGTTGTCCACCAGTCAACCCACCAGAAGACACCTGCTAGATCATAAATAAAGACAATGAACATCCCATAGGGCAAACTCCAAAGCGGAAAGGCGATCATGGCAAGCGCGCAACTGAGTTCTGAACACATCCGGTTCGATCACTGGAATGAGGTGGTCGAAGATTACATGGCGCGGGGCTGGACGGACGGCCTGCCAATCATTCCGCCGACGCCGGAGTTGGTGGCGGAGTTCCTGGACGCGGCGGGCAGGAGTCCTTCGGACATACTCGGGACCGAGCCGACGAAGGGGCGGGTCATCACGGCTGAGAAGGTCGCCGTCAATTCCGTCATGGCGGGATGCAGGCCGGAGTATTTCAGGATCGTGCTCGCCGCGGTGGAAGCGATGTGCGAACCGGAGTTCAACCTGCACGCGGTGACGGCCAGCACGCAGGGTTCCGCCGCGCTGCTCGTGGTGAACGGGCCGATAGCGCGGGAGGTCGGTCTGAATTCGGGCATAAGCGTGTTCGGGCCGGGACACCGCGTGAACGCGACGATTGGACGCGCCATAAGACTGGTCATCATAAACGCCACCGGATCGGTGTCGGGCGAGATAGACAAGGCGACCCAGGGACATCCCGGCAAGTACACCTGGTGCATCGCGGAGGACGAAGAGGTGTCGCCCTGGGAGCCGCTCCAGACCGACCGGGGATTTTCGTCGGAGGACAGCACGGTGTCCATCTTCGCGGGGCTGTCGAGCATCCAGGTTGACAACCACGCATTCCAGAGGCCGGAAGAGATACTCATATCCTTCAGGGACGCGATGTTCGCCGGAGGCGTGGGCTGGAACCAGGGGGAAGTAGTAGTGGTACTGTGTCCCGAACACATAGGCCACCTGAGACGCGCGGGCTGGTCGAAGGAGCGGGTGAAAGAGTTCCTTCACGGCGCGGCGCGGCGGAAGGTCTCGGAGTGGCGCGCGGCGGGACGTTTCATACGGGACTCGGCCGGAGCGGCGGACGACTATCTGCACTCGGTAGTGTCCCCGGAAGCGATAACGGTCATGGTCGCGGGCGGACACGCGGGGGCGTTCTCCTGCGTAATTCCGCTATGGAGCGGCGGAACGGGTTCGCGCTCGGTAACTAAGCTGATAGAATAGGGAGGCTGAGCCTTCGCCCTTATCTGGACAGGGTGATCGCAGCCGGACAAGATAGCGCTTACCCCGACGTACTTATTACAAATCAAGAGAAGAGAGGTGAAGCATGAATGGTTCGACAGGAATAGCGGTATTGGATCCTACGGTGGCTCCGCTGCCGGCGGACGGGGTTGTCGCTGACAGGCCGAAGACGCTGGACGGCGCGAGGATCGGGCTTTTGGCGAACGGCAAGATGAACTCGGTGGAGATGCTGATAGCTCTGCACGACGTTCTGGCGGACAGGTATGAGTTCGGCGGCGTGATCGAGCGCAACAAGATGAACGCTTCCCGCCCCTGCCCGGAGGACATAATTGACGAATTGGTTGACAAGTGCGACGTGGTGATCACGTCGTCGGGCGATTGAGGGTCCTGCTCATCGTGCAGTGTGCACGACGGACTGACTCTTGAGAAGCGCGGAGTTCCGACGGCGGTGATATGCACCGAGCCGTTCATCACGAGCGCGGACGCGATGGCTAACCTGGGCGGCGTGCCGGACTACCCATACGTGGTTGTCCCCCACCCGCTTGGCAGCCTGACGATGGAGCAGCTGAGAGGCCTGGCGGCGAAGGCGGCGCCGGACGTTCTGAGCATTCTGCTGGCGCAGAGGTAGCGGGAGTGAGAATGATAGCGGAGAGGTATTTGGCCAGGCGATTCGCAGAAGGCAAGAAGCAGGGCATAGAGGAAGGCGTGAAGCAGGCCACAGTGGAGTATGATGAGGAACTGGCGCGGTGGCTCGACGCCAACCCCGCCATCAAAGACGCCATAGAGTCGGGGGAAGCCAGTCCTCCGCCGTTCAGGAATGGCAATCGGGGCGACTGACGACAGCGTTAGCGAGGCGCGGTGGATTCCCGCTTTCGCGGGAATGACGGTCTGGCCGAGAGAAGACGGCCTTTTGCGAAAGAGAAGATGGGGCGAATGGTCGCCCCATCTTTGTGTTAGAGACTTTTTGTGGCGGGAGCGAGAGGGAGTCGAACCCACCGCGCCAACCGCTGGGTTGCCGCCGGACGGTTTTGAAGACCGCGAGAGCCACCAGGCCCTATCCGCTCCCAAGGGGAGAGTCTCACTCTCACCCCAACCCTCTCCCATCAAGGGAGAGGGAGTTTTTTTCAGGGCTTCTAGGCTATGGCTTCGTCCACTCTCTTCTTGAGCATGGACTTGGGAACCGCGCCGACCACCTGGTCAACAGGGGTCTCTCCGCCGTTGAAGATGAGCAGAGTCGGGATTCCCCGGATGCCGAACTGCATGGGCGTCTGGGGGTTGGTGTCAACGTCCATCTTGGCGAACTTGACCTTGCCTTCATACTCGCCCGCGAGTTCTTCGACTATGGGCGCGATCATCTTGCAGGGGCCGCACCACTCCGCCCAGAAGTCAATGACAACGGGGACATCGGAGTTGACGACTTCATCCAGGAATGTCGCGTCCGTGATTTCAACCGTACTGGCCATGTTTCGCTCCAATCTGATTAGGGTTTGTATTTAATCTCATTATATTAGATGCGGCGGACTAATTACAGGTTCGGGAAGCCGAGTTAGCGCCTGCGGTATTCTATGTAGTCAAGCACCACCTCGTCCACTTCGTCCCACCAGAGCGTGCCGAGCGTGAGGCCCTTGGGCACGTCGAACAGCATCCAGCCCGAAACCTGGAACTGGCGGTCGAGCTGAACCTGGCCCCAGAGAAGCTGGGTGCATCTGCTCTGGTCTTCGTCGTCGCCGGGGTCGGTGAGGAGCGGGTCGCCGCCCGCCGAATCCACGATGACGGAACGGTCGAATGGGTCGGTGGCCTGTATCCTGTCGCCCCTTCGGTTTCCCAGCCTCGCCGCTTCGGGGTTTATCTCCAGCGGCATTACCGTGCTGGTTCTGTTTACGACCGTGACGCAGACCGCGGCCATCTGGCGGTTGGAAGCCTTGGGCCTGAAGACGTAGAACTGGTCTCCGGGCGCCTCGTAGGTGAGTTTCTCGCCCACCACCGGCCTCTTGGCGTGTATCTCTATGCTGCGTCCCTTCACGCCTATTACGCCGGGATCGCTTGAGCATCCGAGAATCGCCAGGGCCATGATAGCCAGCAGCGCGGGCAAGTATCCCTTCTTCAACATCCCGTATCGGGCTTTGGAATTTGGGCTTTCATTTGGGGTTTGGGTATGGTTTCGCATTTAGTATTTCGCGCAGTCCCGGTTGAACTATACTCCCGACAACGACGGCATCGCCCGCAATCTGGAAACGAGGTCGCTCAGCGTTTCGAGAAGGTAATCTATTTCCTCATCGGTGTTGTCTTTGCCAACAGTTATACGAAGGCTGCCCTGCGCCAGATCCGCGGGCAACCCTATGGCGGTCAGTACGTGGGAAGGCTCCAGGGAGGCCGAGGAGCAGGCGGAGCCGCTGGAGGCGCAGATTCCCGCGAAGTCCAGTCCGAGCAGAATCGGCTCGCCTTCCACGTTTTCGAACGATACGTTGACGTTGTTGGGCAGCCTTTGGGTGGGATGCCCGTTCAGCCGAACGCCGTCCATTCGCTCCTGAATCCCGTGAATGACGCGGTCTCTCAGCCTTATGAGGCGCGGAGTCGCCTCCTCGCGTTCGGCCTCCGCGAGCCGCATCGCTTCCGCCAGTCCGACCACGCCCGGCAGGTTTTCGGTGCCGGAGCGCCTGTCACGCTCCTGGCCTCCGCCCATGATGAGCGGCTCGAAGGGCGTTCCGCGCTTGACGTACAGCGCCCCCGCGCCTTTCGGGCCCCCGAACTTGTGCGCGGAGAGGCTGAGCAAGTCCACTCCCAGCTTGCGAACGTTTACCTCTATCGCTCCCACCGCCTGAACCGCGTCGGTGTGCAGGTATATCTTTCTGCCGAAGCGCTCGGCTTCGCCCCGGAGGGCGGCCGCTATCTCGGATAGCGGCTGGATGGTCCCTATCTCATTGTTCGCGAGCATGACGCTGACCAGTACGGTCCGGTCTGTCACGGCGGCGGCCACATCGTACGGATCGAGCAGGCCGTCTTCATCCACGGAAAGATAGGTGACGTCGAAGCCGAATTGCTCAAGCTGGTGGCACGTGTGCAGGACCGCGTGGTGCTCAATCGCGCTTGTGATGATGTGGTTGCCCACGTTTCTGAGAGCGAAGGCGACGCCCTTGAGGGCGGCGTTGTCCGACTCCGTTCCGCCGGAGGTGAAGACTATCTCGCTCGAGCGGCAGCCGAGCGATTTCGCCACCGCGCGCCTGGAGTCGTCCAGGACTCCCCTGCTCCGCTGCGCGAGTTCGTATATGCTGGAGGCGTTGCCGAAGTATTCCGTGAAGTACGGCAACATCGCGCGAACCACCTCCGGTCTTACGGGTGTGGTCGCCGCGTTGTCCATATAAATTACCCTGTTGGTCAAAGCCATGGGTTCACCTATCTTGAATCAGGACCATGGATGTAGCAGGTTCCTCTCGATTCCCGCTTTCGCGGGAATGACTGAATTGTAGTTCACCCTCACCCTCTCCCTGAGGGAGAGGTGATTTTCAACATACAAATGACGAGAAACGTCAACGGAGCTTAACCAGCGTGAATAATTGTACCATGCGCTCATTCCCATCCGGCCGCGACGTATCCCATAATTTTATACGCAAGCCTGGCCGCTGTCGAAGAGCAGGCCACAGGCCCCTCTTCAGGACTCAACTCTACTATGTCGAAACCGACGACGCTCTTGCTGGCCGCCACCTCTCTGAGCAGGCCGGTCAACTCCCACCACGTCATCCCGCCGGGTTCCGGCGTTCCGACGGCGGACATGATGGAAGGGTCCGCGACGTCCAGGTCAATGGAGATATACACGTTGGGCGTCAGACGCCGGCAGACATCCGCGTTTACGGCTTCGCTGTCCTTGCCGGGAGGCCAGTAGAAGATGGGAATCTCACGGGAAGCGGCAAAGTCGTATTCTTCAGAGCTTATGGAGCGAACGCCCACCTGAACCAGTGGGCATAGCTCGGAAACTCTCATCGCGACGGAGGCGTGGCCCCATCGCGTCCCCATGTATGATTCCCTGAGATCGGCGTGCGCGTCCAGGTACAGAACGCTCAGGTCTTCAAAACGGTCCGCGCAGGCGAGAACGGCCCCGGTCGTGATCGTATGCTCCCCGCCCAGCAGCGCGGGCATCTTGTCGTCGTCCAGGACCTGCTTGATCAATCCACTAACCTGCCCTACGACCCGCTTAGGCCCCGACATATCGGGGGACAGCTCATCAAGTGTGTATATGCCCCACTGAGAGGCGTCTATGCCCATTTCGACGTCGAAATCTTCGAGATGGCGCGAGGCGTCTATTATCGCCGCCGGGGCGTACCTGGAACCCGACCTGAACGATGTCGTGCTGTCGTACGGGACGGGTACGACGACAAACCGCGAGCTTTCGTAAACGTGCTCTTCCGGCGGGGTGTCCAGGAAGGTCTGCCAGTTATATCCGGTTCGCAACACGGCTTCCCTACTCTGCGCCGACCGCGGTACCGCGCAAACCGACGCGTTCGCGCACCATGCCGGAGTATGTCTCCCTGTCGCCGATATACTCCAGTCCCCGTTCTAGCAGGCGGGTGTTCATTTCAGTCAGGCCGAACAGCCGCTTGACGACGGTAAGCGACGCCTCCGCGTCGAACTCCTTGCAGGAGAAGATGTCCACATTCACATAGCCGCGCTCGGGAAACGTGTGGATGGTGATATGGCTTTCAGCTATCAGAACGAATCCCGACAGTCCCCAGTCCCCGGGTTTCTGGCCCCGATAGGTATATACCTGGGGAGGCGCCACTTTGGTCATGCCGATTCTGTCAGGGTAGTCCCTGAGAAAGTCATGAATGACCTCGGCGTTTCCGAGAGACTCGTAGTCTCCGCCATAGCCGTCAATTACCAAGTGCAACTATATTACTCTCCGCGAAATACATCCGGCCGACGATCAATCCTTCTCCGAAACGGAATTGCCCGCCCAAGTGGAAACTTAGCTTATCACTACTGATAAAGTCAGGACAACACGCCTCGCTCGGTTGGCGCTGGCCTTGATTAGCTGAAACAGCATCAATTAGAATCCGTAGGGTTTCGTTCGACGCCTCATTGAATCTGTGGGGGCCTCTTGTACGTACTCGCTATCGAATCCTAATTTGTTGGACCGGAAATATCTGAACAGGACGGCGCAACGCCATGATAGAAGTCAACGGCGTAACCAAATACTATGGGAACTTCCCCGCGATAACGGACATCAACTTCCGAGTCGAGCGGGGCGAGGTCGTCGGCTTCCTCGGACCGAACGGCGCGGGGAAGTCCACGACGATGAAGATAATCACGGGATTCCTGCCGCCCACGAGCGGCGCCGCGTCGGTCGCGGGCTATGACATAGTGAATGAATCACTGGAGGCGAGAAGGCATATCGGGTACCTGCCGGAGACCGTTCCTCTCTACACGGAGATGACCGTCCGCGAATACCTGGACTACATGGGCAGGCTGCGCGGCATGACGTCGAAGAGGGTTCGCGCCCGCATTGACGACGTGGTCGAGATTTGCCACCTGGAAGACTACTACGCTTCCATCATCGGCAAGCTGTCGAAGGGCTTCAGACAGAGGCTCGGAATCGCCCAGGCGATTCTGCACGAGCCGGACGTGCTGGTACTGGACGAGCCGACTATCGGCATAGACCCGATCCAGGTGGTCGAAACCCGTCAGCTCATAAAGGACCTGGGCGGAGACCACACGCTGATAGTCAGCACGCACATCCTCCCGGAAGTCAGCCAGCTCTGCGAGCGCGTGATCGTCATAAACGAAGGCCAGATAGTCGCGACCGACGACCCCGAGAATCTCGCGAAGCGACTCCTCGGCAGGGAGCGGGTGGACTTGCAGGTCAAGGGACCTCAGCAGGAAGTGATCGTGGCGCTCGAAAGCGTGGGCGGCGTGGAAGACGTTCGCCGCATCAACATAGAGCGCGGAGTCATCCCGCAGTACCGGGTCGAATCCGAATCGGGCATGGAGATCAGGGCGGCGCTCGCCCAGAAAGTAATCGAGAGTGGATGGGAGCTTCACAGGCTGGAGGCTGTCACCATGTCGCTGGAAGAGATTTTCCTCAAACTTACCACCGAGGACGAAGAGTGAACACATTTCACATAGCCATGAAAGAGAGCAAGCTGTATTTCGCGACGCCCGCGGCCTACATAGTGGGCGCGATGTTCCTGGCGCTCACGGGCGTCTTCTTCGTCTTCGACATCACCGCCCCTTTCGCCGAGGCCAGCGTCCGGGGGATAGTCGAATGGGCCAGCTTCTTCATCATATTCCTCGCTCCGCTTCTTACGATGAAACTTCTCGCCGAGGAGCAGAAGCTGGGCACTCTCGAGCTCCTGCTGACGTCTCCCGTCAGAGACTGGGAGGTGGTCATCGGAAAGTACATCGCCAGCCTTCTCATACTGCTGGCGATAGTCGGCGTTACCCTCTACTACGTGCTCCTTCTCTACGTGTTCGGCGAGCCGGACACGGGGCCTATCCTGAGCGGCTACCTGGGGCTGATCCTGTACGGCGCGGCCGCTCTTGGCATAGGTATGCTCGGTTCGTCCATTTCGAGCAACCAGATAGTATCCGCGGTCGTTGGTATCGCTATCCTCCTCATGCTCTCGTACGTGCACCTCATAGGGGGAATAGTAACGGGGCTGGCTTCGTCCATACTGGATGGAATGTCAATGAACCAACACATACAGGACTTCAGCCGGGGCGTGATTGATACCTCAAGCGTGGTCTTCTTCCTCTCTCTGGCCGCGGTCTTCATATTCCTGACAATTCGATCTCTGGAAACGCGCAGGTGGCGATAATTGGCAAGGCAGTCTGACAGAAGAGCGGCCCTGAGCCTCGATCTCTTAGAATCTCTCAAATCAACGGGTTTCTGGAGCGCGATAGGCGCGGTCGTAGGGGTAATAGCCACCGTCGCCGGAATCGTCGTCTTCCTCACGGTGGACGAACTCAGAAATTTCGCGGTCTCAGTCCTGATAATAGGACTGGCGCTGCTGTTCATAGCGCTTGTCCTGTCCCCTCGCGCCATCGCGGTCTTCATGGCGGGCCGCCAGGGGCGCTACGGCGCCAACATAGCCGTGATGACGCTGGCTTTTTTCATCATAATGATATTGATCAACTTCCTGCTGTTTCGCAGCCCGACCAGGTTCGACGTGACCGCCACGAGGGTGTTCAGCCTCTCCCAGCAGACGGTACAGGTGCTGGAAACGCTGGACAAACCGGTCAGGGCAAACGCTTTCTTCGTTCCGACGGACACGAGGACCGCGTTCGACCAGCAGCAGGCCGAAGACCTGCTGAATGAGTTCTCGCGCCGGAGTTCCAACTTCACCTACCGGTTCATAGACCCCGAGCTCAACAGGAGCGTAGCGGTTCAGTATGACGTCCGCGACTATCCCGTAGTTGTTTTCGAAGACCTGGAGACCGAGGCCCAGCAGAGCGTCTTCACGCTGACCGAGCAGGACTTCGTGACCGGGATACTCGTAGCCACGGGAGTACAGCAAAAGCGCATCTATTTCCTCACCGGGCACCAGGAGGCGGCGTTCACGCGCGACCCGGCGACGGGCGAGACGGACGAAGAGGGCCTCGACTTCGCTTTACAAGGGATGCAAAGAGACAACTATGAGGTTCGTTCGCTGAACCTGAAACAGGACGGCCAGGTGCCTGAAGACGCCGCCATCCTGATCGTAGCCGGTCCCAAGCGCGATCTGGATTCGGAAGAAATGGACGCCGTCATGGACTACCTGATAAGGGGCGGCAAGATGGTGATATTGCTCGATCCGGACGCTCCCGACACGTACCGGCAGGTGCTTGCCGAATGGGGCCTGCTTGTCGGCAAAGACCCGATAGCCGACCTTATCAGCAACGTGGCGGGCGAAGCCAAGTCGCCAATGGCCCAGAAGTCAAACGCTCAGTTCGTATCGAGCGGCCTGACCGGAGTGCCAATCGTAGATCAGCTGAATGTGGTGTTCTTCACCGACGCCACGGCGGTACAGCCCATAATACCCATCGCGGACATACCGCCCTACATGACATACGGGTCCTTGACTCATACCACTCCCGCAAGCTGGCTTGAGACTCATCCTGAAGAGGTCAACTACGATCCCGGGGACGACCTCCAGGGGCCATTCGACGTTGGGGCGGTCATCCAGGCGGGAGGCACCCTGACAGGCCAGCCGGTCACCACGCAGGAAACCGTGGCCAAGATCGTGGTGTTCGGAGATTCGGACTTCGCCAGGAACAAGTTCTTCTTCAGCAGCGATAACGCCGACCTCCTGCTCAACTCGGTCAACTGGCTGGCCGAAGACTACGAATTGATTTCAATCAGACCCAAGCTCATTCCCTTCAGGGAATTGGTGGTGAACCAGCGAGAGAGAGACTTCATCAAGTGGTCGAGCTGGTTCGTTCCGCCCGTAATCATGTTAATTCTCGCAATCTTCGTGTGGTGGAGGCGCCGGTAACAGGCGGCGGACTATGAACTGGAAATTTACCGTAGCGCTGGTAGTGGTCGCGGTCGCGATTGGGGCGGTCGTTTACTTCAATCCCTTCGCGGGTGAGGAAGAGAGAGCGGAAAAGTCGCCCTGGTTCTACCAGGTCAGCTTCGACGACATAACCCACATCCAAGTCCGCTCAGGAGAGAACGTCGAGAGTTTCACCAAGATTGGTGAGGGATCCTGGGTGTTCGACCGTCTGGAAGGCATTCCGCCGTCGCATCTGCGCTGGGGCGGTATCGTCCTGCTTCTCAGCGGCCCGCAGACCAGGCGCGATTTTTCTACCGTCCGTCCCATCATCGAGGATCCCGCGCAGTACGGCCTGGACGATCCCGGCCTTATCGTAAATCTTGGCTTGACCGGGGACCGGGAACTCGAATTCCGTCTTGGAGACAAGACGACGGACGGGAATCACAATTACGGCCAGGTCATCGGATTCCCTCAGCTGTTCCTGATAGCCGACATCTGGGGAGACGTGCTTGGCAGGCTCGCGAACGAGCCGCCTGTTCCAAAGTGGTGGGAGGTACGCGCCCCGGAGACTATCGCCGAGGTCAACATAGTGCTTGGCACTCCCGGCAAGATGGACCCTCCGTACCTGCGAATTCAGCATAAAGACGGAGAGTGGTTCGCGCGGCACTTCACCAATGACATGGATAACCGCCCCCTGGATGAAGAGGTATGGGCGTCCGAGTACATAAATCTCATAGGCGGGCCCGGGAATATCAAGGTGGCGGAGTACAGGGTGCGAGACCGCGACTACGTGGACTGGGGGGTAGATCAGGACGGCCTCTCGATAGAGATACGCTTTTCGGGGTTGACGGATCGAGGCACGAGGTTCACCGACGGCGTCCTCTTCCTGATCGGCGACAAGACGGAGGACGGCAAACATTACTACGCGGTCCCGGCTTCCGATCAGACTCTCGTTCCGGTCGTTCTGCTTGACGCCGGGTGGGCGGATACAATGTTCAACCTTGTGGACAACGTTCCATACGCGGAGGCGGCGGAGCAGTCGGGGTAGTCTCTCGCGCTCGTCTTTCACACTTACGCAAAGACGGGATATACTTGCGCCGCAAATAACGCCCGGGCCGGTTAATCGCGCGCCGTTTCAGGGCATACTCGAGGTCACCTTCATTGAACGCTGAGATAATCTCCGTCGGCACCGAACTGCTTATGGGCGAGACAGTGGACACCAATTCCTCTTATCTCGCCGACGAACTAGCCAAGATAGGCGTTGACCTGCGCTGGGCCACGAAAGTGGGCGACCATCCGGGACGGCTCGAGGAGGCTATCGCGCGAGCGTTGAGCAGGTCGGAAGTCACGATAACCACCGGAGGGCTGGGGCCGACGTCCGACGACCTTACGAGGGAGTCCATAGCCGCCGTCCTGGGCGAAGAGATGGAGGTGCGGGAGGACCTGCTGGCGCATCTCAGGTCGCAGTTCGAGAGCCGCGGGGTCAAGATGCCCGCCACGAACATCAAGCAGGCGACCCTGATCCCGTCCGCGAAGGTCATCCCCAACCCGATGGGGACCGCGCCTGGATGGTGGGTGGAGAAGAACGGCCACGTCCTCGCTGCGATGCCCGGTCCACCGAGGGAAATCAGCCATATGTGGGACAACGAAGTCGGCCCCCGCCTGCGCTCGCTCAATCCGGAAATCGCGATTGTCACGCGCGCGCTGAAGACCTTCGGCATCACGGAGGGAGGTCTGGACGAAATGCTGTCTCCCCTGTTCGAGAGCGAGAATCCCAACCTGGGCATCTATTCCAAGCAGGATGGGATACATCTCCGCGCGATTGCCAGAGCGTCCACGCAGGAGGAGGCCCAGGCTCTCATCGAGCCAATGGAGCGCGAGATAAGGAAGATAGCCGGTCACGCTATCTGGGGCGAGGACGACGACACACCCGTGTCTGCGGCGCTGGACGCTCTTTCAGGGAGGAATCTGACACTGGCTATCGCGGAGGGATTCACCGGCGGCTTACTTACGAGTACGCTGCTGGAATCGGCGTCCGCTTCCGGCGCGCTGGCCGGAAGCGTAGTCGTCACCGGCGGCAGAGGGGATGAGATCGCGCTTGGAGCGTCCGTAGCAAGTCCGACCAGTCCACAGCCGGAGGACGCCTCCCTCCTGGCGCGGGCGGTCAGAGAGAAACTGGAAGCCGACGTCGGCCTCGCCATAACGCCGCTCGTTTCCGAAGAGACGAAGAATTCAGGTCCCGTCGGCACGACCCACATAGGAATCGCGACAGGCGAGGAAGTCTTCGTCCGTTCGGGACACTACCCCACCCGGCGACTGCGTATTCGAGAGCGAGCCGTAACGCACGCGCTTCTGGAACTCGCCAGATGCCTGGAAACCGGCTTTGGGGGGCATGAGTCGCGCTGGGGCTAGAGGCGCTCGCAGAAGCGCAGGGTGATATAATGAACGAGACGGAAACTTCTCGCGGCCTTGCGGACCGCGGCATAGGCTGGCAGGCGGCAGGGTTCACGATTGTCGCATTGGCCAGCGTAGTGATTCTGGAACTGTTCTCAGGTTCGGACTTATGGCTCTACAAGGCATTCCGAACCGCCGTGGTCCAGATATATTGGGCGTTAGTAGTGCCGCTGGGCGCGCTATTCGACTGGGGGAGAAGAATGTTCGAGACAGGAAAGGCAATCCGAGAAGCCAAATTGCGACAGATTCGCGACGAGGGGCGCACGGAAGGTCGACAAGAGGGTCGGCAGGAAGGACGGCAAGCGGGACGGCAGGAAGGGCGGCAAGAGACAATAGAACTTGTCAGGACGCTCCTGGAAGAATCCGGCGTGTCCCTGCCTGCGGACATTGCCGCCCGTCTGGACGACGAGCAACGACGAAATGGGTCCACTGATACTGATTAGGACAGACGCGAACCCCTCTGGACTATAATTGCCCCCATTGTCTAAAGACAGCGGCATTCCTTTGTGGGACGCCGCTGTCTGCGTCAATTAGGCCTCGCGCGCGAAGGCCGCAAATCCCTGTTCTACATCTACATCGTCAGGCGGCGGTAGAGGAACAAGAGCCGCTCGGGCAGGTCGTATATGTTGTCCAGAACTTCGTAGCCCATGTCCGCGCACATCGTCTTGAGATAGTCGTGGCCGTTCTTGTCCACGGTCAGGCAGAAGGCGTTGATGTCCTTGCGGCGCGCCTCTTCGAGCGCCATGCGGGTGTCGTGGACGGCGTACTCCTTCTCCACCCCCTCGCGGCTGTATCCCCTGTCCTGCGGACGCCCGTCGCTCACCAGGAACAGAATCTTGGTGCGCGCGTCCGCCATCTCCAGCTTGGAGGTGGTGTGACGTATGGCCGGGCCCATCCGGGTGGCGTGGAGCGGGGCCACGCGGTCAATCCTGCGCTTCACGCGGTCGGAGAAGGTCTCGTCCAGGTCCTTGATAGTGTAGTACTCGACGTTCTCGCGCCCGTATCCTGAGAAGCCGTAGATGCCGTAGATGTCGCCAATCGCCTCAAGCGCGTTGACAATCAGCACTATCGCCTCTTTCTCCACGTCGATGATTCGCTTGTACGATCTGCGCGCGGCCTCGCCTCTGCGGGTCCTCAGCCAGACCATGTACTCAACCGGGTCGTCCGGGGCGTCCCAGTCGTCAGCGGTGCGTTTGCCCTCGTCTATCGCCTCGGCGGTGGACGCGCTGGTGTCTATGAGGAAAGCGGCGGCCACCTCGCGCTGCACCTTGTTCCTGCGCCAGTAGAACTTGTCGGACGGACTCGCGCCCGTCTTCATGTCCACTATGGCCTCGATTACGTCGTCAATGTCCAGTTCTTCGCCGTCCTCCAGCTTGCGAACCCTGCGGAAGGTCTCTGGCACCATCAGCTCGAACTGGCGCCGGATACGCGATACCAGGCCGCCGTAGCTGTGCAGCGTGGAGCCGAAGAAGTTGGGGTCGCCCTCGGCCATCATCTTCTGCCGGACGATGCACCAGCGCGGCTTGTAGTCGCCCGCCCTGAAGTCCCACTCGTCGTACACGAACGTCTGCGGCTCGTTGGCTTCCAGAGAGTCGCCGTCCTCGTCTATATGCACGAATGGGCCGTTGCTGAACTCCGGGTTGTCGGGCAACTGCATACCCGCTTCCTTGAGCAGGTTGTCCGCGAACATTCCCTGGGTGTCCTGCAAGTCGCCCTCGACGGCTTCCAAGTCCAATTCCGCGCTGTTCTGGAGCAGTTCCTCAAGCTGTTCTTGGGTGATCGGCTCTCCCGTGGACTCTCCGGCGTTGTCCTGCTGCTGCATACGCAGCTGTGTCAGAAGCTGCACCAGTTCGGGCTTGAAGTCCCCGCGGTAGTCAACCTCTTCGGAGGACTCATATTCCTGTTCGCTGTCCGGGCGGAACTCCATGTCCATGCCCATAGCCATCTGCTGAAGCAGGTCCTGCATATCGTCCGGGTCGGTGTACTCCTCGTCCTGGTCTTCCTCGGTGTCAACGTCGTCCCAGTCATCTTCCGGGACTTCCTCGTTGGGAATAGAGGATATGATCGCGTAGATGCGAAGCGTGGCCTCGGCGGTATCCTCGACGGTCGCCTCGGCGTTCAGCGTCTGGCGGACGACGGCGGTTATCTGCCTGGCCTGTTCCACGTAGTCGTGGGGAGCGGGAATCTCGCGGTACTGCTGAAGGCTGAGTCGCACCAGAAACTCGACCAGCGCTTCCCGTGCCGGCAGCGTCGTAATCTCCGGCCTGCCCTCTAGCGAGTCCATCTGAACCCGGGCGTATGCCGCTCTTATGCCCGGGTACTCGTGCTTGACCCGGAAGTCCAGGCGCCCGTCCTCGACTACGGTGAATACGTCGAGCGCCAGATTGCGGTCCTCGAACAGGTTGAAGAACCTCTGCATATCGGTTATCCAACTCTCGTCGGAATGGTCCGATCCCTCTCCCTTCTGTCGCTCTATCTCGTATCGCCTGTCTTCGAACAGCGCGGACGGGGTATCGAACTGGAACAAGAAACTGCCGAATTCGAGGCGCGCGACCTGGTGAGTCGAGACCACCTTGAACCAGGAGAAGTTCTCGTCCTTGGTATGGTAGCGGTCAACGACCTCTGGCACGTAAACCGTCGAGCCTTCGGTCGTCGGAGATTCCACGGACGCCCAGCCGATGTTCCTGCCCACCAGTTCCGTGGACGACGACAGCTTGACTTCCTCGCCTGCCAGACCGCGGCAGTACATTTCCATGATGGCCTTGATGCGGTCGAATTCCACGCCGGAAGAGAGCGCTTCGAGCATCTCTTCAGAGTGAGCCGACTCTATCTTGAAGTAGGCGAGGCCGCCGTCCGGGTTCTGACGGAGCAGGTTCACGCCCTCCGCGTACCACCTGTCCAACTGGTTCATTGAGAGGCGGTCCATAACCTGGGCCGAGGACTTGATGAATTCCGGCACCGCGTCCGGCGATTCCTTTATCAGAGATTCGGACAGATTCAGAATGCTGGAATGCAGGTCAGGATCAATCTGAGCGAAAGCCTGCGAGGTTTCCAGCATGACTCCGGGTATGTTGGAGCCGCCCTTGTGAACAAGTTCCTCGGCTATTCTCAGGAACCTGAAACGCTCCTGGGGATCAATCTTGGGCAGAGCCTTAGCGCCGGCGTCGAAGAAACTCTTGACCTCTCTCCATCCGGATTCCACCAATGCCGAGGCGAGCGTTATGAACGCCGTCTTGTCCTCCCCTATCAGCGGGAATATCTGCGTTCCGAGCGACAGGCACTCGGAGGCCAGGTCGTAAGACCTGTGTGAAAGCGCGTCCAGGAACGCTACGAACCGCTCCAACTCAGGGAAGGTCAGGCTGTCCATCAGCGCGGGGCTGTACGTGAAGAACTTGCAGGCGAGCGTGCTGGACTTCCAGGTGCCCTTGTACAGGCTGCCGCCCAGCGCGGCCCAGCTCTCTATGTGGCGGGAGCGGAGCTTGCCCATCGCGGCGGGCGATGCGTCGAAGTAGGCGGCGGCCAGCGTCGGAGACTCTTTGCACAGGTCCGAGCCGCAGTCCGTCCACTTCATGAAGTAGTTGAACGGCATATACGCCACGACTTTGGGGCTCACCTTGAAATACTGCGCCGCGGCCTCCCAGGAGCGCACCGTCTGGTCCGCTATCTTCAGTCCCGCCTGACCCCAGAGAAGGACGTTGCCTTCTTCCATGGTCTTGGGCATCATGGCGCGGGCCTTGTCGAACTCCTCGACAACCGGCGCCGGGAATCTCTTGAATTCAGCCCTGAGCTCTTCTAGTGTTGGCAGTTGCTCTTTAACCACGGGGTCTCCTTACAAGGGCGCGTCTTTTGTCAGACTCAAGAATTGTTCCAGTATCCTCGCCGTCGCTCCGAAAATTACATGGCCGTCATACACGTAGATGGGCATTCTGTGAAACTCGCCGTCCGCCAGCCTGACCTCGTCCCTGAAAGAAGTGGGTTTCCTCAGGTGGGATACGGGAACCAGCAGCACCTCGGCCACCTCCGCCTCGGAAGGCGTGAATGTGTATGGTGAAGGAATGGCGCCAACGAACGTCGAGATCATAAAGTCCGAGATTGTCGGAGTATCGTCCAGGCGTCCAAGCACCTGAACGTCCCCGGGATGGATTCCCATCTCCTCGTCGGCCTCCCGGAGCGCCGTCTCCAGACGGGATTGGTCGTCTTCGTCAACCATCCCGCCGGGGAACGAAATCTCGCCTTTGTGGTGCTCGACGCGCTGGGAACGTTTCTGGAGGATTATCCGCAGTTCGCCGTCAGCCGGATACAGCGCCAGAAGGACGGCGGCGGGAGACATACTGTGGTCTTCTACCGTCGCCGTCTTTCGATTCTGGAGAACGCGCTTGGCGCTGTGTATGAAATCTAAGCCCAAACCAGGCTCTCATTTCCCCTGAGCGGCCTGCAAGCCGACGCTGACTATTCGAATATCGAAGTGGTGAGTTCCTCTATGCTGCGCTGGATGTTGAAGTCGTCGGTCACCGACCAGTTCACCGCGACCTGGCAGGCGCGGCGCGGCGGAACGCCCTGCGAGATAAGCTGGCCCGCGTATATCAGCAGGCGGGTGCTCGCGCCCTCGGCCAGGCCGTGTTCCTTCAGATTGCGTATCTTCTCGCCCAGCTTGGCGAGCTGGAGCGCCGTATCCTCGTCAGTACCGGATTCGTGCGCTATGATCTCGGCCTCGGTGTCGCGCGGCGGGTAGTCGAACTCTATGGAGACGAACCGCTGTCGCGTGCTGTGCTTGAGGTCCTTCAGCGCGCTCTGGTATCCGGGATTGTAGGAAAGCACCAGCAGGAAGCCCTCGGCGGCTTCCAGAAGTTCGCCGCGCTTCTCCACCGGCAGAATCCTGCGGTGGTCGGTCAGCGGGTGAATCAGGACGGTCGTGTCCTTGCGCGCTTCCACTATCTCGTCCAGGTAGCAGATGCCGCCCGCCTTGACGGCGCGGGTAAGCGGGCCGTCAATCCAGACGGTCTGGTCGCCTTCGAGCAGGTAGCGGCCCACCAGGTCGCTGGCTGTCAGGTCTTCGTGGCAGGCGATGGTCACCAACGGCAAAGTAGTATCCCTCTCGTCGGTCTCGCCGCTGCCGTTCACCTGCTTCACTCGTGTCAACGGCTGTGCCAGGCGGTAGGACATATACTCGACGAAGCGCGTCTTGCCGCATCCGGTCGGGCCCTTGAAGATAAGGGGTATCTTCTGGGCGTAGGCCGCCTCGAACAACTGCACTTCGTCGCCCAGCGGCACGTAGTACGGCTCTTCTGTGAGATGGTACTCCTCGATTATGTAGCTTCGGAAAAGCGTCTGCGTCCGTGTTGTCATCGGTCTCCTTCTATCCTTCTATTCGCGCGGAAACTCTCGAATTCCAGGTCTCCGCGATGGAAGACTCCAACTCATAGATTCCCGAAGCGTTTGCGATTACTACGTCCGCGTGACCCACGCGCTCGTCCTGCGGCATCTGCGACTCGATTCTCGCGAGCGCCTGTTCACGCGACATTCCCCTTCCGGTCAGTCTTGATAGTACCTGTTCCTGCGGCGCGGTTACCACCCACACCTCGTCGGCAAGCGGAGTCCACTTCGCCTCGATCAGCAACGCGGCTTCCACCACGACTACCCGGACGCCGTCTGCGGTGAGCGCCTCGATTCGATCCCGAATCATAGCATATATTCTGGGATGCACAATCGAATTGAGCCGCTGGAGGTGAGCGGGATCGCTGAAGACGATGGCTCCCAGCTTTCCGCGGTCAATCTGCTCGTCCTCGTCGAGGATTTCCCGACCGAACGCGGAAACGACCTCGCTCCACGTTTCAGTACGAGGCAGATAGGCCTCGTGTCCCACGAGGTCTGCGTTGATTACCGTTGCTCCGTGTCCCTGGAGAAGTTTCGACACATGGGTCTTGCCCGTGCCGATGCCCCCTGTGAGTCCTATGACGAACATTCATAACCCGCGTTTGAGAAAGTCTTCACATTCTACTAAAGCGGCTGAAACAGGGTCAACACGGGCGCAAACCGGAACGGACTCCTTCAAAGTCAGAAACTCATGCGCAAGAGGATAGTATTTCGTCTATAACCACGTCGCCTTCGTCCATAGCTTCCATGGTGACGCGACTGCCCCAGAGCAGCCCCATGCCTATGAGTGGAATGCCTTACGTACCGGTTGAAAGCCGAGTCCAGCGGTAGGCCGTCGGATGACCAACGCGCACTGCCCAGGTCATCGCGCCCGGACGACGTTTCAGCAGCCGACCGGTCGCAGCCCCGTCGCGTTCATCAATCTCATAGTCGCCGCTGTACACGTCAATCACCACGAACTTGCCCTCGTCCCCAGGATCCACCAGAGAGCGTATCTTCTCTTCGTATATGGCGGTTCCCATAGATTTTATGTCTTCGGGCGTGTATGTCCCGCTCACCATGTCGCGCTCCTTTGCCGCCGACGCGCCTTAATGCGCGAAGCGTATTCAGTATATAATGTCCGGGCGCGATGACCAAATCCAGTATCGAGGCATTCCCAGAGGAACCATGACTTCCAGATTCAGAGAAATTCCGGCGGTGAACGACGTTCTGCGCCACCAGGACATATCCGACCTGATAGAAAAGCGCTCCCGCGAATGGGTCGTGGATATGGTCAGGGAGGAACTGGCGGCGGCGCGGAAAGCGGTCGCCGCGGGCGGCGACCCGCCCAGGTTGGAGGCCGTCGCGCGGTCGGTGGCGCAAAGCGCGGCGTCCAGATGGAAGAGCTGGCCCGAGACAGTCATCAACGCTACCGGCGTCATACTGCACACCAACCTGGGACGCGCGCCGCTGAGCGAGGAGAGTATCAAGGCTGCCGCGGTCGCCGCGTCGGGATACAGCGACCTTGAGTTCGACCTGGATTCCGGCAAGCGCGGCTCCCGACAGGCGCATATATCCCGGCTGGTATGCCAGGCCACGGGCGCGGAAGCCGCGCTGGTGGTGAACAACAACGCATCGGCGGTCATGCTGGGACTGGCGGCGATAGCGGCGGGCAAAGAGGTCATCGTGTCGCGCGGCGAGGCAGTGGAGATAGGCGGCGGCTTCCGAATACCGGACGTTCTGCGTCAGAGCGGCGCCACGCTGGTGGAGGTAGGCACTACCAACCGCGCCTACGCGCGAGACTTCGAGGACGCCATCAACGAGAACACGGGCGCTATCCTCTCCGTCCACGCCTCCAACTTCCGCGTGATTGGCTTCACCCACGCGCCCACGACCGCCGAACTGGTGGAAGTGGGCGACAGGAACGGCGTCCCCGTCCTGCACGACCTGGGCAGCGGCTGCCTGCTGGACACCCGCCCCTACGGGCTGGCGTGGGAGCCGCGCCCGCAGGAGAGCGTCCGCGCCGGCGTCGCGCTCGGCTTCTTCTCCGGCGACAAGCTGCTTGGCGGGCCGCAGGCGGGCATCATCGTCGGCAAGCGCGAGTACGTGGACATCGTATCCGCGCACCCGCTCGCTCGCGCCGTCAGGATAGACAAGATGAGCATGGCGTCCCTCTCCGCCACGATGCTCCACTACATCCGCGACGACCCCACCGAGAAAGTCCCGATATGGCGCATGATCTCCACGCCCCTCGACGAACTGAGAGCGCGGGCGTCGGCCTGGAAGGAGAGCGTCGGCCCCTGCGACAAGATAGTCCAATCGCGCGCCGCGATAGGCGGCGGCAGCCTGCCGGGCGAGACGCTAGAGTCCGTCGCGCTGCGCCTGGACTGCGCCGCGCTCAGTCAGTCCGCCGAATCCGTCCTCGCAAGCCTGCGCCACTCCGACCAGCCCATCATCGGGCGCATCGAGGACGACGCCGTTCTGCTCGACGCCAGAACCGTCCTGCCAACTCAAGATAAAGCCGTAGCGTCCGCCCTCCAATCCCTGATCGTTGATTCCCAACTCCCATGACCCTGTTCGAGCACAGAATGGCCCTCGACCTGGAGCGTATGGCTCCCCTCGCCGAGCGTATGCGCCCTCGCAGACTGTCCGAGTTCGTCGGCCAGGAACACATACTGGGGCCGGACACCGTTCTCAGAAGGTCGCTGGACGCCGGACACATTCCCTCCATGGTGCTGTGGGGGCCGCCTGGCACTGGCAAGACCACGCTCGCGCAGATAATCGCCAACTCCGCCAACGCCAACTTCGAGCGGGTGAGCGCGGTCACCTCCGGCGTCGCCGACCTGCGCCGCGTTGTGTCCGACGCCTCGGACAGGCTCGGAATGAACGGCGAGCGAACCATCCTGTTCGTTGACGAGATTCACAGGTTCAACAAGGCGCAGCAGGACGTTATCCTGCCTCACGTGGAGCGCGGAACGGTCATCCTCATAGGCGCGACGACCGAAAACCCGTCCTTCGAGGTCATCTCCCCCCTGCTCTCCCGCGCCCGCGTCTATACCCTGCGCCAACTCACGCCTGAGCAGGTTTCCGCTATCCTGGACTCCGCCATATCCGACTCCGCGCGCGGACTCGCCGACCTGAAACCGGCGCTCCAGGACGACGCCAGAGAGGCGCTAATCGCGCTGAGCAACGGCGACGCGCGCTCCGCCCTCAACACGCTCGAACTCGCCGCGAACGGAACGCCCCCGGACGCGGACGGCGCGCGTCTCGTATCGCTCAAGACCATCGAGGACGCCATCCAGCGACGCGCCACGCTCTACGACAAGTCCGGCGACCAGCACTACGACACCATATCCGCCTTCATCAAGTCGGTGCGCTCCTCCGACCCGGACGCCGCCGTTTACTGGCTGGCGAGGATGCTCCACTCCGGCGAGGATCCGATGTTCATTGCGCGGCGGCTGGTGATTCTGGCCGCCGAGGACGTGGGCCTCGCCGACCCCAACGCGCTCACCGTCGCGGTCTCAGCGCAACAGGCGGTTCACCTGGTCGGAATGCCGGAGGGCAGGATACCGCTCTCCGAGGCGACCGTCTATCTAGCGTCCGCGCCCAAGAGCAACCGCGCGTACATGGCGATAAACGACGCCATGCGCGACGCCGAGCAAAGCATGAACGAACCCGTGCCGCTTCACCTGCGGAACGCCGTAACCGACCTGATGCGTAACCAGCGCTACGGCAAGGGCTACCAGTACGCCCACGACTACGAAGGCGGCTTCACCCCCACCCAGAACCTCCCCGACAACCTGAAAGACAGGCGATACTACAAGCCCTCCGACTACGGCTACGAGTCCGAAGTCTCCGACAGGCTGACCCGCTGGTGGGGCAAGCGCGAGGACTGACAAGGACAGCCAAAATCCCTTCCCCCTCGACGGGGGAAGGCCAGGATGGGGCGAACCCCTACTCCCCTTACACACAACCGCTACTCAAGCGGAGATATTCCCATGTATTTTATTCCTTGACGGTCGGACGCGGTATCGTCCAGTCTGCCCACACGGGTTCATAATCGCCTGCCATGACAGCGGAGTAATCGGTAGTCGCGCCGAGCGTGGGGAGAACTTCACCGCTCAATGTCCAGTGGGTGAAGTCCATCAGATAGCATTGGTCATCGTAGCGTTCCCAACAGCGGCTTACTGCGTAGGCTTCCAGCGTGACCGCTGTGTGTATCTCAATGTCTGTGGGTTCGGGGCCTAGAGATGTAAGTATCCGTGGTCTTTGAGGACAGGAAATCCTCGCTGGTGCGTGGCAAGATGTAGTTCCTGAGCAAGTGGTCTGAACGCTCATAGAGCGCGGTCAGAACAGGACTGTCCGGCATCTGTTGGTGGATGTCCCAAAGCGACCGCAGATACCACTCTCGGTAGCGGTCTTCCCTTAGCGGCGGTTTGGCGGCAGGTTCGTACACTTCGGACTCGACCGCCTCTGGATAGCTGAACGCGACGTACAGAATACCGGCCACCGCCCCGAACTCCAGCGCCGTGCCCAGCAGAACAAACACCAGGAACTTACGCATTATGGTAATACTCCCGTACGCCCGCGAGCGCGGCTACCAATTGGCGATATCCCGATATATCGAACTTGGCGCGGGCCGATTCGGAACCCGAGACCCGAATCTCAAGGAGGTCGCTGTCGTTCATACTGTTGGACAATCCCATGTCTGCCCCGACAGTAGGCGGCATGACCAATGTGCCGCCCCCGTGCCATCTGCCCGCAAGCCAACTCTCCGTCTGTTCAACCTGCGCTTGGCCGTCCAGTCCGATGTAAACGGTGACCGCCGTCTCATTCGACGCATCATCCACAGGGACGATGTTGGACGGCCAGATGAACATATTCGAGACATAAGGGGCCAAGCCGCCTATCTCGTCGTCGTACTTCGCAAGCAGCATGGCCCCTTGCCCGGATGCTGTAGTCGGTTCATGTGAATCGAGGCCGATCACGGGATAGTCTTCAACGTAGAACCTGAACCGCCAGCCTACGGGAACTGGCATGAACCACCTTGGAACAAATGTATCTGCGCGCTTGCGAGCCATCGCCACGACCCACAGAATCAGCGCTAGAGAGGTAACGCCGCAGGCCACCCACAGCATCCATTCGGCGTCACTGGCTATCGCGCCCACGATGCAGAACAGTACCAGCAGACACAGCGCGAATTGCAAGGCGTGGTGAAGATCCCGGCGGGAGTCGGCATCTGGCATAACAATAAAGCCCCTTCGTGGTGGTCAGGTTGCGAAATGCCAATGACGCAAACTTTCCGTTGGAGCCACTCAGGCGCATGATGCGCCCCTGACCGTCGACTTGTTCATATAGGCGCACTAAGGCGTGGAGACTGAGCGAACATCCCCCATTCGTAAACCCCTCACTGGCATTTCGCATACTAGCGCAGACGGGTTATTGAGACAATTGCATAAGTCCCCCTCGACCGAGAGAAGGCCAGGATGGGGGTTGATAATCCACTCTCCCTCCGGATTACTCTTGTTCACAATCCACCAAAGCCGGGCAGCGTCTTGGAATCACTCCATCGGCTGAATGGCGACTCTACCGCCGCTCTTGACCTGGATGTTCAGGTCGTACCCGTCCAGCAACCGCATACCCACCAAGGGAGTGGTGTCGGACATATAGGCATAGACGTGTTGAGGGAGACCATCCCACAGAACCGTGACTTCATACACCTCGAAGGCTACTTCACTGCCATCGGCCAGAATCGCTGAGGCGCTGGTTACAGTGGGCAATCTCAGTTCTGCCACCAACGCTGACGGCAAGGTCAAGAACTCGCTGAAGCCGGTATCTACGACAGCCTCAATCTCAGCGCTTTGTCCCGACAGGCCTTGTACTGTAAGGAATACGACGGGTTCATAGGCGGCGTTTACCTCGCCCTGAATCACTCAGTCCTCCTCATGGATCCGCCCCCAAAGCTGGCCAATGCCCTGTATCCAACCCGTTCACTCCAGATGTTGATAGCGTTCGGACGCTGCGCTCGCAGACGTTCCGCCGCTGCCAGAAGGTCATCGGCAATGGCCCAGCTGCCAGTGTCGACGTCAATTGAGACAACCTCCCCCACATGGCGGGTTTCGACTTGTCGCCGTATGTCCCGTTCGTAGATTGCCCTGCCCAGACGAGCGATCTCATCTCGTGGGTGGGTTGGCGCAGTGGACTGATTTCGTTGCGTGGGCTCTATCGTGTCTGCATCCCTCATATATCCTCTATCCTCCTTTCAAGACACTCATCGCTGGTTGACATTATAGGATTCTCGGACGATTTCGGACAACAACCCTGAAGCCGAACCGCAACATTGAGCGCCACCCTCGACGTGGGAAGGCCAGGATAGAGGTGAACCCCCGTCACCCGTCACCTAATCCCCGGACACAGATGACGCCCTCTGCGCTTCCTCCCCGGATTCATCCGACGCCAGGTCCGCCTCCCTCTCCACGCTCCCCGCCCTCGGTATCAGCCTGAGCGCGTTCAGCATCACGATGACCGCGCCCGCGCCCACCGCCAGCGGCGCTCCGAAGAGGGTAGCGAACGCCCCCGTGTGGAATCCGGTCATGCCCGTAACCCCCCACATCATGGACTGGAAGCTGAGAACCCGCCCGCGCATATCGTAAGGCACACCGGTCTGGAGCATCGCGTTCACCACCGTCTCATACACAATCGCCGTCCCGTACGCCAGGCCAAGCGCGACCAGCGACAGCGGCACCGAGCGCGACAGCGAGAACAGCAGCAGGAACAGGCCGTAGCCGAACATTCCCGCCACCAGCAGAACCCCCTTCTTCCTGGGATTCTCGAACGACGACAGCGCCACGCTGGTCACCGCCGCGCCCAGGCTTCCCGCCGCCAGCAGATTCCCCAGCCCGGTCGCGCCCATCCCAAGCACGTCCCTCGCCATCACGGGCAGCATCGGCTCATGCGACCAGCCGAACAGTTCGTTCAGCAGGATAGCGCCCAGCAGCGTCCTGACCAGCGGCGACTTCAGCGAGAACGCCGCCCCTTCCTTCAGGTCCCTGAACGGAGACGACTTATCAGCGCGTTTCCGAACCGGCGGCTTGACCAGCGTGAGAAGTCCGACAGAGATCAGATCGCCCGCCGCCATCGCCACATACGCCCAGCCCATGCCCGCGCCGTCAACCACCCTGCCGATAGCCAGGGGCACGACCACGCCCACCACCGTCATCGAAGCCACCCTGGCCGCCGTCGCGCTCACCAGCCGCTTCCGGCCCACTATGTCCAGGCTCATCGCCATGAGCCCGGGTATCCTCACCGAAGCCGTAACGCCGGACGCTATCGGAAATATCAGAACGTGCCATAGCTGGACCGAATCGCTGAAGATAAGCGCCGCGATGATGGCCGCCCCGATTCCCCTGAACAGGCCCGCTCCCTGTATCGCCCGGACTTTCGGCCAGCGGTCTATCGCCACGCCCCCGATTGGCGAGAACGCGGCCAGCGTCAGCCCGCCCAGGAACGAGGATATTCCCACCCACAGCGGCGAGTCCGTTATCAGCAGAACCAGCCAGCCGTGCGCCGCGAAGTACGCGATCAGGCTTACGTCGCCGAACGCGCCAGCTATCCAGAAGGTTCTGAACTGGGAATGTCGCAGAAGAAGCAGCATCCACAACCTCTATATGGTTTAGTCAACGACACAACGCCCACGCATCCAGTCATTTGTATATTAAAAATCCCCTCTCCATCAGGGAGAGGGCTAGGGTGAGGGTGAACTACAATTCAGTCATTCCCGCTTTCGCGGCAATCCAGCGCGGCGGCGTGTGTGAACCAGAAAGAGCGGGCCGCCCTCAAGCGAACCCGCTCCAAAGGTCTGTGTGTCTCAGTTGTCTAGCCGCCGTTCGTGAACACGTCCCGAACGGTTTCCAGCGTGTAGTCAATGTCCGATTCGGTGATCCCGTAGTGAGTGACGTATCGCCACCTCTTCTGTCCGCCGCCGCCCTTCACGCCGCGCTCCACCAGTTGGCGGTGCAGTTCGTCCCTGTCCGCGCGCTCCACGTCGAAGAACACCAAGTTCGTCGGCAGCGAGTCCGGCTCTATGCTTATGCCCGGAATCTCAGCGAGTCCATGCGCCAGCTTTCGCGCGTTGGAGTGATCCTCCGCCAGCCTCTCCACCATGTTGTCCAGCGCGACCAGCCCCGCCGCCGCTATCACCCCCACCTGACGCATACTTCCGCCCACCATCTTGCGCCAGCGCCGCGCCTCCAGGATGTAGTCCTCCGGACCCACGATGATAGAGCCTATCGGACAGCTAAGCCCCTTCGACAGGCAGAACGTAACCGAGTCCACGTCCTTCACCAGCTCCGACACAGGCGCCTCCAGCGACACCGCCGCGTTGAATATCCGCGCGCCGTCAACGTGGACGGGAATCCCATTCGCGTGAGCCACATCCGCCACCGACTTCATGTCGTCCTGCGTCAGCGTCGCGCCGCCGCACATATTCTGCGTGTTCTCCAAACAGACCAGCGCGGTTCGCGGCATATGCGGGTCATTCGGACGCACCGCCGCCTGTATGTCGTCCAGGTCCAGCATCCCCCGCTCGTCGTTCGGTATCGTGTGGAACGACACCCCGCCCAGCGCCGACGCTCCGCCCGCCTCGCTCCTGAAGATGTGCGCCTTGTTGCCCAGTATTATCTCGTCCCCCCTCTGCGCGTGGGACAGAACCGACACCAGGTTGCCCATCGTGCCGCTCGCCACGAACACGGCGGCCTCCTTCCCCAGACGCTCCGCCGCCTTCGCTTCGAGAGCGTTCAGCGTCGGGTCTTCGCCATAGACGTCATCTCCGAGCTCCGCCTCATACATAGCCCGTCGCATCTCCGGAGAAGGATGTGTAACTGTATCGCTTCGCAGGTCAACTACTCTCATTCGTTCATGCCCTCCTCGCGCTTGCGGGCGCGTGTTCTTCACTATCGCGGCTGGCGTAATTCTACCAACCGAACTTGTCAAACGCCATAGCGCGACGATGTGATATTATATATAGTATCATCATGGCCTATTCTGACCACGGAACGGAGTCTCGGAATGCCTCCAAGAGACAGGCGTCTTCTAAGGGCGCGCCGAAATCCTGGAAACGTGCGCTTCGATACTCTGTGCAGGATATACGAAGATCATGGATTCACAATCCGAACCGGCCGAGGAAGCCATTATATAGCCACGCTGCCCAATACTCGCATCAGGATGACATTTCCCAGACAGAACCCGATGAAGAGAGTTTACGTAATAGCCGCGTTGAACGCTATCGAAGAGGCGCAAGCGCTCGGATTCATAGATGAGGATTAGAACAATGCTTCAGACGGCGATACCCAGCAAGAAATTGGAATACTACCTGAGTCTGCCGTATCCGATCCAACTGTCCCATCAAATCGAAGACGACGATGAATACTGGTTCGCCGAGATACTCGACCTGCCGGGATGTATGGCGGACGGCGCTAATCCGAACCAAGCCATGGAAAATCTGGAAGATGCCAAACGCCTCTGGATAGAGACTCAAATCGAGGATGGATACGAAGTGCCTGAACCCACCCAGACCCACGAATACAGCGGAAAATTCCTGCTGCGTATGCCGAAATCCCTTCATTACAGGCTCTCGATTCAGGCGAAACGCGAAGGCGTAAGCCTGAATCAGTACGTCATAAGTCTGCTGAGCGATAGAGGGCGAACCGTGTCCCAGCTGCGTTAGAGCCATAGCCCTGATAACATGATTCCGCCCGATAGAAAGACGATTACACCTGTGAATTCCAACCAGATACCCTTGACCATAGACAGCGGCGACCTCCGCATCGAGGGCGCTCTTCACCTGCCGCCCGACGCCACCGGCAAGGTTCCGGGCGTCGTCCTCTGCCATCCGCACCCGCGCTACGGCGGCGACATGAACAACAACGTCGTGCTGGGACTGACAGATAGGCTGATAAAGGACGGCTTCTCCGTTCTCAGATTCAACTTTCGCGGAGTCGGCAACAGCGAGGGCGCGTTCGACTACGGTGGCGGCGAGACCGACGACGCGGACGCCGCCCTCGAAACCCTCTCCCTGCGCGACGAGGTGGACGGCAGCAGACTCGGCATCGCCGGATACAGCTTCGGCGCGGCGGTCGCCATGCAGTCCGCCGCCGACTCCACCCTAGCCCAGGCCGTCGCCGCCATAGCCTGTCCCGCGCCCCAGTTCAGGGCCTTCAGCGGCATGGAGATCCTCCAGCCCAAGCTCTTCATCCTCGGCGACCACGACCACAACTTCCCCGCCGACCAGTTCCGCTTCCTCTGCCGACGCTTCGCCGACCCCAGGCGCGACGAAATAATCAGCGGCGCCGACCACTTCTTCCGAGGCTCCGAACCCCTGCTCGGCCAGATGACATCCGAATTCTTCACCGCCTGGCTAAAACGCTGAAATACGCCTGAATACAACCAAACCAAAACGCTAATCCAGATATATCATAATCTATCACACCCATTTATGACGTTCTAACCCAATCATTAACATCCCCTGAATCACACAAATCACAGTTCAGACACCGCGCCAGCCCAATCCTGAATATCCGCGTCATCCTGCAAATCCTGCTTCAGACAGAAGAATGAGACAATCCGCCATAGACTTCAGGAGCAAGAGACTCACCCTCGAGGGCGTCATATCCACGCCCGCCGAACTGGGCGGCCCTCTGCCCGCCATCGCAGTCTGCCATCCCCACCCGATGCTCGGCGGCGACATGAACTCCCCCATCGTCACCGCCATCTGCCGCGCCGCCTCCGACGAGGGCTTCATGACGCTCAGGTTCAACTTCCGCGGCGTCGGAGAGAGCAACGGCGAGTTCTCCAACGGCAAGGACGAGCATAACGACGTCAAGGCCGCGCTGAACGTACTCTCCCGCTGGCCCGGCGTTGACCGCAAGCGCGTCGGCATAGTCGGCTACTCCGCCGGAGCGTCCATCATCCTGGACGGCATGAGACACATCAAGCGCGCGTCCGCCATAGCCCTGATAGCCCCCACCATCGCCGCCCTCCGCAACCGCCGCTTCACCAAAGACAAGCGCCCCCGCCTAGTCATAGCCGGCTCCGAAGACCGCGTAGCCCCGTCCCTCCAGATCCAGACCATCCTGGACGAATGTCGCGGCCCCATACGCTTCCGCGAAATCCACGCCGCCGACCACTCCATGCGCGGCCACGAACCCCAGATAGCCCGCGCCGTCGCCGAGTTCCTGGCCCAGAATCTCTAGCCCAACGACTCTTGGTTGCCCTGTCCATTCCTGTTCGGAATGTGGAAAAATAGAGCGAGGAGAAATCATGGTAACCATAGACACATCCGAAGACATCATCCGCGCTCTCAGGGAAGACCCACACCTACTGCGCCGAGTCCAGCGCGCGATTATGACCGACGAGGTTCTCGCTCTGCCCGACCAGTTCGCCGATATGCGCCGGACGCAGAACGATACGCTGGAGACCCAGAGCAAGATTCTGGCAGAACTCGCGGACGCGCGCCAGACCCAGAACAGGATTCTGACCGAACTAGCGGACTCGCGCCGGACCCAGAACTCCATGCTTGAAACCCAGAACAAGATTCTGGCCAATCAGGAAGAGATACGAAGAGACATACGCGCGCTGCACGGTATGTACAGACGTCAGCATGACGACTTCGCTAACTTCCGAGGAGCGTATGCGGAGAACGCCGCGCGCAAGAATGACAGGATGATCGCGCGAAGGATCGCCAGGGCACGTGGACACCGGGTGCGATTGACTGAACGTGTCTCCTACGAGGAGTTGAGCGCCCTGCTCCTAGTTGCGGAAAATCTCGATACTTCGGGCATAGACGAGTTTTCCTGGGATACATTTCCCAACGCGGATGTCGCGCTGAGAGTCACGGAGAGAAACCGGGCCGAGACTCAGTTCTACATCGTAGTGGAAGCCTCTTACACCGGGGAGATGTACGACCTCAAGAGAGCCACCGACCACGCCAAGCTCTTGCGAGTAACGACGGGCATGGAGTCTTACGCCATCGTCGCCGGTGTAAGACTCAACGAGGGCCTTCAGAACGCCGTCTGGTTCGACGCCGAAGATTTCATCAAGGTGGCAGACGAGGACGCCGCGCTATGGTACAAGTTGCCCAAGGCGGCAATGGACCCATTGGAACCCAACTAGCGCGCATGTCTGACCGCCGCATAACCGCATCGGCGACCGAAGAATACCTGAGTTTCAACACCCGAGAGAAAACCATGACTACGGAAACAAAGACCAAATCGAAAGGCCCGCCGCCTCATCTTGTCGACATGGAGAACGTATCTGAGGACGGGCCAATGTTTGAGGATACCGACGTGCCGGTGCAGTACCTGTTCAAGTACCTCGACGAGACGCATAACCTGTACGCCTTCCTCGACGACTTTCCGCAAGTGAGCGCGGAACAGGCGCTGGCGGCTATCAGAGACCGCGTAAACGCCGACATCCCCATTCGCAGCGACAGGGAGCGCGTGAGCGGGCTCCCTGTGTTCGACGGAACTCGCGTCCCAGTGAGAAGCCTGTTCAACTATCTGTCATACGGATACACCATCGAAGGCTTTCTCGAAAACTTTCCCACCGCCGAGCGCAAGCAGGTACTCAAAACCCTCGAACTGGCAAGCGCCGTTTTAGAGAGCGTCGCCTATGAAACTGCCGCTCGATGAGAATATGCCAGTTGATTTTCGGCGCTACATACCCGGCCACGATGTCCGAACAGGCGTATATACCGCCTATGTAGGCAAAGTAAAGCCGGGCATATTGAACGCCATTCTGAAACAGGCGGGGCTAAGATGAGCGACATAATGAGATACAAAGTCGTGTTTGAAGGGAGCGATGGTGAAGGCTACTCCGAGTATGTGCCTGATTTGCCCATCTACGTGGCGACAGATAAAACCTATGAGGACACGAAAGCGCTTATATCGGACGTCTCTGATGCGCCTGGCCACTGTTTCCCCGTGTTTCCTGACGACCTATCGAGGTTCAGACGGCCTCAGATCCGCCGAATCCAGCCGATACCAGAGCGCCGCGTTCTGGTCATCCGCCTTAACCAACTCCTCCGCGTCGTCATAGAGCCTGCTCCGAATATCCGCGTCCATCCGGTCGTCCAGGACAACCGCCGCCACGACGGGATATGTATCCATCCCTGTTGCCGCGTGGACGATCTTGGCGTGATCCGTCGCCCTCTGAACATCCTCTTCTTCTCCGGTGTAGGATGACTCCACTACGATGTAGAACTCCGGGTTCTCATCGTTATCGGCGTACAGGTCCACCACCGCCGCGATTATGTCGGGGCGCAGGAAGGTTCTCCTCGCTCTCGACCGGAGATTCAAGGCGTCTATCAGGAGTCTGCGCCCTCTTAGCCAAGTCCTCCGTGTATTCCTGGATACATCTCTGGTGTCTATATCTTCCAGGCCGTATTGTCCGGCGAACAGGCCGGCGATTTCCAGGTCGTCTCCCCGAGCGGCTCTCTGGGCATAGTTGCCTCGGTAGCTGGACTGAGCGCGCGCTTCTCGCCTGAATGACTCACCCAGCCCGTCTATATCTTTCCTGGCCCCTTTGACCTCCCCCTCGATTTCATCGAACCTCTTCTCAGCCCTCATTCGGAATTCCCGCGATTCCTTCGGAAGATCAAGCAGATCCTGAGTCAGCAACTCGCGCCTGGCGGCGGCTTGAAACTCCTCGTTCTCACGCAGCGCCAGTATGAAGTCGTCAGTATTTTCGATGATGATAGCCATGATCGTATCTCCCAGCTGATTATAGCCCACTTCAGCGATATATACCGCCCCACCCTCAGCTGGATACCACTTCCCAACGAACCCCAAATAGCCCGCGCCGTCGCCGAGTTCCTGGCCCGGAACCTCTGGTCACAAGTACGCGGAGATTGCGGGTTGTAAGTCCAAACGCTATCATAAGCGCATGAATTCACGACATCGCCGGACTCTAAACAGGGTCTTCGCTAGACCAACGCCCACCGGAATCAGATGGTCAGAGATGGAGGCGATGCTGAGAGCGATGGACGTTGATGTTGTTGAGCGGTCCGGATCCAGGGTTCTGCTCAGACGGGGAGCGGAAAGGATAGTGGTTCACCGTCCTCATCCGGGGCCGGAAGTTTCACGAGTGACTGTCAGGGACGTCGCCCAATTCTTAGAACAGATTGGAGAAAGGCCTTGATAGAATATAAGGGCTATATAGCCAAAGTCGAATATGACGATTCCGTTGACTTGCTCCATGCAAGCGTCGTCAACAGCGGCCCCTACCCCATAGCCAACTGCGAGGCCGAGGACGTCAGGACTCTGAAGAAAGAATTCTGCGCCTCCATAGACGAATACCTAGCGTCCTGCGCCGAAGACGGGGTAGAGCCGCGAGCGCCATTCTCAGGCAATCCGAACCTTCATATTGTCGGACTGGAAGACATATCCGACGACGGCCCAATGTTCGAGGATACCGACGTGCCGGTGCAGTACCTGTTCAAGTACCTCGACGAGACCCATAACCTGTACGCCTTCCTCGACGACTTTCCACAAGTGAGCGTGGAACAAGCGCTGGCAGCTATTAGAGACCGCGTGAACGCCGACATCCCCATACACAGCGACAGGGAGCGCGTGAGCGGCCTGCCCGTGTTCAACGGAACTCGCGTCCCCGTGAGAAGTCTGTTCAACTATCTGTCATACGGATACACCATCGAAGGCTTTCTCGAAAACTTTCCCACCGCCGAGCGCAAGCAGGTACTCAAAACCCTCGAACTGGCAAGCGCCGTTTTAGAGAGCGTCGCCTATGAAACTGCCGCTCGATGAGAATATGCCAGTTGATTTTGGCGCTACACACCCGGCCACGATGTCCGAACAGTGGACTACATGGGATGGAAGGGAAGAATCAACGGCGAACTTCTGGCTTTAGCCAGGAACGAATTCGACGCGCTCATCACCCTTGACCAGAAGATAGAAAGCCAGCAGAACCTGACAGACGCCGATGTCGCGGTGATTGTTCTAAGACCGGGGGCCGACCACATAGACGCGCTGAGAGCGCTGGTTCCCCAGATACTGGAACGCTTGCCCACCATCAGACGAGGCGAAGTGGCGTATATACCGCCTATGTAACCGGACGGAACGTCCGCCTACCGCGCAACAGCTTCAGTTTCAAACCGCGCTACACACCCACCCTCACCCTATGCTACAATCTTCTCATCACAGAACAACAGTATCAAACATAAACCCATATTTATCAACCAACCAACCCAACCCCGAAAAAAACTCTCTGAACTGGTATATACGGCAAATACAGGCGGATGCAGGTGATATGCAGACGCCGTACCCCGCCAGCAGACTACCTGTAGGCCGCCTGCACAGCCCCCAGAACCACATAAGCTCGAATCTATACCCCAACCCCGGCAACCGCTTGCGACAACCGCGCCCCCACGCTGGTACACTATTCCCACATACCATTGAACCACAGGAGCGATAAAGTGTCAGACTCACAGGAATACAGGCTGGAACGCGACTCCATGGGCGAGTTCAACGTCCCCGCCGACGCCTACTACGGCGCCAACACCATGCGCGCCGTCCTCAACTTCCCCATCAGCGACCTCCGATTCGGGCGTTCCTTCATCCACGCCATAGCCGCCATCAAGCTCGCCTCCGCCCAGGTCAACAGCGAACTCGACCTGCTCCCCGGCGACATAGCCGACGCCATAGTCACCGCCGCGAGCCAGGTCGCCGACGGCGACTTCGACGACCAGTTCGTCGTGGATATCTTCCAGACAGGCTCCGGCACCTCCACCAACATGAACGCCAACGAGGTCATATCCAACCGCGCCATCGAGAACTTGGGCGGCACGAAAGGCTCCCGTACCCCCGTCCACCCCAACGACCACGTGAACATCGGCCAGTCCTCCAACGACGTCATCCCCACCGCCATCCACATCGCCGCGCTCAAGGCCATCCACGACGAACTCATCCCCGCGCTCGAAGAGCTGAAGGCCGACCTCGGCGCGAAGTCCGACGAGTTCATGCCCATCGTCAAGACCGGCCGCACCCACCTCCAGGACGCCACCCCTGTCAGGCTCGGACAGGAGTTCCTCGGCCACGCCGGACAGGTGGAGCGCGCCATATCACGCCTCAAAGAAGCAGAGAAAGAGCTAGGAGAAGTCGCGCTCGGCGGAACCGCCGTAGGCACCGGCGTCAACACCCACCCCGAATTCGCCTCCCGCGTCTGCGCCCGCCTGTCCGAGACGCTCGGCGTCCAGGTCAGGGAGACCACCAACCACTTCCAGGCCCAGAGCAGTCTGGACAACATAGTCGCCGCCAGCGGCGCGCTCAAGACCGTCGCGGTCAGCCTGATGAAGATTAGCAACGACATACGCTGGCTCGGCTCCGGCCCCCGCGCCGGACTGGGCGAGATTATGCTGCCCGAAGTCCAGCCCGGCAGCTCCATCATGCCCGGCAAGGTCAACCCCGTCATACCCGAATCCGTCTGCCAGGTCGCCGCCCAGGTCATCGGCAACGACGCCGCCATAGCCGTCGCCGGACAGTCCGGCAACTTCGAGATAAACGTCATGATGCCCGTCGCCGCCTACAACCTGCTCCAGTCCATAGACCTGCTCGCCGCCTCCGCGCGCAACCTCGCCCGCCAGTGCGTCCGCGACCTCGAGGCCACGACCGCCGGCCCCGACATGGTCGACCGCGGACTCGCCATAGTCACCACCCTCGTCCCTGTCATAGGCTACGACGCCTCAGCCGACATAGCCAAAGAAGCGCAGGCCACCGGCCGGACCGTCAAGCAAGTCGCGCTCCTCAAGACCGACCTATCCTCCGACGAACTGGACGATATACTAGACCCCTCCGGCATGACAGAACCCGGCCTGGGATCCGGCGTCGCGCTCGGCTAAGTTGAGAAAGTCCCTTCCCCCTTGACGGGGGAAGGTTAGGATGGGGGTGACTCCGCCAATCCAAGTTCAATACCTACCCCTCTCAGCCCCTTGACGGGGGAAGGTTTAGGATGAGGGTGAACCACAATTCAGTCATTCCCGAGAGGCTTTCACCATATCCAGGACGAAAGCCTCTTCCTCCTCCCCGCTCGCTATCAGCCCGTCCTGCCTCGCCGCCCGCAGCCGTCTCTGGACTCTGCCGACCTCCGGCCCCCTCGCAACGCCCAGCGAGATGATGTCGTCTCCCGTCAGTATCGTCCTGAGCGGCCTGTGGACCCGGAGATACTCTTCCAGTCGCCCGCCGATTGCGCTTCCCGCCCTGGCAATCGCGCATCCCATGACGCCGAGCTCCGACAAAGCGTCCAGCGCTTCAGCCACCGCGCTATTCGCCGCGCCCTCGAACTCGCCCCCCTCAATCCGAGCTGTCAACCCGGCCGAATCCAGCAGCGCGCGCCGCGCTCTCGCCCCCGGCGTAAGCCGGGCCGCCACGCCAACGGACTCAGCCACGCACATCCCGGCCCCAAGTATCGCGTACCCGACCGCTATCCTGCCCCGCTCCGAAAGGCCGTCCGCCCTCTCAGAAAACCGACCCCACGCCGCCGCGTCATACCCGAGCGCAGGATGTATCGCGGCCAGCGCGCCCCACTCTTGCAGCAATCCGAGAGCGGCGGCGACGTCCGGTTCGAGGAACACCCGCTCCAACTCATCGCGCACCCGCGCGGACGATATACATGAGATATACCCAACCGACTCCCCCAGCGCCTCGCGGGTTTCGGCGGACAGACGCAGCGACAGCCTACTCGAATATCTTGCCGCCCGCAGTATCCGTGTCGCGTCGTCCCGAAAGCTATCCGGGTGCAATACTCGCAGCGTCCCGTTTCGCAGATCCTCCAACCCGCCCTGCGGGTCGTACAGTTCTCCCCACGTCGCGTCCGACAGCGAAACCGCCATCGCGTTCACCGAGAAATCCCGCCGCGCCAGGTCTTCCGCCAGCGTCCCCCGCCGAACAACCGGCAGGCTTCCGGGCGAAGCGTAGCTCTCATCCCGCGCCATCACCAGATCGAAGTCCCGCTCACCAACCCTCAGCGCGACCGTGCCGAACTGCGACCGCTTGACAATCTCGCCGCCAACCCGACGCGCTATTTCGTCAAACCCATCTCGGCCAATCCCGACCAGCGTTATGTCCACGTCCGGCGAACCGCCCGGCGGAAATCCCGCCACGATGTCGCGCGGCAGTCCCCCGACCAGGTACGCCTCAGCGCCGACCTCTTCCGCCGCCCGTCCGATAGCGCGAAGAATGTCAGCTCCAATCCGAGACTCCATATCCCCAGCAATGCTGAATTTCCCGAATTTCACCGCTCTATACCTTCATATCGGGAAGCCCGCTTCCGCTACAATGACTCTCGCCGCGCGCGCAGCGGCCCCAAACTCATACATGGAGAACCAAGATGACAGCCCGTATCCAATCCAAGATAAGCCCGTCCCTGTGGCTCGACGGAAAAGCCATCGAAGCCGCCGAGTTCTACACCTCGCTGTTTCCGAATTCGCGGATAATCAGAAAGACCGAATTCACCACCGGCCCCGCCAAGGGTTCGGGGCTGGCGGAGTTCGAGCTGGAGGGACAGACCTTCACCGCCTTCGACGGCATACCCCCCTACGAGTTCACGCCAGCCCTCTCACTCGTCATCGCCTGCGACTCTCAGGAAGAGATAGACTACTTCTGGGACGGCTTCTCCGACGGCGGAGCCCCAATCCAGTCCGGATGGATCCAGGACAGGTTCGGCGTTCACTGGCAGGTGATACCGGCCGATCTGCTGGCCCTGTTGACCAAGGCGCCCACCGCCGTCATGGAAGAGATGCTCACCATGGGCAAGATAGAACTGGACAGGCTGCGAGCCGCGTCCGTAGCCTGATTCCCTATCCGGGTCCGACAAGGCTAGGCAAAGTCTCTTCCCCCTTGACGGGCTTACAAGGGTAGCAAAATCCCTTCCCCCTTGACGGGCTAACAAGGCTAGGCAAAAGTCCCTTCCCCCTTGACGGGCTAACAAGGCTAGGCAAAAGTCCCTTCCCCCTTGACGGGCTAACAGGGGTAGCAAAATCCCTTCCCCCTTGACGGGGGAAGGTTAGGATGGGGGTGACTCCGCCAATCCAAGTTCAATGCCTACCCCTCTCAGCCTGTCCGGCGTCAGGAACTCGCCCCGGCCACCTTCTCCTTGAACGCCTCCGCGCCCGACTGCGCCCACGCCGGCCAGCCCGTCATCATGAACTTCACGCCCTTCCCGATGTAGTCCTCCACGTTCGCGTCCGTCGCCAGCGCGCCCGGATTGCGGCCAGCCGCCGCTATCTTGGCCAGCGCGCCGTCAATCGTGCCTGTGACTTCAGGGTGTCCCAACTGGCCGATGTAGCCCATTGACTGCGCCAGGTCGCTCGGCGCGACGAAGAACACGTCAATGTTGTCAACCTCCAGTATCTCGTCCAGGTTGTTCACCGCCACGATGTCCTCTATCAGCACGATGAGCAGGCTCTGGTCGTTCGCCTCGGCGAAGTAGTTGTCAACCCCATAGCTCTGGCGGCTGCCGTACATTCCCCGCTCGCCCAGTGGCGCGAACTTGCCCGCGCTCACCACCGCCTCAGCCTCAGCCTTCGTGTTCACGTGAGGAACCACAATCCCCTGCGCCCCCACGTCCAGCGTGCGGTATATCACGCCCGGAACGTTCAGGTTCACCCTGACCACCGAGGTCATCCCCCAGATGTCCGCCGCCCTGGTCAGGTCCGGGATGTCCTTGAAGTCCACCGGCCCATGTTCGCCCTCAATCCACACCCCATCGAACCCTAGCGGCCCAAGCCAGTCCACTATATCCGGCGTCATATGCCCGGACAGAACGACCGACACCTCTCCCCTGTTCAACTTTGCCTTGACCCTGTTTTCTCGCATAGACGCCAACGTGTCACCTCTTTTTGTAGCTTTGATTCAGACCCCAACCGGGTTATCGAGTAACCCAATTATAGATTCGCCCTCCGACGTCGGTCAATCTGGAAGAACCTCGGAGAGAAAATCCCCTCTCCCTCGATGGGAGAGGGCTAGGGTGAGGGTGGTCTCCTCCGGCGCTGACATAGGTTCGAACCTTCAGACGCAACTGTCGTATAATCCCACTCACTCACTTCTCTCTAAGCCGGAAGGAAACGAACTTGCCCGCGGACCACAGCTACTGCCACAGGTGCGGAAACAGGATGGGCGAGCGCGACGTCAACGGCGCGCTTCGGCCCGCGTGCGACTCGTGCGGCGCGGTCGTGTTCCTCGACCCCAAGCTGGCCGTCGTCGTCATCGTAGCCCGCGAGGGCAACATCCTCATGGTCAAGCGCGACATCGAACCCATGATGGGCCGCTGGAGCTTCCCGTCCGGCTACGTGGACAGAGGCGAGATAGTGGAGGAAGCCGCTGTCAGAGAGGTGCGCGAGGAAACCAGCGTCGAGGTCAAACTGGACAGGCTTCTCGGCGTATATTCCGGCCGGGGCGCGCCCGTCGTCCTGGTAGCCTACGCCGCGAGCGTAAAGGGCGGAATCGCCGAAGCCGGCGACGAAACCCAGGCCGTCGGCTGGTTCCCGCCGGACGAACTGCCGTCCCTACCCTTCCCTCACGACGCCGCCATAATGCGAGACTGGCGCGACGGCGCTTCCTAGACCGAGACCAGCCCTTCCGCTTCCCACACCGCGTTCAGAACGTAGTCGGGACGCGCCGACTCGATCTCCCATTCCCGTCCCAGGCTCATCCACGCCGTCCGCATCCCCACTCCAATCGCGCCCAGTATGTCATGCTCCGAGTTGTCGCCCACGAACAGGGTGTATTCCGCGTCCGCCCCTATCATCTCCAGCGCGTGATTGAAGATAGCCGGATCCGGCTTCCACGCCCCGAACTCCTCCGACACCACCCAGGCCGTCACCAGGTCCGCGATGCCCGTCTTCCGCAACTTGCCCCACTGCGTCTCAGTCCCCCCGTTGGTGACCACGCCCACCCGAACGCCCTTGTTTCGGAACCGCTTAAGCATCGCCTCTGTCTTAGGATGAAGTCCAACCATCTCCGGCATCATGTCAAAATGCGCCTCCACCGCCGCGTCCAGGCTGGGAAAGCTCCCCATCCACACTTCCAGCATCTCCTCGTAGATGTCAGGTAACGGCGCGTAGCCTATGCCATGACGCGCCATACGAGAAACGAACTCTTCCCTGTCAGGCGGACGCTCGGGAGTCGGCAGCGTATCATACCAGTGTCCGAACAGCCGCGCGAACGCCTCATAGCGATCTATGAGCGTGTTGTCGAGGTCGAACAGGACAGCGGTAATTGGCTGACAGGCTATAGATGGAATCTTCATAAAATGAGCCTGGATATGTCTTGAGCGACTGCCCGGGTGAGACGATTGCAAAAGTCCCTTCCCCCTTGATGGGGGAAGGTTAGGATGGGGGTGATCAGGTTCAATCCCTGCAACTGCGGGATAACAGACGAGGCTTATGCAATTTTCTCCCGGGTTCTAAGAGCGCCACATCCCGCTAATCCCTAAATCCCGTAAATCCTGATTCAGACAACCGCGCCTATATGAAATCGTCCGGCAGCCACGCCCGCTTGAATATCCCGAACCGCGCTGATTCCGAATCCGACGACGATTCCACCGACACCAGTTCCCACCCCGCGTCGCCCATACGGTTCAGCAGTTCGGTATTGTACTTCACCGCGTCCGCCCTCGCGTTCAGCCTGATTACCTCGTACTCCCATATCGGCAGGTGCGACTCGTACTCCATGCCGTCAACATAGTCCAGCTGCACCAGGTCCTCGCCCGACACCTCCGCCCAGCCATCCTCCGGCAGCGACGAATCGCATATGTCGCACTTGGTCGCGGGGTCGAGCGAATACTCGCCGCACTCAGAACAGAAGATTATACGCATTTCGCGCCGCCTGACGTCTCACTCAGGTATCCGAAGACAATTGCAAAAGCCTGCTCTCTAGCTTGTCCGTCATTCCCGCGAACGCGGGAATCCAGAAAGCGGCGGATTCAATACTGCTGAAATCCCACTTGTGCAATCTTTTCGGTATCCGTTCAATTTCCTCACGATACATTCTACACCCGCCAAAACATTTCAGGTAGGCGAGTATCGCGCGAGAATCTGTCTCAATCTAGTCACCGCCGCCTATGACTCAAAAGTTCCTTCCCCCTTGACGGGCTCACAAGGGTAGGCAAAATCCCTTCCCCCTTGACGGGGGAAGGCTAGGATGGGGGTGACTCCGCCAATCCAACTTCAATGCCTACCTCTCTCAGCCCTTGACGGGGGAAGGCTGGGACGGGGGTGATACCCACTACCTGCCAATCTGGTACAGGTTCTCGCGCGCATTGGGACCTCAATCATCGCCCGTCGCAAGAAACCACACCGCCACCACCGACAGCAGCGCGATTCCCGTAAATCCGACGCCCCAAGCCAGTATGCCCTCGAACACGTCCAGAATGCCCCCGATGAACACCGGCCCCAGCGTTCCGCCCATGAATCCCAGGAACGCCTGAACCGCCATCGTCGAACCCAGCCTGCCGGGCGGCGCGGTCTCCGTCAGCGCCGTCGAGTATATCGAAGAGTCCGCCGAAATCGCCCATCCAAGTACGCAGGCCAGCGCGACTATCAGCGCCCACGGAGCCGCTATAACCCATCCGATAGCCAGGCTGCACGCCCCGCTCAGTATGAATATCCCGCCCGCGCTCGCCGCCCGCCCGAATCGGTCCGAAATAGCGCCGCCCATGACCGGCCCGACCGATCCAACCCCCAGCGCGACGCCCCCGACCGTCGCCGCTGTCACCGCCGCCCTCTCCACGTCCTCGCCCCGGTAAACCAGCGCGGCGGCCAGCAACGCGGGCAGCCACACCCGCACCGCGTACAACTCCATCGCGTGCAGCGAATACCCGATGATGTACTTGCGCGGACGCGGATCCGACAGAACGCCGAGTTGAAGCCTTCCGCCGGAACGGGAATCAGGATCATGCGCGCTTCTGACCAAGAGCAGAACCATCGGTATCGTGCCTACTGAGGCCAGAGACAGGATGAGATACGCCGTCCGCCAGTCCAGGTGGTTCATCAGCGCGCCCGTCGCCAGTAGCGATACCGCGTTCGCTGTGTAGAACGCCGTCACGTACAGCCCCATCGCCGCGCCGCGCCCCGAATCCGGGAATTCCTGCGATATTATCCGCAGGCCGGGCATATATATGCCCACCAGCCCGATTCCCGCCAGGAATCTGAGCGCAGTCGCCACCACAGGCTCGAACGCCGCGAGCGGAAACAGCAGGTTCCCCACGACCGTCACCAGCGCGGACGCGAGAAATACCCACCTCGTAGGCAGCCTGTCGGTGAGCGGCAGAACGAGTAGCGCCGACAGCGCGTACCCCGCCAGATACGCCGAGAAGATGATACCCGCGCTCGTGTTCCCGATACCCCATTCGCTCTGAATCAGCGGCAGTGCCGCGACGTAGCTGGAAAATGGCAGCAGCGCCGTCAGAAGCATGACGCACATCGCGACCAGCCAGCCTATCCGGCCCGCTCCGGCGCGTGGAAGTATCGCTTTCAGACGGTCGCCTATCAACTGAGCGCCTACCGGATTCTCGAAAGAATCTGTCTCGCCGCCGAAAGCGTCGCTTCCTCAACTGGCAGCGACAGTACCCGCTCCAGGTCCGCCTCCGCCCTGCTCGCGTCGCCGAGAATCAGGTGTACCTGGGCGCGGGTCAGCAGTAATTCCGAACTCTCCGGTTCCAGGGTCAACGCCGTGTCCAGGTCCGCCAGCGCGGACTCCCCGTCCGACATTTGGAGATACACCTTCCCGCGATTCACGTAGGCGTCCGTAAGGCCGGGCGCCAGTTCGACCGCGCGAGTGAACTCCAGAATCGCCTGGTCCTCTATTCCGTTCATGGCGAACACAACGCCCTTGTAGTTGTGCGCCAGCGCGTACTCGGGATCAATCTCCAGAGCCTTGTTGATGTCCGCGAGTCCGCTTGAGACACCGCCCAAAGCGAGTTGGGCGAATCCCCGCCGGGCGTAAGCCTCGGCGTTGCGCGGCTCTTTGCGAACTACGGAATCGAATACCCTGTACGCCTGTTCAAAGTGGCCGTCCTCGAGCAGCCGCGCTCCCCTGTCCAGTTCCAGAATCGCTTCCATCTCGGGCGATTCCTCGCCACCCCCGCACGCGACCAGGAACAGAGCAATCCACACAGCCGCCCCCGCAAGCGGCATCCTCGGCGCCCTCACGCGCAACCGCCGCGCAACGCCGATTTCGCTATTCCAGATTCCCAATTCGTCATTCCAGTTCTCCCCAGGAAGACACCCTCACCGGGCTGATCCGGATGACAGGCGCGTCATCGGGCAGCAGTCGTAGGTATTGCGGATACTTCGCCCTCAGCGCGTCAATCGCGCGGCCCCGCTCCGCCTCCGGCATATCCAGCGTCGCCCTCCCGCCAATCATCACGTAGCCCAGCCGCTCCCAATCTTCGCGGTAAATGTCAACAAGGAACGACACGCGCGGGTTTTCGAGAATGTTCCTAACCCGCCGCAGCCTGAGATGCGCCACCGACTTAGGCTTGGCGTCAAGCCCGATATAAACTCGCCCGTCCAGCAACTCGAAGCACACCGGAACAACGTTCGGCTGGCCGTCGCCCGACGCCGTGCCGAGCCTCGCCACCCGCGCCCGCCGCGCGAACCGCGTCTCTTCCTCAGTCAGCCTATCGCGCGCCATTCCACCCTACTCCGGCCGCCATACGCGGCGCTCGCCGTCCCGAACGAACCGACCGTAACCCGTATCCGGGAAGTGACCCGACGCGACCAGCGTTCCCTCTCCCTCCAGCCTGTCCAGAACCGAGTGGCGTGTCTGCCGAGCCAGGTCGGGGTCGGTATCGAACACCGGGCTCCAGTCTGTGTACTGTGCCTGCGCGGGCGAATGAGCCACGTCCCCTAGTATGAACGCCCTCTCCCCACCCGACGACACCACTATCGAGATGTGCCCGGGCGTATGCCCCGGCGTCGGCAGCGTGGTCAGTTCGTCGGTGACGCTGTACTCCCCCTCTATCAGATCGAGGACGTTCAGCCCTTCCAGCGGTATCATCTGCTCGTCAACGTGCGGCGCCTGCGCCCGGACTTCCGGCTGCGTCCAGTGATCCCAGTCCGTCCTGGTCACCAGGTAGCGCGCGTTCGGGAACGTCGGGCTGCCGTCCGACAGGTTCCAGCCCACGTGATCCGGGTGTATGTGCGTCAGCACAACCAGGTCAATCCCGTCCCGATCCACTCCCGCCGACTCCAATTCGCTCAGCAGCGTCGCGTCCGGCCCACCCAGCCCGGTGTCAACCAGAACCAGCTTGCCGCCCGAACTCACCACGAACGATCCGAAGCGCGGATGAATCAGCCCCGCGTCGTCCATCAGGTCCGAATACTCCGACCGCCATATCTCCATGTCGCTCGCCGGAAACGCCTCCGTCGGATTCATGTCCCCCTGCCCGTCCGACACCGAAACCATCTCCACGTCGCCAACCCTCAGTCTCGCCCCTGCCATAAGTCACCTCCCTGAATTACAGCCATATAGCCGAAGCGCATTCTAACACGCTTTCGCCCTGCTGAATCTTGTACCACGCAAAAATCCCTTCCCCTTCGACGGGCTGATAGGGGTAGGCAAAAGTCCCTTCCCCCTTGACGGGCTGACAGGGGTAGGCATTGAGTATTTCAGGTATATTCATGGTAGATGAGTTTCATGTCAGGCGGAGGTTCGGGCCATGGCTCAGGGAGAAGCCAGACTCTCTTCCACAGTCTCCCACGGCTCAGCAGACGTCTCAGCCAACTCATGCCCAACCGCAACACGCTGACTATTCGCTCAGGCGCGCTCCGATGGGTCTGAGCCAACGCCTTCGGCGGCGCCCTGAGTCGTCCGGGCGCTATCCCCCGATCATTGGCGTCCTCGACTCGGCTGCCGTAGGCCAGCGTCCACAGCGTCGCCACGGACAGTATCAGCCAGTGTCTGGACACCCTCTCAGGGTCTTCACGCCTGGTCTTGTCCCACCTAAAACCCACAGACTTCAGCGCTCTGAAGCCCATCTCTATCCAGAACCGAAGTCCGTACCAGCACACCCCCGCGCTGGCAACCGAAAGGTCGGTCATCACTATCCACGGTTCTGTCTGCCGTTTGTCCCAGACCACTATCATCGTCCCTCGACGCCGCTTGCCGGGCGCTCTGAACGCGGTTCCCGCGCCAACGTAGGCGTAGCCGGGCCCAGGAACCAACATCCTCGCCTGAACACGGGTTCCTTCGTCAGGACAGAACACCGTGTTGATGGACTGGCGAACGTAGGGATGCAAGCCCAAAGAGACTATCCGATTCCACAGTCTCGGGCTTCTCAGCCCTCTATCGCACATCACCACCACAGTCATCTCTTTGGGAACCGCCTCAGAGACCGCGCTGAGCGTCTCCGTTATCGGCTCCACCCATTCGCCGGGCTTGTTGGCGGCCATCACGCGCCAGGCGACGGGGATCGCGCTGCCGCGATAGACCACGCTTATCACCAGCGCGCTGAGTTTGTCTCCCTTCATCGTCGGGTCTATGGCCAGAGCCAGCGTGTCCGAACGCCACAACGACAGAACCCATCTCATAAGTGGCGCGAAACACGCGCTCACCTCCACCTGTGTCATACATGGATTGGAGCGGTCCGCTCCGTCGTACAGCCACTCTCTGAGATACTGGCGCATCGTGTTGAAGCTCGCCACGAACGAGAGCGCCGTCGCCACCGCGTTCTGACAGCCGCTGCCCGCCAGTATCGCGCCGCATACCCACAGAGCCAGTCCCTTCCGCTGGGACTCTCTGAGGTGAGGCATATGCTGTTGTATGGTCTGGCTCATCTGGTAACATTCGGTTGGGAGGCGCATGGCGATCTGTGGCAACCTTTCTGTTTGGTACCAAAAAGATGCCACAAGACCATGCGCTTTCCAAGTTCTTATACCTCTTTCGTACTTTGCCTACCCCTGTCAGCCTTCGACGGGGGAAGGTTAGGATGGGGGTGCCCCTCTCTACCAACCAAATCCCCTTGACACCCGACGCCGCGAGGCTATCATATCCTGTAAATCCTCTAATCCGCCAAATCCCGATTCAGACGACAAGGAGCGACCCATGAGCGACAGAAGCGCGGACTACATCATCCGGGGCGGCCTGGTCGTCCGCGGAACCGGAATCACCCGCGAGGACATCATCGTCGGCGACGGCAGGATCCAGGCCGACGACGGTCAATACCGCGACGCCGACGCCCGCCGCGTCATTGACGCCTCCGGCCTCTACGTCATGCCCGGCATCGTGGACGCCCACAACCACCCCGTCTATGCCGACCGCATCGAGACCTTCTCCCTCAGCGCGGCCTTCGGCGGCATTACCACCGTCATCCCCTTCATCGCCAACAGGCGGCGCGAGGGCGTCGAGGGCACCGTCTCCGACATGATACGCGAGTTCAAAGAAGAAGCCGCCGAAACCTCTTACCTCGACTACGCCATCCACGCCATTCTGCTCGGAGACGACGACGTCGAAGACCAGGTGCCCGAAATGATGGACATGGGCGTCATATCCTTCAAGATGTACATGACCTACCCCCGGCGCGGCATGATGATGCCCGACGACCGGATGCTCAAGGCGATGGAACTCGCCTCCGAGCGCGGCGGCATAGCCATGGTCCACGCCGAAAACGGCTACTGCATTGACTACCTGGTGGACAAGGCCATCGAGGAGGGCCACACCGGACGCGAACACTACGCGCCCTCCCAGCCGCGCGTCCTGGAGATAGAGGCCGCCAACCGCGCCGCCACCTACGCGCAGGTCACCGACTGCCCCCTCTACATCGTCCACCTCTCCGCCCGCGAGATGATACCCGTCCTCGAACGCTTCCGCGGCGAGGACATGAACCTGTTCGGCGAAACCTGCCCGCAGTACCTCGACCTCACCAACCAGAAGATGCTCGACTTCGGCGCCCTCGCCAAGATAGGCCCGCCCCTGCGAGAGCGCGAGGACAACGAAGCCATGTGGCGCGGCCTCTCATCCCACCTCATAGACACCATAGCCAGCGACTTCTGCGGACACAAGAAATCCCAGAAAGCGTCCTACGACCAGGAGACCGACCCCGACGTCGAAGCCTCCATATTCGACGCCACCTTCGGCGGCAACTGGGCCGAGCAGATGCTATGCGTCGCCTACCAGGAGGGCGTCAACATGGGCCGCATAACCCTGCCCCGCCTCGTCCAGGTCATGTGCGAAAACCCCGCCAAGATCTTCGGCATATACCCCCAGAAGGGATCCCTCGACCCTGGCGCCGACGCCGACGTCGTGCTCTTCGACCCGTCCATCGAGCATACCCTCTCCGCCGAGGCCCAGCACTGCATAGCCGACTTCACCATGTTCGAGGGCAAGCGGGTAACCGGCCAGCCCGTGATGACCATGCAGCGCGGCGAGATAATCGTCGAAAACGGCATAATGCAGCGCCCCAAGGGCCGCGCCGCGTTCCTCCCCGGCAACCCCAACCTCGCCGCCTACGCCCCCTCCGGCCACAAGACCATGTAGCGCCCGCCAGCGCGGCCTTCCGACTGTATGGCGGTTCCTGCAATCCGGCGTATCGGTTATTCGGCCCCAAGCCGCTTGAGGCGCACAGTCGGAAGCTTCTTCAAGCGCTGGTTGGCGGGATCAACTTCGACACCTACGGATTCCAGCGCTGTAACTCCAAGCAGCGGCTCCACTCCCGGATCGCCGTAAATTATCGCGCCCGCGGTGGTCTCCCCCATGAATTCTATGTCCGCGGTGGTAATGTCCAACCGCAACTCGGATCCGTCCGCGAGTTCGTATGCGCGGCTGCCCTTCGGGGTTAGTCCGATAGCTTCCAAATTCGGACGAGGCACAAGGCAGTCGGTCGCTCCGGTATCTACGAGGAACAGCCCTTCCCACACCCGCTCCGGCTCAGCGGGATTCCGAATAGCGACCATTACGTGTGTAGCTCCCATTTCCTGGCTCCTCATTGTCATTTATGGGACAAGCCTATCACAATAGGATGCGGCGCTTCTTACTCGAATATGTCTTCGACCGGCATTCGCCAGCCGGGAACTACATCTTGGATTTCAAGCGTGTCGGATTCTGTGAGGATGATCACGTCCGTGGGCGAGCGGTGGAGGTTCACGGTCCGCCTGCGAGGGTTTACGACTACCACCGCGCGGCAGCCGGCGTTCAGCCAGTCCTCCACCTTTTCTTCCACCTCTGTGTAACGGTCGTTCGGAGATATGACCTCGACCGCAATATCGGGCGCGCCCTGGGCGAAGCCTTCGGACTCTCCTATCTCTCTCAGCCTTTCGTTGGATATGAAAGCGAAATCGGGCGCGCGAACGTGATCCGGATCCGTCTCCAGTATGAAGCCGGTGTCCGCGGTATAGGATATGCCCAGCCGGTTCGCCTTGGCGTATCCTCCCAGCGAGATATGTATATTGGAGCCGTATCGCCCGTGTGTCTGTCCCGCGGGCAATCTTTTCCTCAACTCTCCCCTGACAAGTTCATATCGGAAGCCGTCATCGGGCATATTCAGGAGTTCTTCCGCTGTCATTAGTCGCGTTGTGGTCACCATAGGTCAAATCCCCCAAGTTGCGTATCTTCATCACCACGTTGCCTCGCAAGTCTATCACCTTCACAGCGACGCGGATTCCAGTTCCCGCGTCTGCTAAGCGCTGTCCGTGAAGACGGCTAGGTACAGGGTCGGACTCGTCAGAGAGATGGTCAAGTGGGCGGTTCGTATTATATAAGGGGAATTATGTACCTCATACCCCAAAGCTGGAATTACATCTGTCGTATAAATCCCGATTAAGATGTCTTTCACCTAAGCTTGCGCTATGTCCCACGAAAAGAGACCAAATCCGTAGAGATATGATGCAGTGTACTAGGCGGGATGTGCCCGAGAATAATGTGACTTACCGCCTCACCCGGATCTTCCATTGAAGGACTATATAAGAGCGCGGGTAGTTCGACGACCAAGACCTGATCGCCTACTCTGATGTCGGCATTCGCGTAGATTGTATCTCCGTTGCGGGAGACGAACTGCATTGCCCTGTACTCGTCCTTTTCATCAGAGACAGTGTACAGTACATTAGTGTGGGCTTCCGTTACAGTCATAACAAGCATTAATCACTACTCCAATCAGCATTGATCCAAAACGCAATAGCATTTTAATTTATTCAAGGTGAACAATATAACTATCGAATATTATGACGTTCAAAGAAATTTCGCATTCCTGGATTATTTTGTATCTTTCTAGCCAACTCATCTTTTGGGGTGATAATCGGCATATCTTCTCCAATTTCGTTTTCTGTCAACATTAAATTCTGTAAAGCCAGTTGCGCTGACAAAGCTTGAATATATCTCTCAGCCGCCCTAGCTCGGCGTCTCTTGAGGTGTTCAGGAGAAACTGATTCGTCGAGCACAACTGAATACAATTCCTTACCTGCAATAGTTAATGGAATTCCTGTAAAAGTAACAGGTTCATTAGCATCTCGTTGGGATGTAGGTTCCAGTATATAGTATTTGTCTTGAAATCTGAATGGTACACGTACCGTAAAACCTTCTTCTTGCCCAAAACTAACCGATGCTGATACGGCATGAGTCAGTTCATGTTGTCGAAAACCTTCATAAGACCCAATCAACTTACGTTCCACCAGTCTATCAAGCACGCTATATCTATTTAGACTTGTAGATATAGTTGTAAGCAAATCATATCCATTCGGAATACCGCAAATGGCTATAATACCATTTCGGTCTGATATCAGCACGAAGGGGCTGGTCGAGGCACGAAATTTGATCTATGCTCACTCCAACCCAGGCGTAGGAGGGCATCACATGATCGGAAGACCGCTCGAGATAGATTGGAACAAGAACGATACCCCAGAGGCGCTGAAAGAGGCATACCGGTCGCAGACAGACATTAACATTCGGACACGGGTTCACCTGCTGTGGCTTGTACGCAGCGGTTGGCAGATCAAAGCGGCGGCGGAAGCGGTGGGAACTCATTACAGGAGCGCCCAGAGATGGATTGAGTGGTACAGGGACGGAGGGCTGGACAAGGTAGTGTCCAGGAAGATGGGAGGAGTGGGCCAGCCCAGGTTTCTGAGCGAGGCGCAAGAGAGGGGGCTGGTTGATGAGGTCGGAAGCGGTCGATTCAGGACTGCCGGCGAGATAGCGGACTGGATCGAGTCAGAGTACGGGGTGAGGTATAAGGGAAACAGCATATATAGCGTTCTGGAGCGGTTGGGATGTTCTCCGAAGGTTCCGAGGAGTCGACACGAGAAGGCTGATGTGAGAGAACAGGAGTCGTGGAAAAAAAGGGGGACTCGGTCGTTCGCTGAGGAGAGCTGGAGTAAAGCCGGGAGCGCTGATCGGTTTCGCCGATGAGATGAGAGTGGGGCTTCGCGGGATGGTTCGCAGGGTGTGGGGAGCGCGTGGGCTGAAGGTGGTTCAGAGTCTTCAGCTGGTGTACGAGTGGAAGTACCTGTTCCTGGTGGTGGACTTTGCGCGCGGGAAGCTGGAGTGGACGTGGATGGACTCTATGAAGTCTGAGACGGTGGCGCGAGCGGTCCTGGGAATGAGACGATACACACAGGTAAGAGCGCTGGTGTGGGACGGAGCGCGGAGTCATCGCAGCGAGTTGGTGGGGAGCGTAGCGGGAGTGAAGACGATAGTTCAACCGCCGTATAGTCCTGAGTTGAATCCAGCCGAGCGGGTATTCGAGGAGGCGCGCCGGTGGGTGGAAGGCAGGGTGTACGGGAGTGTTGAGGAGAAGATGGCCGCGGTGGACGAGTGTCTGAGCAGGCTGGAGTCCGACCCTGAGCGGGTGAAGTCGCTGGTGAGTTGGGAGTGGATCAGACAAAACGTTCAGGGACTGTCTGAAGACTACGCGGCATCATCAAGCTGAAATGGTATAAGTTCTTTATCTAACTGAGATCCGTATGTGGCTTTAACAGTAATAGTCGCAAAACTCACGCTAAGCATAGAGAAATAATTCGCATCCGTAGAATCCAAATCAGCCAGTACATTTAAGGTCCCTTTTGATACAGAACCTGGACTATCAGCCTCACCTGCCAGTATCCTCGCCCATATAGTACGCATATCTGAATCGAAGATTCTGCCAACATGGTCAAACCAAGTTGCAAATAAATCGTCGTTCACCTGTGCTATCTTCTCTAGCTTAGTATAACCTACTGCTTCGTTTAGGGCGACTATCACGTTAGCGCCTTTGCGGACTAGAGAAGCGGCTTCAACACCCATGGCCAGTTCAACGGGGTTCTCACTATCTATCCAAGACGCTATCCTGTCCGTAGCAGCGTCTTCCAGTATCACGAGATTCTCTGATTTTGCCGACCATGGCAGTAGCTTCGCTCGCAATAGATCCAGAATGCCAGTCTTTTCTGCTTTATTGGCGATATACTCTAAGGTCGGCTTAACTGCCGGAGTTCCTTCTCTGACTACTTCGGGGATATTTGATAGTTGTTCTTCCATGTTCACTCTCTTTTTATCGTGGGTACTACATTGTAAGGAGAATTATACACTTGTGCACCATCAGTTCTATATCAGCTTGGATTGTGATATTTCCCGTCTTTGGTAGTGTTGTGTTGTGGATTGCGTCCATACTGACAACGATGAGAAGTCAGTTTGGACGCTTCGACCTTCTCAGCCAACTTTCTGGACACCGCCCTTGTTTGGACTACCAACTCGTCCCCCCTGCCGAGTTTACCTGATACCATTTCGGTCTGATATCAGCATGAAGGGGCTGGTCGAGGCACGAAATTTGATCTATGCTCACTCCAACCCAGGCGTAGGAGGGCATCAGATGATCGGAAGACCGCTCGAGATAGATTGGAACAAGAACGATACCCCAGAGGCGCTGAAAGAGGCATACCAGTCGCAGACAGACATTAACATTCGGACACGGGTTCACCTGCTGTGGCTTGTACGTAGCGGTTGGCAGATCAAAGCGGCGTCAGAGGCCGTTGGCGCTCACTACCGCAGCGCCCAGAGATGGATTGAGTGGTACAGGGACGGAGGTTTGGACGAGGTGGTGTCCCGCAGGATGGGAGGAGTGGGCCAGCCCAGGTTTCTGAGCGAGGCGCAGGAGAGGGGACTGGTCGATGAGGTTGGTAGCGGGCGATTCAGGACTGCCGGTGAGATAGCGGACTGGATCGAGTCAGAGTACGGAGTGAGGTATAAGGGAAACAGCGTATATAGCGTGCTGGAGCGGTTGGGATGTTCTCCGAAGGTTCCGAGGAGTCGACACGAGAAGGCTGATGTGAGAGAACAGGAGTCGTGGAAAAAGGGGGACTCGGTCGTTCGCTGAGGAGAGCGGGAGTAAAGCCGGGAGCGCTGATCGGTTTCGCCGATGAGATGAGAGTGGGGCTTCGCGGGATGGTTCGCAGGGTGTGGGGAGCGCGTGGGCTGAAGGTGGTTCAGAGCCTTCAGTTGGTGTATGAGTGGAAGTATCTGTTCCTGGTGGTGGACTTTGTGCGCGGGAAGCTGGAGTGGACGTGGATGGACTCTATGAAGTCTGAGACGGTGGCGCGAGCGGTCCTGGGAATGAGACGATACACACAGGTAAGAGCGCTGGTGTGGGACGGAGCGCGGAGTCATCGCAGCGAGTTGGTGGGGAGCGTAGCGGGAGTGAAGACGATAGTTCAACCGCCGTATAGTCCTGAGTTGAATCCAGCCGAGCGGGTATTCGAGGAGGCGCGCAGGTGGGTGGAAGGCAGGGTGTACGGGAGTGTTGAGGAGAAGATGGCCGCGGTGGACGAGTGTCTGAGCAGGCTGGAGTCCGACCCTGAGCGGGTGAAGTCGCTGGTGAGTTGGGAGTGGATCAGACAAAACGTTCAAGGACTGTCTGAAGACTACGCGGCATCATCAAGATGAAATGGTATGACTCTCTGTGTTCCACAGCGCGCTGCCTGGGATTGTTGGTGGTACCGTAGTATTTCGTCTTGCCTTTGGGATCTTTTATTGCATACTGAACTGCTTTGCCGCCTTTCACCTGCCCCTTGGATGAAGCGCGACTGTTGTGACTAGAACTCCGTCGACCAAACCCACTACTTCCACCATGGTTGCCTCTAGCGCTAAAGCCTCGACTACCTCCGCTACTTCTGAAGCTGCTGAACCTTCTAGCCATTCATTTCCTCCTTGATGCTTGGTACGCAAGTATATGATTCTCCAAATTTGGTTTACACTGTCAGCGTAGCGATGACGGACTCATCTGTGAGGCGGTCTGTAAGTCTTTCGACCGGAGGGATACCCGGAGAAGTCGGCAATTCCAGCCAGCAGGTTTCAGTTCCGTCCCCGGGATAGATTGGACCTGCGTAGAGTTCGATATCCTCCGAGTCGTTTATACTAGCTGATATGAGGTTGACTTCGCCGGGTTTCCAATCAGTGGCAAGAAGAGCGTCAAGATTAAGCCCGGTGCTGCGCTTGATGTAGTCGCACAGTGAATCCTGCACAACCCAGATGGCGCGCCCTCCCCAGTGATTCGCGATTTCGGATTTGACTATCATCTGCGACAACATACGCGCCCAGACCTGTCTAGCGTTTACGCCGGGCGACTGGCCCAATTGCGGTATGACGCCATGCTCGTACAGCACAGCGTCCGCGAACGCGGATCGTATATCCGTCCGCCGCGCCCGGTTGCCGCCCGAGGTCGAAGCGGTCATGACTTCCACTATGACGGGCGGGCTATCGTCTTTGCGTAAAACATAGTCCATTCGATAATCCACGCCCAACTCGCGGTCAAGCAGCCTTATCTCGGACCAGACTCGGATTTCGTCTCCCTGTTGGAATCCGGCGACTTGTAGAACGCGCTCGGCGAGCGGACGCTGAGAATCCGAAAAAGCGCCTGACTCGAACGACAGAAGACGACGCGGGCATACCGCCCAATCTATATCCGCGGCGTTTCTCCCACCGGAAAGACGAACGGAGCATACTCCGCACGGGATAAATCCCCCACTCTCTTCTCCGACGGAGGGATCGAACAGCGAAGCCAAAGGCTGGTCGGTCGCGGGCCAACGGGCCATATCCCGGTTGCCCCCGCCGTCGCACAACTTCATCATGTGGGGGCAGAACGCTTGCCGGGACGCCGCTCGCCTCGCGCCGCCTTCTCCCAGAGCGAGACCGTAGAGTTCCTTCACCTGAGGCACAGCGCGTCCCTTATGTTGAGGGCTACGGCGCGCGCAAGAGGCGGAGGGACCGCGTTGGCGACCTGTCGGTGCTGGTCCAGATTCGGCACAACTCCCGTTCTCCGACGGATAGGGCCTTCCAGAATATAGGTGTCAGGGAATCCCTGTAACCGGGCGGCCTCGCGCGGCGTGATGTAGCGGTCTTCGACGGGGTGGTACAACGCCTCTCCGCAACGGAGAGTGAGCGACTGGGAATGTCTGTCCAGGCGTCGGAACTTAGTCGTATCCTTCCTGGTGAGTTTCTGGATTATGTCCGGGGGCGCGTCCGCGACCTTAGACAGCCAGGATCCTTCAGGAACGTAGGAGATACGTTCCCTGTCCCTCTTGGGCGTTACGTCAATATGGTTGGGAACCAGCGCCGTCTCGTCTGGAGAGGCGGCGGGCGGAAGGTCGTCAATGGCGTCGCCCACGGTGGGAAGAGCGCCAAGTTCGCCGAAGGGAAATTCAAATCGCGCTCCATGCGGCAACCCGACGATAACCGCTCGCTTGCGGCGCTGCGCCACTCCATAGTGAACCGCGTCAAGTATCTGGACGTGCAGGTCGTATCCGATACTATGAAATTCGTCGCTGAGGATGTCCTGCATGGTGGCGGTCTCGGCGACGATGGCTTGTAGAAACCTGGGGACCTGTTCTATCAGAACGGCGGCGGGACGCAGAGCGGCGGCGAACCTGAGCATCTCGAATACCAGGCTTCCCCTGGGATCGGACACCCCCTGTTGCTTTCCCATTTGGCTGAACGGCTGGCAGGGCGGCCCTCCGTGAAGCAGATGCAGGTTGCCGGGCTGGATATTGAGGGTGTCCGCCACACGCTCGGGGTCCAGCGCTCGGACATCCACCTGCCAGACGGTCTTTCCGCGCCCGTTCCTGCGGAGCGTGGAAACGCAGTGAGGATCGAACTCCACGGAGCAGACATTCTTGAAACTCGCCTGGCCCACCCCAATGTCCAGGCCGCCCGCGCCGGAGAATAGGCTCAAGGCTGTAAGTTTCATGCCCGCTGTCTCCCGTCAGTGAGTTCAAGCACAATGTTGCCATATCAAAACAAATGTATCAACCCCTATATACCTCACTTTCGCTTCGCTTTACGCCTAACCGCGCATCCGCGCCCGATATGCGCTACAATACCCCTCACGCCAACCCCGACCAAGGAGCCGTACCTTGACCACCACGCGCGAAGACATCCGCCTCACCGAACTCGCCAGCTGCGCCGGTTGAGCCTCCAAGTTCAGCCCCGAGGACCTGGGACAGGTCCTGAGCCAGCTTCCGCCCGTATCCGACCCCAACCTGCTCGTCGGCGTCAACACCGGCGACGACGCCGCCGTCTATCGCATGGACGACCACACCGCGCTCATACAGACCGTGGACTTCTTCCCGCCCATCGTTGACGACCCCTACGCCTTCGGCCAGATCGCCGTCGCCAACGCCCTCAGCGACGTTTACGCCATGGGCGGCAGGCCCCTCACCGCGCTCAACATCGTCGGCTTCCCCGTCGCGCTCCCAAAGGACCTGCTCGGCGACATCCTGGTCGGCGGCGCGGACAAGGCGCGCGAGGCCGGAGTCCTCATCGTCGGCGGACACACCGTTGACGACGAAGAACCCAAGTACGGCCTCTCCGTAACAGGCGTAGTGCGCCCCGGCGACCACGTCACCAACGCCGGCGCTGAGCCAGGCGACAACCTCGTCCTCACCAAGCCCATCGGCACCGGCGTCATAACCACCGCCGCCAAGCAGGGCGTCGCCCCCGACGACGTTCTCCAAACCGCCGTCGGCATAATGAGCCAGCTCAACAACGACGCCGCCCAGGCCATGAGCGAAGTCGGCGCCAACGCCTGCGTGGACGTAACAGGCTTCGGCCTGCTCGGACACCTCCGCGGCATGACCCGCGCAAGCGGCGTCGGCGCGACCCTCTCATTCGACGCCATCCCCTTCATATCCGGCGCGACGGAACTCGCCGAAAGCGGCGTAGCCCCCGGCGGCACCCACCGCAACCTCGACTCCCTCCAAGCCGACGTCCGCTGGGACGCCTCCATAACCGGCGTCCAGAAGATACTCCTCGCCGACGCCCAGACCTCCGGCGGCCTGCTCATATCCGTCCCCGACCACAAGACCGGCGCCCTCCTCTCCGCCCTCGAATCCCACAACGTCCAAACCCGCGCCGTCATAGGCTCCATAACCAACCAGCCCGACGCCCCATCCATCAGCGTCTCCAGAAATTAACCCCGGGGTCTTTCGATTATTCTCAAATCCGACGACCCCGCGTCATTCGTCATTCCCGCGAAAGCGGGAACCCCGAAGGGCTCGCCGCTCGCCAATCCACTTGCCCGACGGCATTGGTCTGGCATTGCCGGCGCGTACTATCAATACCAACCCGATTTGCCATACAACCAGGAACCAATTGTATGCTACAATACCCCTGTTACAGAACAAATATACTTGACATACATAAGGAGGAATTTATCAATAACCACTCGCCCGACCGAAAATTTTTCGGTCCATAGCTAACAACAGGTGATGACAGGTCACTTTCCACGTGACCCGCGTCCTGTCCCACTTGGAAACTCACTTGAAACCGCACCAGTAAGCTATAAAGGATAATTTATGACGACCGATTCCGCCGCCCCGATGTCCGCGTCAATCCGAAGACACATATCGGACAACGTGAGAGCCGCGCTCGACGCCGCCCAGGCTTCCGGCCAACTGCCCGAAGCCGAAGTGACCGACCTCTCCATAGAGAGGCCGCGCGACGCCGGGAACGGCGACTACTCATGCAGCCTCGCCATGAAACTCGCGCGGCCCATGAGGATGAACCCCCGCGCCATCGGAGAGGCCATAGTCGCCGCCCTGCCCGACTCCGAGATCGTAGGCGGCGTATGGGTCGCGGGCCCGGGCTTCGTCAACTTCTCCCTGGATGAAGAATGGCTCCGGTCCCAGGTGAACAAAGTCATCGAACAGGGCGAGACCTTCGGCGAATCCGACATCGGGGGCGGCGAGAGCGTCCAGGTCGAGTTCGTCAGCGTCAACCCCACCGGCCCCGTCCACGTCGGACACGCGCGCGGCGCGGTCATCGGCAGCGCGCTCGCCAACGCCCTCGAAGCGGCGGGCTGCGACGTCCGGCGCGAATACTACGTCAACGACGGCGGCACACAGATGGAACTCTTCTACCGGACCGCCTACGCCCGATACCTCCAGCAGTGCGGCAAAGACGCGCAGATTCCTGAGGACGGCTACCGGGGCGAATACATGAACGACCTCGCGCGCGAAATAAAGGACAAGCGCGGCGACGAGTACCTCCACATGGACGCGGAGCAAGCCACCGCCGCCATAGGCGAAGTAGCCCTCGAAGAAATGGTGGACTCCATCAGGCAGTCCCTCGACCGGCTCGGCGTCGGCTACGACGTGTGGTTCAGGGAGCGCAGCCTGTACGCCGACGGCGGATTCGACGGCGTTATGTCGCTCATAGACGAGCGCGGCTACCGCGCCGAGCGCGATGGCGCGGTCTGGTTCGCCGCCTCCCAACTCGGCGCCGAGAACGACGCCGTGCTGATACGCTCCAACGGCGCGCCCACCTACTTCGCCTCCGACGTTGCCTACCACCACAACAAGTTCATAGAGCGCGGCTTCCAGCGCGTCGTGGACATCTGGGGAGCCGACCACCAGGGCCACGTCAACCGCATGAAGGCCGCCGTCTCCGCCATGGGCGTTGACCCCGACCGCCTCACCCTGATGATCTACCAGATGGTCACCTTCAAGCAGGGCGACGAACTGGTGCGCCTCTCCAAGCGCTCCGGCGACATAATCACCGTTGACGACCTGGTTGACCAGGTTGGCGCGGACGCCTGCCGCTACTTCTTCCTCTCCCGGGCCGCCGAAACCCAGATGGAGTTCGACCTCGAACTCGCCGCGCGCCAGTCCTCCGACAACCCGGTCTATTACGTCCAGTACGCCCACGCGCGCATCGCCAGCATCATCGCGGGCGCGAACGAGCGCGGCATCCAGTTCGACGCCGCCGACCTCTCCCTGCTCACCCACGAGGCCGAATTCGCCCTGATACGCAAGATAGTCCAGCTCCCCGAACTCGTAGAGGTCATGGCGACAAACCTCGAAGTCCACCACCTGCCCCACTACGCGCAGGAACTCGCCACCGCCTTCCACTGGTTCTACCAGCAGTGCCGCGTCATCTCCACCGCCGAGGGCGAAGAGGAACTCACCAGGGCAAGGCTGCGCCTCTGCCTCGCGTCCAAAACGGCCCTGGCTCGCTGCCTCTCCCTCATGGGCATGAACGCCCCCGACAAGATGTGACCCGCAACCACTACAAGCCATCTCATAAATACCGATCACGCTCCCTTGTGGGCGCCCTAATCCCCTCTCCCTTGATGGGCTCATAAGGGTAGGCAAATATGCGGTCAGCTATGAATACCGATCAACAAACCCCCTCTCCCTTGATGGGAGAGGGCTGGGGTGAGGGTGAAAACCTACGGATCCTAGCGAGGGCTAATGTTTTTGAGATGGCTTCTAACGACTAAAAACTAAGAACTACCGACTGCCTACTCCAGCCCGCCGTTCCTCTTATAGCGCTGCGTCTTCAGGACATACACCTTGTTGAAGTACTCGCCAAGCTCCAGGTGCCTGTCCTGAACCTGCCCCCGCACGCGCCCGGGCACGCCCACCACTATCGAGCGGTCCGGCACCCGCATATCGTCCAGCACCACCGCGCCCGACGCCACAACGCACTCGTCGCCGATCTCCACCCCGTCGTTGACGACCGCGCCGTTGCCCAGCAGCGTCCGCGTCCCGACGTTCTTCGCGTGACACACCACGCGGTGGCCGATGACCACGTAGTCCCCAATCGTCGCGTCCGTATCGCAGTGGACGACCGAGTTGTCCTGCACGCAGGTGTACCTGCCTATCGTTATCTTGCCCATGTCGCCCCGGATCACGCTTCCGGGCCACACGCTCGAGCCTTCGCCAATCTCCACGTCGCCGATTACATACGCCGCCTCGCTCACGAATGCGGTCGGGTGAATCCTGGGCGCTATTCCGTCCAGAGTCTTTATCATCGCGCTTCCTCGAAAGAACTAATCCGAATCAATGTCCCGCATACTCTATTCCATCGCGGGCGCGGAGAAAACCCCCTACCGGCTTAGCTACGTATGCTATGCTGAATGGCAGACGATAAATCAAGCTCACGGATCAACATATGTCCAAGATTACCGCAACCCTGGCGCTGGGAATCGGCCTTGTGGCGCTGGCGCTGGCCTGTTCGAGCCCCGCTCCCGCCCCAACGCCGACGCCGGAGCCTACCCCGATCCCTACTCAGACGCCCGTGCCTACACAAACACCCGTACCGACGCCAACGCCGGAGCCTACCGCGACCCCCGAACCCGAACCCACTCCAACGGTCCAGACGGCGGCGCTGTTCGAGTACAGTCGCGCCGTCAGGCTGCTGGAAGTGCAGGAATTCGACGACGCCATCACCGCCTTCGACCTTGTGATACGCAAGCTGCCCGACTTCGGCAGAGCGTACTACCGGCGAGGGCTGGCGTTCTACGGCGACGAGCGATTGGCGCTGGCGCTCGAGGACTTCGACAAGGCCATCGAACTGGAGCCGGAGTACGCCGGAACCTACGTCGCGAGGGCGAAGGTGCATCTGGACGAGGGCAGGAAGCTCGAGGCGCGCGCCGACCTGGAGAAGGCGATGGAGGTCGCCAACCCTGTAAACATATACGACAGAACCGTAATCAGGGAGGCGCGCGAGCTTCTGGCCCTGTTCTAGCGCCCGCGCCTAAGCGCCGCCCGGCCAGGAGCGCGACTTCGCCAGCGCGTGAAGCCCCGAATGTTGCGCGGCGTTCGCGGGCCTGATTCCATCTCCGAGGACATTCGCTATCCCTCTCGTAACAGAATCCGCGGGCGGCGAGCGCATCTCCCGAAACTTCAGGACCACCTCATCCGAGGGCCGGAGCGCGTACAGACACGGCAGCAGAACGTTCGAGACGACCGTGAGCGCGAACCCCCGCCCGATATGCGGCGCGTCCGATACTACGCTGACCAGCCCGTTCGCGCCGCCGCGCTCGAATACGCCGCCCATCCGCTCAGAGAGACTTTCACCCAGGCCGGCGGCCAGGATGAACGCCATCGCCCTCATCCGATTGACCGGGCTGGCGCTCGGCCTGACCCGGAACATACTCCAGTCCCCCGCCGACAGGCGAGACCGCGCCCCAAGCCTCGAGGCCACCCGGCGAGCCTGGCCGCGCTCGGATGACGGGATCCGTTCGAGAACATTGCCCACCGTCGCCAGGACCGCGAACGCGCCGAACTCCGCCGTCCGTCTCGGCTCCTCCCTGAGCTGCGCGAACAGCGACAGCGGCGCGGCCCTGGACAGCGCGAGGAACGGCCTGCGGTTTCTCGCGTAGCCCATCGCCTCCATCATGCCCTGGTACACGACTTGATCAGGGCGCACGCCAGCGTCAAGTTCCAGGCGGAAGCCCGCGCTCTTCGCCAGGAATCTCCGCGCTCCTAACTCTTCCAGGTCAGAGGGTGAGATGTCCGGCGAACCCGGAAGCGCGGCGGGTTCGTCGGGAAATACGGCGGTGGCCGTGGGCGGTCCGGTGAAACGGTCGGGGTCCCGCGCCAGTCTCAGGACCACCTGGAGAACGACCCCATCGTAGGCGGGATCGGCGTGATGACCGTGCGCCCTCCAGCCGGACTGCTCCAGGTGGAGTTCCACGTCGCCTCCGAAGGTGCGCCCGTCGCGCCTGAGAACCGCGCCCCTGAAGTCGGGGCCTGCGCCCTGGTTCCTGACACCCGGGAATACGACCTCGTACCTGTTGCCGTCGCCATCCACGACGTCGGGGCGGAGTTCGAGGGAGCGTTCCCAAAGGTCGGAAAAACGCTTCTCGGACGTGATGTTCGCTTCCATGACTTCCATTGGCCTGCCGGAGCGTCCAGGAGCTAGATGACGGGCCAGCGCGATGGGAAGGAGATGCCCGAACGAGCCAGCATACTCTCCCCGACTCGCTGGACTTCAGCTATCAGTTCGCGCTCGTCAACGAAGGTCGGCGCATGATCCTGGACGACGATCCTGCCATTCACGATGACCGTATGAACGCTGCGTCCATCCGCCGAGTAAACCAGGTTGTTCACCGGGTTGAACAGCGTCCGCCACTCCGGGCGCATCGTGTCGAACAGAACCAGGTCGGCCTTCTTGCCCGCCTCTATCGAGCCTATCCGGTCCGCCATGCCCAGCGCGTCCGCGCCGAGTATCGTGCCAAGTTCCAGCGCGGTCTCGGCGGGTATCATGGACACGTCCCGCCTGCCGTCCTTGTACAATATGGCGGAGAGGTACATCGCCCTCAGCGTCTCTATCAGGTTGGAGTTGTTCGGCGCGTCCGTTCCGAGCGCGACGCTGACGCCCGCCTCAAGCAGTTCGGGCAGCAGCGCGTCCCGCGTCATGCCCGAGCCGCCCTTGGCTGCGGCCGGCGGACACATCACGACCGACGCGCCCGATTCCGCGATGACGCCCACGTCATCCTCGGTTATCCCCAGCGCGTGCGCCAGCAGAACGTCCCCGTCCAGGAAGCCTATGTCTCTCAGGAAGCCGGTGGGCGTAACGCCGGTTCGCGCCTTCCAGTCTTCGGTCGCCGCGCTCGAAAAGCTATGGTGAATCGTTGAGCGCGTTCCCCTCTCCTTCGCCATCCGCGCGACGCCGGAGAGCAGTTCGGGCGAAGCGTACTCCGACGAGAAGGGCATCGCCCAGGACGACACCATGCCGTCCAGCGCCCCGTCGAACTCGGCTATCGTCCGCTCGATCAGAGCAAGCGCCTCGCCAGTGTCGTAGGTCGGCACGTTGAGCGGGTTGGGCATATCCGTCACCTGCGTTCCGGTGACGATGCGGCATCCGGCGGTTCGGTAGGCGTCCATGCAGGCCGCGATGTGCTTCGTGCTGCCCGGGTCCACAAAGGTTGTTACGCCATACTTTAGAAGCTCCATTATGCCGAGAAGCGAGGTCAGCCGCTCTTCCTCCGCGGACATGATGCCCTGGAGCCTGAACACGTTGGGCAGGTAGTCGGGGCCCAGGTCGTCGGGGAATATGCCCCGCGTGGCGTGGGCGTAGCTGATGTGCATATGCCCGCCTATAAAGCCGGGCGTGACAACGAAGTCGCTCGCGTCAATCGTAGTGTCGGCGGACACGCCCGCCAGTTCCGAGGACTTCCCGACCCGCGCGATGGTGTCGCCTTCCATGAGAATCGCCGCGTCGGTCAGGATGCGCCTGTCGCCGTCCATCGTCAGCGCGTAGAGCGCGTTGTCTATCTTGACTGAGGGAGAGGCCATAGACAGAGCCTATCGCCAGTGTTCGGGCAGGATTGGGGCATCCAGGCCCAACTTGTCCGCTATCCAGCGTTCCATGTACAGGCCGTCCTTATAGCTGGAACGCTCGGAGGCGTACACGGTCACGTCCCCGCCAACAGCGTCCGAGACTGGACGAAGCGCGTCAGGTCCGAGAATTGAGCCAACCGGCCCCGCGTTTATCAGCGTCGTCGCCCTGACGCCGCCGGCGAACCCGCGCAGGTCAAAGCGGGCGAGCGTGTCGGCGACCGCTTCCCGCTCCGACGGGTAGCTTCTAAGGTAGTCATTGTACTCTTCCAGCGGGTAGCCCTGCGTTCTCGCCGCCAGACTGAGCGGATCGAAGAACAGCGCGGGCGTACAGATTAGATGAGTGGCGTCCGGGCGCAAAGCGAGCGTCTGCATCGCCACGTCGTTGCCTATGACCACGATCCGCGAGTCATCAACGAAGTCCAGCGAGTTCACGAACTCCAAACCACGAATCGCGTCCGCCACTATCCCCCGGAACACGTAACCCTCCGGCGAGGCTATGCCCTCGGTCAGCAGGCCCGGGAACATCGCGGCGAAGGGCCTGTCCGAGTTGCGCTGCCCCCTGCCCGCCAGCGAGAAGGTGACGAACTCGCCTCGGACCGCGTTCGCCGTTCCCTGCGGGATTATCTCCAACACGCTGGCGTACTTCGGCGGCCAGTAGATCGCCGGATGCGGCCCGTCGCCCTTCGGAACGCTCAGGTATCCAAACAGCCGATAGGGGCCGACGCTTGTGATATGAACGCCGTGAAGCGTGGCGAAGTCGGTCTCCCTCAGCGGTATGACCTCGACCTCCGGCTCGGCGGGAGTGGCCGCGAGTTCGGCGAGAACCGCGTCCCAGTAGGCGTCGAATCCGTCCGGCTTGGTATAGTCCGAATCAGCCATTGGATCCCTCCCGCGCTAGGTGTCGCTCGAAGAACTCGGCGATTATAGGATCATGCTCGTCGCGTCCGGCGCTGTGTCCTTGCCCGTCGTAGGCGTAAAGGCGCTTGTCCTCGCTGGCTATCTTGTCGAAGAGCGCGTATCCGGTCTCGGGCGGACACACATTGTCCTGGAGACCGATGTTCACAATGATGGGACAGGTTATGCCGTCGGCGAAGTTTACGCAGTCGAAGTAGTTCAGCGTCCTCTCCACGCGCTCGCGCCGTTCGGGGTGAAGCCTGAGATAGTCGTTTATCTCCTGGTAGGGGTACGTGCTGGTCAACTCTATCGAGTCCATATACCCGGTCAGGTAGGGCGCTCCGGCCGCGGCGGCCTTGATTTCGCTCCGCATCGCGGCTGTGCAGAGAGTCAGCCCTCCGCCCTGGCTGCTGCCGGTGACGCCTATCCTGTCGGAATCAACCTCCTCGCGGGAGATCAGAAAGTCAACCCCGCGCCAGGCGTCCACGTAGAAGCCTCGATAAGAATAGACGTTGCGGTCAACCATGCCGTAGGTGAGCAGGCCCGGGTATCCGGGGTTGAACTGCGCGTTGGAGCGCAGCTTGCCGCGCGGAGCGGCGCCGAGAGCGGCGTATCCGCGTCTCGCCCACTCCTTGGGGATGGGCGGATCGCTCTGGTAGCCCGGCACAGCCAGGATAGCGGGCATCGGTTCTTCCGCGTCCCTCGGAAGGCAGTACCACGCCGCCACTCTCACACCGTCCAGGCTGTCGTAGAAGACCTGGAACACCTCCACATCGTCATCCGAGCGCAGAGGATCGGCCACCATCTCGGGGTTTAGGGGAACGCGGGCGACCTGCGCCTTCACGTCATCCCAGAAGGCGTGGAAGTCGTCTGGCTTGCGCGCCTTGCTCCGATAGTTCTCATCTACCACGTATGCCAATGGAAGGTCCCTCCGCTACGCTAGGCTCCATCTAGGAACAATTTGACCGAAATCACGGCCAAGCCCACTAGAATAGCGGATCCAAAACCAAACAGCGTGAATATCAGTCGGTCGAGTCTTTGCTCGATTCTACCCAATCGCTCATTCGTCTGCTCTGCTTGACCTTCGAGCCGCCCGACTGATCGAGATATATCGGATTCTGTTTCAGTAACCATTACAGCCTCTCAGCATGGAGCGGGTGATGGGATTCGAACCCACGACATTTTGCTTGGGAAGCAAACACTCTACCCCTGAGTTACACCCGCTCAACATGATAAGATTCTATACCACTACGGAAAAACTAACAACCGACCGCATGGGAGAATACAATGGCTCTTCAGCCCGCGATACTGGAAATCGGAACCGGGATTGATCTTCACGGACAGGACTACACGGAGGCGGCGCGGCGCGCGGTCTGGAACGCGGTTCACCAGAGCAGCCTGATGTTCCTGGGAATGCTGGGCCCGGACACCTCCAAAGAGATGATAGTGGACGTCACCGTGGCGATACCCCAGCCGGACGCGGTCGACGCCGATACTGTGCTCGCCGTCCTGCCGCACGGCAAGGGACGGCTTACGACCGTCCAGGGCGGACTTGAGATAGAGCCGCGCGAAGGATCCGGAGACAAGACCGTGATAGCGAACGCCGCGGTTGTCGTCCGGGTTGACGTCTGACGAGACGATTGCATAAATCTCGATGGGATCTCACAGGGGTAGGCAAAAATCCCTTCCCCCTTGACGGAGTTACAGGGGTAGGCAAAAATCCCTTCCCCCTTGACGGAGTTACAGGGGTAGGCAAAAGTCCCTTCCCCCTCGATGGGGGAAGGTTAGGATGGGGGTGAAACCCCAACTGCAAGCGCGGTCATTTTCAACTCACAACTCCCCGCGCTCGGCCCTCGCCAGTCCCGACAGCCCAGGCAGATCGTCAAGCGGGATGACCTCGCCTGTCTTCTCGTATGTCTCTATCAGGGTACGCATATCATCCGGAACACGGCGGGAGACGCCCGCGTCGCTGTCGTAGTCCACGTAGATCAACTCCGCGCGCAATAGAGGGTCGCCGGAATCGCGGCGGTATATCTCGGACAGCGCGGTCAGACTTGTGTTGCCTATCCGCTCTATCTTCCAGCATACGTCTATCAGGTCGTCCACCCTCGCCGGGGACAAGTACTCCAGCGTCGCCTTCACGATGGCGGTGTCGAAATGCTTTCTGCCTTCGGAGTCGTAGATGGCGAAGCCCAGATTCCTGAAATACCCGGCCTGCGCCACCTCGATGTAGTCTAGGTACGAGCCGTTGAACGCTATCCCCTGCACGTCGCACTCCGACAGCCTCACCCTGACCGCGCAGCTAAACCTGAAATCTTGTCTGGACAAAGCGGGACTCTCTTTCTCGATACCATGAGAGATAAGCTAGGGGACGGCCTGATCAGAGTTACATGGACCCATGACTAGCGACAAGCCCCCCAATACGGGTGAAGGCTTAGCCTTCCTTCCTTGACGCTGTGAGTGTCGTAAAGATATACTCAACCCCATGAGTTCGCAACTGACAGCAGAGTGCCAGGTCGTCCACCCGGACGGCCTCGAGGTCGAGATAAACTCCGGCAGCATGACAAGGCTGGCCGGGGTGTCCCAGGCTCTCGGCGGCGCGGAGGGCATACACCTGGCGATAGCCACCATCCCGCCCGGCTGCGCCTCCAGTCCGCACTACCACGTCAACTGCGAGTCCGCCATCTACGTCTCCAAGGGCAAAGGCCGATTTCTAACGGGCGTACACCTCGAGAAGACTCTGGACATATCGGCGGGCGACTTCATATACGTGCCGCCCGACTCCGTTCACCAGCCCGTCAACGACAGCCTGTCCGAGACGATGGAACTCATCGTAGCGCGCAACGCGCCCGTCGAGATAGTCGTCGAGTTCGACCCCGAGACGGGCGCCCCAGCAGAATAACCTCCCCACTCCCCTTCCCTCCTCCCTTCATAGTGGGCCATTAGCTCAGACGGTTAGAGCGCAGTCCTGATAAGACTGAGGTCCCTGGTTCGAGTCCAGGATGGCCCACCACTTCCGGCCCAAGCGCCCTGAGTTCATACCTCCGCCCTCGGAGTCTGGAGAGCGTGATTTCGCACAGCGTTTTCTAGGCTGTGTTGACATTTACCGTCATTCCCGCGAAAGCGGGAATCCATACGTGCGGATTGTGGCCTGACTATCTGTAACTTAGCTTGTCCGGAGCGTTCAATTCTCAAATGTAAACAGAACCTAATGGAGTGTCAACGGCCCCCTACGGCGTCAGCCGGTTCGTGCGGTCGGATAGCCTCAAGTTGTTCGGCCTCTCTTAACTGCGCGTGGTAGAGGTCCCAGCGGAGTTGCAGGTTCATCCAGAACCCCGGAGACACTCCAAAGAACTTAGAAAGCCGCAACGCGGTACTCGGAGAGACCCCGCGACGTCCCCGTACAATCTCATTGACGCGCTGGTACGGCGCCCGTATAGCGTCAGCCAGTTCCCGCTGCGTCATGCCAAGCGGCAGAAGGAACTCTTTCACCAACATCTCTCCGGGATGTGTAGGCTCGCGGTCAGTCGGTACGCGGATCATACAGAGTCTCCTGGTTTGCAGGGCTTTTGCAAAAGTCGTCGGACGACGCGACATATATCATAGTTTATAGATACCAAGAAAAGTGCTGAGCACTAACTAGGATGGCCACAGGGTCTGGCTATAACAGTTTTCATCCAGCGTTGCCCAGAGTTGAAGCTACGAAAGCGTTCCTTTCACCGTCTGTCGGGCTGCGCTATAAATGGGAATTAAGCGCATATTCTGAATCCATGCCACAATTGCAGCATAGAATAAAGTATAAGACGAAACCATGAAAGACTTTGAAAAGAGACGATTGCGTTCCACCGAAGTCCGCAACAGTGAGCCGCTCAGGTAGTAACATAAGGGGTGATTCCCGTATGTGAGAAACCAACACTATTCAGGTGATACCGCTTGATGTCGGATGTTAGACTTGGTACGACGCTAATATGGAACGGGAAGCTTGCATGACATTTGAGAACCCACAGCATACAGTGGGCGAAGCGTGAGTTCTGGGAATGAGGTCAAGACAAACTTGAATTCAACCTCCTACATCATCGCTCTTCATAACATCAAAAGGCACTTCATGGACAGAATACCATTCTTCTTGTTCATCCGATATGCGTTGCTCTTCAATAACGAAACGGCAATTCCCGTACCCTAGAAAAGGAATGCCCGGCAACCCGACCCGATATAATACTCTGTGTTGGTCAATATGGACGACGCCATCATCAAGAGTCATTGTTGCGTTTATTTCGGAATCAGGATGTATGAAGTTGATTCGTATGTGAAGATTCTCCGGTACTGTCGGATCAGAAGGAGAGAGAATGGCGACGAATTCACATACATCGCCTATAATAGGCGGCCCCTCTTCTTCATTTATATCCGAGTCTAACGGCGGGGGTATGTTAACACCCACGCCACCGACTATATGAAATACGGATAAAGTACCGCTTACGTCAAGGGACGAAGCGCGACAAACCACTGCCCATTCAACTTTCAAGATACGGCCTCTTCTAGCATACCCACCATGCTATTAATCTTCCCAGTCTTAATTCTCACGTCGAAGTCAGATGGAGATAACAGCCACCCTTCAAATTCTCGCACTCTTTCGCTATCCAATTCCATTTCTGCAACAGAGTCTAGTGCTACCCTTATAGCAGTCTGACCCGGGTTTTGCACTAACGAAGATCGCAACTCGCCAATTCGTCCACACTCAATTCTTTCAGGCTTATCCCAAAAGAATATGCGATTGGTGAGTAGATAATCTCTCCTGGAAAACGCTTTCCACTCACTGGTAAAATATTCGTCGTTTAAGCCAGTTGCGAGAAGGGGACGGTTCTGAGGGAACGTCAAGACTCGATGTGCCAGTTCAGTTGCATACCAACATCGCGGAGCTTGGGTTATGTACTTGGCTGCGTTAATGGCGCAATCGCCGTCTGTGTAATAAGCAAGCCATAGTAAAGTAGTTAATGCTGTGTCATTGGGATTGGCATACTCTAGGTCAATCTCTTCACGCGACAGATCGTAAATGCGGTCTAATAGATATTCACTATATTCTGCCGATCTTCGTAATTCTCCATACGCTTGTAGAACGGTAGGATGTTCACTGACAGCTCTGAAAAAAGCCTCACTACTACTGACCACGCTTAATTCAAAATCGAATTTCGGGCTTTCAATAATTTTGAAGCACTCTTGTATCGGTGTCATGTCCCTAACCTGTCCGTCCAATATTCAGTTGGTTGTCCCAAGACATCGGGAACATCATCAGCCCGATGGAAATATTCTCCCGCTTGCCCCCATTGACTTAATACGAACACATCACGGAGTCCGTTCGCATCGAAAAGGCTAAGGTAGATTACAATACCGACGTGCAAAACCTCATCGTCGGGCCCACAATACACAACGACATCGCCACGTTCGATTTCTTCGCCGTCACCCAATCTCCGGTATTCATCCTCCTGAAGTATCATGCGAAGGTGTGAAGGGTGAATACAAGCGCGACGACTGGCGAATACCATACCAACGCAATTATAGGTACTGCGCAATGACCTCACTCGGACAGACTGACGTTTCGTGGCCTCCGCTTTTACCTCTGCCATGCGACGGGCAGGTTTTTGAGGTAACTGGAAATTTGGTATTAGAGTACCCTTTTTGGTCGTTAAGGTGATTTCTGGAGGATTGAGCGGGTTTCCGAATTGATTGACCAAAGCCATTGAATCTATTATAACCACCACGTAACTGTTTGCGATATAGCTTCAAGTCTCTATATAGCACGAATCCGTACTCATGTCAAACTGAGCCGACCACAGGTTCCCCTATCGAAGTTTGTTATTGTGGCATTGAGCGGGCTGACCCGGTAACCAGGGCCGACCAGAAGCGGTTACTCTCGGTGGACGTATCGGTCAGACCGCTTCCCCATAAAACGGACTAAGTACCGGTGAAGCCCGTATCTATCACGGCCTCGACTTCCCTTGCCTGCCCCGACGGACCTTGCACGGTAAGGTATATGACGGCTTCATAGGCATCATTTACCACCCCCAGGATCACTGGACAATCCCCAAGGACCTGCCACCGAACTTATGCACCGCCCGATGACCTACCCGCAAGGACCAGACATCAATAGCTTCCGGGCGTCGCGCCCGCAGGCGATCCACAGCGTCAAGGGTATCGTCGCCGATAGCCCATAGCCCGGTATCTACGTCAATGGAGACGATCTCTCCGTGGTGGTCTGTCTCCACCCGCCGACAGATGTCGCGCTCGTATATCTCGTCGCCCAAGCGGGCGATCTCTTCTTTCGGGCGAGTTGGCGCGGTAGGCTTATGCCGCTGTATGAGCGCTGATGTATCTGAGTCTCTCATGCGTCCCTCCATTCAATACACACTCCCACGCTCGCCATCCTATCATATATCTGAACGACGGGCAGGACTGCGATGTTATTAGGGTATCCAATCCGTTCGGAGTCTGGGCGGTTTACCTAATCAATACCAACCAGTGTGTAGTAAATCGTGTTCTCAACAGAGGCCGCTTCAATCCCTCTGGCACGAAAGTTCTTCCATCTGCTATAATCCACTCACGCGGCCCAAGCGCACAGGACGCGGTGGAAAGTCGAAAGGACTATAAACCAGCGTATATGTCAGACGACCGGCCACACCAGAAAGGCCCCCGCCGGCGAAAACTGGCCTAAACTGGTCGGAAACTGGTTAGGACAGACCAGTTTCCCAAAATACTGGTACCAGTTTTCAACCAGTTTCACACCAAAACTGGTCACCAGTTTCCAAATCTGGTGTCCTGTTCCGACACATTAACCGGATTTATGGGCAAACCCGGATTCAGGCGTGACTGTCCCGGCGTCTTCACCACCGCCCTTACACGCCGCGTCGGAGAGTCGTCCTAAAGCGCCATCGCGTACCCGATTGTGTTCTTGGCCGAAGCCGCGCCCGCGATTACTCCCTTGTCCGCGTGCCACCGAATGCCCATTACCTTGCCGTTCGCCCAGCCGTCCGTCCGCTCTATCTCATGGCCGCGGCGCTCCAGTTCGCCCAGCACGTCGGACGGGATGCGCGACTCGGCCACCACTCGCGCCGGGAACGCGGCCCGCGGGTAGAAGGACGACGGGAAGTGCGTGGTGTGGACGGTCGGGGCGTCGAGCGCCTCCTGGAGGTTCATGCCGAACTCGATGTGGTTCAGGAAGAACTGGATAGTCCACTGCTCCTGCGAGTCGCCGCCGGGAGTGCCGAACGCCATAAACGGCTCGCCGTTCCGGGTGACCATCGTGGGCGTGAGAGTCGCGCGCGGGCGCTTGCGGGGCTGAAGCGCGTTGGGACGGTTGGGATTCAGATAGAACATCTGCCCCCGCGTGCCTAGCGGAAAGCCCAGTCCCTTTATCACGGGCGAGGTGCCGAGCCATCCGCCGCTTGGCGTCGCCGCGACCATGTTGCCCTCGGCGTCCATAGCGTCCAAGTGGGTCGTGTCGCCAATGTGCGCGTGCCCCAGGCCCAGGTCGCGCACCTCTCGCGCCTCGACCCCGAGCGCGGCGCGGTTGTCCTCGGCCACGCTGACGGCGGTGTATCCGGGGACGCCATTTCCAACGTCGCCAGGGCGCAGTTCGTAGGAGGCGCGTTCGCCAATCTGGGCCGCCCGCGTCTCGGCGTACCTATACGACAGCAGTTCGTCGAGCGGCACGTCGTCGAAGTCGGGATCGCCGTAGTACGCCTCGCGGTCGGCGAAGGCCAGCTTGGAGGACTCTATCCAGCCGTGCAGATAGTCGGCGGTGTTGTGTCCGAGCGACGCCGCGTTCATCGTGCCCAGGATAGAGAGATGCTGGAGGAACGTCGGCCCCTGAGTCCAGGATGAGCACTTATGAACGTCCAGGTCCTTGTACTCCAGGGAAACCGGCTCTTCGACGGCGGCGTTCCATTCCGCGAGGTCGTCCAGGGTCATCAGGCCCTTGTGCGCGACACCACTGGCGTCCTCGACGGGATTGTCATTGATGAACTCGACTATCTTCTCCGCCACGCCGCCCTTGTAGTATTCGTCCCGCGCCGCCTCGATTCCGGCGATGCGTCCCCTGCCCTTCTCACGCTTCTCGGCTGAACACAGGGAGCGCAGCATCGCGCCGAAGTCGGGGTTGCGAACGAGCTCGCCAACCTCAGGTACGCCGCCGCCCGCGTAGTATATCTCGCCCGTCGTGGGATATAGTTCGGTGAACTTGGCGTAGTCCGCCTTCAGCCGGTCGTGAAATCTGTCGTACACTGGGAAGCCGTTCTCGGCGAAGTCAATCGTGGGCTGCGCGATTTCGGAGAAGCTCATCGTGCCGAAGCGCGCGAGCGCGGTCGTCCAGGTGCCGACGACGGCGGGAACGCAGGCGGGCAGATAGCCGTCGCCCGGAATCAAATCAATGCCATTCTCGCGGCACCAGTCAATCGTGAAGGCGGCGGGAGACCAGCCCATGCCCGAGACGGCGTAGGTCTTGCGCTCCTTGGCGGAGTAGATAAGCGTGGGAACCTCGCCCCCGATTCCGCAGGACTGGGGTTCCAGCAGTGTCTCGCAGATTCCCATGGCGGCCGCGGCGTCAATCGCGTTTCCGCCCCGCGCCATTATCTGGAATCCGACCGAGGTGACGAGGTAGTGTCCCGAGGTTACGACGCCCCTCGCGCTCATGACTACGGGTCGTGTTGTGAAGTTCGCCATGGTATTCTCCTGTCTCGGCTCGTATGCCATCGAATGATCTTTCCGCGGTAGCCATCCCGATTACAAGCGCAAGTTTATACGAATTGGGCGAGAAATTGTATATACTGACGCAACCCCTAAAGAATCGGTGTCTATCAACTTGAGCTTGACCAAAAGAGTAGCGATACCTTCGATATATCGAGGGTGGTGGGTCGTATCGGTGCCATTTCTCGCGGCGGCGATAGGCACCGGGGCCGGACAGTACGGGTTCGGCATTTTCATCGAGCCGCTGGAAGAGACGTTCGGCTGGACACGCTCCCAGATAAGCGCGTCGCTGTCCTTCACGGCGGTCGGCAGCCTCATCGCGCCGATTCTGGGTCGTATCATGGACAAGTACGGCACGAAGCACGTGATAACTATATCGCTCGCTCTGACCGCCGTCGGCTATCTGCTCAGGCCGTTCATGACCGAGTTGTGGCACTGGTACGCGCTGAGCCTGCTACAGTACGGCGGCTACACCGGGGCCTCGATGCTGCCCGCCGGAAAGCTGGTTGGGCTGTGGTTCCACAGGACTCGCGGCCGGGTCATGGGCATTACCGCGATGGGGAACAACTTCGGCGGCCTCGTCGTTCCGCCGATACTGGGCGGCATCCTCATCCTGGCATCCTGGAAGGAAGCCTACGTCGCGCTGGGGATAATGAGCGTCCTGATGGTGGCTTACACGCTGGTAGCGGTGCGGGACTTTCCATCGGCCTCGGAGTTGGGCAACCAACTCGACAGCGCGCCGGGAGACAGAAGCGTCTCTCAGATCATCGGCGGCGTGTCCGTGCGCGACGCGCTGAGGAGCAGGGCGTTCTACGCCATCACGCTGTCCATAGTCATGGGCACTTTCACCTACTCGGCGATACTGCCGCAGATAATTACCCACCTGGTTGACCAGGGCGTGTCGCTGGCAGTCGCGACCACCGCGCTCAGCGTGTTCGCCATCTTCGGCATGATAGGCAAGTTCGTGATGGGCTTCATAGCGGAGAGGATTTCTGCGCGGTACACTCTCATGGTCAACCTGCTGGGGCAGGCGATGTTCGTAACGGTCATGATATGGGCCGGATCGCCGCTGATAATGTGGATTTCAGTGCCGCTGTTCGGCTACTTCAACGGCGCATTCGGCGCTCTGTTCCAGCTGGTGGTGCAGGACGCCTTCGGAATACGAAATTACGGCAGCATCATGGGCATCATCAATATGTCGTCCATGATCTCGTTCGGCGTCGGGCCGCTGCTGGCGGGCCTTTCCTACGACGTAACCGGAAGCTACGAGTTCGTGTTCGTCACGGTGGCGGTCATGTTCGCGGTGGGAGCGCTGTCGCTGACCCAGGCCAGGACGCCGGCGCCGCAAGCGGCGATTGCGCGATAGGCCATCCCATGCCCGGAGCGTCGGTCAGCTAGTCTCCCAACCTGGTATCGGTCGGACTCCAGCCGTTATCAGTGTCGCTCCACGGAGCGCGGCCAAGCACGATGTCGGCCTGACGTCTCGCTTCGCGCGCCTCCGCGGCCGCCTGTTCGGCCTGTCTTGTCAGGACTTTGGGCCTCAGATCGGAAGACTGTTTGGTAATCGCCGCGCCGTACAGGAATATCATTCCGGCCAGGTGAGACCAAATGAGAACGAGTACTACGGATGAAATGGGACCGTACAACAAGTCTCGCTGACTGAATAAGTTGACGAAGAAGAAAACATACTTAGCGGTCTCAAAGATCACGACCGTAACAAGTCCCCCAAAGGTGGCGTCGCTCCACTCAATCGGTTGATTTGGGAAATACTTCAAGACAACGACGAATACAAGCCCCGCAATGAGCATGGGAACCGCCGCCGAGATGATGGTAGCGAACGGGATCAGAACCGCGGTTATCGGGGAACCTACTATCGGGATACTGTCGGACAGGCGCAGCGCCGCCTGGAACACCGCCGTGAAGCCTATGGAACCCAGGAACAGGACGACCGCCAGCGAGGATATCGCCACGGTAGAAACGGTGGTTCCGTAGAGTTTCTTGGGAGGACATCCGAAAAGCCTGTTTATGCCCCTGTTGGCCGCCACGAAGAGTCCCAACGCTCCAATGGCTATCGCGCCTATGGACAGTATGCTCGCGAGCAGCTGCGCGGAGTAAAGGTGGTCTATCGCGTGGGAAAGAAACTGCTCTGCGCTGGGGAAATAGAAAGTGAACACTTCCGTTGCGATTCCGCGCACCGTGTCCGGGTCGAGAAACACGGAGAAACCCAATACGAACAGGGCGATAAGAGGGAAAAAAGCCAGCAGCGTGTAGTAGGCCAGAGCGGCTCCCGAATCTATTCCCCCGACTCTCATCAATAGCTTGGCGGCCCGCCACAGAGCGACGCCGCGCCAGAATTGGGGGCGGGCGCTTAATTCATCGGTAAGGTCTGAGATGGCCCTGGACACCGATCTTCTGATAGGCGGGGAGAGCGGGTTCAGGGGGGCGCCCACCAGGGCCAGCAACGCTATTCTTACGGACTCTCCCGTCGGGCGATCAATTTCATACGCCGCCTCCACGCACCCCCTCGCGGCGCCCATGACGGCATCACTGGTTCCTACGCCATACAGTCGCGTCGCGCGAATAGCCTCGCTGACGATGATCCTGGCCACCTCCGCGGCATTCTGGTTCGATTCGGCTCCGCTCGTGATAATGGCGCGGGCGGTCTCCTGAGTAGCCTCGAACAGGTTTCCCGACGTGGTAATCACGCCGGTAATCACGCCGTGAATCGCCGGAGAAACGATTTCGGTGAAATCCACTCCGAGGTCCTGAACGGCCTCTACGATACCTTCGGAGGCCTGGGCGCTTGCCCTGCCGTCGCTTACTCCGGCTCTCGAAGCTCCGACCACGGCCCCTTCGACGGCTTGCTTGATGGATTCTGGCACGTCGCCACCCAACTCGGTGGAACTTATGACAGCCGAGGACGCGACTTCCCTGACAACCGACCTTGAAACCTTCGCGGCCCGGCTGGTCCCTTCGATCACGCCTATGACGGCGTCTCGAACGAATACCGAGGTCTCGCCCCTGATCTCGTCAGCCGCCCTTATCGCCCCGGAAACAGTGTCGGCGGCGACACGACTGGCGCCTATGCTTATACGCCTGGTACGGCTCAGTCCGTGGGGGGAAAGCCCACGCAAATCGGCATTCGGCTCAGCCGAATCAGGCTGAGCCGAACTGGATACCCCGTTGACCTGCCGCCTCGCGGCTCTTCTCAGTTTGAATCGGCGATTCAAACACCCTCCCCCACATTAGTGATAACTCAGTATGCCAGCCTGATTCACTATTCGCAACAGCAAGCAGGCTCAGAGGGATTATTCCGCTATCCGGCGGTGGATTCCTCAGAACCGCGCGGCTCTTCTTCGGAAGCGTCGAGAAAGGCGAATCTGAAGGCGTCCTCCATGGACCTATGCAGGCGAAAGACGAGCCTCCACGCTCCTCCGACTATGGCAATGAATATCAGAATCGGAACGGGGGCGACGAAACTGCCGAGAGAGAGAAGACTGGACAGGAACGGCAGGCTGAAGACTGCCAGAAGGGCTATCATAGCGAACAGGAGAGCGTCCCTGAGTATCGCTCGCAGCACCAATTCCCACGCGACACCGAAGAACGCGCCCCCGCCCAGCAGAGTGTCCACCACGGTGTCTATCATTCGGCGGAGCGCGCGCCATATGAATACGCTGGGAGGCACGGAGAACGCGACCACCAGAATGGTCACCGCCAGGCCCGCGAAACGCTGGCTGACGCCGAAGAGGTTGGAAATGGGTTCGGCGTAGCTCAGCGCGAACGTGCCTACCGCTATTATCACCACGATGACGCCTGCGTTGGCGATTATCACCTTCGCCGAGTCCCTGATGCGATCTCCTACCGAACCCGCGAGAGTGAACACAGTCCTGCTCGATTCTATCCAGTTGGATACCAGGAACACGGACCGCTTGACAAAGAGCGGGGACAAGCCGGAAACAAGGCGGGTGAAGCCGTCCGCCGAGCGGAATATGATTGGATATACCAGCGCGGTCAGGGCGACGGACATAGCCATTACAGGATACATGAAGGTTCCCACCGCGCCGTGGTCGCTCCCCTCTTTGACCATCGCCAGGGAGAATTCGCCCATCTGGGGCATTCCGAAGCCGACGCGGGCCGGGGTGTTGCCAATATGTCCAGCCATGAGGGTGGCGGTGGTGTCAATGAAGGTCTTTCCAAGAATGAAGACCAGGGTGACGAGCAGAGCGGGGAGGATGAATCCGCCGACCTCGGAGACGTCTATGAGCATCCCGATGGAGACGAAGAACAGGGCGGCGAATACGTCGCGGACGGGCGCCATGTTGCGAACGAGGTCCTCGGAGTAGTCGGCGTCGCCGAGGACGGCTCCGATTATGAACGCGCCGGCGGCGGCGGACAGCCCCAGCCGGTCGGCGACGAGCGCGAGACCGAAGCAGAGGGCAAGGCCGACCACCATGAGCATTTCCGACGAATGGAAGCGTCCGACGCGCCTTATCAGGCGAGGGGCGAGAACGCCGCCCAGAATCAGCACGGACAGCAGGAAGAGCACCAACTTCGCCAGCAGCGGGCCGAGGTCGGCGAATTGGCCGGCTTCGGCGGAGGGGACGCCGGAGAGTACGCTGAGCAGGATGACCGCGGCGAAGTCTTCGACGACCAGGATGCCCACTATCATGCGCCCGTGCCTGGAGAAGAGCGCGCCCGTGTCTCGCAGCATCTTGAGGATTATCGCGGAGCTGCTGATACATACCGCCGCGCCGAGGAATATAGCCTCCGTTCCCGTCCATCCGAGAAGCCGTCCCAACTGGTATCCGAGCGCTATCATGAAGGATATTTCGATTGCGCCGATGAGCAGTATGGTGAATCCGAGATCGCGGATGCGCCGCCAGCCAAATTCCAGGCCGATGGCGAACAGCAGTATGGAGAGTCCGAGTTCGGCGAGGGTCTTGATGGTTTCGTGGGAGTGAATCGGGGACGCGACGCCGAACAGGGGCAGCGTGAACGGCCCGACGATGACACCGACGACGAGATACCCCAGCGCCGGGGGCTGGTTTATGTATCTGAACAGAACCAGGGCTATTCCGGCGACCGTCATGATGATCGCGAAGTCCTGGAGTAGAAAATGTTCCGGCACGGGCGAGTATCCGTCTGGACGTCAAACTGCGTGAGATAGTCAGTATTTGATTATACTTGGGCGGAATCGGCGAGTTCTAGCGGGATGGCGTTCCCGCATGAGGATATGCGGCAGGTTACAATGCCAGCGCGGGGACTCTGGAATGAATAGCTGGACAAGGGGAAAGAGACATGAGCGGCAAGAGCGAAGTAGAACTTCAGTTGAGCGAGTCGAGAACGATAGCGGTGGTCGGGATGTCGCCGCGTCCCGACCGTCCGAGTCACTACGTAGCCAAGTACCTGATGGAGCAGGGCTACAAGGTGATTCCGGTCAATCCGGCGGTGGACGAGGTTCTGGGAATGAAGAGCTACCCGGATGTGGTTTCGATACCGGAGCGGGTTGACATGGTGGACATATTCAGGCGTTCGAGCCAGGTGCCGCCGGTGGTGGAGGACGCAATCGCGGCGGGCGCGAGATTCGTCTGGATGCAGGATGGCGTGGTGAATGAGGAAGCGGCGGCGAAGGCGCGGGGCGCGGGGATGTCCGTCGTGATAGACAATTGCACGCTGAGGGAGCACAGCCGCATATATGGCGGTTCTGGCTAGGTTCACCCTTACCTAACCTTCCCCCGTCGAGGGCCGATAGGGGTAAGCATTTCACCCTCACCCCAGCCCTCTCCCTGAGGGAGAGGGGGTCTGTTGGTCGGTATTCATAGCTGATCGCATATTTGCCTACCTTGTGAGACCATCAAGGGAGAGGGAATTAAGGGCGCTCTTCTACTGGGCCTTGATCGAGTCTTCGTAGAGTTCGAAGCGCTGGCGTATCATGTCGCAGGCGAGTTGGACGCCTTGGAGGACTCGCTCGGCGCTCATCCCCTGTCCGAAGCCGCCGGATATGGCGGTTTCGCCGTATTGGGCGGTTACTCCGGCGCGGTAGAGCCAGCGCGTGTAGCCTCTCACCCAGTCGGCGAGGACGGGCGATGACTCGGAGGTGAAGGACATGGGCGCGCCGGACGTATCGGACGCCGAGAGGGTGAAACTCGCGCCCGAATCGGGGTCGGCGGACTCGCCTACCCTGATATCGAATTGGACTTGGGCGGCCTCGAAGGGCAGCCTGAGATTCAGGTCAATGGTGTGGTCGCTCAATTCGCTTTACTCCAGTAGGGACGCCTGCCGCTCGGTCGGGGTAATGGGCAGGTTCTTATCGGGGTTGATGGGCCTTCGCTCGATGAAGGCAAGCCTGCGCTCCTCGGCCTCGTCGGTCTCGGAGTAGCGCGGGGCGTAGCGTTCGGTCGCGCTTGGGACTTCTTCCAGGTATTCGGCGGACTCGTTGAAGGTAATCTTCTGAAGCTGGAGGATGACGGGGCTGTTGTTCTTTATCAGGTCGCAGTAGCGGATAACCTCGTCCCTCAGCTTGTCGTGTGGAACGACGGAGTTGGCGAGGCCCATATCGAGCGCCTGCTGGCCGGAATACTGCTGGGTGAGCATCCAGATTTCGCGGGCGCGCTTCTGGCCGACGACGTGGGCGAGGTATCCGACGCCCGCGCCGGAAGCGGGACTGCCGACGCGGGGGCCGGTCTGTCCGAAGACGCTGCGGGTGGAGGCGACGGTGAAGTCGCAGGTGTAGGCGAGGATGTTGCCGGAGCCTATGGCGTAGCCGTCCACCATGGCGATGACGGGCTTGGGGATGTGCTTGACCAGATCCATGAAGTCGGACTCGCTGCTGCCGGAGTATTCGGGGCTGTTCCTGTCCTCGCCCTGGTCTCTGCCGGAGCAGAAGGCGTTGGGGCCGGAGCCGGATATGACGACGACCCTGACGGAACCATCGTTGCCGGCGTCCTTGAGGGCTACGGCCATCTCGTCGGTGGTGCGGCCTCTTATGGCGTTGTACACCTCGGGCCTGTTGATGGTGAGCCAGGCGATGCCGTCCTCTTTCTTGTAGATGATGTCTATGAACTTCAAGCGGTTGGCCTCCGGTGGGTTTAGTTGTTAGTCAGTAGTCGTTAGTTTGGAGTTAGGCGATACTCCCAATTCATGGTACTAGCTTGCCAGGTTTGTGTCCATCAGTTGATCGAGGGCCGCGGATCCCACGCCGCCCGGGTCGTATTCAGAGTGGTCGGTTTGGGGTCGGTATCAGCGTTATCATAAATTATACTTTATAGTTTACAGGTGGGGTTACAAGTGAGTTTCCAAGTGGGACAGGTGGCGGGTCACGTGGAAAGTGACCTGTAATCACCTGTTGTTAGCTATGGACCGAAAAATTTTCGGTCGGCTAAGTCCCTGTTGATAAATTTCTCTTTATGCAATGCCATCCGGATACATTTGTTCTTAGATGTAATAATTGTAACATAGGATAGTAGCAGTTATGCAACATAATTACAGCCTTGCCCACTGAACAGCCGGGAGCGTATCTTTGAAGATGGGGCAATTCCACTAGGAGGAGCACGATATGAAAGGCCACGCTTATGAGCTTGGAGAAGTAGCGGCGCAAGGCCAAGCCATCTACCGTGAGCAGATTCAGCCGAACATCAAGCCAGTCGCCAAGGGGGACTTCGTGGTCATTGATGTGAACACGGGCGACTATGAGATTGACTCCGACGACGCCGAAGCGACCTGTCGGTTACTAGGCCGGAGGCCTGGGGCCGTGACCTACGGGATTCGCGTCGGTCACCGCGCCGCCTATAGTCATGTGGGCGGCTTTCGGACGCCTGACCGTCAATGATCCGAGGCCGAGTAACCGAAGATCAGCAAGCCCTGGCAACCATTGACCTCATGGATACGGGGCTAAATGGATACGGGGGCTAAACCGTGTCCAGATCGAGAAACTGCGCGCGCTTGGGGTAGCGGTGGAGTTGGGGATGGCGCGGCGGCCTGGGCTCAGAGATAGGCTCGGGTTGTTTCCACTAAGGGTATCAGTACGAACACGCGCTAAGACTCATGGAATGAGGTGTCGGCTTGGCCTAAACTGTTCTCTAAGGCGCGACCAATTCATGGTCTAGTTGGAATCTGACGCCGGGCGTGTCATCATAAATCATGATTCCGGTGCGCCTTCCGTTAACCCTTCGCTGGAATCTCTGTCCTACGGACAAACCTTTCTGAGCATTGTCCAAGTCCATAGGATGCCAGTCAGTCCATTCGCCATTGCTCATGAGTTCTCTTTGTTCGTGAAAAAGCGTCACCTCGAATTCTATGGAAGTCCCGACCGGCATCATTGCCTCCTCGATTCTCGAGCTAATCCCCGCCGACCTACAACATCACTACCCTATCGCTACCCTCGGATGGTAGTCCGCATATTTCTCCGACAACGCATTTCCAATAGCCATTCTAACAGCATGGATAGTATGGGCATCAACTGATTCACCCAGAAAGTGAAGCTGTACGCTTGTAATGATTTCGATGACATCTTCTTCTAGTTGACGATACTCTTCTTCCGTAAGACTGTGAGGCGGCCTACCGAAGTTCACCCGAACATTCAATTCACCTAGATGAGTTGACCATGGCAAGCGAAACATCAACTTGTTCTAAATCACCGAGCCCTATTCGATTTGATCACATGATTATAGTATCACGAAGGCGCGAGCCTGCGTAGTCACCCGCCAGATCGGGAAGCGTCGCAAAAGTAGTCAGACACCTTCACCCATCATTGGAGAGGGAATTTTCACGACACAGAGACTTACCACTTTCCATAAAGCGGGTTCCTAGTTGAGCGGAGCGACTCGCGCCGCTTATAATGCGGCCATGCTGGTGAGGGACATAGGCGAGTTTGAGCTGATCGCTCTTTTGGAGTCGCGAATACGGGAGCGGAATCGCGTCCAGATCGAGAAGTTGCGCGCGCTTGGGGTGGAGGTGGAGCTTGAGATTGGGGATGACGCGGCGGCGTGGCGGCAGACATCCGCGCGCATCGTTTCCACTACGGACACGATGGTGGAGGGGGTGCATTTCAGGACGGATACGACGCCGTGGGGAGAATTGGGATGGAAGGCGATGGCGTCGAATCTGAGCGACGTGGCTTCGATGGGCTGCTCCCCTACCCTGGCGCTGGTGACGCTGGGGCTGCGCGGGGATATTCCGGTGGAAGGGCTTGCGCGGATGTATGACGGGATGATGGAAGCCTGCGAGTACGCGGGCGGCGCTATCATCGGCGGGGACGTGGTTCGCTCGGATACTTTTTTCGTAACGGTCGCGCTGGAGGGGGTTTGCGGCGCGGAAAGCGCCGTTATGTCTCGGAGCGCGGCGCGGGTTGGCGATCTTATCGGGGTGACCGGACGCCTGGGAAGTTCGGCGGGCGGGTTGGCGCTGCTGCTGGACGCTGAGGCGGTCGGGCGCGGCGTCTCTGAGGAAGCGAGGGCGCATCTTATACAAGCGCACAACCGGCCAATGGCGCGAGTGGCGGAGGGCCTTGCGCTCAGAGAGCTCGGGGTTCGGTGCGCTATGGATGTGAGCGACGGGCTGACGGCGGACCTGGGGAAGTTGTGCGCGGCGAGCGGGGTGTCGGCGGCGGTGTACGCGGACAGACTTCCGGCGGAGGGCTATCTGAGAGAGGCGTTTCCGAACAGGTGGCGAGAGTTCGCGTTGAGCGGCGGGGAGGATTATGAGATAGTTTTCACGGCGGGCGCGGATGTGATGGAAGCTGCGGAGGAACGGCTGGGGGAGGGAGTGAGGGTGATAGGCAGGATAGAGGAAGGGGACGACGACCACCCCCATCCTAACCTTCCCCCGTCAAGGGGGAAGGGATCTCCGCGGGCGTCTCGGGTGAGGGTTCTGGATTCGGAGGGGAATGAGGTAGAGACGGGAGCGGGCGGATGGGATCATTTCGGGGGGCGGGATGGATAGCGTGACTGTCAGGATGGAGTCGGATTCTTCGTTTCGGCCAACGGAGATAATGGGCGATCTGCGGATGGTGGCGGAGACGCTGTATTTTCCGATGAAGCTGGTGGGGTTCTGGGACGAGACGGCGGGCGGCAATCATATGTGCCCGGAGGTGGAGATAGGCCAGCGGTGTCCGCACGGTTTGGCGGAGGATGACCCGGACTATGTTCCGTACACCCGCTCGATGGAGAGGCTGAAGCAGGCGGTGATAGAGGTGAGATTCCCGCACGCATCGGTTAGAATGTTTTTAAGTTAGGGGAAGGGTTTCACCCCATCCTAACCTTCCCCCGTCGAGGGGGAAGGGATTTTTGGTAAGAATTGTCGGACTGTCAAGAGGGGAAGGGTTTCACCCCCATCCTAACCTTCCCCCGTCGAGGGGGAAGGGACTTTTACTTAGCCCTAATCCGTCAGGGGGGAAGGGATTTTTGGAACTATCTCACCGATACAGGAGGCTTAGCATGGCGCTCGCAACGGCTCAGGAACTCAGGAAATCGCTGGCCCCGTACGAGTCGTATCCGCTCCAGGATATACTGACGCGGGCGGCGACGCGACACGGCGACAGAACGGCGGTCATTGACGGCGACCGCTCATTCACGTACAGCGAGATGAGCGAATTGTCCGACAGGCTGGGCGCGGCGTTGGCCGGGCTGGGAATCGGCAAGGGCGACCGGGTGGCGATACTCGCGCCGAACTACGTGGAGTTCGTGATAGCGTTCTTCGGGATACTGAAGGCGGGCGCGGTGGTTACGACGGTGAACTCCGGCTACCGCGAGAGGGAGATAGCGCACCAGTTGAATGACAGCGGCACTGAGACGCTGATAGTTCACGAGGCGCTGAAGCCGATGTCAGACCTGGCGCGGGACGACGTGAGCAGCCTGAAGCGCGAGATAGTGATAGAGGCGGACTCGTCGGATTCGTCGTCGTTCTGGGGGCTGCTGGAGAACGCGCCCGCCTCGCCGCCGAGCGTGGAGATAGACCCGATGAACGACCTGGCGGTTCTGCCCTACTCGTCCGGCACGACGGGGCTGTCCAAAGGGGTGATGCTGACCCACTACAATCTCAGCTCCAACGTGGAGCAGTTCACGCGGCGCGAGGGCGAAGAGGCGACGCTGAGAACGAGCGACGTCATCCTGACTCACCTGCCGCTGTTCCACATATACGGGATGAACGTGCTGATGAACGGCGCGATAGGCGTCGGGGCGGCGCAGGTGATGATGGGGCGTTTCGACATGGACGAGTTTCTCGCGCTCTTGTCGGAGCATCGGGTGTCCGCGCTGTTCACCGTGCCGCCGGTGGGGCTGGGGCTGACGCAGTATCCGGGGGTGGCGGAAACTGACCTGTCGGCTCTGAGGGTGGGCTTCTTCGGCGCGGCGCCGCTCTCGGAGGATATGCAGCTACGCATCCAGGAAGCGCTGGGCGTTCCGATAATCCAGGGGTACGGGATGACGGAAGCGTCGCCGGTGACGCACGCGGACTTCATGGAGGAGCGGCTGATAAAGCGCGGCTCGATAGGCCCGGCTATGCCGGACACGGAGGCGAAGGTGGTGGACGTGGAGACGGGCGAAACGGAACTGCGGCCGGATGAGATAGGCGAATTGCTGGTTCGCGGGCCGCAGGTTATGAAGGGATATTACAACAACGAGGCGGCGACGGCGGAAACGCTCACGGAGGACGGCTGGCTGCACACCGGGGACATAGTGCGGATGGACGCGGAGGGCTACGTATGGGTTCTGGACCGCAAGAAGGAACTGATCAAGTACAAGGGTTTCCAGGTGCCGCCCGCCGAACTGGAGGGGGTACTTCTGGAGCATCCGGGGATTGCGGACGCGGCGGTGATAGGCAAGGAAGACCTGGAATCGGGGGAGATACCGAAGGCGTTCGTGGTCGCGGGGCCGGGCGCGGAGCTGAGCGCGGATGAGGTGATGGGGTTCGTGGCGGACAAGGTGGCGACGTTCAAGCGGGTGCGGGAGGTGGAGTTCACGGACGCGATTCCGAAGAATCCGTCGGGGAAGATTCTGCGGCGAACGCTGATAGAGCGGGAGCGGGGGATGTGATTGTCTGAATCAGGATTTACGGGATTGTTGGGATGCTGTGGATGGAATTCGCGCCATATTAGCCGAGCCAAGCCAGATGAATTTCTGGTTTCGCCGGAATGACTGAATTGTAGGTTCACCCTCACCCTAGCCCTCTCCCTGAGGGAGAGGGGATTTTCAACATACAAATGACGATAAATGTAAACGCCGACTTATCTATCCTCTACTCGATTATGCTGGCGTGGGCTATGTTGGAGACCTTGTCGAGGCGGACGCTGTGCCAGGGTTCGGGGGACATACAGTTGGACAGGTAGGTGAAGGATAGGCCGGATTCGGGGTCTCCCCAGGAGTATGAGGTGCCAGCGCCGCCGTGTCCGAAGGTGGTCGGAGAGGCGATTGTTCCGAGTCCGCGAATGGTGGGGGTGAAGCCCCTGACGTGGGGGCCGATGCCGCGGTGCATGGGCATACCCATGTTCTGGTCAACGCGGTCGGCGGTGTGGTTGCGGGTGGCGTACTGTATGGATCGCGGACTTAGAACGCGGCTTCCGTTCAGCGTTCCGCCAGCGAGAAGCATCTGGTAGAAGGACGCTATGCCTCGCGCCGTACCGTATCCGCCCGCGCCCGGCACGCCCGCGGCTCTCCACGCTCGCGTGTTGCGGGAGGAACGGACGATCCTGCGGTCGTCCGGGTTGTGTTCGTCCTCTTCGAGGCCGTGTATGTCGGCGCACCTGTGGTCGGCTTCCTTACTGACGCCGACGAATATCTCGTCTTCAAGTCCGATTGGGCGCAACAGGTTCTTCCTGACATGATCGCGGAAGTCTGAGCCGGTTACGGCTTCTATCAGCGCGGCGGCGACCCAGTGGGCGGCGGTGCCGTGGTAGTGAACCCTGGAGCCGGGCGTCCATTCGAGGGTGAAGTCGCCGACCGCCTTTCTTAGAAGGTCGTGGTCTTCCCATGCCTGTTCGGGGACTTCGGCGTTGGGGAAGCCGCCCTGGTGGGTGATGACCTGGAAGAGGGTTATGTCGGCCTTGCCGCTGGCGTCGAATTCGGGTATGTGGTCGGCAATCCTGTCGGCGAAGCGGAGTTCGCCGGCCTCGACAAGCTGCCAGAGGGCGGCGGTGACTATGACTTTGGTCTGGGAGAACATGAGCCAGAGGGTCTGGTCGTCCGCGGGGACGGCGTCGGGGTCGAGTCGCGCGTCTCCGAAGGTTGCTACCTTGACCAGTTTGCCGTGACGGGCGACTGCGTACTGCGCGCCCGGGTAGCGGTTCTCGGCTATGTGCGCCTCTATCAGGCTGTCGAGGGTCGAAAGCCTGTCGGGGTCGAGTCCTACGGACTCGGGGGTCGCTGTGGGAATCGGGGCGGGGCTAAGCGTCGCGGCGGTCATGGCGTATTCCTCTTGTCTGAATCAGGATTTTCAGGATTGTCGGGATAATCAGGATACTGAGAACGCTCGACTAATCCCGCTCAAGTACCCAAGGACGGTTTCAGTCAATTACCTTGCGGAAGGCGGCGGCGAGTCTGGGTCCCACCTGCTTCATCTGCTCTACGGACGCCGCGCTGAAGGCGAGGCGGAGATACTTGTCCCGCGCCTTGCCGGGGTCGTGGAAGAAGGTGGAGCCGCTGGGGAAGATGAGTCCCTCATCGGCGGCGGCTACTCGAACTTCGGACGCGGACGCGCCTATGCACTCCAGCCAGAGGAAGAAGCCGCCTTCGGGACGGGTGAACCTGACATACTGGGAGCAATGTTCTTCCAGCGAGTCGCAGAGCGTCTTGAGTTTGAGGGCGTAGAGCCGGCGCATCTCCTCCAGATGGGTTTCGAGGTGGCCTGTCCGAAGGTAGCGGGCCATTGCCCTGAGAATGATGGGGCTGGTTCCCATGTCGTACCTGACCTTGGTGAGCGCGCTTATAATGTCGGGCCTGGCCTGCACCCAGCCGACTCTCAGGCCGGTGGCGGCGACCTTGCTGAACGAGCCGACTCGCAGGACGCCGTAGCCGTCGGACAGGGCGTACATCGAGGGAGGCGGCGGGCCGTCAAAGTAGAGTTCGCTGTACGCGCCGTCCTCGACGAGCAGAGTACGATTGCGGGCGCAGAGTTCGAGAAGCGCTCTACGACGGGCGGCGGACATGGTGACGCCCGTGGGGTTGTGGTAGTCGGGGATGGTGTAGATCATCTTGACGGTCTTTCCGGCGGCTTCGGACTCGGCCATGACCGCGGCCACGGCTTCGAGGGATATGCCGTCCTCGTCTATGGGGACCTCGACGACCTCGGCCATGTAGGAGCGAATGGTTTCGACGATGCCGGAGAAGCTAGGCCCCTCGACAATCACGACGTCGCCGGCGCGGATGAACGCCTTGCCTATGTTGTCCATGGCGGCGGAACTGCCGTTGTGGATGATGAAGTTGTCCGCGTCCAGGTCGAGGCGCTCGATGCGGTTCTGGCGGCCGGCCATGGCCTCTCTCAGGCCGTCGAATCCCATCCAGCCGCCATAGACCATAGCGTCGTCGGCTTCCTCGTCCAGGACGGCGTTCAGCGCTTCTCTGAACTGCTCCGTGGGAATGGAGGGCGCGTCGGGGATGCCGCCGCCCAGGGGAATCAGGTCGGGGTACTCGGACGGAAGCGTCCATGTCCAACCGGCGTCGGCCGGGTCGCCAACGCCCGCCATCTTCGCGGCCTCGGAGGCGAGATCGCCCAGCGGCGTATCCGCCCAGGCCGTCCGCAACATCTCATTCGGTTCCATGCTCACCCCGCTGTCGGCGGTTCGGAGACCGCGACTATACATATCTCGGCGCAACGATTGTAACCGAAAGCGAGGCGCGATTGACAGCGCGGCGATTTGTCGAAATCAGGGAGTGAGCGCCCTGACCCGGGCGAGGATCGTTTCGGCGGAAGGGCGGTCCCCCTTCCGCGCTCCAACATACTTCCAGCGAATCACGCCATCCGTGTCTATAACGAATGTTGACGGCGCCGCGAGACCATCTCCGAGAATATCGAACACTTCAAAGGCACTCACAACTTCAGCGCCTGGATCATAGAGAACCGGAAATGATACGCCTGTATTGTCCGCCATTCGGAACAGGCGACGAGCGCAATCGCGACAGCCATGAGTATAGTGGTGTACATGATGCGGGGCGTCATTTTCAGCAGGTCAACATCCTGTTTTGCCTGTATGTGATAAGGTAGCGCGGCTAACGCGGATTGGCTCTCGCGGTCTGGTCGCTTGACCATTATGCCACGCGATTCTACACTTTGCGGAACCAGCATCCGGGGAAGAAAGCCTTGTCTCAGAGTTCCATCTCAGAATCCCTGTTCACCGACCTGTACCAGTTGACGATGGCGCAGTCATACTACCAGAGCGGTCAGCGTGGACGCGCCACTTTCAGCCTGTTCTTTCGGAATTTTCCGCCGAACCGGGCGTACTACGTGTTCTGCGGGCTGGAGTCGGCGGTGGAGTACCTGGAGCGCCTGGCGTTCGGCGACGATGACGTGGAGGCGCTGGACGGACTGGGCATATTCGACACGGGCTTCCTGGAGTACCTGCGCGGCCTGCGATTCGGGGGCGACGTCAGGGCGATGCGCGAGGGGGAGGTCTTCTTCGAGAATGAGCCGGTGATGGAAGTCAGCGGGGACATAATCGAGTGCCAGTTGGCGGAGACTTTCATCCTGAACCGGGTGAACCTGGAGTCCATGCTGGCGACTAAGGCGGCGCGTGTGGTGGACGCGGCGGAGGGCCGGAGCGTGGTGGATTTCGCGGCGCGGCGGACGCACGGGTTGGACGCGGGTATCAGGCAGGCGCGGTCGTCGTACATCGCGGGCTTCTCGGGGACGAGCAACGTCGCGGCGGCAGCAGAGTTCGGGATACCGGCGGTGGGAACGATGTCCCATTCGTACATATCGTCGTTTGGAAGCGAGCGGGAGGCATTCGCGGAATACGCCAAGTCGTTCCCGGATTCGTCAACGTTCCTGGTGGATACATACGACACGCTTGGCGGCGTGGCGAACGCGATAGCGGTGGCGAAGGATATGGAAGCGCGCGGGTACCGGCTTCGCGCCGTTCGGCTGGACAGCGGCGATCTGGTGACGCTATCTCGCGGCAGCCGCGCTATGCTGGACAACGCTGGTCTGGGATACGTCCAGATACTGGCGAGCGGCGGGCTGGATGAGTACTCGATTGCGGAACTGGTGTCGGCGGGCGCGCCTATCGGCGGGTTTGGGGTCGGCACGCGGGTGGGGGCGTCGGCGGACGCGCCTTATACGGACTTCGTGTACAAGCTGGTGGAGTACGACAGCAGACCTGTCATGAAATTCAGCGAGGACAAGGTTTATCTGCCGGGGGCTAAGCAGGTCAGCAGGCACATAGGGTTCGATGGAACTATGAGGCTCGATATGATACACGGAGCTAACCAACACTCTCCGGGCGGAGGCGGCGAGCCGCTTCTGCTGCCAGTGATGGAAAACGGCAAGCGAGCTCGCGCCCTACCCTCGCTCGATGAGATACGAACCTTCCATTCGCGCAGAGCGGCTATGCTGCCTCCGGGTCTGCTAGGGCCGGAACCCCAGGGCCGCTATCGCGTCCGGGTGTCGGACGACCTGGAGAATCTGGGCCAGCGGATAAGGGAGAGAATCCGTTCCGGCAAGAGTGTTTGATAGGCGTTTGACAGAAAGGAAACAAGAGAATGGCGAGAGTACAGTATGTAGAGCGGGATCAGCTGAACGAAGAGGGTCAGCGTATCTTCGACCGGATAGCGGAGACGCGGGGGAGCATAGAGCCGGACACGCCAATGCCCAATTCGTTCAGAGCGCTGATGAATAGTCCGAAGGCGGCTGAGGCGGTGGGACAGTTGGGGGAGTACCTGAGACTGCACACTACGCTGGATCCGGTGGTGCGGGAGATAGCGATAATCAGCGTGGCGCGGCATACGAACAGCGACTACGAGTGGGCGCACCACGAACCGATAGCGCGGGAGGTGGGCGTAAGGCCGCAGGTCATTGAGAGCATCCGAACCGGCCGGGCACCAATGGGTCTGCCGGCGAAAGAGGGCGTGTTCGCGCAGGCGGCGAAGGAACTGGTACTCAACGGCGACCTGACGGAGCGCACCTTTCAGGCGATAGAGCACCTGCTGGGGCCGCAGGCGGTGGTGGAGTTCGTAACGCTGGTGGGATACTACGCGATGCTGTCGGTGGCGCTTCGGGCGCTGGGGGTGGAGATGGAGGAGGGGCTGGGGTCGGATATGGATGGGTGAGGGGGATCGGCGCCAAAGCCCCAGTGAGTGTGCAGAAGTGATTCAGTCTGAGCGCCAGTTTATTAGCGCACTCTCCAGATCTTCGACTAATGGTTGTATATCACTACCTTTACAACGGGATTCGAGTCGCGCCACGATGCGACAGATTTCAAACGAACTCCTATTTATCTTATCCGATAAATCGTTTAGCTTGGACTTGGCTATATTAGAAGGCGAGTCTGATGCAGAGTCGAAAACTGCGTTCGTCTGCGCGACCAATGTCATCAAGTCTTGCTCGCTCAAGCCTAGTTCGGTAGAGTAACTTGAGCCGCTTTCGCTTATTCGATCCCATATCCACATCTCGGGCGCGTCACTTCCGGGAAGGAAGAAGACGGACACCTCTACCCCGGACGCTTCTCGTATCTTAGCCAATGTATCGTCGTTCCGTCTATCACCATCAAGAACAAAAATAAAATTGTTAATCTGGCCGAATTTGCTAAAAGCTCTGGCGTGTGAGGGAAACTCGTCCGCACCGGTATCCCGACCGATACGAATCGATTCTGGCCTTATGCTCTCACGTGGAGCAAGGAAGTCAAATACTCCCCGTAGAACTCCCTCAGCCGTATCGTCCTCGCAAAGAAGATTTAGCGCGTCGTTCGAGCGTCCGTAGAGGGCGTTCTGAATAAGGTCTCGGTAAGCCGGAAGCACGCTGACTTTCCCATATTGATCCCTATCCAGAAATATTCTTCCGTTGGATGGCACTGAATCTAACACGATAGGACTATGAGAAGTGACTATAATCTGAAGATTGTTTCTCAAAGAAAGCTGTTGTAGTTGCAACATCAGCAATTTCTGCACCCAAGGATGCAATCCCGCTTCCACTTCGTCTATCAGAACCAGCGCATTATCCAGTTGCGCGATTTCCTGAGAAAGACGAAAGATGGCGCGTTCGCCCGCCGCCATATGCAATTCGGAATACGCTGATCCACCCTCTTGCGCCGCGAATAAAAGGCTCTTTGCACCGCTGCTCAGATCTACGACTTCTCTATACTTAAATGGCAGCATACTCTGAGCAAATTCGATCTGCGAAGCTGTAAGTCGCGTCTCGTTCGGTGTCGAACGAGAGCGAGACATACTGAGAACGCCACGCACTTCAGATGGATTGCTAAGATTACTCAACGTACGTAGGTAAACTTGACGCTCAGGTTGACTGGCTCCTTTTCGGCCAAGGAAACTGCGGTTCCAACCCTTCGCACGCCTCCAACGCATAGATTCCCTGCCTTTCGGCGTCGAGTAATCAAACTGTAGAATGACTTCCGGCCTCTCATCTTCACGCCTACCCACCCTGGGACGATAATCAGGGAAGAGAGTAGATGGCACGAAATCCTTTACCCCCGCTCCCGGCACTTTATACGCGCACGCGGCGGCGAAGAGGACCGTAGATTTGCCGCTGGCGTTACCGCCGGCGATGACACTTACGGGGTAGTCGAACACTACTCGAAGGTCGTCAACTCCACGAATGCCGTTAAGAAGAACCTCAGTAAGAAAATGCGGCATATAGCGCTTCTTAGCCTGCAGGTTTTCCCATAGCCCTTCCAGGCGTCTATCCATCATTGTTCTTCTCCGAAGTTCTTCTCAACAGGTCAAAGGACAGGAACTATCCCGCTACCACCGCCTTGATTTCGTCGCGTTCGGACGCGGAGAGTCCCCAGTCGGCGGCGGTGGCGTTTTCCTGGATCTCCTCGGGGCGGCGGGTGCCGACGAGGGCGACGGAGACGGTTGGCTCGGAGGCTACCCATGCCAAGGCTAGTTGGGCGACGGAGAAGCCTTTGTCGGCGGCCATCTCTTTGAGCGTGTCCACTTTTTTGAGGTTGTCCAGGAAGTTCTGGCCCTTGAAGATGGGCTGGCCGAATGCCATCAGGCTGCGCCGCCAGTCGTCTTCCTCGAAGGTGGTGTCGGGCGTCATGGTTCCGGTCAGGAGGCCGTGCGCGAGCGAGCCGTAGGCCATGATGCCCATGCCGTTGTCGGCGCAGAAGGGGATTATCTCCGGCTCCGGCCTCTGGTCGAACAGGTGGTAGCCGACCTGGTTGGTGACTATCGGGAACACGTCCAGGCAGTCGGACATCTGCTGGGGGCTGAAGTTGCTGACGCCGCCGTAGCGTATCTTGCCCTGTTTCCGGAAGTCGGCGAAGGCTTCCATAGGGACGGACATGGGCCGCGATTCGTCAGGCCAGTGGATGAGGAAGAGGTCTAGGTAGTCGGTCTGGAGACGGGTCAGGCTTTCGTTCAGCGACTTCTCCAGGGACTCGCGCGAACTGTCCCTGCGTCTGCCGCCACCCTCCTCGTCCCAGGGTATGCCGGCCTTGCTGACGATAACCACGTCTTCCCTCTTGCCTTCCATCGCTCGGCCCAGTAGTTTTTCGCCCTCGCCCCAGCCGTACACGGCGGCGGTGTCGAACAGAGTTACGCCAAGGTCAATCGAGGCGTGGACGGCGCGTATGACCTCGTTGTCGTCGAACGAGCCGTAGTGTCCGCGTCCCATCGGCCAGCCGCCGAATCCGACGACAGAGGTTTCGAGGTCGGAGTTGCCGAATTTCTTGTAGCGCATAGTTGTCTCTCCCCGTTCAGTATGAGGGGATTTCTTCACCCTCACCCCAGCCCTCTCCCTGAGGGAGAGGGGGTTTATTGATGAGTATTCATAGCTGAGCGCATATTTGCCTACCCTTCTCAGATCTCCCGTCGAGAGAGGGGATTTTCGCGTCGGTCTAAGCTCAGTTCTGGAGTATCTGTACCTTCACCGAGCCGCTGTTCTTGTCGTAGGCTGTCTCGAACGCGGTCTGAATATCGTCCAGGCCGTACCTGTGGGTGACCATGCTCTCGATGGACGCCTTGCCGGAGTCCATCATGTCAATCGCCACTTCGTAGTCGTGCCGACCGTCCAGCACGTTGTAGCAGGATGAGAAGACGAACTGCTGCTCCTTGAGCATCGGCGTGAGGAAGTCGAACTCAAACGGGCGTCGGAAGCCGCCGATTATGACTATCCTGCCCTGTATTCGCGTCACCTCGACGGACTGGTGCATCGTGGCGGACTGGTGACCGCCGACCGTCTCCACTGTCATATCGGAGCCGCGCCCGTCCGTGGACTCGGCTATGGCGTCCCACAGGTCGGGGCCGGTGTCGGGATACACCTCGTCCGCGCCGACCAGTTTGGCCATGGTGGCCTGCTGCTCGTACCTGGCGGACGCGATTACCTTGCCCGCGCCGAGCGCTTTCGCGGCGGCGATGGCGGTGAGGCCGATGTTGCCGGAGCCGAGCACTGTCACCACTTCCCCACCCTTCAGGTCGCCCAGTCTGACGCCGTGAACGGACACGGCGAGCGGCTCCACCAGCGCGGCGGCTTCCCAGGACATCGAATCGGGGACGGGGTAGCAGCCTATCGCCTTGCGCTTCATGTACTCGGCGAATCCGCCGCCCTCGGACGGGGCCATGTTGCGACAGGCGCGGAACTGTCCCTGCCGACAGTACCAGCAGGTGGTGCAGGCGCGCCCGTGACCGATTATCTCCACGGCGACGCGCTTGCCCAATACGGAAGGGTCAACGCCCTCGCCAATTTCTACTATATCGCCCGCGACCTCATGGCCGGCAGGAAGCTGGTCGGGTTCGGTCTTGTCCACGTTCATCTGGAGGTCCGATCCGCAGATTCCGACGGAGCGGACGCGCAGGATCATGTCGCCCGGCCCGGCTTCCGGCTTGGGGGTCTCCCTTACCTCCATCTTGCCCGCGCCATCGAAGAAAGCGGCCTTCATCGTCGTCATTTTTCGCGCTCCTATCCGTATCTATGTGTCAGAAAGATGGTGGGGTATCTCCTAATCACCCTCACCCTAGCCCTCTCCCTGAGGGAGAGGGGATCTATTGACCGGAGTTCGTAGCTGATTGGACATTTGCATACCCCTGTGATCCCATCAAGGGAGAGGGGATTTCCTGCAACTGTATCGCGGTTCTATGAATTAGACTCGAGGTAGGCCCTCGCGCCGCTGAGGATGATTTCCGGCAGTCCCGCCGCGCTGGATAGGTCGTAGGACATCTTGCGTCCGGCGGCGTGTATCCGGTCGGCGACGCCGGCCTCGGCGGCCTTTACGTCGGGATGATCCGGCTGGCCGGGCAGACCCATGGACTGGGCCAGGTCGTTGGAGCCCCAGGCGAAGGCGTCAATCCCTTCGACCTCCAGTATCGAGTCCAGGTTCTCGAAGGCGGTGGCAGTCTCCAACTGAGCCATCACGAGCATCTCTTTGTTGGCGGCTTCCATGTACTCGGTGCGCCTGAGTCCGGGCTGTCCGATCAGTCCACCATCGTTGTAGAAGGTGCCGCGACCGCCACCCCAGCTACGCTGTCCCTCGGGTACGAAGCGGCAGGCGTCCACTAGCTGCTTGGCCTGCTCAGCGGTGTCAACGTGGGGGCCGAGAACCCCGATTACGCCCCTGTCGAGGAACTGGTTGATGGTGGAGGACATGAGGTTTGGCACGCGGGCGGTGACCGTGAGACCGTAGCCGTCGGCGACCCTGACCATCGCGTCTATGGACTCAGGCGAGAACAGGCCGTGCTCGCCGTCCAGGTTGATGTAGTCGAATCCGCCGAGCATCCCGACCAGTTCCACGGCCTCAGCGCTGGGATAGACAAGCCCCAGTCCGAGGCCCAATTTGCCCTCTCGGTTCTTGGCGAAGATGTTGTTCTTTCGGAGCGTTACCATGTGTGTCTCCTCTATTGGTTGTTAGTGATCAGTCGTCAGTTTTCAGTTATCAGTTTTCAGTCGTTCCCTTCAGGGGCGCAGGGGCGGCATAACATCGTTCAGCCACTGCTTCAAGTCCAAAATTACCTGCTGATTTATCTCGTGCGCCATGTGGTATTCGTGGTACTGGGGAGAGTAGCCCTGCGCGGTGAGGAAGTCTCGCGATTCTTGCGCGTGTTCCACTTCAATCATCTTGTCCTGCGTCCCGTGCGCGACGAATATAGGCTGGTCGCGGTGGTCGGGCAGGTTTTCAGAGAGAATTTCAGGCGACGAGACGCGACCGCTCAGTATGACCAGGCCGGCGAACATCTCCGGGCGGCGCAGTCCGAAGCGGTAGGTCATCATCCCGCCCTGCGAGAAGCCGCCCATCACCATGTCGCCTTCGGCGAGTCCGTGACGCTCCATCGCCTCATCGAAGAAGCCAACCAGTAGCTCTTCGGCGCGGGTAGCGGCGTCATCGCCGCCCGGCTGACCTCCGGGCGGAGTCCAAGCGTATCCGGTCATCCCGTACTCGAACTGCATCCGAATGGGGGCATTGGGGAACAGGTACAGGTAGCCGCTCCGGTCTATGCCTGGAGCCAGCCCAACCAGGTCGCTCATGCTCGCGCCGAACCCGTGGAGCAGGACGACCGCCGGGTAATCCTGGCTCTCATCGTAATCGTCAGGCTCCACCAATATATACGCCAGCGAATTGCCTTCTATTTCACGCGCTTGCAATTGTCACGTTCCCTTTTGAATTATCGGGCATAGGTTAATATCCCCCTAGCGCTTTGGCAATAGGAAGGCTAAGCCTGGTAGCGTTTCCTTTTAGGTGGACGATTATCTCTCACAGCATTCCCACACCCTAGTTCCAGCTTCAGAAAGTGTGCATCCCTGCCTGATACCGTATATTCAACCACCAAAGAGGAAACGCTACCAAGGATAACAGAGGTGTTTACAATAACTTAAATATTGTGCATCATGTGATCAGGGGAGGGCAAAATCCATTCTCCCTTGACGGGGGGAAGGTTAGAGCCTGCCCTGAACTCGATTCAGGGATGGGGGTGGAATCCTCTGTGCAGACCATAATCAACGACCCTGGCGACTTCTCCTATGTGATCGGGCCGTACAAGCGGCCGGTCGCTACCGTTTCGCCGGGCGAAACCTTCATCGTGGAGACGGCGGACGCATTCGAGAATAGGATTACCTCGCCAGACGACGACATCACGCAGATAATCACGCTGCCATACGTGAACCCGCTGACAGGCCCTATATATGTCGAAGGCGCGGAAAAGGGAGACACGCTCACTGTGACCATCCACTCCATCGAGGTTACTCGCGATTACGGCGTCAGCGCGCTCATCCCGGAGTTCGGCGGACTGTGCGGCACGGTCTTCACACGCACGCTCAATCCACCATTGCCGCCACGCGTCATGCTGCATCCCATCAGCAATGGCGAAATCACCTTCTCCGAAGTCCTCGACATCGCCGCGATACCGTACGAGCCCTTCTACGGCACCATCGGTACTGCGCCCGAACTCGAAGCAATATCCTCACTCGCGCCCGGCTTTCATGGTGGCAACATGGACGCAGCCGATGTCTGCCCCGGCAACACCATCCATCTGCCCATCAATGTGCCCGGCGGTCTGCTGCACATCGGCGACGGCCACGCCGCGCAAGGCGATGCTGAGGTCTGCGGAGTGGCCACCGAGATACCCACACGCGGCACACTCACTGTTGACCTCATCAAAGGGCGCCATGTCGCCACGCCGCGAGTCGAGTCCGACGAGTTCCTGATGACCGTGGGCAGCGCCCGCCCGATGGAGGACGCGGCCCGCATCGCCTTCTACGAACTGGTGATGTGGTTGGAATCGTCTTACGGCATCGAGCGCCTGACCGCATACCAACTCTGCTCGCAGGTCGCGCGTGTACGCCTCGCCAACATGGTGGACATACTCTACTCGGTCGTCGCTAAGTTCCCCAAGCGCTACATCCCCCGAAGATAAGGTTCCCGCCTCACCTGCTATAATCGGCGGCAGCAATTGAGGAGGCAGGACTGATAATGGACTTGGAATTGAACGGCAAGGTAGCGATTGTGGGCGGCGCCAGCAAAGGTCTGGGACGCGCGTGCTCGGAGGCGCTGGCAGAGGAGGGCGCGCGGGTGGCGATGTGCGCGCGCACGGCGTCAGACCTGGAACGGGCGGCGGACGAGATACGAGACGCTACAGGAACAGAGATTTTCACCTTTGCCGGCGACCTGGACAAGGAAGAGACTATTGCCGAGCTGGTGGCAGGCACGGTGGAACGCTTCGGGCAGCTGGACATCATGGTGAACAATTCCGGGGGGCCGCCGCAAGCCTACGCCAAGGATTCCACCGAAGAGTTGTGGCAGGTGTCGGCGAATCGCTCGCTGTTCTTCTTCGCGCGGATGACACGGGAGGCGCTGCCGCATCTGCGGGCACAGGGTGGCGGACGCATCATCAACATCCTGGCCAGCACGGTCTATACGCCGATACCGAACCTGGCGCTGTCGGCGGCAACGCGGATGGGCGTCATCGGGTTTATGAAGAACCTGGCCGACGACATAGGGCACGAGAACATACTCATCAACAACGTGTGCCCCGGCAGCATCATGTCGGAGCGGATGATGGAGAACGTGGAGGATCGGGCGCGGGCGCAGGGGATTTCCATTGAAGACGCTCTGGAGCAGCGGGCGGAACAGACGGCGTTGAAGCGCATCGGCGAGCCGCGGGAACTGGCCTACCTGGTAGCGTTCCTGGCGTCGTCGCGGTCGAGCTACATCACAGGCACGACGATGCTGGTGGACGGCGGGCTGGTGCGGTCGGTGATGTAGATCACCCTCACCCATCAAGAGAGTATCGGAGAGACGCTGGTGTCAAGGCCGGCATTCACTCCGCCGTCAAGTACGTGGAACGGGGCAATCACTAACAACAGGCTGCTGAAAAAAGCCGCCTGAGGCCTCGTTCTCCAGATTGGCGGGATACAATGATCCCGGTATCCCATCTGTCCGGGAGAACGTCCCATAAGAGGCTGTCGCAATCCCCAGTCCACGATGCTCTCCTTCGTCAACCTCGACGAACGAGTCCCGCCTGACCACCCGCTGAGAGTCATCAAGTGAGTCGCCGCCGACGTGCATTCCCGCATATCAGACGACTTCGACAGGATGTACTCCAGCTAAGAGGGTGTCTGAGAAGTGTTAAAATCATCTCATTATGAAGCGTAAATCGTATCCTACAGACCTGACAGACACCGAATGCGATATCCTCGAGCCACTGATTCCTGAAGCCGGAGCGGGCGGACGACCGCGCTCAGTGGATATGCGCGAGATCATCAACGCCATCTTCTACGTTCTCAGAGGAGGGATACCGTGGCGGATGCTTCCTCATGACCTTCCTCGGTGGAAGACAGTCTATCACTATTTCAGAGTATGGCGAATAGGAGGTGTGTGGGAGGACATGAACGAGGCGTTGCGCGAGCGAGTCAGGGTAACACAGGGACGTTGTTCCACACCGAGCGCGGGCGCGATAGACTCGCAGTCTGCCAAGACGAGTGAAGGGGGACTTACGCAGCTACGACGGCGGCAAGAAGGTAAACGGCGGGAAGCGTCATATACTCGTGGATACTGAAGGGCTATTGCTCAAGGTGAAGGCGCATGAGGCTGGAATGAGCGACAGCGCGGGCGCCAAGATGGTTGTGGAGTGTCTGAGCGGCCGGTTTCCGAGGATGAGGAAAGTGTGGGCGGACTACGCCGCGGACTTAAGGAGTGGATGAGAACCACACTGAGTTGGGACTTGGATGTGGTCAGACATAGTTGGTCCGGCAGGGTATGGGCGGTAGGAGAGCGGGAGCCTCCGAGTCGTCCGAAGGGATTTGCGGTGTTGGCGCGGCGCTGGGTTGTCGAGCGCGCATTCGCATGGCCGGTACGTAATCGCAGATTGTCTGAGGACTATGAATACCTGCCTGAGACTGAAGAGTCGTTCGTGTACGCCGCCATGGTCAGACTGATGCTTCGCAGACTCGCGCATCCTACCTGAAATGACTTCTCAGACTCCCTCTAAGGCGACTGAGATTTACCCGCTCCCGGGCGCCGCGCCCACGCCTCCCACGCAACCTGCAGTCGCTCCGCCGCCCACTCCCGTCATTCCCCCGACTCAGACATTGCCCACGTTTCCAGCCGCGTCCGGCCCTCCTCCGGCTCAGCCGCCTACCGCGCCGCCGACTGCGACAGGCTCGCCTCCGGTTCAGCCGCCACCGACCGGGCCGACCGCAAAGGACGGATTCAGGATGGAACGGCGGCAATGGATGCTGGCCGGAAGCGCGCTTGCCGTTCTGGGCGTTGTCGGCGCGATCATCCTGGCGATTTTATTTTTGGGGCCTTCCGCCGGAAAGGAAATCGCTCGCCACACCCATGAGGGCCAGAGATATGTACTGGTGGAGTACGGGAACGACCTGGCGATATTCGCAGACTCGGGCCAACCCGTTACGCGACGAGGCCTCGCCGAGGACATTCTGTACTCATACGCTTGGAGACAGGCCATCGGAGACTTCGATATCGGAAGGCTGGCTGACGTCTCGGCAAAAGTTCGCAAACTCGACGACAGCCTCTCGGACATTCGCGACTTTTCCAACGATGTGGTGTATATACTCGACGAACTGGAATCTCTGGACGCGGACATTCCTCTGCTGGGCCGCATATCCGCTATGGATGTTATCAGGGAATCGTTTGACGGGGTGAGCGAGGCGGAAGAGCTGATACGCTCGCTGAACTCGGAACTCAACGCCTTGGGCGACAACACGGACACGCTGTCAAGGGCGTCGGACTGGGTAGCCGAACTGGAACTGTCGTCCGTTTCCGGCGCGGAGGCGCGCTCGCTGTTCAGCGACGCGGCGCCGGCCGCGCTGGAGCTGGAAAGTTCCGTCCAGTCCATCAAAGACGGCGTTTCCGATACCAGGGACGCGGTCGCGGGGCTGGAAAACGCGCTGTGGAGCGCTTCGGACACTCCCATGATAGGCGACACCATGGGACACCATGGGTGATTTCGCGCGAAGCGTGGGACGGTTTGAATCCGAACTTTCCGCCCTTTCCGGCGCGTTGGGAGGATTGGAGTCTGACCTCGCCGCGCTGGGCGCGGATATGGAAAAGGCGCTGGACTCCGCCGACAAGACGCTGCAAGACGATATGAAACGCTGGCTGGAGAATCCGCCCGACGTCACATGGCCGCCCGATGCCGCAGAGGGAGAATCCGCCGCAGTCGAGCGTTCGCCTGTCGAAAAGAATCAGGCGCCCATGTCTGCGGTCGCGGCCGCCGCGCCTAGTTCTCAGCCCTTCAAGCTCGAATGGCATACGTCTCCAAACGAAGTTAAAGCCGGCGACAGCTTCACCTTGACAGTCCAAATGTACGACGTTCAGCAGTCGGGAGAACATGGCGGCATCTCCGTATCCTTCCCCTCACTGAGAGAAGCGGGCGGCTCGAAAGAGAGCCATTCGTCCTGAGCCGCCGAGGTGGACGCGCTAGACTATACCACCGGCCTGTCGAAAGTGGCGTTCCACCAGTCCGGCGCGACTATCTACAAGTCGGACAACGTCACCCGGTTCCCCGCCGATTACCTGTTGGTGGAGTCGGACGACGCCTCCTGGTCGAGATCGGATGACAGGACGCTGCGTCTTCGGATAACGCCCAAACGAGGCGGAGATTTCCCTATCCGGATACGCGGCTGGCTGTGCGCCGATGGCTACACGGGCTGCGCACGCAATCCGAGCGCCGGAGACGCGACCGACCAACAGGGCCACGTCGTCGAGCGGACATCTGTCGCCGTCACCGGATCGTCTGTAACCGAATCCGCGGCTGGACGCATCTTGTTCAGCTCAGACCGTGGCGGAGACTACGACATATACGTGATGAATACGGACGGCTCCGACGTGACCCGGCTCACCGACAACTCGGCGTCCGGGGGAATCATCCCCAGGTGGTCTCCGGACGGACGGCGCGTCGCGTTCGACTCAGACCGTGACGGAGACTGGGATATATATGTGATGGACGCGGACGGCTCTGGCATAACGCGCCTGACAGACAACTCGAATTGGGATAGGGATCCGAGTTGGTCGCCGGACGGGCGGCGCATCACGTTCATGTCAGACCGTGCCGGAGACTGGGATATATTCGTGATGAACGCGGACGGCTCTGGCATAACTCGACTCACAGATAGCTCGGCGGATGACAGGGAGCCAAGCTGGTAGCCCGCAGCGACAGCGGCGCTTGCGCCGCCGCTGCCCGCGCCCGTTGAACTGAATATCGGAGCCGAGTCGTTGACGCTGAGCGCGAGCTACTATAATACGCGCGGTCTGCGCTCTGATGGCAAGGCTGTGTGCTGGGGAGCGGATGATTTTGGAGAGTCGAGTCCGCCGTCGGGCGAGAGGTTCGCGACGATAAGCTCGGTCCTGTGACACGTTCCGTCCATGCGTCCTGCCGGGGTATCATTCTAACGCGCTGATACTATATCCAGCCCTCTCTGAGCCATACCATCGCCAGCGATCCCGCCAACGCATCCACGCTCTTTGAGTAGCCCTTGGTCCTGCGTACCAGACAGTTCAACTTGCCTCTCAGAACCGAGTGCAGTCCCTCGTTGCGGTTCACCTCGCTCCACTTGCCAGCCGTGTGGCGATCCGGCGGCAGCCACCGGTACACCTCATACTCATCGCTTCTGTACCTGTCAGCGTCCGGCAGACGACGGTACAACCTCATGAACGTATCGCGACCGCGCGCTCCCACCTCAAAGTCCATCCGGCGACTTCCGTCTCTCTCCTCCATCACAGCTGTCCATATCCACACGGATTGGCGCCTCTCTCCCTTCCTCACTCCCACATACGTCCACATCTCATCGAACGAGATGGTTCTGACCTTGCGCCGAGGCGCGTCGAACCCGCGTATCCTCCTCACAGACAGCGGAACGTCGGGAGTGGACGGAGAGCGCGACTGACGCCTGGCGCTCATCTCACGCTTCGCCCACAACGCTTTTTTTGACCCAGGTATGCACTGCCGTGAGACTGGCTCCCATCGCCCTTGCCACCGCCGACATACTCGCGCCCTCTGAGTACATATCCACCGCGCGTCGCTTGAACTCCTCAGAGTAGTAGTGTCGGTTGCCGGAAGGAGTGTGTCTGTGCTGACAGTCTCCACAGCGATACGTCTGCTTGCCCCGTGAATGTCCGTCCTTGCGCATCCAATTGGAGCCGCAGCGCGGACAGCGTATGTCGTGGCGGTATGTGCGTGAACCTGCCATCTAATCACCCCCGTCAGTGAACTCGGATCACCTCTTTCTATACCACCATCAGCGCGTTAGAACAATACCCTAATGGCTGACCCCTGAGAACCGTTCAGCACACCGGCCTCTTCGTTACTTCTTCACTCACTGTCCTCAACAGCAGACTGCCATCGTTGGGCGATCCTGTCAGCGTCCGGCCGTCAATCATTATCTTGCCCCTGAGCAGCACGGTCTCAGGCCAGCCGTGAACGTGCCAGCCCTCCCAGATCGAGTAGTCCTCGAGGTGCAGGTCGTCCAGGGTCAGCGGCCGGTCGAAGTCCGGATCTATAACGCAGATGTCGGCGTCTGAGCCGGGCGCGATTGCGCCCTTCTTGGGATACATCCCGAATATCTTCGCGGCGTTGGCGGATGTTATGTCCACGAAACGCTGGAGGCTCATGCCGAGTTCCACGACGCCCACCGAGTAGGCTATGCCCATGCGCGTCTCTATCCCGTTGTGACCGCCGGTGACGTCCGCGACGGTCTTGAAACGGATCTTCTCCTCCCAGGTTGTTGACACAAGGTCGGTGGCGATCGTGGATAGACGGCCGTCCAGGAGCCCGCTCCAAAGTGTCGCTCTATCTTCCTCCGACTTGAGCGAGGGATAGGTGTGGTACTTCATGCCGTCTTCCTGATGGTAGTTTTCGGCGCTGAAGCATGCGTAGTTGTGCAGCGTCTCTCCATAGACGGGTCTGCCGAGCATTCTGGCCTGTCCGACAGCCTCGACCCCCTCGCGCGCGCTGACGTGGACGAAATAGATCGGGCAGTCGGTTTTGGAGGCGAGCCTGAGCACCCGCCTGAAGGAGACGTCCTCGGATAGGTTGGAGTGGACGTGATGCATATTCCACCAGTCCCACATACCGTCCTCCCGGGCGTTGTCGTAGTTGTAGTGGACCATGTCGTCGTCTTCGGAGTGGACGAGCAGTATGCCGCCGGCCTCTGCCACGTTCTCCATGATCACGTTGAGCCTGCCGAAGTCGGTCTTGTTGTTCTGCATCTGCGGACTAGGCGGGCGAATGGATGTGGTGAAGATCTTAAAGCTCGGGAACCCGGCCTCGACCAAATCGCCGACCTGTCCGATGGACTCGCGGTCGGCGCCGTTTGTAAATATCGGGTGGTAGGAGTAGTCCGTGTAGGCGTTACCTTCCCAACGCTCGGCGGCCTCCCCCAAAGCATGGTAGAGATCGAATCCCGGGATCTGGGTGGCGAAGTCCAGCACGGTGGTCGTTCCGCCCCAGACGGCGGCCTTGGACACAGGCTCCGCGCCCGACCGCTCCGGCTGGCGTGGGCCGCCGATGTGGGCGTGCGGCTCCACGCCGCCCGGCACGACTATCTTGCCGGTGGCGTCAATCACGCGAGCGTCGCCGCGATCCATCATTCCCGGCGCGGCAACCGCCGCTATGCTCTCGCCCGTTATGAACACATCCAGATTGTCTTCCCCGTTGGGCGTTACCACCAGCCCTCCGGTTATAACGATGTCAGCCATGTCTCGCCTCCTATGTCAGCGCGGCGACTACGGCGTCGCCCACGTCTTCGGTCCTCGATGTTCCGCCAAGATCGGGAGTCAGCGTCTCGCCCAGCGCGACGACGCTCAGGGACGCCTTCTCCACCGACTCGGCGGCGGCCTCTTCTCCCAGGTGTCGCAGCATCATCGCGCCAGACAGTATCGTCGCCAGCGGATTGGCTATCCCCTGCCCTGTGATGTCCGGCGCGGAGCCGTGCACCGGCTCGAACATGGAGGGGAACCTGCGCTCCGGGTCTATGTTGCCGCTGGGCGCGAGGCCCATGCTTCCGGTGATTATCGCGCCGATGTCGGTCAGGATGTCGCCGAACAGGTTGCTGCCGACCACCACGTCGAACGTCTCCGGCCTGCGAATGAAGTCCATGCAGGCGGCGTCAATCAGCAGCGAGCCGGTCTCGATGTCGGGGTAGTCCTCGGCGACGCGCTCGAAGGCCCTGTCCCACACCAGCATCCCGTATCCGAGCGCGTTGGACTTGGTGATGGAGGTAACGCGCCTGGCCTTGTTCCTGCGTCGCGCCACCTCAAAGGCGTGGCGGATGATCCGCTCGCAGCCCTTGCGCGTGAACACGGCGGACTGTATCCCCATCTCCTCCGGGAAGTCGGGATAGACGAAGCCGCCAACGTCGGCGTACTCGCCTTCGGTGTTCTCGCGGACGACCACCATGTCAATGTCGCCCGGGCCGTAGCCCTCAAGCGGCGACGCGATTCCTTCGTACAACACGCTCGGACGCTCGCACACGTACTGGTCGAACGACCTGCGTATGGGCAGCAGAAGCCCGCCCAGCGTGATGTGGTCCTGGATGTCGGGATGGCCGACCGCGCCCAGGAAGATGGCGTCGGACTCGCTGAGCGTGTCCAGCCCGTCCGAGGGCATGACCGTCCCATGCTCCATGTAGTAGTCGCTGCCCCAAGGATGTTCAACCCAGTTCCAGGCGATTCCGTACTCGCCGCCGACGGCGTTCAGAACCTTGATTCCCTCTTCTATGACCTCTATCCCTATCCCGTCTCCCCTGATAACCGAAACGTTGTACTCCGACATCAATTTCACTCCAGTTCGTTTAGCGTCTTGCCGCGCCACTATTGTAAGCCCAAGAAGGCGGGATTGCATCCCGCATAGGTGTGCTACAATTCAGGCGCGGTTGTCAGAATCAGGATTTACAGGATTTTGGGATGGACAGGATATAGCAAGGCCGGCCACGCGAATTTACTCAGGCCAGGCGACTAGATACGAGGACATGACATTGTGAATACATATGCTGAAGAACAAATAAATGCTCTGGCGACGGGCGTGAGCCTTCTGGAAGACTACTTCACCGAATCACCCGAGATAGCATCCGATCTTACAAGCCTACGTCAGACGATAGGCATTTCGCGGATTGACCACTTTCCCCGTGTCGGCAACGAACCCGAAGCCGTTCTGAAGATAGCGATCTCCCTTCGGACAGCCGTAGAGTTTCTGGACGCCGAAGCCGTCCAGCGAGCGCGGCCTATTCTTTCCCGCGCAGAACAGGCGATAGCCGCCGACATCCGCGCTCGGATAGCCCCCAGGCTGAACGGCATCTACGTCATAGTTGACCCGGAGGCTACGCGGGGGCGTGCGGTGGGCGAGGTGGCGCGGCAGTCTCTAGAGGGCGGCGCTACGGTTGTCCAGCTCAGGGATAAGCTGAACGATAAGGGCGACATCCTGAAGTCGGCGCGGGAGCTGAAGGCGCTGTGCGACGAGTACGGCGCGCTGTTCGTGATGAACGATCACGCCGACCTCGCGCGGGCGTCCGAGGCCCACGTCCTGCACGTCGGGCAGAGCGACCTCCCCGTCCCGTCCGCGCGCGACATCCTCGCGCCGCGACAGCTAATCGGCAACTCTAACAACGGGCTGCCGGAAGCGCTCGTGTCAACGGCGCAGCCCGTGGACTACCTGGCGGTAGGAGCTATCTACGCCACCACTACGATGGGCAAGTCGGGACGCACCGCGCTCGGCCCGGAGGAGATAGCCCGGGTGAAGGACGCCGTACCCCAGCCCATAGTGGCTATCGGCGGCATCAACAAGACGAACATCGCGGACGTGGTGAAGGCCGGCGCCGACTCGGTTTGCGTGGTGAGCGCGGTCACGTTCGCCGACGATCCGGAGGCGACCACGCGGGAACTCGTCCAACTATACCGAGACGCATCAAGCTAACGAACGGACTCCATCCATGTCGAGCGAACACGTTCCAACTGAAGAACTCATCGAAGCGATACAGTCCGCGGGAGCCGCCGCGTCCGAGTTGATGGCGGGGACTCACGCCGCGCGAGAGCAGGCCATCACAACCTCGCGGCAGATAATCAGATTCTCGGCCAACTCCATCAGGGCCACGCACCGCGCCGAGTACGACGAAGCGCGCCGCCTGATAGCGCAGGCCGCGGACCTGCGCGCCAGGCTCGAACCGCATCGGGACACCCACCCGGCGGTGTACTTCGGCGGATACGTGGAGGACGCGCTCAAGGAATTCGTCGAGGCGCGCGCAACGCTCGCAATCGCCGAAGGCTCCCATCTGCCGACCATGGACGAACTCAACGTCGGCCCCGCCGTTTACATGAACGGGTTGGCCGAGACGATTGGAGAGCTACGCCGCATCGTCCTGGACCTGCTGCGCGGCGACGATTTCGACAGGTGCGAGACGCTGCTGTCCATCATGGACGAGATATACGCGGCGCTCGTCACCCTCGACTACCCCGACGGGGTAACTCGCGGCCTCCGTCGCACGACCGACGTCATGCGGGGAGTGCTGGAGCGCACCAGGGGCGACGTCACCGTCGCCCTGCGCCAGCGGCGGCTGGAAGCGCAACTGGTCGAACTCAACCGGAACCTTATAGACCGAGGCGATACTGACTGAACTGACTGAATTGTAGTTCACCCTCACCCTAGCCCTCTCCCTTGAGGGAGAGGGGATTTTCAACATACAAATGACGGTAAATGTCAACATAGCCTAGCTACCCCTCAGAGGGCGGAAGAATTCCCTGATTTCCTCGGCCAGAAGCTGGGGTTCTTCGAGGGCGGCGAAGTGTCCGCCGCGCGGCATCTGGGTCCAGCGCTGAAGGTTGTAGGAGCGTTCGGCCCACTCCCTGGGCGGCCTGCTGATTTCAGCGGGGAACGCGGCTACGCCGGTCGGCGCTTCTATCTTTTCGTCCATGTCCATCGTCCAGTCGTAACGCTGGTTTTCCTTGTACATCCGGGTGGATGAGCCGATGGATTCGGTGACCCAGTAGATGGTGACGGTGGTCAGCAGTTCGTCCTTGGTGAAGCGTCGCTCGACGTCTCCGTCGCAGTCGCTCCATGAGCGGTACTTCTCGACTATCCAGGCGGCGAGGCCGGCGGGCGAGTCGTTGAGGCCATAGCCGAGGGTCTGGGGCTTGGTTCCCTGAATGTGGGCGTAGCCGCCCTCGGAGCGCTGCCATTCCTCGCGCTCGCTCATGTGGGTCTTCTCGGCGTCGGTCAACTCTGCGGATCCGGGGCCTAGGTAGGGCGTGGGCCTGGTGACGGAGGTCAGGTGAATCCCTATCAGGCTGCCGGCGTGGCGGTGGCCGAGCCGGGAGGTGACGCCCGCGCCTATGTCGCCGCCGTGTGACGCGAAGCGCGGGTAGCCGAGTCCGGCCATGAGTTCCACCCAGATGGCGGCGGTCTTTTCGACCTCAATGCCCGTTTCCCGGGGATGATCCGAGAATCCGAAGCCGGGCAGAGACGGGGCTACCACGTCGAACGAGTCGCGCGGGTCGCCGCCGTGAGAGGCGGGATCGGCCAGCAGCGGGATTATCTTGCGCATCTCGAAGACGGAGCCGGGCCAGCCGTGCGTGATTACGAGGGGCATGGGATCAGGGCCATTGCCGCGTTCGTGGATGAAGTGGATGCCGAGTCCGCCGACGTCCGCCCTGAAGTGGGTGAAGGAATTGATGAGCCGCTCCTGGGCGCGCCAGTCGAAATCGGTTCGCCAGTATTCGACCAGTTCCTTCATGTAGGCTAGGTTGGAGCCGTAGCGCCAGTCGGTTCCCGGAATCTCGTCCGGCCAACGGGTGGCGGCCAAGCGGCGGTTGAGGTCGTCCAGGACCTCGTCGCTTACGCTTATCTTGAACGGGTCTATATTCATGGCTTGGCTCCTTCCTAGTGGTTCACCCTCACCCTAGCCCTCTCCCTGAGGGAGAGGGGATTTTTGGCTGCACTACTGGTAGTTTACCCTCATCCTGGCCTTCCCCCATCAAGTGGGAAGGGATTTTTGGCTGTCCTAATGGCGGGTTCACCCTCACCCTAGCCCTCTCCCTGAGGGAGAGGGGATTTGTTGACTGCACTACTGGTAGTTTACCCTCATCCTGGCCTTCCCCCATCAAGTGGGAAGGGATTTTTGGCTGTCCTAATGGCGGGTTCACCCTCACCCTAGCCCTCTCCCTGAGGGAGAGGGGATTTGTTGACTGCACTACTGGTAGTTCACCCCCATCCTAACCTTCCCCCGTCGAGGGGGAAGGGATTTTTGTCGCTAGAACATTCTGAACGGCATATCTTTTTCGTCGGCGTCGGTTACGATTTCTAAAAGGGCGGTTCGGCCGGATTCGACTATGCCGGCGCATCGCTTGACGGCGGCGGTTACGTCGTCGGGCCGGGTTACGCGCTCGCTGTACGCACCGAAGGCGTCGGCCATCTTCACGAAGTCGCCGCCGGTGGTCTTGGTGCCGTAGAGTTCGTGGGCGGTGGCGAAGTGCTCCGGCCTGTATATGCCCATGGAGGAATTGTTCAGCACGACGGTGAGGATTGGGATTTCCTCGCGGACGGCGGTTTCGAGGTCGGTTCCGACCATGCCGAGGCCGTAGTCGCCGATTACGTTGACGCAGAGCTTGTCGGGGGCGGCGAGCTTGCTGCCCATCGCGGCGCCGAGGCTGTATCCCAGCTGGGTTGACTTGCCCCAGGCGATGAAGCCGCGCGGGGTGACCGTCTTGTAGAACGGAATCATCTGGTCGCGCGGGCTGCCGGAGTCGTGGTTCATTATCACGTTCTTGTGGTCTATCGCCTTGGACAGGTCGTTGAGAGCGCGATAGGGGTTGATGGGAACGGCGTCGGAGAGCATCTTGGGCAGCCATTCCTTCATCCACTCTTCGCGTACGGCCTTTATCTCGCCCGCGACGTCGCCGCGGTCCACGCGCTCGGCGTTCTCGCCGGCGAGAATCGCCTTGACCTCGGCGATTAGCTGGCGCATAACCAGTTTGGCGTCGCCCACGACCGCAACGTCGGGCGAGTAGTCCTTGTTCACGTCGTTCACGTCGTTGGTGATATGGACGAGAACCTTGTTGTCGAAGGCGTCCGCGCCGTAGTGGATGCGGGTGAAACTGCAGCCGATACCGAACACCACGTCGGCCTTTTCGAGGAAGTGAACTATCATGCCGGTGGTGGTGCTGGAGCGCGTGCCGAGAGAGAGTGGATGATCCTCGCGGAAGGCGCTCTTGCCGGCCATGGAGGTCATCACGGGCGTCTGGGTGAGTTCGGCGAGTTCATGGAGTTCGTCCCAAGCTTCGGCGTATAGGACGCCCTGGCCGGCGTGAATGACCGGGCGCTTGGCTCCGAGCAGGACCTTGGCGGCGTCGCGGACGTCCTGTGGGTCTCCGGCGGAGCGGCACTGGCGCACGGGCAGGTAGTCGGCGTCTCCAGCGGGCAGTTCGCCGCGCAGAATGTCGCTGGGCAGTTCGAGCAGCACGGGGCTGGGGCGTCCGAGTCTGAGTTGGCTGAAGGCGCGGCGCATGGCGTTGGGAATCTCCTCGGGCAAGTCTACCCTGCCCGACCACTTGACTACGGACTCGTAGGTGCGGCTGGGGCTGAAGGTGGGATGGACGCCCGCGCGGTTCCGGGGCGAGGACGCGGGCAGCAGCAGTATCGGCACGGAGTCGGCGTAAGCCTGCGCGACGCCCGCGAAGGCGTTCTCGGCGCCGGGGCCTGCCTGCATGGCGAACACGCCGGTTCCCCTGCCGTTGGTGACGCGGGTGTAGGCGTCGGCGAGGTTGACGCCAACGCGCTCCTGCCGGAATATGAGCGGCCTTATGCCGGCCTTCGCCGCCGCCTCTTCCAGCGAGTTGAAGGGGATGACCCCCATGAAATCCACGCCTTCTTGTTTCAGAATTCTCGCAACCAGGTCCGCGCCTATCATGTCGTTCGCCTCTCCCATGTCAGTCAGCTATCGGGGTTTGCAATCCGTTGGGAATAGTATCATGTCCATCGCTATCTTCGTACAGCGCTTCTCCCTGAAATCAGGGGCGGGCGTCCACAAGGGACGCCCCTACGAAGTGGTCGGGTTGGGTTGGAACCAACACGGCCATAAATCATTCTTTATAGTTTACTGGTGACGTTTCAAGTGAGTTTCCAAGTGGGACTGGTCTTGAGTCACGTGGAAAGTGACCTGTAATCACCTGTTGTTAGCTTTGCGCGGAAAATTTTTCTTCGGCGGAATCATTTTCGATAAACTCCAGGTTATATCGTTTATGTACTTTTGTTCTGTCATGGGGGTATTGTAGCATGGCGGGGGGAGGTATGGGTAGAGAAGTGTTCGGTACTTGGGAATCGGGACGGCGCGCCAGAAAAATAAGAACAGGCCCGAATGATACTTAAAGTCCGTAGATGCAAAGTCATCAGCCCTCAATGATAGGTGAATGGATCCACAAAGACGAGAAAACATACAAAAACAGTTCGGAGCGCGTGTAAGAGAAATTCGCCTCTCTAAGGATATGTCTCAGGAAAGCCTGGGGCATGAAGCCGACTTGGATAGAACCTATATTGGCGGAGTTGAAAGAGAAGAGCGCAATATAAGTTTGATCAACATCGTCAAAATAGCCAACGCGCTGCAAGTTAGTCCAAAGGACTTAGTATAATGGTCTTTTCGTATGAGAACATACGATTAAGGGAATTGGCTGCAATCGCGGATATGAATATGGCGTTTTTCAATGACTTCGTGGATTTTCTGATAAGCAAAGGGTACGACTCCGTTTTTGCATTTGTTTTGGACACGGACGATACCGCCGCGTTCCGGACGATATTGGAATATCTAAACAGGGAGATTCCCGAAGGCGTAGCCCTCTATAATGGAGTGGGGCGACCATATTCTCAGAATAGAGCTAAATGGCTGTTGCTTGGGTGGCTGTTCCGGGACGCGCCAGAACAGCGGCTCCGCCCAATGGTGTCCTCAATGGCGGAATCTACAATCAACGCCAGGAGGGCGATGTTGTTGAATATGATCAGGAAAGACGTTCTCGCATCATTTCCAGATGAAGTATATTGGCAGTGGCCGAACATTCGAGAAGTATTTATTGACAGATTAGAAGGAAGCAGAAGGTCTCTGAGAGGAAGCCTGATTGAAGAGATTGTTCGCAGGGTACTGAGGGAAGTATTTAGCGACCAGAGTACTATGCTGGAAATCGCGGACGCTCAAGTCCAACTGGAAGGTGAAACCTACGACGTATCTGTCAGCGGCGCTGAGGGAACCATATTGATTCCGGTCAAAACCCGTGAAACCATGGGCGGCGGACACGCTTTGCTTTTTACAAGAGACATACACAAGTCAATATCAGTGGCGCATGAGAGCGGATATGTTTGCGTTCCTATCATAATCGCGGAATCCTGGACCGGAGACTTAGAATCTCTTGGCTGCGAAAAGACGATATACATTAACATCAATCCGAATCAAATCAATGCCGTCGAAGAACGCTTGAGGAATGAAATTTCCGAAATCAAGGATTATATACGGCAAATATGCCTATATGAGTAAACTGTTCAACCTATCTCGGGCCATCGCGCAGTATTCCGGGTTTATGTCTATGCCAATGTAATGCCGGCTGTTCTTCTTGGCTACTAAAGTAGCGGTACCAGAACCAACGAAAGGATCCAGAACCACGCCATTCACCGGGGATCCCGCCAAAACGCAAGGTTCAACCAGTTCTTCCGGGAAAACCGCGAAATGCGCGTCTCGAAACTTCGATAGAGGGACGCTCCATACAGTGCGTTTGTTTCGTCCCCTGGGATGGAAAGCCAGATCCCACCTACCATTGTGCAAGTTGGGATTACCCTTATTCTTGCCTTTCTCCGGAGTGCTTCCAACTCTCCCGAAGTGTCCTCTGCCGCCTGTCATGCGGGATTTATCCGTGAATGTGACGTGCGGCTCACGGATAGAATCAGCGTCATAGTAGTAATCGTCTGATTTGGAAAACAGAAATATATACTCATGATCAGTCGTAGGCCGCGTTTTCACAGATGACGGCATCGCGTTCGGCTTATGCCAAATGATATCAGAGCGCAGAATCCAGCCGTCTTCAATCAACGCTAAGGCGCAACGCCAAGGCAAGCCGCACAACCGCTTGTCCAAGTACTTATCACCCAAGATCAACCATAGGGTTCCGCTACTTTTGAGCAGCCTATGAACCTCTCTGAACACTGTCCTTATTTTAGAGACGTATAGTTCCGGGTCGAGTTCAATTCCAATCTGCCCGGGGTGCTCATAATCCCTTTGTCCGAAATATGGAGGACTTGTTATGACAGTATCTACGCAATCGCTTGGGAGACGCGACATCACCCTAGTTGAATCGCCGCATAATATACGATCCAAATAAGAAGTCGTTGGCTCTGCGCCAATAGTGGGATTCAACGCTATTACCCTCAGATTTATATAATTTACCCTAGACAAACAGTATTATGACAAGACCATTAAGTTTTGGAGGTCCACTGTAGGACCGCTCACGGATCTTTTCCCTGCGGCCATTCTCGCTGATTATTATACCATATCCGCCGACTTCCGACTGTAAGGCAGACCGCGCTAACCAGACGCGACGGGGACTGCGGTCGGCGCGACGGGTTCTATTCCAAGTTCGGCGCAGCCGTCCAGATAGATGTCTATGGAGAGGCGGAACTCACGCTCGACGCTCTGCATATCGGACGCTTCGGCGTTGGCTATCGGGTATGGACCGCTGTTGATGACTCTGGCGTGAAGGACCTCGGCCTCATCGTCATAGACCACCTCGTCATAGACCACCTCGCCGACGTATCCCTTGTATTCCAGCATCAATTTTCTCCTATGCGCTCAATGAACTTCACGATGTCGCGGACGGTATCGCGCCTCGTCTGGAATTTGTCTTGTTGACTATATACCAAAACAGGACGGCAATGTTGCATCATCGCACCGGCCGCGCTAAAGTCGCGGTTGCCAGAAAACTGATAAGTGACGCCTCACGGTGATATAATCTCGGAACACACAGCCGGACGGAGATTCAGATGAAACAGGACCGCGGAGATATACAACATGGCTACCCGGAGCGTACTCACCAAACCACGTGCCAGGGACTACTCACACATTCAGGCCCTGCCAGACCCGCCCAGAGTTCCTGACATGATGGAGCAGGTCTCGGCCATCATCGCCTTCGTAACAACGGTCGAACTCCACTTCGCCGATAGAGAAGACGTGTTCGTCGGCTCCGGCGGATACCTGCTGAGAACGCCGGATGAAAGGTACGGCCCCTACCCCGACGGTTCTTTCGCCGACGGGGTGGAAGACCCCAGGAGGCTGCGCCGACGCAACGGCTATGTCATAAGCGAGGTCGGCAAGCCGCCGGACCTGGTTCTGGAGGTGGGTTCTCGCAGCACGGGAAGGCGGGACTACACGGAGAAGCGGGAGATCTACGCGGAGTACGGAGTGGGCGAGTACTGGCGTTTCGACCCGTCCGGCGGCGAGTATCACGACGCGCCTTTGGCCGGGGACAGGCTGGTGGACGGCAAGTACGAGCCTATCGAGATAGTGAGCGAGGCGGACGGTCGTCACTGGGGATACAGCGAGGCGCTGGGGCTGGAGTTCTGGTGGGACGAAGGGGAACTGCGCCTGTGGGATCCCGTGGGCGGGAGATTCCTGCCGACGCTCATCGAGTCTGAACAGCGCGCGGACTACGCCGAACAGCGCGCGGACTACGCCGAACAGCGCGTCCAATCCGCTGAACGACGCGTCCAATCCGAGAGGGTGGCGCGTGGGAATGCCGAACGACGCGCCGAGTCCGAGCGGGCGGCGCGGGATGCCGCAGAAGCGCGTATGGCCCAGATGGAAGCCGAGATTCGCCGTCTGCGGGGCGATGAATAGGCTTCCGACAGCCTAGATCGAGGGCCGCTTGACGGCTGAGAGGGGTAGGCATTTCACCCTCACCCCAGCCCTCTCCCTGAGGGAGAGGGGGTCTGTTGGTCGGTATTCATAGCTGATCGCATATTTGCCTACCCTTGTGAGCCGCTTGAGGGAGAGGGGATCAGAGACGCTCCGCTTGCATCATTCCCCCGCCCATGCTAAGTTGCGATTGCGCGGAAGTCGTAGTTATGGGAGGAAGACGATGGCCTCGGACGCACAGTTCACGCTGATTACCGCTGACCGGCTGATTGATTCCAGAGGCGGGCCGCCTATCGAGAAGGGGGCCGTCCTGCTTGAGAGGGACAAGATAGTGGCGGTCGGCGGGCAGGAGGAGGTTCGCGCGCCGGAGGGGGCGTCGGTGGAGGTCAGCGATTATCCGGGATGCACGGTGATGCCGGGCATGGTGGACTGCCACACGCATCACAACGGGTTCGGCGACGGGCGCATGGGGGACGACCTGGCGACGCTGCCGGACGAGATTCTCACTGTGCAGGCGGCGCGGAACGCCAGGGCCAGCCTGTATTCGGGGGTGACGACCATCCGAGAGAACGGGCCGAAGAACGTGACGATGTTCAGGCTGCGCGACTCGATAAACGCGGGCCTCACGATAGGCCCCAGGATGACGTTGTGCGGTCGGCCGGTGGCTATCATCGGCGGACACATGGGCTACTTCGGCGGCGAGGTGACGGGAGCGAACCAGACGCGCGCGCTCACGAGGCAGCTTATCAAGGAGGGCGCGGACTATATCAAGATAACCGCGACGGGCGGCAGCACGCGCACTTCCTATCCTTCCCTGCCCTCGTTCAACGTGGACGAACTGACTGCGGTGACCAGCGAGGCGAAGAAGTTCGGCAAGCTGACGGCGACGCACTCGATGTCGTCCGCCGGGATAGCGAACTCGCTGGACGCGGGGGTGGACATGATAATCCACTGCCAGTTCCGCGATTCGGACGGCGTGGAGAACTTCCGCGAGGACGTGGCGGAGCGAATCGGGGAGCAAGGCGCGTATGTGAACCCGACGCTGCACGTCGGGCGGTCGTCGGCGTGGATACTGGCGCACAAGCGGGACGACGCGGGGCTGACGCCGGGGGAGCAGGCGCAGCTCGATGAGGCGCGCTCGACCATGGACACCCGACTCGATCACTCGCGCCGCATGATAGAGATGGGGCTGAAGGTCATCACCGGCTCGGATTCGTCCTGGGGCAACTACAAGCTGGGCAATACGGTGTATGAGACGGAACTGCTCGTACACGCCGGATACACGCCGTTGCAGGGCGTTTTGTCGGTGACAAGCTGGGCGGCCGCGGCGCTGAACATGGAGGACAGGGTTGGGACGCTGGAGCCGGGCAAAGAGGCGGACGTACTGGTGGTGCGCGGCAATCCGGCCCAGGACATCAACGACCTGTGGAACGTGGAGGACGTGTTCTTCGCGGGGCGGAAGCTGGAACGCGGCTCGGAGGAATCGCGGGCCGCGGTTCGACAGACGCCGGCCCTTCTATGAACGACGCTAATCACCCTCACCCTAGCCCTCTCCCATCAAGGGAGAGGGGACTTTTCCAATCATCTTATAGACTCCCCAACCCTAGCCATAGCGGAGAGCGGATATGCCAGAATCCAACGCTGACTTCACGATACTCAAGGCCGCGCGGCTGATTGACGGCAACGGAGGCGCGGCGGCGGAGCGGGCCGCGATACTGCTGGAAGGCGACTCTATCCGCCGGATAGGGACTTCGGAGACGGTACAGGCCCCGGAGGGCGCGTCCGTCCGCGAGTTGGACTACGGCGACGCGACTATTATGCCCGGCCTGGTGGACTCGCACGTTCATCTCATCGGGATCGGCGACGGACGCGCGGGGGACGAACTCGTTACCCTGCCCGATGAAGTGCTGACGGTGCAGGCGGCGCAGAATGTCCGCCGACATCTACATTCAGGAGTCACGACGGCGCGGGACTGCGGAGCGAAGAATCGGACCACCTTCGCACTGAGGCAGGCGGTGGAAATGGGCATATTGCCGTCTCCCCGGCTGGTGCTGGCGGGCAGGCCGGTGGCTATCATCGGCGGCCACCTGAGCTACTTCGGCATACAGGCGACGGGCGCGGACGAGTGTCGCGCGGCCACGCGACAGCTAATCAAGGAGGGCGCGGACTTCATCAAGATAACCGCGACGGGCGGCAGCACCCGAACCAGCCACCCGCTCAGGCCGTCGTTCGACGTGGAGGAACTGAGCGCGATATGCGAAGAGGCGCACAAGTTCGGCAGGCACGCGGCGGCGCACTGCGCTTCCTCGCAGGGCATGGCGAACGTACTCGACGCGGGCATTGACACCATCATCCACGGCGTACATAAGGACCCGGACGGCGCGGACACCTACCGCCCTGAAATATCCGAGCGCATCGCGGAGAGCGGCGTTTTCGTGAATCCCACGCTTGGCGGGGCTGTGACGCGAATACGGCAGCTCGAGGACATGGGCGACCTGAGCGCGGAGCAGCGGGCGGAACTGGACATGGCGCGCGCGGCGTCGGAGGTGAGGATGGACCAGTTCGCGCGGATGCGGGACGCGGGCGTGGTGATGTCGGCGGGGTCGGATTCGGCGTGGGGGAACTACCGGATGGGCGATTTCCAGACGGAGATAGAGGCGCACGCGATGGCTGGGATGTCGAACATGGAGGCGATAGTGTCGGCGACCCGGGACGCGGCGCGTTCATGCTGGATAGCGGATCAGGTCGGGACGCTGGAGCCGGGGAAGCAGGCGGACGTTTTGGTGGTCGGCGGCAATCCGTTGGAGGATTTGTCGGACCTGAGACGGGTGGCGGATATATTTCTCGCTGGGGAGAGGGTTGACCGGGGGAATTTGGTATAACGCCGCGAGAGTTAGAGACGGCGCACTTGCGGCAGTCTCGCCATCCTGCGGTCGAGCGTCAGAGTTTCCACACCGGCGCGGCGATAACCGTCGGCGATGAGGCGGTCGAACCGACGTGTCAATCCCGTAGCGAAGGGTCATAGCCCTCTCTCCGGATTTTCTCGAGGTCGAATGGTGGATGGTCCGGAGCTATATAATCGGCCAGCATTCCAAGAAGAGACTCGTCTATTTTGGGCGGACGCGAGTCCTTTTGGCGCGACCGCAATATGAAACCGCCCGGAACCTCTTCAAAATCGAGCTGGTCTCCCGGCCCCATTCCGAGTTCTTCCAGCGCTCCCGCCGGAAAGGTGATCTGACGATCTGAGGTGATCTTGACTATCATCGTTTTCTCCTTAAGGGGACATCCGCGCCGGACGTCCCCTTAAAAGTCAGAATGAATCGCTACCGCTCGATGGGGGCGCCGACTATGGAGCCGTATTCGGTCCAGGAGCCGTCGTAGTTGCGGACCTTCTCGTAGCCCAGGATCTGGGAGAGGACGAACCAGGTGTGGGAGCTTCGCTCGCCGATGCGGCAGTAGGCGATGGTCTCGCCGTCGCCGGATATGCCAGCGCCGCCGTATATGGCCTGGAGTTCCTCGACGGACTTGAAAGCGCCGTCCTCGGCGACGGCGGACGCCCAGGGTATGTTCGCCGCGCCCGGGATGTGGCCGCCGCGCTGGGAGCCTTCCTGCGGCAGATGGGCGGGCGCGAGAAGATCGCCGCTGTACTCCTCCGGCGCGCGCACGTCCACCAGGCCGGTATTGTTGCTGGTGGAAGCGACGTCGAGAACGTAGGCGCGGGTGGCGCGAATGGAGAGGTCGGGCGCGGGCGCGTCGTAGGAGACGCTCTCGACCGACGTCGCCTCTATGGTCAGTTCCCGGCCCTCGTCGAGCCACTTCTGCCTGCCGCCGTCCATTATCTTCAGGTCGGCGTGGCCGTATATCTTCATCTGCCAGAAGGCGTAGGTGGCGAACCAGTTGTTGTTGTCGCCGTACAGCACGACGGTGGTGTCCGGGCCGATGCCGGAACCACCCAGAAGTTCGCCCATCTGCTCGGCGGACAGGATGTCGCGGGTAAGCTGGTCGTTGAGCTGGGAAGTCCAGTTCCAGCCCACGGCTCCGGGAATGTGGCCCTGGTCGTAGGCTTCGGTGTCAACGTCGACTTCCACCAGCCTTACATTGGAGTCGCCCAGGTTCTCGGCGACCCATTCGGTCGTAACGATAGATTCGGGATGCGCTACCATTTTCTTCTCAATCCTCCATTCGGGAGCTGCGAGCTCCTTGGGTTGTGTGTATCTGGGTTTGTAGAATCTTTCTCATAAACATCAACCCTGGCGGGAACCGTATGTTTTCACCCTCACCCTAGCCCTCTCCCATCAAGGGAGAGGGGATTTGGACGCCCACAAGCGGCACGCCTACGGTGTGATCGGCGTTTATGAGATGGCTTGTCGTCTAGCCGAGGAGCGACGCGCCGCCGCAGAAGGCGACGTAATCAATAAGCTCGGTCACCGTCGGGTTGTCTCCGCAGAGCGGGCAATCGGGGTTGCGGCGCATTTTGACGGCCCTGAAGTCCATCTCCAGGGCGTCTATCAGCAGCAGCCGGCCGGACAGGGACTCGCCGATTCCGAGAATCAGCTTGACCGTCTCGGTCGCCTGTATCGTGCCGACCATGCCGGGCAGCATTCCAAGCACGCCGGCCTCGGCGCAACTTGGGACTTCGCCCGGAGGGGGCGGCGTCGGGAACAGGCAGCGGTAGCAGCCCTTACCCGGAATGAACACTGTCGCCTGCCCGTCGAACAGCAGGATGCTGCCGTCCACCAGGGGCTTGCCGGACAGGTACGCGGCGTCGTTCACAAGGTATCGCGCCGGGAAATTGTCCGCGCCGTTGATCACCACGTCGTAGTCCTGGATTATCTCCATGGCGTTGTCCGACATCAGAGGCTGTTCGTGGACTATCACGTTGGTTTCGGGGTTGTAGGCGTTGAGAGTCTCGACGGCGGACTGCACCTTGGGCTTGCCGATGTCGCTGTCGTAGTGGAGCACCTGCCTCTGGAGGTTGGTGACGTCCACGGTGTCGAAGTCCACGATTCCGATTGTGCCGACGCCGGCCAGGGTCAGGTATATCGAGATGGGCGAGCCGAGTCCGCCCGCGCCAACCATCAGCACCTTCGCGTCAATCAGCTTGCGCTGTCCCGCGCTGCCGACCTGCGGCATGATTATGTGGCGGCTGTATCTCCTTACCTGGTATGGCGTTAGCGGCCTGACTTGAGTAGCTGCGACCATTGAGTACCTCCAATCGGTCTTTCGCGTTGACTTTTGTTGTGCGCTGATTATAGTACGGGGCGTTCCTGGCCTTCAAATTCGCGCCAGTTCTCGCCGCCCATCCGCTCGTACTGCGCCAGGTCTTGCATTCCGCGCTCGCGGTCTCCAAGCTCGATGTAGGCGTTGCCCCTGTGCTTGTAGGCCTCGCCGTTCATGGGGTTCATCCTGATGGCCTTGTTCAGGTCGGCGATGGCGCGCCTGGGCTGGCCCATGTGCAGGTACATCTCTCCCCTGTTGGAGTAGTTCAGGTGGTTGCGGGGGTCCAGTTTCACCGCCATCTGGAAGTCCGACATAGCCTCGTCGTAATCCCCCTTCTCGTAGTAGGCGACTCCCCTGTTGATGTAGCCGGGCGCGTGCTTCCGGTCCAGGCGAATGGCCCTGTCGTAACTGGCGACGGCGGCGTCCTGGTCGCCCTTTCGCCCGTAGGCGACTCCCCTGCCCACGTATGGATTGGGGTCCCTGGGAAGCAGTTCTATCGCCTTGTCGAAATCGCGGATAGCCCGGTCGTACTCCTTCATCTCCAGGTAGGCGCTCGCTCTTAGCGGGTAGATCTCCTTGTCGGTCGAGCCTAACTCTATCGCCCTGTCGAAGTCCTCCAGCGCCTTGTCCCATTCCTTCTTGCTCAGGCGCGAGCATCCCCTCTTGAAATGGCCGTCGCCGCTTTCGGGGTTCATCTTCAACGCCGTGTCATAGTCGGCGAGCGCCTTGTCCGTCCTGCCCGAGAGTTCGTAGGATATGCCCCTGTCCTCGTATATCTGCGGGATGTCGGGCGTAAGCTCAATAGCCTTGCCGAGGTCCCTGATGGACCTGTCGTACCGCTTTTGCAGCCCGTGAAGCCTTCCCCTGGCGTGGTAGGTCTTGGAACTTTCGGGGTCGAGCCTCAGCGCGCGGTTGTAGTCGCTCATCGCCCTTCCGTAATTGCCCTTGCTCACGTAGGCGACTCCCCTGTCGTTATAGGCCATGGAGTCGTCGGGATTGTGTTTCAGCGCCCTGGTGAAGTCCCTGATGGCGCGGTCGTAGCTGTCCTCTTTCAGAAAGACGTCCCCCCTGTTGCGGTAGGCGTCGGCAAGCGTGATATGGTACGAGGCGTCGGGCCTGCGGTTGTACCTTATCGCCTTCTCCAGGTCCGCGATGATGAGGTTGTAGTCCAGTCTGCGGAAATAGACCTCGGCCCTCGAATAGTACATACCGGCGTTGCGCGGCTCCAGGCTTATCGCGTGGTCCAGATCGGCGAGCGCGCGTTCCTCATCGTCGTTCCGCAGGTGCGATTCGCCGCGGCTGGCGTAGGCGTCGGCGTTGTCCGGTTCGAGTTCGATAGCCTTGTCCAGCGCGGCGATGGCGCGGTCGTATCTCTCCTGGCCGCGATACGCGTTCGCCATGTTGATGAACGCTCCCACGTATTCAGGATTCAGACGGATGGACGTCCGGTAATCTTCGAGGGCTCGCTCATACTCGCCCCTGTCGAGATAGAGGTTGCCCCTGTTGAAATAGGTCCCGAAGAATCCCGGATCCAACCTGACGCCCATGGCGTAATCCGACAGCGCGCCCTCCATATCTCCATTCGCGCGTTTCGCGGCCCCCCTGTTGACATAATGCTCCACGACGCCGGGATCCAGCCGCACAGCCTCGTCATAGTCGGCTATGGCGCGCTCGAAATGTCCCTTCCCGGCGTGCGCGTTTCCCCGGTTCGAGTGTATCTGCGACATATACGGAGCGATTTCCAGCGCCCTGTCGAATTCCCGCAAGGCGCGGTCATACTCCCCCCTTTCGCGATACCTGTTCCCCCTGTCATTGTGATCCACCACCTCATTCGGCTCCAGTATCCTGGCAGCCTCTCTCAGGTCGCGCATAAACCGTCTATCCATCTTTATCCTCCGCCATACAATTGCATAAGCCCCCCTAGCATAACACAGCCGCCGCCTACGCGACTTTTCCGTCCGAACCACCCGCCGTTCCACCGCCCAGGGCCGTCTAACCTGGCGCCTAGCCCGTGAACCCCGGAAACCGGAAGAACCTATACCAGTTCTCAAGCCATGCTACAATGTAATCGCAATGATCGCGGGGTGGTTACTCAATCAAGCAAAAAGGGCATAGCGAGTTTGGAAGAAGAGAACAGGAACGAAGACAGTGGCGGACGGATACCTATACTTCAACTGGACAGTATGTGGGCTTGGTTCTACTACCTGATCTTCGGGGTCCAGCTTCTGGTAGTATCGTATTACCATGCAGAGCGTGAACTGAGAACGGTCACATCGGACTCGCCGATTGAAACTTATGTGGCTATACTGAAAAGCGTGTCGTCTCAGGTGCCAGCGATAGCGGCGTACTCATTGATCATAGTTGTAACTGGGGAGGGACTGAGGATGATAGCCGAGAGATACTTGGCCAGAAGATTTGCCGAAGGCAAGAAGCGGGGCATAGAAGAAGGCAGGGCAGAGGGCATAGAAGAAGGCCGGGCAGAGGGCATAGAAGAAGGCAAAAAGCGGGGCGTAGAAGAAGGCAGGGCAGAGGGCATAGAAGAAGGCAGGGCAGAGGGCATAGAAGAAGGCGTGAAACAAGCCTCAGTCGAATACGATGAGCGGCTTGCCCGGTGGCTTGACGCCAACCCCGCCGTCAAGGACGCCATAGAATCGGGCGAAGTCAATCCGCCCCCATTCCTGAACGGCGACCACCCCGACTGACGCCACGCTCCTTTTGGCAATGTCTAGCCGCGCTACGCGCCTGACAGTCTTCCTAAGCCGGTCTGACAGGATAGGCAAGAGTCCCTTTCTCCGCAGGATAACAGACGAGGCTTATGCGATTGTCTCAGTAAGGTATGCGATATGAACCCCGATGACGACGGACAGATAAACTCGGACCGTCTGCTTGAGCAGTACAAGTTGTACGTCGAGATGGCCGACCGCGTAAGCCAGCGCAGGGATCAATCCAACAGGTTCTACGCTACCCTGGTGGCCGCGTTCGTGGCCCTGTTGGTCGTAATGGCCAGATTGGACGTGTCAACTGATACATGGTCGGTCGTGTTTGGGGTGGTCGGCGCGTTCGGAATGGCCTTCTCCATAGTCTGGTTCATAAACATACGCTCGTACAGAGAACTGAACTCCGCCAAGTTCCAAATAATCAACGACATGGAGAAACTGCTGCCCTATGCCGGATACAGCAAGGAATGGGAAATTCTGCGCCCTCCCGGCGACTCCCCTCGCTACATCCAGCTCACCAGGGTCGAACAGTTCGTGCCTGCCGTATTCTTCGTGTTCTTCCTCGCGCTTCTGATATACGGCGCTTACCGCCTGATGTCCGGTTGATTCATCCTGAGACGCTTGCGTAAATCCCCTCTCTAGTTTGGCCGCTCGGGGCGCTACTCCCCCCGCAGCCGACGCAATTCCGCTTCCAGTTCCGCCATCCGCGCCTCGGCTGACTCGCGGGCGGCCCGCTCGGCGTCGGCGCGTGTCTCGGCGCGGTTGGCGCGCGTCTCAGCGAATTCGGCGCGAATCTCGGCTTCCAGTCGAGCGTCACGCTCCTCCTCGTAGTTCAACAGCCAGACGCCGCCCACAGGATCCCAGAATCGCAACTCCCCGCCGTCCCACCAAAACTCCAGGTTCAGTACCTCGCTCAGACCCCATACACGGCCATCGCTCTCGCCGTTCATCTCCATACGCTCGTACTCCCCGTCCACCAGACGCTCACCCACCAAAGGCTCCCCGTAGAAATCACTGCCCGTCGGATCGTAGCGCCAGTATTCCGTCACACCCAACCGAGCGTACAAGTCGCGCTTCCGGCCCGTGTCAACGCGCGCCGTACTCTTCGAGCCTATCTCCAGAACGAAGTCCGGCGCCTTGCCCACCTCCCACAGAAGATAGACGTTGTTGCGCTCTATGGATTCCTCGGCTTCAGGCGACAGATTTAGAACCACATAGCAGTCGGGAGATACGAAAACCCTGGGATTTCTCTCGATGTAGTAGAGCATCGTGTTTCCATTCACCCTAGCCCCGGGAACGTTCATGAAGTGAACCCTGATGGTTCCGACCACTCTGATGTACTGCGGCGCTTGGGTTTCTCCGTCTGGCAATGGCATACCGTCCGTTTCTGGATAGACTATCTCCGGCGCCGCGGCCGTCGTGGCGACTTGGGTGACCATGGACTACCTCCTTGCTCCAATTATCTTATCACGAGAGGATCGCGAAAGTCCCTGATAAACCAGGACATACGCAACCGCATCTCAGACACAACCCTCAAGGCATACCAAGACTACACCACCCGGAACCACGCCCCAGAATCCGAATCCATCTGAATACTGAACCCCTTCGCGGGCGCGCCGACGTCCCGGCCCAACTTGACCCTCCCGCGCTCCCTGTGTTACTTTTTCACCCACAGTGAACGCCAAGCGAATCACGGCCTCCCACGACTGTGGCGAGGCCGTTTCTACGACGGAGGCATAACGTGGAAATTCTCATCCTCGCAATAGTTTCAGGCGTAGTGGCCCTCGGTTTCGCGGCAATCCTCACCATGCGCATCCTCAAGGCCGACGAAGGCAACGAACAGGTGCGCTTCATCGGGAACGCCATCCGAGAGGGCGCGAACGCCTTCCTCTCGCGCGAATACCGGCTGCTCGCCATCTTCGTGGTAGTCGTCTGCATAGTCCTCGCGCTATTCATAGACTACGACATCCTAGGCCGGATAGAAGGCAGCGCCAGCGGCATACCCGGCACCGCCCTCTCCTACCTTGTCGGCGCTATAGGCTCCGGCCTCGCCGGATACATCGGCATGAGCATCGCGGTTCGCGCCAACACCCGCACCACCGTCCAGGCCCAGCAGGGACTCAACCCCGCTCTGAGGCTCGCTTTCAACTCCGGCACGGTCATGGGCGTCAGCGTCGTGGGCATCGGGCTGATCGGCCTCACGGTCATGTACATCATCTTCCAGGACATCAAAATCGTCGCCGGATTCGGATTCGGCGCGTCGTCCATCGCGCTGTTCGCCAGGGTGGGCGGAGGCATCTACACCAAGGCCGCCGACGTGGGCGCTGACCTGGTTGGCAAGGTCGAGCAGGGCATGGACGAGGACGACCCCCGCAATCCCGCCACCGTCGCGGACAACGTGGGCGACAACGTGGGCGACGTGGCCGGAATGGGCGCGGACCTGTTCGAGAGCTATACCGGCTCCATCATCGCCACAATCGCGCTGGCCGCCGTCGGAGCCGCCGCGCTCGGAATCGCCAACGCCGATTCCCTCCCCTTCGACTCAGACCTGCTCGTGCTTCCCATGCTCATAGCGGCCCTGGGAGTGTTCGCCTCCATCATCGGGACATTCCTCGTCCGCACGAAGGACGGCGCGACGATGGGTTCGCTGCTCTGGTCGCTCAGGTTCGGCATATTCGGCGCGGGCGCGCTAGTGCTTATCGGCACGGCCGCCGCGCTAGTGCTTCTCGACATGGACTTCAAGCTCTTCTGGGTAGTGCTCACCGGACTCATAGCCGGGCAGATAATCGGCACGTCCTCAGAGGTCTATACCAGCTACGAATATAAATTCACCCGCGACATTTCCAAGCAGGCCGAGACCGGCCCGGCTACCGTCATCATCAGCGGTCTCGGACTCGGCATGGTCAGCACCGTCGTGCCCGCGCTCGTTGTGGTGATAGCCATGTGGATAGCCAACTCGCTCGCCGACACCTACGGCGTCGCGCTGGCCGCCGTCGGGATGCTCTCGACGCTGGGCATCACGCTCGCGACCGACGCCTACGGCCCGGTCGCCGACAACGCGGGCGGCATCGCGGAGCAGGCCGGACTCGATCCCGCCGTCCGCGAGCGCACCGACGCCCTGGACTCGCTCGGCAACACCACGGCGGCCACGGGCAAGGGCTTCGCCATAGGCTCCGCAGTCCTGACCGCGCTCGCGCTGATGGCGGCCTACTCCGAGGTCACCGGGGTTGACGTATTCAACCTTACCGACATCAACGTTCTCATGGGCCTGCTGCTGGGCGCGCTCATGCCCTTCCTGTTCGGCGCGCTCACGATGCAGGCGGTGGGCCGCGCCGCCAACGCGATGGTTCAGGAGGTCAGGCGGCAGTTCCGCGAGATAGCCGGGCTGCTCGAAGGCACGACCCCGGCGGACTATACCCGCGCCGTTGACATCAGCACGCGTGGCGCGATGAGAGAGATGGTGCTGCCCGGCGTGATAGCCGTGCTTGCCCCCGTAGTCGTTGGCGTCATACTCGGCCCCGAGGCGCTGGGCGGCCTGCTGATAGGCTCCATCGCCTCCGGCTTCCTGCTCGCCATAATGATGGCCAACGCGGGCGGAGCCTGGGACAACGCCAAGAAGTACATCGAGGCGGGCAACCTGGGCGGCAAGGGATCCGAGCCTCACGCCGCCGCCGTAGTCGGCGACACCGTGGGCGATCCCTTCAAGGACACATCCGGCCCCGCGCTCAACATCCTCATCAAGCTCATGAGCATAGTCGCGCTAGTCTTCGCTCCGCTCTTCTTATAGCCCCAAAGATTTATCAGTTTGCAGTGGCAGCCAACCTCAAGCCACTGTAAACTGATAACCTAGCGTCCAATGGCCAGGTGGCGAAATGGCAGACGCGGCGGACTTAAAATCCGCTACCCTTACGGGTGTGGGGGTTCGAATCCCTTCCTGGCTACCAATTCTTAAAACCGGATTGGTGAAATGCGCTTCCCCTGGGCCAACATACTCCTGCTCACCTTCCTCGCCCTCGAAATGGTATCGGGGTTCCTCGGCCTAACCTCCGGCTCCGAGAACCGCGCCATCCATATGCAGCTCCACCGAATCGCAGGCTACGGAATCCTGATAACCCTAATATGGAAGACCGCCAACGTCGCCCGCTCCCTCAAGTGGCCCCGGCCCAACTCCGCCCGCGCCGCCTCGATTGCCCTCTCAGCCCTGCTGGTCATCTGCCTGGCAACTGGCGTTGCTTGGTCTCTCATCGGCCCATACTATTGGTGGATATTCAGCGGCGTAAGCTGGCACATCTATGTCGGCGCGGCGATAGTCCCGCTGCTGGCGTGGCACATCTGGCACATGGTCCGGGGATTCCCAATCGGATTCTGGGCGGATAGAAGGCTCTTCCTGCGGACGGCGGGCGCGTTCGCGCTGGGGCTGGCGGCGTGGCAGGTATCAGAGGGCGTAGCGAGGGCCGCCGACCTCAGCGGCCAGAACCGCAGGTTCACCGGGTCGTACAAGGCCAGGGATTTTTCAGGCAACGACTTCCCGCGCGTCTCATGGCTAAACGACAGTCCTCAGCCCATAGACATCAATACATGGCGGCTGAGGATATTCGGCTCGGTGAAGAAAGAACTGAGTCTCAGCTACTCCGACCTGTCGGACATGGTGGAGACCACCGCGACGATAGACTGCACCGGAGGCTGGCACTCTACCCAAAGGTGGAGCGGCGTCCCATTGCGCGACTTGATAGAAGAGGCGGGGCCTTCCGAAACCGCGCGAAGCGTCATAGCCAGATCAGTCACCGGATATTACAGAAAATTCTCGCTCGACGCCGCACGGGATTTTCTGCTGGCGACGCGCGTTACGGGTGAAACGCTGTCTCACGGACATGGCTACCCCGTCAGACTGGTGGCTCCGGGCAGGCGCGGGTTCGAGTGGGTGAAGTGGGTGACCGAGATCGAGTTCAGCGAGACGCCGCACTGGTGGCAGCCGCCGCTGCCTATCCAGTGACCCCGCGGCGCGCGGCCCACTTTCGGCGGTGGCGGCGTCCATTTGCAAGGGCCGCGTTGGGGTCGGAGTGGCGGCTGCGCCTGTCACCCTCGAACACTCCCACGGAGAAGGAATCGCGGATGTCCCAAAGCGCGCCGGGCAAGGCATCACTCTCGTCGAAGCGTCAGGATGTTCTCGGAGAACCCGTCCCGCGCTACACGTTCAGTTCCGCTATCACGACCGCGGCTCCCATCTCGTTCGCGCGCGCCAGGTCCTCAGGCCGGATCCGGTTGCCGATGGACACCGCCTCCACCGCTTCTCCAAAGACCGCGCGCAGGGCGTCCGCCGATTCAAGCGACCTCTCGACGTCACGCTCTCCAATCGTCCCTGACGCCTCCACCGCTATCCACACATTCGCGCCGTCATCCTTGCGAATCCCCCGCATGACCAGGTCGGTCAGCTTGAGCCTACGCTCTTGCTCATCCGTGATAACGGAATTGTCCGCCGCGTTCTCCACATCTCTCAGAAATGCGGAATCCAACGACTGAAGCATACTCGGATGGTAGATGACTCGCACCCGCCTGAGTCCAAATTCCTGGCTCAGCCGAGGCAGAAGAAGCCTGGACGCCCGCCTTTCCAGCATATCCCCGATGAGCATATCCAACTTATTGTCATGTTCTCGCAGGAGCTCGGTATGTTCTTGCAGGAGCTCGGTATGTTCTTGCAGGGTCTCGGTATGTTCTCGCAGGGTCTCGCTATGTTCTCGCTGAACCTTGCCCTGTTCCAACTGAACCTTGCCCTGCTCCTCTACTATGCGGGTCAGCTTCGCCAGGCGAGCGGGCATCTCCAAAAGCTCGTCGGTCAGGATGAGCCGGCGCACCTCTTCCAAGACTTCGGGCCGCTCCCGCAGAATCCTGACAACATCTTCGATTGTGTTCAACTCGGTCACGACTCCCTCCGTCCCCAATTATACACTCCGGGAAGCCGAAATATATACCGCGGAAGGTTCGGCGCTTAGGGCGACAGGGCCAGTTCGGAGAGCATTCGCTTGGTGGAGACGATGTGGCGGTTGAGACGCATCACCTTGGGGTCTATGCCCATCGCCAGGCCGATAAGCTGGGGCAGGTGCAGGATTGGGATGTCTATGGGGGCCATGGGGCTGTTGGCCTTGGCGGCCTGGGGCTGGTAGCCATCAAGGTTCAGATGGCAGAGTGGGCATGGGGTCACCATCGCGTCAGCGCCCTTGCCCTTGGCGTCCATCGTGTGGTTGGCAACCATCTTGAGGGAGTTGGTCTCGTTGATGGTGAGAATCGGGAAGCCGCAGCAGAGCGTCTTGCCCGGGAAGTCAACGACCTGCGCGCCGACGGCCTCGATGACCTGTTCGAGCGCGTCCTCGCGTTCGGGATGCTCGTCGAACTTGAGCGCGGAAGTGGGCCGTACGATGTAGCAGCCGTAGAAGGGCGCGATACGCAGGTCGGGCAATTCCCTCACTATAAGGGATTTTAGCTTGTCTATCCCTACTTCCTCGACTATAACCCAGAGCAAATGCACGGGGTTGGCGGTGCCGTTGTAGCGCAGTCCTTCCTCGGCGAGGTCTTCGTTGATGGACTCGCGGTAGTAGTCGTCCTGAAGCCTTTCGTCGGCCTGGGACATGACGCCCTGGCAGGTGGAGCATATCGTCAGTATGGGAAGTCCCACGCGCTCCGCCATGGCGAAGGTGCGCGCGTTCAGGGTGTCCCCCAGCCTGAGATTCTTCTCCTGGAGGACGCCGGCTCCGGTGCAGGACGCACCCTGCATAGTAATCAGGTCTAGTTCGATGCCCAGACGCCGGCAAATCTCCAGCGTGGAGGCGTAAAGTTCGGGGCAGGCGCCGCGTGACACGCAACCCGGATATAGGGCATATCTCATCGCTTGTTCTCTACCTTATCGAAGATTCTCTGGACGTTCTCAACGCCCGGAATACTCTTGTGTACCAGTGGGGGACGCTTGCCGGCGAGTTGGGCGCGGATGCCGACCGGGATCAGCTTCAGCATTTCCTTGACGTTGGTGACGCCGTGGCTCTTGACGACCAGCTTGGTTTCGTCCAGCCAGCCGCTATGCTCGACCGAATCGGCGAAGGCGGCGGCGTGCCTCGCGCCGGTCGTGTTCGTGTAGCCTTCCTCCATGGCGCGGTCTCTGAGCGCCATTATCCGGCCCATCGGGTCAACGCCCTTGGGACAGACCTCTACGCACTGCATACAGCGGGTGCAGTCCCAGACGCCGCCATACTCGTTGAGCGCGCCGAGCCTGGAGTTGTCGGCGTCGTCTCGCGGGTCGCGGACGAAGCGGTAGGACTTGGCGAGCGCGGCAGGCCCGAGGAAGTTGTCGTCAACGTTCAGGACGGTGCAGTCCGAGACGCACGCGCCGCACATTATGCAGGCCATGACGCCGGTGAGGTGCTGCATATCCTCGGCCGGGGCTATGTACTCGGTTTCGGGTTCGGGGCCTTCGGGCTGGAGCCAGGGCTGGACGGCGCGAACCTTGCTCCAGAAGGGAGCGAAATCCACTATCAGGTCTTTCTGGACTTCCAGATTGCCCGCAGGCTCTACGACTATGGGGCCGCCGTCTTTCGGCAGGGCGTGTATCAGCAGTGTGTTGCACGCCAGCCCCGCCTGGCCGTTGATACGCATCGCGCACGAGCCGCAGATCGCGCTGCGGCAGGAGCATCGGAGGCCGAGCGTGCCGTCCATCTCTTCGCGTATGCGAATCAGGCCGTCCAGGACGGTGTTGGATTCGGTCATCTCCAGCGTGTATTCCTGGTATCTCGGAACGGCGGGATGCGTATCCGGGTCGAATCTCCTGACTCTGAACGTTACTTGCATTGTGGTTCCTTAGTGACTATCTCAAAACCCAATCGGAAGGGATTCCACCCCCATCCTAACCTTCCCCCGTCAAGGGGGAAGGGACTTTTGCCTACCCCTATCAGCCCATCGAGGGAGAGGGGATTCTCTCAACGTCTAGTAGCTTCGCACCTGCGGCTCCCACTGGGTTATGACCACGGACTGGTAGTCGAGAGCGGGGCCGTCCTCGGTCTGCTTGACGAGGATGTGGCGCAGCCAGTTCTCGTCGTCGCGTTCGGGGAAGTCCTCGCGGGTGTGCGCGCCGCGGCTCTCCTTGCGCTCAATCGCGGACAGCGTGATGGCTTCGGCGCAGTCCAGCATGAAGCCGAGTTCCAGCGTGAAGACGAGGTTGGTGTTCCAGGTCTTGCCCTTGTCGGGGACATAGACGGACTGGTATCTCTCGCGCAGTTGCCGGATCGTGTCCAGCGCGGACTCCATTCCGTCCTGGTGGCGATACACGGCCAGGTGGTCGTTCATGGCCGAGCCCATGTCAAAACGAATCTGGCCGAACATATCATCACTCTTGGGGTTTTCCATCAGGCGCTGGATGTGGGCCTTTTCGCCGTCGGCGGCGGAATCGTCCAAGTCCTTGTGCGCCTTGGACTTGGCGAGTTCGGCGGCGCGCTCGCCTGATCTCCGTCCGAACACGAGGGTGTCGAGAAGCGAGTTCGCGCCAAGCCTGTTGCCGCCGTGTACGCTGACGCAGGCGACTTCTCCGGCGGCGTACAGACCCGGGAGCGGCGTCTGTCCGTCCACGTCGGTCTTCACGCCGCCCATCTGGTAGTGCATACCCGGGCGTATCGGCACCGGCTCTTCGAGCAGGTTGACATTGGCGAAGTCGCGGGCTATGTCCAGAATCTGGGTGAGGCGTTCACGAATCAGGGGTTCGCCGAGGTGTCTCATATCCAGAAGGACACATCCGTCAATTCCCCTGCCCTCGTTGATTTCGGTCTGTTCGGCTCTGGATACGACGTCGCGGGAGGCGAGTTCCATCATGTTGGGCGCGTAGCGCTCCATGAAGCGGTCGCCTTCGGAGTTGAGCAGGTAAGCGCCCTCGCCGCGCGCGCCCTCGGTGATGAGGACGCCGCTGCCTTTGAGCGTCGTGGGATGGTACTGCACCATCTCCATGTCCATGAGGGGGGCGCCTACGCGGTAGGCCAGTCCCATGCCGTCGCCCGTGCATATCAGGGCGTTGGTGGAAGGCTCAAAGACACGTCCGAGGCCGCCAGCGGCCATGATGACTGCCTTGGCGCGGATGACGTGTATGTCGCCGGTGCGTATCTCCATGACGACCGCGCCCGCGCACTCGCCGTCTTCGACCAGTATCTCCAGGACGAACCATTCTTCATAGACGCGGACGCCAGCGCGCATTATCTGTTCGTAGAGGACATGGAGGAGCGCCTGTCCGGTGAAGTCGGCCACGAAGAAGGTGCGGGCCTTGCCCTGTCCGCCAAAGGCGCGGGTGCCGAGACGTCCCTCTTCGTCGCGGCTGAAGGTGACTCCGTAGTGTTCCATCTGGATGACTTCGGAGCCGGCCTCGCGGCACATGACCTCGATGGCGTCCTGGTCGCCGAGATAGTCGGAGCCTTTTACGGTGTCGTAGGCGTGGTCATGCCAGTCGTCGCCCGCGTGTTCGAGCGCGGCGTTTATGCCGCCCTGGGCGGCGTTGGAGTGGCTTCGGACGGGGTGGACCTTGGATATGACGGCCACATCCGCGCCGTTCTGACGAGCGGAGAGAGCGGCCCTCATTCCGGCCAGGCCGGCGCCTATGATGAGTACGTCATGGGAGTACATTCAAACCTACCTCTGGACTTGCGAATTCCGCAAATGAAGATAGCATACAGAACGATGCGAGTCTAGGTTGTGTTGGGTTGCGGACAGGGTTTTCGGTTGTCCGATATAAGGCCGCCACTAAAGGGCAACCACAAGGGTTGCCCCTACGGGAAGACGCGCGTGGCGACCGTCTGAGGCGAATAATCGAAAGGCCCTGGGTCTGCGGGGACGGTTTCTAAAAGATCCAGCGCCGTTGGCGCATCCGGATTAAGCCGAGCGGCGAGGTGGGCAAGAAATCCAGTTGGGTTAAGAAGGAGAGAAGGCGTTGGATGCGGCGCTGGTACTCGATGGCCGCCGCATACGGGGTCTTCTCGGCTATCAATCGTTCCAGTACTCAGGGAGTTTCATTGCGAGGCGGACCACGTCGCTGTGTCTCTCGTGGTCATTATCGAATCGCCCGGCGCGCCACGCCGTGGTGAATTCCTCCAGGCTCATGTTGAATTTGGTCTGAGCCCGGTTTTCCATGATCTTTCGCTCTTCTTCCTCTGTGAGGAAGATGTCCTGCGTCTCCTGTCGGCTTGTTTCAGAGGGTTGGGCCACCATGACAGACTCTCCTTCAGGACTGGCAACTCACATTGGAATTAGTCTATCACGATTGACAGAGATTCGACGACTTGCCGCGAGAACGGAGGGCGTTAGATACTTAGGCCGCTCTGGGCAGGGCAGGCACGCGCCCGATGAAGTAGTCCTCAACAGTGTATATCTGTACTACGGGCGTGTCCATATCGCACGCCTCTGTATCTTGGTGGCGCGATTATCCAATATCGTTTGACAACTTGCAATGCCATGCCGCAATCAGGTCTGTGTAGCGCGGACGCTTGCCCAAGCCGTCCTGAACCATGATGTGTTAGCGCAGCGGGCAGAGGATTGCCGAGTGGCGAGTTTCTCCAAGAAGTTCCCATTCCCCGTTTCCACGATGGGTTCACAAACTGGCGGAGGGGGTATTAGATCCGGGGTGTCTAAGTGAGCGGAATCATCCTCGCTCGGGGCTGTTGCCGCGAGTGTCCCGTTCAACCTCCACCCGCTTGATGTCGGGCTCGGGAATACCAGCGTCCCGCAGCGCCTGAATCATCGCAGCGCGCTCTTCGACCCTGCCTTCTACACGGCCTTCCACTCGGCCCTCCTCGCGGCCTTCCTCACGGCCTCTGTCTCTTGCCTCTCGTATCTTTCCCAATGCCATGACCATGTTCCACATCACTCCTTCCGTTACCAGCGCGAATAGAAATAACGCCCCGCCCACATCCGCCAGTCCGCTCAGGAAAGTTATCGGATCTCCCGTGTTCAGCAGTACGTACACGCTACCCACGATACCGATGAGCGCGTAGGCCATGACCACCACAGGCTGTTTCCAGTCCTCTTGGTCCCACTGAAAGAAGAACAATCACGACTCCCCGGGTATATTCATCTTGCGTCAATGATACCACAAGAGACGAGGGTCGGCGCGTCAGGGGTCGTGTTTGGGGTCGCTCTCGGGGTGGGCGCGGTGGGTGGGGCATGGCAGACGGCCCTGGGTCTGTTCGCAGGTGATCTCCATGCGCCGATTGAGTCCGGTTTCGACTGAGTTCCTGATTCTCAGTGAGTCGTCTTCGCTGAATTCGGGAAATTCCAGGTGGGCGTAAGGGCAGCCTCCCTCGGTTCCAACGCAATCCATGTCCTCATCCTCGTACTCGGCGATTATGCAGGGGCATTCGTCGGGGTCGTCGCTTTCGATGGAGGCCATGAGTTCGGGGGAGAATAGTTCCCTGAATATGTCTCCGGTTGACTCCTGTTCCTCATCCTCCATCGGTGGATGGTACATGGTCCAGGGGGGAGAGTCGGGGTCGAGGCGACCGGGGGCGGCGTTTCGGGCCGCCACGACGGGCGCGGTCTCGGCGACGGGCTGGGGGTCGGCGTCCGGGCCGAAGCCGATTGTGATGAGTTTCTGGGCCGCGGCGATGCGGTGGTGGGGCTTGAAGCCGTCGTCCGACTTTAGGCCGTCCATGATGTCTGAGTAGAAGCGGACGGTCTTTCGTCCGCCGTCGGTGATTTCCCTGGCGTACTGCGCGAGTTCAGCGCGGGCGGCCTGGAGTTCGGGCGAGACTTCGGCTTCGGACTGGGGCGTCGCTTTGCGGGCGCGTGGCTTGCGCGCGGGCCGGTTGGTCTCTATGTAATCTTCGAACTCTTCCAGTCCTATCTTGACGAGTTCTTTGGCGGCGTCCATGCGGTGGTGGGCCTGGAATTCTTCCATTTCGCCCTCGGCAACCTGCACGAAGAAGCGCACGACGCGCCGGCCGCCGTCGGTTTCTTCGGCGACTATCCTGGCGAGTCGTTCGCGTGGGGTGAGGTTGTCGGCGTTGGGAGTCATTGGTTTCCTTAGTGGTTAGTCCTTAGTGTTCAGATGTGCGGATATTATGTTCTTGGGGTAGTTTACAGTATCGTGGGGGTTGTGTAAAGGGCAATTTATCAGAATCAGGATTTTCAGGATTGGAGGATTTACAGGATGACGGCGGCCGGGCGTCTCTGGGCTTTTGAATTGGGTTGATGCTGGGGATTGGGGCACGCGCAGGGCGCTTTGCTGACTGAAGGGCAACCACAAGGGTTGCCCCTACGGGAAGACACGCGTAGCCACCGTGGGGGTGGCGCTTAAAGCGGATTACCCGGCGGCCCTGACCGCAGCGGCGAACGCCCTGATCTTGTCGGCGTCCTTCACGCCGTCGGTCTCGACGCCGCTGGATACGTCAACTCCCCAGGGCGCGGCGATAGCGATGGCCTCGGCGACATTCCGGGGATTCAGACCGCCGGCGACCATCACGGGACTGTCCGACGCCAGTCCGCGCGCGATACTCCAGTCGAACGTCTTGCCGGTTCCGCCAAGCGCGCCGGGCTGATGCTTGTCCAAGAGCGCCATGTGTCCGGCGGCCAGGGTTTCAGCCACCCGCTCGGATACGAGGGATACGGCTTCGGAGCGCGGCAAGTCCTCGCGCACCTTGACCTGCCTGATGACCGGAGCGGCAAGTTCGTCCCAGAATTCGGGCGGCTCGTCTCCGCAGAGCTGAACGTAGTCCAATCCACACCTGTGAATGATGTCGTTTATGAAGCCGGCGTCCTGGTTGGCGAACAGGCCGACTATCCCGGGCATAGCGTCGCCGTCGAAGGCCATGCGGAAGTCGTAGATGATCTGGCTGCCCTCGGCGGGTTGAAGCTGCCTTCGGACACCCTCTACGAAGTTGAACCCGAGAAAGTCCGCGCCGGACTCGGCGGCGACCAGGGCGTTCGGAACGTCGCGCAGTCCGCATATCTTGAAAAGGGTCATGTCAGCTCCCTCAGCTTCGCGCCCGGGTCGGGGGCGGATACCAGCGCGTCGCCTATCAGGACGGCGGACGCGCCCGCGCGCCTGACGCGCTCGAGGTCTTCTCTTGTTCTTATTCCGCTTTCACTTACGAGAATACTTTCCGAAGGCGCTCTGTGGGCCAGATTGTCGGTAATGTCGAGCGTGGTGTGGAAGGTTCGCAGGTCGCGGTTGTTGATGCCGATGACTTCGGCGCCTATCTCGATTGCGGCGCTCATTTCGTCTTCATCGTGGACTTCGACGAGGCACTGCATACCGTAGCTTTCTGCGAGGTCTTTCAGGGACACAAGCGTGTCGGCGTCCAGCATGGAGACGATGAGCAGAATCGCGTCGGCTCCGTAGGCGCGCGCCTCGTGTACCTGGTAGGGGTCGAATATGAACTCTTTGCGGAGTACGGGTACGACATGGGTATGGGCGACCGCGCCGGCGGCTTCAAGGTCGGTCAGGCTGCCCTGGAAGTGGTCTTTGTTGGTCAGGACGGATATGGCCGCCGCGCCGTTCTTTACGTACTGGGTGGCAAGCCAAGCCGGATTCAGGTTCTCTCTGAGGATACCCCTGGACGGGGACGCTCTCTTGACCTCGGCTATGACCTTGACGCGGGGGCCGGTCAGCCTGGCGGCGAAGTCGAGCGGGGCCGTCTGCCACTCGATTCTGGCAAGCAGGGTGTCGAGCGGGGCCTCAGTCTTGAGGCGTTCGACTTCCTCGCTCTTGACCTCGACTATCTTCTTGAGTATGTCGGGGGAGTCCGTTCTGACGACCATATCAGCGTGTCCGCTCCTTCAGGGCTAGAATTCCGGCGGCGGCTCGTCGAAAGGCTCGTTCTTCTCTTCGGCGGCCTTCATCTTGCGATACCAGGCGGACCATCTGCGGTTAGCCTCGGCCCGACCCTCGGCCCGAGCCCTGAGCATTTCTTCTTCCTCAACTTTCTCTCGAAGCCAACGTGTAAGAGTCACTTTCAGGTTCTCCTTTCCATCCATTGCCAGCGCCATAATTATCACGAGGATCATTAAAGACCCTATCGTATAAGAAGCGTAATCCTTCAAGAACGCCAAGCCGACAGCGACGTAATAACCCCGCTTGAACGGCCCCGATCCCGTATTCGCGCTATCGTTCGCGACCTGGACAAAGTCGTATGCAGCCACGAATACTGATGTCCATACTATCAGGAATACAATCAGAACCCACACGATTGAGTTCCAGTATTTTGCGAGTACGCTCCATATTGATACCCGTTCGGGCGATTTGTCGTTCATTGTCAGCAAGTCCTATTCTAACAGAATTCATCCCTGACAATACCCTCTATCCCCGGCAGTACGGCGCGGTTCGGATAGTTGTCGAACGTCTCTCTGGGCGTCGTACCGGAGAGAACGGCGACGAACGGCATTCCCGCGGACCGCGCGGCGCCCGCGTCAACGTGGCTGTCGCCCACGTACACGCAGCGCTCGATTGCGACGCCGAGATTTTCGGCGGCCCTGATGAGGCCCTCCGGCTCCGGCTTGTGGCGCGTTACGTCCTCGCCGCCGATGATTACGCTCAGGTCGTCCAGAAGGCCGTCTCTCTCCATCATGGACTCGATGCGGTAGCGGTACTTGGTGGAGACTATTCCCACGAGATAGCCAAGCCTGTTCAGCGTGGGAATCACTTTCGCGGCGCCGGGATACAAGTATGTTCCCTCGATCATCACCTCGTCCGCCTTATCCGTAAAGTGACTGAAGAACTCCTGCCCTCTTGGACGATACTCTTCGCCCGCTAGCGCGACCAGAGCCTCCGGGATGTACAACCCGACCGTCTCAAGAATCTCGTCAGGCGGCGATTCGGGCAGTCCTATCCGCGTCAGCGCGTAGTTGATGCAGGCGATGATTCCCACGGACGAGTCGGCCAGGGTGAAGTCGAAGTCGAACAGGACGGCCTTTGAGTCCCTGATGGCGGGATGGATCATCGCGCGTTCGGCTATCGGCTCCATCAGTCCAGAGTCCGGCTGAGTTCGACTAGCGCGTTCAGCCTGTCCATCGCTTCGCCCGTGTCTATCGAGCGCGCGGCCTGGTGAATGGCGGCGGACAGCGTGTCGGCGCTTCCGGCGGCCACAAGCGCGGCGGCGGCGTTCAGCAGAACCACCAGGCGCGCGGGGCCAGGCTCCCCGGCGAGTACGGCGCGCGCGATTCGTGCGCTGTCTTCCGGGCTTTCGGCGCGGATGGAGTCGGCGTCGGAGAGTGAGAAGCCCAGCGCTTCAGGCGAGAACTCGTAGGTCGAAACCTCGCCGTTCTCTAGCTGCCAGACGGTGGAAGGGCCGGTGATGGTCAGTTCGTCCATGCCGTCCGAGCCGTGAACGACCAGCACCTTCTCGCTGCCAAGTTGTCCGAGAACCCGCGCCATACGCTCGGCTATGGATGGGTCAGCGACGCCGATGACCTGCCGGGAAGCGTTAGCCGGATTGGTCAGCGGGCCGAGGATGTTGAAGACCGTCCTTATGCCAATCTCGCGGCGGGGGCCGGCGGCGAATCGCATGGACGGGTGGAAGCCCTGCGCGAACATGAAGCCGAAGCCCACCTCGTCTATGCACCTGCCGATCGATTCGGGCGACAGGTCTATCTTGACTCCGAGCGCTTCAAGCACGTCCGCCGAGCCTGTGGAGCCGGACATGGAGCGGTTGCCGTGCTTGGCGACCTTCTCCCCCGCTCCGGCCACGACGAAGGCGGCGGTGGTGGATATGTTGAAGCTGCCGGAGCCGTCGCCTCCGGTGCCGGCAGTGTCAACAAGCCTTCCCGTGGCTGAGACGCGCAGGGATTTCTCACGCATAGTCCGCGCCATGCCCGCGATTTCGTCAACGGTCTCGCCCTTCATCCTGAGCGCGGTCACGAACGCGCCGAACTGCGCGGGCGTCGCGTCTCCGCTCATTATCTCGTCCATGGCGGCGGCGGCCTGATCCGCTCCCAGATTTTGGCCCTCCACGACCGCCTGTATCGCGTCCTGTATCATCATTGCCCTCCCCGCGCGCCGGATATGGGCGCGTCAAGAAAATTCTTCAGCAGGTCCTTGCCGACCTTTGTCATTATGGACTCAGGGTGAAACTGTATCCCCTCGATGGGGTGTTCCTTGTGCCGAACGCCCATTATCAGGCCGCTGTCCGTCCAGGCCGTAATCTCAAGTTCGTCCGGCAGGTCGTCCCGGTACACGGCGAGGGAGTGGTATCTTATCGCCTCGAACGGGTTGGGTAGTCCGGCGAAGACGCCCTCGCCCGTGTGGTGAATCAGGGACATCTTGCCGTGCATAATCTCGCCCGCGCCGCCGACCGTCCCGCCGAAGGCGTACCCGACGCACTGGTGGCCGAGGCAGACGCCCAGTGTCGGCATCTCAGGGCCGAAGCGTCTCAGGACGTCGTTGGAGACGCCGGCCTCGGCGGGGGTGCATGGGCCGGGGGATATGACTATCTTCTCCGGCGACATCCGCTCTATCTCTTCCAGCGTTATCTTGTCGTTGCGAGCGACCTCTACCTCGGCCCCAAGTTCGCAAAGGTACTGGTACAGGTTGTAGGTGAAGCTGTCGTAATTGTCTATCAGCAGAATCATGGCCGCGCTCCCATCGGGCTATATCGTGTCTATTTCCTGCTCGGCCTGGTCTATCGCTTTGAACACGGCGGACGCCTTGTGAATCGTCTCCATGTATTCGTCTTCGGGATTGGAGTCGTAAACGATCCCTCCGCCCGCCTGAACGTGCGCCACGCCGTCCTTGAGTACCAGCGTGCGTATGGCGATGGCGGTGTCCATGTTGCCGGAGAAGTCGAAGTAGCCTACCGCCCCGGCGTAAACGCTGCGCTTGTCCGGCTCCAGTTCGGCGATTATCTCCATGGCGCGAATTTTGGGCGCGCCGGACACGGTGCCGGCCGGGAAGCAGGCCCTCAGCGCGTCGTAGTTGGTGTACTCGTCGCGGAGTTGGCCTGTCACGTGGGATACCAGGTGAATCACGTGCGAGTAGCGCTCGATGTCCAGTATCTGGGTAACTTCGACGGTGCCGGGCTTGGACACGCGGCCAACGTCGTTTCGCCCCAGGTCGAGCAGCATGATGTGTTCGGCGCGTTCCTTCTCGTCGGTGCGGAGTTCTTCTTCCAGTTCGAGGTCCTCGGCCTCGTCCCTGCCCCGCCGCCGCGTTCCGGCTATGGGATGCACCGCCACATTGCCGTCAACCACCTGCACGAGCAGTTCGGGCGACGCGCCGACTATCTGGAAGTCGCCCATGTCCAGGTAGTACATATAGGGCGAGGGGTTGACCGCCCTGAGCGAGCGGTATATCTGGAACGGGTGCGCCGAGGTTGGGCGCGACATACGCTGCGCCACGACCGTCTGGATCACGTCGCCCGCGATGATGTACTCGCGCGTCTTGTTCACCATGCGCTCGTAGTATTCGCGGCTCATGTTGAACTCGATGTCGGCGTCCGTCTGCATATCCAGGTTCGGCTCCGGTATGTTCGGGAAGGATTTCAGCCTGCGGACGACATCCTCAATCCTGCCGACCGCTTCCTTGTAGGCGCGCTTCGTGTCGCCCTTCAGGTGGGCGTGGCTGACCACCTTTATCTTGTGGCGCAGGTGGTCGAACACCAGGTACGTCGTCGAAAGCATGAATATGGATTCGGGCAGTCCGAGCGGGTCAACGTCCGGCGTGGGCAGTTCCTCGAAGTAGCGAACGGCGTCGTAGGCGATGTAGCCCACCGCGCCGCCGTTGAACTTGTCCAGGTAGTCAACGTCCGCCAGCTTGTACTCGGAAAGCATCTCCTCGACGGGGATAAGCGGATCAATCGAGCCGAGTTCCTCTCCCACGCCCGTCTTGATTATCTTCTGCGGGTCCATGCCGATGAAGCTGTACCGCGCCATTCGCTCGCCGCCCTCTACGCTCTCCAGGAGGTAAGAGTAAGGCCCGCTGGCGACCTTCAGGTACGCCGACACCGGCGTCTCGAGGTCGGCGTTTATCTCCCGATAGACCGGCACCAGGTTCGCTTCGCCCTCGTAGGACGCGACCCGCTCCAATGATGGGTAGTACATTTCGCGTCTCCTTATCCGGGCAGGACGAATCCCACGCGCTGTTTCATCTCTTCGAGCTTGGGTTCGGATACGGCGCGCGCTTGGTCGGCCCCGATGGTGAGCAGCCTGTCAAGTTCGGCCACGTCGTCCATAAGCTCGTAGTATCGCTCCCTGATGGGCCTGAGCTCCTCTATCACCACCTCAGAGACGCGCCGCTTCAGGTCGCCGTAGCCGCGCGCGTCCGCGAAGTCGCGCTCCACTTCACTCTCGGCCTTGTCGGTGATGACCTTGTATATTCCGAGCAGGTTGTTCACGCCCGCCTTTTCGGGCGTGTCGCTGAACGCTATCTCGTTGCCGGAGTCGGTCACGGCTCTCATTATCGAGCGCTGTATCTCCTTCGGATCGTCCAGCAGGCGCACCGCGTGGCCCCTGATGTGGGAGTAGCTCTTGGACATCTTGACGTTGGGATCGTTCAGCCCCATGACACGCCCACCGACCTCCGGTATGATCGCCTTCGGCAGCACGAACGTCTCGCCGAACAGCCGGTTGAACCTGCCCCCAATGTCCCGCGTCAACTCTACGTGCTGGCGCTGGTCGTCCCCGACCGGCACCTCGTGAGCGCTGTACATCAGAATGTCCCCCGCCATCAGCACCGGGTAGTCCAGAAGGCCGGTCGAGACGCTCTCCTGCCCGACGGACTTGTCCTTGTACTGCGTCATTCGTTCCAGCCAGCTAACAGGGGTAACGCAGTTGAGTATCCAGCAGCCCTCGGCGTGGGTGGTCACGTGGCTCTGGACGAACAGCGTGCTCTTGTCGGGATCAATGCCGCAGGCGAAGAGAATCGCCGCAAGCTCCCGCGTCTGGCGTCGCAGGTCGTCCGGGTTGACCTCGACCGTGATGGCGTGGAGGTCCACGATGCAGAAGAAGTTCTCCTTGGCGTCCTGGTTCTCGACCCACTGCTTGAACGCGCCGATGTAGTTGCCAAGCTGCGGGTCGCCGCTCGGCTGAACGCCGCTGAAGACACGCTTTCGGGTGGCCGCGCTCGTCGTTCCTTCCAGTTTTTCTTTCACTTGAGTAGTCATGATTACCTCTGCGCGCGGGCTAATGCGCCCGTCTATGTCGGTACATAGTCGTTCTTCAGCGATTCGTCTTCCACAACGGTCGGCGGACTGTCTCTTTCACGCCTTCACCTCCAACGCGGAAAAATTTCTTCCAACAAAAAAACCCGTCCCACAACAAGGGACGGGTATGGTGTATCCGTGGTGCCACCCTGATTCGCTGTGAAACGCCTAGCGCATTCCACAGCCTCATTGACAGGCACGGAAGCGATTATCGCCTCGATGCCCCGGGCCTCGGTAACGGTGCCCTCACCGGCCAAGCCTACGACCGCGTATCGCGGATTCGGTTGGCGGCTCCCAGGTCCATTCGGCCATCGCGCAAGCGCCGGGCTTTCACCTCTCCCCGGCTCTCTGCCGCTCCGCCTGACAGCGTACTAGTCCTGTTCTCAGCCTTTTCCGATATGGATTGTGCGACTGAGTATAGTGACGGGGCTTTGAGGGTGTCAAGGGCCAAGGTGATCAGCGGTTGCGGGCTAGGAGCAAATATGCGGCGAGGTCACGGCGGTCCTGTGCGGAAACGGCTTCGAAGGTCTCGATTGCCGCTTCTGCCTGATCGATCAAGGTATCTACCTCGTGGCGCGTGTACACCTTGCGTGGGTCGTAGTCCGCGTCATGGCGGTGTTCCTGGACATTGCTGAACACACGGGAGAAGGGGGGCAGCGGTCAATGAGTTGCCGCCAGTTCATCTTCTTCCTCAAGCCAGGGGGCGGGCAGGCTGTTCTGACGCCGCCACTCCGGATACTCGGTATCGGCAATGTAAGATTCGAGCGGGATTTTGTGAAATCCGTTCTCGCTTAGAACTTCTCCCAGAGCCATGGATACCTCGATGAGTTTCTTAGCGTCCAAGGGGGCCGCCGACTCCTCGAAAACCACGGCGATAGCGATATTTTCTTCGCCGTCATGGTCTATCCTTGGCGTCACGTCAATAGGCCCGAAGCTGATCTCGCCTTCGAACGCGCAGTCAAGAAGATGGCCCATTTTGTCCTTAACCGTTTGGATGAGGTTCTCGGATATGACCATGGTGTCTGACCTCGGGGAAGAATAGGTTGATGGTATCAGGTTCGTATGCCCCCACGCTACCAAGAAGCATCAAAGTACAGGGCATATTCAGACAAACAATGATGCGAGTGCGAGACTGTCCCATATGATAAATTGGGATTGACGCCACAATTGAACTTACGCAAAGCGTTTAGTTTAGCATTCGGAGGTGTGGGATATGGCTTACCGCGCTGAATTCACAATCAGTCGAATCGGGGAATCCGTCATCAGTCCGGCAGACCGCGCAAGCCTGCTGATGGAGGTTAGGGACTATCTCGTGGGGGGAATCCAGAAGGACGACTCGCGCGTGGATGTAGAATCGTACGTAGCCGATGACCTAGCCTACGCCAATATAGACGCGGAACTGTACTTCAAGGACAGGCTTTTGCGTCTGAGTGTCCGTCTCTACTCGAATGAGGACGAGCTTCGCGCCGAGGTGTTCTTCAGCGCCACGCTGCAAGATGAAGTTTCCTCAAAATCAACTCCTATGTTCATCCGCGCTCCTTTGTTCATGCCCGAGTTGGTCAAGCGATACGACTGCCGGGTTGGACCGCATCAGCTTGGGGTCGCGGCATCAGAGGAAGACGAATTGGCGGCGCTTCTGTTCGTCCCGGAGCGCAAGATACCTGTTCTGATGGTGAGCAGAGACGCCGGGGGCAGTTTGCCCTACCGCGGGATAGATAGCCTATCAGGGCAGTTGTTGGGAATGGCGCAGGTTGTGGAAGCGCCACCGCAAGGTCGTTACAGAAGGGAGTGGGGCTACCAGTTTGACATCAGGGATGGGGCCGCGCGAATCATCTGGCCGCGCGCCCGTCCACATTTCTTGGGAGATGGCAGAGGCGGATTCTATATGCCCGGCATACAGAATTTTATATCTGAGGTAATTGACGACCTTGAAGATAACGCATCGCCTGAATCCTTTGACCGTGAGTTTGTCGCCGTCAATATAGCTTGTATGCGATTCAGGAACGAGCAACTTCAAAGCCGCGCTCAGGCGGACGAGTCCAAGGAACTGAAACAATCTCAAAGGCGCACCAGGAAGGCCGAAAGAGAAATTGAGCAGATGGAACGCGATCTTGCGGCCGAACGGGCGGAGCGGATACGGGCTGAGAATCTACTGGACACCTCGCTAAGGGACGTGGAGAGACTAAACGAGGAACTTGAAAATGCTTCGCGGGCGGCTGGAATGGCAGAGGAGCGGGAAGAGAATCGGGAGCTGCGGCGAGAGAAAGACGCGCTTGCCGACATACTCGCCAAGCGTGATCAGACCATTAACAAGATGAACGATATGCTTCAACTCTATCGTCAGAAGGAACGCATCGTAGGTAATAGGCGAAACGGGTCTGACTCTCTCATCGGCGACCCGACTAAGAATCCGGGCCAACTGTCTCTCGTGGGCCATGGGCTAAACATAATGCGCGATCCAGTTCGCAGGTTCATCATAAAAAGACTCTCAGGCACATACAACGGAAATGAAGATGTGGAGTTGGCGCTTGACAGGATTAGCGCAGATACGAAAGGGGCAAGGAATCTTGAATCCACGCTGGACTTCAGCAATTTCCATCTCGCGGTATCCGACAACTTAAAGTGCTTCGGACAGGATGCGCGTAAAATGTCGAACACCCTGGATCGAATACGGACGAATCGCAACCGAACGATTCATCCAGGTTTTGGGGAGAACACCGCTGCCCAGAGGTCTGAAGCGCTGCTGAACGACATATCCATAGTTCTCGAGATGATCGGAGCTTATGAGGAATCGCAACGAGTCACAGAATTGAAGAACGCGCTATGACTCGCCTTTAAGGGCGCGGCAGAGGTGCGCCAATCGCTCGATGGCGGACCGCGCGCGTCGTGAGTCAGGGGCTTCGGACAAGAATACAATCGCCAGCATCACCGCCGTGTCCAGCCGAAGCAGCAGGTTCAGCGCCACGGGCAATTGAGTCTGCCAGTTCAGACCGCCGTATCCGTACAGAAAGTCGCTGTCCAATACCCCGTACTCCGCCATGCGAGCCAACTCAAGGGCGGGATCGCCGAAGAGCGCGTTATCCCAATCTACCAGGCCCACGATATTGCCGCCACTGGTCAGAATGTTCTCGGGACGCAAGTCCATGTGGAGAACCGAACTCCTATCTCCAAGTCCTTTCAGGATCGTCCTGGATTCGTCCAGGGACGGAGGGTTCAATCGCCTCTCTGACGCGGCCTCGATGACGCGCAATCGTCTGTTCAGCCGTAGGGCTATCGTCTCTTCGGTGGAAGCGCTGTCCTGGGCTACCAATCGTATGTCCGGCAGTGGACACTCATGAATCAGACGGACCAACTCACCAAGTTGTCCGCCGTCATAGGCCGTTCCGTCGTGGTCAATATACTCGGAGACCAGAAAGTCCAACCCGTCGTCCTTGATGACCAAGCCGTGAACCCTGGGAACCGGGACGCCGAATGTCAACATATGAGAAGCAAGCGCAGCCTCCTGTCGCAACAAATCCCGCGAGTCAATACACGGATCGTTGTCATCCGTGACCCAGCGATTCATAGGGGTTCTGATAGCGATTGGCCCGAATGCCCTCGAATCCGCCCGGAAGACAAGCGATTGCAGTCCCGCCCCGGCTATTTCGATCCCGGTCACGCCCCACTCCTCGTTGTCCGAGGCGAGTTGCGCGCGGAGTTGCCCAAGAACAAGCCCTGTTGAATCCCGCATCGCGCCCTCCCTGAGTAAGACTGGCAATGTTAAGGACATGATACAATGCCGATCAGACAGAACTGTCAGACATATCCACGTTGAAGAACGCGCTGTGATCCGTTCGTTCAAGCGCGTCCTGTTCAATCTCGCCCTCAGATTATATAATCAGGGCCAATCAGGAGAATACCCGACATGGTGAACATCAACACATCCGAAGATCTGCTGGCGCTGCTGCGCGAGAATCAGGAGCTCCGCGAGGCCGTGAGGCAACTTATCCTGAGCGAGGAACTTCTCAGGCTTCCGGTCGTGTTCCACGTCTTCATGTCTGAATCCCGCGATTACTCTGAGGCAACGGACAAACGGTTGCAGACTATGGAAGAAGGACAGGGGGAACTCAAAGAGGGACAGCGCCATCACACCAATGAAATAGGCCAACTCAATCTTGAAATAAGGCTTTATAGACGGGGATTGTCGCTGGCAGCTGCTGAGTTCAAGGCTCGGGACGTGTATAGGATCAAGGTCGCCGAGAGGGACGTGAATTCGGCGGACTTCAACGACGCCATCTACGAGGCGCTGGAAAATGACGTCCTGTCCGAAGCGGAGTATGACCGCGTTCTGGACACCGACATGATAATCAGCGGAGACAGGCCGAGCTCGCCCAATCCCGTCTATGTCGCTATCGAGGCGTCGTACAGCGTATCCCGAAACGACATCGCCAAAGTGAGTCTGACGGCCGGCATACTCGGCAAGATATTTCAGGACGCCGAGATACACGCGGCTCTGTACTACATGGAAATCGCGGACGCTATCCAGGAAGAGGCCGTCCGGCGGGGAATCCACCTGATAAAGTCGAGATCCCTGCTCAACTAGCTCTGACAATGACCCAAGACACCGACCAGACCCCAGCGCCCTACAACCCCATGATCCGCGATATGCCGGCGGATATGCTCCCCCGCGAGCGCTTGCTCAAGCTCGGGGCCAACGCCTTATCCACCAATGAGTTGATAGCCATACTTCTCCGCACGGGCGTCAAGGGCGAAAATGTGATAACGCTCTCCACCAAACTTCTCGCCAGAGTAGGCGGACTGTCTGGACTTCCGGAGGCCAGCGTCTCGGACATGAGTGACGTTCATGGGATAAGCGCGGTCAAGGCCTGCCAGGTGTTGGCGGCCATCGAACTAGGCCAGCGCACGGCCAGCGCCAACCCCGAACACAGGCCCGCGATAGGCTCCCCCGACGACGTGAACAACATCGTCGGCCCCGAAATGTCGCAACTCACCCAAGAACGGCTGCGGGTGCTGCTGCTGAACACCAAGAACCGCGTCATGGCGATAAGAGACGTGTACCAGGGGACGGTCAACTCGGCCTCAATACGTGTCGCCGAGATACTGCGGCCCGCCGTCCGCGAGAACTGCCCGTACATCATCGTCGTCCACAACCACCCCTCCGGCGATCCCACCCCAAGCCCGGAGGACGTGCTGGTGACGAGGCGGCTGAATCAGAGCGCGGAAATGATGGACATAGAGTTGCTGGACCACATCGTCATAGGACAACAGGGTTTCGTCAGCATGAAGCAGAGAAGTCTGGGCTTCTAGCCCGCGCAAGGAGGCGCATATGGAGCGCGAAATGGGAGACGTAGGAACGCAATTACTCTGGGAAGACGATCACGTGAGGACCTGGGACCTGGTTCTGGAACCCGGCCAGTCCAGCGACTGGCACAGGCACACGATGCCCTACGTGTTCACCGTAACCAGGGCCGGCAGGCTGAAGACCGAGTACGAGGACGGCTCCGTCTCGGTCAGCGACCTCGCGCTGGGACAGGTCGTTCAGGGACACCACGGATCGGTGCACCGCGTCACCAACGTCGGAGACGCGCTGTACAGCAACTCAATCGTGGAAGTGAAGCAGGAATAGGAGCGAAAGACCATGCCAAGAGGAAACGAACCGCTGGGCGACATAGCCACCGACGTGCTTTTCGAGAACGACAACGTGAAGATCTGGAACCTGGTAGTCAATCCGGGCGAGGCGAGCGACTGGCATATGCACGAGCGCGACTACGTTACGATAGTCGTCGAGGGCGCGGGCCTGACTGTCGAGTACGACGACGGAACGTCCGATGACAGCCCGTCCGGCCCCGGCACATGGCGATACCACGGCGAGCACAAGATTCACAGGGTAATCAACAACTCGGACGCCCGCTACGTGAACGTGCTGGTCGAACTGAAGAAATAGGCGGTCTGACTGCAAATGAAGATTCTGATAATGGCCGCCGGAGCGGTCGGCGGATACTACGGCAGCCTGCTGGCGCGCGCGGACAACGACGTGGTTTTCGTCGCGCGGGGCGACAATCTGGACGCCATCAGGCGGAACGGCCTGATAGTGAACAGCGTGAACTCCGGCGATTTCACGCTTCCCGTCAACGCGGTTGACTCGCTGGATGGTCAATGGACAGCCGACCTGGTTATGTTCTGCGTGAAGGGCTACCAGAACGCGCTGGCCATCGAGACGATAGCGCCAGCCGTTGGCGACGGCGCCACCATCCTCACCCTCCAGAACGGCATCGGTTCGGGCGCGGACCTCTCCGCCGCGTTCGGCGCGGACAAGGTTCTGCTTGGCGCGGCATACGTGGACGCCGCCCACCCGAAACCGGGCGTGTTCGACGAGCTCGGCGGCACCTGCCGCATAGTGTTCGCAGAACAGGACGGCCAGCCCTCGCCGCGCTGCTCGGAGATACTCAAGACGCTCCAGTCCGCCGGAATCGAGTCCGAGATAGCCGACGACATAGACGTCGCGCTCTGGAACAAGCTGGTTTACATCTGCGGCCTGAGCGGTATGACCTGCATCACGCGCTCCTCCTTCAAGGAAGTGATGGAGACGCCACAGACCGCCGACCTGACGCTCGGCGTCCTGGAAGAGGCGGCGGCTGTGGGCAGAGCCGCGGGCGTGAACCTGGCGGACGACGTTGTTGAAACCACTATGGCGCATCTCTACGAGGAGAAGGACGGCCTTGTTTCGTCCATGCACGCCGACCTGAGCGCGGGCAAGCCGCTCGAACTCGCCAACCTGAACGGCAAGGTGTCGGAGCTGGGGCGCGAGCTAGGCGTCCCTACCCCGCTCAACGACTTCATCACCGCCTGCCTGACTCCGGCCCACAACCGCGCCGTTTCCGGCGGCTGAAGTCCAAGCCTACCAACGCGGAGGAATGACTTGACGTACACCTACAACCCCGACGACATAGCCCGCAGGGAACTCGCGCCCGGCGTTTTTCTCAGAACGATGTGGGGCGAGAAGATAATGATGAGCCTGGTGGAGATCTCGCCCAACTCCGAAGTGCCGATGCACGAGCACCCGCACGAACAGGCGGGCATGGTGCTGGAGGGCGAGTTCGACTTCACCATAGGCGGCGTCACGAGCAGAGTGAAGAAGGGAGACACGTATGTAATCCCGGGCGGCGTGGAACACTACGTGAAGGCCACCGACCAACCCGCCGTCGCGCTCGACATATTCAGCCCGCCCCGCGAGGACTACAAGGAAGGCTGAGCCTTCGCCCTTATTTGGGAAGCTATTGGCTGTTTGAGCCTAGCGGCCTGTAGTTGACGCTCCTCTCTACGGCGGCGTCTATGGTGGCAGGATCGAGTCATGACAAAGCCCCATCCCACGTATGCGGGACGGGGCCGAATCTAATCTATCTTGTCTTGAGCGTCCTACACGCCGTAGCGAACCTCGGCGTTGGGGTCGCTGTACTCCACGCCCTTGGTGGACCAGAACACGGCGGCGATGTCGTCAACCGCGGCGACCAGCGCCTCGGCGTTCTCCATGCTGACGGTCTGCTTGCACTGGCTGGCGAGCTTCAGCGCGGCGTTGAACTTGGCCGCTATCTCGTTCGCGTCGGTGCCGGGCCAGGTGTAGTCGGCCCAAAGAACGCGAAGTTCGTGCTTGGCCAGTTCGGCGTGCTCTTCCTTCACGGTGATGTAGCGGCCAAGCGTGTTCGCGGAAGCGGCGTCTCCGGCGTCCTCCAGGGACTCGATGCGAAGCACCATCTTCTGGACGGTCTGGGCCGCTATCTTGGCCGAAATCGGGTCGTAGATTCCGCACGGAATGTCGCAGTGAGCGCTCGCTTCACGCGCTCCAATTAGTCTTGTCAGGGCAGACGTGATTGTCATAGCCTGCATTCTCCTTTCAGAAAACTGGGGGTTTATATTGCAGATATGAAGATACAAAAATCGGCGGGGTCGCGCAACCCCGACCGAGATCACGCGCGCTCCGCCAGAAACTTCCCAACGTCCCCGCTGAAGCGCGCCGGATCCGAGCGATGCAGCGAGTGTCCCACCCTGGCGTAAACCGCCAGCCTCGATTTGGGAATGACATCGAGCGCGATTCGGCTCTGTTCGAGCGGGAAATAGGGGTCCCTGGTTCCCCACAGCAGCAGCGTCTCGCATGACAGCGACTCGAACCGCGACGCTTCCATCCCCTCAGTCGGAAACTTCAGGCGAGGATACGGGGACTTCAGGCCGAGCAGCTTGTGTATCCACCACCGCGCCATGCTGAACGACCTGCCCCGCCAGGAAATCTTCCCGAACCCCAGCGGCGCTTCCAGTACCAGCGCGCTCACCCTTTCGGGATGCCTGATAGCCACCTCGAGGCACACCCCTCCTCCCAGCGAATGACCCACCAGCGCGGCCCTCTCTATCCCAACCGCGTCCATGAACGCGACTAGGCTTTCGGCCAGGTATTCGGGAGTATGGACGCGGTCATATCTGGGCGCGTCCCCGAAACCCATCAGGTCGGGAGCGAACAGCCTGTTGTCCCCGGACAGAATGGGCATGACCTCCGTCCAGGTCTTCCGGCTCGATCCCGCGCCGTGCGCCAGCAGAATGTCGCGCCCGAAGTCTCCGGCAGCCAGGTACGGGATTCTGTCGCCGTCCACCTCCGCCCACTTCTCCACGACCTCCGAAGCCGTTGCCGCGCTAATGTCTTGTGTGAGATTCTTGGAGGACATCATGTTGCCTTCTGTCAAATCCTGGCCGTCGCTGTTCGTCGTAAGAGGCGCGAGCATGGAGCCTTCGCTCCGCGACGGCGACCTGCTGCTCGTCAGGAAGCCTCGCCGCGCGCCGCGTCGGGGCCGTATCGTCATAATAGAAGCGCCCCGCGAGAACGGCCCTCGCTGGCAGGTCAAGCGCGTCGTCGGACTGCCGGGAGATCGTCTGGCGTTCGAGGACGGACTTCTGTTCATCAACGGACAACATCACTCCGAACCGTATCTCGGCGGCCTGCCCGCTTATCCGGGGCTTGACAAAGCGAACTTCCAGGTTGGCGACGGACGCTACTTCGTTCTGGGCGACAACCGCGCTCACAGTGAGGACAGCAGATCGTTCGGCGCGATTGGCGCGAACCGCGTAATCGGGGTTTTCGCCGCTCGTCTATGGCCGCTCGTCAGGCGAAACTAACGCCCATCGGCGACAAACTCGGTCTCTATTTCTTCCTCTTCGGGCGCGACCGCGCTCTGGGCCAGCGACTCGCCGCCATCTCCGAGACGGCCTATCGGGATCGCGGGAAGGGTCGTGATATGCACTCCCGCCCTGACGCCCAGGTTCATCGAGAATTGCGCCACTTCCTCATTGCCGGGCGCGGACACTATCCCAACGAAGTCGTACTCGCCCAGAACCGCGTACAGCCCCAGAACTCCCGTGTCCGGCACGTCTATGCCCTGCGCCGAGGCGAGAATACTCTCCGGGTCGGACAGCATCTTGCGCCTGCCCTTCTGGGTCATCTTCATAAGAAGAATGTATGTCGCCATGGCAATACCCCCGGCTTTCTATAATCGCTCCGAGTGGAGCCACTCAGCCACCTCTTTGGCGTGGTAGCTCAGAATCACGTCCGCGCCCGCGCGCTTGATGCTCGTCAGAATTTCCAGCGTTATGCGTCTGCCGTCAATCCACTCGTTCTCGGCGGCGGCCTTTACCATCGAATACTCGCCGCTGACGTTATAGGCGGCGATTGGCGTGGCGAATTTGTCCCTGGCCGTCCGCAGAACGTCCAGATACGCCAGCGCGGGCTTCACCATCACCATGTCCGCGCCTTCCTCGATGTCCAGCGCTATCTCCCGCATCGCTTCTCTCACGTTTGGCGTATCCATCTGGTACCCGGCCCTGTCGCCGAACTGCGGGGTCGAGTCCGCCGCCACGCGGAACGGGCCGTAGAAACCCGAAGCGTACTTCGCCGAGTACGCCATGATGGGCAGGTTCTCGAAATCCGCTTCATCCAGCGCGTTGCGAATCGCCGCGACCTGACCGTCCATCATCGCGGACGGCGCTACCATGTCAACGCCCGCCTCCGCCTGCTGGACGGCCATCTGGCCCAGCAGATCAAGCGTGGCGTCGTTGTCAACCCTGTCGCCGTTCAGCACGCCGCAATGCCCGTGGCTGGTGAACTCGCATAGGCAAACGTCTCCGATTACGGTCATCTCCGGCACGGTCTGCTTGATAACCTCAATCGCGCCCTGGATGACCCCGGTCGGACTGTAAGCGTCGCTTCCCCACTCATCCTTGTGCTCCGGGATGCCGAAGAGCATGACCGAACGGATACCCAGGTCGTATAGCTCGCCCACCTCGTGAACGAGATGGTCCAGCGACAACTGGTACACGCCCGGCATGGGAGGCACTTCGATCCTTGCGTCTCTCCCGTGCACCACGAACATCGGGTAGATGAAGTCCGAGACGGAAAGTCTGGTCTCGCGCGCCATATCGCGCAGCCCCGGATTGTCTCTGAGCCGTCGCATCCTGATTGTCGGGAATCCAGGCATATCCTATTCCTCCATTACGCTTCACCCGGAAAAGTATCCGACCAGCGCCTCGGTCAAGCTGGCGATGGTGGCTTCCTTTGCAACTATATCAACTTTCAAACCGCGCCTGCCAGCCGCCGCCGCGGTCACCGGGCCTATGCAGGCCACGGCGGTTTCCGAAAGATAGGAAGCGTCTCCATCCAATAGTTTCAGCATATTATCCACCGAGGAAGAACTGGCGAACGTAACCGCGTCCACTCCCTTGCCGAACGCCTCCCCGGCCATTTCCCTTGACCCCGCCGGCAGCGCCGTTCGATATGCGTCAACCCGTCGCGCGACCGCGCCGCCGGCGCTCAGTATTCGCGGAAGTTCCTCGCTCGCGATCTGCGACCTGGGAAGCAGGATTTTGCGACCCGCTATGCCCCGTTCGACGAGCGCCGCCCCAAGTCCGCGCGAATTAGCCATTTCGGGAACCAGGTCGGCTCTCACGCCCCTGGACAAGAGCGCCGACGCCGTGGCCCCGCCCACGACGGCCACCTTGAGGCCGTACAGCGCCCTGATGTCCATGCCGATTTCCATGAGCCTGTCGCAGACCGCCCTGACCGCGTTCGCGCTCGTGAACACTATCCAGTCGAAATCGGCAAGCGCGCGCAGGCGCGAGTCCAGATCGCTGAAGTCCTCAAGAGGGCGTACCTCAATAGTCGGTATCTCCACCGGATAAGCGCCCAGTTCCGCCAGCCGCGCCGACAGCCCCCCTGCCTGCGCCCTCGTCCGCGTCACCATTATGCGCCGTCCGAACAGCGGCAGCGTCTCGAACCAGTTCAGACGCTCATGCAGCCGAGCCACCTCACCCACGACGATGGCGGCGGGAGCGACTAGCCCCGCGCGCCTGGCCGCTCCCGCGATGGAGTCCAGTCTGCCGGAAACGGACTTCTGGTCAGCCGTCGAACCCCAGCTTACGACGGCGGCGGGCGTGTCCTTCGGCTTTCCCGCCGCTATAAGGGCGTCGGCGATCTCCGCCAACTGGCGCCAGCCCATGAGTATGACCAGAGTGCCGGGCATTCGAGCGATCACGTTCCAGTCGGGTTCCATGTCCTGCCTGCCGGGCGCGACGCTGCCCGTTATGACCGTGAACGCCGAAGCGTGATCCCTGTGAGTCAGGGGTATCCCCGCGTAAGCGGGCGCCGCCACCGCTGAAGTTACGCCGGGCGAAACCTCGAAACGTATTCCGGCCTCGCGCAGAGCTTCCGCTTCCTCTCCCCCCCTGCCGAAGACGAACGGATCGCCACCCTTCAGCCTTACCACTCGCTTGCCTTCTCGCGCCTTCTCCACCAACAACTCGCTGACGCTGCTCTGTGTTCGCCCACGTTCGCCCGGGACTTTTCCGACATCGACCAACTCCGCGCCAGGGCCGCAATGATCAAGCAGCCGCCTGTCAATCAGCCGGTCGTACACCACCACGTCGGCGTCTCTGAGCAGGCGCAGCCCCTTGAGCGTCAGTAGTTCCGGGTCGCCGGGCCCCGCTCCGACCAAATAAACCCTGCCCTCGCTCAACTCTCGCGCTCCCCGTACACAATCGAGTCCGCCCCGGTCTCCATCAGCGAACACGCCGCCGCTCGGCCCGCGTCCCCGGCGTCGGAGATTGGCGCCTCTATCCGCTTCCTGTAAATCCGAGAGCCGTCCGGCAGGCAGGCCATCGTCATTATATCCAGGCATTCGCCCCGGGGAATGGCGTAAGCCGCCACCGGAACCCTGCATCCGCCGCCGATAGCGTCCACGAATGAACGCTCGGCAGTCACCGCGGACCAGGTGGGTGGATGGTTCACGGCCCCGACCATCTCCAGCAACTCTTCATCCTCAGCCAGCGTTTCAACGGCGAGCGCCCCCTGTCCCGCGTCCGGCACGCACAGTTCAGGGTCCAAAAATTCCGTAGCCTCGGATATTCTGCCGAGCCGCTCAAGACCGGCGGCGGCCAGGGCTACCCCGTCAAGGTCGTCCTCGCCGACCCTGGACATCCGCGTGTCAACATTGCCCCGAATCGGGACGATCTCGATGTCCGCGCGCGCCGCCAGCAATTGACCGGACCTTCTGGGGCTGCTGGTGCCGAGACTTGCGCCTTCCGGAAGATCGAAGAAACCCGCGCCGAACCTGTTCACTATCAGGTCCCGCGCATCCTTGCGCTCAGGGTACGCCGCTATCACAAGACCCTCCGGCAGGGTGGTCGGCATATCTTTCGCCGAATGAACCGCCATGTCAACCCGCCCGTCCAGCAGCCACTCCTCCACGCCCGTGGCGAACGCGCCCCGCCCCAGGCTCAAAAGAGGCGCGCTCTTCCTCCGGTCGCCGACCGGGGTTATCCGAACTATCTCGAAGCGAACATCCGGCCACGCCCCGTTCAGCGCGGACACAACTTCCTCGGTCTGCGCTATCGCCAGCGCGCTCCCCCGCGTTCCGACCCTTACTACGCGCCCGCTCATGGCTCTCTAAAGCGGCTCCGAACCGGCCAGCAGACCTTCCATCAGCGCGTCGAACGCCCTGTCCGAGTGTCCGGCCTGCACCGTATCCAGCAATTCCTCCGTGATGCACGCCTGCCAGTGGTCGGGAGGCACGCGCAGCCCCCTGCGCCTCAGCTCAGCCCTGGCGTCCGACAAAACCGGCGCGAGGTCCGCGTACTCCAGTATCCGGCTGCTCTCCAACTTCTCCCTGAAAGTCCGAGCGAGCGCCGGACTCGCGCCGCCCGTCGAGGTAGCCACCGTCACCTCTCCCCTCCGCGCCACCGACGGCGCGATGAACGTGCAGAGATGCGTAACGTCCACCACGTTCAGGATGACGTTGCGCTCCTCCGCCTCTTTATATATCAGCCTGTCCGTTTCGGGATCGCCCGTATTCGCTATCGCGATGAACGCCCGCTCCAGGTCGCCGTACTCATAATCCCGCCGAATCCACTCCACCGCGCCGTCCTCCGCAAGCTCACGAACCCTGTCCGTAACCTCCGAACTGACCACCACCACACTCGCGTCGCACTCCAGCAGCTTGACCACCTTCTCCTCGCCCAACTCGCCCCCGCCGACGACCATGCAGTCGCGCCCACGAACATCAATGAAGGCCGGATAATATCTTGGCAACGCTTCCCTCCCCTAATACAGCGGACTTACGCCCCCATTATACCCCATACCCCAGACAGACCAACAAACCCATATGAATCAGATTATCAGGCTGGCGTCCGCGACGGCCCTGTTGGTCGCGCTTACGGTCTCACGCGCGCAAGTAAAGGAAGAGTCCGCCGGGCCAGACGTCGAGGTACTCAAGACGCAGGTGATAGCGAACTACGCGGCGGGCGTTTACGCCACCTACGTCAAGAGCCTCAACTCAGCCCAGGAGATGGACGCGGCGATAGATACATTCGTAGCCAATCCCACGCCGGCCACGCTGGAAGCGGCCAAGAGGGCTTGGCTTCGCGCCAGGGACGACTACGGCCCCACCGAAGTATTCCGCTTCTACGGCGGGTAGTTCGGAGCCTAACTGATGCGCTGGAGACCATAGATGCCTATCAGAGTAGTTCCATGAACTCCCTCCTCGTCAGGCCGGCGTCACGGATCAGCGCCCTCAGCAAACCACGACCCAGTTCCCGATGGCTGGGCACGGAGATCGTCCTGCCCCCAGGACCTACCAGTATCATGTGGCTGCCTTCAGTGCGGTCCCAAACAAATCCGATCCTGGCGACTGCCTTGACGAAATCGTCCCCCGATATAACGGGCAGGCGAGCCATTACACAGCCACCCGCAATATAGTGTAGTCGGTCGAAGAAGGCATGGACTCCTCACGGTCGCGCATACTCGCCAGGTAACCCCTGATAGCCTCCCGTATGTTCTCCGACGCCTCCCTCTTCGTCCTGCCCTGGCTGTGGCAGCCAGGAAGAGACGGGCAGCTTGCCACTATCCAGCCATCCTCATCTGTCTCGAAGGTCACCACCAGGTCCACAGCGCTTTCGTCTCTGTCAGATACCCCAGTGGACGCAGATCCCGGCTTAGATCGTCCAGTTACCTCAAAGCCCAGTTTAGTCAGAACCCTGTACGCGGTATGGGCCGTGAACTCGGCCACAGGCCTGTTTATGACCAGTTCCAGTACCTGCTTGATAGGATAATCCCTGTCGTGAAGCCGAATGAAGTATTTGTTCCGACCGTCGGTAAGGGCCGGAACAGCGCTCTTCGTGCGCTCCAAAACATCTTGCTTCGTCAAATCGTGCAACCTGCCACGTATTTTGAATTGCATTATCTCCTCCCGCTAATATTTACTGTTTATCAAAATGCGATAAGAAGTAAGTCTTGTCAATAGCGATTGCTCATTAGGATCCCGATTCATACCAGAACCCAGTCCTTAGCCCCCACTCCGGACTCCACCCGCGCCAAGTCCACGTCCGCATCTATCAGCCGCGCGTTCGCCCGCCCGTTCCAGAATACGAAGGCGTCCGCCTTCACCGTCACGTCGGGGTAGCCGCGCTCCGCGAAATCCTCCGCTATGAAATGCGCCATCTGCCTTATCAGTGGGAATGACTCTGGAGCGCGTAGAAGCGGATAGACGCTGTGGTATAATCGCGGCATACACGACCATGTGGAGATTCAGGTGAAGCAGCGTCGCGGAGATATAGGCCATGGTAGCCACCCAGAGCGTACTGACGAAGCCGCCTGACCTGGCTTTCGAGGTTGGTTCCGAGAGTACGGGAAGGAATGACTACACGACCGAGCGCGAGACCTACGCCGAGTTCCGCGCCGAACGGGCCGAGGCGCGCATTTCCGAACTGGAAGCGGAACTGCGTCGCTGCGAGGCGAATAGCGCTCCAACCGCCGGCCTGACAGACGCCGGAACGTCCGCGCCAGGTTCACTCTAAGAGGCCTCGGCGGCCATTCGCCTGAACAGTCTCTCCACTCGACCCATGACCAGCATTGCCCCAACCACGCCCAGCCATACGAAGAACGCCGGCCCGATTATCCGGTGCGCGACGGTCGCCGCGTCTATCCAGATGAACTGCATCGCCGCGCCCACTATCAGAGAGTACGGAGCGACGTATCGCAGCGCTCCGCCCACGCGCCACTGGTAGCGCGACGCCACGATCAGCGCCAGCCCGGCCGCAGCGAACCCTATCTTGCCCGTCAGCCACCTGAGAGTCGCAGAGTATTCGATCAGAGGGCCTATCGTGGTCGCATCCATGGAGGAAGACGCCGACGCCGCCAGCATGAGCGCGCACGCGCCGGAGACGGCGGTAAACGCGCCCGAAACCGCCAGCAGGATAGGAACCAACAGAGTTCCAAGCCTCTCGCGTATGATCCATGTTCTGGAAAGATACCACGCCGCCGCCAGCAGGGTTACGCCCGAAATCAGGCGCGCCGCCCCTCCCAGGCCGTACAAGCCACTGTTGCGCGAGATGGCGGACAGCGATTCGGCCAGCGTGGGCTGGTCGGCGTCCGCCGCCACGCGCGCTATGACCGCGACGCCCGTGGCCAGCGCGGTCAGTATCAGAAGCCCGCCCGCTACCCGCGCCTCGGAACCCCGGCCCGTGGGTTGTGAATCCTGTTGATCCATACTCGATTGTCCTCTCTTTCAGATCGCTTGCGTTATTCCCTAGTCAACAAAGGGAGGACTCGCGCCTGGGTCCGAATCGAGTATGTCCGAAAGCGCTTCCTCGAAGACGCTGGGCAGAGACGCGCTTTCCACTCTGCCCGCTCCACTGTCGCTGTGAGGCGTCTCTCCCCTGGAAACATAGATGGGCAACTGCACGTGCAGCGCGAACGCCACAAGCTCCACCACGTCCCCGTCTATCCAGGAGAGGATCCTCTCATCCCTTGAGATGGCCATCGCCCCCCTCACCCCCTTTACCTCATCCAGCGTGACCACCACCGACCCAAAGCCGCCGCCCAGTTTGCGGACGCATTCAGACAGCACCTGGTATAGCGAGCATCGGTCGTTCAGTCCATGCCCCTCCAGCGCGAGTATTCCCGCCTTCTGGCCCGGCAGCGTTACCCTGAATCTCTCTCCATTGGCTTTCGTCTCCAGGAGCATGATGGTTTCCTGAGACGAACGGTCCTTGTATAGTCGCGTAACCGAGGCGCGTTCCATGGCTTCTCCTCTCTTCGCGGGACGCGAGCGCCGGATTCGTCGGCCCGCGCTCCGGGTGGTGTGACTCGATGCTACCGTATATCCTCATTTCAAAATGTAGTATATACAAATTTATTTGATATGTATATACTAATCTATCTGATAACTATATGTAAAGCAATCAAGGATAGAGGCAGGGGCCTTTCGATTATTCGTCTCAGGGGTCGCAACGCGCGTCTTCCCGTAGGGGCAACCCTTGTGGTTGCCCTTTAGTCGAGCCGCCATATTAGACAACCGAAAGACCCTGGGATAGAGGCGGGAGCGTCAATGCTCGCCATGCCGCGCGGCGCAGTATTTCCACTATACAACCACCCCTCCAATGCGCTAAAATACCTCCGTGAAGAACAAAATTTCTGGCATTGATACATAAATTCGGGATTATATTATGAAAAATCGAGAGTCCGAAAAAATTTCTCCGTAGCTAATGCAGGTGAAATGCTGGTAAATACAGGTGGCGTTTCACCTGTTAGGTCACCAGTTGCCCCACCAGAAGCCACCTGCAGCGTCATAATCCAAAGTATATGAACCCCGACAAAATGACAGACACCGAATACGCCAGGCGCAATCTCTTCGAGAAGCTGGCCTCCGAAATATCCGACCACCGCGTTCTCGACGCGATGCGCCGCGTCCCCAGAGAGCGGTTCGTCACGCCCGCCACCGCCCACCTCGCCTACCAGGACATCGCGCTTCCCATCGCAGCCGGCCAGACCATCTCGCAGCCCACCATCATCGCCATCATGGTCGGCGAACTCGAACTTCGCAGATCGGACAAAGTCCTGGAAGTCGGCGCGGGCAGCGGCTACCAGGCCGCAGTCCTGTCCGAGCTATGCAGAGAAGTCATCACGCTGGAACGCATCCCCGAACTCGCTGAAACAGCCAGAGAGAGGTTAGCCGCGCTCAGATACCGAAACGTTCGAGTCGAGTTGGCCGGCCCCCGCCTCGGACGCCAAGAGGACGCGCCGTACAACGCCATAATCGTGGCCGCCGCTTCTCCTCGCATCCCCCAAGCGCTGTTGAACCAACTGGAAGTCGGAGGACGAATGATAGCGCCGGTCGGCGACCGCCATGAACAGACGCTCATCAAAGTAATCAGGAGCGCGGACGGCTTCACCACCCGAACCCTGACCGCCTGCCGCTTCGTCCCGCTCATAGCCGAAGACGCATGGCCGGACGAGACGGTGTTGTAAACCCCCTACCCCGTTAAATATACTGACGGCTAAGCGCTAACGACTAAAAACTAAAGACTAAGCCATGAACTACGAAATCGTCATAGGGCTTGAGGTACACGCTCAGCTACTCACTCAAAGTAAGATGTTCTGCTCGTGCAGCGCCGCTTACCAGGACGCCGCTCCCAATACGGTCGTATGTCCCGTGTGCATGGGGATGCCCGGCGTGCTCCCCGTCATAAACAGGAAAGCGGTCGAACACGTAATAAGGACCGGCTTGGCGCTCAACTGCGAAATAGCCGACCACACGAAGTTCGACAGGAAGAACTACCCCTACCCAGACCTGATGAAAGGATACCAGATTTCCCAGTACGACCTGCCCATCGCGTCTGACGGAAGTATGCCCATCGAAGTGGACGGCTCAGAACGTATCGCGGGCGTTACGCGGGTGCATCTCGAGGAAGATGTCGCCCGTCTGCTTCACCGTACCGAGGACTACGGCGAAGGATACTCGCTCCTCGACGTCAACCGCGCCGGCGTCCCCCTTATGGAGATAGTCGGCGAACCCGACCTGAGAAGCCCGGAGGAAGCGCGCGCCTACCTGACGCGGCTGCATTCGATCCTCCAGTACATAGGCGTCAGCGACGCGAACATGGAGGAGGGCAACTTCCGCTGCGACGCCAACATCAGCGTCCGACCGGAGGGCGAGACGCGACTGGGGACGAAGGTGGAAATCAAGAACATGAACAGCTTCCGGTCGGTGTTCCGCGCGCTCGAATACGAGGCCGAGAGGCAGGTGTCGGTCTTGGAAAGCGGGGGCAGAATCGTCCAGGAGACAAGGGGCTGGGTGGAAGACGAGGCCGCAACCGTGTCTCAGCGGACCAAAGAGGGAGCGTCCGACTACCGCTACTTCCCGGAACCCGACCTTCCCCCCTTGCGGATTTCCCGCGACTGGGTGGACGAAATACAAGTATCGCTGCCCGAACTCCCGCATCATCGCAAGGCTCGCTTCGTCGAGAAACTGGAACTGCCCGCTTACGACGCAACCCTGTTGACCGCGGACCAGGCCATCGCCGACTACTTTGAAGGCGTACTCGAAGCTGGGCCTTCCCCAGCGACGGCGTCTTTCACAAAGGCCGCGAGCAACTGGATGCTCGGCGAGATGTCCCGCCTGCTGAATCAGGGCGGGGGTCGCATTTCGGAAGTCAAAGTCGAGCCTAAGCAACTCGCCGACCTCCAGGCCATGGTTGACGACGGAACGCTGAGTTCCACCATGGCGAAGTCGGTCTTCGAGAAGATGTACGAAACCGGCGACGATCCTAAAGCCATCGCGCAGGCCGAAGGGTTATCCCAGATTTCAGATACCGACGCGGTGCTGGCCGCCGTGCGGCAGGCGATAGCCGACAATCCCGGCCCTGTGCAGGAGTATCTTGGCGGCAAGCAACAGGTGATGGGATTCATCATCGGCCAGGTGATGAAGGCCACGCGAGGCAAGGCCAACCCACGGGTCGCCAGCCAACTCGTGCGGGAAAATCTCGAGGCCATGCGCGAATGAGCCTGCGCGGGAACGGAACGGACTCTTACGCGAACGGCTCCATGGCCGCGCGAGCGCGCATCTTTCTGAGGCTGCTCCACCCGGGCATAGGACTCAAGCGCTGGGCCGCAATCGGCGCGATTGGGGTATTCATCTGCTCCATCGGCATGGCCTTCCTGCTCAGAAAGTTCTTCGCGCTGCCCTTCCCCGACTTCCTGCCCTGGTACTTCGAGGGCTTTTTGATGCTGGGAGTGGGCGGCGGTTTCATTCTGTTGTCCATGTACGGATTCTATCGGACGCTCATACCGTTCATGGCTCGCTCTCAGCCGATAGATTCTCTTGCCGACTCCATCTACAACCGCTGGCAGAGAGGCCGGGGGCCCAGAATAGTGACCATAGGCGGCGGAACGGGGCTTTCGGTGTTGCTCAGAGGACTGCGACAGCATACCGACAACCTCACCGCCGTAATCACCGTCGCCGACGACGGCGGCAGCTCCGGGCGTCTCAGGCGTGAGCTCGGAGTCCTCCCCCCCGGCGACTTTCGGAACTGCCTGGTGGCGATGTCCGAGGACGAGTCCCTGCTGGCCGAACTCTTCCAGTACAGATTCGAGGAGGGCGACGGCCTGAAGGGACACAGCTTCGGGAACCTCTTCATCGTCGCCATGGCGAACGTAACCAACGGCTTCGACCAGGCGCTTGTCGAGTCCAGCCGAGTGTTGGCGGTGCGCGGCAGAGTGGTGCCGGCCACGTCCTCCAACCTCCAGCTATCCGCGCGATTCAGGGATGGCAGCGTAATAAGGGGCGAGTCCAGCATCGCGCGGCGCAAGGGCGAGATAGAAAGGCTGATGATAGAGCCGGAAGAGGCGGCGGCCCATCCGCTCGCGGTTCGCGCCATTGAAGACGCCGAACTGGTAGTGATCGGTCCAGGAAGCCTGTATTCGAGCATACTGCCCAACCTCATGGTGAGCGGTATATCGGAAGCGGTCAGAAACACGTCGGCGACGGTGGTGTATGTATGCAACGTCGCCACTCAGGTTGGAGAGACGGGCGGATACACTCTCGCGGAACACGTCGCCGCGCTGCGACGGCACACTTTCGAAGGAATCGCCGACTATGTTATCGGCAACAGCAATCCGCCCGACATAGGCGACAGGTTCGAAGGAGACGGCGTGGTTCACGACGGCAGCCCCATCAGGAGCGCCACCATTCTACTTTCCGACCTGGTTGATGACTCACATCCCGTGCGCCACGACTCCGACAAGCTGGCTGATGCTATAATGCAGATTCATGGCGCAAGCGACGGACGAATCTCGGCGATAGCGTCGGAAAAGTAAGAGCGCAAAGGCGCGGCTAAGCAACGAACTGACATCAGGAAACTGGAGCGCTTAACAGTAAAATGGAACTAGCCCTAAACACCGTTCACATTCTCGTATCAATCATCCTGGTAACCGTGATCCTACTCCAGGTCAAGGGACAGGGAACAGGTTTGTTCGGAGCCGCGGACAACTCGTTCAGGACACGGCGCGGCTTCGAGTTGGCGCTGTTCAGGTTCACCATCGCGCTGATAGTGGTTTTCATACTTCTCTCAATCGTCAGCGCGAGCAATCTCATAAACCTGACATGAGCCGGCCCATCATCACGCTCGCTACATCGCGGTTGGCGAGGGCGATGCCCGGTCTTTTCTGGATGCGTCGGCAGGGACCGGGCGGCGGTTAGACAGAGACGCGCCTAACCCCAAATCTTGCCCGGATTCAGTATGCCTGCCGGGTCGAGCGACTTCTTTATCCTGCGGGCGGCGGACATCCCGCCGGTTCCCAGTTCCGCGTCCAGCAGGTGCGCCAGCTTCAGCCCGACGCCGTGGCAGTATTCCATCGTGCCGCCCATGCTCTGCGCGAGAGTAAGCGCGCTGTCAACGCTGCGGCTGAGAGTATCGGCGCCGTCCTCCGGGTTCGAGTTGTCCGCGACCAGCAGCGAAAAGAACTCCGGCCTGCCCCACACCGACCACTCCCTCACCGACACCCCCTCAGCCGCCAGGATTCTCTCGCACCTCTTCCGATATTCGAGTACCTTGCCGGCCGGCAGCGCGACGTGCAGATAGTCCATCCTGTAGGCGGATCTGTTCCTCCGCGCGATGTCCGGCGACGCGCTTTCCAGTACGCTCTTCCTGTAACGCTCGGCGGATGCGTGCCGAGTCTTCCAATAGCGTTCCACCTCCGCCTCGCCGCCCGGTCCGCCGCCATGCCGGGAGCAGATCGCGGCGGTCTCGGAGATACAGGATTCGACTACGCTCTCCGCGCCCTCGAACGCCAGATACAGCGTGGCGGTCTCGCGTCGCCCCGATCCGTCGGACGCCAATTCGTCGCCGTAGTCCATCACTGTCGGCCTCAGCCCCTCGGAGTACATGGCGCTGACGGCCTCGAAGCCGGAGTCGAATTCGGGAAAGTCGTAGCAGATCATCTTCCGGCAGGCCGGAACGGGGAACGCCTTCACGGTCGCTTCCGCGATTACCCCGAATGTGCCTTCGGTCCCGATGAAGAGATGGTTGAGAGACGATCCGAAGAACGCTTCCGGCGCGGCGCGCGTCTCCACTATTTCGCCGTCTCCCAGCGCTACCTTCATTCCCAGTACCTGGTCACCCATCGCGCCATGCCCGGAGGCGGTGTACCCGACCCCGTTGGTGGAGATAGCCCCGCCCAGCGTGGCAATGGGCCGACTCCACGGATCGTGTCCAAGCCTGAGTCCGCGCGACATCAGCGCGCGGTGGGCGTCTTCCAGGATAATGCCGGGTTGAAAAGCGCCCGTCCGGCTCTCAGCGTCAATCCCGACAACGCGGTTCATCCGTCCGAGATTCAGGACGATGGCCGAGTCAACCGCCGTCGCCGCGCCCATGACTCCGGTTCCGCCGCCATACGGCACGACCGGCGCAGAATTGCGAGTCGCGTATGCCAGAGTATCGGCGACGCGCTCGGCGCTCCCAGGCCATACGACAACGCCCGCTCGCTCGTCCAGCCGACGCGCCGACCGAAAAGCCCTGAACGCTCCGAGCGCGTCGCCGCCGTAGCGCAGCAGGTCGGCATCGTCGGACGAAACCGCGCCTCGTCCGAGCAACGCCACCAGATCTTTCGCGAGAGCGTCTGACATCATTCGCTCGTTCGAATCAACAACTCATTCCTGAACTCAATCGCAATCGGATGAACCAGATTGCCGCTGGCGAGAAAGTATTCGATGGTCTTGTCCAGGTATTCCAGTATCGCGAGGTCTAAGCTGCGCTTCGACAGATCACCGACCCTATGAAGATACGGAAATCGCTCCACCTTGCGCGGATCGAGCTTGTCGGCAAGGAACACAACCTTCGCAACCTCGCTCATGCCCGGCCTGCCGGTGGTGTGCCAGGCCACTGACTCGAGAACAACTTCATCGAGCTCGCCACTGTCGTCATGGAGCCACCGCGCGGCAATTGGCCCATGCAGAAGAATGGGTTCGCGCTCTTCCACTAACCCGAGGGATAGCCCCAAACTCTCAGCCTCCGAAAGCAGTTCGCGGCGGTTCAACGCTCTCGCCAAGTCGTGCGCCGCCGTCCCCATGTCGGCCAGCCGGGCGTCAACGTTGTGCCGGATCGCCAACTCCTGTGATACTTCCCGCGAACGCTCGATATGGTCTCTCAGGCCGGAGGGCAGTATCTTCAGCCGGGCGTCAATCGCGTCAGGAAGATCGGTCACTTTGGAATGCCAAGTCCACCAAGCCGGCGGCCGCCCATTACGTGCAAATGGAGATGCGGCACCTCCTGCCCGCCGTCTCTGCCCTGGTTCAGCATCAGGCGGTAGCCGCTGTCCGCCACTCCTTCGGCGCTTGCCATGTCCCTCGCGGCAGAGAGCATTGCCCCCACCGTCCGGTCGAAGTCCGACTCCAGTTCGGCCAGACGCTCGAAGTGATCCAGGGGGATGACGAGCAAGTGTGTCGGGGCCACAGGGTTGATGTCCCGAATCACGAAGCAATACTCATCCCGATGCAGAATATCAGAGGGTATCTCGCCGTCTCTTATCTTGCAGAATACGCAGTCCTCGGCCATCTGTCTCGCTCCCCGACCTCAGATTACGGCTATCGCCTCTATCTCGACTAGATACGCGGGACTCACCAGGCCGCTAATGAAGACCGTGCTGGACGCGGGGCCGGGATTCCCAAAGAAATCCAGCCTCGCTTCGGCGTAAGCCGGATAGTCTTCAGGGTTCACCAGGAACGCGGTAATCTTGGTGACGTCCGCGCGGGTGGCGCCCGCCGCTTTCAGCGCGGCGTCAATGTTTGCAAGGCACTGAACCGACTGTGCAAAGGCGTCGCCTTCGCCAACCAGGTCGCCCTCGGCGTCAACCGACACCTGGCCGGATACGAAGACCATATTACCCGCCCGCGTCGCGGGCGAGAATCCCGACGGCTTGTTGTCAGGATTCGGAAAGAAAACTCTTCTCGGCATCATTCACTCCCTTTTTCTGCTCGCTACTCTGCCTATCCGGGCAGCTGGAGCAATTCTATGCGCGTGTCGTCGGGCCCCGCTATGAACGCGATACGCGGACCGTTGGGAACATCTATCGGCCCCTCTTTCACAACCGCGCCCATCTCGGTTAGCCGCTCCAGCTCGGCGTCCAGGTCGTCAATCGTTATGCCTATGTGTTCCAGGCCCCAGTGAACGTCGGCGTTGCCCTCGTCCAGTACCTCGCCCATCCGAGCGCCGGAGATATTGACCGTCACCCCGTCCGGCGTCCTGGTCACCACGAACTGGTCGCCGTAGGGCCGCGTGACTTCGCTTACTATTGTGAAGTCGAAGGCGGTGGCGTACCACTCGGCGGTCTTGAGCGGATCGGGCGCTTTCAGATGAACATGGTTGAACTCGTAACCCATGAGTATCTCTCCCCTTCTTATTTCTGACTATACGGATATGCCGGAATGAAGTTTATAGCAACCGCTCCGTTCGCGGCTACCTGCGTCTGTCAGTCCATCTCCCGCAGCACGTTGTACATATGCAGGTACAGCTTGAACAACTCTCGCGCGTAGATCGGAGGGCTTACCGGACGAGTGGGATCAACGTGCTGGAACAGCGAAAACTCGGTGTGGTAAACGCCGCCTCTCTCGGAAAGCGCGTCAGCGAGGCGGCGGGACTCCTCGGACGGAACGAGCTTATCCTGCCGGTCGTGCATTATAAGCACCCGGGCGTTCAGGTCTTGCAGCCTTGTGACCGGAGAGATCGAGGCCAGCTCAGTCCTCATGTCATCAGGCAGACTGGAAATCAGTCCGTCGGCCTCAGAATGGCTGACACCCGACAGCAGCCGGTGAACCGTCTGGGCCTCTACGGACATTGTTGATAATATCCCGTCGTCGAGAACAGCGTCTTTCTCGATGAAGACCCTATCCAGCAAGGCGCGTTCATCCGCGTCGGGAATCCCCTCTATCAGGTGAGTACTCACCACCTCCCTGCTTAACCTGTCCGGCGTCCAGGATTCGGTCGAATCTCCGTAAAACCGGCTTGCGGAAGTAACTGAGACGGTCAGATCCCTGGCGTCATAGTAGCCGCCGAAGAAGTTGACGAATTTTACCTGGTCTCTGATTCTCGCGTCCTGGGCCGCGACCGTCGCGAACGACGCGCCCACGCAGAACCCCCCCATTCCCGACCTTTCCGGGTCAACCCTGTCATTATCCAACAGGAACTCATAAGCGGACACAAGCGATCCTATCTCACTGGCGGATACCTTTTTCCGCGTCATTTCATCCGACCAGGGAATCAGCACGATTACCCCGGACTGGGCCAGCCCCTCCGCCAGACCGACCACCCTCGGGTCGTCCCTGCCCGCGGGATTCACGCCCAGGAACAGCAGAACGGCGCCGTGTCTGCCGTCCCCCGCCGGAGTATAGAGGTCGGCGACTCCGAAACCGTTCTCAGTCGGATAGCTGACCTCCTCCAATCGAGGCTCGCCGGCGAACCATTCCTGCGGCTTGACCGGAATAGTGGGCAGCACCTGTGGAAGAAACAGCGCGGTCTTGACCGCCGTGCGACCCTGAGCGGTGACGAACAGCGCCGCCGCCAGTATAGCCACCACAAGCAAGATGGCCGCCAGTATCCGCTTCTTGCGACTGTTCAACACGATACCCCGCTCAACATAACTCGCGTCCTCCGGCGAAATAATGAATCCATACGGCGATGCAATTCTACGCCATGTCCTGTATAATAGCTAAATGGTGGCGGACATTGTTTCCCGTATCGTTGGGGGCGCTTTCCTGGCCACTGCCGGATGGGGCCTTGGCGGATACATCACGGACATTTGGGGACCTGAGCGCTTTGTGCTCTGGGCCTTTGGGCTTGCTATCTCAGGCGGTCTCATCGGTCTGGTCTCAACTCCCTTTATTCTGGGCCGAATCTACTCGAGCGTCGCGGAACAAACCCATTCTATCCCCACATCCAGAATGTTGTCTGGAATAGTAGGCGTTACGATGGGTCTTCTGGTCGCCTTGCTCTTCTCTGTACTTCTTTGGCGAATACCCGGATGGCCCGGCGTAACCTTCCCCATCGTGCTGAGCCTGCTGCTGGCGTACCTGGGCGGAATGATAATGTTCTCCCCGTCGCGCGACTTGTTTCAGAAATTCGTGCCCGGACACCCGCCCCAATCCCTCAACGGCGACGCTTCTCACCCGAGAGGCGGCCAGTCCGGCCTCATGCTGATAGACACCAGCGCGATTATAGACGGGCGAATAGCGTCCGTGTCTCAAACCGGATTCCTGCAAGGCACGCTCGTCATCCCTCGCTTTGTCCTCAACGAACTTCGACACGTGGCGGACTCCGGCGACTCCGTGAGGCGGGCCAGAGGCCGGAGGGGTCTGGAAATCCTGAATCAGATACGCATGGACGGCAAAGTTCATACCGAGGTGCTGGAAATAGACTATCCCCGGGCCAGAGACGTGGACGCCAAGCTGGTGGGCCTGGCCAAAGACATGGGAGCCTCCATCGTGACCACCGACTTCAATCTGAACCGCGTCGCCCAGATTGACGGCATAACCGTTCTGAACGTCAACGAGCTTGCCGGTTCGCTGCGCCCCGTAGTAATTCCGGGCGAGAATATGCGAATCAGGATAATCCAGGAAGGCACGGAAGCCGGCCAGGGCGTGGGCTTCCTCGAAGATGGCACGATGGTCGTCGTCGAATCCGGCTCTCGTTACCTCGATACCGAGCTGACCGTTACGGCGACGCGCATATTGCAGACCGCCGCGGGTCGTATAATCTTCGCGCAGCCGGCAAAGGACTGACTGGCGTTGGCGAATCCACCACTGCCTGACACCCCGGGAGCGATTCCCAAGGTCGGCGTCGCCATAGTCGCGGCGGGCGAAAGCCGGCGAATGGGCGGCCTGGACAAGTTGTTCGCGCCACTCGGAAATATACCCCTTCTCGCGCATTCAGTGATAACTTTCAACGAATCTCCGTTGGTTAGCGCCATAGCAATCGCGGCCTCCGCTCACAATTTAGAGGACGCGCGAAGACTGGTCAGAGATTTTAGACTGGAGAAAGTCGAAAGCGTAATAGAAGGCGGAGCGCGCAGACAGGACTCCGTGCTGAAAGCGCTGCGAAGCCTGGAAGGCAGCGACATAGCGCTGGTGCATGACGGCGCGCGTCCATTCGTTGACGACTCAATGATAGAACGCGCTGTCTCGACGGCCTCGAAATCGGCCGCCGCTATCGCCGCCGTGCCTGTCAAGGATACGATAAAGGTGGCTAATCCCGACATGACTATCTCTGACACGCCGCCCCGAGACTCGTTGTGGGCCGCCCAGACGCCGCAGGCGTTCGCCTACGACCTGATACTGCAAGCCCATTCCCTGGTAGATTACGACGTTACCGACGACGCCGCCATGATCGAAGCCCTAGGACATCCCGCGCGTCTATTCATGGGATCATACGACAACATCAAGGTAACGACGCCGGAAGACCTGCACGTCGCCGAAGCGATTCTGCGGTCAAGACGCGGGGAACAGTCCGATTGACTTACCGCGCGGGCATAGGCGTGGATGTCCATCCACTGGTAGAGGGGCGAGAACTGGCGCTCGGAGGAGTGATAATTCCTCACAGCCATGGGTTGGACGGCCACAGCGACGGGGACGCCCTGACTCACGCGATAATTGACGCCTGCCTGGGCGCGGCCAACCTCGGAGACATTGGCGCCCACTTCCCGGCCGGCGACCCCAGATACGCCGGAATACGAAGCGTCAAGCTCCTTTCGGAGACCGCGTCGCTGCTCGCCCGGCAGGATTGGCGAGTGGATTACATTGATGCTACAATACTCGCCGAATGTCCCATGCTCAGGCCATATATCGCCGATATGCGCGCCGAGTTGGCAGCCGCGCTGGACATGGGCGTCGAATCGGTCAGCTTGAAGGCAACCACCACCGACCATCTCGGCTTCATAGGCCGCGGTGAAGGCATCTGTTGCATGGCAATCGCCACGATAACCAAGATATGAAACTGTACGACACTCTCAGAGGCCAGGTTAACGATTTCGAGTCGCCGAACGGACTGGTCCGTATGTACGTGTGCGGAATCACTCCGTACTCGTCCTCGCACATCGGGCACGCCATGTCCGCCGTCACCTTCGACGCGGTGCGTCGCTATCTCGAATTCAGAGGATTCAAAGTTCGCCACATTCAGAATTTCACCGACATTGACGACAAGATGATAGCGGCGGCGAACGAAAGCGATATATCCGTGTCGGAACTCGCGGAAGCCAACATCGCCGAATACGTCAACGCGATGAGCGAACTGAACGTCGCGCCCGCCCACGAATACCCGAGGGCGACCCGCGAGATAGACAAGATAGTTGAGATTATCCAGACGCTGATCGAAAAAGGCTATGCCTACGACGTTGACGGGGATGTCTATTTCAGGGTCAGACGCGATGAAGACTATGGCAAGCTGAGCCACAGAAGCGTTGACGACCTGCTTTCGGGTGCGCGGATAGAGGTTGACGAAAGAAAAGAAGATGTCCTGGACTTCGCTCTGTGGAAGTCTCAGAAACCCGGCGAACCGGCCTGGGACAGCCCGTGGGGGAAAGGGCGACCGGGCTGGCACATCGAATGCAGCGCGATGTCAATCAAGTACCTCGGAGAAACGATTGACATTCACGGCGGCGGCGAAGACCTGGTTTTTCCTCACCACGAAAACGAGATAGCCCAGTCCGAGTCCTACACCGACCAGGCGCCCTTCTCAAGATTCTGGCTGCACAACGGGATGCTTCGGCTCGGCACGGAGAAGATGAGCAAGTCCCTGGGAAACATCATCTCCCTGCCCGAAGCGCTCGACGCCTACGAACCCCAGGCGCTCAGGCTTTTCTTCCTCAGTTCACACTACCGCTCTCCCCTGTTCTACAGCGAGGAAAGCGTCCGCTCCCAGGAACGAGCGATCCAGAGACTGAGACAGGCGGCCAACGCCCCCTCCGAAGACGGCCCCCAACTTGACGCCGCCGCGTTCAGAGAGCGTTTCATCGAGGCCATGGACGACGACCTCAACACTCCCAGGGCATTGGCGGCGTTGTTCGACCTCTCGCGCGAAATAAATCGCGAGCGCGAGCGCGGCGCGAACACAACTGAAGCGCAGGACACCCTGCGGGAACTCGCCGGCGTCCTCGGGCTCACGCTGGAAGAGCCGCAAGCCGACGGCGCGGAAGCCGCGCCCTTCATTCAGACGCTCGTGGACGTTAGGGCCGAACTCCGCGCGGCGCGCCAGTTCCAGCTCGCGGACGACATCCGCGACCGGCTTGCCGAGCTTGGGGTGACTCTCGAAGACGGCCCGGAAGGCACCGCCTGGCGCCTCGGCTGATCCGCGCGCGGCCCAGGAGCGTTCCCCGGATCTCCGTAACGGGGGAGCCAGCGAAAAAATAACCCTTGACACCAGCGTCGCCAGTATAATAAACTATTCCTCTTGAATGATATACTGTATCATTAAGCCCGAAACAGACTAAGCAATCACCGAACTAAACCTCAAATTGATACTATCTCTCAATAATGGAGGCAGTTAACAACTATGAACTACAAGAGCATCCTGACTCTTCTAGCCGCGCTGACAATCGTCGCGGCGATTTTGAGCGCCTGCGGAGACGACCCGGAGGAAACCGCTCCTTCGACGACTTCAGCCGCGCCCACGGTCCAGAGCGCGCCGACAAGCGCTCCTCAGCCGGCGCCACAGCCCACGGCGGCGCCTGTAGCGCAAGCTACTATGGCTCCTCCCGCGACGGCTACGGCTGTGCCTCAAGTTACTTCCCCATCCCCCCAGCCTGCCGAGATGACCAAGCTGAGTGTGGTCAGCACCAGCAACATCGTCGGAGACTGGGTCAAGCGGGTCGGCGGCGAAAGGGTGAACTCCTTCTCCCTTCTACCTCCCGACGCCGACCCGCACACCTTCCAGCCCGGCGCGAGGGACGTCGCCAACGTAGCGGACGCGGACTTGGTGTTCAGCGTCGGACTGTCCCTGGAAGCGGGCTGGCTGGAAGAGCTTATCGAGAACGCCGCGCGGGACCACGAGTCCATCGTGGAGCTCGGCGAACTGGTGGAGCCAATCGAGTTCGTGGACATCTTCCACGAAGACGAGCATGGCCATGAAGATGAACACGAAGATGAACACGGCCACGAAGAAGAGGGCGAGGGACACGTCTCGGCGACCGGCAGGCTGCTGGTGGCCGACGCGGACGAACCGCATCTCTCTGTCATTGATCTCATGAACGGCAAGGTGTCTGAACACGCTTTCGAGGTGGCCGCTCCGGGCGCGAGAGTCTATTCAAGTCCGAATCACAGATTTGGGTTCGCGTTGGCTCGCGGCGAGGGCGATGACGACGACCGCGTTCACATATTCGACAGCGGCGTTTACCTCGTCGAACACGGCGACCACTATGACCGCGTCAGCAAACCGATTGCCATGCTGGAACTAGAGACCAGCGACGAGCGTCCGATACACTTCGCCAACGCCGGCGAGTGGACGGCCATCTTCCATGACGGCACAGGGCGCGTCGCGCTCCTGAACGAGCACGAGATGGAAGAGTCCGGCGGCGAGTATGAAATTTCCTACCTGAATACGGGATTGCAGCACGGCGCGGCGGTTCCGATGGAAGGCGACTTCTTCGCGGTGTCCGTCGCCAATCCGGACTACCCGGACAAGACGGAGAGCAGCCTGCCAATAGGCGTCGAGGTGCGCGACCTGAATGACAACGTAGTCCATGACGGAAGTTCGGAGCTATGCCCGGGACTGCACGGCGAGGCCCACAACCACGACGGCGTAGCCTTTGGGTGCGTGGGCGGAGTTCTGTTCATAGAAAAGCACGGCGACCACTTCGACCATTGGTTCATCGAGAATCCGCCCGAAATGGCGGCGGAATCCCGAATAGGGACTCTGTACGGGCATGAAGAGGCCCATGCGCTGTTCGGCAGAGCGTCCTACCGGGGCGACAGCGGATTCGTGGATGACGGCATCTGGCTGATTGACCCTGAAGAGAGTACAATGACGCTGGCGCTTCCGGCGACGGATGATAAGCGAAGCGTGGGCGCGTCGTTCAGCCACGACGGCGGGACGCTATACGCGCTGACCTATGACGGAATGTTGAACGCGCTGGACGCTCACGACGGGGACGTTGTGGGGGAATACCAGATATTCGAATCGGTTGATCCCGACGCTCCGCCTTCCTTCATCATCGTGGGCGAGGCGCTGTATCTCGCGGACCGCGCAAGCGAACACGTGATAGAATTCAGCCTCGAACACATGGAAGTGGAGCGCGAATGGGAAGTTCACGGCGCTCCGAGCAGAGTGGCGTTCTTGGGCATACTCTCCGGCGAAGAGCATCCTGAGGAAGGTCACGACGAGCATGAAGATGAACACGAGGACGAGGGAGACGGCCACGACCACCACGACCACGCGCACGGCGAACACGATCCTCACTTCTGGTTCGACCCGCCGAGAGTGCAGAGCGCGGTGAACGAGATCGCGGCCCGACTCTCCGCTCTCGACCCGGCCGGAGCCGAGACCTACCAGAACAATGCGAGCGCGTACATTAGTGAGTTAGCCGAACTCCATTCCTGGATCGAGGAGCAGGTAGCGGCAGTGCCCGAAGACAACAGGCTGCTGATAACGTCGCATGACAGCTTCCAGTACTTCGCCGCGCGATACGGATTCGAGGTGGTGGGCGCTATCATGCCTTCGATAACCACCGAAGCCGAGCCGACCGCCCAGGATCTGGCGGAACTGGTGGAGACTATCGAACATGAGGGCGCCAAGGTGATCTTCGGCGAGAATATCCATTCCGACAGGCTCGCCAAGCGTATCGCGGAAGAGACGGGCGCGTCCGTCGTCGGCTCGCTGTACACCGGCTCGCTAGGTGAGCCGGGAGGCGAGGCCGGCAACTACATAGACATGATGAGATTCAACGTCAACACAATCGTGGAGGCGCTGAGATGAAGATCTCCGGCCCGCCACTGTCAGCCGAAAACGTAACCGTAACCTACGGCGACGTCAAAGTGCTGAACAGCGTCTCTTTCAGCGCCGGCCCCGGCTGTCTCATGGGGGTCGTCGGCCCCAACGGCGCGGGCAAGAGCACCCTGTTCAACGCGCTGGTGGGACTGGTTCCCGTGAATGAGGGGCAAGTCCTCATTCACGGCAGATCCATTGATGACTCGCGGGGCATAGTCGCCTACGTGCCGCAATTCGAGAAGATCAACGCGCGAATGCCGATGAAGGCCGAAGAAGTGGTGATGATGGGCAGAACTCGCAAGGTAGGATGGTTCCGCCGACCCAAGCGGGTGGACCATGAGGCGGTCCGGGACGCGCTCGAACAGGTGGGAATGTGGGAGCGGCGCTCCGCAATCGTGAGCGAACTATCCGGCGGACAGCGCCAGCGCGTCTTCGTGGCGCGCGCGCTGGCCCAGGGCGCGGACATTCTGCTGCTGGACGAGGTCTTCAGCGGCGTGGACGTGGCCTCCCAGGAATCCCTCGTGAATGTGCTGTACCAGCTCAGAGACGAAGGACGCACCATCCTGATGTCCTCTCACGACATCAATCACGTCGCGCACTGCTGTGACGAGTGCCTGTGCATCAACAACCATGTCTGCGCCTGCGGAGCGCCGCGGGACGTGCTGACGACCGAGGTGCTGGAAGATATGTACGGGCCATACGGCGTCGCGCCGGTTCACGGAGAGATCCCGGATGGACATCGTCACTGAGGCGTTCATCGCTCCTTTCGAGTACAGTTTCATGGTAAGGGCGCTGATAGTGTCCGTCATCGTGGGCATAATGTGTCCGGCTGTGGGCGCGTATGTGGTCACGCGGGGCTTGGGATTCATGGGCGACGCGCTGGCGCACGCGGTGTTGCCCGCGATGGCGCTGGCGTTCATGCTGGGGCTGAGTCCCTTCATCGGCATAATCCCGGGCGCAATCGCTGTCGCGCTTCTCGTAGGATATATGACGATGCGGGCGGGGGTCAGCGCGGACACCTCTATCGGAATACTGTTCGCGGGAATGTTCGCGCTTGGCCTGATCATGATGACCACGGCGGGGGGATTGCCCGTGGATGTCGAGGATGTGATCCTCGGACAGGTTCTGGGCACGTCTCGGACTGACGTGCTTGTAACTTTGGGCCTGGCCGGAGGAGTGCTGACCCTGATATGGGCGCTGCACAAGGAGCTAGTGTTTACATCATTCGACCCGACAGGCGCGTCTGTCATCGGGATCCCGACACAAGCGCTGGACTACACACTTCTGGCGCTGCTCGCGCTGGTCATAGCAATCGCGCTGCAGGCGGTGGGCGTAGTGCTGGTTATCTCGATGCTGATAACGCCGGCGGCTACCGCCCAGCTTCTGGTAAGGAACTTTACCCAGTCCATACTAATCGGCTCCGCGGTCGGCGCCGCGTCCGCAGTAATAGGACTCTACCTGTCGTTCCACTATAACCTTCCGTCCGGGCCGGCTATGGCGCTGGTCGCCACGGGCTTCTTCATCCTGGCGGCGGCATACACCAGGGGACTCGCGGGGGCATTCAGGAAGAAGGCCGCCTAGAGAGGAAACAGCGACTTGCAAGCGCCTGAGAATGGAGGCTCTTGAGGAGGCATTATGTGGTGGTTCAAACGAGCGGTACTCCTTCAGACTTTCCCTGACGCCCAGGCGATGCACCCCTGGTTCATGGACTACGAGCAGTTGGAACCAGGGGTCAGGGAGTTGGTGTGGACATTAAACCAGACCGACCTGGTAGAAACTCTCTCCTCCTGCGAAGGTCACCCTGAGTTGCCAGACTGGTGGGAGACCACTGGTGGAACGGCTTACGTCCTGTGCCTGGTGAACAGTCCTAGCCAGTGGGACTGGGTGATGCATCGGTTACGAAAGTTGGCCCAAGACTGGGAGGGGGTCCAATTGATAGTAAAAGATGACCGGGAGCGGTGGGAGCAGTGGCTCGGGTTTCAAGTCAACCGCGCCCGACCAGAAACTGCCCGCAACGCCCTGGACAAAGCCATTAGCCAGGCTAATGAGTTGATTAGAGAGTACCTGGACGATGATATCGTAGCTCTAACTTCAGCCCGTGGTGGACAGGAGAACCATGCCCTGCAAAATGGTCCTCTCGGCTTATTAGAGGATGAAGGCCAAAGCCAACAGATTGAGGGAGGTGTCCCATGGAAGGGCTAACCGCTTACTGCTTACCGCTGCGCAGGATGTGCGAGATTCTGGAACCCAGATTAGTAACCCTGAAAAATGGTCGTAAGGCGGTGCGGGGCCGGGCCAAAGACGCTCCCCAGTACACCGTCTTCCGAATTGTGAGCGACTCTGAGGCGGAGCAGGTGGGGTCCATGCTCATTAAACAAAGCGGGACTTAGGATTGCGGTTAATCCTGGCTGCGCGGCTAACGGTGGAGCGGGAGAGGGGATTCGAACCCCCGACATCTTCCTTGGCAAGGAAGTGCTCTACCACTGAGCTACTCCCGCTCGGAGCGAATACATGGTGCCGAGGGTCAGAATCGAACTGACGACACCAGCATTTTCAGTGCTGTGCTCTACCAACTGAGCTACCTCGGCGATTCGGTTCTATTATGTTAGGGTTTGGAGCTATTCAGTGTCAAGGAAGGCTGAGCCTTCACCCTTATTCAGAAGAGTCTGAGAATGGTGGTTCTGGCGAGGCGAAGAGGGTGCCGAGGCGCGCCGCGCCTGGTGAGTCCGAGGCAGTAGAGCCGCCCGGCCTTCCGCGCCATATCCATTACCGCCCCCGCTCTTTCCTCATGATCGAGGGCGTGGTTGCCCCAGGCCAGAACGACGGTGTCGGCGTCTTGCAGCGCGGCGCGAATCGCGGCGTCGTTGCCCGGGCCAACCGGGTCTTCAGCCTTCAGCAGGGCCTTCCGGTCCGTGGACATCAGAGCGAACAGGTTCACCACTTCGAGAACGCCGAAGCCCCAGTCGCGGGCGAATCCGACACACCTGCGAATCGTGGCGTCGTTTCGCGTCTCGTCCGCCCTGGATGGGTTGAGCATGATGAACAGGACGCGCCTCCCTGACTCCCCTACCCTGCGTCTGAGCAGGTAGCGGTAGCGGCGGTCTTCGGAGAAAACGGCGGTCAACGGTTGCCGGTCTCCGGCTTAGCGGCCCACATATCTCGGCTGCCGCTTTTCCACGAAGGCGCGGACGCCCTCTTTATGGTCCTGGGTGCGGCGAGCGATGCTCTGAGCCGGGCCGGCGAGACGCAGGCTCTCGGCGAAGTCAACGTGCAGCGATCTCTGCACCAGCCTCTTGATAAGGGCCATCGAGTAGGTCGGTCCGTTCGCTATCTGACTTGCCAGCCCAAGCGTGTGTTCCATCAGGTCGCCGTGCTCCACGACCTCGTTTACTATGCCAAGTCGCAGGCATTCTTCGGCGTCCATGACCTTTCCGGTGTACTGGAGCAGCATCGTATTGCCCAATCCGATCATTCTGGGCAGCTGCCAGCACGAGCCGTCCGCCGGTATGAGTCCGCGCCGGATGAAAGTCTCCGACATCCGCGCGTTCCCGGAGGCTATGCGTATGTCGCAGGATAGCGCGATTCCCATACCCAGCCCCATGGCGTACCCGTTGACCGCCGCTATGGACGGCTTCTGGAGCCTGTGCAGCCTCAGGGGTACGAATCGAACGCCGTCAATTTCCTCCGAACCCGCGGCCTCCGCCTCCCCGATCCGCTTCCACTCCTCGTTCAGAACGTCCCAGGCTGTCCTGTCGGCGGGCAGCGGCGGCTCCTCGGCGCGGGCGCGGTTCGCGTCGTCCATCCGCTTCACGTTCGCCCCCGAGCAGAATGACGGATCGCGTCCGGTGAGAACCACGGCGCGCAGGTCTGCGGACGCCTCCAGCCTGTCGAACTCCTGGTTTATCTCCCCGGCCATCTCATCGCCAATCGCGTTTCGCGTGGGGGGATCGTCCATTGTGATAACAAGGACCCCGTTCAATTCCTGTGTGTCTATGAACTGGTAAGTCATGTCGTCAGACCTCTGTGAATGCGCTTGCTTAGTATGGGAAACAGGTTGGGAGCGACGTCAGCGATGACCATGATCATCCTGTCCCGATAAGGGTGACTCAGCCTTCCTCGATTTTCGTCTTGAGGCAGTCGAAGAACTGGTTCATCATCATCCTGGACGCGCCGCCGAGCAATCGCTGCCCCACCCGCGCGATGATGCCCGTCACCTGGACGTCGCCCGCTATCTGAATGCTGGTCCGGCCCTCGGACTCGGAGAAGACAAGATCGCCCTCCCCTTTGACCGTTCCGCCTCGGCCGCTGCCCTCGACTGCCATCGTGTAAGACTTCAGATAGTCAATGTTCTCCATCTTGACCTCGCCCTTGTACGAGCCGGTGATCGCGGAAACCCTCACCCGCATCCGGACGGCGTACCTGCCCTCTCCGGCAGGCTCGAAGCTCTCGCAGCCCGGTATGCAGCCTGAAAGCGTGTCCGGGGACTGCATAGCTTCCCAGACGGTTTGAACGTCGGCGTCGAAATCGTAAGAGCCTTGAACTCTCAAATCCGCTAATCCTTCCACTTAATCACTGATGTTACGCACTGGGCAGGGCTTTGCGACTATTCAGACCGGGGTCTTCGCAGAGTCGCCGGTCTGCGGCCTGGGCGCGTTGGTCATATATCTCAATTTATATCGTACTGGTGGGGTTACAGGTGAGTTTCCAGGCGGGACAGGTTACAGTTCACGTGGAAAGTGACCTGTTATCACCTGTTGTTAGCTACGGACAGAAAAATTTTCTTCGGCGGATTCATTTTGGATAACCTCCTGTTTATGTAAAGATTGGGTCGGTCATAGTTCATTGGGCGACATGATAGCATGAACGTTCTGTCGAATGGAAGAATGTTTCAGACTGCGCGCAGGGCAATCGCATCTAAACGGCGCTTACGTTCGTAAACAGGTAAATCTTGGGCAGAAACCTCTCATAGATGTCATTGCGCGGTTTCAGAATTTCTGAATAGCGATCATGGGTTCGGCCATTGTGGTAGTTTCGGGGCTTCATGGAGCGAAAACACCCCTGAAAAAGCCCGAAAATTAAGATGCGATTGCCCTGAGACTGCGTAGCATCAGTTAATCATGGATGGCCGGATGCCGTCCGCGCGAACAATCTATCACAGGTTCGCTGGTGAGGCCATTCCACATAGCCGAAGAACAGTGCGTAAGCGGTCTATCCCCGCGTGTACGGGGTAACCTCGCGCGGTCGGTGCAGACCGACGCCCGCTCCGGGTCTATCCCCGCGTGTACGGGGTAACCACTACTACTTGACTAGACTAAGTGTGTCTAAAAGGTCTATCCCCGCGTGTACGGGGTAACCGCCCTGTCCGATGTTTCCTGACCAGGCGAGCAAGGTCTATCCCCGCGTGTACGGGGTAACCCCCTGATTACTACAATGTAGAGATAGCAGGCCGGGTCTATCCCCGCGTGTACGGGGTAACCTATCTTCGCTCCGACCAATGCGAACAGCAATAGGGTCTATCCCCGCGTGTACGGGGTAACCATAGTCGTCCGGGGAGATGACTGTCCGCCCCAGGGTCTATCCCCGCGTGTACGGGGTAACCATCCCCGTCACGGAACTACTTCCGCCCTGCCCAGGTCTATCCCCGCGTGTACGGGGTAACCTCGCGCGGTCGGTGCAGACCGACGCCCGCTCCGGGTCTATCCCCGCGTGTACGGGGTAACCAAACAGCGCGTAGTATCTGCTGTCTATGGACAAGGTCTATCCCCGCGTGTACGGGGTAACCTCCCTGCGCTGTCCATGCCGCGCATTTCGATTCGGTCTATCCCCGCGTGTACGGGGTAACCTTGACGGCATGGTTGCGTTCTTCACGAACTAGCGGTCTATCCCCGCGTGTACGGGGTAACCTCAGACAGCGCATAGGGCAGATGGGCAAGTTGGGGTCTATCCCCGCGTGTACGGGGTAACCGTCTGGTTGTGTCATTCGTTCTCATTCATTCTGGGTCTATCCCCGCGTGTACGGGGTAACCTTGTGAACAGTGATTGTGTACCAAGCATCAGTAGGTCTATCCCCGCGTGTACGGGGTAACCGCGCCTATGTCCAAGACACCAACGTAAGCGCAGGGTCTATCCCCGCGTGTACGGGGTAACCATACGCGGATAAGGTTCAGGTCTGGGTATGGAAGGTCTATCCCCGCGTGTACGGGGTAACCACTATCTGCTGGAAGATTATCTACCATGCAGAGGGTCTATCCCCGCGTGTACGGGGTAACCTGAATTTCAGCCCTGATATAGTCGTTAGCGAACGGTCTATCCCCGCGTGTACGGGGTAACCACCGCTGATATGGTCGGCGCGTATCGGAACTGCGGTCTATCCCCGCGTGTACGGGGTAACCCCTAGGAGATGTGATAATGGATAACGGGTTATATAACGGTTCTCGATAAACCTAGTGGAGTTTTACCAGAAACACGCCGTCCGCGTCCACTATCTCCTTGGGAGCCTCTCCCAGTGTCAATATGCGCTGCTCACCTACGGCGGACGGGTCTCGCCATGTCATCACTATGGAACCGTTTCCCAACTCCAAGCGCCAACGTTCCAGTACGTCCCACACCCGGCTTCTTATCCCCTCGGTCATCTGGGGAGAGGTGTAAACGCCAGGCGCTATCTCCAACATGGCGGACGCCAGAAATCCTCGATACCTCGCCTCGACGTTTATCGTAACGACCACTGTCATGCCTGCTTCTCCGAGGGACTTATAACCTGCTGTTCCTCTGTCGGTAGGTCGTTTTCTAAATGAATCCCAGTTGAGGGATGGCGCCTACGGCGGTTACGGCGATGACCGCGGCCGAGGTTACCGCCACCGAGGCGTGATTTATCGCCACCCTCGCTGTCTGTCCCCGCGTTTGCGGGGGATGAATATATTCGCCTGTTAAGGTGCGTTCAGGCGTAGAAGACGCGCTTAGAGCGCCGGGCGCAATAGCAGCATCCCGTATCCGTATGCGCGATGTCTTCCCACGCCTCTGGTCAATAGATTCTTGAAGCCGTCGCTGTCGGTGACGGTCAGAACTCCGCGCATAACGGCGTCCGGCCCCTCGGTGTATCTTGAATTCGGTCTTCGGAAGGCGCGCGAGCGGCGAAACGAAACCATGCGAGTTTCCTCAGCTATCAAATTCGCGCCCCCGATTCTGCGAAACTGTTCGTTCAGCCAGTCAGTATATACGGACTCTCTATCCCGATCCATTCCACCCTTGGGATGCTGGATCGCCTCAAGCTGGTAAGCGTCGAACTCGCCGCCGGAAGCGTAGTCAACGCTTCGGGCCCTGCGTCTCACGGGGCGGACCCTGGCCTCGAAGCCGAGGCGCTTGCCGGTCCGCCATTCAGCCGGCATTGGCTTCGTATCCAATCTATCCGTCCGGATGAGGCTGAATTGAAGAGGGTCGGCTATGGCCTGAGCTTCCTCTTTCAGAGTCTCGGCGTCCGCTCGAGCGTATCCGTAAAGAACGCCGCGAGTTACGCATCGAGGGGCCATCAGCCGGAAGGGTCTGGGGGCCAGGTCTCCGAAACACTCGGCCAGCAGACAGTGCATAGCGTGGTCCGGGTCTCTGAACCTTCGCGTTCCGGACCAGCGGTTGAACTCGCGCATATCTATCTCGGCGCGCGTCATGTACAGTCGCCCCGCTTTGAGAGAGGTAGTCATTGGTGGTTATCCTTTCTTCTCGCTCTAAGCGTCTTGATCATGCGTGAACATATCCGGGCTCGCGCTTCCCTCGCTTACCATGCGTCCGCCGCCGTGCAGACCTGAGATCCAGTTTCGTTCGTCGGTGAGTGAGTATGTCCTGTTCGCGCGAATATCGCGGACGCCCTCGCCGTCCGGCCACAGCATCCGAATCGAACGTCCGGCGGCGGTGGCTTCCGACATTGGCGCGGACATCAGGGCCGCCAGGGCCGTGTCGCCCTGGGCGTATCCCGCGAAGAGCGGTTCCGACGGCAGACACGGCTTGCGTCCTATGAACAGGGGACGGGCGGGTTCGTCCAGCGCGGCGGCTATGTCGTCCAGCGTTGGAGCGTCATCTCCGGGATCCAGTCTGAGCGCGGCTGTCACTCTCATGTCGACATGATAATCGCGGTAGCGCAGATGGGGCGCGTTGTAGGTGGCGGCGCCTCCGGCTCTGCGTTCTGGCAGACCTCGCGTGGTCCAGCCGCGGTCAGCCGCTTCCAACTGAGCGGTCTGAAAATCGGTCAGCCGTCCGCCGACCGTCCGCTCCCTGTCTATACGCGCGGCGAATACCAGTCTGTCCTGAAGACGCTGATGATTCTCCCGCTCGATTCTGCGCCAGCCCAGGGCGTTGGCAAGCAGTCCTGTCATCATTGACGCCGATGGGAACGGCCTTATGACTCCGTAGTTGTCTATCGTCTCGCCCCCGAAGGCCATGAGGGGCGATTCGAGTGTCAATATGAGGTGGCGCATGGTCATCATGCCTCGCTGTCTTTGATGGCTTCGGCGGTCCATTCAGCCAGACCGTCCAGGCTGAGACGTTCGGCGTTTGGAATGTCGCAGTCCTCGACTGACATAAACCTGCGAGATTCGCGGCATCCGTAGGCGGCGTCCATCCTGCGAAGATGATCGGACATAGAGCTCGCGGCGGCGGAAATCCGAGCGCTCACAGGGCTGCGGAAGGCATTGGCCAGGCTGCGGGGCTGACGCTTTCCGGCCTCTACCAGCATCAGGTCGGCGTAGCTGTACGGCGCGGTCGAACCCAGTTTCGCGCCCGGGGACACGGTGGCTATCAGGTGGATGAGGCTCTCTACCACACTGGCCGCCAGCGTCTTGTCGGCGCTGTTCCAGTCCTCCGCCTCGCATCCCTCCAGGTTGGATACCAGGCCCGGCGCGTCCACGACCACATAGCCGTAGAACAAGCCCGCGGTTAGCTCCATGTCGCCGATGTGGGCGGCTCCGGGGTCTTCGTCCTCGCGCTGAAGGTCGTCCACTACGGAGAAGTAGTCGCTCTCGCTCTCCTCGCGGTGCACGGTGAAGGCGTGGGCCACGTGTACGGCGGCGTCAATGTTCGCGGCCGGGTCGGAGGTGACCATTCGTCCGAACAGCGCGCCTTCCAGTCCGCCCGGAAGAGCGGCCTGTTCGCGGAACGCCCTGAAGTTCGGGCCTTCTCCCCCGCGAATCCTGAATAGCTGGGCGGCCGCGTCCCCGGCGGACTTGGCGTCATCAGGGTGCCGTTGAACTATTTCCTCCGCCCGCTCTCTCAGATACTCCACCTCCGGCAAGCCCAGCAACAGCGGCTGGCGCCCGCTTTCGGACGCTCCTCCGCTGCCATATACTCCGACATTGAGAGCGCTTTCGACCTGCGTAATAACGTCCTCTTCGATTCCGACGGCTTCCCGCAGGGGGGCTATGACCCGGCGCTCTATGATGTTCCGGGAGCGTATCGCCGTCTCGGCTCCGGGGATGTTATGGATAGCGAACTCGTCTTTCGCCATGCGCCAATGCCGCTTGAGGCACTGTGAGGATATTCGGGTGCGCGTGGCTTCGCCAAAGGGCATCCGCTTGGCGAGTCCGCTGTCGTCGCGGTTCAGCAGCGCCGCCGGGTACGAGTGCAGGGTGTGAATTTGCAGAAACCGAGGTACGGTCATTTGAATAGACTCCTGTGGCTGGTGTTCAGTCGTTTTCTTGGTTTCGCTCGCGGGCCGCTCGTCTTTCAGCCGAGTAATAGTCTCTGGCTATGCGCCGGCGGGCCCGTTCGGTTCTATCTTCGTCATATCCGTCATTCAGAATGAACCTTGCCATCTCGCGCCAGTTGAATGATGCGTTCGCAGAGCCCATCATGCGGAAGAGCCTTGCCAGCAGAACCCTGAGCATCGAACCTCGCGCGGCAAGAAGGCGGTTGAGACGGGTTTGGCTGTAATAGGCGGACGCGCCACCCTCCGACTCTGGACCGTTGTACAGAGCGCGGCCAACTGAGACCGACCCGTCGTGCGCCGAGAGATTGCTGTCGCCTTTGGGCGTCATCAGGGCTATGCCGTGCAGGATAAGCGCCCACTTGTTCTCGAGTTCATAGCCCGCTCCGAGCAAGTCCTGTTGCGCCATCAGTCGCCAGTACGCCGCGCAGTCCGGCGAATCGGGGTTCATCCGGCGCAGTTCCGCCAGGTCGCCGCGCTGAAAGTCCGGCCTGGACATCCTCCACGCGAAATCCGCCGCAATGCCGGCCCACGTCTTTGGCCGTGTCGCGTCCGTGTCCGAAGGCGACGCTTCCACGTTGGCTTTATCAGTCATTCCATACTTCCTTTCTAAGTGAACAGGAAAGGCAATCCGCCGCTCCCTCTCAGCCTTCCCTCAAACAGATTCTCTGCGTTCACGCGCGCTCGGTATCTATGAATTCGGGGACAGGGCAGGGTTTCTACCGCTTCGCTTAGCAGGGAACGGGCGTGATCCACCACCCCGTCGTCGCCGTTCATCAGCCATTGACGCTGGATATTACTCCTGTCGCTCTCGGTCGCCTCAAACTCAGCCTGAAGGTCCTCGAAGAAACGCGCGTCAATTATGTCGTCCAACCGATCCGGCCATGGACAGGCAAGAGCGCGTTGTTCGGAACTGGCTGGTTTATTTTCACCTCGGGTGAGAAATCTCTGAATAGCGTGGCTGAGTATGCGCTGAACGACGCCTATCTGATTGATTCTATCATTCGCGATTTCGCCAAGTTCCGGGTCGCGTCTGCGGCCCATGATCGCCGCTCTCAATTTGCGCCTGATGGGAATGACGCGCTCATGGTAGCCTTCCGTCTTGCCCTGGCCTCTCACCATGCCGCGCGCGACAAGCAACATTTCGGCTTCTGACGATTCTTCAAATGGCGCGGTTCGTAGCAGCAACGGATACTCCCAATCGGCAGGGTTGAGATAAGCCACGATTCGCTTATAGTTGAAGCCGCCGCTTGAGAGAGTCAGCGATTTATGTTCTTTCTGATTGATGGGAGTCCAAGGGTCTCCCATCAGCCCTTTCATGCTCTTGGCTTCAATCCTCTCGGATTTAGAGGTCGCTCTGATGGCGTATAGATTTCTTTGGGAATCGGACCGGAATCGAATCCTTCTGCACATCTCGAGATACAGGGGATTCAGTCGGTTTGGCAATATCTTTTCGCTTTTGGCCCCGTCCCAGGGTTCGAGCCACAGAAGACGGAATCCGTCTTCTGTCATTGAGTATTCGTTCAGAATGGACTGGTAGTTTACCAGCAAGGCGCGTATGTCCCGGCGAACATGGGCGCCCACTCCCCCGATGGGAGCGAGCGAGAGGGCCGGTCGGCTGCCCAGCCCTCCGTTCATTCGTGAGATTCCGTAGTTGCCGGCCCCGCTGAATCCTTCCATTGTCTGAAGGGTAATGAGCGCGAATATCCAGTCGTCAGCTTCCGCTTGCCGGGATACCGCCGACTTCAGGTCGTGATTCTTGGAGGTGACCAGCATATCCAGCTGGTCGGGCGTATCAACCGCGGTCTTGTAGTCCGCTCCCTTCTCTTTGGAGGACGCGGGCGGCTGCATGAACGCGGGCTTGGTAATGTCCTCAACCGCCAGACGCCACGGCTCGTCGTCGGGATAATCCGGCGTCAGCCCGCGCAACAGCCTGTCCCATTCCGCCGCCGTATCCGGCGGTTCGCTCGCGCTTCCCTCGCGCATCGCCATCACGCCAAGCTGAACCAGGAAGGCGTGCCAGGCGTGACGCTGGTGAGGTCGGAGCGCGGGAAAGGCGTCTATCTCATCCCGCGTCAGCGCCGCGTACACTTCGGGCAGCGAGGCTGCGCGCGCGCCTTCTCCGGTTCTTATGCGAATTAGCGGCTCTACCAGGATGTTGAACATAGAGATTGCCTCTTTTGCAGACACTTCAAGCGGTCATTAGAGCGGAACAAAAGCTCTATCCAAAGTTAATGTACTCATAATTGGTTGTCAAGGATCTGTGTAGCGCTTTCACGACGCCTACTACAACCTCTGAAGTCCCAGCCGGTCATACCGGAAATGGCGCTCGCCTATACTGAAGACGAATCCGCCTTCGTGCGTCTTGGCTGTCTCTACCGACTCCGGCAACGGATCGTCTGGCAGCCAGCTCTTTGAGACGGCCAGACCGTCAATCTGTTTCCCGGTTCTCAGGGGACTCGCCTGGGGCGACTCGATTTCTATATCTATGCGGTCATCGCCCAGCCGGGTTCGTATCTTCTCCTCACGTCCGGGAAAGAGCGTGTCTCCGTTGTCCCCGTGGAATCTTTTGTCATGTCGAGCGATGGACAGTCGCGCCGACTGTCCGTCACTCATCCTCAATCCCTCGATTTCGAGCGAGTGCGTTATCCAGTCATCGCCCATTTCCCGCGCGATGGTATCCAGGGCCTCTGGGTGAGTGGAGCGCTCTACCAGTTCACGGTTCATTTCAGGAATGTGCCATTCGGGATACTTGGCGATGAGCCGTCTGGTGGCCTCGATGATTCTCAGGTCTTCATATACGTGTCCCTTTGGGCCTAGTCCGTTCGCGTTCAGTCCGCTCTTCAGCAGCGGGGACAGGTCGCCGTCGGAAGGAGTGAGCGTTACGCATCGAGGCTCCGAGTAGCCGTGTGGACGGTTCGGGTCGTTTCTGTCGTGGCGGTGCAGGCGGCCTATGCGCTGAAGCAACACGTCGGCGGGACAGAGATCGGTTATCAATAAGTCGGCGTCAATGTCCAACGACTGCTCCAGCGTCTGGGTTCCGACCACGACAAGACCGCCCGACGGGCGGGGATTTCCCAGTAGATTCTCTATTCGGCTATCAAGCTCTCTCCGGTCGGCGACGGCGAACCGTCCATGGTGTAGAGTGAGGACGCCGTTCAATGAAAATAGCGGGCCGCGTTCTTCATTCGAGGCGACGCGCTCAAGCGCCTGCTGCGTTCTGATGGCGTAATCAACGGTATTGCGTACTACCAAGACCTTCGCCCCGGACACGGCCGCTTCCAGCGCGAGACGCGCCACGGCGTCGAAATCGCTCATTATTGAACTGGACGAGACGCTGACACTCTTATTCTGCGCGCTTTCGCCTGACGAGAGTATTTCGCCGTCTTCGCTGAAACTAATGGCGGGGTAAGGCGCTTTGACGGACTCGTCAAGCTCCGGCGTCTCGGAATTCGACAGCCATCTGGCGCGCGCCACTGAACCGAGTGTCGCGGACATGAGAAGCGCGTATCCGCCCGCGCCTGTGTGGATTCTAAGAAGCGCCGCCAGAATCTCACTCATGTATCTGTCCGAGGCGTGAACTTCATCAATCACCAGAAGGTTGCGGGACAGGCAGGCCGCGCGCAGGTGAGAATGCTTTATCCTGAGCGCGCCCATCATTGCCTGGTCAACCGTGCCAACCGCGATCTGCGCGGCCAGATAGCGCTTCGGATTCTCGGCGGCCCAGGCGATTTCATCGTGATAGCTGCGATCCCACCATACGGGGTAGTCCTGAAGCCCCGCTCCATGTTTCTGGGCCCGATGCAAATATCCGGGGACGGCGAGCGTAACGTCGGGCGCGTATCCCGGATACAGATTCTTTGTGAAGCGGCGGACTCTTCGCCATATCTGAGAAGCGGCGGAGCGAGTGGGCAGGGCGAAGTAAATTCCGTCAACGAGACCGGCTTTGTACATCTGGGCGAAACGCGTCAGCGCCGCTTCCGTCTTCCCGGATCCCGTCTCGGATTCGATTATCACGACCTCGCTGCTTAATCGGTCTGGGGAAGCGTCAGACGCGATTTGCTGCATAGCGTTCGGCTTATCGAAGCCGAACAGTTTCTTGAAGGTCGGCGCGACTGAGAACCGAGAACGCTGTTCAGTCAGGTTCAGCCCAATCTGATTTATGGCCCGTTCGGCTCTGCTCCGGGCCTTCTCGATGTAATTCTCATCGTATTCGGATACGTACTCGAACCACTTTTCGTTCGAGCCTATCCAGTCGGCCAGAATCAGCAATCCCAGAAAATGGTGCTGAAAGGCCGGGGCAGAGGGCAGAGGAGGCGCGTCTTCGCTGAAGGCGGAGGGAAACCACTTGGTTCTGAGAAGCCTCGCCACATTCTCAACGCATTCGCGGGGAGATAGTTCCCCAAAGTCGCGCCATATCGCCGAATTTGGCTGTGGGGTCGCGCTGTGGAGATTCAGAGGAGAGCCGTGATGGGATAGCGTGGCTATCATCAGGTCGCAGACCGTCTCTCCTCCTCTGTCATCCCAATTCAGCATTTCCTCCCACCCCAGAGAGTCGAAGAACCACATGGAATCGCGGTCGTCGCCTCTTAGAATCGGAGTGAGGTCCAGAGTATGACCCGCCCGACTGACGCCCCGCGGCCTCTCAGAGCGGGGCCATATCTGGGTTTGAAAGCCCAGGTTGACCTTGCCTATGTCGTGCAGCGCGGCGAACGCGCACAAACGCGCTATCGTGATTTCATCGAGGTCATTTAGTCCTCCCGCCCGCGCTAGACGCTTTCTCACGGTTGGCTGCTTCAGTATCTCTTCCAGACAGGCGCCGACATCGGCGAGGTGGTGTTCGAGCGGGTGGATTCGGTTGGGGTTCTCCCGATCTGATTTCGCCCAATGACGAAGGGGGTCAGAGATCATTATGTCTGTTCCTTTTCCTAGTTCTGTCGCGATTTGAGATTATACTCTGGAACAGAAACAGCCTTGGTGATCTCTCCCGGCCCGCTGGTCGGCTTTGCCGATGAGTTGAATCCAGCCGAGCGGGTGTTCGAGGAAGCGCGCCGGTGGGTGGAAGGCAGGGTGTACGGGAGTGTTGAGGAGGAGACGGCCGCGGTGGACGAATGTCTGAGCAGGCTGGAGTCCGACCCTGAGCGGGTGAAGTCGCTGGTGAGTTGGGAGTGGATCAGACAAGACGTTCAGGGACTATCTGAAGACTACGCGGCATCATCAAGCTGAAATGGTATTACGCGCCGCCGACGCAACTAGTCTCTAGCCCGACTGTCCACTCCCCCGCCGCAACTCCACACGAGCCCGCTCCTCCTGAACCTGAACCACCGCCGACCCGCCGAGATGACCAATCCCCGCCGCCAGCGCCGCGACATACTTCTGGTCCACCGCGGCCGCGATTTCCGCCGGCGCGTCCACCTCCCGCGCAAGCTCAGTCGCCAGCCGCACGTCCTTCGCGTCCGATCTCACGAACGCGAAGCCCGCCGGGTCGAAGTCCCGGTCGAACACCGACTCGAATCTGCGTATCTTGGGACTGGACGCCGATCCCGCCGCCATCGCCTCCGCAAGCGTCTCCAGCGACACGCCCGCCTTCAGTCCAATCGTAAGCGCCTCAGCCATCACCCCGAACGTCGCGTGGCTCACGAGATTGTTGCACAGCTTGCAGACCGCTCCGGCGCCCACCGGCCCGCAGTGAAAGATGAGATCCGGGTCCGCTATCGCTTCGAGAGCGGGCCGCGCGCGCGCCAGCGTCTCCGGGTCTCCCCCGGCCATCACCGTCAGAACGCCTCGGTCCGCCGAATCCGCTCCCGAACCCTTGCTCACCGGCGCGTCTATGTATTCGACACCCTTCTCGGCGCATATCCGATGGAGCTTTCGGACCATGCTCGGCGAGTTCGTCGCCAGGTCTATGTACACCGTACCCTCCGCGGCCCCGTCGAGTACGCCTTGCTCTCCGATCACCACCGCCTCCACCTCCAGCGGCCCCGGCAGCGACCCCATCACCACATCGCTTCCACGCGCCGCGTCGGCCGGAGTCTCAGCCCACGTCGCGCCCGCCTCCAGCAAGTCCGTCGCCGCCTCCGGCCTGATGTCGTGCACCACGGTCCGGTGTCCCGCGCCCACGACGTTCAGCGCCATAGGCTTCCCGATATTGCCCAGCCCGATAAAACCAACGTTCATGCCGCTCTCCTTTCATGCCGCTCAACAGTAGCATACACTTCGCCACGACGACGCGCCATTGGCGAACCCTGCGCTGAAGCGTTCCCGCCTGCCGCTCCCGCCCTACTCCTTGACAGCGCGCGGCCTCGAACATACCATCCGACTTGTAAGTTCAGGCGGAGGTGTATCTTCATGTTGGATACGATTGTTACTGGCGGGCAGGTTGTGACTCCGCAGGGAGTGATGGAGGTGGACATTGCCATCTCGGATGGCAGAATCGCGGCGCTGGCGCATCCTGGCGTACTCTCGACTGAAGGGGCGCAGGTCGTCGACGCGTCGGGGTTGATCGTACTTCCGGGCGGGATCGAGCCACACACGCACATTGGCATACCGGTGCCTGAGCGGTGGGCCGGCCGGCCGGAGGTGTTCACGCAGCCCCCGGAGGCCGCCACGCGGGCCGCGGCGTTCGGTGGTGTCACCACGCTGCTCGACTTCGCGGGGACGCTGCCGGTCACGCCTGACGACCCTGTCTCTACGGACCCAATCATGCGGCAGATGGAATCTCGGCGGCAGGCGTTCGCGGGCCACAGCTACATTGACTTCGCGTACCACTACATACTCGCGGGCGCGGTGAGTCCGCAGACCATCGGTGAAATCGGAGAGGCGATCCAGGCCGGCCAGGCCAGCTTCAAGATATTCACGACGTTCGGCGGTCGTGTGCCATATGGTCACCTTCAGGCCATCTTCGAGGAAGTGTCGAAGAATGACGGCATCATGGCGGTCCACGCAGAGGACGACGACATGGTGACCTACATGGAGGAGAAGCTGAAGCGCGAGGGCAGGGACCAGGGTCACAACCTGCACCTTGTGCACAGCAACATCTCAGAGGATGTCTCGTTCCGCAAGGTGATCAGGATGGCCGAGCGCGCGGAGGTGGCGACCTACTTCGTCCACGTCACGGCCAAGGAGGGCGTCGCGGCTATCGGCGAGGCCAGGGATCGAGGTCAGCCGGTGTACGGAGAGGCGCTGCACAACTACCTGGAGTTCACCTGCGACGACTACAAGAAGCCGAACGGCACGAAGATTCACACATACCCGGCTATCAAGTACGAATCGGACAGGGACGCGCTTCAGCTTGGGCTGATGGATGGTCGGGTATCCACGACTGCCACGGACGAGTACACCACGTACAAGGACGTCAAGTTCTGGGGGCAGACCATCGAGACGGTGTGCGGGGGTCATAACGGCATCGAGACGAGAATCCCGGTTGCGTTCACGAAGTTCGTTTCGCGGGGCGGCATGGCGCTGACGCGGTTCGCGGACATAACCTCGACCAACGCGGCGAAGATCCTGGGACTGTATCCGAGGAAGGGGATCATCGCGCCGGGCAGCGACGCCGACCTTGTGTTCATAGACCCGAACGCGCGCAAGACGCTCACGCTCGACGACCTTCACGCGGACTCCGACTACAGTATCTGGGAAGGGTTCAAGTGCGAGGGATACCCGGTGAAGACGATGCTGAGGGGGAAGGTGATCGTGGAGGACGGGAAGCTGGTCGGCAGCTCGTCAGAAGGCGAGTGGCTGCCGCGCAAGGTGTCGCCCGAAACGCTGGCGCGACCGGTGGTGTAGCGTCAAGTCCATGTGAAAACGCCTGCCTCGCGGCCATCAAGACGCTGTGGACGCGGGACGTCGCCTCCTACGAGGGTCGGTACGTCTCGTTCACCGACGTCGACACCGCTCCGCGTCCCGTCCGTCAGCCTCACCCGCCCATCTGGGTTGGGGGCGCGAGCGACGGCGCGCTCCGCCGGACGGTGCGCCATGGAGACGGCTGGCGCCCAATCAAGAGACACATCGTATTGGGAATCGGTCGCCGACGAAATGACGGTATCCCCGTTGTCATAGGTCATATTCGTCCAGATAATTGTGTCACTCATGGATTCTCCTTAGCCCTCCCTCAGTTTACATTGGAAATCTGTAATAGGATCAAGAGCGCTGAGCGTGAACGTGAGCGGATCATGCGCCCTGCCCTCTTTCAGCGCCGCTATCACCTGGTTCATCTCGTTATTGCTGTTGCCCACCGCGCCCCACGGATTGCCCGCAATCCCCCGCGCGATTGAGGATTCAGATTCAGCTTGTTTACGATCCAGTCCATAGGATCCAGCGCCTTCGACAAAACCGCCGCGCCTATGTACTCGGTGACCTTCCCGCGTATCATGGGCAGTACCTTCTGATCTTCCAGGATCTCAAGCAAATTGCCCCTGGGGATATTGTAAGTATCGCAATACTCCGTTATCCCCGCGAACACGCGGTCATCCTCATTCCGCTCAAGCATGGTAATTCCCTATAAACAACTCGCGGCCCTTGTACCGGCCTTGCCGATAGCCGTCCTTCTTCTGGACGCCATCCTTCTGGTCGTCAGTGCGGTTGATAGTATAGTTCCATCGCTTTTCGCTCAGGAACGAAGCCCACCCGTACATATCCCTCACCTCTTGATGATCGTCGTAGGTGAGCAGGAACGGCAAGCGGTCGGAGTTTCGATACAGACAGGCTTCAAGCCGCTTGTGGTCTTCGTGGGTGAACGTGCAGTTGTAGAACTTCTGCTGGTCCGCGTCAAAGTACGGCGGGTCCGCGAACACAAAACACCCGTCCGGCAGACCGTCTATCACTTCCTCGAAATCCAGCGACCATAGCTTGACGCCTTGCAGCTTGTCCGACACTGTTCGGAGATGCGGTGGCCAGTTCTCAGGACGCATAGAGTATTTCGCGCCGAATCCCCAATAACAATTCTCGGGACGCATGATGCCGCTATATGATGTGCGATTAAGATAATACCACCTGAAGGCCCGCTCAAGACTGTTGGAAGGCAGGTAGTGACGCTTATACAGGGTATGGTTCTCTTTGGTCGCCTGAACTCCGTCAAGTAGCTCTATCAACTCTTCTACGTCGTCGCGGATATGCCGCAAGGTGTTTATCACGTCGGCGTCCAGGTCGTTCAGGATAGATTGCCTAATCGCCTTCTCTTTGGCGAAGAATGTGGAAGCCCCACCCGCGAAGGGTTCGCAATAGTCAACGTGAGGCGGGATTACGTCCAGGATGAGTTGGCGCGCGTAGAACTTGCCGCCCGGATACCTGAATGGAGAATTGGTCTTCCTCGACCGGGGCAGCAGTTCCCCCTGTATGGCTGAAACATCTTTGGTCAGCGTAGACATCTCTCTTTCACCCTACACATAGAACTTACGCTCTATTATCCCAATCCACCCCAGCGCTGTCAATACCCCTATCCCCTGTCCTTTCGACAATCCCTCCAACCCGTTGCCACCGCAAGCCGCCAACCGATCCGTAGGGGCAACCCTCGTGGTTGCCCGCTTCGCCCAATGTCAAACCGGCCAACCCAAACCCCCCATTCCAAACTCCCCTTCCCCCATACATCCGTTCTGCGCTACAATATACCCATCCAATCAGACAGGGAATACATAAACGAAAGCTTATCAACAACCACTTAGCCGACCGAAAAATTTTTTATCCGTAGCTAACAACAGGTGATTACAGGTCACTTTCCACGTGACCCGCCACTTGTCCCACTTGAAAACTCACCTGAAACCCCACCAGTAAACTATAAATCAGAATATATGAACCCTCTGAATATGGCTGCGATTGCCCGGTACAAAAGCCATATTGCGGAAAACCATGCGACAGAATAAAATCGCGCGGGGCAGACCCGCCCTACATCAAAACGAAACAAATCGCGCTTCGAGGAGGCTGTGATGCTGGAACAATTCAAAGTCCCTGAAGATATAGCCGTCCACGTACAGGAAGACGCCCTTCGGGAAACGGTTACTAGTGTATTCAAGAAGATGGGCGTCAGCGACGCCGACAGCGAACTCGCCACCGACGTCCTCGTCGTCGCCGATATGCGCGGCGTCGAGACGCACGGCGTCTCCAATATGCTCCGCTCATACGTCTCCGGGTACGGCAGCGGCGAGATAAACAACAACCCCAACTGGCGCATCACCCGCGAGACTCCCGCCACCGCCAACATAGACTCCGACCGCGGTCTGGGCATCATCGTTACCCCCAAGGCCATGGAGATAGCGATAGAGAAGGCCAGGAACGTCGGCGTCGGCATGGTCACCATACACAACTCGCGCCACCTCGGAATGGCTTCCTACCACGCCATGATGGCCCTCGAACACGACCAGATTGGCCTCTGCGTCACCTCATGCCCGCCCGGCGTCCTTCCCACCTTCGGCGCCGAACCCCGGCTCGGCACAAACCCCATAGCCGTCGCCGCCCCCGCCGACAAAGAGCCTCCCTTCGTATTCGACGCCGCCACCAGCACCGTCGCCGGAAACAAGCTCGGACTCGCCCGAAGGCTCGGAAACCCCCTGCACCCCGGTTGGGTCGCAGACTCCGACGGCATTCCAATCATGGAGGAGGTTGACCCGCCCGTGCCCGGCTACGAGGGCCGCGCGTCCTCCTTCCTGCTCCCCGTAGGCGGCAACCGAGAATCCGGCTCCCACAAGGGCTACGGCCTCGCCTGCGTCGTGGACATCCTGGGCGGAATCCTGTCCGGCGGCGGCTTCGGCATGGTGCCGGGCCGTCCCAACTTCGGCCACATGGTAGCCGCCTACAACATCGAGGCGTTCATGGATACGGGCGAGTTCAAGCGCACGATGGACGACTTCCTCAGATTGCTCAGGGAGACGCCTCCCGCGCCCGGTCACGCCAGGGTCCTCTTCCCGGGCCTGCCCGAATCAGAGGAAGAAGAAGCCCGCGCCGAACACGGAATCCCCTTCCATCCCGAAGTCATAGAGTGGTTCCAGGACATCACCAGCGAACTGGACATCCCCTACAACCTGACGTAGCGATCCTGGTCGGAATGTGAGATCCGAAGGAAAAAGGGTTGCTAATAGCAACCCCTCGGATCTATATGTCCCTATATAACACAAGGCCCCCGACTGTCGGGGCCTTGTGTTATTCTTCGAATTGTCCTCAATCTATTCCCGCTTCATTGGCCCAGTATTCTAAGTCATCCCAGAACATATAGCCCTCGCTAATGTCTAGCCACATATATCTCCCGCTTGGGTGAGGAAATCGGATGACAAGCCCATCGTCAGCTACTTCACGAACTGAAAAACCGTATCGGGCAAAAGTTTGCTTGATTGCATCCGCGCTAATATGCGCCGGCATACGCGATTTGCTCCCTCACCCGTCGTACCGCACTATCCGCAACAGCGGCATCGTGATTTGTCGTATATTGGACGTCGCTCTCATCCAGAAATCTCGTCAGATTTCCGTCGGTTTCGTATGCTCTGAGGAGATGGCGCAATCCCTCTTTAGCGCGGTTAATCGCTCCGTCAGACGTGTCGGAATACCCGGTTACATGGAACGGCATTATTGTGGCGGCGTACAATTCTTCGCTTCTTTCCTCCACCTGTATCTCCACTTCAAAGTTGACGCTGGTGCGTGCCATATTCATCCCCGCGCACTCCTCTCTATCTGATTCTGAAGTACAAGTATAACATCAAGTGTAGCTAAAATTGTTGGAGGGCGGTGGCCAGACCCTCAGTGTGAGTTCGCGACAATTGCGAAACAGGTACGCTGAGTAGTTCGCTAAAAACCAAGTCCACGCCGGAGACCGTTCCCAAAACAAGGTACGGCGTCCGATCATCTTCGCATACTGCGCCAAGTTCCGAAAGACGTTCGGGAGCGAGCGAAACGACGATGCGCGACTGGCCCTCGCCGAACAGCGCGGCGTCCCAACGCCCGCCGACCGCGGCCGTTATCTCGGCGCCAAGCCCGCCCGCTATCGCGCATTCCGCTATCGCTACGGCCAGCCCGCCGTCCGAGCAGTCGTGCGCCGAGTTCACCACCCCTGACGATACCAGCGAGCGGCACGCTTTCTGAACGGCGGCCTCCAGGTCCAGGTCAATGCTGGGACGCCCGGCAACCACGCCGTGAATCAACTCCAGATACTCGCTGCCGCCGAGATCGGACCCGTCGGAGTCCAGCGAATCCCGGCCAAGCAGGACTACCAGATCGCCCTCGTTCTTGAACGCCACAGTGGCATGAGCGCCGATATTCTCGGTTATCCCCAGCGCCCCCACGACCGGCGTAGGGTAGATAGCCTCTCCCCGCGACTCGTTGTACAGGCTCACGTTCCCGCTGATGACGGGAGCGTCGAAGTGGGTGGCGGCCAACGCCATGCCCTCGATTGCCTTCTCTAGCTGGGCGTATATCTCCGGCCGTTCGGGATTGCCGAAGTTCAGGCAGTCCGTCAGAGCTATGGGAAGCGCCCCCGTGCATGAGACGTTCCTGCACGCCTCGGCCACAGCTATCATGCCGCCCACGTATGGGTCCAGGTAGCAATACCGCCCGTTGCCGTCGGTGGATAGCGCAAGGCCCTTGTTCGTGCCCTTCACCCTCAGAAGAGCCGCGTCGCCGCCCGGCAGGATGACGGTGTTGGTCTGCACCTGGTGATCGTATTGTCGGTATATCCACTGCCTGCTTGCTATGTTCTGCGACCCGAGCAGCCTGATAAGCGCTTCCTCCGGGGAATGGTCTGGGAGTGGAAGCGCGGCCACGTCCAGATCGGGGCCGGTAAGCGGACGCGCGTTTCGGTCGCCCCTGTAAAGCGGCGGGTCGGTCAGCAGACGGACGGGTACGCTTCCCCGTTCGCGCCCTTCATCCAGAATCGTAGCGAGGCCGTCATCGGTGACTTCGCCAATCACGTCGGAGCGAAGGTCCCACTTGTCGAAGATCCGGCTGACCTCGCGCTCGCGCCCGGGCCTGACTACTATCAGCATTCGCTCCTGCGACTCGCTGAGCATGACCTCGTAAGGCTCCATGCCGGATTCGCGGCGGGGCGCCTTCGCCACGTCTATACGCAGTCCCGCGCCTGCGTTGGAAGCGCACTCTACGCTCGCGCTCGTGAGACCGGCTGCTCCAAGGTCCTGGATGCCCACCACTGCGTCGCTCGTCGCGGCCTCCAGGCAGGCCTCTATCAATACCTTTTCGAGGAACGGGTTGCCCACCTGCACCGTTGGCCTTAGCTCGCGCTCATCCTCGAATGTCCTCGACGCGAGGCCGGAAGCGCCGTGTATGCCGTCGCGCCCGGTGTCCGCGCCCACCAGCATCAGCGAATTGCCCGGCTCACCCGCGGTGGCCCTTCGGAGCTCGTCCGTCCTCAGCAGTCCCACGCACATCGCGTTGACGAGCGGATTGCCGGAGTAGCTATTGGAGAAATACACCTCCCCGCCCACGTCCGGCACCCCGATGCAGTTTCCGTATCCCGATATGCCGGAGACGACGCCTTCGAACAGGTACTTGCTCCTGTCTTCAGACAGAGGCCCGAAACGCAGCGAGTTCAGAAGCGCGATAGGACGCGCGCCCATCGCGAATATGTCCCTCACTATTCCGCCGACTCCGGTCGCGGCGCCTTCGTATGGCTCTATCGCAGAGGGGTGGTTGTGCGACTCTACCTTCATCACGACCGCCCAGCCGTCGCCTATGTCCACCACGCCGGCGTTCTCGCTGCCCGGCGCGACCAGAAGCCGGTCGCTATGCGCGTCGAACATCCTGAGCAGGGGCTTGGAGTGCTTGTAGCCGCAGTGCTCGCTCCAGAGGGAGCCGAACAGGCCGAGTTCGAGAGAGTTGGGTTCCCGACCCAGACGCTCTACTATCGCTTCATATTCGGCCTGGGAGAGGGCGAGTTCGTCCAGGGTTTCCTGTGAGACGGGCATTCGGGTTATCCTATCGGGGCCGGAGCTGTCCGCTCCGTGAAGTCCAGTATCGAGCGGAATATGGCGAGCCCGTCCGTGCCGCCAACGAGAGGGTCGCAGCAGCGTTCGGGATGGGGCATCATGCCCAGCACGTTGCCATCGCGGTTGGAAATTCCGGCTATATTGCTACGCGAGCCGTTGGGATTGGCGGAATCGGTGATAGCTCCGTCCGGGTCGGCGTAGCGGAGTATGACCTGCCCGTTCTCCTCCAGCGCGTCAAGCGTAGCATCGTCCGCGTAGTAGTTTCCTTCGCCGTGAGATATGGGGACGGCGAGAACATCTCCCACCTCGCAGCGGTTGGTGAAGGGGGAGTCATTGGATTCGACGCGCAGGTTCACCCACTGGCAGCGAAACTGGAGGTGAGAGTTGCGGGTCAGAACACCGGGCAGCATTCCGGCCTCGCAGAGTATCTGGAAGCCGTTGCAGATACCGATTACCAACCCGCCTTCGTCCGCGAATCTCTGTACGGCGGGCATAACCGGGGAGAAGCGGGCAATCGCTCCGGGCCGCAAGTAATCGCCGTAGGAGAATCCGCCCGGCACGATCAGACAATCGAGCCCGGAGAGGTCCGTGTCCTTGTGCCACACGTAGCGGGCTTCCTCCCCGAGGCTATCGGTTACCGCGGTGTAGCAGTCGGTGTCGCTCCAGGTTCCTGGAAAGACGATTATGCCGAATTCCATAAACTGCGCCTTTAAGTCAAATGATCATTCAACAAACGGATTATGTATGATAATACTGGCGATGTACAGAATAGAGGCAGCCAATATCAAGACGAATCCTATCAGGAGCAGAATGACGCATCCGGTAAAACCGCGCTTCGCATACGCGCGCAACCTTGATTGCAACGTCGAAGGCATTCAACTAGTCGGCCCAGCTCCGTTTTCCGGCAAGAGCGCGATTACGCGGTGAACGAAGTCGCGCACCTTTGGACGATCTGCGTCGAGTTGGTAGTCTTCCATGAAGCCATGGTAGAAGTTGGCGTGGAACTTTTCGGCGAATCCGAATCCGCCCGGCAGAAGCGAGTCATCATACTCTTCCGCCATCATGTCAACTGCCGTCTTCATCGCGCGATGACTTCCATAAGACCAACCACGTTCTTGGGCGACGGCCATCACCGCGTGGGACGCCGCCCCCCAGAGTTTCTCGGACGCTTGCAGGTCTTTGCCTTCAGAAAATTCCCGGTTGGATTCTTCCAGAAAGTCCCAAGCCGTCTCGATATGTTCTTGGACCCGCATCGCATATCTCTCCTATCCCGTATCGTTGCCTAGAGGCTTCGGAGGGTCTGCTGGACTATGGCGTTGACTTCGCGGCCCTCGGCCTTGCCGCGCACCTGGGGCATTATCGCGCCCATCACCTTGCCCATGTCCGCCGGGCCGGACGCGCCGACTTCGGCCACCACCCGCTGAACGAGAGCGGTTATCTCTTCCTGCGTCATCTGCTGCGGCAGGTAGGAGAGGATAACCGACAGTTCGCCCTCCTCTTTGTCCACGAGGTCTTGCCTGTCCGCGTCCCGGTATATCTCGATGCTGTCCCGGCGCTGCTGCGCCTGCCTCGACAGCACCTGAATGACCCCGGCGTCATCCAGGTCCTTCTGGTCCCTTATCTCCTGGTTCCTTACCTCGGAGCGCAGATAGCGGATGACGTCGCGGCGGAGAACGTCCTTGTCGCGCATAGCCTGTTTCATGTCGTCGGTCAATCTGGTTTTCATCGTCATTTTGAATCTCCGGATTCTGAATTCTCAAGCGCGGCTATGGCGTATTCGATACGAGAAATTGTAGTCTCGCGTCCCAGCGCTTCCAGCGACTCGAACAGGGGCGGGGATACCTTCTGGCCAGTGACAGCGGCCCTGAGCGAGCCGAGCAACTGCCCGACTTTGATGTCGAGGTCTTTCGCCATGCGCCTGAGCAGGTCTTCTATCGTTTGGGTGTCGAATCCGTCCAGGTCGGCGAGGCCGTCTCGCGCCTTCCGGAGAGCGACGACAGTCCCCTCGACATCCATGCCTCTCTGGACGAGCTGGCCGGGTTCCAGCGGCGCTACCTCTGAAAAGATGAACTTGACCAGCGGAGCCGCGTCCTGGAGCGTCTTCAGCCGTTCGCGCACGAGAGGGACGACATCCCCGACACGCTCTTCATCCGGCGCGAGATCGAATCCTGGCGGGTCGTCCTGCCAGAATCTCGCCAGGGCCCCGGTGAGTCTCTCGTTGTCAGAGCGTCGTATGTGCTGACCGTTGAGCCAGTCCAGCTTGGCGCGGTCGAACACGGCGTCGGACTTGCTGACCCGTTCGAGTTCAAAGGAGTGAATCAACTCCTCGGTGGTGAATATCTCCGAACTGCCGTCGAGCGACCATCCCAGCAGCGCGAGATAATTCATGAGCGCTTCGGGCAGAACGCCCATGTCACGATAATCCATGACCGAGGCCGCCCCGTGTCTCTTGCTCAGCTTCGTCTTATCCGGCGCGAGAATCATGGGCATATGAGCGAATTCCGGCATCTTCCAGTCCAACGCGGAGTAGAGCTGAACGTGTCTCGGAACGCTGGACAGCCACTCCTTGCCCCGGGTGACGTGCGTGATGCCCATGTGGTGATCATCCACGACGGAGGCGAGGTGGTAGGTCGGGAAGCCGTCCGACTTGAGCGCGACGAAGTCGTCGTACAGCCGGTTCTCGAACTCAAGGCGCCCGAATATGATGTCGTCCAGTGTTGATTTGCCCTCCGAGGGCATCCTGAATCGGACGACGGACGGAGCGCCGGAGTTCTCGCGTTCGCGCCTCTCGGAATCGGTGAGTTCAAGGCAGTGGCGGTCGTAGCCGATAGTCTCGTCTCCTCGCTCCTGCTGGACGCGGCGCAGTTCGGCAAGCCTTTCGGGCGGGCAGTAACATCGGTAGGCGTGTCCCGATTCTATGAGCCGCTGGGCGGCGTCATGGTAGAGGTCGAGGCGTTCGGACTGCACGTAGGGAGCGCAGGGGCCGCCGACGTCGGGGCCTTCGTCCCAGTCCAGACCGACCCACTCAAGAGATTCGAGCATGGCTTCGACCGCGCCGCCGGTACGGCGTCCCTGGTCGGTATCCTCGACGCGGATCATGTAATCGCCGCCATGCTTGCGCGCGAAAAGCCAGGCGAAGATAGCCGTTCGGACATTCCCGATGTGTGGGTTGCCGGTCGGGCTTGGCGCGAAGCGGAGTCTCACCTTGTTGGTCATGGGTAGTTGGCCCCTCGATACTGGAATCGTCAATCGAGACTGATTAAGATTCTAGCGCTTAACAGGGGGAGACTTAAACTACGTCCGCATCTGGGGGAAGAGCACCACCTCGCGGATTGTGTTCTGTCCGCAAAGGAGCATGGCAAGCCGGTCTATGCCCATCCCCAGGCCGCCCGTGGGGGGCATTCCGTACTCGATGGCGGTGAGGAAGTCCTCGTCGAGCCTGTCCCACTCCTCTTCGGGAAGCGCTGAGCGCAACTCTTCCTGGTTCTCGAAACGCGCTCTCTGGTCAATCGGATCGTTGAGTTCGGTGAATGCGTTGGCTATCTCCATTCCGGCGGCGAAGGCCTCGAAGCGCTCTACCAGCCTGTCGTCATACGCGGCGCGCTTGGCCAGCGGCGAGACCTGTACCGGATAGTCCACGAGGAAGGAAGGGCTGATCAAGTTCGGCTCGACCCTTGTGGATATGATTTTGTCAACCAGACCCGCCCAGCTTACCTGGTTGGATATATCAATGCCGCTTGCGCTCATCTCCGACTTGAGAGTCTCGACTTCCTGGTGTTCCAGAATATCTATACCGCTGTACTTCTGGATCTGCTCCACGAGACTGAGCCGCGGCCAGGGAGGCGTGAAGTCAATGGTATGGTCGCCGAACTCCACCGTCGCGCTGCCGGTCACCTCGGCGGCTACCGTGCTGACTAGCTCCTCGGTCAGGCGCATTACGTCGTTATAGTCGGCGAAGGCTTCATACGACTCCATGGTCGTGAACTCCGGGTTGTGATTGGCGTCAATGCCCTCGTTTCGGAAGATTCTGCCGATCTCGTAAACCTTCTCGATACCCCCGACGATGAGGCGCTTCAGATGCAGTTCGGTGGCGATTCTGAGAAACAGGTCGCGATTCAGAGCGTTGTGGTGCGTCTCGAAGGGATGCGCCATGCCGCCGGCGGCCACCGGCACCAGGATGGGCGTCTCGACCTCGATGAAACCACGCCTGTACATGAAGCGGCGAATGGCCCTGACCATGCCGCTCCTCATAATGGCGATCCTGCGGGCGTCGGGATTGGCTATCAGGTCAAGGTATCGCTGGCGGTAGCGGATTTCGGTGTCCGTCAGACCATGCCACTTTTCGGGAAGCGGTCGGAGTGTCTTGCACAAGATAGTCAGGCTGTTCGCCTGGACGGTCACCTCTCCGGTGCGCGTGCGTATCATAGGCCCGGAAACTCCGATCCAGTCACCGATGTCTATGCAGTCCAGCGTCTGGTACTCTTCGCCGAGAGTGTTGCTCCTGAACATGACCTGGATCTTGCCGGAGCCGTCAAGTATGTCGCAGAACGTGACCCTCCCCATTCCGCGAAGCGCGGTTATGCGCCCGCCGATAGAGACGTCATCGGCTTCGGATTCTCCCTCGCCAGAAAATTCCACGGACTCGAAGTGCGCGATTGCTTCCTGCGCGGTATGCGTGCGCTCATAGCTTCGGGGATAGGGATCAATCCCCGCGCTTCTGAGTCGTTCCAGTTTCTCCAGGCGCACCTGTACAAGTTCATCGGCAGGCAGAGGCATATGGTTAGCTTCTCCTATATCATATTTATTATGCAAAGGCTTGACTTCTGATACAGGCTAAGCCCTGTCGAAGTCTCTCCGCGATATTCCCAGATTTCTGAGTATTTTTGATACTGTGCCAGGTTTCAAGTCCCTGCTTCCCCACTATGGTATCGGTGAAGTTCTGCGTGTCCTATTGTTTCTCCAGATTTCGTGGTCGCCTTTGCCTTGCCTGCTGAACTCACAGTCCAGTTTCCTCAACTTGCGAGTGAGTTCCCTGTGAGTCATACCTGTACCAAGAACTCGTTTTCATCGAACGACATGACCGATTCGCTGACTTCTTCAGGCAATTCCCATCCTTCCTGGATGTAAGTTTCTATGGTCGCCACGACCACGCTTTCGAGTATCTCCAAAGCGTCTTCCGGCGTATCGCCCCATGCCACGCAAGCCGGGAACGCCGGAATCTCGGCCATATACTTATCCGGTTCAGTTGACTCGGATGGATCGTATAGATCGTATTTAAGCCTGTAATATCTCATCTGCAACTTCTCTCATGGTCAGTCATAAGACATATTCAACAACAAGCGTTTTCGCAAGAGCGAAGTGTTACTCTATCTCCACGATGGTCAGTTCCTGGACGCCTGCGGGCGTATTGACTTCTATGACGTCTCCGACGCGCTTGTCAAGTAGGGCCTCGCCGACGGGAGAGTCGTTGGCGATCTTGCCTTCCAGCGGATTGGACTCGGCGCTTCCCACCAGAAGATAGCGCCGCTGTCTCCTGTCGGATGTCTGGACCGTGACCGACGATCCGAACTGCACCCTGTCGGCGGCGTCGGGGCTTTTCTCAGCGACGACGGCGTTGGACAGAATGTCCTGGAGGTCGCGGATGCGTCCCTCGACGAAAGCCTGCTCGTTCTTGACCTCTTCGTATTCGGCGTTGTCCACCGTTCCGCCGCTCTCGGTGGCTATGTGGAGCCGGGCGGCTACGTCCGGCCTGCGAACCGCGCGGAGTTCGGTCAGTTCGTCTCCAAGCTGCTTCTGTCCTTCGGGTGTCAGGAAGGTCTGGCGCTGATTCATGTGAGTTCTCCGGGATGCCCCAAGGGACTGAGAGTGAAATCCGCAGTTTCTACCCTCAGCCATATTCAGCATATCATACAACCCCGAACATACAATGTAAAATTCGGCGCAGGCGCGTATTTCAAGTGATATAATTGGCGCGTTCGGTTTATTGGATTCTCACTGTATGGGGTGGATGCCATGTCGGGAAAAGACCAGAGAATTGACGTACTTGTGATTGGAGCGGGCGCTTCCGGCGCGGCGTTCACATGGAGCTTGGCGAGGGACGGCTTCGATGTCCTGTGCCTGGAGCAGGGCGGCTGGACCGATCCGTCGCGGTATCCTCCCACACAGCAGGACTGGGAGATACACCGCCAGACCGACTTCAACGCCAATCCGAATTTCAGGGGATTGCCGGAGGACTATCCGGTAAACGACGATGATTCGCCGATAGCGCCACTCATGTACAACGCGGTGGGCGGCAGCACGATTCACTGGAGCGCGCACTTCCCGCGGTTCCATCCATCCGACTTTCGGACCAAGACGCTGGACGGCGTGGCTGACGACTGGCCGCTCAGCTACGAGGAGCTAGAACCCTACTTCGACCTGAACGACCGCATCATGGGCGTGGCCGGAATGACGGGGGATACAGCTTATCCTCCCAAGTCTGAGCGTCAGACGCCGCCCATTCCGATGGGCGCGGTCGGTCAGACGATGGCGAGGGGATTCGACAAGCTGGGCTGGCACTGGTGGCCGTCCGACTCTGCGATTCTGACCGCTCCCTACGACGGTCGCGCCGCCTGCAACAACTGCGGCCCCTGCGACATTGGCTGCGCGAGAGGCGCGAAGTCGTCCACCGACATCACCTACTGGCCCAAGGCGCTCTCGCTCGGAGCGCAGCTAAAGACGTACTGCCGTGTCAGAGAGATAACCGTGGGCCGCGACGGGCTGGCGGACGGCGTTCTCTACTACGACGCGGACGGCAACCTGCAAGAGCAGAAGGCGCGCGCGGTAGCGCTGGCCTGCAACGGCGTGGGAACGGCGCGACTGATGCTCAACTCCAGGTCGGCCATGTTCCCGGACGGACTGGCCAACTCGTCGGGACTGGTCGGCAAGAACCTCATGTTCCACCCCTACTCGATGGTCACCGGCATATTCGAGGAGTTGCTGGAGGGATACAAAGGCCCTAACGGCGCGGCGATTGTTAGCCAGGAATTCTACGAGACCGACCTGTCGCGCGGGTTCGCGCGCGGCTACGCCTTCCAGGTCGCGCGAAGCAATGGGCCGGTCACGACCGCGCAGGGCGGCATAATGGGCTCCCGGATTCCCTGGGGCCGGGAACATCACGACAGCTTCAGGAAGGCCCTGGGACACTCGATCACCATCGCCGTCATCGGCGAGGACCTGCCCGAACAGCGCAACGAAGTCACCCTCGACCCCGAACTCACCGACGGCGACGGAATCCCCGCGCCGAAGGTCAGCTACACGCTCAGCGAGAACAGCAGTAGGATGATGGACCACGGAATCGCGCGCGCCAGCGAGGCCATGGAAGCGGCGGGAGCTTACGACGTAAACGTGATACCGCTGCTCCGAGCGGGCGGCTGGCACCTGATGGGAACCGCCAAGATGGGCGCTGACCCCAACGACAGCGTGGTCAACCGGGGCGGCCAGGCGCACGACATAAAGAACCTGTACATAGTGGACGGCAGCGTCTTCGTAACCGCCGGCGGCGTCAACCCCACCTCCACCATCCAGGCCGTAGCCCTGCACATGGCGGACGAGTTCAAGCAGAACGCCCGGCATATGAGCGGCTGAAGCGCGACGAGGAGAAACGACAATGCCAAGATTCCTAAGCCAAAGCCAGCGCTTTCTAGCAACCGCAGTCCTCGACCGCATCATACCGCCGCAGGGGGATATGCCCGGCGCGGGCGAAGCGGGGACGGCGGACTATCTCGACGGGATAGCGGCAGGGTCAGCCAGAATTGCGCGGCTGTTCTCCGGCGGGTTGCAGGACATCGAGATTGGGGCGGCGCGGTTCGGTTCGGGTTTCGAGGAACTAAGCGGCGATCAGCAAGACGAAGTTCTGAGAGGCGTGGAAGTGGACAGCCCGCAGTTCTTCGACCTGCTGGTGAGGCACACCTATAACGGCTATTACAGCAATCCGAAGGTAGTCGAGCTATTGGGGCTGGATCCCAGGCCGCCCCAGCCGCGTGGAAACCAGGTAGAGAGAGGCGACCTGAGTTCGCTCCAGGCGGTAGTGGAGCGGGGCCAGGCGTACCGAGACGCCTGACCCCATCCAGAAATCAGTACCCCATGCGTCCTTCGCGCGCCAGCCACGCGAACTGCTGAGGCCGGCGGCTCGCGCCCGGATCCATGATCACGTTCACCAGCGCGGCCTTGCCGGAGTTGAAGGCGCGTTCGAGCGCGGGGCGTATCTCGTCCGGCGTCTCAACGTACTCGCCGTGTCCGCCGAACGCCTCCATCATCAGGTCGAAGCGCATGGCAGGAGTGAAGTCGTTGGGGTTCTCCTCGCCGTCCACGTACTCGCGCACCCACTTGTCTATATTGGCGTTCTGGAACACGACCCAGACGATGGGCAACTTGAAGCGCACGGCGGTCTCGATGTCCATGCCGTTGAACCCGAAGGCCCAGTCTCCTTGCAAACAGATAACCGGCTTGTCGGGATACACCACCTTCGCGGCTATGGAGAACGGCACGCCCACTCCAACGCAGCCCGCGACGCCCGCGTCAACCCTCTGGCGCGGATTCCACACCGGAATGACCTGGCGCGATATGTCCATAGTGGAAGCGCCGTCCGCGACCAGGATGGAGTCTTTGGGCAGGTAGTCGCGTATCTCCTTGAGGATGCGGTAGTAGCCTAGCGGCATGATGTCGGCGTTGAGCATAGGCTCGATTGTGGCGGCGTTCTGGGCGGATTTCTCTTTCAGTCCGCCGAGCCAGGGCGTCTCTCCGTATTCGACCGGGTTGTCGTCGAGCGCGTCCACCATCTGGCCCATGACCATCTTGGCGTCGCCCACCAGCCCGACCTCGGCCGGGTGGTTGGTGCCTATCTCCTCGTCGTCAATGTCAACCTGGATCAGCTTGTAGTCCTCGGCGAAGCGGGGCGTCTGGCCGAAGTGGAATATCCAGTTGAGGCGCGCGCCGACCATGAGGATCGTGTCCGCGCCCTGGAGCGCCTGCGTCCTGGCGGCAGAGACGTTCATCGGGTGGTCGGGCGGCAGCGTTCCGGCGCCCATCGGCGACGTGAGAAAGGGTATCTGGGTGCGCTCGACGAACTGGAGCAGTTCGTCCTCGGCCCACGACCAGGACGCGCCCTTGCCTACGATGAGCAGCGGGCGTTCGGCCTCTTTCAGCACTTCCAGCGCCTTCTCTATCTTGTCCGGCTCGGCGAGCGGCCTAGCGGGTTCAGGCGCGGGCGCGGGTATCTCGACTTCGGAATCGTCAACCGAGCCGGAGATCATCTCGGCGGGCAGGTCCAGATAGACGGGGCCGGGGCGTCCGGCGACGGCCCTTCTGAGCGCGATGTTGATGAGCGTCGGGATTCTCTGGATGGACTCGGCGGCGTAGGCCCACTTGCACAGCGGCGCGGTGGACTCCACCTGCGCGAGTTCCTGGAAGTCGCCCATATTGCGGCGTCTGAGTTCGGCGGATCCGCCGATTACGAGCATGGGCCAGCAGTTGACCTGGGCGTTCGCTATGGCGGTGAGCGTGTTGGTCTGTCCGACGCCGGAGGCCGCCACGCACACGCCGACGCCCCGCGTGAAGTAGGAGTGCGCCTGCGCGGCCATGGCCGCGGCCTGCTCGTGCCTGACCGAGATGACGCGCAATCCCGCCTCGGCGCAGCCGTTCACTATAGGGCCGACCGGGTCTCCGGGCAGCGTGTATATGGTATCAATCCCCTCTCGCTTGAGAGCGTCAACGACAAGTTCCGCGCCTGTTATCTCTGCCATGTCTTCACTGTCCCTTCGCTGTGTGGAGTTATTAGTTTTTAGTTGTCAGTATTCAGTTTCATTAGGCTATCCGCTGTTCTGTCTTCTCAGTTCGGCGGCGCGTCGGACGCCGCCCATGTCCGCGCCCTCCAGCGGCGCAGTACCGATGATGTTCTGCATCTCGAGTTCCACGAGTGTACCGTCCGACACGCCAAGCAGGTCGCCAAGCGCCCAGTCGTTATGTTCGCCGAGGCCGGGCGTAGGGTCGTGGCGCGGTTCGGGTCTGTTCACCATCTTCCATATCGGGCCGCTGTACAGGTGGACTCCGGCCTCCGGGTGTTCCACGGCCTGGAAGTAGTCCCGCTCCTGTAAGTGGCGGTCGTCATAGGTATCTCCGCCGCAGTCCAGCACCGGCCCGGCCGGTATTCCGCGCGCCTGGAGAGACTCAGCGACCTCGTACCGTCCGAGTTCGCGCGTCCACCGCCCGATGATGTCGTTGAGTTCGTTGGCGTTGCGAAGACGGGCTTCCAGCGTCTCGAAATTCGGGTTGCGCGTGAGTTGGGGCATACCAATCACGTCGCACATCTCCGACCACTCTTCGTCCGACCTCACCGAAATCGCGACCCACTGGTTATCGCCCCCGGCGCAGCGATACACGCCGTGCGGCGCCATTCTGGGATGGCTGTTGCCGCGTCTCGGACGAACCTCGCCCGTCAGTCCGTACTGCATGAATACCTCGCCCAGGTGAGGCATGAAACTCTCGGCCTGCGAGAGATCTATGAACTGCCCTCTGCCGGTTCGGGCGCGGTTGCGTATCGCCATGCTGATGCCGAACATCGCGCTGACCCCGGCCACCGCGTCGGGATGATGCACCAGCGAGTTGCGCGACAAGTCCATGTCGGGGTAGCCGCGCAGCGCGGTGTGGCCGGTTATCGCGTCTATCACCATGCCCATGCTGCGGAACGTCCTGTAAGGCCCGGTGTTGCCGTAGCCGGGCGTGAACAGCGCGATGATGTCCGGCTTGACCTTCTTGAGTTCCTCATATCCCAGCCCGAACCTGTCCATCACCCCGAAGGCGTAGTTGGTGAACACCACGTCGCTGACGCTGACGAGTTCCTTGAACAGTTCCACGCCCGATGGCCGAGTCAGGTCCAGCGTTATGCCCTTCTTGTTGCGGTTGACTCCGTTGAAGCCCGCGCTGCGGTTCCAGGGGCGGTCGCCCGGGTCCATGTCCGGGTAGCCGTGCGAGACGGGCGCGGGCTTTATCGCGCCGCGCGCGATTCGCTGAACCGCCTCCACCTTTATGACCTCCGCGCCCATGTCGCCAAGCAGCACGCCGCAGAAAGGCCCTGCCCATATCTCGGCCAGTTCCAGCGCGCGAATGCCCTCAAGCGGGCGCTTTACCTTCCCCAAAGAGTCATCCATTCCTAACCACCCCGCTGTCTTCCAATTCCCTTATGTCCCTTTCGGACAGGCCAAGGTACTCCATCAGCGCCTCCCCGCTGTTCGCGCCTCTTCCAGGCGCGGGCGTGGACGCTCTTCTGGGCATACCCCTGAGTGTGAGAGGCAGGCCCGTGTGCCACAGATTCCCGTAAACGGGATGAACTATATCCTGAAAATAGCCGCGCGACCGGAAGTGCTCGTTCTCCACAGTCTCGTGGGAGTGCAGCACCGGGCCGCCCGGCAGTCCGGCCTTCTGCGCCGCGTCGAACACCTCCATCCGCGTATGCGAGTCCAGCCAGGACTGGAATATCTCCTCCAGTTCATGGCGGTTTTCGGAGCGGTCTTCCGAGGTGAGGAAGCGCGGGTCCCGCTGAAGTTCGGGTTGGCCTATCATCTGGGAGATGTTCGGCCACATACGCGATCCCAGCGGCAGGAAGCTAACGTAGCCGTCCTTGCATCTGAACGTGCCGACGGCGTAGGGTTCTCGTCCGCCCGCCGAGGACGTGCGCGGCTCGGTTCGCCTGTCCACCTCGCCGGAGTAGGCGAACGGCGCGCGCCTCCCGATCTGGTGCGGGTGCCCGGCCATGACTTCCATTATCGAAAGGTCAATCCAGTCGCCCACTCCGCTGAAAGCCGCGCCGGCGAGCGCCGCCATAGTAGCGGCGGCGGCGGCTGTGCCAGCGAAGTACTGCGCTATCTCGCCGCCGTACTTGAGCGGATACCTGTTCGGCAACCCCTCGCGGTTCATCGCGCCGGTCATGGCGAACACGGTGAGTTCGGTGTATTCCCAGCCGCTGTACGGGCCGGTCTGACCGAATGGGGTGACGGAGGTCATTACGATGTCGGGACGACTGGATGAGAGGGCTTCATAGCCGATGCCTAGCCCCTCGGCCACGCCGGGACTCATGCTCTCGACAACCGCGTCGCATCGCAGCGCGAGGTCGCGGAGCAAGCCGCGTCCTCGCTCGGATTCCAGATCCAGCGAGACGCTTCGCTTGTTGGCGTTCAGGTGAAGATAGAGAGCGATCCGCTCGGCGTTGTCGGCGTCGAGCGCGGATGTCGTAGGGCTGTCGGGAGTGTCAATCCGAACGACGTCCGCGCCATAGTCGCTGAACATCTTGGCGCAGTAGGACGCGGCGACGCCGTCGCTCAGTTCCAATACACGAATACCATCTAGGGCCACTTGAGGCACTGTTCAGACTCCCCTGCCGGAAATCGGCAAGCGTTATTCTCTAACCACTGGCCCCAAGTGTCAATGACTTGGGCAGTCAGAAGACGGTTTGACTAGGCCCGCGTGAGGATGTAGCCCTTTTCGCCCCGAACGCGGACGGCGTTGGGCCTGGCGACCACGACGCCCGCTATCGTGTTGTCCAGCTTGGACTTGTTCATCTTCCAGGTCAGCTCGACGGTCTCCTTGGGGAGGTCGAACGTGGCGAACTGTATCTCCTGGTACTTGGGCCGGTCCATGAAGACCACGTTCTGCCCCGCCCATTCGGATGATCCGGCCACAGGCTCGTCGAACTTGAGGGTAACCGCGCCGTCCTCGCTATTGAGTTCGACGCTGACGCCGTGCCGTTCGTCCTCGCTGGGGATTGCCAGTTCGCCGCGATATTGTTCCAGGCTCGATGAAGTTGTCATTGGTTCTCACCACTCGCTCATATTCGTCATTGTTCGGTTATCGGTCGCGCGCATTGTATCACTATGGAGGACGGAATGAATACGCGGCGACTCAGGAAACCGTCGAGACAATCGCGCCCGAATTTTGGGCGGTCTCATATATCTATGTTTATATTTTGGTCATTCTGCAGGCGGCCCTGCAGGTGGGCTGCTGATGGCTGAGCAGGTAGCTGCTGGCGGAGTCTGATACCTGCATTTCACCTGTATCCTCCAGCATTTGTAGCTAAAGCGCGATAAAGAAATTTCTCCCGTGAGGCCGTCATATATTGTAATTTATGGTTTTCAGGGTTCAGTTGTCGGCTTTGAGATAGGTGAAGACTGGACATCATGGGTCTATTGTAGCCGAATCAGTACGGATGTGCAATGCCGCTTTGTGATTCAGACGCGATTGCCCCGAGAACTCGAGTAGAGTTGAAGAGGGCGGTCACATCCCATCATAGTCTTGAATTCGTAAATTACTCCAATATATAATTACACGTAATTCAGAAAGCCCAGAGGAGAAAGACGATGACCCCGAACGCCGACCAAGACAAGACCTGCGACAAGAACGACGACAGCCCGCGCCGCGAGAACAAGCGCGTGATAACCGTCGTGCTGGACGACCTTGACGATGTAGGCAAGGTGGTAAGAGACACACTAGACAAGAGTAAGGGAATAGCGTCGGACGTTGGCGAGTCTATAGGCGATACCATCAAGTCGGTTAAATCCGCGCGGGACAACGTAGTGATGCTAAGGGTTGATTCGGAAAGCCTACAGAAGATAGACGAACTGGTTGATTCCGGGGTCACCGGCAGCCGCTCAGCGGCGGCGGCGTTCTTAGTAGAAGAGGGGATCAAGGCGAGGTCTGACTTGTTTGAGAAGATAGCGGAGGAGACTGAGGTGATTCGGAAGGCGAAGCAGAGAATCAGGCATCTGCTGAAGTAGAGGGATGCTAATGGACAGCAACCAATAGAGCCGTAGTGCCAGTACATCGGTTCAACGCAAAACGCTGAAAGGGAGATTGCTTAATGAGCGGCGAAAGGGACGATTACTCTGAACGATGTGACCAACATGAAGAAGTAGTGCGAGAGTACATCAAACACGAAACGATAGCCCAGACTAGATACGAAGATTTGATCAAGGAGTACAAAGAGGCGAGAAGCGTCTTGATAAGCTCAGGGGCGTTCAAGGTAGATGACGACGGAAACATAATCCTAGGTTGGTACAACAAGCCCTCCAAAGAGTCGGATGGGGCAAAAGTAGGTGTAGCGGCAGGTGTGGTTAGTGTCTTAACGGGAATCGGAGCTCCTGTGACGGCGTGGACATTGGTAGGGGCGTTTGGAACGGCCTCAACCGGCGCCGCGATTGGCGGACTGTCTGGGGCTGCCGCAACAGGAGCGACTGCCGCATGGTTCGGGGGCGGATCCCTGGCTACTGGCGGACTTGGAGCGGCAGCCGCTCCATTTGTTCTATCTGGCATCGGAATAGTCGCAGGAGGAGGTGTGCTACTGACCGCAGCCACGTTAGCGGCAAGAAAGCGGAACGCTTCCAATGAAGCTAGGAATACACACATCAAGCAGATGGATGAAGCCGAAAGACGCCTGGAAGCGAACCAGCGTGTACTGGAGCGCATAGAGAGCCGATCAGCAGACATAGGCAAGCGGCTCATACAACGCGCAGCCGTGCTAGAAGCCACTAAAACCGACCAGTCGGTCAATGACCTGTCCGCCGGTCTCCATGACGCCGAAGATTTGATTCGGAAATGCCAAGAGGGGTTGCCACATACTAGGATTTACATATGCAAGCCAGGTAAAGTGGTCAACATTGAGAAAAGAGCTACAACAACAGAGGTTTCGATAACTTGGGCGGACCCCGACGATGGTGACAGCGAAATCAGCGAATATCAGATTGAGCGTGACGGCGGATCTTTCGTGAGTCGTTTCCTTCCACTTGATTCCACCACGAAGACACAACTCACCGATACAGACATAGATCCCGGAAAGACCTATACATATAAGATAGCCGCGGTCAATCCGATAGGCCGCGGTGAGTGGTCAGACCTTGTTAGAGTGGAGACACAAAAGGTCATAGACCATGCGTGAAACTAAAGATTTCATCGTGCGCCTTCTGGAAATACTGAGTTCTATATCAAGGTCGCGCAAAATAGTTACAGCCCGGACGTTTGCGCGGCCCTGGCCTCTGTTGTAGGATGTTGGTAGAGGTGCTTCATGGATCTCAGCGAAATACTTGGACCCGGGTCGGTAGTTGCGATCCTACTCGCCATCTTCGGAATGGGGCTTGTTCTCATTCAGAGGATAGACTCGCGCTATGATAAGCTCGACACCAAGATTGAAGGCGTCGAGTCTAGGCTGGACACCGAGATTAAGGCGGCAGGCACCCGAATCAGCGACGCCGAGCGCGAGCAGGCCAGGCAGGAAGGCGTGAACACGCTACTGAATGGTCGGGTGGAGACGATGAGCGAGCGTCTCAGCGATGCCGAACGTGAACAGATGCGTCAGGAGATCGAGCAAAGACTGCTCAACGGCCGGGTAGAATCCATGGACACCCGCCTCACCGACGCCGAGCGCGAACAGCTACGTCAAGAGGGTGAGCAAAGACTGCTCAACGGCCGGGTAGAATCCATGGACACCCGCCTCACCGACGCCGAACGTGAACAGATGCGTCAGGAGATCGAGCAGAAACTACTCAACGACAGGGTAGAGTCTATGGACACGCGCCTCAGCGAAGCCGAGCGTGAGCAGTTACGTCAGGAAGGCGCGAACAGACTTTTGGAAAGACTCGCCCACGGCCATGAGCGCGGCAACCAGCCATCCGAATAGTGATGACCGTACACCTGTTCTTACCGCTGTCCCCGCGCAAGAATATACTTCCCCAGACGCCATAACCCCACGTCCAGCAGTCCCCAGACAGCCAGGTTGACCACAATTGCCAGCGTGACCGCCTCCCCGTTCAGGACCAGAGACGCGGCCAGCGCCAGAACCGCCGCCGCCAACGGCCAATACTTCATGTCAACCTCACCCGATTTGGATTGTCGCCATTACATTGTAACAGGCGTCTCGCGTAGCTCGCCTTCAATCCCGCTCTGCCTGTGGTAGAATTGATCGAGCAAGGAGTAGTCCATGACCACCCAAACCGCTACCGCTGTCGCCATATCCTATCCAGAAACGGACGGTATGCCATTGCCCGACGGAGAAACCCAAGCGCCTGTCTATCGCAGAGTAGTCGGAACTATCGAGGTTCACGTCAGAGACATTCCCGGAGCCAGGGTGAACGGCAACACCTTCATCTACTATATAGAGGGCAGTCGCGGATTCTCCGTGTCTCCCGACTGCTACGTCGTTCTGAACCTGTCGCCTGAAGCTGAGGAATCCATAGAGCGCAACAACGTCTATCTTCTATGGGAGGTTGGCAAGGCTCCGGATTTCGTTCTGGAGATAGGTTCGGAAAGTACCGCGCGCGTTGACATGGGCAGGAAGCGCGACCTGTACGCCGAGTTGGGAGTGACGGAATACTGGCGCTACGACCCAACGGGCAGCGAGTTCTACGGCGAGCCGCTGGCGGGCGAGCGTCTGGTGAACGGCGAATACATCCCCATCGTCCTACATTACGAGGGCGACGGCAGGGTATGGTCTCACAGCGACGTTCTCAACCTGGACCTGTGGTGGGACGACAGCGCCCTCCGTTTCTGGGACCCGGTTGCCGAGCTCTGGCTTTTGAGCCACGAGGAAGAGAAGGAACGCGCCGACGACGCCGAGAATCGCGCGGACGCGGAGATGTTCGGTCGTCTCACCGCCGAGGCTCGCGTCGCCGAACTGGAGGCCGAACTCCGGCGACTGCGCGGCGAATAACCGTTTTCTCAACGCGCGCGTCCAATCCCTGCGCCTCTGCTCAGAGGATACCGACAAGCGTATCGCGCAACTCATCCTCGGTCATCGGATTCGGCATGAGCGCCAGCCGCTCCCAGCGCGAATGTTCGACGATGCGATCCACGCCTTCCCTGTCAACGCCCAGCCCGGACAGCCGCGTATGCAGACCGCAGCGCTCCATTATCTCAGTTATCTTGTCGCAGGCGGCGTCCACGCTGGCCGCGCCGAGCGCCGACAGCAGCGCCGGCGTCTTGTGCGCTATGGCGCGGGCGTTCCAGCTCAGCAGCGGCGCGAGAGTTATGCCGACCGCCTGGCCGTGTTCGACGTTCCAGAACAGCGTCAGAGGGCTGCCGATTCCGTGGCAGGCGTTCGGCGCGCTGTTGCTGTATCCGACGCCGGACATCGTGGCGGCGAGGGCGCAGGCGGCGCGTGACTCCATGTCGCCCTGTATCGCGGAGCGGACCAGGTTCTGCGAGTAGATGCGTATGACCTCAAGCGCGAGCGCGTCCGACATCCGCTCGGAGTTCACGTTCCAGTAGCTCTCGAACGCGCTGGTGAAGGCGTCCATGCCCGTATTCGCGGCAAGATTCTGGTCCATCGTCATGGCGAGTCTGGGGTCAACAATCGCCACGTCCGGGAACATCATCGGCGACGACAGCCCGAAGTGATTCTTCGCGTCCCAGTCCCAGAGCGCCGACCCCGACGTCACTTCGCTGCTGCTGCCCGACGTGGTGGGAACCGCTATGAAGGGCAGTCCGGCGTTCTCGAAAGCCACTCCGCCGCCCATGTAGTCCCGCGATTTGCCGCCCTGAGTGACGAGTATCGCGGCGGCCTTGGCGAGATCGAGCGCGCTGCCGCCTCCAATCGCCACCACGACGTCCGCCCCGGACTCCCGGCAATGTTGCGCCGCCGCGTCCGCGTCGTCCGGCGACGGAAACGGGTTCGCCCTGTCGTGCAGCGTCACCGCGAAATCCGCGAGGTCGTCCAGAACGCGCCGCAGTATGCCCCGCTCACGCAGAAAACTGCGCCCGGTCACCAGGAACACATTCGCGCGCGCTCCCGCGACGCCCCTAACCTCATCGGATAGGGTGTCCAGCTTGTCAACTCCATAGACAATCCTGGTCGGATTCCGCCACACGAACGACGATACGAACTGCTCACTCACGGCTGCCCTCCCTGTACTTGCGCGCCTGATAACGGGGGCATTGTATCACTCTTTCCACTGAACCAGTCTGATACACAGAAAGTCCGTTTGCCACTCTATGCTAAAATACGGCCTCACCGCCATATCGAGTAGAGAAAACTGAACCCCCACGACTCACAGCTTAGCGCGGGCAAGTTGCCCCTGGACCTTCTCGGGCGGCTTCTGGGCGATATTGACGTTTCCGACCCCCGCGTAGCGCTCGGCCCCAGGCCGGGCGAGGACGCCGCGCTAATTGACTTCGGCGACCGCTACCTCGTCGCCAAGACCGATCCCATCACCTTCGCCACCGACCTTATCGGCTGGTACATGGTGAACGTGAACGCCAACGACCTCGCCGTCATGGGCGCGACTCCCAAGTGGCTTCTCGCCACGTTGCTTCTGCCCGAAGGCATCCGCGAATCCCAGGTCGCCGAGATGTTCCGGCAACTCAGAGACGCCTGCGCCGAACTGGACATCGCGCTGGTCGGCGGCCACACCGAGATAACCTACGGCCTCGACCGTCCCATAGCCGTCGGCGCGATGCTCGGAGAGGTGGACAAGAACCGCGCCGTCCTCAGCTCCGGCGTCCGTCCGGGGGACTCGCTAATCCTCACCAAGGGCGTCGTTGTGGAGGGAACGTCCATCCTGGCGCGAGAGGCGGCGGACCAACTCGCGGAGCGCGGCGTTGACGCCGACACACTGAGCCGCGCCGCCAACTTCCTGTTCGATCCCGGCATCAGTGTACTGAGAGACGCGCGGATCGCCGCCGAATCCGGCGAAGTCCACGCGATGCACGACCCCACGGAGGGCGGACTGTCGGGCGGACTGTACGAACTGTCCGCCGCGTCCGGCGTCGGATTCGAGATAGACGCCGATTCGATTCCCGTACTGCCGGAGTGCCGCGAGATATGCGGCGCGTTGGGACTCGATCCGCTTGGGCTGATAGCGTCCGGTTCGCTGCTGGCAGCCGTCGCCCCGGACTCGGCGGACGGCATTGTGAAGGCGCTGTCGCGGGAGGGCATCGGCGCGGGCGTCATAGGCGTCGCCAACCGGAACGCGGGACAGATAACGCTCCGCTCTCCGTCTGGTGTGTCCGAGTTCCCCAGATTCCCCCGCGACGAACTGGCCCGCTTCTTCAGCCCCTGAATGGCTCATCGGCTCCGGGTCTCTAACAACTAAAAACTAATAACTAACTGATGTTACGCACTGGGCAGGGCTTTGCGACTATTCAGACTGGGGTCTTCGCAGAGTCGCCGGTCTGCGGCCTGGGCGCATTGGTCATATATCTCAATTTATATCGTACTGGTGGGGTTACAGGTGAGTTTCCAAGCGGGACAGGTTACAGTTCACGTGGAAAGTGACCTGTTATCACCTGTTGTTAGCTACGGACAGAAAAATTTTCTTCGGCGGATTGATTTTGGATAACCTCCTGTTTATGTAAAGATTGGGTCGGTCATAGTTCATTGGGCGACATGATAGCATGAACGTTCTGTCGAATGGAAGAATGTTTCAGACTGCGTAACATAAGTAACTAAAGACCAAAAACCTGCTATCATGCCGACAATTCAATCAAGGAGTGTCAGCGATGGGTAACGATAGCAAGGCCCTCAGAGTCGGATACGGAGAGTACGTTTACGAACACGTGCCGGGCTGGGGGAATCTGCCGGACGGATGGGAATGGAACCACGCGGTCGGCGTCGGCGTTGACGCGCAGGACCGCGTTTTCGTGTATAACCGCAGCGACCATCCGATGATAGTGCTGGACAAGGACGGCAACGTGCTGGACAGTTGGGGCGAGGGACAGTTCGGATCGGCGCACCATCTGGCCGTCGGGCCGGACGGAAGCGTGTACACTACGGACGTCGGCAACCACACAGTGCGAAAGTGGTCCGCCGAAGGCAATCTCATCATGACGCTCGGCACCCCGGACGAGCCGGCCGAGGCGATGAGCGGCGACCCGTTCAACCGCCCAACCGACGTGGAAATCGCGCTCGACGGCACCCTCTACATCGCGGATGGCTACGGCAACGCCCGCATCCACCACTTCACCGCCACCGGCAAGCATCTCAACTCATGGGGCGAGCCGGGAGAAGGCCCCGGCCAGTTCCGAATCCCGCACAGCGTCTGCCAGGACAACGCGGGCAACATCTACGTCGCCGACCGCGAGAACAGCCGCATCCAGATATTCACCCCCGACGGCCAGTACGTGACCGAGTGGGGCGGCGTCCACAGGCCCGACCACATCTGGCAGGGGCCGGACGGCAATATGTACGTAACCGAACTCGGCTTCCACCAGGGACTTGGCGCGGACCAGCCCAGCCCGAACGCGGTTTCGCATCCCGCGGGCGTCAAGATACTCACTCCAACCGGCCAGTGGGTCGGCGGATGGGGCATGAGCACCGACACCCCCGGCGACATCATCGCCGGACACGCCATCGCCATTGACTCCGAGGGCAGCCTCTACGTCGGCGAGACCCTGGACGGCGCGAAGGTCCAGAAGTTCGCCCGCGTAGAGTAGTATCTGTCTGAATCAGGATTTACAGGATGCGGGGATGTACAGGATGGATTGCCTAGGGCAAGACATTCGTCGTTTCCGCACCCGCTACCTCCCCTCATACGACCTCAGTTCCGGCCATACGCTCCGCATCTGCCAGCAGTCCAGAGACAGCAGCCTCGCGCCGCCGCCCCTGGCGAACAGCGAGACGCCCCGGCTCAGTTGGTGCGGATACACCCTGACCGTCAGGCACTGTCGGTCGTTCGCGAACACCTCGATGACGCTGCGGTCTATGAACACACGCAACTCCAGCGGCTCGCGGTCCGACAGCTTGAGAGGCCCGATCTCCGGCGAGCGCGCCCACACCAACCCGCTCTGCGACGACTCCGACACGTCTATCTGAAGCGAGCTTGTGTCGAATCGCCTGTGGTCGTTCGGATACAGCGAAATGCGCGTCCGCTCCGCGCCGTTCGGCGCGCGCAGAACGTACAACCCCACCTCGCGCGCAGACTCCGGCGCGATGGTCGCCCTTATCTCGATTGCCTGGCCACTTATATCCTGCAACGGGACTTCACTATTCGGTTGGATATAGAGCGGCGCGACGCCGCGGTGGTCGAACCTCAGCGACTCCACTTCGTCCACCGGCGCCATCATCAGCGAATCGTCCGAGTCCAGCCAGTAGCGGCGCGGCAGCGTCATCGTCTCGTCCGTGTCCGCCGAATCCTTGCCCGTGTGCATATTGAATATGCCCAGATACCGCCCCGAATCGTCAATCGTGGCAGACGGCGCGTGCAGGCTGCCCACCACCCAGGGGCCGTAGTTCATCCGCCCGTGCGACTCCGGCCTGAACCGATGCGTCCCCGTGTCGTACTCTCCGATGTAGTAGCGTCCCGCCCGCTTGTGGCTGAACAGCAACAGCATACGCTTGCCGTTGCCGATGGGCCAGAAATTCGGGACGGCGGCGTCCTCGCCCGGCTCCGCGAAGAAGGCATCCTCCATCATCGGCCCCAGGTACTCCCACTCCGCAAGGTCTTCAGAACGGAACAGGTGGTCAACGCCCACCGCGTCCGCGCCTCGCTCCCCGTCCTTGAACGTGCCCGACACCGAGTAGTAGAACCCGTCCTCTTCCTTCCAGATGCACGGATCGAACACCCGGTAGCCCTCGCTGTTCGGCGTAATATCCGCGCCCGTCATGCTGCGATTGTCTCCGGGAATCACCGGGTTGTTCGGATGCTTAGCCCAGTTCAGCAGCAGCGGATCCGACGCCGTGGCGATAGCGTTCCCGGACTGCGTGCCGTGATATATCGCCACGACGCGGTCGTCTTCGACCAGCGTCTGCCCGCTGAAGCAGTCCCGCTCCGTCGTGGGATAGATAGCGGGCGGCAGGTCGCGCCAGTGAATCAGGTCGTCGCTGACCGTATGCCCCCAGTGAACGCGATCAACCCCCGTGGGCCTGAACTGGTAGAACATATGGTAACGTCCCCGCCACTGGCACAGCCCGTTCGGGTCGTTCATATAATTCTCAGGCGACGAGAAGTGATACAGCGGCCTGTGCAGGTCAGACGCCAGCCGCCGCCGTGAGTTGGCGAATCTCCGAATCCAGTCGTCCGACTCCAGTGCGTTGAGTTGCGCGTCGAGTGTGTTTGGGTAAGTTTCGCCGTATAGGGGTTCGTGTTGGGGTTGTTGCGTCATGGCGTTTAACTTCCTTGTCCTTCAGAAATGCGCTGATTTGACTCGAATCCTTCCAGAACGCCGGCGAGGCCGGACAACGGCGCGACCTCGCAGTCGCTTCGGGACTGGCCGAGGTCGCCGCCGTATATGACCGCTTTGGCGGAGACCTGTGGAACAATCTCGGCAACGCGGTCAATAGAGCGAAAATAGTCTGAAGCGATGGTAGCGCCGGATTTCACCTCGATTGCCCCGATGCCCTGTCCTGTCTCATATAATAGGTCACATTCCAGCCCCCTTGAATCACGGAAGAAGGACAGGTTGGGCCGGCGTCCACGGTTGAAGCGATGCTTGAGCGTCTCGGCCACGACCGCGTTCTCGAAGAGCGGGCCACGCAGCGGATGGGTCGCTATCTGACGCGCGTTTTCTATCCCTACCAGATAGCTTGCCAGGCCAACATCGTAGAAATAGAGCTTAGGCGCTTTGACCAGACGCTTTCGGATGTTGGCATAGAACGGATGGAGCTGAAAGACTACGTAACTTGTCTCCATCACGGTAAGCCACTCCCGCGCGGTCGTGCGGGATACCCCCGCGTCCGATCCCAACGACGCGAGGTTGACCAGTTGGCCGACTCTCCCAGCGCACAGCCGGACGAAGCGCCGAAAACTGGATAGATTGCGTATGCCGCCCAGTCGCCGAACATCGCGCTCGACATAGGTCTCGAAATAGTCGCCCAGCGCCTGGTTCGGATCGAGTCCCTGGTCCAGTATCCTGGGATAGAACCCCGAATACAGAATATCGTCTATCGCTTCGCTCGCGCCTATTCTATGCCGTTCCGCCATAGAAAATGGAAGAAGTCGAAGTAGCGCGGTACGACCCGCCAGGGACTGGCTGATGGCGTCCGACAGCCTGAACTGCTCGCTTCCCGTGAGGACGAACAGGCCGTTCTTGCCGCTTTCGTCGGCCAGAACCTGCAGATATGACAAGAGGGATGGAACGTGTTGCACCTCGTCAATGATAGCTCCCTCTCCGAGTTGCGCGAGAAACCCCCTGGGGTCTGATTCCGCGAAGTCGCGCTGGTCGGGCGCTTCCAGGTTGGCGTATTTCAGTTCTGGAAACACCGCCCGGCAGAGCGTAGTCTTGCCGGACTGGCGCGGCCCTGTCACAGTCACGAACGGGTACTGTCCAAACAGCGAGATTAGCAGAGGTGTAATTTCGCGCTCTATCATAGGGCCAGTGTATAAAGAATCTGCACAAATCGCAAGTGCTACCTGCGATTTGTGCAGATTCTACATCATCAGACCGCGTACTGGTATCAGCCGCTTCACAACCGGATCAACGCCCATGAAGGCATTCTCAAGCGCGATTGCTCCAAGCAATGGGGGTGCCCCTTCCTCGTTGAAAAGAACCTGTGTCAGTATTTCTTGTCCCTCGAATCTCACCCAGGTGTAGCCTATATCCATAAGGCGCACTTCACCTTGAGCAAACTCGAAGAGTTGCTTTGAGACAGGCTCTATACCCAACTCTCGGAACAGAGATCCGGGCGCGGATGTCATCGTCGCGCCCGTATCCACCAGCGCGTCCATAGGCACCCACCGTTCGCGGTTGGCGTCTCCAATCTCTATCTGTACGCTGAAAGTCCCCATCAAATCAGCCCTCGACTCCAGAATATCCCCCATCTTACCCCCTTCTCCCCATCGGCGCGACCAGAATCAGAACCCCTGACACCAGCGTCAGTATCCCCGCGTAATAGTACACCGAGCCGTAGCCGCCTAAGTTCTCTATCACCAGGAACGCCAGGAACGGCGACACCGCGCCCAGTATCCCGTTCAGCCCGAAGATCAGCCCTACCGCCGTCGCCTCCGTCCCGCGTCCCACCTCGTCCAGCACCGCCGCCTGCACTATCTGGTGAAGCGCGAAGCTGAACAGCCCGCTGCCCGCCAGGATTATCGTCAGCCACAGGCCGCCGCCGGCCCACACCGTCACCAGCGACAGCGCCCCCGCCAGCGCGAACCCCGGAACCAGCACGATCTTCCGCCCGAACCTGTCCGACATCCAGCCCAACGCCGGAGTCGAGACTATCCCCATGCCCGTCAGCAGCGCGTAGTGGAAGCCCGCGTCCAGGTGGCCCTTGTCCAGCGTATCCTCCAGGTAGAACGGCGACCACGCGAACAGCGCGTCCAGTCCGACGCCCCTCAGCATCGCCGCGCCCACCAGCAGCAGCACCGCCGGATTGCGTACCAGCGTCGCCGACTCCCGCAACTGCGTCCGCAGTCCGCGCCTCTCCACCTCCCCTATCCTGCCCACGTTCCGCAGGAAAATCCACACCACTACGCCCATCACCAGCGCGGGCGCGACATAGATGAACATCACCCCGCGCCACGACCCCAGCCGCTCCAGCAGGAACGCCGCCGTCAGCGGCCCGATAAGGTTGCCCAGGTTTGCCCCGAACCCGTGTATCGCCAGCGCGAACCCGCGCCTCTCCGGGAATATCTGCGACAGCGACGCCGCCGACGGCAAGTGCCACAGCGCGCCGGGTATGTTCACCACAGGCACGATAAGCAGCAAAATCAGGTAATTCGGAGCCGACCCCACCAGCGCGAAGAACAGGCTCGCCGACACCATGCACCCCGTCAGCATCTCGCCCCAGCGCCGCTTCAGCATATCCACCACCAGCCCGCCGCCGATGTTGACCACCCCGAACCCCGTGAACCTCAGCGCCAGCAGCACCGACACCTGAAGCGAACTCAACCCGAAGTACGACGCGATAGTCGGCATCAGCACCGGGAACCCCTGGTCATACAGATGCGCCACCCCATGCCCCGCCGACATGACTCCAAGAATCGTGGGCCTGTTCCGTACCCGCTCAGGCTGCGCGTCTGCCGACTCCAAAGCCCATACTCCCCGCTAGCTGTAATTGGTTGCGCGATTGTACGAGTGAAATCAGAGCAAATCCAGCCCCCAACGTGACTTCCGACCGCAGCCTCAACCCATGGGCATGATACAATCATCGCGCTATGACCGAACTACTCCAACAGGCTTTCGACAGGGTCTCCGAACTCCCACAGGAACAACAGGATACCTTCGCCCGATTCATAATGGCCGAACTGAACTCCGAACAACGCTGGCGTCCGGTATATTCAGCGCGAGTGAACATAGACTACCGCGCCCTGGGAGTTGTCAGCGGCGGTGAAATCGTATGATTCCGGATTGGCCCTCACAACGAGTACGACCGTCTTCTGACCGAGTGAAGGCGAATCTGAACTCGTCAAAATTGTCGCCGTGTCGAAATTGTCCGTGAGCGCGACTTGAGAATTGACCGGCCGATACGTAAGATATAGTATGTATCAGCCAACGCAATGGAGAGTATCATGGAAACTGATAACCTTCTGAAAGAATTTGAGTATTACCTTAAGAATCAGGATGATATGGTCGCCCGGTACGACGGTAAGACTGTCGCCATACAGAATGATACTGTGATCGGCGTATTCTGTAACGCCGGTGACGCGGTGGCAGCGCTGGACAAACGCTACACTCCCGGGACTTATCTAATCCAGAAAGTAAGCGAAGGGGACAAAGCATATACGGCCACGTTCCATTCGCGGGTCAGGATAGACGCATAATGGTTTCATCTTCTCGTGCCTTCGTCAGAGGGTATGACAGCTTGGAATCGGAAATCGTAACTGAATGCCATATCTCGGACGATGCCGATGGCATCGTTGATGATGGCTCGCCTTCCATTCCCGATGGTATGCGTAGCTTCACAGCAGTCTGGGATACAGGAGCCACCAATACCCTCATATCTCCTCATGTCGTTAGAGCCTGTAACTTACGGCATCGAGGCTGGACTAATTTTAATGTCGTCAATAGCGTAGAAAGAGCGAGAACATTTTTAGTTACCGTTGGGTTGCCAAATGGTGTTATTGTTCGGCACATTATGGTTGCTGAAGGAATAGCGCCCGGCTGCGACGTTCTCATAGGCATGGACATCATCAGCATGGGTGATTTCGTCCTCACCCATATGGATGGGAGGACTGAGTTCCTGTTCCAGGTGCCCTCTCGATTCCAAATTGCAAAGGTCCTTGATGAGGATTGAAGAGTGATGCGGGAAGCCGGATCACCCTCGTCGAAATTATCCATTAGCCCGGAGCCGTGGGCTGTTCCCCATTCTAACTGCCGATATACAATTGTGGCATAGCTTCTTCCCTTTTCCCCTCATCGTCCCAATACGCCGTATCATCCACCACGTCCATCGTCTTCACGCTCACCGTACACACCCGCCTCAGCAGTTCGATCACCCGCTCCTTATGGTCCGCGAACCTGTACGTGTTGAACCGCTCCCGTATCGTCGGATCGCGCGGCTTCTTCTCCTTGTACTGGTCCAGAACCCACTCCAGCGCCGAGCGATTGCCCAGCTTGTATCGCCAAGCCGGCTCCGGTACGCCGCTCAGCGTCGTCTGATCGTCTATGCGGATGATCCCGCGCTTCTTGTCAGCGGCGTTGGCGCGCAGCATAACCTTGGTGGCCGGCTTGTCTGTATCACGGCGCTCCAGCGGATAGGGGTCGGCGTCCTCGAACCCGATATGCAAGTCCAGCAACTCGCGCCCCATATCCCGCCACACGTCGAAATCGTGATACAGCGGCAGACGCGGGAATTCGCGCAGCAGGTCGTTCTCATAATCCAGACGATACACAGGGTCATGCAGGACGGCGTATGTATAGGCGAAGATGTCCTCCGCACTGATGCTATCGCCGCCCGCGACCTCCTCGAAATGCCGTCCGAATTCTTTGCGGTAGTGATCGTTGACGCGCTTCAGGCCCCAGTCCGTGATGTTGGATACCCGCTCGCCGTCCTCGGTATAACGGTATAGGGGTAGGCATTGAGTACCATCGAAAAAGATATGGAGGTCAGGCACTTTGTCAGTAGCCATCACAGCGAAGGGTCTGCGTGTGCTGGGAACTTGGAAACAAATCACTTTGTTTTCGCCTGCGTCTTGATAAGGGAATATACGCGGCTGCTGGTAGGTTGCATGAATTACCATGGGGGCATAATAGAGACTCTTATGGACAAACGGACGATACAGACCAGCTACTATATTTTCATTGGAAAACTCGATCTGTTGCCCTCTGATTAAGTGTCTTTCCAAGAACAGCGTCCATTTGATAGATCTATCAACCCAGTCACCGATTGCATTTACATCAGGCTGTTCAGACTCAAATCTTCGCATTTCCTTCTGGTAAATTTCACAGAAATACTTAATTTTATCTGAAACCCCGTGTGTTTCAATATCATAAACCCATGCGTCTCTATTACTAGCAACTCCCAGCGAATACAATCTGAATATGGCTTGTTCATCCTCAGCGTTCTTGGCGAATTTAGTCTTGCGGTCAGCAAGTGGAATCAGCTTGTCAAAGCCGGAATTGGACTGGTTAAGCCAGTTGCCTTTATCATCGGGAGTAATTTCCTCAAATTCTAGGCTGTCTATTTTGGCTTTATGAAGGAACGAGAGTTTATCGGTCGCAAGCTCAGCGTCCTCGCGGCGCGTGTAGTGTATGCCGCATTTTCCGAGTCTAGCCTTGTTCCGCACGAAGAATCCTATGGCAACCCCGGTCTGTATGCCGAACACATTATGCGTCGTGCCTGAAATCTTGGGATTACGCCGAACATCGGACCCAAGGTCGAGTATGTATATATCGCTGAATTCCTCAGCCGCGATCTGGCGGAAGCCATCATCCTGGCGCGTATCGAGATAGGCGCGATTGGTTATGAACGCGATTATGCCGTCATCATACAATCTGTCCGACGCCCAGCGTATGAATCGCTTGTACATATCGTTCTGCTTCGGCTTCTGGGCGGAGCTCGCGGCAATGTAGGTCTCGCGTATGCGACGGTCTATCTCAGGATACGCCCTGTTCTTGTTATTATCGTTCTCGTTCTGCTGGTGCGCGTTATACGGCGGATTGCCGATTATCACGCTGATTGTCTTTTCGTTCTGCTCCTGCATCCGGTACCAGTTGTCGAACGACATCGCCCCAAGCTCGAAAGAACCCTGCCGCTCCACCGCGCCGCCCGTCGCGCCCTTCCAGTCCATGTTGTCCAGCGTATCCACGAACACCAGGTTCGGGAACTCACGGTACCGCCCCGTCTTCTCCCGGTACGTGTACTCTATATTCAGATTCGCTATGTAATACGGCAGTATCGCCACCTCATTCGCGTGGAGTTCGTTCAGATACTTGTACTCCACCCTGTCTTCGGGCAGGTACTCGATAAGGTTCGTGATGAACGTCCCCGTTCCCGTCGCCGGGTCCAGTATCTGCACGTTCTCGTCAGCCAGCGACCGCCCGAAATGCTTCCTCAGCAGGTCGTCCGTCCCCCGTATCATGAAGTCCACTATCTCGTTCGGGGTGTAAACCATGCCCAGCCTGTCCGCCGTGGCCGGGTTGTACGCCTTGTAGAAATCCTCGTATATCGCCTTCAGAAAACTCTGCTTCTCCGAGTAGTCCGCAATCTCGTCCGCCGCCCGCCCGATAGCGCCGTAGTACGCCCGCAGACGGTCAATCGCCTGTCGCCGAGTGTCCCCGGTGAAGAACGTCCTCTCCAGCGCGTCCAGCCGCCGAGCTATGTTATTCTCGCCGTGGAACTGGTCTTCCGCGAAAACCCGCAGGAAGATGTCCTTCGTCAGAATATGCTGGAGCAGCATCTCCCGAACGTCCGCCTCCGACACCTCCGGCCCCACGCTCTGCCGACACAACTCCAGGAACTCCGCCGCCGCCGCGCGATAATCCGCGTTCTCAGACTCCGCCTGTTCCACCGCCTCCCGCAGGCTTCCGATAACCGACGGCAGGTCAGTCTTGAACTGCTCCTGCGCCTGTCGGAACTCCTCTATCTCCGGCAGTTCATAATCCAGGAACCGCCGTATCAGCCGGTGCAGCTCCCCCGGCCGAGACATATCAACCCGCATCGCCTCTTCGCGATTCTGGATCAGAACCGCCGTCCGCGAATCCTCGAAGATGATATTGTCGCGCGGATACCCCCGGTCGAACTTGCGCCGTATCTCCGCGTCCAGGTCGTCATGCGAATCCTTCGCCTCCCAGTACCCCCGCGCCATCCTTAGCGCGTCCTTCACCGTCCCGTCCGGGATCACGTTATTCGGAGCGCACAACTCCGGCACCAGCGCCAACCGTTCCCGATGCTCCCGGCAATACGCCGCCAGGCAATTCTGAAACGCCGCCCTGATGCTGAGTTCGCTATCCGAGCCGCCAAACTCGATAAGCTCCCCAAGCGCCGCCCGATAACTCTCTATATGCGGATAAGATGCCATATCCCCGCCATTATACACCCCCACGCGACCCACATAGCAGGGTCTTCAATTATCAATCAATTACGTTCGTGGTGAGCTTGTCGAACCATGAACGTGCGGCCCTTCGACAAGCTCAGGGCGAACGACGGAAACGGTATCGGGAAATAACCGAAAGCAACTGTCTTAGATGTCAAGACACAACGACGTTGGGATTCCACCGCTCGCCAGTTTTCATCATGGAGTTGAGTATGATCAGCAGTTTGCGCATACACGCGGTCAGGGCCACCTTCTTTGGCTTGCCAGCCTGAAGCAGGCGTTGGTAAAACTCTCTAATCACAGGATTGCGCCTACTACCGACCAACGCCCCCATATACAGCGCGGAGCGTACTCTGGCTCGACCTCCCCACACACTGCGCCTGCCCCGACGTGGTCCGCTGTCCCTGTTGAACGGAGCCACACCCACCAGGGCGGCTATCCGCTTGCGATTCAGCGTTCCCAGCTCAGGCAGATACGCCAACAGCGTCAGCGATACCTGCTGTCCTACGCCCGGAACGCTTTGCAGAAGGTCGTCTTTCACACGCCACAGCGGACTTTTGCTCACCCTGTCGCGCAAGTCTTTGTCCAGGTCTTCCAGTTCGTCTTCCAGCCAGGTTATGTGAGCCTGGATGCGGGAACGCGCCTGGGAAGTGGCCCGAGAAAGCCGATTCTTCTCAGACACCAGTATGTTCATCACCTGTCGCCGACGCGCCAGCACACTGCCGAGCGCGAGCGTGTCTGAGTCAGGCAGAGCGCGAATAGGTGGGCGCACAGCCTCGCCAAAATGAGCCAGAACCTGAGCGTCCAGCCGGTCTGTCTTGGCCAACTGTCCGGTGGACCTGGCGAAGTCGCGCGCTTGGCGAGGGTTGATTACCGCCACCGGCAGCGCTGACGCCGCCAGAACCGCCACCAAGGGAAGTTCCAGGCCCCCGGTGGATTCTACGATCACCGTCTCGGGACAGAGGCGGTTCAGTTCGGCAACCAGATCATCGACTTCCGCTTCGCCGTAGGACACGCTCCAAGTCCTTCCCGCAGGACGAACCGCAACGTCTATCCGGTCCTTGGACACGTCTATGCCCACGTATATGAGTTCTTGTTCCATCTCCGTCTCCTGTCAAACAACGGCCCGGCCTTGCAAGATACGGGCTTCGATAGCCCAGGCAACTGTTCGGGCTCCTGTCTGCAATGGGCGCGGCGACCCTCGCTTTCGGACGGCCTCCTAGACCTAAGACCCTACGGTCTACCGCGCCCCCTATCCGTTCTTCTGTATGATTGTCTCACGTCAAAATCAAGATACAAAGACCCTGACCCACATAGCGGTGTCCTTGCCCCCTGACCCGCGCAGTGATAACCTGAACCCAATGGAGGATTGAACCATGGCTAGGGTAACCGACCATACCCGCGAAAGCGTCTGGCAGGACTTCACCGACGCCGAGCGGTACTTGCGTTACTACATCAGCCTGGCCGACAAGTACCGAACGCGGCACAACGTGGTCCGTTCCCTACTTCTCGGGGCTATCCTCGTCGAGGCTATCATCGTCATTCCCTTCATGTCCGAGATTCCGAGTCCCTGGGGTGTAGTCGCCACAGTCATAATCGGACTCGCCATCATCGCCCTCACCGTATTCGACGCCACTTCCAACGACGCCAAGAACTCCGCCAAGCTAACGGTGGCTAGTGAAGACTGCGCTATCCTGCACATTGATTGGCGATCCCTCTGGCTGGACATCGAAACAGATGCGGTTGAAGAGTATGAAGCCCGTAAGCGACAGCGCGAGTTGCTCGACAGAATGAACACCATTGCGTCGCGAGTCGAATTGAATCAGGACGAAAAACGCAATGTCAGGGCTGCGACTGAAGCCAACGAAGTGATGAGAGGAAGATATGCCGAGACATCCTAGCGCGCCCACATCTCCGAGCGGTCCTAATCCGCCCGTCCCAGAGCGCATAGAGATAGAGCAGGACATTGCTCCGCCTACCAAACCACCCCAAGTCCCTCCCACTCCTCCTCCGCCGCGTCGGTAAATCTGCGCCCATCCCATCCTATCCATCCCCTCATCCCGCAAATCCTGATTCCGACATCCACTATACACCAATAACTCTAATGTGCTACAATATCCCCATGTTAGCGAGTTTCCGCCCGCCTCATACATAAATTGTAAATTATGATGAAGCAAATCGGAAGCCATAGAAAAATTTCTCCAAAGCTAATGCTGGTGAAATGCAGGTGGATGCTGGTGACTTTTTCACCTGTTCAGCGCCAGTCAACCCACCTGTTGCCACCAGCAGGATTATAAACCGAAATATATGAACCCCGCCCAAACGGGCGCATGGAGGTCCGCAAATGAGCGTTTACGATACCGTCAGAAGCCGTCTCACAGTCCGAGAATTCACCGATGACCCTGTGCCAGACGAAGTGGTAGAAAAGCTGCTGAGAGCCGCCCAGTGGGCGCCCAGTTCGCGCAATCTTCAGCCCTGGCATTTCGTCGTCGTCAGGGACAGGGACACCCTGAGCCGGATAGGAAGAATCGCGTCCAGCGGCCGGTTCGTCGCCGACGCGCCTATGGCCATCGCCATAGCCATGGACAACGCCGACAGACCCGACCTCGACACAGGCCGCGCCCTCCAGCAGATGGAGCTCGTCGGCTGGGAAGAGGGTCTTGGCACCTGCTTCGTCGGCCTCCGCGTCGCCTCCCAGAACCGCCGCGTCAAGGAACTGCTCGGCATACCGGACAGCTTCGAGCTGGTCACCGTCCTCCCCTTCGGATACAGGGCCAACGACACACGCGGAAGCATGGGACGCAAGAACCGCAAGTCCCTCTCCGACATAGCCCACTCTGAAAAGTTCGGCCAGCCCTACCAGTAAGCAAAAGTCCCTTCCCCCTCGATGGGCTCGCAGGGGTAGGCAAAAGCCCCTTCCCCCTTGACGGGCTCACAAGGGTAGGCAAAAGTCCAATCAGCTACGAACTCCAGCCAATATATCCCCTCTCCCTCAGGGAGAGGGCTAGGGTGAGGGTGAAATGCCTACCCCTATCAGCCCTTGACGGGGGAAGGTAAGGGTAGGCAAAAGTCCAATCAGCTACGAACTCCAGCCAATAGATCCCCTCTCCCTCAGGGAGAGGGCTAGGGTGAGGGTGAAATGCCTACCCCTCTCAGCCCTCGATGGGGGAAGGCTAGGATGGGGGTGATCAGCCCCCCAGCGCAGGCAACAGATAGGCAAACCACAAGATCGCCAAATGGGAGAAGAAATGAGTTCGGACGAAACGCCAATCATCACCACCTTCGCCGGAACAGGCGAGGGCGGCTACACCGGAGACGGCGGCCCCGCCTCCGACGCGCTCATGCGCGAGCCGTTCATGTGCGCCTTCGACGACGCGGGCAATCTGTACGTCTGCGAAGCCACCAACCATATAGTCCGTAGGGTGGATGCCGAGACGGGCGTCATAACCACCATCGCCGGAACGGGCGAGGCGGGCTATACAGGCGACGGCGGCCCCGCGACCGAGGCCACGATGTACGAACCCTACTCGCTCGCTATTGACTCCGACGGCAGCGTGTACATCGTTGACCGCCTCAACGCTGTCGTCCGCAAGGTGGACCCCGACGGCATCATCACGACGGTCGCCGGAACGGGCGAGCCGGGCTACTCCGGCGACGGCGGCCCCGGGCATGAGGCCCAAATGCGCGAGCCCAACGACTGCTTCCTCGACGGCAAGGGCGGTCTGCTGGTAGCCGACATCCAGGACCAGCGAGTGCGCCGCCTCGACACGGCGACCGGCGTCATCACCACCATCGCGGGCAACGGCGAGAAGGTTCGCGCCGGAGACGGCCTGCCCGCGACAGAGGCCAGCATCCTGGGGGCGCGCGCCGTCTGCATGGACGGAGCGGGCAATACCTACATCGCCGAGCGCGAGGGCAACGGCGTCCGCGTCGTAACCCCCGACGGTATCATGGGAACCGTCGCTGGCGCGAACGCCGAGTTGGGCTACGCCGGAGACGGCGGCCCGGCCATCGAGTCCAGCTGGGCAGGCCCCAAGGGGATACGCTGCGACGCCGACGGCAACATCATCGTCACCGACACCGAGAACCACGCCATACGCCGCATTGACGTCGCCACCCGCATAGTGACCACCATAGCGGGCGGACAGCTAGGCGGGCATGGCGACGACGGCCCCGCGACCGACGCGGGCATGGACCGTCCGCACGGCTGCGAAATCGCCCCCGACGGCTCCATCTACATAGCCGACAGCAACAACCACCGCGTCAGGGTTGTCTCCCCCGTCGGTTAGTCCTGAATCCGTAGGGGCGTCCCTTGTGGGCGCCCTTCACTAAACACCAATCACCACAACGTCATCGAATCTCGGAACAACTGTCGCAAAGCCTCTTCGTCCACCGGGCGCGGCGACAGCCCGATGACCCGTTGCTGCGGAATCGCGCCCGCCGCCAGCGTGGGAGCGTCCTCCGCCGAGTACCCGATTGCGCTAAGCCCGTTGGGGACGCCTATCTCCCTGAGCAGCGACACGATGGCGTCGGCGAGTATGTCGCCCGCGTCCTCCGGTCCCGCGCCCGACACGTCCGCGCCCATCAGCCGCGCGGCGTACAGGTGCCGCTCCGGGTTCGTCGGCGCGGTGTACCTGAACACGGCGGGCGCGTTCAGTATCACGCTCATGCCGTGCGGCACGATGGGATGGTCGTCGGGGTAGCCCTCCGGCACGTACTCGCGCACCATGCCCGACACCGGGTAGGACATCCCGTGTGGCAGGTGGCAGCCCGCGTTCCCAAACCCGACGCCCGCGAACGTCGCCGCCAGCATCATGTTCGAGCGCGACTCGATGTCATCGGCGTCCTTGACCGCGCTGACCATGTTGCCCGAAACCATCTCGATGGCGCGGGTGGCCCACACGTCCGAGATAGGATTCGACCCCTGGTAGGACGGCCTCAGTCCGGGGTTGGGCGGCGCGTCCCGATGGCTGAACGGCAGCGCGGTGTACGACTCCAGTCCATGGCACAGCACGTCGAAGCCGCTGCACGCCGTTACCATGCCGGGCAGCGTGCGGCTGTTCTCCGGGTCCACGATGCCCATAGTCGGCCTCAGAGCGCGGTGCGCCAGCCCCGTCTTAGCCTTCATCTCCAGAAGGTCGAATATGGCGACGCCGGTAGTCTCAGAACCAGTGCCGGACGTAGTAGGCACCGCCACGTGCGGCTTCAGCGGCCCCGGAACCGGCTCGCCCTGCCCGATAGGCGCGTTCACGTATGTGAGGAAGTCCGCCGGGTAGGTCGAGTACAGGTTGGCGGCCTTAGCGGTGTCCATGCTCGACCCGCCACCGACCGATACGAAGGCGTCGAAACCGCCGTTGGAAGCGAACTCTATCGCTTCTTTGAAAGACTCGTCCGTCGGCTCCACCTCCACCTGGTCGAACAGAACCGCGTCAACGCCCTCGGCCTTCAGCGATTCCAGGACGACGGCCAAAGGCTCAAGCCGAGCCATACGCGGGTCGGTCACCACCATCACCCGCTTCGCGCCCATCCGCGCGACCTCATAGCCGATTTCGCGCGTGACGCCCGGCCCAAACTTGATGGCCGACATGTCAATCGAAAATGCGGTTTCCAGTTCATGGTGAGTCATTGAGAATCATCCTTCAGTGTCGTGTCCAGCAACTCTGTGCCGACCAGACGTGAGAATTTGCGGTCAAATGTGTACAGCGGCTCGGCGCCGGCCCTCTGCGCGGCTATAAGAATCATGAAGTCGGAGAAGTCAGCGCTTCCTTGCCGATAACCCATAGCGGCCCGGATCACGTCATCGTCAGACTCGATGATTAGGCCCTCTGTGTGAGTTAATTCCTCAACGATAACGGCGATCTGATCTCTGGACAGACGATATGCCCGTTCCAAAACCCACACAACTTCCAGCATGACTTCACGACAGACGAACCCCGGCCGCTCGGACGACAGACTTTCCAAAAGCGCACGGGACGCATCCGCTTGTTCAGCGTTGTCTCGCACCAAGTAGCGCACAATGACATTAGTATCCAAGGCTATCAATCGTCTATGCCGACTGCCTCGGATATTGCTTTCTCCATATCATCGAGGGTGACAGGAGGACCATTGTACTGGGCGATACCGAATAGCCTATTGATCGGGCGAACGGGTCGGATACGCACTTCCCCATCATGTATTATGTAACGGATACGGTCTCCCGCCTCGATTCCCAAAACCTCTCTTACGATCTTGGGCAATGTCGTCTGGCCCTTTGCGGTTATTCCAGATTCAATCATAGACAAACCACCTAATCCTTATATATCCAGTTTAGAAATACATATATATAATAGTAATGAGAGTGGATAAATTACAAGCCTGAGAACTGGATTCTACATTCTCAGTTTCTCTTTGGAGAAGACATCTTGACCTCAGTCCTTATCGTCGTGTTCGACGGGCTTCAGCCCGCGCAGATTCGCCCCGACCTCATGCCGAACCTGTCGCGGTTCGCGGATGAAGGCATCTTCTTCGAGAGTCACCATCCGGTGTTTCCGTCGGTGACGCGGATCAACGCGGCCAGCATGGTCACCGGACGCTATCCGGGCGGGCATGGGCTGGCGGCGAATACGATGGTGGCGCGAGACTATGACCCCGCTCTGGTCTTCTCGGCGCTGGAGCCGACGCTCGCGGACATGGCGCGCAAGACGGGGCGGGTACTGCTCGCGCCCACGTTGGCGGACATTCTGCGCGGCTATGGGCTGGAGTACACCGCCATCGGGGTAGGGACTTCGGGCAACGCCTATGTCCACAATCCGAACGCAGACACGTCGGGCGGCGCTACGATTCACCCGGACTTCACGCTGCCTTACTCGCTTCAAGACCGGCTTGCGTCGCGCTTCGGAGAGTGGCCCCAAGAGTCCCAGCCCAACACGCCGCGCTTCCGGCACGCGGTCCGCGTCCTGACCGAGCATATCCTGCCGGAGCGTCAGCCCGCCGTCGCCCTTATCTGGTCGTCGGAGCCGGACAAGGCGCAGCACGCGCACGGGGTCGGGGCCGATATGTCGGACCGCGCCATACGCGAGGCGGATGAGGGTTTCGGGCGAATCATGCGCTGGCTCGAGGTGAATGGACACGATGATACGGACGTGATGATCGTGTCCGACCACGGCTATTCGACGATACTGGAGACGGTGGATGTAGAGTCGAATGTCCGAGACGCCGGCTTCTCAGGGCGCGACGTACTTGTGGCGCCGAACGGCGGGAGCGTTCTGTTCTACACGCGCGGACAAGATACCGCATCGAGACTAGCGGCGCATCTGATGTCTCAGCCCTGGTGCGGAGCACTGCTGGCGTCGGAGGCGGCGGGCGAGATACAGGGCGCGCTCCCGATGGCGCTGGCGGGATGCGACGGACCGAGGGCGCCGGAGCTCGCGATGTCGTTCGTGTGGGATTCTGAGACGAACGCCGCCGGCTATGACGGGTTCGCCTATTCCAGCGGAGGCGCGAGAGGGTTGGGTCAGCACGGCTCGATGAGCAGGCACGAGATGAACAACACGCTGCTCGCAAGAGGACCAAGTTTCAAGTCTCGTAAGCGGATCTCTTCGCCGACCGGGAATGTGGATATAGCGCCGACCGTCCTGGAACTGCTGGGTCTGCCGATACCCGACGATATGGACGGGCGGGCGATAGTCGAGGCTCTTGCGAATGGCCCCGATTCGGTGGAGTCAACTACGGACGCTCATCTGGCGGGGAGAGAACTCTTGAATGGGGTGTACCGGCAGGGGATCACGCTGTCTAAAGTGGGTAGTACCGTCTATCTGGACTCAGGCAGCGGATGGCGAGAGTGAAGGGACGCGCTCAGACAAACCTAATCTCAGCCCGGCGAGCGCAGGATAATCGTCAGGAACAGGATTATCATTTCTAGTCCAAGTATAACCATGCCACCTATCATCAACCTGCGACACGACCTAATGTCAGAACGGAACCTTTCCAGTGTCCTTTCAACTCGGGCGACGGAAGGTAGCAATTCCTCACGTCGTTCTTCCAGCATGATCATCTCAGCGCATCCGAGGGCAGGTGGACAGGTCTATTGAATGACCTGTCCACTGATTATATCTTATTCGGACTAGTACCGTTTCCAGGTAGTTTTGACATATCCAGACCGCCCTCAGCCCCTAGATTCCCGCCTTCGCGGGAATGACGATTGGGCACTTGAGTATGTCATATTCACATGGACTTGGTACTAGGCGGGCTGGAACTTGGGAAGCGAGATGTTGTCGGTGATGTCCTCGAAGACTACTTCGAGGGCCATGCCTATCTGGAGCTTCTCGGGCGTGGGGTCGTCCATGACGATGTTGGTCGGCATGATGGGCCCTTCCTCGAGCTCCACCATAGCGGTAACGAACGGCACATCTCCGACGAAGCCGGGATGGAAGGGGCGGTGGACTATGGCGTAAGTGTATAGAGTCGCCTTGCCACTGGCCTTGATCCAGGTGGTGTTCCTGGAGAAGGTGATGGGCGAGATGTCCCTGGGATAGAAGTACGCCTGCTGCGCGTCGTTGTCGTACCTGAGCCACAGCTCGTGCTCCTTGCACTTCTCCCAGTAGAAGTCGGACTCCACCTGCGGCACCGGGACGGGCTTGTTGTATCCAGTTGTCATTTCATTCTCCTGATGGTTGGAAATTCGGCCTCGCCGCCGCTCGGATTGACAAGGGCGGCGGCCTCTTAGTCAATGGATTAGTCAATGCCCAGCACTACGGTGCCGGTGGAGGACAGAGAGCCGCCGGTGCCGTTGATGAGGCACAGCTTGGGATCGTCCAACTGGCGGTCGCCGGTCTCGCCGCGAAGCTGTCGGACAGCCTCGAGGACGAGGAACATACCGTACATACCGGAGTGAGTGTAGGACAGCCCGCCACCGCTTGTGTTCATGGCGAAGTCGCCGCCCGGCGCCGCTCGCTGATTGGCGACGAAGTCGGGGCCTTCACCGGGGCCGCAGAAGCCGAGGCTTTCCAGCGTGACCAGAACGGTGTAGGTGAACGAGTCGTAGATCATGGCAAGGTCTATGTCGTCGTGCGTAACGCCTGCCATCTTCAGCGCGGCCGGACCGGATTCACGCGCCCAGGTGCTGGTGAGGTCGGGCATCTGGCTTATGAGTCCGTGATCCAGGCCCTCGCCCGCGCCCAGGACCCATACGGGCTTTTTGGGCAGATCTCGGGCGCGTTCGGGCGTGGTTACGACGTATGCGCCGCCGGCGTCGGTGGTGAGACAGCAGTCGGGCAGGTGGAAAGGCCAGGCGATCCAGGGGGAATCGTGGTATTCGTCAAAGGACATGGTGCGGTCGTTGAAGTACGCCTTGGGATTCAGATTCGCCCATTTGCGGGTGGCGACCGCTACTTCGGCCATGCCCTGCCGAGTGTAGTCCTCGCCGTACTGGTGCATATAGCGTCGGGCAGCCATCGCGTAGTTGACGGGCGCGCCAATCAGTCCATACGGGGACTCGAACTGCGGGCCCGGTTCTGAAGCGTTGCCGCCCGAGCGGGAACGCGCGCTGCGTCCGGCTTCGCCGTGCGTTACCAGAACGGTCTCGCAGTAGCCCGCCTGGATAGCGAGCATCGCGTGCGCGATGTGTATGATGAACGAAGAGCCGCCGACGGCGGTGGTGTCGGTAAACCTAGGGTTGACGCCGAGGTACTCGCCCAGAGTGAGGGTCGAAGTGCCGGCGGTCATAAGGCCGTCCACGTCCTTTATGGACAGGCCGGCGTCCTCAAGCGCGTTGTACGCGGACTCTGCGTGCAACTGCAAATTGGACTTTTCCACTCTGCCGATTTCGTCGGACTCCGCAACGCCGACGATGGCTACGGATTTTGAAATATCAGCCATGCTGACCTCCTGTAAATTGTACCGAGGCGCGGCCCAGTGTCCTCGTTATCCGCGAGAGGGCCGTCACCCCATTTCCGATTTCTCAAACGCGGTAAGGTTAACTTAATCGGCATCGCCAATCAAGTTTATGACGGCTAACCGTCGTCGTATCGGGTTAGTCCTTCGGGTGGGTCAGGGATCTTTACGTCGGAATCTCTCCACGCTCTCCAGCGTGCCATCTCTTCGTGGAACTTGGCGGCTCCGATTCTGGCGTGTTCTTCGCTTATGTACTCCGGCTGCGGGATCTTGTCCCACATGGAGAGGTTTTTGCCCCGCATGGACGCTTCGTGCGCCTCGCGTTCTTCAGGGGTGACCTGTTCGGCGGCGCGCTTGACTATCTCGAGTACCTTAGCCATGTTTTCTTTGGATCTGAGGTATTCCTCGGTCAGTTCGGGGTCGTCAGTATTCAGTTCACAGTTTTCAGTTATCAGTTCCGGGCCTTCGTCCGGGCGCACTTCGGGCACGGCGGACGGCTGGTCGTGGACGCGCTCGTAGTCGAAGCCGCGCTTGAGGAGTTCACGAGCGGCGGCGATGCGGTGGTGGGGCTTGAAGCCCTCGTCGGCTCTGAGTCCGTCCACGACGTCGGCGTAGAGTCTTATGACGGTTCTGCCGTCGTCGGTGAGTTCTCTGGCGTAGTCGGCGAGTTCCTGACGCGCCTGTTCGGTCTCAGGGTCCGGCGCCGGGCGTCGGGTCCTGGGGGCGCGGCGGGTCGCGGCACTTTGGCCTGCGCGGATGTAGTCGTCGAATTCGGTTAGTCCGACTTTGACGAGTTCTTTGGCGGCGTCCATGCGGTGGTTGGGCTTGAAGCCTTCGCGGTCAAGCTCGCCCTCGGCGACTTTCACGAAGAATCGGACGACGCGTCTTCCGCCGTCTGTTTCTTCTGCGACTATTTGGGCTAGTCGCTGTTGTGGTGTGAGGTCGTCGCACATGGTTAGTCCTTAGTTTTTAGTCTTTAGTTGTTAGTTTTGATAAGCGGAAGCGCCCAGTTCTTGCTGGGCGCTTTCACCCTCACCCTAACCCTCTCCCTGAGGGAGAGGGGATAAGGGCGTCCGTTGGGGACGCCTCTGTGGGTGAGGTCGGTGTATTCGATTCAGATGGATGATAGCACGGACATTCTGTGAGCGTCAAGGGCAACTTTGGGGCGATGTCTGAACTGTGATTTGGTTGATTGGGGTGATGGAGTTGAGCGTTTTTGTCAGAATCAGGATGTATGGGATAATAGGATGTACAGGATGGGTGGATTCCCAAATGAGCATAGTCCACCGTACGTTCATGTCATTATGACAGACGGGAGTGAATACAGAATGAATCTGCTATCCAATGGTTTTATGGATACGCAACGACCGCGTGAGCCGGACCGACGTTCTCCTCGAGATCGTGGTCCTGGGCGTGTTCGCGTCGGTGTGCATGGGTGTCGGGTTGTGGAAGCTGAGATGGCGTGAGAACTGAGGCTGGTCGTTAGCTTCTCCATGGACGGGGCTTCACAAGGGTAGGCGTTTCACCCTCACCCCAGCCCTCTCCCTGAGGGAGAGGGGGTTTGTTGATGGGTATTCATAGCCGAGCGCATATTTGCCTACTCCTGCAAGCTGGGTGGGGTGGGCGATTTCGGCGGAAAACGGCTTTGTTTTCTATTGACTCCGTGATTGGGCAAATGATATTTTTATTAGGAATGTAACGAACAATTGTACTGTGAGCAGGATGGCACGATATATGGATTACGCTGTGCAAACCAGGGGCATCACTCGCGACTTTGGCGAGGTTAAGGCGGTTGACGGGATTGACCTGAATATATCAAGGGGCGAGATCTACGGATTCCTGGGGCCGAACGGGGCGGGGAAGACTACGCTGGTGAGGATGTTGATTACGCTGCTGCTGCCGAGTGGCGGCGGGGCGTCCGTGGCGGGGTTCGACGTGATGGAGCAGGCGAATGACGTCCGGCTTCGCATCGGGGCGGCGCTCCAGGAAGCCGCGCTGGATCCTAAGCAGACGGGGCGCGAGATTCTGAGGCTCCAGGGACGGCTGTACGGGCTGTCGAGGCGCGACATTGACACCCGCCTCGATGAACTGTCGAGTCTCATTGACATCGGAGACGCGATAGACAGGTTCGTTGGGACGTATTCGGGCGGGATGAAGCGGCGGCTGGACCTGGCGGCGTCGCTGATACACAACCCGGAGATATTGTTCCTGGACGAGCCGACGACGGGGCTGGATCCCATCAGCAGGGCGCGGGTGTGGGAGGAGGTGCGGCGCATCAATGACGAGATGGATGTGACCATCTTCCTTACGACGCAGTACCTGGAGGAGGCGGACGCGCTCGCGGACAGAGTGGGCATCATCAACAACGGGCGACTCATGGCGGAAGGGACGCCCGGGGAGTTGAAACGCTCGCTGGGCAAGGACGTGATAATCGCGCGGGTGGACGGACAGGCGGAACTGGCGAGGGAGGCGTTGGCCGGCCTGGAGGTTCTGGACGCGGTGGACGTGACGGGCGGCGAGGTGATCATACAGGTGTCGAATGGCGCGGCGGCCATCAGCAGGGTCGCGCTGGCGCTGAACTACGTAGGCGTGGAGGTGAGCGAAATCACGCTGAGAACGCCGACGCTGGACGACGTGTTCCTGAGCGTGGCCGGGGAGCGCATGGATGACGCGGCGGAGTCGGATGAGACGATGGCGGGGGCGGATTGAGGGGTGGCTTTTTGTCAGAGTCAGGATTTGCGGGATGTTGGGATGTACAGGATGGATAGGTTGCGTGTGTGACCGAGACAAGACGACGGACGTTCGAGGATGAGGATAAGGAGACGAGATGAGCCAGGCAGTGGCAGTTCAATCAGGCATAAGGGCGCGGCGCGCGGGATTCTTTTCGGATGTGGTCTCGGTGGCTATCCGCGCGCTGCGCTCGATTCCGCGCGACCCGGAGGCGATATATCCGGCGCTGATAATTCCGGTGTTCTTCTACGCTATCAACGTCGGCGCGCTCCAGGACATGGCGGAGCGAATACCCGGACTGGACTACAAGGCGTTCCAGCTTCCGGTGGCTATCATATTCGCGGTCACGGGCATATCGAGGGCGGTGACGCTGGTGACGGACATCCAAACGGGCTACTTCGACCGGCTGTCGCTGACGCCGGTGAGCAGGCTGGCGCTGCTGCTGGGGCTGACGGTGGCGGACTTCACGCTGGTGATAGCTCTCACGATTCCGGTAATAATCATCGGGTTCGTAGTGGGGGTGACGTTCGCGTCCGGGCCTCTGGGTCTGCTTCTGTTTATATTCCTGTCCGGGCTGTGGGGGCTAGTGTTCACCGGATTTCCGTACGCCATCGCGCTGAAGACGGGGAATCCGGCGGCGGTGAATTCTAGTTTCCTGCTGTTCTTCCCGTTCGTTTTCCTGACGACAGTGTTCGTGCCAAGAGAGGCTATGACGGGCTGGCTGGCGACGGTCGCCACGTACAACCCGGTGACGTACCTGCTGGACGCGCTGCGCTCGCTGATAGTGACGGGCTGGGACATCGAGGCGCTGGCGAAGGGGATTGCGTGCATAGCGGGAGTCGGAGTAGTTAGCGGCACGCTGGCGCTGACGGCGCTCATAGGTCGGACGAGACGGAAGTAGCGTGGTATAATCGCGCTGAATTTCGACCTGAGAGGCACAGACATGATCTCCATATTCGTAACGATACGCATCAAGGAAGGCTACGCGGACGAGTTCAGGCAGGCGAGTTTCGGCGACGCGGAGGGTTCGACGCGGGACGAGCCGGGCTGCTACCGCTTCGACATCCTGGCGAACGCCGAGGACGCCAACCTGTTCCACCTGTACGAGGTGTATGAAGACGACGCGGCGCTGGACGCTCACCGCGAGGCTCCGCATTACAAGGCGTGGCGGTCGTCGGTGGAGCATATGTTTGACGGCGACATAGAGCGGGTGGCGATGACGACGGTGTTCCCGTCGGACGACGGGTGGCGCAATCAGAAGCCGCATATATTGAACTGGTAGCGGGAATAGCGAAGTGGGGGCGGGCTGGCTCGGCGCTACGTCCGACCGAATTCGCGTTCTAGCTGGCCGGAGCTCATGTGGATCATGGTGGGGCGTCCGTGGGGGCAGGTGTTGGGCTGGGCGCACGCCTCTAGCTGCATGACTAGCTCGCGCATCTCATCGGGGCTGAGGATTTTGCCCGCGCGTATCGCGCCGTGGCAGGCGATGGAGTAGGCGGCTCGCTCTTCCCATGTCTCGAATCCGCCGCCATCGGCCATGAGGTCTAGCACGTCAACCAGCGCGGCGGCCTGGTCGGAGTCTTTCAGCAGCGCGGGCACGCCCCTGAGTATGACGGAACTGTCGCCGAAAGGCTCCAGGACGAAACCCATGCCCGATATGGCGTCGGACTGGGTGAGTACCAGTTCCATCTTTCGCGCATCCAGTTCGACGACGGCGGGTTCGAGCAGGCTCTGGATTTCGGGCGTTCCGGCGGCGGCCTGCGCCCGCACTTTCTCGAACATGACGCGCTCGTGGGCGGCGTGCTGGTCTATCATGTACATTCCGTCCGGGCCTTCGGCGATGACGTATGTGCTGCGTATCTGCCCCAAGACGCGGAGGACGGGCAGGGCCTTGCCGGGCGTGATACTCGGCGGCGGCGCGGCGGATTCGGACGGGTCGTGAGGGGCTAAGAAGTCGCCCAGATCGGCGGCGCTGGGATGGCCTGCGGGAGAACGCGCTGGGCCGCTATGCGCTCCGCTCGACGCGCTGAATGGGGCGGTGGGCCAGAAGGCCGAGGGATTGCCGGGCTGTGTCCTCTGAGAGTATTGGGGCGCGTCGGGGCGGTTGACGGCGCGGTGGCTGATTTCGGGAACCGGGGCGTGGTCGGTGAGCGTCTTTCTGACGGCCCTCTGCACAGCGCCGAAGACCTGGTTCTCTCTCTTGAAGCGTATCTCGGCCTTGGCGGGGTGCGCGTTCACGTCCACGTCGTCGTATGGGACGGAGATGTTGAGGATGGCGATAGGGTATCTGCGCTCGGCCATGAAGCCGTGATAGGACTGCTCTATGGCGTATGAGATGGAGCGGTTCTGCACCCAGCGCCTGTTTACGAAGAGGCTGATGTATGTGCGGTTGGCGCGGTCGAGGGTGGGCGGGCCTATGAGTCCATTTACGGACGGTTCCGCAATCTCGCCGTCGGAGTGGACTTGGAGCATCGCCTCGGCTACCCGTCGCCCGTGGACGGCGGACACGGCGTCGCGCAGGTCTCCGCCGCCGGGCGTCGTGAATGGACGGCCCCTGTCGGCGCGGAGCTCGAACGCGACCTCGGGGTAGGCCATGGCGTAGTGGGAGACGACGGCCTGAATCCGCGTATGCTCGGACGCGGGTGAGCGAAGGAATTTTCGGCGCGCGGGGAAGTTGCGGAAGAGGTTTCGCACGATGAGCGTCGTACCGACGGGCAACCCGGCACTCGATAGGGAGAGTATCTCGCCGTCCTCGATTTCGATGCGGCTGCCTGAGTCCTGGTCGTGGGCGCGGGTTCTCATCTCGGCGCGGGAGACGGAGGCGATGCTGGGCAGGGCTTCTCCGCGGAAGCCGAGCGTGGCGATAGATTCTAGGTCGTCTGCGACGGATAGCTTGCTTGTGGCGAAGCGCTGGAAGGCGAGTTCAACTTGGTTCGCCGGTATGCCGCCGCCGTCGTCTGTGACGCGGATGTACTCGATGCCACCGGACCTGATCTCGATCTGGATACGGGACGCGCCGGCGTCGAGCGCGTTTTCCACGAGCTCCTTGACCGCGGAGGCGGGTCGTTCTATGACCTCGCCCGCCGCGATCCTGGATGAGACCTCGGGTCTGAGGAGTTGGATGGGCATGATACCGCGAACTTATCCTGGGCGTTTGCCGCGCGCGGCCCTGTATCCCACCCTGTCGGAGCCGCCGGTGGCGGCGAAGTCGTTTATGATTTCGTAGATGTGATCCATCTCGTCATCGTCGGCTGAACGGAAGAAGTACGGCCTGGCGAGTACACCACCGAAGGTGTCCACGATTTCGGGGTAGTCGTCTATGACGAAATCCGGCCAGTGCGGAACTTTGAGAAGTTCGAGGCCGTTGATGAAGTCGTAGATCGGCTTCTTGTAAACGCCGGAGACGAGGTCCTGGAGGTCGTGGCGTCTTACGTCGTCGGTGCGAAGTCCGACGCCGGACCAGATGAAGACCTGGTGTCCGTCTTCTATCAGCTTCTCGAAAGTGTGTCTTGTCCGGGGGCGGAGGCTTCCGTCCATGGCCAGTAGTGTGTAGTCAACGTCGAAGAAGATTTTGAGTCCCAAGGTTAAGCCTTCACTTGTTAGTTCAGATAGTTCACGTCTTTCATTCGAGATCACAAGCCCGGAGGCGGCTCGTCGAAAGGTTCGCCCTTCTCCTCAGCGTCCAGACGCCTGTTGTTCCAATCCCGAATCGCGACCATGATCTCCTGACGGCCCAGTTCAATGCCCTGGGTTATGCCTTCTTCACGTCCTAGCGCACGTCCCTCAGCTTTGTGTTTCTCTATGAGAGGCTTAACGAACTTGTTATTAAGATAATTATATGTAACCACTATCGCCCCTCCTGTTAAGTCTGCGGCTGTTATGATCACTATCGAAAAGAGCGGGATGAGGGGAGCGGCCATGCCGGCCACGCTCCCCACGGCGATTGACGTATCTATTAGATTATCATGCTTGCCACTTGAGACTTCCGCGTAAGCCACAAGCGCAACCCAACCTACCGTCATAGACAGTATAAGTCCAAGGCTCCAGGGAATCCACTTTTTAGCGACATCAAGAGGGGACTGTCGCCCGGAGTCCATCTTTCCCTTAGAGTCTCTGGTGTCTTCAGATTCGCGCCGTCTGGTATCAGGCTGTTGCCATTCCGAGCTCACGGAACGGGATACCGCCAGACTTCGCCGGGGGGCGGCTCGTCGGACAGCCTGAACTGGGGCAGGGCGAAGCCGTCCTCGATGTCCATGAAGCAGACCTCGACGCGCTTGCCTATGGCGACGTTCTCCTCGTTCTCGGCGTCCATGTTCTCGTCAACGAGGTTGGCGGTGATGCGGAGGCCATCGCCAGGGTTGGGATGATCTACCTGCTCGTCAAGCTCGACGAGGACGATGGGGTATGGCGTCCAGTCTCGGAAGCCGGGCAGTATGGCGTGCGGGACTACCTGGTAGCTGTATATCGTTCCCTTGCCGCTGACCTGCTGCCACTCGGAGTTCATGGAGGCGCACCAGGGGCAGGCGGCGCCCGGCTCTCCGCGCAGCAGGCCGCAGTCGAGGCACTTCTTGAGCGCCAGCTTATGTTCAGCGGCGGCGTCGAAGTAGCCCTTGTACTCGGAGTCCTGTTCGGAGATGTTGACAGGCAGTTGGCGATATTCGTAAACCGGCATGGAATTACCTCCTGAGAATCATGGCGCTGCCCGTCGCGGGGTTGGCCCAGCCCATGTTCATCGTGATGTTGACGTCTTTCACCTGTCGGCAGTGGCCCTCGGAGTAGTCGTAGGTGTGGATGCCGTCGGCCCATTGCGGGCAGTAGTCGTCCACCGCGCCGCGCAACTGGCGCACGTTTTCTATGACCATGTTCATGCCGTGCGTGTAGCCCTCGCACAGGTGGCCGCCGCTGGTGTTGTTGGGCCGGCGTCCGCCGAGGTCGGTGATGCCGGAGGTCACGTAGTCCTTGCCCTCGCCCTTTTCGCAGAAGCCGTAGTCCTCGAACTGGAGGAGCGTGGTGTAGGTGAAGGCGTCGTAGCAGCCGGTGACGTCTATGTCGTCGTGGGTGAGGTCGGCGAGCGCGAAGAGACGGGGGCCAACCTGGTGTCCGGCGACCCTGGTGATGGGCGCGCGCTGATAATGGAAGTCGCCGCCGGGCTTGGTGCCGCGACCCTGCACGGCGCGGATGTAGGCGAGGGGCTGCCTGAGGTCCTTGGCGCGCTCGGCGGAGGTTACGATGATGCAGGTGGCGTTGTCCGTCTCCAGGCAGCAGTCGAGCAGGTGGGCGCACGGGCGCACTATCCAGCGCGAGTTCACAACGTCGTCAATGGTTACGCGATGGTTCATGAGCGCCTTTGGGTTGTTGCTGGCGTGGTTGCTGTGGGTCACCTTGATCTGGGCAAGCTGCTCGCTGGTGACGCCGTACTCCATCATGTGGCGGGTGAAGGTGAACGCGAAGGACTGCACGGCGCTGGCGAGTCCGTAGGTGCGTCGGAGCAGATCAGGGCCGGAGACAGGGTTGGCGGCCCTGGATCCGGTGCCTCCGATGCGTACCTGGGAGTAGCCGTTCATGGAGCGGAAGATGGCGATTGTGTCGGCCATGCCCGCTTCTATCGCGCCTATCGCCAGCCCAACGAGCGCCTCGGTGCTTGAGCCGCCGCCGGAGCAGTCCATGTAGAAGTTGAGATTGATGCCGAGGTCGTAGGCCAGAACGCTGGAGTTTACGGAGTCGCCGCCGTGGTAGCTGAGCATCCCGTCCACGTCCTGGGGCTTGAGGCCAGCGTCGGCGAGGGCGTTGTTTATGGCCTCGGTGGCCAGCGCGCGTGTGCTGCGCCCGGAGCCTCTGCTGTAGTCGGTCTCCCCCACGCCGACTATGCAGTATTTGTCCTTTAGATTGTTTTTCACGATTTCCTCCCGTTCAATCGAGTCGTTTCCGAGTTTAGTTGGTGGGCGGCTGAATGGCAACCTGAGATATTTCTTTCAACAATCGGAGGACAAGATAAACGGAGTTCAGAATAATGGCGGGGGAATTGAAAATTCGGGGTCGGTTTCTGGTAGGCTTACGCCCATGCGATATCGAGCGACCAGAACCGAGACAGAGAGCGCAGCCAAGGGCGGGCTGATGGCCGACGTCCTGAACGCGGGGCGCATGGTGATGAGCGGCGGCGTGTTCTATGGGTGGTGGCTGGTGGGGCTGGCGGCGTTCATGCTGACGCTGATGTCTCTGACGGTGTTCCAGGGGCTTGGGACGATGCTGGTAGCGCTTGAGCGGCAGTATGGGTGGAGCAGGACAGCTTTGTCGGGCGCGTTCTCGCTGGCGCGGGTGGAGGGGGCTATCCTGGGGCCAATCGAGGGCGTGCTGGTGGACAGGGTGGGGACGCGGCGGATGGTGCTTATCGGGTACACGATGATGGGGCTGGGGTTCATCTGGCTCTCCCAGATAGATTTTCTGGGCGGCCTCGGATTGTTGAGCTCTTTGCCATTCGAGTTTCTGGATGAGAGGCTGATCCACTTCTATGCCTCGTATATGTTCATATCGCTGGGATCCGGGCTGGGCGGCTGGCTCGCGCTGATTGCCATGGTAAACAATTGGTTCAATCGCCAACGGTCTTTCGCGATGGCGTGCTCGATGTCGGGGATTCACCTGGGCGGGCTTCTGGTGCCGGTGTTGGGACTGGCAATCGAGAGATTCGAGCTCAATGGCGCGGCGATGGGGATAGGGATATTCCTACTGCTGATCGTCGGGCCATCGGTGAAGGCTATTCGCAATCGTCCAGAGGACATAGGGCTATTGCCGGACGGCCACAGCGATCCGGCGCGGCGCGACCATGCGGAGGATAGCCAACGCGCCTCTTATATCCCAGACGACGAGCCTGACTTCACAGCGATGCAGGCGCTCAAGACTCCGGCCTTCTGGATACTCACGATAGCGCAGGTCGCGTCCAGCGTAGCAATCGTTACGCTGGCGCTACACCTGGTTCCGAAGTTGACCGACACCGGAATGTCGCTCAGCGGCGCGGGGGTCGTGGTTCTGACCTATACGATAGTCGCGCTGCCCGCGCAGTTCGTGTCGGGTTACTTCGCCGACCGTCTTCCCAAGACCATTATGATAGCGTTCTTCCTGTTTATCCAGGGTGTCGGAATACTGGTGATCGCGCTCTTCGACAGCGTAATCATGGCATACGTGTTCGCGCTGATGTACGGGATAGGTTTCGGGGGCCGAAGCCCGCTGACGACGGCTATCCGGGGGGACTATTTCGGGCGCAAGGCATTCGCCACGATTATGGGCATATCGCAGCTACCGATGAACATAGCGATGATATTCGCGCCGCTGTTCGCAGGGTATATGTTCGACACGACTGGAAGCTACATCGTGCCGTTCACGACATTCGCCGCGCTGACCTTCATGGGTGCGGTTATGATGCTGTTCGTGCGGAAGCCGAAGCAGGGGAATGAGTCGTAATCACCTGCGGCGTAAGACAATCTTGGAATCCGCCGAGGTCATATATGGGGCGTGACTCACGCCTAGCTTTCCTTGAATCCATTCAGATGTGACAGAAGCGACCTCAGACAGAGTGTTCAGTTGCCCCTTTCCCGACTCCTTCGGCAGATTGTAGAAATGGTCGGCTCCCTCTACGATATATAAACTCGCGCGACTGCCGATTTCATCCAGGATGGATTGAAGTTCCTTTAGGTCGGCGAACTCTTCATCGCAGCCTCCTTGGACGAATAACATAGGAGCCTGTACTCGCTGGAGGTGGTTGACGGTGTTCTCCAACAGGTTGCGCCACCGCGTAGGATAAACGTAGAGCGCAATTCCTCGGACATCGCGCCAGTCCTCACGTGTCATGGCAAGAGACACTACCTGACTGCTCATTGACCGTCCGCCAAGGAACAGCGGCAAATCATGCGATAGATCCTTGGCCGCGTTCTTCGCGGAGCTCGTTGTATCTAGGAGAACGTCAAGAGGGTCTATTAGCTCAGGGTGGAATGTGATCATACTTTCGCTGTATGGATAGTTATACCGGAAAGTCGCGATTCGGTGGTCGGCAAGTGCCTCAGACATCTTAGCCATTGTGGGGCTGTATATTGGGGTTCCGGCGCCATGCCCTAACACCATTAGCGCTACTGGATCGTTTGGCTCCACCAGGATAGTGGCAACTTCCGGGCCATTGGGAGTCGCGCTCATCCTGCTTTCTGTAATCTTCGCTACGGGCAATTTACATCCCTCTTGTTACTATGCTACGCGCGTTCTCTATGTCAGGAAAGACCGGAAAGCCGGTTTCAGCCGATATTCGTCGGAACCGGAATCCCCGGGACGTTGACCTGAACGCTGCCGACGGTGTTCCAGGTGGTGAAGAAGAGCGTCTTCCAGTCGTCTCCGCCGAAGGCTACGTTGGTTGAGGCGTCGTGGCCGTGGACGATGGTTCCGAGGTGGTTGCCATCGGAGGCGATTACCCACACTCCGCCGGATCCGCCGCAGTAGATGTTGCCCTCAACGTCCACCTTCATGCCGTCCGGGACGCCGGGGCGGTCACCGCTGAGGTCGCAGAGAACGCGGTCGGATGCGAGCGCGAGCGTGCCGTTGGGCTGAACATCGAAGGCGCGTATATGCTGCCTGCGGGTGTCGTTGACGTACAGGACGCTCTCGTCAGGAGAGAAGGCGATGCCGTTGGGGGTGATGAAGTCGCCCACCAGCAGGGTTATATCGTCCAGGTCGTGGGAGACCATATAGACGCCGGAGTAGTCCAGGTCGAGGCCGGGGGCCGGCGCGCCCGGATCTGTGAAGTAGATGCTCCCGTCGGACTTGACGATGACGTCGTTGGGACGGTTGAGACGGGAGCCGCGATACCTGTTGGCTATCGTGGTTATCTCGCCGTCGGAATCCTGTCGGGTGACGCGGCGCGCGCTGTGTTCACAGGCGAGGAGTCTGCCCTTGAGGTCGCGGGTGAGTCCGTTGGCGTGGTTGGTGGGCTGCTGGAAGAGGGTGACGCCCTCGCCGGGCGACCACTTCATCCGCCTGTTGTTGTGTATGTCGCTGAATAGCAGGTAGCCGCCGTCGCTCCACCAGAGCGGGCCTTCGGCGGGACCGCCGTCGCCTCCGAAGCCGTCGCCGAGTTCTTGAATCTCCTGGTCAACCGATAGCAGACGGTCGAGGTCTGGGGATATTCTCTCTATGGGCATGATGGTTCTCCTTGGTGAATTTTTAGCCGTTAGTCATTAGTTTTCGGGAGTTATGAGAATATGTCTTTGACGGGGAGCGTCCAGCCGGGGACGACATCGCCGCCGTCTAGTGTGTCTTCTTCGGTGAGGGTGATGGGGTCTTCTCCCGGTAGATGTACGGTTGCATCGCGTCTGCGAGGATTTACTACTATAATCATGCGCGCTCCGGCTTCCAACCAGTCTTGGACTTTTTCGTTAACCCGGGTAAGGCGGTCGTTGGGGGATATGACCTCTATCGCCAGATCGGGAGCGGCGGGGAAGTATCCGTGTCCCTCACCGATAGCTTCCAGTCTCTCACGGCTGATGAAAGCGGTGTCGGGGGCGCGAACATGGTCGGGATTGGTCCCTATAAGGAAGCCTATCTCTGTGTAAGTTTTACCCAGGTTGTTAGCCCTCACGTGAACGTGAAGCGAAGCGAATACCGTTCCCGCATATTCTCCGTGAAATTGTCCTGGCGGCGCCATCGTTCTGAGTTCTCCCCTTACAAGTTCGTAGCGGTGGTAGCCGTCGTCGGGCATATTGAAGAGTTCTTCGGCTGTCATCAGCTTGGTTTGCGTGGTCATGGGTTGCCTCCGGGTTATGCCATACGCTCTGTCATCGGTGGGGATGGATTAAGGGAAAACCGTTCTTACGGGTATCCTCCAACCGGGGACGACATCGCCGCCGTCGAGGGTGTCGCCGGGCATCAGGACTATGGCGTCAGCCTGGGGTGTATGCAGCCTTACCTCCCGCCTCCTGGGGTTTATCACGATGACCATGCGAGTTCCCGCTTCCAGCCAATCTTGGACTTTCTCGTCAACCTCGCGGTATATGTCGTTTGGCGATATGACTTCTATCGCAAGGTCGGGCGGACCCGGGAAGTACCCGTGGATCTCTCCGACCTCATCCTCTCTTTCACGCCTGACGAAAGCGACGTCCGGAGCGCGAACGTGGTCGGGGTTCGAGCCGATTAGGAATCCGACTTCCGCAATGTAAACCTCGCCTAGATCGTTTTCGTTCACGTGAATCGCAAGATGTATTCCCACTCTACTGGCGGATTTTCCGTGATAGGCTCCAGGCGGCGCCATCGTTCTGAGTTCTCCCCTTACAAGTTCGTAGCGGTGGTAGCCGTCGTCGGGCATGGCGAAGAGTTCTTCGGCTGTCATCAGCCTGGTTTGCGTGGTCATGGGTTGTCTCCTGCTTTGTGAGGGATAATCACGCTTTCGCGCGGGCTAGGGCGGCTGCCTTATCGGCTTCGCGGGCGGCGCATAGTTCCCAGAGTTCCAGGTTGACCCGCGCGTTTTCGTCCACTGGCACGTCTATCATCATGGTGGTGCCGGGATAGGGGACGGCGGCGGTGCCTCTTGCCACGCCCTCGGCGAACAAGCGGCGTGTCTCGCGGTAGAAGTCGAGCTTGTCTTCGGGTGGAGCGAACGCACGGTTGCAGTGGGATACCCAGGAGGGACGCGGGCATATCGCGCCCGCGAAGCCGAGATTCTTGGACCTCAGGGCGAGACGGGCTATCTCGGCTTCGTCGTCGAACTGGGGCAGGACTCCGTGGGGGTGGCTCATGCCGATAGGCTGAACTCTGGAGGCCCTGCCCTCGATGATGACGCGCCCCTTGGCGTACTCGAACGGATCGAAGTCGGGCGTCGGCGCGATGCCCATGTTCGCGCACAGGCTTAATTCATCGAGGCCGATGGAACTGACACGAGGACTAGCTTGGATGATCTCGCGGATGTTCCAGACTCCTTTGCCGGAATCAAGAAGAACGATGATGTGCAGGGTATCTTTTGCGATGCCGCGCTGACGCTCCAAGTTGGTAAGCAGTTCGTCCATTTCCTCTATCTCTGCCGCGGATTCGGCGCCGGGATACACCACACCTTTCGCTCCGGGCCAGATGGCGGCCTCTATGTCGGCGTGGGCGACGGACTTATTGACTTGGATGAACACCTCCGCGCCTCCGCGTCCTGCGGTTTCTATGGAGTCGGAGAGCGTCTTCCTACCCCTGCGCCTGAACCGCTCGGCGTCGGAGGAGGCGCCGGTGAGATCGAGAATCACGGCGTCGGCGTTGTGCGTCCAGGAAGATTCCACCGCGTCGCGGTCGGAGATAGAGACAAGCAGGTGCGATCTTCTTACGAATGGGTTCATTGTTCCTGTTCCTGATGTTCAGGTTCGTCCGGCGGCGTGGATTCTACAATCGCCGGTTGATCATTGTCCTGTTCGGGCTGGGTGTCCGATGAGGAATCAGCCGCCGGGGTTTGTTCGACGGGCTGTGTATCCGGCTCTGATTCGGCGAGCGTAGCCTGTTCAGCCGCTATGGTTCGTTCGCGGGCGGCTTCTTTCTCGGCGTCCCGGCGGGCGCATAGGTCGGCCCATTCGATAAGCTCGGTGGCGCGGGCGGCTTCGTATTGGTCTATAGCTCGACCGTCCATTTCGCCTTCGGCCTCGCCTCGCGCGTCCATATCTCTGAAGAAATCCAGGACGCGGTGGGCGTCCTCCACTTCTTCCTGTGTGGGAGTAAGACCCTCGTTCTGCGGCGCTACGACGTTCGGGTGCAGGCCGCCGCCGAACCTGAGCCCGGCCTTTCGGCTGGCGCGGGCGCGATTCAGGGCGAGGTCGGCGTTGCCCACGTTACCTGTGGTGTCGTGCATATAGACGCCGCCGTCGCGTTCCAAACCGAGCGCCATGGCGATTAGTTCACCCTCGCCACGGTTGTAGAAGAACTGGTCGAACCCGACGAACATCTCCACGCCCATGTCCATGGACATATCGTAGCCGGTTCCGGGGCCGAATGAGTCTATGCGGGAGCTGGCGGAAGCGATCTCGTATGAGTTGGCGACGCCGAGCGTGGTTTCGACGGTCGCGCCTATGCGGACCGTACCGGGCCTGATGCCCCTGACGCGCTCCATTTCGGTTATCAGCGCGTCCAGGTTCTTGATCTGTTCGGCGGTCTCGGCCTTTGGGAAGTTAATCTGGGAGACGCCGGGCCATACGGCGGCGCGGACGTCCACATCGGGGTAGGCGCAGTTGATTCTTATATTGATCTCAGCCGCGCCCTTCCGACCGTGTTCTATGGCTTCCCTGACCAGCGTTCGGGCGTACTCTTTCTGGGACTGCGGCACGGAGTCTTCCAGGTCGAAGTTGAGGTAGTCGCAGTCTCGCGTCCAGGAGCGGCCCACGAAGCGCGGGTTGTTGATGGGCATGGTCAGGCCGGAGCGCCTGATTCTTCTAGTCATCGTCGTTGCCTCCCGTGTTCCGTACAAGAGCGGCGGCTTGGTCTCTGAGGGCGCAGTCGTTCGACCATTCAAGCGTGTTTTCGGCGATAGCGGCGGCGGGTGTGGGGGATGGCATGGACTCCAGAACGGCGCGGGCGTGGCTCACGTCCTCCGAGGACGGGGTGAAGCCCGCGTTCAGCGCGGCGACCTGCTCAGCCTTCATGCAAAGCGCCCCTCTGAAACCGGCCTGTCGTCCGGCAATCGCGGCACTAAGGGTGTCGTCGTAGTTGGCGCTCAGGCCGCGCGAGGTAGCTCGCCACCACGCGCCGACAGGCTCGACGCCCAGGGCGTTGGCGATCACGATGAGTCGCTGCATGAGGTAGGGCAGCAGGTGGAGGTCGCCGGACGGCTCCTCTCTGAGGTCCATTTTGAGGTCGGCGCGTCCGAGGCTGATTGACTGGATACGGTTGCTGGCCTGGATCAGTTCTTCGGAGCACCAGTTGGCTGGGCCGGTGTCGAGGGAGAGATGTATCTCCAGGGCCTGTTCGGGGCCGCGCGGGTCGTCCGCTTCGCGCACTTCTCCGACGGGCGGAGGTCTTACTACGCCTCGCTCGGACTCGAATTGCGACAGGATGTCGTCCGCCTCGCGCACCCGCTCGGCGCTCGTAAGCCCTGGCAATATGACTCCGCTCAGGCCGCGCCAGACCGAGGCGGCCATGTCCGCGTAGAGCAGCTCGGGATCGCATCTGACGAAGACCTCTGAGCCGGCGTCGCGTATGATACCGATGGCGTCGCGTATGTTCTCACGCGCCTCGTGCTTTCGGCTGTCGTGTACGGTGTCTTCAAGATCGAGCGCGACCACATCCGCGCCGGATTTGGCGGCCTGTTTCAGCCTCTTTTCGTCATGCGCTGGAACTATGAGCCATGACCGTCTTACTGTACTATTCATGTCACGTACCTATTCACGTACCTATGCCGCCTGAACCGAGCGGCGATGAGTGTATCCGTCCGCGTGGAACGGACATACTCTAGGGTATCATCAATGACTATCTTGACCAACAGGGGCAAGCGCGCCAATTCTTGACACCTAGCCACTGGATACAGCAGGATATAGCTATGAAGACAACGCTGACATTAGACGATGACGTTGCCGACTTCCTGAAAGATCAGTGTCGGCTCCAGGATAAGCCGTTCGAGCGGGTGGTGAACGAAACGCTGCGACGCGGGATGAAGACGGCCGCGCCGTCGGGATCCGCTGCGGACAAAGCGAAAGACTCTGAGCTACCGCCGTTCAAGGTTGTTCCTTTCAGCAGCAAGTTCAAACCGGGTGTTGACGAGATCAAACTCAACCAGATCAACGCCGACCTTGAGATGGAAGAATTGATCTGGAAGGTCAGGAAAAATGATAATCCCGGACATTAACCCGCTGGTCTATGCCCATAATGATCAATCACTCAATCATGATGCTGCTATACGCTGGTGGGAAGGACTACTTAGCGGTACCGAAGTTATTGGCTTGCCGTGGGCCGTATCAAACGGGTTCGTGAGAGTCATAACAAATCCCGCGGTGATGGAACCGATGTCTCCACTTGAAGCGGTTGACTATGTGCGGCATTGGCTACAGTATCCTCATATTGTTTCTATCAACCCTGGCCCTGACTATTTGGATTACTTTCGACAGAACATCGAAGCCGTGGTCATAGGACGCAACTTGGAGCCTGACGCTCACATCGCCGCGCTTGCGATGGAAAATGAAGCGGAACTGCACTCTAACGATTCGGACTTCGGTAGGTTTCCTAGAATGCGATGGATAAACCCCCTGCAATCCGAAGAGGGTTTATCCTTATGACCATGACAGACCAGTTTACTCTCAGCGTGGTTGACCAGTCTCCGATTCGGAAGGATGGGAGGCCGGCGGACGCGCTGCGCGAGAGTGTGGAACTCGCGAGTCACGCCGAGCGGGTGGGGTACAGCCGCTACTGGGTGGCGGAGCATCACAATTCCACGTCGTTCAGCGGAGCGAGTCCTGAGATACTTATCGGTCAGATAGCGGCCAATACGGAGCAGATACGTGTGGGAAGCGGCGGTGTGATGCTGTCTCACTACTCCGCGCTGAAGGTGGCGGAGCAGTTCAGGATTCTGGACGCCTTCTACCCGGACAGGATTGACCTGGGCATCGGGCGAGCGCCGGGCAGCGACCGCCTGACCGCCGCGGCGCTGAGCCATCCGAGGCCGCCTGTGAATGTTCAGCATGAGTTTCCGCAGATGGTTGGGGACCTGCTGGGATTCCTGAATGGAGATATGCCGGAGGGACATCCGCTGCACGAGATCAAGGCGCAGCCCGGAGGGCCGCCTGACACCGTGCCGGAGGTCTGGTTGCTGGGGTCTTCGGACTACAGCGCGCAGTTGGCGGCGCATCTTGGGCTGCCGTTCAGCTTCGCGGACTTCTTTGGCAACACAAGCGAGTACGGGCCTAGGGTGGCCGAGCTTTACAGGCAGATGTTCAAGGCTTCAGCTTATCTGTCTGAGCCGAAGGTCAACGTGGGGTTGCAGGTGATCTGCGCTCCGACGGAGGATGAAGCCAGATTCATCGGCGCGTCCCGCAGTCTGAACAAGGTCGTATCCGCGCTCGGCCTGACTACGGGCGGCCTTCTTCCGCCGGAGGACGCCGTCAACTGGCCCCTGGATGAAAGCGCGAAGCATTACATGAGGCAGTCAACTCAGAGCTATATCGAGGGCGACCCGGAACAGGTGCGCGAGGGAATTCTGGCGTCGGCTGAAAGATACGAAACGACGGATGTCGGAATTGTCACCAACTGCTACTACTTCGAGCATCGCAAGCGGTCGTATGAGCTGGTGGCGGAGGCCATGGGAGTCGCGCCGATGGCGGCGGTCCAAGCCGATTGGATCGGTTCAGGATAACTCCGGGCAAGCAGAATGCTAAGCCGTGTTTCGTCAATACTGCCAGTAGTCTCTATGGAAGAATGTCCAACTTGCTGGTAAGCTAGATGTTGAGAGGTTTTTCGCAAGCAATACGGGTGAGTTTGCAGACTTGGAGCGAAAAATAGACTTGGACCTGGGAGTCTTGATAGACAAGCTCCCACTCCACATACAAGACCCGCTTAACAGCAGATCTGACCTGGACCAGCTTCTGGAGGTCGTTCTTGACTTGGGGCGAGAACCGGAAGCGCGGTTTCTCGAGGAGAGCGCGCGCCTGGGATCGGCGGAGGTGTCAGAAGCCGACATCCGGTATACCATTGACCGCATAGGACGGTTCGGCGAGGATAATCGAGCGGGAATAGAGCGTACCCTCCATCGCATCTCCGCAATCCGCAACCGTAGCGGCAAGGTAATCGGCCTCACGTTGCGCGTCGGCAGGGCGGTGTATGGCACGATCCGGGTCGTAGAAGACCTGATAATGAGCGGCAAGAGCGTCCTCCTTCTTGGCAAGCCGGGCGTGGGCAAGACAACCATGCTGCGCGAGGTGGCTCGCGTTCTGGCGGACGACGCTCACAAGCGGGTCATCGTCGTGGATACCTCCAACGAGATTGCGGGCGACGGCGATATTCCGCATCCCGCCATAGGCCGCGCTCGGCGGATGCAGGTGCCTTCGCCCGCATTCCAGCACAACGTGATGATCGAGGCGGTCGAAAACCATATGCCGGAGGTCATCATCATTGACGAGATCGGCATAGAGCTGGACGCCAACGCCGCGCGGACGATAGCGGAACGGGGAGTCCAGCTAGTCGCTACCGCTCACGGCAACACGCTGGACAACCTGATTATGAACCCGACTCTCTCCGACCTGGTGGGCGGCGTGCAGTCGGTTACATTGGGAGACATAGAGGCCCGCCGCCGCCGGACGCAGAAGACGGTCCTGGAACGCCGCGCTCCTCCCACTTTCGACATTCTGGTCGAGATACAGAACTGGAGCGAGGTCGTCGTACACCCGGATGTGGCGGACACCGTGGACCGCATCCTGCGCGGCTACACGATAGCCCCTGAGCATCGCGCCGTGAACGCCGACGGGACGGTCGCCAAGTCCACGCCGCGGGTGACGCGGTCGCCAAACGGCGGCTCTCCCACGATGGCGGGTATGCCTTTCGACGGCAATGGCGAGCGTCGCGAAACGCGCCCTGAACCGGAGCGCGAACCCGTCAAGGTCACCCACATAATGCCCTACGGCGTGAACAAGGGCAAGTTGCAGCAGGCGGTCCGGCATACCAACTCCGCCGTCCAGATAGTTGACAACATATCGAGCGCGGACTTGCTGATTACCACGAAGAACTACTATCGGCGCAAGACGAACGCGCTCCAGGCGGCGGAGCAGAAGGGCAAGCCTGTCTATGTTCTCAGGCGCAACACGACGCCCCAGATAGAGCAGTTCATCAAGGCAATCACGCGGGACAAGCGGCACGGGCGGCACGACGAGAAACTCGATACAGCCATGCGCGAGGCCGAGGACGCCGCGGACCGAATCTTCGGCGGGGAGCGCAAGGTGCATCTGAGCCCGCAGGGTTCATACGTCCGCCACGTCCAGCACGAGATAGCCGAGAAGCGCGGGCTGGAGTCGCACAGCGTGGGCAAGGAGCCGGGGCGTCGCGTCGTCTTCTACCACCGCTGATTTGGCGTGGATATAGACCTGCGCCCGGTAGAAATCTCTCACGGTTTCTCAGATACAATGTCCCACGAAATCGGGTTGGGCTGACGCCAACGGCCTGAAGAAGCCATAGGGAGTGTCTGCGTGGCTCTATTCATATCGTTCGAAGGCGGAGAAGGGTCGGGCAAGAGCACCCAGGCCCGAAGGCTCGCTCAGCTATTCGAGCGCATGGGCATTCGCGCTCTCTCTATCCACGAACCCGGCACTACCAATCTGGGCAATCGCATCAGGGATATAATCAAGGGCAATCTTGGGGGAAGTGAAACTATCTCGCACAGGGCGGAACTGCTCCTGTTCTCGGCGGCGCGCGCGGAACTGGTGGCAAAGGTACTATCTATGCACGCCAGGGATCCCCGCATGGTAATAATAGCGGACAGGTACGTTGATTCGACCGTCGCTTACCAGGGCTATGGAAGAAGACTTCCAATGAAACTTGTGGATTCGGTAAATTCGCTTGCCACCCACGGAATTATGCCCGACCTGACTCTGCTTCTCGACTGCCCCCCCGCCGACGCTCTCAGGCGTGTCGGAGCGGTGCAGGCCGAACTGTTCGAGATGGGAGAGACCAGGCGCATTGACGACGCGAGCGCAAGGCGGTTCGAAGACGAACCGTTGGCTTTCCATCGCAGGGTCAGGGAAGGGTATCTGAAACTTGCGGATTCCCAGCCCGAACGCTGGGTGATAGTTGACGGCATGGAAGAAGAGGAAGAAGTATTCGATTCAATCTGCAGAGCGATTGGCGGCTTGAAGAAATTTCAGGATATGTTCGATAAGCCTGTCCCATTGGAAGATTTGTCCGACACCCTCGATGGAAGCGACCATCCTCTCTTCTCGCTGTCCGCGGAACAGCCCGGACGACGACCGCGCTAATGGTGGAGCATTTCGGACAGCGTTAACCGATAATCTCCAACGCAGATCCGTCAATGAGGCGAAAGTCAATATCCGATGTTCTGAAAGAGACTTGGCTGTAGCGACCAGGGATGCGTCAGCCATATCCATAGGGATGTCCTGATACTGATTCATAAGCAGCGCCATCCTGCCGATTTCCCTAGCTGTCAATTCATGCAATACCAGTCTGCCGTCTAACTGCATATTCCAGAGGGTTGACTGAAAGTAGTATCCGCCCACCTCTCCAAGCAAATACATCGCTTCGGTAAAACAGACCCATGTGGTGAGTAGGGGTTCAGCGGGCAGACGTCTTAACGCCTCTATGCTTCTGGAATGGAACTGATCCGCCCTGTCGAGTAAGGCGACCACTGGCCCCGTATCCGTCAGTATCATCCTCGCTGGTCATGCAGATATTTTTCGTAGAGTCCCGCAGCCAATTTCTTGCCCGCGTCTTTTGACATATCGGCTCCCGCGCCGTCGAACTCCGCGCTGTTCAATACGCCTATATACTCGCGCAGGAAGTCGGCGGCGCTATCCTGTACGCTATGCTTCGTATCTTGTGTAGGAGCTTCTACGCTCTCAGGCAATTCGGCGTTTTCTGTCATGGGATCAGAAGCCTCGCAGTCTTCCAAGGTGGACGAACCAGCATATCCAGCATACCGACAGAATTGAATGCCCGCAACTCGCTTAATCCTTTCTTAGCGATGACCGCGCGCTGTAAGCCACGTATCCCACCGCCCCAAGCGCCGTTCCGACTCCGGCTATGCCGAATGTGGCGGCTATGCCGATGAACGACGCCAGCGGGCCGACCAGGAACGCCCCTCCTGAGCCGCCCACATCCCACGCTTGCTGGAGAGTCGCGAGGGCTGAGCCGCGCTCACGAGGGGGGGAGCGATCCACCGTCAATGATTGTGTCGCGGGTTGCAGCATTCCGAAGCCTATGCCGTTCAGGACTCCCGATAAGACGAACATGACTACATTGTTGGCGGTCATGAGCGTGAACATCGCCGCGCCAACTATCAGAAGGCCAGGCACGATTACCGAACCTCTGCCAAGTCTGTCCGCGACCAAGCCCGACAACAGCAGCGCGAGCATCTGCGTTATCGAGTTGGCGGTATAGTACAGGCCCGGATTGCCCAGGCTTCTCAGCTTTGCCAACTGGGGCAGGAACGTGCTTACGGGCGCGGTTGTGAACGTGTATGTCAGGAACACCAGGGTAGGGAACATCGCGGAACGACTGATGAGAGGCGGTTTCGCGGATCCCGTTGCCGACGAAAGCGGATCCATGGGAATTGACGTGCGGTTCGCCGAAACGCCGAGGGCGGAGGCAGTTCCGACGAGCGACATCAGCCCTGCGTATATAAACGCCGCTTCGGAGCCAAACTGCTGAAAGAGCCAGAAGGCAAGCAAGGGGGAATACAGGTTGGCGAGCGCGATGGCGTTGCCGTTATAGGCCATTCCCTCCGCGCGGCGGTTGCTTGGCGCTAGTATCGCGATTATCGTCGCCGTCGCCACGGGACCTATCGCCAGACCGATTCCCTGCACGACGCGAACCGGAATTATCATCCAGATATTGAAAGCTCCTACGTGGAGAAGAGTCGCTATTCCAAGAACCGCCGTGCCGGCTATCGCCACCCTCTTCGCGCCGAAATTCGTAATCCAGCGCCCCGACATCTGCCTTATCGGAATGCTAAGCAGCCCGAAAGACCCCACCACGACCCCCGTCTGCCACTCTGATCCTCCGAGTTGTATGACGTAGAGCGGGATGATAGTCAGCATGGCGGTGTACGAGGCGAACATGAAGTGCGAGATGCACAGGTTCAGAACCAGGTCCTTCGTCCAAAGGCTCTCGTTTCCAGCCTCGGTTTGATCGGATTGCAAGTCGGGGGGCCTCGGTGAACAGCTATGCCGAAAATCAGGAGTTGATTGTACGCCCGCCGATTGATAGGCGCAATAGTTCAGAATACAGCGGCGACTCCAGCGAAGTCCTCCGTCGCGCTCGGGCGGTTTGGCTTATATCGAATCCGTCTTGACCCTATCATCTTGGCGGGTGTAGCCTTACTATTCATCGAGCGTAGCTGAATTCCGCAATTTCATTTCGTACTGGGGAAGACTTTGGACCAAAGGACACTTACGACCGCCGAACCGTCGGCGCCGGAAGAAAAGCCCTCACTAATCTCCCCCGAGCGCTACCCAATCTTCGATTCCCTGAAGTATCGCGACTTCCGCTGGATGTTCGCGGGTTCGTTCGTCTCCTTCCTGGCGATGAATATGCAGATGATCACTCGCGGATGGCTCATCCTGCGGCTGACGGACGACTCTCCCCTGGCTCTCGTGGCGGTCATGGTCAGCTTCTCTCTGCCCATGACGTTCATGTCCCCTGTCGCGGGCGCGCTCGCCGACAGACTGCCACGCAGAAACCTGGTCATTATGAGCCAGACCGGCAATGCCATTATGACGGTCATCATCGGCCTGCTGGACTATACAGGGATAGTGTCCTTCTGGCAGGTGATGGCTATCGGATTCATCAATGGGTCGCTTATGGCGTTCAATATGCCGAGCAGACAGGCCATCCTGTCTGAAATCGTCCCGGAGAAGAGCCTGATGAACGCAATCAGCCTGAACAACTCCGGCATGAACCTGACGCGGATAGTAGGCCCCGCGCTGGCCGGTTTCCTGATTCTGTTCATCGGGACTCACGGCGTGTTCTTCATTGTGAGTGGTATCTACGTGTTCTCGGTCCTGTCCACTATTATGATTGACGCCGGCAGAACGCCCGCTACCTCTTCCAGAAAAGGCGTGGGAGGCGACATCAAGGAGGGGCTGGCGTACGTAGCCGCCGACCCCGGCCGGAAGGGACTGGTCATACTGATGCTGATTACCACGCTGTTCGGATTCTCGTTCTGGGGACTGCTTCCGGCGTGGGCGCGAGAAGCGCTAGACGTGCAGTCGGACGGGCTGGGCATACTAATGACCATCATGGGCGTGGGAGCTCTGTTCGGCACGCTCGGACTCGCCTCGCTCCCGGGCCTGTCGCGGCGGCGCGGGCTGATACTGCTCGGCTGCACCATGATATGGGGCGTGGGATTGGCCGCGTTCTCCCAGATGACCCTGTACTGGGCGGCGGTCCCGTTCCTGCTGCTGATAGGGGTGATAAGCTCTGTGCATATGTCGCTGGGCATGACGATGATGCAGACTCTCGCCGCGCCTGAGATGCGTGGGCGCATGATGAGCATTGGCATGATGACCTTCGGCGCGATGCCGCTCAGCTCGGTGCCTTTTGGCATCCTGGCCGAACGGATAGGGACGCCAAGCTCGCTCTTCATCAGCGGCGCGCTGCTGTCCATCGTCGTCCTGGGCTTCGCCCTCGCCTATCCCGCGTTCCGGCGGGTAAACTAGGGAGGATTTGCAATGGCGCAACAAGGCATGGCGCAGACAGTTCTGGGGCCGGTCGAGCCGTCGGACCTCGGCCCTACGACTACGCACGAACACCTCTTCATAGATTTCAGGGCCATGTTCCAGCCGCCCGCCGAGGCTACCGCGCAGCACAGGGCGCATGAACCGATTACGCTGCGGAACCGGGGATGGGTAGCTTATAACCAGTATTCGAGCATCGAAAATCTGTGGGTGGTGGAAGAGGATGTGGCAATCGAGGAGGCTAGGCTGTTCAGGCGGGTCGGCGGCGGGACGATTGTGGACGCGACGACCATAGGCATCGGCAGGGACCCGCTGGCCTTGGCGCGGGTGTCCAGAGACTCAGGCGTACACGTCATCATGGGCGCCGGGTTCTACGTGGATATTGTCCACCCTGGCGACATGGACTCGCGCAGCGAAGACGACCTCGCGCGCAAGATCATCGAGGATATCGAGGAAGGCGTGGATGGGACGGGAGTGCGCGCCGGGATTATTGGGGAGGTCGGCTGCACCTGGCCTCTCACCCACAACGAAAGGAAGTCGCTGAGGGCTTCGGCCACAGCCCAAAGAGAGACAGGGGCGGCGATTCTGATTCACCCGGGGCGGTACGAGACTGCGCCATTGGAGATCATCGAGGTACTCGCAGAAGCCGGCGCGGACATAAGCCGCGTGATAATGGGGCATCTGGACAGGACCGTCGCCAACTTCGAGACGCTGGAGTCGCTTGCAGCCACGGGGTGCTATCTGGAGTGGGATCTGTTCGGGAACGAAACGAGCCACTATCCGCTGTCGGACATGGATATGCCGTCGGATGGGCAGAGGCTGGACACCATCAAGCGCGTCATAGACGAGATAGGATGCGACGACCGTATCGTCCTGGCTCATGATATATGCACACGCCACCGCCTTACGCGGTACGGCGGACACGGCTACGGCCATATCTTCGAGAACATCGTTCCCAGGATGCGCGCGCGCGGCTTTACAGAAGAGCGGGTCGGAGCGCTTACCCAGCGCAACGCCGCGCGGATCCTGGCGTTCGTCTAGTTCCGACCCCACGCTGAAAACGGTCAGGGGTAGAGCGGTGGATTCTCTTCGGGGTTGGGTATTGAGAACCGAGCCCGGATTTCTTCCCACTCGGCGGTCTGGCCGTCCCTGAGAAAGACGACATAACCGTCCGGGATGCGTTCGTACTCTAATTCCGCGTCTTCGAGCGCGTCCATGAATGCCATACGCAGTCGCAGTTCGGGAGGCTGTATGAGCAGGGTCGGCATTGTCGCCGAGGGCCTATTCCGGGAATATCCGGCTGACAGGCAGGGATACATCCTCGAAGTCGGGCATCGTGAGAGTCTCATCCATCCCCAATACACGCGAGCGTTGGTACTCGCCGTTGGAGGGATGGTCATAGACTTCGACCTGGCGTTCGCGGATATTCGCTATCCAGGTTTCCGGGATTCCGGAGCGGGCGTACATTGGTATCTTCACATCCCGGTCATACCCTAGGGTGGTGTCTGAGACCTCGATTATCAAGAGGATGTCGTCGGGGCCGGGGTGGCCTGACGAGTACCTGTCCTCGCGCCACCTCAGAATCGCCACGTCTGGCTGCGCCTCGAAACTTCTGTCCAGTCTAACTGGGTTCTGACACCTGACCCGCGCGCGCCCTCTGAGTCGAGTTATAAACCACTCGGCAAGCTCATCAACTGAATATGCGTGTCGGTCACCTATTGGGGACATAGGGATGATCTCTCCGTCAATCAGTTCGACGCGCTCGTCGGGGGCCAAGATGCCCGCGTCGGCCATGGCGTAGTATTCGTCCACGTTGAACAGGCGGGGCTTGCCCTCGTACTTGTGGAATATCCTGCCGTCAATCAACTCGACGCGGTCGCCCTCGACCAGGATGCCGGCGTCAGCCATGGCGTAGTATTCATCTACGTTGAACAGGCGGGTTGGCATCCTGGTTCGGGTCGTCATTGAAGAGGCTCTATCTAGCCGGAGATTTTCATCAGGCGGGCCATGCGCGCCTTGTGGTACACGTGGTCGCCGAGGTAGTGCTGGAGGGTTCGGGCGCGCTTGGTGTACTGCGTGAGACCGTAGTCCAGGTCGGCGCCTATTCCGGCGTGGACGTGGTGGGCGGCGTCGCAGGCCCTGGGGAATCCGAGGCTGGCGACGGACTTGGCGGTGGATACGCCGATGGGGGCGTCGTCCATGCCCTCGTCGAGCTGCCAGAGAGCCTCGAACGCGGTCCACTTGGCGGAGTCGGCGTCGGTCAGCGCGTCAATCACATGGTCCTGCACGCGCTGGAAGGTGCCGATGGGTACGCCGAACGCGATTCGGGTCTGGCTGTATTCGCGAGTCATGTCATAGACGGCCTGAGTGCCGCCGGCCATGAACGCGCACAGCACGGCGGTGGCTCTGTCCATTGCGGTCTCGACAGCGCCCCACGCGCTTCCAGGATCGCCCAGAACGTCCTCGGAAGCGACTTCAACATTCTCGAAGTTGACTTCGCACGCCTTGGGGCCGATCCAGCCTTCCATAACACGGACGGAGACGCCCGGCGCGGACCTGTCCACTGCCATCAGGCTCAGGCCGTCCTCGGGCGCCCCGCCGTTGGACGTACGCGCCACGACGAGAATACGGTCGGCGACGTTGGCGTCGGGGATGAACAACTTCGTGCCGCTCAACACGTAACCGCCGTCGCTCTGGGCAGCCTGGAGTTGGACGGAGTCGGGCGACCAGGAGTAATCAGGCTCGGTGTAGGCGAGCGTGTATATCTGCTGGCCCATGGCGATTCCCGGGACCATAGCCTGCTTCTGGTCTTCGGAACCTGCGGCCAAGATGGCCTGGGCGGCCAGCACCGCGGAGGACAGCAGGGGGCTTGGGCAAGCGTAGTATCCCATCACTTCGGACACTACTCCCAGGTCAACCCAGCCCTGTCCGAGTCCGCCGTACTCTTCGGGTATGGCCAGGGAGGGCCAGCCCAACTCCGACATCTGCTCCCAGAGGTTGGGATCGAAGCCGGACTCGCTGTCGTCTATCTCCAGGACCCTGGTCTTGGGCACCTGGTCTTCCATGAACTCCCGAGCGGAGGACTGGAGCATGGTCTGAATTTCATTGAGAGTAAGATCCATTATTCAAAGCCTCACCGATTGAATTTTTTGCGATGTTAGGGTCAGCGTTCGCCGAGCGCCTAAGAGATTATACTTTGGCGGAACACTCAGGGCAATCGCAACTATTTGGCTACACCTGGCGGAGTCTGGGGTCGAAGGTGTCGCGCATCCAGTCGCCGAAGAAGTTGAGGGCGAGGACGGTGAGGCCGATGGCGATTCCGGCGAATACCGATACCCACCAAGCGTCCCTGAGGTATTCTCTGCCGTCGGCTATTATGCCGCCCCATGTGGGGGTGGGAGGGGGTATGCCCGCGCCGAGGAAGCTGAGGAAGGACTCGGTGAGGATAAGCTGGCCTACGCGAAGCGTGGCGATTACCAGGACGGTGTTCAGTACGCCGGGCAGGATGTGGCGCATGAGTATTCTGGAAGAGGAGGCGCCGGAGATTTTGGCGAGGGCCACGTAGTCACGCTCTCTGAGGGTGAGGACTTCGGCGCGCACATTTCGGACGAACGCGGGCCAAGCGGCGAGAGCGAGCAGTCCCATCATAGTAAGAATTCCCGGCCCAATGGTCACGGCGACTATGAGCGCCAACAGGATGAAGGGGAGTCCGAGCCAGATGTCAACGATGCGTGTTATCACCTCGTCCGTGATTCCGCCCATGTAACCGGCAATCATTCCGAGCGCGGTGCCGGCGACAGTGCCGCTGACCGTCGCTACGATTACCACCATCATGGAGATTCGCGCGCCGTGAATCAGTCTGCTGAGGACGTCGCGGCCTATGGGGTCGGCTCCGAGTATGTAGGTCCTGGTGACTTTGGGGTTCTCATCGTACCACTCGGTGTACCAGAAAGGAGGAGCGTTCCTGTCGCGCACACTGTTCTTTATCGGGCTTTGCGGTGAGATTAGCGGCGCGAAAATCGCTACTAACGCCAGTATCGAGATGATTACTATGGACACGACGGGCCAGCGGCGAAATATATCGCCGACGCGGGAAAGGATATTGTCCTTCCCTCCAAGCGCTATCTCAGGTTGAACTTGCTCCATGTGACTCTATTCCAGGGGATAGTTTCTCGCGCGACGCTAAGCTTGAAGATTATGAGTAACGAATTCTGGGGTCTATCATTCCGTAGATTATGTCCACGACGAAATTGGCGACGACGTATATGAGTGTAAACATGAGCGTAATTACGGATATGGTCGTCAGGTTGTTGGTCTGAACCGCCTCTACCGCGAGCCTTGCGATGCCGGGCCATCCGAAGACGACCTCGACTGAAACAGAGCCGGTTATGAACCCGGCAAGCACCAAGCCGGAGAAGGTGAGCGGCGCGATAGCGGCGTTCTTGAAGGCGTGCTTCCAGATGATGGTATTGACTCCGACGCCCTTGGCGCGAGCGAGTTTGACGTACTCGGAATCCAGCACCTCAAGCATACTGGAGCGCATCAGCCTGAGATAGCCCGCGGCCGGGAGCCAGGCGAGCGTGAGCGTGGGCAAGATGTAATGCTTGATAGAGAATCCCTCTCCCTGGGTTCCCGCGGGCAGCCATTCGAGCCAGACGGCGAATATCAGTATGGCCAGGATGGCTATCCAGAACGCCGGCAGAGACTGGCCCAGCAGAGCGAACGAACGCCCGCCCATGTCCCAGACCGAGCCGCGCTTGATCGCTGACAGCACTCCCAACGGAATCCCTATCAGTGTCGCCAGGATGTATCCGGCGAATCCCAGTTGAAGCGTGGGTGGCAGTTTGTCCCGCAACTTAGTGGATATGGGATGTCTGTCGCCGAGGTCCTGCCCCAAGTCTCCCTGGAGCAGGTCGCCGACCCAGAAGGCGTACTGGAGCGGCACGGGCTTGTCCAAGTGCAGCCTTTGTCTGGCCTTCTCGAGTTCCGCTGAGTCAAGGCCGTAGCCTTCTTCCGGCAGTAACAGGACTGTGGGGTCTCCCAGCACCCTGGACGCCGCGAATATGATGATCGTAGCGCCCATCAGGGCCAGAATGGAGGTGAAGAATCGTCTGATTACGAATGTAGTTATGACGACACCTCCGGCGCGATTGGCATTAGTGTCCGGTTGACGTAACTATGCGCCAGGCCGATTAGATCGCTGGATTCCCGCTTTTGCGGGAATGACGGTTGAGAATTGCGGGAGTACGAATAAGACCCGGGTAAAGGGGTAAGGAAGTACGCGAGGGGAGTCCCTGGATTGATTCCAGAGACTCCCCAATAGTCTGGGTTACTTGGCAAGCTGGATCTTTTCGAGGGACTTCATGCCGCCGACCCTGAAGTTGGTCATTGGCCTCATCTCCCAGGAAGCTATCACTTCGGGGTTGTAGATGGTGTTGTTGGGCATGGTGCCAACGGTGAAGCCGAAGCGCTCCTCGAAGATGTAGTCCACCCAGTCCAGGGTGAGTTGTTCCAACTCTTCCTGGTTGGTGGTCGCCTCTTTGGCGAGCACCGTCTCGCTGGCCTTGGGCAGTTCGTTGCCGGAGTTATATCCGGCGGGAGAAGCTACCGCGCTCCATGTCCACTCACTGGCCCATGTCGGGGGAGCGGTTCTGGGGTTGAAACTGCCGTGCATACCATTGACCGAGCGGGCTATCAGGCCCGGGCGCCAGGTGGAGTAGATCTGGCGGTCGATTTCGACCTTGATATTGAGTTCGGACAGCCAGGTGGCGGCCATCGCCTCGGCCATTTCGACAACGACGCCGCTGGGGCCTGCCCAGTAGTCATTGATGGTGAAGCCGTCGCTCAGGCCGTGCTTGTCGAGCAGCGCCTTGGAGCCTTCGCAGTCGTAAGGAATGTTCCAGCGGGTGTCGCCGTCCACCTTCCCGTAGAGGGCGGTGTCGGGGTGGATGTACTGGACGTAAGCGACCCGTCCCTGGCCGCCGAGGATGGTGTCGAGAATCGCTTCGCGGTCAACGCACTGCGATATGGCCATGCGGACTTCCCTTGCCATCTCTCTGCCCGCCATGTCGTCCATCTTGGCAATCCAGGGTTTCGAGTCATCTACGGTGCGCTCCAGCAGATCGCCGTTTCGCGGATGCTCGGTCTCCCAGTAGTGGCCTTGGAACAGAACGCCCTGGGCGCTGCTGACACCTTCCACGGACCTGGACATACCCTGTTCGAACAGAGCGCCCCAGTCCTTGATAGGTATATCGGCCATTTCAACCTGGCCGCTTTCGAGCATAGCGCGTCGCGTGGCCGACTCCGGCACTTCGATCATGTCGAACCGTTCTATGGTCGGCATCTGCTTCCAGTGTTCGCCGTCGGAGCGCGCCTCGAGATAGATTCCCTTCTGCTGCGTCCACTCGGGAACCTCGAACGGGCCGGAGAGGATGATGTTCTGCCTCATCCAATCGGTACCCTGATCGGCTTGTACTTTGGCGGACATTATCGGCACGCCCTCTCCCAAATCTGATATGGAGAGGATTGTGTTGGCCGAGAAGGAATTCAGGTGCATACGAGCCACATACTTGCTGAGCAGTTCCAGCTTCCCGATTACGGGACTGGGCAGCGTGTCGTGGACGGCTTCAGGCGTTATGGCCGGGTTGCCCGCGTTGTACGTGTAAACTACGTCTTCCGCGGTTAGTTCTCCCCAACCCTGATGGTACTGGATGCCCTCGCGGACCTTCCAGTCTATGTAACTCTGGTCCGGGGCCAGTGTCCAAGATTCCGCGACCCAGGGGTCGGCTATGAAGGCTCCGGTGGACGACCTCGCGGCCGAGACCAGCACCTCGCCCGCGCCGATGTTCGGGAAGGTGGCGCACCATACGCAGTCGGTGGGCCATCCGCTGGGCGTTCCGACGCTGACTACGGCTCCGGTCACCTTGCCGCTTGGCCCCATCATCATGGAGTCGTCCGGCGCGGGGGCGGCGGTAGGCACGGCCTTGGATACCGCGTCGGCCACGGCCTTCTGGATGTCCGCCTGCGTTACGCCCGGTCTATCGGCGAGCGCCTTCGCGATGGCAGCGGACACCTCGGCTTCTGTCAGGCCTGGAGTCTGCTGTCTCAGCGCGCTGGCGATGGCGTCGGCGACCTGCGCTTCCGTTACGCCGGTCTGTTCCTGGGAGGCTAGCGCGCTGGCGATGGCGTCGGCGACCTCTCCTTGCGTAATGCCGGGTGTCTGCTGGCGCATCGCCTGGGCGATGGCGTCGGCTACATCAGCCTGGGTGACGCCGGGCTGGGCCGCCATCGCCTGCTGGACTGCCTTTGCGACATCTTCCGACGTCATGCCCTGCTGCTGTTGCTGCTGGGGCATAGCCTGCATAGCCTCTTGAATTATGGCCGACACGTTTATCGGCGTGGGGGTTGGTGGAGTCTCTTCAGTACCCGCGCAGGCCGCGGCAAACGCGGCTATAAGCGTGAGCGAGACCATCAGTGTAATCAATCGCATCTTTTTCACTTTAGCGCTCCCGTCCTTTTCCAGATTCAGGATGTCGTCTCGATTCCTGTGAACACATTGAGATGTTAACTGGCGCGATTCTATCACGCTGTATAAATACTGCAACCCTGATTATTGAATTTGGAGTAATGACAGTGAAGTTGAGAATTAGCCTGACCGCGATTACAGGCCAGCCTTGTCCGTCTTCCCTCTGACCACCGGCTCCATGCCGCAGTCCTGGAGCATTCTTCTGGCGGAGTTGAGTATCTCGGTTCTCTTCTCGCCCACAAGGTCGGGGGTGGCTCCGGAAGCCGCCGACCTCGCCCTGCCTATCAGGTTCTCGGCGCTCTCTCTGATTTCGCCCGGAACAGGGTCCGCCGCCGCGCCGCCGACTTTCGATACGAATTCCACGGACGCGTCGGTTATCTCCCGCGAGGTGCGCGCTCCTTCTACCGCGATGGCGTACTCTTCGGCGAACTCGCAGTAGTCGTTCTGCGGCCTGAATAACTCGCCAAAGGTCGCCAGCGCTATCAGCGCGACGATGACCGCGCAGAAGCCTATCAGGATGTATAGCGCGGGCTTGTTCATCGTCGAAGAGAGTGAAGACTGCCTGTTCCCTAGCTCAGCTGCCTGAGACGCGGGTCGAGGCGGTCGCGCAGCCAATCGCCAGTGAAGTTTAGCGACATGACGACCAGGAAGATGGCGAAGCCGGGTAGCATGGTGGGCCACGGGGCGACTTCGAGGTAGCTCCTGCCTTCAGCGACCATGCTGCCCCAAGTGGGTGTGGGAGACGGGACGCCGGCGCCGAGGAAGCTGAGGGCAGCCTCGGCTAGTATCAGAGAACCGACGCTGAGGGTCGCTATGACGACGGCGGTATTTATTACGCCGGGTAGAATGTGACGAATAAGGATCCTCACCTGGGAGCATCCGGCGACGCGGGCCAAGTCAACGTATGGCTCGTTCTTGATGACGAGTGTCTGGCTCCTGATCACCCTGACGAAGGGGTTCCAGGCGAGAGCGACCATGAGACATAAGAGCAGAACGGTGCTCTGTCCGAAGAGAAGCACGCAGACGAGCGCCACCATAAGGAAGGGGAGGGCCTGCCAGATGTCCACAATTCTGGTTATGACCTCGTCCACCCATCCGCCCGAGTAGCCGCTGAGGATTCCGAGGGTGGTGCCTGTAATGAAGCCGCTGAGCAGCGCTATGGCGGCCACCACCAGGGATATACGCGCGCCGTACAGCATCCGGGAGAAGACATCGCGTCCGGTATGATCGGTGCCGAGAATATGCTCTACCCGAACTTCTTCGTTCACTATCAGCACTTCGGACACGAATCTATCCGGCAGCCAGGGCGGAGGCTGCTGGCGGCTCCTTATGTTGCCGGCGTATGGGTCGTGGGTCGCCAAAGTGGGCGCAAAGACCCCGCAGAATATGAGCAGCGCGAGCACTGCCATGGGCAACACCGGCCAACGCCGCATGAATAGCCAAGCGGACCGCAACTCTCGGATTACCGGGGGACGGTTGCGTATTCCGCGCAGGTCGCGTTCTATCTGGCTCAGTTCCACGTCAGTCTGCATGTTACTCGTACCGAATTCTGGGATCTATTATCGCGTATGCGATATCTGCCAGGAAGGCGAATGTCACGTAGATGCCTATGAAGCAGAAAACCGTACCGGCCAGAAGCGGCCAGTCATTGTCGTACACAGCCTGGTTGAGCGCGACGGTGCCGATTCCTGGCATGGAGAAGATAATCTCCACCACGAGAGCTCCGTTGAGGTAATCGGCAAGCAGGACGAAGGCGGAGGTAAGAGGCGGTATGACCGCGTTGCGAAGAGCGTGTTTGAAGATGATGGCGACGGGCCCTATGCCTTTCGCGCGGGCGAGCTTGATGTACTCGGAATCGAGTATCTCCAGCATCGCCGAGCGCGTGAGGCGCATGATTCCGGCGGAGGCGGGCCAGCCGAGGACTATGCAAGGGAGAACGTAGAACTTGATATTTCCCCAGGATAGCGGGAAGGTGCCGTCTTCGGGCCCGCCTGCCCATCCGGGGGGGAACCATCCCAGCCAGACCGCGAATACGAGTATTGCCATGACGCCTGTCCAGAACTGGGGAGTGGCCTGCCCGAACAGAGCGAATATGCGGCCTATATAGTCCCAGACGGTGGCGCGTTTGACCGCCGCAAGAACGCCGATACTCACGCCGACGAGCACCGCGAATATCCATGCGCCTACGGCGAGTCGTATGGTCATTGGTAAGTGTTGCCTGATTATCTCACTTACCGGTCGCAGAGTTCCCAAGGACTCGCCCATGTCGAACCGCATTAGATTCCATACCCAGGTCAGGTAACGCAGCGGCAGCGGCTTGTCCAAACCGAGGTGTCGCTCAATTTCGGCTATCTGTTCCTGGGTGAGTTCTACCTGGGCGTCTCCGATGTAGAGTATCCTCGGGTCGGGGCCGAGCGTGGTCAGGATGAATATGACCACCGTAGCTCCGATAATCGAGATCAGGATTGACAGGGCTCTTCTGGCTAGAAACCGGGCCATCTCAGGCTAGAACCTCTCTGTTTACTACAGGGCCGGAATAGTCTTGAAATCACACAGAAATACTGATTGCATTGTCGTGGATGAGCGAATATCACGCCGCTCGTATGGTGGTTGGCGGGGGAGAAAGAGGGAACTCTCTCCCCCGCGCTGTGTCGGGCTAAATGCCTACTACTTCACCGGGACGATGTGCTGCGGCCTGCCCCAGAAGCCGGCGGCTGTGGAACGCGAGTTCCAGGAAACCACGGTCTCAGGGTTGGCGGCAACGCCGCGAGGCGGCTGTACCATTCCGGCGTAAAGCTGCCAGTAGTAGTAGTAGTCAACCATGTCCAGGTGGAGGTCTTCGCGAGCCTGCTTGTCTCTCTCACCATTGATGTTGATGTACATGTAGTCGAGGAACTTGCTCTCGAACGCGCAGCCCCAAGCCGGTCGGCTGAACGTGCTGTCCGATGGCGGCGGAGGCCAGTCGAACGGGTAGTTCGCAGTCTCGACCGAGCAGTTCTTGACGACCGGGTAAGCCTGGGTGCGGTCTCTCATGCGAGGCACGACCACTCCGCCGTACTCTTCAGTAAGAAGCTCGACCCTGACGCCGACCGCTTCCCAGTCCGCCGCTACCGCGTCAGCCTGCTCAAGGCAGACGTCACCGGTCTCGCAGCGGTACTTGTTCATCTTGATCTCGAAGCGAGGCTGTCCACCGGGTCCATCGGGGTCGGGGAATCCGGCCAGATCAAGCAGCCTTGCGGCTTCGGCCTTGTCTGTGGGGACCTCCCAGGGCCATTCGTGGTCTGGCTCGGCGGCGTTTTTATACTCGCCGTACTCTATCCAGCTTGTGCCTGCGCCGAGTACATCGCTGTCGCCGTACTTCTCGTGCGCTTCCTTGATCATGGCGGCGGTGACTGTGCGCTCAGGACGCCAGCCGGGGAACTTGGGTCCCATCAGCTCAAGGTAGATGGGCGTGCCCAGTCCGGCTTGAAGGACGTCAACGATTCCCTGCCTGTCAATCGCGTGGGAGAGCGCCCAGCGAACCAGGCGCGCCTGTTCCATGTCGCTCATGCCGGGCGGGTTGTTGGTGTCTTCGTACGGGCAGAGGTCTCCCCAGGGGCAGCCGAGCCAAGCGTGGTCCTCTTCGTAAACGGAGGACGTCCAGGGTTCGATTCCGGCAGGAACCTCGTTGCCGTCCGCGTCCATTATAGGCTCGCCCTTGGCGATAGCGGACGCCGCCTTGGCATTGGTGTCCGTCCAGAGGTTGCCCGGCCATATCGCGCTCAACGTCATCGTGTCCTTGTCGGACATTGTGGTAATGAACTTGAGGCCCTTGCTTTCGAGTTCGCGCAGCCTGGCGAAGTCAATCGAGGCGATGTCGGCGTCACCGGTCTCCATCATGGCCATGCGGGTGGTGATTTCCGGGGCCTGCACCACGCGGAACATTCCGACGTGTGGAGGCTCTATCCAGTGGTCCGGCACGGCGTGAACTTCACCGTGGCTGTTCGGTACCCACTCGCCGATGGTGAAGGGTCCGGAGCCGACGGGATAGAGCAAGATGGCTTCAGCGCCCACGGTCTCGTAGGCGGTCTTGCTGTCCAGGCGAACGGTGGTGTCGTTGATGTCGAACTCGCTGATCGGGATGCCCCAGAAGATGTCGGTGACAAGCGGGGCCTTCACAGTGTAGTCATCAATCGCTTCCGCCGGACCGAAGGTGCCGCCAAGCTGCGCGCCGATAGCCGCGCCCAGGCTGGGGTTGACGACGGCGTTCTGCCTGTTCATGTTCCAGGCTACGTCCTCGGCGGTGATGTAGCCGAAGTCCTGGCCGGCGAACTGCTCTGGGGTGTTGACCTTGAGGTCATCGCGGATCTTCAGCGTAAGTTCGTTGCCAGCCTCGTTGATGCTCCACTCGCTAGCCGCAAACGGCGCGAGCGGATCTGTTCCGTCGTGTACCAGAAGCTGGTCGAAGAAGCCCATCTGGGTTTCGCCCGGGGATCCTCCATAAGTCTGGTTCTCGAAGTCGCCGAATTGCTCCTGCACCGACGCAATGGCCATGGTGATGGTTATGTCGCTGGCCATATCCGCGGGCGCGGGCGCCGGCGCCATGGTCGGCTGAGCCACTGCCGGGGCGGTTGTGGGAGCCGGGGCGGGGGCTGGCGCGGTTGTCGCCGCGGGCGCGGGCGCCGGGGCAGTTGTCGCCGCCGGGGCCGGCTGCGACGGAGCCGCCGGTTCTTCTTCCTCGCCGCTACACGCCACAGCCAGCAGCGTCGCCGCGATTAGGGCGGTTGCCGCAAATAATCCTATTCTCTTAACAGAACGCATTCACTCGCTCCTTGATTCCTTCTACCTCTCGCACTTCTCCATCATTGCCAATAAAAGTGTGAACATGATATATAATTTTCCCAAAATGTCAAGTCTGAGTTGGCTGAACTCTCCCGATCATACGTAGATTGGGGGAGTCATCCGAGAGGCGGATGTCTTGATTCGGGATATTATCCGAGATGCCGATACCATCGTCCTGTCCATTTTGGCGCGCCTTGTGTTGGGCGGCCCGATTTCGGTCTTCGCCGGGTTCGTGGCCTGGATATTTGGCTTCTGGTTTCAGGTTTCGCGCTCCGGCTCGGACAGCTTCTACATAACGCAGGGGGTTCTCACCGGGCTGGCCGCCGGTGCCGTAGCCGCGTTCTTCTGGTGGAACACCGAGACTCCCTTGAAGACTCAATGGCTCTACGCGCTCATAGTCCTCGTCGTCGCGGTCGCCTCACCTGTAATCGTCACGCAGTTCGCCGAGATTGACACCTACAACACACTGATAGGACCGAGCCGGAGGGTCGCGGTGATAGTCAAGGGCGACCTCATATCAACCATGATATTCTCGTCGGCTATCGCGGCGAACGTCGTTGCCGGCGCGCTTGGCATATACAGGATGTTCAAATACCGCGAGATTTGAGGGTTTCGCGGCCGCCGACGCGGAGAGTCAGTACGCAACCAGCGATTCGATTCGGCGGGGCGCGAGCGCGTCGCGGCCGCCCAGTTCGGATAGTTCTATGACCACCCCTATGCCCGCGACCGTCCCGCCCGCGCGTTCGACCAGCGCCGCCGCCGCCGCGAGAGAGCCGCCCGTAGCCAGCAGGTCGTCCACCAGCAATACGCGGTCGCCGCGCGATATGGCGTCCACGTGAATCTCCAGCGAGTCCGTCCCATATTCCAGCGCGTAGGACTCTGAATAAGTCTGGAATGGCAGCTTGCCGCTCTTCCGAACGATGACGAGCGGAACTTCCAGGTGGAGCGCGAGCGGAGCGGCGAACAAGAATCCGCGCGCGTCAATTCCGGCCACCGCGTCCACCTCGACCGACTCGAACCGCTCGGCCATGCTCTCGACAGCGTACCGGAACGCGCTCGGGTCCTGGAGGAGCGTGGCTATGTCCCTGAACAGGATGCCAGGCTTCGGGAAATCGGGGATGTCTCTGATGTGCTGTTTCAGGTTCAAGGCGACGCGCTCCATTATCCATTATATGAAGTGTGGGTTGATGATATGGACATACCGGTGAGCGGGTCAAGCGCGACGGACGTTTCAACGCGCTTTCCAATGCGCCTGCCCTTCCAATCTGTTATTCTTCCGCGCAAGGAAGGTTGAGCCTCCACCTCTGAGGGATACTTCGCGGCAAAAGACGACCGAAACGGAACTATGAACATAGGCGACTTGCTAATCCCCGGACGCCGCAAAAGACGGCGCAATCTCGAACTCTCGATAGACGGAGTGACCGAGGTCGCGCGCGCCAGGGCGGGAGAACTGGATGGTCGCCGCGCCGCGCTCTGGAATATGCTGTGCGACGCTTCGCGCGAGACGCTGTGGCAACTGCTCATCAGGAACGATGATGAGTTGCTGGACTGGAATCTGAAAAAGCATATCAAGCGCGTCAACGACTTCAACCTGGTGATCTTCTTCTGGTGGATGCTGCTGTACCAGATAGTGCTTTTCAAGACGCGCGGCCTGGAGGGGTACGATCCCCAAGATGACGCAGGCCGGATGCGCGACGTCTCTCTCAGGTTCGTGACGGCCGAGCTGGAAAAGATGGGCAGGAGTTCGGGGCCGCCCTCTTCATGGGCCGACGACTGGGAACGGCAGTTTCCGGTGGAGTCGGCCATGTCCATGTACAACAGCGTTTACAACTTGCTTGACCTGGGCGGCGACCTGACCGTGCGAATCCAGCACGTGTCCCACTTCACTACCATCACAGAGAAGGCATACGACCGTCTCAGTCCCGATTAAGCGCGCGCCGACATCCGCGCCGGCCGGGTCTCGGATCCTTGTCAAGCTCTTTCGGGGGCCCATTTCCGTAATTTTGCCTTCATTTCGGATTGCGCATTGTTCGTAAAAGATATAGTCTTTGTTCAGAAATTGCGTTCTGAGCCGAGGTTTTCCCCGATGCGTCAATTCAGTCGTCCCCTGCCGCGCAAGATGGATAAGCCCCTCCGCGAGTCTCTCAGCGCTCATATGCCGCCTTCGTCGAGCGGAGTTCCGCCCATCTACCGCGAGACGACGAAGTGCATCGCCTATATGTGCGTGTACGCCTACGGGTGCGGCGAGAGAACTCAGAAAGCCGCCCAGGTGATGATGAGGCGCTGTATGCGCTATATGCCTGAGCATCTCAGGGTAAGGCCGAAGCTGTCCGACTACGCGCTCGACCTGCTCGCGGAACAGCGGCGGTCGGGCGCGGAACTTGCGAGCGAGACGTTCGCGATTCTGGATGAGCATCGGCCCAACGGCCCGACTCGAAAGGTAGCGTAAGGATTATAGATATGTCCGGGATGTTCGATCTGAGCGGTAAAACGGCGTTAGTCACCGGAGGCAACGGCGGGATAGGACTGGGTATAGCGAGGGGACTTGCGGGCGCGGGCGCGAACATAGTGGTCGCGGCCCGCAATCAGGCCAAGACCGACCAGGCCGTCGGAGAGATTGCATCGCTGGGCGCCGGCGCGCTTGGGGTATCGATGGACGTCCTGGATGAGGACTCGGTGGCTGAGGGCGTATCGGCGGCGGTGTCGGAGTTCGGCGGCGTTGACATACTGGTGAACAACGCGGGCATAGGCATCCGCAAGCCGCCCCAGGACTACACCCTCGAAGAGTGGCAGCGGGTGGTCGGCATAAACCTCGATGGATCATTCCTCTGCTCCCGCGAAGTCTATCCCCACATGAAAGAAGCGGGCGGCGGAAAGATAATCAACATCGGCTCGATGACCTCCGTGTTCGGCTCGGACTGGGTGGCAGCCTACTCCGCCAGCAAGGGCGGCGTGGTCCAGCTCACCAAGAGCCTCGCGGTGGCTTGGGCGTCAGACAACATACAGGTCAACGCGATTCTGCCCGGATGGATACACACTGACCTCACCGCGCCAATCCGAAACCAGTTCACCGAGCGCTACGAGTACATCAGGTCCCGCATCCCGCGCGGACGCTGGGGCGAGCCGGACGAGATGGGTGGCGCGGCCGTGTTCCTGGCAAGCGCCGCGTCGGATTACGTGACAGGGGTCTCGCTGCCCGTGGACGGAGGTTACACCTCGTTCTGAGGTGTGATGATAGGCGGGCATCCGTCGCGGATACCTGCCTATGCGGAGAATCGGCTACTGTCGGCTTAGAGTCCGCCCGCGACAGCGGGGACTATGCTTACCTCGTCGCCGTCGCCGGTGGCGGAGTCTATTCCGTCCAGGAATCGCACGTCCTCGCCGTTCACGTAAACGTTTACGAAATTACGGAGATTGCCGTCCGGGTCGCAGATGCGCTCCTTGATTCCCGGGTACTGGCCCTCCATGGAGTCAATTATCTCCTTGAGCGTCGCGCCATCGGCGTTCACTCTGTCCTGGCCGTCGGTTACACGGCGAAGCGGTGTGGGTATCCTGACCGTAATGGCCATATTCTCTAAGTCCTCCAAATATACTGTCATACTGTCGCCAATTTGCGCTGTGACTTGACGCTATAAGAGAGAAGTCAGGGCAACTCGATTCGACTCCGCTCGTAAACATCCACTCCAAAATAAGGGTGAAGGCTCAGCCTTCCTCAGCCCTGGATGACGTCGCCGCTTACCGGATCTACCCGGACGCCCGCGCTCGCTACCCATTCGAGTCCGTTCGCTACCTCTTCCTCGGCCCCTTCGAGTTCGAGTACCACCCATCCCATATCCTCACGAACGTCGGCGCGTCGAATGTTCGTCACTATCTTGAACCTGTGACCGAGTTCGTAGATTATCGGCTCGGTGACCAGTTCGGTCGGGAACGTGAATTTAACGCGCCTTGTAGCCATGTCCGCCTTCTCCTCGGTCCGATTCAGTTACCTGGCCGCCATCGCGTCTTCGAACGAGCCGTAAGTCGGCTTGATAGTGATGGGTTCCACGACAGACTCCACCACCTCGATGGTCTTCAGCCCGTTGCCCGTTACGTAGGCCACGGTGAGGTCGTCGGACTTGATCAGGCCATTCTCGACGAGCCGCTTCAGCCCGGAAATTACAACGCCGCCCGCGGTCTCTGTGAATATGCCCTCGGTCTCGGCCAGCAGCTTGATGCCCTCTACCACCTCGTTCTCATACGCGATCACGCCGGAGCCGTCCGACTCTTTGATGGTCTTGAGCGCGAACGGGCCGGAAGCCGGGTTGCCGATGGCGAGCGACTTGGCTATTGTGTCCGGTCTTACGGGCAGAACCTGGTCGTCGCCCCTGTGGTACGCCTGCACTATGGGGGAGCAGCCTTCGGCCTGCGCGATGTGCATATGCGTGTCCACTTCGCCTATCAGGCCGACGTCGGCCATCTCCGTGAGGCCCTTGTGTATCTTCGTGAATAGTTCGCCCGACGCTCCCGGCACGACGCAGTGGTCGGGAGACTTCCAACCCAGTTGCTCGGCCACCTCGTATCCCAGCGTCTTGCTGCCCTCGGCGTAGTATGGGCGCATATTCACGTTTACGAACGCCCAGCGATGGTTGTCGGCGAGTTCGCTGCACAGCCGGTTCACCTGGTCGTAGGTGCCGTCCACCGCTATCAGCGTCGCGCCGTAGATGCCCGCTCCCAGCACCTTCCCCTTTTCCAGGTTGGACGGGAAGAACACCATCGTGGGAACTCCGGCCTTCGCGCCATGAGCGGCTACCGAACCCATCAGGTTCCCGGTCGAAGCGCAGGCCAGCGTGTCGAACTCGAATTCGAGCGCCTTGCCTGCCGCGACGGATACCACCCTGTCCTTGAACGAGTACGTGGGGTTCACGCTGTCATTCTTTATGTACAGGTTGTCGAGCCCGAGCCGTCTGCCCAGATTCTTGGCGTGGATCAGGGGAGTGAACCCGGTGCCCATGTCCAGGGCGCGGTCGGCTTCTACCGGGAGAAAGTCGTGGTAGCGCCACATAGTCATGGGGCCTTCTGCGATACTCTCGCGGCTCACAGCCCTGGAAATGCCGGCGTAGTCGTATTCTACTTCCAGCGGCCCAAAGCAGAAGTCGCAGGCGTTGAGCGGCTCGACGGGGTATTCCCTGTCGCACCCTCGGCAGCGCAGACAGCTTACGTGGGACAACTCCTGACTCCTCCATCACCTATTATCCGTTACCCGTCGGGAGCGCCTTATTTCGCAGTTCTGAGTTGCCGCCCAAGCAAGTTTGCGCGGCGTCGGACACTGGCGATTTCGGGAAGGCGCGTCTCGGACCGGGGAAGGTTGATTGACACCCGAATCGTAGCAACGGGCAAGTTTGGCTGTCAAGAAAATGAACGGGCGAATGAGATTCATGGGATGGCGGGTTACGGACGATTTCAAGGGGTTCGATAATTCTGATTTATATATGCGCTGGTGGGAACTGGTGGGCTGACTGGTGACCAACAGGTGATTAGGACACCAGCATCCACCAGCATTTCACCTGCATTAGCTATGGAGAAAATTTTCTGGGCTTCGGATTTTTCATAACATAACCCTCGATTTATGTTGCCTATGGTCAGAAGTTGGATATCAGTCTTTAGTTTGTATGTTCGGATTATAGCATGGGTGGGTGGGGGATGGGAAGGGGAGATGAAGGCTTGATAGGTTTGGGAAGGGGCTGATTGAGGAGACTCAAGCTACATTGTCTCTAGGCGGTTCTACACAGGAAAAAAGGTTGGTTGCGAAAAGCCGGTCGTTTGACAGAGCCAAGGGAAAGCGGTAATAGTGGGGGCATGATAGTTGGGTTCATCAGGTTGCCACACAAGATATGACGTGTGACGTCGAGCAATACATTCCATCAAGCGATAGCATACTTTATGATTCTGTCGAGCGTATTGTTCATTCGGAAGGTCTGGCCGCATACCCCGCGAGTGGGGGACGGAGACAGAGATTTCAGCTACGAAACAGCCTGAGGCTAAATGTCTGGGGATACGGCTTGCCCGATATGATACTGAAGAGTTACAGGCGTAGAGGCAACATATACGTAGAATTGTCAGCAGGTAGGCGAATAATTCGCAAATTACATACACATGAGGGCCACCGCAATCCGGGTGGGCAGTTAGTTCCGGGCACCCATATGCACTTCCCAACCGAGAGATTCCCATTGAGACGAGAGGGGTCTTCTTACGCCTACGCTCTGGATATTGAGATTCTTACAGTTGCAGACGGGATATTGGAGTTTTGCAATATACTGGATATTTCGACCGATGAGATTCAGGATGTTCTAGGTGGATGAGTCATGCTGAAACAGGACAGACGCGATTTATTGGATAAGATTGTGTACAAGGCGTTCGCCCCCAGTGTTCACCTGGCGCCGGTCAGCGATGACGAATGGGAGTTCAGCGTTCCATACGGAGACCAGCACGGCGATCCGCTGCTGTTCTCGATTCGCTGCCAGGACGATATGGTGACAATGGACGATGGCGGGGCTATCGCGGGTCTTCTGTTTTCAATGGATCAGGATACGGAGGGCACTCCGGCCTTCGATCTTCTGGCGTCGCTGGCGTCGCGTCATAATATGTTGCTGGATTATGACGAGGGATTTGTGAAAAGGGTATGCCGACTCGATGAGGTCGCGGACGTACTGCCAATGTTTACTCGCGTGGTCTTGACTGTGCTGACGGCCTCTCCGCATATAGCTTGTACTGAGTGATTAAGATGAGCGGAGTCAGAGGAGGTACGGGGAGCCGGACGGCTTCTACGACGACTATGTGGACGCGCTCGTGTCCACTGTTGCCATGAGAGCGACGCCCGTTCAGATTGTTCATGGCTTAGAGCATGATGCAATCGGTATTATTGAGTTCAAGTTTAGGAGGTGACGAATTATTGCGAAGTACAAAGCCCTTCAGAAAATCAATCTGGCGGCGGTGTTTGTTATCTTCGTAGTTTGCGGCTGCTCAGTCTCGATATCGTTCAATGCTCCGACGCCAACCCCTTTACCGACGCCGACACCTATTCCTGTGTTCAGCCCTGGGGACATCCTATATTTGTGCAACGATGAACTGAGGCCCGACATAGCGATGCGGCAAATGTTCTTTGGCAACCGACCGACTCCGTGTTTTTTAGAAGGGAAGAAAGTACGGATTGTTGGAGAGATAGCTACTATAGAAAACGGCAATGTTGGATTAAAGGCGTATTTGAAGTTGAATCCCGAGGTTCAATTTCAAATGGTGGGCGCAGTTCTTGAAGGCATTCCTCAAGAAGACTGGCAGGGACTGCGTAAAGAAGACGAGGTTGCTGCCCTATGTGAAGTGGGGATCTATACTATGACTGGAACTCTGTCAGTAGGCCGCATTATGAACAATTGTACCTTGGACGCCATTTCACCAGATCAGAACCGATAGGGCGCCTAAACATCCAGTGTGAGAAGATATGCCTAGAAGAAAAACGTTCTACGGGATAACAGGAATTCCGACAAATAAGCGACAAGCAAAAAGCAAGCTGAGGTCGGCGATTCGTTCAAACGAGAAACCCGGCTGTACTGTCGCCTTCTTCTTGGTGTTGGTCCCCATCGTAGTGGGAGCCTTCAGTGTGGTTATGCATTGAGTGCAACCACCAACCCATGATCTAATACCATTTCGGTCTGATATCAGCATGAAGGGGCTGGTCGAGGCACGAAATTTGATCTATGCTCACTCCAACCCAGGCGTAGGAGGGCATCACATGATCGGAAGACCGCTCGAGATAGATTGGAACAAGAACGATACCCCAGAGGCGCTGAAAGAGGCATACCGGTCGCAGACAGACATTAACATTCGGACACGGGTTCACCTGCTGTGGCTTGTACGCAGCGGTTGGCAGATCAAAGCGGCGGCGGAAGCGGTGGGAACTCATTACAGGAGCGCCCAGAGATGGATTGAGTGGTACAGGGACGGAGGGCTGGACAAGGTAGTGTCCAGGAAGATGGGAGGAGTGGGCCAGCCCAGGTTTCTGAGCGAGGCGCAAGAGAGGGGGCTGGTTGATGAGGTCGGAAGCGGTCGATTCAGGACTGCCGGCGAGATAGCGGACTGGATCGAGTCAGAGTACGGGGTGAGGTATAAGGGAAACAGCATATATAGCGTTCTGGAGCGGTTGGGATGTTCTCCGAAGGTTCCGAGGAGTCGACACGAGAAGGCTGATGTGAGAGAACAGGAGTCGTGGAAAAAAAGGGGGACTCGGTCGTTCGCTGAGGAGAGCTGGAGTAAAGCCGGGAGCGCTGATCGGTTTCGCCGATGAGATGAGAGTGGGGCTTCGCGGGATGGTTCGCAGGGTGTGGGGAGCGCGTGGGCTGAAGGTGGTTCAGAGTCTTCAGCTGGTGTACGAGTGGAAGTACCTGTTCCTGGTGGTGGACTTTGCGCGCGGGAAGCTGGAGTGGACGTGGATGGACTCTATGAAGTCTGAGACGGTGGCGCGAGCGGTCCTGGGAATGAGACGATACACACAGGTAAGAGCGCTGGTGTGGGACGGAGCGCGGAGTCATCGCAGCGAGTTGGTGGGGAGCGTAGCGGGAGTGAAGACGATAGTTCAACCGCCGTATAGTCCTGAGTTGAATCCAGCCGAGCGGGTATTCGAGGAGGCGCGCCGGTGGGTGGAAGGCAGGGTGTACGGGAGTGTTGAGGAGAAGATGGCCGCGGTGGACGAGTGTCTGAGCAGGCTGGAGTCCGACCCTGAGCGGGTGAAGTCGCTGGTGAGTTGGGAGTGGATCAGACAAAACGTTCAGGGACTGTCTGAAGACTACGCGGCATCATCAAGCTGAAATGGTATAAGCTCATCGGCCCCGAGAAATCTAAGTTGGAAACGCTTGACGCTATTCGGTCGTTTGACGTCCTTGACTGGCACGAGTGTTCCAATGATTGGAACACTCCATTCTACCCAATAGGTGCTGGGACATACTTTGACTGGCCTGCTCTAACCGATGTATTCCCATGGCAGCAATCTGGTGTGAAAATTGGTCGTACATGGCCTGTCAGTTCTGAGCGAAAAGTCTTGGAACGTCGCTGGCTTGAGTTAACCTCCTCAAAACCTGAAGATCGTTCCCCTCTATTCGTGAATCGTCCTTCAGGTCGAAAGGTATCCGACACTCCAATGGCATTGGCACCTAGTATAGAGAGACTATCATCCATTCTATCCCTTAATTTGACGACTGAAATTCCTCAAATAGTCCGGTATTCCCATCGGTCATTTGATAGACAGTACATATTAGCGGACGCTCGTATTATTGATCGACCAGGACCGTCCCTATGGGCCTCACGCAGCGATAGCCAATTGTACATGACAAGTCTACTTACCGATGTGCTTGGGATTGGTCCTGCCGCGACTGTAGCGGCAACAATTCCAGACTTGCACCATTTCCGCGGGCGCGGCGGAAAAGATGTCATCCCTTTATGGCGCGATTCAGAAGGACGAATTCCCAACATCACAACAGGAGTTCTCAAAATTCTGGGCGAAGAATACGGATCGCCTGTCGCCCCAGAGCGTCTTCTCGCATACGCATACGGAGTTCTCGCCCAGCCCGCCTATGTGGCGCGTTTCTGGGACGAGCTTGGACAGCCCTCTCCTCGTCTGCCAATCACGAAGGACGCGGCCCTATTCAACCAGGTCGCGAACCTCGGCGGGCGTCTCATATACCTGCACACCTACGGCCAGAGGTTCGTGCGTCCAGAAGACGACGGTATTGTTCCGCAAGGTGCGGTTCGATGTACAAAGGCCGTATCCCTTGATGAGTATCCCGAAGACTCTCGCTACGACCAAGACACCCAAACCCTGCGTGTGGGCGACGGCGAATTCGCTCCCGTCGCTCCCGAAATCTGGAACTACTCCGTATCTAGCTTGCAGATAGTCAAATCCTGGCTCGACTACCGCAAACTCAAAAGCGACAGGAAAAAATCATCGCGACTGGACGATATTCGTCCCGAACGCTGGGACTTCACCCAAGAACTACTTGAACTCCTCTGGCTGCTGGAAGCCACGCTTGAACTTCAGCCCGAAGGCGAAGCGCTGCTTGAGGAGGTATGCGCGTCCAACACCTTCTCCCAGTCAGAACTGCCCATCCCGACTGACGCCGAACGCCAGCCGCCCAAAACCCAAAGCGCGGCCCAAGTCGCCCTGCTACCCGAATAACCCGAACAACCATCAAAACCGCCAAAACGTATGGGCAGCCCTCGTGGTTGCCCATCCCGTTCAACGCCGACAACCGAAACTCCCAGAACGCCGCCCAGAGTCTTTTCATTTTCATGGAAACACGCCCGTCAACAGGGCAATTTCCCCCTCTCCCTCAGGGAGAGGGCTGGGGTGAGGGTGATTAATTTGGCTTCACTCGCGCTGTGCCGAATAATGAAAAGACCTTGGAACGCCTCCACTCCTCTTTGACCTCCAACGAACATTCATGCTATCATACATTCCGTCAACCACCGACAACAGGCCGACCTTTACATAAATAGGAGGTTATCCAAAATGAATCCGCCGACGAAAATTTTTTTATCCGTAGCTAACAACAGGTGATAACAGGTCACTTTCCACGTGAACCCTATCCAGTCCCACTTGGAAACTCACTTGAAACGCCACCAGTACACTATAAATCAGACTATATGATCCGGCCCCGAAACGGCCCTGAACCAACCCTGGACTTGAGACACCATGCTGACCAAACGAATCATACCCTGCCTCGACGTTGACGCCGGGCGCGTCGTCAAGGGCGTCAGCTTCATCGAGATACGCGACGCCGGCGACCCCGTGCAACTCGCGTCCTACTACGACGCCGAGGGCGCCGACGAGCTTGTGCTGCCTCCGCCTCACCTCCCTATCACGAAGAACGCTGCCCTATTCAATGATGTGGCTGACCACGGCGCGCGTCTCATATACCTGCACGCCTACGGACAGCGGTTCGCGCAACCCGGAGACGGCGGATTCATGCCGGAAGGCGAAGCGCGCTGTATAAAGGCGGTTCCCTATGATCAGTATCCACCTGATTTCGGATACGACCCGAATAAGCGAATTCTTTATGTCGGCGACGGTGAATTCGCGCCCGTCGAGCCGGAGGTGTGGGACTACTCTGTATCCGGCTTGCAAATAGTCAAGTCCTGACTGGACTACCGGAAACCCAAGAGAAAGGGGCGCAAGTCGTCTCCTCTCGACGACATTCGCCCCGCTCACTGGGACTTCACCCAGGAATTGCTCGAACTTCTGCGGCTGCTGGAAGCCACGCTTGAACTTCAGCCCGAAGGCGAAGCGCTGCTTGAGGAGGTATGCGCGTCCGACACCTTCTCCCAGTCAGAACTGCCTATCCCGACTGACGCCGAACGCCAGCCGCCCAAAACCCAAAGCGCGGCCCAAGTCGCCCTGCTACCCGAATAACCCGAACAACCATCAAAACCGCCAAAACGTATGGGCAGCCCTCTTAGTTGCCCATCCCGTTCAATGCCGACAACCGAAACGCCCAGAACGCCGCCCAGAGTCTTTTCATTATTCGGCACAGCGCGAGTGAAGCCAAGTTAATCACCCTCACCCCAGCCCTCTCCCTGAGGGAGAGGGGGAAACTGCCCTGTTGACGGGCGTGTTTCCATGAAAATGAAAAGACCCTGAGGCTATACCCGGCCGGCTAGGATGGTTCCCATGCGGTCGGTCCCTATGACTTCGCCGCCGTCGGAGGCTATGTCGGGGGTTCGGTAGCCTTCGGCGAGGATGCCTTCGACGGCTTGCTCGACGGCCTGGGCCTCGTCCTCGAGGCCGAAGGAGTGGCGGAGCATCATGGCCATGCTGAGAACCATGCCGATGGGGTTGGCGATGCCCTGCCCGGCTATGTCGGGGGCGGAGCCGTGTATGGGTTCGTAGAGGCTGACGGCTTCGTCGGCGCTGTCGGTGACTCCGGGTAGCCCGGCGAGGGAGGCGGAGGGCTGCATACCCATGGAGCCGGAGAGGACGGAGGCTTCGTCAGTGAGGATGTCGCCGAACATATTCTCGGCGACTATGACGTCGTAGCCCGCTGGGTTGCGGACGAGGGCCATGGCGGCTGCGTCAACGAGGATGTGCTCGAGTTCTACTTCGGGGTAGTCGGCGTGGACTTCCTCGGTGACCTGACGCCAGAGCCGGGAGGTTTCGAGAACGTTGGCCTTATCAACGCTGGTGAGGCGCTTGCTTCGGCCCATGGCGAGCTCGAAGGCGACGCGGACGATTCGCTCTATCTCATGCTCGGCGTAGTGGAGGGTGTCAACGCCCATGCGCGCGCCGTCCTCCTCCCACCTGCGCTTGGGCTGGGCGAAATAGAGGCCGCCGGTGAGCTCGCGCAGGACTATCATGTCCACGCCTTCCAAGAGGGAGGGCTTGATGGGGCTGGAGTTGATGAGGGCGGGATAGACCTTGACGGGGCGCAGGTTGGCGAAGAGTCCGAGGCTCTTGCGAATGGCTAGGATGCCGTCCTCGGGGCGCACGGTGGCCTGGGGGTCGTCCCACTTGGGGCCGCCGACCGCGCCGAAGAGGATGGCGTCGGACCTCTCGCATAGCTCGACTGTCTCGTCAGGCAGCGGGGTTCCGAAGTCGTCAATGGCGTTGCCGCCAATCCTGCCGCGTTCGAGGTCGAATGAGTGTCCGAAGCGTCTGCCGACGGCGTTGAGGACCTTGACGGACTCGGCTATTACTTCGGGGCCAATTCCATCTCCGGGCAGAACGGCTATCTTGAATTCCATTTTTGTATGTCTCCTTGGTTTGATGTCAGAAGCAGGATTTTCAGGATAAAATATGTTCGGCGTTTGTGTCGGCGCCGCGGCGCGAGTATTATACAGAGAAATGATCATGAGAGGCTCACCGAAATGGCAATTACGACTGAAGCGGTGGTAATCGGCGGCGGAGTTATGGGCGCGAGCATTCTGTACAACCTGGCGTCGAGGGGGGTGCAGGGGCCGGTTCTGCTGGAGCGGGATACGCTGGGGTCGGGCTCGACGGGACGGTCGTCGGGCGCGATACGGATGCACTATTCGACGGAGGTGAACGCGCGTCTGGCGTGGGAGAGTCTGCGTATATTCCAGAACTGGGGCGACGTCGTTGGCGGGGACGGCGAGCCGGGCTTCGTCCACACGGGTTACATGGTGTTCGCGCCCGACTCTGAGGCGGACGGCTTCTTCCACAACATAGAGATGCAGCGGCGGGTGGGGATTGACACGCGGATCGTGAGCTACATGGAGGCGCGGGAGCTGGCGCCGGCGTTCCACTACGGCGAAGACGAGCATTTCGCGTGGGAGGCGCAGTCGGGACATGGGGACGCATCGGGGACGGCGCTGGCATACGTGACGCGGGCGCGGGAACTGGGGGCCTCGATAGCGCTGGAGTCGCCGGCTATGGAGGTGGTGACGGATAACGGACGGGTGACGGCGGTGAGGACGGCGGATGAGACTTACGAGACTGATACGGCGGTGATAGCTACGGGGCCGTGGTCGTCGCGGTTCCTGGCGCATCTGGGGATAGAACTGCCGCTGAAGCCGACGCGGCACGAGGTTATCTTCATACGGCGAGCCGAAACCGGAATCGGGTTCCATCCGGGCGGGGGCGATATGACGAACCTGATCTACTTCAGGCCGGAGGCGGATAACCTGACGCTGGTGGGGAACGGGAACCGGGAGTCGGAGGTTGACCCGGACACGTACAACCAGAGGGCGAGCACGGATTTCACGATGGATATATGGGAGCGGCTGTCGCGGCGGATACCCGGCATCGAAGAAGGGCAACTGGCGCACGGGTACGCGGGTCTGTACACGACGACGCCGGATCTGCATCCGGTGATGGACAGGGTTGACGGGATCGAGGGGCTGTATATCTGCACGGGGTTCAGCGGGCATGGGTTCAAGCTGGCGCCGGCGGTGGGGGTGTGCATGGCGGAGCTGATGGTGGAGGGAGAGTCAAGGCTGGTGGATATATCTACGCTGCGGATGGGGCGGTTCGCGGAGGGGACGATGAATACTACGCAGTATAATTTCAAGGTGATAGCGTAGGGGGTCTGGTATCACGGATGGACATAGCGACACGGGCAATCAAACCGGGTAGGTTGTGAGATGCGAGTAACCAGTCTGACGCTGCAAAATTTCAAGAGCTTCAGGGACGTAACGATTCCGTTCAGGCCGTTCAACGTGGTTATAGGCGGGAACGCCTCGGGGAAGTCGAATCTTGTGCAGGCGTTTCAGTTCTTGAAGGACATAGCGGATCATGGGCTGGAAAACGCGGTGTCGTTGCAGGGTGGGGTTGAGTTTCTCCACAATGTAGTTGTCGATGCAGACGAGCCCTTAAGTATCGCCATCGAGTTTCTGTACTCTGAAGATGAATTCATTCTCATGGGCTTCTCAGAAATGCCAGACAATTATTCAATCAGACTATCTTCAACAGAGTACAAATTAGAACTCGACTTCCACCCGTCAAGCAATAGAATCGCAAATGTGAAGGAAACTCTGAGCGAGAGATTCAATTTCTATGACGTGTCAACAGGATTCCCACTCAAACCAATCAATGAAGGTGCAGTGACGCTCTCTCACAATGACGGTTCAATCGTAGTGGATACGGATTCTAACTCAGAGACTGCGATGTTACTACGGAAAGTGACTGCACAGCTATACCCATTCACACGCTTGGGATTAGCACCAAATACTTCTATCTTTGAGACGCCTATTCAAAGTCTCTGGCTAGGTGTACCATCGCCGATGGATGTCATCTCCATATATGACATTGAGCCCCATGTTCCTAAACGAGGATACCAAATCACTGGTAAAGCGGACTTGGAGAGCGATGGAAGCAACCTTGCAATAGTTTTGAACGACATTCTGCGCGACAAAGAGAGAAGCCGTAGATTCCATAATCTTATCCACGATATATTGCCATTCGTGGAAAAAGCGTCAGTTGACAGATTCGCAGACAATTCGCTAATGATCAAACTGCGCGAGTCATACGCGCCAGATAGGGATATACCCGCTCCGTTTCTTTCTGATGGCACGATTGGGATGACGGCGGTGCTTGTGGCGTTTGCGTTCGAGGGGAATGATGTGACCATCCTGGAAGAGCCGGACAAGAACGTGCATCCGCGCCTCATATCCAGGCTTACTAATCTGATGAAAGACGTGTCGCGGCGGTCTCAGATATTGATAACCACACACAATCCTGAGTTCGTGCGTCTGGCCGGGATTGAGAACCTGATACTGGTTCACAGGGATAAAGAGGGCTTTTCCCGCGTATCCCGCCCGGCGGATTCGGAAATCGTGAAGATATTTCTGAGTGAAGAGATAGGCATAGATGATTTACACGTGGACGGATTTCTCGAGTTTGGCGTATGATTAGTAGTTTCAGAAGGTTCACTCTGTTCGTAGAAGGCGGCGATGATCAACGCTTTGCCAATTCTATTTTACGCCCGCTTCTGGAACCTGTGTGCGATTACCTGGAAATCTATCAATACGCGCAGAAGAGACCACCAGACGTTCGCCGATATATAAGGTCGTTAGACCGTATTCCAGACGCTAACTATCTTTTCATCGCGGACTTCGATCAGGGGCCCTGCGTAACTCTGAGGAAGTCCCGCTTGATTAACAGATATGGCAGTCTGGAACCTGAGCGGATTCTGATAGTCAGACGCGAGATAGAATCTTGGTATATGGCGGGGTTGGATTCGGATTCTTATGAGGAATTTCGGCTTCCGACTCGCAGGAACACTGACGGTATTACCAAAGAGCAGTTCGACAGTCTAGTACCATCGCGTTTCGAGGATCGGACAGACTTCATGGTGGAAATCCTGAACAGGTATGACAAAGGCGCGGCGCGAAGGCGGAATACATCGTTCGATTACGCGATGGGCAAGTATTTTGGGGCCATCGCGTAATCGGGGGCTTCTCGCCGCGCTAGGTGGCGACGATGTTGACTAGGCGGGCGGGGACGTAGATTACGCGGCGGATGGTCTTGCCGTCGGTGTGGGCCTTGACGCGGGCGGAGGCGAGGGCCTTTTCGCGGGCGTCGGACTCGGATATGTCGGCGGGGACTTCTATGCGGTCGCGCAGACGGCCGTTGACCTGGACGACGAGGGTTATCATCTCGTCGGCGGCCAAGTCGGGATCCCAGGCGGGCCATTCCTGCTGGTGGACGCTGTACGGGTGGCCGAGCTTCTCCCACAGTTCCTCAGAGAGGAACGGGGTTATAGGCGACATCATCAGGGCGAGCGCCTTGAGGGATTCGTTCCAGACGTCGGAGTCGACGTCCTGGCGATCCCACGCCTGGTTGAGGGCGTTGGAGAATTCCATCATGGCGGCTATGGCGGTGTTGAACTTGAAGCTCTCGATGTCCTCCCCTACCCTGCGGATGGTCTTGTGGAGGTCGCGGCGCAGGTCGCGTACTGAATCGGCGTCGGTGGGCAGGTCGTCGAGGATGCGAGAGTCGCGGTTGCAGATGTCCCAGACGCGGTTCGTCCAGCGGGCGACGCCGTTGATGCCGCCGTCGCTCCAGTCACCGCCGCGCTCCCAGGGGCCCATGAACATGAGGTAGGTACGGACTACGTCGGAGCCGAGGTCGCCAACGTAGTCGTCGGGGGCGATGACGTTGCCGCGCGACTTGCTCATCTTCTGGCCGTTGTGGAGTATGGTGCCCTGGTTGAGCAGGCGGACGAATGGCTCGTCGAAGTTCAGCATACCGAGGTCGCGCAGCGCCTTCACGAAGAAGCGGGCGTAGAGCAGGTGCATGACGGCGTGTTCTACGCCGCCGGTGTACTGGTCAACGGGATTCCAGAGGTTCAGCACGTCGGGGTCGAAGGGGCCGTCCTCAAAGTTGGGGCTGGCGTAGCGCAGGAAGTACCAGGAGGAATCAACGAAGGTGTCCATCGTGTCGGTCTCGCGCTTGGCGGGTGCGCCGCAGTCGGGGCAGGTGGTGTTGACGAAAGCCTCGTTGACGGCCAGCGGGGAGTCGCCGGTGGGAAGGAACTCGGCGTCCTCGGGGAGCAGGACAGGCAGATCGGACTCCGGGACCGGGGTCTCGCCGCAGCGTTCGCAATAGACGACGGGTATCGGGGTGCCCCAGTAGCGCTGGCGGCTGATGAGCCAGTCTCTCATGCGGTAGTTTGTCTCGCGCTGTCCCCAGCCGTTCTCCTCGATGTAGTCGGCGATTCGCTCTTTGCCTTCGGCGCTGGGGAGGCCGTCGAACTGGGCGGAGTTGACCTGCGTTCCTTCGGGGATGTACGCCTCGTCGAGGTCGGAGCCGTCCCAGTCGGGCGGGGCTATGACGACGCGGATGGGCAGGCCGTACTTGTTGGCGAAGATGAAGTCTCGCTGGTCGTGGGCGGGGACGCCCATGACGACGCCGGTGCCGTAGCTGAGCAGAACGTAGTCGGCGACCAGTATGGGGACGCGCTCGCCGTTGAGCTTGTTGGTGGCGTAGGCGCCGGTGAATACGCCGGTCTTCTCCTTGTCGGCGGAGAGGCGTTCGATTTCGGTCTGGAGGCGCGTCTGTTGGATGTATTCCTCGACTTCAGCGCGGCGGTCGTCCGTGGTCAGTTGGGAAACCAGCGGGTGTTCGGGGGCGAACACTACGAAGGTGACGCCGTACACTGTGTCTATGCGCGTGGTGAATGTGCGGACGGATTCCTGTTCCAGGCCGTACTCGGAGATGTCGAACTCTATCTCGACGCCCTCTGAGCGGCCTATCCAGTTGGTCTGCATGAGGTTGATGCGCTCGGGCCATTCCATCCGGGAGTTGTCGAGCAGTTCTTCGGCGTACTCGGTGATGCGGAAGAACCACTGCTCCATGTTTCGCTGCTCGACCAGGGAGTCGCAGCGTTCGCACTCGCCGTCTATGACCTGCTCGTTGGCGAGGACGGTCTGGCAGGACGGGCACCAGTTGACGGGGGCGTCGGAGCGGTAGGCCAGGCCGTTCTTGTACAGCAGCAGGAAGAACCACTGGTTCCACTTGTAGTAGTCGGGGGTACAGGTAGCGATCTCGCGCTCCCAGTCGTACATCGGGCCCATTGACCTGAGCTGGCGGCGCATATTCTCTATGTTGGACATGGTCCAGGTGTAGGGATGGACGTCGTTGTTGATGGCGGCGTTCTCGGCGTTCAGGCCGAAGGCGTCGAAGCCCATCGGGTGGAGGACGTTGTAGCCCTTCATTCGCATGAAGCGGGCGCGGGCGTCGGCGCCGGACATGGCGAACCAGTGGCCGATGTGGAGGTCGCCGGAGGGGTACGGGTACATATGAAGTTCGTACCACTTGGGCCTGGGGTCGTCGTCGTCCACCTTGTAGATGCCGTCGTCTTCCCAGCGCTCCTGCCACTTGGCCTGCATCTTCGCGTGACCGTACGCCGTCCGAGATTGCTCGATGGTTGTCATGGCTTCTGTGTCCTCCCGAAAAAACGCTAACACAGGGCCGAAAGCGCGGTCAAGAAATATGGCTTGCGGCGCGGGGCTCTGGCTTCCGGCGCTCAGTCGTATTCATATATATTCGGGTTTATAGTTTACAGGTGGGGTTCCAGGTGAGTTTCCAAGTGGAACAGGATACAGGTCACGTGGAAAGTGACCTGTAAACACCTGTTGTTAGCTATGGACCGAAAAATTTTTGGTCGGACGAGTGGTCATTGATAAATTTCTCTTTATGCAAATCAAGTATATTTGTTCTGCCATGTAAGCATTGTAACACATTTTATGGGAGTGCGTTGAGTGGCGCAATGTGTTGTGATAGGTTGAAGTGGAAACGCTTCAGTGAGGGTAGGCCAATGGAACTTGAATCGAGAAGCGACGAAGGTCTGGCAGATACTCCAGTGGAACCCGGGCGAGTACGGGCTATATCGCTGGAGAGGGCGGCGGAGGTCTCCCGGGAAATAAGAGATCTCATCAGCGCGGGCCACGAGCGCAGGGCGTGGGAGCTTCTGCGAACGCTGCACCCCGCGGACATGGGCAGCATCGTGGCTGGTCTGCCGCGCTCCAGCAGGGAGGCCATGCTCCGCATCATGTCTCCCGAGACCGTGGCCTGGATGTTCAGGCAGATGAACCCCGCCGTGGCGGCGCGAATCGGAACTCGGATTGGCGCGGGCATGATGTCCACCATTCTCAGACAGCTTCGCCCACAGTTGGCTCTGGAGACGCTGCGTCGGCTGCCCACGCTCCGAGTTCGCCCACGCCTGGCCCTGGAGACGCTGCGCCGCCTGCCCACGCCCACGCTCCGCATTCGCAGGGAGTCGGGAAGCGCGGAGAGCCAGCTAGAGGATACGCTGGACGAGTCCGAACCCCTCGCTCACTCGCTGGACGAAGCGGGGGCCATTATGACGGCGAGCTTTCCTTCGGTGGGCCGTTCCGAACTCGTGGAGTCGGCGCGGGCGAATCTGCGGGCGCTAGAGGAAGACAGGGAGAGATTCTCTCATGTGCTGGTTCTAGATGATGGCGGGGAGTTGTTCGGACAGATCAGCATGGTGGACCTGGCGCTGTCTGAGAATGATACGCCGGTCGCTGACATAGCCGAGACTGTCGTGGCCACCGTGAATATGGATACCCCTGTCGAGGAGTGCGCGCGGCTCCAGCGACATTACAATCTGACTTACCTTCCGGTCGAGGAGGGCGGTCGGGTGATAGGCGTCATACCTTCCGAGTCGCTTCTGAGCGCGACCGTGGAGGAGGACACGCGGCAGATGATGCAGGTAGCGAGCGTGGCGGGCGAGGTCATTGACGGGCCGCTGATGACCTCGATAAGAACGCGCCTGCCCTGGCTTACGGTCAATCTTGGCACAACGTTCCTGGCGGCGGCCACCGTGTCGCTCTTCGAGCCAACTCTGACGCAGGTGGTCGTCCTGGCGGCGTTTCTGCCCGTAGTGGCGGGCCAGGGCGGTATAGGCGGCACCCAGACCCTGACCTTAATCGTTCGATCAATCGCTCTAGGTGAGTTGGTGGGCGTCGGGGCGACGCGGATCTTGGTCAGGGAGGCCGCGCTGGGAATTCTGCACGGCGTCTGGCTGGGAATCCTGGTGGCGGTCGTGGCTATCATCTGGAAGCAGAACCTGGGACTGGGGCTGGTGCTGGGCGTGGCCATGTTCGGGAACATGATAATCGCGGGGTCGGTGGGAGCGGCTATTCCGCTATTGCTGAGGCGGATGGGAGTTGATCCTGCGGTGGCGTCCGCGGTCATCGTCACGACTATCACGGACGTGTTCGGCTTCCTGCTGTTCCTGGGAATAGCGAGCGCGGCTATCAGCCTGATTCAGTGAGCGTCCGAAGTCTGTCGCCCGAGTCTGCCGACTATTTCGACCGGGAGGTTCGGGCGCAGATCGCCCGCCGTCTTGGTCAGAGCCGCGCCGTACAGGAAGATCAGCCCGCTCACGTAGGTCCACATCAGAAGGATCACCACCGAGGTAAGCGGACCGTAGATGATATTCCTGTGCGCCGCGAAGCTGGTAAACCAGAAGAACAGGTGCTTTCCGAGTTCGAACATCGCGATTGCCACGATGGCTCCGAAGGCGGAATCCCTCCACTCTACGCTGGCGTTGGGCAGTCGGTGATAAACGAAGTTGAACATGACCGCCGTAACCAGTATCGGCAGCGCGGTGGACACCAGTCCGAGGGCGATTGCGGCGGCATCCGACACCCCGCCCGTGGACTCGACTATGCCTTGTCCAAAGCCCACGGCGGCATGGAACAGCACAGTAAGTCCGATAGACAGCAGGAACAGGATGACGGCCAGCGTCGCTATTACCGTCTGACTGAGAGTGGCCTGGAAGATTCTCTCGTTCTCCAACCCGAATACCCTGTTGACGGTCCTGTTGGCGGATGCAAACATACCGCCCGCCCCGATTACCAGACTTGCCGCCGATACCAGTCCAATGGCAACGGAGGCGTTCAGGATGTTCTGCACCGCCTGTCGTATGAGTTCACTCGATGTCGGGAAGTAGTAGATGAGGGTCTCAGTCAGATTGGATTGGATTTCATCTGAGTCGCCTAACACAGCTATCGCCATGATTAGCAGGGCCACCATGGGGAGTAGAGACAAGGTAGCAAAAAAAGCCAGAGAGGCGGCGAGGTCTATTCCGCCCGATCTTATCAGGAGACGAGCGGCCTCGAAGAGCGCTCTGCCGCGCCACGCCGCGCGGCCACGCGGCAGTTCACGGGACAGACGTTCCGCAATCTCGGGGAGCCTGTCTCTAATATCGGGCGCGATATGTATCCCAGGGCTCACAATTCTGGATATGACCGAACTTCTGGCCGCGTCACCATGCTCCTGGCCCAGACGGTAGGCCGCCTCGACCACCCCGACCGCTGTCGCCTTGACCACCACCTCTTCATCAACCCTGGGGATTCGGCTTGCCTCTTCCAATATCGCGTCAACGGCCCCTTCCGCCACATTCTCCATACCAATGTCTGGGCGATCCGGATCTGAGGCGTGTGCGACCACCAGGCGGGCTGTCCTTCTGGCGGCGGAGGTGACGTCGCCGTCCACGGCGGACACCCCGGATACGACTCCTCCCAGAGAAGCCTTGACCGCCCGCTCGAAATCGCCGTGGGTGTCTTCTATGGCTTCCAGGGCGCCGGACGCCGCGGCGAGCGCAGCCTCAGAGACGTCCACACCAACGGACGCCGCTCCCACAATGGCTCCCTCCACGACCTCCCTGCCCGCGTCCTCGACGCTCACCTCAGCGTTGCTGGATCCTCTTATACTTCCGGCCACCACCTCCCTTACCGCTGGCGCGGTGACCCTCACTACCTGTCCCGTTCCTTCAAGAACGCCGATAACGGCGTCTCTGACGAAAGCGCCTGTCTCACCGCCTATCTCGGTAGCCGCCCTGACAGAGTCCTCAATCGGACCGAGAGCGAGGCCGCGGGCCCCGCGACCGAAGGAGATCGTTCTCCGCATGGTGGCGCGCGCGGCGTCTCGCACCACGACTCCAGTGACGCGACCGCTCGGCGCGGCGTTTTCCGTAGTAAGATCAGCGGTCCGCTTGGCCGCTCTCTCCGGGGAATCGCCTGGCCTGTTCGTCCGGTTCAACGCGAACGTTCTCCTTAAGATTCCGCGCTGGGCGCGCGGCTGGCAGTTTCATGTTGGCGAGTCGTGAGATTATTTTAAGTGAAACCAGAACAGATGTAGAAGGGCAGCGGCGTGAGATGTACTTGATGATTTTGGGGGTTAGCAATTAGAATCGCGCTCATATCATACTTCAGGCTAAAAGGCGGAGGATTCCAGGCGAATATGAGCAAATTGATCGAGATCATACGGAAATTGGGTGAGCAGTCGCAGCAGCCGCTGGGGTTCGGGGCGCTTGCGGGAAGGTCGGAGTCGTCTCCGACGCTGGCGCTGATAGGGACGGCGACGGCGGAAAACGTGGCGGCTGGAATGGAGGCAATCGAGGGCGACGTGGTGGATGCCGTCATGCTGGACTCGGAAGACGCGGTTTCCATCAAGAGCCGGAACGGGATGGACGGTGTGGTGTGGGGTGTGGGGCCGGGTGCGCTGAGCAATGAGGATGTGGAGAGCCTGGTGTCGGCGGGATGCGATTTCTTCGTGATAGACCCGGAGACGGCGCCTGCGGCGGTGGTGAGCCAATCAGACACGGCGACGATTGTGACTCTGAATGAACCGGCGGACAGGGAGACGGCGGCGGCGCTGAGGGGGCTGGGAGTAGTCGGCTCTCTGAGTCGTCCGCCCGTCGAACTGACTGAGATAGCCTACCGCGATCTGGTGGCGATAAGCAGAATGGGCGCGTCGGTAGGAGGGATGATACTTGTGGAGTGTCCGCGCGGCGTCTCGACCGCGGACCTGACGGCTCTCAGGGACGCGGGGGTTGACGGGGTTGTCGTCTCGCTCTCGGAGTCGGAGCGGGTGTCGGACATCGCGGGGAAGATTCGAGAACTTCCGGCACGCAACAGGAGCGCGAGGCCGGGGGAGACGAGATTCCAGGCGCTCGCGCCGAGCGGCGGGAGCGACTAGCCGTTCTCATCCGAGAAAGGATTTCATGGGCAAGTTTCTAAATGGACTTCGCATCTCGGTGATGAGTGTCCATGAAGGATGGTGGTATGCTTATCTGGCGGTCTTCTTCTTGCAGATGGCTGCGTGGACCTCCATGATAGCCTGGTACGAGGCTAACTATGGCGACCACGTTCACACCGTAGCGTACCTGAAGGCTGTCGGCGAAGGTTCGTCCCGGATGGTTCAGTTATTCGTTCTGAACGCGATAGGCGTAGTGGAACTAGGGAGGTTCATAATGGTACTGGCTGAGGGCATGGCTCAGAGACTCAAAGAACGCAAAGAGAAGTTTAGGAACGATCTTATAGCTCAGGGCAAAGCCGAGGGGATAGCCGAGGGAATCGCTCAGGGCAAAGCCGAGGGGATAGCCCAGGGCGAAGCGCGGGGCCGGGCGGAACTGGCGGCTGAAATCGCGGCATGGAACGAACGCAGGCTGGCGGCCGAGGCGCGCGGAGAGAAGTTCGACGAACCGCCTCCGACGGGTTAGCCCCGTCGTTCGTTTGCATTTAATATGACTAGCGCTCTCCCTTGAGGGAGAGGGAATCCGAGGACGACTTCACCATGAAAATAACTAAAAATCTGAGATGGGCGATTCCGGCCCTCATAGCGATGATGACCGCGATAGTTCTTGCCTGTTCGGATGAACCCACCGAGGTCGTGAAGACGGTGGAGGTGGAAGTGCCGGTCGAGGTCGAGAAGATTGTGGAAGTGGAAAAAGAGGTGGAGGTGGTCAAGGAAGTCAAGGTGGAGGTGCCGGTCGAGGTTGAGAAGATCGTTGAAGTGGAGAAAATAGTGGAGGTGGTGAAAGAGCCTGAACCCGCGCCGATGGAGACGGATGCCGGGCCTCCGATCTACCAGATGGGCCTGTTCGAGGAGCCTATCACGCGGAACTACTGGAACTACGTGGGCGGCCCAGGCGGTTCGGTCTGGACGGGATACGTAATCGGGGGCAACACGGGCGCGCTGTACGCCTATTCGGACCAGCGTTTCGACTGGATTCCGAGCGTGGCGGCGGACTTCCCGACCGAGTTGTCCAAAGAGACGATTGGCGGCGCGGAGTTCTGGACCGCCGAGGTTCCGATGAAAGAGGGCCTGGAGTGGAGCGACGGAGAGCCGTTGACGGCTGACGACGTTGTTTTCACGGTGAACACGGTGCTGGACCTCCAGCTTGGATCGGGCTGGGCTAACGCGGTGGACAGCGCGTTCGTCTCTCATGTGGAGGCGCTGGACGACCACCGGCTGAAGGTGTTCTTCAAAGCGACAGACGACGAGGGCGAGCCGCAGACGCCGGGGCTGAGCGTGTGGCAGTTCGGGCTTGGGTTCATGGCAATCATGCCGGAACACTACTGGGGTCCCGTCGTGGAGGATGTGAAGGGCGCGGGTGAGGTAGAGCAGCAGATAGAGGCTCTGTTCGCGCACGTGCCGGACGGCGAGCCGACGATGGGAGGCTTCACGTTCAGAAAGTGGGAGCCGGGCGCCTTCTTCGAGAAGGAAGCGGATCCGAACTACTCGTTCGGGGGAGCGGTCATAACCCAATACGAGAACGGCGCGTATTCCGAGAAGAACGACAAGCTGGGATACACCTCCACGTTCTACGGCGAACCGGAGGGCACTAAGACGCTGGAATACGAAATCGGGCCGCACGTGGACACCGCGCTGTTCAGCATATACGGCAACCAGGACGCGGCGATACTCGCGCTGACGAATGGGGACGTTGACTTCCTGTTCAATCCGCTGGGACTGGAGAAGGGATTCCAGGACCGCATCAGGTCGGCGGAAGACCTGACAATCGTGTCGAATACGGACAACGGAATGTTCTACATGGGCTTCAACACGCGCAAGGCGCCGATGAGCCACAAGGAATTCCGGCAGGCGGTGGCGACGCTGATAGACAAGGAATTCGTGTCGCAGACGATTCTGCAGGACTCGACGATCCCGATGTACTCGGTGGTGCCGGAGGGCAACGGCTTCTGGCACAACCCGGACGTTCCGCAGTTCGGCAAGGGCCTGAACAGGACGGAGCGGCTGGCGCAAGCGGTGGAACTGCTGAAGAGCGCGGACTTCACTTTCGAGGAAGAGCCGGAGATGAGCGAGGACGGAAATTTCGTCGCCAAACAGGGCAAGGGCCTGAAGATGCCGGACGGCACGGAGGTTCCGACGCTGCAACTGATAGCGCCCAGCTCGGGCTATGATCCGATGCGGGCGACCTTCGCCATCTGGATCGAGCGCTGGCTGAACGACGTGGGCATACCGGCGCGCGCCAACCTGGTCGGATTCAACGTCATAGTGGATAATCTGTTCAGCGACACGGTTCAGGAAGACCTGGATATGTGGATGCTGGGCTGGAGCCTGTCTCTGTTCCCGGACTACGTGGAGGCGTTCTTCAACTCGCGCCACGCGCCCGAGAACGAGGAAGGCGGGTACAACTGGGGCGGTTACGCGAATCCCGAATTCGACGACCTTTCCTTCAGCCTGCTGTCGGAAACGAGCGTGGATTCGGCGAGGGAGAAGGTGCTGAAGATACAGCAATACCTGGCGGAAGACCTTCCCTACGTTCCGCTGTTCACGATTCCCAAGCTGGACGCATACAGGGCGTCCAGGATTGACTACCCCTACATCACCGTGCTGGGCGGCGTGGAAGGCGCGAACGGAATGCAGACTATCGCGGAGATAAAGTAGCATAGGCAGAGGGGATCACCCCTGCCCCGTACTTGATACGGGGCAGGGACTTTCGGGACTCAGGCGACAGGCTGGCAAGTTAATACAGGTTTGAGATGGTCAGATACATCCTCAAGAGAAGCGCGCAGATTCTTCTGACGCTGTTCGTGTTCCTGTCCATCGTGTTCTTCGTGGTGAACGCGCAACCGGGGGACGTGAGTAACATCTACGCGCTGAACCCGGACCTTCCGCCGGAGACGCGGGAGCGGCTGCGCGATATGTTCGGGGTGAACGAGCCGCTGTGGAAGCAGTATCTCGTCCACGTCAGGAACACGCTCACGGGCAACCTGGGAGTGTCGTTCATACACTATCCGAGAAGCGTGTCCGACGTGATAGCCGAGCGTCTGCCGCGGACTCTGATGCTGTTCCTGACTGCTACGGTGGTGTCGTTCTACCTCGGCTTCGCCCTGGGCAAGATAATCGCGTGGCGCAGGGGAAGTTGGACGGAATACACCTCGACGATAGGGGGCGTGACGCTTTACACAGTGTTCACACCCTGGTTCGGGCTGATGATGATATGGCTGTTCGCGTTCAAGATGGGCTGGTTTCCGATAGGCAAGTTCCTGGATCCGGTGGTTTGGCGGGACGCGCCGACAGACGCGAACGCTGTGTTCAACCGCATGATACTGACGGGGATAGCGGTGGCGGCGGTGGCGTTCCTGGCGTTCTTCTTCACCATGAGAAGGCGAGTGCCCGGGGCGCGGTATATACAGGTGGGGAGCGTGGCGCTGTCGCTGCTGGCGGTGGGCGGAGCCTGGCTCATGAGCGGAGTAGGCTACCTGGCGTGGGACATCGTTTCCCACATGATTTTGCCAGTGCTGACACTGGCGCTAATAAGTTTCGCGGGGACGATGCTGCTGACGCGCAACAGTATGCTGGAGACGATGCGGGAGGACTTCGTCATGGCGGCGCGGGCGAAAGGGCTGCCGGAAAAGAGGGTGAGAGACGCGCACGTGGCGCGCAACGCGCTGCTTCCGGTGGTTACCAGTTTCGTATTCAGCCTGGCGTTCGCGATTGACGGCGGCGTGATAATCGAGTCCATCTTCTCGTGGCCGGGCATGGGGCAGACGCTTGTGGCGGCGGCGGTGTCGGAGGATTTGCCGCTCGCGGTGGGGGCGTTCGTGTTCGTGGGGATATTCGTGCTGGTGGCGCATTTGGTGGCGGATGTTCTGTACGTGTATCTGGATCCTAGGATACGGTATTGAGCGCTCCAAATGTTCTGCGCCCTGCTACAATCTTTCCACAACTCGGCAGGCGCATTAAAATCAGCTAGAGGAAACAGAACATGGCTATAAATACGGCGGAAGACGTAATCCGCGTGATACGGGACAACCCGGGCCTGATTGTTCGCGTACTGAGCGAGAGCCCGGAAGCGCTCGCGGAGGCGCGCAGAATCATCTTGACCGACGAGGTGCTCGCGCTTCCCGGACGGTTTAACCGAATGTTGGACGTCCAGAACGAAACGCTCAGAGAAGTCAGACAGTTGAATGGCAGGGTTGGGCGACTTGAAGACCAAGGAAGTAGCACAGACAGCAGGATCGGTCGGATTGAAGAACAGGGACATAGCACAGACAGCAGGGTCGGCAGGCTCGAAGACCTGGCGCTTAGCACAGACAGCAGGGTCGGCAGGCTCGAAGACCTGGCGCTTAGCACAGACAGCAGGGTCAGCAGGGTCGAAGACCTGGCGCTTAGTACAGACAGCAGGGTCAGCAGGGTCGAAGACCTGGCGCTTAGCATAGACAGCAAGTTGGGACATCTAATAGGTTCAGAACTGGAGCGGAAACTGGCGGTGATAATTCCCCACCGGCTTCGAGGCCGCTTCAATGCAGAAGTAAGCCAAATTCTGGTGTACCAAGACAGAGACCCGGTGGTAAGTCCAGACTTTCTATCTCGAATAGACGAAGCGAGAGACGCCGGACTGATCAGCGTAGAGCAACACCGCCGAATACGACTCACGGACATGGTAGTTCAGGCGCGACCGCGACAAGGCGGCGACGACATCTATTTTGCGATAGAAGCAGGCGCTACATTGGAAAACAGGGACATAGACAGGGCCATGACTTCCTCCGAATTGATCGGGGCCGTTCTGAGCACAGAAGTCACACCGCTAGTCGTGGCTTACACTATCCCAGACGACGTGAGGCGATACAATGAGGAAGAAAAAGGGGGACAAGTAAACATACTCCGAGTTCGCCGCAGAAACTAATTTCTAGTTGAATTCGATTCGTACTTATGCAGAGCATTCCTGACCCTACCCCATATTCTGAAGTCCAGACGCCGGACAGCATCTGGAGGGCGCGGCTCGCGCTTGCGACGCGGGATTTTAAGCGGAACTGGTCGCTGTTTCTTGGGGCGCGGATTGGGGTTATCGGGCTGGTGGTGATCGTGTTCTACGCGCTGCTGGCCATAGCGCATCCGATTCTGATGAATTTCGTGTGGGAAGAACGCATCTACGACCCGGTTATTGGCTACTCTTTCGACGAGACGCGGCAGCCAGCGCCGCCGAGCCTTAGTCACCCGCTTGGGACTGATCCGCTCGGAAGGGATATTCTGAGCCAACTGATGTACAGCGCGAGGTCGGAGTTCCTGCTTGGGCTGCTGGCGGCGGTGGTCACGGTCACAATCGGCACCACGGTCGGCGCGGTGGCGGCCTATTTCGGCGGCGTGGTGGATATGCTGCTGATGCGGCTGGCGGACATAATGATAATGATGCCGGGAATAAGCGTGCTTATCGTGTTGAGCGCGCTTATCGGGGTGGAGCATTTCGAGCTGGCGCTTATCATCGGGGTGCTGTCGGGCTTCGGAGGAACGGGCGTGGTGCTGAAGTCGCAGGCGCTGTCGGTGGTAGTCAAGCCATATATCGAGGCGGCGAGGATCGCAGGCGGCGGGCCGTTCCACATAATCTTCGTTCACGTCGTTCCCAACCTGCTGCCGCTCTCTTTCCTGTACATGATGTTCACAGTGACCGGGGCGATCTTCTCTGAGGCTATCCTGAGCTTCCTGGGGCTGCTGGACATTCGGATGAGTTGGGGGCTGATGATTCATACTACCGAGTCGGCGGGATACCTGTTGCAGGTGACGGAGTACTGGTGGCTCATCTTCCCGGCCAGCCTCTCGATAACGCTGCTGTGCTCGTCGTTCTACCTGGTGGGCCGTTCTCTGGACGAAGTGATCAATCCGAGGCTCAGGCGGGCATGAGTACCACTACGGACAGCGGAACAGGCAGGAACAGCGGGCGGCGTCCGCTTCTGGAAGTTCGCGACCTGACGATGCGCTACACGACGCGCGCGGGCGAAGTGAGCGCGGTGGACCGGGTGTCGTTTTCGGTGGAGAGAGGACAGGCGCTCGGCCTGGTGGGGGAATCGGGGTGTGGGAAGTCTTCAATCGCCATAACGCTGCTGAATCTGCTTCCCGAAAACGCGAGCATAGTGGAGGGCGAGATACTGATAGACGGCGTTGACATAGCGCGGCTGTCCGAAGATGAAATGCTCGAATACCGCTGGGCGCGGGTCTCGATGGTGTTTCAGGCGGCCATGAACTCGCTCGACCCGGTGTATCGCGTCGGCGACCAGATAGTCGAGGCGCTGGAGCATCATGTGGAGTCAGCGCGAGACGAGTCGCTGGAACGGGTGCGGGAGTTGTACGACCTGGTGAGCCTCGATCACACTTTCATACCGCGCTACCCCCATGAGTACAGCGGCGGCATGAAGCAGAGGGCCATCATCGCAATGGCGCTGGCGTGTGAGCCGGACCTGATAATCGCGGACGAACCGACGACGGCGCTGGACGTCATCGTTCAGGATCATATTCTGCGCGAGATGAAGAAGGTTCAGCGCGAACTGGACATGGGCATGATCTATATATCGCACGACATGGCGGTCATAGCGGAGGTGAGCGACGTGGTGGGCGTGATGTACGCGGGCAAGATAGTGGAGTTCGGCGACGCGCGGGGCGTCTTCAGCGATCCGATTCACCCGTACACCCGCGCGCTGATGTCGGCGTTTCCGAGCGTTACGGGCGAGAAGCATGAACTGACCACGCTGTCGGGGGAACCGCCCAACCTGCTGGATCCGCCGCCGGGCTGCCGATTTCACCCGCGCTGTCCATACGCGACGGATGAGTGCGAGACGCAGGAACCGCCGATTGTTAGACGGGGCGAACGGTGGGCGGCTTGCTGGAATCCGACGGAATAGCACATACTATTAGAAAAAGGGCTGCAACAATGGCTAGGTTAAGCATATTCGCAAGTTTTGAGTTCGACAAGGATAAGAAACTTAAGAACGAGTTCTTTGGAGAGGCTAAAACCCGCACTCAACACCGTGTACGGAACTGTTCCCTCAGAGAAGCATATCCTACTCAGGAATGGAAGGATAGAGCCAGAGAAGCAATCCACGAATGTGACATAGTAATCGTTTTGGTAGGACAGGACACCCACAACGCGCCCGGTGTCAGAGATGAAGTGGATATAGCACGCAGTCTAAGAAAGCCTGTTTTTCAGATCAGACGCAGAAAGGATAATTACACTGGAGTATCTGGTCTTGAGTCACCTATTCCATGGAGATGGAAACGCATCAACCAGAAGATAGATGAGCTTACGAATTAGTCGCGCTATGAGTAAATTTCAGTCCAATCAAGACCGCCCCCTTCTCAAAGTAGAAGACCTCACCAAGTTCTTTCCCGTGTCCTCCGGGAACTGGTTCGACCGGAGCCGGAGTTTCATACACGCGGTTGACGGCGTGGGGTTCGAGTTGGGCAGGGGGGAGAGTTTCGGGCTGGTGGGGGAGTCGGGGTGCGGCAAGACGACGACGGGGAAGTTGCTGGTGAGGCTTGCCGATCCGACGGACGGTCACATCGTCTTCGATGACGGAGAGGGAGAGCCGACCGACATCGCCACATTGAAGGGAAAGGAACTCAAGGCGTTTCGCAGGCGGGCGCAGATGATTTTCCAGGATCCCTACGAGTCCATGAATCCGCGCCGCACTATTTTCGATACGGTGTCCGAGCCGCTCAGGACGCAGAAGATTGGCAACGCCGTCGAGCGCATTGACCGGGTAGCGCGGATGCTGGAAATGGTGGGACTGACGCCGCCGCGCTCCTTCATGTTCAGGCATCCGCACGAACTGTCCGGCGGCCAGCGTCAGCGGGTGGCTATCGCCAGGGCCTTGGTGGTCGAGCCGAGGTTCGTCGTTGCGGACGAACCGACTTCGATGCTGGACGTATCTATCAGGACGGGCGTGATGCGATTGATGGAAGACCTGGCGTCGCGGCTGGGCATCAGCTATCTGTACATCACCCACGACCTGGCGGTGGCGCGGTATATGTGCGACCGGATAGCGGTGATGTACCTGGGCAAGATAGTGGAGATGGGCGAGACGGAGGAAGTGCTGCAAAATCCACGCCATCCGTACACGCGGGCGCTGCTGTCCGCCGTGCCTGTTCCGGATCCGGCCTATGAGCGCCCCCCGGTGAATATCGAGGGCGGCGTTTCGATTCCGGTGGATCCGCCCGCGCGCTGCCGATTCTACGACCGCTGCCCTATCGCGGACGACTTCTGCCGCGACAACGACCATCCGCCGCTGGAAGCGAAGGCCGGCGGACAGATGGCGGCCTGCTACAAGGCGTAGCGAGGGCTTAATCTCCACTGACACGGCGCAACTCCAATCTGTAAACTATTGTTATAGATTCACTTTGTATCTTTGCCTGTAACCATTCGGAGAAAGACGCAATGCCCGTTTACGAAATGACGGCATACCCGAAGACCATGGATTTCAGAGGGGAAGCCATAACCGTAATGCCGCTCAGGCCCGAACATGAAGCGGCTCTCCTGGACTTCTTCCTGAGAGTGTCGGAAGAGGACAGGTTCTACCTCAAGGAAAACGTGACGTCGCCGCGCGTCATTTCAAGATGGATTAGCGAGTTGGACTACGACAGGGCGCTGTCCCTCCTGGCCATCAACGAGGCCGGACAGGTCATAGCGGACGGCACCCTTCTTCGCAGCAGGGCGGGCGCGAGAAGGCACGTCGGCGAGGTGAGAATCGTGGTGGACCCGAGATACCGCCAGCACGGTATCGGCACCGCGCTAATCCAGGAACTCGCGGAGATAGCGCACGAAACGGGCCTGGAGAAACTGGTCGCCGAGGCGGTGGACGCGCCCAGAAGTCACGCTATAACCACTATCGAAGCCCTGGGCTTCGTTCGGATAGCGACGCTTCATCACCACGCCAAGGACATTGCGGGCAGGCCCTGCGACATCGTTATCTCCGAACTGCCGCTCGGCAGGTGGAACGAGTGGTGGCAGATGAGAAGATAGGATTGGCTCAGCGGCCCTGGGCTAGTCGGTCTATGAGAAAGTCTGGAAGGCCGCGCGTCCGCATCTTTCGCTGGGTCGCCTCTATGTCGTAGCTGACGCGGCGGTGGCTGATTGTTTCTTCATTCGAGTCGTAGATGGCATACGACGCGGTTGGGTCGCCGTCGCGGGGCTGTCCGACGCTTCCCGGGTTGATTATCAGCCTCTCTTCGGCAAGGTCGTATCCGCCTCCGAGCGGCGGGTTCATGAAGATAGCTCCCCTCTGGGCGTCGGCGCGGCAGATGAACGGAACGTGGGAGTGTCCCACCAGGCACCAGTAGGTGTCGAAGTGGTTGAAGCTGGCGATAGCGGCGCGGGCGGAGATAACGTACTCCCATATCGGGTCTCGCGGGCTGCCGTGCGCGAGAGTGAACTCTTCGATCTCCAGGGTGAGCGGCTGGTCTGCCAGATATTTTCGCCTGTCATCGTCGAGGACGCTCGCCGTCCAGGTATTCGCGGCGGCGGCGTATGGGTTGAAGGCTTCGAGGCTCAACTTGCCCACTGACGCCAGGTCGTGGTTGCCCGCGATTGCCTTGTGCGGGTACTCTCTCAGCAGGTCAATGACGGCGTTGGGGTCGGGGCCGTAGCCTACCAGATCGCCCAGCGACCATATCTCGTCGAAACCGCCTCGCCCGTCCGCGTCGGCTATTACGGTCGTGAACGCTTCAAGGTTGCTGTGTATGTCGGATACTATGAGAGCCTTCAAGGGGTAACCTCGCCTTGTTGTAGGTTGGTTCAGGTCAATATAATACACAAGGAAGGCTGAGCCTTCACCCTTATTCTGACAGGATGGTTGTGGGCCAGCGAGGATCACGGTTACCCTAGCTTATTTCTTACTTTTAACATCGAGGGTCGCGAGTATTCCGCCGACGCTCAACTGTTTGAACTTGAACTCGCCGAGAGCGAGGATTGGCGGGATATGAAACTCAGTATTCACAGCGACTCCGTTGAAGAGACACGAAATCTGGGCCGGGTAATCGGCTCCAATATCTCGCCGGGAGACATTCTCCTGCTGACCGGAGGCTTGGGCGCGGGCAAGACGACGCTCACGCAGGGGATCCTGTGGGGGCTTGGGTCCGAGGAGTACGCGCGCAGCCCGACGTTCGTGCTTGTGAACGAGTACCACGCGCGCGTTCCGGTGTATCACATGGACCTGTACCGCCTGGACTCGTTCGAGGAGATAGAGGGCCTGGGACTTGAGGACTACCTGTTCGGAGACGGGCTGTGCGTGATCGAGTGGGCGGACAAGGCGCGGGGCTACTTTCCGGTTGACCACGTGGACATTTCCATAGAAACGGTATCGGAGAGCGCGAGGGCGTTCACCATCGAGGCCGAAGACGGCGGCAGGGAACGACTTTTCTCCGCGCTGAGCGAACTGAAAGAGCAGATGTGACAGTATGTCTTTGGAACTCCAGATAGACACCTCCACGCGGTACGCCTGCGTGGGGCTTTCGCGCGAGGGGCGCTCGCTTGTCGAAATCGCGTGGCGCTCGGAGCGGAATCACTCCGTCGAACTCGTCCCCAATATAAATCGCGCGCTCGATCACGCCGGCGCGAAGATTGGGGACCTGACCGCCGTTTTCGTCGCGTCCGGCCCCGGCGGATTCAGCGCGCTGCGGGTGGGCATGAGTACAGCGAAGGCAATCGCGTTCACCTCTTCCATCCCGCTGGTTACAATCGGAACCCTGGAACTCGAACTTTACCCTTTCAGCGACCTGCCACAGCCGGTTTGCGCGATTATGAGCGCGGGCAGGACCAGGCTGTACGTCGGCTCGCTGAATCCTGGGGATGAAGACGCCGATATTGGCCTGCAAGACCTGGATTCATTTCTGGATTCTCTCTCCCCCGGCACCTTCTACTGCGGAGAGGCCGTTCCAGACTTGGAATCGGACATGGGAGAGCGGCTGGGGGACGGCGCAACGCTGTCTCACGCCAGGCCGCCCTCTCGCCACGCCTCTACTCTAGCTCACCTGGGCTACGCCAAATTGCAATCCGGGTGTATGTCGGACGCGGCAACCGTCAGTCCCGTCTATCTGCGGAGTTCGCAGGTGAGCGCGGCGAACAGGCGGTGGGCGCAGAGACAGCGGCCCAACTGAAATCTCTTTGAAAGAACGACACGAGGTATTCAAGTGGAAAAGACACTGGTATTGCTGAAACCGGACGCCGTACAGAGAGGGCTGTGCGGGGAGATAATCGCCCGCTTGGAGCGAACCGGCCTGAAGATAGTGGGCATGAAACTGATGCAGGTGAGCGAGGAGCTTGCGAACAGGCACTACGGCGAACACGTGGGCAAGCCGTTCTTCGATGGACTGGTCGGATTCATCACGTCCGGGCCAATCGTGGCGATGGCGTTCGAGGGCAATAACGCGGTGTCCATAGTGAGGAAGACGATGGGAGCGACCAATCCGGCGGACTCGCCTCCCGGCTCTATCAGGGGCGACTTCGGAGTGGACATAGGCCGGAACCTGGTTCACGGGTCGGATTCGCCGGATTCGGCGGTCAGGGAACTCGGCCTGTTTTTCAGGGAGGACGAACTGCTCAGCTACGGCAGGGTGACGGATTCCTGGATTACGGAATAATCCGTATGCGCCGCGCCTGCGGCCAGACGTTTTCCAGGCCGTAGTAGTCGCGCTCGTCGGGGCCCATCAGGTGGATGATGACGCCGCCGTAGTCCATGAGTATCCAGCCGCTGTCTCGCGCGCCTTCTACGTGGTGCAGACTCGCGCCAATCGCGGACATCTTCTGCTCGATGTCCTCGACGATGGCGCGCAGTTGGCGGTTGGACTCGGCGGTGAGAATCACGAAGTAGTCCGCGAAGTCGCACGCTTCCTGGACGTCGAGCAGGACGATGTTGGAAGCCTGCATATCGTCGGCGGCGTCGAAAGCGGTCTCCGCCCATTTCCTGGATTCTATGAGGGCCTGTTCAATCATGGGGGTATTATATGTTCGGGGGTATGGGGGGTCAAACGGAGCTAGGTCGCTCCTACTGCGCGGATTCCAAAAGCTCTACCCTTCGTCCCGGTCCATCAACCACCAGCACGTATTGTCTAAGAACGTCCATTCCTATGATTGCTACGAATCCGGATTGCTCCATAAGAGGAATAGCGCTGAACGTGGCGTGAATCGCAAGATCCCAGTCAGGCAGGTAGATTACTCCGGTAAATTGCCGAACCGCCACTTCACCGCCAATCCCAGTGACTGAGTTTTCACCGGGAACTTCAGTTTCTGGCAGGGATATTCTGGATGCCATTTCCACGTCCAGCACGGTCATAGTCGCGCCAGTGTCAATTAGCATTGATCCGCTCTCGACGGGAGCGGTGGAAGTAACTCTGCCCTCTGAATCTACCGTGAACTCGCCCTGACTTCCAATGTACCCGTGAACGACTGGGCGATTATCCGGCATGGTCTCGAACGCGGTTAATCTGAAGAGACAGCGGCAATACTTTGGTGCGGTATCCTATCTGCCGAACAAGACAGGCGCCTCTCTGCGTGAGAGGAAGCGCGACCTCTGAAGCCTCCGGGTTGGAGTCATACACTCCAACCAACTTGCCGTCCGACACGACAACCCACTTGCCCAACGATTCGGTTTCAAGTTTCGCGCGTATCGTTTCATAGTAGTCCGACAGCGATTCCAAGGTATGGTAGGTCCCCCGAGTTTCTTTATTGTAGTGTTTCATGTCAGATTCTCCATAACAACAACCTCGTGAACCGCCGAGCTACACATGAAATTCTATCAGCTATGTACTCGCTGTCAATTGATTCATTCAGTGGGAGAGTGGTTGATGACGATGTTGACACCGCCGTCTGGGTTTGATGCTGTCGGTTTGGCTATGCTAGGCTTGAACCCATGAGCAAGGGCAAGGTTATAGTCGCAATGAGCGGCGGGGTGGACTCGTCTGTCGCCGCGCTGCTGCTGCATCGGCAGGGCTACGACGTCGTGGGAGTCACGATGCGGCTGTGGGGGTTGGAACGGGATGACGTTCCGGCGGCCAACAAGCGTTGTTGCTCCGTCGAGGACGTGGACGACGCGCGGCGCGTGTGCCACGCAATCGGCGTGCCGCACTATTTCGTGAATTTCGAGAAGGAGTTCCAGTCGCACGTCATTGACTACTTCGTTCAGGAATACGACCGGGGACGCACTCCGCACCCGTGCTTAGCGTGCAATGACAAGATCAAGTTCGACTTCCTGCTGCGCCGTGCCATGTTCCTTGATGCCGACTACATAGCCACCGGCCACTACGGACGTGTCAGGCGAAACACTGAGGGCCGCTATGAACTGCTCAAGGGCGTTGACGCGAGCAAGGATCAGTCCTACGTGCTGTTCACCCTCGGACAGAGCGAGTTGAGCCGCCTTCTGTTGCCCGTGGGTGAATATCCCAAGGATGGGATAAGGCGAATCGCGGCAGAGGCCGGCCTGCTGGTTGCGGACAAGCCGGACAGCCAGGAGATTTGTTTCATCCCAAACAACAACTACCGCGAGTTCGTCGCCGAGCGCGTCAAGCCTAGGCCGGGCAATCTGTTGAATGTTAACGGCGAGATTCTGGGAACGCATCCTGGGATACAGTTCTTTACCATCGGACAGAGGCGTGGGTTAGGGCTGAACGGCAACACCGAAAGGCCGCTGTACGTCACGCGCATAGACGCCGACTCCAACGAGGTGATTCTGGGAAACAGCGAGGACCTGATGCGAACCAGCCTGTGGGCTTCCCGCGTCAACTACATCTCCGGCGACGCGCCCACAGATATGACCAACGTGACCGCCAAGATCAGGTACAAGGCGTCGGAAGCGCGGGCAAGCGTGATACCGATGGCTGATGGTTGGTCGGAGATACGGTTCGACGAGCCGCAGCGAGCGGTCACGCCCGGCCAGGCGGTGGTGTTCTACGACGGAGACAGGATACTAGGCGGCGGGTATATCGAGTTGGAGGCCCCGGTCGGAGCGGCGGTAGTCTGACGATAGGACTCATACGGAGAAAGACATTGGACTTCAAAGACCTCATCAGGCTGGGCTACGACGAATATCTGACCGACCTGAAATCGCATCTGTCGGGACTTACGCCGGAGGAACGTCGCTTCCAGTCCACGCCGGAGTCGAACCACATTGACTTCATCGTTTGGCACATGGCGCGCGTCGAGGACGACTTCGTACAGCGTTTCGCCCAGCAGCGAGACACGGTCTGGCAGCGCGACAACTGGCACGGCAAGATGGGTCTGCCCGAGAAGGAGAGCGGCTTCCGATACACCGCCGAACAGGTGGCGCATTTCCCAGCGTTCGACATGGACGAAATGCTCGCCTACTATGACGCGGTTCGGGTAGAGACCTACAAGTTCCTGGACTCTATCTCCGAAGCTGACCTCGCGCTGAGGCCGCACCCACGAAGGCCGGAGTACTCGCTCGCGAATATGTTCAGCCATCTGCTGGTCGAGGAGAGCCAGCACGTAGGACACGTGGCCTACATCCGCGGTATCCAGAGGGGCATCGAAGAGTAGAGCCGGTCTCCAATGGCCGCTAGGAACGCCATCCCCGACTTCGATCTGGAGAGATTGCTTCACCGGCAGGGCTATGAATATGTGGCAGGGCTGGACGAGGTGGGGCGCGGATGTCTGGCGGGGCCGGCGGCGGCGGGCGCTGTCATCCTTCCATGCAATCCCGGCCCGGAGTTGTTCGCCCTCGCGCGAGACAGCAAGCAGTTGAGCGCGGCGCAGAGAGAGACCGCCTACGAAGTCATTACGAAGTCAGCGCTGTCCTACGCGGTCGGCTGGGTGACGCCCGCCGAGATAGACAGGATTGGCATTGCCCCAAGCGTCAGACGGGCGATGCGGCGCGCGCTGAGGAAGCTAAAGCCCGCGGCCGATTATCTGCTCATAGACGCTATTCCCCTGCCCTCGTCCGGTCTGCCCCAGAAGTCAATCATCAGGGGCGATTCCAAATCGCTGAGTATCGCGGCGGCGTCTATCGTCGCCAAGGTGGAGCGCGACCGATACATGGTGTCTCTCTCCGAGAGGTATCCAGGCTATGGATTCGAGTCGCACAAGGGCTATGGCACGAGGCGACACCTGGACGCGATAGCCGAGCTCGGCCCGTGTCACGCGCACAGGATGAGTTTCGCCCCGGTGAAGCGAGAAACGCGCAGGGTTCGGACCCTAAGTCCGGGCGCGATTGGAAGGTGGGCGGAGTCGTTTGCGGCGACGATGCTGGAGGAGCGGGGAATGAGAATCGTGGGTCGGAACTTCAGGACGCGGTTCGGGGAGGTTGACCTGATAGCGGCGGACGGGGATACGCTCTGCTTCGTCGAGGTGAGGGCGAGGAAGTCATCGGCGTTCGGCGCGCCGTCCGAGACGGTGACGGCGTCTAAGGCGCGGCGGATAATAGCGGCGAGCCAGGAATATCTTCAAAAGAACGGCTCAGGTTGGCGCGACTGGCGCATTGACGTCGCGGCGGTCGAACTGGACGAATGGAGCCGCCCGGTTTCGGTGGAGTTCATCGAATCCGCGGTTGAGGGGTAGAAGATTCAGTCCCAGCCGTCGCGCGCGGCGGCCATCTCGAAGAAGCGGTCAACGGACGCGAGGGCCTCTGAGTAGTCGTAGGAGGCGTACCTGCGCTGTCTCAGGATTACGGTGTCGCCGTTGAAGAAGCGTTCGTAGAGGGCCTGACGCGAGCCGAACTGGGAGCCGACCAGGTCCCAGGCGAGGCGGAACAGCCGTATCCTGTCCTCGGCTCCGACGGACGCGCCTTGGTAGTACTTGGCTATCTCGTCGACGATTGGCCCCCGCACATCCGCTTCGGTGGGGGTGAGCATGAGGCCGCTGGCGGATAGCTGCTCTATTATCCAGACGATGCGGGTGTGGGCGTCGGGGAACCAGTGGCGCATCGCGTGCCAGGGTTCTTCGGCGGGCCATATCCCTTCGCCAAGATAGGAGCCGGCGTCAACCTCAGCCGCTCTCATATAAGCGTGGACTGTGGCCCGTATGTCAACTATCTCGGAAATCTTCTCCTGGACGTGGCTGTAAACGTTGATGCCTATGGCGTCGGCTATCTTGTGGGTTATACCGAGCATGAAATCGAGCTTGGCGATGTTCTTGACCGCTACCTGCTGCATATACTGACGCCACCACCTGCCCCGGCGGATGTTCTCGTTTCCAAGTTCAACGTCGTTGTATGAGAAGACGCGCTCCCAGGGAATCAGCACGTTGTCGAATATGGCCATGCAGTCCATTTCGTCGTAGAAGCCGGAGAGGGGGTAGTCGAACGCCGACTCTCCCCGGTCGTAGGACTGGCGGCAGACGAACTTCAGGCCGGGCGTGGCGACAGGGATTGCGAACCCTATGGCGTAAATCGCCGATTCGGGCAGGTCCGGTCGGAGGGGCCGGTAGAGAGGGGCCACTATTTCGTCTGAGAAGGGAGCTAGCGTGGCCAGGAGCCTTGCTCCGCGCACTATGACTCCCTCGGAGGTAGTGTCCACCACACCTAGCGCGATGTACGGATCGTCGAGCTGGCTTATGTCGGCGGCGCGGTTGGCCTGGGGGTGACCGAAGGTGTGGGTTAGGCAGAGGTCGTTCTCGCTGACGTATTCGTAGTAGTTGATTACGTTGTCGCGGTAGCGGGGGTCGTTCTCGCCATAGCAGTCGGCCATCTGGCGCATGGCGGCCACGACTATGTTCACGTAGTCGGGCGTGCGCCCGAGCATACCGAAAGAGTGTCGGGCGGTTATCTCGAACGCCTTGCGCCTTCTTACCAGGTCTTCAACCGAGTGGGGAATCATGTAGGAGAGCGATATGGGATCGCCGGTGGCCGGGGACTCGAAGGCCATGAGGTCGCGGGTGTCGGGGCTATGCTGGAGGTCATACACGCCGGCGAGTGTCTTAGCCATGCGCGCGAGCTTGGGGTGAGTGGTTACGTCCTGGACGCGCTCACCTTCCAGCCACACCTCCCTGTCGTCTCTCAGCCCTTCAAGGAATTCTTTGCCTGACCGCACGGACATGGGACACCTCCAGTGAAAGGCGAGACTCGGACTTGGGAATCTATCCTTAGCGACGAGGCCGGATTCCCATAGCAATAAGGCCACCCAATTGGGCGGCCTCCCTCAACGTGTGTCTATTATATGGTCGGGGAGACTGGATTCGAACCAGCGACCCCTTGCACCCCATGCAAGTGCGCTACCAAGCTGCGCCACTCCCCGATTGCAATAAAATAGCACACAGGGCCAGGTTTCATCAAGGCGAACGCTACCGTGCCTTCCCCTATTTCACGGAACGTCGAGCCATTACTTGTCCGCCTTTTCGCCGGGAAGCACCCCGGGGCCATGGCCTCACAAAGAGGCAGCGTTAGGGCTGCTTACTGAGGCTTGGCAAACCCTGTCTCTTCATCGGAATGAGATACCTAATGATCTAAGGGGAAAATTCCTGTCCACGCTAAAGGCCATTGTGGTCGTATTCCTAAACAATGGGGCTGACCCGGTTGGGCCAGCCCCATGTTTTCAGGCTATGCGGTCAAAGAGGCGCGGGTCTAGTAGTCCATGGGGGGCATGGCGGGGGCCGCGGGCTCGGGGACGGGTACGTCGGTTATCAGAGACTCGGTGGTGAGGACCATGGCGGCGACGGAGGATGCGTTCTCAATCGCGGCGCGGGTGACCTTTGCCGGGTCCATGATGCCCTTCTCGAGGAGGTGGCAGAACTCGCCGGCCTCGGCGTCGTAACCCCAGTCGCCTTCGCTCTTGAGGCTCTCGGAGAGGATGACCTCGCCGGACACGCCGGTGTTCTCGGAGATGAGCTTGATGGGGCGCTGCAAAGCCTCACTCAGGATAGAGGCGCCGGTGGCCTCGTCGCCGGAGAGGTCAAGGGCCTCGAGCGCGACGCTGGCGCGCAGTACGGCCAGTCCGCCACCGGGGACGATGCCTTCTTCAACGGCGGCGCGGGTAGCGGAGAGAGCGTCCTCGACGCGGTTCTTCTTCTCTTTGAGTTCGACCTCGGTGGCCGCGCCGACCTTGATGATGGCGACGCCGCCGGAGAGCTTGGCCAGGCGTTCCTGGAGCTTTTCGCGGTCGAAGTCGGAGGTGGTCTCGTCAACCTGGGCCTTGATCTGGTTGATGCGGCCCTGGATGTCGCCTTCGCCGCCGGAGCCGTCAACGAAGGTGGTCTCTTCCTTGGAGGCGACGATGCGGCGGGCGCGGCCCAGGTCCTCGACGGTTACGGAGTCGAGCTTGCGACCGACTTCCTCGCTGATGACCTGTCCGCCGGTGAGGACGGCCATGTCTTCGAGCATCGCCTTGCGGCGGTCGCCGAAGCCGGGCGCCTTGATGGCGACGCAGTTGAGCGTGCCGCGCAGCTTGTTGACGACGAGGGTGGCGAGGGCTTCGCCCTCGATGTCCTCGGCCACTATGACAACATTCTTGCCGACCTGGAGAATCTTCTCGAGAGCGGGCAGCACGTCGGAGACGGCGGAGATCTTCTTGTCGGTAATCAGGATGTAGGGATCGTCAATGGATGCTTCCATGCGGTCCTGGTCGGTGATGAAGTATGGGGAGATGTAGCCGCGGTCTATCTGCATACCTTCCACGAACTCCTGCTCGTAGGAAAGGCCCTTGGACTCTTCGACGGTGATAACGCCGTCCTTGCCGACCTTCTCCATGACGTCGGCGATGAGTTCGCCCATTTCGTCGTCGTGGGCGGAGAGGGAAGCGACCTGCGCTATCTGCATCCGGCCCTCGACGGGGGTGGACATTTCTCCAACGGCGTCGCGCATGGCGACTACGCCGCGCTCAATGCCGCGCTTGAGCGCCATGGGGTTGGCGCCGGCGGCTATGTTCTTGAAGCCTTCGTGGATGATGGCCTGGGCCAGCACGGTGGCGGTGGTGGTTCCGTCGCCAGCGACGTCGTTGGTCTTGCTGGCGGCTTCTTTGAGAAGCTGGGCGCCCATGTTCTCGAAGGGGTCTTCGAGTTCGATTTCCTTGGCGATGGTTACGCCGTCGGAGCATACCTGGGGCGGGCCGAACTTCTTGTCCAATACAACGTTGCGGCCTCGTGGGCCAAGCGTTACGCCAACGGTGTCGGCCATAACGTCTATGCCGCGCTTCATGGCGGCTCTTGCTTCCTCACTGAACTGAAGCTGTTTCGCTGGCATTTCTGGTTCAGTCCTCCTTCTTTGATACTTGGGGAAATGGTGGTTACTTCTTGAACAGGATGTCGTCTTCGCGCAGGACGAGGTACTCGACGCTGCCGTCGCTGTACTCGGTGCCTGCGTACTTGGAGTAGATAACGACGTCGCCGACCGCGACTTCCATGGGGATGCGGGCGCTGCCGTCGTCGGAGAGGCGGCCGGGGCCTACGGCTACGACCACGCCTTCCTGGGGCTTTTCTTTGGCGGTGTCGGGGATGTAGATCCCGCCCGCGCTCATCTGCTCCTCGCCTTCCTGTGGCTCGACAACCACGCGGTTGCCCAGGGGCTTGAACATGACTTTGGTTTCAGTCGTCATTCTTGCTATTGCCTCCTTGCGTTGGTAGTGTGCTGACTGCATGAATTTGTGATTAGCAGTCTCGGACTCGGACTGCTAAATGAGATGATAGCGAAAGGGTTTTCGGGGTGTCAACAGAGGTTACGCAAAGGTCTCCGAGCCCGCGACCTAACCCGTTCCGTTGGCGACGCCCGATATGTCGCCCAGGTACTCACGCACGTCTTCGGTCACGAATTCCTCGATCAGCTCTTCGGGACATTGGCCGTCGTAGAAGCAATCTTGGTGCAGAATGTTCTTAGCGGCCAGGAATCGAGCCTGCAATCTGAGGGCTCGGATATGCCTGTTTTCCCTCTCAACGGCACGGACCGCGTCCCGCCTGGCGTTGGTTCCTTCAGGCACGACACGACCCTGAGAATCCAACAGGTCGTTTGCCCCTTGGGTTACCGCGCCCCACGCTTTTTCGGCGGCGTCTCGGAGAAGCATCGCGTCTCCGGTTCTGCGCCAATCCTGTAGTTCTCCAATGGCGTGTCCATACAATGCCCAAGCGTCTTCCAAGTAGCGTCCCATTCGAGCGCCTCCTAGCGTCGGAATCTTCTTGAGATTATACTTGATTCCGTGGGAGCGTAGCCTATGCCCGTCGAACGATTGAAAGTACCCCTCGAACGACTGACGCGCGTTTGCGACCCGGACTTCAGGCGACACTTCAAGGTAACGGCCGAGTTCGACACGGTAATGGAGAGGACGGCGGAGAATGTGGGGAAGTACGCGGCCTTCGTATCGGGCCAGGTTTCGGAGAAGAGTCTGCGCCCCTTCGACAAGACCGCCGTGGCGGCGATAGTAGATTACTCAAGCCGCCTGACGCAGGACCAGGAAAAGCTAACGACTCGCTTCATGGGCATATCGGACATCATGAGCGAGGCCGACTACTGGGCGGGCAAGTTGGAATGTGACATAGCAACTTCCGAGCACGTAACAAAGGCCATCGCCGAACGCAGATACCGCGCGAGCGCAGTCGAAGACCGGATCCTGGAGTCTATCGAAAGAGACGCGGTCAGCATATCTACTGAAGGTTGCGTCGTGGGACAGGTGAACGGACTCGCGGTGTACTTCAGGGGGGACCATAACTTCGGCAGGCCCAGCAGGATAACGGCCAGGGTGTCGGTGGGCCGGGGTCAAGTGATGAACGTGGAGCGCGATACCCGTATGAGCGGGCGCATCCACAACAAGGGATTCATGATCCTCAGGGGCTATCTGAACGGCAAGTACGGTGAGCGGAGGCCGTTGTCCATGTCGGCCAGCGTAACGTTCGAGCAGACATACGGCAGCGTTGACGGAGACAGCGCGTCTTCGACTGAACTATACGCGCTGCTATCGGCCCTCTCGGAAGTCCCGATAAAGCAGGGCATCGCGGTCACCGGCTCGGTGGATCAGACCGGGGAAGTCCAGTCCATCGGAGGCGCGACCCACAAGATAGAGGGCTTCTTCGACGTGTGCAAGGCGAAGGGTCTGACCGGCGAACAGGGTGTGGTCATTCCCAGGGCCAACGTCCGTAACCTGACGCTGAGACCCGAGGTTGTGGAGGCGGCGCGCGCCGGAGCGTTCCATATCTACGCAGTTTCCAGGATTGATGAAGGCATCGAGGTTCTTACGGGAACAGAGGCAGGCGAGAAGGGTAAGGACGGGAAGTATCCCGAAGGCACAATACATTTCCTCGTGGAGCGGCGTCTGGAGGAGATGAGCAGCAGCGCGCGCAGGGCGTCAAGGTCGAGGAGCGAGTCCGACACAGGGGACGGTAGAAGCGCGGAGGAAGTTCCCAATCCTGAACGCCAGGGAGATTAGTTCAACTCAGCCCGGCGACGGTCGCGATCCCCTGCCGCGCGGCTGTGGGAGTCTGCTAGAATTCCCGGCGTGAGAAACCTGAGCCAAGCAACCGACCTCAACCCTATTTCCATCTTCAGGAATACGTTCTATGGCTGGAAACTGGTGTGGCTGTCGGTGTTCATGCTATCGCTGATGGCGCTGACGGTGTTCCAGGGACTTGGGACGTTCCTGGTGGCGTTCGAGCGTCAGTTCCGCTGGACTCGCACGCAGATGTCGGGCGCGTTCGCGCTGGCGCGCGCCGAGGGCGCAGTGCTCGGGCCGATAGAGGGCTGGCTGATAGACCGGCTGGGAAACCGGCGCATGATACTCATTGGCTATATCATCATGGGCATAGGATTCCTGCTGTTCTCACAGGTGAACAGTCTCTGGCAGTTCTACGCCGTGTTCATGCTAATCACGCTCGGGTCGGGGCTTGGCGGCTGGCTGGCGATGATAAGCATGGTGAACAACTGGTTCATTCGGAAGCGTTCGCTGGCTATCGCGGCGGCGATGTCCGGGGTGCACATCGGCGCGTTTATGGTATGGCCGCTGGCTTTCGGCATAGAGAACTATGGATTCCGATGGACGACGTTCGCGATAGGCGTCTTCATGTTGGTTATCATAGGGCCCGTGGCAAAAGCGGTACGAAACCGTCCCGAGGATATGGGCCTGCAACCGGACGGAGATTCCGAGTTCGGCGCGAACCGGAGCGCGCGAGACGAGTCCGGAGACGATAGCGAGCCGGAGTTCACGGCTCGCCAGGCACTCAGGACGCGCGCGTTCTGGGCGCTGACCATCGTACACCTGTCGTCGAGCATCTCGATTGTGACGCTGGCGCTGCACCTGGCGCCCAAGCTGACGGACATGGGGTTCTCGCTCAGCGGCGCGGCGGTCATACCCATAGTCTATACGCTGGTCGCGCTCCCCGCGCAGTTCCTCGCCGGATATGTCGCCGACAGGTTCCCCAAGCCGCTGGTGACCTTCGTATTCCTGGTGTTCCAGGCTTCGGGGATAATGGTCATCGCGTTCGCCGAAACCGCGTTGCTCGCCTACATCTTCGCCGTCCTCTACGGAATAGGATTCGGAGGTCGAATCCCGCTGCTGACGGCGATAAGGGGCGATTACTTCGGGCGGAAGGCGTTCGCCACGATAATGGGGCTGTCCCAGGTTCCTAACAATATACTGATGATATTCGCGCCGCTGTTCGCGGGGTTCATGTACGATCTTCAACAGTCGTACTTCGTTCCGTTCTTCACCTTCGCCATCCTGGCATTCATGGGGGCGGCGCTGATGCTGACGGTGAAGAAGCCGGAACTCAGTGAAACGCCCGCGGTCCAGACGGTGGGAAGTGAGCGGGCATGAAGGTTCTTGGACGCGAACTCGCCGATCCATTCACCGAGTTCTGGGATGAAGTATCGCCGGAACTCCGGGTGGGCGCCGATGATATAGAGAGGGGCCTGAGTATGGTGTTCGGCGACCAGGGGGCTGACGCGACAGCGCCTTACGCGCCAAGATGGACGTCGCTGCCGGACGACGACCTCGCCTATCACGTGGCGCATGAATTGACGCATCGGCTGATGGAGACACGGCAGTATCCCAAGACGATGCGGGGCGTTGGATACCCGCCGGATTCGGCGGAGGCGCGAGTGGGAGAGGATCTGGAGGAGATGGTCCTGCACCCGTCCCTGGAAGCGATACTGGAGCCGTTCGGATTCAGGCATGAGTTCATTCTGAGCAGGATGGCGGAGGGGGCGATGGGCGGGCTGAGTTCGGCGCCGGTCCCGGAGTACGGCACGCCGTGGCATTTCACGTGGGCCATACGGTATTGCCTTCTTCGCATGGAACTGCCGCGCCGTCTATGGACGCCAATCGAAAGCATCTATGCCGAGCGAGCGCCGGAAGCGACCGCGCTGGGGCGAGAATTGCTCGACATAATGCTGGATATAGGATGGGGAAGCCGTGAGCAGGCGCTTGAGGCGATGGCGCGGACGCGAGACTGTCTTGGGCTTGACGTCCAAGACAAGGTTCTGGTTCTGGACACGGCGAGCGGGCGAATTCTGTAGGGGATAGGGGATTGCGGACTCCGGCTATCTTGGCGGGGCTCCGGCGGTGTAGATGTCGAGCGAGGAAGCGACAATCGAAGGGTCGGGGGGCTGCGCCACAGACAGGTCCTTGCCTTCGTAGTCGAGGGCGTTCAGTACGTGGCGCATGGCGTTTACGCGGGCGCGCTTCTTGTCGTCGGACTTTATGATCGTCCAGGGTGCGCTGTCGGTGTGGGTGAGCAGGAACATGGCTTCCTTCGCCTCGGTGTACTCCTCCCACTTGTCAATGGACTGTATGTCCACCGCGCTGACCTTCCACTGCTTTAGCGGGTCGTTCGCGCGTTCCTGGAATCGTCGGAGTTGCTCATGGCGGCTGACGGAGAAGTAGAGCTTGATGATGTGTATTCCGCCGTCCACTATCATCTTCTCGAGGATTGGGGCCTGCTGGATGAACAGCCGATAGTCTTTCTCGGATGAGAAGCCCATCACCCGCTCGACGCCCGCGCGGTTGTACCAGGAGCGGTCGAACAGCGCGATTTCCCCCGCCGTGGGGAAGTGGCTGATGTATCGCTGGAAGTACCATTGTCCCCGCTCGACACTGGAGGGCTTGTCGAGCGCGACGACACGCGCACCACGCGGGTTCCAATGCTCCATGAACCTGCGTATGGTGCCGCCCTTGCCGGCGGCGTCGCGGCCCTCGAACACGATTATCAGACGCTCGCCCACTTCCCTGATCCAGTTCTGGAGTTTGACCAACTCCACCTGGAGGAGCAGTTTCTCGGCCTCGTACTCGCGGGCGTCCATTTTGTTGGCGTAGGGGTACAGGTTTTCGCGGAAGTACCTGATTCGATTCTCGGCGCCGATGCGAGGAGCGTCTTCCGCGGACCTGGCGTCGGAGATGGCGAGTTCTTCATCCCGGGGGTCGAAGGTCTCGCCGTTCAGAGACACTTTCGCAGCGGCGCGACGCTCCCCGGAAACACGCGCTTCGTCGGTCATAGCAACACCTCTCTCGTCAGACGTCGGTCATGTCACCTTCCAGCCATGTTATTACAGGAAGGGACGGGGCGCAATTTATCGAGCCGAGCGATTCTTGAACAAGTAAGAAATTATTCTCAAAAAGGTCACAATTCACCTTTCGACCTATGAATCGCCGTGTTAGCATCCTGAAACTTGGGGAATTAAGAATTGAATAACCTGAACCAGAAGAAGTGACGACTCGCATAAGCGGCGGCGTCCATAGGGGACGCACACTCAGAACGCCGCCAGCCAGTGGGCTGAGGCCCACGTCGGAACGGGTACGGGCGGCGCTGTTCTCGATAATCGGGGCGGAGGCGGTGGAAGGGAAGAGAGTAGCGGACCTGTACGCCGGCGCCGGAACGCTGGGACTGGAAGCTCTGAGCAGAGGCGCGGCGTGGGTGAGTTTCGTGGAGAGGAACGGGAGGCTCTGCTCGGCTATCCGGGGACATCTCGGAGTGCTGGGGCTGGACTCGCAGGCGGAAGTACGCCGAGGGGCGGTTCTCAGGACTGTGGAGTCGCTGCCGGGGGGGTACGACCTGGTAATGGCGGACCCGCCCTACGACTCCGATGAGTTGTTGGGACTGGTGGAGGCGCTGCAGTCGCCGCGACTTCTGAACGCGGACGGGCTGGCGGTATTGGAACACAGGTCGGACGACGAAGAGGATTACGCGTTCGGGAGGTTCTCGCTGAGGGCTTCCAGGACGTATGGAGATACGGGAATAACAATTTTGACGGCCGGAGATGTGAATGGCTAAAGCGATATATCCGGGGAGTTTCGACCCCGCTCACAATGGACATATTGATATTGCGAGGCGGGCGGCTAAGGTCTTCGACGAGCTGGTTATTGCCGTTTACAAGTCTCCGCCGACGAAGCGGCTGATGTTTTCGACCGAGGAGCGAGTGGAGTTGTTCGCCGAAGCGGTGAAGGACGTGCCGAATATCAGCGTGGCGCCTTTCACTGGCCTGGCGCCGACGGTGGCGCGGGACCACGGCGCGCAGTTCATCGTTCGGGGGCTGAGGGCAGGATTTGATTTCGAGACGGAGTTCGAGATGGCGCTGATGTGGAAACACGTCGCGCCGGACATAGACGTTGTTTGCATCATGAGTTCGCTGGACTATCAATTCGTGTATTCGAGCAGGATCAAGGAAGTGGCGTCTCTTGGCGCGGACATATCGGCGCTGGCGCCGCCCCATATCGTGGAAGCGCTGGCGCGCAAACTGAATAACTAGACTGAACCGGACTTATCAGACACCAACAATTCCGATCAAAAAGGAGGGACGAGGGTGGATTTTGAACAAGCACTACAGGAGTTGCAGCAGCTATACGCCAGCAGCAGCCGCGTACCGGGATTCGGGCGCAAGGTGATGGTGGACGCGGATATGTTCACCAGTGTGATAAACAACCTCCAGATGGCGATGCCCGCCGACGTCCAGGAGGCTCGCGAGGTGCTTCGGCAGAAGGACAGCATCCTCAACCAGGCGTACCTGGAAGCGCAGCGGGTGAGGTCCACGGTGGAGGAGGAGGTCGCGTCTCATATCGCGGCGGCGACGCGGGAGCACCAGGAGAGGGTGTCCGATTCGGAGGTGCTGAAGGCGGCTGAGGCGCAGGGCGTGAAGATCCGGGACGACGCGATGTCGAGCTCCGAGGAGATTGTGCAGGACGCGCAGCGCAAGGCGTACGCAATCGTGTCGGAGGCGGAGGACATCGCGGCGAGCCGACGGGACGGGGCGGACCAGTATTCGAGGGAGGTGCTCTTCAGCCTCGAGGAGCAGCTTTCGGAGGTGCTGGGGCAGATCCGCAGGGGCATTGACACGCTGAAGCCCAGCCTGGAGTCTCCTATCCCGCACAACAGTCAGAATGACTACAGCAACATAGGGGTCAACATCCAGTAGGTCCCCTGTCAGATACTCCGGGGCCTTTGGCTACGTGTTCAAGCAGGGGCGCGCAAGCGTCTCCCTAGATTCCCGCTTTCGCGGGAATGACGAAGCGCAAAGGTCCCATTCAAGATGGTCGCTGCCTGAAGCCCCGAATACGGGCGAAGGCAGCGGCTTTCTATAAAGGCGTTCGGGCCGCGGACTTTGAAAGGGTAGGGGATACCCTCGCATTTGAGGTTTCATCCCCATCCTGGCCTTCCCCCTTCAAGGGTTGGGAAGGGCAGGTATTTCACCCTCTCCCTGGGGGAGAGGGGATCTAAGGGCCTCAGTTCGCGGCAGGCTTGAACGCCTTTATGTTCATGCTGTGTATGGCGGCTCGCCAGTCGTCGTCGGACTTCCAGGGGGTGTCGGAGACTATCTGGATGTCGGTGAAGCCGGCGTCTCGGATGCGGCCTAGATAGACTTCCTTCATCTCGGTTCCGGCGAGACAGGATACCCAGTTGGCGGTGTCTTCCGCTTCTTCCTGGGGGATGTCGGCGACCTTCACCAGGTCGGAGACCATGAGGCGTCCGCCGGGCCTGAGAATCCTGAACGCTTCGGCGAAGACGACGTCCTTGTCGGGCGCGAGGTTGATGACGCAGTTGGAGATGATGGCGTCGGTGGAGTCGTCGTCGAGGGGCGTGTTCTCCATCTCGGCGAGGTGGAATTCCACGTAGTCGAGGCCGAGCTTGCGGGCGTTGCTCCTGGCGAGTTGGATCATGTCGTCGGTCATGTCTATGCCGATCACCCTGCCCGTCTGTCCGACGGCCTTGGCGGCTATGAAGCAATCAATCCCGCCGCCGCTTCCGAAGTCCACGACGGTTTCGCCCGGCTGAAGGGTGCCGATGGCGTGGGGGTTGCCGCATCCGGCGGAGGCGGCGAGGGCCTCGGCGGGCAGGCCGTCGGTGGCGGTGGCGTCGTAGAGGGGGGCGATAGCGGCCAGGTCGTCGGTATCGGAGCCGCAGCAGTCGGTGGCGCAACAGTCGTCGCCGGTGGCGGTGGCCGACTCCCTGGCGAGCGCGCCGTATCTTTCGCGGACCACTTCTTTTATCTGGGTGTCCTGGAGCAGGGTCATTCGGGTCTCCTCTGAGTGAGTGGTTTTTGGTTGTTAGTTCTTAGTGGATATATTGGGGTTCATAGTTCTGCTGGCGGACGATGGTGGGGTTAGCAGGTGACTGCTGACGGGGTACTGTGAGGGATGCAGGTGGATTTTGTGACCTGCACCGTACCTGTATTTACCTGCATTTAGCTTTGGAGAATTTTTTTCTCCGCCGTCGGCGTCGTCTATATAATCTGTGGCTTATGTATGGTTTTGGTTTTCATGGGGGTATTGTAGCACATTTGGGCTTGGGGTGGTAGCAAGATTGGTATGGGAGACAGGGGGGTTTCGATTATCAACCAATTACGTTCGTGGCGACCCTTCGACAATCTCAGGGCGAACGACAGAAAAAGACGCTGGGTGTCGGAGACAGGGGGTTTCGGCTATTCCGAATCGCCAGTTCGGCAGCGTGAGGGTTTCCGAGCGGCGAGCCCTCGGGGTTCCCGCTTTCGCGGGAATGACGGGTAGCCGAACGGTTCGGGCTACGCAAACAGTCGAAAGACCCTGCCTCTGGTGACGATGGGAGTTGGCGTAATCGAAGTGGTCTCGGCAGTAATCCTCGGCGGTTACGCGACCTGAGACTCTTTCGCTCGCTCGGCGGGCGACGGTTCGTTGAATTCCTCGCCCCGAGCGTGGGCTTCATCCCGTTTCCGAAGCCAATCAGTCCAGGCTTCCCGTTCCTCTACCCGGCCCTCTGCCAAGCCCTCTACCCGGCCCTCTGCCCTGCCCTCCGCTCTGGCAAGCCTTCGAGTCTTTTCCCTGTTGCCCCAATCGAACAGCGCCATCGTGAACCTCCTACCGGCTATTAGCATAAGCGCGACAATCGCGGCTGACAGTCCGACGATTCCCATGTCTTTGGTGAACTCGCCCACCGTAAGCAAGATATGGTATTCGGGTTCTATCCAAAATCGCAGATAGGCGTGATATAGAGTCCCGGCCAGCCATAACCCGGGGAACAGCCACGAGTACAAGCGCTGGTCTTCTTCCAGTACGCTCCATATCGGTACGCGCCCGCGCCGCGATTCTGTCTCTGGATTGTCCTCATTCATAGGCCGCTATGATTATAACACGGATGTATAGCGATGCAATCGCAAGCGCGCCAGAGGGGCCGCCGGTTGGGGATGAGGGCGGTTTTGGGTTGGGACGCGGGGTTCGTATGATACAGTTATTCCGCGGACGTACTTGACCGCGCCAAGCCTGGGGGTTCAGCCGTGCCGATAAATGAAGACCAGCTTAATGGCCGCATCGCGACACTTCTGGGGCGTATGACTCCTCGCTGGAATGTTCGGGGTGAGAACTGGGGCGCGTTTCAGGGCAGCAATAAGCGGCCAGACGTCCTGGTCACGCAAACGGGAGCGCAGCCGGTAGTTATCGAGAATGAGTACCTGCCGGCCAATACCGTCGAGGATGACGCGAAAGAGCGGCTGGGGGAATCGCTAGACGCGGAAGTCGTCCAGGCGTCGGGGCGGATCAATGCGGCGGTTGCGCTTAGGTCTCCCGCCGACCTGCGGGACTGCGTTGGGCTGGATGAGGTGGATGCGACGCTGAGGCGGGGCGTCACGCTGGAATACGCGCTATTCATGGGGCGAAGTATCGTTGACGCCACGCGATTTCCCATACTGGTCTATATTCAACATCGCAAGCGAACTGCTGCGCTCTATCAATCCGCCCAGTATGGCGATTGACGCGCTGAGAGTGATGAGGCGCGCAGCGGACAGGCTGGTTGGACTCGGAGTGTCGCAGTCTCACGACCTCTCCGGAACGGTGTTCCAGAGACTGATCGCCGACCGCAAGTTTCTGGCGACCTTCTACACGAGGCCGGAGTCCGCGGCGCTGCTGGCGCATCTCGCCATACCGGACGACGGCGGCTGGGGCGACACGGAGCGAGTCAAGAACTTCCGTATCGCGGACTATGCCTGCGGAACGGGAACGCTGATACACGCGGCGTACCGTCGTGTGAACCAGCTTCACTGGCTCGCGGGCGGAGAACCAGAGAAGCTGCACGCGCACATGATGGAGAACGCGCTTACCGCGTGCGACGTTCTGCCGTCGTCGGTTCATCTGACGGCATCCATGCTGTCGTCATCGCATCCGAGACAGAGTTATGAAGGCTCACGAACCATCGTCATGCAGTACGGGAAGACTGATCCAGGTTGGCATATACGACATGAACATCGTGGGAAGTGGCAGGCAAGCGGCCTTCAATCGCATCAAGCCTCCATCGTCCACTCCAACGTATCCGATGTTGTGGGGACATGACGCCCGACTTGAGAAACGCATGGTTGTCGCGCCCGACAGCGAGGGACGGGTGAAACCGGGTAGGGAAACGAGGGCTGCCGAGATTTGGGAGACGCGGAGCCACGCGCATCACAACCGAGATTTCAGATTCAACTCCCAGCCGCTGGCGGTCGCATTTACAGAGACTCAGACGATAGGGGGCAGAGCGTGGCCCAATGTTAAATTTGACAATCCACTACACGAGATCGCTTACACGCTATGGTGCAATACGACGCTGGGCCTGTTGTGCTACTGGTGGCACTCCAGCCGCCAGCAGGCGGGACGGGGCAGTATGCCGATTACGGCGATTCGCTCAATGCCGACGCTGGACGTGACCAGGCTGACGCGGGCGCAACTCGAGACTGCTGAGGGGATATTCGAGGATATGCGCGACGCGCAGTTCCTGCCAGCGAATGAGGCGTATCGGGACAACAGCCGGAAGGAATTGGACTATCGGGTTCTGATTGATATGCTGGGTCTGTCGGAGAGTATTCTGGAACCGCTGGACCTGCTCAGGCTGAAGTGGTGTTCGGAGCCGAGCGTTCACGGGGGCAAGAGGACGGCGCCGGGGGGATGATGGTTTTCGTGAGCGCGGCTTCACAAAGGGTTGGCGAGTTGTGTGAGAGGTTGCTGGGGGCTGGTGTCTGAATCAGGATTTGCGGGATGTTATGTGCTTGGTAACTGATGTTACGCAGTCTGAAACATTCTTCCATTCGACAGAACGTTCATGCTATCATGTCGCCCAATGAACTATGACCGACCCAATCTTTACATAAACAGGAGATTATCCAAAATGAATCCGCCGGCGAAAATTTTTCTGTCCGTAGCTAACAACAGGTGATAACAGGTCACTTTCCACGTGAACTGTAACCTGTCCCACTTGGAAACTCACCTGTAACCCCACCAGTACGATATAAATTGAGATATATGACCAATGCGCCCAGGCCGCAGACCGGCGACTCTGCGAAGACCCCGGGCTGAATAGTCGGAAAGCCCTGCCCAGTGCGTAACATCAGTTGGTAATACTATTATTGTCTCTCACTTCAAACTGGTTGAGGATGTGGATTCCAGAAGGTTAGTGGTAGAGATGTGTCATTTCTGATACATAGTCTATATAATAGGACTTCCGACGCGAACGGTCGAACAGACATCGAGGTCGCTTAGGAAATGTTCAGAATATATGGAGCCAGGAGAGGTTCGATGATCAGGTTTGCCAGTGTAGCGGGGATTGCCCTGATAGCGTTGCTGAGTATCGCCGCGCTCGTGTATGGCGGCGGTCGGATGAACGTATCATCCGTGTCGGCGGCGGGCCATGGCGATGACGAAATGACCAGGGCATACGTGGAGAGCGCAATCGGATACTACGCGGACAAGGGGCTGGGCAAGACGGTCAGGCATTATGGCAATCCGCTTAGCTGGGAGGGCGGACGCTACCTGATAGTCGCGGACGCGCATACTCATGTGCTGGTGTCGTCTCCCCTGCTGTATCTGAACGGGAGGGGCGTTGACTCGCTGGTTCCGGGCGCGGGGTTGGGAGATGAGATAGACAAGGCTAGTGAGACGGGTCACTGGTTCGACTCGACTGGCCTGAATATGCTGAGCGGAGAGCGCGAGGCGGCGCGGTATTTCATAAAGCTCAGCGATGGGCTGGCGTTCATGTCGGCGCGGTTCGGCGACCTGAGCGCGCCGCTGCCCGATCCGCCGGCGGCGGCGGAGCCGGACGACGACGCGCTCACCGTAGCCTACGTGATGAAGGCTATAGAGCGATACGAAAGCGAAGGGCCGGAGGCCGCGTTCGCCTACTACAACAACCGAAGGAGCCACGAAGGAGAGCGGGCTCTGTTCGTCGTCAACGAAGACTCCCTATTGAGCGTCGCTCCCTTCCCTGCGTTGGTGGGGTCTCCCCTGGGCCTTGGCAGAGGGGCCTTCCCCGCCCGAGAGGAAATTACGGAAGAAGGGATCTGGGCCGACTTGATTGGCTTGAATCCCGCCACCGGCGCTCAGTCGCCGATGCGAGCCGTCTTTATACTGCGCGACGGCTTCATATTCGCCTCAGGACACTTCCCCGCGCTGGAAAATGTCGAGGCGGCCACACAGGATTACGTCAACAGGGCGATTGAGCTCTACCAACGCGACGGCTTGGAAGCCACTGTTGGCTTCTACAACAGTCAGAGAAGCCTGGAAGGACAGCTATACCTGTTCCTGATTGGAGCGGATGACAACTACCTGGCGCATCCGATATTCCCGCACCTGATAGGCACGGACATAAAGGACGTCGTGGGTTCGGACGGGCAGGAACTGGGCAGGGAGATAGCGCAGGCTACTGTGGAAGGGATCTGGGTGGAGTACCTGTGGCCGCATCCGACCAGCCGCAAAGAGAGAGAGAAGATCACTTGGGCGATTCGACACGACGGGCTGATATTCGCGTCGGGCTATTACCTCGGGGAGGTTGCGCAAGAGTCGCCGCCATGGCGTGGAGTGGACCAGCGCGAGTACACGGTGGACTACGTAAACCGCGCCATAGAGCGTTATGAGCGCGACGGCCTCGAGGCCATGAAGACGTACTACAACAGCGTGGCCAGTTTCGAGGGAGAGTGGTATCTGTTCGCCACCGACGAGAACGACGTCTATCATGTCCATCCGCTGATACCTCGTCTGATAGGAACGGACATAAAGGACGTTGTGGGTTCGGATGGATACGAGCTGGGCAAGGAGATAGCGCAGGCTACTGAGGAAGGGATATGGGTGGAGTACCCGTGGCCGCATCCTGTGTCGCTGAAAGAGACGCAGAAGGTGGGATACGCGGTACGGCATGACGGGATGATATTCGCGTCGGGCTATTACCCCGAGATTGAGGACCCGGCGGCTTACACGCAAGCCTACGTCCAGAAGGCGATAGACTACTACGAGGAGAACGGCCTGGACGCGACGGTCGCCTACTACAACAGCGAAGAGGGCATAGACGGAGAGTGGTTCCTGGTCCTGGTTGATGAGGATTACCGAGTCCTGGTTGATCCTATCTTCCCGAATCTGATTGGAATTGACTCCAGGCTGGAAAGCTCGCCCACCGGCCCAGTTATGAGAAGTCCGGCGACGGAGAGCGGGGCGTGGCATAGCACTCCGTGGTTCAGCGAGAAGACGGCTGAGAGATTGCAGCGAAACTTGTGGGTGATTCGGTATGACGGGCTGACCTTCATATCGAGCTACTTCACCGAGCGGGGCGAGGTCGGCCCGGCCGCTGAGCCTGACGCCGACGCGCTCACCCGCGCCTACGTGATGAAGGCGATAGAGCGGTACGAGCGGGAGGGCCTGGACGCGGCGGTCGCCCACTACAACAGCGGAGAGAGCGTCGAAGACGGGCGGTCGTTGATCGTTCTGCGTGGGGACGATCATACCGTCCTCGCCTCCGCTGTCTATGGGCCTCTGGTGGGGAGCAACTCGTTTACCGCCCCCGGAACCGCCTTGGGAACGCACTTATCGAAAGCGACTTCGGATGGATACTGGATCACCGGTTTCGTCCTGGTCAATCCCGCAACCGGGCAGCGGGGAACTACCAGGTTCCTGGTTGTCCGGCACGATGACCTGATTTTCGGCTCCCCGCGCTTCATCGTCCGCGAGGAGTACGCGAAAGACTACGTGCGGCGGGCCATCGCTCTCTACGAGCGTGAAGGCCTCGACGCGACCATCGCATTCTACGATAGCCAGGCCAGCGTAGATGGAGAGTTCTACCTGTTCCTGATAGGCGCGGACGACATATACCTCGCCCATCCGATTCTCCCGCACCTCAAAGGCACTGACATCAAGGACGTGACCGATTCCAGAGGCTACGCCCTGGGCGTGGAAATCGCCAAGGCGACGGAAGACGGTCACTGGGTGGACTATCTGTGGCCAAACCCTGTCACCAGGATCGAAGAGCCAAAGAGCGCGTGGGTTGTGAGGCGCGATGGCATGATATTCGCCTCGGGCTACTACACGCCCGATCCGAATGCCGCGCCGCCGGCCTGGCGCGACGCCGACCCCAGGGAATACACCGTCACCTATGTCGAAAAGGCCATCGAGCGCTACGACCAGTATGGCCTCGAAGCGTTGCAGAGTTACTACAACAGCGTCGGCAGCTTTGAGGGGCAGTGGTACCTGTTCGCTACGGACGCCAACGACATCTACGTACTTCATCCGTTGTTCTCCCACCTGATCGGGACGGACATCAAGAACGTGACCGATTCCAGCGGTTTCGAGTTGGGCAAGGAGATCGCCAAGGCTACCGAGGAGGGCCACTGGGTGGAATACCTGTGGCCGCATCCCTTCACCTTGCAAGAGGTGCCCAAGGTCGCGTATGTCGCGCGACACAAAGGGCTGCTCTTCGCTTCCGGGTACTACCCTGAAGTCGAAGACCCGCGCGCGTACACCCAGCAATTCGTCGCCGACGCCGTCGCGCGCTACAAACGCGACGGACGGGAAGCGACCATCGCGTACTACAACAGTCCGGAGAGTATAGACGGGCAGTGGCTGCTATTGATGGTGAATGAGCGGGACGGCGCGATCCTTGCCAATGCCCTCACTCCACAGAGTGTGGGTACGGTAATCCCCGGTATCTCGGAACTGGACCTTATCGAGGAAGGGATGTGGTTCCCGCCTTATAAAGTGGACAACCCACTGGCGCCTGAGAAGAATACCAGGGAAGAGTGGGCGGTAGTTCATGACGGGATCATCTTCTTGTCAGGCTACTTCTTCACCGAGTAGGCATCGGACGGGCGGCGCCCGCATAGCGCGCATAGTTTCGGACGCGGACGGGTCAGATTGTCCGCGTCTGAGAATTTGATAGGAACAAGGAGACATTTGATGACCAGATTCACCGCATTCACCGGAATCGCGCTGCTGGCGCTATTGAGTCTCGCCGTATTCGTCTATGGCGGCGGGCGGATGGCGACGCCAACCGTGTCGGCGGATGGCCACGGCGATGACGAGATGACCAGAGCTTATGTGAATGACGCAATCGAATACTACGCGGACAGGGGGCTGGGAAAGACGGTCGAGCGTTACGGCAATCCGCTTAGCTGGGAGGGCGGACGCTACCTGATAGTGGCGGACGCGCATACCCACGTTCTGGTGTCCTCGCCCCTGCTGTATCTGAACGGTAAGGGCGTTGACGCGCTGGTTCCGGGCGGGGGATTGGGCGACGAGATAGACGAGGCTACGGGTACGGGCCACTGGTTCGACAGCGTGGGTCTGAATATGCTGAGCGGAGAAATGGAAGCGGCGCGGTATTTCGCGCGGGTCGAGGACGGGCTGGCGTTCATGTCGGCGCGGTTCGGCGATCTGGATACGCCGCTGCCCGACCCGCCGACGGCGGCTGAGCCTGACGACGACGCGGTGACGATGGCCTACGTGATGACGGCGATAGAGCGGTATGAGAGCGAGGGACGCGAGTCGCTGGTCGCCTACTACAACAGGCGCGAGAGCGTCGAGGGCGAGCGGTGGCTGAGCGTCATCGAGGCGGACACGTCCATCCTGCTGGTCTCGCCTCTGCAACCAAGATTGGTGGGGGCGAGCATACCTTTGTCCCGCTTGGGATCGGATCCAACGTCCGAGTTCGGGGTATGGTTTGAGCGCCAAGGCGTCAATCCGGTTAGCAACCAGCGGGAGCCGCGGCGCACGTTCCTGATTCAGCGCGACGGGCTGATATTCATGTCGTCCCATTCCGCGCTCCAGGAGAACATCGCCCAAGCCACTCAGAACTACGTGGCCAAGGCGATAGAACTCTACGAGAGCGAGGGGCTGGACGCGACCATCGCATACTACGACAGCCGCGAAAGCCTGGACGGACAGTTCTACCTGTTCTTCATAGGAGCGGACGACATATACCTGGCGCATCCGATATTCCCGCACCTGAAGGGAACGGACATCAAGGACGTGGTGGGTTCGGACGGGCAGGAACTGGGGAAGGAGATAGCGCAGGCGACCGAGGAGGGCATCTGGGTTGAGTACCTGTGGCCCAATCCTGTGACCGGCCTGGAAGACTCCAAGGTTACATGGGCGATTCGACACGACGGTCTGATATTCGCTTCGGGCTACTACACCGGAGAGGCGGACGACGCTCCGCCGGCCTGGGAAGGCGCTGACCAGCGCGAGTACACGGTGGACTACGTGAACCGCGCGATAGAGCGATACGAGCGCGACGGGCTTGAGGCGATGAAGGCGTACTACAACAGCGTGGCGGCCTTCGAGGGCCAGTGGTATCTGTTCGCCACGGACGCGAACGACATCTACCACGTCCACCCGCTGCTGCCTCGCCTGATAGGAACGGACATCAAGGACGTCGTGGGCGCGGACGGCTACGAACTGGGCAAGGAGATAGCGAAGGCGACCGAGGAAGGGCATTGGATAGAGTACATCTGGCCTCACCCCTCGACGCTCAGGAACGCGCCGAAGGTGTCCTACGCGGTTCGGCGGGACGGGATGATATTCGCGTCGGGCTACTACCCCGAGCCTGAGGATCCGGCGGCTTACACCAAGTCTTACATCCAGAAGGCGATAGACTACTACGAGGCGAACGGCCTGGACGCGACGGTGGCCCACTACAACAGCGAAGAGAGTTTCGAGGGCCAGTGGTACCTTGGACTCGCCGACGGCGAGGGCCGTGTCCTGGTCAGCGCGGTGGTGAGCCATCTGGTTGGAACGCAACTCAGCCCCGTGACAAAGAACGCGGTTGAGAACGGTCAGTGGGTTGAAGTCCAGTGGTTCGGCAGCCTGACGGCGGGCGGCACATACCGGCACATTTGGGGAACGGTCCACGACGGGCTGTACTTCATATCCGGCTACTTCGTAGAGCGGGGAACCCCGCTCCCTGACGCCGGGGACTGATTACCATATAATGAGGCAGCCGTCGCGATTCGCTGGCGGCTGCCTTTATGTCCCAGCCCAGAGTCGTTTATCCGGGCGCTTCCGGCAGAGATGAATCATGCTTCGTTACGAACCTGAAGAGAGGTGTCCGCCGACGCTGGCGCTTGTTTCCGCCCTTCAGATATTCGTGCCGAATACGATAAGCGTCATCCTGCTGACGACGATTGTGGCGCTGGCTTCCGGCCAGGGCGATGATTACCTGGCATGGGCGATTTTCTCGGGGCTGATCATAACCGGAATCAGCATAATACTTCATACGTTCCGATTCTGGCATATAGGGTCGGCCCGCCTGGTGGTTACCAATTTCAACGTTCCGCTCCTGGCTATCACCACGCTGGCGCTGGCGACGGGCGGGCCCGGCCTGCTGGCGAGCCTGGTGATGGTTTCCACCTTTCTGCAATTCCTGATGACGATGCGGCTGGCGTGGTTCCGACGGCTGTTCACGCCCACGGTGAGCGGAACGGTGATAATGCTGGTGGCGGTTTCGGCGGTGCCGTTCATCGTAAGCCGCACGATAGCCGCGCCGGAAGGGGTGTCGCTGGAGCGCTACCTGGTTCCGGGCATAGTGGCGCTGGCCGTCGGAGCGCTGGTGTCGCTCAGAGGCTGGCCCGCGCTGCGTCTGTGGGTCCTGCCAATAACGCTGGTGTCCGGCGTTGTGACGGCGGCGGCGATGGGGCTGTACGACATGAGCCCGGTACTCGAAGCGCCGTGGGTAAGCGTACCTGATATGACATGGCGCGGGTTCGATTTCACGTTCGGGCCGGAGTTCTGGTCGCTGCTTCCGGCGTTCGTGTTCGTGAGCCTGACGGCGTATCTGAAGACGCTGGGAGACCTGTCGGCCATCTACCAGGCTTCGTACAAAGAGCCGGGCGCTCCGGACCACAGAGTGATCCAGAGCGGGCTGAACCTGTACGGCGGCAGCACCTTTCTGACGGGCTTGGTGGGGACGGTTCCCATATCCGCGCCCTGGGCGGTGACCGTGGTGTATGTCGGCTTTACGGGTGTCGCGTCCAAAGTTGTGGGGATATATCTCGGTCTGGCCACGATTGCGGTCACGCCGTTCTCCAAGCTGATAGCCTTTCTGGTGGTGGTTCCGAGTCCGACGCTGAGCGCTATCTACGTGATCATATTCGGCGCGCTCTTCGTGGAAGGAGCGAAGATCGCGTTCGCGGGGCAGGTGGATCACAGGAGGGCCACAATCATAGGGGTGTCGCTGGTGGTGGGCATATCGTCGGGGAGTTTCGCGGGGCAGATAGAGGGGATCCTCGGGAATATAGCGGGCAGCGTGGTGGCCACCGGCAGCGCGGTGGCGCTGGCGCTGACGGCCATCCTGGAACTGTGGGGTTCCCGACGCGATAAGCTGGTGGTTGACCTCAGACTGTCATCTCTGACGGCTATCACGGAGTTTCTGGATGGATTCGCGGCGAGCCGAGGCTGGTCGGAGGATGAAAGAAATCGGCTGCATCTTGTGGGAGAAGAGGTGACGCTGAGCCTGTTCGACCAGGGCGAGGATGACGGATTATCGGAGGGAGAGAATCGGAGGCTGAGCGCGACGGCCCAGGCGGACGGGGATTCGGTTGAGATCGAGTTCGCGGTGTTTTCGCATGACACAATCGGGGACAATTTCGAGGACCGGATGGCGTATATGGACAGCGATTCGGCGCTGGAGGACGAAAGCCAGTTTTCGATGCGCCTTCTGAGTCATTACGCCTCGTCGGTTCATCACCGGAAGTATTATGGGATAGATATAGTTACGGTGAGGGTGGATAGGTAGGGGGTGGTGGGGCGCGTCTGGGCTTGGGGGCATTTCGCAACGGACCTGAGATTGTGAATTCTAGTGATTGGATCGTAACGGTGGGTTTCTTTCCTAGCTTTCGAGTTAGACTATTCTGAAATAATAACAGTATTCAGAAGTTTCTCACTTATGCTCCTAGATTCCAACTCTGCTTCCTTACGAGTCTTAAAACCACCTCTGGTCGCTACTATGTTGATGAGATCTAAGTCTCTCAAGTGCATCAATGACTCTGTGTTGAGCGTGTTGTCCGTAAACTCGGCTGCTTCGCGAACATCAGGGATGAAAGGTATCAGTGTATTGCTACGTGTGTTCCAGTCAGTTCTGGTTAGTGGTTGCCCCATTATTCCAGATAGATTGCGGAACCGGATGATTTTCGTGCTACACAGACTTCGGAACAGCTTGGCATCGTTTGAATCCATCTCCGCCAAGGTGTTGATTGTGCGCTTCGAGAAATCACTTCTTTGCATAACCTGAGCAGACAATAGTTGAGAGAATGCCTGTTTTACATCAGCATCGTCAATTCCCTCAGCTTTATCGCCAAAATGCCCCCGCCATTCCCGCGACGGCAGTTGCAGAGGTCCAGAGTCATCCGACAAACGGACATTCATGTCATTGATCGCACCAACTACAACTTCGCAATAATTCTCGAATCTTTCATAGTTGCGAATTGATATATATTCTTCGGGTGTCAGATCAGAAACGAGTGATTTCATCACAGCAAAGTCTAATACCATTTCAGCTTGATGATGCCGCGTAGTCTTCAGACAGTCCCTGAACGTTTTGTCTGATCCACTCCCAACTCACCAGCGACTTCACCCGCTCAGGGTCGGACTCCAGCCTGCTCAGACACTCGTCCACCGCGGCCATCTTCTCCTCAACACTCCCGTACACCCTGCCTTCCACCCACCGGCGCGCCTCCTCGAATACCCGCTCGGCTGGATTCAACTCAGGACTATACGGCGGTTGAACTATCGTCTTCACTCCCGCTACGCTCCCCACCAACTCGCTGCGATGACTCCGCGCTCCGTCCCACACCAGCGCTCTTACCTGTGTGTATCGTCTCATTCCCAGGACCGCTCGCGCCACCGTCTCAGACTTCATAGAGTCCATCCACGTCCACTCCAGCTTCCCGCGCGCAAAGTCCACCACCAGGAACAGGTACTTCCACTCGTACACCAGCTGAAGACTCTGAACCACCTTCAGCCCACGCGCTCCCCACACCCTGCGAACCATCCCGCGAAGCCCCACTCTCATCTCATCGGCGAAACCGATCAGCGCTCCCGGCTTTACTCCCGCTCTCCTCAGCGAACGACCGAGTCCCCCTTTTTCCACGACTCCTGTTCTCTCACATCAGCCTTCTCGCGTCGACTCCTCGGAACCTTCGGTGAACATCCCAACCGCTCCAGAACGCTATATATGCTGTTTCCCTTATACCTCACTCCGTACTCTGACTCGATCCAGTCCGCTATCTCACCGGCAATCCTGAATCGCCCGCTCCCAACCTCATCGACCAGTCCCCTCTCCTGCGCCTCGCTCAGAAACCTGGGCTGGCCCACTCCTCCCATCTTCCTGGACACTACCTTGTCCAGTCCTCCGTCCCTGTACCACTCAATCCATCTCTGGGCGCTGCGGTAGTGAGCGCCAACGGCCTCTGACGCCGCTTTGATCTGCCAACCGCTGCGTACCAGCCACAGCAGGTGAACCCGTGTCCGAATGTTAATGTCTGTCTGCGACCGGTATGTCTCTTTCAGAGCCTCGGGGGTATCGTTGTCGTTCCAATGTATCCTGAGCGGTCGTCCGATCATCTGATGCTCTCCTACGCCTGTGTCAGACTGAGCATAGACCAAATTTCGTGCCTCGACCAGCCCCTTCATGCTGATATCAGACCGAAATGGTATAAGTCTCCCTGCGACAATAGATAAATAGTTCTGTCATACAAGGCTTGTCGAATTTTACCGCTGGGACAACGTTGCATGATAGATTCTTTAATCGCATCCAAAACTCCCATTTTATCAGCGAGTTGAATTCCTAATTCAGCAACTTTAATTTCCGGTGTATACATCTCATCACTCATGGAATTAGTTGACTCATCTACAGTGGGCTGAGAGCGCAGACGAACTTAGGATCTTATCTTGCCCAGTCTAGGTTGGCGCTGATTAGGAGTTCGGTCATTTCGGCGTGGTGGGTGTTTTTAGTAGCGCGAGGAGCAAGGAAGAAGGTGGCGAGACGTTCGTATGCCCCTTCCATCGAACTGAAGTGTATCACGGCTCTACTCTTTGGATTCCCGCCACCCGGTCGAAGTCCCTATCGTAGCTTACTATATCCTCTATGCCCTGCCGCTTCATGTGAGCTACCGCAAGAGCGTCCTCAAAATCGAGAGAGGGAAACGATGCGTAAATGTCCAGAGCCTCTATTGTAAACGCGCTTCTGCGGGAGTCTGAGTCCCCGGATCGCCAATATCGGCGCAAGCCGCGCTCTGATTTCCTCGTGACTCAGCCTGTAAAGGACGCGTCGGGAAGACAGCACGTAAACGACTTCGGTTACGATGGCCTCGCAAGTGAACAGTTCCTCCTCACCCCGACTCGCTCTTTGGAACAACCGATAACAGGCTTCCGCCTTTGCTTCATCGTCCCTTGTAAGGTATCTGAGGATGACGTTGGTGTCCAGGAACTTCATGAAGAACTAAGTTCGCGCAAGGTATCCTCGGCCTTGGCGTCCTTCGCGTTTCTGGAAATCTCGTCGAAGTCTTCCGGTTCTGAGGAAGGTTTCACCGAGCCGTAAGCCGACTCCAAGCTCCGGGCCATTTCGGCTCGGGCGGCGACACGGTCGTATGGTTGTTCTCGCGCGAGGTTTTCGGACATTCGCAATCCGCCACCGTTGGCAGTGATGTCCTCGGTCACTTCATTCAGCAATCTGCGACGGCGTTCACTATCAGTTTCGTCTGATCCCGCGCGTTCGCCGGTTTTGCCAGAGGATAGGACGTCTTCTATTGACAGAATGACTTCGACGCCTTCCTCGATGTCGAGGCGTTCGAGAGGCTTTAGCGCGCCACCTGTGAACTTGGCCCTTATCGTCCTGAGCATATCCGTCCTCCCTTCTCAACGTTACCGATGTATATCGTAGCACACGGACCGAGTTGGAGCGCGTCACCCGCGCACGCAGTCAGTGGCGGAAGTGGCGGTGGCCGGTTAGGACCATGGCTAGGCCGAGGCGTTTGGCGGCGGCGATGGAGTCTTCGTCGCGGATGGAGCCGCCGGGTTGTGCTATGGCCGCGACGCCGCCGTCGGCGGCCATTTCTATGCTGTCGGGGAATGGGAAGAAGGCGTCGGAGGCGAGGACGGAATCCCGCGCCTTGTCTTCGGCTATGCGGAGGGCCAAGTGGACGCTGGTTACGCGGTTGGGCTGGCCGGCGCCCATTCCGACGAGGTGGTTGTCCTTCGCCAATACTATGGTGTTGGATTTAATGTGCTTGCAGGCGCGCCAGGCGAAGGCGAGGTCGCGGAGTTGGTCGGCGGTGGGCGCGAGGTTAGTGACTACCTGCCAGTCGGCGGGGTCTTCGTGGATGTCGTCGGGGGTCTGGATGAGCGCTCCGCCGGTGACGGGGCGGAGGTCGAGGCGGGTTCCGGGGCCGCTTTCGGGCGCTACTTTTAGGATGCGGGTGCGGGTACGACGGCGGAGAGTCTTGAGGGCGTCTTCTTCGTAGTCGGGCGCTACTATTATGTCGAACAGGACGCCGCGCATGGCGCGGGCGGTGTCGGCGGTTACGGGGCGGTTGAATCCGACGATGCCGCCATAGGCGGATACGGAGTCGCCCTGGAAGGCGAGGCGGTATGCGGTGGGCTGGTCGGAGTGGACGGCGAGTCCGCAGGGGTTGGTGTGCTTGATGATGGCGACGGCGGGTTCTGGGAAGTCGGAGACTACGCGCCAGGCGGCGTCGGCGTCGAGGTAGTTGGTGTAGGACATATCTATGCCGTGCAGACGCTCGGCGCGGACTATGCCGCCCGTGGACAGCGTGGAGGTGTAGAGGGTGGCGCTCTGGTGGGGGTTCTCGCCGTAGCGGAGGTCTGCGGCGCGGTTGTATCCGAAGGTGAGCTCGGGCCAGGACGTGTCGCCGGAGTCGGCGGTGAGGTAGCGGGAGACGGCGGTGTCGTAGAGGGCTACGTGCTGAAACGCCTTGCGGGCGAGTTCGCGTCGCTCGGCGAGGGTGAAGGGGTCGGGGTCGAGTCCGCTTTCGGCGATGCGGTCGGCTATCCAGCCGTAGTCGGCGGGGTCAACGATGACTAGGACGGCCGGGAAGTTCTTGGCGGCGGAGCGGATCATGGTGGGGCCGCCGATGTCTATGTTTTCGAGGGCGTCCTGGAGGGTGACGCCCTCGGCGCTGACGGCCTGGACGAAGGGGTAGAGGTTAGACGCCACGATGTCTATGGTCTGGATGCCGCGCGAGTCGAGTTCGGCGCGGTGGGAGTCGAGGTCGCGGCGGGCGAGTATGCCGCCGTGTATGATGGGATGGAGAGTCTTGACACGCCCATCGAGCATCTCGGGGGAGCCGGTGAGTTCGGCGACCTGGGTGACGGGTAGTCCGGCGTCGGCGATGTCGCTCGCGGTGCCGCCGGTGGAGACGAGTTCGCAGCCGGCGTCGGCGAGGGCGCGGGCGAGGGTTGTGAGTCCTGTTTTGTCGTAAACGCTGAGTAGGGCTTTCATGTTTGGCCTTTCGGGAGCGACGGGACGCTAGAGGGCGCACGCTGTTCAGATTCGGGAGTAAATTCGTTCAGGTTGACTGTCTATGGCACAAGAATTAAAGTACCATATGGCGCTGGCAGGGAGATAGCGCCGGGGTGTGTTGGTATTGGAGGCAGGGTATGGAAATTCAATATGACACCCGCAGCGATATGCTTTACATAGGGTCTCAGCGTATGTCCCAGCGTTGACTCGCAGAAGTCTCTCCGGGTGTTGTACTGGACTACGATAAAGACGATAGAGTAGTTGGCATTGAGATAACGGACGGTAGTAAGTTCGCCGACTTGTCGGGGCTAGCGGTACACGGACTGGACACGGCAATTGTGCGTACTCCTCAACAGGTGTGAAAGGAATAGTCCTATGGATCTGGGAATTGCGGGCAAGAACGCGCTGGTTACGGGGGGAAGCAGAGGGCTTGGGCGACAGTGCGCCATATCGCTGGCGTCTGAGGGGGTGAATGTGGCGATCTGCGGTCGGACTGAGAGTACGATCAACTCTACTGTGACGGAGTTGGAGGCGCTGGGGGTGAAGGCGGTCGGGATTGTGGCCGACGTTACGGAGATAGAGGATCTGCCGCGCCTTCACCGGGAGTGCGTGGATGGGCTGGGGCCGATAGACATACTGGTGAATAATGCGGGCGGCTCTATGGGGGTAACCGACCTGGCGGAGACGCCGTTGGACAATTACCGCGCGGTGTTCGACTTCAACCTGTTCAATGGGTACGAGTTGGCGAGGCTGGTTCTGCCACACATGAGGGAGCAGAGGTGGGGCCGTATCATCAACATCGCCTCGATATGGGGGCGCGAGCATGGAGGGAACATCGGGTATATGTCGGCTAAGGCGGCGGTCATAGCGGCGACGAAGCACGCGGGGCTGTCGCTGGCTCAGGACGGAATCACGGTGAACTCCATCGCGCCGGGTTCGATTTCGCATCCGGGAGGTGGCTGGGAGCGGTTCCAGAGCGAGCAGCCCGCGGAGGTGGTTTCGGACTTCATAGAGACTCACCTGCCGATGGGCCGGTTCGGATGGCCGGAGCCGGTGGGCGACCTGTGCGCGTTCCTGTCGTCGGACCGGGCGGACCTGATAACCGGGTCGTGCATCGTGGTGGACGGCGGGCAGAGCCACTCGATGATATAGGATCGGAGGGTCGGATTGGAGAATCTGGGGCCATTCGTCGGCAGGGGGTATATAGCCGAGGTTTTCGCCTATGGCGAGGGCAGGGTTGTGAAGTTGCTGTTCGATGAGGATGGCGCGGAGGACGCGGCGCGAGAAGGCCGTGTCACGTCGGCCGCCAGGGAGATTGGACTGCCCGCGCCGAGAATATGGGGCGTGGAGGTGGTCAACGGGCGGCCGGGCATCGTCATGGAGCGCGTAGAGGGCCCCACGATGCTGAACTGGGGAACGGTGTTTCCCTGGCGGGTCTATACGGGCGCGAAGATGATGGCGCGGCTTCACGCCGAGGTACACTCCAAGGCCGGCGGGGATATTCCCAAGCTGCGCGACCGGCTGAGGCGGGGCATAGCGGAGAGCGAGGCGGCGGAAGAGGATATGAAGTCGCTGGCGCTGGATCGGCTGGAGTCGCTGCCGGACGGGGATACTATCTGCCACGGCGACTTTCACCCGGACAATATCATCATGTCGAATGCGGGGCCTGTGATAATAGACTGGGAGTTCGGGACCAAGGGCGTTCCGGAGGCTGATGTCGCGAGGACGATCATGCTGGTGGAATCGGGCGTGCCGCTGGTAGGCGCTATACGCATGGCGGTCGTAGGGGTGGCCCGGAGGATATTCCTTTCGGTTTATCTAAGGGAGTATTTCGGGATAACGGGCATGACATGGGATGAGGTGACGCCCTGGCTGCTGCCCGTCGCGGTGAATTACCTGGACTCGGTCTTCCCGGAACACCTGGAAAGCCAGTTGGCCTATACGCGGCGGTTCATGTAGCGAATGCAGGTGTCGTGTCCGATGGATACCCGCTTTCGCGGGTATGGCGTGGGCATGATTACGTGAGAGATCGAATATCGCGGATGCTGTTGGGGTTGCAGGCTACCACCACTGTTCGTACTTGACGCGGGAGCCGGGCGCGCCTAGTTCGACCAGCATCCCGATTACGTCTCGGATCATGTCGGGCGGGCCGCAGATGAAGAAGAGGGAGTCGGGTGAGACGCGCTCAGAGCGCAGCAGGGCGTCGTCAATTCTGCCGGTGTGACCGTTCCATTGCTGATCTTCGGGGCGGGTTATGGTGAAGACCAGGTTGATGTCGGGGTTGAGTCGGGCGATTCGCTCCAAGTCGTGGCGGAAGAGTATCTCGGACGGGGTGGATACGCTGTAGATGAGGGTGGTCGGTATGGGGCTTTCGGACTCGGCGATGGCGCGGATGATGCTCATGAGGGGCGTGAGTCCGATGCCGCCCGCGATGAGGACGACGGGACCGTCCATGTCGGGGGTGTAGAAGAAGTCGCCGCCCAGACTGATTTCCACTTTGTCGCCGACTTGGGCCTCTTTGTGCAGCCAGTTGGTGACGGGGTGATCGCCTTCGTCGAGCTTGACGGCAAGGCCGATGGAGGTCTGCGTGGACGGGGATGATGTTATGGAGTAGCCGCCGATGGCCTCCGCGCCCTCGATGGTTACGAGGAAGTCAATCCACTGGCCGGGCTTGAATCCGAGCTCGCGTCCGCCGAGGTCGAGGTCGAAAGACTTGATGGTGGGGGTCTGTTGGGCGATGCGGGTGATGGTGGCGGGGAGTCTCACGATTGGTTCTCAGTGGGGCGTGGCGTCTAGTCGGCTCCGACCGCGGCGGCGCGCTCGCTGTCTATCTCACGATTGAGCGTTTCAACCACGATGGTCTGCATCATGTTCACGGCTCCGATTACCTCAGCGTTCCCTCGCTCAACCGCCCGAAGCCGCTCGTCCACGGCGTCGAATCGGTGATCGTGCGCGTCCATGCGAACAGTGAGACGACTTTCCATTCTCTCCATTCTGCCATTCGAGCGTCCCTCAGCTTCGTCTATCCTGATGTTTACTTCGTCTATCCTGATGTTCAGGCGTTGCTCCACGCCGTCTATTTTGTTGTTCAGGCGATCTTCCATGCTTCCCATATCAGTTCTGAGGTCGTCTATCCGGGTGTTGAGGTCACCTATTCGAGTGTTGAGGATTCGGAAGAAATACCCTACCGCTCCAACCATTCCCAAGCCCGTCCCGATTATTATCCACATTTCAGCTGTCATTTTTAGCCATCCTAAGATTTTCATTCATTTAGCTGTCGAGCCGCCGACAGTGTAAACAAGTACATCTTACCGCATATCCAGGGGATTATGGGCGAACTCGGGCCTGACCAGGCGGTCGTAGGGGTGGCGGGCTTTGACGAGGCCGCCGTCTATGAGGATGTCGCGCATGGCGTTGAAGGATTCGGGGGTTATGAGGGAGCTTTGGGGCCAGGTTTGGTTGGCGCGGTACTGGTGAATGAAGTCTCGCAGGTGATCTTGCGAGAGGTCGGGGAAGAAGGGGGCGGCGCGTTGGGCTACTTCTTCGTCCTGAGCGGAGGCGAGCCATGCGAGGGCGTCGTCGAAGCCGTTGACGAATGACTGGATCGTGGCGGGGTTGGAAGCTATGTATTCGGGCATGGCGGCGAAGGAGCTGTAGCAGATGTGTCCTAGTTGGGGGCCTAGCGCGACGGCGATGTATCCGACACCCTCGGCGACGAGGGATCCGGCCTGTGGGTGCGGGAGGTGAACGTAGTCCGCCCTGCCCGAACGGAAGGCTTCGATGGCGTCCTGGGCGGAGAGGCCGGCGACCAGGTTCACGGCGTCGAGGTCAACGTCGTTCTTGAGCATGGCGGCGCGGAGGGAGTTCCAGGGGACTGGGGTGAAGCCGACGGGGGCGACGGTCGCGCCCTCGAGCGTCTTCCAGTTCCATGACTCTACGTTGTGACGCGATACCAGGAAGAAGCCGTCGCGACTGTTTATCTCGGCTATGTGGAGGGGCGCGTCGTCGTGGCCGAGATCGAGTTCCATGAGGCTGCGGCTGATGCCGGTCTGGGCGATGTCCACCTGGCCGGAGCGCAGTATATCCATGGCGGAGCCGCCTTCGGGCATGGTGGTGAGCATCACGTTCAGGCCATGCTTGTAGAAGAATCCGCCGGACACGGCCACGTAGATGGGCGTGTAGAAGAGGTTACGGAACGTGTCCATCAGGCGGAGGTTGGTTGGATGCGTGGCGGTCATGTCAGGACTCGCTAATCTCCCTTCCCTCGTAGTCTATGTGGACGATGGGCAGGCCCAACTCACGCAGGCCGGGTTCCACTACGGAAGCGTCGCCCGCTATGACGATGTTGAGGTGGTCAACGTCCAGCAGTTGGGAGGCGACGCGGCGCACGTCGTCCAGGTTCACCCGGGCCAGGCTGTCGGGTAACTGGGCGAGGTAGTCGTCGGGGAGGTCGTAGGCGACCATGCGGGTTAGTTGGGCGACTATCCTGGATTGGGTCTCGAACTGGGCGGGCAGGCTGCGGAGGAGTCCTTGAACGGCGTCGGTGAATTCGGTCTCGGTTACGGGGCGGTCGCCCACTATCTCATTGAACTCCTTCAGGGTTTCGATGACGGTCTCTTTGGTGACTGCGGTCTGGACTCCGCCGCCCGCTACCAGCATGGAAGGGGCTAGGTTCCAGTCCACAGTGGACATATAGCCGTAGCTGTATCCCTTGTCCTGGCGCAGGTTCATGTTGAGGCGCGCGGAGAATTGGCCGCCGAAGATGTAGTTGAAGAGGTTGAACGGGAGGTAGTCGGGGTGGTTACGCGGGATGGTGAGGTGTCCGGCGCGGACGACGGACTGGGCGGCGCCGGGCTTGTCGGCGATGTATATGGACGTGGGAGACGGTTCTGGTGGCGCGACGGCGGCGCGGGCGCGTTTCGCGGAATTGGATGAGGCGCGCCAATCGCCGAAGGCGCTATCGGCGGCTTCGACAGCCTCATTAAGGGACAGGTCGCCGACTATGATGAAGGTGGCGGCGCGTGGGTCGAAGTGGGTGTCGAAGTATGCCTGGAGGTCGGAGCGGGTTACGGCTTTTACGGAGCGCTCGCCGCCGGACTGGGGGTGTCCGTATGGGGTGCCGGGGCCGAAGATGACGCCACGGGTGGCGCGGGCGGAAATGGTGGCGGGGCTGTCGGAGACGCGGCGCAGATCGGTGAGCGTGTTGGCGCGGACGCGTTCGAGTTCGTGGTCGGGGAACGCGGGGTTCATGGCGACGTCGCCGAGCACGGCGAGGGTGTCGCGCCAGGTGGAGGTGAGTCCGTCGGAGGTTATCAGGATGCGCTCGCGGCTGGCGACGGCGCGAATCTGGCTGCCGAGGAACTCCATTTCGTCGGAGATCTGGCCGGAGTCGCGGGTGGCGGTTCCTTCGGTCAGCATGGTGGTGGTCAGGTGGGCTATGCCGGCCCTGTCCGGCGTGTCGTCCGCGGAGCCGGAGCGTATGACGAGGCCGAAGGCGACGGTGGGTATGCCGCGCCGCTCGACGTGCAGGATGTTGAGGCCGTTGTCCAGCCGCGCCCTGTTGGGGACGGGGGCGGTGAAGGTGGGCTGCGCGGCGGCGGCGGGCATGGCGTCGCGCTGTATGGTGGTTGTGGAAGCGGAACGCTCGGCTTCGGGGTGGATGGAGAGCTTGACCCTGGCCTCTCCGAGAGCGGCGGCGGCGCGGCGCACGTCTTCGGCGGTGACGGCCATGTAGCGGTCGAGGTCCTTGTTGATGAAGGCGGGATCGCCGGTGTAGGTATTGTAGTAGTTGAGTTGGTCGGCGCGTCCGCCGAAGCCGCCGGAGCGTTCGAGTTGGAAGACGTGGGACGCCTGAATGCGATTCCTGGCTCGCTCAATTTCGCGCTCGGAGACGTTGCCGGAGCGTATGTCCTCAAGCTGGCTGAGCAGTTCGGATTCGAGTTCGTCCAGGGAGTGGTCGGGGTTGGCGGTTGCCTGAACCATGAACTCGCCGGCTATTTCCTGGTCGTGGTGATAGACCTGCGCCTCGCGGGCGGAACGGCGTTCATAGACGAGGGAGCGGTAGAGGCGCGAACTGCGTCCGCCGCCGAGTATCTCGGCGAGGATGTCGAGGGCGGGCTGCTCGTCGGAGAAGGCGGGGACGGTGGGCCAGGTCATGTAGAGGCGGGGGAGTTGTACGCGGTCGTAGGATGTGATTTCCACCGCGCCGGAGAGGGAGGAGTCCATCCTGACGGGGCGTTCGACCTGCGGGCCGGGGGAGATGTCGCCGAAGTAGTTTTCGACGAGGGCGCGGGCGTCGTCTGGATCGAAGTCGCCGACTATGGCGAGGCTGGCGTTGTTGGGGGTGTAGAAGCGTCGGAAGAAGGATTTCACGTCGTCGAGGGATGCGTTGTCGAGGTCTTCGGGGGAGCCGATGGTGGTCCAGTTGTAGGGGTGCGGCGCGGGGAAGACTGCGGGCTGGAGCATCATGTGGGCCATGCCGTAGGGCCGGTTTTCGTAGTTCTGGCGACGCTCGTTCTTCACGACGTCGCGCTGGACGTCTAGCTTGCGGTCGGTGAGGACCTCGAGCAGGTAGCCCATCCTGTCGGATTCGAGCCAGAGGATGAGTTCGAGGTAGTTGGAGGGGACGTCCACCCAGTAGTTGGTGCGGTCGGGTGTGGTGGAGCCGTTGAGGTTGGCGCCGACCTTCTGGAGGGGGTCGAAGAAGCTGGCGTCGTGGTTCTTGGAGCCTTCGAACATGACGTGCTCGAAGAGGTGGGCGAAGCCGGTCTTGCCCTCGTCTTCGTTCTTGGAGCCGACATGGTACCAGAGGTTGACGGAGGTTACGGGGAGGGAGCCGTCGCGGGAGAGTATCACGTCGAGGCCGTTGGGGAGTGTGAATTTGTCGAATTCGATAGAGATCATGGAGCCTTCCAATCGGGTGGTTATGAGGGACGGGCCAGAGGCAATTTCGCGCTGAAGCGTCGGTCTGCCCGCGCCGAATTTTGGGCGTATTCTACTTTGGGGCGCGGTCATTTACAACAGAGGCCGGGGCGGGGAAAACCTGTATCAGTTTAGTCGGAGTCCGTCGGTAGAGGGCGACCGCAAGGGATTGTCCCTACATGGTCCGGCCTGCCAGATTGATACAGCATCCGGGGTGGAGTCCGTTCAGAGTGGGCGATTAGCGGCCGGGGTGGGATGGTTATATATTCTGATTTATAGTTTACTGGTGGGGTTTCAAGTGAGTTTCCAAGTGGGACAAGTGGCGGGTCACGTGGAAAGTGACCTGTAATCACCTGTTGTTAGCTACGGATAAAAAATTTTTCGGTCGGCTAAGTGGTTATTGATAAGCTGTCGTTTATGTATTCCCTGTGTGTTTGGATGAGTGTATTGTAGCGCAGAACGGATGTATGGGGGAAGGGGAGTTTGGAATGGGGGGTTTGGGTTGGCCGGTTTGACATTGGGCGAAGCGGGCAACCACGAGGGTTGCCCCTACGGAGCGGTTGGCGGCTTGCTATGAGGGCGGGGGCGAGGCAGAGGTTGGAGAGGTGATCGAAAAGACAAGGGATATGGGTATTGACAGCGCTGGGGTGGATTGGGATAATAGAGCGTAAGTTCTATGTATGGGGAAGCGGTCTGTGTCAATCGGAACGCGGGAGGCGGCTCAATGATTTAGGCGGATTCAGGCAGAGGGTATGTCGGGATACGGGAATACGGACATGGGGAGACGACATAATGGGCATAGGGACTGAGGAAGGCGTGGGCGGGCGCATCCCCGCGGATACGGGGGGTATATCGGACGGGATGACGGGCGCGTCGGTAAAGACGTATAGCGTGGTGAGTATGTTCTCAGGTTGCGGCGGCATGGATTTGGGCTTTCTGGGGGATTTCCATTTTGGAGGGCGACATTATGACCGCCTGCCGTTCGAGATTACGTGGGCGAACGATGTCAGCGTACCCGCTTGCGAGACTTATGAACATAACCTGAAACACCCGATTATACGGGGCGACGTGATTGAGGCGCTGGAAACGCTGCCTGAGTTGGCGGACGTGATAATCGGGGGGTTTCCGTGCCAGGACGTTTCCATCAATGGGTCGAGGCTGGGAGCGGAGGGGAAGCGGACAATCCTGTACCGACAGATGATAGAGGCTGTTCGCAGGGTGAAACCGCGCATATTCGTGGCGGAGAATGTCAAGGGACTGAGGCAAGCGCACGGGCGAGAGATGTTTGAAACGATGATCGCGGAATTCAGGGACACCGGATACGAGGTGTCCCATTCGCTGTACCTGGCGGCTGACTACGATGTTCCGCAGATGCGGGAGAGGGTGTTCATCATTGGAACGCGGGCAAAGCGGCGCGTGTTCCATCGTCCCGAACCGGCGCTGCGAACAATGACCGCTCACCAAGCTCTGAATGACCTTGAGGATTTGCCAGAGGATCCGGACATCAATCATATATGGAGCAAGGCGGCGCGCAGTCCTGAACAGGGCAATCGCATTCTGAAAGCCAACGCTCCGGCCACGACGATTCGGGCGGAACATCACGGCAATATCCAGTGGCACTACAGGCTGCCGCGCCGGATTTCTCTCAGGGAAGCGGCGCGCTTGCAGTCATTCCCGGACGAGTTCAGGTTCCTTTCGGGGATGCGCGAGACCGAACGGCAAATCGGCAACGCCGTTCCGCCCGCGCTGGCGTGGCACATAGCCAAGTCTGTGAGGGAATATCTTGACGCCTGACGAATTTGAGTCGCTGCTGGACCGCGCGGTTGAGATTCTCACCGATAATCTGCGTTCCAGCGACTTGTATCATGGCTCTGCGCGATTCGAGCAAGGCGTACTGGATATGCTCAGGGTCGCCGCGCGCGATTATGACGTGAGGATCGAACCGACGTTTCATCCTCACGCCTTCCCCGACATTCAGGCGAACGGATTCGGCGTCGAGGTCAAGTACACCAGCCATAATACATGGCAGGCTGTGGGCAACAGCATATTCGAGGGGATGCGCGACGAGGACGTTGAGCGTGTTTATGTGGTGTTCGGCAAGACCGGGGGACAGCCGGCGGCTCGCTGGCGACGGTACCAGGAATGCGTGACCCACGTGCGGGTGTCTCACTCGCCTCGATTCGTGATTGAGATGGAGGGGGAGCACGAATCGTTGTTCCGACAGATGGGGATCGGGTATGACGACTTCGCCAGTCTTGAGGATGATGAGAAGATGCGCCATGTCCGCGATTACTCGCGCAATCGCCTGGGACCCGGTGAGCGCCTCTGGTGGATAGAACCCTCGCATTCAGTGCCTATGCAGGTAAGACCATATATGACGCTGGGACAGTCCGAAAAGCGGACGCTGCGGGCTGAGGCCGCGATCCTGTGTCCGCAGATATGCGGCGGTTCTCGGGTTCGAAACAAGTACACTGACGCCGCGCTGTATCTGTTGAACCAGCATGGCGTACTGTGCACCCAGGCGCGGGATCTGTTTTCGGCGGGCAGCGTAGCTTTGAGGGCCGACAATACACGAGGCGGCATATACATAATGCGAGCGTTGCGGGACATTGAAGACCTGATGCGGGACGCCGCCAAGAGGCTTGACGGAGCGCTGTTCGAGGAATACTGGGGACAGGATTATCCGGTGAGCGAAAGAATACCTGAGTGGTTGCGGAGGGCGGACGGTCACGCCCAGGGTTGGATTCCTTCGGAATCGTTGTTCGTTGAGTAGTTAGCGTCCGATCCCCCGCCAATCAAACTCGCCTGAATCGGAAGAATCATCAATGTCAATCGAATTTTCTAAATTAACGTCCGATAATTCCCAAATCATGGTCACACGCTGAAGCAGTTCGATTGTTTGATTAGGCATTCCCGCTTTATCCAGTTCGCCAGTGAATCGGTCAAAGTCCCAGAGTTCAATATCGTTAAGGCTCTCAAGGTGGTTCTTGAATTCTGCAATGGGGTCACGCCCACCTCGAAGGATCATTCCCATGTCGGTGTCGTCCAAGTCATGTTCAGAAAGATTGCCTATCCGAGCCAGAGATATGAACAAGCCAGAGATATTCTGAATCGAACCATGGTAGCCAAGTTCATTGGCGAGAATTTCGGGATGCGACTTTGCAAGTTCAACCTTCTTTGAGAATTTCGTAAGTTCTCTCTGTAATTCTTGCTGTCTTGTGGATTGCTTCTTGACTTCGATTATCAGACATTCGTCACCGTGGGGGCGTTCTCTGAGACCAACTGCATCTAGTTCTCCAATTACTTTAGGCTCAATTGATACTTTGACTGGGTGATAATTCCAGTAAGCAAGAAGTAGGGTTGCCAGCAACTCAGGAATATCTCCACGGAGGTTAGAGTTAACTTCCTTCTCTTTCTTCCACTGCTCTGAGACATATCGGAACGCTTGAGAGTCGCATATATCTAGCAGGGTCTCAGTATCTATACCTTTGACTATTTCCAGATTTATGTGTTCTTCATAGTCTTTCAGTGTTTGCCAGACCGGAGATTTCCATCTACCTACGTTATCGACGTTATAGAAAACATCCCATGTGGAGTAATTTGCGATAGGACTTACACAGGGTATAAATACCGCAAGGGAAATAGGCATAACACCATCTGATGATTGTGTATGCTCGATTTGCAATACCCTAATCGGTTCGTCATTGATGAAGATGGAGGCAAGTCCTGTAACTAATGCATTGAAACGAATTGCGTCTGCATACTCGTCTGTACCTACTAGAGTAGCCCGATAACCTAGCAAGTCAGTCAATTTATCTTTAGGAGACGCAGGAGGTACAAAATGTGACATATCTTGAAGTAATCGTTCTGATATATCTTCAGAGAGAGTAAGTTTATATTGTAAGCTTGGAAAATCACCGCCAGGATTAAATCTGTCAATCAGTGAACCAAATATCTTCTTAGCAGGAAATAATTTACTACTTTCTATATACTCCTGTTCGTTGATCTCCATTTGGCGCGTAGCGATTACAAGCGCTGCATTAATACCGAGAATCCAATGTTCTGTATCTGTCGGGCGATGTATGGGTCTTTGTCCCATATGATCGAGGGACGTTTCTAATTCACTTGGCAAGAATTCATCAAGCATACTGCCAGATTCCCACTTCAGGAAATTCGGATGAGTGTATTCATAGGCACGTTTCCATGTGAAATCACCATTCTCATACAAATACACAAATATGTAGTCATGCAGATATTCCGCCGCGCATAGGCGTACAGCTTGAAGTTTATTCACTAATTTTGGGCCATCATCTAGTCCAGACTTAGGTTCATCAACTCGGCATTGTCGAAGAATACCCAGAACGGCGAGAGCGAATGTATTCACAGCAGACAGTGCTTGCGGGAGTTTTTTCCATTGCGGTGAGCGCACCGTCTGACGTAGCAGCTCGTTGATGTGGTTCGCTATCATGGATACTCGGGATGCAGGATCTTCAGAGGCGAATTTGAAGTCGTTAATTACTTTTTGTTCATTATACACCCATGATTCCGCCAGAGATTCATCCAGATTCAGCCTCAGTATCTGTGGGCAAGCGATCAGTAAATCCAATTGGCTGTACAGGATTGCTTCTATGACAGACTTGTAACCTAGCAATAACCTGAAATTCTTGGGCGCAGAAAATTTCCCATGAATTATTTCCAGTTGCTTAATCGCGTCTGCGTTACACAACGCTTTAAGCAGGAACGCATTCGAGAAGAATTTCATTCTCAGAGTATTTTCCATCCATCACCTTCCGACCAAATAATTCTCTCACCAGAGTGATTTTAACCCCACTTCATATTAACAGACTATATATAGAGACACGCAAGTGAACATGGTTCAAGGCTCGGTGACGCTTGGGAGCGATCTAGTGACGGGCGGACGATTTCTCAGATAGTTGAATCTGATGAGTCTGGATACGAGTATGAGTAACCTAGGAACCTAGGGTAGAGGGGCTCACCCTCACCCTAGCGCTCTCCCGTCGAGGGGAAAGGGATTTTCGGGCCGCGGGGGACGCCGATCAAGATAGTACGGGGTCGGCGGGGGACGTACCTGACAAGGCGGGGGTAAATCTGTACACTGGGGAATCATTGGCGATAGTTGAAGTGATGGACCGCGAGGTTGGATTATGGAAATCGGAGTTGGACTGGACCCGACGCTTGGGTTGAATTGGGATCAGCAGCGGGAGGTGTCGCGCGAGGCGGCGCGGCTGGGTTATACGAGTATCTGGACGCCGGAAGGGAATGGGCAGGATTCGTTTCATCTGTGCGTTCAGCGCTGGCAGGCGACGACTGAGGTCGCGCCGGAAGGGCTGACGACGGGGATAGCGGTGTCGCCGGTGATGTACCGGACGCCGCTGTCGTTCGCGATGGAGGGGGGAACGGTCAGCGAGATAACGGGCGGCAAGTTCATCATGGGGATAGGTTCGGGCGGGGCGTACAGGCCGCAGGCGCGGGCGGCGCTGGGCGTGGGGCGGATGTCGGCGCTGGCGCTTATGCGGGATTATCTGTCGGTGATACGTCCGCTTGTACACGGAGAGCGGGTTGACTATGAGGGTGAGACGACGACGCTGAAGGGGATGCGGCTGGGGATGCGGCCCGCGCCGGAGACTCCAGTGTATCTGGGGGCGCTGGGGCCGAGGATGTTGGAGATGAGCGGTGAGTTGGCGGATGGGGCGAGTCTGAACTGGTGCACGCCGGAGCAGATAGCGTGGAGCAGAGAACGCATCGCGGAGGGGGCGGCGAAGGCGGGTCGGGATCCGTCGGAGATAAACGTGGCGGAGTATATACGGATCTGCGTTGACGATGACGTTGACGCGGCGCGGATTGCGCTGGCGAAGGCGACGATGGGGTACGCGCTGGGGGCGTCGGTTCCGACGGAGCGTGAGCGGCAGCTTGGGTACAGGGCGCATTTCGAGCGGATGGGGTTCACGGATGAACTGGCGAGTCTGGATGAGATGCGGAAGAAGGGGGCGTCGAGGGATGATGTAGCTGAGGCTTTCCCGGCGGAGATACTTCAGAGTGTCGGGTATTTCGGCAAGGCGGACGGGGCGGCGGCGGCGTTCGCGCGGCTGGCGGAGGGTCTGGATACGGCGATAGTTCGGGTTGTGGCGGCAAGGCGCGGGGTGGATTCGACGCTGGCGGTGATGGAGGCGTGCAGGCCGGAGGCGGTCAGCGCGGCGTAAGGACAATGATATGCGAAGAGAGGAAGCTCTGCGAATACTCAGGGAACACAAGCCCGAACTTCGGCGACGCTTTGGGGTAGATGTTGTCGCGCTTTTCGGATCCACCGTCCGAGACGAGGCGGGGACCGACAGTGACGTTGACGTTCTAATCGAGTTCGCTCCCGATTTCGAGGCGTCGCTGCTGGACTTCATCAGAATCAAGCATTTCCTGTCGGATGAAATGAACGCGCAGGTTGACCTAGTTCACAGGAAGACGCTGATTCCTGAGTTGCGAAGCGTCATCCTGTCGGAGTCGGTATATGTCTGAGAGGTAGAAGAAATTCTGGAGTCCACATCAAACATAGAGGAGAGCTAAACATGGCGACGGTTGGAAGCGACAGGCATACGTTTGAGGCGATATATGATTGGGCTAAGCTGCCGGAGGGGTGGGACGCGCCGATGGCGGCGGTGGCGGTTGATTCGCGGGATCGGGTTTACGGGTTCAACCGGGGGGAGCGCGGGGTGATTGTGTTCGATACGGACGGGAATTATCTGAGCGACTGGGAAGGGGTGGAGTTCGTGTTTCCGCACGCTATCTACGCGGACCCGTCGGATAATATCTGGATAGTTGACCGCGACGCGGGGCAGGTTCTGAAGTACACGACGGACGGCGAGTTGCTCATGTCCATTGGAGAGCGAGGGTATCGCTCGGATACGGGGGCGGATAATTCGGTGTACTCGTCGAACGGGTGGAGCGAGGTTACGCACGGCGGCGGGCCGTTCAACCTTCCGGCTGGCGTGGCGGTGGCGGCGGACGGCAGCGTTTTCGTGGCGGACGGGTACGCGAATTGCCGGGTGCATAAGTTTACGGCGGAGGGCGAGTTCGTCAAGAGCTGGGGCGATCCGGGAAGCGGCGCGGGGCAGTTCAATCTGCCGCACGGGGTGTGGATTGACGCGGCGGGACAGGTGCTGGTGGCGGACAGGGAGAATGACCGGGTGCAGGTGTTCGACCAGGAAGGCGGGCATATCGGTCAGTGGCCGGCGGAACTGATAGGGCCGGCGGTGGTCTGGATGGACCCGGAGGGCGCGGCATACGTGGCTGAGCATAACGGCGGACACCTTAGCGTGCTTGACTCGGATGGCAATACGCTGGCGCGATGGGGCGGGCCGGAGTTTCGCAGCTGCCACGGGGCGGCGGGGGATTCGGAGGGGAATGTCTATTTCGTGCAGCCTGTGGAGGGGCAGCCGGGGCGGCGGATTGTGAAGTACGTGAGGAAGTAGGGGGAGTATTCAGTGATCAGTGATCAGTGGTTAGTGATCAGAAGATTGGACAGGGCGCCCACAAGGGACGCCCATACATACGTTCGTTTCGCCGGCAACTGGAAACTGAGGACTGAGGACTTAAGATGCCCGACCTCATAAGCATTGGCGAGTGCATGATCGAACTCTTCTCGGAGGAGCCGATGGAGGAGGCGGACACGTTTACGCGCTCGCTGGCGGGGGACAGTTTCAATATCTGCGTGGCGGCGCAGCGGCTCGGCACGAGCGCGGGGTATATAACGCGGCTGGGGGATGATCCGTTCGCGGCGTATCTGCTGAATACTTGGAACTCGCTGGGGATAGATACCAGCCAGATAAAGACGGTTACGGGATTCAACGCGGTTCACTTCGTCGCGCTGATGCCGGACGGCGACAGGGAGTTCGTGTACTACCGGAGCGGAAGCGCTCCAACGACGCTTTGCCCGGAGGACCTGGACGCGGAGTACATCGGATCGGCCAAGGTTCTGCACTGCTCGGGCATAGCGCAGGCCATATCGGAGCGCGCGCGGGCGACGGTGCTGCAGGCGGCGCGGATGGCGAAAGAGCGGGGGCTGAAGGTTTCATACGATCCGAATTATCGCCATCAGCTTTGGAGTCATGGGGATATGCGGGAAGCGGCGGCGGAGTTGCTGCCGTATGTGGATTACTTTCTGCCGAACTCGTCGGACGACGCGCCGGCGCTGATTGGATCGGATGATCCGTACCGCATGGTGGAGCGTTACCGCGAGATGGGCGTTCCGGTGGTGGCGGTGACGAATGGCGAGGAAGGGGCGGTGATAGGATTCGATGACAAGGTGGTCGAGATTCCGGCCTACTCTCCGGGCGGGCCGATAGACACGACCGCGGCGGGCGACGCCTTCAATGGGGCCTTCATACACGGTCTGCTGAATGGCATGAGCGTGGAGGACGCGGGGCGGCTTGGGACGATAACGGCGGGTCTGAAGCTGAGGGAAAGGGGCGCGATTGGGGGAATGCCTACGCGTGAAGAGGCGTTCGGTGTGTTCGACACAATGAGGGCTGATAGCCAATAGTTGGAAGGGCGCCCACAAGGGACGCCCCTACTGAGGATTGAGAATCACAGATGGCGACGGAAGAGCAGATACAGCAAGCGATAGACAGCCTGGACTGGATACAGCCGTGTCCGACGTGCGGGATGCGGTATTGCGTGGGGGATTATGAGTGTCCGCATTGCGGTACGGATAATGACGATAATCTGAGGGCTTGGGCGGAGGCGTTGGTGGATCGGCTGATGGCCGATAGTAGTTAGTTTTTAGTTATTAGTATTCAGGCTGGCAAACGGAGCTTGGCTTGCAGGATTTTAGAAAATTGCAGGTTTGGAAGCGGAGCCATAGGCTTACGCTTGAACTATATAGAGTCACAAAGTCATTTCCCGCAAATGAGCAATTTGGACTTACTAGCCAGATAAGACGCGCTTCGGCTTCGATTCCGGCTAACATTGCTGAGGGGGCAGGTCGAGTCGGGAATCCCGAGTTCGCTCGCTTCTTGGGAATAGCTTCAGGTTCGGCAAGCGAACTCGAGTATCACCTGATTCTAGTCCACGACCTCAACCTCATTGACGAGACAACCTACAGTAAGCTGAGCGAAGAACTGGTCGAAGTTAGAAAAATGCTACGCTCGCTGATAGCGCGTCTAAGAGCTAAAGACTAATAACTGACAACTAAGGACTAAGGACTGAGGACTGAGAACTATGAGACTCGAAGGCAAAGTGGCGTTTATAAGTGGAGGCGCGAGAGGGATGGGGGCTGTGGAGGCGCGGCTGTTCGCAAGGGAAGGGGCTAAGGTTGGGATAGGGGATACGCTGGTGGATGAGGGGCGGGCGGTGGCGGCTGAGATAAATGAGGCGGGCGGGGAGTGCCTGTTCGTTCGGCTGGATGTTACGAATGAGGTGGATTGGCAGTGGGCGATAGAGGACACGGTGTCGGCGTTCGGGCGGCTGGATATACTTGTGAATAACGCGGGGGTAAGCCAGTGGAGTCTTCTTCACGAGACGAGCGAAGAGGATTGGGACCGGGTTATGGACATCAACACTAAGGGGGTGTTCCTGGGAAGCAAGCACGCGATTCCGGCGATGAAGGAGTCGGGCGGCGGCTCGATCATCAACATATCGTCGCAGCTTGGGCTTGTGGGCACGGAGCAGTCGAGTCCGCAGTACCAGGCGTCGAAGGGGGCGGTGCGGCTGCTGACGAAGCACACGGCGATGCAGTACGCGGCGGACGGGATACGCTGCAATTCGGTGCATCCGGGGCCGATAGTGACGCCGATGACGGAGGTTCGGCGGGCGGACGCGGAGACATACGCGGAGATGGTTGGCCGGATTCCGTTGGGGCGGTTCGGGGAGCCGGAGGAGATAGCGAATGGGGTTTTGTACCTGGCGTCGGATGAGTCGGGGTGGGTGACGGGGAGTGAGTTGGTTTTGGATGGGGGGTGGACGGCGAGGTGATAGATCTGAGTGATGAGAAGGAGACACCATAGGACGCTGGAAGCGATTTTCAGACGACCTACTCAGGCGGGAATTCGCTGGACAGACGTCGAATCGCTTCTGTTGGCGCTCGGAGCCAACATAGAAGAACGATCAGGGTCCAGAATAAGAGTGGGTTTGAAAGGCGTCTGGCTCCACGCTCATCGTCCGCATCCGCAACGCGACGCTCGAAAGTACGCAGTGGAGGAATTGCGGAGATTCTTTATAAAGGTGGGGATAGAACCATGATGAAATACAAGGGTTATCACGCGGCAATCAAGTACGACCCTGACGGGGAAACGCTCCACGGCGTAGTCATAGGCACTCGCGACGTTATCTTTTTCGAAGCTACGTCGGTGGAGGAGCTGAAGAAGGAGTTCAAGTTCTCGATAGACGACTATCTTGCCTGTTGCGCGGAGATGGGCAGGCGACCAGACGTACCTTTCTCGGGGGACATATCGCTGAACGTAAGCCCGGATCTGCATAGAGCGGCGGCGGTCGCGGCCAGCGCGCGGGGGAAGAGTCTCAACGACTGGATCGCGGAGGCTGTTGAAGTCGCCGCAAGCGATACGATGATAACGAACTAATGAAAAAAAGGGGTGTTCATAGCACGCGCTGGCAATACCTGCCGGGGGCTGGATTGCCGAGCGGCGAGCCCTTCGGGGTTCCCACTTTCGCGGGAATGACGAGCTCCAGATAACCGGCGCGTGTAGAGAACACCAAAACGGGGCGGCGCTGAATCCAGAAGCGCACAACAGCGCAGGAGAATATGATGCAGATAACGGACGTGAAACATTTTCTGGCTAATCCCGGGCGGGGGAAGAATCTTTGCTTCGTGAAGGTGGAGACGGATGAGGGGATATATGGGTGGGGGGAAGCGTACACGCAGTCGGATAGGGACGTGCAGGTGACGGCGCATATTGACCAGATGCGGCGGTATCTGATCGGGCGGGATCCGCGGAATATCAAGCATTTCCTCCAGTGGTCTTATGACGATTTCGCCGGGCGGCGCGGGGCTATGGATTTCTGGTGCGCGGTGAGCGGTATCGAGCACGCGATGTGGGACATCACGGGGAAGAAGGCGGGTATGCCTGTGCATATGCTCATCGGAGGGGCTTGCAGGGATAAGATTCGCGTGTATGCCAACGGGTGGAGCGGCGGGCCGCCGGAGGAACTGGCGGACAGGGCCAGGGCGGTGGTGGAGATGGGATTCACGGCGATGAAGTTCGACCCGATCCCGGGGCCGTGGCGCACTTTCGTGAGCAAGGAAGTGGAGAACGCGGCTATCGAGAACGTGCGGGTGGTGCGGGAGGCGGTTGGCTGGGACGTTGACATACTGGTGGAGATGCACCGCCGACTCGCGCCGATGCACGCTCGGCGCATTGGGCGCGAGATTGAACGTTACCGGCCCTTCTGGTACGAAGAGCCGGTGCTGGCAGAGAACATTGACGCGCTGGCGGCGGTGAAGCGGGACGTGAATATCCCAATCGTGACGGGCGAGGAGCTGTACACCAAGTTCGAGTTCCGGGAGGTGTTCGAGAAGCAGGCGGCGGATATACTGAACCCGGACGTGTGCAACGTGGGCGGGATACTGGAACTGAAGGAGATAGCGGCGATGGCGGAGCCGTACTACGTGGTGGTGTCGCCGCACAATTTCAACAGCACGACGCTGGGGCTGGCGGCGACGATACAGGTGTCGGCGGCGATTCCGAATTTCCTGATAACGGAGTATTTCGTGAACCTGGAGGATTTCGGCAAGGACATAGCGGTGAAGCCGTTCGAGGTGGAGAATGGGTATATCAGGGTGCCGGATACGCCGGGGATCGGGATTGACCTGGATGAAGAGCGGCTGGCGAAGTATCCGTACAGGCCGTTTGATCCGCGGTCGCCGTTGCAGTATTACGAGGAAGGGCCGTAGAGGTTTCACCCCCATCCTAACCTTCCCCCGTCAAGGGCTGACAGGGGTAGGCATTGAGTATTTCAGGTATATTCATGGTAGATGATCTTCATTTCAGGCGGAGGTTCGGGCCATGGCTCAGGGAGAAGCCAGACTCTCTTCCACAGTCTCCCACGGCTCAGCAGACGTCTCAGCCAACTCATGCCCAACCGCAACACGCTGACTATTCGCTCAGGCGCGCTTCGATGGTTCTGAGCCAACGCCTTCGGCGGCGCTCTGAGTCGTCCGGGGGCTATCCCTCGGTCGTCAGCGTCTTCGACTCGACTGCCATACGCCAGCGTCCACAGCGTCGCCACAGACAGCGCCAACCAGTGTCGCGACACCCTCTCAGGGTCGTCCCGTCTGGTCTTGTCCCACCTAAAGCCCACCGACTTCAGCGCTCTGAAGCCCGTCTCTATCCAGAACCGAAGTCCGTACCAGCACACTCCCGCGCTGGCAACCGACATATCGGTCATCACTATCCAGGGTTCATCCTGTCGTTTGTCCCAGACCACTATCATAGTCCCCCGACGCCGTTTGCCGGGCGCTCTGAAGGCGGTTCCCTCGCCAACGTAGGCGTAGCCCGGCCCCGGAGCCAACATCCTCGCCTGAACACGGGTTCCTCCATCGGGACAGAACACCGTGTTGATGGACTGGCGAACGTAGGGATGGAAGCCCAAAGAGACTATCTTGTCCCACAGCCTCGGGCTTCTCAGACCGCGGTCGCACATCACCACCACAGTCATCTCTTTGGGAACAGCCCCGGACACCGCGCCGAGCGTCTCCACTATCGGCCTCACCCATTCGCCCGGCTTGTTGGCGGCCATCACGCGCCAGGCGACCGGGATCGCGCAACCGCGATAGACCACGCTTATCACCAGCGCGCTGAGTTTGTCTCCCTTCATCGTCGGGTCTATGGCCAGAGCCAGCGTGTCCGAACGCCACAACGACAGAACCCATCTCATCAGTGGCGCGAAGCACGCGCTCACCTCCACCTGTGTCATACACGGATTGGAGCGGTCCGCTCCGTCGTACAGCCACTCTCTGAGATACTGGCGCATCGTGTTGAAACTCGCCACGAACGAGAGCGCGGTCGCCACCGCGTTCTGACAGCCACTGCCCGCCAGTATCGCGCCGCATACCCAAAGAGCCAGTCCCTTGCGCTGGGACTCTCTGAGATGAGGCATATAGTGTTGTATGGTCTGGCTCATCTGGTAACATTCGGATGGGAGGCGCATGGCGATCTGTGGCAACCTTTCTGTGTGGTAACCGAAAAGATGCCACAAAGCTATGCGCTTTCCAAGTTCTTATACCTATTTCATACTTTGCCTACCCCTGTCAGCCCGTCAAGGGGGAAGGGACTTTTAGCTATCCCTGTCAACAGACTATCAAGGGAGAGGGGTGGACAGACGGTTGTACGCCGTGTGGGTCAGGGGATAGGTTCGCCTTTGCGTTCGGGGGGCTGTTGGAGGACCTGGATGATGTTGCCGTCCGGGTCGAGGAATGAGGCTACCCAGCCTCCCCAGTGCTCTTTTTCGGGATGGCGTATGAATTCGACGCCCTTTGCCGCTAGTTGGTCGTGGAGGGCGTGGATGTCGTCCACGTCGAAGTTGACCATGACGCGGTGGGGGTCTCGCGCCTGGCCGCTCACGCGGTCGTGGCTGCCGATGGCGAATCTGAGTCCGCCCCACTTGAATGAGACGAAGTAGGGGCGCTCGGAGTAGGGTTGCATCCCCAGGGTTACACAGTAGAACTCCCTCAGACGGGGGAGGTCGCCGGTCCAGATGATTACGCCGTTCATGTGTCCTATCATGGTTATCTACACCTCGGCGGGTTCGGATTAGGTTTTCATATTCTGGCGTTTCGTCATATAATAGGGTTCAGGGATTCGGGTGGAAGTTGTTGAAAGCCCTTGGAAGTGTCCCTGGAAAGGAGGTTGCTGAATTGGATAGTAGTAGTCGGAGGTGTTCCGGGTAGGTGTTCCCTGGGACATCTCTAATTCGGACGGGGTCTCGCTTGCGAGGCCCCGTTTTTGGTTTTAGGGACGAGAGGCGCTCAGGACGGAGTCCCAATCGGGGCGTCTGGGAGTTGCGTCGAAGTCTCTGATGAGCAGGCGCAGTATGTCGGCTACGGATACGTACCCAGAGGGCAGGTGAGCGTTCAATAGTTCTTCTCTGCCGATTGACGCGCCGTAACCCAGGTGCAGGTGCTGGGAGGCAAAGGAACTTAGTCCTGTCGGATGCCAATGGTAGGCCAAAACTTCCCTGTGGGGGTTGTAGTTGCTGACGGCCTCCGGCGGCGTTCTACCAAGCATCGGATTTCCATGCCTCCGGTATCATCATGGCCAGAGCGACGACCTTGCTGTGCCGCTCTCTGTCATCCCTAAACTCTCCGGCTTCCCATGCCTTGAAGAATTCGGCGACGCTCATACCGAAGTGTCGTTGGGCGTATTCTTCCCTCATCTCTTTCGATTCCTTCTCGGTGAGAAAGATCGGCTGAGGTACTTGTGTGTCCTTTGCGTTCTCAAGTCCGGTTGCCATGGTAAGATCTCCGTTGACTGTAAATCTGAAGCCTCGTGTAGATTGTACACAGGGGACAGCCTTTGGTTTTAGGGATTCCAGTTGCCGAAGGTTCTGATAGCTTCTCCATATACGCGGACCTCGTCCGAGAAGTCGTCGGTGTCGGTTATGCTGGCGAATAGAAGTTGTACGGCTGGCTCTTTGTTCATGTTGAATCGGACTTCCTGATAGCGCTGCCTGCTGTCGTTCCGCATTTCAAGTTCGCCAACGTTTCTTCCCATGCGCTTGAACAGGACCTTTTGTTCTGAGTGTTGATTGCGATTTCGGGCTTGGGAGTTTTCGACAACGAAGGATTCGCCCATCGCGCGGATCACGTCTCGGTTGCGGAACACGTGAAAGCGTTCGTCATGCCAAACGGTCAGGTAATCAACTTCCCCGCCGTTGAAAATGGATTTCATCAGGAAGGCGCGGAGAAGGGCCTTGCGCTGGAATCTGTCCTTCAGTTCACGCATGGGTGTTCGCAGTCGCTCTTTGGCGGCGTCCTCGTTTCCCCTGTAATCCTCGAATCGTGGAGGAAAGGCGTCAATGCAGTGAATCAGCAACGACCCGATTCCGTTCAACGCTTGGAAACCGTCGTCTTCAACGAATCTTGACCGCCTGTACAAGAATATCTGCCACTTCTTCCGCCCCGCCTTAACCGAGTGAGCGTCCACGGATGGATCTATGACGTCCTTCTTGGCCGCTCTGTCATTCCGATAGTCTTCGTCCAGTCCGAGACATCGGGCAAATCGCAAAGCGATATCATGTCCAGCCTGACGGTATCTGCGGGCCTGATCGGAGGCGGAAGCGCGGCGAGCCATTAGTCTGGACACCTCCAGATTAGCAGTTCGTGGGACTTCTTTACGTGGGAGCCACCGTTGAGCTTGGCGCGGTTCTCGCCTATCCGCGTGTCGCCCTGGCCGAATGTGTACTGCCACGTTGGGGTGGACATCTGGCAATCGGAGTACCAGTCGCGGATTACTTCGCAGTCGTTGTAGGAGAGTATGAAGCCGCCGGGGTGATCGAGAAGCATATCCCGCAAGAGGTCGTGTCTGACTCCGTTGTGGTGGATTGGGAAGTTGCGGTGCGGGTACATACCGACGAACGTCTTGCCGTTCTCCAGGTAGTAGGGAGGGTCACAGTAGAGGAAGTCATCGCTGTGTCTGGGGATAGAGTCCTCAAAGCGAGTACATTCTACGCTGAGAGTCGGCGCTCTGAAGTCGCGGACTTTCTGGAGCGTCTTGTCGTAGCGGGGCTGGTTGAGATATATGTCCGAGGGCCAGCCGAGGAAGTGCGGGCCGTAGGACGTGTTGGAGTTGAAGTAGTAGTGGGCGGCGAGGTCGAGTTGGTCGAGGGTTTCGCCTTCGCGCCAGTGGGCGGATAGTCGTTCCTTGACGCGGCTGAAGGTGTCGCGGTTCGGGTCGAATCTCTGAAGACGCCGGTACAGTTCTTCCGGCGACGAAACCTGAACCTGCCAGTAGGCGCAGAGAATGTCGAATATGTCGTAGGCGATGACGTCCATGCCCAGTTCCCGGGCGCAGGCTGTCTCGACGGAGCCGCCACCCATGAATGGGGAAACCAGTCTGTCCAGATTTTCGGGCAGCAACTCTACCACGTAGCCGACCGCGAGGCTTTTGCCGCCCGCGTATCTCAAGGGCGACCCCAAATATCGCTTGTAGTCCAGCTTGCCGTTGCTTCGGAGGCTGTCCAGAAGCGCACGCTTGGACAGAGACTCAAGCGGGAATAGAGCGTCCTGTTTACGCGCTTCGGATATTCCGACCATACTTCTGGACTCCGCGACCATTGATGCAAACCGTTCTGACACGGATGATACCTGTCAAGAACGAATGTATCAACAGGACTGAGTCGCTTATTGCTGGAATTTGTATCTTTATTCTACTGTTTGCCCTCGAAGAAGCGGCGGGGGTTGTCTATGAAGATGTTGTTGATGTCGTCGTCGGTGGCGCCGAGTTGCTTGAGGCGGGGGATGACGCGGCGGGTGATGAAGAGGTAGCCGTCGGGGTTGTAGCGGAGGCGCTGTTCCTGCATCTCCTGGCTGGCTATGCTGAGGGTTACGGACCAGTCGTGACCGAGCATTATGCGGCGGCCCCATCCGGCCTGTATGAGCTTCCAGGCGGTGTGGGTGCGGCCCTCCCAGTCGGGGGTGAGTTCGGTCTTGCGGCCCGGATACCTGTCCAAGCCTATCCAGACGCCTTTCTCCAGCAAGCCTATGAGATATTCGGTGTCGGTGGTGTCGTTGGAGTGGCCTACGTAAACGCGGTTGAGGTCAACGCCTTCTTCCTGGAAGATGGCTACCTGTTGTTCGCCGACGCGCTCGGGGGCCCAGGTGTGGGTGGAGATGGGGACGCCGGTGGCCTTCTGAGCGCGGGCGGCGGCGCGCAGGATTATCTCGCCTTCTTCGGTGACGCCGCCCATGTCGTTGGCGACCTTGATGATGCCGGCCTTGATGCCTGTGTTCTCGATGCCTTCTTCTATCTCGCGGATGTAGAGCGGGGCTATCATGTCGGGCGTGGCTGTCCAGAATACGCGGGGGATGTCGCGCCAGGTGCCGGTGGCGCAGATGATGTTGACGCCGGACTCGCGGGAGACCTGTTCGAGCAGGCGGATGTCGCGTCCGAGGTCGAGGGTGGACACGTCAATGATGGTACGGAGGCCCTCGGAGTGGGCGGTGCGGAGGTCGGCTATTCCGCGCTGGATGGAGCCGGCGCGGTCTATGAATTCGGGATAGACGTACTGGATTCCGGCTGAGGTTACTATGACGTGTTCGTGGGACAGGGTGAAGCCGAGGTCGGCGGTGTCCAGGGGGCCAAGCACGGAATTGATTCTTGTCATATCTGATTTTACTCCTCTTCGACGCTGTGGATTGCCGCTCTCACGGGAATGACTGAATTGTAGTTCACCCTCACCCCAGCCCTCTCCCATCAAGGGAGAGGGGATTTTCACGACGGTTAATCTGAAATTTACTCCTCAGCTATGACAGGGTTGGTTAGCGTTCCTATGCCGGATATTTCGACGTCCACGGTGTCGCCGGGCTTGATGTTCTCGGTCGCGCCGTCGGTGCCCATCCAGATCATGTCGCGCGGGTAGAGCGTCATGTACCTAGTCATTTCGCTGATGTAGTGGGCGACGCCGAATATCATGTTGTTGGTGGGGAACTGGGAGACGACGGCATCGTTGACACGCACGGTTGTCTGGAGACTTTCGAGTTGGACGTCGGTTTCTATCCAGGGGCCCATGGGCTTGAAGGTGTCGGCGTTCTTGGCGCGCCAGAGGGTACGGTCGTTCGCCTGCCAGGTACGCTCGCTCACGTCGTTGCCGATGGAGTAGCCGAGAATGCAGTCGAGCGCCTCGTCCTCGGAGACGTTCTTGACCCGCTTGCCGATGACTACGACGAGTTCGCCCTCGTACTGGACGCGCTCGGTGGCGTCTTTGGGAATGATGATGGGTTCGCCGTGCGCGATGAGGGCGTTGTTGGCGCGGTAGCCAATGTCAGCCTTCTCGGGCAGGTCGGGTTCGCGTCCTAGGAGGGCGGCGGCCTCCCGGACGTGTTCCTCGTAGTTCACGCCGGCGGCGTAGAAGGTGAGCGGCTCGAAGGGGATGCGTAGCTGGACGGCGGACAGCGGGAATGTGTGTCCGGTTCTGCTGTATTCCTCGAACGGGGAGCCGGAGACTTCCTCTACCTGTTCGTCTTCAAGGATGCCGTAGCTGACTCTGCCGCCGTACTGGTATCTAATCCATCTCATTTTTCAACCTCCGTCTGTTCTTCCGCGCTCTCTTCTTCGGAATCGGGTTGGTCGGCGGATTCGGCGGCGGCGCTCCATTCTTTGTAGAAATAGACGAACACGTCTCTTGAGGCGGCCACCAGCGGAACGCCGACCAGCACGCCCCAGAGTCCGCCGATGCTGCTGGCGACTATCAGGGTGCTCATTATGAAGATGGGGTGGAGCCTGACGGCGCTGCCCTGAATCCTGGGGGAGATTATGTTGCTCTCGATGAACTGGACGACGATGTACAGCAGCACTACCCATATCAGCTTGCTGGGGTCAGTGGCAAGCGCGACCAGCACTCCAGGCACGGCGCCGATGAAAGCGCCGATGATGGGGATAAGACCGAGCAGGCCGGCGAGCAGACCGAGCGTGAGCGCGAACTTTATGTCCAAAGCCCACAGACCGAGGAATACGAAGCCGCCGATTATGGCGGCGCTGATGGCCTGCGCGCGGACGTAAGAGCCGATGACGCCGTGGATGAGAGAGAGGACGTTGTGGGTGTGCCTGGACACGTTTTCGGGCAGGATGGAGTACATTCCGTCGAGCAGTTCTTCCTTGTCTTTGAGAAGGTAGAACAGCAGGAACGGGACTATGGCCAGGCCAAACAGCAGCGATACCGTTCCGGCCAGGCTGCTCAGCGTCTTGGTTCCCAGGCTCAGCGCCGCGCTGCCCAGCGCGCCACCGAGGGACTGCGCCCATTCCTCCACCTGCGCCTTTATCTCATCCGGGACCTGCTGGTCGTACCGCTCGGACAGATCTTCAAGGGTGGCCTTGACGTCTTCGTATATCTCCGGGACGGTTTCGACGAATTCTCGCGCTTCCTGGATTATGGGCGGGATGGTCAGGATGATGAGCAGGGCGATGATAGCGAGGAAGGCTATGTATATGAGCGCGATTGAGAAGATTCTGGCGGCTTGCGGATAACGCTCACGGCCGGGCAGGCGTCTTTCGATGAACGCGACGATGGGGAAGAGAACCTCGGCGACGATGACGCTTATGATTATGGGCAGTATCGCGCCGAACGCGGAGTACAGAATTAAGACGACTATCAGGATGCCGACAGCGACGAGGATAGCTAGTCTCCACCTCATCCATAGGGAAGGGGTTCGTTGGTCGGAGGATTCTTGAGAGGCCATGTTTTACCTTCTTTGTAACTGCGCTGACAGGGGTAGCACTGAAGTGAAAACGCTTGCGATTTCACCCCCATCCTAACCTTCCCCCATCAAGGGGGAAGGGACTTTTACGTACCCTTGAGAAGCGTGAGGTTCACGCGGCCATTCTATCAGCTATCATGTCTTTGAGTATCGGAAGCAGCGTCTCAGCCACGCGGTCGCACTCCTCGACGTGGGGGAAGCCGGACAGGATGAACTCGTCTATGCCGAGTTTCCAGTAGCCGAGCAACTCACCCGCGACCTGTTCGGGCGTTCCGACGATGGCGGTGCCGCAGTTGACGCGCACCGTGGAGATGCCGTTCCAGAGATGGGCGCCTACCTTGTGGTCTTGGACGACGCGGGCCTGGGCGCGCTGGCCGACCATCGAGGTGCCCGCGAAAGCGGAACTTCGCTGGTCTTGCACTACTGACGCGGCCTCTGAAAGCAGGTCCTCGGCGGCGTCCCACGCCTCGGCCTCCGTGTCTCTGACGATGATGTGAGTCCTGAGTCCGTAGGCGGCGGAGCGGCCGGCGGCGTCGAACCTGGCGTTGGCCCTAGCGATGTGCGCGGCTATCTGTTCCTGGGGGAGTATCCAGGCGAGATATATGTCGGACTGCTTGCCCGCGAGGTCAAGAGCGCGGTCGGACGCGCCGCCGAGGTAGAACTTCGGCCCGCCATTGACGACGCCGGGCGATACCAGAGCGCCTCGGAGGTTGATGAAGCGCCCGTCGAAGTCCACGGGGTCGGGCTTTCGCCATAGGGCGCGGAGGGCGGCTATGAATTCCTCGGCGCGTTCGTAACGGTTGGCATGGTCGCTGGTTTCGCCGAATCGCTCGAAATCGCCCTGGATGCCGCCGGGGACGACGTTGAGGTCTATGCGGCCTCCGCTTATCTGGTCGAGGGTGGCGGCCATCTGCGCGAAGAGGCCGGGGGATATGAAGCCGGGCCTTATGGCTATGAGGAACCTGATTTGGCTGGTGACCGCCGCGAGCGCGGTGACGGTCGTCCATGTCTCGGCGAGGGGCGCCTTTTCCTCGAACAGGCCGTTGGCGAATCGGGTGGGAATGAGAAGCGAGTGGAAGCCGTTGCGCTCGGCTGTCTCGACGACCTGGCGCAGGTACTCGAAGGTCGGGGGGCGTTCGGCGCGGACGGTTCCGATGTGAGCGCCGTCACCGTCTATCGGGATGAACCAGTCGAATTTGGGTTCGGGTCTCGCTCTTGTCATGTCAAAGCCTTACTGGTTTGTGAGCGCTGACAGGGGAGGGGGTATTCACCCTCACCCCAGCCCTCTCCCTGAGAGAGAGGGGGTTTGTTGATCGGTATTCATAGCTGACCGCATATTTGCCTACCCTTGTGAGCCCATCGAGGGAGAGGGAGTTTTTGTTCTCTCGTTATTCACTTCGGCGCAGGTAATGAAGATTTGGGCAGGGTATCAGGACTTTTCGCCATTCCAATTGGCTTGCATGAACTCGGCCATGCGTTCGATAGCCTGCTGGCCTTCGTCCAGGATGGGCGCGAAGATGTGCCAGACGTGTATCATGTCGTCCCATTCCTCAAAGGTGGATTCGACTCCGGCGGCGCGCGCCTTTTCGTCGAGGCGAACGGCGTCGTCGAAGAGCGTCTCGCTGGCGCCGACCTGTATGAGCAATGGGGGAAGTCCGCCCAGGTCGGCGTACATGGGCGCGGCGAGGGGAGCGCGGGGGTCGGCTCCCTCGAGATACACGCCCGCCATGGCGACCAGTCCATCTTTCTGCACCATGGGGTCGCGGTCGGCGCGGGTGGTCATCGAGTCGCCCAGACCCTCCATGTCAACCCAGGGGGACAGGCACACGCCGCAGGCGGGCAGGGGGAGGCCCTGATAGCGGATGCTGACGAGGGCCGCGGCGGTGAGTCCGCCGCCCGCCGAGTCGCCCGCTATGGCGAGTCTTTCGGGCGCGTATCCCTCGCTCAGAAGCCAGCGATAGGCGGATACGGCGTCTTCCACGGGGGCAGGGAACGGGGTTTCGGGCGCGAGGCGGTAGTCAATGACGAGAACCTGCGCTCGGCTGGCGGCGGACAGTCGGCGCGCGAATTCGCGGTGCGTCCCGGGGGAACCGATGGCGTAGCCGCCGCCGTGAAGGTAGAGAACCGCGCTGTCATCGGACGCTCCCTCGGCGGATACAATCTCGGACGGAACGCCGCCCGCGTCCACTTGCCGGACGTTCGCGGGAGTCTTGCCGCCGACTATCCGCATCATTTTCTCGAAGCCGGCGCGCGAGTCCTCGATGGTGGGATACTCCAGCCTCTCGCGGGATGTCAGAAGCTCTATCACCTTTTCCAGTTGGGCTTTGGACATTGGGTTTTCTCCTGACACCTCGGCTACTCGGCTCGGCATAACACCCGACGATTCATCTGGCACACTTAGGCTGGCGCGAGTGTAGCAACGGGAAGGGAAAGCGTCAATATGGGCGGGCGGCGTTGGCTACCATACCTCGCGTCCTTGCGGCGCTCCCGTGTCCCACTCGGTATGCAGGTTCTCGGGCATAATTTGGGCCAACAGGTCATGCAGGTCGTATGACTTCTTGCAAAGCATTACCTGTTCGCCTTGCAGGATGATCTGGATTTCGGCCCCTTCCCGGACTACCCACTGCTGGGCTATGGCGTCGGGAATGTGAACGGCCAAGCCGGTTCCCCACCTGGATACACGTGATTCTTCCACGACAGTCGCTCCTTAGCTTTCGCATATCCATTGCACGATATTGGCATAGACATGGTAGCGGAAAGCCGCGAAGTTTGCAGGCTGAGCGGACTCAGACCTTGGAGTAGAGTGGAGTGGCGACCTGTGTGCCGTCGGGCAGGTCGGACACCTCGAAGTCGCCGAACATCAGGGGAGATTCTTTCCGGAGCAGTTCGAGGATCTGAAGAGCGAGGGAGCGTATTTCCCAGTCGGCGAAGGGCGCGGCGCGCATCTCGATGAAGTGACGCCAGGCGCGGACGTTGCCGGTTACGAATATCTTGGTCTCGGTGGCGTTTGGCAGCACGGCGCGCGCGGCCTGCCTGATGGCCTTGCGCCGGTCGGTGTTGTGGTCGAATCGCTCTCTGGGAAGGACTTCCTCCAGCTCCGCGACCAGCTTGACGTAGCTGTCGGCGGCTGATTCGAGGGCGTTTTCGAGGATGGCGCGGGCGTCGTCCGCGGCTCCGTTCTCCATGACCAGCGCGGGCGGCAAAACAAACGATCCCTCGGTTTCGTCAACGTAGCGCTGGGAGCGCTGGCTGTACGCGAATCCGGCCCTGTGGCGCACAAGTTCGTGGGTGAGGCTGCGCGAGACGCCGGTTATGACGAATCCGTAGTTGACGTGCTCGAAGACCGAGCCGTCCTTGGAAGAGAGCAGGTTGTTGATGAAGTCCTCAATGTCTCGGCGTCCGCGCGCGAAACTCATGTAGCAGAGCCGGGCGGAGGTTTCGATTATCGCGTTAGCGTCATCGAGTCCGGCGCGAATGCTCCTGTCCATGCCGGGCAGGCCCTCGTCGGACAGGAACGCGGCTATCTGTTCCCAGTCAACGGAGGGCTTGCTCACGAGATAGACGTTGGATTTGGAACTGTACTTCATTTTCGGGACGCCTCTGCCGGATCGCTTCAATGAGGAGAGAAAATTGCATAAGCCTGGTCTGTTATCCCGCAATGGCGGGGATTGAAGCTAATCACCCCCATCCTAGCCTTCCCCCATCAAGGGGGAAGGGATTTATGCAATCGTCTCCATTGGGAAGTATATTAGACACCAAGACAGTGCCGAAATGATACGACTTTGGGGCGCGTGGGCGCGGCAATAGAGAGGCGCGACTAAAGTCCGAGCGCGTCTTTGGCCGCTGCGAACATCACATCAACAGGGGCGTCGCATCCTGTCCAGCGCGTCCAGGCCGCCGCGCCCTGATAGACGAGCATCGGCAGACCGCCGACGGCCTTCGCGCCCGCTTTCTCGGCGGCTATGAGAAGCGGGGTATCGGGCGGGTTGTACACCATGTCATAGACGACGCATCCGGGCTGGATGACTTCGGCGGGAATCGGAGACTGGCCCTCAGCCGGGCCATGAAGCATACCGACCGAGGTGGAGTTGACTATAAGGTCGGCGCGTTCGCAGGCTGAGAGGAAATCGGGATCGGCGATACCGAACGCTGCTGTTTCGATACCTGTTCGGCCTAGCTCATCGGCCAGCGATTCGGCGCGCTCGGCTGTTCGGTTGGCTATGGCGAGAGTTCCGGCTTGGGCGTCGGCGAGCGCGTATGCCGCGGCCCGCGCCGCGCCGCCCGCGCCTACCAGAACCACGTTCAGCCCGGCGGCGCTTAGGCCAGCCTCGCTTTGGAGGGAGTTGATGAAGCCGAGGGCGTCGGTGTTGGAGCCCAGAAGCCGCCCGCGCCTGTTGACGATTGTGTTGACCGCGCCGATTCTGGAGGCCAGGTCGTCAATCTCGTCGAGATGTTCCATGACGGCCTGCTTGTGAGGCACGGTTACGTTCGCGCCGAGGTAGATATCGCCTCTCAGTGAGGCCACGCCCGCGTGTAGGTCGTCCGGGGTCGTCTGCCACGCTTCGTACACGGCGTCAATTCCCGCGCTTCTGAACGCCGCGTTGTGCATCGCGGGCGATATGGAATGCCCGATTGGATAGCCGAATATGCCCGCGTGGAGTGTCATTGCGACGCCTAGTTTACAGTTTTCGGTTTACAGTTTACAGTCACCAGAGTGAATAGCAACGACTTGGGCTGAGGAAACGACTATGGATGACAAGACCGGGAAATCGCTGGAACAGGACCTGATGTACGCCGTGGTCAAGGAGAAGTACGGCCACCTGATGAATGACGATCAGTTGGAAGAGGTACGGAAGACGGTCGTCGGAATGTCCGGGTTCTTCAAACCGATGCGGGACATACGGCTGACGAATGACGTAGAGCCGTTCTCCACGTTCAAGCCTTACAGGAGCGACGACAATGGCTGATCAACTCGCTTTTACGCCTATCAGAGAGTTGGCGTCGCTAATCCGGGACGGCAGCGTATCGCCGGTGGAGTTGACGGAGCGATGCCTGGCGCGGCTGGATGAGTTCGGGCCGGCGTACAACTCGCTGGTGACGCTCACGTCGGAGCGGGCGCTGGAGACGGCTCGGCGTGTGGCGTCGGAACTGGCGGCCGGGCGCGATCCCGGCCCTCTGGCGGGCATACCCTGGGGCGCGAAGGACCTGCTCGCCACGTCGGGCGGCATACCGACGTCCTGGGGAGCGGCGCCGTTCAGCGGTCAGCAGTTCGACCGGGACGCGACGGTGGTGGACAGGCTTGAGAGCGCGTGCGCGCCTCTGGCCGCCAAGCTGGCCATGATAGAGCTCGCGGGCGGCATGGGATACAACCAGCCCAACGCATCGTTCACAGGGCCGCCGCGCAATCCGTGGGACAAGGATCGCTGGACGGGCGGATCGTCCAGCGGGTCAGGCGCGGCGGTGGCCGCCGGGCTTGTTCCGTTCGCGATTGGGTCGGAGACATGGGGTTCGATACTGTCTCCGTCGAACAACTGCGGGCTGTCGGGGCTGCGTCCCACATACGGACGGGTCAGCCGACACGGAGCGATGGCGCTGTGCTGGACGCTGGACAAGCTGGGGCCGCTGTGTCTGACGGCGGACGACTGCGGCATCGTTCTGGAAGCGATAGCGGGACCTGATCCGAACGACCCGACGACTTACGGCCAGCCGTTCAGATATGACGCGGAGTACGACCCTGGGCGGAAGTTCAGGCTTGGCGTTCTGAAGGACGCCACTGAGGGAGCGCAGGACGCGGTGAAGGCCAATTTCGAGACGGCGCTTGGAGCGCTGGCGGACTACGCGGAGGTGGATGAGATAGAGTTTCCCAACCTGCCATACGCGCAGGTGACGCGGACTATCCTGATGGTGGAGTCGGCGAGCGCGTTTGAGGACTTCATAGCGGAGGGCGGCCCGGCGGGGTTGACCGCGCCTGAAGACCACTACGGCCCATACGCCAGAACCGCGATACTGGCCAGCGACTACATCAAGGCGCTGAGGCTGCGAGGGATTATCGCGCGGGAGGTTGACACGGTTATGGCGGGCTACGACGCGATTGCCGCGCCCACGTCGCTGACGACGGCCACTCCGATTGACGAGCAGTTCCGGCGCGCGCTCACAGGGCCGGGGGACATCATCGGGGCCGTGGGGAACGGCTGCGGGCTGCCGTCGGTGTCGGTGCCGAGCGGGTTCGACGCGGACGGAATGCCGACGGGCATACAGTTTATGGCGAGGGCATACGACGAGAACGTGTGCCTGGCGATTGGCAGACGATACCAGTCCCTGACCGACTGGCACACGCGGCATCCCGACGACTTGGTATAAGCGAGGTTGCATAATGGGCAAGATAGTGGCGATTGGCGGCGGCGATCTGAGTACGCTGGCGACCGAGCCGATAGACAGGGCGATAATCGGGCTTTCAGGCAAGTCGAATCCCCGCGCGCTTTTCATACCGACCGCAAGCAGTGATTCGGTTGAATACTGGGAGAATTTCGACCGGGCGTATCGCGTGGCGTATGGCTGCGAGACTGAGGTTTTGTACCTACTCGGTCCGACGCCGGACCCGGTGGATGTTTCGAGGAAGATAGCGCGGGCCGACATAATCTACGTCGGGGGCGGCAACACGCTGAAGATGATGCGCCGATGGCGCAGGCTGGGGGTGGACGCGCTTCTGCGCGAGGCTTACGCGCGGGGCGCGGTATTGTGCGGCGTGAGCGCGGGCGCTATCTGCTGGTTCGACAGCGGACACAGCGATTCGATGTCCTTCTATCATCCCGAAGACTGGGACTATATAGCGGTCACCGGAATGGGGCTTGTGAAAGGGCTGGCCTGTCCGCACTATAACGGGGAGACGGACGGCGTTCCCCGGCGGCGGAGTTTCCATGACATGGTTAGGAAGAGGGGCGGCGTGGGAATCGCCATAGACAACGACTGCGCTATCGCGTTGGTTGACGGCGGCTACAAGGTTCTGTCCTCCGCGTCCGGCGCGGGCGCTTATACTCTGTTCGTCCAGCGGGGCGAGGTGATCGAGCGACGAATCGAGGACGCCGAAGAGTATCTGCCCGTATCGAATCTGTACCAGAGGTGAAATCCATGACTTACGATCTCGCAATCATCGGCGGCAGGGTGATAGACCCGGAATCCGGGCTGGACGCCGTTCGGAACGTGGGCGTCAACGGCGGTCGGATAGAGACGCTGACGGACGCCGACATAGAGGGCTGCTCGGTGATAGACGCTGAGGGGCTGGTGGTCGCGCCCGGGTTCATTGATCTGCACTCGCATGGGCAGGACGCAGAGAATTACGAAGTACAGGCGCGGGACGGGGTCACGACCGCGCTGGAACTTGAGGTGGGCGCGGGCGACATTGATTCATGGTACGGGCGGCGCGCGGGCAACGCGCTGGTCAACTTCGGCGCGAGCGTGGGGCATATTCCGGTTCGCATCGAGGTGATGGACGATCCGGGGGACTTCCTTCCGGTCGCGGACGCGGCGTATAGAGAGGCGACGGCGGACGAACTTGAGCGCATCAAGCAGGGTATCGAACTTGGACTGCAACGCGGCGCGCTGGCGGTCGGGTTCGGGCTGGACTACACGCGGGGCTGCTCGCGCTGGGAGGTGATAGAGGTCTTCAGGATAGCCGCTAAGTACAACGCGCCCTGCCACGTTCACATTCGTGGAAAGGGACACCAGGAGCCGATGAGCGGCATAGAGGCGGCGGGAGAGGTGATAGCGGCGGCGACGGTGACGGGCGCTCCGCTGCACATCGTCCACATCCAGAGTACGGGTATGCACGCTACGGCCCACACGCTCGGCATGATCCAGGGCGCGCGTGATAGCGGCCTGGACGTCACGACCGAGTGCTACCCATACTCGGCGGGGATGACCGCGATTGATTCCGCGCTGTTCAGCGAGGGCTGGCAGAGCAAGTACGGAATCAGCTACGACAGCCTCCAGTGGGCGGAGACGGGGGAGCGGCTTACGTCCTCGACTTTCGCGGAGTACCGCGAGACGGGCGGCATGGTGATAGTTCACTCGACGCCGCAGGACGCGGTGGATACGGCGGTCACCAGCCCGCTGTGCGCCATAGCGACGGACGGATTCCTGCGCGGCGGCAAGGGGCATCCGAGGACGGCTGGGACGTACTCGCTGATTCTGGGAAGGTATGTACGCGAGCGTGGGCTACTGTCGCTGTCGGAGGCGTTGGCTAAGTGTTCGCTGATGCCTGCTCAGAGGCTTCAGGACAGGACGCCGGCGTTCGCGCGGAAGGGCCGGATTGGGCAGGGGATGGACGCGGACATGGTTGTGTTCAACCCGGATACGGTGGTGGATAACTCTAGTTATGAAGAACCCAGCCTGCCGCCTACTGGGATTGAGTATGTGGTTGTGGGAGGGACGGCGGCGGTGGAGCTGGGGGAGGTTGTGGAGGGGGTGATGCCGGGGGTGGGGGTGAGGACGGCCCAATCTTAACATTATACCATTTCAGCTTGATGATGCCGCGTAGTCTTCAGATAGTCCCTGAACGTTTTGTCTGATCCACTCCCAACTCACCAGGGACTTCACCCGCCCAGGATCAGACTCAAGCCATCTCAGATACTCGTCCACAGCGGTCTTCCGATCATCCGCTGCCCTCCTACGCCTGGGTTGGAGTGAGCATAGATCAAGTTTCGTGCTTTGACCAGCCCCTTCATGCTGACATCAGACCGAAATGGTATTAGTACTAGCAAGCCTCTCACGCTTCCGATGCGGAGAGAGGAAATCTACTCGGCGTCCAGAATATGCTTGTTCATCCAGCCGAGCAGCCGCGACAGGTATTCTTCCCTCAGCCTGGGATGGCCGGTCCTCACAAAGCCGTGGGAGCTACCCGGGAACCGGACGAACTCGACCTCCTTGCCCAGCCGCTTGAGCGTCACGAAGTACTGCTCAGACTGCTCTATCGGGCAGCGATGGTCAGCCTCGCCGTGTATGAGAAGCACCGGCGTTTCGACGTTGGGCGCGTAGGTTAACGGGGAATGTTCGAGGAAGGCGTCCAGCGCGTCCCATCGCTTGCCGCCCCACTGTACTTCTCCGAACCTGACGCCTATGTCCGACGTCCCGTACATACTGGACAGGTTGATGCACGGAGCGCCGACGACGGCGGCCCTGAAGCGCGTGTCGTGTCCTATTATCCAGGAGCTCATGAATCCGCCGTAGCTGTACCCGGTGATGCCCAGCCTCGACTCGTCCACGTAATCGCGCTCGCATACCAGATCAACCGCCGACATGATGTCCAGATAGTCCTCGCCTCCCCAGTCGCCCAACACAGCCGTCATGAAGTCCGTGCCGTAGGTAGATGAACCGCGCGGGTTGACCGCCAGAACGATGTACCCGGCGGTTGCCAATACCTGCTGCTGAGCGCTGAAACTGTCCGAGAAGACGCCGTGCGGCCCGCCGTGAATGTCCAGTACGAGCGGGTAACTCGAATCCGGGTCGAAATCGGGCGGGAACAAAACCCTGGACTCTATCTCGAATCCGCCCCTGCTATGCGTGAATTTCTTCAACCTGGCCGGAGGGCGTCGCTTGAAGTACTTCCGGTTGAAGTCCGTTAGTTGGGCTACTGCCCCGGAAGTCATGTCAACAGAGCGCAGATCGCCCGCTGAGTCCGGAGGAGTAATGAGCGCAACGGCTGACTTGGCATTTGCATCGAAAGAGACCTGAGACATCAGGCCGCCGCCCGTTATCTTGCGAAGCTCGTCCGTACCGGCGTCGGCCTGGTATATGGCCGACTCGCCGCGGGCGTCTGCTATGAACGATATGCAGCCGTCGTCCGTCCAGCGCATCTCGGGCGCTGGCACCAGAGGAGCGTAACCGCCCGCAACGGAGATCGAGTCGTCGGTCAGCTTGCGCGGAGCGCGGCCAGGCTCGATTACGAACAGCCAGGACTGCCAGCCCGCGCCTACTATGTCGTCGTCCGAGCCTACCACCGCTATCGCTCCACCGTCCGGCGACCAGCGCAGCGCGGCGACGCTGGACAATCCCTGCGACCTCAGTTCCATGCCGCCGCCATCGGCGGGTATCGCGTAAACGTCGGAATGGGACGTCGTCTCGCGGTTGGGCCTTCTGTCCGAGATGAACGCAATCGTCGAGCCGTCGGGCGACCAGGCGGGCGCGCTGTCGTCGCCTTCGCCGTCGGTCAACTGCCGCGTCTCGCCCGACTCGCGGTCAACCACGAAGATATGCCTGAACGCCTCGCCCCTCCATCCTAGGCCGTCCGCCCTGTACCTGATACGACTTACCACGCTGACGCGCGGGTCCTTCTTCGGATCGTGGTCGTCGGGCGCGCGGTCCGGGTCCACGTCCGATACGAACGCGAGCGCGTCGGAGTCCGGCGACCAGGCGATGTCGGTGATTCCTCCGTCAACGTCAGTCAGCTTGCGCGCCTCGCCGCCGCCAGTGAGCATGACCCATATCTGGGATTTGCCAGCGTCGTCAGGTCGCGCGAACGCGAGATGGCGCCCGTCGGGAGAGAATTTCGGGCCGGAGTCGCTCTTGCCGCCGGTAAACTGAGCGCTCTCGCCCGACGCCATATCTAAGACCATGATCCGCGAGCGTGTCTCCATGCTTTCCCTGTCCACTTGGGATAGCGCGAATGCCAGCCGGCCGCCGTCCGGGGACAGCGACGGAGAGGCGACGCTCACAAGTTCATAAACGAGTTCGGGAGTGATGGGGGAAGGCATGGCTGAGAGTCCCTTCGCAAGATGATGAAGCTATCTTAACCACACGCGGCTTCGGGTGGTCAAGTAAGAAGATATACCGTAACCGTCCCATAGACGGTGGTAGAAGAAAACAGCAGGATAACCTTATAAGGTTTTGAGTACGAACCAAACCAAAACCCAGAAGTTCCTGCCGTGTCCAGATTACGATTCACACTTCCCCGAGTCAAGAGCGTTCCTGACACTCGTCCATCGGGCTGTGTGTACTGCGGCAGCGTCTTTCTGAAGCGACACGGGACGGTTCCCAAGCGCGTCAAAGACCTATACGTCAGAAAAGTCAGCGTACACAGATACCGATGTGTGGACTGTGGCAGAACGTTCAGACACTATCCCGAAGGGGTGTACCGCCATGATCAGAGTATGAGACTGAGGGGGCTTGCGGCGATGGTGTGGGCGCTGGGATATGTACAAGTCGAAGATAGCGCGTCTTGTTACTGAACTTCCCGAAGGCGGCGGACGATATCCGGTTGGGATGGAGCGTGGCGTGAGGGGTGAACCGAAGCTGAGAAGGCTGGTGGTGGAGTTGAGCGAGAAGTGGCGGAGTCTGTTATGTCATAAGCGTGTGATGGGTATGCCGCAGCCCAACAACTGCGCTGAGCGCGCGATAGGCGGAAGCAAGATCAGATACAAGACAGTGAGGGGGTATAAGAGCATAGAGGGTATGGTTACCGGACTGGGACTGACACAGTGGGTGTGGAGTGGCGAGGAAGGACTGGACACAGGCGAGTTGCTTGTGGCCTAAGCCGCGCGCTTCATCTCGGAACTGACGCTCTCTCAGACTCCTCAAAAAATATCCAACCGCCTGTGGGACGGTTACGCCGCGCCGCCGGGCTTGACTTTCAACACAGATACTCCCGCCAAAGCGACAATCCACTCGCCTCTATCAAGCAAGCCCCCTCAATTTGGAAACCAACCCCTTCCTTTCCATCCATCCCCATGCTACAATATCCCCATCAAGAACACAATTTCTACCACGCCAACATAAACAGGAGATTATGCAAATGAAAAACCGAAGGCCCGAAAAATTTCCCCCGTAGCTAATGCTGGTGAAATGCTGGCAAATGCAGGTGGCATTTCACCTGTTCGGTCACCAGTTGCCCCACCAGTGACCACCTGCTGATATATAAACCAATATATATGACCCTCTAAAAACCGACCGACCAACAACCAAAAACTAAGGACCCAATGACCGCCAAAATAGCCATAATATCCGACACTCACTTCAGCCGCTGGGACGAGGTGCATCCGAAGATAAAGGAAGCGGTGCGCGACGCCGACATCGCCGTCCACTGCGGCGACATCGTGCGCCAGGACGTCGTTGACGGCATGAGACGCGAGGCCAAACGCGCCGTCATAGTCCACGGCAACTCCGACCCGCCCGACCTGCGCCAGTCCCTCCCGTACACCGAAGTCATCGAGGTCGAGGGCGTCCGACTCGGCGTGACCCATCCCGCCTGGGGCGGCCCCGAATTTCCGCTCGAAGAGTTGCTCCCCGACTTCCCCGAACCCGTGGACGCCATCCTCTTCGGCCACCTCCACGAGACCATCAACGAGACCCGCGACGGCGTGCTCTTCCTCAACCCCGGCCAGGCGTACAAGTCATTCATGGTCCCCGCCACCATGGCCATCCTCACCGTCCGCGACGGACACATGACCCCCGAGATAGTAGTCATAGAGGAGTGAAGACAGCCCCGACTCAAGAGCGCCTATCGTCATTCCCGCTCACCCGCCGTCAACCTGAATCCAATCGTCATTCCCGCGAAAGCGGGAATCCACTCCATCCCAGATATTGGTATGAGGACCGAAAATGACCCAGCAATCCAGACCCCCCAGAGCCGACAGAAAGAAGGGCGTCGGGCGCAACTACTGGATGTTCGTCGAATCGCCCGAGAACTTCGAGATAATCAAGGAAATGGGCCTGACCCTATTCGGCATGGGTCCCAAATACCGCCGCCGCGTCGAGCGAATGTCCCCCGACGACAGGGTTCTCTTCTACGTCAAGGGCATACGAAAGTGGCCCGCCACCGCCACGGTCACCTCCCACGGCTTCGAGGACGATTCCCCCGTCTTCAAGCCATCCTCGCGCGGCGAAAGGTTCAACCACCGCGTCAAGCTGGCCCCCGACATCGTGCTGGACGAACCCGACTACATTGACGCCATGATAATCGCGCCCCGCCTCGAATACCTCAAGCGCTGGGCCCCCGAAGACTGGCCCCTCGCCTTCTTCGACCGCCTCCATCTCCTGCCCCAAAAGGACTTCCGCCTCATAGAAGGCGAAATGGAACGCATAACCAAGACGCCGAAGGGCTGACGACGACCAATCCGCGCCCTATGGCTTCGTAGGGGCAACCCTTGTGGTTGCCCTTTGCCCCGCAATCAAACTAGACATGGCTGACAAGCGCACACCGTCCGCCTCACCGCCAAACCTCCCGCCTGGCAAGCTCCTCGTCATACACCCCGAACGCAGCCTCCACGAACTCCCTCGGAAGATCCGACGAATCCGCGATATCCGCCAGTTCCAGCAGCCGCCCATACGAAGTGATGACAGGCAGCGCCGACGCCACCACCGGAGACGCCAGCGCGAACTTGATGGCCCACGCGCTCACGTCCCTGCCGAACTCGCGCAGCGCGCTCACGAGAACGTCCCGCCCATATTGTCGCCGCTCGTAAACATCCCTCTTGAAACTCTCGGCTGGATCGGCTGACCGCTCATCCGGCGGCCTTTCCAGCGCGCCCGACGCTGACGGGTCGTATGCCAGAACGGCGGTCGTCGCGTTCTGCGCCCGCGCTATCAAGTTGCGTCCGGGCCGCTGCCTGAGCAAGCCAAACTCGGCCTGGAGCGACGCCACCGCGCGCTCGTCAATCGCGCCCTCGCCCACTTCCTCCGACTCCGGTTCACCATTTAGGGCGACGCCGTAGTAGCGTATCTTCCCCTCCACCACCAGGTCGTCCAGAAGCCCGAAGAGTTCGTCGTCCTCGATCTGGTCCGGCCCGGGATGGTGAAGCTGGAACAAATCAATATAATCGGTATCCAGGCGTCGGAGACTCTGCTCGCAGGCATACTGGATGAAACCGGGCGTCCATCGCTGAGACTTGCCGCGTTCTTCCGGGTCTATCTCCGGCCGGTAGAAGTCATACCCCGCCTTCGTCGAGATAACGATGTCGTGCCTGTGGCGTCCGAGCGTCCTGGCCAGAATCCGTTCGCCGTAGCCCTCCGTGTAAGAGTCGGCGGTATCGAAGAACGTGAAACCCATGTCGAACGCGCGAGTAAGGACGTTGATAGTGTCCTGCTCCGTAACGTGGCCGTAGTCGTTGGTGGCAAGCGGGCGCAGCGGCACGCCTATCTCGGAGACCGTGAGTTCTGTATCGGCGAGTCGGCGGTACTTCATGGGTTGTCTTAGGCGACTAATGTTGCTCCCGTGAGAGAACTCCTCACCATATCGGCTTGATTTTCGTACTCGGCGTCGCTCAGCGCAGGCGTCATGTCGCCGAGCGCGACCTCCTTGCCCAACTCCACCCAGGACTTGCATCCCGAGTATTCGGCCAAGACCGGGAGCGATTGGGCTTGTTGAAGTTCGTACACCCTGAGCAGGGCGACGGTGAGAGGCTGCTTGGGACGCCAGTGCAGTCGCTTATGGGCGTAGTCGTCTGTCCAGATATGCAGATCGGAGATTCGGTCGAGATCGTCCTCGTCCCTCAACTCGAACTTGTCCGTCACCCGGCAGAAGTATTTGAAGGCGACCGTGTCTGCTACGCCGCTGTCTTTGTAGGTGTCTCGCAGTATCCCGTGGAACCGGGGCTTAATCAGTTCCTCTTTCTGATGCTCGTATGTCGGGAATAGGAGAAACTCGGGATAGACGAAGCGGAAGTCCCTGTCCTCGCGGTGTATCCCGCCCTTCCTGAGCGCGAGAATCTGCCCCCCGCGTCCGAGCGTCTTCACCCCTACAGCCCACTCCTTGAGCGCTATGTCAGAAATGGCGGGCAGCGTCATTGTAGTTCTCCTTGCTTGTTCAGTCTGCGTCCCGCTTCCCCGAAGGTCGGGGTATTGGCGGCGGCGGTGGCGGTACAGGTCTGGTTGGTCTTGGCGGATAGCTATTGATCTCTTCCTGAGAAGGCGAACTGGATCTGGGCGGCTTCATAGGCTTCCCTGGCGCACTGTTCATTCAGCTTGTCGTTCATCAGATTGTATTGGACAGCGCTTGAGGTGATAGCGCTCATGTCACGCTTGAGAGATATGACGCGCTCATGCGCTTCGCTGTCTTCCAGACTGGTCAACTCGATCCAGAGCCGCTCCCATTCGAGCGCGACCTTGCCGCACTGGTCTCCGGTCGTTGACGCGATAGCCGCTTTCTTGGAATAGTCGAAGTAAGACGACCATAACGCTACCGCGACGACCGCCATGGACAGGGAAGCCGATACGTAAGTCGGCAAATGGGTAAGCAGAGACGCGGCGGCGGCGGTTGACCCTATCGCGATGAACGCGGTGGCCGCCAGATGCCAGCGGTACAGGCGCGAACCCAAGCGTCCGTAATATCGGACCAGCCTCTCCGAATCCAGAAGACCAAGCCAGACTTGCTGAATGTTGTAATCGCTGGCCATAATTGCCTCCCGTCTCAGTGTGAGCGATTATATCATAGTCTCTTGTCGGCTACTTTCAGTGTATCGGGGTGGCTTGCCAAGACCCGCCACGATGCTACAATCAGCGCATCATAGCTGACTTGGAGGGATAACATGAGACTCGAAGGTAAAGTCGCGCTGATTTCCGGTGGATCGCGAGGACAGGGGGCGACAGAGGCGGAGTTGTTCGTGAAAGAGGGCGCTAAGGTGGTGATAGCGGATGTACTGGAGCCGGAAGGGAACGCGGTGGCCGCGCAAATACGCGAAGGCGGCGGAGACGCCTCGTTTATCAGGCTGGATGTTACCAGCGAAGACGATTGGCGCGACGCGGTGGAGTTCACCCTGAATACTTACGGCAGGCTCGACATACTCATTAACAACGCCGCTATCTACAAGCGCACGCCCATCGTCCAGACCGACTTGGACGAATGGAACCAGATCATGGACATCAACAGCACCGGCGTGTTCCTCGGCACCAAGCGCGCCGTCCCGGCAATGCAAAAGTCCGGCGGCGGCTCCATCATCAACATCTCTTCGACGGCCGGGCTGGTCGGCAGCGAGAGAGGCAGCGCATACGGCGCTTCCAAGGGCAGCGTGCGGCTGTTCACCAAGTACACCGCCATTCAGCACGCCGAAGATGGCATCCGCGCCAACTCCATACACCCCGGGCCGATAGATACCGAAATGATAGCGGACAACATATCCACGCCCGAAGACAGGGCCGAATCGGAGGCCCGCGTGCCGCTCGGTCGCATCGGCTCCGTGATGGACGTGGCGTATGGCGCGCTGTTCCTGGCTTCCGACGAATCTTCCTTCATGACGGGCGCGGAGCTTGTCATTGACGGTGGCGTCACCGCGAGGTAGCCGTTTGACTCCCGACGAGATAGAAGGTCACCAGGGTCGCGGCCGGCTGGAGCAGCTAACTCCCGGAGAACGTACCGACGAGGCCCTCGCCGAAAGATTCAGAGTGTTCGCGCGGGAGGAGTGTTCAGGGGAGTCCGGGCTGAACGTCATGTCGCCGACCTACGAAGCTCTGTCCCTGGCCGTCGCGGACAATCCTGATCTGCTCGCGCCGGCGCGGGAGTGCATGGTCGGCCAGCCGATTCCGAACCTGTTCTTCGCGGCGGCGAAACGGCTTCTGGGCGACTGCGCGGACGACAGCCTGGCGCGTCATTATGAGCGCGTAGCCAGGGGAGAACCACCGGGCGGCGGACTCGCGGAATCGTTCGCGCGATTCTGCGCCCGGAACCAGACTGAGATAGTCGAACTCGTGAGGGCTCGCAGGGTTCAGACCAACGAGATACGGCGGTGTTCGTACCTGATGCCCGCTTTCGGCAGGGTGTTCATGGACGCTGACCGAACGCCTCTCGCGCTGATAGACGTGGGCGCGAGCGCGGGATTGAACCTGCTGTGGGACAGCTACCAGTACCGATACTCGGACGGTTCGGCGTATGGGCCTTCGGACTCTGAGGTGGTTATAGAGTGCGAACTGAGGAATGATATGCCGGAAATTCCTGGAGAGTTGCCGGAAGTCGCCTTCCGCAAGGGCATTGACCTGAATCCGGTTGACCTGGGCGACTATGAAGAGTACCTGTGGATGATGGCTTTGGTCTGGCCGGATCACCCGGACAGGGCAGACCTGCTGCGAGCGGCGCGAAACATTTGGCTATCGAATCCGCCACGGGTGGAACGCGGCGACGCGCTGGATGTCCTGCCCCGAATCATGGAAGAAGTCCCGCGAGACGCCGCGCTGTGCGTGTTTCATTGTCATACCCTGAACCAGTTTCCTGCCGAGTCGCGAGTGGCCTTCTTTAAGATACTCCATAGCGCGTCCCACGACAGCCCCGTCTATCACGTATCCTCCGAGGGCGAGTATCTGTACGTCAACAGGATAGCGGCCGGAGTCTCTGATACAATCCTGTCGGCCCGGCGGAACGCGCATGGTCGCTGGATAGAGTGGCTGGGATTGCCCGACTGAGATAATATGAGCAAATGACGATGCACAGATACAGCGTGAATATCGAGATCAACGGGGACTCCCACAGCCTGGAATTTGACAGTAGGTGGACTCTGCTCCACGTTCTGCGCGATGTTCTTGGACTAACCGGGGCAAAGCGCGGGTGCGACCTGGGAGAATGCGGAGCGTGTACAGTGCTCCTGGATGGCGACCCTATCAATTCGTGCATGACATTGGCCGCCACCTGCGACGGTAAGCGAGTGACGACGGTAGAGGGCCTGGGAACTTCCGAGTCGTTGCATCCGGTTCAGCGCGCGTTTCTTGACAACGACGGCGGGCAGTGCGGCTACTGCACGCCGGGCTTCGTGATGAGCGCGGCGGCGCTGCTGGAATCTAATCCGAATCCAACCGACGATGAGATACGCCAGGCGCTTGCCGGGAACATATGCCGTTGCAACGCTTATGGTCGGATCATCGAGTCGGCGCGTTCGGCGGCGAGAGAACTATGAGTACGAACATCGGAAAATCCGTTCCACGCAGGGGTCTGCCAGCCAAGCTGACGGGAGAGGCGAAGTACGCCGCCGACATCCAGCTACCCGGTATGCTGGTCGGGAAGATACTCCGCAGCCCGCAGCCTCACGCGAAGGTAGTCTCGCTCGACGCCTCCGGCGCGGAGGGCATGGACGGCGTTCACGCGGTCGTCACCCCGTTCGACGTTCCTGGGGGCAGCATCGCGCCCGACCTGCCGATTCTGGACGACGAGGTGCGCTTCGTCGGAGACGAGGTCGCGGCGGTCGCCGCTGATGACGAGGACATTGCCCAGGAAGCGCTGAGCCGTATCGCGGTGGAATACGAGACTCTGCCGTTCGTGACGGATATGCGGGACGCTCTGGAGCCGGACGCCCCCCCGGTACACGCGGGCGGCAACCTGGTTGGAGGCAAGCCTATCACGCTGGGGCGGGGAAATGTGGATGAGGGGTTCGCCGAGGCGGACGTGATAGTGGAGGACACGTTCAGCACGCCCTCCCATTCGGGCGCGGCGCTCGAACCTCGCGCCGCCGTCGCGTCATGGGACGGCGACAAGTTGACCGTGTGGAAGTCCACTCGCGGGGCGCACGCGGACCGGCTGATGCTATCCATCGCGCTTGGCGTCTCGTTGGAGAACGTGAGAGTCATCGGCGTGAATATGGGCGCGGGATACGGCAACAAGGACGAGACACGCCTATCCGTACTGGCGGCGGTATTGGCGCGTCGGGCGGGCCGCCCGGTGAAGATAGAGGCGACGCGGGAGGAAGAATTTGTCGCTGGACGCCATCGCCACGCGACTATCACGACCCTGAGGATGGGCGTGAAGAATGACGGAACGGTGACCGCCGTCCACGCAACTACGATCATGGACACCGGCGCGTACCTGTCGTCGGGGCCGGGCGTGGTGAGACGAGCGGGTCAGGGCGCGCTCTACCTGTACAGGTGCGCGAACGTTCGCTACGACGGCTATCTGACCTACACGAACACGCCGTCCGGCGGGTCGTATCGAGCGCTGGGCGCTCCGCAGGGACATTTCGCGCTGGAAGTCATCGCCGACCGCACGGCTGAGGCGGTTGGGATGGATCCGGTGGAGTTCAGGCTGAAGAACCACGTCGGACCGGATGGCCAGCCGGGGGAGCGCATCACGCCTCTCAACGAAATCATGGATACTCAGCCAGTGGAGGGCGGCGTTCCGTTTTCGAGCAACGGGCTGAGAGAGTGCATCGAGAAGGGCGCGGATGCGTTTGGATGGGGAGAGGAACTTCCCCGGGGCGAAGACCCGATATGGCGCGGGAAGGGAATGGCGATACTCATATATAGGGGCGGCGCGGGTGGACGCTCAATCGCGCGGATGCGGCTGGAGCGGGACGGCGACCTGCGGCTGGAGTCAGGTGTCATGGACGTCGGCGAGGGCAGCTATACGGTCCTGACGCAAATCGCGGCTGAGGCGCTGGGCGTTGACTACGGCGTTCTGGAAACGACGTTCGGCGACTCGGCTACGACGCCGGACTCGCCGATAACGGCGGGGTCGACGGTGACGTTCTCGGCGGGGTTGGCAGTGAAAGAGGCGGCGTCCGGACTGCGGGAGCGGATTCTGGGAGCGGCGTCCGATGCGCTTGGGCTGCCGGTGTCCGAACTTGGCCTGAGCGACGATGGGGTGGTTCATCCCTCCGGGGCATCCGTGTCGTTCGGGGAACTGGCGTCGCGTACAGGCGGCATCGTGGAAGAGGCGTCGGTTTCGCCCGGCAGTACGGACTACATCGTTAACTCGTTCGGGGCGCACTTCGCGGAGGTGGAGGTGAACACGGATACGGGGCAGGTCCGGGTGACTCGCTACGTGGCGGCGCACGATTCGGGGCGGATTCTCAATCCTATGCTTGCCGCAAACCAGGTCGAGGGCGGGGTTTCGCAAATGCTCGGGTTTACGCTTAGCGAGCGGATGGTTACGGACCCGATCAGCGGGGCGACGCTGAACGCCAATTTCCTGGAACACAAGAGCCCCACTATTCTGGAGTATCCCGATATCCAGGTGATATTCGCGGACGTGATTGACCCGGTAGGACCGTATGGAGCGAAAGCGCTTGGCGAGCCGCCCAGCGTAGGAGTCGCGCCCGCGGTGGCGAACGCGATAAGGGACGCGGTTGGAATCGAGGTGCGCGACCTACCCGCCACTCCGGACCGGATCCTGGATCTGCTTGCCAGGAAGGAAGAGGCGGAAGACCAATGACGCCATTCGAGATACTCACGCCCTCGACCCTTGAAGAAGCCCACTCTATGCTTGTGGAGAGGGGCGGGGCGGCGTCCATATTCGCGGGCGGCACCGATATGCTCGGAGAAATCAAGCAAGGCACCTCTTCTCCGGCTTGCATAGTGAACATCGGGCGTCTTGAGGGGATGCGGGACATCGAATCTACGGAGGACGGCGCTACACTGGGCAGCCTGGTCACTCTCACGGAGATAGCGGGCGATTCGGACATTGGCGCGCGGCATCCGGCGCTGGCTCAGGCCGCAGAGTCGGTTGCCACTCCGCAGATCAGGAACGCAGGCACGTTGGGCGGGAATCTCTGCCAGAGGCCGAGGTGCTGGTATTACAGGAGCGCGGCTTTCGACTGCCTGAAGAAGGGCGGTGACACCTGCTTCGCGGTGGAGGGCGGCAACAAGTATCACGCGATACTAGGCGCGGACAGATGCCACATCGTTCATCCGTCAGACACCGCGGTCGCGCTCATGGCGCTGGACGCGCAGGTGGAGATGTTCGGAGAGAGCGGGCTGCGGCGCGTTCCGATAGGCGAACTGTTTGTCGGCCCGGACGTTGACATTCTATCAGAGACTTCGCTGGGAGTGGGGGAGATACTGACGCGGGTGGTGATTCCGCGCTCCGGGTCGGGTGGGCGGAGCGTGTATCTGAAGGCGAAGGAGCGGCAGGCTTATGACTTCGCGCTCGTGTCCGTTGGAGGGTACATGGAGGTGGTGGACGGCATCGTTCAGGAGGCTCGGATAGCGCTGGGAGGTGTCGCGCCGACGCCTCACTTCGCGCAGGCCGCTTCGGACGCGCTGCGCTGCGTTCGCGCCGACGAGGTTGACGCGCGGGCTGTTGGGCGGCTTGCGGTGGAAGGCGCGGAGCCGATGTCGGAGAACAGGTACAAGGTGAGGCTGGCGTCTAACCTTGTGGCGCGGGCGGTGAGGACGCTGTCTGAGATGCGTTTAGATGAGTAGAAGCTATCTCATAAACCTTCTCGATAGGAGCCGTGTGTTTTCACCCTCACCCTAGCCCTCTCCCATCAAGGGAGAGGGGATTAAAGATGCGCTCCCTGGCGTATAGCCAGTATTTATGAGATGGCTTGTAACGGTCAGTCGCGGGCGATTTCGATGCCGGTCATCATGGTGATGGAGGCGATGAAGCTGCCGGCTCCGTAGTGTATGACCTGCCACTTGTGGAGGTCTTCGCCCTTCATGCCGCGCCCTTTCAGTTGGTAGTAGGCGGGTCTTTCGGTCGCTCCCTGGAGCATGACGAATACGCCGGACACAACCGCGATTATCGGGAGGATGAGATACCACGCGAAAAGGGTTGCCAGCCCCAGTACGCTCAGGCAGGCGCCGAGCAACATCTTCCTGCGGTCGGTCGTCTTGACCTCGGTGATGCTCTCGAGGGAGGTGTAGGGCAGGTCGTAAACGCGGGTTTGTTCGCTCTCTCGCGATAGCAGAATTCCCGACTTCGAGGGGATTATGAGTATCACCCGGCGCGAGGTGGCATGGTAGGGGCCGAAGCTGGATACCACACGCTCCCCCTCTGCGAGGTAGGGCAGCGCCTCGTCGGAGGGTTGGGACAGGGGAACCAGCGCGGCCATCAGAATATCGCTATGGGGTTTACGGGCGATCCGGTGGTGTTGTGCAGGCGCAGCGGGCCGATTGAGAGCATGAACTCCCATCGGTTGCGCTCGCGGCACGCCTGCGCCAACTCTTCGAGGTTGGCGTTGTCGAGGATCCAAAGGCCCATGCCGACGATGCCGACCTGGTGGATAGGGTTGGTGAGGTTCGGGTAGCCGGTGGGCATGACGTCGTTGCCGGTGTCGCTGCCTATCATGGCTATGCCGCGCTCGTGGAATAGGGGCAGGCAGGCGGCCTGGCAGGCGGTGGAGCCTTCCTCGCGGGGGTTCCAGGGTCCCTCGACGTTGCGGCGGTGGAGGTTTCCGGTGCGGACTAGAAGCACGTCGCCTTCCTCGATGGTGAAGCCGCAGCGTTCCTCGGCAGCGAGGATGTCTTCGGGCATGACGCCTTCGCCGCGTTCGAGCCAGTCAACGCCGCGGACCATGGGGGCGTCCACCAGGACGCCGCGGGTGACGATGCCGTCCTTGGTTAGCTCGATGGACTCGGCGGTGGCTCCGAGGTTGGTCGCGACAAGGTGGGCGGGCTGGTTGTTGTACATCTTGCCGTCCCAGAAGAAGTGAGCGAGGCTATCTACGTGGGTGATGGAGTAGCCGTGGAATACCATGCCGAAGAAGTCGGTCGCGCCCTGGGCTGTGCGGGTGGTGACCTTGTCGCCGGTGGCCCAGCCCTCGCCGCTCTCGACCATGAAGTGGACGGGCGGCACGGGGACGTCGGGGGAAGGCTCGAACATGACGGTGCGGGCGCAGGATACGGTCGTACCTTCTTCGACGAGGGATACGGCTCGCTTGACCTTATCGGGGCCGAGGAAGTTCAGCGTTCCCATCTGGTCGTCGTCGCCCCACCTTCCCCAATTGGAGAGCGAGTCGAGGTATCCGATTACTTCCTGTTCGGTTGGGATTCTGCCTGTCATGATTGTCGTTGCCTCCCTTGACTTCCTGACGGCGCGGGCCAGAGTGTGGCTAGTATATATTCTGGGCTGTCGTATGTGAACTACGCGGCGGGAGATTGACGGTATTTCGGCGGTTGGGTTACTCTCGTAAGGGCGAATCGTATTGAGAGGGGGACCGCTATGGAAGCCGAGAATATCCGAGTCGTTCTGGAACTGGATCCTGAGTTGCGTCGGCGGCTGAAGGAAGCCGCGGCGCTCAAAGGTGTTAGTATGAGTCAGTACTGCTGGGCGGCTGTCGTCAGAGAACTTGCGAAGGACGAGGCCTACGGCGCGGGCAAACTTCCGGCAAGCCGGACTTCATTCGCGAGACTTGAGGCCAAACGCGACGAGATATTGGGAGACCGGGTATTTTCTGGCGATTCGACTGAGTTCATACGCGAAGCGTCCGAGGACGGGCGCGGTCAAGCGGACCATGGTCGGAGCTCTGACCGCCAGGCGTTCGAGCGACTTGTCAAACTTCGGCGGGAGATATTCAAGGGCAAGCCGCTGCCCGGAAACTCGGTTGACTTATTGCGGGAGGCGCGTGAGATCCGAGAGAAGGAAATGGATGGCTGGACGTGAGCGGGTTTGTTGTTGTTGACGCCAGCGTAGCGGTCAAGTGGCTGCTGAAAGAAGACCGTTCGGACGAGGCTCGCTCGCTTGCACAGTTGTGGGAAAGTCGGGGAGTGCGGATGGCGGCCCCATACTTCATGCCTGCGGAAGTATCCAATGCCCTTCACAGGCGCGTTATCCTCAACGAGATGAGTGCAGAAGAGGCCGTGGTCCTTATTGAGGTTCTGTTGGCTTCGGGAGTCGAACTGCATAGTCCCCCCGGTCTTTATACGAGGGCGCTGGAGTTGGCGAGTATGCTTGGGCAGGGGGCGGTGTATGACTCGCACTACCTGGCGCTGGCGCAGGTTTTGGGCTGCGAGTATTGGACGGCTGACCGGAGGTTCTACCGGGGCGCGAGCGCGGTCGTTCAGAACGTCCGCTGGATAGGGGATTTCGTCGCGCCCGGATAGGCTGGCGCGTGGCGGCGTCAGCGCCGCTTTTCCTTCCACGAAGGACGCTAAGCTACGCAAAGGAACGGGGATAGGCTGTCTCACGGCGTTGGCGTTAGTACCACTTTTCTTTTTCGACTATGTTGTTGAGGGGCTTGTCTTCGAGGAAGCGGCGGGCGTTGTCGAGGATTATCTGGAAGCGGCGTTCGGGGATGTTGTCGGCGTCGCGCACTGCTACGTGAGGGGTCATCAGGACGTTGGGGAGTCCCCAGAGTTTGTGGTCGGAGGGGAGCGGCTCTTCTTCGAATACGTCTAGGCCGGCGCCGGCTATCTCGCCCGACTCGATGGCGTCTGCGAGGTCGTCTATCTTGCAGACTTTGCCTCGGCCTATGTTGATGAAGTAGGCGGTTTCTTTCATCAGGCTGAAGCGGCGGGCGTCGAACATGGCCTCGGTTTCGGGCGTGTGGGGGACGGTGGTTATCACGAAGTCGGCGCGGGGGAGTACGTCGTCGAGCTGGGCGGGGTCGTGGAATTCGACGTAGGGGAGGTCGTATTCGGGGCGCGGCTCGATGCCGATGACTTCCATGCCGAGTTGGCGGCAGATGCGGGCGGTCTCGTGTCCGATGCCGCCGACGCCGTTGATCAAGGCAGTCGCTTCTCCGAGGTAGATGTAGGGGGTCTTGCGGGCGTCTTTGTCCCAGACGCGGCTGCGCTGGGCGTCCACGTACCAGGGGAGGCCGCGCGATAGGGCGAAGACGAACATCATTATGTGGTGGGATATGTGGTCGAAGTAGATGCCGCGCGGGTTGGTGATGGTGAGCGGGTGTCGGATGAGTTGGTCGTAGTAGTAGCCGTAGAAGGGGCCGGCGTCGGGGTTGTGCAGCCACTGGAGTTTTTGGGCGACGGCGAGGGCGGCGGGCGGCACCCATCCGCAGGCGGCGTCGGCGTCGCGTATGGCTTCGAGGGCTTCGTCGTCGGTCCGGGGCGTGGCGACTTCGTACTCGGGAACGGTGTCGGCGAGGCGGGCGGCGAACATGGCCTTGAGCTCGTCCTGCGGGGGCATGAAAACGAATTTGGGCATTGGGGTCTCCTGTCGGCTGTCTGAACTGTGGTCTGTGTGATTTTTTTGATGGGCTTTGATTTCTGGGTTGGTGGTTATTATGAGGTTTGTATATATGATGGTTTATAGTTTACAGGTGGCGTTTCAAGTGAGTTTCCAGGTGAGACAGGTTACTGGTCACGTGGAAAGTGACCTGTAATCACCTGTTGTTAGCTACGGATCGAAAATTTTTTGGTTGGTGAAGTGGTTGTTGATAACCTCCTGTTTATGTAAGGTTGGCATTTTGGTTGGATGTATGATAGCAAAAATGTTCTGTGGGGGTCAAAGGTCTGAACCCGTGGTTTTGGGAATGGTGGGGCGCGATGGTGTATGATGGTGGGGCAATCGGATTCAGGCCGGAGCGGATCGAAAGGGGCGTGGAATGGAGTTCACGTATAACAGGATGGCGGACAGGGTTCTTGTATGGCTGGCGAAGGAGAAGGTGGCGGAGACGAAGGAGATAGGGCCTGGGGTGTACGCGGATTATGACTCGGAGGGGCGGCTGATAGCGGTGGAGGCGCTAAAGGCGAGCGAGAGGTATGACCTGAGCGGCGTGGAGGGGGCGGTTCCGCTCGAGGTTAAGCCGCCTGATGTTTCCAGCGAGGACATGGACACGAAGGAGGTCATCGCCAGACTGGAGCGTTCGGTGCAGAAGCATAGCCGCGACATGGGACCGAGAACCTGGACCAGGGATGACTTGTATGACAGGCCAAAGCGCTACTATCAGTAGGGACTTCTTCGATACCAACATCCTGGTATATATGTATGATGACCGGGACCCTCAGAAGCAAGATAGGGCGTTCAATACGGTCACGGAAGCCATAGATAACCATACAGGAGCGGTATCGGCGCAGGTTCTGGGTGAGTTCTTCAATACTGTGACCAGGCGTATCCCCAACTCACTTAGCGTTGAGGCTGCGGAAGAGGCGATAAGTCTGTTCGCTCAGATGACGGTGGTCGCGCTTGATTTGGAGCTGGTTAAGCAGGCGGTGTCCATCTCCGGTCGCTACCAGGTTTCTTATTGGGACGCGCTGATAATCGCGGCGGCGGAGCGGGCGGGATGCGGACGGATTATCTCGGAGGACCTGAACCCGGGGCAGTCGTATCATGGGGTGGTTGTGGTGAATCCGTTTGTGGGTGGATAGGTTACTGGACAGGTGAGTAAGGAAATGAGATCAGCGAAAGAGTTGCATGATGAGGCTATGGATCTGGTGGAGAACGCGGTCCTTGAGCGGTTACGCGGCAACGCTGAATCCACGTCCAAGCTATATGCCAGGGCATTGGAACTTGAACTTGACGCCATATCCGAGTTGGAAAAGAGCGGACGGGTTGAAGAGCCAACCTGGTCGGTCATGCACCGGAGCGCTGGGTGGATGGCTTTCAATAGCGGGCAGTATCGCAAGGCGGAGAAGTTAGCGAGCAAGGCGCTGGCCGGGAATCCGCACCCGGAGATTGCGGAAGAACTGCGCGATCTTTGGAAGCGGGCTAATACCATTTCGGTCTGATGTCAGCATGAAGGGGCTGGTCGAGACACGAAACTTGATCTATGCTTACTCCAACCCAGGCGTAGGAGGGCATCACATGAGTGGACTTTGCGCGCGGGAAGCTGGAGTGGACGTGGATGGACTCTATGAAGTCGGAGACGGTGGCGCGAGCGGTCCTGGGAATGAGGCGATACAAATAGGTAAGAGCGCTGGTGTGGGACGGAGCGCGGAGTCATCGTAGCGAGTTGGTGGGGAGCGTTGTGGGAGTGAAGACGGTAGTTCAACCGCCGTATAGTCCTGAGTTGAATCCAGCCGAGCGGGTATTCGAGGAAGCGCGTCGGTGGGTGGAAGGCAGGGTGTACGGGAGTATCGAAGAGAAGACGGCCGCGGTGGACGAGTGTCTGAGCGGGCTGGAGTCCGACCCTGAGCGGGTGAAGTCCCTGGTGAGTTGGGAGTGGATCAGACAAAACGTTCAGGGACTATCTGAAGATTACGCGGCATCATCAAGCTGAAATGGTATTATATCAGGGTATCCTAGTAGTGGCGGTATAGAAATATAATAATACCATTTCACTCTGACTATGACATGAACCTCGTTGGTAGTCTGTACATCGTCATTCCCGCGAAATCGGGAATCCACTCAAGCCTAGCTAGTTACAACACGACGACGTTACTACGAATTGGTATTAGGATAGCCGCCCTTCGTATAACGTGGACGCGAGCGTCCTTTGTCCTTCATCCACCACATCAGACCGTCTCGAATCGCAACTCCGACAGATTCAACTCCGAAGACCGCTTCGACAAATACAGCAACTCCACTCCAACCACCTCATCGGACTCATTGTAATCCAGCACAACGCCCGGCGCGACTTCCTCCGACTCCACAATCACCGATTCATCAAGCCGCAGATACAGCGCGTCCGCTTCCTTATCCACATGAAGCCTCATAATCTTCTCCTCATTCTGCGGTCGAAAAACACGCTGACAACTTTCCAAGGTATAACGTGAGTGTTCACCACCACACGCAGGACACGACCATCCCGCTCCGGCACGCGACCGAAGAATCGCTCAAGTTCTGGGTCGTCTGGATCATCAGTACGCAATTCCGGTTCCGACACTATTCGCTCTATCCACTCAGCTTGTATCACTCTCTCCGACATAGCGACGCGAGCGTGCAAACTGTACGACAGCGGTCTTGAACCATTTCGCATAGCGACCTCCGCGCGTCAGAGTATATCATAATCCCCCTTCCCCTATGCGCCGATGCCTCCGTGCCGCCTTATCTACCTCCGCCGACGCTTGCCCCTGGACGCTTGCCGAACAGTGGATCTGACGAGTTCCATATCCGCAGAGTGCCTGAATGTTAGCTCGTGTATAGTCTTGCGGCCCTCATCGTTCAATTCTTCGTAGGACTTGGACGATACAGCCAGGCTACCCCATCCCTTCATCAACAGTTCGTTGAGCACAGTCACGCCATAGCTATCGGACTCTTCCGAGCTTCTTGAGACTTCCACCAGACGTCTGATGTCTTCTCCCGCCAAGTCCGAGTTATCTCGCAGGTAGAGTACCCCCATCTTGTACCAATCACCATGGACTGGGAAAACAGTTACAGCCGTAGCAGACCTGCCATAGGATACGCCGCCTGCAAACCTCAACTTCGACCGAAAGGTCAATACCTGTGCGGAAACAACGTCAAGGTCAGACTTCTCACCAGTCTTGTGCGCGTACCAACATTTTCCGAGCATCTTTACAGTCTTTTCTGTCTCTTGAGATACTTTCTTTAGCTTCTCCTTCTCTCCAATCCACAAAACTCGGTCGCGAGGTTTGTTAGCAACGCTCCTCGTAACTGACTTGTCCCATTTCTGATGCAATCCCATGGCGAAGCGCAACTGGTCGGCCGCGAAAAGCGCCATTCGATACCCAGCCAGAAAGCGGATCTCCGGATCATGAAAATCGGGTTCTGCAACATCGACTGGCTGAAATTCGTCATCGTGGGCGTATTGCTTGCACGCGAACCAACTCACACACGCCGCGCCTGTCGTCCTTTCGGACGGATCGAAAGCTGTCGTGTTCTGTATCCGCTGCTCTACATCCCTGCTGAAGAACAACTCTCTCCACTTGCTGACGCCCCACTGCAACTCGAGGACCTTCTTTGTCTTGTCGTCTTTCAATCCATCCAAGACAGCTGACTCGGAGACTATGTGACAATTATTTCTTACAAGTTCGCCACAATACCTTCCAGTATCATCAACTACAAAAAGACAACAACCCTCGTAATTTTTGACATCGTTCTCTAGTTTGCTCATCTTCTTGTTGGCTGCTCGCCTTTGGTTCTTGAATGCTCTGTCTGCCTGGCGACTACCGTTCATCCCTCACACCTCCATCTGTCAAGAACTCAAGCCTTGCGTCCCGAATTCCCCGCGCTCCGATTCTGCGCTGGATCCAACTAAATCCTAAACATCCCCCAAATCCTGCTTCAGACAATCACTCCCCCTTTCCCCCATGCACCGACGCCTCCGCCCCCCACTTCCCAGCCACCCGCCTCACCCCCTCATACACCCCTTCCCCAAACCCCAGCAAATCGCATACCACCCGCTTATCCAGCAGCGCCCGGCTCGCGTCCGACCCCGCCAAATACGCCGGCATCAGCTCTTTGTCCCTGAACTCATCAAAAATATCCTCCGCGATCCCAAGCTGTTCATCGCTCAGCGCCCCAAAATCCAGCACAGGCAAATGCGGAGCGGCTAGACGTGTCATGCTTGCTTTGCTTGACTGCTGACGACTTGAATGCCACCAATACATCAGCAAGCCCAGTGTACAGTTGCCCCAAACAGTGAAAGCGTAGTCAAACCTCTTATCATCAAAAGACACATTCGGCCAAACTCTGCCGCCAGCAGATTCCTGTTCCGTGAATGCTACGGCAAGCGGCTGCGATCCGAAAGTAAAATCTCGGTTCAGGTGAGCGCGGCTCACAGTCGCCCATACTTCCGCTGCCCTCTGTTCCATTCCGGGCTTCACTCGCAACGCGGAATCTGGACTGCACACCATGAAGTTTTCAGCCTTGGCGTTATGATTCCAAAGCGCTGGATAAGTAGCGATAGGATTAGCCTCAATCTTGATAAACGGCCCTTTGTGAGTTTGCAAAGTGAACATCGAATCGTGGAGACCCAATCGCCCCACTTCATTCAACCGCGCCATCCGCAAATCAAACGCTTCCGGCTCCGCTGGCAGCCACAATTTCCCCCTCGACAGCCAATAAGCCACCTGCGCCAGCGATGCGTCCCCGATTCGCGCCGCGCCCCAGCCTGTCTCATAATCGTCGAGCGGCGCTTCCACGCTCTCGCCATCCCGTCCCTCTCCGCTATATATCGGAATCCCGCCGTATGGCCCGTCCTCCAGACGCCGCGCCGTCTCTCCGTTCCCGATTGACTTCGACAGTTCCAGGGCGTGTATGAAACTCGACGGCCTGCCCTCCAGCGATACGAACTCACCCCGCATGGCAGGCTTCTCGCTGTCCTTCACCTTACGCCCAATCACCAAGCACTCCGCCATCCCCGTATCCGACGAAAACGACATATCCCGACCGTTCGCCGCGATGCTCAGTATCGTCACGTCCGTGTATCTCCCCGCTATCATCTCCCTGAACTTTGCCCAGGACGAACCCGTAATCGCGGTGAACGGCAGCACGAAAGCTATCACCCCGCCCGCGCGAACCTTCCGATCAGCCAGCGCCGCGAACGCCGACCCAAGCCCCGCGTGTCCGTGATACGCCGTGCCTCTTGCCCTCCGTCTCAGAATCCTCGCCATGTCCGACTGGTCTTTCTCAGACGCGCTGAACGCCGCGAACGCCGCGTTCAGAACCCCGTCCCCCGCGTCATAATGCTTCGTGTTGCTCGTAAACGGCGGATTCATTATCACCAGATCAAACCCCCCGTCCGGTATCTCCACCTGAACCTGCGCCGCCGTCTCCTCCCCAGCGCTCCCCGTCCTCAATACAGGGTCCGACATATTGAACAGCGTCATCGCCGACGACGCCTGCAACAACTCCAGCGACCCTATGCTCACGCTCCTGTTCTCCTGCCGTCCGTAGGGCATCGTGTACAGCCGCGACTGCTCGAATCCCACTGTGGGCTGCATACCCGAGAGCGTCGAACCCGTTATATGTATAGCCGACGGCATCACGTCGCACCCATATAGAACCTCTTCCATCATCGCCGGATGCAGCCTGGCCGAATCGCCGCCCGCGTTCTCATGCTCCACCGCTACCCGCTCATACACCGCCGACAAAAGCGCCCCCGTCCCGCACGCGAAATCCCCAATCCGCAGCCCCGCTATCGCGTCCGCGTCCGACCAGTCAACCCCCATCTTGGCGACCGCTACCCTCGCCAGCAGAGCCGCCGAAGCGGGCAGCGTGTAGAACGTCGCCAGGTACTTCCTGTCCGCGATAAGCCGCTGGAAGATGCGCCCGGTCAGGTCGTGCGCCACACTCGCGCCGCTGGATTCCACCTCGCCCGCCGTCAGATACAGCCGCCGCAGAATCCGCGCCGCCTCCCGCGACGGAAGCTGAGTAACCACGTCCCGCGCGATGGCGAATATCGGCCAGTAGTTGATCTCCAAAATGTGATTCCACGCCGCTATCGTCTCCGCTTTCGGATTCGCCACGTCCGCGCCGCACACCATAGCCAGGGGTCGGACGCCCGAGTGAATCCCCGCCACCCTGTCATGGAACACCATCGCGTTGGCGATAATCGCGCACGCCATCTTGCGGGTCTGGGGAACGTCGGCCATTCCGAGCAGATCGGCTATCCTAGGTGTAATGAAGGGCTTCAGCGCTCTCATGTCGTCCATAACAGCGACGGCGTTCTCTATGCCTTCCTGGAGCGCGTTCGTCGCCCTTTCCACCGCTTCCCGCGGAACGGACACCAGACGAGCGAGTTCGGCGAGGTCTGAGGGCGAACCGGAAAGCCAGCCCGATTCGGGGAAGCGGGTTCCGTCGGGATGGAAGACGGCGTACTCAAGACGGGCGTCGCGCATGGCCGCGCTCATGTCGTCCGAAAACTCGAGCCGCTCCGGGTATCGCAGGGCGATGGCGGCCTCGATGGGGCGGCGTCCGTCCTCAACCACGAGGCCGAGCCGGTCGGTCGCGTCTCGCTCCACGCTGGCGGCGGGCATGAATTCGGCCTCTATAACAACCGGCGCTCGGTCGGGCGCGGTGATGAGAATGTCGGGTTTCAGGCCGGGCTGTCCGACGATAACGCGGGTGTTCTCGGCTCTGACGGCGCAGGTGGGCATCATGCCGTCCAGCAGCGCGCCGAGGGCGATGTTGGCGTTCTGTTCGTCCTGTCGCGACGGCATAGAGACCGCTCCCTTCCAGGAATCATTTGTTCGCTCATGTCTAATCGTAGCGCACTTGTGGCCCGTTGTACAGATATAAACCGATATAGATACAACAGATACATACAAATACCCCAGCGCGGCTTGCGGTTGTCCGTGGGGGTGGGCTGTGGTAGGGTTCGGGTTGATTCAGAATGGACGAGACGGGCGCTGTGGCGCCGGATTATGAGGAGGGCAATGATGCAGAACGGAACGGGTGTCAGGGATAGGTATGAGCTTGCGCTGAGTACGGAGTCTCAGCGGGCGGCGGATCATTATGTGGACGCGCTGGATATGTTCATCGCGCAGACGTATGGGGTGGAGCGGGAGTTCGCGAAGGCGGTGGAGGCGGATGAGGGTCTGGCGGTGGCGCACGCGGCGCTGGGGCTGTTGCAGCTTTATCGCAGCGCGCCGGAGGAGGCGAAGAAGTCGGCGGAGCGCGCGAAGGCTCTGGCGGTCCACGCGACGAAGCGGGAGCGGCAGCAGGTGGAGGCTATCGGCCTGATGATCAACGGTCGGAACGATAAGGCGTACAGGCTGATCCAGGAGCATCTGAAGGAGTTTCCGCGAGACATCCTGATGGTGCGGCTGGCGAGCCGGGTGCTTATCCTGGGGTGCAGCGGCGCGGGCGTGGCGAATTTCCCGGAGGAGCTGCTGGCGATGGTGAAGCCGCTGGCGTCGGACTATGGCGAGGACTGGGCGTTCCTGGGTCAGTACGCTTTCGCTCACCATGAGACGGGGCAGTTCGCGGACGCGCTGACATACGCGGAGCGGTCGCTGGAGCAGAGGCCGGATAACGCGAACGCATCGCACTCGGTGGCGCACGTTTTCTTCGAGACGGGCGACCCGGACGGCGGATCGGATTTCCTGGGCGACTGGCTGGAAGGGTACGACCGGCGCGGGCCGTTCAACGTTCATCTGTCCTGGCACCAGGCGCTGTTCCAGCTCGCTACGGGAAGGCCGGAGAGCGCGGTGTCGCTGTACGATGACCACATACGCCCGACGGTGGTTAAGAAGAATCTCGGCTCGCTGCAGGACGCGGCGTCGCTTATGTGGCGGATGAAGATATACGGCGACGAGGAGCCGGGGCCGTGGGCCGAGGTTCTGGAGATAGCGCGTCCGGCGGCTGAGAAGCCGGGGCCTGCGTTCAGGGACGCTCACGCGGCGCTGACGTTCGCGGCGGGCGGACACACGGAGGAGATGGGCAAGCTGATTTCGGGCCTGGACGCGATGGCAGGAGAGGGCAACGCGCTCTCCCGCGAGGTGATGCTGCCGCTGGCTAAGGGCGTGGAGGCGTTCGCGAACGGGGCATATGAGGACGCGGCGGACAATCTGGACGGGCTGGTGGATCAGCTTCCGCGCATCGGGGGCAGCCACGCGCAGCGGGAGGTGTTCGAGGATACGATCCTGGAGTCGTATATCCGCGCTGGCCGGTTCGACAAGGCGCAGGAGCTTCTGCACACGCGGCTGAAGCGGCGGACGTCGGTACGGGATGAGGTGTGGCTGGGCAGGACGATGGGCGAAGCGGCGGATTAGGGAAGGAGGGAGATATGACATCGCAGGCGGTCAGGGACAAGGTGGCGGACCTGGTGCGCCAGGATCTGGAGGAGCGCGTGGGTGATAAGCTGGCGTTCGACCCGATCCTGGTGTTCGACAGGGTTGACCATGATGATGACGACTATCTGGATATAATCATCGTCTATGATGGAGACCGGAAGCATCTGGATCCCGATACGACGATAGGGTTGGTCAGGCGCATAACGCCTCAGTTGCTGGAACTCGGAGTGCCCTGGCCGCCGGGCAGGTCATTCGTGGAGAGGTCGGAGTGGATAGAAGACAATATACCGATGTACCATGACCCCGACTGGCCTAATTAGGATAGCGAGGCACTTGGCGGCGGGTGGAGTAGGCAGCGGCATAGGGAGGCCGAGGCAGGATGACCTATGCCGAGCCGTGAGTTGCGCGTACTACGCGATGTTTCACGCGCTTGCCGTTTGTTGCGCCGATACACTGATCGGGGCTACTCGCGCTCGCCGGAGCCAAGAGGCGTGGCGGCGGACTTACCGCGCGTTGGAACATGGGCACGCCAAGAATCAGTGCGCCAATGCGCGGATGTTAAGCGGGTTTCCGTCGGAGATACAGGAATTTGGTGAGTTGTTCGTCTATATGCAACGGAGACGACATACCGCTGACTATGATCCAGACGCGAAATTTTCTCGTTCCAACGTCATTCAGTTCATTGATGATACTGAGGGCGTGATAACCAGATTCGAGACTGTGGACACCAGGGACAGGCGGGCGTTCGCGGTGTTTGTTTTGCTGAGGAATAGGCGGTAGTGAATTGAGCTTCACGAAGGATAGATTTGAGGAGATCTTTCAATCTAAAGAAAGGATTCAGGGTCTTACACACGACTTTTATAAGTATCCAGCGCGTTTCAGCCCGAAGTTCGCCAGATTCATACTGGACGAATTTTCTGAGCCCGGCGATTGGGTGTTGGATCCGTTTATGGGTGGAGGCACCACCATAGTTGAGTCCCTGGCTTCTGGAAGGCGTGTAATAGGTTCAGATATCAACGAACTGGCCCGTTTCGTTACCAGGGTGAAGACAACCCCACTGAGTAGTGGTGATGTGTCTGAAATACGCTCTTGGGTGGAGTGCGTTAATAGGCAAGTTGCTGACAGCCAGCACGATGGGAGACTTATGAGGGTAACTGTACGGAATTTGCCTATTGAAGTGACCCTGTTCTTTGAAATCGCGATCAAGTTTGCCAACAGACTGGCATTCCGTCGCCGTCGTATGTTTGCACGTTGCGCCCTTGTTCGTGTTGGTCAATGGGGGCTTGATGCTAGAACTTTCATCCCGTCTATATCTGAACTCTGTGATGAACTGGAAAAATGTGTAGAGCGAATGATTCAGGGACTGGATGATTTGGTTTCCTCCGCGCGGCTCACTGGCACGAACAAGAACAAAATAACTTCCCTGAGACAATTGAGAGCTTACTCTGCTGCGAATGCGGGGCTTGCATACAACTTATCCCGAAAAGAAATAAAGCCCAAGCTCGTTCTAACTTCCCCCCCCTACCCAGGGGTTCATGTGTTATACCATCGCTGGCAGATATTGGGACGGCGTGAAACACCCGCGCCGTACTGGATTGCTAGTTTGCGCGACGGACACGGCGAAGCCTATTATACTATGGGCGGACGTTCTGAGTCAGGCCTTAGGAATTATTTCAATACTTTGGCGGCTTCCTTTGAGAATCTGCATAAGATGATCCATCCTGACGCATATATAGTACAGCTTGTGTCGTTCTCAGATGTCAAGACACATCTGCCCATTTACCTTGAAGCTATAGAGAAGACTGGATTTAAGGAAGAATCTGGTGGCAGTATAGAGAGCCGGCAGATTCGGGACGTCCCTAACCGAAAGTGGTATAACCAGGGACGGCCCGCCAACGACGCCAGCCGAGAAATGCTGTTGGTTCATCGTCCCAAGACGTGATTGTGCATTTTCAATCAGTGGTTATATCTTCTTCTGTCAATCCGCCCAAATGTTCAATCAGCGGCAACATTACTGGAGCTATTGCTGATGTCATATTGAGAACACGGTCCTCAAGTGTCTCATCAGGACTCTCACCATTCCCATGTTCGGGTTCTTCTTGGGTTCTCAGTAAGGCCATTCCAATGAGTACCATTCCGAATTGCCATCTGGATTTAACTATCTCTGGACTTTCTCTTGTAGACTTGAGTTCAGTGTTTAGATAGATGTTGTCCATGTTGATGTAGTAATCATACGATCCAGGATCTTCGCTTTCGTCCGAAGGGTTATATATGACCTTGAGCGCGGAGTATTTATCGAAACCGTGGTTTGGCCAATATGGTTCGAACACCCGGATAGGACTTGGAACTGCAAGACCTTGTGGATTCTGTCCATCCCCGTTGCCTTGATTGCCATACGGGGTATTACTGCGGCTATCACTACCTGACGGCTTCTGATATGGAGCAACTGTGACTACGAAAGGATTGATGAACGGGTCTATCATAGTTTCGTCATTGACCTCAAATTCATAAACGAAAGAGTTTCCTACCTCCGCGCCTATGGGCAGTGATAGGTTCAAAGTGGCGACTCCTTTGTCTAAGTTAAGGTTGTAGTCAGGTACAGGACGATTCTGTGGGGTTTTCTGACTGAACCGTAATTGATGCTTGCCCGGATACTGTCCGCGAGTAAAATAATCATTAACAACATCTGTTTCGAACACAATTCGACTACGCATATTGACGGCGGTCGTTCTCTTCAGTAATTGTCCGTAGTCAATATCCTTGAATCGAAAGAATGTGGGATTCTGCTTACCCAAGAATTCATTACCCGATATGGTTGTCCTAGATCTGAAAGGGTCCGGCAGTGATCCAGAACCACCAAGTATAGACGCCAGTGATGGCGACTTATTGAGGATTTCTTGCAATACTTCTCTAAAAGATTTAGAGTCTTCTAGTTTGGACGCCACATCTTCACGTCGCCTGCGTTCCCGAAGTTCGCGCAGACTTGAGTGTTCTTTGAGAATGGATTCTAACTCCTTCTCAATGGCTCGAAGAAACTCACCTTGTTCCATTCGGTCTCTACTATTCATAAACAGGTCCTCACGCTTTCGTATGCCAATATCACTACAATCTACCAAGACTAAGATAGAATCTTCAAGTTGGCCCATACCTACTGATTTCCTACTGAAGAAACTACGAGGCAAGCTACCATGCGTTTGACCATTTACCGCAAAGACAATTCCCTCCGACTTTCTGTAAGTATCTGCTCTACCTCTCTTGAAGGCATAAATCTCAGCAGTTATTGATTCCCCGCTTACGGTAAATGCGCTGCTAGTCGGGAATCCTTCTTCGAGGTTCTTTCCTCGGTCATCACTCAACCTGACACTTAACCCGTTTAGAGTGGTAGAGAAGCTCCCTTCATGCCCTCCATAGTTTCTGCACTCATGTAGTCTTATTGGAAGTGCAACTTGGGGTAATAGAATATCTAGACGGTACAGCAGACCGTCTCTACGAAGGATATGGCTTCTACCTGTTAGATTGTATTCATAGAGTTTAATAGCTGTTGCCCATTCGGATTCTTGCACATAAGCCTTACTGCCATCTGGAAAGAGAGGCAGCGTATCCGCATTAAAGCGTAGCACCCCACCTGACACAGGGGCCAGGTAGGTATATGTGGATGCTTTCTCTGTCCCCATGGGTTCTTGTCTTCGCACCACGGTGAAGCCCCATTGACTAAAGGATTTATCTTCGCTCTGGTTTCGCTGAATATCTGGCTTACGGCGGCTAATGACGAGTTGAAAGTTATCTTGTCCACAGAATCTAAGGACGCCTGTACCGCCCATGTTGAACTTACCCTGTACAAATTGGACATCTATTTTATTCTGCTTATCGAGTGACAGAAGCGTGTTGGGCATAGAGTCTGGGGTTTGACCTTCCCCTTTGTCAACTATTGTGAAACTGGGATTGGTCCGACTTCCTGTTGCAGCTAGAATAATCCTCTGGGATATTTCTCTCCGCTTTGGGTTGCTCCAGTATGAGATATGGCCAAGTGTGTCAGCTTTTGAACGGTCGCCGAAGAAAAACTCCGCGACCGCCTCCGGGATAGTTGAGGGAGCCTCCGGAGAATTAGGGCGGATACCGGCCGACCAGCATTCTCCCATAAGCACGGCGTCCACTGAGTTGACCAGTTTCTCCACTAAAGCTGCATCAGGGCTACTCGACTGGTTGCCAATTGTAGAGAAGTTGTCCTCTCGATCCCCAAATGGTCGCCATGCTTCTGGATCGTCCCAGTAACCGTGCTGGCGGAGGAGGTCTATCACCTGTTCCTCAGTATCAGCCCGTAGCAGGTCCATACATAGATTCTGGTTTTGATTCTCATAGTCGAATAGAGGCATCATGCTATTCTCTCCATATGTGGCTGATAATTATATATATATGGAATTCTTTTTAGGCAACTTTACAGGGTGAAGCGTTTGCGTCCTGCGGAACCTTTCTGGAATTTGGACTTGGTATCTTTCAGTTCTGAGTCTATGGCTCTGAATATCTTGGACACCTGTTCGTCTGTGTAGTCATAATTTTTCTTGTCGGATAGCTGTCCGAGTAACCTCAGTCGGTCAAGCACAGTATTCACGCGACTCTCGGCTAACCGTCTAAATTTCTCGTTTTTAGTCTCTGTACGACGAGTATCTACTGTGTTGGCCATGCTATATATCCTTCATTATCAGAATATGCCTAAATTATATCCTGGTGGTAGAAGGATGGCAAGCTGTACAACGCACATATGTTGTGAGTTTCGCCAGATTTCGTGTCTGAGATAGCTAACCTTTGATTTTTGGCCCAGACTAGGGTATTTTGGGCAATGCCCTCAATTTCGCGTTGAGTCAAATTAGGGTGTCTTTAGGTAAAGTGCGCTGTCCGAACAACATGAGAGAGACCGAACATGAAAATACTGCTCGTAGCTACGAACCAGGCTGATCGGTTTATGGATCGGATGGTGGTGCGGCCGGCGCCGATTGGGTTGGCGTACCTGGCGGGGGCGGTGGATGAGGGACGGCATGAGTTGCGGGTTCTGGACCTCATGTTTTCGAAGGATGGGCCTCGGGATGTGGAGGACGCGGTTAGGGAGTTCGGGCCGGACCTTGTGGGGTTGTCTATTCGGAATCTGGATAATCAGAGTAGTAGCAATTCGGTGTGGAATCTTCCGGGGGTGAGGGAGATTGTGGAACGGATTCGGAGGGTGAGCGAGGCGACTGTGTTGTGCGGCGGGCCGGCGTTCAGCATTCTGCCGGGGGAGTGTCTTGAGTACGTTGGCGCGGACCTGGGGATAGCCGGGGACGCGGCTGAGGCGTTCGCTACGCTGGTGGAGCGGCTGGAGTCGGGGGAGGATTATCGGGATGTTCCCGGGATCGTGTACCGGCGAGACGACGGCGAGGTGGCGGTGAGCGAGGGTCGGTTCGTTTCGGATTTTCATAATTTCCCTCGCTTGGACCTGCTGGACATGAGGAAGTACAACGGGTCGGGGTTCGGAGTCGGGGTTGTTACGAAGTTGGCGCAGGCGTATTATCCGACGCTGGACGGCAGTTTCGACGGCAGCGACTGGCGGGCGCGTCCGGCGGATGAGGTGGTGGAGGAGATAGCGGCGCTGAATCGGGACTACGGAATCAACAAGGTGTTCTTTATTGATTCGGGGTTCAACGCGCCTGCGGACGCGGCGAAGGCGTTGTGTATCGCTATCCTGGAGTCGGGGCTGAAGATACGGTGGAACAGCTACGCGCGGCCGGGTTCGGGGGACGAGGAGCTTTTCCGGCTGATGAAGCGGTCGGGCTGCTCGCTGGCGCTGATGTCGGAGTCGGGCAGGGGTTCGGGTGAGTTGTCGGAGCGGCTGAATGGGCTGGAGACGATGGCGCATCTGTTCGACAAGGTCGGGCTTCCGTTCACGATGAACGTGGCGTTCGGGGAGCCGGGGGAGACGCGCGAGAGCGTTGAGCGGAAGATAGAGTTTCTGAAGAGCGTGAGGCCGGCGTTCGCGGTTTTGCGGCTTGGGACGCGGGTCTTGCCGAATACCGCCGTCGCGCAGACCGCTATCGCGGAAGGTCTGATAGAATCCGAGTCGGACCTGCTGAGGCCGGTCTTCTATATCGAAGAGGAAGTGAGGGACTGGCTTGGAGACAGATTGCGGAAGGAAGTGGCGGCGCGTCCGCGCTGGAATCTGTCGTGAGCACCCTCACCCTAGCCCTCTCCCATCGAGGAAGAGGGGACTTAAGGAAACGAATATGCCCGTAATCGATCATAGTACGCAGAGGCTGTCCGCTCAGGCGGGCAAGGTCAGTTCGCGGGGGATGATAACCGAGGAACATGGCGCGGAGTCGCTGTCAATCAGGGAATTGGTCGTGGAGCCCGGGTACAGTGGGCGTCTGCACACGCACGATACGGATGAGGCGGTTATGGTGGTGGAGGGGTCTATCCAGTTCATCGTGGGCGACGAGGTGCGGACGGTGCGCTCGGGGTACTCGATGCTCGCGCCGCCGGGGATGGCTCACAAGCTGGTGAACAATACGTGGGTGTCGGCGCGGATGCTGGTCATCAGACCGACGACCGAACACGAGACGACAAACTTGGAATAGCGCTGAGCGATACACAGTGTTTGTCGCGCTGTTGAGAATACTGGATTGCCGCGGAAGCGGGAATGACTGAATTGGAGTTCACCCCCATCCTAACCTTCCCCCATCAAGGGGGAAGGAACTTTCTTCAACATACAAATGACGGCAGTGGACGCGAGACTTTCAGGCTTACTTGGATACAACAGAATGGAGGATATTTCCATGGCGAGCAGTCAGACCGGAGCGCGGGAAGAGTTGCAGCTAATACCGACGAACGCGGGCGGAAGGTCTTTCGCGGGGCCTCCGAAGGCTCTTCAGTCGCAGGTCACGCCGACGGACCTGTTCTACGTGAGGAATCACTGGAAGGGCGCGCCGGAGATTGACGCCGACGCCTACCGGCTGAGCGTTGGCGGCGAGGTGGCGCAGGCGTTGTCGCTGAGCATGGACGATCTGAAGGCGATGCAGAACCGCCGCTACCAGGCGACTTTCGAGTGCTGCGGCAATGGGCCTATTCCCGAGTACTGGGCGAAGCAGACGCGCTCGGTGATGGAGAAGGTGACCGGGCATGGGATCATGGGCAACGCGGAGTGGGTCGGGGTGTCGCTGGCGGACGTGCTGAACATGGCGGAGATCGGGCCGAACGCGGTGGAGGTGATGTTCGAGGGCGCGGACCATGGGCCGGATGAGGTTGTGGGCGACCCGGATGAGGTGACCTACGAGCGCAGCCTGCCGATGGATAAGGCGCTGCACCCGGATACGATGCTGGCGTGGGAGATGAACGGGGAGCCGCTGACGCCTATGCACGGCTATCCGCTGCGGCTGGTGGTTCCGGGCTGGTATGGGATGTGTTCGGTGAAGTGGCTGGTGGGGATTCACGTGCTTGACCACAATTTCGAGGGGTTCTACCAGATAGAGCGGTACAGGGTGATGAACGGCCCGGACGCGGACGAGTTCTACACGTACCTGACGGGCATGAAGGTGAAGTCCATCATCACGGACCCGGCGCCGGGCGACCTGGTGCCGGTCGGGGATTACGTGGTGTCGGGCGCGGCCTGGTCGGGTGAGAGCGATATAACGCGGATCGAGGTCAGCGCGGACGGCGGGGAGACCTGGACGGACGCGCGGATCACGGCGCCGAGAAGCGGCTACTCCTGGACGCGCTGGGAGAGCGACTGGGCGATACCGGCGGCGGGCAACTACGTTCTGATGTCGAGGGCTACGAACGACAAGGGGGAGACGCAGCCGATGGAGTTCCCGAACAAGTGGGACGGCATGGGCTACGGCAACAACATGGTGTTCAGGCACGACGTGGAGGTTGTCTGATAGTTGCTTCCTCGCTGGTGAGAGGGTTCAGCCATGTCTGTGGTCGAGTGACTACGGAAACATATTCTCGTATGATTTGTCGGCTTATCTTCAAGGGTTCATTGCTCAAACGAACGCGCTCAAGACTATCTCCTGCGACATCGTGGTGTGGAGCTTCAATGATACGGGAGTAAACGAGGACGTTGGTGTCTATGAACATTGCGTAACTACCATCGGTCTTCGTACATATCCTCTCGTCTGAGGCTCAGACCCTCCGGCCACTTCCCAACACTGCGAACGGGCCAAGTCCTGGTCGGGTGGACAGGCCAAATCTCATCCAGCAGGTCTGTTTCTGAGGATTTCTGACGTTTGAAGGAGAGCGTTTCAGCGTCCATGTCCACCTCGGCGGTCTCCCGTCCGGCGGCGGTCCAGGCGAGGGCGTGACTGTGCCCGTTGTCGCTTCTCTGGTTTGCCCACCAGGGCCTATGGCGACGCGCTGATGGCGGCAACCCGAAGCCTATGACGGACTCGACCTCGCTGAAAGAAGTCTTCCACTCCGTGGACTGAAGACCGCTCAGGTGGGAGTACAACCCTCGGTACTTGCCCGCGCTTGCCTTCTCCCTGTACTTTGTCTCTTGAGTCGAATACATATTATCCTCGCAAGTTCACTATCTTCGCGCTTCCTCAATTATATACGAACCGCTTGCCGCATTTGGAGCGCGGGGATGGGATTCCGTGTTAAAGTAGGGGGCGCAAACTTGAATGCTGAAGGAGAAGCGAATGCCGATATTGGATAAGTCAGGTACCGATATGACCGAGATGTACACCGGATTCAAGCGGTGGTCGGTGGTGGACGGGACGCGGGGTTCGACGCAGGTGAGCGTCGCCGAGGTGCTGATGGAGCCGGGTTCTTCGCCGCCGCTTCACGCGCATCCGACGGAGGAGACTATCCTGATCGCGGAAGGCGAGCTTGAGGCTTACATCGGGGACGAAACTCGGATGGTTACGGCTGGGCAGTTCGTGCTGGCTCCGCCGGGGGTGAAGCATGGTTTTACGAACAAGTCGGGCAAGCCCGCGCTGATATACGGGATTCATCCGACTCCGGCGGTTCAGACGGAGTGGGATGAGGAATAGCGATTAGTCGCGGTAGCGACGGCCCAGGTCTGTGGCGTCGAATAGCTGGCCGTCTCGTATCTCTTTCACTTCGTCGGCCATTTCGAGCAGAGTTGAGTCGTGAGTGGCGGAGACGACGCTGATGCCCCGGTTCTGGACCATCTCCTTGAACAGGCCGAATATGGAGCGCGCGTTGTTGGAGTCGAGTTCGCCGGTGGGTTCGTCGGCCAGGATGAGCGGCGGCTCGTTGACGATGGCGCGGGCTATGGCGACGCGCTGCTGTTCGCCGCCGGAGAGTTCGTAGGGCCTGTGCCTGGCGCGGTTCCAGAGTCCGACTATCTCCAGGGCTTCGCGTGTGCGCTCTTCGCGGTCGCGAGCGCCGACTCCCGCTATTCTGAGTGGCAGTTCGACGTTCTCAAACGCCGAAAGCAGGGGCAGCAGCCCGAAGGACTGGAACACGAAGCCGATCTTGTGGCGGCGCAGTTCGGTGAGGTCGCGCTCGTCCATCTCGGCGATGTCTCGGTCCTGGAACATCACTTTGCCGGAGGTAGGCTTGTCAAGTCCGGCGAGAATGTTGAGCAGCGTGGTCTTGCCGGAGCCGGAACGCCCGACGACGGCGATGAACTGTCCGGGCATTACGGTGAGGTCTATGCCCCTCAGCGCGCTGATTTCCTCCGAGCCAAGCGTGTATGTCCGGCGGAGGTCCATGGTGGTTATAAGCGGGGGGACTCTGCTCATATAGTTCAGCCTCCTGGCCTTATGGTGACCGTGCCGTCTTCGATCTGGACGCGAGCCTTTTCGCCGATGTTGAGTTGTTCGAGCAGGTCTCTGGGGATCTGGACGCGCCCATTGTTGTCAACAAGGACGAACTCCTCAAGCGGCTGCTCGGTCTCAACCTCTCCGCTGATGCGCTGATAGGTCACCCGGCGTCGTATCTCGGTGGACATCTTGCCGTCGCGGATCATCACTACGCGACCCACCTTGTAGGCAATGTCGGGGTCGTGGGTGACTATGAGAATGGTCGCGCCCATTTCGGCGTTGACTGTTCCGAAGAGGTCAAGAATCTCGGCGGCGGTGGCGTCGTCAAGCTCGCCGGTGGGTTCGTCGGCGAGCAGAAGCGGCGGCTTGTTGGCCAGGGCCACCGCAATGGCGACGCGCTGCTGTTCTCCGCCGGACAGCTTTTCGGGCGTGTGGTCGAGGCGGTGCCCGAGTCCCACCAGATCGAGAAGTTCCTCCGCTCTCTCGCGTCTCTCTCTTCCGGGGGTGTTGGTGAGCATCATGGGGAGCGAGACGTTTTCGAGCGTGGTCAGGTACGGGAAGAGGTTGCGGCTGGTCTGCTGCCAGATGAAGCCGATGTCGTTGCGCCTGTACTCTTCGATGTCGCGTCCGCCCATTCTGAGGAGGTCTTTGCCGCCGACCGTCACGTTTCCCGCCGATGGAGCGTCGTATCCCGCCAGGATGTTGAGGAGGGTGCTCTTGCCGCTGCCGCTGGCGCCGACGATGGCTACGACCTCGCCTCTTTCCACGGCAAGGTCCAGGCCCCTGAGCGCGACGACTTCAAGGTCGGCGATCTTGTAGATTTTGAACACGTCCTGGCAGAAGACGTAGTAGTCGCTGGCGCTGGTCATGTAGGACTCTCCGGGCGTGGATTTCGGCGCTTGCCGTCTGCGGTCAGTCGTATCCGTGTCGCCTGTTACAGTATAGACTATCGGCGAATGTCCTGTATGCCGAGACGCGCAGGTACGATGGCGATGCGGGGCGTGATATGATAGTTGGGGAGATAAAGGGATTTGCAAGATAGTCCGGAGGCGTTGCGTTGTCGGGTACGTTCGCATTGGGTAGGCTGTTCGGCGTTGTAGTGAGGATCCACTTCTCGTGGCTGTTCATCTTCGCGTTGATTGCGTGGTCGCTTGCGTCGTCGTGGCTGCCCTCGCAGTATTTCGGATGGAGCAGAGGGCAGTACTGGGCGGTGGGCATAATAGGCAGCGCGCTGCTGTTCGTGTGCGTGTTGATTCACGAACTGAGCCACTCGCTGGAGGCGATACGGCGGGGCCGAAAGGTACGCAGCATCACCCTGTTCTTTCTGGGGGGCGTCTCCGAGATAGAGGATGAATCGAAGTCGGCGGGCGAGGAATTCTGGGTATCCATCGTGGGGCCGCTGACCAGCCTGGCGCTGGCCGGCCTGTTCGGGCTGATGTACCTGAACTTTCGCTCCGGCCCGGGACAGATAGCCGCGCTCTTACAGTACCTCATGGTGGTGAACCTGGCGATAGGAGTGTTCAATCTCCTGCCCGCCTTTCCGCTTGACGGGGGCAGGGTGCTGCGCGCACTGGTATGGAGAGCGACGGACAGTCAAGAACGAGCGACACGGGTGGCAAGTTTCACGGGGTCGGCACTTGGATTCGGGCTGATAGGGTTGGGCATCGTGTTCGTGTTCACCAACAGCCTGGTATCGGGGATATGGCTGGTGTTCATCGGCTGGTTCATCCAGTCGGCGGCGTCTTCGGTTCGGCGCGACTCGGCGGAGCGGCTGGTTGTATCGGGGCGGACCGTGGGCGAGGCGATGGATGAGTCTTTCCCGCAAGTTCCTCCCGGCATGACTATCCAGACGCTGATAGACGAACACATATCCAGAGGCTTCGAGAGGGCCTACCTGGTAGTGCTCGGCGATACGTTTCAGGGTATGATAACGGCAACGGACGTGCGCGGGGTTCCGGTGGAGCGGAGGGGGACGAAGTGGGTGTCGGAAGTGATGACCAAGGCGGAGAACGTGATAACTCTGCCGCCGGGGGCGCCGCTCGAGGAAGGGTTGCGGGTTCTGGCCCAACGTAACATTCACCAACTTGTGATTATGGATTCGGGAAAGCCGGTGGGGCTGTTGACACGCGCCGGCGTGTTGAGGGTCATGGAAGTGGCGGAGCTTCTGCCGCGAGAGGAATCTGGGGAGCGGACGGAAGACGGGCGGTGAGCGGCGTCGGCGGGTACGCTAGCGGTCCAGCGCGCCGCGTAGAGAGGTCTCGAATTCGGCGCGCTGCCAGCGCCGGACGGCTTGGGAACGCATCTCCGCATCCAGGTCTTGGGGAGACCTAGCGATGGACTTGAGGCTGGTCATAGGCCATATCAAGGCTGGGTCCAGGGTGAGCGATTTGCCCTGCGCGGTTCGCCATTTCTTGAGGCTATCGAGGCGTCGTGAGGAGTCCGCCTGCTGCGCCCTGGTCATGCGGATTCGGGGTCTTCTGACGACCGGACGCTTTATCGGGTCGGCCTTCTGTCCCCGGCGGATGGCGGCGCGGAGGTCGGAGGCGAGTCTGCCGCGCGCGAATCTGCCAAGTCCGCGCACCTCGCCGAGCCTGGAGTCGGGATTGGCGGCGAGGGATACGAGGGCCGCGTCGGGAATGACGCGGAAGTGGGGCCTGCCCGTCCGGGCGATGTGGCGCTCTCGGTAGGCGACGAGGGAATCCAGGACGGCGAGCGCGCGTCCGTTCAGGCGCCGGGATCCCTTGACTCTGAACAGGGCGGTGTCCGGGTCGGGCGGCTCGTACCGAATGGCGGCTATGCGCCCGGATTCCTCGGCGACCCACTCCATCCTGCCTAGCGCGGACAGCTTTCTCTTCAGGTGGTCGGCGAGGTCGAGAAGGTATCGGACGTCGTCCGCGGCGTAGTCCAGGTACTTTGGCTTCAGGGGGCGGATCGTCCAGTCTGAGCGCTGGAGTTTCTTGTCCTTGGATATGGAGACGCCGAGGGACGAATCGAGGACGGTGGCGAGTCCGAGCCGATCCATGCCGGTGAAGGCGGCGGCGATGCTGGTGTCGAAGAGGGAGGTGACGCGAAAGCCCCAGTCGCGGTCTAGGCTACGGATGTCGTGGTCGCCGGAGTGCAGGACAATCTCGACGCGCTCATCGGAGAGTACGCCGCCGAGCGGGGTCATGTCGTCAAGGGCGAGGGGATCAATGATGAAGACGCGGCCATCGGGTATGGCTGTCTGGATCAGACAGACGCGCTCAGGGTAGCGGAAGAAGCCATTGGTCTCCAAGTCGAGCGCGATACGAGGCTGCGCTCGCAGCGTATCCACTACGCGGAGGAAGCGGGACTGGTCTTGTATGAGTTCGGGGTGTGAGGCGGGAACGGTCTTTCTCCTGATGGCGTCTGTCTGAACTGTGATTTGTTTGATTAGGATGATGGGCAGGATGGGTTGGAGAAGCGCGGTCGCGCTTGGGGCAGTCGGCGCGGGAGCGTTTGAGCTAGTCCGTTTCCTCCGGTTCCATCTCTTCCTCTTCTATGGGATACCAGAAGATGTCGCCGGAATCGAGCAGGGGCTGGATGGTTCTGTCAAGGCGAACTCCGGCGATGGCGGGGAATGCCGGTTTGCCCGTGAATTGAGCCACGAGGCGGCTGTGGGACATGGCCCTGGCGGTGTCTCTGCCGTCGCAGGTATAGGATGCCTCGACTGCGATATAGAATGTGGAGCCGTCCAAGGTGGCTGCCCTGATGATGACATCCGATTTGGCGTAGCTGCGCTTGGTAGCCAGGGGAAGCGCGGCGAATTGGCGATTGTTGACCAGTTGGGCGAGGGCTCTTTGGTCAAGAGTCTCGACTGATGTATATGCGAGGTCCAGCCCCTTTTCCTCACTGATCAAGACAGCTATGTCGAGCGCGTTCTTTCTCGCGGCGGTCTCGGCGAAGTTGCCCCGGAAGTTTCGGAAGTCGTGATCCATTCTTCCGAACCTGGTATGAAGGTTTTCCAGGTGACGTAGAATCTCACTCTGCGTCTGGAGCATCTCGCTCTGTGTTTGGCGCATCTCGCTCTGCGTCTGGAGCATGGACTCTTGCGTCTGGAGCATCCGGTTCTGTGTTTGGCGCAGGTCGGCGGTGTCGGCCAGAATCCGATTTTGTGTCTGGCGCAGGTCGGCGATGTCCGCCAGAATCTCATTCTGTATCCGGCGCAGGTCGGCGATGTCCGCCAGGGTCTCGCTCTGTGTTTGGAGTATGGACTGGACCTGTTTGGGCAGCGCCAGAACATCGTCGGTCATGATGGCGAGCCGGACCTGACGGAGCAACTCGGGGTCGCTTCGGAGGGCCGTGAGTATGTCTTCCGCCGTGTTGATGGTGACCATGGGGCATCCTTTCACCATCTATTCTTCCATACGCTGGCGAACGTGGTCAATGCGCCTCTGTCATGGGAAAGCGTGGATAGGTGGCGGGTGTGGACGATGGCTGAGAAGAAGACGCTGGCAAATTCCTCTAGCCGTGACCGCGCTACGGAACGCTAAACTCCCATTGGTCATCACTGACCGGAGTTAGATGAACGCTCGGCGCAAACGCATTGCGTACAATGAAATCAAGTAATTCTCGCGTATCTTGTTTCAACATGATTCATTCACCCAAGATGACCTGTATCTCAGAGGTAGAGATATTTAGTATATCGCAGAACTCCATCACTCCGTCGGCGACGGTGGGAATTTCTATATCCAAGGCGTAGGCGTAAGAGGAACCATCCCGTCGCAATGGGAATCTCCGAGTCGGTATCATACGTAGGAATATATTGCTCTACATTACACGTCATATCTAAGAGGGTGTCTGAGAAGTGTTAAAATCATCTCATTATGAAGCGTAAATCGTATCCTACAGACCTGACAGACACCGAATGGGATATCCTCGAGCCACTGATTCCTGAAGCCGGAGCGGGCGGACGACCGCGCTCAGTGGATATGCGCGAGATCATCAACGCCATCTTCTACGTTCTCAGAGGAGCGATACCGTGGCGGATGCTTCCCCATGACCTTCCTCGGTGCAAGACAGTCTATCACTATTTCAGAGTATGGCGAATAGAAGGTGTGTGGGAGGACATGAACGAAGCGTTGCGCGAGCGAGTCAGGCTGACACAGGGACGTTGTTCCACACCGAGCGCGGGCGCGATAGAGACTCGCAGTCTGCCAAGACGAGCGAAGGGGGGCTTACGCAGCTACGACGGCGGCAAGAAGGTAAACGGCGGGAAGCGTCATATACTCGTGGATACTGAAGGGCTATTGCTCAAGGTGAAGGCGCATGAGGCTGGAATGAGCGACAGCGCGGGCGCCAAGATGGTTGTGTAGGGTCTGAGCGGCCGGTTTCCGAGGATGAGGAAAGTGTGGGCGGACTACGCCGCGGACTTAAGGAGTGGATGAGAACCACACTGAGTTGGGACTTGGAGGTGGTCAGACATAGTTGGTCCGGCAGGGTATGGGTGGTAGGAGAGCGGGAGCCTCCGAGTCGTCCGAAGGGATTTGCGGTGTTGCCGCGGCGCTGGGTTGTCGAGCGCGCATTCGCATGGCTGGCACGTAATCGCAGATTGTCTAAGGACTATGAATACCTGCCTGAGACTGAAGAGTCGTTCGTGTACGCCGCCATGGTCAGACTGATGCTTCGCAGACTCGCGCATCCTACCTGAAATGACTTCTCAGACTCCCTCTAACCCCGTACACCAATAATGAAAAGACCCTGCGTCTATCAGCAGGGCCTTTGCAAAGTTCCAATTCTAGGCTACTAGACACGGATTCGTCATTCCCGCGAAAGCGGGAATCCAGAGCCGCGATGCTGCCAAAACCGTGATAACACCGACTTTGAAAAGGCCCCGTCTATCAGCCACGGCCTCGCGCCTTGTCCCGACTCTGGCGCTTGCGTCTTGTCGCCGAGAGTTCCATCTTGCGCAGCCTCAGGTTCCTGGGAGTGACCTCGACCAATTCGTCGTCCACGATAAAGCTCAGCGCTTCCTCCAGGCTCAACCTCACTGTGGAGTTCAGCCGCTTGGTTATCTCAGCCGTCGAAGAACGCATATTGGTGAGCTTCTTTTCTTTGCATACGTTGATTTCCACATCCGCGTTTCGACGGTGAGAGCCGACTATCATTCCCTCGTAAACCATGGTTCCGGGGTCTATGAATGTATCGCCCCTGCCCTGGGCGTTCAGCAATCCGTATGTAACCGCCACGCCTCTCTCGGACGCCACCAGCGCGCCGCCCCGATGAAACTGTATCTCGCCCTCCATCGGCTCATAAGAAGTGAACGCGCTGCTGTGAACCCCGTCTCCCCGCGTGGTTCGCAGAAAGAAAGCGTTGAATCCTATGAGGCCCCGAGTCGGCAGTTTATACTCTATATGGACGTAGCCATCCTCGCCGTACCGCATATCTCTCATCTGGCCCATGTTGGAGGACAGGTATTCCGTCAGCGCGCCCACGTACTCTTCGCGCGTGGTCACGTTCAGTATCTCGTATGGTTCGTGTACCTTGCCGCCGATCACTTTGGTGACCGGCGCGGGACGGGACACCTGGAACTCGTACTGTTCGCGGCGCATCGTCTCGATGAGAATGGACAGGTGCAGTTCCCCGCGTCCGGCGACCACGAAGACGTCCGGGCTGGGAGTGGTCTCCACCCGCAGGCTGACATTGGTTCTCAACTCTCTCCTCAGCCGTTCGTGGAGATTGCGCGAAGTGCAGTAGTCGCCCTCTTTGCCCATGAATGGCGACGTGTTGACCCCGAAGGTCATACGCACGGTGGGTTCGTTGATGGCGATGGACGGCAGCGCCGCCGGGCTTTCCGCCGACGCGATGGTATCGCCTATTGACACCCCCTCAAGACCCGTCACCGCCACTATGTCCCCCGCGAGCGCCTCCGAAACCTCCACTTTGTCCATCCCCCGGAACACGAATACCCTGTCCACTTCGTGATAGGCGGCTTCGCGCTCGCGGCCCAGCAGCGCCGCCGCGTCGCCCTTCCTCAGCGCTCCATTCGTTATCCGGCCGATTGCCACCTGTCCCTGGTAGTTGTCATAGTCCAGCGCCGCCACCAGCATTTGCAGAGGCGCGTCCGGGTCTCCCGTCGGCGGCGGAACGGACTCCAGTATCGCCTCGAACAGCGGCTGCATATCCAGATTCGGGTCGTCCGGACTAGTCTTGGCGCAGCCCCCCTTCGCCGATGCGTACAATGTCGGAAAGTCAAGCTGGTCCGCGTTGGTCGCCACCTCCAGAAACAAGTCCTGCACCATATCTTCCACCTCCGCGACCCGCGCTTCTGGTCGGTCAATCTTATTGATCACCACCATCGGCGTGACATTCTGCTGAAGAGCCTGCCGAAGAACATAGGCGGTCTGCGGCATAGGCCCGTCCACCGCGTCAACTAGCAGCAGGCAGCCGTCCGCCATATTCATCACGCGCTCCACCTCGCCGCTGAAGTCCGCGTGTCCGGGCGTGTCTATTATGTTGATCCTGACCCCCCGGTACGAAACCGAAGCGTTCTTGGCCAGGATAGTAATGCCGCGTTCCCGCTCCAGCGGATTGGTGTCCATGATAAGGCTGCCAACCTGCTGGTGCGCCTGGAAGACCTTGCCCTGCTTCAGCAGCGCGTCAACCAGCGTCGTCTTGCCATGGTCCACATGGGCGATGATAGCCAGGTTCCGAATCGTGTCTTGCCTATGTTCCCTCAAATCAAATCTCTCCAACATGAATCTACGAAGCCGACCGCCGACCGCGCCGCCACCTAACCGCCCGCCACCCAACGAACGCCGCTACCGCCAGCCCCATCACGACCAGCGCGCCGTTCTCATACGGAGCCATCAATTCGCTAATATCCGCCCAGTTCTCCCCCAGCGCCCGCCCGATGTACGTCAGTATCAAATTCCACAGCGTCGTCCCAAGAGTAGTATAGATGAGAAACCGCGCCATGTTCATCCGCGTGTACCCCGCGGGCACGGATATGATGCTGCGGATGATAGGTATGAGCCGCCCGAAGAAGATGATGGCCTCCCCGTATCGCTCGAACCACGCCGCCGCGCGATCCAGGTCCTTCTCCGAGACGAGCGCGTACTTGCCATACGCTTCCACTATCCGGCGGACGCCCGCCTCGCGCGCGAAGTACCCAATAGCGTACAGTGCCACCGCCCCGATAAGCGAGCCGACCGTACCAGCCGCCACCGCGCCCCAGAAGTTCATCTCCCCCTTCGCCGAAAGCGCCCCCGCGAACGGCAGCACCGCCTCCGACGGTATCGGCGGAAAGATGTTCTCCAGCGCCATCGCCAGGACGATCCCCGGATAGCCTATCGCCGCGATAAGCGACTCTATCCAGCCGCCCACCTGCTCCAACAGGTGCATTACTCTATGAACTCCATTGGCGCGGTTCCAGCCTCTGGCGTGTTTAAGGCTCTACTCACCGAGCTATACCATCCTGACAATCCCAACATCCTGCAAATCCTGATTCAGACAATCACGCCATCCCCGCCAATTCCAGCACGCGACGCACATTCTCCGGCTCTGGGTTGCGCTCCCCGGACTGCACTTCCTTCACCACCTGAACAATCGCCGCGTTGATGGGCGTCGGAACGCCCGACTTCCGTCCCTGCTCCACGATGTACCCGTTCATAAACTCGATCTCCGTCCGCCGCCCCTTCTCCACGTCCTGCCCCATGGACGACTTCCAGTCCGCGCCGCCCCCGCTCGGCTGGAACTTCGCGTCCAGCTCTTCATATACCTCGCCGTCGTCCGCCTTCGCGAAAGTCTCCGCCGAAACGCCCCGAATCGGCTCCACCTGGTAATTCTGCGCCAGCGCCACCTGGCAAGACTCTTTGCATATATTGATCTGGATGCGCCGCGCCTCCGGCATGGACGCCACCCCCTGCGCTCCCAGCGCCGTCATCGCGCCCACCGGGTTGCCCGACGAGTTCGTCGTCAGCTTCGACCACCGCTCGCCCCACAGGTTCGACGTCGCCTTCGCGTCGTCAACGCACATCAGTATCTCAACAAGCTCCTCCACCCTCGGCGTAACCCGTCCGTGCAGTTCGCCGACGCGGAACACCACGTGGCCGCGCCCTCTGCCCGGAGGCCCGCCCCGCGTCACGTGTCCCGGCTCCCACAGCGCGACCGTTATGCTCGACATGATGCAGCCCACCGCGCGGTCGTACCCCGCTATCGAAGCCACCAGTTGGTCGTTCATGCAGTTCTGCGACGACACCACGACCCCGTCATCCTTCACCAGTCTCTTCAGGAAATGCGCCGCCCACTCCGTATCGTAGCTCTTCATCGCCAGGAAGCCGATGTCGAAATCCCTGTCTAGCTGCATCGCGTCCGACAGGTGGAACGCCTTCACCGGAATCCTGAAATCCCCTTGGCTTCCCGACGCCCGCAGCCCATCCCGCCGCATCGTCTCAACGTGTTCCCCCCACATATCCACCAGCGTCACGTCGTATCCTTCTTTAGTCATATACGCGCCCAGATAGCTCCCGGCGGCCCCCGCCCCCATGATTACGATACGCTTAGACATTATCTTCCCCTCCAAGTTGATTAGGTTGTGCAGATGAATGTTCCAGTCTTGCCAGACGAATCATCCCCGAAATATGCTGGGTGTGGCGGCGTTTGAATAGTATAGCTGATTGCGTCTCGCAGGTATCTATGGAGTAGCGACCTCGATCTCGAAGTCGAACTTCTCCCCTTCCGCCGTCGCCGACACCCGCCTGGTCGCTCTGTTCTCGGAATACGCCCCGGGCGACGAGATTATCCTCCCGTCCAAGTCCAGTACGGTGAAGTCGTCGCCGGACGCGCTTAAAGAAAACGCGCCGCTCAGGTCGAGTCCCACGAACGCCTTGATATCCCCTATCATTCGCTCCTGCTCCAGAAGTATCTGGCGCGCTTCCTCGACAGATACCTCGGCAAACCGGATTGTCGCGCCGGGCATTGCCTGCGCGATCAGTCCGATATCCGGGCTGATTACGGTAGCGATCTTCGTGTATCCGCCCGTAGTCCCGCGATCCGCGAGCAGGACGATGGGCGTCCCGCCGCCCGGCACCTGAATAGAGCCAAGCGCGGTCCCGTCCGAAACGATATCCGCGCCCGAGATATGCTCGATAGTCGGACCCTCCAACCGGTAGCCGGTCCGGTCTGCGTCGTTGGAGACCGTGTACTCCGAATTGAGCAGCGTGTAGATTCCCTCCCCCGTGAATGCGTCATCCTGCGGGCCGAGAACCACCCTGATATCGAAGTATTGGCCGTAAGTAGTCTGCCTGCTGATTTCGGGCGGCAGCCCTCTGGATGAACCAACGCCGCGATGCGGAGAATCGCCGATAGCAAGTACGTCTCCGGCGGCAAGCGCGCGTCCCGATAATCCTCCGAACCCACCTTTCAGGTCCGTGGACCTGCTTTTCATCACGAGCGGCGCTTCAATTCCGCCCGCTATTGCCAGGTAAGCCCTCAGTCCGTCTCTGGGCATCCCAAAACTCAGCGCGGAGCCAGCCGCTGCGTACACCGATTCCCATGTCGGCATCGGATTCCCGTCCAGCTTCGGCTCCAGGTCGGCTCCGACAATCGCTATCATCGCGCTTTCCATAAACCTGATAGTCGGCCCGATTGCCGTGATCTCCAGCCCCGCCAGGTGTTCCCTGTTGCCGACTAGGATATTGGCAATCCTCAGCGAAACGCTGTCCAGCGCCCCGCACACCGGAATGCCGTACCTCTGGTAGCCAAAGCGCCCCAGGTCCTGCACCGTCGTCAGCAGTCCGGGAGACACTATTTCCATCATTGACATATCACAAGACCCATCGCCTCACGTTTTAGCGTCAGGATTGGCCTATCCGGGATCTCCGAGACCCTCATCCGAACATCATCCATCCGATAAATCCTGATCATCCCGTAAACCCTGATCCAGAATAGCGGCTTTCCCGAATCCGCCGCTCGATCTCCAGGTATGCTTCCTCATCTGCCAGCGGCGCGAACCGCACCCTGTCCCCCGCATTGATCACCGCCGGCGGATCCGATTCCGGATCGAACAGCTTCAACGGCGTCCTGCCTATCAGCTGCCAGCCCCCCGGACTCGCTACCGGATAAGCGCCCGTCTGCGTCTCCGCGATGCCTACCGACCCTCCCGGAATCAATGTTCTCGGTGTGGTCAACCTGGGCGTGTTCAGTCGAGGGTCCAGGCCGCCCAGGTAGGGAAACCCCGGGCTGAATCCCATCGCGTACACCAGGTAATCTGTACCCGAATGTATCTCGATGACCTCCGATTCCGACATCCCCGCGTTCTCCGCCACGAATCCTATGTCCGGGCCGTATTCCCCGCCGTAAAGCGTCGGTATCTCGACGATTCTCTGATTAGTCGCTTCGCCGCCGTCGCCCACGTCGAGGGAGAGTATTTCCTGCCGGAGAGTGTCAGGTTGTGTGAGCGAGGGATCGTAATGCAGCATGAGAGACCTGTACGTCGGAACGAGTTCGATAACGCCGTCCAGTTGAGCGCGTTCGATGGCCGCGGACGTCCTGTGAACCAGCGCGTTCAGATCCGGGTCAATCTCCGCTCCGAACTCCACGACCATCGCGCGGTCCCCCGATGGCAGGAAAACGGGCTGACGTTCTGCCTGCATCGCTAGACCAACTCCCCCAGCGGCTTGATCTCCACTCCCTCTTCCTCCAGCGCCTGCTTCAGCGCCCTCGCCATCTCCACCGCGCCCGGAGTGTCCCCGTGCAGACACAAGCTGTCCGCCTGCACCTCTATCACGTCCCCATTGATAGCCCGCGCCTTGCCGTCCCGAACCATCCGCAAACTGCGCTCCACCACCTCACCCGTGTCATGAATCACCGAGCCTGGCTTAGACCTCGAAACCAGCGTCCCGTCCGGGTTCAGCGCGCGGTCCGCGAAGATCTCCCGTCCCACTCGCAGGCCCATGTCCTCAGCTATCGCGATCCACTTCGACCCCGCCAGCGCGAGAATCGCGGCGTTCTCGTCAACCTCCAGAACCGCTTCGCATATCGCCCTTGCCAAGTCGCCGTCATCCACCGCCATGTTGTACATCGCCCCGTGCGGCTTCACGTGCTGGAGCTGCCCGGATTTCGTGAACGCTTGCAGCGCGCCCATCTGGTAGATGACGTCATTCTTCGCCTCTTCGGGAGAAACTACCATGTTCCGCCTTCCGAACCCAGCCAGGTCCGGGAAACTCGGATGCGCGCCGATGCCCACGCCCCGCTCCTCCGCCAGCCTCACCGTCTCCCGCATCCAGTTCGGATCCCCCGCGTGAAACCCGCAAGCTATGTTCGCCGACGTGATATACTTGATGACCTCCTCATCGTAGCCCATCTTGTACATCCCAAAGCTCTCGCCCATGTCGCAGTTGAAATCAATCCGATTGCCCATGCCTGTCCCTCACACTGTATTCATATAAATCTCGCCAGTCAGGATTCACGAAGCCGCCTTAGCTCGGCTTCCAACTCACGAACACGAGCCTCGGCATTGTAGGCGCGAGCGCGTTCAGATTCGGCGCGAGCGCGTTCGCTATCGAATGTGGGTATGTGAAGCCCGGTCGCGGGATCGTACCATCCCAGCTGACCGTCCTCCCACCGAATGTTCAAGTCCAATACCGCGATATATCCCTCTAGCGTCCCCTCGGACAACTCCGCGAGAGGGATCGGCTCGTAACGACCTTCCACCAGCCTGTCCCCCGCAAGCCTGGCCCCGTGAAACTCACCCGTCTCGTCAAACCGCCAGTACTCAGGTATCCCCATCAGCGCGTAGTCCTCGCGCTTCTGTCCCACGTCAATGCGCGCCGTGCTTCTGGAGGCTATCTCGATAACGAAGTCCGGCGGCTTGCCCTGTTCGCTGATGATGTAGCCGTTGCTCCGGAGGAAGGCGGCGCGGTCCGCGTTGAGCGCGACCGCGAGGTCGGGGTTCCTTCTCAGGTCATCCGGACCCAAAATCGGATTCAGGGAGATGTACTTGTCTGTGAATACCAGTGTGGTCTCCTCGTTTCCGAGGTGTCGGATGATGTGGTGTGAGTTGCCGAGTGAGTGAAGGGAGTCGAAACTGGTCATCTCGTCAGGCTCGCGTCGAGGCGTGTCCGGCAGTACGAAGGTGTCTGCGGACTTGGGGCTTGTGGTCAGTATATTTATGGTGGCCATATCACATCTCGCGGTCGGACGGCGCGCCAGCGTGGAGAACATTCTACCATCGGGGGGAATTCTGGACAACGATTTACACAACGAAAGACGATTATCTACTCGCCGATAATTTCTGCCAGTCTCTCTCGATTGTCCGCCTCAGACGCTCTCAACGCCTGTCTTCCCGTAGGGGCAACCCTTGTGGTTGCCCTTTAGTTGCGCTGTCATATTAGATAACCGAAAGCCCCTGTCATTTCTGTCATTCTCTCTACACATTCATTCCCACCCTGTGCTACAATACCCACGCGACAGAACAAAAGTACTTTAACATAAGCGAGGATTTATCAATGAAACCCAACCGACCCGAAAAAAAACCTCTGAACTGGTAAATACAGGACGATGCAGGTCAGATGCAGGTATCAGATCCCATTTGCGCTACCAGCAGCCCACCTGTACATCACCAGCAGCCCGCCTGCGCGCCTACCAGAACGATATAAATTCAGGTATATGATACCTTACACAGCGTCCCCTGTCCCAGGAGTGCCGATTGAGTGACCTCCCGCCCAAGCAGCTCAGCATGATAATCGCCGCCGAAGCCGCCCGCCGTATGCCCGCCACGACCATTCCGCCCGGCTTCAACCTCCGCCCATACCGCCCCGGCGACGAAGATTCCTGGCTGGCCCTGATAAATACCGGCGACTACGGCTCAGACTGGGACCGCGCCCGATTCGACGAATACATAACAGGCCCCGAGCGCGTCCCCGGCTCCCGCGTCGCCGAACGGGACGGCGTGATAGCCGCCGCCACCTTCGCCTCCGTCCAGCCCGACATGGACAACATGGGCCGAGTGGACTTCGTCACAAGCCTCCCCCAACATCGCGGACTCGGACTCGGCAGGCTGGTTTGCAGCGAGGTCGTTCGATACCTTGTTGACAAAGGATACTCCCGCGTTATCCTCTTCACCGACGACTGGCGTCTGCCCGCAATCGGCCTCTACCTATCCATGGGCTTCCAGCCCCAGATGACCCGCGAGGATATGCCCCAACGCTGGCGCGAGATAAGGCGCAGGCTGAAAATCCCCTCTCCCTCGACGGGCTCGCAAGGGTAGGTAGATGTCCAATCAGCTACGAACTCCAGTCAACAAACCCCCTCTCCCTAAGGGAGAGGGCTGGGGTGAGGGTAAACCACTATCTGGGAGACGAACAGATGACAGAACTACGGCTCGGCCTAGCCGGACTCGGGCACGGCGAAACCCTCCTCGGAGCCAACCGCTCCGGCATACCAATCCGCGTGACCGCCCTCTGCGACACCAACGAAGATAGGCTGGAAGCCGCCGCCCGCGAACACGGCATCAGCCACGCCACTACCGATTTCGCCGAACTCGCCACCCGCCCCGACATAGACATAGTGGGCATATACACCCCCGGCCCTCTGCACGCCGACCAGATACTCGCCGCCCTCGACTCCGGCAAGCACGTCATGGTCACCAAGTCCATGGTTTACACCATGGAAGAAGCCGAGCGAGTCGTCGAGGCCGTGGACAAGACCGGCCTGACCCTGCTCGTTACCCAGACCATGCGCGGCCGCTACGACTTCATGGAAGCCAAGCGCATCTGCGACGCCGGTACAATCGGCGACCTCTTCATGGCCGAGGCCCACTACGTCCACGACCTCCGACACGTCTATGAACAGACCCCCTGGCGCGTGACCATGCCCCAGGACCTCATTCTGGGCGGCGCCTGCCACCCGATTGATCTACTGCGCTGGTTCATGGGCGACATATCCGAAGTCCACTGCTACGGCCTCAGAAGCGGCGTCTCACCCGACTATCCCCAGGAAGACACCTTCGTCATCAACGTCAAATTCGCAAGCGGCAAGATAGGCCGCGTCGCCAACTTCCTGGGCGTCATTCACACCCCCGGCGTCCCAATGAACAGCCTCAGCGTGTACGGAACCAAAGGCACAATCCTCGACAACAAGATACGCCTCGACGCCGACGAATGGCTGCCCCAGCGTACCTACTCCATAGAGTACCCCCCGGCGGGCGGACATCGTGGCGAGATGATGGTCATGCTCCAACACATGACCGACTGCGTTCTCAACGGCGCGACCCCCTGGGTCGGCGCGAGAGAAGGCGCGCGTGTCGTCTCCACCGGCCTCGCCTGCTGGAATTCCCTCAGATCCGGCGCCCCCGCCCAAGTCCGCAACGAATTCTGAGACAACCTCAAAAAAATCCCCTCTCCCCTGACGAGCTTACGAGGGTAGGTAAATATGCGGTCAGTAATGAATGCCGGCCAACAGACCCCCTCTCCCTCAGGGAGAGGGCTGGGGTGAGGGTGATACCGCTAAACCAGCGCGTTATGCCCCGTAAGGTCGCGCCCCAGTATCAGCGTATGAACATCGTGCGTTCCTTCGTAGGTGTCCACCGTCTCAAGATTCAGCATATGCCTGATAGCCGGATGCTCCAACACGATGCCCGATCCGCCCAGTATCTCCCGCGCCGACCGCGCCGCCTTCAGCGCGCTCCTCACGTTCTCCCGCTTGGCCAGCGAGACCTGCGTGAACCCCATCTTCCCCTGGTCCTTCAGAACCGCCAGCCGCCACGACAGCAATAGCCCCCGCGTGTGATCCGACACCATGTCCACCAACTTGTCCTGCACCAACTGCCGCGACGCTATCGGCTGCCCGAACGTCTCCCGTGTCTGCGAGAAGTCCAGCGCGTCCTGGTACACCGCCTCGATTGCGCCCAATACGCCCCACGTTATCCCGTACCGCGCCTGCGTCAGACAGGACAACGGCCCGCGCAGCCCCGCCACGTCGGGCAGCATCGCGCTCGCCGGAACCCGGCAGTCCTCCAGCACCAGTTCGCTTGTTACTGAGGCCCGCATACTCATCTTGTGCTTGATAGCGTTCGCCGTAAACCCGGGTGTGTCCGTTGGAACAAGGAATCCCCGTACAACGCCGTCATCGTCCGCCGCCCACACCAGCGCTACGTCCGCGATGTTGCCGTTCGTGATCCACATCTTCGACCCATTCAGCGCGTAGCTCTCGCCGTCCTTCGTGGCCCGCGTCCGCATCGCGCCCGGGTCCGAACCGCCCTCATGCTCCGTCAGCCCGAAGCATCCGATAATCTCCCCCTTCGCCATCTTCGGAAGGTACTCCCGCTTCTGCTCCTCAGAACCGTAAGAGTAGATCGGATACATCACCAACGCGCCCTGCACGCTGGCGAAGCTCCTCAGCCCGGAATCTACGCGCTCCAATTCGTACATGATCAGGCCGTATGAGATATTGTTCACCCCCGCCGCTCCGTACTCCACGGGCAGGTTCGCCCCAAAATAGCCCATCTCGCCCAGCTTCGGAACCAGGTGTCTGGGAAACTCACCCCGCTCCCAGTAGTCCGCTATGTCCGGCGCGGCCTCCGAGTCCAGGAACTGTCGCGCCGTCGCCTGTACCTGCTTCTCTTCGTCGCCCATCATGTCCATTACGCTGTAATAATCGAGCATCTCATCTATCCTGCGCTGGAATGTTTTCCGATGATTGTAAAGGTTAACCGCCTGAAAGCGATAGTCGGCGTCCAGAGTTCGCCTACATGAGACGATTGCAAAAATTCCCTCTCCCTTGATGCTCGCAAAGGTAGGCAAAAGTCCAATCAGCTACGAACTCCAGTCAATAGATCCCCTCTCCCTCAGGGAGAGGGCTAGGGTGAGGGTGTTTAGCTTCAATTCCATCTCCCTGGGAATAAAAGGGCGGGCAATCAGACTTATGCAATTTTCGCGTACATTGACGCCCATGCGCGCCGATGCTAACATCGGTCTGTGCTAAGGTGCCATGATGTCAGGTCCCCGATTCGATAGCCCTCCGATGTTCGGCGCGCCTATCCGCGTCAGCTTGGACGAAGCCTACGACCGATGCGCGCGCCTGGCTAGGTCCCACTACGAGAACTTCACCGTCGCGTCACTCTTTCTACCCCGCGACAGGCGCAGGCATTTCTACGCCCTCTATGCCTTCTGCCGCTTCGTGGACGACCTCGGAGACGAGTTCGAGGGCGACAGGCTGAACGCTCTCGAATACTGGCGACAGGAAACCGAAGCGTGCTTCTCAGACGCTCCGACTCACCCTTACATGATAGCTCTGCAAAACACCATCCGCGCCTTCGACATACCCAAAGAGCCGTTCCTGCGGCTGATAGAGGCCAACCGCATGGACCAGACCGTCTCCCGCTATTCCACCTTTGAGGACCTCGAATACTACTGCCGGCACTCCGCGAACCCCGTCGGTCGCCTCGTCCTGTACGTGTGCGGATACCGTGACAAGGAACGCCAGCGCCTCTCCGACCACACCTGTACCGCGCTCCAACTCGCCAACTTCTGGCAGGACGTGTCCCGCGACTACGCCAAAGGACGCATATACATTCCGCTTGAGGACATGGAAACATTCGGCTACTCAGAGGACGAACTCGCTCGGCGCATGGCGACCGACGGCTTTCGGCGTCTGATGAAATTCCAGGTGGAGCGAGCGCGAGAACTCTTCCACAACGGCCTGCCCCTGGTTGACATGGTTGACGACCGCCTCAAGCTGGATATTGCCCTGTTCAGCAAGGGCGGCATGAGCGTTCTCGATAGCATCGAGCGTCAGAACTACGACGTTCTGACGAGGCGGCCCGTAGTCGGCAAAGGGAAAAAGGCATTCTTGCTGCTTAGCACGCTGTTGAAACTGAAATTGCTCGGAAGGGTGTAAGGCGAACATATGGCAAGCGACCTCGACCAAGCCTACATCCACTGTCAGCGCATAGCCAAGAGCCAGGCTAAGAACTTCTACTATGCCTTCCGTACATTGCCGTCCGCGAAGCGGCGGGCGATATACGCCGTATATGCCTTCTGCCGCTACTGCGACGACGTCGCCGATGAAGACCGGCCGCCCGAAGAAAAGAGTAGGCTCTTAGCCGAGACCCGCGACCGCCTCCACAATCCGCGCCTCGCGCCCGACGCCCCCGTCTTCATGGCGCTCGAAGGCGCTATCAGCGACTTTGCGATACCCCGAGGCTACCTGGAAGACGTCATCCGCGGGGTGGAAATGGACTTAGAAGTCTCTCGCTTCGAGACCTTCGAAGACTTGCGTGAATACTGCCGCCTCGTCGCCTCTGCCGTCGGACTTATTTGTATCGAGATCTTCGGATACGACGACCCCGCCGCCGTTGAGTACGCCGTGGACTTCGGCATAGCCATGCAGCTGACAAACATCATACGCGACATCCGCGAAGACGCGGAAAGAGACCGAATATACATACCCATGCAAGACATCGGGAGATTCGGATACTCCGAGCGTGAACTTATGGAAAGTCGAAACAATGACAACTTCCGCTCTCTCATGGACTTCCAGGCCGCTCGCGCCAGGAAGTACTTCGACTCCGGCGAGCGTCTCCTGCCGCTGTTGTCTCGTGAGTCTCGCGCTTGCGCTGGCGTGCTGCACCAGCTATACAGCAGAATCCTCGACCGCATAGAATCCACCGGCTACGATGTGTTCGAACGCCGCATCGGACTGAGCGTAAGCGAGAAGACGCTGCTGGTAGCCAAACTCTGGGCCGGCAGCATGACCCCCAAACTTGGTGTCCGTCGCGGTCGGTAGGGACGGCTCTATATGCCTCGTGGCTCCGATACAAAGAAGGTTGCCGTGCTTGGCGGTGGTCTGGCGGGACTGTCCGCCGCGCGCTCCCTCATCGAAATGGGCTTCGATGTAACGCTGGTCGAAAAGCGCCCGTTTCTTGGAGGAAGGGCCTTCTCATTCTATTCGCGGGACGCGGATATGGAAGTGGACAACGGCCAACACGTCTTCATGGGCTGCTGTACCTACTACATAGACTTCCTGCGAACCATAGGCGCATACGACGACGCCACGCTCCAGAACTCGCTCCGCGCCGATGTCATTCTCGACGGCAATAGAGGAACTCTCTCCGGCTTGCCGTTTCTCGGTCATCTCCACCTGGTTCCGTCCTTTATGCGCTATCCCCATCTTGGCGCGGGGGACAAGGTACGCGCCGTGTGGGGACTGCTGAAGGCCGGGCTGACCGACAGGCGCAAGGAAGCCCAATCCCTCGACTCCCAGACCTTCTACGACTGGCTGAAGCGTCAGCGCCAGTCCGAGAGAGCCATAGAAAACCTCTGGAATCTCATAATCCTGCCCACCCTGAACGACGACGCGCGCGACGTAAACGCGGACATGGCGCTCATGGTCATCCAGGAGGGCCTGCTGAAAAAGCCGCGCGACGCCGCGATTGGATATGCCCGCGTAGGACTGGGCTCCATCGCGGACGTCCACGCCCGGCGCTCTATACAGGATAAAGGCGGCTCAATGATCCTGGGAAAGACGGTCCGCTCGCTCTTGACGGATGGCGACAGGGTTTGCGGCGCGCGACTCTCGGACGGAACCACCCTCGAGGCCGACGCGTACATCAGCGCGCTTCCATTCGACGCGCTTCTCGATTGCCTGCCCGCCGAATGGCTTTCTGACCCCTTCTTCGGGGCGGTCGCCGGACTGACCTCCGCGCCCATCGTAAACGTGCATCTCTGGTACGACCGCAAGATAATGGACGACGCCTTCCTCGCCTTCCTGGACAGCCCAATCCAGTGGGTCTTCAATCGCAGCCTGATTCAGAAAAACCCCAACTCCTCCGGTCAGTACGTCTGCATATCTCTCAGCGGCGCTTGGGAATACATAGACACCCCTAAGGATGAGTTGCAAGAACTATTCGAGGAAGAAATGAGGCGAGTGTTCCCTCTGGCCCGCGGCGCGGCCATCCGCAAGTCTCTCATCATCAAGCAGCCCAACGCCACGTTTCGCTGCGTACCGGGAATCTCCGCCCATAGACCGCCCCAGGCGACACCCATTCCCAACCTCTTCCTGGCGGGCGACTGGACGGACACCGGCTGGCCCTCCACCATGGAGGGAGCCGTCCGCAGTGGAGTGTATGCCGCCCGCGCCTTGTCTGAGAGGCTTTCTATCGTTGAACCCAGTTCAGATGCGTTGCTAAACTCACCATAAGGCATCAATCAGGCTCTTGAGGAGTGTATCGCAAAGCGTGTCTTTCAGAGTGTTGGCAATTGCCTCTTTAATATGTCTCACCTTCATCGTTGGCGCCGTCTCTCTTGAAGCGCAGCCGGAATCCCGAACCGTCGAAGGCGTGGTTGTAAGCGGCACGGCGGGAGAGTCCGATATGTTCGGGCAGATCGTGACCCTTCATCGCGTCACCCCTGCCGGATTCGACGACATCACCACCCTCACCGACGATACTGGCGCGTTCAGGTTCGACAACATAGAGTACGATCCTTCCACCAGATATGGCGTGTCCGTCCGATACCAGGACGCCATCTACGGCACTGATCTGGATATGTCAACCGGCTCGCCCCCTCCGGTGACCCTGACCGTCTATGAAGCCACCCACGACGATTCGATAGTCTCCGCCGGCGACGCCTCGCTGCTGTTAGCGTCGGTGGACGCATCAGACCGGACTCTGGCGGCGCTCGAAATCATCACGCTGGTCAATAGTTCGGACATGGCTTACGTCCCCGGAACCGGCGTGATGGAACTGCTGAGATTCGGCCTTCCCCCTGAAGCGACCGAACTCTCTCTCGACACGCGGCTCATCGGCGCGGACTTCATTCAGGTTGACCGGGGATTCGCCCTTCTGGCCAGCGTACCGCCCGGAGAGCACGAGATAATGTTCTCTTACAGATTTCCATATCAGGACGAGACGTTCACCCTCGATAAATCCTATCGCTACGGCGCGGAATCCCTTCGCATACTCGCGCCCGAGGAAGTAGTATCCATTTCGGTCGAAGGGCTGGGCGAGCCTGAGAGAGTGATGATCGGAGAACGCCAGTACCGCGTCCTTACTGCTGAAGAATTGGACAGAGGTCAGTCGCTCTCCCTGGAACTGGACGGACTCCCAACTCCGGGGGCTGCGGACAGGGTTGGAAACAGCCTATCGGGCATCAGGTTCCAGTATGCCGCCCCAGTCGCTCTGGGAGTGCTCATGATCGCGCTGCTGGCGTATGGCGCGATCTGGAAGACGAAAAGCCGGGCGGGCGCGTCGCCGACTTCAGAAACTTACAGTGAGCGAGCCGTGATATTCAGAATGATCTCTGATCTGACGGACGCCTATGAGTCCGGCGGCATATCCGACGAAGAGTACCGCCAGAGGCTTATGGTGCTGAACGCGAGACTCACCGCGCTGGGCCCGCATGGGCAAGGTTGACGCCCCGCCGCCTTCGTCAATCGCTCATACGGTAAAGAGGGGGCGCCGCATGGCGCCCCCTCTTACACTTCAAAGGCTTTGCCGACTTGCCTCGGCGGGACGATTACATCCTGGCTACCTGGATAGCGCGGACGCGATTGTGGTGGACTTGCTCAGGTCGAAACCTATCGGAATTCCGCCGCCGTTCCCGACCTTGTACCCTGTGCTCACCCCATTGCTCGACAGCATCGAGTTGATGCGGTCAAACATGGACGACGCGCTGTCAATCGTCACCTGGTTCACCTCGCCGCGCATCATAGCGTGGTTCTTCAGGAGGAGCGCCGCCGGCTTGTACGGGTCGAACTCGCCGCCATTGACGCCGTTCTCGCTGAAGTAGGACTTGAGGCGTTCGACGATGCGCGGGTTGCTGTCCGAGATCGCCCTTAGCGTGATGGGTTCCTTCAGATGCGGCGCGTAAGTCTGGTTTACAAGTCTCAGGTAGAATCCCGGGTCGAGCAGATCCTCTATGCCCGCTTCCCTCACACGCGTGACCTCAATCCAGTTGACCGGCGTGCGCCCGGCGGATGCCATGGCCTCGTTGATCTGATCGAAGTGCGCCCGGTTCTCGTCCGAAGCGTCCATCAGCACGGCAAGGCTGATGTAGTTGTCGCCCAGGAGCGAGATGAATGTCGGGAGATTCTCGGCGTCGCCCACCGGAATCACAACCCACCTCGGGTCCAGCTTCGTGGCGCCCTCCGCCGCGCACATCTCGCCAAGAACCTGGAGGTATATCACGTCTGAGGCCGAATTGACCAACAGGCAGTGCGGAGCCAGGAACAGCGTCTGAACGAGCTGGTATCCCAGAGCCATTTGCAGAGGGAAGACCGTATCGTCGCTGTTCTGTAGAATGTCCTGCCTGATAGTAGTCCCGATGTCGTCCATGTCTTCGACGGTTCTGACGCTGGTAAGGTTGTCCAGGTCAACCATGAACGGGGAGTGAGTCGTGTAGATGACCTGGTGCTTCGGCGCCAGTCTCTCGTTGATGAAGCGCTGGAAATCGTACTGCGCGAGCGCGTGCAGATTCAGCCCGGGCTCGTCCAGCAGGAAGATCATGTCTCGGACCTGCTCCTCTTGTATCTTCTCTATCATCGAGAAATAGACCAGGAAACTGAAGAACCACACGAACCCCTTGGAACGCTCGTCGAAGGGAACCGACACGCGATGCCGTTCGTTCCAGACGCGAACGTGAAGGATGGCGCCGCTGTCCAGCGGCGGCGGGTCGTTCGGATTCGCCCGCGAAAGATCGAACTGCACCCTGAGATGTTTGTTCTGCTTCCAGAACTCGAAGACCTCGTCGCTGATGCCAATTGACGCGGACTCCAGTTCCGCCTTCAGGTACTCGAAGTTCATCTCGTGTTCCAGGTCGTTCAGGCTGCTTCCCACCATGGACACAAGCGCGAGGAAAGTTCGGTCGGCGTCGTCCAGTTCCCCGGGGGTAGCCCTTCGCTTCTTGATGTCCTCGATGGATATGCGGCCGCGCATCGTGCTGTAATTATCGAAATACACCAGAACCGGCAGATAGCGCTCCAGGTGGTCGAGTACCACCTGCTGGCGCAGGTCGTTCTCGGGGAGTCGGTCCAGCAGAGCGTCAACCGCGGGGTTCTTGGCCTCGATGGACTGTAGGCGCTCTTGCAGTTCCTTCCATGTTTCCACCGATGACAGGTACTGGTGTATCTCATCGGGCAGCCCGGAAGACTCCACCAGGTGGCGGATGACTGCCGTCTCGTCCATGTCGAACTGCCAGGCCCGCTGATTCTTGTAATTCTTCGACGCCATGACCCGGCGAGACCGCATCACGCCTTGCCCGAACTTCTCCTCGAGCTCGGCTATCTCATGGTCGTTCAACTCGAACTCCGCGCGCACCGCGACGTCCGGATCCTGTTCGTGACGCCTTCTGTAACGCACATATCCCTTCCTGGGATAGTCGCTCAGGCTGAATCTCCCGCTGGCGCTGTCCACCGGATTCAGACGCCTGAGCGCCTGCAAAAACGCCGTTTTGCCCGACTCGTTCTTTCCCACCATGCATGTAACGTTGTCGAGGGATACCCACCCTGAGTCGTCAATGCTACGGTAGTTCGTGACCCTTGCTCTGATTAATTCCATTTTTCCTCCTCGGCAAGACCTCCGCGCGTCCCCGACACTTCGCGTAGTCGGTTAGCGCCATCTCTTCGCTATGATGAACGTTCGCCAACAGAGGATATCGAACTCGCCGAACTACATCCCCCGTCCACTGTTCGCAAAGACTATCATCTTGTTGATATGTCTCTTCAAGGAGTTTATGAGCCTTGTTTTAGATTTGTACAAAACAAAACGTCAAACCCCGTCGGCGGCCACACGGAGACGATTCTCCGGGTTGCCGGCAGGATTTGACGGATGATCTTTTGAGCGAATCTACTCGGATCCCTAGATTAGGCTGTACCCGGAACCCTTCCGTTCCACTCCGGTCCCTCGGGCCTCTTCTATCCAGCCATACTCCTTGAGTATTTCCTGGCTGTATGTGACGCGGCCCGTAACGCCGTCCAGCGGTTCGGTGGCAAGCAGAAGCGCCGACTTCGCCATCAGGTCGGGATGTTCCCCGCGCGGATCATCTATTCCGCTCACAAGATTGTGGAAGACGGTGCCGGGCGTCGGGACCACCTGGGAGGGCGACACGCACGTGACCGAAATTCCGTACTGGTACACTTCCTGCGCCAGTCCCTGGGAAAAACGCTCCAGGGCGGCCTTCTCGGCGCCATAGCACGTGCCCCCCGAATTCGGCGGGGCGTCCGGGTATGGCCCCCGCCCCGGCCCGATGGCCGCCCCTGAAGAAATGTTCACGATGCTGCCGCTCTTCTTCTCCATCATGTCCTGGAGCGCCAGTTGGCTGAGGATGAAGGGCGCGTGGAAATTTACCGCCCACGACCGCATCCAGCGACGCAGCGGATAATCCTTGACAGGTATGAAGTATGTCAGCGCCGCGTTGTTCACCAGTACGTCAACGCTTCCATAAGCGTCGTGAGCCTCTTGGAAGAGACGCTCGCAGTCTTCCGGCAGCGATATGTTCACCGCGGACGCCGTCGCCTCCCCTCCCGACTCGCGTATATCCGCGACGGTCTTCTCCAGCGACCCTTCCAGGGGGTGATCCCCTTCCCTGAGAGTTCTCGCGGCGGCGACAACCTTGCCGCCCTCTTCCGCGAAGACCCTCGCGATCCCTGCACCTATACCCCTGCTCGCCCCGGTTATCACGCAAACTTTGCCATCCAGCTTACCCATGAATCGCTCCTCTATACTATGTGTTGTTTTCTACGACCGCATTATATACGGTCGGCGTCCGCTTCGTCTGATTCTGTATCAATCTAGTCGGCGCTCCACCCAACCGTCATTCCCGTGAAAACGGGAATCCACAGCGTTCTGATGATCATGTTTGAATTGACCGACCAAACTGATACAGGCTCGCTTTCGTTTCACAGGGTTGTGTGTGAATAGACGATAGAGTACATTTCCAACAGATTCAAACTGGAGGTGTGCGAATGTCCGAAAGACAAGCGCCGAGCAAATCCGAAGTGATGTCCTATCTGAGAGAGCGTCGAAACTGGGGCAGGTGGGGAGACAGAGGATCCGCCGGAGCCATCAACCTTATAGACGCCCAAAAACGTATCGAGGCTGTCGGCCTCGTGAAGAATGGCCGGACTGTCTCGCTCAGCAGGCCGTTTCCGGTAGAGCCAAGAACCGAGAATCCCAGACCCGCGCAGCACTTCATGTCCGTCATGGAGCGGCCTCATGGCGGAGGCGCGGCTATGGACTACTACGGCGTCTATTACCACGGCACTGCCACCACGCACATTGACGCCCTCTGCCACGTCTGGGACTCCGGCGGTATGTGGGACGGCAAATCCCCGGACGAAATCCTGACATTCTCAGGCGGAACTTACGCCACCGTGGACGCCTGGAGCGACGGCATACTCACGCGAGGCGTTCTGCTTGACGTCCCCCGGCATCGTGGAACCTCTTACGTGACCCTGGATTCGCCCGTCCACGGTTGGGAGCTTGAGGACATCGCCCAGGCCCAGGGAGTCCGGATAAGGCCCGGCGACGCGGTAATGGTTTACAGCGGACGCGAAGCCTACGCCGCCGACCACGGCGGAAACTGGGCCGGCGGCGATTCGCGGCCCGGCCTCCACGCATCCTGCCTCAAATTCGTCCGCGACAACGACATCTCCATTCTCGGCTGGGACATGATGGACTCCTCGCCCAACGAATATGACATCCCATGGACGGTTCACGGCGTCATATTCGCCTACGGAGTCGCCCTTCTGGACAACTCGCTCCTGGAACCTCTCGCCAACGCCTGCGCCGAAGAAGGCCGCCACGAGTTCATGCTCACCATCAATCCGCTCAACGTAATCGGCGGAACGGGTTCCCCCGTCAACCCAATAGCGGTTTTCTGACCCTGCGACATCCTCTCAATCGAATACATTAGCGCCCCTTCGTGGACATACTGACGCCCATAACCTATTCATAGTGTCTCGCATTTGTATTAGAATGAGTTCAACTCCAATGCGCGGACGTGGGGAATGCCGTCTATCAGGGACCTATACGACCTTCAGCTTCTCGACTGGGACATCCAGAAGCGAGAGGAGGAGTTGGCCGACATCCGCGCGAAGTTGATGGACGACTCCAGGCGCCTGGCGGCCAAGCGCCAACTGGACGCTCTCGAAAACAAGATGGCCGAACTCGACAGGCCCAGAAGACAGACCGAAAACGCCGTCGAGGACATCGAGCGCCGAATCGCCGAGATTGAAGCCCGGCTCTACGACGGCTCGGTCACCAACCCCAGGGAGTTGGAAGCCTACCAGGAAGAACGCGCCAACCTGGCGGCGAATCGCGGCGAGGCCGAGGACCGGCTGCTCGAACTCATGATAGAGAGCGACGACACCCAGGCCCTTCTGGACAAGGCCAGGGAGCTATTCGAGCGCATAGACGGCGAACGCGCCCGCGAGATAGCCGATCTCCGCTCACGTCACGCCCATGTGTCCGCCGAACTGCCCGACTTCATCGAGCGCAGGGGACAGTTGGTGTCTGAGCAAGCCCCGATGACCTTCGCCCTCTACGAACAGGTCAGGCAGCTCAGGGGCGGACAGGGCGCCGCCCTCGTTGACAGGCGCGGCCTCTGCCAGGGATGCAGGCTCGTCATACCCACCACCGAACTCCAGCGCGTCCGCGCCGGAGACCAGATAGTCCAGTGCGGAAGCTGCTCCCGCATCCTCATCCTCGAATGAACCACAATCCATCTCATAAATACCGATCACACCGTAGGGGCGTCCCTCGTGGGCGCCCAAATCCCCTCACCCTCAGGGCTCACAAGGGTAGGCAAATATGCGGTCAGCTATGAACACCGATCAACAAACTCCCTCTCCCTCAGGGAGAGGGCTGGGGTGAGGGTGAAATGCCTACCCCTATCAGCCCTCAGGGTGAGGGTGAAAACATCCTTGCTGAGCGCTAAAAACTAACCACTAAAGACTAAACAATGAGAGCCCTCGGATACTTCAGGGCAGACGCCCCAACCACATCCAAAGACAACCGCAAGTCCCGCCAGCAATTCGAGTCCGAATTCCAGGACTACTGCTACGTCAACCTCCACCAGCCGGTGGAGATCTTCGGCGACCTGTCGCCGTCCGACGACGGCAAGTACCCCGAATACCAAAGGCTGGTCCAATACATCCGCGAATCCGGCTCCGAGTTCCTGGTCGCCGTGCCGGACGCCACGCACCTGGGCGGCGACCTCGAAGCGGTCGCGCGCGCCTTCCTGTCCCTTGAGAACATGGGCAGCAAGGTATCCTGCCAGGACGACGATATGCCCGACCCCCTTCAGAACGCGCTGGTTGCGCTCGGCGCGCCGGGCGCGTCCAGGGCGCGCGGCGAGAAGATACGGATGTCCATGCAGAACCGCGCGCTCAGCGGCAAGGGACTCGGGCGCCCACCTTATGGCTACCGCAACGGCGAGGACGGCGCCCTTGAAATAGTCAAAGATGAAGCCCCCGTCGTCGAACTCATCTTCCGCCTCTACACCAGGGACAGGATGGGCATGAGACTCATCGTACAGCATCTCAACGAGCGCGGCATAACCACCCGCAGGGGCGGCAACTGGAACGTCGTCAGCATAAGAGACATCCTCAAGAACACCGTCTATATCGGCACCTACACCCGATTCGGTCTGAGATTGCCCGGAAGCCACGAGCCGATCATCCCGCGCGACGTGTTCCGCGAAGCTCAGGACATAGTGAGAGAGCGCCGGCCCCTGGGCAGGATATCCCGCCCGGAACCGTACCTGCTGTCCGGCATCGCCTTCTGCGAGTCCTGCGGCAACAAGATGATGGGCGTAACCCGCCGCCAGCTATGGCGCAACAAGGACGGCAACCGTAGCCGCGCCACCTACCGCTACTACCAGTGCCAGTCCCGCAACAACCAGAGCGTGTGCGGCTATCACACCTGGCGCGAGGCCGACCTGGAAGGCGCGGTGCTCGCCCAGATTCCACTCGCCATCGAGACCCGCGCCCTCCGCAAAATCGCCTACCAAGACGAAGACTCCGACCAGGCCCTGAGGAAGATTTGGGAAGAGAGGATCAAAAACGCCGAGCGCAGGTTCTCCCAGACCCTTCGCAAGACCGCCTCCGGCGCGCTCAAGACCGACCAACTCCAACGCGCCCTGTCCGAACTCGACAAGGCCCGCGCGCTGGCCGAAAAGTCCGACCAACCCGTGGACGTGAGCGACATGATGGAGAACTGGAACGAACGCGACTTCGACGAAAAGCGCGACTTCCTCCTCACCCACGTCGCCCGCGTCGAAGTCAGCGACCACATGGCCCGCATAGTAGCCTGACCGGAGAACCTCCGTGGCACCTTTCTGCTACGCGGCTTTATCTTTCTCGTCTGGCCGGGGTTCGTTGAATTCCTCCCCCTTAGCCAGCGCCGCGTCTCGTTTCTCCAACCAGATTATCCACTCCCTATCGCGTTCTTCTCTGGTCTTTTGTTTGTTGGGCCAGTCAAAAAGCGCCATAACCGCCCTCCTTGCCGCTATATACATCAGAGCCATGACCGCCGCCGACAACCCGACTATCCCTATGTCCATGACGAACTGGCTGACAGCCAGCGCAAACTTGCCATCGGGAGGGTCTAAGGCTATAAACCTCAGCCATGCGTGGTACGATACGCCCACTATCCACAATGTCGGAAATAGCCACGAGTATAATCGCTGGTCCTCTTCGAATACGCTCCAAATGGCTATGCGCTCGCGGTTCACAGACTCTCTCCTAGAGTAATTGGAGTTTAACTTTGGCAAGATATAGCGTCAAGCATAACTTTCCCTTCGTCAAGCCGCTGGCCTTAGTTCGGGCGGGTACGCCCCGGGGCCTTTTCGTTTTCGTCCTGTCATTCCCGCGAAAGCGGGAATCTACACGTCGCCGCTGGTAGCGATTCGGAATAATCGAATGAACTGACGACAAGGCAAATAGACCTCAACCCCAATTTCCTGATAACCTATGTCGTGCGTTTCATTAAGAACATCTGTAACACTCAGGGAGACTCATATTGGCTTTAGCCCTCTTCCCGAAAACCTATGAGTCCCTGCTTAGGCCGCTGCTCTTCACCCTGCCGCCCGAGAAGGCGCAGAAGCTCGCCGACGGCGCCCTCAAACTGTGGCCGCTCTGGAAAGCGGCTTCACAGGTCGGCGGCTTCACCTCGCCTAGGATCGAGACCGGCGTCGGCGGACTCGCGCTCAAGAACCCGGTCGGCCTCGCCGCCGGATACGACAAGAACTGCGAACTGCTTCCCGGCCTCGCCGCGCTCGGCTTCGGATACGTGACCTGCGGCACGGTAACCCTGGAGCCGCGCCCGGGCAACCCCGGAACTCGCCTTCTGCGGGACGAATCACGCCACGCGCTGATAAACGCGCTCGGCTTTCCGGGGCTTGGACTGCAAGCCGCCGTGGAGAGGATAGCGGAGGACAGAGGGCTGGTCGGCGACACGCCCATTGTCGTAAGCGTTTCCGGCGCCGACATCGAGGACATCGCCACCTGCCACAGCGCGATGGAGCCGCTCGCCGACGCGATAGAGGTCAACATCAGTTCCCCCAACACCGCCAACCTCAGAGTGTTCCACTACCCCGACGTACTTGGCGAACTGCTGGACGCGCTCAACGAGTCCAGGACGAGGCCCCTCTTCGTGAAACTGCCGCCCTTCCCGTCCCGCGAGGACGATCCCAAGCGACACGACCTTGCTCTGTCCCTCGCGGACGTGTGCGCTTCTAAGTATGTGGACGCGCTCACCGTAGCCAACACCCAGCCCGTCCAGGACGAACGGCTCGGCGTCGGAGCGGGAGGACTGAGCGGCAGGCCCATCTTCGGCCAGATGCTGCGAATGGTCCGCGAAGTTCGGGATAGAGTTGGAGAATACACGGGTATCAACGCATCGGGCGGGATATTCACCGCGTGGGAGGCGTGGCAGGCATTGCTGGCCGGAGCGGACAGCGTCCAGGTAATGACCGGCTTCGTTTACAGGGGCCCCGGAATCGCGCGAGACATCAGCGTGGGACTCGACAGGATGACGCAAATCCAGGGTCTGAATTCAGTCCGCTCCATCCAACGCTGGGCAAGCGCGTCCTGACATGGGAAGGCTGAGTCTTCACCCTTATTTGGACAGGGTTGGCCATAGACCATCCCGTATTGCGCTTACCCTGACTTTATCTCTCAAAACATCGAAGGTTTAGCGAATCATGCCCGAATACAAGGCCCTCATAATAGACCTTGACGGAACCCTGATCGGCCCGGACGAACTCATATCCCCGAGGGTGGCCGACGCCGTCCGCGAGGTCGCCGCGAAAATCGGCGTCTCCATAGCGACCGGCCGAGAGACCGGCGACGTTCTCAGGTACGGCGGGGAACTCGGCCTCACATGGCCCCAGATCTCCGACAACGGCGCGATGATAATTGACCCGGCAAGTGGCGAGAGCCTGTGGAGCGCCCCGCTCGGAGAGGCATTGTCGCGCAGAGCCATGCGGCCCATCATCGAGAGCGGTTGCGAGTTCTTCGCCACCCACGCCGGCGGCGCGATAACCGACTTGGCGAAGCTCGACACCTGGGAACTCACCAGGGTTTCCGCCCTGGATTTAGACGAAGCGGACGCCGACGAGATGGTAGCGGGCATGGCCGGCGAGAGCGGCCTGGACACCGTAAAAGTCTGGCTGCCCTACAACCGGCTGTGGGCCGTGGACTTCACCCGCAGCGGCGTCAACAAGGGCAGCGCCTTGCGGACCCTGTGCGACATGACGAACATCGCGCCCACGCAGACAATCGCCGTAGGCGACAGCTTCAACGACCTGCCCCTTATGCAGACTGCCGGCCTCGGCATAGCCATGGGCAACGCCCCCGACGAAGTTCGGAACGCCGCCACTCACACAGTCCCGCCCGTAGAACAAGACGGCCTGGCCCACGCCATAGAGCGGCACATCCTGCCGCTACTCTGATCAGAGTAGCACGCTGAGCGGGTTCTCCAACAGCCCCTTTATCTCGTTGATGAAGAACGCGCCCTCGGCGCCGTCCACTATGCGGTGGTCGGCGGACAGCGTGGCGGTCATCATCTGGCGAACCACGATGCTGTCGTCCGCGGCCACCACCGCGCGCTTCTGCACCGCGCCCACGGCGAGAACCGCCGTCTGGGGCGGCTGGATTATCGCCACGAAACTGGTCACGTTCATCATGCCCATGTTGGATACCGCGAACGTGCCGCCCGAATACTCCTCCGGGCGCAGGATTCCCTGGTTCGCGCGCGCCGCCAAATCCTTCGTCGCCTGCGCTATCTCGGCCAGCGACATCTCGCCCGCGCCAACGACGGCGGGCATTATCAGCCCCTCTTCCAGCGCCATAGCTATGCCCACGTTTATGTCCTCGTTCATCCTGATTCTGCCGTCCTCGTAGTAGGCGTTGAACTTCGGGAACTTCTTCAGCGCGCGGACGCTCGCCGCGACTATCAGGTCGTTCACGGTAGCGCGAACTCCGCTGTCCGCCAGGGCGTCGTTTATCCGGCCCCTGAGCGCCATCGCCTCGGTCATGTCCACGTCCGTGTTGACGTAGAAGTGCGGCTTTTCGTCCTTGGAGCGGATAGTCACCCGCGCTATCTGCTGTCTCATGCGGGAAAGCGGAATCAGGTCTGAATCCGGCTCTGGCGCCGCGACGACTTCAGGCTCAGGCTCGACTTCAGGTTCGGGTTCTGCGACAACTTCCTCGACTTCCGCTTCGACCGGAGCGGGCGCTTCAATTTCAGGCTCAGGCTCGACGATAACCGGAGGCGCGGCCTCGACCTCGACGACGACAGGCGCTTCTTCCACCACTTCCGGCTCGACCGCTTCCACGATCACCGGAACTTCGGGCTCGGGTTCAGGCTCAGGCTCGGCGGCCACCTGCGCTTCTATGAAGCGGACTATATCCTCTTTCACTATTCGCCCGCCCGGCCCCGTGCCTCCGACGTCCGCGAGGTCTATCCCGGACTCGGCTGCCATCTGGCGCGCTATCGGGGTGGCGAATATGCGTCCGGCGGGCGTGGGCGCGGGTATCGGCTCTTCGGCGACGCCGTCAACCGGCGCGGACGGCGCGTCCGCCGCTCCGAGAGGAATGGCCGGATGCGCCTCTTCCTCGACTGCGGCTTCAGGCTCGGGTTCGGCGACCGGGGCCTCAATCTCCGGTTCGGGCGCGGGAGGCGGAGCGACGGCCTCCTCGCCGACAAGCGCGATAGGCTGGCCGACCGGCACGGTCGCCCCCTCTTCCACGAGTATCGTCTGCAATACGCCGGAGGCGTAGGACTCGAACTCCACCACCGCCTTGTCGGTCTCGATCTCTGCCACCGGCTCTCCCAACTCTACGTTGGAGCCTTCGGCCTTCAGCCACCGCACGACGGTGCCTTCCTGCATATCGTAGCCCATCTGGGGCATGGTGAGTTCAGTAGCCAAGGAACTCCCCCTCTCTGAAATAGATAACGCGGCTCTCCATGAGACGGCAGAGCCGCTTTGATTTACGAAGAAGTTGCGCGTCGAATACGGTGGGCCTACCGTCATTCCCGCGAAAGCGGCAATCCACACCTATCCAACTGCGTAAGTCCTATTACGATAATAGTTCAATCGTTATCGTTGAAATCAGTTGAGCGTTCTATATTCCGAAGGTTCGGCCTATTTCGCTCACCACCCTGTCGGCGTCGGGAATAGTCGCGGCTTCCAGTTGGCCCGAATAGGGCGCCGGAACGTCCAGCCCGCCCACGCGAACCACCGGACCGTCCAGGTAGTCGAACGCCTCTTCGTGGATAGCGCTGGCGACCTCTCCCGCGAATCCGCCCGTCTGCCACGCCTCTTCCACCACGACGGCGCGATTGGTCTTCCTGACCGACTCGGCTATCGTCTCGATGTCCAGCGGCCTGAGCGTTCTGAGGTCTATGACCTCCGCCTGCCGGCCGCGCTCCGCCAGCTTGTCGGCGGCGTCCATGGCGACGCGCGCCATGCGCGAATACCCGATGATGGTGACGTCGCCGCCCTCGCGCGTTACCTTCGCCTTGCCGAAAGGCACCTCGTAGTAGTCCTCCGGCACTTCTCCCCTGACGCCGTATATGAGCGCGTGTTCGGCGAAGATTATCGGGTTGTCGTCCTTGAGCGAACTGCGTATCAGACCGAGCGCGTCATACGGGGTTGACGGCACGGCTACCTTGAGCCCGGGAACCGAGGCGTACCAGCCCTCGAAGCTCTGCGAGTGCGTCGCCGCGAGCTGCGCTCCGCCCCCGGTGACCGTCCTTATCAGCATCGGCACCTTCAGCTGGCCGTTGGACATATACCTCAGCTTCGCCGCGTGGTTGATGATCTGGTCCATCGCCAGCAGCGAGAAGTTGATCGTCATTATCTCCACGACCGGCCTCATTCCCACCAGGGACGCCCCGATAGCCGCGCCCACGAAACCGGACTCGGAAATAGGCGTATCCCGGATGCGTTCCGGGCCGTAGCGTTCCAGGAATCCGCGCGTCACGGCATACGCGCCGTCATACGCCCCGATGTCCTCGCCCATCATGAACACGTCTTCGTCCCTGTCCAGGGCCTCGCGCAGTCCGCGGGCAATGGCCTCTCTGATTATCATTTCAGGCATAAGGCGCTCCGAATCCTAGGCATACACGTTCTTGTATAGGTCGTCGAGTCCGGGGAAGGGGCTCTCGCGGGCGAACCTGACCACTTCCTCGATCTCGTCCGCGACCTGCGAGTCTATCTCTTCCAGCTCCCCGGTGGTGATGAGCCCTTCTCCGACGGCGAGCGTCTTGAAGCGGTCAATCGGGTCGTTGATTCTCCACTCCTCCACCTCGTCCATCTCCCTGTAATTCACGGGGTCGGCCATCGAGTGTCCGCGATACCTGTACGTCATGGCCTCCAGGAACACGGGGCCGTTACCGGCGCGAACGCGGTCAATAGCGAATGAGGTCGCCTCCCGCACCGCTATGAGGTCCATGCCGTCAACCTGCGTCGCGGGTATCTTATAGTATTCGGCGGAGTTGTAGATGTCGCGCCCGGCGGCGTGGGTCATATCCACGTGCGACCCCATGCCGTACAGGTTGTTTTCCAGCATGAAGATGACCGGCAGCTTCCAGAGCGAAGCGAGGTTGAGCGACTCGTGGAACTCGCCCTCGTTCACCGCGCCGTCGCCGAAGAACACCATCACGACGCCGTTCCGCTTCTTCATCTTGATTCCGAGCGCCATGCCCACGCCAATCGGCATCTGCCCGCCCACTATGGCGTGGCCGCCCATGAAGTGGCGGTTCGCGTCGAACAGGTGCATCGAGCCGCCCTTGCCGCCGCTGGAGCCGGTGGCCCTGCCGCACAGTTCGGCCATGCAGGCTTTCGGGTCCATCCCGCGAGCGAGCGCGTGGCCGTGGTCCCGGTAGTGGGTGATGATGTAGTCCTGCGGCTCCAGCAGGCTGATAGCTCCGACCGCCACGGCCTCTTCGCCTATGTACAGATGCAGGAAGCCGCGGATGAGGCCCTGCATATACAGCCTGCCGCTGGCCTCCTCGAACCTTCGGATGAGCAGCATCTTCCGGTAGTAGTCGGCCACCTGAGCCTTGTCTATATTTATCGCTACTTTCATAGACTTCCTCAGTCAGTTGACTATTACCGTCGTTCCTGCGTCTTCCACCGTCATTCGCGCGAAAGCGGGAACCCCGAAGGGCTCGCCGCTCGGCAATCCATTGCCTTGCCTCTCTCGAAGCGTGTCATATCGTGTCATATATGGATCGCTTCGCCCTCCGCGGCGAGAGCGGCCTCCTTGACCGCCTCGGAGATTGTCGGGTGCGGGTGAACCAGCCAGCCAAGCTCTGCCGTCGTCGCCTCCAGCAGCTTCGTCATTCCGAGTTCGCCCAGCAGTTCCGTAACCTCGGCCCCTATCATGTGCGCGCCCAGTATCTCCCCGATTTCCTCGTCAACCACCAGCTTGATCATCCCCTCGGACTCGTTCATGGCGAGCGCCTTGCCGCTGGCGGCCATCGGGAAGCGGCCCACCTTGACCGGGTAGCCTTGTTCCCTGGCCTGCGCCTCGGTCAGCCCGAAACTCGCCACCTGGGGCCGGCAGTATATGGCCCTGGGTATCTGGACATAATCCAGCGGCTGCGGGTCGAGGCCGGCTATGCGCTCGACGGCGGTTACTCCCTGCGCCGAAGCTACGTGCGCCAGAAGCATCTTGCCGGTGACGTCGCCTATGGCGTAGATGCCGGGTACGTTGGTCCGCATCGAGTCGTCAACCGGAATGAAGCCGCGCTCGGTCCGGACGCCCGCCGCTTCCAGTCCGATGCCCGCCGTATTCCCCTGCACGCCCACGGCGACCAGCACCTTGTCGCACTCTTCCACGCGGCTGCCCTCGCCGGTTGATATGGCGACCTGCGCGGAGCCGCCGCCCACTCCGGTCACCCGCGCCCGCGCTCCGGTGACGCTCTTTATGCCCTGCCGCCTGAACGAACGCTCCAGCTGCGCGCTTATCTCCTCGTCCTCGTTTGGAACGAGGCGCGGCATAAGCTCCACGATGGTCACTTCCGCGCCGTAAGTACGCCACACATACGCGAACTCGCAGCCGGTGGCGCCGCCTCCGACTATCACCACTCTACTCGGAACGTCCCTGAGTTCAAGCGCCTCGCGGCTGGTGATGACCGTCTCGCGGTCTATCGGCAGCCCGGGGATGTCCCTCTGGCTCGCGCCGGTGGCTATGATGATGTTGTTCGCGGACAGCACTCCGCCGTCCTCGGCTACCCGAACGGTACGCGAGTCCTGGAGCGCGCCCGTACCCCGGATGTGGTCAACCCCGTTCTTGCGGAGCAGAGAGGCCACGCCGCGAGTCAGGCGACCGACGACGCCGCGGCTGCGGTCAATCGCCTTTCCGAAGTCCGGGTTCACGTCGCCGACGCCGATGCCGTAGTCCCCGGCGTGTCGGATGACGCTGAGCACCTCGGCGTTTCGCAGAAGCGCCTTGGAGGGGATACACCCCCAGTTGAGGCAGATACCGCCAAGAGCGTCTCTCTCGACGACCGCCGTCTTCATACCCAACTGTCCGGCGCGAATAGCGGCTACATATCCTCCCGGACCTGAGCCGAGAACCAATACATCATATTCAGGCAACGACGAACCTCTTGAACAGTCTTAGCGTAGTCGTCCAAACGACCGAGACTATTCTACACCAAACGGGCGAGCCATAAAAGTTTGAGTGGACGGCGCCGCGCGCGAGCGCGAAGATCCCTTACCCTTCAGAGTCACCGATTTGGGCGGAGTCATAAATGATTCTTTATATCGTACTGGTGGGGTTACAGGTGAGTTTCCAAGTGGGACTGGTTACAGTTCGCGTGGGAAGTGACCTGTTATCACCTGTTGTTAGCTACGGAAAAAAATTTTTTCGCCGTCGGATTCATTTTGGATAACCTTCTGTTTATGATTATTCGGTCGTCAGCGGTCGGTTTTCGGCGGCCCCTCAGCGGTTTGGCCGAGTGAACAGATTCCATGTTCTTATGGTAGCATAGAGGGAGTACGGATGTGAAGTGGGGTTGTTGCGGTTTGCCCCCGATTTCGCGTCGGCTATAATTCTTATAATCCTTCCCCTCGGCGAACCGTCGCGCGTCTGTCGCCGTTTGCCCGCTCTCTCTCATGGCTGTAATATATCGCCACGCGCCAAACTATCCGATCCCCATGAGGAAAACAGATGCGGAACGTCAATCTATTGGAGATAGTCCAGACCGCCATAAGCCGGACGGTTGACATGAGCAAGCTCAGCACGGACGGCAAGTGGCTTGAGGAACTGACCGCCCAAGTCGCGCCGCACATCCGGGAATGGGACATCAGCGACGCTTATCCCTGGGCGGAATGGCCCGAACGCGAATCCCGCTTCCCCAACACCACCAACCTGGACGTCGGAATAGACGTCGTAGCCATACGCCGAAGCGACGGACAGCACATCGCTATACAGTGCAAGTCCCGCCAACTTGACGAACGCGGACGCGGGGATGATATAAGCGCAAGAGAAACAGACAGGTTCGTCACCGCGTCAAACGATAATCTCTGGGCGGAACGTTGGATTGTAACCAACGGGGATAACCGGCTGACCTCCCCTTCGCGGCAAGTTCTTTCGATGCAGCCTGACAAACCCCTCAAGGTCATAAACATCCACAAGGACTTGCTCGAACAGCGCGGTCACGCGCCCACTGACGAAGATTGTCCCCATTGCCAGCCACATTCCGACGAAGAAACGCCCAGGCGAACAAAGACCTGTATGCAGAACGAAGCCGTAGCCGAAAGCGTCCGTATCCTCAGAGAGCATGAGAGCGCGGACAGCGGCGGCCTTCCCATAGGACAGGCGCGCGGCAAGATCATCCTGCCATGCGGCACGGGCAAAACCCGCATATCCCTCCGAATCGTAGAGGAACTGGCCCAGCCCGGCGAACTCGCCGTCGTTCTATGCCCGTCCATCGCGCTTGTAGCCCAGATAAGGCGCGAATACCTCCAATACGCCGACGTCCCCATCAGGGCGCTTGCCGTCTGCTCAGATCAAACTGCCGGATACAGCCCCAGGCGCGACGGTATAGTTGACACCTTCGCCAACCCCACCGCCGACAACAGCAGCGTCAGCGCGTCCGAAGTCAAGGGCAAGGTCACCACCGACTCCCAGGAAATCGCGGACTGGATAGGCGAGGGCAGGAATGCCGAAGCCGTCAACGTCGTGTTCGGCACGTACCAGAGCGGACACAGGGTCGCCGAAGCGCTACGGCTGTCGGGCGCGACCGCCAAGGTTCTCATAGCGGACGAAGCCCACCGCACCGCCGGGCTAAGGCGCAAAAGATCCAGGAGCGAGAAAGCGCGGAAAGAAGAACAGGCAATCCGCGACTTCACACTGTGCCACGACAACGAAGCCTTCCCCGCCACGTACAGGATTTACCAGACCGCCACCCCGAAAGTCTTCGGACTGAAGAACAATCCCTCCAACGACTGGATAGTTCGCACCATGGACGACGAAACCGTGTTCGGCGTCGAACTTTATCGCAAGAGCTATCCCGAAGCGGTGCGGAACGGCTGGCTCGCCGACTACCGCATCATCGCGCTTGCCGTCAACGATCCCGAAGCCTACAACCAGGCCAACCTGCTCGCCCTGGGAACTGAACTCAAAGGCCGAAAAGCCATAACCAGTTCCCAATACCTGCGCGGCCTGGCCTTCGCCCTCGCCATGGGCGGCGCTACCCAGGGCGGCGAGAACGGCGACATTCCTATCAATTCCTGCATTGCCTTTATGAACAGTGTCGCCAAGTCCAAAGAAATGTCCGCCAAACTCCAAACCCAACCAGTGCGTGAATGGGTTCAGGAATGGCTGCGCGACAACTCCGACGGGCAGACCGTCAAGAACTACACGCTCGAACACCTCGACGCCGCCAGCAACGTCACGGCGCGCGACAGCGCCAAGCAGAAACTCGCGGACGCAAGCGAAGATTCCCCCTACGGCATAATCAACGTGGGCATCTTCGGAGAAGGCACCGACTCGCCCTCGCTGAACGCCGTCGCCTTCCTCGAATCCAGAAAAAGCCCCATTGACGTGATACAGGCCGTCGGACGCGCCATGCGAACCGCGCCGGACAAGGAACTCGGCTACATCATCTGCCCGATACTGATTCCCCCCGACGCCGACCCCGAAAGCTGGCTCAGTACCAGTAACATGGAAGAGGGCTGGCAGGAACTCGGCCAGATACTACTTGCCCTGCGCGCCCACGACCAGCGCATCGAGGACGACCTCTCCGAATTGCTGTATCTCCAGCTTCCGCCCGAACCCGAAATCGTCCGAAGCGTCGTGGCGGTCGCCAATGAGGTTGGCAAGCGCATCGCCTACTACCAACACGAAGGCGCGCCAGGAGAGGCGCAGGAAGCCGTAGAGCGCGTGCTGGCCGGGAAAACCAGACCGTCCCAGGAGTTTTCTCCCATAGAAACAGTGAATGACTCCAGGGATGACAAGGCTTACAAGACACCTGAGCCTACCCTGATTATCACGGGCAAGGCTTTGGATTCGTCCCAAAGCTCGGCGGCGGACGCGAATGACGGCGAAAATGTGGAACTCAGAATGGACACCGTGGCCAGGGAGAAGCCCGCTTCCGACGGAACGCGCGGCCCGGTGGACATGAAAAAGACTAAGGCCAAAGCCAAGAAGATGATCAACGACGGCGAGGGCCTTCGTCTGGAACATTCTACCAAGAAGCGCAGAAAGCGCAGAAGCCGCGAAGAGATGGACATGGTGCGCGGCAGACAGCTGATAATGCTGAGCGGACTCGGAGAACACGGCAATGCCATCAAGATGAACCTGCTCTCCAAGTCCGGCCTGAGCGCCAACCGCGTCATCAGAGACCTCAACATCCTTGAGTCCAGCATCTCCGAAGCCGCCTACCACCTCAGAAGCGACGGCCTCACCGACGCGCTGAACCGACACTTCGGGCTTGACAATCTCAGGGCGGACAGGAAAGCGAAACAGGCCGACGGCTGCACCATAGCCGCCCTGCTAATGATGAACGCCGCCATGCTCCACCAGCGCATCGGCGCCGGGCGCTGGATGCCCGGCATTAGCGACCTGTCCGCCATAAAGAACGATGTCGGAGTCGTTCACAAAATCAGCAGGGAATGGGAGCGCGTCATGCGTATAGACTTCATTCCCATATTCGACCCCGCCATCCAGTCCATCTACACCATCCAGGAGACGGGCAAGACCAGCGGACTGGAACGCGCGCTGCGCCACATCACCGCCGAAGCCGAACGCATCGCCGAAGTGTATGCCGACATGGGCGCCGACCACGCCGGCCCGCTCTTCAACCGCGTTATAGGCCACCAGGCCAGCGACGGCGCTTTCTTCACAAGACCCACAGCCGCTTCAATAGCCGCCCGCCTCACGCTGGACGCCCTCGAGGACCAGGACTGGACCGACCCCGATGTATGGCGACAGCACAAGACCGTCGACCTCGCCTGCGGCAGCGGAACCTTGCTCACCGCTATGCTCACCGACATGAAGCGAAGAGCCAGTGAACAAGGCGCGGACGACAACCTTCTCGCCGATCTCCAGAAAGTCGCGGTAGAGGAAGTCATAAAGGGCATGGACATAAACCCCGTGTCCCTCCAACTCGCGGCGGCTCAATTGACGGCGGGCAACAAAGACGTGCGCTACCGCAAGATGGGCCTACACCAGATGCCCTACGGCCCAAACCAGTACGACCCTACGCGGGTATCAGCCGGTACGCTGGAACTACTGGGGCAGTCGGCGATAGTTCAGAGGGATGGCCAATTTGACATTCCCGACAACGCGATAGGTTCGCAAAGCCTCTGGGGGCATGGTGATGACGTCGAGTTTGAAGACGCCGTTGACGCCGCAAAGGACGCCCATATTATCATCATGAATCCGCCCTTCACTGAACGCGTCAAAATGGGTGAGAAATTTCCAAAGAGCATCCAGCAGGCACTCCGTGAGCGGGCTGACTCAATGGAAAGAATACTTGTACAAAACGACGAAGCTATGGACGATTTCGTCAGCAAGAGAACGATTCGCCCGATGTTCACAGCTCTCGCAGACCGTTGCCTGAATCAAAATAGGGGAGTGTTGACCATGATCAGTCCCACTATTGCATTGACGGCTACGTCAGGCCTGAGCGAACGTCACGTACTCGCGCAACGTTTCCATATCCACACCATCGCCACCTGTCACCAGCCAAATCAATTAAACATGAGTCAAAACACTAACATCAACGAAAGTATCATCATCGCCACACGACATAAGGGAGACAAACCGCCCACACGATTCATTCAACTAGATAGGATGCCAGCCAACGAAAGCGAAGTTGATGACCTACATCAATGCTTATCGCAGTACCCAACTGGACAAATGGAAAACGGATGGGGCGAGGTTTCTTATTGGTCCTCTGACTTAGTGGAATCTGGCGACTGGACGGCATCGATATGGCGGTCTCCAGAATTAGCCGAAGCAGCGGCGCACTTCGCCAATCACGAGAACCTGCGAAGTTCAAAGGCATCTGGGCTATCGCCAACGCTGACAAGCCCCACACTGATTACTCGTTTCGAGAAGTCATCAGACGGAGGGCCAGGGAGCTTCCCGATACTGAAATCCAGAGGTGCGGATGGCCAGACAACTATACAGAGCCAACCCGACGAGTTCTGGGTTCCTAAGAATCGCAACGAAGATATCCGAAAGGCCAATGGTGGAACTTACCCAGAAGCAGATAAAATCCAAGAAAAATCCGGATACTTATTGGTGACGGATGGGCAGAGAAACAACACATCTCGTCTTACCGCGGTGGCGAGCGACAGACAGTTCGTTGGCGGTGGCTGGATGCCCGTTCCGATGCTATCCCTTGAAGAAGCCAAAGCAACCGCTGTATTTATCAATTCAACACCCGGTCGCTTGCAACTGATGGGAAACCTTGGAAGATCACTAGCATATCCTTTATATCGCCCAGCGTCATACGCTAACATCAAGATTCCAAACATTCAGGACCACCACATCCGCAAAACCCTAGCCGACTGCTGGGAACTCACCAAGAACATGATAGTCCCGCAGTTCCGAGACGGCGAGTGCGAAGTCCGCCGCCTCTGGGACGAAGCCGTAGCCCAAGCCATGAACTGGGACGCCTCCGAACTATCCCGCCTCCGCCAACTCCTCCACAACGAACCCCACGTGCGCGGCCTCGGCTACGGCCAATACGCCGACGCCCCGGACATCGGCGACAACTCCAACTCCAAGCCGCCGTTCAGAGTCAGGCCCAACAACAGCGGCCTGGTGGAAGGGATAGACCCGATCCGCTTGAATCAACTCCTGGACGACCTCGATGTTGAAGAATTTCTGGAAAAGCGCGCGCAATGATAATACCCGATACCAACCTGCTGGTGTACGCTTACAATAACGAAATCGCTCAACACGTCGCCGCCCGCCAATGGTGGGAAGATATGATTGCCGGAAACGAGAGCGTAGGCATTCCGTGGGTAGTGTCAACAGGGTTTATGAGGCTGATGACAAATCCTCGCGTGGTTGCTTCACCCATATCCACATCCGACGCCGTTGGATATGTGCGTGAATGGTTTCAGTATGAGCACATCACGCCTGTCAACCCGGGGCCTGACCACCTTATCCACTTGCATCAAATCCTGCAAGCTGCGGGAAGAGGCGGGAATCTGGTTCCCGACGCTCACATCGCCGCCGTCGCGATGGAACATCAAGCAGAGGTGCATACTTACAATGAATCTGATTTTGCCCGCTTCCCCGGCCTGCAATGGCGAAATCCACTGTGAGAATGACGCCTTTGAGGAGATGAACATCCAACCCCCCGACCGCGACCGCTTCAACCAACTCGCCTACCAATGGGAAAAGGAAACCGTCCTGCTATCCAGTACAAGCCAAGCCATTAAACACCCCATCCACCAGACAATCGTCAGCATGGGTGAGCCGGTGGTGCCCCTGATACTGGAAAGGATGCGAGAAACCGGCGGACACTGGGATCATGCGTTGGCAGACATTACAGGCGCAAATCCCGTGAAGCGGTCAGATTGGGGCAACATATCGGCGATGCAGGCATCCTGGCTGGAGTGGGGCAAAGCCAATGGATATATTTAGCCGGGCGCAACTGGTTGAACTGCCTACCTTTCGCGTTCGCCGTTTCTGAGATTGTCGAATCGGTCGAGCGCCTGCTGGATTTCGGTCTCGGACCTGCCGGTCTCGCGCATTGTCTGCGCCATCGTCTCGCGCGCTTTCTCGCGTCCTTCGGCCAGTCCCGCCGCGCGTCCTTCGGCTAGTCCCTCCTCGCGGCCCTCCTCGCGCCCGCGTCTTCTTTCTTCTCTGAGTCTTGCAAACGCGAATACCATTTAAGCGCCTACCTTTCGCGTTCGCCGTTTCTGCGGTTGTCGAACCGGTCGAGCGCCTGCTGGATTTCGGTCTCGGACCTGCCTGTCTCGCGCATTGCCCGGGCCATTTTCTCGCGCGCTTCCTCACGTCCTTCGGCCAGTCCCGCCGCGCGTCCTTCGGTTAGTCCTTCCTCACGTCCTTCGGCCAGTCCCGCCGCGCGTCCTTCGGTTAGTCCCTCCTCGCGTCCCTCCGCGTGTCCCTCCTCGCGTCCGCGTCTTCTTTCTTCTCTGAGTTTTCCAAGCGCGAATACCATGATCCAAACTCCCCCTTCTGTTACAAGCCCGACGATGAAGACCGCGCCTCCCACGTCCGCCAGTCCGCTCAGAAAGGTCTCCAGGTCGCTACTGTTCACCAACTTATACAGGATACCGGCGACGCCCACAAGCATATAGACCGCGATTGCCCCAAGATGCTTGAGATCGTCCTGGTCCCATTGGAAGAAGAACAAATCATATCCTTATCAGCGCGAATGGGAACTCCGGCTCCCTTGCCAGGGCAATTATACCATAAGAGACTGCAAGCCCTATTCCAACAGCCTCACCCTTCCCCCACACATCCGTTCTGTGCTATAATCCCCCTACCGGAACGAGATGAACAGCCCGAACAAACATAAATCAAGACTTATGACAACGGCTCATGGGGCCAAAGAAAAATTTTCCCCATAGCTAATGCAGGTGAAATGCTGGTGGATGCTGGCGCTATAATCACCTGTTGGGCGCCAGTCAAGACACCTGTTGCCGCCTGTGGCTTTATAAACGGAAATATATGAAGCCGCTCCCAACGGCCCGCCTCGAAAGAACCCCCATGTCCCCTATCTACCACTCCGGCCAAACCCTCGATCACGTCCCCGGCCGCTCCATCTTCGACTACGCCGACGACCTCAGCGTGCGCGTCCCGACCTCATGCGGGCGCACCGGCGAGTGCCACGAGTGCATCGTCGAGATCAGGCGCGGCATGGAAGCGCTCAGCCCGCCCACCGACGCCGAGCGCTTCCTGCGCGACAACTACCGCCTCGCCTGCCAGGCCGTCGTAGAAGACCCCGGCGCCGACGTGGAGTTCGCCGTCCTGCGCCGCCAGCCCCGCATCCTCACCCACTCCGTCCGCCGCGAAGTCCCGCTCGACCCGCTCACCGTCCGAAAGGGCGACGCCGTTCACCATCGCGGCCAGAGGCTGGACGCCTACCGGGGCCGAGTCTATGGCCTCGCGGTGGACGTAGGCACCACTACCGTCGTGATGAACCTGGTTGACCTGGAAACCGGCGCAATCGTCCACACCGCCTCATTCGAGAACCCGCAGCGCTTCGGCGGCAGCGACATCATGCACCGCATCTCTTACGACGGCGGCGAGTACCGCGGCGAACTCCGCCAGGTCATGCTCTCCTCCATCAACTTCGAGATAGGCGACATGGCCCGCGCGCTCCGCTTCCACCGCCGCCACATCTACGAGGTCGTCATCGTCGGCAACTCCACCATGCGCGACATACTCTTCGGCCTCGACGTCCAGTCCATCGGCGAGAAGCCGTACAGGTCCGTGGTAGAGACCGAGATGCGCGACGGGCTGCGCTCCACCACCGCGCTCGAATCCACCGCCCGCGAGGTCGGCCTGCGCGTCTTTCCGCAGGCGGCGGTGTACGCCGGTCCGCTCATAGGCAGCCACGTCGGCGCGGACGTGGCCGCCGACCTGCTCGCCGTCGGCATGGACGAATCCGACGACGTCGCGATGCTGGTTGACGTCGGCACCAACACCGAGGTCGTAGTCGGCGACCGCCACCGCATGATAGCCGCCTCATGCCCCGCCGGCCCGGCCTTCGAGGGCGGCCAGATAACTTACGGTATGCCCGGCTACGACGGCGCGGTGGAGTCAGTTCGCATCCAGGACGGACGCGCCCTCTGCGCCACCATCGGCGACGCGCCCGCGCAGGGCATCTGCGGCTCCGGCCTCGTTGACCTTCTCGCCGAACTCCGCCGGACGGACATGATGAACCAGCTCGGCGCGTTCAGTGACGCCCGCCCCGAATTCTTCTTCGACCCCGACCGCCGGATGTCCCTATCCCGCGCCGACATATCCGCGCTCGCCCAGGCCAAGTCCGCCAACTACTCCGGCCAGTACATCACGCTCCGAAACTACGGCCTGCCCCTATCCCGAATATCGAAGATGTACCTGGCGGGCGGCTTCGCCAACTACCTGAACGTTCCCAACGCCCTCGGCATCGGCTTCATAGCCAACCTGCCCCCCGAGCGCATCGTCAAAGTCGGCAACGCCGCCCTAGAGGGCGCGACCATCATGCTGCTCTCCGCCGAGATGAGAGAGCGCATCGAGCGCATCGCCGCCGCCATAGAGCACGTCGAGCTTGAGACCACGCCCGACTTCTTTGATATATTCGTAGAAGGCTGTATGTTCAAGCCGATGGAACTGGAATGACGAAAGGAGCCGGCATGAGCGCGCGAATCGAAATCCCGCATGACCGGATCGCCGAGTTCTGCCAGCGCTGGCGCGTTCGGAAGATGTCCCTGTTCGGCTCAGTCATACGCGACGACTTCACCCCAGAAAGCGACGTCGACGTGCTGGTGGAATTCCAGCCCGGCCCGACTCCGGGCCTGAAGTTCTTCTGGGATATGCCGAATGAACTCTCTCAGATAATCGGCAGGAAAGTTGATCTGAACACCCCGCAGGACCTGAGCCGCTATTTCGTACAGGAAGTCCTCGACGAGGCGGAGGTCATCTATGACCAGACGTGACCCGATGGTCGCCATATACCATATGCTGGATCATGCGCGAGACGCGCGGGATATATCGCAGAACTACACTCGCTCCGACCTCGACACGAACCGACTTTTGAACCTCGGTCTAGTTCGCGCTGTCGAGGTTATCGGCGAAGCCGCCTCCCGCGTGCCCGAAGACTTTCGTTCGCGGTATCCCCATATACCCTGGCGCGGAACAAGGTCGCTACGCAACAGGCTTATACACGCCTACGACGAGATAAACTTTGACACCCTATGGGACATAATCCAAAACGACATCCCACCACTGATAGATCAGCTAGAAGACTTAATTGACGAAGAGACCGACGCCTGATAACTGAATACTGAGAACTGACTCCCTTAGGAGACCCCCATGCCCACATACAAAGTCCTCATCACCGATTACGTCTGGCCCACCACCGAGCCGGAAGAGACCGTCCTGCGCGAAGAAGCCGACGCCGAGGCCGTAGTCGCCCCCAACGGCGACGAGGACACCCTCATCTCCCTCGCCGGAGACGTTGACGCCATTATGACCTGCTTCGCCCAGATCACGCCCAACGTGCTGCGCGCCGCCCCCAAATGCGTCGCCGTCGGCAGATTCGGCGTCGGCGTTGACAACATCGCGGTTGACACCGCCACCGAACTCGGCATGGCGGTCACCTACGTCCCCGACTACTGCGTTGACGAGGTTTCCGACCACGTAATGGCGCTCCTGCTCACCTGGAACCGCCGTGTCGCCCTCTTCGACAACTCCGTCAAGTCCGACGGCTGGGGAAGCGTCCCGCTCACCATGCGGATGATGCGGCTGCGCGGCAAGACGATGGGCGTAATCGGCTTCGGACGCATCGGCCAGGCCGTCGCGCAGAAGGCGCTCGCCTTCGGGATGCGCGTCCTAGCCTCCGACCCGCTCTTCAACCCGCAGACCGCCGCCCTGCGCGGCGCGCGCTACGTGGACACCGACACCCTGCTACGCGAGTCCGACTTCGTAACCCTGCACGCCCCGCTCAATCCGCGCACCCAGAACATGATAGGCGAGCGCGAACTCGCCCTGATGAAGCCCGAAGCCTTCATCGTCAACTGCGCGCGCGGCGGCCTGATAGACGAAGACGCGCTACACGCGGCCCTCACCGGCGGAGCCATAGCCGGCGCCGGCCTCGACGTAATGGCCGACAACCACCCGCCAAGCGACCACCCGCTGCTGTCGTTGGACAACATCATCATCACCCCCCACGTCGCCTTCTTCAGCCAGGAATCCACCCTCGAGTTAGAACAACGCGCCGCCCTCGAAGTAGCCCGCGTCCTCACCGGCCAAATGCCCGACAACCTGGTAAACCCGGCGGTGCTGGATCACCCGAATCCTAGGCATAGTTTGAAGTCCGATACTCAATAGCCTATGCTTACGGAGTCCAACGGGAACTAAAGCTAGGATGCTTGATGGCAACGAACGGATCCGGTGAATACTCATACCTTCCGATTGGAATCAGCAAGTACTATGACCGAGTAGCTAAACGTAAGCATCTCGAAATCAAAGGTTAGTCGCGTCCGCAATTCGCTCGTGCTAATAAAGAAACTCAGAGTGATAGATTTCCTGAAAAACCTATTTCAGAAGCCCAGCTTCGACAGAGCTTACCAGTACCACATGGAAGGTAAATTCGATCTGGCGATTGAAGAATATGACCGAGTAATTGAGCAGACTCCTAAAGAAGTCCAAGCGTATGTCAATAAAGGCGCGATCCTAAGACAGATGGGATACTACCAATACGCGCTGAATCACTACGAGACGGCCTTGTCTGTTTCTACAATTCCAGAACAGACAGCGATGATATACTACAACGCCGGAATCGTCCTAACAAATTTAGGACGTGTCAGAGAGGCGATAAACAGTTACAGCCATTCAATTCAGATAAATCCCCATTCTTCAGCATACGACAATCGAGGGAGTGGGCTAGTAGACATAGGACACATCAACCTTGCGATAGAAGATTTCTCAAAAGCCATAGAACTGAACCCCCAAAATGCCATGGCGCTCGCCAATAGAGGACGAGCGTACGCAGAAATCAACCAGCCACGCTTGGCCTTAACTGACATCAACGCATCAATGGCGTTGGTGTCAGAAGCGGAAAACTTGATGAACAGAACAAATCGAGGCAACATCTACCAATCTCTCAACATGATAGACGAAGCTATAGACGATTACAATATGGCCCACCTTCTTGATCCCCTAGACCCAAACATCCTGGTCGAGCTTGGAAACTGCTATCAGAAAAAAGGATACTTTGAATGGGCCATCGAAAAGTACAGCCAAGCCGTCAGGATAGATAAGCGCGCGGCTATCGCTTACTATTATCGTGGAGAATCACGACTAGCGAACGGTGCGACAACAGAAGCCATACAGGATTATAAAAGAGCAATTGAACTGAATCCCTTCCTCTCCATATATCCTAACTATATGATAGCTATACAACTAGAACAGGCAACTCAAGAAATAGAATCGGATCCAGAGAACCCATTCCCTTATCTAAGCAGAGCCGACCTCAAACTGTCCATTGGAGACTACGTAGGATCGCTACAGGATATAGAATCAGCGATAGCGGCAGACCCTAATTGCGCGGAAGCGTATAACGACAGAGGCTTAGCAAGAACAAGGGACGAAGAACACCTTCTTGCCTTAGAGGATTACAATTTTACGATACAACTCAATCCCCAATTCGGTATAGCCTATCAAAACAGAGGAATTCTATACGCGCAGCTTAAAAAATACGACCAAGCCTTAGAAGACATGGATAAAGCTATATCCATATATCCATCAAAATCTGAAGTATATTTAAATAGAGCGCTGGTACACGCGAACTGTAACCGCCGTGAGTTAGCCATAACTGACTTGAATCAAGCTATTCATCTCGACCCTAGTTCAATAAATGCATACGCATCAAGAGGGAAAGTTCTGTCGGAGATAAATAGACTTGACGAAGCAATAAATGACTTCGATATAGCGTTAAAATTAAATCCACATGATGCCGATGCCATTCAAGGAAGAGCTTCCGTGTACCTAAAACAGCATGAATATGCCAAAGCGGAAGAGGACTGCAATCGCGCTATCGCAATCAATCCCGCGTTTTCTGGGGTATATTGCACCAGAGCGGCGGCCAGAGGATACATGGGGAACTATGACCTCTCCATCGAAGACTCAGACGCAGCAATTCGTTTAGACCTTAGCGAACCTACCGCATATCTGAATAAAGCGATGGCTCTGACCAGAATAGGAAAATGTACGGAAGCCTTGGAAAACTGCGACAGAGCCGATGCAATAGGTGGAGACTCACATCTGAGCAATCAGATAAGGACTATCATATTCAACATAAAATCAAATACATCATGACCATACAAGAAGGGAAATCGGAATGTCAAAATATATCTTAAATTCTGACAACATCATAGCACTCTGTGTTATGATATTTCTAGGAATTATAGTCTTTATGAACAGCATATTCATAAACTATGAGATTTACCATCTAGTATCTGCTTGTATTCTGTCAATTCTGTTATTCTATGTAACTTGGATAATTAAAAATCTGTTGAAATTACCATCGAGAAGCGAGAGGAAATTTGTTAATATATTGTTAGTGCAAATAGTGAACAATCAGCTAACTATATTTTTGGTGCTAGTGCTTCTGTCAATGCCAATCATGATGTTATTCGAGGGTATATTTATGGATATGATGAGTGTTAATCCATCCAATTCTAATCAATTCATCATGGCCATAATTTCTATTGCTTTTGCAGGACTAGTGAAAATTTTGGATGGCACTTTTCAGACACGTAGATATATGCTTGCTTCAGCTATGTTGTTTATATTTTCCGCCGTTCTATTCTTTGTTGTAGGACTGTTGGCTTCAAATGCATTTCAGCATACTGCTCAGTATCAATATATTATGATCGTTTTCTTTGCTGCTGCTTCGACTTCATTTGCAATATCGATTGTAATTTTACTTTGGTCTCTGATCAAGATGTTCCATCAGCAGACCTCCTAATTAGGAATCTGCAGATCAGAGATGAAAGTTAGATACGACTACGCAAGCGATGCGCTAAGCGTTACTGTGGGTCAGTCAAGCGTTATCTCCGAAGCCCTTTGGGACTCCGAATATCAGGGCATCGTGGTTGATTTCGCCAAAGAGGACAGCTACGATATCGTGGGCATAGAGGTATTGGGGTTGTCCGGGTACCTTCCGTTGGGCAAGCGGGGATATGATCCTGAGTCGGATACCTTGCTGATAGGCAGAACGCTCTTGCCCGGCGTCGAGCCTGAGCTAATACCAATTTGGAATAACGTCGTCGTGTTGTAACTAGCTAGGCTTGAGTGGATTCCCGCTTTCGCGGGAATGACGATGTATAGACTACCAACGAGGTTCATGTCATAGTCAGAGTGAAATGGTATAATCATTCGAGAACGGCGACATAGCCGTGTACTGGCAAACGGTGGAGGGCGATGACGCCGATGGAGTTCCGCATCCCGTAGCTGTCGCGGTAAAACGAGCGTCCGTTCATCTGGCAGAGGTAAATAAGCGGAGTAGAAGTAATACCATTTCAGCTTGATGATGCCGCGTAGTCTTCAGACAGTCCCTGAACGTTTTGTCTGATCCACTCCCAACTCACCAGGGACTTCACCCGCTCAGGGTCGGACTCCAGCCTGCTCAGACATTCGTCCACCGCGGCCATCTTCTCCTCAACACTCCCGTACACCCTGCCTTCCACCCACCGGCGCGCCTCCTCGAATACCCGCTCGGCTGGATTCAACTCAGGACTATACGGCGGTTGAACTATCGTCTTCACTCCCGCTACGCTCCCCACCAACTCGCTGCGATGACTCCGCGCTCCGTCCCACACCAGCGCTCTTACCTGTGTGTATCGTCTCATTCCCAGGACCGCTCGCGCCACCGTCTCAGACTTCATAGAGTCCATCCACGCCCACTCCAGCTTCCCTCGCGCAAAGTCCACCACCAGGAACAGATACTTCCACTCATACACCAACTGAAGTCTCTGAACCACCTTCAGCCCACGCGCTCCCCACACCCTGCGAACCATCCCGCGAAGCCCCACTCTCATCTCATCGGCGAAACCGATCAGCGCTCCCGGCTTTACTCCCGCTCTCCTCAGCGAACGACCGAGTCCCCCTTTTTCCACGACTCCTGTTCTCTCACATCAGCCTTCTCGTGTCGACTCCTCGGAACCTTCGGCGAACATCCCAACCGCTCCAGAACGCTATATACGCTGTTACCCTTGAACCTCACTCCGTACTCTGACTCGATCCAGTCCGCTATCTCGCCGGCAGTCCTGAACCGACCGCTCCCAACCTCATCGACCAGTCCCCTCTCCTGCGCCTCGCTCAGAAACCTGGGCTGGCCCACTCCTCCCATCCTGCGGGACACCACCTCGTCCAAACCTCCGTCCCTGTACCACTCAATCCATCTCTGGGCGCTCCTGTAATGAGTTCCCACCGCTTCCGCCGCCGCTTTGATCTGCCAACCGCTGCGTACAAGCCACAGCAGGTGAACCCGTGTCCGAACGCTTATGTCCGTCTGCGACCGGTATGCCTCTTTCAGAGCCTCGGGGGTATCGTTGTCGTTCCAATGTATCCTGAGCGGTCTTCCGGTCATCTGCTGCCCTCCTACGCCTGGGTTGGAGTGAGCATAGACCAAGTATCAGACTTATACCAGCCCCTTCACGCTGACGTCAGACCGAAATGGTATAAGTTATGACTCACAAATCCAAGTCAGCAAGCCGTCTGTTCGGGATACTCAAGTATGAAGGCCCACCTATCACTCTGGAAGAGATGGAAAAGGCCATAGTCAGCGGCGCGCGCGATATACCTATGAATCCAGATGCCGACTCAGCGCCCCCTCATACACCCCGTAGTCCCGCTCTGAGAACGCCACGAACGTAACCCTCTCTATCTCGCTGTGTCGCTCCAGCGCCGTCGCTACCTCCCGAACCGCTATCCGTGTCGCTCGCTCCTTCGGAAATCCGTACACGCCCGTGCTGATTGCCGGAAACGCGATTGTCCTGATTCCGCGCTCCGCCGCCAGCGCCATCGAATTGCGGTAGCAAGACGCCAGCAGCGCGTCCTCGTCGTTGTCGCCGTCGAACCACACCGGCCCGACCGTGTGTATCACGTAGCTCTACAATTCACGCGGTCAATTGTGCTAAAATGCCTGTGTGATGAATCCGTCTCACACCATACATCATAAGGAGAGATTTATGCGAAAGCCTCACAAGGCCAAAGAAGAATTTCCCCCGTAGCTAATGCAGGTGAAATGCTGGTGAATGCAGGTGGCGTTTAACCTGTTGAGTCACCAGTTAACGCGCCAGAAGCCACCTGCGTGAATATAAACCAAAATATATGAGACCCTGAAATCAGACGCGATTGCCTACGCCTTACTCTATTTTTGAGACTTTTCTCCGAAAGTGGAATATAATGCCTCCCGTACCAGACGACCCAGGAGAAGATGAACATGGCGAACACCGACCTGGCCCTGCTTGCCCACCTGATGCGCCGCGCCGGATTCGGAGCGACGCGCGACGAACTCGAATCCCTAGCGTCCCATGACTACGAAGCCGTAGTCGAAGACCTGCTTCACCCCGAACGCTTCCCGGAAGTGGATGACGACGTGGTGATCCGATACTGGCTGGAACTCAACAATCCCGACTCCGTGGAGCCCTGGAACACGCGCTGGATATACCGCATGGTCAACACCCAGCGCCCGCTCGAAGAGAAGATGGCGCTCTTCTGGCACCACGTATTCGCCACCTCCGTCGGCAAGAGCGAACACGGTCCCTCCGCCAAGACGCAGATAGAACTCTTCCGCCGCAACGCCATGGCCGATATGCGGACGATTCTGGTTGACCTCGCCAAGGACCCGGCGATGATCTTCTGGCTGGACAACTGCGAGAACTTCGGCGACCGACCCAACGAGAACTGGGGCCGCGAACTGCTCGAACTGTTCTCCATGGGCGTCGGCAACTACACTGAGGACGACATCAAGAACGCCTCCCGCGCCTTCACCGGCTGGACCTTCACCCAGCCCATCCCGCTCGACCCCTACGGACGCTACCCGTCCGAGTTCGTGTACCGCGAACAGGATCACGACGACAGCGAGAAGACCTTCCTCGGTCGCGCGGGTCGCTTCGACGGCGAGGACATCATCGCCATCATCGTCGAACAGCCCGCCACCGCGAAGTTCATCTCGCGCCACCTGTACAACTTCTTCGTCGCCGACGAGCCGCAGGTGCCGTCCTGGAACGATGTTCCGCCCCAGGATACGCAGGCCATAGATACGCTCTGCGAAGCCTACTTCGAGAACGGCGGCGACATCCGCGCCGTCCTGCGCGTCCTGTTCAACTCCGACTTCTTCAAGCGGGCGAGTTTCAGGAAGGTCAAGAGTCCGGCTGAATTGGTCGCAGGCACTATCAAGCTCGCCGGCAACCACGACTTCCCCGAACCCTCCCTGCACGGCGCGCCCGCGGCGGCCGGCCTGATGGGACAGCGCCTTATGACGCCGCCCACCGTCGAGGGCTGGCACACCGGCAGCGAGTGGATTGATTGCGGCACGCTCGCCGAGCGCATCAACTTCGCCGTGAACGAACTCGGCGGCAACGACCTGCCCGGCGTCCGCGCTATCTACGACAGGCTGGCCTCTGACGGAGCGCCAATCTCGCCCGACGACTTCGTTGACAGGACGCTAGACCTCATCGGACCCCTGACCGTTGACCCCATGACCAGGGAAGCGCTCATGGACTACGCCGAATCGGGCGGCGACCTCGTTTTCGACGGCGACGAGCGCCGAGAGGACAGCGCGGAGCGCGTCGCCCGCATGGTCCAGTTCATCGCCGCGTCCGTCGAGTACCAGTTCGCATAGACCATCCGTAGGGGCGAACCCTTGTGGGCGCCCCCGTATCCCGCAAATCCTGAAATCCGGCAAATCCTGATTCAGACGGTCACCAGAGGAGAAACCGAAGTGGAAGCAAACGGCAAGCAGACAGTCTTCGTAGTCGTGCAGCTAACCGGCGGCAACGACTTCATGAACACGCTCATCCCCTACGGCAACGACATCTATTACGATTCCAGGCCGGTCATCGGAATTCCGCAGGATGAAGTCCTGCCCATGGACGACTATCTGGGCTTCAACCCCAACTTCGCCCCGGTCAAGGAACTCTACGACCAGGGCGATGTCGCCATCGTGCAGGGCGTCGGCTACCCCAACTCCAGCAGGTCCCACTTCCGGGGTATGGACATCTGGCATACCTCCGAGCCGGACAGGATAGGCGCCGAGGGCTGGCTAGGCCAGGTCGTAGCGCAGATGGACCCGCTCAAGGAGAATCCGCTCACCTGCGTCAACATAGGCCGGGGACTCCCCCGCGCCATGGCCAAGCGGGGAGTCCCCATCACCTCCGTCGGCGACCTGGACAATTACGGCGTCATGACCGGCATCTCCGAAGAGTCCCAGCGTCAGCAGGCGCTCGAGGTATTCCAGAAGATGTACGGCCAGGCCATCGGCGGCGGCCCGGTTCGGGAATATATAGCCAGCGCCGGCCTCGACGTCCTCAAGGGCGCGGACATTCTCAAGAAGGCCCCCGAGACGTACACCTCCGACGTGGAGTACGCCAGCAACCCGATAGCCCAGAGTCTCCGCGACGCCGCGCGCGTGCATCTGGCCGATCTCGGAACGCGGGTCATCTACACCCAGCACGGCGGCTACGACACCCACGCCAACGAGGTCCCGACTCACCCGCGCCTGCTCACCGAGCTTTCCGGCGCCATCATGGACTTCTTCCAGGACATCAGGGACCACGACGCCTCCGACAACGTCGTGATGCTCGTGTTCACCGAGTTCGGACGGCGGATCAGGGACAACGGCAGCGGCTGCGACCACGGCGCGGGTGGCGGCTCGTTCATCATCGGAGACCGCGTGAACGGCGGCCTCTACGCCGAATACCCGTCCCTCGACCTCGACAAGCAGACCGACGGCGACATGGCCCACACCTACGACTTCCGCGGCCTCTACTCCACCCTGCTCGAACAGTGGATGGGCGTAGAAGCCGCCCCAATCGTCGGCGGCCACTACGAACAACTCCCCATATTCGCGGCGTAGCGCACAACAACGACAACCCGACCCCGACCGTCATTCCCGCGAAAGCGGGAATCCACAACCAGCAATATCAGACAAAGGTGAAAAGAAATGGGCAGGCCATACGCGCTTCTCAGGGTAGGATTCAGCTACGACAAGACGCTCGGCATGAGGCGTCTCACCAACACGCCCGTTGACCTCGCCGTTGACGGTTCGGGCGACCTCTTCATCCTGTGTCGCGGCGGCATATCGTTCATCAGGCGTCTCTCGCAGGACGATGAAGACCTGGGCGCGATAAACCTCGCCGCCGGGGGCGCGGCCCAGATTGGCGGAACTCACTCGGTCAACGCCAGGTTCGTCTGGCCCGCCTCGATGGTCATGGACGGGGCGGAGAACCTCTGGATCTCCGACGAAGGCACTAACCAGATAACGATAATCAACAAGCGGGGCGAGATACTCGACCAGTGGGGCGAGACTGGCGGCGGCGAAGGCCAATTCAACCGGCAGTCCGGCATCGCGCTCGACCCCGACGAGAACCTCTACGTCGCCGACACCCGCAACCACCGCATACAGAAGTTCACGCGGGACGGCGAATTCCTGATGGAATTCGGCGGCTACGGCTCCGCCGAGGGCCAGCTCAATATGCCCTGGGGCGTCTGCGTGGACGAACTCGGCGATGTCTATGTCGCCGACTGGCGCAACGACCGCGTTCAGAAGTTCAGCGCCGAGGGCGAGTTCATCTTCAGCATAGGCGGGCCGGGCGACGGCGAGGGCCAGTTCAACCGTCCGTCCGGCGTCACCGTTGACGACCACGGCGACATATACGTCGCGGACTGGGCGAACAACCGCGTTCAGCTATTCAGGCCGGACGGCGTTTTCGTCGAACTCTTCCGGGGCGACGCCACCCTCTCCAGGCAGGCGCTCCACTACATGAGGTCGAACGTCAAGGCGCTCAGGCTGCGCGAGATGGCCTCCATCGAGCCGCAGAAGCGCATCCGATGGCCGGTGTCCGTGCGCGTCTATGACCACATGATGTACATAGCCGACTACGGCTCCGACCGCATCCAGATCTATAAGAAGGAAGCCTACCCCCTCGGCCCCGACGAAATCACCGAAGAGCAGAGATCGCCGACGCTGTACACCCAGTTCTGACCGACTACCTCAAAGAGAGACACGGTGATGTCATTGAAACGACTTCTCCCAGCCGCGCGCCTCAAACTATGCGGCTGATCAGGCCGCGTTCTATGCGTGGCAGCCGCAAGCGGCGGAGCCGCGGCAAGCGCCGTTGTGACTCGCGGAGGGCGGCGCGTCCAGCGCCGGGTTCATGTCGAAGAAGCCGACGGGCTTCATGGTAAACCCGGTGTAGGCCACGGGCATGACGGGCCAGTCTTCGGGCCTCGCGATGTGCGTCATGCCGAAGGTGTACCAGAGGACGACATCGGTGTCCTGGACGCGGCGGTCGGCCTGAGTCCAGGCGGGCAGTCCGTCGCCGCCGGGGTGCTGGTTTACGTAGTCTCCGGCCGCGGCCTTCTCGTCGGGCGAATACGGAGTCACCCAGAGGTGTTTCTTAATGAACGCTCCCCTGCGGGCAACGCTGGCGTCAGGATGAAGCATGGAATGAGTATTGTCTCCGGGCGTCAGCTTGTAGCTAGTGGGCTGTCCCAGCGAATTGCGTTCGGATGAACTGGACACCAGCCAGTGCCTCGCGCTTTCCGGGTTGATCATTCGCTGGGCCTCGGACTCGGACGCGAGCAGGGTTTTCTGGGCGTAGAAGGCGTTGCCCTGCGGGTTATCGGGGCCGCGCGGCTCGGCGACGGCGTTGACCTCATAGACCGAGTTGCTCTCTCCGTCCACGCTCATATCGAGTCGCACGTTGAAGAAGTGCTGGTGTATCGCGGCGTTGAGTTGAGGAGCCACCAGCGTACCATGCTTGAGGGTCTCCCCGGGAGCGGCGGCGGACGTATGGAGGATGCCGCTCATCTTTATCTCGTACTCAATCGTCCCGTCCTGGTAGAAGTACCAGTAGAAGCCGTACTCATAGTTGCCGACGGTTGTGATGAAGGAGACCACGAGTCGCCGCGAGCGGCGAACTTCGACCTGTCCGGTGCGCCAGTCGGTGTGCTTCCAGAGTATGCCGTAGTCCTCCTCGTGCATACAGACGGCGTTGGGAATCTTCACCGGATTGCCGCGGGTGTCGTGCAAGTGAGCGTCGAAGTAGTATATCTCGCCGAGGCAGTCGCATCCCAACACAAGCGAGTTGGTCAACATTCCAATGCCGTATTCGCCGAGATCGAAGGCGTTGCGCCTGAAGTTGCGCGGGCGCGGGTCGCCATACGGCACGACCATCTCCGATAGAGAGGCGCGGTACATCACGGGGCGCTCTCTTCCCTTGTCCTCGTAGCCTACGCAGTGGAGCACCAGCCCCTCGCGCGGATTGAAGCCGAGCCTCATGCTCCACTTCTGCCACGATACCTTGTTGCCTTCTACCGTAAAACTGGGGCCTTCGGGCTGGGTTATCTCAATCGGCTTCAGGTCCTGGCGAAAGCGCTTGACGAACTCGGCGGCGTAGTTGCCGTCGTTAGGCGGAAGCGGAACGATACCGTGATCTTCGACGCGCAGCACCTCCATACGGTTCAGGTCAATGACCGGGATGACGCCCTCAATCGGCCTGGCGTAACCGTTGTCGTTGGGACCGGCTTTCAGCCAGCAGCGCGCGAAGACCAGCCGCAGCCCTTCCTCTTCGGGGACGCCGAAGTTTCCCGCCGACCAAGCGTCCACCATGACCATATCTATGTCGGATATGCCGCGCCTGGCGAGCGCTTCGATGAACTCAGGGTTGGCCTTGGTCGCCGCTTCGCACTCTGAGAATTCATCCAGGGTGATCCGGGGCTGGACTCCGGGAATATGTGTCCATGACACTACCTCGCCTCCCGTTAGCGAAACCACCGCTTCATGAGTCTCACTCGTACGGTTATCGAACACGATGAAGAACGCTTCCCTGTCGAACGGGTCGCCGTCCCTGTAACCCAGCACGCTCTCTTTGGGCGGCTCGTTCAGCGCGACGGTCTCGAACCTGGTCTCTTTGCCCAGCCCGCGCTCGGCCTTTAGAATCGCCACCGCCTCGGTTATTTCCTCGGGGGTCAGCGGGTCCAGTGGATGGCTCAATCCGGTTCGGACCTCCGTCCGTTCTGGCGCGAGGGCCGCGATGGTCATGGCAATCACCTTCCTGTAAATATCAGTAGTGGACTTTAGCGCAATGTACGAATGGGAATGAATACTGTCAAGTCGCCCGGCCCATAGTTTCAGAGCGGTCGCGCCCAAAGCGTGCCACACTATCGCATATTTGTGCTTATTTGGCTATAATGTCATCAGGACTCGCAATTGTGTAACCACCGAACGGACGCTCAGCGCCCATCTCCTCATTCTGGTACACTGCGCGCACCAGTCGGGTTTTAACATTGGCGATTCGCAGGAGAGACGAAACATGGTATTCGGAGAGGGAGCGGACATATATCGCAGCCTGGGCGTGAAGCCCGCTATCGTGGCGTCGGGGACCACTACGCTGTACGGCGGCAGCAAGCTGAGGCCGGAGGTTCTGGACGCGATGGAGAAGGCGTCGGCGACGATGGTGAACCTGGACGACCTGAACGTCGCGGCGGGCAAGGTGATCGCGGAGGCGACGGGCGCTGAGGCGGGGCTGGTCACGTCGGGTTCGGCGGGCGGTCTTGTGCTTCAGGCGGCGGCTGTCATGGCGGGGAATGATCCGGCGAAGATGGTTCGGCTGCCCCACTCGGAGGGCATGAAGAACGAGATAATCATGCACCGCAGCCAGCGTTTCCCCTACGACCAGTGCTACACGGCCACCGGGGCGACCATCGTTGACATAGGCGACGGGCGCCGCTGCCACACATGGGAACTCGAAGCGGCCATCAACGAGAACACCGCGGCGGTGGCGTACCTGTTCTCGGGGTTCATTTCGCGCCGCGCGATACCTTTCGAGCAGGTGGTGGAGATCGCGCACGCCCACGACGTTCCGGTGATAGTGGACGCGGCTTCCTACCTGCCGCCCAGGGCGAACCTCACGCGCTTCATCGAGGCGGGCGCGGACATGGTGCAGTTCTCCGGCGGGAAGGCGATACGCGGGCCGCAGGGAACGGGGGTACTCGCCGGACGCGCGGACCTGATAGAGGCGGCCTACGCCAACGCCAGCCCGCACCAGTTCATAGGGCGCGGCATGAAGGTGGCCAAGGAAGAGATCATCGGGCTGGTCGAGGCGCTCGGAATCTTCGTGGACGAAGACGAGGAAGCGGAGAACCGCAGGTACGCCGAGATGTGCGGCCAGGTGGTGGACGCGCTCATCGAGACGCCCGGGCTGGAAGTGACCGTCGAACACGACGAATGGGACTATCTGACGCCCATCGCTATCCTGAAGTTCACGCGAGACTGGCGCGGCCCTTCTCGCGACGAAGTGCGCGACGCGCTGGCGTCCGGCGACACGCCCATCTACCTGCACGACATACACAACCCGGACGAACTGGGCGTTGACCCGTTCAACCTGGACGAGCGCGAAATGGAAATCGTAATTGACAGGCTGAGGGAGACGCTGCTGGGCCAGTGATCAAGCGCGCGAACCGCTTGATCACAACCGCGAAAGGACACGAGCAGAGAGGAATAGATCCATCACAGTAAGCGCCGCCATCAGACCCACGCTTCCCGACTACATCTCGGACGCTATTTCCTCGCGTATGTCTGAGCGTGAAAGAAATCTGTCGCCATACGCGGCGCGCGCGGAGACGAGCCCGGGCAGGGACAGGCCGGAAGCGCCCTCACCCACTCGCTCCGAGTTCCAGCGCGACCGGGACCGCATACTGCACACCAAGTCGTTCCGACGGCTGAAGCACAAGACGCAGGTCTTCATCGCGCCCCTGGGCGACCACTACGCCACCCGCCTGACGCACACCCTGGAGGTGACCCAGATAGCGCGGACAATCGCGCGCGCTCTCAATCTGAACGAGGACCTGGCCGAGGCCATAGCCATGGGACACGATCTGGGGCATACCCCGTTCGGCCACGTCGGCGAGTACGCTATGGACGAACTTCATCCGGGCGGCTTCCGGCACAGTCGCCAGAGCCTGAGAATAGTCGAGCAACTGGAGAAGGACGGCAACGGCCTGAACCTGATGTGGGAAGTGCGGCAGGGAATACTGAACCACTCCAAGCCGCGCGGCGACTTCCTGGGAAATGGGCCATTCGACGCGCTCTCCCTCGAAGGGCAGATATGCCGGATATCCGACGCCGTGGCGTACCTCAACCATGACCTGGCCGACTCGTTCAGAGCGGGCATCCTGACGCCGGCCATGCTTCCGCCCGAAGTATCGGAGGCGCTGGGAGAAACGCACTCGCGGCGCATAGACGCGATGGTCTCCGATATCGTGGAGACATCCTGGGACGCCGCCGGCGAGACCTACGCCGGCCACGCTCCAATGATAGGAATGAGCAAAATCGCGCGTGAGTCCTTCTACACTCTGCGCGAGTTCATGTTCGATAATGTATATCTACCCGAGTCCAACGGCGCCCTGGGCAAGACCGCCGAGGACATAATCGGACTGCTGTACTCTCACTTCCGCGCGAACAGAAGCGAGATACCGAAAGAATACGGCCAAAGAAGCAAATCGGAGGATATGGCGGTCGTGGACTATATTTCCGGAATGACCGACCATTACGCGATAAGGGTCGCCGAGCGAATCAGGCCCGGAATCGCGGCCCCCTTTACGGAGCGTAGAGTCAGATGACACCTCAGGACCGGATTGGAGTCCGCACTGTAGGCAACAAGGTGCGGATGATACGCGAACACCTCGAGGCCATGCAGCGGGACGCCCACGGCCTGGAATACGGCCCCTGGAAAGTGGAGGTGGACGAGCTCTGGAAGGAAGTCTTCATAAGCATCAACGACCTGGACTCGGAAGCCCAGCCCGCGGCGCTCGAGTCCGTCAAGGACCTCTGGATGACATATATTACCCACTACAACGTCGGGCTGAACTGAAAAGGATCGTGAATTGACTTCAGAAGAATCGCTGGACCGGCACCTGGATCAGTCCCCCGCGCTGGAGCAGGCGAGGCGCGCGTCCGTCGTGGCGCACAGCATCGTCATCAAGCTCAAGGAGATGGGGATGCCCGACGAAATGGACGAAGACCTCTCCCAGTTCTGCACCGACCTGGGCGATCTGTGGAGCGCTCAGATGACGCTCGCTACCCAGGTCGAGACTTTCCTGAAGAAGCCGCACGACGCGGGGAAAGCGGGAGACGACCTAGTTGACCTGAAGGCCACGATTGACCACATGGCGTGGCACATGAAGACAATCTCCCAGCCAATGGACAACATAACGAACTGGGTGTACGGCCAGAGCGAGGCGTAGAACCGAGGCGATGAGCGTAACCGACGACATAAAAGCCAAGATTGACATTCTGGATGTCGTGTCTCCTCACGCGTCGCTGCAGAAGTCGGGGCGAACGTTCAAGGCCAACTGCCCGTTCCACACTGAGAAGACGCCCTCGTTCATCGTGAACCCGGAGCGGCAGAGCTGGCACTGCTTCGGCGCGTGCGCGACCGGGGGCGACATCTTCAGCTTCGTCATGCGGGCGGAGAACCTCCAGTTCGGCGACGCGCTCAGGATGCTGGCGCAGCGCGCGGGCGTGGAGTTGTCCGACGCGCCCGACCGACAGCAGTCCAACGCCATTCACAGCGTCAACAACGCCGCGGCGACGTACTTTCAGGAAGTTCTCCAATCGGAATCAGGCGCGCGGGCGCGTGAGTACCTGGACAGCCGAAGCGTCGGTCGGCAGGCGAGACAGGACTTCAAGCTCGGTTTGAGCGCCGACAGGTGGGACGGACTGATTCAGTACCTGAAGACTCACGGCTACAAGCGGGAAGAGGCGATAGGCGCGGGCCTCGTCCGAGAGGGAGAGAACGGCCAGGTCTGGGACTTCTTCCGAAACAGGCTCATGTTCCCCATCTTCGACCGGAACGGAAACATCGTCGGATTCGGAGCGCGAGCGCTGGACGACTCCACGCCCAAGTACATCAACACCGCGCAGACCGAGATATTCGACAAGCGCAGCACGCTGTACGCGCTCAACTTCGCCAACGCCGATATACGCCAGAGCGGGACCGCGGTCATAGTCGAAGGCTACATGGACGCGATAGCGGCGCACGAACACGGCTACAAGAACGTCGTAGCTTCCATGGGCACTGCGCTTACCGAGAACCAGGTGTCGCAGCTACGGTCGCTCGCCCGCGATTTCGTGCTGGCGCTCGACCCGGACGACGCGGGACAGGAGGCTACTCTGCGAAGCCTCGAATCGTCCTGGCACGTGTTCAGAGACGTAATCTCGCGTCGGAATACCGCGAACCAGAGCGTTCTGAACCAGTGGACGCCGCCCGTTCTGAAGATAGCGGCCCTACCCGCCGGACTCGACCCCGACGCGCTCATCCGAACGGACGCCGCAAGGTGGGAGTCTATCATCGCCGACGCCCAACCCCTGTTGGACTTCGTGATACCCGCGCTTGTGAGGCGATCCGATCTGAATGTGCCAGACAGCCGCGCCCACATCGTCAGAGAGCTCGCGCGGCTGATCAATCGGCTTGACGACATGGACCAGCACGACTACTGGGGCAAACTCGCCGGCGAACTCGGCGTCCCCCTGGAAGCGCTGCAAGCGTCCATCGCAAGCGTCGGAAACAGGCGCGCCCGGGGCCGGCGCGACTCTCCGCCGCCCTGGGAGAGCGCGGAACCGCAGGTGGAGGTGAGTTCCAGCGCGCTGCGGACTCAGGACTCCGACCCGATAGAGGATTACGCGCTGAGGATTCTGATTCGGAATCCGAGCCTGATCGAGAACGCCCGCCTAACGAATCCCGCCTGTTTTCGCCGAACTGAGAACAGGGAGTTGTTTACCGCTCTGATTTCTTATCCTACAATAGAGGAACTCCGCGCCGGAGTTGACCAGGTTCTCGCTGAGCGCCTGAGCCGCCTGGAATCGGCGGACTTGCCCGTGACAGGAATGGAGCGCGCACTCGATCAGTGTCTCAGCAGGCTGGAACGGCGGCGCTCACGCCACAACCAGGAGATGATTCTTCATACTGAAGAGTTGGGGCTGCCTCCGTCCAGAGAGGTGGAAGACGAGGTAAAGCGTGTCAACCGGCGAATCAAGGAGTTGGAAACCATGTCCATCAGATAGGAGGGAGCGGGTTTACCTGAAGGATATTTTCGTGGATAATTTTCACCTATCATTTTCTATCCAAGTTAACCACACGAGGTTGCGTCAATGAATAGAACCATCGGATCAGACGGCGGCGATAGTATGTATGGCAGAGTGATGCCGGAGGCGTCAACCACCGCCGACCTAATCAGCACCACGCGGACGACCGAGGACGGCTTTCAGAAGAGCAGCGAACACGACAACTCTAACAACTCGGAGGAAGTCTTCGCCGGAATAGGCGCATCGGGCGATTCCGACGCGCCAAGAATCAGCTTCAACGGGCTGAGTTCGGAGGGCGTATTGGAGAAAGAGGCGCCCGCGCCCGAAATGATAGACGATCCCGTCAGGATGTACCTGCGGGAGATCGGAAGGGTTGACCTTCTCAAGGCAGCCGAGGAACGAATTCTCGCCCGCCGCTTCGAGGCCGGCAGACACATAAAGGGTCGCGAGGAGGACTGGAATTCATCGGACGGGCGGCCTCTCAGGGCGGCCCAGATAGTAAACGACTTCCTATCGGAAGTGTCCGACAACCATCACGTAGTCAGCGCCGTCGCAAGATACCACGGCATCGAGTACTCGGGCGCTCTGTCCGAAGTGATGTCGGAGCCTGAACTTCACGACCAGCTCGAGCTGTACGACGCTCGCAACTCGCGCAACATCCAGGATTCCAAGTTCCACAAGTTCCTCAACAACAGGCTGACCGAGGAAGAAGCCTTCACCTTCATATCCAAGGCCCTGGAGTTGCCCAAGGACCATCCCAGGGTCCAGGAAGTGCATGAATCCCGCGAATCCCTGAAACTTCGGAACAGACTCGACGGCGAACTGACCGAAGAACTCGTGGACTACCTGTCCAAGACGCTCAACATGGAGCCGGAGGACGCGAAGGAGCGAGTCCAGCGATTTTCGCTGAGCAGCCGGCTGCTGCCTCCTCAGACCCTGACGATGTTTTCCCGGATTTACCAGGCCAACGCAACGCCGGACCCGGAGCTCGGGCGGGACATAAGGGACGCCGCCGCCAGATACCCCGGCGCGCTCGAGGACGCGCCCGGCAATGAAAAGCTCATAAACTTCGTCGCCGAGATTCTCAACATAGAACCGGACGAGGTGAGAAAACACCTGGATCAGCCGGACCCAATCCCCTCCGCGAACCCGGATATTAGTGAACTATGCGATCTGCTGGAGCGGCCGGACATCGCCGACGGCCTGAGAGCGCACGAGCTTGTGTTCCGCAGGCATATAAACGGCATCGTCTATCTCGGCGACGACGCGCAGCAGCACCTGGCGAAGGCCAACCTCAGGCTGGTGGTCAGCGTCGCCAAGAAGTACATCGGGCGCGGGATGTCCCTGCTCGACCTGATCCAGGAAGGCAACATCGGACTGATTCGAGCCGTCGAGAAGTTCGACTACCGCAAGGGCTACAAGTTCTCCACCTACGCCACCTGGTGGATACGCCAGGCGATAACTCGCGCCATAGCCGACCAGGCCCGCACCATCCGTATCCCGGTGCACATGGTGGAGACCATTCACAAACTTCTCAGGGTCACTCGCCGACTGATACAGGAATACGGACGCGAACCCACCAGCGAGGAAATAGCCCGCAACATGGAGATTCCCACCGAGAAGGTGCGCGAAATCCTGAAGATTTCCCAGGAGCCGGTCTCGCTGAACACGCCGATAGGCGAGGAGGAAGACAGCCACCTCGGAGACTTCATAGAGGACACCACCGCGCCCGCGCCTTCCGAGGCCGCCTCTCACCAGCTTCTCAAGGAACACGTGGAAGACGTTCTGGTAAGCCTCAACGACCGAGAGGCGGAGGTTCTGAGAAAGCGGTTCGGGCTGGAGGACGGCCGCGCCAGGACGCTGGAGGAAGTCGGTCGCTGCTTCGGCGTAACCAGGGAGCGTATCAGGCAGATAGAGGCGAAGGCGCTTCGAAAGCTGCGCCATCCCAAGCGCTCCACGAAGCTCAAGGACTTCCTGGAATAGTCGCCCAGTTCCACGCTCACCGAGGGGAAAACAAGCCAAATGACACTAGCCACTCCAACGCGGGCGGAACCTCAGACGCCCGTCCCGACCAGGCCGACCGTGGCCGTCGTTTACACCCGGCCGGAGACGGTTCTTGGAGACATAGGCCGCGCTATGGAACTCGCCGGGGTCAGAGACGCGCTGCCCCAGGACGTCGAAACGCTGCTCAAGATAAACATATCCTGGCAGCACTACTACCCGGCCTGCTCCACCAGTCCCTGGCAACTGGACGGGGTGATTGGCGCGCTCAGGTCGGCGGGCTATGACGACCTGACGCCGATTCACAACGGCACGGTCGTCGTTGACCCGAAAGAGGGCGCGGTCAACAACAAGCACGAGTCGGTGACCGAGAAGCATGGGCTGGAATCGGTCTTCCTGGAGGACGTTCGCTGGGTGGACTACGAACCAAAGTCGCCGTTGCTGGTTCTGGACAAGGTGTACCCGGACGGCTTCCAGATACCGGAGATGATGGCTGGGAAGAACGTCGTCCATCTGCCCACTATCAAGACGCACGTGTTCACCACGATGACCGGCGCGATGAAGAACGCCTTCGGGGGGCTGCTCAATTACCAGAGGCACTGGACTCACTCGGTCATTCACGAGACGCTGGTTGACCTCCTGCGAATCCAGAAGGAAATCCACCCCGGCATCTTCGCCGTCACCGACGGGACGTTCGCCGGGGACGGGCCAGGCCCTCGCGCCATGCGCTGGCACGTCAAGAACGTGATTCTGGCGGGCGCGGACCAGGTAGCGATAGACGCCGTAGCCGCCAGGATGATGGGCTTCGACCCGATGAGCGTTGGATTCATAAGGCTCGCGCACGAGCAGGGGCTGGGGACGGGAAGAGTGGAAGAGATCGAGGTGGTGGGCGAAGACGTCGAAGAGGTGAACTGGGGCTTCAAGTCCGCCGAAAACACGTTCGCCAGCCGCGGCCAGAAGCTGATCTACTGGGGCCCTCTAAAGCCGCTGGAGAATATGCTGCTAAGGTCGCCGATTACTCCCTGGGCCTACGCGGCGTCCAACGTCTATCACAACGACTACTGGCTGCGCTTCATTGGCAGAAAGCGAGTCGAAGCGGCCCTGAAGACGGAATGGGGCAGGCTGTTCCGGTCGTACTGAATGGATTGGGGTTTCATCCCCATCCTAACCTTCCCCCATCAAGGGGGAAGGGACTTTCTTACATACAAATGACCAGAAAGGTAAGCGGAACCTACCGCTCCGCGAGCTCGACCGACGTCTCGAACAGCTTGTTCGACCTCAGGTAACTCACCTCCACCGAGCCGCCCACCTCGTAGCTCCACAAAAGGGTAAGGAAATCGCTCACGCCTTTGGTCGGTATTCCGTCCAGGTCGGTGATGACGTCGCCCACCTGGAGTCCGGCGTCGAATGCCGCGCCCCTCTGGGCTATCCGGGTTATTATCACCCCTTCCTTCACGTTCAGGCCGAGCCGGTTCGCTATGGCGGGCGTAACGTCTTCCACGCTAACCTCCATGGAGGGGCGGACCACTTCGCCATGCTCTATCAGGCTCGCTATGACGGGTAGCGCGGTCTCCGAACTGACGGCGAAGCCGATGCCCTGGGCCTGGCCCAGCATGGCGGTGCTTATCCCGATCACCTTTCCGTCCAGGCTCACAAGCGGCCCTCCGCTGTTGCCCTTGTTGATCGCGGCGTCGGTCTGGATCATGTGGTACAAAGGCCCGCGCTCGGTCGGCACCGTGCGGCCCAGCGCGCTGATGATTCCCAGCGTTACCGTCGGCCCTCCTTTCAGAGAGAGCGCGTTGCCCAGCGCCACAACCCAGTCCCCCACTCTCATGCTGTCCGAGTTTCCCCACTCCACGACGGGCAGGCTGGCCTCCGGCTCTATCTTGAGGACCGCAAGGTCGGTGACCACGTCCCATCCCACTATGTCGGCGTCGTAACTCTCCCCGTTCGGCAGGTCCACCTTCACCGCTATCACGTCGTGGATGACGTGATAGTTGGTAACTACGTACCCGTCCGAACTCACTATGATGCCCGATCCCGCGCCTTCGTCGGTGAAGTCGAAGAACAGCCCCCTGTTTACCGACTCGACCGAGATTGACGCGACTACCTGCTCGACGCTGTCCACAAGGTCGGCGATGGAAGGCAATTCCCCGATCCGGGACGTTTCCGGCGAACCCAGGAACGCGCTCACTATCGGAGGAGCTTCCAGTACCACCGTGGGCGCGGGGGTTGGAGTCTGAGGAACTTCCGTAGGCGCCGGGGTAGGCGCGCGGACGGGCGCGGGCGCGGGAGAGCCGCACGCCAGGACGAACGCGACAACGGCGCCCAGAAGCAAGAACCGCAAACCCGGTGTCTGATGAGGGCTATACTTCGGTCTCACCTGAAGCCACGACCCTGAGTCTGACTCGCGTGAGACCCGTCCACATCAATCGGTGTCCACTTACCCCGAAACTCACGCCCCTGGTGATTCTGGCGTAACGCGAAGTCAGAAGCGCGCCGAACAGCAGAATGATAGCCGACACATATACCCAGGTCAGCAGAGCCATAACCGCGCCGACCGACCCGCCGAGAATATCGAACACCGGGTATGTATTCACGTACTGCAAAAATCCCCACTTGGCCCCCTCGAATCCCAGACAGGAAAACAAAGCTCCCAGCCAAACGTCCCTGAAGCTGACTTGCGTATTCGGCATATACCTGTAAAGAACCATAAACGTCGAGAAGGACAGAACCGGCGATACCGCTTGCGATATGATTCTGGACAGAAACTCGAAGCTCACATCCGGGAATACGATTACAAGCGCCTTATGGATTGACGAGGCCGTCGGCGCGACGAAAAGCAGCAGCGCCATCAGTATCCCCGCGCCCGCGACCAGGGCCATGTCAATCAGCCGCTCTTTTATGAACGGACGTGTTTTCTGAATGCCCCAGGCAATGTTGATCCCTTTCCTGATTGCCCCGAATGCCGCTGACGCCGCCCACATAAGCCCCAGCACCGACACGATTCCGGTTATGATCGTCTCGGACACGACCCCTCGCACCGTCCGGGCTACAAATCCGGAAGATACCGGTATGACTTCCGCCACCTGTTCGGCAAGCTCAACCTGGTTGACCTCAGGGCCGAGAAAGAATCCCCAGATAGAAACCGTCGCCAGTATCAGAGGAAACATGGAGAAGAGCATATAGAACGCGATTGCCCCCGCGACATAAGGGCAATTCTTGCCCAGGAAGTCGTTCACCATGTCTATGCACAGAAGAACAAACCTGATGAGATACATTGAAAAATCTGCGCGGACTCGCGTCCGTTTCCCCTTTCTGGCAACCTTTGTATTTCCCTCGATGCTACCGAATCGCGGTAACGCAGTCAAGCCAGCCTCTCTGAACTTAACACGTCCCAAGAATTACTGTTGTTGCCCACGCCTGCGAATCTCTGTAAACTTGTCCACAATGTAACGCACACTCGGAGATACTTGAAATAGAACCATGGTAATCAGACGCAAAGTGGATAAGCGCGAACAGCTTCGCAGAATGCGCGAAGAGGCCGCCCTCGGCGGAGGTGAGCGACGCATCGAGTCACAGCGCAAACGCGGGAAGCTCACCGCCCGGGAGCGCATCGCCCTTCTCCTGGACGAAGGCTCGTTCCAGGAACTAGACACTTTCGTAACCCATCGGGCCACCGACTTCGGTCTCGCCGACCAGACATACCTGGGCGACGCGGTGGTCACCGGGTATGGCAAAGTCGCCGGACGGTTCGTTTACGTGTACTCCCAGGACTTCACCGTTCTCGGCGGGTCGCTCTCCGAGGCCGTGGCCGGCAAGATATGCAAGGTCATGGACCTCGCCGTGAGCAACGGCGCTCCCATCATAGGACTGATTGACTCAGGCGGAGCCAGAATACAGGAGGGAGTGGACAGTCTCGCCGGGTACAGCGACATCTTCCACCGGAACGTCCGGTCCTCCGGCGTAATTCCGCAGCTCTCCGTAATACTCGGTCCCGCCGCGGGCGGAGCGACCTACTCGCCGGCGCTGACCGACTTCGTATTCATGGCGTCGGGCATCGGGCAGATGTACATAACCGGCCCCGACGTAATTCGCGCGGTAACCGGCGAAGAGGTAACGCACGAAGAACTCGGCGGAGCTGCCGCGCACACCACGAGAAGCGGCGTGGCCCACTTCTCCATCGAGGGAGAAGAAGCCTGCCTGGCCCAGGTGAGAAGACTGCTGGGATTCCTTCCGCAGAACAACATGGAGGACCCTCCCACGCTGGACATGGGGGACGATCCTGAGCGGCGCGAATACGATTTGGCCCACGTCATACCCGACAACCCGAACCGGCCCTACAATATGCTGGACGTGGTGCGTCACGTCGTTGACGCCGGAGACTTCATGCAGGTGCATGAGCGATTCGCGCCCAACGTCGTCGTCGGCTTCGCCAGGTTCGACGGGAGGACGGTGGGAATCGTCGGAAACCAGCCCAGGCAGATCGCGGGAGTTCTGGACATCAACGCATCCGTGAAGGCGGCGAGGTTCGTGAGATTCTGCGACGCCTTCAACATACCCCTGGTGACCTTCATTGACGTTCCGGGATTCATGCCCGGAACCACCCAGGAATACGGCGGCATAATCAGGCACGGCGCGAAGCTGATATACGCATACGCCGAGGCCACAGTGCCGAAGATAAGCGTCCTCATCAAGAAAGCGTATGGCGGCGCGTACATAGTCATGAGCAGCAAGAATCTGCGGAGCGACGTCAATCTATCCTGGCCGACGGGCGAGGTCGCGGTCATGGGGGCCGGGGGCGCGGTCGAGATAATCCATCGCAACGAGATACGAAATTCGGAAGACCCCCAAGCCACCCGCGCCGACCTCACCAACGAGTATGAAGAACGCCTCATGAATCCATACATCGCGGCGTCGCGCGGGATGATAGACGACGTAATAGACCCTCTGGAGACCCGACCCAAGATCATACGCTCGCTCGAAATGCTGGCGAACAAGCGAGAGCAGCTCCCCTTCAAGAAGCACGGGAGCATTCCCCTGTGAACGTAAGATCAGCCGGAGGCAGCGCGGGGCTTAGTCCCGAACTGGCGGCGGCCATAACCGCCGCGGTCCAGGCGTTCTTAGCGCGGGAACCCGTCCGGCTCTCGGAACGGCGCTCCGGCATCTCGGCGTGGCGCATGGTCGCGCATTCCGCGTCGGTTCCCGGATTGCGCGCGTGGCGCGGACACGACTGACATATCAAATTCCATCAAGACCCGGACAATGACAGGGACACCCCTCAAACTCAGCGATACCACCTTCCGAGACGCTCACCAGAGCCTCATGGCCACCCGGCTCCGAACGGAGGACATGACGCCCCTGGCCGAAAAGATGGATTCGGTGGGCTTCTTCTCGATGGAAGTATGGGGCGGCGCGACATTCGACTCCGCCACCAGATTCCTGGCTGAAGACCCCTGGGAACGGCTGCGAACCTTCAAGTCCCTCATGCCCAATACCAGGCTCTCCATGCTGCTGCGCGGGCAGTCGCTCGTCGGATACCGCAACTACGCCGACGACGTCGTGGATAAGTTCGTCGAACGCTCAGCCGAGAACGGCATTGACATCTTCCGCGTGTTCGACGCGCTCAACTACGAACCCAACCTGGAGCGAGCGGCGGCGGCGGTGAAGGCGTCGGGCAAGCATCTCCAACTCGCTATCTGCTACACAATCAGCGAGGGAGGTCGGATGGGCGGCGACATATACAACCTGGACTACTTTCTGTCCAAAGCGCGAAGTTTCCGCGACATGGGCGCGGACAGCATCTGCATCAAGGACATGGGCGGCCTGCTCGCCCCATACGACGCCTATGAACTCGTGACCGCCATCAAGTCCGAGATAGACCTGCCCCTCCAGCTTCACGCGCACTACACCAGCGGCATGGCCTCCATGTCCGCGCTCAAGGCGGTCGAGGCGGGCCTCGACATTCTGGACGTATGCCTGGCGCCTCTCGCTCTCAGAACGTCTCAGCCGGCGGTCGAACCGATAGCGGTCACTCTGCGGGGGACGGAGCGCGACCCGGGCGTTGACCTGGACACGCTGCTAGACCTGGGCGACCAGCTCGAGGAGGTCCTGCCCAAGTACGCCGACCACCTGGAAACGACACGCTCAGCCGTCATAGACGCGCGCGTACTCAGCCACCAGATTCCGGGCGGCATGGCGTCCAACATGGTTTCTCAGCTCCGCGAGGCGGACGCGCTGGACAGGATGGCAGAGGTGTTGGAGGAGATTCCCCGCACTCGCGCCGACCTAGGCTTCCCGCCTCTGGTCACGCCAATGAGCCAGATGGTCGGGGCGCAGGCGGTGACCAACGTGCTGTTCGGACGCTACGCCGTCGTTTCCGAGCCTGTGAAAGAGTACCTGCGCGGCAACTACGGAAAGCCCGTATCCCCCGTGCGCGACGAACTCATAGACAAGTTGTCGCAAACCGAAGAGTTGACGCCCGCCCCAGAAAGGCCCGGCGAGGTCATCGAGCCGGAACTGGAAGCGGCCAGAAAAGCCGTATCAGACCTGACAGACGATATAGACGACGCGCTGATATACGCGCTATACCCGCAGACGGGCGAGCGATTCCTCCGCATCAAGCGCGGACTCGAACCCGTGCCGGAGGAGATGAAGCCCAAAACCCTTGAAGAAGTCCGGCAGGCCGCAAAGGCGGCGGCCCAGCCCGCCGTACCCGCTCCTCCCAAGAGTTCGAGAGCGAGGCGATTCAACATCTACGTGGGCGACCAGTTCTTTGAGATTGACGTGGATCCGGTCGGACTCGGCGCAAGCCCGGAGCCGGCGGCGGCGCCACCGGCCGCCATGTCCGCCCCCGCTCCGACACCCGCCGCCGGGCCAGCGCAACCCGAAGTCGCGGAAGGCGAGACCGTAGTAACAGCCCCGATGCCCGGCATTCTCATCAGCCTTGCGGTCGCCGAAGGGGAGACAGTCGCCACCGGAGACCCGCTTCTGGTTCTGGAAGCGATGAAGATGCAGAACACTATCCCGTCCCCGGTTGAGGGCGTGGTCAAGTCCCTGCCCGTCGCGCCGGGAACGCAGGTGACCAGGGACCAGGCGCTGGCCGTAATCCAAACGTAGAATCTTCCATGCCTTGGGCGGGATCCTTCCTACAAAATACATGAAATAACATAAACCGAAAGGAGCCGGAACGTGGCTGACAATCAGATTATAGATGCGGCAAAAGAACATTTCGGGCAGGTTGTAGCACAGCAGTTGGAGAGGGTCGAAAGACTGAAGAATGAACCCGACTGGCTGGACTACTCGAATATCTCCCCGATAGTCGTCGGGATGCTGGGCGGAGACGGCATCGGCCCAAGAATCAGCGCCGAGTCCCAGACCGTCCTCGAACATCTTCTCAGAGAAGAGGTTGACTCCGGCAAGGTGGAGTTCCGGGTCATAGACGGCCTGACGATAGAGAACCGCGCCGAGCATTTGCAGTCCATCCCGGACGATGTTCTCGCCGAGATAAAGGACTGCCACGTCACCCTCAAGGGTCCGACCCACACGCCGGAACGGGGCGACGGCTGGCCGAACCTCGAAAGCGCCAACGTCTCTATGCGAAAGGAACTCGACCTGTTCGCCAACATCAGGCCGGTGCGAATCCCGTCCCAAGGCATTGACTGGACGTTCTTCCGAGAGAACACCGAGGATATGTACGCGGTCGGCAGCCAGGGCATAAACGTAACCGATGACCTGGCTATGGACTTCCGCGTTATCACCACGCAGGGTTCGCGCCGCATCATAGACGCCGCCTTCGCGCACGCCCAGCGAACCGGACGCGACCGCGTGACCATCGTCACGAAGGCCAACATCGTCAAGACCACCGACGGCAAGTTCCTCGACATAGCGCGAGAGATCTCGGAGAACTACCCGGGCATCGAGTGGGACGGCTGGTATATAGACATCATGACCGCCGCGCTCATCAACCCCGCCCGCCAGCAGGACTTCCAGGTTCTCGCGCTGCCCAATCTGTACGGCGACATCCTCACCGACGAGGCGGCCCAGATACAGGGAGGCGTCGGCACCGCCGGAAGCGCGAACGTTGGCAAGCAATACGCCATGTTCGAGGCCATACACGGCAGCGCTCCCAGGATGGTCAGGGAGGGCCGTGACCAGTACGCCGATCCAAGCTCTCTTCTCCGCGCGGGCGCGATGATGCTCGAGCACATCGGCTACACCGACATCGGGGCCAAGCTGCACAAGGCAATTGACATCTGCGGTCAGTACGAGCGCAAGATTGTTATGACCGGACGCAGCACCGGCGCGACGAGCGCGGAATTCGGCCAGTACCTCATGGACACCGTAGCCGACCCCGGCATCGAAGACCGCTGGCAGGAGTACGTGGACGCTTCCGAATAGCGCGCGCATACCTCAGACCAACCTCTCAATACCCAAACCGGGGCGGGCGCCTGAACCCGCCCCAACTACTGAATACTGATAACTGAAAACTATATACCGAGGACAAAAATGCCAAGAAGCAAAGTAACCGTAGTGGGCGCGGGAAATGTCGGCGCCACCGCCGCCCAGAGGATGTTCGACAAGGGCTACGCCGACATCGCGCTCGTGGACATTGTGGAGGGCCTGCCGCAGGGCAAGGCGCTGGATATGCTCCAGTCCGGCCCGGTCATAGGCTCCGACGCCAGCGTAATCGGCACGAATGACTACGCCGACACCGCGGGCTCCGACGTAGTGGTCATCACCTCCGGCGTTGCCCGCAGGCCCGGCATGAGCCGCGACGACCTGCTGCTGACCAACATGAACATCATTACCTCGGTCACCCAGTCCGTAGCGGAACACTCTCCCGACGCGATACTCGTCATAGTGACAAACCCACTCGACGCGATGGCGCAGCGCGCCTTCCAGGTGAGCGGCTTCCCCAAGAACCGCGTGGTCGGCATGGCCGGCATCCTGGACACCGCCCGCTTCAGGACGTTCCTGGCCGAGGAACTAAACGTGTCCGTCAACTCGGTGGAAGCATACGTCCTCGGCGGACACGGCGACACGATGGTGCCGGTCACCGCCAGCACGACGGTCGGCGGACAGCCCATCAGCGAGGTTCTGTCGCAGGACCGCATAGAGTCCATCGTCAAGCGCACACAGGACGGCGGCGCGGAGATCGTCAACCTGCTGAAGACCGGCAGCGCCTACTACGCGCCGTCCGCCGCCATCGTCCAGATGGTCGAGGCCATCCTGTTCGACAGGCAGGAGATTCTCCCCTGCACCGCCTACCTCGATGGCGAATACGGCATAGACGGCCTCTACGTGGGTGTCCCGGTCCGTCTCGGGGCCGGCGGCGTCGAGGACATCATCCGCTTCAACCTCACCGAGTCCGAGCAGGCAGATCTGCTCAACTCCGCCGAGGCCGTCCGCGAACTCGTAGAGATCATGGCCCAGAACTCCTGACGGCCGGCAATATCCAAAGTCCGTAGGGGCGTCTATCGGTAGGTAGGCGTCCCTACTCCAAATCCAACTCAATATGCAACAATAAGGCTATGAACGGAAGGGAATTCGTCAGACGCGCGAGACGCTATGCGAGAAGGACAGGACTTCTACTTCGATCCAACTCACGGCAAAGGCAGCCATGGCCGCATATACATCGGCTCCAGATTCACCACTGTGCAACATGGCAAACTTTCCAAAGCCATGCTGTTCGCCATGCTCCGCCAACTAGGCATCAGAATAGAGGAATTCTAAGCCATGATATATACGTATCCTTGTGACCTCACCCCTGACGAGGAAGGAGGGTTTCTGGTCACATTCCCTGACATACCTGAAGCTATCACAGGCGGCAAAACCCGCGCCGAAGCGCTTGAGATGGGAAAAGACGCGCTTACCGTCGCGCTCGCCGGATATGTAATCGCCAATTGGGACATACCCTCTCCAAGCCCAGTGTCAGAAGGCCAGGAGCTAATCCCTCTCGATCCCGTACCGGCCGCCAAACTCGCGCTCTACAACGCCATGCGCGAACAAGGCGTATCAGAAGCGGAACTCGCCCGTCGCCTCGGTGGTACCGAGGAAGTCGTAAATAGGCTCCTGATACCTGACCGCTACACTCACATCACCTCCGTTATGAAAGCCTTGCGAGCCGTCGGGCGTTCCTTGATTATTCAGGACGCCGACCCCCAAGCTAAGCTCCCCACCGCCCCGGAACTAGCCGCCACAGCCGCTACGACAGCCGCCCCCAGCCCCGATCCGTCCCGGAGATAGCAAACCTGCACGCGCTCCGAGCCGTCGTCGAGAATATCCTCCAGCCCACGCTCGATCTCCCGCCGGTAGCCGGGTATGCCCCTGAACACGCTGCCGTCGGCGGCTACTATGTGTTCGCGATCCAGGCTTGGATCAATGTAGGTCGCGGTCGCCGCTATGCTCATCGCCACCATCCGCGCTGACCGTCGCGCGACCGCGACGCACACATCCCTCAGACGACACCTGTCCTCTGCCGTCGTACCCGTTACTCCCAGCCTCCCCAGCAGCATAGCGGTCGCGGTCAACCCTTCCGATTCGTCGAGAATTATGTCCGACAGGAGCTCTGTCGTGAATGAGTACGGAATCGCCAGGCCACGCCCGCCGTCCAGCCATCCCTCGAATCCCTCGCCTTTCGACGCGGCTTCCAGTATCCTCAGACGCGCAACCTCGCCCAGATACCGCCCGGCTATCATCTTCTCAATGAGTTGGCCCTCGGTATCCGATTCCGAGTCCAGCGCCCTGTCCACATCCGTCTGAACCAGGGCCACGCCGTCGAAGTTGCCGCACTCCATGTTGAAGACCATCTCGCCCGGGTTGCCCAATGACGCGGGCAAGTCGTCCCTTCCAACCAAATTATCGGGAACGGCGACAGCCAGATTCGCCCCGGTGCCTACTATCAGCCCCATGTCGCAGCGCGGATCGAGATACGCCCCCGCCGCCAGGACGCCCACCGTATCGTTCGCCAGCGCGCGGATGCGGAAATCGCCATCTCCGTCCATTCTCTCTCGGATAGCGCGTTCCATCAGCGCGACCACATCTTCCCCCTCCACCCCGTCGAACGCGAATTCCTTGGTCCACTTCGTCAGCCGTCCGCTGCGGACACCGGTCTGGTCCATTGGAAAGGCGAATATGTAGCCGATGTCGTCGGCGCTATGTTCGGTTAAGACGCTCATCAGAAAATCGGCGACCGGCCCAAACAGATCATCCGACGAACCCGATGTGGAAGCCAGGCGAAATGACTGGTGATCGAACGCCCGGACATCGCGTTCGCCGCCCAGTTCGACGAGCGTAGCGCGGACATTGGTGCCGCCAAGATCGAGGGCCAGGTAGCGCCCCCGTTCCGAGCCGGAGGGTCGGCTGACAAAGGACGGGTGCATAGCGATGGAACGGGGCTTGCCGGACAGACCCCGGCGCATTTCATCCTGAAACGAGGCAACAAGTGGCTGAATGGACATTTCGGAAAGATCGCTATCTACGGGCGAGCGCAATCAGTAAGAACGCCGCCTGTCCTCTCTTCTATGACGTTCTTCCATCTCTTCCCACCGGCGATCCAACTCCGCGATTCGCTTCTTGGACCGCGCAGAAGTTCTCTTCGCATCTCTGATAATGCGTTCAAGCCTGCGCTTGGGTATCATAATCATTTCTGAGTCAGATTTGACCATGTTCACCCTCCTCATCCGCTTCTGGTAGTTCTTCTATCAATCTATCATATTTCAATTGCAATTCCGATAATTCAGCGCGAAGAAGCCGAGCTTCTTGGTACGTGTCACCCCACTTGACGGACGCCCGCGATTCCGCGTCCTGCGCTCGCTTAAGCCTGGAGCGGTTGAAGTAGTAGCCCAGTATCACGCCCGTGACGCCCGACGACACCGATCCCGCCGTCGCCAGCATATCCGGGTTATCGCTGAATATAGCCGCGTGAATGATTATGGCTATTGCCATGAAGCTGAACGACAACGCCAATGTGTTCGTTACTATCCCGGTCCAGTTAGTCTCTCTGGCCAGAAAATTCCACACGATTCGACCGCCTTGCTACTAAAATTCTATCGCCCTCGTAACAGCCGCCGACGCCACCTTCGGCAACTCGCTCAGCACCACCGAGCATCGGTAGCCGCTCGCGTCCGGCGCTCCCGCCCGAACCACCAGTATGTCGTCCGGCTCCGGCACGAAACTGGCGAAATTCTGGTAGTCCGCGGGATCCACGTGACCCTCCAGTACCCTTACTATCTTCAGGTCCGCTATCGAGCGTCCGATGCGCGGATGCAGGTACTCCCTCACGTCCTTCTTCGTCCAGTCTCCCCAGAAGTCCGCCGACCCGCCTATCGTTATCAATACCTCGCCCTGTCTCACTGGCAGGCTGTCGTCGCCGACCGAGTCCGAAGACGCCAGCGACGACCCCAATACCGACGCCACGTCCGCCACCGTGTCCAGCACGACCTCCTGCGAGTGCGACGCCGAGCGCACCTGTCTCGGTTCCCAGGACGCGAACACCGTCACCGCGCTCTGCTCCGGCGAAAACCCGCGCTCCACATGCAGCGGCAGCCAGTCCGAGTCGGTTTCGTTCTCCGCTATGCAGAACGTGTACTTGCCCGGATGTCCGATTACCGTCCTGTCGAACAGGCCGGGTATCGAGGCGCAAGCGTTCATCAGGATGAGCCTGATCGCCCTCCCGATGGTCGCGTTGGCGCGGTTGCCCGGCCCGAACAGGTTATTCTTCGAGTTGATGTCCAATTCCTGGACAATTGGCCCGTTGACTACGACCAGAACCGCCGCGCCGCCCTGGCTGGAAGACGGCGCTATCAGGTTGAACTCCGGCGCCAGCATCGCCTCCGTGGCCGCCAGAACCACCGGAAAATACTCCGGCAGGCAGCCCGCCATGACCGCGTTGGCAGCAGTCTTCGCCACCGTTATCACGCGCCTGCGCTCCGGTATCTCGCCCAGTACCTCATCCGGCGAGCGGCCCGCGTAGTCCAGAAACTCGTTCACTCGCTCCAGCGTGGGCGGCACCACCGGCAGACCGTCCGTCCAGCCAAGCTCGTAGCATCGCTCTATCGCCTCAACCGCGTCGCTCCATTCAGCCGTAACCAGGTCCTGCATATCATCGCCTCCTTTTTCGCGCGCTCAGTATAAGTGATTGGTTCACGGCTGTCAGGAACGCGCTTACGGATTGCAAATCACCCCCCTGTTCTGCGCTATAATGATTCGGGTTCTCCCATTCGGATGACCGCCGAACCATCTACATCATTCAGCTCATAAATATCCCACAAATCACAGTTCAGACGAAGATGCGCGAAGACAAGGACAACTCAGCTCGTCCATACCGACGCGTCGTGGTGAAAGTAGGCACGACGCTCATTACCGACGGCACCAACCGCCTGGACCTGGAAGCGATGGCCAGTATCACCGGCCAGATCGCCCGTCTCCAAAGAGACGGAGCCGAGATGCTGCTTGTGACGTCCGGAGCGGTCGCCGCCGGGCGTCATGTGCTAGATCCCACGGGCCAGACCAGAAACGTCCTGATGCGCCAGGCTTTGGCCGCCATAGGACAGGGTCGGCTGATGAACGCCTATGAGCAGCTCTTCGACTGGCACGAAGTACACGTAGCCCAGACGCTTCTCACTCGCAGAGACCTGAGCGACCGCATGGGCTACCTGAACATACGCAATACCTTATCGGGACTCATACAGTACAGAGTCGTTCCAATCATCAACGAGAACGACGTCGTTTCAGTGGACGAACTGGAAGGCGAGATTATTGGGGACAACGATACGCTGTCCGCGATGGTGGCGAACATAGTGGACGCCGACCTGCTGATCATCCTCGGACAGACCGAGGGACTCTTCACAAGCGACCCCCACCTGGACCCTGACGCTCGACTCATACGCAGGGTATCTTATTTCACTAACGAGATAGACGCTCTCGGAGGCCCGTCCTTCGATTCGCGCGGTCGCGGAGGAATGTCCGCCAAGCTGAACGCCGCCAAGCTGGCCACCGCGTCCGGCGTGGACACCATCTTCGCTAATGGCTCGTCACAGAACGTGGTGTCGCGTCTTGTGAACGGTGAATCGCTCGGCACTTACTTCCCCACCGGCGCGAACAGGATGGAGAGCCGCAAACGCTACCTGCTCAGCCAGATACGCGATACCGACGTGATTGTCGTTGATCCCGGCGCGGTCCGCGCGCTTGTGCAGGGCAACAAGAGCCTGCTCCCCGCCGGAGTGCTTGATGCCCGCGGAGAATTCGAGCGCGGAGACGTTGTGCTGGTCGAGGACAGGGATAAGCGCAGGATAGCCTGCGGCATATCGGGATACAATTCACAGGATGTTCACAAGATAAGACGGCTGCGCTCGGACCAGATAGGACAGACCCTCGGATACCACTTCGGAGACGAAGTAATCCACCGGGACAACCTCGTTGTACTGGCCGCCTCAGAACCGGCGCGGGTGTAATAGCGCCGTCTGACAGGAGTTGACCAATGATGAAGACCATGACCGACGAACTCACCCGCAAGGGCGAGGCCGCCAGAATCGCCGCGCGGCAACTGGCGAAGGTTTCCGGCGGCGTCAGAAACCAGGCGCTGCTCAACATCGCCGACCGCGTTGTCGAGGAACAGGACAACATACTCGCCGCCAATAGATTAGACCTCGACGCCGGAAGGCAGAAGGGGCTTCCCGAATACTACCTCGACCGCATGACGCTGAACACCGAACGTCTCGAGGCCATCGCGTCCGACGTCCGCAGCGTCGCCGCCCTGCCCGATCCCGTCGGCGAAGTCATCGAGATGCGCTCCATGCCCAACGGCCTCCAGGTCGGACGCAGGCGCGTTCCCCTCGGAGTAGTGGGCGTCATCTACGAAAGCCGCCCCAACGTCACAGTGGACATATCCACCCTCTGCCTCAAGTCCGGCAACGCCGTCATCCTCCGGGGAGGAAGCGACACGATAAACTCCAACACCGCCCTCGCCAACGCCATACGCCAAGCTGTCGCCGAAGCGGGCGCGCCTGAGAACGCGGTACAGCTCATCCAGTCCACTGACCGCGCACTCGTCGGCCAGATGCTCGAAGCGCGGGACTACATTGACCTGCTCATCCCCAGGGGCGGCCAGGAACTCATCAACAGGGTCGCGCGCGACGCCAAGATGCCCGCCATAACCGGCGGCGTCGGCGTCTGCCACACCTACGTGGACAGCGAAGCCGACCTCGACATGGCTGCCGACATCGTATTCAACGCCAAAGTGCAGCGATACTCCGTCTGCAACGCCATGGACACCCTTCTGGTCCACTCGTCCGTAGCGCCCGCCTATCTTCCGATGATAGCGAACAGGTTCTCGGACGCCGGAGTGGAGATGCGCTGCGACCGCCGCGCCCTCACCATCATGGGCCCCTCCAACGGCAGCGAAGAACTGCGAACCACCTCCGCCTCGGAAGACGACTGGAGTACAGAGCATCTCGCGCTCATAGCGGGCGTCCGCGTAGTTGACTCCCTGGACGACGCGCTGGCCCACATCGAGACCTACGGCTCCGGCCACTCCGACGCCATAGTCACCGAGGACTACTCAGCCGCCATGCGCTTCGTTGACGAAGTGGACTCCAGCGCCGTCTTCGTAAACTGCTCCACCCGCTTCAACGACGGCGGCCAATTCGGACTCGGCGCCGAAGTCGCCATCAGCACCAACAAATTCCACGCCCGCGGCCCAATGGGACTCAAAGAACTCACCTCCTACAAGTGGACCGTAATGGGCAGCGGCCAGGTCAGAACCTAGAAATCCCCTCTCCCTAAATGGGCTCACAAGGGTAGGCAAATGTGAAGTCAGCTACGAACCCCAGTCAATAGATCCCCTCTCCCTCAGGGAGAGGGCTAGGGTGAGGGTGAAATGCCTACCCCTCTCAGCCCTCAATGGGTGAGGGGGAACTACAATTCAGTCATTCCCGCGAAAGCGGGAATCCATACCGAACAGGAACAGACTCTCAAATGGCAAAATACGACTTCCAGAGAGAGACCCGCACCCCCTACTCCGAGTGCTACATAGTATTGGAGAGCGAAGTCGTGGTCGGCAGACTGGACATCCACTACGCCGACGTAGTGGTGCACGCCACCCTCAACGTCGAAGAATCCGTAACCTCCGACGAAATCCAGGACATCATAGACGACATAGAGGCCGAACTTCTGGACGCCGTAGGCATAGTGCGCCAGGAAATAATCGTCCACGTCCACCAGGGCCGCGACCTCGGCGTGTACAGCACAACCGACTACGAAGGAACAAACGGCGGCAACATCCGGTTTAACTAAGACGGTATCCCGTCCCGTAGCGTCGGGGTAGGCTTTTGAGATAGTATCGCCACCAAGCGGACATTCCCATGGTCGGATGCGTATGAGAGTTGAGTCAGATGAAGCCTGCGATCTCACCCAGCGGCGGCAATGCGCTGGAAAGGCAGAAACTCGAAAAGCGTTTCGAGGGACGGCTGGCTGTCAATCCACATCTGACGCGCAAGGCCGTATCGTACCAGGGAAACCGCAACGTTCCGGGCTTTCGCTGGATGAAGTATAAAGAGGGATTCTCTCAATCGCTGGTGGAACGCCTTCTTGACGAGTTCTGTCCGAGCGCGATTCTGGATCCGTTCGCCGGCATTGGAACCACGCCTCTCATCGCGGCGGGCAGAGGCTTGTGCGCGACCGGGCATCGAGATCATGCCCGTCGGCGTACTGGTGGGCAACGGGATCGCCCAGGCCGCCAACGGTCTCTCTCGTAAGACGCTGGAAGAGTCAGGCGCGGAGCTGCTTGACGCGGTGAAGTCTGGGGATGACGCGCCAAGCGAATATGAATTCCGGCACGTGCGGATCACCGAAGCCGCGTTTCCCGAAGAAACCGAAGCCGCAATCGCAAGGGCGCGACATTTCATTGCAAACGTCTCCGACTCCTCAGTGAAAACCCTGCTCGGTCTGGCCTGCATGACCGTCTTGGAAGACGTGAGCTACACGCGCAAGGACGGCCAGTACCTGCGCTGGGACTACCGCTCGGGCCGTACTCTCAGAAGCCGGGTTGACAAGGGGCCTATCCTGACGTTCGACCACGCTCTCGGCGCGCGCCTGTTCGAGATGGCCCAGGACATCGAGCCGCTGAAGTTGAGTTACGGCGGAGGCTATCCCGAGCTCATCACCGGGTCGAGCCTGGAACTGATGCGTAACTTGCCCGAAGCCGGGTTCGATTTGGCAATCACATCCCCGCCATACGCTAACCGATATGACTACACCAGAACCTACGCGCTCGAACTCGCCTGGCTTGGCTACGGACAAGATGATTTTCTGACGTTGCGCCAGAGTATGCTGTCTGCAACCGTCGAAAACAGGTCGAAGCGGGAATGGCTGAAAGAGATTTACGGGGACGATTCCGAATTGCTGAATGACGCCTTTCTTATGTACGACGAACAGGGAGCGATTCACGAGGCGCTGGACATTCTCAGGGAGCATATTGACGAACTGGGAAACAGGCACGTGATACGGCTGATAGAAGGCTACTTCCTGGAGATGGCGGTTATCGTCGCGGAGTTGGGGCGCGTTCTGCGTCCGGGCGGCGTCGTTATCATGGTGAACGACAATGTTCAGTACCATGGCGAAGAGATACCGGTAGATATGATACTGTCGGACTTCGCGGAACAATCAGGGTTCATATGCGAGAAGATATGGACGCTGCCGCGCGGCAAGGGGAATTCCAGCCAGCAGATGCGCCGGTTCGGACGCCGCGAAATCCGAAAGTGCGTATATCAGTGGGCGCGCTCAGATGACTAACCTCCACGACGCTCAGATAAGGTCGGCCCTCATATCCGAGCGGATTAGACAACAGTAGTGGCGACGATAGAGATAAAGGGAGGGAAAGACCCGGCGGGCGCGCTTGAACGACTTGGCGCGATGCAAAAGAGTTTCGAGGAAACCCCACCGGGCTGTGTGAATATGCTGATAGCGGGCGTCATCACTTCCGAAATGAAATCTCGACTCGAAAACATGGGCGTTAGCAGGGTGTTCCTCTTAGACGACCTTGCCCACGATGGCCGCGACTGGATTGACTTCCTCAACGAGGTTTTCCACTACACGGTCCGTATAACCGACTCCACAATCACGGGATAGTTACAGCTAAGAGGGTGTCTGAGAAGTGTTAAAATCATCTCATTATGAAGCGTAAATCGTATCCTACAGACCTGACAGACACCGAATGGGATATCCTCGAGCCACTGATTCCTGAAGCCGGAGCGGGCGGACGACCGCGCTCAGTGGATATGCGCGAGATCATCAACGCCATCTTCTACGTTCTCAGAGGAGCGATACCGTGGCGGATGCTTCCCCATGACCTTCCTCGGTGCAAGACAGTCTATCACTATTTCAGAGTATGGCGAATAGAAGGTGTGGGGGAGGACATGAACGAAGCGTTGCGCGAGCGAGTGAGGCTGACACAGGGACGTTGTTCCACACCGAGCGCGGTCGCGATAGACTCGCAGTGTGCCAAGACGAGCGAAAGGGGGCTTACGCAGCTACGACGGCGGCAAGAAGGTAAACGGCGGGAAGCGTCATATACTCGTGGATACTGAAGGGCTATTGCTCAAGGTGAAGGCGCATGAGGCTGGAATGAGCGACAGCGCGAGCGCCAAGATGGTTGTGTAGGGTCTGAGCGGCCGGTTTCCGAGGATGAGGAAAGTGTGGGCGGACTACGCCGCGGACTTAAGGAGTGGATGAGAACCACACTGAGTTGGGACTTGGAGGTGGTCAGACATAGTTGGTCCGGCAGGGTATGGGCGGTAGGAGAGCGGGAGCCTCCGAGTCGTCCGAAGGGATTTGCGGTGTTGGCGCGGCGCTGGGTTGTCGAGCGCGCATTCGCATGGCTGGCACGTAATCGCAGATTGTCTGAGGACTATGAATACCTGCCTGAGACTGAAGAGTCGTTCGTGTACGCCGCCATGGTCAGACTGATGCTTCGCAGACTCGCGCATCCTAACTGAAATGACTTCTCAGACACCCTCTAACATCACTACGAATTGGTATAAATAGACAACAATCTACCGCAAATAGGTAAATTTTCTCAGTGTTGAACGTCTAATGCTCGGGTTGCTCGGTGCAATGTATAGTATCTTCTAGGAGTACACATCGAGGTTCCATGAATACATCTATCTGTTGGATACCTTCTTTCAGAATAATGTCTTCTGAAACGGAATGGAATCCTCCTCTGGTAATTGACACGTGAATCGTTGTGAGTACGGTGGGTAAGGTTATTGTAATCCCACCTCTATTAGTATCTTCTGAGTTCAAGGTCTGCATATAGCGATAGCCACTGTCGGAACGCAAGTCTATTTGCACGTAATCCAAAAGTTGTTTATAAATATCCTATGTCCTGAATTTAAGACGTTTGAGACCTTCTTGTGCCAGGAAAGATTCATTGATATATACACCTGGTTGCTGAACATACGGCACTGTTGCGTCAGCCATCGGCGGTGGACCGAAGATATACAAATCTTCTGTTGGGCTTTTTCTATTAGGATTATTGAACACAAACCGTCCAGATTTCGGGTCATATATGGTAGTTGTCTTCTTCTCTTCATCAATCGAGAACTGTAATGGGCGATAATGCATATTCACGTTATTAGATGCTGCATCAACTGCATAGCCAAGTATTCGATGTTCCCTGCGCCATTGTTCCTCACCGGTTTGGAGATCCATATTGAAATGCCCACCAGCGCCTACTTCACCACTAAACGTATTGATACGCGCTCGCCAAGTGTAGTGTCCTGCCCCTTGCTCTGCCCCATACAGGTTAATTCCGATGACAGCCACCTTTCCATTTTCACGCGAAACTCCCCAACTAACACCTGACCAAATTGCGCCTTCCGGCGTTCTAATCGGTGGAATGATACCGGACACTGGTCCTATGTGCACCCACCTGAAACCATGTTGATTGCCACCACTAGCTTCCTTTAGATTGATGATTGGATGAGGCTTCAAGTTGGGATGGCGGTAAATGTTCCACGCTTGCAACACCGACACTGCAAACGTAGCGGCGGCGGCCATGACGAGTGCTACGGCGAGTATAAAGGTGAGATTCATGTGAAAAGTTCCTAGTCTGGATTTAGAATTACACACCACTTTACACAAAACGGAGTGTTATGAGTAAATAGTGTGCAATTTCCTAAAATATCTCCTCCACCCCCACCCTGAACCCCTCCATCGCCACCGACTCCAGCGTATCCCCCTCCACGTATGCCCCCGCTATCTCCAGAATCCCATCCTTCAGCAGCATCACCGTCACTATCCTGTTCGCCGGATCAACTATCCAGTACTCCCTAACCCCATACTTCGCGTACAGCCCCCTCTTGTACTTCCAGTCCCGCCTCGACGTCGACGGAGAGAGTATCTCCACCACCAAGTCAGGCGCGCCCTGAACATTCGCGTCCGTGATTATCCCCTCGCGCCCCTTGGATATGAACAGAATATCGGGCTGAACAACATCCGTCCCCGAATCATCCGACAGAACAACATCCGTCGAAGAGAAGAACACCCTGCCCAGCTCATTATCCTCCGAGAATATGAACATCCTCGATCCCAGCCTCGCCTGGTTCCCTTGGTGTGCCATATTCGGTGATGCGAGCAAAATCAACTCCCCATCCAGAAGCTCATACCGTTCGCCTTCCGGCGTATTCAGATAATCCTCATACGTGTACTTCGCCTTAGCAACCATCTCAGCCCTCCCAATGCGCTACCCCAATTATACCATCCCGCCCGACCATCTATCCCAGAATCCATACATATCCTCTCCATCCTCATCTCACTATCCCCACCAAACCAGGACACCCGCCCTCCGATCCATCCCATACATCCCCAACATCCTGTAAATCCTGATTCTGACAAAAGCCCATCATCCCGCAAATCCTGATTCTGACAAACCCTATACACCCGCCCCTCCGATACGCTACAATACAGCCATCAAGAACAAGATTTCTAATACACATACATAAACCCGAGGTTATGTAAATGAAAAAACGAGGCCCCGAAAAATTTTCCCCATAGCTAATGCAGGTGGATAACAGGTGAAAGTCCACCTGTTCCGTCACCAGTTATCCCACCAGAAGCCACCTGTACAACTATAACCCAAGATATATGAACCCGCCCGAAAGCGACTCAACCCAGAACTGACAACTGAACACTGACGACTGAATACTGAAAGAGGAAACCATGCCCCAAACATCCGCAAACATCGTCGTCATCGGCGGAGGCGTCAACGGAACCAGCGTCGCCATGAACCTCGCCCGGATGGGCGCGGGCAAGGTCATCCTCGTCGAAAGAGGCCACCTCGCCGGCGGCGCGAGCGGACGCTCCGGCGCCATGGTCCGCGAACACTACCTCCACCCCACCCTCGTCAGGATGGCGATGGAAGCCAGCGACATCTTCCACAACTTCGGCGACGCCATTGGCGGCGACGCCCGCTTCATCCAGACAGGCCGCGTACTCTTCTTCGGACAGCGCGACGCCGACGCAGCCCGCGCCAACGTCGAAATGAACCGCGAACTCGGAGTCGAAATCCATACCCTAACCCCCTCCGAAATAGCCGAGATAGTCCCCCAGGCCAACCTAGACGGCATAGCGCTCGGCGTCTATGAACCCAACTCCGGCTACGCCGACCCCATGGCCACCACCTACGCCTACGCCGACCAGGCCCGCAACCACGGCGCTGAAATCCTCACCCAAACCGCCGTCACCGAAATCAAGACCGCCGGAGGCCGCGTCACCGCCGTCCGGACCGAGCGCGGCCTCATACAGACCGACGCCGTAGTCGCCGCCATAGGCCCCTGGGTCAACAAGCTCGCCGCTCCCCTCGGCGAATTCCTGCCCGTCACCCCCATCCGCGTCCAGATGGTACACCTCCGCCGTCCCCCGTCCCTCGAATCCCTCGGCGTCAACGTCATTGACTACACCACCGGCGCCTACTTCCGAGTGGACGCCGGACACAGCACCCTAGTCGGCGGCGAGGACTGGGACGACCTCAGCGAGGTCGTCAACCCCGACGCCTTCGGCCTAAACGCCGACCACGACACCATCACCCGCTTCTGGGACCGCGCCAGGCTCCGCTTCCCCGACTTCCACGCCGCCACACAGCGAGGCGGTTACGGCTCCCTATACGACATGACCCCCGACGGCAACCCCATCCTCGACAAGTCCCCAAACGTCGAGGGCCTCTACTGGGCCGCCGGATTCAGCGGACACGGCTTCAAGCTATCCCCAGTCGTTGGTCGCATGGTCGCCGAATTCGTCCTTCACGGCCAAAGCCGCAACCACCCCATACAAGAGTTCCGAGCCGCCCGCTTCGACGAAGATGACCTCCTCAACGCCGACCACCCTTACCAGGGCCGCCGCCACCAATGACCCAAACCCCAGCTCACTCCCAGCCATGATCACCCCGAACACGACTAACTACTGATAACTGACAACTGAACACTGAACACTGAACACTAAAGGCTAATATGCCCAACCAAACCTGGACCTTCCACTACGACGCCGACTGCGGAATGTGCGCCGCCGTCGTCCGATGGCTGCGCCGCTTCGACACCCGCGACCGCGTCGCCTGGACGCCAATCCAGTCCCTCGACACGCCCCCACATGGCCTCACCCACGCTGACCTCGAGCGATCCGCCTACTTGGTATGCGCCCCGGGCGACAACCACGAAGGCTTCTTCGCCTTCCGCAAACTCCTGCTCAAACTCCCCCTGCTCTCCCCGCTCGGCGCACTAATGTGGCTTCCCGGCGCCCGGCTCATAGGCGTCCCCGCCTACCGCTGCATAGCCCGCAACAGACACAAAATATCCAACTGCAAAGTCCCCGGCATCGGTCGCCACACGAAACCCGGCCTGGACTAGACCGTCCCCCACTGAATCCCACACACCCCCGCCACGCCCCGACTCCCTTTCAGCCACTTACAAAAGTTCCCTCTCCCTGAGGGAGAGGGCTAGGGTGAGGGTGATTAGACTGAATACCTACCCCATCAGCCCTACTCGCGCCCGAACACTAACAACTAAGAACTAACCACTAATCACTTAATACGATATAATACCCCCGCTCGGCGCGATTCAGTGGAAGGAACCCTCTAATCAGCATGGAAGGAACAGCAGTATCTCCCGAAGTCAGGCGGGGCCGAAATCAGCTTGCCGTCACCGTCGTCTTGGGACACACCGTAAAGCACATCTACAACTCCGGCCTCAACTCCGTCATCATGGCCGCCATAAAAGACGACATGGGCCTCACCGGAGCGCAGTTCGGCCTGCTCTCCACATCCCAGCGCATTACCAGCGGCACCACCACCATGCTCGCCGGCTACCTCGGAGACCGCTTCGCCAACCGCTCCGGCATCATGCTCCTCATCTCGCTCGGCATGATGGGCATATCCTTCTATCTGCTCGGCAGCGCCCCCAACTACTGGCTGCTCATGGCCGTCATGCTCCTCGTCGGCATCGGCCCATCCCTCTACCACTCACCCGCCATAGCGTCCCTCTCACGAAAGTTCCCCGACCGTCGCGGCTTCGCCATCTCCCTGCACGGAACCGGCGGCAGTATCGGCGAGGTCGTCGGCCCCGTCCTTGTCGGCGGCCTCATAAGCGGCACCTACCTCGTCGCCTTCACCTGGCGAGACGTGCTGCACGTCAGCGTCGGCCCCGCGCTCTTCTTCGCCATCCTCATCTACCTGATGATGCGAAACATCCCCACCGCCGCCACCGACATAGAGTCCATCGGCGAATACTTCAACTCGCTCCGAACCCTGCTGCGCCGACCCGCCATGATCTCCCTCGTCGTCGTAACCGCGCTCAGAAGCACCGGCCAGTCCGCTGTCATGGCATTCCTGCCCGTCTATCTCAATGAAGAACTCGGCTACGAATTCGTCGTCATCGGCCTCTTCATGTCCGGCGCGCAGGTCACCGGCATAGTCGTCCAGCCCATCATGGGCTGGCTGTCGGACAAGTTCGGACGAAAGGTCGTCCTCGTCCCATGCACCGCCGCCATGGGCCTGCTCATCGCCGCCCTCAAGTTCGCCGACTCCGAAGCCTTGCTCATCCTCACCATCCTCGCCATGGGCGCCTTCCTCTACTCCCTCCACACCATCTACATAGCCAGCGCCATGGACGTCGCCCAGGGACAAGCCCAATCCACCGTCGTATCCCTGATCTACGGAGCCAGCTTCCTCGGCGCCTTCTCCCCCTGGGTAGCGGGCGTAATAGTCGACCGCACCGAAATCTCCAACGCCTTCATCTACGGCGGCGCGATGGTAATCATCGGCGCGATAATCCTAGCCCTAACAAAGCTCCCCAAGACCGTCAACCAAGAAAATTCAGAATAGACACCGAATACGAGATAAACGGATACAGAAATGGGAACCTTCAGCGTCAACATCCAGATAGGAAATCCGCAAGAAACCGAGTTCGAGGAACTGACCGCTCTGGTGGATACGGGCGCGACCACCACGGTCATACCCGCCTCCGTTCTGCGGCGTTTGGGCGTTACCCTCATCACCAGCCAGACCTTCGAGTACGCAAGCGGCGAGGAAGTGCAACTGGACATGGCCGAGATAAGAGCGCGCGTAGAAGGCCGCGAAACGGGTACTTGGGCGGTCTTCGGAAACGACAACGCCGGCGCATTGCTCGGCGCCTACACGCTCGAAGGCGTCTTCCTGGGCGTTGACCCCTACAACCGACGCCTCATACCCGTTCAGGGCATCCTGAAATAGCTACGCCTCTATCAACACGACGTCCCGCTGCATCTGTGTCGTCACCTGCGGCCCGTCCTCCGACATGAACACGTCTATCTCCGACCGCACCCCGAACTCCGGGATGTAGATCCCCGGCTCTATCGTCACCGCGATGCCCGGAATCAACTGCCGCGTATCATGCGTCTCCCACGAATCCAGATTCACCGCGTTCGAGTGCACCTCTCGCCCCAGGCTATGCCCCAAACGGTGATTGAAATACTCCCCGTATCCGGCCTCTTCGATGTAGTCCCGCGCTACCTTGTCCAACTCCCACCCCTCCAGCGCTCGCCCCTCACTGAACGCCTTCTCCATCTCCGCAAGCGCCGCGTCCCGCGCCCCCAGCACTATATCGAACACCTCCCGATGCTTCGCCGGCACATCGCTGCCCACGTATGCCGTCCAGGTTATATCCCCGAACATATCATCCTCGCCCGGCAGCCGCGTCCACAGATCAATCAGCACCCAGTCCCCCCGCTTGATAGCGACCGAATTCTCAGGCATAGGGTCGAAGTGCGGGTCCGATGCGTGCTCATTCACCGCCACCGCCGGCCCGTCCGTAACTATCATCCCCTCTTCCAGGAAGCGATTGTTAATGAACTCCTTAATGTCATACTCCGTCACCCCCGAGTCTATGCTGTCCCCGATGTACCGGAACGCCTCCTGCACGATCACGCTCAGCTTCTCCGCCGCGTACACGTGCGACTCTAACTGCTCCGAGTTCCAACGCTGCGTCGCGTACTGCAACAGGTCCGCCGACGGCACCACCTCCACCCCCAGCCCCCTCACCAACTCCAGCGTCCCGCCGTCCACGTTCGACACGCGAGGCAGCGCACCCTCCGGCGTGTACTCCATCGCAACCCTGACACGCCTCGTCCCCAGCTCCCGTCGCAATTCAGCTATCGCATCGCTGAGGTCTGCGGACGAATCGACACCGGGCACGCTCTCCAAGACAGCACCTCCTGACGACAGACCCACTATCTCGCCCAGCTTCTCGATCATGTCCCGCCGGTTGATGAACAGCGTCGTATCCAGGTCAAGATGATCGAACCGGCTCTGATCAACGAAGCTCAGCAGCAATCGCGGACGCCCGCTCGCCGGTATCCACAGCCACACCGGCCGCGTAACGTGTCCCACGCTGCCCACCGTATCCGCGAATATCGGATTCAGCCCCCTGTAATCGTAGAGCAGCCATCCATTGACGCCATGCTCCCCCATATACTCCTGTGCCTGCTCGATAACCTCTTGTATAGACATACGAACATTCCCCCGAAGACTCAGACCCGCCCGCGACGGATTCCGCCACCAATGTAACAGCCCCACAATCAGCCCGACAAGCCAAGTCGCTCGTTCATTCCGACCGCCAAACGCCCACCCACTCATCCTGTACATCCCAAAATCCGGCAAATCCTGATTCAGACAAACAATTGACACGCCCCAACCCCTATGCTACCAATCAATAAGCAACAATCAGGAACGCTAAACATGACAAACGCCTGCTGCGCCCCCTCGTCCGAGGAACGCCAAAACCCCCGGACGACGGCCCAAGCCACCATCGCCCGAACCCCCGCGCCCCGCCGCGCCCCCAGGGACATGGCCTACATCCCGGGCGGTCCCTTCCTCATGGGAACCGACGACCCTATCGCCTTCCCCGCCGACGGCGAAGGCCCCGCGCGCGAAGTCCGGGTCTCACCCTTCTACATAGACCGGACATCCGTCACCAACGCCCAGTTCGCCAGGTTCGTCAGGGCCACCAGGTACACCACCGAGGCCGAGAGATACGGCTGGTCATTCGTCTTCCACCTCTTCGTCCATCCCCGTCTCGCGCGCAAAGTCAGCCAGGCCGTCGCCAACGCCCAGTGGTGGTGGAAGATAGACGGCGCGAACTGGCGCAGGCCCGAAGGCCCCGGCTCCGGCGTCAGTCGCCGCATGGACCACCCCGTCACCCACGTATCCTGGAACGACGCCATGGCCTACTGCCGATGGGCCGGAAAGCGTCTGCCCACAGAAGCGGAGTGGGAGATGGCCGCCCGCGGCGGACTCGACGCCAGGCGCTACGCCTGGGGCGACGACCTTACCCCCGGCGGCAGGCATATGTGCAACATCTGGCAGGGCGACTTCCCCAACGCCAACACCGAGGACGACGGCTACGCCTCCACCGCCCCCGCCAAGTCCTTCGACCCCAACGGCTTCGGCCTCTACAACATCAGCGGCAACGTCTGGGAATGGCAATCCGACTGGTTCAGCCCCACCTACCATCTCGGCGGCCCCGGCCAAGACCCCACTGGACCGCCCACCGGCATGAGCCGCGTCATCAAGGGCGGCTCCTACCTCTGCCATGACTCATACTGCAACCGCTACCGCGTCGCCGCCCGCAGCGCCAACACCCCCGACAGCTCCACAGGCAACCTAGGCTTCCGCTGCGTCCAAGACGCGGCATAGCAAAGGACAGGCGTCATTTGTATGTTGAAAATCCCCTCTCCCTCAAGGGAGAGGGCTAGGGTGAGGGTGAACTACTATTCAGTCATTCCCGCTTTCGCGGGAATCCAGAACTTGGCGGTCTCGAATTCGTTGCGATAAACTCTTGCGATACGACTCGAATCGCAGATAAAAGACGGACACCCTAACATCACTTCAACCGAACAAACAGACGTCATAGTCATCGGCGGAGGCCCCGGAGGCAGTACCGCCGCCACCCTGCTTGCCCAACACGGCTTCGACGTAACCCTGCTCGAACGCGAACGCTTCCCCCGCGATCACGTCGGCGAATCCCTGCTGCCCGCCTCAATGCCCATCCTCCAGGAGCTAGGCGTCCTGGAGCGGGTCGAATCCGCCGGATTCCCCAAGAAATACGGCGCGACCATGCTCTGGGGCAGCGACCCCGAACCCTGGAGCTGGCGCTTCAGCGAAACCAACCGAACCTGGCCCCACGCCTACCAGGTCTGGCGTCCCACCTTCGACAAGATCCTCCTCGACAACGCCCGCGCCAACGACGTCCGCGTCCGAGAACAATGCGCCGTCACCGGCCCCATACTCGAAGGCGACCGAGTATCCGGCGTCACCTACCGCAAGCCCGACGGCTCCACCGCCGCCATCCACGCCGACTGGACGATAGACGCCAGCGGCCAGTCCGCCATCCTCGGCAGGGCCTTGAACCTGCGCCAATGGGACGACTACTTCCGCAACATGGCCGTCTATGCCTACTTCCAAGGCGCGAGCCGCCTCCCCGAACCCGACGCATCCAACATCTTCATCGAATCCTACCAACACGGCTGGACATGGAACATCCCACTCGCCGACGACACCGCCAGCGTCGGCATAGTCGTGGACTCCGAACTCGGACAGCGCGGCATATCCGACCTCGGCGTAAGCGACTACTACACCAAGCAGCTACACTCCGCCACCCGCACAGCCCGCATGGTCGCCGACGCCCGCATGACCGCCTCGCCCCGCGTCATAAAAGACTGGTCCTACACCTCCGACCGCATGATAGGCGACGGCTGGATACTCGTCGGCGACGCCGCCTGCTTCATAGACCCCCTCTTCTCCTCCGGCGTACACCTCGCCATGATGTCCGCGGTCATGGCCGCCGCATACGTCCGCGCTGTCAAGACCGACCCCACCATGCGCCAACCCGCCGCCCGCCTCTACCAGCAACTCTACCGCAAAGAATACCGGCACTTCCGCGAACTCGCCCGACTCTTCTACTCCAGCAATCGCGCGGTCGAATCCTACTTCTGGGAGGCCCGCCGCATAATCGGAGACGACGACCGCGAATCCCGCCGCTCATTCATCCGCGCCGTCGCCGGACAGGCCCCGCGCGGCTACGAACGCGCCGTCCTCGACAAGGGCAACCTGCCCCCCGACCTCGCCCACGCCATCCACGAAATCGAGACAGGCAGACTCCAAAGAGCCGCCAACTTCGACCGCGCCCCCATCCACGACGCCATCCCCAGGCTCGCCCCCGGCGTCCGACTCCAGCGCGGCCTAATCTTCGCCGCCGACCAATTCCAGTGGAGCGCCCTTCTAATCACCCCCGACCGCCCCGAAGGCGCCCCCGTAAGCCAACTAGTCGCCGCCCTAATCTCCACCATAGACGGCCACCGCGCGGTATCCCAAATCATCACCCGCCTAACCGCCGGCCTAAACTCCCCAACCCAGCGCGACCTCGCCACCGACGCCATCGCCACCACCCTCCGCATCCTCCACGCCGACGCCGCCATCCACCTCTGACCCATAACACAACGCCGACAATCGGCATCAACGAACCCCCAACCTCGTTCTCTTGCATTCGGACAGGAAGTAGAATACATTCACATGGAGGTATGGGACGCCATGATGGGCACCAGAGACGCCATTAACGACTGGCTGGAAAAACGCCGCCGCAAAGCCCGCGCCGAAGGCCGAGACGAAGGCCGCGCCGAGGGCCGAGACGAACGCACCGCCGAAGTCGTAGCCTGGAACGACCGAAGACTGGCCGCCGAAGCCAATAACCAACCCTTCGACGAACCAATTCCCGGAACCGACGACCGCCGCAACGGAACTTAGCCCTCGTCCATCCCAACACATAACCATCCTCACAAATGACAGAGGTATGCGACGCCATGATGGGAACGCGAGACGCCATTAACGACTGGCTCAAAAAGCGCCGCCAGAAAGCCTATGCCGAGGGTAAAGCACAGGGCCGCGCCGAACTTACCGCCGAAGTCACTGCTTGGAACGACCGACGACTAGCCGCCGAAGCCAACAACCAACCCTTCGACGAACCAATTCCCGGAACCAACGACCGCCATCCGCTCCCCTAACCGTCATTCCCGCGAAAGCGGGAATCCACCCCACCGTCCCCAACCTATCCCTTCCACACCAGAGGTTCCCCCGTCTCCGCTTCAGAAGTACCCAAAGCACGATGCCCACAGGCGCGACCAACATGGAGTAATTTCCGCAGCCCGCAGGTCATCGTGCTTAACTAAGCGACTTGCGTTGTAGTCTGACACTAGGGGTAGGGGGAGGAGGCCTTGTGCACCACATACGCAACTACGACTGCCACTGCTAGCGCCATAAGCGAAGTCCCAATGACCTTTCCCCTGTTATCGGCTATGAAGTCTCTCGCTTCTCCGAGAAAATTCCACACGAACTCTCTCGCTGCCATGAGAACTTCCCATCCGGAGTCTTTCACTTCTCCGAGAAATTCCCATCCCAACCATATCGCTACGGCTGACACAAGGAGGACTCCTATGAACAGGAATGGGCGATACTTGATGAATTCCATTGTTCACCTCTATGATTCACTAAGCATACGCAGGAAGTAGCGTACACAGGATGCGGTATTCCATGCAGCCTTATTCGTAAACCAGAGGAGGATGAGTTCCGGGAGACCAGCCAGAATCAAGACGGCACGTTGGCCTATGACGTGTGCGCCGTCTTAGCGGATTAGCAGTGAAGTATATGCGCCAAAGAATACGTATGAAGGTGGGGATCCGTATCGGCAGCATGGACAGCACAAGTCCAACCAGAAACATTTTGAAGGCGTAGTATCCATAGAAAATCAGAGATCGCCCACGTTCTACCTCTAGGGCAGGTGGCACAGCGACTGAGATTAGGTAGGCAAAGAGCAACCAAGAACCTACCCCAATGACGAATATAGGATTGAAAACCAGGTAGAAACCCTCCGTGTACGTCAGAGTCGTGGTAACGAGATCCCCGCCCATAATCACTACAGAGATTGCAAGAACGACCATCAGACCCAACATATAGAGCCAGAACATCGGCCAGATGAAGAGTAGGCCCCACTGGATACGTACATCCAACCTTGCAAATACTTTAGGATATAAGTTCATCGTGACTACATTCTAGGTACGGACCATGAGTATCGTCAAGAGACAGACCGCGTCACCATAGGGAATCCTCATTCCACTCTTATACCATTTCGGTCTGATATCAGCATGAAGGGGCTGGTCGAGGCACGAAATTTGATCTATGCTCACTCCAACCCAGGCGTAGGAGGGCATCAGATGATCGGAAGACCGCTCGAGATAGATTGGAACAAGAACGATACCCCAGAGGCGCTGAAAGAGGCATACCAGTCGCAGACAGACATTAACATTCGGACACGGGTTCACCTGCTGTGGCTTGTACGTAGCGGTTGGCAGATCAAAGCGGCGTCAGAGGCCGTTGGCGCTCACTACCGCAGCGCCCAGAGATGGATTGAGTGGTACAGGGACGGAGGTTTGGACGAGGTGGTGTCCCGCAGGATGGGAGGAGTGGGCCAGCCCAGGTTTCTGAGCGAGGCGCAGGAGAGGGGACTGGTCGATGAGGTTGGTAGCGGGCGATTCAGGACTGCCGGCGAGATAGCGGACTGGATCGAGTCAGAGTACGGAGTGAGGTATAAGGGAAACAGCGTATATAGCGTGCTGGAGCGGTTGGGATGTTCTCCGAAGGTTCCGAGGAGTCGACACGAGAAGGCTGATGTGAGAGAACAGGAGTCGTGGAAAAAGGGGGACTCGGTCGTTCGCTGAGGAGAGCGGGAGTAAAGCCGGGAGCGCTGATCGGTTTCGCCGATGAGATGAGAGTGGGGCTTCGCGGGATGGTTCGCAGGGTGTGGGGAGCGCGTGGGCTGAAGGTGGTTCAGAGCCTTCAGTTGGTGTATGAGTGGAAGTATCTGTTCCTGGTGGTGGACTTTGTGCGCGGGAAGCTGGAGTGGACGTGGATGGACTCTATGAAGTCTGAGACGGTGGCGCGAGCGGTCCTGGGAATGAGACGATACACACAGGTAAGAGCGCTGGTGTGGGACGGAGCGCGGAGTCATCGCAGCGAGTTGGTGGGGAGCGTAGCGGGAGTGAAGACGATAGTTCAACCGCCGTATAGTCCTGAGTTGAATCCAGCCGAGCGGGTATTCGAGGAGGCGCGCAGGTGGGTGGAAGGCAGGGTGTACGGGAGTGTTGAGGAGAAGATGGCCGCGGTGGACGAGTGTCTGAGCAGGCTGGAGTCCGACCCTGAGCGGGTGAAGTCGCTGGTGAGTTGGGAGTGGATCAGACAAAACGTTCAAGGACTGTCTGAAGACTACGCGGCATCATCAAGATGAAATGGTATTACCCCCCATACCTCTCCCCCCTCACCGAAGGCTCACCCGCAACCTGCCCCCTCACAGTCCCCACAAACTCCCCATCCAGCCCCAGCGCCTCGCACACCGCATCATCCAGCCCCCGTCGAACCTCGCAAGAACCCATCCGCGGCAACGGCAACAACGTATCCTCCGCGTACCTGTCGTATGCGAACGCAAGCCTACTCACAGCATCCTCGCCAATCGCCTTGAAATCAGGAACAACCAAACTTCTCAGATCGTCCAGTGAGAACCGCGTGTACGATGTATCCCTGCTTGAACGATTTCCGATTAAAGCGAATACACCCAAAGACGAATTCAGATAAACACAAATGGCCTTCTCCAATGTCTTGTCACCGGGAAAGTCAATGATTGGCCTGCACGGAGACCATGCCGAACCAACAGTTGGCGAGTCCGTCAATACACTGACCATTCTGACAGTGTTGAGTCTTGCCCGCCCCGTCAATAACAGATTGCTTCTCTGATTCCAGTATCTTTCTGCCAGACGCGAATTCTTAACGACAATGTGTGTATCTGGTTGTGCGGACATAGACTTGGTGACCGTTGTATCGTGCTGCCATAGCGCCATTCGTCCTAGAGAATCAGGCATCGCGCTCTTTCGGAAAGCGTCCCTTATCCTACGACCTTCCGGCCCAACATCGGCGATATTCTTCAACAACGCCGCGTCGAAAAGCCTACCCTCTTTCAATTCCACGAACTGGCGGCACAAATACGGAGACAAGAACTGAACCGCGCCCCAATCTCCAAGCGCCACCCGGCTGGCCGGCCATTCCTGAACCGTCCCCATGTCCCCCAGCGAGTCATTCACGATAGCCTGCGCGACGCTGATAGCGTCCGCCGGAGTCGCGGGATTTATAGCCAGGTTTACGAAGCGAGTCGGCGGCTTCTTTTTGTTAAAGTCCGGCCACAAGCGACATACCAACAGAATCTCGCCTATGCTGGTATTCTCCGAGAAATACATACGCTCGGGATCGTGAGAAGTGACCACCGTTTCCACATGATAATTCCTGCCCAGAAATCGGCGTATCTCAAGCGCCGATGCGTTGGTCGAGGTCACAAGCGGAAGAATGGCGGCTATCGTGCCGCTGTCATGCTTGCGTAAATAGTCCGCCAGAACTATGAAAGCGTTGCCATTACTCGAAAGGTGAACCGGCCTGTTAGCGAATAGCTGTTTTTCCCGCGCCTTCAGCTTCCGCTCATCCTCCCTGCTGAACTGGTCATGCCGCAGGCTGTCCCGCGTAAACGGCGGATTCATTATCACTATGTCTGACGGATCAGGACGAACCATATCGCTATCATCGTCAATCTGAGTAACCGCCCGCGCCGACCCCGGCCACGACATCATCCTCGGCTGCCTGTCCAGAATCTCCAGCGAACCCAGAAATGCGTCCCCTTCCCCGTCCACTCCCAGGAACGCCCGCCCTATCTTCATATTCTGAAACCGCGTAGTCGGCGACAGCAGACCCAGCGTAGTAGCCGCCATATGCGTCGCCGTCAGATTCACGTCATACCCCGTCAGCACCCGCTCGATTAGTGTCCGCGCCATCCGCCCGTCATCCCGCGAACCGGGCGCCAGGTCATGTATCCGCTCAGCCGCCGCCATCAACAGCGTCCCCGTCCCGCACGCCGGGTCCGTGATTCGCAACTCCCCAATCGCATCCGCGTCGCTCCAGTCGAGCGTATCCTCGGATATCGCCAGCGACGCCAGCAAAGTCGCCGCCGCCGTAGTCGTATAGAACGACCCGTCATACCGCGCCGAATCCAGCACCGTGTGAAATATCCGCCCCAGCAAATCATGCCGCAACCCGCTTATATCCCGCGTCAGCGCCAGAGCCGCTTCCCCCGTCTCCCGCACCGCCGCCGTGAAAGCCGAATCCTGCGGACATCCATTCAACGCGCTCTGAGCCGTAGCGAAAATCGGCTTATAATCCACCGCCAGCCACAAATCCCACGCCCCCAGGAACGCCCCTATCGGGTCCGCGTCCCTGACACACTGCTGAGCCATCGCCGGAGGCCACTCCCCCGTAAAAACCACCCTCTCCGCCAGCCTGTTATCAAACTCCGGCCTCAACTCCTCCCGATACCCGTCCAGCCGCGAATGGAACATCATCGCCGTCGCTATCACCAGCATCGCCCGCTTCGCCGCGTGATTCCACCGGCTCGCCGGCTGACCCGCCAGCCGCGTCCCCCTCTTGCTCTGAGGCAAATCCAGCGCCCGCGCAATCTCCCGCTTCTGCCCCTCGCTCAGCCGCCCGACCGCCATATCCAGGCTCGCCGAAAGACCCGCCGCCGCCAGGTCAGGATCCCCAAGCTGCATAGGAGCCAGCTTCACAACCGACGCCAACTCCCCCAGGCTCCCCTCAGTCCACCGCGCCTCATCCGCCGCGACCCGGCTATTCGGAGCGCGAATCGTCCACACAAGGCGACACTCCGCTATCTCCCCCTCGCTACCTATCCCCTCCGGGTAGCACACCGCCACGGCGCAATCCGCGTTCCTCTGATCCAGCCGCCTATCCGCGTCCCCAATCGCCTCCCGCCTCTTAGCCGCGCCCTGCCCCTGCTCCGCCTCAAGCGCGATCTTCACAGGCCCAACCCGAACCTCAATATCAATCCGTCTTCCCCCCGCCTGCCTCTGCTCCTGCCGAGCCTCCAACCCATGCAACTCACGCAAAAGCCCCGCCATCCACACATTCAAAGTATGCTCATGCTCCCCAGCCATCGCCAGCGCTCACCCCCGCGACAGAATCCGCAGCCCGCAGCCTGAACCCCAACGCCTGCGTAACCTTCAGGAAGGTGGCGAACTCAAGCCCGCCCTCCCCCATCAATGCCTCATCATCCGTAATCTGGGCCATGCCCTTGGCCCGCGCGATGTCTCCCAATACCATCGCGATTAGCTTGGCGTCCCCATCTTCAAGCGCCGCGTCCAGATAGGCCACCATGTCCTCCCGCGTCTCCAGATAATCCACCGGATCCCACGGGAACGTTTCAGTCTTCCTCATTTCACCTCCCTGCGAACCTCTATCACGAGAAAACTGTATCCTGCGGAATATGACCTGTCAATCTATCCTACCCATACCCAGGTTCCGATCCCGTCGCCCCATAGTGCAATCCCGCCCCCACCAGAACCGTGCGCATACCATCCTGAACATCTTCCTAATCCCGTAAATCCTGATTCTGACAAAAATCCCCATTCCAAAACACATCCGTTCTTTGCTACAATCCTCTCATCCAAACAGACCCAAACTAGGCCGACATACATAAACAAAAGGTTATGCCAATGACTCGGAGGCACTAAGAAAGAGGGCCTCTCATAGCTAACGCTGGGCGACGCAGGGCAACACAGGGTGAAAACCGTCCCTGTTAAACCCTGTGACCTCCCTGTTAAACGCCCTGTTCAATCAGCCCAAATATAAATCACCATATATGACCAACCCCCACCAGGCGCAGAAACTCCGACCAAGAACTGCTGACCCACAACCGAGCGCCGCCTCATCACAGAAGAAGTCCTAGCCATGCCGGCGAACCTAGATCAAGCCATAGAAACTTAGAACAAAATTCTGGCAGACTCAAAAGACCATGAGAGAACTACTGAGATATCTAACAGGCGATGACCTAGAGCGGAGAGTCGTGAAAACTCTCCCTACTCGTCTAAACAGTATGTACAACCTCTACCGTGCGCGAATCATACAGTACTTTGGCGTCTGGACTCCGTACACGGAGCCTGTCTACGACAAAGTTGACGACGCCCACATCGCCTCAATCATCTCCGACGAACAACTCCGCCGGATTCAAGAGACCGACATGATAGTCCAGGCCCGGCGTCGCCAGGACCAAAGTCACACCTACATCGCAGTCGAAGCCTCCGCCACTGTCAGGCAGTCCGACATCGTTCGCGCGAAGGATACCGCGGACGCGCTGCGGGCCGTGTTCGAGGTCGAAGCCGAGGCGGTCGCGACAGGCTATCGCATCCGCCCCGAAGACCAACGCCGCGCCGAGGAAATGGGAGTCGCGGTCGTCGTACTGGAAGAGCCTCAACCTTAACCCGGTCGTTGACTCACGCAACCCCGCCCCAATATCATCTCCGCGTGAACCAGCCCACCAACACCGGCATACTCCCAACCATCCGCGCCCTGATAAGATCGGCGCGTCCCCGCCAGTGGACTAAGAACCTCACCGTCTTCCTGCCCCTCTTCTTCAGCGTCAACGAAGCCTGGACCCTCGACGAACCTCAGACCGCCCTCATCTTCGGCATGAAGGCCATCGCGGCCGCGGCCGTCTTCTCCCTCGTCAGCGGAGCCGTCTATCTCATCAACGACCTCGCCGACAGGGAGCGCGACCGCGCCCATCCCGCCAAGCGAAACAGGCCCATCGCATCCGGCGCCCTCTCCCCCCGGCTGGCGGCCGCCGCGGCCGTCATCCTGACACTCGCCGGACTCGCCTCCGCCTTCGCCCTCGACCCTCGATTCGGCATCGTCATAGCCATATACATCCTCGTGCAGGCCGCCTACTCCGCCCGCCTCAAGAACGTCGCCCTTCTCGACGTATTCTCCGTCGCCTCCGGCTTCGTCCTGCGCGTGCTGGGCGGCGCCGTCGTCATCGGCGTGCCGATCTCCCCCTGGCTCTACATCTGCGCCGGACTCGGCTCCCTCTTCATAGCCCTCGCCAAGCGACGAAGCGAACTCGCCCGCGCCGGAGACTCCGCCGAAGACCAGCGCGGCATCCTCGGCGCCTACACGCTCGGAATGCTCGACCAGATGATAGGCGTCGTAGCCACCTCCGCCGTCGTCAGCTACGCCCTCTACACCTTCACCGCCGACAACCTCCCCGACAACCACTCCATGATGCTAACCCTCCCCTTCGTCGTTTACGGCGTCTTCAGATACATATACCTCGTCCACACCCGCCACATCGCCGAAAGCCCCGAAGAAATCCTCATCGGCGACCGCCCCATGATACTCGCCATCATCCTCTGGCTCGCCACCGGCGCCGCCATCCTCCTCCTCTACCGATAACGGTCGCCAGTTCATTCGCCTCCGCAATGGCGCGAAAATCCCCTCTCCCTTGATGAGCTGAGAGGGGTAGGCGAATATGCGATCAGCTATGAATACCCATCAACAAACCCCCTCTCCCTCAGGGAGAGGGCCGGGGTGAGGGTGATACAAATAGACGCATAGCGGCCCTCATCCCGCTGTGCTAAACTCCGCTACACCCAATCCACTCAGAACAATCAGGAGTCCCACAATGGTACCCCCAAGCGACGTGTTCGGCATCATCCCAATCTGGCTCGCGGTGTACGTACTATCCATCGGGACATTCGCCACAGCCGCCTACATACTCTACCTGCGCGTATTCCGATTCGTCCTGCTCGGCAAGGACCCCGACCGGTTCGACCAGCCCATCCGCCGATTCTTCGGCGCGCTCCCCTACATATTCGGACAGCGAAAAGTCCTCCAGAGCGTATCCTTCAGAGACCGCGCCGGCCTCGCCCACTTCTTCATCTTCTGGGGATTCCTCTCATTCACCGCCAGCTACGTCCTCTACATCTTCGCCGACTCCATCTGGCCCCCATTCTCCGAAACCATCCTCACCGACACCGGCGTCCGAATCTTCACCGCCTACCTCGACATTCTCGCCGTCGTCTTCTTCGTCGTCCTGGTCTGGGCCGCGATTCGCCGCTGGGGAATCAAGCCCCGCCGTCTCAGCTTCGACCTCACTCAGAAGGGCGAGTCCGCCATAATCCTGCTACTCATAGCCTGCCTGATGCTCTTTACCCTGCTCACCGAGGCGTTCTACGTAGCCTCTTGGGGAGAAGGTCCCCACGCCGACGCTCTCATAGGCCGTCCGCTCGGTGAGGCGTTCGCCAACAACGGCATAGGCCCCGCCCTCGCCAACACACTCCACGGCGTCTTCTGGTGGCTCCACCTCGCCATCATCCTAGGCTTCTCCCTCTACATTCCGCTCTCCAAGCATATGCACATTGTCGCCGCCCCGATCAGCTTCTTCACCCGAAAGCTCGACGAGCGCGGTACGCTCACCACCCCAGACCTCGAAGCCGCCCTCGACAACGAGGAAGCCCTCGGCGCGAGCAAGATACAGGACTTCACCTGGAAGGAACTCCTCGACGGCTACTCCTGCGCCGTCTGCGGACGCTGCTCCGACAACTGCCCCGCCAACATCACCGGCAAGATACTCTCCCCCATGCACATCGTCGAGAACATGAAAGAACACGTCCTGGAGTTCGGCGACGGCGTATCCTCCGGCAACGACGAGCAGGAATCCAAGCCCATGATCGGCAACTGGATTGCCGAAGAAGCGCTTTGGGACTGCGTAACCTGCGGCGCGTGCATCCAGGAATGTCCCGTAGGCGTCGAGCATATTGACTCCATCGTGGATATGCGCCGCTTCCTGGTCATGGAACAGGCCTCCATGCCCGACACCGCCATGAACGCCCTGCTCAGCATGGAGCAGCGCGGACACCCCTGGCGCGGCACCACCTACTCCCGCACCGACTGGGCCGACGGCCTCGACATACCCACCCTCGCCGAAAAGCCGGACGCCGAGATACTCTTCTGGGTCGGCTGCACCGCCGCCCTCGAACAGCGCAGCCAGAGCGTCGCCCGCGCCATGGCCTCGGTCCTCAGGCGCGCCGGCGTGGAATTCGCCATCCTCGGCGACGAAGAGTCCTGCACCGGCGACCCCGCGCGTCGCATGGGCAACGAGTACCTCTACCAGGTAATGGCCCAGCAGAACATCGAGACCATGAACGCCTACGACGTCAAGAAGGTCGTCACCATCTGCCCGCACTGCTTCAACACCATCAGGAACGAGTACCCCCACCTCGGCGGCGACTACGAAGTCCTCCACTACACCGAGTACGTCAACGACCTCATTGACGATGGCAAGATCAGGCCCGTCGCCGAGATAAGCGCGACCGTCGCCTACCACGACTCCTGCTACCTCGGCAGGCACAACGGCATCTACGACGCCCCCCGCCGGATAGCCAACGCCATCCCCGGCGTCCAGCTCGTCGAGATGGACCGCAATCGAGAGCGCGGATTCTGCTGCGGCGCGGGCGGCGGCCATATGTGGATAGAAGAATCCAGGGGCCAGCGAATCAACCACGCCCGAACAGAGCAGTTCTTCGACACCGACGCCACCACCGTCGGCGTATCATGCCCCTTCTGCCTCCAGATGTTCGAGGAAGGCATCGGCTCCCTCGGCCAGGACGGCCGGAAGCAGGCCAAAGACCTGCTGGAAGTCCTCGACGAAAGCCTGTCCAAGTCATAAAATTGGAGTAGCTCCAGCCCCCCAAGAGCATGGAGGCGTACACATGGTCACCACAAGAACCCGAAGAAAATTCACCTACGAAGACTACCGCAACACGCCCGACGGCATACGCTACGAGCTACTGGACGGAGAGTTGATCGAGATGCCGTCGCCTAAAGAGATTCACCAGAGACTGGTCCTGCTGCTGGGAAGTCTGTTCCTCTCTTTTGTTACCGCCAGGAAACTGGGCGATGCGTACATAGCCCCCTTCGACGTCGTACTGTCCGACACCATAGTAGTACAGCCCGACGTGATCTTCGTCTCCAACGAACGCTCCCACATCATCACCGAGGACAATATCCGCGGCGCGCCCGACCTTGTTGTAGAAATCCTCTCACCCTCCAATGCGAGAAACGATACGGAAGTCAAGCGCGAGTTTTACGAACGCCACGGCGTGAAGGAATACTGGATATTCGACCCATACGCCCGGAACGTCACCGTCCTGCTTCTGGGCGAGAACGGCTACGAACTCGTCGCCATCTACGGCGAAGGCCAGACCCTCACCTCCCCAACCCTCCCCGGCTTCAGCCTGAACCTCGACGACATCTTCTAAGACAGGAGGCTGCCATGGTCACCACAAGAACCCGCAGAAAATTCACCTACGAAGACTACCGCAACACGCCCGACGATGTGCGCTACGAACTTCTGGACGGAGAACTGGTCATGTCCCCATCACCCAAAGAGATTCATCAAAGAATTGATAAGGACATCGGTACTCCGCTTGACATATTTGTCAAAGCTGGCAGGTTGGGAAGGACATATTCCGCTCCCTTCGACGTGATTTTCTCCGATACCGAAGTCGTACAGCCTGACATCATCTTCGTTTCCAACGAACGCTTACACATCATCACTGAAGACAACATTCGCGGCGCGCCGGACCTAATTATAGAAATCCTTTCGCCTTCAACAGCGGGCAGGGACAGAACCTTCAAGCGCACCCTCTACGAACGACACGGCGTCAACGAATACTGGATGGTGGACACCGACGCCCGGAACATCACCGTCCTCATCCTCGGCGAGAACGGCTACGAACTCGTCGCCATCTACGGCGAAGGCCAGACCCTCACCTCCCCAACCCTCCCCGGCTTCAGCCTGAACCTCGACGACATCTTCTAAGCCACTCGCGGAAACAAGCCCTACAACACCTTCGCCGCCCGCAGCCTCGAAGTCTCTTCCCCCGTATAACCCAGCATCTCACCCAACACTTCGTCCGTATGCTGACCCAGCAGCGGCGGAGACGTCACCTCCACCGGCGAATCCTCCAACTGCACCGGGCATCCGGGCATCGTGAACTCCCCGCGAACCGGGTGGTCATAGCTCACTATCATCCCCCGCTCTTTCAGATGCGGGTCGTTGTAGATGTCGTCCGCATTCAGGCAAGCGCTGCACGGAACGCCCGCCTCTCCCAGAATCCGCATCGCCTCGTGCTTGGTATGCTTCATCGTCCACGCTTCTATCATGTCGTTGATCTCTTCCGAAACCTCCGGGTGATTGTTCGGGTCCGAATACACCGGGTCCTCAATCAAGTCTTCCCTGCCGATAGTGGTCAGCAGCGCGTTCCACATCCGGCTTCGGCGAGCCAGCGCCGTCATGTAGATATAGTCGTCCGGCCCTCCCGGAGCGCACTTGAACAGCCCCGAGCCAGGCCGACCAGGCCAGCGTTCCGCCCCGCGTCTTGGAGGCGACTGCCCCGTGTCCGCGTATGAATTCATCCATATCCGCGCCACGTTCACAACCGCGTCCTGCATAGACACCTCCACCACCTGCCCCTTGCCCGTCGCCTGCCTCTGCCATAGCGCCGCCAGAATCCCGATGACCGTGTGCATCCCCGTTCCCGTATCGCCTATCGTAATGCCCGGGCGCACCGGGGGCGAGTCCGCGAAGCCCGTCGCGCACACCGCTCCGCCCGCCGCTTGAGCCACCGGGTCGAAACTCTTATACTCGCTGTAAGGCCCGTACGTGCCGAACCCCTTGATACGCGCCAGTATCACCCTCGGATTCGCTTCCTTCAGCGCGTCCCAGCCCACTCCAAGCCTCTCGATGGCGCCCGGTGCCATGTTCTCTGCCACGATGTCCGCCTGCTTCACCAGGTCGAAGAAGATGCCGCGCCCTTCCTCGCTCTTCAGGTTCAGAGTCACGCTCCTCTTATTCGAGTTCAGGTTCAGGAAGTACGACGAGTCCGCCCCATTGCCGGAAGCGCTGACCATAGCCGTCCGGCCCGGATCGCCCCGCGTCGGCTCCTCCACCTTGATTACATCCGCGCCCAGCCACGCCAGCATCTGCGTGCAGGAAGTCCCCGCCTCGAACTGTGTAAGATCAATTATCCGCACGCCATTCAGAGCCTTATTCATCACGTTCCCCCTTCGATGATCGCTCGCAAACCGAGAGCGTCCACATCCTGAAAATCCTATAATCCTCAAAATCCTGATTCAGACAGCTCCCGACAGCCACGCCCGCAACTCATCCGCCAATTCCCCTCCCCTCAGCGCCTCCGACACCGACGCCTTCAGCGCGCCCAGCGGCGTCCCGACGTCCTGATGCTCCCCGCCGAAGTGGTAGCCATACACCCCGGGCGACTCTATATGCGCCGCTATCGCGTCCGTAATCTGAATCTCTCCGAGCGCGCCCGACGGGGTATCCTCCAGCGTATCGAATATCTCCGCCGTGAGGACGTACCTTCCCACGATTGCCAGGTTCGACGGCGCGTCCTCCAGCGCTGGCTTCTCCACCATGTCCACAATCCGCGATGTTCGCTCCGAAACCCGCTCTACCGCCACTATCCCTTTGCTCGGAATGTCCGCGTCCGGCGCCTCTTCCAGCGCAACCACGTTTCCACCCGTCTCGCCGTGAACCTCTATCATATCCCCGATTGTCGGACTGTCCGCCCAGATAACGTCATCCGGCAGAAAGACCGCGAAAGCCTCGTCGCCGACCATTTCCCGCGCCATCAGCACCGCGTGTCCCAGACCCTTCTGCTCCGTCTGCGTTACGCAGACCACGTTCGCCATACTCGCGATCTCCCGCATCTGTCCCAGCAACGCCATGTCGTTCCTGGAAGCGAGAGCCTCTTCCAGCGCGGGCTGCGGGCCGAAGTAACGCGCTATCAGCTCACCCTGGCCCTCAGACACGATGAACACAATGTCCTCTATCCCTGCCGCTACCGCCTCCTCGACGCACAGGTGAACCGACGGGCGGTCGAAAACCGGCAGCAGGTTCTTCGGGACCGCGCGCGTCACCGGCAGAAATCTCGTCCCGAATCCCGCCACCGGCATTACCGCTTTGCGAATCGTCACGTTGGTTACCTCACAATTACGCTTGACGCGGGATCACGCCACCGCCCGCCCGGTTCGGTAAACTCGGCGCAAATCAGGAACCGAAATCCCGAAAGCCGAAAGGAACGCGAGGAAGAGGATAGCCGTGACATACAGTATGGGCGGAGATGAGAAAACGTCCGCCGTAAAGCCGTACCCAAGATTTGCGAATGCCATTATCCCGCCCGCGTGCAGTATATACAGACTGGATATTCTGCCTCTAAGTCGGTCCGGCGCGATAGTCTGAACGTAGGTCGTCGTCAGAGCCATGAAAGTGGACTGCGCCGCGCCCATGACAGCGCAAACAGGTATAGCGGCCACGGCGTTCGGACTGAATGCCAGCAGAATGGGCGTCACGCCACTGATGATTCCGGTCCACAACAGCCACTGCCCTTTGCGTCTCTCGTCTCTCACCCCCGCCATGATCACGGTGCCGATCAGCGAACCCGCCCCGAATCCCATCACCATGTATCCCAGGATCGAGCCGTCCACAGCCCCCAGTTCGTTCCGCGAAAACACCGGAAGAATCGAGTCATTGGACATCACCAACGCGCAGTGGAACGCCACCAAAAGAATGAAGATCGCTATCATCCGGTTCGTGTAGATATATACCAGGCCGTCAACCATGCTCTGGAGTATGCCGGTCTGCGCCATAGCGTCGCCTGTAGATCTCGTACGGGTCAGTGAAATGAAGACCGTCCCCATTACCTGGCAGACTACGCTCAACACCAGCACCCCCGATACCCCGATGAACGGGATCGCCAGGAGTGGTGAAGCCACCAGCAGACCGAAGAATCGCGCCCCGTGCCGCGTCGCCGCGTTCAGCGTGATCGCGTTCAGCAGGTCTTCCCGCGGCACCTGGTTCGGTATGAGCGAGGCCATTGCTGGCTCCTGGGTGGACCTCATGCAGCCCGATATGAAAGTCAGCGCGGCAAGATGCCAGAGCGTCAGGACATCAGTGAAGACCAGCGCCGTGACTATCGCAGTCAGAGTGCCGTTCGCAATGAAGGTGAAACGGGCCACTCTCTGACGGTCGAGCCTGTCCGCGATGAGTCCCGCGATAGGAGAAACCAGGAGAAACGGCAGCATGGACGCGAACGTCACGATGCCCACGTCCCCCGACCTGTCCGACTTCTGGAGAATCAGCCAGGACACCGCCACGATGAACGTCCACATCGCCGCGCCCGAGAACATATTCGCCGTCCAGGTGTAGCGATAGTCCCTATGCCTCAGCGCCGCCAGGTGCGGCAGCTGCTGAACTTCCCGAATTTTGGTCAAAACCATACGCGCCGCGCCTGTCCCTTCTTTGCGTTAGGGTGCGATTATAACAGCCGACTTCTATATCCGCATCGAAATCAAGCGCGAATCCAGGGCCTTTTCATTATCCGGCTATGGCATGATTTTAGGGTATCGTTTGGCTATGGCTTGTGAGTGGATTCCCGCTTTCGCGGGAATGACGAATCCGTGTCTAGTAGCCTAGAATTGGAACTTTGCAAAGGCCTTGCTGATAGACGGCGAGCGCTTGACGAGTTGGGGCGGCGTTCATAGACTGTTGGCAGACCAGACCAAGCGCTTGGAGGCGTCAGATGGATATCAAGTTCACGGATCGGGAAGAGGACTTTCGGCGGGAGATTCGGGATTTCCTGCGGGAGACGCTTCCAGAGGACTGGGACCCTCTTGGACAGGCGGGGCAGTCCGCCAAGGAGCGGCAGGATTTCACCCGGCGGATGACCCAGGCGCTCGCGGACAAGGGCTGGCTGACGCTGGCCTGGCCGGAGGAGTACGGGGGCCAGGCTCGCTCTATCATGGAGCAGGTCATCTACAACGAGGAGATGTCGTATAAGAATGTGCCCGGCACGGAGCTTGGCACGGGCGCTATCTCGTGGGTCGGGCCGGTGCTGATGATAGCGGGGACGGATGAGCAGAAGGCGGAGCATCTGCCGCCGATAGCGCGGGGCGAGAGGCTGTGGTGCACGCTGTACAGCGAGCCGGGATCAGGGTCGGATCTGGCGTCTCTCCAGACGTCGGCGACGCGGGACGGCGACGACTATGTTATCAACGGTCAGAAGATATGGACGTCGAGCGCGCACGTGGCGGACTGGGGGTGGCTGGCGGCGCGAACCAACCCGGACGCGCCGAAGCATCGGGGAATCAGCATCTTTATGCTGGACATGAAGATCCCGGGTGTGAGCGTTCGGCCAATTGAGAACATGGCCGGGGGGCGCGACTTCAACGAGGTGTATTTCGACGACGTGCGAGTTCCGAGCGGCAATCTCGTCGGACATGAAGACAGGGGTTGGTACACGCTGGCGGTGGCGCTGGATTTCGAGCGGTCGGGCGTGGGCTACTCGGCGGGGGCGCGCCGGACCCTGGAAGCGCTGGTGAAGTACGCCAAGCAGACCGGGAGATACGGCAAGCCGCTCAGCGAGGATCCGAACGTGAGGCGAAAGCTGGCTCAGCGATTCACTGAGACGGAGATAGCGCGGTGGCTGGCGTACAAGGTGGCGTGGATGCAGAGCCAGGACATGATCCCGAACGCGGAGGCTTCGATGTCCAAGATGTACGGGACCGAACTCACTCAGCGAGTGGCGCGAACGGGCATGGAGATTCTGGGCATGGCGGGCCAGGTTTCGCAGGGGTCGAAGTGGGCGCCGCTGGAAGGGCATATCCAGCAGTTGTACCTGTCTTCCGTGTCCTCCACGATAGCGGCGGGGACGTCTGAGATCCAGCGCAACATCATCGCCCAGCGCGGGCTTGGATTGTCGAGGTAGCCCGGAAAGCGTAGCTGACGACGCCGACCGGCCTCACAACCCGATGAGGTCGCAAAGGGAGCGCTCGCTACTCGGCGGGCGCCGCCGACCGGCGGCGGTCGTCTTCTATCGCGGCTACTTCTTCGCCGCGTTCCACGTCAACCCACTTGAGGATGATGACGCCCGCGACTATCATCACCAGCAGGGACGTGATAGCCACGCGGGTGTCGAATACGGCGGTCAGAAGGACGTATATCATCGGGCCGACGATGACCGATACCCTGCTCATGAATCCGAAGAACGAGAAGAACTCGCCGCTCCGGGTTTCCGGGGTTATCCGAGCGAACAGGCTTCTGGCGAGCGCCTGGCTGCCGCCCAGCGCTATTCCGGCCACTACTCCGAGGAGCAGCCACTGGTAATTCGCGTTCATGCCCAGCGGCTCCCACACCGTATCGCGCACGAATATGGTCCACCAGTCCATAGCTCCCTCGCCCAGCGTGGAGGGATGCAGCGCGCCGACCTGTGTCTCGCCGTCCAGGTCGCCGCTCGTTATGGAGATCGAGTACGCGGAGTTTTCGGACAGCCGGACGCTCTCGCTCAGTTCGCGGGCCTGGCGTCCGGTGAGGGCGTCGCCCTCGCCCAGTTCGCCCACTTCCTCCCTCCAGCGGGTATCCAGGAGCGAGTCGTCCAGGTCGGGGGCGCTGTCCAAGATGTACTCTCCCGAACCGGAGCGCTGGCTGAGTTGATAATCGAAGTCCGCGTGATCCTCCGGCGGCAGCGGAGCTATCGCCACCCCGAACAGCACTATCAGGCACCATATCGCGAGCGCGAGCGCGAGCGCCGCCTTGGTACTGAATCGAGCGGCCAACTTTCCGAATAGGATCGCTCCGGGCGCGGCGATGAATTGGATGATCAGAATGGTCGCCATGTTGAAGACGATTGAGATGCCGAGCGTGTCGGCGGCGAAGGCGCCGGCTATGCTCAATACGGTCTGGAGTCCGTCGTTGAATACCAGATACGCGATCAGGTAAGTCAGGACGACCTTGAAGCGTCTCAGTTCCCGGAAAGTCCGGGCCAAGTCCGAGAACGCGATGGAGAGGTAGTCCAGCGCACTTACGCCCCGCGTACGGTTGACTATTGGAGGCTCCGGCACCACCAACAGCGTCCATATCGCCCAGCCGAACCACCAGAAGCCCACCGACGCCAGAGAGACGCGCGTCACCAGGTCGGCGATTTCGGTGTCCTGCGTGAGAAACAACGCGGCCAGATGAACAATGAGCAGCAGGCCGCCGCCCACGTAGCCGTACGCGAAGCCGCGGCTGCTTATGTCGTCCAGAAGATGGCGCGGCCCGATGTGGGGCAGAAACGAGTTGTAGAACACGATTCCGCCCGAGAACCCGATGTTCGCTATCAGGAATACTCCGAATACCCACAGCCAGGGTTGCGAAGTGTACGCCGAGAAGAAGGACAGAACGGTGAACAGCGAACCGACCGCGGTGTATATCCACAGGAGCGCCTTCTTGATAGGAACCCGGTCCGCGATTACGCCCAGCACGGGGCTGGACAGCGCGACTATCGCGGTGGAGACGGCGATCCCGAGGCTCCACATGGAGCTTCCGGTGAACGTTACGCCGAAGAATACGGCGTCATGTCCAAGGGCGTCCTGAAACAGAAAGACGAAGTAGAACGGGAGTATCGTGGTCGCGCCGCTGGTAGCGTACCCCGAGTTCGCCCAGTCGTACATACACCAGGCGCGGATTATCTTTCTCTGTCTCGCGGTCAGTTCGCCGATACTGGCAGTTGACATATCACCTTCTTTGGCTGGGAGGGATTGTATCGCTGGAATCGCTCGCTCGGAGCGGTCATATAGTAATACAGCCCAACCGCTATTGCCAGACGGAAGAGACGCCGCGCGATGTCCGCTATTGCCAGACGGAAGAGACGCCGCGCGATGTCCGCTCAGGTTTCCTGATCACCCCCATCCCCGTATCAAGTACGGGGCAGGCTCTAACCTTCCCCCATCAAGGGCTCACAAGGGTAGGCAAATATGCGGTCAGCTATGAACACCGATCAACAAACCCCCTCTCCCTCAGGGAGAGGGCTGGGGTGAGGGTGAAATGCCTACCCCTATCAGCCCATCAAGGGGGAAAGGGGCTTACGCAATCGTCTCTGGCGGGATTGAGCATTGACACAGCGGCGCTGACTATGTTATTCAATGTACGCTACACATATAATGATATGAAGTATCATTATATTATAGAAAACATGGAAATACACCCGGACTTTCATAGCTTCAGGGTAGCCAAATTCTATGATGTATTGATATTTAGTACCATTTAAGCGAGTCCAAACCCTGGCCTCAAGGAGATAGGAATGAATTCCCAGTCACGAACCTCCCCCAGTGTTCTAGCACGTAGAATTCTATTCGTCTTGGCGTCCATAGCCCTCGCCGTCATAGCGGGGCTGGTCGCCCTTTCGCTGTTCACAGGCCCGTCCACGGTCAGCGCCAAGTCGCCCGGCCTCGTAATCGAAGGCGACATCGTGAGCGGCTCAGACATCATCTTGATGGAAAACGCCTGGCGCTCCTACACCGTCCGGCTCGCCAGCCAGCCCCTCACCGACGTAACCGTAACGCTATCCCCGCATGAAGACTACAACCAGAAAGTCCACGCCCAGTGGGGCAGTTCTTCTAACCCCAGCGTTAAGACGACCACCTTCACCGCCGACAACTGGAACACGCCGCAGACCGTTCAGGTCTGGGGATGGGGCGACCACAACGAGGTCACCGACAGAGAGGTAATCACCCACGTCGCCAGGGACGACGGAAAATCCTCAACAGTCGCCAGGCTCTACGCCTACATCCAGGACCAGACCGGACCGGCCGTGACCCTCCCAACCCCCACCGCCACGCCCGTCGCGACCGCCACCCCCGCGCCCAAGGTCAGCATAATCGTCACCACGCCCGACGAATACGTGGAGGATCGCAAAGACTCCAACGGCGACATCTTCAAGGGTATGCGCGTCGCAAAGGGCGGCTCCGCCACCTTCGGCATTAGGCTGGGGTCTAAGCCCACCGCCGACGTGCCGGTCGAACTCTATGAGTACGGCGACTCGCTGGGCACCATCCACTACGATCCCGGCAGCGTAACCTTCACCCCCGACGACTGGGACACGGACCAGACTATCACCGTCAGTTCCACCAACACGCCCGAAGGACGCAGCGGCAACTCCGCCGACCTGCTCATCCGAACCGGCGATACCGACGACACAAGCGGCTACTACAACCTGCTGCCCTGGGTCTATCACCGCGTTTACGAGATCGAACCGCCCGCCATCCGGCTGCAGCCCACCGCCGTCACCGTGGACGAAGGCTCATCCTACTCGTATTCCGTCTGGCTGAACACCCAGCCCACGGCGGACGTGACCGTAACCATAGCCGGAGGCTCCGGCGACTCCGACCTCACCGTCAGCCCAACGACGCTGACCTTCACCACAGCCAACTGGGACTATACCCAGTCGGTACGGGTGTCCGCCGCCCACGACGACGACCTTGCGAACGGCTCCCGGACTTTCAGCCACACCGCCTCCAGCAACGACACGTCCTACGATGGCCTCTCCATCTCGCTCACCGCGACCGAGAAGGAAGACGACAGCGCGTCCATCGTGGTGTCGGCGACCTCCGTGTCCGTACCCGAAGGCGCGACCGCCGGCTACAACGTCCGTCTGAGCAACGAGCCTTCAGGCGACGTTACCGTAACCCTCTCGGCGACCGGCGACTCCAACATCACGCTCTCGGCGGCCTCGCTCGACTTCACCTCTTCCAACTGGAGAGTGGCGAAGACGGTCACCCTGACCGCCGCCGAAGACACCGACGACCTGAACGGAACCAAGGCCATCCGCCACACCGCCAGCGGCGCGGATTTCGGCGGCGCGCCCGCCGTAGCCGTCACCGCCACCGAAGCGGACAACGACAGGCGCGGCCTGGCTGTGAAGCGGCCCGGCTGGCCGCTCACCATCAACCCGACGACGTGGGACCCGGTCATCGCCGAGGGCGGTTCGTACTCCTACACCGTCAAGCTGGGCACCGAACCCACGGCGGACGTGACCGTCGCGCTGTCCGCGTCCGGCGACCCCGACGTCTCCGTCTTGCCCACTTCGCTCATCTTCAACTCCGGCAACTACTCCACGGCGCAGACCGTAACCATATCAGCGGCGCACGACGACACCGACTACGCAGACGATACGGCGACCGTCAGCCACACGGTAAGCTCTCAAGATTCCTTCTACGTCGAACAGTCCATCGGCGACGTGGCGGTGACGGTGGAGGATGACGACGCGAACATCATCCTGTCCACGACCACGCTCACCGTCCCAGAAGGCGGCTCGGCGAGTTACACGGTCGGGCTTACCAACAAGCCGACCGCCGACGTCACCGTGACCATCGCGGAAGGAACGACCGCGCCCCACGACGACACCAGCATCCGGGTGAGCAGCCCGTCGAACAAGAATCTCACCTTCACCCCCGACAACTGGGACACGCCGCAGACCGTCACCCTGCGAGCCAATTCGGACTCGGACAGAAACGCGAACAACCACGAATTCAACGGAACCCGCGCCATCACGCACACCGCGTCCGGCGCGACCGAGTTCGTCGGCGTATCCGGTTCGCTGATAGCGACCGAGCGCGACTCGCAGGCGCGCGTCCTGACCAGAAACAGCGCCAACAGCAATATCAGCAGCCTGACTGTGGTAGAAGAGACCACCTCCACCTACGCGGTGTCTCTGAACGCGCAGCCGGCGGCGAACGTAACCGTCACCCTGGCCGAAGCCACGAGCGGCAACTACACCGACGCCGACATCACGGTCGCCAACCCATCGAGCAAGACGCTGACCTTCACGCCGCAGAACTACGCCACCGCGCAGACGGTGACGCTGAGCGCCGCCGCGGACCAAGACATGGCGGACGGGCGCAGAACCATAACCCACACGGCGAGCGACGCGGGCAGTACACACAGCGGCTACGGCTCCGTAAACGGCTCCGCCATAGCTAAGGACATAACCGCGCGAGAGGACGACAACGACACTGGTGGTCTGGAGTTCGCGGACTCCGGCGGCAGCGCCGTCACAGCCTTGAGCGTACCCGAAAACGGCTCGGCGACCTACAAGGTCAGGCTGACCCACAAGCCCAACGGCAACGTGAACGTCTCTGTACGCGGCGCGACGGGCGACAACAACGACACGGACATCACCGTGCGGGACACCAACGATTCCCAGAACGGCAACCAGACCGGCTCGATACGATTCACCGCGAACAACTGGGACACCTACCGCTCCGTTACGCTGGCGGCCGCGGACGACGACGACAACGACAACGGTTCGCGCGCCATCAACCACACGGCGAACGGCGGCGGATACAGCAACGTCACAGGCTCGGTGACCGCCAACGAGGTGGAGGACGACGCCGCCATCGTACTGAGCAAGCCAGCCATAACCATAGGCGAGGGCAGCACCTCAACCTACACCGTCAAGCTAGGCACCGCGCCCACCGCGAACGTGACCGTGAACCTTATCGCCACGGGATGGGACACCAGCATCACCATCCAGAGCCCGTCGTCCGGGCAACTGACCTTCTGCCCCACCACCAGCAACTGCGCCAGCCCCAACACCGTTTGGAGCGCGGCGCAGACCGTAACCCTTGCCGCCGCGGAGGACACCGACGGCATCAATGCCTCCCGGCGCATCAGGCACCGCGCCGCCAGCTCGGACGCCAACTACAACAACTTGGTGGTATTCCTGACCGCCACCGAGGTGGAGAACGACAAGGGCATACTGGTACCCGGCTTCGTGGACGTGCCTGAAGGCGGCAGCGCAACCGCTGATGTCAGTCTGCACGTTCAGCCGACGCACGACGTCACCGTTACGATTACGGAGAATACGACCGGATGGGGTATTGATCCCGACATAACCGTCACCAGCCCGTCGTCCAAGACGCTGACCTTCACCAGTTCCAACTGGAACATAGCGCAGACCGTAACCCTGAGCGCCGCGCAGGACGACGACTTCGATGGCGGCAGCCGGAACATCAATTTCAGCGCCGCCAGTACGGACGCCGGCTACCAAGGCGCGTCCGCCCTGCTTTTCGCTATTGAAGAAGACGACGATGTCGGCCTCGTGCTTAACCCGGCTACTGTCAGCGTGAACGAAGCCGGCGTCGGAACCTACCGAATCAGGCTGAGCCACAAGCCCGTCGGCGACGTCTATGTCTCCGTGAGAGTGGCCACCGGTAGCGGACAAGATACAGACATCACCGTCAAGGACACCGACGATTCCCAGAACGGCGACCAGACCGGCTCGATACGATTCACCACCACCAACTGGAACACCTACCGCACCGTCACCCTGGCCGCCCGGGAAGACAACGACATCGTAAACGGCTCCCGTACCATCAACCACACCGCCAGCGGCGGCAGGTACAACGGCGTTACCGGAACGGTGACCGCCACCGAGGTGGAGAACGACTACACCATCGTACTAAGCAAGTCAGCCGTAACCATAGACGAGGGCAGCACGGCAACCTACACCGCCATGCTGGCGACCCAGCCCACCGCCAACGTGACCGTAACGGTTGCGGGGGCCACCACGGGCAGATACACCGACACCGACATCACGGCAGCGCCGTCGTCCCTGGCCTTCACCAGTACCACCTGGAATACTGCCCAGACTGTCACGCTGACCGCGGCGAATGACAGAGACCGCTCCGACGGCTCGCGCACCATCACCCACACCGCTACCAGCACGGACGCCAACTACAACAACCTGGCGGTCTCCCTGCTGGCCAGCGAGGAGGACGACGACAGTCCGGGCGACCGCGACACGCTCCGGGATTTGACCCTGAACTCGTCCAATTCCTATCCATACGACATCTGGTCGGACGGAACCACCATGTACGTGATGGACGACAGCGACGACAAGGTGTACGCCTACACCCTGAGCGGCGGCGCGCGGGACACGTCCAAGGAGTTCGACCTGCACTCCGCCAACAGCAATCCCAAGGGCATCTGGTCGGACGGTACAACCATCTGGGTTGCGGACCGGACTGACAGGAAGCTGTACGCCTACACTCTGAGCGGCGGCGCGCGGAACACGTCCAAGGAATTCAACCTGTTTAGCGGCAACCACAGCGCCGTGGGTATCTGGTCCAATGGCGCGACCATGTACGTGGCGAACGACTCATCCTGGGGCGCCGACCGGGTGTACGCCTACAACCTGTCCAGCGGCACCCGCGACACCACTAAGGAGTTCGCCCTGCACAGCGACAACACCAATGTCGAAGGCATTTGGTCTGACGGCGTGACCATCTGGACGTCGGATGACAGCGACGACAAGCTGTACGCCTACACCCTGAGCAGCGGCGCGCGGAACACGTCCAGGGAGTTCGCCCTGCACTCCGACAACGGCGATCCCACCGGCATTTGGTCGGACAGCGCGACTATCTGGGTGGCGGACTACAGCGATGGCAAGCTGTACACCTACCACTCGCCACCGCTCACCCGGAGCCTGAGCGCAGACGACGCGACGGCGAGCTCGATGCGGCTGACCATCGCCTGGCACACCGGGAACTGGTGGTACAAGTACACGTCCCCGTCCGGCGGGCAATGCTCCGCCAACCCGGTTACCACGGCGTCCACCAGGGTCACCGGGCTTGCCCCTGACCGGACCTACACCTTCGCGGCGTACAGCGACAGTTCCTGCTCCAGCTCAAAGTTGCTGGCGACGGCAAGCGCGCTAGAAACCAGAGGCTCGCGCCTGACGCTTTCCAACTTCAGCACGACGACGAACGCCTACGACGTGACGCTTACCCTCGCCAACTGGGTCATCAGTAAGGACGGCAACTGGTACTACAAGACCCAGCTTTCCGGTTCTCGAGGAAATTGCGTCCAGGCCTCGACCAATCCTTACACTGTGGATGACTTCAGCTTCTCGGCCAACGAGACCCATACGTTCTCCGCTTACAGCGACAGCGCCTGCGGCAGCGCCTCGAAAATAGCCTCCGCGCCATCCTTCAAGCCCAGCGACGGAACGCCGGCCCTCGCGGCAGGTTCCATCACCCTCACCGGCGCGACGCTGACGCTGAGCAACTTCAGCGGCGCCTGGTGGCACAACTCGGGCTACGGAGCGACCGGTTGCGCGCGGGCCAGTTCCAATACTGCCACCCTGAGCGACCTTGCGGCGGGCAAGTCCTACACCTACTACGCATTCAGCGCGTCGGGCTGCGCGCAGGCCAACGCCATTGACTCGGTGTCCTTCACCACCACCGCCTACGGCGACCGCGACACGAGCAAGGAGTTCAGCCTGGACGACAACAACATCAATGTCGGCGGCATCTGGTCGAACGGCACAACCATGTGGGTGTCGGACGGGACCTACACCAGCGAGAAAGTGTACGCCTATACCCTGAGCTCCAAGGCGCGCGACACGTCCAAGGAGTTCAACCTGCACTCCGACAACGGCGCTCCCAAAGATATCTGGTCGAACGGCACAACCATGTGGGTGTCAGACGAGACAGACAACAAGCTGTACGCCTACACCCTGAGCGGCGGCGCGCGCGACACGAGTAAGGATATCACCCTGAACTCCGCCAACTCCGATATGTACGGCATCTGGTCGGACGGCTCCACCATGTGGGTAGCGGACCAAACAGACAATAAGCTGTACGCCTACACCCTGAGCGGCGGCGCGCGCGACACGAGTAAGGATATCACCCTGACCAACAGCGCCAACCTTCCCTCCGGCGTCTGGTCGGACGGCGTTACCATCTGGGTAGCGTCCTATTATGGCCAAAAGGTTCACACCCACATCCTGGCTACCGACGCGCGCCAAACGTCCAAGGAGTACAGCCTGGAGAGCGGCGTCAACGCCATCGGCGTCTGGTCGGACGGCGTTACCATGTGGGTGGGGGAACAAAGTGGCCCCAAGCTGTACGCCTACCACGCTCATCCGCCCACCAAAGGGCTGACGGCCACCGGCGTCGGCCACAACCGCGCCACGCTGAACATCAAAGGGCACACAGGCGACTGGTGGTACAAGCGTACCGCGCCCTCCACCACCGGCTGCGGCAAGGTCTCGGCCGGCGCGACCTCGGCCACCCTCTCCGGCCTGACCTCCGCCACGTCCTACACCTACAAGGCGTACGACAAGAGCGGCTGCGGGAGCGCCGACGAGATAGCCAGCGTGTCGTTCACCACGACGTCGCTGACCGCCGACGATCCTTCGGCGACCACCATGCGGCTGACCATCGCCAACCACACCGGGGACTGGTACTACAAGTACACGTCGCCCTCCGGCGGGCAATGCTCAACCAAAGTTGCCGGAGCGTCCGCCAGGGCCACCGGGCTTGCCATCAACCAGTCGCACACCTTCGCGGCGTACAGCGACAGTAATTGCTCGAACCTGCTGACGTCGGCAAGTTCGCTGTCCACCTTGAACCCGTCTCTGACGGCGACGGCGGGGAGCAACGCGGGCGAGGCGACCCTGACGCTGTCCAACTGGGTCATTACCGACTTCATATCCGAACCGCCCTGGGTCGTTGACAAGGACGGCAACTGGCACACTAAGTACACCACGCCTTCGGGCGGGCAGTGCTCGACCCCACAGACGGCGCTGACCGCCACGGTCACCGGCCTGACCAGCGGTGTAGCGCACACCTTCGCGGCTTACAGCGACAATCAGTGTACGAAGTTGATAGCGACGGCTTCGACGGTTTCGCCGTTAAGCGGCCCGTCGAACGTGAGCGCCAGCCGCTCCGGCCAGAACGTGGGCGGCCAGGTGGCAAGCGGCGGCAGCATCGTCGCCACCTGGGACCCGATGACCGGGGCCACCGGCTACGACGTAAGGTACAGTACCGACAGCGGGGCAACCTGGACCAGGGCCACCACCAACCAGCCGGAAACCAGCTACACGCTGACCAACGCCGATAGTTCGCTGGCCTACATCATCGGGGCGCGGGCGGTCTATGAAGACGGGAGAACGAGCGGCTGGGTGAACTCGAATGAGGTGCCGGCGGGCAGCGCCATATCTCTGCCCGTGGACATCGGCAGCCCGTCGCTGACCGTCAGCGATAGCGGTTCGGCGTCCTGGACCTATACCGTACCCGAGGGCGCGGAGTATGTTTACACCGAGTTGCGGTGGGTCGAAACCGCCGGTCGGGAGACCAACGACTGGTCGGGCAAGGAGAACGTGGTCTTCTACGACATCGGCGTAACCACGCGCGACATCGCGGATCTAACCGCCGGCGTGGAGTACAAAGCCAAGGTGTTCGTCGGCCTGAAGGTGAACGGCGAAAATCAGTACGCCAAATCCAACACGGTGGTCTTCACGCCGCCGTCATCGCCTCAGCCGCCGCCGCAACAACCGCAGCCGCCGCAACAGCCGCCGGACGCCGTGTCGTCCGTAACGGCGACGCGCGACGGCGCGAACGTCACCGCAAGCTGGGACGCCGCGAACGGCGCGACCAAATACCACGTCACCAAGACCGACGACGGCGGCGCTAGCTGGACGCTGGTGTCCAAGGCCCAGTCGTCAACGACGGCGACGTTCGCCGCCGATTCCGGCAAAGCGTACATAGTCGGCGTCCGCGCGGGCAACGACGCGGGCTGGAGCGGATGGGTGAACTCCAACAGCGTTCCCGCGGTGTCGTCAGGTCCGCCCGGCAACGTCGCTTCAGTATCGGCGCTCCACAAGGGCGACAGCGTGGTCGCGTCCTGGAAGGCAGCGGGCGGGGCCACCGGCTACGACGTGGTGTACTCCACCGACGGCGGAGCCAGCTGGGCCAGGGCCGCGACCAATCATGGCGAAACCACCTACACGCTAACCGGAGCGAACAGCGCCAAGACGTACATCATCGGAGTGCGCGCGGTCAACGCCGCCGGCGAAAGCGCCTGGACCAACTCGCTCCCGGCGTCGCCGTCCGAAGACCAAGCCTCCATCACCGGCCAGTAGGCCGCGCGGCCGTCGGACGCGAGCGGCTGAACCAACTCTGATACTATAAGGGCCGCCCCATTGCCGGGGCGGCCCTTATAGTCCGCGCCGGTCCGCCCAATCGCCTCAGGTTCGAGGGTCTTTCGATTATTCCCCGTGTCGTTCGCCCTGAGCTTGTCGAAGGGAGCTTGTCGAAGGGCCGCCCGTTCATCGTTCGCCCTGAGCTTGTCGAAGGGAGCTTGTCGAAGGGAGCTTGTCGAAGGGAGCTTGTCGAAGGGAGCTTGTCGAAGGGAGCTTGTCGAAGGGAGCTTGTCGAAGGGAGCTTGTCGAAGGGAGCTTGTCGAAGGGAGCTTGTCGAAGGGCCGCCACGAACGTAATTGGTTGATAATCGAAATATCCGCTGCCTTCCCTTCCCCTCCACACCCTCTTTGCGCTATAATGCGAACATACAAACTAGACAAGGAGCGATGACCGCGATGACTCTGAGCGCCAATATACATAAATGCGAAATTATACAACCCGGACTCTGGGAGTGGAAAAAATTTTTCCATAGCTAACAACAGGTGATTACAGGTCACTTTCCGCGTGGACCCTATCCAGTCCCACTTGGAAACTCACTTGAAACCCCACCAGTACGACATAAAGGGTAATTTATGACCATGCCGATTCCGTCCCAAACCTACGACTCTGACAAGCGCCGCGCGCGAATAACCAAAGACCCTACGCATCGAAGGTAGAATATGGACAACGGAAAGCGAACTCTGCGATACTCGCAGACAAGAGTAGCGAGACTCATGGCACGCGACGGAGGATTAGCGCTATGGTGGCAGCCGCCCAAACCACTCATTCGATAGTTGACGAACTCCGAGGCAGGGGCCTGATTCACGTCACGGACGACGGCCAGGAGTTGTTCACGCCCGGACTGGATGAGATCCTGGCGCGTGAGAAGGTTACGGGGTATATCGGCTTCGACCCGTCCGCGGACAGCCTGCACATCGGAAACCTGCTTGGGATCATGATGCTGGTGCGGATGCAGAAGGTCGGCCACAGGCCAATCGCGATTGCGGGCGGCGGCACCGGACTCATCGGCGATCCGGGGGGCAAGTCCGAAGAACGCCCGCTGCTCACGCGGGAGGTCTTGCAGAAGAATCTGGAGGGAATCAGGGCGCAGTTGGCGCGGTTCCTGGACTTCGACGCGAAGGACAACGCCGCGCTGCTCATCAACAACGCGGACTGGCTGGAAGAGATAAACGCGATTGATTTCATGCGGGACGTGGGCAAGCACTTCAGCGTCAACTATATGCTGGCGAAAGAGTCGGTTCGCAGCCGAATGACGGACGGAATATCGTACACCGAGTTCAGCTATATGCTGCTGCAAGCCTACGACTTCCTGACGCTGTACGATAGACACGGCTGCCTTCTCCAGATGGGGGGAAGCGACCAGTGGGGCAACATCACGGCCGGGGTTGACCTGATTCGCCGGGTGCGCGGAGTTTCGGCGCACGCGCTGGTCACGCCGCTGGTCACCAAGTCGGACGGAACGAAGTTCGGCAAGACCGAGGGCGGCTCGGTGTGGCTGGACGCGGACAAGACCTCGCCGTTCCAGTTCTACCAGTTCTGGCTGAACACGGCGGACGCGGACGTCGTTCAGTTCCTGAAATACTACACGCTTCTTCCTCTGGAAGAGATCAGCGGGTTTGAAGAAGAAGTCTCGGAGCGTCCGGAGAGGCGCGAGGCGCAGCAGAAACTCGCCGCCGAGGTCACTCGCATGACGCACGGCGAGTCGGGTCTTCAGACAGCGCTGGCGGCGACGGACGTGCTCTTCGGTGGAGATATTTCAGGTCTGAGCGCGGACGAACTTCTGGACGTGTTCCAGGATGTTCCGTCCTCGTCGCTGCCGCGCGAGCGGTTCGAGGGGGAAGGGATGCAACTGCGCGATCTGGTTGCCGACGTGGGCCTGGCGTCTTCGCGCGGCGAAGCCCGGCGTCTCATCCGGGGCGGCGGCGTCTCGCTGAACAACCGGCGCGCGTCGGACGCCAGACAGGTTGTCACTGTTGAGGATTCCGTTGAGGGCAGGGTGATCGTGTTGAGGCGAGGGGCCAGGCAGTATCAGCTTGTGAGGCTGGAAAATAGGCGTCCATAGTTGAGGTTCTGCCCGGATTCTCAACGCCAGGCGCTCGATAAGACTATTCTATTCGTCAACCAGGGGAGAGTTAGCTGTTGCTGGCCAAAGTGAAGTCGTGCGCGGTTTTCGGTCTTGACGGATTCGTCGTTGACGTGGAGGTGGACATTTCGCCCGGCCTGCCGCGCTTCGACGTCGTGGGGCTGCCGGACACTGCGGTGCAGGAAGCGAGGGCGAGGGTGAGGGCCGCGATCCGCAACTCGGGCTACGAGTTCCCGCTGCACCGAATCACGGCGAATCTTGCCCCTGCGGACGTGAGAAAGGCCGGCTCGACTTACGACCTGCCGCTCGCGGTCGCGCTGCTCCAGAGTTCGGGCCAGGTTCCGCCGGTCGCTGGAGATTCGATGTTCATAGGCCAGTTGTCTCTGAACGGAGACCTCCTTCATACCGATGGCGTCCTGCCAATGGCCGCGCTGGCCAGGGAATCGGGCGTTAGCAAGGTGTTCGTTCCGTGGCCGGACGGGCAGGAAGCGGCGTTGGTGGAGGGAGTCGAGGTCTTTCCGGTCAGAAATCTGTCCGACCTGATTCGGCACATGATCGGCGAGAATAGCCTGAAGCGGGTCACCTGGGACGGGACGGCGCAAGTTGAAACGCAGGCCGACAGCGCTTTCGACATTTCCACGATACGGGGTCAGGAACAGTCCAAGCGCGCGCTGGAAGTGGCGGCGGCCGGCAGCCACAATCTACTGATGAGCGGGCCGCCGGGTTCGGGGAAGACGCTGCTGGCGCGGACGCTGCCGACGATATTGCCGTCGCTTACCCACGAAGAGGCGATAGATGTTACCAAGATATATTCTATCGCCGACTCGCTCACACGAGATAGCCCACTCATTACCGAAAGACCCTTCAGAGCGCCGCACCACACGATCTCTTACGCCGGACTTGTCGGAGGGGGGAGCGTCCCGAGGCCGGGCGAAATCACGATGAGTCATCGTGGAGTGCTGTTCCTGGATGAACTGCCGGAGTTCGGGCACCGGATCCTGGAGGCTATGAGGCAGCCGCTGGAGGACAAGCGCGTGGTGATAAGCCGGGCGCAAGGGTCGGTAGCCTACCCCGCGAACTTCATGCTGGTGGGCGCCATGAATCCCTGTCCCTGCGGTTACTACGGCGACTCACTGAAACAGTGTACATGCACAGATTCGCAGGTGTCCCGGTACGGAAAGCGTCTGAGCGGGCCTCTGCTGGACAGGATTGACATCTTCGTGGACGTTCCGAGCGTGGACTACGAGAAGCTGACCGCGCCGCCCGGAGCCGACAGGTCGAAGAACGTGAGGGCGAGGACGGAACGGGCCCGTGAGATACAGAGAGCGCGATTCGCGGGAACGCCGCTGCTGACGAACTCGGAGATGGGGCCGAATGAGGTTCACAGGCACTGCCAGTTGGGTGAGCAGGCGTCCGGGATGATGGGTTCGGCGATGCGGCAGATGAACCTGTCGGCGCGGGTGTATCACCGAGTGCTGAAGCTGTCGCGCACGATAGCGGACCTGGCCGGCTCGGAGACCATCGAGGTGGAGCACCTGGCGGAAGCGTTGCAGTACAGGCCGCCGCAGTGGATTTAGCCGGAATAGCCAGCCGAGGTATAATCGCGAGATCATCAGTGAGGCTATCGTAGTTCAGAGATTCATATTCAATAAACAGTTCGGAGGAATATATGGCGACCTTCATGCTCATACACGGATCATTTCAGGGCGGGTGGATATGGAAGCCGACGGCGGCGGTTCTGCGGCAGGCGGGGCATGAGGTTTACGCGCCCACGCTGGACGGCTGCGGCGAGCGTCATCACCTCATACGACCGGGCATTACGATAGCGGCGCAGGGGCGTGAGGTGGCGGAGATGATGTTCTACGAAGACCTGCGTGATGTAGTCCTCGTCGGGACTAGCACGGGCGGGCTGGTGATATGCAAGATAGCGGAGTTGGCGCGGGAGAGGATAAGCCGCGTCGCGTTCGTTGACGCGCTCGCGCCGCAGCCCGGCGAGCGGGTGTCGGAGATAGTGCAGCGCGACCCGAATACCGCTCCCATGCCGACGACAGAGTTGACGCGCGGCCCGACGCGGGAGGAGATGGAGAATCGCCTGTTCGCCGACCTGGAGCCGGAGCTGAGGGCCTGGGCGGTGGAGCGATGCACGATGCACCCGGTCGAGGCTTCGGACGCGCCGGGCGAACTGGACGCTTTCTGGGCGCAGGAATGGGACGCGCGAGTGATACGCTGCCGCCTGAGCGTGAATCCGCCGGAGTGGCACCAGCGTCGCACGGCGGAGACGCTGAACGCGGAGTGGCACGAGATGGACGCCGGACACTATCCGATGCTGAGCCACCCGGAGGAACTGGCGGCGCTTCTTCAGTAGGAAGGCACCCCCATCCTGACCTTCCCCCGTCAAGGGGCTGAGAGGGATAGGCATTTCACCCTCACCCTAACCCTCACCCTGAGGGAGAGGGGATCTATTGACTGGAGTTCGTAGCTGATTGGACTTTTGCCTACCCTCGTGATTCCGTCAAGGGGGAAGGGAATTTTGCGCTACGCTACTCTCTGCTGCCGGCGTAAACCTGGTGGGCGCGGTCTATGGCGCGAGCGCGGCCCTGCACCAGCGTTTCCTGGCGGGACTTGGCCCACTGGTTGGAGTTCTCCAAGCCGACGAGCGAACCCTGGAAGCGGGGCATGACGTAGCGGGCGAGGAGCTCGAAGCTGTTCAGGATACGGTCTCGCGGCGCCCAGTCTATCGCCTGCACCAGGAATCCGCCGAAGCCGCCGCTCTGCTCCTCCAGCTTGAGTATGCCCTCGATGCAGTCGTCGGGCGTACCGATAATCCATGAGTTGGTGTCGGCCATGTGGTCAATGACCTCTTCGAGCGGCCCATCGAAAGCGGCCTTGCGCCCGTTGGTTCCCTCGGTATATTCGCGCAGGAAGCGGCCGGCGCCCAACCTGGCCTCCTCGAACGCTTTTTCGCGGCTCTCGGCGAGGTGAACCGGAACCGTGAGACGCCAATCGAATCGGTTGACGGTCTGACCGTGTTCAGCCGCGGATTCCTCGGCGACGTCCCAGAGGAAGCTGAGGTTGGTTCCGCCAGTCGCGGACGGATCCCTGGGGACGGTGATGGTCAGGATTGACGCGCCGTACTTTCCTGCCAGCGCGACGCCCGCGGGCGACTGGACGGACGCGACGGCTATGGGCATATAGGGCTTGGTGAACGGGCGCAACTGGAGCATCGCCTCGTTTAGCTCGAACCAGTCGCTCTTGTAGGTTATCGGCTCGGTTTCGGTGAAGAGACGCAGGACGATACCGAAAGCCTCGTCCATCTTCTCGCGCTGCGTGGTGGGATCAATGCCCATCATGTAGGCGTCGCCGGGCAGCGCGCCCGGGCCGACGCCGAACATGACCCGCCCGTGGGTCATGTGGTCTAGCTGGACCATGCGATTCGCGACCATAAGCGGGTGATGGTAGGGCAGACTAATGACGCCTGTGCCGAGCTTGATGTGGCGAGTGCGGTCGGCGGCGATTCCGATGAAAATCTCGGGGGATGAGATCGTCTCCCAGCCGGCGCTGTGATGCTCGCCTATCCAGGCCTCGTCGTATCCCAGATAGTCGAGCCACTGGATGAGTTCGAGGTCGCGGTCTATGGCCAGAGTTGGGTTCTCGCCGACGCGGTGGAACGGGCCGAGGAAGATTCCGAATTTCATTCTTTCGGGTAGTGTCATTTTGGTTCACCTGTGTTTTGTGGAAATTCCGGGGGCGGTTCGTCGAAAGGGTCGCCTAGCTCATCGGCTTCTATTCGCCGCTGATTCCAGTCTGCCCAAGCCTGGTGCGCCTCGGCAAGGGCCCTGGCTCTGGATTCTCTAGCTTCAGCCCTAGCTACTTCCATGGCTTCGGATACGGCTTGGGACACGGCTTCGGCTATACGCTGCTCCTCTTCTGCCGCGCGCCTTGCCGCGTCTCTCCTGCGCTTCTCGTCAAGCTTGTCTTGCAAGTAACCCGATATAACCATAATAGACCATGCTCCTTCCAGCAGGATCATCGTGTACCCGACCGATACTACTATCAGCGTACCGACTTTCAGACCAATCGCAATCGCTATCTCGGTAGGTCGCCTATGACCACCATATCCGACTTCCTCGAGGACTACCAATACAGTCCAAGCGATAACCTGCGCGGAGAATATCAGCGCATACGCGAGCCACCAGCCACGCCTGATACTCAGCGCGGACTCCCGAACCGTGTCTATGGCAGATGTATTTTCCGACTGATTCGTGTCTTCTGTCAACGATGTGTCTTCCCGCGCACAGGCTAGACTTCTACCCTGTACACGCGGGCGGCGGTGTCGTGGAACATGGCGGCGCGCTCGGAGTCGGAGTAGCTCTTCGACAGACGCTTGAAGGCATTGTACATCACGTTGTAGGAGTAGGAGACTTTGTCCACAGGGAAGTTGCTCTCGAACATACTGCGGTCTGGGCCGAACCGCTCTATGCAGTAGTTCATGAACGGGGCCATGGACTCAGCTAGTTCTTCCGAGCCGATGGGGGTGTCTCTTTCGTGCCAGTCGAATCCGTTGCTGGGCATTCCGATGCCGCCCAGCTTGACGTTCACGTTGGGACAATCGGCGACGGCGGCGATTCCATCGCGCCAGGTTTGCAACACTTCGTCGTTGTTGTTGGCGTATGGCCCAACCCTGAGAAGGCCGCCGATGTGGTTCAGGATGATTGTGAGATCAGGAACGGCCTTGGCGAATTCGGCCAGTTCGGGAAGCTGGGGGGAATACATCCAGGCTTCCAGCGACATTCCCATTCGGGCGAGGACTCTCGCGCCGGCCCTGAAATCGTCGTTGGAAAGCTGCCCCCGCATCCTGTGGGCCGCCGTTAATGTTATCTCCGGGTGAGGGTCCCAGGTCACGGAGTGGCGGATACCGCGGAATCGGTTGGGGCTGGCGGCCTGGAGCGCTTCGAGCACGGGTTCGACGGCGGCGCCAAGCAGAAGGTTAGCGTGGCCTACTATCGAGGCGGCGGCGCGCGTAGGGCCGTACAGTCCGCTCTCGCTGGCGGCGGCGAGACCCTGTACGAACTCGACCTCGCCGACCGGGCGCATCTCTTCAGGGCCACTGGAGCGGTACATGGATCGGGCTTCGACGAACACGGTGGAGCGAACGTTGTGTCCGCTGTTCACGTCATCGGCGAGTTCGTGCAGGAGATAGCGCTGGTACGGGATTCGCTCGGTACGCATATCCCAGAAGTGGTGATGTGGATCGCATATTGGAATTTCAGGCTCAAGGGTTGGCTCGGTCGTCAGCACGAGCCAGTCGTTACCACCGAACGGCATATCATTACCTCCGCAAGTTGATTAGGCGGGGCAATCATAGCATAATGTCAGAATCAGGATTTGCAGGATTCCGGGATGTCCTGGATATGGGGAAGATGCAGGAACTGATTCGATTGAGATGGTGGACATCAAGTCAGGCTGTCCACTCAGGGCGCGCCGGGCAGGGATTGGCAGGCTATGCCGTCGTCATTGCCGTCCAACTTGTGCGGGTCAGAGTCGGGGCCGCCCTCGGATTCGTAGAAGTCTTGGGCTTCCTGCCAAGTATCGAAGTCCGAACAGTTGTGAGTATCTTCGGTTTCGGATGTTGGATCTGCCGCAGGCTTTCCAGGCGCGCCGGGCAAGGACTGACAGGCTACACCGTCGCCGTCACCGTCAAGACGGTGCGGGTCGGAGTCGGGGCCGCCCTCGGATTCGTAGAATGCCTGCGCTTCAGACCAGGTACTGAAGTCGGAACAGTTTCTATCCTCAAAAGTGTCCGATGCGGGCGTGGGCGCTGGAGTAGGCGCCGCGGAAGCGGGCGCTGACTTTCCGGGCGCGCCGGGCAAAGATTGGCACGCGATGCCGTCGTCATTTCCGTCGAGGTTGTGCGGATCGAAACCAGGGCCGCCCTCGGATTCGAAGAATGATTGCGCCTGTGACCATGTGTCGAAATCTGAGCAGTTATGAGTATCCTCGGGCTCTGGGATAGGAGTTTCCACCAAAGTCGGCGCAGTTGGAACGACGGCGGGGGTTGGACCGGTCGTATGGGTCGGCGTAGGATTGGCGGACGAATTGGATGTGGAGTTGCTACCGGGCGCGCCGGGGAGGGATTGGCAGGCTATGCCGTCGCCGTCTCTGTCGAGGCGATGGGGGTCTGAGCTAGGACCACCCTCTGACTCGTAGAAGGACTGAGCCTCCGACCAGGTATCGAAGTCCGAGCAGTTGCGGGAGTCTGTTGCGTTGGAACTCGAGGCTCTGTTTGGCGCGCCGGGTAGGGATTGGCAGGCTACGCCGTCGCCGTCTCTGTCGAGGCGATGCGGGTCGGAGCTAGGACCACCCTCGGATTCGTAGAAGTCTTGCGCTTCGGACCATGTAGCGAAGTCGGAGCAGTTGCGGTCTTGTATGGGGGTTGGGGTGGGTGTGATGGTTGGGGTTGGAGTGGGAGCTCCTATGAGGGACTGGCAAGGGATGCCGTTGCCGTCCGTATCGAGGCCATACGGATCCGACTTAGGGCCGCCATACGATACGAAGAACGCTTGGGCCTCGCGCCATACGCTGAAGTCTGAACAGGTTGGGGTAAGCGAAGCGGTCTCGCCATCGCCCGGTTCCGAGGTGATGGAACTAGTTGGCGCGCCGGGGAGGGTTTGGCAGGCAACGCCGTCGCCGTCTCTATCCAGCTTGTGAGGATCGGATTCGGGGCCGCCTTGTTCCTCGTAGAACGCCTGCGCCTCAGACCATGTGTCGAAGTCGGAGCAGTTGCGGTCTGGCAACGGCTTGGGAAAGTCCACGGACATTGGGGTAGGTGTGGGAGTGAGAACAGAGGTCGGAGTGGGCGTTCCGGTTGGCGGAGACGCAGAGGTAGAGGATACAGGGCTGGCGGTTTGGGTTGGCGGCGCGGTTTGTGTGGGAGGCATCGGAGTGGGAGTTCCAGTCGGCGGCGCGGTTTGAGGTAGTGATGTGGGCATGGGCGTGGGAGTGTCGTTAGCTTGACTGTCTTGCTGGTGTACGGTCTGAATGAAGACGCGCGTTTGGCAGGTGTCGAGCATCTCGCCCAAGGCATCGGCCTCAGCTTGAGTTGCGGTTAAGTCCCATTCGCGCTTGATGGTTATCCAGTCCAGAGCGTACTGGCACCAGTAGCGCTGATTCGGCGGTCGCCATTCGTCGGGGGCTTTGCTTCCCTTGGAGCGGTTGGCGGACCGGCTCACCGCGATGAGGTGTTCGGGGTAGGTGAGGTCGTTGGCGTATTCTCGCTTGCGGTCTCTGTCCCAGGCGTAGCCTCCCGACCTGTGGGCGTTGGCCAGAGGGACCATGTGATCAATGTCCAGGTCGCGGGGGTCTGAGAACATTCTTCCGGTAAATGGGTCTGTCCAACTGCCCGCGACGACATTGCATTGGCGGCTGTCCTCGAACTCGGTCGGCGCGGTGGACTCGGATAGCAGGACTTCGTGGCGGGCGTTCTGGCAGTCGCCGTCCGCGTCTATCCAGTGTTTCCATTCGTCGCGGTCATAGGGGATCTGGGTATCGGCGGGCGATATGGTGAGTCGCAGGATGATAGTGGAGGCTCTGGGCGGGACGGTCGGGATTGGGGTTGGGACAATTGCGGCCGGGGTAGGTGTCCCAGTGGGCGTGAATATGGGGATGGACGAAGGCGCGGGGGTCGCGGTTTGAAGCGGGGAAGTATCGGGGGGAGAGTCCGGGGGTTGGGAGCAGGCCGCCAAAGCCGTTATGCACAGGCAAAAGAGAAACGCCACGCCCGTGACGATGTATGGAAGGCGTGGCGTTTTCAATTTGCGTAATGACAGGCCGGGCTAGGTTCTGTTGACATCTGAAAATTGAACGTTCCGCGCAAGCTATATTGCAGCTAGTCAGGACACAATACACGTGTAGATTCCCGATTTCGCGGGAATGACGATAATGTCAACACGGCCTATGACCTCAGACGGCGCACTCTCCCTCGCCGCGCTCCAGGATATACTTGGCTGTCTTGCTCCAGTCAATGTACATATCGAGCGAATCACGGTTGAGTTCGGGGATGTCCTTGAACTCTGCCAGCAGAGGCTCGAAGGACTCGGGGCCTACCCTGGCGGCGAAGTCGCGGAAGATCTCATCGTCGCCGCGCTCGGCCTTGTAGAAGTCGAGAACCTTTCTGAGCGCCTGGGGCATACTCTTCGCGGGGACTTTGGTCTTGACCCTGAGTCCGATGCGGGTGTCTCCATCCTCGAAGCCTCCGCCGAGGAACATTTCGTAGGCGGGAACCTGGCCGCCCGGCCCCTTAGCCGCCGCGCCGTGGAAGCCGATGTCGGCTACGTGGTGCTGCCCGCATCCATTGGGGCAGCCGCTCATCTTGATGTGCATCTTGCGGATGAGAGGGTCTTCCTCTTTGTCTATCACACTTACGGCGTCGGTGATTGCGCGACCAAGACCCATGGATGAGGTGATGCCGAGCTTGCAGCTATCGGTGCCGGGGCAGGATACGACGTCGGTTATCTCAAGCGCGCCGGCGTCGCCGAAGCCTATCTCGTTCAGCCGCTGCCAGACTTCGTAGAGCGCGTTTTCGGGCACCCATCGGACGGCGAGGTTCTGCTGGTGAGTGAGCCTGGCGCGGCTGGCGCCGTACTTGCGGGTGAGGTCGGCGAGTTGGTGGAACTGCTCGGCCTGTATGTCGCCGAGGGGCAGCTTGGCGGTTACGGTGTGGTATCCGGCCTGCTTCTGGGCCTTGACGTTGGTCGCGAGCCAACGGTCGAATTCGGAATCTGAGCCGGCGGGCGCGAAATTGCCGTCCAGCGCGGGGGCGTCGGCCTCTTCGTCGTCTATGAACAGAAGGCCCTCGGGGTCGAATGAGCGCTGCGCCCAGTCTTCCTGCAGTTGTTCTTCCACGAGGTTGCGGAACTCGTCTATGCCTATCCGGTCAATCATGAACTTGACGCGGGCCTTCATCCGGTTGCGGCGTTCCTGATCGGAATTGTGGAAGACTCTGAGCGCGGCCTCGGTGACTCTCAGGAACTCGTCGGCGGGGACGAATTCGTATAGGGTAGGCGCGATGCGGGGCATGATGGAGGTGCCGCCGCCCATCATCATCTTGAATCCCTTCTGACCGTCCTGGATGACGGGGAGGAAGCCCACGTCGTGGATGCCGGTTATGGCGCAGTCGCGGGAGCAGCCGGAGAAGGCGGTCTTTATCTTGCGGGGCATTGACTGGGTGAAGGGATGGCGGACGAAGTAGCGCGAGTAGGCCGCCGCGTATGGTGTGACGTCGAACGGCTCCAGGGCGCAGACGCCCGCTATCTCGCAGCCGGTGACGTTGCGGACGGTGTTGCCGCAGGCCTCGCGGGTGGTGAGGCCGACCGCGGCCAGCATACGCATAATCGTCGGGGCGTCAGGAAGCGGGATGTGATGAAGCTGGATGTTCTCGCGGGTGGTCACGTGGCCCTTGTTCAGGGGGGCGTACCGGGCGACTATCTCGCCGAGCGTGTCGAGTTGATCAGCGGTCATGCCTCCGAAAGGTATCTTGATGCGGAACATATGGACGTCGGGCTGGCGCTGGCCGTAAACGCCCTGCCGCAGGCGGAAGGCCATGAAGTCGGTGGGGTCCCAGTCCCCGGCCTGGAATCTTTTGACTCCGGCCTCGAACTCTTCTATTTCTGAGGGGAAGTACTCGATTATGGGATTGGTCTGGGTGGTCATTTTCCGACTTCCTTCCTGGACTCTTCGGGAGGGCATTGGTGGGAGCGTATTTCCCGAACGCTACCATACGACTTAAGGAATGATAGCCTAGCATACCGTATGGTTGGGCGTACCTGTATGCCCCGAACACTATGTCATAAATCTATCAACAGAGGATGTAGGTGTCAACCTACACGGAGCGTAGGGGACTGTTTCATGGAGTGTGGGAATTGAAAAAAGGCGAGACGGCCTTAGAATTGGGGTTGTACGAAACCAGTTCACAGGGAGTCTCGCCATGTTCATCATAAAGCTTGCCAACCGGCGCGTCGAGTCCCAGCCAGAGCCGCCCGGCCAGTGTCCGAGGTGTGGAAGTGGGGGATTGCACAAGTGGGGCAGACCCAAAGTCCGCAGGATAGTGGACATACCGGTCAGCGAGATAAGAACTCAGAGGTATCGTTGCAAGAACTGCCACAGGACTATGACGGCCAAACCCGTCGGCGTGGGAAGAGCGGCGCGGAGCCATGCGTTCACGGCGTTGGTGGGAGTTCTGTACGCTCTGGGACTGAGCCATCGGGGGGTGGAGACCGCGATGGGGCTGTTCGGACACCACATAGACCATGTGAGCGGTTGGAGAGACATACAGAGATTGGGCAAGGCTGTCAGAAGGCGGCTTCGGAGTGTCGGGGCGAAGGTTGTCGGGGTAGACGAGACCTGGCTGAAGGTGAAGGGCGGGTCCAGACCTGTGGGCGTGGTGGTGGACGTTGGGGGGAGAACGCTGAACATAGAGTTGACCGGAACGGGCTTCGACTATGAGAGTTGGTTCAGGTCTATGGCTGACGAACTTGGAGTTGAGGTTGTGGTTACGGACGATTCGACCGATTACAGCGTCGGCGTCTGTGAAGCCGGACTGTCCAGGCAGCAGTGCGCGGCACACATGAAAAGAACGCTTGGCCGCGCCAAAGGACGACTCCCAAAGAAGACTCGCGTCCGACACAAGGATCTGCTCGACCAACTGTCTGAGATGGTCAAAGACCTGCCCTCGGACGGAGCGAGAATACTGCTCGAATGGTCAACGCGCGGACGGCTGCCCGACGAGATGCGCTGGGTGGTTACCCATCTTCTGGTCAAGTGGAGAGAGTTGACGCTTCATCAGAGGCGCGCGGGCGCGCCGAATAGTACGAACTGGCTGGAAGGAAGGTTCGGACGGATCAAACCAAGATACAGAGCCACAAGAGGACTGAAGAGCGACGCGGGCGCTCTCAACTTCATGTCTGTGGTCTGCGACGCGCTTGCCTAGAGTCTGTTCAATCCCATGAGACGATAGCGTCCGCGACTCTGATGACTACACTAAGTGAAACAGTGCCGCGGACGGACTTCCGATCCTCACGCCGACAACGGCGCCATCCTGAAATTCTCCAGTGGTCCGCGCCTCTGGTAAGATGGAAGGCAACCCAATCCAAAGGGGACAACGACATGGTGAGCGATAGAATCACTAAGGACAGAGAGAAAGCGCAGGCGGACGCGGAAGCCACCGCCCAGAGACGGACTGCTATTACTCAACCCCCGGCCTCCCAGATTCCTCATAAACCCAAAGTCGTTCCGCATCACAGCGGATACGCGCCCGGTGTCGATCCGAAGAATCTGATAGGACTTACGCAGTTGAGAGGACGTAGAGAGGACGTTGGATGTAATGTCGGATGGAATCTCTGATGATGGCGTTTTGGGCCTCGTACCAACTGACGCCTGTTTTCAGTCTATGAGCCTCCAGTCGGACGAAGGCTCTTATGGACAGTGCGATATGGTTCATCTGAGCCCTGGCAGACCTGACCTGCGCCTTCTCGATGCCACAGCATTGCTTGACGCCTCTATGGCAGTTCTCGATAGTCCACGCGTTCTTGTCCAACACATCGAGTTCGCTCACACACATCCGGAGGTCGTCGGTCGCCCAGTATTGCGCGTCCCCATTCCCGGAGACTGTCCGAAACACCTTTATGAACCCGTATCCTCTCAGATGAACCCGTCTTCCCTCAGCGCTGATTTCAATGGAACCGACAGCGACGTTGCCACTCCCGTCGGGGTTGACCTGTCTGTTGGACTTGAGTCGAGTGAGCCACGACCAACCGTAGGCGCGAACCTGTTTCAGATTCTCCAAAGAACTGTGCCAACTGTCGAACAAGACTCGCTCAGGCGCAAAGCCGCGCATCGGCTCTGCCAAGCATATCCCTGAAGCGTTCGTTCTTGTTCTTGCCTCTCCAATCGGCTTGTCATAGACCCGAAAGTCGCATGGGATGATGGCGCGCCCATCAGTCCAGACCATGCTTATGAGATTTATGCCCAACACCACCTTGTGATATTTGCCGCTCCAATGACGAGACACCAGTTCGATTCTGCGCGCATACGGCTTGTCCAGAGTGGAGTCGTCCAGAACCAGGACTCCCGCCTTGCGTCTGAGCAGACCCCGCGTCTCCCGCCACAGCGCCTCTGTGTCGGGAGGCTGTCTTGTGAGCAGGCGGGTGAAGGCGTCATCGGAGGGCGCGTCGGCTTCATCGGGCTGACAGCGAGCGGCCTCAGTACAACTGAAGGCTCTCTGAGCGGCGATTATGAAGTGTATGTAGTCATGTTCGTCGCACTTGGCTGGATTCATGTCATCTACTCGACTTGGGTTGCGTTCACCTCTATCCTAATCAATATCGGGCAACTGCGTAACTCCTAAGAAAGTTGGCTCGACGAGGTTCTCGCTACATTTGTAGTTATACCTATGGATTCGAACACTTTTAGAGAATGGGCGCGACTCAAGCACAGAAAGTCACTTCCCTTGGAAAAGGACGCGATGATCGCGGCGACTGCCAGAGTGAATCGGCTCATTGTGGTCACCAGGAACACGCGAGACTTCGTAGAACTCGGAGTGGACTGCCTGAACCCGTTCGAGACTCAGTAAATCCCCATCTCGTTTACTGAGCGGACAGCCGCTTCCTCACTTCGTCCACTGTCTCGCCCGTGACCGGGACTATCAGGAGCTCTATTAACCAGTCCGACAGCAGGCCGGCCGTCGTCCCGGGGAGAACCCCAACGGCTTCGGCTTCCCTCAGAACCCTGATGAGCATATCCAATGACTCATTGGCGAACAGTCTCACCCTCACCTCGTCCGGCATCTCGCCCGTAACCGGCGCTATCAAGTCTATGATGAACCAGTCTGAAATCAGGTCGGATAGAGCGTCCGATAGACCTCCCAGGTCTCTCGCTTCCCTCAGAACCAGGACGAGAAAGTCCAGCGAAACGGGCGTGGGGACCGGGGTCGGTTCAGGCGTCGGTTCCACAGTTGGTGTCGGAGTGGGTTCAGGCGTCGGTTCCGGGGTTGATGTCGGGGTCGGCTCAGGCGTTGGTTCCTCGGTTGGGGTCGTATCGGCGCTTCCGGTGTCCAAGTGGTTGCCAGCCAGATCCAAAACGCTCCCTATCACCTCGACCTCGGGCTCAGCGTCTGCGGCCAGAGGCGTAATCGTTAGGAAGATGTAATCCAGGCGCCCGCTGAAGATTTCAGCCTTTGCGGGAACTTCGCCATCAACGCGGAAGTCCGAATTCTGGACGGTGGAAGAGTCTATGTCTTCGCTGAAGCGCACCAGGATGCTGTTGTTTCTCGCCTTGGTCGAATCGTATTCGGTCTTGTCGTCGCCGCTCTTGGAAGAGTCCCACCAGCGTCCGGTGGTAATGCTTACCATGACCGGCCCTGCATTGTCTATCCTGGTTGCGTATGGCTGGCATCCCGCTACATCATGATCTATGTTTACATCTGCCCTTTCAAGCTCACCCCTTGGAAACTCGTCGGGGTAACAGGGATTGTCCTTTCCATCAATGCTGGGTTGGCGGTCCGAAACCCCCAAGTTGCCAGCTGCATCCCGGGCAATCGCCCACCAGTAGATCGTGGCGTTGCTGTCCACATCCACGTCATTAGGGAGAACCTGGTCCACGGTGAAGACGCCCCGGACTTCACTCACGTTGCCCCTGGCGGTGGAACTGACCTGGAACTCGTATTCACCGTATGGATCAATAATCCCGTTTGAATTTTCATCAACCGCGAAGATGATCCATATATCGTCTTCGCTGGCTATGCCGGAATCGCCATCGGTAACTTCGAATTCTATTTCCGGGTCAACTCTGCCGGCAGAGCCATGCTCGGGACTTGGATTCGAGAATGCAGGCGGCGTGGATTCTACCTTCAGCGTTGCGGAAACGTTTCGGTCCGGCTCCTCATCCATATAGGTCAGTGTGATTACGTCGTCTTTGCCGACCGGCAAAACCGGCGGGTTGGACTCCGGCTCTTTGTGATGTGAGTGGGTGTTCAACAGCAGTCGGAAAACGCCGCTGTTCGATCTCGTCTCACGCAGCTTTATCGTAAATCCGACGGGGTCCGCCTGCGATTTCACTTTCACCAAGTCGCCGGTATCGCCCGTACTCCAGCCCCAATAGACCGCGTAGAAGGAACCCGTGTATGGGGAAGTGAGGTCAACGCGGCCGTCTCTCCCCACATCCCTCACTTCGGGCTGTGGCAATTCAACGCCGTTTTCATCAACCAAAAGAATATCGTGCGCGTTGATGAATCCGTCGGTCTGACCGGTGATGACGTTGCCGGACTCTACGCCGCTGTCTAGGACCGGAAGGGCGCTCAGATAGAAAGTCCTCTGGTTGTCCAGTGTGATGAATTCCGCATCTACGCACTCGTCGCACTCGGGGTGTACCTGTTTGGGAGTATTGACGAACTTGACGGCCACGTCCAGATCGGAGTCGGCTACTTCCAGGCCGACTTGTCCCTCCCGGCTTACCCATTCCTGGTCGTCGTCGGGGTCGGACGGCGTGTAGAATCTCACCGTCCCTGAGTCTGAGAGCGCGGGAGAGGTGGATGCTAGAGAGGCGAGAAACATCCCCAAGAGCAACAAAGGTATGAGTCGCCAGTAGCCTTTCATACTGCGCCGCCTCCCCATGAGTCTTAGCGGATGGTAGTTTGAAGACGCCTGATTTCTCTAGTTGATGACAGTCCCTATAGTGATTCTATCAGTAAATCCTCCCATGTGTGGGCATTTGTCTCGCCCTGAATTATCCGAACTTACACCAGCGGCAGAGTTACCCTCTCGCCTCTCTGCATACTGATAGTAACGGCATCGGTGAACTCCATGTAGCGAACGCCGTCGAAGAAGCTGGTATGGGTTACGGGTTCGAGGCCCCGAATCGCGTTGATGAACTCCTCCTCGACACGCCATCCGCCCTGCTTCTCTTCGGGAATCTCTATCTCGGACAGTTCGCCGTCGCCGCGCCGACCGCCCCTGACGGTCATGGACGCCGAGTCCACGTGAACGGTGCCCTCGGAGCCGAATATCCACACCTGGTCGTCCGGCGCGAGCCCGGTGACCGTGCTGAGGCGCATCCTGGCCACCGGGCCGGACGCGAACTCTATCAGTATCTCGACGTGGTCCGGTATCGTTATGTACGCCAGTCCGCCGTCCCAACCCCTGCGATGCGTGACGTTGACGCGGCCAATGGCGGTGACTGCCGCCGCCGGGCCGAACCAGCGCATTATAGCCTCGTACCATATCCCCATCTGCATGATGTTATTGCCCGACAGGTCGCGGCTGTGGCGCCAGTGGAATTCGGCGTCCCTGTCCACGAACCCGCCCTGGTGTACGGTTATGTCCACCGACAGAACATCGCCGAAGTAGCCGTCCGTGATGAGGTCTTTGATGGTGTTGTCTATCTTGAGCGTGTGAGGCGCGGGGACGATCTGCGTTACCAGGTGGGGCTTGAGCAGGGAGGCGTCGAGCATCTCTCGCGCCTCTTCGGAGTTCATCGCCATACGCGCTTCCGTGATGACGTGCTTGTCTGCGTCCAGCGCGGCCAGAACCAGGTTGCGGTGCATATAGGGCCATGTACCGACGCAGATGGCGTTGGTGTCGTCCGCCTCGATCAGGTCTATCCACGAATCATAGACCGTGCTGAGTCCGAAGTCGTCCGCCACGCGCTGGCCGGACTCGCGGCTGCGGTTCGCCACGCTGACGCTTTCCACGCCGTCAATCTCGGCGAAGCCGGGCAGGTGCCGCAGTCGCGTATTGCCGCCCGCGCCGACATATCCGATTCTGATAATTTCGTCTGTCATTAAATACACTCCTCCGTGGTGGTTGAAACGAGGGTCATTCTGTGTAACGCACGGATTATATGGGACGATGCGAGGCTAGTCCATCAGCCCGCCGCCGCCTGGTGTCCCGCGAGGGCTACCATCTCCGGCCTCAGCCAGGACGAGCGTCCGTAGTTCGCCGCCCTGCCGACGTGAAATCCTTCGACCGGCGCGAAATCCCCCGCTCGCAGCGCTTCCAGCAGGTCGGCCTCGTTGCGGACGTCGCCCTTGAAAGCGGTCACGCCTCTGGCGAATCCGTCCAGCGAGTGTGCGTCCGAGCCGCCGGTTCCCCAGAATCCCATGACCGCCGCCACTTCCTGGGCGAAGCGGTTCTCCACCTCGATGTTTCCGCCGTTGACGACCTCTATCTCGTCAACGATCTCGAAGACGGGATGTTTCGCCGCTTCCTCCGCCGTCTTCGGAATGCTGTCGGCGTCCTGGAACAGCATATTCTGGGTGTAGTGGGGCAGATCGAACAGGAACCTGAACGGGTGCGCCAGGATCATGAAACCGCCAACCTTGTCCACCTCCCGCCTGAGCGTGCGTATGACCTCCACGCCGTCGCCGTAGCCCGCGACGTGACCGTCCAGGCCCATTGTGATGACGTGGCCAAGCGGAGTATAGACCTCAAGCGCGCGAATCAGCACGATGTCGTCCACGGTCGCCCTGAACGCCTCGAAGTCGTGGCGCGGCCAGCCGTCGTGTTCGGTCACCATGATGCCGGTCAGACCGAGACGCCGCGCGTCGGCGACCATCTCCTCCGGCGTCAGTCCGCTATCCGGGCTGCCCTGATTAGTGTGTACGTGAAGGTCGAGTAGCGAGGCCAATTGAATATATCTCTCCCAATCTACCCCTACTAGCTTAGAGTGAGGGGGGAATCTTGAAGTTATGAGAAACAAGCGAGGGTGAAGACAATCCCCGCCAGCCTATAACTATTCTGTCCGAATAAGGGTGAAGGCTCAGCCTTCCTTCAGCAGGTATCTACGATGCCGCCAATTACGCTGCGAATCTCGTCCGTATCCTCATAGAGCCGCCAGAACGCCCCGCTGAACTCCTCGGTAACGGTCCATTCTCTCATCCCTCTCTCATAGTAGTCGTCTGAGCGTGGCTGAAACAACCATTTGGCTTTGAACTGACCTCCGTCCAGATATATCCCGGGATCGGGGCAGAACTCGCGGATGTGTTCTTTTACTATCGAGATGACTTCCAGGCGTTCGTACTTAGGCGTATGCTCTATGGCGGTGGCGGTTCTTCTTTCGTCCGAAATCGCGCTCTGCTTTCCCGTCCCCGGGATCCTTCCTACCGAAGCTATGACCAGGATAGCCACCGCGACTCCGAATACGACGATGTATTTCCACATGGGCTAGATTCCGTTGCTACTGAGAGCCGCGCGTACAGTAAGCGCGGCTTCAGTATAACCAACTTGGCGGCGATTTCTGAAATCCGACGCTATGGCGCGCGCTTGTATATGTCCGTGTCTTCTATGCCCAGCATCTTCAGGGTATCGCCGCCGGCCCCCTTCATGATTGCCCAAGCTATGGCTTCCCTCTGGTCAATGGCGCTTGTCCACTTCGCGCGTATCCCAAGTATGTCTATGTTGAAACTCTTGAGCATCCACAGTCTTCCGTCGTAGTTCCTCATCAGAGCGCGCCATCCGAAGAACCATTTTTCCGGCCAGATTACATCCGCGGACATGAAGTTATAGGATTCGTCGGACTCCGGCGGATTCAGGATTCTCACTCCCAACTTCTCAAGCGTTTCGTCGGGCGCCTTTTCCTTTGCCGCCCAATATATGGCCGTGGCCTTGAAACGAATTGGCAAAACACTGATCTTTGGCCCAAACAATCCGTTCCCGAGTATCGCGTGAAAGTAATGCCCACTCGGAGTTACCGCCAGTATGACGCGGACGGAGAAATGGTCATGCCAATGCAGGATTTCCGCGGTGTCCGAGTCGTAGATAACCCCGTCTTTTTCCTCTAAGACCCTTACTTCAGTTCTGCCAAACATTAACTTGCCCCAAACCTCCAGCGCCGTTATATCTGTCGCAATCTGGGGTCCCACCTGTCCCGCAGCCAGTCTCCGATGAAGTTGAATGACAATACTGTCAGGAATATGGCTATGCCCGGGAAGAAGGCGACCCACCACGCCGAACCAAGATACTCGCGCCCGTTCGATATGTCCGCGCCCCATGAGGGAGTGGGCGGCGGCACGCCCGCGCCCAGGAACGATAGTATGCTCTCGGACAGGATCGTGTTTCCCACCTGGAGCGTGGTCGCGACGACTACGGTGTTGGCGACCGCAGGCCATAGGTGCCTGGCCATAATCCTGGGGGTGGACGCTCCGGCGACTTTCGCGAGCGCGATGTAGTCGAAGTTGCGAACCTGCAACGTCTGGCCGCGCACGAGGCGCGCGATTCCTGCCCAGGCGCCAAGCGCCAGAACTCCCGCGACGATGGTGAAACTCTGGCCCAGCACGAACACAAGGGCAATCGCGATAAGGATGAACGGCACCGCGCTGAACACGTCTATGGTGCGCATTATTATCTCATCTATCCAGCGCCCAAAGTACCCGGCGACCAGCCCTACCGAAGTTCCGAATATCGTACCTATGGTGATGGCTATTGTCGCCAGACTCAGCGAGAGGCGCGCTCCGTAGATTATCCTGCTAAGCAGGTCGCGGCCCAACTGGTCGGCGCCCAAGAGGAAGTAATAGACGTCCTGGTTTCTTCCCAGGGGGATGCCGTTGGTGTTGCAGGGCTGGAACTTGTTGGTCAACTGCCCCTCTTCGCAGGGTGGATACCATGGAGGCGCGCCCAGAACGGCGCGCAACTGGTCCTTCTCAGGCTCATACGGAGCTACCCAGGGAGCGAAGACGGCGCACAGCGCCAACACTCCCAGAATCAGGAAGGGTATAAGCGGCCACCTGCGGAAGACATATAGAACTCTCTGAAGGGTGGACTCTTGTCCCAGTTCCTCAAGTTCTGAAGCTGCCAGTGAACGCGCCGGGGTAGTCAATTGCAAGTCCTTAGGAGTATCGAATTCTCGGGTCTATCGCCGCATACAGGAGGTCTATCACGAAGACCATGAGAACGTAGGCGACGGTCAGTACCAACACTCCCCCCGTCATCAACGGAAAGTCGTTGTTTATGACGGCGGTGTAAACCATCTGGCCCAGCCCGGGCCAGGCAAACACGGTCTCGGTTACAACCGTCCCGCCGATGAAGCCCACCAAAATGAGAGCCGAGAACGTTAATGGCGGTATCAGCGCGTTCTTGAAGGCGTGCTTCCACACCACCGCGTTCGCTCCCACGCCCTTAGCCCGGGCCAGCTTGACGAACTCGGAGTCCAGAACTTCCAGCATGGAGGAACGCACGAGCCTCATAAGCCCGGCGGACGCGAGCCAGCCCAGGGTTATCGCGGGCATGATGAAGTACGTCAGACGGTCGAGGAATCCCGTGGCGTCGTGGCCGCGGGTGCCAGACGGCAGCAAGTCCAGGTTCACTGAGAATATGAGTATGAGCATTATGCCCAGCCAGAACGGCGGCAGCGCCTGGCCGAAGACCGCGAACGTCCTTCCTATGACGTCCCATATCGTCCCGCGTTTTACCGCGGACAACATACCCAGAGGGATGCCGGTCAGCAGGACGAAAAGCGTGGCCGACAGGCCAAGCTGAAGACTGGCCGGAGCGAACCCTATTACCATCTGCATCACGGGCTGGCCGGTCTTCAGGGAATATCCGAAGTCCCCCTGAAATATCCCTTTGCCCATCCATATAAAGTATTGAAAGATCAGAGGCTTGTCGAGGTGGAGGTCCTTTCCCCACTGCTCCCACTGCTCAGGCGAAACATACCCCACGTTCAGCATCACGTTGCGAGGGTCGCCCTGGAGCCTCGACAGCGCGAACACGAACAGCGTGGCCGCAATGATTGCCAGTATGAGAAAGACCAAACGCCTGATTACGAAGGTTCTCATCAGTCACGCCTCATGTTCTTGTGTACTTATGGAAGTCAGATTTGTCGCCAAAATCCGATAGCTGCCCCAGCGTCGCGTTACGCCGAGGCAGCTATTTCACAGTTCAGTGGACGGATTGTCCTACTTCTTCGCGGGAATGACCGTCTCGAACGAGTTGGGCAGGTCCCACGGATTGAGGCTCCAACTCTCGACCGTCTCGGGGTTGAACCCGATAAGCACGGGCACTTCCACCACGCCCGTGGAGAGCGTCAGGTCGTAGGCCTCGTCGAGGATGCGCTCGCGGGAAGCGAGGTTCTCAGGCGAACCCTTCTCCTGAACGCGGGTCTCTTCGCGGTTCGACCACCAGCGGTTGTCCTCGATGCTGGGGTTCCAGCCGCCGGCGGGGAGAGGCCACAGGCCGCCGCCCGGCAGCGTGCCGCCCTTCTCGCCCAGGCGCTGCTGCTTGCTCGTCGGGCCCCAGCGGGTCATCCACGGCACGTGCAGCTGGCGGCCCAACATGGTCGGGCGGCGCGAGGAATACTGCGTGCTGTCTATCCAGGGCTCCAGGCCCAGGTTCTCTTTCCACTGTCCGACTGTGGCTTCGCAGACTTCAAGCGAGGTGCCGTTGCCCTGCGAGCAGAAGAACTCGAACTCGAATCCTTCCGGCACGCCTGACTCAGCCAGGTGTTCCCTGGCCTTGTCGGGGTCGAAAGCGTAGTTCCAGCGGTCCTGGTATTCGGGGTGAAGCTGGTGCAGCGTCATTCCCGGGAAAGCTCCGCCATAGACCGCGCCACCGTATCCGCCGGTTACCGACGCGGCTATAAGTTCGCGGTCAATAGCGAATGCGAGCGCCTTGCGGAACGCCTTCGCCTTCATCATGGAAGGCGTGTCGTAGGAGAACTTGTCGGTATCGTTGAAGTCGAACCCCACCGAGTCCTCGGTGAACCGGGCGTCCATGCCGTCGAACTCGACAAGCTCGAAGTTCGCCACTTCACAACCCGCGCCCGGAGTGTCCTGTATCGCGGGGTCGGACCTGTCTATGCCGACGCACTCGGTGCGGGGGTCGCCGATCCAGGGATACTTGTCGGTCGGGATGAATCCCTGCCTCAGAACCGGCTTGCCGGAGAGGTCGTCGTCTCCTATCTTCGATCCCGGCGGATAGGCGAACGCCCAGTTGTTGCCGGCGAAGTAGTAGAAGTTTCCGTTGATGGTGTCAAGCCCTTCGTGGAACTGGAATCCTTCCGATTCCAGCTTGCCCACGTCCTGGATGGATGCCATGGCGATGTCCGCCGCTCCGGTCTGGAGCATGGCGGAACGCTGCTGAGCCTCGTTGGCCTGGATGAATACCAGGTTCTCGTACGCGGCGTTGGCGCGCCAGTGGTCAACCCTGGCTTCGGCCTCGATGCGCTCGGCGGGCAGCCATTCGTGGACTACGAAAGGTCCCGATCCGTGCGGAATGCCGAACGTGTCGCCAAGCTCGTCGAACAACTGCCTGGACTGCATCCATACCGCGTCCTGGCACATCGAGGAAGCGTCCTGCAGGCCGTCGGAGCGGAACGCCCTGTTCTCGGTCACCGCTACGTACTCGCTCTCAGCGCGCCAGGGCTTGTAGTACTCATAAGCCTGCGAGGAGTTGGAGTGGGCGGAGCTTGTGTCCTCGGAACCGGCGTCGTTGAACGACCACGCCACGTCTTCGGCGGTCAGCGGGCCGACATTGACGAGTTCGCCGTCAACCGAGCGGTAGAAGTCAATGCCCTCTCGGATGAAGACCCTCATTATGCCCTGGCTGTCCATGTCGGACAGGTCGGCGTCATCGAGGCTCTGGCCCTGGTCGTTCCTGAGCGTCTTACCGTCCAGCTTGACCATTCCGCCGTCTTTGCCGGGCAGTTCCCATTCCCAGCCGGTGGCGACCATAGGCGCATGGCAGGCTTCCCCGGTCGAAGTTATCGGGTTGCCCATGTCGTCGAAGGTCGGCTCCCATCCCAGGACGGGTTCCTGGAATCCGAAGAAGCCGTGGAACATCACGTCCGGCCAGGTGCCCTTCACGTTGCGGAACTGGGGCGTGCCTACGTTGTCCAGCACGACGGTTATCGTCACGCTCTCCATCATCTCCGGCTGCATAGCCGCCGTCGGAGCCGGCGCGGGCTGGGCGGCGGCCGTGGGAGCCGCCATAGCGGGCGCGGCGGCTGTAGGCGCGGCAGGCGCTGGCGCGGCGGGCGCCGGAGCCGCGGGAGCGGGCTGAGACGGCGCGGCAGGTTCCGGCTCCGCGTCTGAGCTGCAAGCCATGGCGAACGCCGCTACCAGCGACACCGCTACGGCCAAGCCGAATGCCAATCGCCATTTCGATTGAACACGCTTAAATATCATATTTCTCTCCCCTTCATCTCTGTTGACGTGAATGCCGCCACTTCAAACTGAACGCACTCCTACCAAATGCTGCTAATCAATAGTGAATGTAATCACAATTTCGTTCCAAAAGTCAAATCCGGCGCTTGGCAGGGGACTGTTTCATGGAGTGTGGGAATTGAAAAAAGGCGAGACGGCCTTAGAATTGGGGTTGTACGAAACCAGTTCACAGGGAGTCTCGCCATGTTCATCATAAAGCTTGCCAACCGGCGCGTCGAGTCCCAGCCAGAGCCGCCCGGCCAGTGTCCGAGGTGTGGAAGTGGGGGATTGCACAAGTGGGGCAGACCCAAAGTCCGCAGGATAGTGGACATATCGGTCAGCGAGATAAGAACTCAGAGGTATCGTTGCAAGAACTGCCACAGGACTATGACGGCCAAACCCGTCGGCGTGGGAAGAGCGGCGCGGAGCCATGCGTTCACGGCGTTGGCGGGAGTTCTGTACGCTCTGGGACTGAGCCATCGGGGGGTGGAGACCGCGATGGGGCTGTTCGGACACCACATAGACCATGTGAGCGGTTGGAGAGACATACAGAGATTGGGCAAGGCTGTCAGAAGGCGGCTTCGGAGTGTCGGGGCGAAGGTTGTCGGGGTAGACGAGACCTGGCTGAAGGTGAAGGGCGGGTCCAGACCTGTGGGCGTGGTGGTGGACGTTGGGGGGAGAACGCTGAACATAGAGTTGACCGGAACGGGCTTCGACTATGAGAGTTGGTTCAGGTCTATGGCTGACGAACTTGGAGTTGAGGTTGTGGTTACGGACGATTCGACCGATTACAGCGTCGGCGTCTGTGAAGCCGGACTGTCCAGGCAGCAGTGCGCCGCACACATGAAAAGAACGCTCAGACGCGCCAAAGGACGACTCCCAAAGGAGACTCGCGTCCGACACAAGGATCTGCTCGACCAACTGTCTGAGATGGTCAAAGACCTGCCCTCGGACGGAGCGAGAATACTGCTCGAATGGTCAACGCGCGGACGGCTGCCCGACGAACTGCGCTGGGTGGTTACCCATCTTCTGGTCAAGTGGAGAGAGTTGACGCTTCATCAGAGGCGCGCGGGCGCGCCGAATAGTACGAACTGGCTGGAAGGAAGGTTCGGACGGATCAAACCAAGATACAGAACCACAAGAGGACTGAAGAGCGACGCGGGCGCTCTCAACTTCATGTCGGTGGTCTGCGACGCGCTTGCCTAGAGTCTGTTCAATCCCATGAGACGATAGCGTCCGCGACTCTGATGACTACACTAAGTGAAACAGTGCCGGGAGCGCGCGCTAAAGTCCCTTCCCCCTTGATGGGGAAGGTTAGGATGGGGGTGAAATCCCAAATGCGGCGGGATCATCTCGGCTTCAGCCCTTCATCATAGCCTTGTTCTCGGTCCTCAGACATCGCGTGCAGATATACATCCTCTTTGGCTGCCCGTCTCGAATGACGGTCATCCGCTGCACGTTGGCGAGCCAGCGAGTGCGTGTATGCCGCTTCGAGTGGCTGACGTTGTTTCCTGATTGTCCTGCCTTGGCGCAAATCTGGCATCGGGCCATGTTGACCACCTACTGGGATTAAACTATACTGCGAAAAATCAGACGAATTAACCTTTAGACATTAGCACAAGCCCGAAAGACAGGGCAAACACTTCCTCCAATGACGAGAAGATTGCAAAAGTCCGCAAGTCTTGGCTATACGTCATTCCCGCGAAAGCGGGAATCCAGAAACTGGCGACTTTGCGACTGCTGCGACACCACTGCTGGAATTATCTCCCAATGACTTCCTCCCAAACCCGCTCACACCGATACGACGGCCCCGGCCTGCTCGCCATGTTCGAGTCGGCTCTTCAGCTCATCGAAGCGAACGTCTCCGAACTCAACCGCCTCAACGTGTTCCCCGTCCCCGACGGCGACACCGGCACAAATATGTACCTCACCATGAGAGACATAGTTTCCAAGTCAGGCCCGCAGGTCTCCGACTCGGTGGCCGACACCTCCGGCGTCATGGCGAGAGAGGCGCTCATGGGCGGTCGAGGCAACAGCGGCGTGATACTGTCCCACTTCTTCATAGGCATGGCCGAAGCCCTGGAAGGCCGCGCAGACTTCGGAGCGACCGACATGGTGCGCTCACTCGCCTCCGCGTCCGTCCACGCCTACGGCGGCGTCGGCCACCCGCGCGAAGGCACCATGCTGACCGTCATGCGCGAGACCGCCGATTCCGTCGAGGGCGACGACACCGACGACCTTTCGGCCATCCTGGAAACCGCGTCCGAGAACGCCCTGGCGTCCGTCGCGCGCACCCCGACGCTCCTGCCCGTGCTTTACAGGGCCGGACTGGTGGACGCCGGCGGCTACGGCATCTACCTGATGATCGAGGGGATGCGCCGCCACGTCATGCGCGACGCCGACATCGCCGAGCAACTGACGCCCCCCCAGCCCGACATGGGCGACGGCAACATCTCCCCCGACTTTCTCGACGAGATAGAGGAAGAGGAATTCGGATTCTGCACCCAGTTCCTCATCCAGGGCGAAGGGCTGGACAAGGACTCCCTCATGGCCAAGCTGCTCGAGGTCGGCACTTCCCCCGTCGTCATCGGCTCTGAGGAGATGCTCAGGATCCACGTACACACCTACAAGCCCGACGAGGTGGTGGAGTACGCCGCCTCTCTCGGCAGCGTCTCCCACGAAAACATCCAGGACATGGACGAGCAGCGCCAGCGATACTCCGCCGACCGCCGCTCCGAGATAGAAGGCGACGATTCGACCGTCGTCGCAGTCGTGCAGGGCGAGGGCCTTGAGGGGATATTCAGAGATCAGGGCATAGAGAACTTCGTCAGCGGCGGCGACACCATGAACCCCAGCGTCGCCGACCTCCTCCGCGCCATCGAGGACGCGCCCACCGAGGCCGTGGTGATGCTCCCCAACAACCCCAACATCGCCCTCGCCGCCGGCCAGGCCGCCAGCCTGTCCTCCAAGCGGGTTCGCGTCGTGCAGAGCCGCACCGTCGTGCAGGGCATAGCCGCCGCCCTCGAATACGTCTCGGAGGGCCTTACCCTCGACGCGCTGGCCGACTCCATGGAAGGGCGGCTCGACGAGGTACGGACCGGAGAGATATGCTTCGCGTCCAGGGACGCCGACCTTGGCGGCGTCGCGGTCGAAGAAGACCAGGTGATAGCCATGCTCGACCGCGAACTGGTCTTTGCCTCCGACTCCGTAGAAGACACCCTCATCGGGCTGCTCGAAAAGGGCTTGGACGACGATTCCGAACTAGTCTCCCTCTACTGGGGCGAACCCATATCCGAAGAAGACGCCGAAAGCCTGGCCGAGTCAATCGAGGAAAAGTACCCCGAAATCGAATTCGAGACTGTCCACGGCGGACAGCCCCACTACCACTTCTTCATTTCCATCGAATAACTACTTTGAAAAAAATCCCCTCTCCCTCGATGGACTCACAAGGGCGGGCAAATGTCCAATCAGCTACGAACTCCAGTCAATAGATCCCCTCTCTCTCAGGGAGAGGGCTAGGGTGAGGGTGAACCATAATCCAGTCATTCCCGCGAAAGCGGGAATCCACAGGCCCGGAGGCGAACAATGGCCATAAAAGTCGTAACCGACAGCGTATCCGACATTCCCGCCGACATCGTAGAAGAACTCGGCATAACCGTCGTTCCCGCCTACGTCCGCTTCGGCAACACCGACTACAAGGACGGCGTTGAACTCACCACCGACCAGTTCTTCGACAGGCTGCTGAACGGCCCGGACTATCCGGCCACCTCACAGCCCGCGATTGGCGACTTCTCCGAGACCTACGCCAGCGTCGCCGACGGCGCGGACGGCATCGTGTCCGTGCACGTTTCCAGCAAGCTCAGCGGCACCATAAACTCCGCCCAGCAGGGCGCGGGCGTCGCCGACGTCGGCTGTCCCATAGAGATTGTGGACACCCTTCAGGCCTCCATGGGCGCCGGACTGACCACCATTGCCGCCGCCCGGGTCGCCCGCGACGGCGGATCCCTCGAAGACGTGGCCGCCGCCGCCCGCGACGCCGTAGGCAGAAGCCAGTGCATCTGCCTGCTAGACACCGTTGAATATCTCGTCAAGGGCGGACGCATCGGAAAGGCCCAGGGCATGGTCGGAAGCCTGCTCAGGATAAAGCCCCTCATAATCGTCCGCGACGGCGAAGTTGACAGCTTCGCCAGGGAGCGCACCCGCCGCAAGGCCCTCGCCCGCCTCGAGACAGCCGCCGCCGAATTCGCCCCTCTGCGCTCCGCCGCCGTCATGTACAGCACATCGCGCGACGAAGCCGAACGCCTCGCTCAGGGCATCAGCGCCGAAGAGCCGCCAATCGTAGCCCGCTTCGGCCCCGCCCTCGGAACCTACGTCGGCCCCAACGCCCTCGGCATAGCCCTCCTCAGCGCCTGACGACCCGCTCTGACCCGCTCAGGACTGCGGTATCTGCAGGCTATCCGCCTCGGCCGGTTCGAGAAGCAGAACGCGGCCAGTGCGCTCCTCCATGAGCAGAGCGAAGTGGGAGAGTACGTCCCGTCCGAGCAGGGAAGGCACGCTTGGCTGTTGTCCCGGGACGGGTTCCAGAATATCTATCCTCAGACTGGCCGAGAAATCTTCAAGTTGCAATGTAGCCTGAACTTCGCGGGTCGGCACTATCCCCCCAATGCCCTGAGACGGAATGCCTTCTCCCAAACTTCTTGCGTCCACATCGTAATATCTGAACATTCGGTCTGCGTCAATATCGCCAATCAACGTACTGCCTGAACCTGTGTCTATCAGGAACCTGACCTCCATCCCGATTAAGCCCACGGACGGAACACTGACTACGCCATTCACATAGGGAGAAGGATTTTCGAGGCCGGCTGAACGAAAGTATCCGCTAATCATCTAACGGCCAAGAACCATTTCACTTTTTGGGCGGTCACTCTATCAATTATCATCCTGTTTAGCGGGAAGCCCTGAGATTTCAGATCGTCCAGCAGCCTGTCGAAATCGGTGTCCGTTCCCACCACCTCTTTGTAGAAGACGGCTATCCAGTGCTCAGGATATTTCTCGAGCAACTCATTATAATGAGCATCGAAGAAATGCCCGTCTTCACTGAACCGCTTCAGGTCCTCTTTCATATCCAGCATGGTCTTTCTCCCTCCGATCCGCTTGCCAGGACACATACTCATTATACCGTTCTTCGTCGGTGGTCTCTATAATGACGGGCTGGGAGGTTGGCATGACTAACGAAATTCCTGAAATACTGAGACTCTACCTGCGCGACGGCATTGACTTTGACACGCTCGAAAACCGGATCATCTCCCTCGCTTGGGATCCGGACGAACGGGAAGACCAGTTCCTGCTCGATACCATCTTGGCTGAGATATTCTACATCTGGGACAATGTATCCAGCGAACCCCTCTTCAGAAAGCGAATAGCCCGGCTAATCGTCCCCGAACCAAACCGCGCGCGCGCCACCCCCGGCAAAGCGACCGCCATCTGAAACCACATCGCGCCCGCCGTCTCCGGCTGCGCCAAGTGCCAAGATAACCCTAATCATCTAACGGGTAGGAACCACTTAACCTTTCTGGACGTGACCTGCTTGATGAACATTCTGCTCAGAGGGAATCCACGGGATTTCAGATCGTCCAGAAGCCTGTCGAAATCCGTGTCCGTTCCCACCACCTCTTTGTAGAAGATAGCTATCCAATGTTCGGGATATTTCTCGAGCAACTCATTATAATGAGCATCGAAGAAATGCCCGTCTTCACTGAACCGCTTCAGGTCCTCTTTCATATCCAGCATGGTCTTTCTCCCTCCGATCCGCTTGCCAGGACACATACTCATTATACCGGACTTTCGCCATGATATGATTAGCAAGGACGCCGGACTACGGGTCATCTGACTCCTACGCATAATAAACCCCCTCTCCCTTGACGGGCTCACAAGGGTAGGCAAAAGTCCAATCAGCTACGAACTCCAGCCAATAGATCCCCTCTCCCTCAGGGAGAGGGCTAGGGTGAGGGTGAAATGCCTACCCCTCTCAGCCCTTGATGGGTGAGGATGAATAAGGAACAATGACAAACCAAACAGCTACGCCCCCCAACTGGATCAACCGCACAATCTGGACCGGCGACAACCTCGACATCATGCGGGGAATGAACTCCGGTTCCGTTGACCTCATATACCTCGACCCGCCCTTCAACAGCAACCGCACCTACGCCGCCCCCATCGGCAGCGAAGCCGCCGGAGCCGCCTTCAAGGACACCTGGACGCTGGACGACGTCGACCAAGCCTGGCACGGGCTGATAGCCGACGAAGAACCCGCGCTCTACCGCATCATTGACGCCGCCGGATTCGCGCATGGCAAGAGCATGAAATCCTACCTCATAATGATGAGCGTGCGCCTTCTCGAGATGCGGCGCCTGCTCAAGCCCACCGGCTCTATCTATCTTCATTGTGACCCTACCGCCAGCCACTATCTGAAAATGGTGATGGACTCCGTATTCGGCCAGGACAACTTCCGCAACGAAATCACCTGGCGGCGCACTACTGCCCATAACGACTCCACCCGCTTCGGAAGAAACACCGACACCATACTCTTCTACTCCGGGAGCCGACGACGAACCTGGAACATCCAGTACCAGCCCTACGACGAAAAATACAAGGCCCGCTTCCGCTTCAAAGACCCCGATGGCCGCCTGTGGACGGACGACAACCTCACGGCGAAAGGGCTTTCCGGCGGCGGATACGAGTACGAATACAAGGGCGCGTCATCGCTCTGGCGCGTCCCGTTGGAGACCATGAAACGCTTGGACTCCGAAGGCAGGCTGCACTTCACCAGAACCGGCGGCATCCGTCGCAAGAGATACCTGGACGAAATGAAGGGCAGGCCCGCCCAAGCCCTGTGGGACGACATTGACGCCATAAACTCGCAGTCTCGCGAACGCGTCGGCTACCCCACCCAGAAGCCGCTCGCTCTGTTGGAGCGCATAATCAGCGCGTCCACCGACCCGGGCGACATGGTTCTGGACCCGTTCGCCGGATGCGCCACCGCCTGCGTTGCCGCCGAGAAACTGGAACGCCAGTGGGTCGGCATAGACCTGTCCCCTCTGGCCTACAACCTCGTTCAGGCGCGATTCGCCCGCGAACTAAAAGTCGGCTCCGAAGAAACCCCCACCCTCACCGGCTGGAACGTAACCCATCGCACCGACATCCCGCGCCGCGCTGACCAGGGCCGCTTGCCCGGCTACCGTACCCACAAGCGCACCCTCTTCGGCAGACAGGAAGGCATATGCGCCGGCTGTGAGATCATGTTCCCCTTCCGAAACATGACCATAGACCACATAGTGCCGCGCTCCAAAGGCGGCACAGACCACCTCGACAACCTCCAGCTACTCTGCGCCGCCTGCAACTCCACGAAAGGCGACCGCTCCCAACCCGAATTCATCGCCCGCCTAACCCGCGAAGGCATCAGAACGGCGTGATGGCCTTACACTAAAACTACACCCGCTGTCCCCCGCCAAATCACCTATAGCAGACCAAACGGAATGCCCATATCTGAGGCGTCTCGCGCGCCCAAGTGCGTTCTGTGCGCTCCGGTGTCCACTAGAAAGCGTCTTCCAATGGATGATATGTTCAAGCGTGGGAGGAATACATCGCACCTGACATAGGGCTGTCGAAAAGCGTCGAATTCGCCAATTATCATGTCACGGACCTAAAGGTTGGAGGGATATTGAAGGGTTCGGGATTGAGAAACTCAACCACCATGTTCGTGTCGTCGAATCCAAGCCTATAAGCCGCGTCCAACGCTTCGCTACTGCTCTTCCCAAACCCTATCACCCCATCCACGCCCATCGCCACCCACTCCCTCGGATGCTCTTCTAGCAGAGTCGCCTGTTCGTCCAGATACCGCCTTCTGGCCTTCTCGCGTAACTTATACTTCTTCCGATGCTTCGCCAATAGACCATCCGGCCCAAAAATCTTGGTCAGGTACTCCTGGTCGTATTCGTAGTCCCCCTTGTGATATTCGACATTCTCTTCAAATATGGACGGAATGACGGGTTCATATTCGATTGGCCGACGCGGAGGTTCGCGGTTGAGACGCTCCACCGCCCTGTTCCTGACCTCCAACTTCAGCTCATGCGCCCCGTCCAGCGCTTCCCTCTGAGTATCCCCGAACGCGATAACCCCATCCGCTCCAAACGCCACCCAGTCCCCGGGGCGTCCCTCTCGCAAAGTCGCATGGTCCGCCAGGCAGAGCGTTTTGACCTCTTCGCGCGTCTCCCTGTTCTTGATCCAGCCCTCCGATTCCAATAGCTTGACTATATACGCCAGCTTGGACGAACCGCTCTCTTTCGCCATATCCCCAATTTCTCCTGCTGGTTTCCCCACTCCCAACAACCCAGCCACACCCGCATTATACCATCCCATCCCACACCCGCTCCGCCAGTCCCCTTCACCCAGCCCCATAGGGGCAGCCCTCGCGGTTGCCGCTCACAAACGCCGAAACACCCGGCCGCCGTCATCCTGTAAATCCCCCAATCCTGTAAATCCTGATTCTGATAATTGCCCTTTACACAACCTCCACGATACTGTAAACTACCCCAAGAACATAATATCCGCACATCTGAACACTAAGGACTAACCACTAAGGAAACCAATGACTCCCAACGCCGACAACCTCACCCCACGCGAACGACTCGCCAGGATAGTCGCCGAAGAAACCGACGGCGGCCGGCGCGTCGTGCGCTTCTTCGTGCAGGTTGCCGAGGGCGAAATGGAAGAATTCCAGGCCCACCACCGCATGGACGCCGCCAAAGAACTCGTCAAGATAGGACTCGAAGAATTTCAGGACTACATAGAAGCCAACCGCCCCGCGCGCAAGCCACGCGCCCGCAAAGCGACGCCTCAGTCCGAAGCCGAAGTCTCGCCCGAACTCCAGGCCGCCCGCGCCGAACTCGCGCAGTACGCCAGGGAAATCACCGACGGCGGACGAAAGACCGTCCGCTTCTACTCAGACATCATGGACGGCCTCAAGTCGGACGACGGCTTCAAGCCCCACCACCGCATCGCCGCGGCACAGAAACTTATCACAATCGGCTTCGGCCCGGACGCCGAACCCCAGCCCGTCGCCGAGACCGCGCCCGTAGTGGCGGCCCGAAACGCCGCCCCCGGTCGCCTCGACCCCGATTCTCCCCCCTGGACCATGTACCATCCACCGATGGAGGATGAGGAACAGGAGTCAACCGGAGACATATTCAGGGAACTATTCTCCCCCGAACTCATGGCCTCCATCGAAAGCGACGACCCCGACGAATGCCCCTGCATAATCGCCGAGTACGAGGATGAGGACATGGATTGCGTCGGAACCGAGGGAGGCTGCCCTTACGCCCACCTGGAATTCCCCGAATTCAGCGAAGACGACTCACTGAGAATCAAGAACTCAGTCAAAACCGGGCTCAATCGGCGCATGGAGATCACCTGCGAGCAGACCCAGGGCCGTCTGCCATGTCCCGCCCACCGCGCCCAACCCGAGAGCGATCCCAAACACGACCCCTGACGCAAGAGCGCCAGTCAAAAATACCTTCCCCTCGATGGGCTCGCGAGGGTAGGCAAAAATCCACTCAGCTACGAACTCCAGTCAATAGCCCCCCTCTCCCTCAGGGAGAGGGCTGGGGTGAGGATGCCTCACGCCCGAAATCAACTGATAACTAATAACTAAAGACTAACAACTAACCCGCCTTGAACCCCGCGCCCCAATGCGATACCACTATGTACAATGGATATCGCCATGACCAACGCGGAACGAGCCACGTCCCTATACAACATACTCCGGCGCGAGCGCGAGCGCGGTTTCGACGACCGCGCCGTCATCGGCGGCCTCGACGCCTTCCTGGAACGCTTCTCAGCCGACCTTGCGGCGTATGTCGGCGACTCCGCACGCTACGCCGATATGTCCGCCGAGCAAAGATTAGACTGGGCCACGCGAGTCGTGGGCCGGATGCGCGACGCCGGCGTATCCGTAAGAAGCGCGAGCGCTCCGTCGTCGCCAGCCCCAAATACCGCGCCGCCCCGCGCCGAGAAGCCACCCCCCCGGCGCGAACGCGCTCCAAGAAAGCCGCCGGCGCCCCGCCGTCCGCTGGAGCTGTCCGACGACGTGACCCTGATAAAGGGCGTCTGGCGAAAGCTGCTGCCCCGCCTTCACAAGATAGACGTGAAGACCGTCGGCGACCTGGTTCACCTCTTCCCCAGCCGCTACAACGACTTCACCAGCATACGAACTGTCTCCCAGCTTATGCCAGGCGACAACCAGACCGCCATTCTGACAGTCTGGGAAGCCCGGCAGACGATGCTCGGAAAGCAGAAATCCACCCAGGCCGTTCTCAGCGACGAGACGGGCAACATCAGGGCCACCTGGTTCAACAACCCCTGGGTGGCGTCCCAACTGAAGCATGGCGCGAAGGTCGCCCTGAGTGGCAAGGTCAACGCCTTCAGGGGCAGCCTGGTCTTCGAGGCGCCGGAGTACGAGATACTGGACGGCAGCGACGAACTCGTTCACACCGGCAGGCTAGTGCCGGTCTATCCATCCACTCAGGGCCTCTCCCAGCGCGTTCTGCGCTCGCTGGTCAAGCGCGCTCTGGACGCCACGATAGACAGGGTAGAGGAGTTCCTGCCCCCCGACCTGCTCCACCGCACCGGGCTGATAGGACTAGCCAACGCCATGCGCCAGATTCACTATCCCGACGATTGGGATGCGGAAAAGGCCGCGAAGCGCAGGCTGGCCTTCGACGAACTCTTCCTCCTCCAGATGTCCGTCATAAGGCGCAGAAACGACTGGCGCGAGGATAACCGCGGCGTTCCCATCGCGGTGGACAACGCCGTCATCGAGTCCTTCCTCGCTTCGCTCCCGTTCGACCTGACCGGAGCGCAGAACAGGTCGCTCCAGCAAGTCCTCTCTGACCTGCGCTCCGACAGGGCGATGAGCCGTCTGCTCCAGGGCGATGTGGGCAGCGGCAAGACAGTCGTGGCCGCCGCCGCCATGCTCGCCGCCGTCCGCGACGGCAAACAGGCCGCGCTCATGGCCCCCACCGAAATCCTGGCCGAGCAGCACTTCCTAACAATATGCGGCCTCCTCAGCGGCGCGGGATACGATCCCGCGGGCGGCTACATCCAGCGCCTCGACGTCGCGGGCGTCGAACGAAAAGTGGTCGTCGCGCTGCTGCTCGGAGCGCACCGAAAGCGCGTCCGCGACGACCTCCGCAGCCTCATGTCCGCCGGAATGATAGACATCGTAATCGGCACCCACGCGCTCATCCAGGAGGGAGTGGACATCCCCAACCTTGCCCTCGCCGTAGTAGATGAGCAGCACAGGTTCGGCGTCCGCCAGCGACAAACGCTGCGCGAGAAGGGCGAAAGGCCGCACCTGCTGGCGATGAGCGCGACCCCAATTCCGCGCTCTCTGTCCCTCACCGTCTATGGCGACCTGGATGTGTCAGTCATAGACGAAATGCCCCCTGGCCGCCAGACCACCCGAACCAGGTTCATAGAGAACGACAGGCGCGATTCCGCTTACGCCTTCATAAGAAAAGAGATAATGGAGGGCAGGCAGGCTTTCGTCGTATGCCCGCTGATAGAGGAGTCCGAGGTAATACAAACCAAAGCCGCGCAGGAAGAATACGCGCGCCTCTCGGAGCGGATATACCCCGAATTCTCGGTCGGTTTGCTGCACGGTCGTATGTCCCTGAATGAAAAGGAAGACGTGATGGACAGCTTCAAGGCGCGTGAGATAGACGTCCTCGTCTCCACGCCGGTGGTGGAAGTCGGCATAGACGTCCCCAACGCCACCGTGATGCTCATAGACGGCGCTGAGAGATTCGGCCTGTCCCAGCTTCACCAGTTCAGGGGCAGAGTGGGGCGTGGAGAGCATCAGGGACACTGCCTGCTGCTCTCCGAGTCCCCCGGCGCCGAGGCCCTAAAGCGCCTCAAGCTGCTTGAGCGCATATCCGACGGCTTCCGCCTCGCCGAAGAAGACCTGAAACTACGCGGCCCCGGCGACTACCTAGGCACCCGCCAGAGCGGCCTGCCCACCCTCAGAGTAGCCGAGATAACCGACTACGACACCCTATCCCTCGCCCGCCGCGAAGCGACCCGCCTGCTCCAAATGGCCCCCTCGCTCGAAAGAGAAGAACACCGTCCCCTGTCCAAACGCCTCGAAGCCTACCAGTCCATCCAGCCCGGCGAACTCAGTTAGGAGGATATTCAAAACCATGCGATACGCCTATCCTTGTGTCCTCAATCCCGAAGAAGGCGGCGGTTTCTACGTGGTATTCCCCGACGTGCGCGGAGTGCTGACCAGTGGGAAAGACCGCGCCGAAGCGCTTGAGATGGCCCAGGACGCCTTGACCATAATTCTAAGCTCACATATAGAAAACCGGGAAGACATACCGACCCCCAGCTCTCTGGAGCCTGGACAGGAGCTCGTCGCGCTTGAACCCATGGCCGCCGCGAAACTCGCGCTCTATATCGCTATGCGCGAACAGGGCATATCCGAATCCGAACTCGCCCGCCGCGTTGATATGCCCGAGTCCAAAGTCCACGATCTTCTTATACTTGACCGCCATACCCATATCTCTACGGTAGTGGACGCTCTCAGGACCATCGGGCGCAATCTCGTGATCGAGGACTTCGCCCCTATTCACCATTCCCAAGCCGACGCACTGCGACTCAGCCCGGCGAACTGAGATAGGGATTCTAAGTTTGACCCTATCGGCGTAGCAGTCCATCGCCACAATCTACGCAATAACTTGCGTCGGGGCGGTTTATGTTGCCGCAGTTGCCGCAATACATACTCTGCTTTTGTGTTCCATGAGGTATTCCACAGAATGAACAATATCTGCTGATCACGCTTATGAGTCTCCGGCAGTTGTCGCATCTAACTTTGGGGTAGTTGCGTCTGTACCGGAATGGGGATACGGCCTGTGCCCAATCGAAACGCCGTACAGTCCACCATGCCCCCAGTGCGGTCAGTGCTATAGCCGCTGGCCAGAATGCGTAGACTGCTACATTGAACAGGCCATGAAAGATTGCCCCCGCTGCTACTCCAGTTGCTACTGGTGTGAAGTTACTCGAACCGGCGCGCACACGCCTGCCCAGTGCGTAACCCCAGATACTACCGAATACCAAGTGCGCGAGCGTACTCAGCGGAGCCCTTCCTATCATCACGGCTGGCCCGAATTCTAGTATGTAAAATAGGTTTTCGAGTGACGCGAATCCCAGGCTAGCTGCCGCGCTGTACACAAGTCCGTCGCTCGGCTCGTCAAAATACAAGGAGCGGTAGGCTATATACGCCACCGCGAAAAACTTCGAGACTTCCTCAACTGGGCCTACTATAAACATCATAGCGACGACTACTGACCCTAAATCAGCAGAATCGGACAGAGTGGAATCATCCAAGAATATGAACTCGATGAGTGCCGCCGGTATAGTAGATACCATTCCCCAAAAGAATATTATAGCCAGAAGACGTTTGGGTTCAGGCCGATATTTATCCCGTCGAACAAAGAACCATAGCCAGAATATCCCGGGCGCGAAGGCCAGCAGCGGAAAGGCTAATAGCTCCATCGAATCAGCGTCTTCTTACCACAACGGTGTTGCTAACTAGATCGTGCAGCCCCCGCTTGTCCGAACGCAGGCCAATCATGATGAAGCCTATGCCGAATGTGATGGACGAAAGTATGTAGGCCAAGTATCTACCGAACGCACGTAGGGGGTTGAGCTTGGAACCGTCTTTCCTCACCACATATAGCCTCAGCACGCGTTTGCCGATGGTAGTTGACCAGACAGACCATCCAATTACTTGGTATACCGCACCTGTAAGAAATCCAGAAACGTTAATCCAAGCATCGTCTATATCATCCAGGAATAACTCTTCAGTTCCCGAAGTGAAATACTCGGGAGCGATTACAAGTTGCAACACCAGTGTGATGATTATCCAGATGACAAACAGCCCTAAAAAATCTATCGCGTAGGCTGCAAGCCTTATCCAGAATCCAGCTGGCTCGCTGACGGAAGCTCGACGCGATTGGGCATGGAGGGAGGTCTCGCCTACACCATAGGGTGGGCTTTCGTGTGGTGTGTTAGCGGGAGATGGAGAAGAAGTGCTATCGAGTGGCAGGCCACATGAAAAGCAGTACAGTGCCCCGGGCTCGTTGACACTATTGCAACGTGGACAGGTAGCAGATTGCTTCGGGGGATCTGGCGGCGGCTCTCTGTCCTCTGTCCTTGCGTACGTTGGTGAGGAGGATAACCTACCAGACATCTGCGCTGAGTCCCTGTGCACACTGTGTACTGGCGGCTCGGAAATCAGCCTGCTTCCACACGAGCTGCAAAAGTCGCTTCCAACAGGATTACGAGCGCCGCAGTTGGAACAAAAAGACTGCAACGGTGTTCCACAGTGGTTGCAGAAAGCCGCTCCTTCAATTGTGTCCAAGCTACAGTTAGGACATTTCATCGAGATACCGCAAGCAATGACTCTTGACTCGGAAACACGGAACGCGCTTCTGAGACTTGCATCAGTGTTTTCAATCGGGAAGTATCTTATCCGCAACGCTTGGCGTGGTCAACGGGTGGCTCAGAGTGAATTTGACAGCGCTAGGCTCCCTCTCTATATTTGGACAAGTCTAAAGCAATGTTCAATGCGCTGCCATGATTGCCAGAATAGTCTGGTCGCGCGAGGAGGAATAATGGCGAAGATCAAGCATATCGCGATAGCGAGTCAAGACCCTGACAAGACGGCGGAGTTCTTCAAATCCGTGTTCGACCTCAAAGAGGTCGGCAAAGTGGAGAGCGCGAACGCCGTCGGCTACTACCTGAGCGACGGGAACGTGAACATGGCCATCCTGAATTTCCAGAACGACGTGGTCGCCGGCGAAGAGTTCGGCGTAGGATACGCCGGCATCCATCACATCGGATTCCAGGTTGACGACGCCGAAGCCACTGAGGTAAAATTGAAGAACATCGGATCTGAGCCGAGGGACGACATCAACAAGGCGTTGCACTCCGCGATGGGCAGCGGCCACGGCGGCCAGAACGTGGAAACCAAGTACGCCGGCCCCGAGGGGATAATGATTGACATATCCCAGTCCGGCTGGGTCGGAACCGACGGCGACTAACTTCGGAGTTACTTCGCTCCCGTCCCTCTGGCCGGCGCGAAGACCACCAGAAGCAGCAGATCCTCGGTGATTGAGTGGAAATTGTGTAGTTGCCCGGAGGCTACGAATATCACGCTTCCGGGCTTGACCTCCATGTCATCGTCGTCAATGCGGATTCGCCCTCGGCCATCGAGGACATAATATATCTCGTCCTCCGTATGAGGCCGCTGGGGATCGGCTGACCCCGCGGCCAGCGCGTACACCCCGACGCTCATCGTGGAGGCGGTCAGGAATTCCAGATACAGTTCGCCCGACTCGCGCCGGCGTTCCATCACGTCCGACATCTCGAATAAATGCGTTCTGGGGTTAGGGTCTTGCATTTCCTCGGACGCTTTCGACTTCACGGCTGTCACGCAACGCCTCTATGACGGGTTTCAGTACGGAAGATGCCCCATCTATCCAAAATCCCGTCACGGTTCCTTCAGAGTCGTAGTAGGCTATCAAGCCTTGCCCCAAGGTTTCCCAGTCGCCCCTGATTTCGCCGGTGTGGATTTGCAGAATATCGGTGTCGGCCCAGTACTGTACTTGCACTGTCGGCAAACTTTCCTCTCGCCGTTTTGTCTTGTTGGGTCGGTTCATTCCATTTCCGTACTACGCGATACTTTTGGCAATGCTTGGTATCGAACCCGACGCTCATGTGGCTTTGCGTCGGGTGCTCTGCATGGCGGGCATTCTCTCTCCATGCGCTACATCTATTTATCTATTGATGGAACAGGTTCAGCGCGGAACCGACATGGAACCACTGGATCTGCTCCTCCGCGAATGAGTGGTTCAGACTCAATTCCTCTTCCGAGCCGTCGGCGTGGTGAAGGAGCGCGGTCACCGGCTTGCCCGGCGCGAGTTCGCTCAGCCCCACGAGGCTTACGCGGTCGTCCTCACGAATCCTGTCGTAGTCAGCAGGGTCGCTGAAAGTCAGCGCCAGAAGGCCCTGCTTCTTCAGGTTCGTCTCGTGGATGCGCGCGAAACTGCGCGAGATGACCGCCGCTCCGTTCAGCAGTCTCGGCGACAGCGCGGCGTGTTCGCGTGAACTCCCCTCGCCGTAATTGTCGTCCCCGATGACCACCCACTTGAGACCCCTCGCCTTATAATCCCGCGCCACTTTGGACACCGCCCCGCCTTCCTCTCCGGTCTCCAGGTTCTTGGTCTTGCCCGCCTCTCCTGTGTAGGCGTTAGTCGCTCCCATGAACATATTGTCGCTGAACTTGTCCAGGTGTCCGCGCAGCGAGAGCCAGGGACCGGCCGGGGAAATGTGGTCGGTGGTGCACTTGCCCGATACTTTCAGCAGAACCGGCGCCTGCTCGAAGTCCTGCCCGTCCCACGCTGGCCAGGGCTCCATGATTTGGAGACGCTGCGAGTCCGGCGCGACTTCGACTGCCACGTCGCTGCCGTCCTCGGGCGGCGCGACGTAGTTGGTGTCGCCCCGGTCGAACGCCTGCTCCGGCACCTCCGGCGCGACGGCGGGCGGCTCCAGCATGAAGGTATCGCCGTCCTGCGTGGTGAGTTCGTCCGTCAGTGGATTGAAGGAGAGGCTGCCCGCAATCGCGTAAGCGGTCACTATCTCCGGGCTGGCGATGAAGTTCATCGTCGTCGGCTGGCCGTCGTTGCGGCGCGGGAAGTTGCGGTTATACGAGGTTACTATCGTATTCGCTTCGGTGGCGGCCTCGCGCGCTCTGCGCCACTGTCCGATACAGGGGCCACAGGCGTTTGCCAGGACGGTTGACTCTATCTTATGCAGAGAGTCCATCTGCCCGTCGCGTTCTATGGTGGCCCTGACCTGCTCGGAGCCGGGCGTCACCATGAACGGTACGGCGGACTTGACGCCCCGCGCGGCGGCCTGTTCGGCCACGTCGGCCGCGCGGCTCATGTCCTCGTATGATGAGTTGGTGCATGAGCCAATGAGCGCGGCGGATATGGAATCCATGAAGCCGTTCTCGCCGTCCGCCACCTCGGAAGCCATTTCGGATATGGGGCGCGCCCTGTCAGGCGAATGCGGCCCGACGACGTGCGGCTCCAGCGTCGAGAGGTCAATGCGAACCACCTGGTCGAAGTAGCTGTCCGGGTCGGCCTCCACTTCGGGGTCGGCGCATAGCATACTTGCGTACTTGTCGGCGGCCTCGGCGAGCCAGGGTCGGTTGGTCGCCCTGAGATACTCGGCCATGCTCTCGTCGTATGGGAACATGGAAGTGGTCGCGCCGAGTTCGGCGCCCATGTTGGTGATGGTGGCCTTGCCGGTGCAACTGAAGCTGCGAGCGCCAGGCCCGAGGTACTCGATGATGTTGTTGGTGCCGCCCGAAACGGTCAGGAGACCGGCGAGCTTGAGTATCACGTCCTTGGGGGCGGTCCAGCCGCTCATCTTGCCCGTGAGTACGACCCCAATTCGCTTGGGCATGAGAACGTCCCAGGGTAGTCCGGCCATGACCTCCACGGCGTCCGCGCCGCCGACGCCGACCGAACAGGCTCCCAGCCCGCCCGCGTTCGGAGTGTGAGAGTCGGTGCCGATTATCACCTGCCCGGGGAAAGCGTAATTTTCCAGGTTGACCTGGTGGATGATGCCGGCCCCGGGTTCCCAGAAGCCGACGCCGTATCGAGCTGAGGCTGATCTGAGGAAGCCATACACTTCGCCGTTTTCGGCCAGCGACTCGCGCAGGTCCTGGACGCCTTCCTCGCGCGCCTGTATGAGATGGTCGCAATGGACGGTGGTGGGAACTGCCACCCTGTCGCGCAAGGTCTGCATGAACTGGAGCATCGCGGTCTGGCCGAGAACGTCCTGGAGTATGACCCTGTCGGGCCGCACGCGGATGTACGTCTCGCCCGGAACTATCTCCTGGTTTTCGGGATCGTCTAGGTGCGACAGGAGAACCTTCTCGGCGAGGCTGAGCGGCCTGTTCAGGCGTCGCCTGATAACCTCAAGCCTCTCGGCCATCTTCTCGTAGGTCTGCGCCGCGAATTCGGGTGTTGACTCGATAGTAACCATGCTTGGTCCTCCTGTCCGTCGGATTTTGTGCGCTAGGCGGGGCGCGGGAGGCATGGATGTCGTATGCGCGAGTCCCGCGACCGTCGGGTTCAGTTTTGATTTTGCCAAAAAATACCCTGCCTAGTCCATTCCGAGGAATCGGGAAGGGAGGGCAGGGTATGTTCGATTCTGGTGATGGCGAGGATCCGGACTAGCGGGACATTCCAAAGTACTCGTAGTTGACGTCAATGAAATTGTCCCATTCGGGCGGCACGTCATCTTCGGCGAAGATGGCGGTAACCGGGCAGACCGGCTCGCAGGCCGCGCAATCTATACACTCTTCCGGATGGATGAAAAGCTGGTTGTCGTCGTCTTCGTCCAAGCCGTAGATGCAGTCCACCGGGCAGACGTCCACGCAAGCCCCGTCCTTCACGTCCACGCATGGCTCCGCGATGATATACGTCATTTCCTTGTAATCCTCCTGTCGAGGGGTTCAGCTGCCCCACGCGTAGGCAGACAGGCTATCTTGAAAATCCAGATAATTATAGTCTGGCCCATTCGCCATTTCAAGCAAGTGGAATTCAGCGATAGTTTGATGGTATGTTATCTTCGCTTTGGCATCTAGCACAACCGCGAAGCGGAACAGCCCCGATATGGCCTCGGCATGGCCGTTCAGACTGGCAGGGAGAGACAGCAGCGCTATGAATACATCCGAGTTCCTTATGATTTCGGCGGCCATAGTCCCGGACAGGACGGCTATGGTGTTCGAGGATAAGCGCGCGACCTTCGAGGAGCTTCAGAGCCGGGTCAATCGCCTGGCGTCCGCGCTGGGCGCCATTGGCGTTTCCGCGGGAGACAGGGTCGCGGTACTCCAGGTCAACACGGACTCGGTAATCGAGACCTATTTCGCCGCCGCCAAGCTGGACGCGGTATTCGTGCCGCTCAACTTCCGCGCGCGCGCCGAAGAGGTAGCGTACATGGTCAACGACTCGGGCCCGAAGGCGCTTCTTGTCGGAGGCCGGTACATGGACATGGTCGAGGCGATTTCGCCGCAGTTAGAGAGTGTGGAGCGCCTCATCGCCATGGACGAGCCGAAGGACGGCTGGCTGTCCTATGAGACCTTGATCGAAGAGGCGGAGGAAGAAGACCTGTGGCCGCTGTCGGACGACGATGACCTGACCGTCCTGATGTTCACCGCCGGGACGACCGGGTTCCCAAAGGGCGTCATGCTCAGCCACAACAGTTTTTCTTCATATATCCTCAGTAACGTCTCGCCAGCCGACCCCGATATCGAGGAGTCCAACATCCTGACCGTGCCGCTGTATCACATAGCGGGTATGCAGGCGATGATGAGCGCCATATACGGCGGTCGCAGCCTCATAATCCAGCGACAGTTCGAGGCCGGTGAGTGGATGCGGCTGGTGGAGACGGAACGGGCGGACCGCGCGATGGTGGTGCCGACGATGCTCAAGATGCTGATGGACCACGAGGACTTCCACAAGCATGACATGAGCAGCCTCCAGGTCATAACCTACGGAGCCGCGCCGATGCCGGTGGAGGTAATCAGGCGCGCGATAGTGGAATTCCCGAACGCGCAGTTCATCAACGCGTTCGGCCAGACCGAGACGGCTGCCACGATAACGATGCTGCCGCCCGAAGACCACGTTCTGGATGGCAGTTCCGACGAGGTGGAGCGCAAGCTGCGCCGACTGGCGTCCATAGGCAAGCCGCTCGCCGACGTGGAGGTCCGCATCGTTGACGAGAACGGCGAGGATGTGCCCGGCGGCGAGACCGGCGAGATCGTCGCGCGCGGCGACAGGCTGATGAAGGGCTACTGGGGACAGGAGTCGGCTACGGCTGAGACGATCCGCAACGGCTGGCTCTTCACCGGCGATCTGGGCTACATGGACGAGGACGGCTACATCTTCCTTGCCGGAAGGGCCAGGGATTTCATAAAGCGCGGCGGCGAGATGATCTCGCCCGAAGAGGTGGAGCAGGTGCTTCACTCCCACCCGGACATAGACGAGGCGGCCATAATCGGCGTGCCAGACCTGGACTGGGGCGAGCGCGTCAGGGCGCTGGTCGTCGCCAGACCCGGCTGCGAAGTGGACGAGTCGGACGTGATAGAGTTCTGCCGCCAGCGAATGGCCAGCTTCAAGAAGCCCGAGTCCGTCGTAGTCCTCTCCGAACTCCCCCGCAATCCGCTGGGCAAAGTCCTCAAGCGCGTCCTCAGGGATGAACACAGCTATCCTGTAGAAGATGGGAGTTGAGTTGGAGTATTCGTAGAGATGGGTGTGTTCAGTGTTCCAATAGAGATAGGCGATCCGGCGGGCGGGCGGTTCGAGCCGTTGGACGCGCTCGTTGATACGGGCGCGACGTTCACGCTGGTTCCCGATTCGCTGCTGGACGAACTAGGTGTCGAACCGGAAGAAAGCATGACATTCGAGTTGGCGGACGGAACTCCGCATGATTTCGGACTGGGCGAGACTCGCATAAGGGTGGACGGCAGAGAAGTTTCCACCGTTGTCCTATTCGGAGGCGAGGACGCGACGCCGCTCCTGGGAGCTTACACGCTGGAACGTCTTACGCTGACGGTTGATCTTGGCAACCAGCGATTGATTCGCGCCCGGGGGCATATATAGCTTCACTCTATGCGTTCAAAACCCGTATATGGCCTTAGAGCTTCCGGTATCGCTACGCTGCCGTCTGCTTGCTGGTAGTTCTCCAGGATGGAGATTATGACGCGGGGTAGCGCTAGGCCGGAGCCGTTGAGCGTGTGGACGAGCCTGGGTCTTGCGCCGCGGGTTCGGTAACGCACTCTGCCGCGCCGCGCCTGGAAGTCGGCGCAGTTGGAGCATGAGCTGACTTCCAGCCAGCGGTCCGCGCCCGGCGCCCACATCTCGACGTCGAACGCCTTGACGGCGGGTGTCGCCATGTCGCCCGTGGCGAGTTCCAGCACGCGGTACGGGATTTCGAGCGCCTTCACCACGTCCTCGGCGGCGGCTACCAGGGAGTCCAGTTCGCGGGCGGATTCGTCGGGCGCGACGAACTTGTACATCTCCACCTTGTCGAACTGGTGAACGCGCATTATGCCGCGCGTGTCGCGTCCGGCGGACGCCTTTTCGCGCCGCCAGCAGGGGGTGTGCGCGACGTAGTAGAGGGGCAGGTCTTCCGCCGATAGTATCTCGTCTCGGTGGAGGCTGGTGATGGCGGCCTCTGCCGTCGGCAGCATCCAGAGGTCGTCCTCGGCGTCGTGGTACATTTCCTCCTGGAAGCCGGGCAGGTGGCCGCTGGCGCGAACGGTGTCGCGGTTCACGATGTAGGGCAGATAGACCTCGGTGTAGCCGTGTCGCTCGACGTGCATATCAATCATGAAGGATATGAGCGCGCGCTGGAGCTTGGCTCCCAGCCCTCGCAGCACGAAGAAGCGCGACCCGGCGAGACGGACGCCGCGCTCGAAGTCTATGATGCCCAGCGCCTCGGCGATGTCCCAGTGGGCCTTCGGCTCGAAGTCGAAGGACGGCGGGTCGCCGACCGTCTTGACCTCGATGTTGGCGGACTCGTCGGGGCCGACGGGGGCGGTGTCGTCGGGGATGTTGGGGACTCGGAGCATGAGGGTATCAAGCTCGTCGTCGGTTTCCCTGAGACTCTGTTCGAGTTCTCGGACGCGACCGCCGACGCTCCGCATTTCCTCTATCAGCTCTTGCGGACGCTCTCTGGACCGCCCCATCTGGCGGCTGACCTCGTTGCGCCTGGCTCTGAGCGCGTCGGTCTCGGAGATTATGGAGCGGCGCGTCCGGTCGAGTTCGAGGATGCGGTCTATCGGGACGTCGGCGTCCCTCTTTCGCATGGCCTCTCTTACGGCGTCGGGGTCTTGGCGTATTAGCTCTATCGCAATCATCAGGAATTGTCTAACCCAGAATTTCTTTCAGCCTGCCGGCTATAACTTGCTCGCCGCCCTCTTTCAGCGTCATCATGCGAATGGCGAACCTGTCTCCCAGATCGCTTTCCCTGACCCATATGCTGGGGTTGCCGTCTCTGAGAGCCTCGACTATCTCGGCGCCGGTCATGCCGGTCACGTTGGGGTCGGATATGACGGTCAGCCCTTCCAGCGGGCCGTCGGGGGTGAAGTCCTCCAGCGTTATGCCGTCTATGCCGGAGAGGGACGGCCTGAGCGCGGTTACCCTGGCTTCGTATCCGGCTATCCTGTCCTCGTGGTTCATGGTGAGCCACTCGCGCAGCGCGCCGTAAACTGCGATTACTTCCTGGCGGTCAACTTTCATGGGGCGTCCGAAAGAGCGCGTGGGGGTGGACTCGAAGCCGATGAAGCTGTGGGAGCGGGCTATGTCAACCATCTCTCTGCGTCCCGTGAGGACGCCGCTGGAGTTGACCGCGCCGAAATACTTCGCGCCGTAGGCGACGAGGTCGGCGCCCATCTTGACGTAGCGACTGAGCAGGTCGGTTGGATATACCTGTCCGGCGGCGTCCACTATGATGGGGACGTCGCGGGAGTGGCCTATCTCGATGACCTGTTCCAGGGGCAGCGCGCCCGGATGCTGGTCGCCGGGGGCGAAGTAGTGTATGGCGGCGGTGTTGGGGCCGATGGCCTCGTTTAGCTGGTCGGCGGTGGTGCGGTCGTCGTCGCCGATTTCGACCAGACGCCCGCCGGGGATCGTCATGCAGCGGTCGTACTTGACGCGGAGCTGGCGCTGGATGAGGATTTCGTTGGGCATCCCGGCGGTGTCGGGGATGCGCTCTATCTTGCCTTCGTCGTTTCCGGTGATGCAGGCCGCGGCGGCGTATGCGAGGGCGGCGGAGCAGCCGGAGGTGACGAGCGCGGCTTCGACGTCGAGCATATCGGAGATGCGCTCTCCAACGGCGTCCATGAGTTCGCTGAGGTTGACGTAGTAGTCTTCGGCGGCGTCCATCATCTCGCGCACTTCGGGCGAGGGGGTTCCGCCGCCAAGCAGGGTGCGGTTGCCCTGGGCGTTGATTACGGGACGGACACCGAGTTCTTCGAATATCGTGGTCATTTGAGGCGGCTCCTTTTGATCTCCGAGTAGCGTTATTCTATTGACAGCGCGGCGTGGGGCGCAAGAGAGCGACGGGGACTTTTCCGGGTTGGCGGTTCCCGGGGCGAAAGAGGCCGTCGCATATACCCTGATTTATATCGAACAGGTAGGGTTACAGGTGAGTTTCCAAGTGGGACAGGTGGCTGTTCACGTGGAAAGTGACCTGTTATCACCTGTTGTTAGCTATGGGGAAAATATTTTTCGGTCGGGTGAGTGGTCATTGATAAGTTCCTCCTTATGCAAATCGGATACATTTGTTCTTTCATGGAGGTATTGTAGCATAGCGCGGGGGTGATTAGGTAGCGGGGAGACGGGGCTTTATCTCGGAAGGGGTTGAGACGCGCGGGGTGAGGTATAATGAGGGCCTGAATCACTATGGGGAGGGGTGTATATGGATATGCGAGACTTTTTCAGAGAAGCCCAGAGGATGCGGAACGAAGGCGACGATCATGCCGGATAAGAGATTCTTGCCCCTAATGGTCGCGGAAATCAAACTGGCGCTTGCGTATGGCACCGTTTGGCTGCTGCTGCTTTGGGCGTCGGGGCATCCGTTGGAGGAGTGGGCGGTGACGTCGCTGGTTCTGTACATAGCGCTGTGGGCGTCGAAAGAGGTTGTTCTGAGGCTGGGCCTGTTCGCGCTGAGGCGGCAGTCGGAGTACGGAAAGCGGGTCATGCGGAAGGCGGGGGTAGAACTTCCTGAGGATCTGTCCGTGGATCGAAATTTCGGAGTCCGGCTGTTGTCCGCCGTCGTGGTTCTGATGATGTTCGCGGTCGTCGCGGGGGCTTCGCTGAGTTTCGGGATTCCGGTGGCGGTCGCGCTTGGGATAACTCCGCTCGCGCACTACTTCAGCTGGGTTGGCTGGGGGCTTCTGGGCGCGGGACTGGTTGGCTTGTCGCTCTTCTTCGTATTCGCGTGGCTGGCGTTCGTCATGGTTGACAACCTGGTTGACAGCCTGAATGAGAGTTCGGGCAGGGAGATAGCCGGCTTCTATGAGACGACTGAGAGGGCTGCGGCGTTCGCGGGCATCGCGCGCTGATTTGGATATTGCCGGAAGGGGAGGGACGTGGGTTTGTTGGAGGCGATCACGCCTATCCCAGCCTTCCCCCCCGTCTATTTCTCAATGTCATCCAGGTCTTCGGGCCAGCCGTGATGTCGCGCGAAGGCTATCCAGATCTTCAGTGTCTGCTCGCTGTCCCTGCGGATTTCCTCCAGGAGTTGTTCGTGCCGCTCGTCACGGCGTTCGTTCTGCTCGATGCGGCGTTCGTTCTGCTCGATGCGGCGTTCGTTCTGCTCGATGCGGCGTTCGTTTTGCCGGATGTGGCGTTCGTTCTGCCGGATTTGCCTTCTGTCTTCCTCGATCCAGGTTACGACCCGTTCAGTCAAAGCCAGAATGCGGTCCTGGGTGTCCTCGACCGCGGAGAGGCGTTGCTCAGTAGTCATTGGGTTCCTCCCGTGTGTATAGGATACTAGCCAATCCGTTCGGCTTTGGCAAGGAGAAGGACGCCTGAGAGGGAAGGGGTTTGGGGTTGTCCAATATGATGAAGGGCAACCACAAGGGTTGCCCCTACGGGAAGACGCGCGTTGCGGCCCCTGAGACGAATAATCGAAAAACCCTGTCTTGCGGGGCTTGATATATTGGACGGGGGGCGAGGGGATGGTAGAATGGGAGCCTGAATGAGAGTTCGGGCAGGGAGATAGCCGGGTTCTATGAGAGGACTGAGAGGGCTGCGGCGTTCGCGGGCATCGCGCGCTGATCTTGGATACTGCCGGAAGGGGAGGGACGTGGGTTTGTCTGACACCCATACATACGTGACGGATTACGCGGACGAACTGATAGAGGCGCCGAGGGCGCATCTGCGGCTGACGCTGGCGCAGGATGAGCGCGGGCTGGTTCTGACGTACCAGGAGCGGGAGTTGCTGCGGTGCTTCCTGACTCCGAACGGGATGCTGGCCGGGGGGTTCGTGGCGAAGGCGCTGGGCGTGGGCCTGCCGCCGCTTGGGGAGTCGGTGATCGCGAGGGTGTCCACGGGGGTTTTGTATAGGGTACTGGGGGTGTGCAGGCTGGATTACTCGGAGGACGCCGCTTACGTGATTCTGGAGAATCTGCTGGAAGAGGCGGAGATGCAGCGCGGGGCTAGGAATTTGGCTGAATGAATCCGCATCAATTCGGTGAGCGGGGGCAATCACCCCCATCCTAGCCTTCCCCCGTCGAGGGGGAAGGGATTTTCGCTCGCAATGGTCGGGAGGAGTCACCCCCATCCTAGCCTTCCCCCGTCGAGGGGGAAGGGATTTTCGCCTGCCCTTGCGAGCCCATCTAGGGGGAAGGGATTGTCTCTTCCGTTGCTTTGGCTACACCATGCCACTATAATCTTTGCGGATTCGCTTAGCGCGCTTTTGAGGTTTGACTATCTTGGACTATGGAGAGATGGAAGTCGGGCGGGAAGTTTCGAGGCACAGCTATTGCCTGGATTCGGCGCTTGTTTCCAACTATGTGGAAGCGGTTCAGGACGACAGCGGGCTGATTCTCGATGATAGCGGCGCTGAGCTGGTTCCGGCTATGGCGGTGGCGGCTCTGAGTATGCGGGGCGTTGTGGAGGACCTGAGGATACCGGGCGGGACGCTTCACGTGGGCCAGGAGTTCGAGTTTTCGGGCGCGGTCGAGTTGGGCGATTCGGTGGATTGCGTGGCGACGCTGGCGCAGAACTCGGTGCGGGGGGACTGGCGGTTCCTGGTGGTGGAATGCCTGGTGTCGGGTGAGGACGACCGCGATGTGATGAAGGGCAAGAGCACGATTATGATTCCGGCCGACCTGGGGCCGCGCGAGGTGGGGGAGTGATGAACAAGGGGGATTCGCTCCCGACTATCGAGAAGGTCGTCACGCAGGACCAGATCGAGAAGTACGCGCGCGCGTCCGGGGACTTCAATCCGATACACGTTGACCGGGAATTCGCGGCGACCACGCAGTTCGGCGGGACTATCGCGCACGGCATGATGGTCGCGGCGACCATTTCGGAGATGATGGCTGCGGCGTTTGGGCGAGACTGGCCGGAGAGCGGCGGCATGAAGATAAGGTTTCGCTCGCCGGTGAAGCCGGGGCAGCGTATCAGGACGCAGGGCAGCGTCCGGCGCGTGGATACGAAGGACGGCGTCAGAAGGGTCTCGTGTTCGGTATCGGTTGTGAAAGATGACGGAGAAACGGCGATAGCGGGACAGGCCGAGGTAAGACTTTCGGCAGGCTCGAAATAATCCTTGAAGGAGAAGGCTCAGTTGGCTTCTGAGAATGGAATCATGAGAATAGCCGTGGACGCGATGGGGGGCGATCATGCGCCTTCGGAGATGGTCAGGGGCGCGGTTCAGTTCGCGTCGACCGGGCAGGGGTACGTGCTGCTGGTGGGCGATCCCGAAGTTCTGCAAGCTGAACTCGCCCAGTACGACGCCTCCCGGCTGCCAATCCGCGTGATTCCGAGCGAGGGAGTCATACGCGAAGGCGAACAGCCCGCGCTGGCGCTGAGGCAGAAGCCGAGGGCGTCAATACTTGTTTCGACTGGGCTGGTTAAGCGAGGGATGGCGGACGCATCCGTAACGATGGGTTCGACGGGCGCGGCGATGGCGGCGGCGGCGGTGGTTCTGGGACTGGCGAAGGGCGTCGAGCGTCCGGCGCTGGGCGGACCTGTGGTCGGGACAGCGGCGGAGACGTGCATCCTGGACCTGGGCGCTAACGTTGACTGTCGCCCGCGCCAGTTGCTCAGCTTCGGCGCGATTGGGGACGTGTTCGCGCGCGCTTTCTGGGGACACGAGAATCCGCGCGTCGCGCTGCTGAGCGTGGGCGCGGAGGCGGGCAAGGGCAACCGGCAGGTGAGCGAGACGACGGAGATGTTCGAGCGGAGCGGCCTGAATTTCATCGGCAATATCGAGGCTAACGACGTGCCGAAGGGAGCGGCCGAGGTGGTGGTGTGCGACGGTTTTGTCGGCAACATCGTTATGAAGCTGACCGAGGGGCTTGGGCAGCGGCTCACGGAGCGGCTGCGCGAGAGTCTGAGCGGCAAGATGTCTGAGGCCGACCTGGACGCGGCGCTGGCCGATTTCTACGGGATCAACAACGTGGTGGAGACGCGGGGCGGCGGGCCGCTGTTCGGCGTCAACGGCGTGAGCGTGGTCGGACACGGATCGGCGCGCGCGGACGCGGTGGAGCGGGCTATCGGCATAGCGAAACTGGCCGTGGATACCGACTTCATTCCGAATATGAACCGACAGTTGGAAGACCTGGAATCCAGGCTTGGGGCTTAGTAGGTTAGAAGCTATCTCATACATATCAGCCCTCAGTGGGATCCGTAGGTTTTCACCCTCACCCTAGCCCTCTCCCTTGAGGGAGAGGGGATTGGGGCGCCCACAAGGGACGCCTCTACGGTGTAATCGGTATTTATAAGATGACTTGTAGTTCATTGACCGAATTTCGATAGCATTAGCGTACAGGCAAGCAGGAGTTGGCAGGAGGAATCTTGGGCAAGTCTGACATAAGCGGACGGTTCGCGCTGGTGACAGGCGCGTCGAAGGGCATTGGCAAGGCGTCGGCGCTTAGGCTCGGCGAGCAGGGCGTAAACGTGGCAGTCAACTACAACAGTTCTCAGGCGGAAGCGGAGGACACGGTTGAGCAGCTGGCCGCTATGGGCGTCGAGGCGTTCATCGTGAAGGGGGACGTGAGCAGCCGGGACGAAGTGAACGGCATGGTTGACGAGGTTACGGAGCGGTTCGGGCAGATTGACATTCTGGTGAACAACGCCGGAATCATCAGCGACAGCCTGCTTATTCGTATGTCCGACAAGGCTTGGGATGATGTCATAACGACCAATCTGAACGGGACTTTCTACTGCACCAGGGCGGTCCTGCGCGGGATGATAAGGCGCAGGTGGGGACGCATCATCAACATAGGGTCGGTGGTCGGGATACGGGGCAATATAGGGCAGGTGAACTACTCGGCGTCCAAGGCGGGTATCATCGGGTTCACGAAGGCGCTGGCGAAAGAGGTCGCCTCGCGCAGCATAACGGTGAACACCGTTACTCCCGGGTATATCAACACGGATACGGTTGACGTGTTGCCCCAAGCTACGAAAGACCGCATCATGACCTGGATTCCGCAGGGCCACTTTGGCGAGGTTGACGACGTGGCGCACATGGTGGCGTATATAGCGAGCGAGAAGGCGCGCTACATGACGGGGCAGATAGTGAGCATAGACGGCGGAATGGCGATATGAGACTCAGCGGCAAGGTCGCGCTGGTGACGGGCGGGTCGCGCGGCATTGGCAAGGCTATCGCTCTGGAATTCGCCAGTCGAGGCGCGGACATCGCGTTCAACTATCTGAGGAATCATCGCGCGGCGCGAGAGGCGCAAGAGGAAATAGAGGCGCTGGGGGTTCGTTGCCTGCGGGTGAGGGCGCACCTGGGGGACGAGGACAAGATAAGCGATCTCTTCGAGGCGATTGACGCCGAGTTCGGACGGCTGGACATCCTGGTGAACAACGCCGCGACCGGAGTGCAGCGTCCCGCGCTGGAGTTGGAGTCGCGCCACTGGGACTGGACTATCAACGTGAACGCGAAGGCGGCCTGGATGTGCGCGGTGGAGGCGTCAAAGCTGATGAAAGACGGCGGCCACGTCGTCAATATCACCAGCGAGGGTTCGCGGCGCGTGTTGCCGCTTTACTTCTCTGTGGGCGTGTCAAAGGCGTCGCTGGAGGCGATAACGCGCTACCTGGCGGTGGAACTCGCGCCGCGGGGCATATCTGTCAACGCGGTGTCGGGGGGCTATGTGGATACCGGGGCGCTGGATCATTTTCCGACCAAGGAAGAGATGCTGGAGGCGGGACGGAACACGCCCGTGGGACGCATGGTCACAGTGGAAGATATAGCCAAGACGGTGGCGTTCCTATGCACCCCGGACGCGGAGATGATACGCGGGCAGGTGATAGTGGTTGACGGGGGAGTGACGCTGAGGTCGGAGGGGTAGGTTCAGCGCCTCTGGAGCCGCGCGCTTTCACCCCCATCCTAACCTTCCCCCATCAAGGGGGAAGGGATTTTTGCCTAGGCATTTCACCCTCACCCTAGCCCTCTCCCTGAGGGAGAGGGGATTTTGACTACCCTTGTTAGCCCGTCGAGGGGGAAGGGACTATTTTCCTAGCGCCTAGTCGTTGTATTCGGGTGGGCGGATGTCTCTTACTATTGCGGGCAGGGTTGCGCCGTTGGATTCTATGTTTACCGCCGCGCCGTCCTCGTAGAAGCGCTTTCGGAGGAAGGCGAGCGCGATGGATGGGGCGGAGGACGACACATGGCCGACCTCGCCGCCGTCAACGATGATTGGGGAGCCGGGTTCGGCTACTACGCCGTCGTCCAGCTCAAGGCGGCACATGAAGCGCTGAACGCGGTCATAGGTGTTCAGGCGCGCGACCACTTCCTGGCCGATGTAGCAGCCCTTGTTGAAGTTGATGTGGGGCTTGAGGTTCGCTTCGAGGGGGTTGCGGTCTTCGTTCATCTCGGCGGGGTAGGCGGCGACGGCCTGCTCGATTCTGAGGGCGCGGAAGTCGGCTTCGTCCAGGGTATTCAGGCCGAGCTCGGGAAGGGGTTGGTCCGCGGGCGCGATGATTCTGTACGCGGGCAGTTCGCCGATGTCGGCGCGCGCGACGGTAACGCCGTCTTCGGTCTGCGTGTGGGCCAAGTCTTCAGTGATTGAGTTGGGGGTATAACCTGCGTCCGAAAGCAGGGCCGCCGCGCCGCCGCCCATGTAGAGGCGTTCGGAGGTCTTGTCGGTGATGTCCTCTACGCTCACGTCCTCGATGAAGGTGTAGAAGTCTATCCACTCGGCCACCTTCTGCTGGGTTCCCGGGCTGGTGAGGACCAAGAGGTCGGCGTCTCTGCGGAGGACGTGGAGCAGGTCTATGATCCGGCCTTTGTTGGTGGTGAGGACGCTGCTCATGCCGTTGCCGGGTTGGAGTTTCTCAAGGTCGTTGGTGGAGAGGCGGTTGAGCAGGTCAACCGCGTCGTCGCCGGACACGGCCAGCCTTCCGTAGCGGGTCATGTCGAAGGCGGCGGCCTCGGTTCGCAGGCGGGACGTGAGAGTTGGCGGCGCGGCGGTCGTGGTCACAGTGGTTCTCCCGTGAAATCAGAGACGCCGCGACTCTAGGCGCGGCGTCATGGTTCAGTATTCGGTTCCGCGCTGGGGCTAGACGCTGAACGAGGTTCCGCAGCCGCAGGTGGTCTTGGCGTTGGGGTTGTTGAACACGAAGCCCTTGCCGTTCAGTCCGCCGGAGTATTCGAGGATGGTGCCGGCGAGGAAGATGTAGGACTTTCGGTCAACGTATAGCCTCATGCCGTGTTCCTCGATAACCTTGTCGTCCTCTCTCGGCTCGTCTATGAGGTCGAGGACGTAGGTCATGCCGGCGCATCCGCCGCCCTTGACGGCGACGCGCAGATTGGAGTCGGGCTTGCCGGACTGCTGGGCGAAGACGCGCACATGGTCGGCGGCCTCTTCGGAGATGTTGATGGTGAGAGGAGAAGGCATCGTCTTGGTTGTCATTTGTCCTACACTCCCGTGAGATGGTGATGCTGTGCCGAATTCAGGATTGGGAATTCATATAAATTCTACTATGTATGGCGTCTGGGGTCAATTTGGTTGTGATTCGTTGACGCACTGTTCCAGCAGCGCGAAGGCGCGGGCTGCGAAGACCCACATATTGGCTTCGCGGTCGGAGTCGCCGGTTTCGACGGTGATGACGCGCTCGACGGGGCCGCTGACGGCTATGCAGGCGTGGCCGGCGTCGTCGCCGTAGCGGTTGCCGGTGGGGCCGCTGGCGCCTGTCTCGCTGAGGGCCCAGGTGGTGCCAAGCAGTTCGCGGATGGTGGCGGCGTTGAGCGCGGCGTATTCTTCGGTGCTGGCTCTCATGTCTTCCATGGCCTCGTCAGGAACGTTTAGGAGTCCTTTTTGGGAGGCGCGGGTATATACGACCGCGCCGCCGAGGTAGTAGGCGGACGCGCCCGGAACGGCTACGAGAGAAGCGGAGATAAGGCCGCCGCATGATGATTCGGACACGGCGATGGTGTCGCCCCTGTCTTTCAGCGACTGGCCGACGCTCGCGGCCATGGAACTCAGGTCGGGCATGGGGTTCTCCTAAGTTTTTAGTGGTTAGTGGTTAGTGGTTAGTTTTTAGTTGTTGAGTTCCCGATTCCCTTGGATGGGGCGGAGGTGTTCGAGTGAATACTGATGACTGGCCGCTCAAGTCAGTTCGGGCATGACTTTCTCGGCGAATAGGGTTAGGGATTCTTTTATCTGTTCGTTGGGGATGCGTCCGCGCCGGTTGAACTCGAGGATGCACTCGTTCATGCCGGGGAGTTGTTCCCGGAGGCTTCGCAGTTGCTCTACGCAGCCGCGCGGGTCGTCGTAGATCGAGTAGCCGAGGGCTTGATCGAAGTCCCAGGTGGCCCATCCGCCGACGCCGCTGGTGAAGCTGTGCCTGGTTGTGCCGACCGATGAGGCGGTGGCGTCCGGGACGTTGCTCACTATATCGTCGTCGCGCCAGTTGAGGCGCATGAGGTCGTGGGCCTTCCGCCTGGTTTCGGCGACGAAGAAGGATATGTTGACGTTGAAGGGCTGGGGCTGGTCGCTGCCGCCGGCGGGCTTGGCGTTCTCGAACTCGCGCAGCCTGTCAATCAGGCGCGGCATGGGCTGGCTGAGAGTGGTGCCTATGACGCCTATGCCTAGTCCGGCGGCGTAGGCGAAGGTCTGGTCGCTGTTGGCGGCCAGGAGAAGTGGCGGGCGAGGCCGCTGCCGGGGCTGGGGGAGAACCGGCTGGTCTTTCACGCTCCAATATTTGCCCTGGAAGTTCACGCGCTCGCGCGTCCAGGCCATCTTCATCAGTTCCATGCCCTCGGCGACGCGCTCGCGGCTCTCCTCTCCGCTTATGTCGCCGGGCTGTCCGAAAGCCTGTCCGGCCGGCGATCCCCAGCGTCCGCCGAGGCACAGGTCGAGCCTGCCGTTGGTCAGTATGTCGCAGGTGGCGGCCTGGGTCGCCATGTGAAGCGGATGGTGCAGGTTGAACTGGGCGGCGAGAGTGCCGAACCGGATGCGCTCGGTATGCTGGGCGGCGGCGCAGGCTACCATGAGCGGGTTGGACATGGGGCGGGCGGGGAAGAAGACGGATTCCGCCAGCCACGCGGTATCGAAGCCCAACTTGTCGGCCAGGGCTATCTGCTCGATTGTCTCCCAATGCTTGCGCGGGACGGATGAGTCCACAAAGCCGGGCACTTGCCAAAATACTCCGAATCGCACGCGGTTAGCTCCTGATTCTCTGTGTGTTCAGTAATTATCTTAGAATCCGAGTTGAAGGGGAATCACCCCCATCCTAGCCTTCCCCCGTCAAGGGGGAAGGGACTTTTGCCTACGCTTGTCAGTCCCTTAGTCGTCCATGTTAGCGAGGCTGTCGGTGAAGCGTATCAGTGTGTCGGCGGCCTGGTCGAGCAGGTCGCTTACCTCGGAGTCGGTGATATTGCCCGCGTCGTCCATGAAGTTGGCGACCTGCGGAAGCAGAACGCGGGGCTGGTGCAGGACGAACGCGCCCTCGGACTCGAGGCTGTACGAGGCGTGGACGTGCATCCTGGCGCAGGCGGAACGCCCGGGCCCGGTACCTATGATGAAGAAGACCTTGCCGTTGAGCAGGTTGCCGCGCCGGGACAGCCATTCGAGGGCGTTCTTGAGGGCGGCGGTCATGGAGCCGTTGTATTCGGGGCAGGCGACTATCACCGCGTCGGCCTCACGGACGGCGTCGCGCAGGGTTTCGGCGTCCGCCGGTATGCCCTGCGCCTCGATGTCGGGGTGGAACATGGGGACGCCGTTCAGGTCGAACAGGGCGGCCTCAGCGCCCTTGCCGGCGGTCTTGTCCATCATGTTCCGCAGCAGTTTGAGGTTCCAGGATTCCTTGCGGAGAGAGCCGCATATTCCTAGTATCTTCATGTTCTGAGTCTCTTTCTAAAGCGAGGCTTCTGCGACTCGCTCAATCTCGTCGGCCATCTCTTCTTCGGTCTCTTTCAGGTCGGGGCGGACGATGACCCTGTTCGCGCCCGCGTTGAGGAAGTCTTGGGCGTTCTGGCGGTCGGGGGCCTGGCCGTACACGGAAATCGTGATGGATTCGGGGTCGCGTCCGCGCTCCTCGGCTAGGGCGTCAAGCTGCCGGCGGCTGTCCTCGACGACCTGCGGGGTGACGCGGTTGGGCAGCCAGCCGTCGCCGACTTCAACGATGCGCTGGAGAACGCGCCGCGCCATACCGCCTATGAGAATCGGCGGGTGCGGCTTCTGCGCGGGCTTGGGGTACATCTGGACGGGCGGGAAGTCGTAGTAGTCGCCGTGGAACTCGGCTTCGTCCTTCGTCCAGAGTTCCTTGAGCGCGAGAAGGGATTCTTTGGCCTGAGTCCAGCGGTGATCGAAGTCGCCGCCCATGATGGTGGTTTCCTCGCGGTGCCAGCCCGTGCCGATGCCCAGAATGAAGCGTCCGCCGCTGAACAGGTCGAGCGTGGAGACGGCCTTGGCGAGGACGAGGGGGTTGCGCTCGGGAATCAGGGTGATGCCGGTGCCGAGTTTTATCTTGCTGGTGGCGCCGGAGGCCTGGGCGAGCGCGATGTACGGGTCGGCGAAGTGGGCGTATGTCCAGGGGATAACACCGTCCTCGGAGCCGGGGAACGGGCTGTCGGAGTGTACGGGGAGGATGGGGTGCTCGGCGTACCAGATGGACTCGAAGCCGAGTTCTTCGGCCTTGGAGGCCATGAAGGCGGCGTTGACTTTGTAGGCGGGGAGTGGTGTGGAGATTCCGATGGTCATGGGTTTTGGCTCCTTGTCTGAATCAGGATTTACGGGATGATGGGATATTCAGGATTGATAATCAAATGGTTGTGAGAGTATTGAGAGGTAGATTGATAGATGATGATGGAGCCAGCTTGCAGCCTCTAGCCAGTTATCGCGGTCGCTGGTGTTGATCTGTAATTGTGTGTAAGCGTGTCTGGGTAAATGTCCAGAACCCCCGTTGTATAATTCTTCAGGTGCAACGCCAAGTTCCATTGCTAGATCGGGCAAGTAGGGTTCTACAAGTTCGGATATCGATTCAAGCAGGTGTTTTTCGGTAGTTATCCATAGTGCTACATACTTCCGAGTCAGATACCGACGAATTTTAAGTCTCGTACCCTCAACACAATGATCTGGACTATATGCCGCATAACCCTGGCGAATTCTGTCATAAGGGTAGTGATCAACATAGTATGCCCAAAAGTCATGGCGAAACTGACCGAATTCAGTCAAGCCGCTACGTTTCCCTGTTACCATGTCGCGAATATACCTCCGTACTCGGAATATATCTCATTTCAAAGCCGAGCCAAGTTTCAATCTGAATTTTCGTTATGTCTCCTGTCTGTTTGCAGTATCGAAGATATACCGCCGAGGGTCTTCACGAATACCAAGAAGTACGAATGGTTCTTCCGTGCGTGAACCTGCTTTTTCAGGCGGGTGATTGACGGCCTGTTGGAGCGGACGACTACGAACAGGTCCTTTGTGTAGAAGCCCATGGCTTCGTAGTCGTTGATGATTTCCACGTGGGTTAGCCACTGTTTGTTGGCGCTCACTTCGTCCTGGCACTTGACTATCAGGACGCCGTTGGTCTTGAGAACGCGGTACGCCTCAATTCCCGCGTCGCGATACATATTTCTTACGGCGGCGTGCCACTTGGCGCGTCCTGGGCGTTCGCTGCCGTTGGAGTAGTGTTCTCTGAACGTCGAATGGCTGCCGCCGCCTGCCTTCTGGCTTTCGGCGTTGCGGTAGAATCCTTCCATGTAGGGCGGATCGAGTGCTACGCAGTCTATTTCGCCGTCGTGGTAAGGGAGGTCGCGGCAATCCACGCCCATAGAAATGTCTGTGGGTCTGAGGTCGTAGAGTTCTTTGTCAACCTTTTGCCAGAAGACACCCTTGCCCCATGTCACGTCGGCTACGATTGAACCCTGCGGGACGTGTAACTCCAGTATTTGGGGGAATACGTCGGCATTGCCAGCGACATGGGCCGAAGTGATGACGTCGCTGGTGGAAACGCCGCCTTGGACCCGGCGCTTTCCTTTGTCCTGCGAGGATATGCCCATTCGGAGTTGTGACGCGGATTCAGTGGTTGTTCCTGCCATTCAGTTGCCTTATTGTCTGAAATGAGTCGGGTATGACGCTGGGGGCGTGATATTCTCGGATGTCGGACTCGCCGTTGAGGTAAACTAAGCATCTGGCAGCGCCGTTGGGGTCGCAGATGATGACCACTTTGGAGCCTTGAGGGCTATGGGCGTCTATCGCAATGTCTCCGTCCGGCATGGGATATACGGAGTACGGACGCGGATCTGTTCTGTACATGGCTCTGAGAATGTCTTCCGCTCTGAGCAGCGTGTCGTGATCTGGCGCGAGGTCGCCGTCTTCTTCGGCTGTTCTTGGCGCGTCGTAGAGGTCGAGCAAAGCATCCAGAAGTTCTGGCGGATCGTTCGCGTCTATCTTCCCGACATCCTCAGTCTTTATTTTCATGCGCTCTCTCCCCTGGTTGTCCGCCTAAGTTCACTTAGTGACTATCTCAAGACCCAATCGGGAGGGATTTCACCCCCATCCTAACCTTCCCCCGTCAAGGGCTGAGAAGGGTAGGCATTTCACCCTCACCCTAGCCCTCTCCCTGAGGGAGAGGGGATCTATTGACTGAAGTTCGTAGCTGATTGGACTTTTGCCTACCCTTATGAGCCCGTCAAGGGGGAAGGAACTTTGTCTGCCCTTGTCGCTCGTTTCCGGCGATAGTTTTGAGATAGTTTTTTAGCCCCTATCCGCGTTTCCGTACATTTAGAGAGCGAACTTAGCCGGGCGACCAATAAAAGGCTCTGACCGCGCTATACTCTCAGCAGATGCAAGCACTAGCATATCACAGTCTCCGTGACTGTGATTCACCCGGCCAGCGCGCCCATGGGGTCCCAGGGCGGGAGGGGAATGGGGTCGGTGTCGAGGGCGGCGATCAGGTCGGGGGACAGGTACTTGCTCGGGGCGGCTATCTCGAACATATACTCGTCGTACCAGGAGTCGTTCATCAGGAAGAAGCCTTTGTCGCCGACCGAGTTGCCGTAGCTGTTTTCGACGCGCCAACGGCGGGGGCCGCCGTCCACTACGTCCACGCCGGTGAAGAGCATGGCGTGGGTCATCTGGGTCTGGCCGTATTCGAGGCGGGCGGCCTTGTCCATCCCGAACTCGGAGCCGTAAACGGCGCCGTAGTCGAACAGGTTGGCGTCCCAGAGGCCCATCTTGCGGTGGTTCTGCTTGCCTGTGTCGCAACCCATCCAGACGGGGCGACCGTCCAGCAGTTGGCGCAGGGTGATGTCCTTCATCACCTCGACCGGAACGTTGAGGTAGCGCACCGACCTCGCGCCGACCACGTTGCCGAGATAGGAGATGGTGTATGTCTGGAAGTAGGGATGGTCGGGGCGCGGGTCGTTCACGAGGCAAACCATGTCGCGGTAGTCGGTGGATACGTAGCGGTCGGCGAAGTCGAGCGGGGTCAGTTCGCCGTCGCGGTGGAACTTGCCGTCGCGGTCGCGCCACTGCCAGTCCACGACGGAGGGCGGGTTGCCGAGGTGTATGCACAGGATTCGATAGACGGCGGTGAGGGTGTCCATCTTGGCCTGTCGCATCGCGTCCAGCCCGGCTTCGTCCTTGTAAAGCTGGCGGATCTTGGCCGCGCCCTGCCGCACTTGGTAGTAGAGCGAGTTATTCATCTGGCGGGTGTTGCCGGAACTCTCGGTTTCAGGCATGGCCTCTTTGGGGACGACGCCGTACTTGTCCACCAGGTTGACGAACATATCCCATTGGCCGGCGTCCTCGACCGGGGCGGTCATCAGATGCTGGATTATGCGGTCGTCAGTGGGGCGGTCTGCGGTCTCTATGACGGCTTCGAGTATGAAGTTGGCGCGCTCCACCTTGTCCCAGAACATCATGTAGTTCTGGCTGTACTCGAACTGGCGCGTGTTCAGCGTATTCATCGTATCCACGCGAAAGAGGTTCAGGCCGCTGAACAGCCAGCAACGGCCCGAGTTTCCCTGCTGGGTGGGAGTCCATTCGTCCAACAGCGTGGAGAAGGTGTGCGTGGCGTTGGTCACTATGTCGCGGTCTAGCGCGACCTCGTTCACGTCGCGCTGGGTGACGGTGTTCTGCATGAGGCGATTGCGCGGGTCGGAGGCGAAGTCGTCTCTGAACTCGGCGATACGCTCAAAGGTGAGGGTGTCGTTGGTTTCTGTCTGTATCGTCAAAGGGATATCCCTCCGGTTGGATGGCTAGTCATTCTGTCATTGAAAGCGGTTTATGACAGCTTCCCAGTCGCCGCGTCTTGGCTCTACCCTAAAGTCCACGATGAGCAGACGAAGGATGTCCGCTACGGACACGTACCCGGTGGGCAGATGCGCGGTCTGAAGTTCCTCCCTGACCATCCCCGCGCCGTGTTCTAAGTGCAGATGGTGGAAGGCAATCGGGTTATGCTCAACCGGATGCCAATGGTAAACGATGATTTCCCTGCCATCGGCGTCAAGTATTTTGTACTCATAACCTTCTTCTACAACCATCCACCGGACGCGAGGAACTTCAGTTTCAGTGACGCGGTAATACTGGTAGAAAGCTAGCCGTATCCCATGCGTTCCTCCAGTCCTGACCGGACGCCCCCGATTCAGCCTTAGAATATGGGGAGCGTCTGAGACGTAGTAGCCGCCATCAACCGAGACGACGGCGTTCGATACACGGGATACGACGCGCTGAATCGAGGATACGTACTCGCTAACCGCTTCCGCCGGGCTTCTACCTGTCATCGAGGTTCCACGCTTCCGGGAACGACATCGCCAGTCCGATGGACCTGACGTGATTCGTTTGCGTGTCATCGAATTTGCCGGCCTTCCACGCTTCGAAGAACTCCTCTGCGCTCATGCCGAATTTTTCGCGGGCTTCCCTTTCCCGGATCGCTTGCGATTCCTCCTTTGTGAGAAATATCGGCTCGGGAATTTCTATCTCCTCTATGTTCTCGGGTTCGCTCGCCATGACTGACCTCCGTTTGTTGTGAACCTACGCCTACAGATTATACACGAGCAACCAATCAGTCTTGCAGCTTCACCAGCTTCTGCATGGAGCGCAGTTCGCGCTGGGGTTCCATCTTGCTGCCGTAGTCACTCCAGGAGACTTCGGCGACGTAGATGTCGCCGCGGGAGTCAACGGCTATGCCGTGCGGAGAGTAGAAGCGTCCACTCTGGTCACCGTAGCTCTCGCGTCCGACGCGGGCGAGGACTTTGCCCTTCTTGTTCATGATGGTGACGCGCGGGCCGAGGTCCATGCCTATGTCGTTGGTGGCGATTCCGGCGAAGTATTCTCCGATGTACACCAGCTCTTCGCCGGTTCCGTCATCTATGCAGATGGTGGCGGCGCGGGAGAGGTTTACCCACTGGGTCTCGAACTTGCCCTTTTCGCTGAAAATCTGGATGCGGTGATTCTCGCGGTCGGCGACGTAAACCCAGCCGTCGGAGTCGGTGGTGATGTTGTGGACGATGTTGAACTGGCCCTCGGCGGTGCCGGACTCTCCCCAGGAGAAGAGGTAGTCGCCGTCCGGGGAATATTTGTGGACGCGGGCGTTGGAGTAGCCGTCGGCCACGTAGAATTCGCCGTTACGCTTGTCAATCGCGACATGGGCGGGGCGGTTGAAGGGCTTGCCGCTCATCTTGGGGGCCGGCTCGTGCGCCACGCCGAGCGTCATGAGTAGTTTGCCGTCGGCGGTGAACTTGCGGATGGTGCTGTCGCCGTTGTCAACGCAGAAGACGTTGCCGTCGGGCGCGATGGTGACGGCGTGGGGGTTGGCGAAGACGCCCTCTCCCCAGGTGTCAACGATATTGCCTTCGGAGTCGAATATGATCATTGGGCAGGTGCCGCGGTTGAAGACGTAAACCCGGTCTTTGGGGTCGACGTCCACCGAGGTGGCCTCCTTGTATGTCCATCCCTCGGGGAGATTTCCCCAGTCGGCGCCGGATACTTCGTACCTGAAGTCGCCCTCGCCGAGGACTACGGAGCCCTCCGCGCCGCCTTCATGCCCCTCGGAGCGTAAGCCGTATTCCCAATTCTCGTCATGTGTGGTGGTCATGTGGTTCTCCTAGTATGACTCTCTTCTGTGTCTAACTCGTTTTACATATAAGTTCTCTTCTCGCTCTTGGAGCATAGACGACAGAACGATTCAAAGCCCTAGCTCTCTCTTCATCTCCTCGTGGGATACTACTCTGCCAGCGGCAATGTCTTCGTTCGCTTCCCTGATGGCGACCTTATCCTCTTCAGTGAGGGGTTCGTCATCCATAGGCGCATTGTCCAGCAACCATGCCAGAGGATCAATGTCATAGCGCAGGAATTGCAGGTAGCGCCTGACGGCGTGAAGTTCGGAATCCGGTAGGCCGTCAATCATGCGCTTCAGGTCGTCTCTTTCCGTTTCTTCCTTCTGGGAAGTCAATGTCATCCTCGCGTCTTAGTGAGATTCAGCTATTTACAGAGGTTGTACACGATAGCGGTCAGCAGGTCAAACGGCGAGTGATGTGGCGCGACGCGGCAGACTTGACTAGAATGACATTCATAATATCGCTGGGTGAGTTCGCATGATTCCATTAAAGCTGACCGTCAAGAACTTTCTGTGTTACAGGGACAACACGCCGACGCTGGACCTCGAAAATGTCCACCTGGCCTGCCTGTGCGGCGACAACGGGCATGGGAAGAGCGCGCTGCTGGACGCAATCACGTTCGCGCTGTGGGGCAGTTCGCGGTTGGGAGACCGCAATCACGACGACCTGATTCACAAGGGCCAGAGCGATATGCTTGTCGAGCTGGAGTTCGAGTCGGCGGGTGAGAGATACCGCGTGGCTCGCCGCCGGGCTAAGGGCAGGTCCCAGGGTCGGACGGGGCTGGAGTTCTTCATAAGGAACAGCGCGGGCGACTGGCGAGGGATAACCGGGAATACGGTCCGAGACACGCAGGACTTCATCAACGAACGGATACGGATGGACCACGAGACGTTCGTGAACACGGCGTTCCTGCGGCAGGGCGACGCAGACAGGTTTACGACGTCGAAGCCCGCGGACCGCAAACGCATTCTGGCAGAGGTGCTCGATCTTTCTTACTACGACCAGTTGGAACAGCGCGCCAGGAACAGGGTGAGCGAACTGCGCCTCGAGACGCAGAGACTGGAAGCGGACATCGAGATTCGAGAGCGCGAAGCTGAACAGAAGGCGCTACACGAGGCGACACTCTATGAGGTGTCGCGCGAGATAGCAGACCTGGAACCCCAGCTTTCGGAGGCGCGCAAGCTGCTGGAGGACGCGAGCAGGCTGGTGACCGGACTGGAGAGCGAGAGTAAGGAACTCGATGAACTGACTGTGAGGCTTCCCCAAGTGGAGAAACTGTTGCGGGAGGCAACCGAAAGGATAGAACGATACCGGGCGAGAGTAAGCGAGGCCGAGTCTCTGATCCTGAGACGGGGAGAAATAGAGAAGGGACACTCGGAACTGACAGCCGTCCAGGAAGAGGACGAAAGACTGGGTCGCGCTCTCAACTCCAAGAACGAGATTGAGCTTCGGGTCGCGGCGCATCGCCAGGAGGTCGCCGTCGAGAGGGAGCGTCTCATAACGCAGCGCGATCAGTTGACCAGGTTGATTGAATCCATGCGGGCCGCGGCAAGTATCATACCCCAGCTTGAAGAGTTACTGGTCAAGATGCTTCCCAGGCGAGAGAGAATAGATGAATTCCAGGCGCGCATCGAAGAGTTCAGCCTCAAGGAGAAGCAGGCCAGGCACAAGCTGGAGCAGATGGAGGGCTATCGCGCGGAGTATGAGGCGATGCGTGAACAGATGCTGGACCTGGAAACAAGAATCTTCAGAGAAAAGAGCCGACTGGAGGCGGAACTGGAAAGACTGACTTCCACTCTCGAAAAGGAGATTCGTCCCAGGTCAGAGCTTCTGCCCGGGCTGCTGGAGGAGAGGGAGACCCTGAACGCGGAGGCGGCGGGGCTGGAATCGCTCGCGGGCCGAGTAGAGGACGCCAGACAGCGGATGAGCTCAATTGACGAGCGCGTTATGGTTCTCGAAGGAGACAATGATCGTCTGCGTGAGACGATGAAGGATACGCGACAGAAGTTCGATCTGTTGGAGAGCGGCGACCTGGAGTGTCCGCTGTGCGGGCAGGAACTGGACAGCGACGGGCGGGAACATCTGAGGGCGGAGTACGAAGAGATAGGTATGCGGAGCAAGACGGAGTTCCAAAAGAACGAAAATGAAATTTCCGCCCTCGCGCGGGAGCGGGAGCCTCTCGCGCGATCCATCTCTCAGATGGACTCGGAACTCCGGTCAGAGTCGCGGCGGCTTCAGACCAGGCAGGGACAGCTAAGCGCGAGAATCGAGGAAGCGGAGTCCGCGAGAAATAGATCCAAGAGCCTGGAATCCGAGATCGCCAACCTCAAGAGGACTCTTGAGGACGGGACATTCTTGCCGGAGGAGCGCAGGATAGCGAACCAGATGAAAGAGTTGCTTGACAGCGTAAACTTCGATCCTCGTGATCTGGACCTGCTCGCGAAGGAGCATCGCGGCGTCACGGATGACATCAGGAAGTCTCAGCAAGACCTGAATGATCTCAGGGTGGACGTGGACAAAGCGGAGAATGAAATCAGGCAGAGGATGAGGATCGCGGTGGAGGCGCGGGACGGGATAGAGCCCGCGCAGACCCAGTTGGTCCCGATAGTCTCGGCGTTGGAAACGGGAAACTTCTCCCGCGACGCGCGTGTCCAGGTGGGGAAGCTGGAAGCTGAAATAGACGAATTGGGTTATGACGCGGCCCGCCACGATGAAGTTCGCGAAAGGATCATGGACCTAATCGGGTTTACCAAGCTGCGCCAACAGCTTGACGCCGCGCTGGGGCGGATAGAGTGGGAGAGGGCCGAACTGAAGCAGTCCGAGGCCGACGCGCGCGACCGCGAGGCTGAGGTGTCGGAACTCGCCACGCGGCGCGAAACGCTCGCGCGGGATGTCGAAAGGCTGCCGGAAGCGCGCGCCAACCTTAGCGAATTCCGACTGAAATTCGGCGATCTTGAGAGTCAGACGAACGCGGCGAAAGTCCGCCTTGGCGTGGTCAGGGAGGCCGTGGAGCGAAGCGAGCGAATGGCGCGGGAGGCCGCCGAACTCGGCAGGAAGAGGGACGAGCGGGTCAGGGAGCGCGGGCTGTACGAAGAGCTCGCAATCGCGTTCGGGCGGAACGGTATCCAGGCATTGATCATAGAGGACGCTTTGCCCCAAATAGAGAATGACGCCAACGACCTGCTGGGCCGACTGACCGATAATCGTATGTCCCTTAAACTCCAGCTCAGCGAGGGGCGTCGCATTTCAGGCTCGGACGCGCGCGCCGAGGAGTTGAGCATAGATATATCCGATGAGATGGGAACGAGGGCTTATGAGACATTCAGCGGGGGCGAGGCGTTCAGGATCAACTTCGCGTTGCGGATCGCGCTTTCGCGTCTGCTGGCTCGACGTTCAGGCGCGCCTCTGCCCATACTATTCATAGACGAAGGCTTCGGGTCGCAGGACGCTGCGGGCCAGGAACGTCTGATAGAGGCTATCCAGTCCATCCAGGACGACTTCGACAAGATTGTAGTTATCACCCACGTCGAGGGGATCAAAGAGGCGTTCGACACGCGGATTCAAGTGCAGAAGACCGACATGGGTTCGACTTTCGAGATCGTGTGGGCGTAGCCGGCCGCGCTGGGCCGCCGGGCGGTCACAACTCCATGTCTCGCAGGCTGGGGGATACGGTCAGCTTCGGCTCGGTGAGGGCCTGGATGTCGTCCGCGGTCCAGCCGGGGGCGACTTCGGTTAGCGTCAGGCCGTCCTCTTCTACCGCTATTACGGCTATGTCGGTGACTATCATGCTGACGCAGCCCGGCGCGGTCAGCGGGAAGGAACATTCGGTGACTATCTTGGGGCTGCCGGAACGGTCGGTGTGTTCCATGGCGACGATGATTCGGCGCGCTCCGGCGGCCAGGTCCATCGCGCCGCCGACGTTGCCGATGCCGCGCTGGGGGAGCATCCAGTTGGCGAGATCGCCGCGCTCGGAGACCTGCATCGCGCCCAGCACGGCGACGTCTATGTGTCCGCCGCGTATCATGGCGAAGCCCTCAACCGAGTTGAAGAAGGACATACCCGGATTCAGCGCGAGAAACTGGCCTCCGGCGTTGATGAGGTCAACGTCCTCCTCGCCGGGTTCGGCCATGGGGCCGTAGCCGAGCACGCCGCTCTCGCTGTGGTAGGTAACGCTGCGCCCCTCGGGGATGAACTGTGAGCAGAGGGTGGGTATGCCAATGCCCAGGTTCACGACGTCGCCGTCCTGGAGTTCGCGCGCGACGCGCATCGCTATGATTTCGCGGTCGAGTCTTTCTTTTTCCATCATTATTCTCACATCAGTTCTCTTAGTACAGCGTTTTCGGATTCGTCGCTATGATACGGAATCATAGCATAATGCGGGCGCTTGCTCGGAGATGGCGAACTGTTCTCACCGAAGATTGTCAATCATGGAGATTCGTCGTATCATGTTGGAAAGGAGAAAATTGTGGACAACGCTATCGTTATTGCCATAATCGCGGCTATCATTGCTCCGCCGCTTACGGTTGGCTTGCCTCTGGCTATCTTTCAGTGGAGACAGAATCTAGCCATGGAGAATCGGCTGCGGGCTGAAATCAAGGCTGTCGCCGAATCTCTTGAGGGGACCAAGCGGGAACTGAAAGGCGACATTAGGGATGCCGAAGAGCGATTGAACGACCGCATAGACAGGTTGGACGACAAAGTTGAGCGCCTGGTCAGAGAGTCCGAGGGGCGACTGAACAGACGCATAGACAGATTGGACGACAAAGTTGACCGCCTGATCGGAGATGTCGGCTTGGTAAAGGGAGCCGTGCTAGGACTCTCTTCGGAGAGTGGCGCGAGAGAACCCGTCGCAACCGGGTAGGCGACGTTAACTGTTCATTCCGCCGACCTGCCGAGCGCTTTCATGCCGGCTTCGATGGTTTCGACGATGGTATCTACGTCGAAGACGCAGCCGCCCCAGGTTCCGCCGGAGGCGTGTTGCAAGGCGGCCCAGAGCCGGGAATCGTCGGGCAGGCTGGGGTGCGGCTCGAGGTCGTCGGGGTCGGGGCGGCCGTCGAGTTCGGCGTCGCCCCAGTCCGCGCCGAGGTTGTCGCCGTTCTCGCCGACCAAGTTTATCGCGCCTTCAAGGGTGTTGCGGTCAACGACGATTTCTATTAAGTCGCCCTCCCTGACCTTGCCGATTGGGCCTCCGGCGAGCGCTTCGGGGCCGACGTGTCCGATGCAGGCGCCGGTGGAGACGCCGGAGAAGCGGGCGTCCGTTATCAGCGCGACGTTCTTGCCGTATGAGAGGTGCTTGAGCGCGGCGGTTATCTGATAGACCTCCTCCATGCCGGTGCCGAGCGGTCCGCCGCAGGTGAGAATCATGATGTCGCCGGCCTTTATCTTCTCATCGTCGTCGCGGCTCTTGATGGCGGTTATGGCGGCCCTCTCGGAGCGGAACACCCTTGCCGGGCCGGTGTTGCGATATACGCCGTCGTCGTCAACGACGGTGGGGTCTATCGCGGTGCTCTTTATGACCGAGCCTTCGGGCGCGAGGTTTCCGGCGGGGAAGCAGACGGTGCTGGTGAGGCCGCTCGCCTTTGCCTTGTCCGGCGTCATTATCACGTTGTCGGGGTCAACGCGGGTCTCGTTTCGCAGGTACTGGCGAACGTCGCGGCGACGCTCGGAGTCTTCCCACCAGTCCAGGTTCTCGCCGAGCGTCTGGCCGGTGACGGTGAGGACGGAGGTGTCGAGCAGTCCCATGCGGCGCAGGTGGAGCATCACCTCGGGCACTCCGCCCGCGGCGTACAGGACGGAGGTCGGGTATCCGGTCGGGCCGTTGGGAAGCACGTCCACTATGCGGGGCGTCTCCTTGTTGACCCTGTTCCAGTCGGCGACGCCCATGCGGGCGCGTCCGGCGGCGTGGGCTATGGCGGGTGTGTGGAGCAGCAGGTTGGTGGAGCCTCCGCAGGCGGCGTGGACGACCATCGCGTTCTGGAAGGCCGCGTCGGTGAGAATGTCTTGTGAGAAGACGCCGCGCTTCTCGGACATGACCAGGGCGCGGGCGGATCGGCGGGCTATGTCCAGCCAGGCGCCGGTGCCGGAGGGCGAGAGCGCGGCGTGGGTTATGGCGAGTCCGAGGCTCTCGGCTATGACCTGGGAGGTTCCGGCGGTGCCGAGGAACTGGCATCCGCCGCCCGGAGAGGCGCAGGCGCGGCAGCCGACGTCCTGGGCGTATTCCAGGGTGACCTCGCCCTGGGCGAAGCGCGCGCCTATGGACTGGATCATGCCGGTGTCCTCGCCGTGTTCGGGGGCGAGGGTTACGCCGCCGGGGACGACCACGACGGGAGTGTCGCGCATTCCGGCTACGGCCATCATCATGGCGGGCAGGCCCTTGTCGCATGAGGCGACGCCCATGACGCCGCGAGAGGTGGGCAGGGAGCGCGCCTGTCGCCTGAAGACCTGGGCGGCGTCGTTGCGGTAGGGGAGCGAGTCGAGCATCCCGGTGGTGCCCTGGGTGCGCCCGTCGCAGGGGTCGGAGCAGAAGAGCGCGAAGGGAATCGCGCCCTGCTCGCGCAGTTCGAGGGCGGCGGCCTGAACCATGGTGGAAAGCTCGAAGTGGCCGGTGTGGAGTCCGAGCGCGACGGGGGAGCCGTCGGGGTTGCGGAGGCCGCCGGCCGTGGAGAGGATGACGAATTGCTTTCTGAGCAACTCGACCGGGTTCCAGCCCATGCCGGCGTTCTGGGTCATGCCGAAGTGGTCGCCGCTCGCGCCGTTTACCAGGAAGTCCTCGGTAAAGGGGAGGGTTCCGCTTGGGCCGCGCGCGTGGGTGAGGATCTGGGGCGATCCGCCGCCCAGGACGTCCTGGGTGGTGAGTTGTCGGGTGTCGTGGTTGGGGGCGGTGTGGGTCGTGGTCATTGGTCACTCCGAACTCTGCTGGATGTCTGAGGCGAGTATATTGGCGGCGCGGATTCAGGTCAAACGTGTGTGACAATCACGTCTAATTCCAGGGTCTCATATATTTTGGTTTATAATTGCACAGGTGAGTAACAGATGAGCGGACAGGTGGCAACAGGTGAAAAAGTCAGGGTAGCGTTTCCTTTCTGGTGGTTGGGTTATAAGATATGGTCAGAGACACCACAATGAGGCCAACCATCAGTTGTGTCAGTTCCATCTGCTCAGAGAGTATCTCAGGAACATAGGGGACGCCGGGTTCTCAGAAGCGCTGAAACTGTTGAGGTCTGAGAGCGTGGCTCAAGCCCGGATACACGCCGAGCGCGTTGTGTATCTGAGCGGGGGCGAAGCCGGATACTGGTGCGAGAAGGCGTTGAACAAGGGACTGGCGCACCTTGTGAGCGGGCAGTCGCGTTACAAGACCACCTCGCTGCTTGAGAGGTTGAATCGTGAACTTCGGCGTCGGGAGCGAATGGGAACCTGGTGGAATCCGCACAACCTGTTGGTCCTGCTTCAGAGGCGCGGACTGCTGACCTCAACCACCTAAAAGGAAACGCTACCCAAGTAGCGCTCGGCTGACTGCCCGCCAGGTCCGAAGCTAAGACCAGTTGGTATCCTGGCGCGACGCTATCGAGCCGTCCCCGGCCCTCCAAACCGCCGCGTCATCCCGCCACGGATTCGCCTTCACCCAGTCCTCATCCACCTCCACCCCCAGACCGGGGCCCTGCGGCAGCGGCAGGAAGCCATCCTTCTGCCTGGGGAAGTTGTCGAAGCAAACGTCCTGGAACCAAGGGTGTATGCCGCCTTCCTGTATCATGAAATTCGGAACGCAGGCGTCCAGGTGCAGAGAGGCTATCGTGCATAGCGGCCCGTATGGGTTGTGCGGCTGGAACCCCACGTAGTGCGCCTCCGCCATTGCCGCTATCTTCTTCAGTTCCAGTATGCCGCCGCCCTGAACGATGTCCGGCTGTATCATCGCCACTATTTGCCTGCTCAGAAGGTCGGCGTAGTCCCACTTCGTATAGAGACGTTCCCCCGTCGCTATCGGGATGCTCACCGACTCCGCGACCCGCTGAAGCGCGTCCAGGTTCTGCGGAGGCACCGGCTCCTCGTAAACGAACGGGCGATACGGCTCCATGGCGTTGCCAATCCTGATGGCGTCTGACGGCGCGAGCCGCCCATGCACCTCGACTAGAAGCTCAACATCGTCGCCGACAGCCTCGCGCACCGCTTCCAGTTTCTTGACCGCGATCCGTTCCGCCTCGATTGGAATGAACAGCCCGCGATGGTCGAACGGATCGCCCTTGAGCGCGGTGATGCCCTGCTCCGTGAAGCTGAGCGCTCGCTCGACCGCCGCCTCAGGCGTCGCGCCGTCCCAGCGTCCATAGCACCAGATACGATCTCGCATCGGCCCGCCCAGCAGTTCATACACCGGGACGCCGAGCGCCTTCCCCTTGATGTCCCACAGCGCGATCTCTATCCCGCTGATAGCCGACATCTGCACCACGCCGCCCCTTACGTGGAAATGGTGATACAGCGTCTGCCAGTGCTGCTCGATGCGCCCCGGATCCTTCCCGATGAGTTGCTGGCCGAACTCCTCCACCATCGTGGCTACTGCCAGCGGCCCGGATGTCGCCTCGCCCCATCCCGTTATCCCCTCATCCGTCTCGACCTTCACAAACATATAATTCCGCGCCCCAAAGGGCGTGCCGCTGGAAACTGGCACGGGCGTTACGGCGGTGATCTTCATGCGCTATGACCTCCAAAATTTTAGTACGCTCAATCGGCAGCGGCATTGAATGGTATACTGCCAACTGCATCGTAATCTGGCTCTCCATCATCATAGTCGTCGTAATATCCGACTGCGTTCAGGGCACTCCGAAACACTTCTCGTCCAATGGGAACATCTTTACCCATTGCCCTGCTAATCATCCGGAGCATGGCCTCTCCACGTTCTATGAAGAAGTCGGCGAATTGATCGCTCCGTAGATGTACTGGGTTTATGGAATGTGCCATCAAGACTTGGACTAGATTCTCCTCACTGATTCCGTCATTCACAAGTTGGCGTAAGTAAACTGAAGGGTTACGTCCGCCTATCTTGCGATTGGTGACAGCGTCGATGGGAGCCTTATTGATTACTGAGTTGTACAGTCTCGGTGGAATAGGAGGGTTGGACCTCTCACACCAAGCTTTCGGAAATATGTGATGTATATCAATGTTATTCCCTGCTGCCCATGTCGCAATCGTAAGGGGTTTGGCAGTAAGCCAATCAGCAGCTCCGCTCTTCATCTGAAGCGCATATAGCCCCTTATACGCCGCACTGTTACGTGTACGCAATGACAGTAACCTCTCAGGAATAAAGTTGGATTCGCTGATTAGAGTTGGCTCTACTCCAGTGCGAATGTACTGTGAGACTTGGACCAAATCAAGAGAAAATTGTGTCTCTATGTTGCCACCATAGGATTCACCAAAAACCCCAGACCAATACCACCGTTCGAGACGAGTTCTAGCGTCGGCGGTATCTAGCTCCCGGCCGAGTTCTACAAAGATGGCGGCTAATGGAACCAATTGAGTACCGTAGGGTACATCTTGACTCCTGAATACAAACTGCTCGAGAAGGAATTGAGCAGCGGCTTTGAATCCATCCTCAACATCATCTGCCCAACGATTATACTCTTCTAGACTCAGATCTAGTATGTCACGCCTCTTGCATCCAACGCCAGGAATCTGGTTTCCTGTGGCTCCTCCATCTATCGCTTGACGTCGCCTTTCTTGAGTAGCTAACAGGGCAATTACCTGTAGAAACTGATCAGGACCTACGCCTTGGAGTGATCCTGAGTAATCGGACAATCGAGACTTGCGGCTATCCCAATCATCTCTCAGCGAGAAATTGTCTGCTGCGAGAGATGCCGTGAGCAACTCAAACACAGTCAGAACTACACCACCAGTATTTACCTTCTCGAAAACTGTACATACTGCTTCCTTCGGAGTGTCCTGAGTCAGATTGATGACCGGAAGCAGATAGCTAGCGAATGTCTTGAGAATCGATTCATTGAATTCTGATAGGAATTCTGCCAAGTTACCGCTGGGGTGATTTCTGTCATTGCTTGACCAATAGTTATTATATGCAAACATCCATGTCATGCTATCGAGTAAGCGTTCCGTTGGCATCGTGTGATGTTTGTATTCAAACTCGGATTGCGATAAGTCCAAGTCTCCGACCCGACCAAAGGCAACCCTCGTCTTCCGATCTTCCGGAACGCTCATGAAGGCATCTTCACGATCTGTGTAAGGGTCCATAGCCTTCATCATGTCAACGTAGTACCATCGCCTTATCTCTTTATTTCTGCTGTTCCGCGTAATCACGGGTCCCTCATGAACCATAGCTTGGTACAAAGATGTGAGTCTCTGTTGTCCATCCAACAGAAATGTGGAAGGTTCAATATCATCCACACTCACACTTTCAATCGGACGAGTTTTGAACCGGATCTCGGAGCCTGCGTCAAGAGTCATGATCGCACCCACAGGGAAACCTCGTGAGATACTGGCCATTAGCCCACGTATCCGATAATCATCCCAAACCCAGCCACGCTGAAAGTCCGGGAGTTGGATTTGTCCGTCGCGTACCTGCTTAAGCAAGTCAGCCAGTGCTACGGGGTTTGTCTGAAACATTGTTCTCCTCCTCCGTTTCTCTTCTACTCTACTGGTATATGTGACATCCTGGATAGTTGCGGGGAGTACTTGGGACGCAGGCACATCAACGATATCTGCGGTATACCCATCAGGGGATATGAACTCTACCACGAAGACTTCACCGCCCGGATAGATATGAACAATTGTGCCACCGGCACCTGACTTTAGGCCCTTTTCCTCAATATCGGCTGTAAGCGCGACGCAGTCGTGTTCTTTGAACATCTCATTTCCTTATGGGATGTGCCGTAATCAGCCTGGGTGTATCTGTCCCCGTGTCCACTATCCACACGGTCTTCACAAGTGGATTCCGTCCATCGGGAGTTTCAATAGCTCCATTCACAACATACTTGACACCACTGTTACTCTCTTCAATCTCAATCACATCGTATCTTGTTCCGTGAATAATCAGTGCGTCTGCGAACTCCTGCCACCTATCTAGGTGAAATCCGAATCTTGAAAAGAATCGAGCCCTGCTTTGACCATACTCATGACTATGGCACAATAGAAAATGGGTAATCTTCTCCTCGGCAACATATGCCTTTTCCCCGTTAGGCAGTTTCATGTGAAGTATCCATGCGTATAATATACCAGAATCTCATATATATGAACCACCTCTAAAGGCCACGATGGATAATCTTCCCCACCTCACCTTCCCCCATAGTCCAGGTACGCCTGCAATATGACCGCCGCCGACGCCGCGTCCAGTTGGCCACGGTCTCGCTGGCGACGGCGGCCCGACCGCCGGAGCATACCTTGGGCCTGGACGGTGGAGAGGCGTTCGTCCACCGTCTTGATGGGCAGGTCGGTCTGGTCTCTGAGTTCTCGAATGAACCCACGCACCTTGCCCGCCTGCGAGCCCGAGTCGCCGGACATACTCAGCGGCAGCCCGACGACTATCTCCGACACCTCGTTTTCCTCGGCGACGCGCAATATATCAGCGATGTCCGAAGGGCCGCGCTCCACGAAGCCGAACGGCGACGCGAGCATACCCGTCGGATCGCTCAGCGCGAGTCCGATACGCCTATCCCCAACATCCAGTCCCAGCGCTCTCACTCAGAGACGCTTTCCGACACTATGCCCGGCGCGAGCGCCAGAGCGTCATCCAGCTTGGATGCGTCGCGCCCACCCGCCTGCGCTACCTCCGGCCTACCTCCGCCGCCGCCGCCAATCGCGCGGGCCGCGGTACGGGCTATGTCCGCCGCGTTCAGCCCCTTCTGGCTCACAAGATCGGACGTCACCATGCACACCAGCATTGGCCTGTCATTGATAACCGAGCCGAGCAGGACCACGCCGCTCCGCATCTTGTTCCGCAGGTAGTCCCCCATCTCGCGCAGCGAGTCCGCGTTCGCCGCCTGCGCCCGCGTCGCCAATACCTTCACGCCCCCGACATCCTGAACCGAGTCCAGCAGCGCCTCCGCCGACTGAAGCGAAAGCCTGCGCTCCATCGCCTCGCGCTCACGCTGGAGCGAGTCGAGTTCATCCATCAGCGCGCGTACCCGCGATTCCACTTCCTGCGGCGAAGTCTGGAGCGTTCGCGCCAACCGTTCCTCGCGGTGGAAGCGTTCCCACACCATGCGCTCCGCCGCGCGTCCGCTGACCGCCTCGATGCGCCGCATACCCGCGCCGATGCTCGACTCGCCAAGCACATACACCGAACCCACCTCGCCGGTCCGCTCCACGTGCGTTCCGCCGCACACCTCGAAGCTGAACGTCTCGCCGTTCGCTATCTCCACCAGCCGCACACGCTCATCATATCGGTCGCCGAAGAACGCCAGCGCGCCGCGCCGTATCGCTTCCTGGTAGGTATCCTCGTCCCTCAGCACCCGCGCGTTCTGCCTTATCTTCTCGTTTACGAGTAACTGCACCTGCCACATCTCATCGTCCGTCACCTGTTGAACATGGGTAAAGTCGAATCTCAGCCTGTCCGGCGACACCAGCGAACCCGCCTGCCGCACGTGCGGCCCAAGCACCTGTCTCAGCGCCGCGTGAAGCAAATGCGTCGCCGTGTGGTTGCGGGCCGTATCCTCACGTCGAATCGGGTCAACGTATGCGTCAACCGTCTCCCCCATGCTCACCGAACCCCGCGCCACCTTGCCGAAATGCACCGTCAGCCCGGGCATCACTTCCTGCGTATCATGGACGAGGACGCTCCCATCCGCTCCGGCTATCTCGCCCGCGTCTCCAACCTGTCCGCCGCCCTCCGAGTAGAACGGAGTGGCGACCATCACCACCTCCACATCCTGGCCCTCGGAGACCGACTCCACCGCCTCATCGTCCGCTATCAGCCCGACCACGACCGACGACGCGCTGAGCGTCTCGTATCCCAGGAACGCCGTTCCGCCCACGCCCAGGCTCTCATACACTCGTATCTTCGCCCTGTCGTCCCCGAACTGCGCCCCGGCGCGGGACTGCTCCCGCTGCGCCGCCATCGCGCGCTCGAATCCCTCCATGTCCACCTCCACCCCCTGCTCCGACGCTATCTCGCCCGTCATCTCCACGGGGAAGCCGTGCGTGTCCCAAAGCCTGAACACCACCTCGCCCGGGAGCGTGTCCGCGCCTTCGAGTTCCTGCGTCAGCAGCGCGTAGCCGTTCTGGAAAGCCTGCTGGAAGCGGTCTTCCTCCAGCCTCAGAACCGTGTGGATGAAGTCGCGGTTGTTGACCAGTTCGGGGTATATGTCTCCCATCTTCTCGATGGTCGCGTCCGAGATTTCGCCCAGGAAATTGCCCTCTATGCCCAGACGCCGAGCGTAGCGGATAGCCCGCCGTATCACGCGCCGCAGCACGTACCCGCGTCCCTCGTTGCCCGGCACGACTCCGTCCGCCACCAGGAACGTAACGCTGCGCCCATGCTCCGCGACCACGCGAATGGCATAAGTGGATTCGGTATCCTCGCCATACTTGTGCCCGCTTATCTCTTCGACCTTGGCGATGATGGGCGTGAACAGATCGGTCTCGTAGCCGGTGTCCACGTCCTGGAGGATGCGAACCAGCCGCTCGAATCCCATGCCCGTGTCCACGCTGGGCGCGGGCAGGTTGTCGCGGCTGCCGTCAAGGTGGTGGTAGAACTGCATGAACACCAGGTTCCACAGTTCCACGTATCGGTCGCACGCCTCGCCGTTGTCCTTGTAGTTCTTGCAGTTCGGAACGCAGTTATCCTGTTCGCAGCCATGCCCGGGGCCGTAGTCGTAATGAAGTTCCGAGCATGGCCCGCACGGACCTTCGTCGCCCGCAGGCCCCCACCAGTTCTCATCGTCTCCGTAGCTGTAAACTCGCTCGCGGGGTATGCCCTTGTTCACCCACAGTTCGCGCGTCTCATCATCCGTCTCATGCACGGCGGCGGCGAACATCTCCAGCGGGATGCCGTATCCCTCGGTCATAAGCTCCACCGCGAAGTCCACCGCCCGCGCCTTGAAGTAGTCCCCGATGCTGAAGTTGCCCAGCATCTCGAACAGCGTGTTATGAGTCGCGTCCCCGACTTCCTCTATGTCCGGCGTCCTGAAGCACTTCTGGGATGTCGTCAGCCTCCGGTTGGGCGGCTCGGCCTCCCCCGTGAAGTAGTGCTTGAACTGCACCATGCCCGCGCTTGTGAACAGCAGCGTCGGGTCGCCCACCGGAATCAGAGACGCGCTCGCCATTCGGCTGTGTTCCTGCGACTCGAAATAGCCCAGGAACGTCTCGCGCACTCGCTCGCTTGTCCAATTATCATTGTTCTTGCTCATGTCGAAACTCTCACTTTGTGGCTGATAAGCCCGTCCCAAGGGCGCAATGCGTCCATGGCGGACTATAAGTGTTGGGAATACGAAACAGGGTTGAGCGCCGAGCGTCGGGGCCGGCGCGTGTCACGCCGCTACAAGGCGGGAATTCGTACTAGACGAACCCGCCCGCGAGCGCCTCTCAACCTGGGAATATGTGTATGACACCAGAGAACTCTCTGATCTTATGTGGGGTACATTGAACATAGGACGACTCTGATTTTAGGTCACCGCTTCGCCGGGTGTCAATTTGGCGTCGCCTTTCGCCATTGTGTCGGATGTCTGCGAATCGGCATAATCTTGGGCATGAAAGTGAGAGCGGAACTTCAGCGCCGCCACGCCCTCCGAGCGGCAACCCTGAGCCTGTGGACGGCGCTGGCTGCCGCCGTCTGTCTCGCGCTTGCCGCCTGCGACGGCGAAGACGCCTTACTCGTCTTCGCCGCAACCAGCCTGCGCGACCCTCTCACCCGGATTAACGAGAGCTACGAGAGCGAAACCGGCGCAGCCGTCAACCTCAGCTTCGGCGCGTCCCAATCGCTGGCCCAGCAGATAGCGAGCGGCGCGCCCGCCGACGTATTCATATCCGCCGGAGCCGCCCCCGTTGATTTCCTGCAAGAAAGAGACCTTATCCCGAACGACGACGCCCGCCGACTGCTAGGCAACGAACTGGTAATCGTCATGCTGGACAACAATCCCGAAATTGACTCCCTGGAATCGCTGACCTCCGACACGATAGAGCGACTCGCCCTCGCCGACCCCGCCCTCGCGCCCGCCGGAGCGTATGCCAAAGAAGCCCTCCTGTCGGTTGGAATCTGGGATGGCTTGCAGGATAAGCTACTGCTCGGAAAGGACGTAAGAGCCGCCATGACCTACGTCGAGGTCGGAAACGCCGACGCCGGCATCGTTTACCGCACCGACGCCCTCAGTTCGGACTCCCTCCGCGTCGTCCACGCCGTCGAAGCCGCGCTGCACTCTCCCATAGTCTATCCCGCAGTCGCGCTCAGCGATTCTTCCAACCGGGAAGAAGTCTCAAAATATCTTAACTACCTATCCTCCGAGGAAGCGATAGCCGTATTCCGCCGGTTCGGATTCTCCGATCCACCTCCAAAGTGAACCAACCTTGTTGTTCGAGACCATCCTCCTCACCTTGCGCGTCGCCATAGTCGCCACGCTTCTGAACCTGCCGCTCGCGCTCGCGCTCGGCTGGCTGGTGGTCAAGAGGCGAATCCGGGGCGCGTTCATCCTGGACGTTCTCGCCTCGCTGCCCCTGGCCGTCCCCCCGGTGGTGGTCGGCTACCTGCTCCTCCTGCTCTTGGGACGCCGGGGCCCGATAGGTTCACTGGTCGAAAGCTCCCTTGGACTGGAAATAGCGTTCACCTGGATAGCCGCCGTTCTCGCCTCTGCCATCGTATCCTTCCCGCTTGTGGCCCGCGCCGTAATGACCGCCATGGAAGAAGTTGACGAGCGTCTGGAGAGGTCCGCCCGAACCCTCGGCGCGGGCGCGCTCAGGGTGGCCCTCACCATAACCCTGCCCCTCGCGTACAGGGGAATACTGGCCGGCGTACTGCTCGGATTCATCCGCGCCCTGAGCGAGTTCGGCGCGACCATCATCGTGGCCGGCAATATCCCGGGCAAGACCCAGACCGTCCCACTCGCCATATACGACAGCATCCAGCTAGGGCGCGGCGACGAAACGAGAGTCCTGGTGATCGTGGCCCTCGCGCTGGCGCTGGCCACGCTCGCCGTCCACAATTGGCTCTTGAGACGCTCGCGCGAAAGGAGAACCTAGGCAATGTTGAAATTTATCGTCATTCCCGCGAAAGCGGGAATCCATACGCTACCACGCTGTCGGACTCGGAATAGCCGAAAGACCCTGAGGTCAGCATGACGCAATCAGACGCCTTCCTGCGATTCAGCGCGCGTAAGTCCTACGAGGGATTCACCCTCGACTGCGCCGGACGATTCGAGCGCGGAATCACCGCCGTCTTCGGTCCTTCCGGAAGCGGCAAGACAACGCTGCTGGACTGCCTCTCCGGTATGCTCTCTCCCGACGAGGGCGAAATCCAGGTGGACGGCGCCACCGTCTTCTCATCCTCCGCCAAAATCAACCTCCCACCCGAAAAGCGCCGCTTCGGCTACGTATTCCAGCGCGGCGCGCTCTTCCCCCACATGAGCGTCCGCCAGAACGTCGAGTACGGCTACAAGCTCACCCCGCGCTCCGAGCGCCAGTTCGAGCCGGACGACCTGGCCGACCTGCTTGCGATAACCCACCTCATGAATAGGGGGGTAAGCAACCTCTCCGGCGGAGAGAGACAGCGCGTAGCTCTCTCGCGCGCCCTCGCTTCGTCGCCCAGGCTGCTTCTGCTGGACGAGCCTCTCGCCTCCCTCGACGCCGCCCATCGCGCCTCCATCCTCACCCACCTCAAGAGCGTCTCAGAACGTCTCGACGTCCCAATGGTCTTCGTCTCGCACTCGCTATCCGAGGTCCTCGCCCTCGCTCCCCGGATGTACGCGCTGGACGGCGGCAAGATGGTCGCCTACGGAGACACCCCCGAGGTCATGGCCCATCCCGCCGTCGCCCGAATCGCCGACTACGGAACGCTGGAAAACATCCTGACCGCCCGCGTCCTGGAACAGAACGAACCGGACGGCGCTTCCAGGCTGGCCATCGGAGACGCCGTGCTGGTCGGCCCTCCCACCGAATCGAGGCCCGGCGAATCCGTCTCCGTCTCCATCCGTTCCGGCGACATCATCCTCAGCCTCGGAGCGCCGCCCCTCACCAGCGCGCGCAACGCCGTCCCCGCCGTCGTGCGCGACTTGCGCGAGACCGGCGGCTTGGCCCTCGTGTACCTCGACATGGGAGAGCCGATAGTCGCCGAAGTAACCCCCGGCTCCGCCCGCCAACTGGACTTGATGCGCGGACGCGACGTTCACCTGGTCATCAAGACCAACAGCATCCTCACCTTCGCGCTGGACGCGCGCTAGACGCCAATCTTCGGACACACCGAGTCTAGCGGACACTCGGAGCAAACCGGCCGCGTCTTGCACACCGCCTTGCCGTGCATCACTATCAGCCCATGATACTCGTTGTACAGCGCGACATCCCTCGGAACGCTGTCCTGAAACACAGCCTGAAGCGCCCCGTACTTCAGCTTAGGGTCCACCAGCCCCAGCCTGCCGAATATCCGCCGCGTGTATGCGTCCACCACGAACAGGGGCCGCCCGAATGCGTACAGCATTATATCGTCCGCCGTCTCGTCCCCAACCCCGTATATGGACAGCAACTCTTCTCTCAATTCCGCGTCCGGTCGTTCGGACATAGCCTCCAAGCTATCCCCATAGCGTTCGCCCAGGAACTCGCACAGCGCCCGCAACTTCTTCGCCTTCGACCTGAAGAATCCCGACGGCCTCACCAATTCCTGGAGCTCCGCTTCCCCCACATCCCGTATAGCCCCCGGAGACAGCTTCCCCGCCGCCTTCAGATTTTCAATCGCCATGCGCGTATTCGTCCACGTCGTCCGCTGCACCAGTATAGCCCCCACCATCACCTCGAACGGCGTATCCGCCGGCCACCACCTCTGCGGCCCATGATGGCCCCGCAGTCTGCGATACACCTCAGTAAGCGATAGCTGCGCGATGATCCTCTCCCCGTTCCACTCGCCGGTATTGAGTTGTCCGTCAGTATGATTATAATGAATCTCACGAAATCCGTACCAACGAGGCGAGAATATGAAGATACGAGGAACGATAAGGGGCCAGACCATTCTGCTGGACACTCTTCCCGGCTTTGGAATGGACCAGCGCGTCGAGGTTGACATCACTCCCGTGGAAGACGTGACCGAGACAGTCAAAGCCCGGAAGGACGAAGCCGACACGCCCGAGTCCAACCAGAACCGCAAGCGCGTCACCACGCTCTCAGACATACTCTCAAGAATGGGCATATCCCGCGAAGAACTGGACGCCCGAATAGCGACCGAGCCTCAGTTCGAGTCCATCAGACGAGCCGACAAGCTTAGGGAGAAAAGGGAAAAACTGCGGGGGGGTAAGCTGAATCTGACCACACAGTGGATAAGGGAAGATAGAGACCGTTGACCCATTACGTCATTGATACCAGCGCGCTGATCAAATACGTCATACCCGAAGACTACAGTGATATCGTCAGGCGCATTGTCTCTCTCCATGAGGCTTCTGAAATACAACTGATCGCGCCGAGCTTCCTTCTAGTAGAGTGCGCGAACGTTCTGTGGAAGGACGCTTTGCGCGCAGGAGGGTCTGTTGGGGATGTCATAACCGATCTCAATAACCTGCGAGGAATCAACATCCGTCTCGTGCCGCAAGAAGACCTCTTAGAAGATGCCCTCCGACTCGCGCTCAACATGAACATAACCGTTTACGACGCCCTTTACTGCGCCCTTGCCCAACGCGAGAACGCCGAACTAATCACAGAGGACCGAAGACTCCGAAACGCCCTCGACCGGACAGACATCCGCTACCTGACCCTACGAATGTGGGTCGAGCAACCCTGACCTACTGAACGACGCGCCTGCCCCTGTCAGCGTCGAGCGCGTCCTCATCCTGAACATCCCAAAATCCTGCAAATCCTGATTCAGACAAAATCGCGAGGCTACCCCCATGCTAGACCTGCTCATCCAAAACGGCCTGATAATAGACGGAACCGGAAACCCGGGCTACTACGGCTCGGTAGGCGTCGAAGACGCCAAAATCCGCGTCTTCCGAGGCGCTGTCCGCGACGCCGAAGCCGCCCGTACCATTGACGCCACAGGCATGGTCATCTGCCCGGGCTTCATTGATATGCACGCCCACTCCGGCCTCGTCTTGCTCTCTCAGCCCGAACACGAACCCAAAGTCCGGCAGGGCGTCACCACTGAGCTTATAGGTGTGGACGGCAACTCATACGCCCCCTTCAGGTCGCAGGAAGACTTCCGCCAGTTCGTCGAGATTAACTCCGGCCTCGACGGCGACCCGCCCCTGCCCGGCTCTTGGTCAACCGTCGAGCAGTATCTCAATATGTTCGACCGCAAATCCGCCGTCAACATCGCCTACATTCTCGGCAACTCCCCCGTCCGCATTGACGCCATCGGCTGGGACTCCACGCCCGCCACCGACCGCGACGTCGCCAACATGAAGGCCATGATACGCGAGGCCATGCAGGAGGGCGCGCTCGGACTCTCAACCGGCCTAGACTACCCGCCCGGCGGATACGCCAGCACCGACGAACTGGTAGCGCTCTCAGAGCAGGTCGCCGAACTCGGCGGCATCTACCACACCCACGTCCGCTACAAGTCCGGCGATATGTTCCTAGATCCGTTCAGAGAGGCAATCGAGATAGGCGCGCGAAGCGGCGTCCCCGTCCACATTACCCACTTCTACCAGAAGGCCCCCGCTCCGGGCGGCGCGCCCCGTCTGCTCGGACTCGTCGAAGACGCCGCCGAATCCGGCCAGGACGTCACCTTCGATAGCTACCCGTACAGCCTCGGCAGCACCCGCATACTCATAGTCTTCCCCGACTGGGTTCACGAGGGCGGCCCGGCCAGACTCAAAGAGGCGCTCGCCGACGATGACGTCCGCGCCCGCCTGCGCGACGAGGTAGTTCCCCGCGCTCCGACCTGGCACGATATGTGGCTCACCTACTTCAAGCGACCCGAAAACCACGCCTACGAAGGCCGCTCCATCGCCGAAATCGCAGAGACGCGCAAGCAGCACCCCGTTGACGCGCTCTGCGACCTGCTCATCGAGGAAGACCTCCAGACCTGCTACGTCGCCGAGGGCCTGAACCCCAGGACCCTCCCCGCCTTCGTCACCCATCCGCTCTCCATGGTCGGAAGCGACGCCGTGCTACTCGGCGACTTCCCAAGCCCGCGCACCTATGGCTGCTTCCCGGTCATACTCGCCGAGTACGTCCGCGAGGAGCGCCAGATGTCCCTCCCCAACGCCATACGCAAGATGACCTCATTCCCCGCCCAGCGACTCGGACTCCAGGACCGCGGCGTCCTGCGCGACGGCATGAACGCCGACATAACCGTCTTCGACCCCAAATCCGTCAGCGCCCCCGCCACCCGCACCAACCCCAAGCAATTCCCCATCGGCATAGAATACGTAATAGTCAACGGCGTCCCCGTCATAGACGCCGGCCAGCACACCGGAGCGCTGCCGGGCAGAGCGGTCAGGAAGAACTAGAAAACACGGTATCAACGCTCCCGTAGGATGGTAAAATGGCAGATACAGAAACACGCTTGTTACAAGGGAATCAGATGCCAGACCTAGACACTCCAACGCCCACTCAATCATCCAGACCTACCGCTCCAACACGCCCGAATGAAGAAATCGCCCGGCTGGGCAAGCGTATCTACGAGCGCGACATCCGCTCAAAGGTTGAGGACGCGCACCACGGTGAGATCGTTGCAATAGATGTGGACAGCGGACGTTGGGCCATCGGCAGGGGAGTTCTTGAGGCGGCAGACAGACTGCGGGAACTGTACCCGGAAGCGGTAGACGTGTGGGGTGAGCGTGTTGGCCATCCGACGCTGCGTACCTTCGGGGGCAGTTCCTTCAGGAAGAACCAGAATACATCTCCCCATAAATCCTTCTCTGCAAAACAACCGCCACCGCCATCACCGCCACGGCAGGCATAAAGAACAACCCGAAACTCATACTAGTCACCAGCGCGAACAACAGCAGAAGCGCGGCCACAACCCAAGCCCCCCACCTCGCCATCCTAGCTCCCCGCGTAGCCCACATATACAGCACCACCGTCCCCCCAAGTATCAACGCCGACGGCGCGAACAAAATCGGCAGCACTCCCAACCCCTCGACCTCAACAATACTCACCTCCGAATAATACACAGGCCCAACCCTCAGAGGCCATATCAGCCACAGCGCGGCAAGCACGGCTAGGAACTGCGCCACGACCGCCAATATCAGAGGGACCTCCGGCGACAACCGCTTAGGCATAGCAGGCTCCAAGCACCGCCCAAAGGAACTCCCTCATCACCGAGTTCTCACTTCCTCGTATCCATATCGTGTATCGGACATGACTAGTTTCACGGGAAATTCTGCCTTATATCGATTGTTGGGATCCTTAAGACGCCGTTGCACTTCATTAACCTTATCAATTGGAGTACGCTCAGTGTAATACACGCATTTTACTGCTTCATTAGGTACTCTGAGTAAATTTATTGGCTGACCATATTGGTCTTGTTTTGCAGTTCCAATGGTTTCATCAAGTTCTACTATAAGTCTCCATTCGGCTTCATATAACCAGTAATCGCCCTTGCGAGATAAAAAAGTTTTTATATTATCTTCGTTGAATACTTCATAATGTCTAATTGGCAGGGGTCTTTGTTCGTATTCGACCTGCACGAGTCGTTCTCTCTTATTTCCAAGATTTCTAATAATTTGAGAGTCATAACTTATGACAAATCCTACTCCTTCGTTCGCATAATGAGACCACATAAGAGGATGCTTATGATCTCTAGTGAAGGAAATGATACCAAATCGCTGTGATAATTGCCTTGACAACAATTCTCGCTGAAATAAAGTACCATATCTATTTCGAGCGTTATCTACATCACTAGGACTCACATAGCTTGTCCCATGGATAGACGTAAGTATTTTGGATAGTTCCTTATTCTCATATTTTAGGTTTGTCTCTATGAAGGTTGGTGTTACCGCGCATTCAAAAGGATCATTTAAGGATGCTGGCTGTGTCGCGCGAAGTGTTCCATTCCCTATCTTAGGCAAGCAATCAAACACACGTTCTTCGGAGACATATTTATAGAGTATATCCATTAGTTGTTCACCTCAAGAACGAACATCATTATATTTCAAAGGTCTGCCTATATTATGTCTGAGTAAACTGGATCCCAATCCTGAGCGGGTGAAGTCCCTAGTGAGTTGGGAATGGGTCATGGGGAACATTCGTGGGCTGTCTGAAGGCTACGTAGATTCATCAGAATGAAATGATATTGTTTGAACCTAAAATCACCAGGAATACTAAGAATAATATCGCTCCCCCACTAAGTACACCAAGCACTGGTGAGGCCATATGTTTCTTCCATGTATGAGGATGTCCTTGAGAATATGTATAAATCGCTCCTATTAATGCAACACCAAAGACGATAAAGATCGTCTTTATAATGAAACTAAGTAAAAAGCCTATCATAACTCCTATGGCAAAGTTAGGAAATGAGAAACTATCCAAACTATCTTTATTCTCTGGCTCTTCCTTCATAAATGCAGTTGGCCCCTCTCGACATGGATATTAGCGTACCTAGCCAAAAGTCGCTTCAACCTTGTGAACCATCAGGCAGGGTTATATGGGTTGTAATGACTTTTGCTGAGTCGGGGCTAATCATCCCAGTCCTGTCCGCCCATGTCAATAGGAAATTTCTGGCTTCCACAAGGTTCAGCAAGGACGAAGTTGAGACTACGCTGCCAACCCCTCACCCAGCCCCAATCACTCCCCGCAGAAACGCCCCCATCTGCGCCTCATGCGCCGACGCGAACCCCGCGAACTCCCGCAGGTTGCGCCGCGCCTCCACATCCGGGTCGAATTCCGGCCCCATCAACTCATAATACCCCGCCAACTCCCGGTTCCACACCCTCAATTCCTCCAGCGTAAGCTGAGGCTCGAACTGGACGCCATAAGCGTTCCTGTACCTGAACGCCATGTTGATGCGGCGATACCTGCCGTCCCTCCTCAGCATGAACCCCTCCGCCAGCCTGACCGCCCCGCTAGGGATCGAGAAACACTCCCCGTGCAGCGTTGGCGCGAGCGGTATGACAATTTTCGAGAACGCAGGATCCGCGTGTCCTTCCTCCGACACCCACAACTTCCGCAGCCCGAACTGGTATCCCCCCGTCGGCTCCACCGACCCGCCAAGCGCCCGCGCCAGCAACTGCGCCCCCAGGCATATCCCCAGCACCGGCTTCCCCATCTCAGCCGCCGCCCTCAGATACTCCATCTCAGCCCGAAGCGCGGGGTGCCCATCATTCGCCGACATCGGCCCGCCCAGCGCGATGATAAGATCAACCCCATCCAGCCCCGGCGCGTCGAACTCTCCGAACTCCGGCTCCCCCTCGAACACCCGGACTGTCACGATCCCATACCCCGCGTCATCCAGGACAGAGCCGAAATTCGCCCCCAGCGTCTCATACCTGTGATGCTGTATCACTACCGCCATCTTCACTTTGCCTTCCTCTCCCACTCTATGCTACAATTCACACATCGCAGAACAAAAGTATCAATTATATAGTGAGGCTTATGAACGAAACCACCCGAAGCCCGAAAAAAGCCCTGAACTGGTGAATACAGGCAAATACAGGTCTTTACAAGGTGAAATACAGGTACCAGGTCCCCCAGCAGGCCCCCAGCAGCCCGCCTGCATAGCACCAGAACACTATAATCCCAAGTATATGATCAACCGAGCGAAGGACTCAACAAAATGCCCAGAATACCCCAGATACAGGAACGCTCCGACGTCCCCGAAGACATGGCCCACCACTTCGACGCCATAGCCAGCAGCCGAGGCCGAGTCAGCGGCCCCTTCTCCATGCTGCTCAACAGCCCTGAGATAGCCGGACGCGCCGCCCACCTCGGCTCCTACATCCGATTCGAGTCCGTCCTGTCCGCCGACATCCGCGAACTCGCCATCATCACCGCCGCCCGCGAATTCGACTGCCACTACGAATGGTCCGCCCATGTAGTCCTCGCCCGCGACTCCGGCGTCCGGGAGGAAGCGATCCAAGCCGTCGCCAACAGGCGCGACCTCGACGGCCTCACCGACGACGAGAGCCTGGTCATCGGCTACGGACGCCAGATGCTCGGCGGCAAGCGCGTCTCCGACGACACCTTCGGCAAGGCCGAAGCCCGTTTCGGAGTGAAGGGAGTCACCGAACTCACCGCCACCATGGGCTACTACGCCATGCTCGCCTGCGCCCTCAACACCTTCCAGGTCGAACCCGCCCCCGACGCCGAACGCCTACCCTGAAACAAAGTCCCTTCCCCCTCGACGGGCTCACAAGGGTAGGCAAATGTGAAGTCAGCTACGAACTCCAGTCAATAGATCCCCTCTCCCTCAGGGAGAGGGCTAGGGTGAAGGTGAATCCCTACCCTGACACAAGCGGCATAACCCGCTCCGCGAACCCTTCCTGGATCCGCCGTATCCTGTCCAGGTCATTGTCGCTTATGCCAAGAACGATCTCCGAGACGCCCAGCCTCTCGTACTCAGCCACAGCCCGCGCCAACTGCTCCGGCGTCCCAACCATCGGAGCATCGGCGTTGTCCAAGGCCGTATCCAGAACATCCACCTCGCACCGCACTACAAGCTGCATATCATCCGGGTCCCGGCCCTGCTCCCGCCACATCCCCCGCAGCGTCTCCGCGCGCCGCGCCATGTCCGCGATTGATCCCGAGTTCGGATGCCAGCCGTCCCCCAGCCTCGCGCTCCGCCGCATCGCCGCCCGGCTCATGCCGCCTATCAGGATTGGCAGCGGATTCTGCGCCGGCTTCGGCGAGAACTTGAACCCGCCGCCGAACTCGAAGAACCTGCCGCTATACTCAGGATCGTCCGCCGTCCAAAGCTCCCTCATTATCTCGATAGACTCATCCGCGTATGCGCCCCGCGTCGTGAAATCGCTGCCCAGCGCCTCATTCTCTTCCCTCAGCATCCCGACGCCCACGCCCAGCGTCACCCGCCCGCCCGACATCGCGTCCAGCGTAGCCACCGTCTTGGCCAGCGCGAGCGGATTCAGATACGGAAGCACCAAGACCGTCGTACCCAGACGCACCCGCTTTGTCAGCGCCGCCACCCAGGTCAGGAACGTCAGCGCGTCGTAGTACGGTCTGTCCTCAAGCCTGTCGTAGATATACCCCACGTTCAGTATATGGTGGTTCACCCACACCGAATCGTACCCCAGTTCCTCCGCCCTGACCGCCAGGTCAACCACGTCCTGCGGATTCTCTATCCCCCAATTCTGCGGCGTCACATACCCAAACTTCATGGCTCACCTAATCTTCCCCTCATGCCCGCGAAAGCGGGCATTCAGTGGCATCGAGCGCGGCTAACTCTATTGCAACCGCGCTTACCCGAGTATCCCGTTCACTTCATCCAATTCCTCAGTCGTCAGCGACCACGCCGCCGAGGCCGCGTTCGCTTCCACCTGCTCAGTGCGCGTCGCCCCCGCTATCACCGAACTCACCATCGGACTACTCGCCAACAGCCACGCGAACGCCAACTCCAGGATAGTATGCCCCCGCTCCGACGCGAACCCTTCCAGTCCCTCCAGTATGTCGAAGTTGCGGCTTGTGAGCGCCCCCCTGTCGTTCTCGGCCAGCCGCGTCCCGTCCGGCGCCGGCTGATCCCTCCGATACTTGCCCGTAAGGAAGCCGTTCTCCAGCGGATAGTATGGCAGGATCCCAATCCCGTACTTCTCGCAGAACGGTATCATCTCCTCTTCCGGCCGTCTGTACAGCATCGAATAATGCGGCTGCATACTCACGAAGCCATTTATCCCCAGCGTCTTCGCCGTCCAATGCGACTCGCACACCTGCCACGCCGCGAAGTTCGAGCAGCCCGCGTAGCGCACCTTGCCCGCCCGTACCAGTTCGTCCAGCGCCCGCAGCGTTTCCTCGATAGGGGTGTTCGGGTCCCACCAGTGAATCTGGTACAGATCGAGATAGTCCGTCCGCAGCTTGCGAAGGCTCACGTCCACCTGGTCATAGATGTGCTTCCTCGAATTCCCCGCGTTGTTTGGCCCGTCCGAGACCCGGCTGGACACCTTCGTCGCCAAGACAGCCTCATGCCGCCGCCCCTTCAGCGCCCTGCCGATGAACTCCTCCGAGTCGCCGCCTCCGTAGCTGTTCGACGTGTCAATCATATTCACCCCGGCGTCCAGCGCCGCGTGAACCACCGTCTCCGTCGCCGCCGCGTCCAGCCTCCGCCCGAAGTTATTCGTCCCCAGCCCTATCGCCGAAACCTGAAGCCCCGACGCGCCCAACTGTCTGTACTGCAATATAGTTCTCCTGTCTTATATTGAAATTCTACTAAGCCGCTATCATACCGACCCGTCCACGCCGTCGGCGTCCCGCAGAAGCGCCGCGAACCCCGCCTGCTGAAAGTCGCGGTCATATGCCAGCGCCTCGGTTATTCCCCGTTGCTCCATCAGCAGGAAACTCGCGCAATCCGTGACGCCCCAGCGCTGATCCAGCCTGTCGGCGTATCGTGAAGCCGCCTCCCTGAATTGACCGCTCGTCTGCGGAACAACTTCCACATTGGCGTTGTTGTATATGTCCGTTACCATCCCGGAAGCAAGTTCTCGACCCTGTTGACCGCCCTTGCTCATCGCGTTGAGCAATTCCACCAGAATCATTTCGGTCGTGACTATCCGATGCGGCGGCAACTCGTCGGTAATTCTGGACGCTACTTCATGTAGCTGGTCGCGGGGCCGGATTAGAGCGACCCAGTAACCCGTATCCGCGAATATCTCCCTCACGAATCGCTCTCCTTCGGAGCTCCGTACAGGTAGTGGTCAATGTTCTTAGACAGGTCGGTTGGCAGATTGTCGTCATCCGCCAGGTTAGGATATTTCTCCCTCAGCCTATCTATCATCGCCAAGACCGGGTGTGTCCCCGAACCAGGCTCCCGTTCCTCCGGCTGCGCTCGCTCGGAAGCCGTCGGTTTCTCCGGCTCCACCCCCACAATCCGCAGAGTCACCTCCGCCCCTTCCTCGATATCGAGAGGCTCAAGCGGCGTCAGCGCCCCGTTAGAGAACCTGGCCTTTACGTCCGTAACCATTCTTAGTTCCCTTCCTCAGAACTCCCGCCGCGCCACCAGCAGCCCATCTTCGCGCTCCACCCTTATCGCGAAGTCGTGCGAGTCAATCGTCAGCGCCATCTCGCGGTCTTCCGGCGGAAAGTGCGGCTTCGTCGGATCGTCATACTTCTGCGACTCCTCCCCCGCCAGAACCACCGCCCTGACCGCATCGTGGTCGGCGCGTCTGCCCTGGAACAAGTTCTTCAGGAACAGCGCGCACTGCTCATCCTCATCAACGCGGATTATCCCCTCCGAACCCATCGCCACTATGGTAATCAGCTCAGGCCGCTGACGCGCGACGGCCCTGACCGTCGCCGACGCCACCGCGAAAGACCCGCCATACAGCCTGTCCGCCCTTGCCGCCGCGGCCATCCCGACCGTCCCCGCTCGCGTTGACTGGATGATAGTCTTGCCCTCTATCTCCGCGCGCGCCATCTGGGACGGCGAATTGTTGAAGTCGAAACCCTCCGGCCTCATTCCCCCAACCTCGCCCACGCACAGGTCGCCTACGCCTTGCTCTCTCAGGGCGATAGCTTCCTCCACTTCCGCCACTAGGACTATCTTCTCCACGCCCCTTGATAGAGCGACCGCCGCCGTAGTGTACGCTCGAAACACGTCAATGATGACAACCACGCCCTCCGCAGAGCGCGCGCCCTCCAGCAGGCTTGCAAGCCTAATCTCCATGATGCGCCACTTTCCTTGAGAGAATCTATCCCCTGAACTCATGCGGAAGCACGAACGTAATGTCCTCTTCGGCCCCCTCGATGGTCGTAACTTCATCCGGCGCGATGGCGCTTATCACATCCATGATCAAATCCTCCGGCGTCGAGGCCCCCGAGGTTATCCCGATGTTCTCCACGCCTTCCAGCCATGCGAAGTCCAGCTCCTCCGGCCCGTTTATCAGGTATGCAGGCAGGCCGTTCGCCTCCGCCACTTCGCGCAGCCGGTTGCAATTGGAACTGTTATGAGCGCCGATGACCAGCACGATGTCCACTATGTCCGACAGCTGGTCCACCGCCTCCTGGCGGTTGGTTGTGGCGTAGCAAAGATCGTTTCGCACTATGACGTCCGAGAAGTTGCCCTCGATCTCGTCAATCGCCCGCTGTGTGTCTCTGACCGAAAGCGTGGTCTGGGTAATCACCGCCACGGGCGTCCCGCTGTCCCACTCCGGCATATTGTCCCGCTCGCGGTCGTCAACCAAGTGCATATCCGTCTGCCCCATCGTCCCCTTGACCTCTTGATGACCCCGGTGGCCCACCAGGATCATCCGGCGGCCCTCGTTGGTGTATCGCTTCGCCTCGTTATGAACCTTCGTGACTAGCGGACAGGTCGCGTCTATTACGTTCAGCCCGCGTCTTTCGGCCTTCTGGAAATCATCGGGCGGCGAGCCGTGCGCCGAGAACACCACCGTCGCGCCCTCCGGTATCTCCTCAACGTCCTCCACCGTCCTCGCGCCCTTGTTCTCCAGCGACCTCACCACGTATGGGTTATGGACGATCTGGTGCTTCACGTACACCGGATGCGGATATTTCTGAAGCGCCAACTCCACTATGTCTATCGCCCGAACCACACCCGCGCAGAACCCTCTAGGAATGCCAAGATAAACCTTCATAGCGCCTCTCCCTGCGAATCGTCGCCAACGGATTGTAGCATAAGCGCGGATTCATGGTTATACTACTCAGGAGTTTTCCCAACTCTCCAATTCTAGGGGGATTATCTTGATGAGACTGGCGCAGAGAATGACCAGATTAGGTACCGAGACGGCTTTCGAGGTGCTGGCCAAGGCCCGCCTGCTCGAAGCCGAGGGCATGGATGTTGTGCATCTCGAAATTGGCGAACCCGACTTCGACTCGCCCTCCAACATCGTGGAGGCTGGCAAGAACGCGCTTGACGACGGCTTTACCCACTATGGCCCTTCCCCCGGATTCCCGGATCTGAGGGACAGGATTGCCCAGGAGATACGGGACACCCGAGGCGTCCACGTCACCGGCGACAACGTTGTCGTTACGCCTGGCGGCAAGCCGATTATGTTCTTCCTCATCATGGCGCTCGTGGACCAGGGCGACGAGGTCCTATACCCGAACCCGGGCTTTCCTATCTACGAGTCCATGATCAATTTCGTGGGTGGCGTCCCCGTCCCGATGCAGCTGCACGAGTCTAGGGACTTCAACATTGACATAGACGAAATTGAAGACAAGATAACCGACCGCGCCAAGCTGATGATAGTCAACTCGCCCAACAACCCCTGCGGCTCGGTCATGTCCAGGGATGACCTCGAGCGCCTCGCCCAACTCGCCATAGACAACGACATCGCGGTTATGTCCGACGAGATATACAGCGGCTTCCTCTACGAAGGCGAACACCACTCCATATCGTCCTTCCCCAACATGAGAGAGAGAACCATCATCCTGGACGGCTTTTCCAAGTCCTACGCCATGACCGGATGGCGCATCGGCTACGGCGTCATGCCGCTCGAACTGGTCGAGCCGATTTCCAGGCTGGTCACCAACAGCGTCTCCTGCACCGCAGGATTCACCCAGGTGGCCGCGCTGGAAGCGCTCAACGGATCGAGAGAAGACGTCTATTCTATGGTGGCCGAGTTCAAAAAGCGCCGCTCGATCATCGTGGACGGTCTCAACTCCATCAAGGGCATTCGCTGCCCCCTTCCCAAAGGCGCGTTCTACGCCTTCCCAAACGTGGAAGAGACCGGCATGACCAGCCGACGATTTGCCGACGGCCTGCTGACCGAAGCGGGAGTCGCCTGCCTGCCCGGAGAGTCGTTCGGACAGTACGGCGACGGGTTCGCGCGCTTCTCTTTCGCCAACTCCACACAGAATATCGAAAAGGCGCTCGACCGCATCGAGAACTTTGTCAAGGAGGCCACCACATGATACTTTCCCCGGAACGGGCATCTCACCCATACCATATGCACGACGCGATCACGGGCCAGCCACAGGCAATTGCCCGCGTGTTATCGGAAGAACGCCGCAACGTCGCTGACCTCGCCGACCTGGTACAGCGATCCGCCAGGGCGCATATCGTCGGCATTGGCACCTCATGGCACGCCGCCCTGGTTGGCGAAGACCTCCTCAGAAATCACGCCGGGAGACACGAAGCGCGCGCCTGGAACCCCTACGAGTTCTGCGACCGTCCACCTCCTCTTGACGGGGATGACGTCGTCATAGTCCTCAGCCACCGCGGCACCAAGACCTACTCGGCGCGCGCCCTGGAACTTGCGCGCGAATCGGGCGCGACCACCGCCCTGCTGACCGGAATAGGCTCGGACGCCCGCCGCGACCTTGCCAGCGTCGTCGTGGAAACATCCCAGCCGGACCCCTCGTCAGCCTTCACGATCAGCCACACGTCCGCGCTCACTGCCCTCACCATGCTCGCCGTAGAGCTATCCGGCGAAGACGTCGCCGACTCCCTCTCGAACCTGCCGGACGCCGTTCAGGATGCAATCTCGACTGAAGACGCGGTTAAGGAGTGGGCGGCGGATTCCACGGACATTCAGCGCTTCTACTTCGTGGGTACGGGAGCGAACGCGTCCACCGCTTACGAAGCCGCCCTCAAGATGAAGGAAGCCAACTACACCACCACCGAGGGACTCCATCTCGAACAATACCTGCACGGCCCGTTCGTCTCCACCGACGAAGGATGTCTGGTAACTTTCATCGCGCCTCCGTCAGACGATTCGGAGGACAGGGTGGTTGACATCATTAAAGCGGTCACTGAGGTCGGCGCGCGGACGGCGGCCGTCTTGCGGAAGGGCGACTCCGCCAGGGCGGATCTCGTTGACACCGTTATCAGCGTGCCGGAGTGTCCCGGAATCTATTCGCCCATTGTTTACCTCGCGCCACTGCAACTGCTTACCTACTGGCTGGCCTTGGAACTCGGATGCAACCCCGACGTCTTCAGACTCAATGATCCCAAACACGCGGCCGCCCGCCGCCACTATACGCTTTAGCGACATTCACATACGCCCGGACAATGCGTAACTTCAGAATCGCGCTCGCGCAGATAAACCCCACCGTTGGTGACCTCGAAGGCAATAGTCGGAAGGTCATCGAATACATCGAGCGGGCGAGAGAGTCGCGGGCCGATCTGGTCGCGTTTCCCGAACTCGCCATACCGGGCTACCCGCCCGAGGACCTGCTTCTCAAACCACAATTCCTGGAAGAAAACCGCCGCTTCATGGAAAGCGTCGTCGCGCGTTCCGATGGGATCGCGGTCATCGTCGGCTTCGCGGACGCCGCGGACGCCGAAGTGTACAACGCGGCGGCCATCGCGTACGACGGCCGGCTCATCAACGTCTATCACAAGATGTTCCTGCCCAACTACGGCGTCTTCGACGAAGACCGCTACTTTCGCGCGGGAGAAACGTGTCCAGTTTACCTGATCAACGGCGCTTCCGTCGGCGTCAACATCTGTGAGGACATCTGGTATCCGGTTGGCCCCACCGTCGTCCAGAGGGCCGCGGGCGCAGAGGTCATCGTCAACATCAACGGGTCCCCCTTTCACGCGGGCAAGCGCGGCTTCAGAGAGAAGATGCTGGCCACGCGCGCCGCGGACAACGAACTCTTCCTGGCATACGTGAACATGGTTGGCGGCCAGGACGAGCTTGTATTCGACGGCGCGAGCATGGTTCTGGACCCTCTGGGAGAGATAGTCGCCTCATCCGGGCAGTTCGTGGAAGACTTGCTTATCGCCGACCTCGACGTGCAGTCGGTCTTCCGGTCTCGTCTTCGTGAACCCAGGCCGCGCAAAGAGGACCCAGAATCCCTGAAAGACATTGGAAGTTCCAAGCTGGTTCCTGTCTCCGATTGGGACGACACTCGCGCGCCGGCGGAGGAGGCCGCGACCGCGAGTTTCGGGAAAGTCTATGACGGCGTGGAGGAGATATACGAAGCCCTGGTGCTGGGAACTCGCGACTACGTGAGAAAGTGCGGGTATAGTAGCAAGGTACTCATAGCGTTGTCGGGCGGAATAGACTCCAGCCTGGTTGCCGCGATAGGAGTGGACGCGCTCGGCGGCGACAACGTGGTCGGCGTCTCCATGCCGTCCGAATTCTCGTCAGAGGGCAGCGTCGTTGACGCGAAGTTGCTGGCCGACAACCTCGGAATTGAACTCTGGACCATACCGATAGAGCAGACCTTCAACGCCTTCCTGGAGTCGCTGGCGCCGCAGTTCCGCGGCGCCGACTGGGGCGTAGCCGAGGAAAACATCCAGTCCAGGATACGCGGCAACCTCATCATGGCCCTCTCCAACAAGTTCGGCTGGCTCGTTTTCACAACGGGCAACAAGAGCGAGATGGCCACCGGCTACGCCACCATCTACGGCGATATGTCCGGCGGATTCGCCGTCATCAAGGACGTCCCAAAAGTAATGTGCTACGACCTGGCCAGGTTCAGAAACTCCAGGGCCGGGACTGACGTCATCCCGCGGGCCGTGATAGACAAGCCGCCCAGCGCCGAACTCCGACCCGACCAGCTTGATCAGGACAGCCTCCCGCCCTACGAGGAGCTGGACCCGATTCTCAAGGCTTACGTCGAGGACGACATGAGCTTCGAGGAGATAACCGCCATGGGCAACGACCCCGACGTGGTGAAGCAAATCATAGGCTTGGTGGACCGCTCCGAATACAAGCGCAGGCAGGCCGCCCCCGGCATCAAGATAACCCCCCGCAACTTCGGTCGCGACCGCCGTATGCCCATCGCCAACCGCTGGCGCTCATACTGACCGCCGAACTAAAGTCCCTTCCCCCTCAACGGGCTCTGAGGTGTAGCCAAAAATCCCTTCCCCCCTCAACGGGCTCGCAAGGGTAGGCAAAAGTCCAATCAGCTACGAACTCCAAGTCAATAGATCCCCTCTCCCTCAGGGAGAGGGCTAGGGTGAGGGTGAAATGCCTACCCCTCTCAGCCCTCGACGGGGGAAGGCTAGGATGGGGGTGAAACTCCACCACCTACCAAATCCTGTGAGTCAGTATCCTCGACCTGTCGGCCTCGGTCAGGAACGGCTCCACTTTCTTGGCGAACTCAGCCACCGACTCTTCCACTGTTGACTCGCTCGTATCCAGCGTTATCTTGTGCCTGAACAGCGAGCGGGCGCAAGCCTGCTCATATCGTTCCAGCAATTCTGGAATGTCCTCCGCTTTCACCGGGCTGTGAGGATGAGGGTTTTCCTCCATGCGCCTCTCGATCACGTCCGCCGTCGCCTTGACATGAACCAGAACGACGTCCGGCGCGAACCTCAGAATCGAGCTTTCCACCTGCTGGCCCACAACCTTGCGGTCATGCGGCTCGCCGTCCCCTCCATAACCGTAATACATCGGGCCATAGACGCCATCGTCTATATGCAGACCTATGGACATCCAGTCCGGCCCGTTCCACGAGTTGGCCTGAACGTGATAATATAGGCTGTGTCGCTGCGTCATCTCCTTCAACTCGGGACTCAGCGCCAGCACTTGCTGTCTTTCGTCCCCGCTCATGTCCGCCTGCGGATGTCCCGACGTATCGGGCAGCTTCCAGTGATCGTGTATAAGTGGAAACCTGACGCCAATCGTCTCGCGCATCCAGTCATCAATTGCGAATGTCAGGGTCGAGGTGCCGGAATACTCGCACCCGGCGATTACCAGTCTCATCGCTCATTCTCCTCTTTTGTGGTTTTGAATCGCACTGTATCAGAAAAAGGCAAGCGCTTCATTGACGAATGTATTTGTAGTTGATAGCTTTAACCTACTAGGGTTGCGCGATTCGGCGCGGCTTCTACGGCATTGATCCCCCTGGAAAGAGAAATATCTCAGTGAGTGAGCGGGTAGTATGACGACAACCAGCATAGAGTCTGCCCAAAGACAGACCATTCGACCCGACCTTCTCGCCGTCCTCGAAGATGGCGGATACAGGATAACCAAGCCGAGGTTGAGCGTCATTGACCTGCTCGGCCGGAAGCGAGGCGGCTTCAAAGCGGACGACATCTGCGACGAACTGCCCGGCGTGGGGAGGGCTACCGTCTATCGCACGATCAAATTGCTGCTCGACTCGGGCGTTATCTGCAAACTGACCCTGCCCGACGGCGCTCCCATATACAGCGCCGCCCTCGTACACCACCACCACCATACAATATGCGTCAATTGCTACAAAATCGGCGAATTCAGGCACGCCACCATAGAACGGCTTCTCAGGGCGCTGGAGCGCGAGATGTCGGGCGACATAATCGGCCATAGGATAGAGATATTCACCATGTGCGGCGAATGTGAGACCGAGTGACCTGCCCTTGAGGCGTCGCTCAGACACCTAAGGCTAAGTCCGTTTATCTGTCGGCGCTTTGGCGGAAAATATCGTTAGGCGCCCCGGTCAGGCTAGAGTCACCGCTATTATCCCGCCCACCATCATCGCGATTGCCGCCAGTTTCACGGCCAGAATACGGCCCTCCAGAGGCTCGTCCAGCACTCTGGACACCCCCAGGCTGAGCGCTATCCCAAGTATGAACACGAACAGCGGCCTGATTGCCATGACCGTCACCGCCAGCGACACCGGCCCGGAATATATGGCCTGCAATTGAAGTACGACCGCCACCATCACCAGCGCCCCCTCCGTGAGTATCGTCAGGCCGATGGCCGCGGGATCCCGCATCGCTCTCACAAGGTCGGGGAACATACTCTTGCGGATCATTATGCCGACGCACGCCATCCCCAACCCTATCCCGCGCCACACGAACAGCGACCAGACATCAATATCGTCAGCCACTACCTTGGTCAGATACTGGCTGAGTCCGAAGGCGAGGCTTGACGCCACCAGCAGCGCGAACGGGAGCCACTGATTCTGTCCTCGCTCCGAACGCCGCGTGGTCGGCCCAAAGGACATCAGCGTCGCCCCGCCCACCGTAACCAGTATCCCGACCCACGCCAACGCGCTGATCATCTCTCCCAGAAACACCTGAGCCAGTATCGCTACGAATATAGGGTAGGTGGAAGTAATCGGGACTACCCTGGACACGTCCTGCATCCGCATCACCCAGAACATCAGAACCAGGTATATCCCCGCGAGGAAACCGGACACGCATGAAATCAGCGCGATATCCAATCCGTACCCGCTGAACTTGGCGAACGGCAGGACGATCACCACCAGCCCGACCTGTATCAGCCCGACCAGTACGATGAACGCCCTCGGATTCGGCACGAATCTCTGAATGAGAATCTTGTCCAGCGCGGACACTACCGCGAAGGCCAAAGCGCTGCCCAGAGCCAGAAATACCCAACTCATCGAAGCGGCCGCCGTTCAGTGATGTGCGGAGTGAGCGTCATCGTTGGCCTAGAAGATAGCCTCTTCGCCCAGGACGTCCCGTATCATCAGGCGCGAGCGTTGGCTGTCCTTGATTCTGCCGTCTAGTTCCCCCGGGTCGCCCCACACCTCCATCACCCTGGACACAAGCCGATCCCGTACCGAATCGTACTCCGGGTCCGCCGCCAGGTTGTCGAACTCCCCCGGATCCGATTCCAGGTTATATAATTCCAGGTCGGGCGGATCTCCGTGGCTGTAACACAGCTTCCAGTTCCCCTGGCGTACCATCGCCCTGGGCCGGTCGGTGCCGTGAGCCAGGTGCTCCGCAAACGCCTCGTCGCGCTCGGCGCTGCCGTCACCCGCCATCTGCGGCAGCAGCGAAACCCCGTCCATATTCATCATGGCCGCCGTTTCATCATCCACCCCCGCCATATCCAGGATGGTCGCCGCAGCGTCCACGAGGGAGACCGCCCCGCCGAACCGCTGTCCGCCCCGAATCACGCCCGGCCACGCTACCTGGAGCGGAACGCGCGCCGAGTGTTCGTAGAAGTTCATCTTGCGCCAAAGCCCGTGTTCGCCGAGCGACTCGCCGTGATCCGATGTGTGGACGATCACCGTGTTCTCTGCCATCCCCAGTTCTTCAAGCGCGTCCAGCAGCCGGCCTATCTTGTCGTCCAGGTAGGTTATCAGCCCATAGTATGCCGCCCTCGCCCTCCTGATTTCCTCTTCCGTGTACCCGTCGAAGTTGAACGACTGCCGCAGCCTGCGAGCCGCCGCGGGCAGATTCTCCAGGTGCCCGGGAGGGTTGGACGGCAAGTCCGCGTGTTCGGGATAGTACATCGAAAAGTAAGGCTCCGGCACGATGAACGGAAAATGCGGCGCGACAAACCCCACGCACAGCGCCCACGGACGTTCGCGCCGCTCGGGGTCCCTCAAATAGCGCAGCGCCTCCGCCTCTATCGCGTCGTCCGCTTCGATCATCGGCCCTGTCCCAGCCCTCGCTTCCTTCACGCTCGGCCAGGGTTCGTCCGCCGTCGGTACGCCGTCCTCCCACAGATAGATAGGGTGCCGGCCCCCGGTGGACAGCCCGAGCCGCCTCGCTGTCTCATCCTCCGCGCTCCCGCCCCCGTGCGGATCGTAGGCAAGCTGCGACTGGAATCCATGAAGCCTGTCTGGGCCTATCAGGTGCATCTTGCCCGCGAGAGCGCTGTCGTAGCCCACGAACCGCAGCGCATAAGGCCATGTCGGAACGTCCGACGGCAGCGGCTTCGCGTTGTCCCACCCCTCGCAATTCGACACGTACCGCCCCGTCATGAACGACAGCCGCGACGGCACGCACAGCGGCGAGTTGCAGTACGCCGCGTCGAACGTCGCGCCCGCCTCCGCGATCCGCTCCATGTTCGGAGTCCGCACGAACGGGTGACCATACGCGCTCGACCACATAGGCCCATGTTCGTCCGACATGATCACAAGAAAATTAGGCCGTTCAGCCATCTATGATTTCTCCTCGTATATTAACAGCTGAATCTACGACGCCCAAACCCCCTCTCCCTGAGGGAGAGGGATGGGGTGAGGGTGATCCCTTCTACCCACCAAATTGATACAACCTCTATCCACATGGCAGCCTAGACTGCCGTAGTCCCATACACATGGTCCGGAATCACGATGACAGCCGCCCTACGATCCGCGACCATCGCCCGGTCGTAGTCCTCCCAATCCGGGTGTTCCTGCCCGGATGCGGAGCGGTATATCCCCCTGAGAGCGTCACGCAATTCCTCATCGTCGCCCTCTCCGCGCCGCAGAACCTTCGCCCGTCCTTCCAGTACCACATACCCCCACCAGTCGCTCTTGGAAACCAGCAGCGAACACCGAGAATCACGAACCAGGTTGTGGAGCTTCGCCCGGTCCTCGGTAGTCGTAAATCCCACTCCCTCGCCATACGGCCCAACCGTCACAATGCTCATCTGCGCCGCGCCGTTCTTCCGAAAGGTCGTCAAAACAGCCTGGTGATTCTCCGACACGAATTCGCTGACATTATCGCTAAGCATCTTCTTCCCCCTTCTATAACTCAACCGTCATTCCCGCGAAAGCGGGAACCCCGAAGGGCTCGCCGCTCGGCAATCCATGAGGCGTAGTATCGGAGCAGCTACATAGCTCAAAGACTTACAACACAAAGTCTATCTCATACAGATCGTAGTGCGAATGGTCCATCCCCAAGCTCTTATACGTCTGCTGGGCAATGTGGTTGCTCCGCTCCACGTACAGCCTCACCCCGCAGATGTCATCATTCTCCCGCGCCCGCGTCAGAACATAATCGTGCATCGCGGTATAAACCCCTTGCCTGCGGTGGCCTGAGTCCACGAACACGCTCTGAATCCACCAGAACGTGGCGTTCCGCCAATCGCTCCACTCGTAGGTAATGAGCAGACTGCCCACCACCTCCCCGCCTACTTCGGCCACCAGGTAGAAGCCCTTGCCCGGATCCGCGAAAACAGCGTCCACCCCCACCCGGACAAGCGACTCATCCAGCGTCTTGCCCTCGGTCTCCATCGCCATGCTCTGCTGAAACCGAACGATATGCCCGGCGTCGCCCCGCTCAGCCCGACGTACTACGATTTGGGAATCTGACAATTTCCTCTTCTCCGAATTTCGGCTTGTCATTATTGGCTACTGGATACCAACAGGCATATTATCAGAATTTCCAGAATACGGCGCGAGTCGCATCTGGTGATTCAAGACACAATAGAGTTGCGGAGCGCGCGCGGCCTATCAACTGCGCTCCGAGTATATTAGAATTAAGGCGCATTCCCGAGCGAGGTAGAGAACAGCATTGAGCAAGATTGTGTCCAGTTTCGCCGACGCCGTAGCCGACATCCCCAACGGCGCGATACTTATGATAGACGGATTCGCCGGCCCGGGCGGCACGCCCCAGAACCTCATACGCGCCCTCCGCGATCACGGCGCGTCAGACCTCACCATCATATCCAACACCGCCGGCCTCGCCTCCGTCATAGGCTTCGGCACCATTCCCGGCGACCGCCCCATAGACATAGGCATCCTGGTAGAGAACGATCAGGTCAAGAAAGTCATAGCATCTTTCCCCGTATCCCCGTCCCCTTCGAGACCCACCGCTTTCGAGACCGCCTACCGCGAGGGCAAGATAGAACTCGAAGTCGTGCCGCAGGGCACCCTAGCCGAGCGCATCCGCGCCGGAGGAGCCGGCATCCCCGCCTTCTACACCCCGACCGGCGTCGGCACTCTCATGGCAGAGGGCAAGGAATCCCGCGTATTCGATGGCCGCGAGTACCTGCTCGAGCGCGCGCTCAAAGCCGACTTCGCCCTGCTCAGGGCCAACATATCCGACACCATGGGCAACACCCAGTACCGCGGAACCTCGCGCAACTTCAACGGCGTAATGGCAACCTCCGCCGACATCGTAATCATGGAAGTTGACCAGATAGTAGAACCCGGCCAGATCGACCCGGGCGCCGTCCACACGCCGGGGATCTATGTGAATCGTATAGTGGCGATAAGATAGGATCGCTCGGATTCTACTCATGCCAAAGGTAAGGGACGCCATACGCTTGGTTGAAAGGGACGGCTGGCGATGGGTACGAACTCGCGGCAGCCATCACCACTATCACCACCCATTCAAGCCTGGAACTGTAACGATTCCAGGCCATCCGGGAGACGACGTATCTAAGGGAACATGGTTGAACATACTTAGGCAAGCCGGACTTCGGGAGAGAAACAGATGATTGTGAAATACGCGGTGGTCTATGAGCGGACTCCCAACAACTACTGCGCCTATGCGCCTGATTTGCCGGGCTGCATAAGCACTGGCAAGACATGGGACGACATTCGCGAGATGATTCAGGAAGCCATCACATTCCACCTGGAAGATATGGCCGAAAACGGCGAACCCGTTCCCCTGCCGAGAATGTCGGTCGGAGACGCTATGGCCTACCACATCGAGAGCCTTTCCCAAGCCGGGGAAGACATCCCCGACTTGGAGACTACTTTCGACACAGTGGAAGTCGAACTGAAGACCGCCCACGCCCCCGCTAGACCGGCCTGAACTTCACCAGCGTGTACTCCTCCGACACGTCGTCGAACACCGCCTCCACAGCCATATCAATCCGCGCGTCCTCTATCTCGCACCCAACCAGGTTAGAGGGTATCTTCGGCCCTTCGTTCAACTGGATGATCGCGTAGATATGAGGCGTGTCCGGCTGGAAGGCCGGGTGAGCCGACTGGTGGACGATTGTGAACGAATACAGCCTGCCCAGCCCGCTCACCCGCGTCCAGTCCAGATCGTCCGAGAAGCAATTCGGACATTGCTCGCGCGGATAGAAGAAGATGCCCGAGCAGGTCTTGCATCGCGGCAGCGCGAGTTCATGCCGCTTCGCCGCGTCCCAGAATGGACGCGACAGTTTCTCATTCATCGGCACCGGAAGCGGCTTTGCGTATGGAGTAGTCATCTTTCCCTCAATCTCCAATTGAAAATTATCAATTGTCAATTCCCTATATCGTATCCTCGGACCCGAGGACCAGCGAGCACATCTCGCTCGCCGTGCCGCCTCAACCATTCACCATACATAAGTCGTTTCGGAGCACCTGCCTGACTCCGGCCTTGCCCATTACCTGGCGGGCGCCCTCTATGACGTGCCTGAAACCGCCGGCCAGTCCGGGCTGGCCGCCCGACAACTGCCCGCCGTCCGTGTTTACCGGGAACTTACCCTTATACGTCGTATCTGTGGATTCGTAGAACGGGCCAATCTCGCCCTTTCCAACGAATCCGGCGTCTTCGAGGCTCACGGCCACGAGTATCGTGTATCAATCGTAGAACTCGGCGAACTGCATATCCGACGGTCCGTACCCCGCCATCTCAAAAGCCCGCCTCGCGCTGGTGGCGACTGGCGTAGTCGTAATGCGCTCATTCTGCCACACGTTGGCGTTGGACTGCTCCATGCCCGACCCCAGCAAGTACGCCGGACGATTCGGCAGCGCCTTGGCGCGCTCCGGCGTCGTCATTATCAGCGCCGCCGCCCCGTCGCACGGCATAACGCACTCCAGCAGCCGTAGCGGGTAGTTGACATACCTCGAATTAAGTATGTCCTGAGCGCTCGCGGGCTGGCCGTGGAACACCGCGTTCTCGTTCTCAAGCGCGTTGAAGCGCTGGTCCGCAGCCACCTTCGCCATCTGCTCCTGCGTCGTGCCGTACTCATACATATGCCGGTTGTAGATCAGCGCGTATCCCGTTCCCGCTCCGGGAGCCATCCCGTAGGGTTCCTCCCATTCCGAGCGCGCGGACGCGCCGCCCGAAACGGCCCTCGACGAGCGCGAGTTTCCCATGACCACCAGAACCGTATCGCACATCCCGGCATTGATAGCGCTGGCGGCGACCGTAGTCGCCGACGCGCCGCTCGCCCCCTGCATCGAGACGCCCGTGGCGAACGTAGGCTTGATGCCGATATACTCCGCCACCATCGCGGGCGCGGCGGCCCCGTCCGTAACCAGGCCGTTTATGTCCTGCTTTCGCAGACCCGCGTCCTTTATGGCATACCCGGCCGCCTCGGCGCACAGCCCGTACAGCGTGCGTCCTTCCAGCAGCCTCCGCGTCGGCACCTCGCCAATCCCGACAATCGCCGCCCTTCCTCTGAGTGTCATTTCAGCCAACCTCCAATCAGCCAAGTAAGCCCATTGTACTACGCGCTTATCCCGCCCGCCAGTAACGCCTGCCCTCCACGCTCACTATCCGCCCGAACCCCGGCTTTGTGAAGTGGCACGAGACGACCGTATCGCCGCTCGCTTCCAGCCTGTCCAGCAACTCACGCCTCGTGGCCTCCGCCGTCTCAGCGTCCCCGTCGAACAGCGGCGTCCATGACGGCTCAGTAATCTGGGCCGGATGTATCAGGACGTCCCCCTGAATCAGCGCGCGCCGCCCGCCCGACGACACCATTACGCTCATGTGGCCCGGCGTATGTCCGGGCGTGTGCAGAGCGCGAACCTCCGGCGTCAGGTCGGAGTCCCCGGACAGCGTATCCAGCGCTCCGAGTTCGTCCAGCGGCTCGACGAGGCTGTCTATATACGGATAGCGCGAGGCCGCCTGCACTTCCGGCTTGCGGAAGTGGGTGAGGTCATCCTCATGTACCACGTAGCGCGCGTTGGGGAACACTGGAGCGTGTCGCCCGTCCCGTTCCTCCGTGTTCCAGCCCACGTGGTCGAGATGCAGGTGCGACAGGAACACCATGTCAACCTCTTCCGGGCTGACACGGTTCGACGCCATATCCGCCATAAGCTGCCCGCGCAGGCCCCCGATGTACTCTATCGGCCCTGGCCCGTAGCCCGTGTCTATCAGGATGGTCTTTCCCGAAGAACGCACGAGGTAACATCCGATTTCGAGACGCATCCTGTCGCCCTCGAACGTATCCGGGTACATCTCGCGGAACGGCTCCCACTCATCGTATGGCACATTCGGCCAAAGCTCAGGCAGCGGCGTTGGATAGGCGCAGTTCATATCGGTCAGCGCGACTATGGTCGCGTCGCCGACCCTCATCTCAAAATCGCTCATCCCCGCGCCTCCTCACGCTACGCCATAATCGTTCCGCTTCCCGTCCTCCGACACCAGCCCGTTTCGCGCGTCGGTTTCCAGCAACTCCCTGGGCCGCTCAGCCGGGTCTCCGACGCCCGCGCCGCTTGGGAATTCCAGTACCAGCCGTTCATCGTCGTCATTAAGCGTCACCGCGCCCGACGTCATCGCCCTCGGGTCATCGCTCACCCTGTCGCCGTTGATTATGACCTCAGTCTTGGCCCCGGCCGCGCCGCCGAACGCGCCATCCGGCGCGAATGTGAGACGGTTCGGGTGGATATACACATTCAGAGGGCTGGAGTGCGAGGGCAATTTCCCGACGACCACACGCTGGCCTGGGCTGCCCCTGAACTTGCCCGCGCCCGCCGAATCCGGTATCAGCTCTTTCGCCTCGATAAGCGCCGGGCTGTTCACCTCGAACACCTCCACCGGCACGTTCGACGCGCTCGACGGGAACATATTCAGCCCCATGCCGTCGTTTCGGCTGGTGGCGCCGCGCCCGCCTCCGCAGAACAGGTGCGCGTTGAACACCCGCCCATCGTCCTCCACGCCGTATGCGCGGACGGACGACATAAGCCCGTTGCCCGCCTGTATCCTGTCCGGCACCGCCTTCGCCAGCGCGCCGAATATGCAGCCGTGAATATACCAGCCCGTGTTCGTCCGAGAGCCGACGGACACCGGGAACGCGCAGTTGATTATCGTCCCCTCCGGCGCGGTGACCGTTATCGCCTCGAAGCAGCCTTCGTTCACCGGAACGTCCGGCGTCAGCAGGCACGCGAGCGGGTAATAAGTATGCCCCCGGCTGTAAATCATCGTGCAGTTCAGCCCGCCCCGGTCTATCTGCGGAGCGGAGCCGGCGTAGTCCACCAGCATCTCGTCGCCCCGAATCTCTATCCGCGTCTGTATCTTCAGCGGGTCGCCCATGCCGTCCGTATAGACGTGATTCTCGTACACCCCGTCCGGCAGTTCCTTGATAGCGCGCCGCATCGCCGCCTCCGACCGCCCCCTGATAGCCGCCGACAGCGCGGCCAGGTCTTCCAGCCCGTACTCGTCCAGGAAGTCGTTGATGCGTCTCGCGCCCACCTGGTTCGCCGCCACCTGCGCCTCGATGTCCGTCAGCACCATCTCCGGCCCGCGCACGTTCCACCTGTACATATCGAACGCCAACTCGTTCGGCTCGCCCTTGTCGTACAGCTTGCACAGCGGGAAGAAGAGGCCCTCTTCGTAGGAATCCGTAACCCGCTTCAGGTCCAGCGTCCCGCCTATGTCCGACGTGTTCGCTATATTCCCAACGAACCCCACGAACCGTCCCTGGTAGAACACCGGCGACACGATAGCTATGTCCGGCAGGTGTCCCGCGCACATCCAGGGGTCGTTCGTCATATACACGTCGCCCGGGTGCATCGTCTCCACCGGATACTTCTTCAGTATCTCTTTCGTGACGTTCGGCATCGTCATATTGAACACAGGCATCGAGCGGTATGCGTGCGCGATTGACCTGCCCTCCGCGTCCAGCACCTCGCACCCGAAGTCGTTCGCCGACGCTATGATCGTCGAAACCGCCGTCCGCAGCACCGTCGACCACATCTCCTCCGCCACGTTCAGCATCCTGCTCCACATTATCTCCAGCGATACAGGGTCAAAATCGTTGTTGGGGTTGGTCATGGCTATCTCCGTGAGGGTCTGGTATTTGTTTCAACTTTCGGGCGTTGGTTCAGTAAATGTGGCCGGATTCACTGGGAAACCACGTTGTCATAAATCGCACTTTATGTTTTACAGGTGCGGTTCCAAGTGAGTTTACAGGTGCGACTGGTGGTGAGTCACGTGGAAAGTGACCTGTTATCACCTGTTATTAGCTACGGACCGTAAAATTTTTCATCGGCGAAATCATTTTGGATAATCTTCAATTTATGTAAAGATTGCCTGGCGGATTCCTGCTTTCGCCGGAATGACAGACATCAGGCCGTTTCAATTATCTTAATCTTGGGTGGTTGATTGGACAGTATGATAGTATAGGCGTTCTGTTTGGTCAAGGGCAGATGGGAGTATGAGAATCTTTCATTAGCGGCCATATTCATTGTCCTCGCCTCGCTGGTCGCGCGCGAGCAGGAGCCGGCTTCCCCGCCGAACCCGGAAGCGACGGTCGAGATCATGGTAGGACACATCGTGTTCTACTCCGACAGGGACGGGAACGAGGAGATATATGTGATGAACGCCGATGGCAGCGGCCTGACAAACCTCACGAATAACCCGGCGTGGGACGTGGGGGCCTCATGGTCGCCGGACGGACGGCGCATCGCGTTCCAATCCCATAGGGACGACTGGCGCTATGAGATATTTGTGATGAACGCCGACGGCAGCGGTCTGACAAACATCACGAATAATCCAGCGGACGACAGTGGAGCCTCATGGTCGCCGTAGGCCGCTTAGCCGGCGGCGGCTGAAGTTTGGGGGAGGGTTATCCTCAGATTCAGCCACGAATCCACCGACGCGCTGTCGCCGGGTCGGATGATGGTCGTCGCTTCCGCTTCCTCGACAATCGCCGGTCCCTCCAGCGTCGCGCCCGCCGCGAGCGCGTACCTGTCGTATATCGGGCAGTCCACGAATCCACCCTGGTTCGGTCCGTGAGCGTTCGCGAAATACGCCCTCCGACTCCCCTTCACTGCCGAACCCGCGCCCGTATCTCCCGCTTCCTGCTGTCGCAGTTCCAGCGACGGCTGCGGCCCGCTGACCAACAGACGCCAGTTCTGAACCTCGATTGGCAGGCTCAGGTTCCGCCGGCTGTACAGTTCCTGGTATATCTGGTGGAAGTCCGCGCTTATGCCCTCCACGTCCGAAGCCGACAGCGGCCCAACCGGAACCGGCACGTTTATCTCGTGTATCTGCCCCGACAGCCGCATATCGGCGGAGGCCGTGAGCGTCACCTCGGCGTCCGACACCCCCGCGCTTGACAGCATCTCGCGCCCCAGCGACTCCATTTCAGAGAACGCCTGGTTGACGGCGTTCCAATCCGCCTGTTCCAGCAGCCCGGGCATCGAGCGTATATTCTCGAACGACAGCGGAGCCGCCAGGCATCCCAGCGCCGCCGTCACGCCCGCGCCCAGAGGCACCACCACGTTCGTCGCGCCCAGTATCCGCGCCACCTCGCAGGCGTGAGCGGGGCCGGCCCCGCCGAACGCCACTATCGAGTAGTTGCGCGGGTCCTTGTTCCGCCCGATGATGTGGATGCGCGCCGCCGCCGCCATGTTCTCGGTAACGACGCTATACACGCCCCAGGCCGCCTGAACCGCGTCCATGCCCATCTCAGACCCCAGCGACGCGAGCGCGTTCTCCGCCGCCCGCGCGTCCAGCGTCATGCGTCCGCCCAGGAAGTAATCTGGATTCAGATAGCCGAGCAACAGGTTGGCGTCCGTAACCGTCGGCTGCGTCCCGCCAAGCGCGTAGCAGGCAGGCCCCGGACTCGCGCCCGCGCTCTGCGGCCCGACGCGCAGCAGTCTCAGGTTGTCCAGGTGCGCGACGCTTCCGCCACCCGAACCTATCTCTATCAGGTCCAGCACCGGAATCAGAATCGGCAGGCCGCTGCCCGACTTGAACCTGTGAACTCGCGCCACCTCGATGCCGTTGCTCTGGCTGGGTTGCCCGCCCTCGATTACGCAGGTCTTCGCCGTAGTTCCGCCCATGTCCAGCGAAATCAGGTCCGGCTCTCCCAGCATATCGCTGTAAAAACCCGCCGCCAGCGCGCCCGCCGCCGGGCCGGACTCCAGCAGCCGTATCGGACGCTCGCTCGCCGCGTCCGCGCTCAGAACCCCGCCCGCCGAGTGCATCACCAGCAGTTGGCCGCCGTAGCCCAACCCTGTAAGGTCCCGCTCCACTCCCCGGATATATCGGGAGACCGCCGGCTTGATGTAGGCGTCCGCCGCCACCGTTGACGTGCGTTCGTACTCGTTGATGACCGGCGCCGCCTCCGACGACAGCGACACGCTGAGATCGGGATGTTCGGCCTCGATGATTCCCTTCAATGCCCGCTCGTGGTCGGGATTGCGATATGCGTGCAGCAGAGACACCGCGATTGACTCCACTCCCTGCCCGACCAGTTCTTCGACTGCCTCCGCCGCCTCATCGAGATCGAGCGCGGTTAGCGTCACTCCGTCCCTGTCTATGCGCTCAGAGACCTCCACCCTGCGACTTCTCGGCACAATCGGATCCGGGAAGCGCGCGTGAAGGTCGTGCATATCGTAGATCCGCTCCCTGCCGAACTCCAGGATGTCCCGGAAGCCCCTGGTGGTCAGCAGCGCCGTCTTCGCCCCCTTGCGCTCGATTATCGAGTTGGTGGCCAGCGTGGTGCTGTGAACCACCAGCCGCAGCCGCTCAGGGCCTATGTCCACTTCTTCGAGAAGTTCGCGCAGCCCCTGGATCAGCGCGCGCGACGGATCGTCCGGCGACGTCAGCGCCTTGTGAACCTTGAGTTCGCCCGTGGCGGTGTCATGCAGCGTGAAGTCGGTAAAAGTGCCGCCTATATCAATGCTCAGAGAGAGCGTAAGCGAAGAGTCCATGGAGTCATTCCCAATAGCGTCCCGATCAGGGCGGACCATATCCAGCAATGACCGGAATTCTGAATTCAATCGTCATGTATCGCAGCCATTATACGCGATTGCATTTCGCGATACAGCCGACAATTCCAGCCAATTCGCCAATGGGAATGAAAACAGGAGCGGCGCTATCGAGCGCGCGGCGTCCAATCCGGCGTGGGTAGGGCCTGAAATGACTCGGAGCGAACCTTAGCGGGCGGAAGCCTTCCATGGCTCGCGGGTAATCCGCAGTCCCAGGCCTCGTTCGAGTTGAACCCACTTCTTCTCTTCGTCAGGCGTGATGAAGGTTATCGCCTCTCCGGCCCTGCCCATGCGCCCGGTTCGACCGACGCGGTGGGTGAATAGAATCTCCGAGTCCGGCAGGTCGTAGTTGATGACCTGCCCGACGCCCTCGACGTCAATGCCCCGCGCGGCGACGTTCGTAGCAACCAGGATTGGCGATTCTCCCGAGCGGAAATCCGCCATCACGCGTTCGCGCGCGTTCTGACTCAGATTCCCCTGGAGCACTCCCACCGGGTATCCAAGTAAATCCAGTTGTCTCGCCAACTTCCTTACGCCGCGCTTTGTCCTGCCGAAGACGATCACCGGCGCGTCTTCGCGTTCATTCAGCAGAGATTGGAGCGCGCCGATCTTCTGGCTCCGCTCGATGCTGTAAACCATGTGATTCACCGTCGGCGGGGCCTGCAATTCCGCGTCCACTGAAACCTTTACCGGGTTTCTCAGGTGTTTCCTGGCGGTCTTGCTCACCCACGCGGGCATCGTCGAAGACAGCAGCGCCGTCTGCCGCTCGGCGGGCGTATGGGCGATGATGGCTTCTACGTCTTGCGCGAATCCCCTGTCCAGCATTTCGTCCGCTTCGTCCAGTACCAGGAATCTAACGGATCGCAAGTCGAGATTTCCCTGGCGCAAGTGATCGAGAGTGCGTCCGGGAGTGCCGACCACGATCTGGGCGCCGTTCCTCAGCGCCGTTTCCTCCGGCTTAGATGAGCGTCCGCCGTACAGCAGCGTCACCCGAAGCCGACGCTTCGAGGCAAGCGCTTTCGTCACCTCGGCCACCTGGATGGCCAGTTCGCGGGTTGGAACCAGGACCAGGCCCTGCGCTTTCCTAACTGACGGGTCGCACTTCTCAGCCATCGGGACCGCGAAGGCAAGCGTCTTTCCGGATCCGGTGCGCGCTTGTCCAACCAGGTCGCGTCCTTCCATGAGGCGCGGAATGGACTTTTCCTGTATTGGCGTGGGCTCCGATATGTTCATCCGCGACATCGCCGCCCTGGTGGAATCGCTCAGAGACATTCCGCGAAATACGGCGGCGGCGTCAACGCGGTCGCCGGAGCCGGTTCTCGGAACGCTTCGACCGCTCGCGGCGGATTCGGTCTCCCGCGGACGCTCGTCCCGGACGTTCTGAAAGCAGGGACGACAGTACACAGGTCTGTCTTGGGTTGGTCGGAAGGGTACGGTCGTAGATGTCCCGCAGTCAGCGCAAACGACCTGGTGCCGATTCTTGCGGATATGTGAACGGGATTGACGGCTGCGAGTTGAAAGAGATGTAGATGGCATGAGTAAAGAAACTACTTTCGTTCTGGGGGTATAGGAGGCACAACGGTCCGGAGCGCGGAAGAGGGGGGAAGTGAGATAGATGATGGTCCGATGTTGTGCAAGCCTTGAATGGCGCTTATCAGCTACTTGCGTCAAGTCTAGCAAAACGGGGCTGCGGCTTTCCAGTCAATGCAGAGACTCCGCCTCGCCGCCCAGGTTGGAAGCGCCGGCTCGCCAAGTGTCCGAATTCAGACAACTCCACCGCCATCCGAATCTTGACACCGAAACGCGGACGCGGTAGCATCCTTTCACCACCCCTATCGCTTCGGCGGTAGGGTCGAGACCGCCCCTTGTCGGCGGTCTCTGTCTTTGTACGGGAAACGCTTCTAGTAAAATCGCCGGCATCCGAATCTTGACATACGACTCTAGCCACTCTAGGATTCTGGTACCCCCCCTATCGCTTCGCCGGTAGGGTCGAGACCGCCCTTACCGGCGGTCTCTGTCTTTGTACGGGAGCGGAGATTGAGAACCAACATCTACATTGACGGCTTCAATCTCTACTACCGCGCACTGAAGGACACCCCTTTCAGATGGCTGGACCTGCGCAAGCTCTCCGAGACCCTCTTCCCCCAAGATACCATCAACCGCGTCTGCTACTTCACCGCCCGACTCGACACGCGCCCAAGCAATCCTGGCCAACCGCGACGTCAGTTGGTATATCTCAGAGCGCTGGCAACGCTGCCGAATCTGGATATCCACTACGGCTCATTCCGGTCGGGCGTCAAACGTCGCCCGCTGGCCGAACCCGTTCCAGGACTGCCCACTCATGTCCTTGTCATGGACTCGGAGGAGAAAGGGTCGGACGTCAACCTGGCTACTCGCCTGCTAGTGGACGGCTTCAATGGTGAGTATGATCAGGCTGCCGTCGTATCCAACGACGCCGACTTCGCGGGCGCGATGCGCTACGTGAGGGACTCCCTGCGGCTTCGCGTCACCCTTGTCAACCCCGATCCCAGGAACACCAGTCCCAGGCAGTTGGCTGACGCCGCGACCTACGTGAAACGCCTCTGGAAGAGCCACCTGAGGCGCAGCCTGCTTCCCGACGCGCTGGAGGACGAAGTTGGAATCATCACCAAGCCGGACGGCTGGTGACATCGCCCCGACTCTAGTGCAGAGACTCCGCCTCGCCGCCCAGGTTGGAAGCGCCGGCTCGCCACCTCGACGAATTCAGCCGATTCAGCAGCGACGTGTAGCCCAGCGCGACCAGGAACACCGACGCCGAAAACAGCACCACCGACGCGCCCGACGACACGTCTATGTAGAAACTCATGTACAGTCCGCCCAGTCCGCAGAACGCCCCGATGCCCACCGACAGCATGAGCATCCTGGTGAAGTCGTTCGTCAGCAGCCGCGCCGACACCGGCGGTATGACGATAGCCGCCGCGATCATCGTTACCCCCAGCACTTGCAGCGACACCACGATAACCGCCGCCAGCAGCAGCGCGAACCCCGCGTCTATCCAGCCCGTCGGCACCCCGTAGAATCGCGCCACCTCGTAATCGAACGTCGTGAAAAGCAGATACTTGTACCCAACGAACACCGCGCCCGCCGCGATTATCGAAACCACGATGATAGCGAACATATCGTTCTGAGTGATTCCCAATATATTGCCGAACAGAGCCGCGTCGAAACTGCGCGTGAAGTTCCTGAACCTGCTTATCAGCGCTATCCCCAGGGCGAAACTCGACGTGGTAACTATCCCTATCGCCGCGTCCGCGCTTATGCTGCGCCTGCGCGACGCCATGTTGATAAGCATAGCCGACACGAACCCCCACAGGCTCGCGCCCAGGAAGAAGTTGATAGACAGCACATAGCTCGTAACCGCCCCCCCGAATATCGCGTGCGCCAGTCCATGACCGATGTACGACATCTGCCTCAGCACCACATAGACCCCTATCAGCCCGCAAAGCCCGCCGACCAGCGTCGCCACTATCAGGCCCCTGACGAAGAACTCATACTCCAGCGGCGTGAACACCGTACGCTATGCCTCCCGCTCGTTGTGGGAACGGACATGGTGCGACTTTCCCCTTCCATTCCCGTTTCGCCCGAAGAAGTGCGGCGTCTCCGCCACGAGCTTCATGCCCATGTATTCGGTGACCGCGATATCCGCGTTGTACGTTCGCTTGAGGACCTCCGGCGTGAATATGCGGCTCGGCGGCCCCGAGTCCACCACCCGCCTGTTCACGCACACCACCCAGGGCAGGTGCGCCGCGACCGAGTTTATCTCGTGGGTCGTCATTATGATCGTGACGTCCTGGTGGTTCAGATCGTCCAGAAGGTGCATCACCTCGTCCCGCGTCTTGATGTCCACACCCGACGTCGGCTCGTCCAGCAGCAGAACGTGCGGACTGCCCACCAGCGCCCGCGCCAGAAACGACCTCTGCTGCTGACCGCCCGAAAGTTCTCGGATGTGCCTCTTGGACAGGTCCGCTATCCCCAGCCGCTCCATTATCTCCAGCGCGCGCTCATAGTCTCTCTTCTGACGCCATGGCAGCCACCAGCGGTTCGAGGTGAACCCCATCATCACCACCTGCTCCACCGTCACCGGAAAGTTCCAGTCAATAGTCTCGATCTGCGGCACGTAGCCGATGCGCGGCCTCCGGTCGGCGATTGATTGACCCTCTACGACCACCTCCCCCTCATAGATGTCCACAGCCCCCAGTATCGCGCGTAAAAGCGTCGTCTTCCCCGACCCGCTCGGCCCCAGCAGCCCAACGAAGTCCCCGTGGTTCACCACCAGGTCAACTGATACGAGCGCCGGAACGCCGCCATAACCGCAGGTGACGCCTCTCAGCTCGACTATCGGCTCTTCGCGCTCGTATTCATGTGGAGTTGGATGAAGCAAAGTTTACCTACTCTGGATAGATCGCGTCGCTCTCGCCCTCGAAGACAGGCCCCGTGTCGAAGCCGTCCATCGCCTCCGCGCCGCCCCCCAGCGCCGGAACCATTATCCGTATGTTCGCAGCCATCAGCCCCATGTAAGAATGACCGGGATCCCCGTGAGAACCCGGAAGGTCGTCGTCCCTCAGTTGGTCAACAAAACTCGCCCCGCCCTCCTTGGCTATCTGCTCCATGACGGGACTCGGAAACACCTCCGAACCGAATATGGCCGGAACTCCGGTCTCCCGAACCTGGTCTATCAGCGACGCCACCTCTCGCGCCGAAGGCTCGGTGAAATCCGAGGGCTGCGCCGCGCCAATTATCTCAAAGCCATATCGGGTGCTGAAAAACGGAAACGAGTCGTGGTAGGTGAGCAACTTGCGATTCTCGGGCGGTATCGTGCCGACCGCGGCCGCTATCCTCTTGTCCAGGTCGTTCAGCCGCTCTTCCAGCCTGGCGTAATTCTCCGCGTAGTAGTCAGCGTTCTCCGGGTCCAGCTTCGCCAGTTCCTCCCTGATGAGGTCCGCGTACCTGATAGCCAGGTCCGGGCTTGTCCACAGGTGCGGGTTCGGATGGCCGTCGGCCTCCGGGAACGAGAAGTCGAACACCCACTGGTCGCGGCTGATGGCCATGTCCGCGAGCGTCAGTATAACCGCGTCCGGCTTCTTGTTAGCCCGCGCCATATCAAGCGACGGCTGTTCGAGGAAGAGACCGTTCAGAATGATGAGGTCCGCCTCGGCCATCACCGTCGCCACCGACGGCGCCGGCTCGAAAGTGTGCGAGTTCACCCCTTCCGGCACGATGCCCTCCAGGCGTATCCGCGTACCGCCAACGTTCTCCGCCAGGCTGGTTATCGGCGATACCGTGCTGACCACATTCAGCCGGCCGTCCTCTTCGCTCGCCCCGCTCCCAGAAACGTCATCCTCCGACGAGCAGGCGAAAAGCGCCATCAGCGTCAGAACGGAAGCCAGGGCCAGCGCCGCGCCCAGCCCGAATATCCCAGCGCGCCCTCTTCGGGCCGTATGGTTCATGTCAAGAGCGCTCCGCCGCGCCGGACGCGCACTCGCGGCAGCGACCGAAGAAAACTGTGTGGTCCATATCCGCCTCGAATCCGTAGGTTCGGGAAACATTCTCGCCAAGCTCTCGCAGAAACTCATCGTCCAGCAGCGCTATCCGGTCGCATCCGTTGCATATCAGGTGGTGATGCCTGTCCTGTCCCAGCCATTCATAGGCGTATGTGCCGCTGCCCATGTCCGTCTCTGACACCAGCCGCATCCGCTTCAGCATATCCAGAGTCCGGTACACCGTCGAAAGGTCCATGTACGAATAGGACTCCTTCACCCGCTCCAGCGCCTCGGCCGCGGTGATATGATCATCCGAATGTCTGACCGCGGACATTATCATAAGCCGCTGCGGAGTCGGCCTGTGCCCATACTCCTTCAGCGTCTGTACCATCTGCTCTTCGCAGGGCATACCGCCCTCCCGATATTCTTGGAAAATACAGCCTAGAACATCCGCAAAACTAAGTCAACAGTAACTAACCGCACATATAATATATTCGCTCTTGCGAATAATTGCATATTAGGAACCTGCGGGTAGCTGTGATGTCTCTCGCCCTTTATAATCGGATACATGAACATTGAAAACATTATCGGCGCGATACGTCATGGTAGAGTACATATCACCGACCACGCCCGTGATGAAGCCGAAGAAGATCGGCTGTCGTATGAGGACATATTTGCCAGCGTTTTTCAGGGTACTGTAATTGAAGACTATCCCGGCGACAGGCCATTTCCGAGTTGTCTGATCTATGGAAATACGTACAGCCAAGAGCCGGTTCACAGCGTCTGGGCCTACTACCAAGAAGTCGGGCGCGCCATTCTGGTTACGGTCTATCGCCCCGATCCGGGTCTGTGGATTGACTGGCGCGTAAGGAGGCTAAAATGATTCTGGTCGGAAAATGCCCAAGGTGTGGAAGTGAATTGGAGGAGAAGACAGTCGAGAAGCTCCTGCGTGGGGGAGACAACTTCGCCGCCGTGACTGTTCCCGCCGAAGTTTGCAGGCGCTGTGGAGAGTACATATACTCTATGGAGACAGTCAAACTATTCGAGAAGATCCAGCGCAAGCTCGCCAATCAGGACGTGGATGAATTCGAACCGCTGGGACATTCGTTCCAGGTTCCTGTATGAATCAGGGCATCTAATGACAACCCAAATCTTCACCATCGGCCACAGCAACCACACCTGGGAATCCTTCGCGCCCCTTCTAGCCGACAACGGCATAGAACTGCTCGTGGACACCCGAACCCGACCCGTGTCCCGGTTCGCTCCCTTCGCCAACCACCGCACTCTGCCCGACCTGCTCGAAGGCGCGGGCATAGACTACGAATTCATGGGCGGCCCGCTCGGAGGCAAGCCCCAGAACCCCGCCATGTACGACTCCGCCGGAAAGCCCGACTACCACAAGATGCGCGCCCTCGACGAATTCCAGGAAGCCGTCTCCCAACTCGCCGGCATGGCCTCCCGCCGCGCGACCGCCATCCTATGCTCCGAAGAAGACCCCTCCCAGTGCCACCGCCTCCTGCTGCTCGGCCCCGCCCTCGAAGAAGAAGGCTGCCAACTTCTCCACATCAGAGGCGACGGCCAACTGCAAACCACGGACCAATTGTCTGTCGGCAAAAAATACGGCAAGCAACTCCAGAGTTCATTTGACTTCTAGGACTAGAGGACATGGGCAAGATATACACCATCGGATTCACCGGCAAGACCGCCCGCGAGTTCTTCGACCTGCTGAACTCCACGGACGCCAGATACCTGGCCGACACCCGACTCAACAACAACTCGCAATTGGCCGGCTTCACCAAGAAGGGCAACATAGAGTATTTCGTCGAAAAGCTGACCAATATGGAATACCTTGAACTCCCGCTACTCACTCCCGAGAAGGAAATGTTCCAGCAGTACCGCAAGGATGGCGATTGGGACCTCTACGAATCCAGGTACAACCAACTGCTGGAGGAGCGGGCGGCGGCCGAAACCATAGACCGCGGCTTGCTGGACAACGGCGTTATCCTACTGTGTAGCGAGCGAACCCCCGAAAAGTGCCACAGAAGGCTTGCCACCGAATATCTCAAGGCAAACGGATTTCCACTGTCAGAGATACTGCACCTGTAAAGGTGGACTATGCGAGAACTGATAGCCATTACGGACGTAACCGAGATGTGGGCCAGCGAGGTCTGCATTGCCGGAGTAACGCCGGAATTCAAGTGTATCCGCCCCGTCATCGAGGGCGGTGTCCAACTGTGGGACTTGTACAAGGACGACACCCCCATCATATTCCCGGGCGCAAAAGTGTGGATGGACTTCTCGCCCGCCCCAATAACTCCCCCGCACATCGAGGATCGTACATTCGACCACCAGACCATCGAATATAAAGACGCATTCGAGGGAAAACACTGGGAAACGCTTCTACGAAAGACATCCAGCGAATCCGTGCAAGCCATATTCGACGGCAACCTGCAAGAAAGGCGCGTAGCCCCCGGAACCCATACACGCTCCCTTGGAACCATCAGTGGCGTCACCATTCTGAACCTCGATGTGGATACGCGCTACGACCGCAGGACGGTTCTGCGAATGGACTTCGAGGACGCCTCGGGCGAAGTCCACACCAGGTTCCCCGTGAACGACCTCGCCTTCCGCGGAATGTTCGCCCGACTCATTGAGCGCGGCGGAACGGGATCACGAGCCGCCAACAGCCTGATGGCAAAATTGAACCGAGCCGACCGGACCTATCTCAGAATCGGCCTAGCCCGTCCAACACAGATTGGCGACTACCCCGAAACCTGCTGGGTACAAGTAACCGGCGTTTACACCTTCCCCGCCTATCTTGACGGCAAAAACTGGTCATCATTCAAGTAGCCCGAGTGCGTGTATTTGTGACCACTTGACGGTTCAGTGCGCTCTCACGATATTCAGGGAGACCACAGGGGTGGAAAAACACTACTACAACCTGTCCTACGTCCTATACAGCCCGGCTGAATCAACCGAGCCGGACAAGTACATGGCGGAAGCGCCGGATCTTCCAGGTTGTCGCGCTTGGGGCGATACGCCTGAAGAAGCCATTGAGATACTTGCGAGTTTGGCCCCCGCCTTTGATGATGGCTTTCTACATAAATATGTGGTTATGTTCCCCGAATTCCGGGAGCGTGAAAATTTTTCACAGTAGCTAATGCAGGTGAAATGCTGGTCAATGCTGGTGACTTTTTCACATGTTGCTCACCACTTAAGCCATCTGTTGCCACCTGTAGCATTATAAATCGGAATATATGATCCGTCCAAACCCCGGCCATCCGACAGACTCCGCGTCAGCGCCACTTCGGAAAATCCCGGAGCCTCCAAAATACCCCTTCCCCAATCCCAAACCCATGTGCTATACTTCCGAGTACAACAGTTCGTATTTTCTTGCTGGGCGGCTGTATGGCACAATAGAGTGGTTGACCTGTTCACCAAGACAGACCCAAATAATAACCAAGAGGTAGCTTGCCCATGAGAGTCGTATTTTTGGAAGATGTCCCTGGAGTAGCCCAGGGAGGAGATATAAAAGAAGTAAAGAACGGCTTCGCCCGCAACTACCTGATACCTAAGAGTCTGGCGACGCCGGCCACTCACAACGCCGTCCAGCGCGTGACCAAGCTCCAGAACCAGGCGCAGGTCAACCGGGTCAAGCGGCTCGAGGACATGAAGGAACTCGCCGCCGAATTCGACGGCGCCCAGGTCAGCGTCGAGATGCGCGCCGGAAGCACCGGAAGGCTCTACGGCTCGGTCACCAACGCCATCGTCGCCGAGCGGCTCGCCGAACTCACCGAGAAGGAGATTGACCGCCGCTCCGTAGAGCTTGACGAACCGATCCGCGAACTCGGCTCATACGACCTCACAATCAAGCTCCATCCAGAAGTCGAAGCGGACATATCCGTGCTGGTCTATCCCACCGGAATGACCCCCGAGGAATTCGCCGAGTCTCTGGTCGCCGAAGAAGAGTCCGAAGAAGAAAGCGCCGCATCCGCGGAGACAGAAGCCGCGGTTGACGAAGAATCCGAATCCGAAGAAGAACAAGACTAGGGCTGACCATGACGGCCCCGCGGACGCGGGGCGCCCCGAATTACATGAAGTTGAACATGGTCGGCCAACCGGGAGGCAGGGCTTGGTTACCGACCGTCTTCAACCTTATGACAACGACGCCGAAGAGTCCGTCATCGGCTCTATTCTCATAGACGGCGAATCTATCACCAGCGTCAGCGCGTTCCTCAAGTCCGATGACTTCTACGTCCAGCGCAACAGCAAGTGCTACGACGCCTGCATTGCTCTGCTTGAACGCGGCGAGGCCATCAACCAGGTCACCGTCGCCCGCAAACTCGCAGACACCGAGGACCTCGAATCCGTAGGCGGCGCGCCATACCTCGGCCACCTCGTATCCAGCGTTCCCACCTCCGTCCACATCGAGCACTACGGGCGAATCGTGCGCCGTATGTCCGTATTCAGGAACGTCATACGCGCCGGAACCCTCATAGTTGACCTGGGATACGAGGGCGGCCCCGACTCCGACGACGTCCTCGCCAAGGCGGAAGAAGTCCTCTACGGCATCCAGCGCGGACGCGGCGAGCGCGACTTCGCCCACCTCCGCGTCTTCCTCGACCAGTACATGGAACAGAGCGGCGCGCTCCAGGACCTCAGTTCCATCGCCCTCGCGCCCGTCATCACCGGCTTCCCAAGCATGGACGAGCTTCTTGGCGGCGGCCTCCAGCGTTCCGATCTCGTCATCCTCGCCGCCCGTCCCAGCCTCGGCAAGAGCGCTCTCGCCCTCAACATGGCCCGCCACGCCGCCGTCGAGGGCTACACCGCTGGCATATTCAGCCTCGAAATGAGCGGCGAGCAGATCGCCGTGCGCCTCCTCGCGTCCGAGGCCGAAATAGACAGCCACCGCCTGCGCATGAATCTCCTCCGCGACGAAGAGGAGCATACGGTGCTCGACGCCATCGGCCTCCTGTCCGACCTGCCCATATACATAGACGAAACGCCCTTCCAGACCGTCATGGAGATTCGCAATAAGTCCCGCCGGCTTCAGCAGGAGCGCGGCCTCGACCTGCTGGTCGTGGACTATCTCCAGCTCATAGACACCGGCAGGAACGACAACCGCGCCGTAGCGCTCGGCGAAGTCTCCCGCGCCCTCAAGGGACTAGCCCGCGAACTCGACATACCCGTTCTCGCCTGCTCCCAGCTAAGCCGCGCCGTCGAACAGAGACCCAACCACCGCCCGCTGCTCTCCGACCTCCGCGAGTCCGGCAGTATCGAGCAGGACGCCGACGTCGTCGCCTTCATCCACCGCGAAGACCAGTACGTCACCCGCGAGGACTGGGAGCGCAAGTTCCCCTCCGAAAACTACCCCGAGAACATCGCCGAGATCATAGTGTCCAAGCACAGGAACGGCCCCGTCGGAACCGTCCCCCTCTACTTCCGCAACGACAGGGTGCGATTCGAGCACATGGACTATACGCCTTCCCGCGCCATAGAATACGCGACGGCATAGCGGGATAACAGCCATGACCCAAGACAGCAGACAGCCATACGTGGGATTCCCCCGAAAGGTGCGGCAGGTGCCGGTGCCGGCCCCCCTGCTCGGCTCGCTGCTTGAGCGCATTGACGACCTCGCCGAACTAAAATGTACCCTCAGGGTAATATCCCTGCTCAGCGAGAAACGAGGCTACCCCCGCTTCCTCACCCTGCGCGAAATCCAGTCCGACCAGATTCTCGCCCGCGCCTTGCCCGACAGCGGCAAAGATAAGTCGCCCGACCTCATCGAAAAGGCGCTCGGCAGGGCCGTCAAGCGTGGAACGCTCTCATTCGTCGTCCTGGGATCAGGACGGAAACGCCAGCCCGTCTTCGGCCTGAACACCGAGTCCGACCGCGCCGCCCTCGCCCGACTCGCCAACAAGCCTCCCCAGGACGCGCCGACCGAATACGAACCCGTAGGGCCTCCGGCGGAACGCCCAAACATATTCGAGATGTACGAGCAGAACATCGGCCTGCTCAGCCCCATCATCTCCGACCAGCTGCGCGAGGCCGAAGCCATGTACCACGAAGACTGGATAGCCGACGCATTCAAAGAAGCTGTAGCCCAGAACAAACGAAGTTGGAGATATATCTCAGCAATTCTGGAGAGGTGGGATCGAGCGGGTAGAGGTTATGGAGAAACCGGACAAGCGATTAGAGGATACGGAGAGATGGGATATGACAACAGAGGATATGGAGAACCTGAGCGATATTCTAAGAAGAATTCGAGATACTAGGTCAGCTAACGGTGGAGTGAATCACAGGGACGATGTTCCTCCTACACACTCTGACGAGCCTGAAGTAGAAGATGTTTGCAATGTGTGCCACGGGAGAAAGTGGCTGACATTCGATGTACCCGCTGGACATCCAGACTTTGGCAAAGTCGAGCCCTGCGAGTGCCAAGCAGACGCCGTAGCAGACGAACGCTCCGCGAGACTGCGGCGCTACTCCAACCTAGGTGTGCTTTCCCGTTTGACATTCAACTCGACAAATCCGAGCGGAAGACACAAAAACGAGGAAGATAAGCGAATGTTCGCCGCAGCATATGAGACCGCCCGGCAATATGCTGAGAACCCTTCTGGCTGGTTGATTTTGACAGGGCCAAATGGGGCAGGCAAGACTCACCTCGCCGCCGCAATTGCCAATCACTGCATTGAACAGGGCAGGCCGGTGTTCTTTGTACATGTGCCTGACCTACTGGATGATCTGCGGTCCACCTATGCCCCGCATAGCTCAATTTCATACTCTGATTTATTCGAGCAAGTGAATGACGCCCCGTTACTCATATTGGATGGACTAGGTACCCAGAGTGCCACCCCCTGGGCGCAGGAGAAGTTGCAACAGATATTCAATAGAAGGTCTAATGCACAATTGCCAACTATGGTAACAACCTCGATGAGTATTTCGGAAATCGACCCGTACATATCGAGTAGGATGACCAATCCAAGCCTGAGTCGCATCCTAGAATTAGGAAGTAACACTCAAGAATACCGATCCAAACAATTCGGACGCATACCCTCCGAGATGCTCAATCACATGACTTTCGATAAATTCGATGTACGGGGCAATAATTACTCAGGGTTTCATCGCCAAAGTCTGGAGCATGCATTGAGTGCTGCGCGTGCCTACGCTTCTGACCCTCAAGGATGGCTTACCCTGTTTGGTAACACTGGTGTCGGCAAAACGCACCTTGCGGTTGCAATAGCTGCCGAATGTAAGCGTCGGTCCTACCACGTAGTCTTCACATTTGTACCTGAATTAATGGACTATCTGCGCCAAACATTCGAGCCTCGCAGCAACATATCATATTATCAGGCGTTCAAAGAGATAAGAGACGCGCCACTGCTCATACTAGACGATCTAGGGAGCGAATATCGCAACGACTGGTCATTCGAAAAGGTTTATCAAATAGTTGTCCATCGCCACAACTGGCGAATGCCGACTGTCGTCACTACACGTACTAATCTGGCTCAAGATACAAGCCCGATTGCTTCGCGCATTCAAGACTGGTCTGCTGGGCAGTCGGCTGGACTCATTCAGATGGATGTCCCCGACTACCGAGTTAAGCATTAATACTTTGGATAAAGGCACGCATTTTAAGGTGGCGTGCCGCACGACTAACAATGAAACTGTGAACGATGCCTCAATACTGCACATTCTGCGAGATAGTCGCCGGACGCCTGCCCTCCAGGAAGATTCACGAAGAGGACGACATCCTCGTATTCCGCAACCGCCTCGACTGGTTCCCCGTCCAGATAATGCTCATTCCCAAGCGCCACATGACCCAGGCCGAGCTATGGCGGAGCGGCGACCTCATGGCCCGCATCGGAAAGCTGGCCGTCCAACTCGGCGAGGAGATGTGTCCCGACGGCTACCGCATAGTCTCCAACTTCGGCCAGCACGCCCTCCAGACCCAGTTCCACGCCCACGTCCACCTAATCGGCGGCCGCGACCTCGGCCTCTACGTCGGCGGCTCTGTGGCTTCTATTGAACTGTACTATGGAGCAGATTGATGGATTGACGCCGGAGATTGAAGTTGTGATATGCTCACGATGACGCGGCCTGAGATAAAATGGGCCGCTAATCCGAAGAGAGGATCAAATGATTGACGGAAAGGACAAAGTCAAAGTCCCAAGCGATGACGCTTTGAGGCAGCGATTCTTTGCCGACGATGATTTTGCGTGCGAGACTATTCGGATGGCTCGGCTTCACGCCGAAGGCAAAATTTCCAACTGGGAGACTTTAGAACTTGACTCTGGGGCCGAGAGAACCAACGAACAGAATACAAATCTCGCCCGATAGCCCTGCGGCGCGGTATCTTCCTGAGTACCTGTCTATTGACCATCCCATATTTCATGCCTTGGAAAGAATCCGAGAAGATCCTCTTCCAGACGGAGAGACAATAACCTCGATTCAATTCCCACCCGTCACTGTTTACTACTATGATGATGGGCAATACAAGATCGGTTACGGACTTAGCTACCTGACGGCTGAAGGTATCTACGTCATATCAGTGTACTCAGTCGCGCCAAGCGCTCCGCTTGAATAAAGTTTGCCCACTATGCCAGCCGCAGAACCCGAGCCACCTTGATTATCGCCGCCAGAACCGGCCTCGCCAACTCGCTCACCCTGAACATCACAAACGCCGCCGTCGCCGCGATAACCGCTCCCCCCAGTATGTCCAGCGGATAATGCGCCCCCACGTACACCCGCGCCAGCCCGTACAACCCCGCCACCGCTATGGCGAACCAGCCGACCCTCCGATTCACCCCCCATATCCCGAACGCGATTCCGAACGCCGCCGCGGCCGAGTTGGCCGGAAACGACGAGTCCGTCGGCTGGTAGAAAAGCAGGTTCACGTCTAGGTCAACAAACGGGCGCGGCCTGAAGTAGAACATATTCAGGATGAACACCACCAGCCCGGATAAGCCCATCGAGGACAGCGCCACAAAGACCCCCACCTGCTGCCGAAGCCGGACCTCCGCGTCCCTCTCCCCGAACCACAGCGCCATCAGCGCGAAGGCCAGAATCGCGGGCGCGAGATAGTCGCTCGCCGCTATCTGAGCCGCGCCGTCCACAATCGGCATAGCGCCGACGAGACCGTTTATCCAAAGAAATAGCGTTTCGTCAGGGTTCGCCAATTGCCGCGCCAGTACATTAAGCTGCGCCTCAGCGCGCTCGCGTAGTTGCTGTCCCGGAGAGCGTCGAGTCCGGCGTCCAAGTCCCTCTCCGCGCTCTTCATGCGATGGTTGACGAGCGAGGACAACACGAGCGTCGCCGCGAATGCCGCGAGCGCGCTCAGTGAGAAGAAAAGCACCTGGTCCGGAGCGTCCAGCCCGCCCTCATAGTCGTTGATGTTGCGCTGGCCGGTTCCGAAGAAGAGCGCGAATCCAAGTATGGCCGTCGCAAGCCCAACCGCCCGGGCGACCAGCGCGGACTTGAAGAACAGCAACCCTCTAAGCCCGCCAAGTGAAAAAGCGAACTGCAAGACTCCCATTGAGGATACGAAGACCGCGATACAGTAGTCGGCAGTAAAGTTAATCATGCCCGGCCTACCCGATTTTCAGAACGGTCTGCTTGCAGTAAGGAGTTGCGCGCGCCAAGAAAGACGTGACCGCTACTCCAGCGGAATCTCGGTGCACCAGTCCTTGTACTTGGGATTGGCGCCCTTTATCAGGCCGACGTAGGTATCCAGCAAACTCTGCGTGATCGGCCCCACCTCTCCGTCTCCGATGGGACGCCTGTCCAGGGAGCCGACCGGGGTGATGTGCGCCGCCGTTCCGGTCAGGAACACCTCATCCGCCAGGTAGAGTTCGCTCCGCCGTATCTTGCGCTCCACGACCTCAATCCCAAGCTCTTCGCGCGCCAGCGTTATCGCCGAATCGCGGGTTATGCCCACCAGGTTGTTGTCCGCGACCGGAGGCGTGAATATCTGTCCTTTGCTCACCAGGAACAGGTTCTCGCCCGATCCTTCCGACACGTCCCCGTCCGGCGTGAGCATGATAGCCTCGTCGAATCCAGCGAGCGTAGCCTCCGTCTTCGCCAGAATGGAGTTCACGTAGTGGCCGCTGATCTTCACGCGGGGCGGGATTACCGTGTCGTCAATCCGCCGCCAAGATGATGTCGTGCAGTGTATCGCGCCTTCTGCCTCGATGTAGGCGCCGAAAGGCACGGCGATCAGCGTGAAGTCGCTGGCCAGTTCCTGCAACTTCAGGTTGGCGACCAACTCCTCGCTCTTATAGGCCAGCGGCCTTATGTAGAGGTCCTGCTTGTATCCGCAGCTTTGGAGTAGCTCCATCGTGATGCCGCACAACTCCTCCGTGTCGTAGGGGATGTCCATCATCATCATCCGGCAGCCCTGGAGCAGGCGGTCGTAGTGCTCCGCCATTCGGAACACGTAGAGCTTGCCGTCCTCCTCGTTCCAATTTCCGCGTATCCCCTCGAACACCGCCGTCCCGTAGTGGAGGGCGTGCGTCATTACACTCACGCGCGCATCTTCGATGGGGACTATGTTTCCACGGAAGAACGCAAGAGACTGGGGCATTTTCTGAAACTCCATGTTATTTCGGACTGCGCGATATTATATCCAATGCCGGCGAAATTGCACAATCCTCTACGCGCGCGAGACAGTCCGACTTCAGATGCGAAATTCACATTGAGACAAGAGAGCGGATTGACTGATCTTACCGTTGGACGGAATAAGGATCCGCCGCGTCTCTCAGACCGTCGCCCATGAAATTGAGCGTTAGCACCGCGAAGATAACGAACAGCCCCGGCGTCAGCAGCCATGGCGCGTTCGCCACCGCCTGGAGGTTCTGCGCCTCGAACAGCAGCACGCCCCAGCTAATGGCCGGCTGCCTCAGTCCGAGTCCCAGGAAGCTCAGAGATGTCTCGGCAATGATGATGGCGGGTATGGCCAGCGTAGTAGTGGCGATGATATGGCTCATAAAAGACGGCAGCATATGCCGGAAGATAACGCGCAACTGGCCGGAGCCGTATAGCTGCGCCGCCGTCACGAAATCCTCCTCGCGCATGGCCAGGAACCTACCCCTGACCTCCCGCGCCAGGGTCGTCCAGCCAATCAGCGATATTATCACCGAGATGGCGAAATACACCCTGACCACGGACCAGTCCTGCGGCACCGCGGCCCCAAGCGCGAGCCACACCGGAATCGTCGGCATGGCGCGCAGGAACTCGATGAGTCGCTGGATGATCGAATCCGTCCAGCCGCCCCTGAACCCGGACAGTCCACCCATCAGAATCCCGAGGAACAGGCTTATCGCCACGCCCACAAGACCGATGGACATCGAAATCCGCGTCCCGTACATCAGCCGGGAAAAGACGTCCCTGCCCAGCTTGTCCGTGCCCAGCGGACGCAGCGCGTGCATACCTTCCTCGCTGTCCGCGCCCATGAGATGAATGTCCGTCTTGAACAGGCCCAACAACTTGTACTCGTGGCCGCTCACGAAGAAGTTGATGTAGTGCTTGGTCTCCCTGTCCTGGACGTGTTCCATCGCAAGCGTGACCTGGTTGCGCTTGCCCTCCACGCCGTACACGAAGGGCCTGGGAACCCACCCGTCGAACAGGTGGATGCGCTGCGGCGGCATGAACACCCTGGTAGAGGACGAGTCCAGCGGGTCATGGATGGACAGGAAGCCCGGAAACGCCGCTACCACGTAGAACCCGACCACCAGTATCAGGCTTATCATCGCCAGGCGATGCCGCCTGAATCGCCACCAGACCAGCTTCCACTGGGAAGCCAGGTACGCGGCTTCCTCCGGCGTGCTCGCCACTCGGGGATTTACTGCGTCGGTAGTAGCCATTCCCTAGGCTCCAATCCTGATTCTAGGGTCAATGAGCGCCAGTACGACGTCGGAAATCAGAGTGCCGATCAGCGTTAAGGCGGTCAGTATCAGGATGATAGACCCGGCGAGGAACATATCCTGCGTGTAGAGCGCCCTCAGAAGCAGCGGCCCCAGCGTAGGCAGGCTCATCACCGTAGCCACAATCAGGCTGCCGGAGAATAGCTGGGGCAGCGTCCAGCCTATCGTGCTCACAATTGGGTTCACCGCGATTCTCACCGGATATCGCATGATCAACTGCCACTCCGGCAGGCCCTTCGCGCGCGCCGTTTCCACGTAGGGCTTGTTCAGTTCGTCCAGAAGATTCGCCCGCATTATCCTGGTCAGCCTCGCCGTTCCGTCCGTGCCGAGTATCAGCATAGGCACCCATATATGCTTCAGCATATCAACCACCTTGCCCACGCTCCACGGCGCCTCCACGTAGTCCGGCGAGAACAGCCCGGTTATGCTCATCCCAAAGTACGCGAATACCATCCACATAATCACCAGCGCAAGCAGGAAATTCGGCGTGCCGACTCCCAGGTACGAGAAGAATGTGAACATATAGTCAACCCAGGAGTATTGCTTGACCGCGGAAAATATCCCGATTGGAATGGCGAGCGTCCAGGTGAAGACTACAGTGAACAGGCCGAGAATTATCGTAAGGCTGAGACGCTCGTTGATGAGATCGTTTACTGAGACCCGCATTTCGAGCGACTTCCCGAAGTCCCAGCGCATAACGCCCCAGACCCACTTAGCATACTGGATATACATCGGCTCACCGAGTCCGTACTGCTTCCGAAGGCTCTCGAGTTCGCCGGGGTCGGCATACTCACCTTGGTTCTGGAGCTGGACCACGTAGTCCGAAAGAAAGTCCCCTGGCGGGGCCTGAATCAGCGCGAACGCCACTACGGACATCAGGAACATCATCGGGATGAACGTAGTCAGGCGACGAACTATGAAGGTGAGCATATCCCGTTTCCAGTAGTTGGTAGAAGGTTGTCAGAGTCGGATTGACGACGCGCGAATCAACGCGCCCACTTAACGCTGAGTAGGGGCGTCCATAATGGAATGGACACCCCTACGGTCTCTCGTTAGAGCGCGTCTAGTTGCTGAAGTAGAACTGCTCCGGGAACCCCGTGGAAGGCGTACGGTATATCCACGCGTTGGCCGCCACGTCCGGGACGTTCCTCAGCTTGTTGCTGGTGATTATCACGCCCTGGTTGGAAGGGCTGAGGCCCGTAACGCCGATTATCCATAGCTGGTCCAGTTGCAGCTTGGCTATCTCCTTGCCCAGATCGATTCGCTCGGCCAGCGGCAGCTGCGCGGTCTTGGCGCGCATCTCAGTCAACTGCTTGACGATGTCGGGAGGCTCGATACCCTGCTCTCCGTTCGTGTTGTACCAGAGCAGGCTCTGAGGGAACGGACCGCCCATCCAGTCAGCCGGTGGGCTGAGAGCCGGGTCGCCGAGACCGTATCCCCAGATATACACCAGGTGTTCACCCGCCTGACGCCGTTCCGAAAGAAGCGTCCTCGTTATCTCGTTGACCTTGGACTTGATTCCTACGGCCTCCCAGTCCGACGCGATAAGCTCTATCGTGTCCGTGTCGCGGCCCTCGCCCGGCGTTGTATCTAAAATGATATGCATACGCTCGCCGTTGTCCATCAGACGGAAGCCCTCGGCGTCCTTGTTGGGCATTATGGCGTCCAGAAGCTCATTCGCCTTGTCAGGGTCGTACTCCGTCCACATGAAGGCGTACTCGTCGCCCGGATAGTGAAGCTCGGAAGGAGCCGGAGCGGGCTGGCGAGGCGTGCCCTGCCCCAGGTAGCTGATTTCGTTGATTTCGTTGCGGTCAATCGCGTGGGAGAGCGCTATCCTGAAGTCCTTGTTCTGGAAGTATTGCGCTTCGGGACCCTCCCACTGCTGGTTGAACTGAATGCCTATTTCGGCCCCCGTGTTCGCGGGCCAGATAGTCATGTGGTATCCGCCCGTTTCCTCGTTCTGCTTGAGAAGCGGGAACATCGAGAGGTTCACGTGACGGCCCTGGAAGTCAATCTCGCCCGCGATGGCCTTCAACTGGAGGATGTCGTTGTCCTGGACGAGCGTGTACTGAAGCCTGTCAACGTAGGGTAGCTGATTTCCTTCCTGGTCAACCGCGTAGAAGTACGGGTTTCGCACCGCCGTGAACACCTGCGACGAGCCGTACTTGCTGCCCGCGGTCGGAATCCACGGCTTCATCAGCGGCCGTTCGGGGTTTACCCTGAGGTCGAACATGGCGAGGTAGTACGCCTGCCACGACTCGTGGCCCGCGTCCTTAGCCTCCTGCTCCGCATTCGGGTTGTACTTGATGTGGAACTGCTTCATGTAGTTGGACGGCGCGTAGGGTACATTGCAGCACCCGTTGAACTGGTCCATCTGCGCGATTGTCTCTGGAAATACCCAGAACGGGTCCTTGAAGCTGAACTGGACGGTGTAGTCGTCTATCTTCGTGACCGTTCCCAGTCCGCCCTGCGTCTTCAGCCTGTTCGGCTTGACCGGAGCGAGTTCGTCATCCAGGATAACGTCTTCATAGTGGAACAAGAAGTCATCCGCGTTGAACGGGTCGCCGTTCGACCAGCGCGTGCCTTCACGCAACTTGAACGTCCACGTCTTGCCGCCGTCCGAAGCCTCCCAGGACTTGGCGAGCGCCGGAACCAGCGCGCTCGCGTCCTGAGACCAGCGCACCAGCCGTTCACTCGAGAGCCTGCCGTAGTTCCATACGTCCGCCGGGCCGAAGTACACCCTGCGGATAGTTCCGCCATATGCTCCGATGGAGGCCGCCGGTATCACCATGGGGTCGGAGGGAATGCGTTCTTCGATTGGAGGCAGCTTGCCCGCCGATACTAGCTGAGCCATCAGCGGCGCTTCGTTGAAGGTCTTCGGAGCCGGTATCTCTTTGATTACCTCGATCTCCTTGATGACCTCGACCTCTTTAATTACCTCTTTCTCAACCACCACCGTCTCGCCCGGCACCTGGACCTCTTTGACCACCTCTTTCTCAACCACCACCGTCTCGCCCGGCACCTGGACCTCTTTGACCACCTCTTTCTCAACCACCACCGTCTCGCCCGGCACCTGGACCTCTTTGATTACCTCTTTCTCAACCACCACCGTCTCGCCCGGCACCTGGACCTCTTTGATTACCTCTTTGATGATTGGAGTGGGAGTGGCGCCGCTGTCGCCTGTCGCGCAGCCCACCGCCATCGCTACCACACTGACAAGCAACGCCAACCAGATCAGTCTTTTCATTTCCACCCTCCCTGATTATGGGCTACACGACAACTGTCGTCCTCATAAGGTTGCATCGAACTCCGATTATGGTATTCTGTTTCCATGCCGCTATCGCCTGAATTTCGCCCGATAATATCCAACAGGTTTCTGAAAGTCAATCAACGTGCGATAATGACCGCAACGATATGAACGAAACTATGAGACTGAGGACACCAACTTGAACGAGACCCCACTGCTCGAAGTCAAAGACCTCAAGACCCACTTCTTCCTGGATGAGGGAACGGTGCGCGCCGTGGACGGCGTCAGTTTCGACATCCGTCCCGGAGTCGTGCTGGGCGTGGTGGGCGAGAGCGGCTGCGGAAAGAGCGTGCTCGCTCGCTCCATCATGCGCATCGTCAGGCCCCCCGGCAGAACCATCGAGGGCAGCATTCTCTACGACCGGGGACGGCGTCGCGGCGACGAGGACGATCTCGTTGACCTCGTCGGGATACCCGTGGACGACCCCGATATGCGCGACATACGCGGCAGCGACATCACCATGATATTCCAGGAGCCTATGGTCTCCTTCAGCCCCGTCCACACCATCGGCCAGCAGATAATCGAGGGGATACTTCTGCACGACAGCGATATATCCAAAGATGAAGCCCGAGACAGGGCGGTGGATATGCTCCGGCGCGTCGGCATCCCAAACCCAGAGTCCCGCATAGACCAGTACACCTTCAGCCTCAGCGGAGGCATGAGACAGCGCTGCATGATTGCAATGGCGCTGGCCAGCGATCCCAACCTGCTCATAGCCGACGAACCCACCACCGCGCTGGACGTCACCACCCAGGCGCAGATTCTCGAGCTCATGGCCGAGCTCCAGAACGAGTTCGGCATGGCTATGATGCTCATCACCCACAACCTGGGCGTCGTGGCGCAGATGGCCGAAGAAGTCATCGTCATGTACCTCGGCAAGATAGTAGAGTGGACGGACATCAAGACCCTCTTCGAGGACCCCAAGCACCCGTACACCGCCGAACTTCTCAAGTCCATTCCGCGCCTGAGGCGGGTCAAACAGGAAGAGAGACTGACCGCGATAGCGGGCAGCGTTCCCTCTCCCTACGTGAGGCCGTCCGGTTGCCCGTTCCATCCCCGATGTCCGCAGGCCGTACCCGGTATGTGCGACACTATAGAACCCGAACTGATACAGGTCGGAGAGCGCCACGTAGTCAGTTGTCTGCTGTATGCGGACGACCCATCCAATCAAGACTCGGAGTCGTAGCGAGCATGAACAACGGCAGCGACGCAACCAATCTGCTGGAAGTCAGGGACCTCAAGACCTACTTCCCCATCACGTCCGGCCTGTGGCGACGGGTCGTGGGTTACGTGCGCGCCGTGGACGGCGTGAGCTTCGATCTGAGGGCCGGCGAAACGCTCGGCCTGGTGGGGGAGAGCGGCTGCGGCAAGACCACCACGGGCAGGGCCATCATCCGGGCCGTGGAGCCGACCGGGGGAGAGATTTTCTACCGGATGGACGACGATACCGTCATAGAAGCGAGGACGGCTGACAGAAGAGAACTCCAGACCCTGCGCCAGCAGATCCAGATAATCTTCCAGGACCCGTTCGCCTCTCTGAACCCGCGAATGACCATCTTCGACATCGTGGCCGACCCGCTGAAGGTCAACAACCTGTCCAGCGGCTCCGAACTCGAAGACCGCGTGGCCGAGATGCTCCAACTGGTGGGAATGTCGCCCGCGTTCATGCGGCGCTACCCGCACGCTTTCAGCGGCGGCCAGCGCCAGCGCATCGGCATTGCTCGCGCTCTGGTTATGAACCCCCGGCTGGTCATAGCCGACGAGCCGGTCTCGGCGCTCGACGTGTCAGTGCAGGCGCAGATACTGAACCTGATGCTCGACCTTCAGCAGAACCTCGGACTCACCTACCTGTTCATCAGCCACGACCTGAGCGTCGTTCAGTACATCAGCCACAGGGTCGCCGTGATGTACGTGGGCAAGGTAGTGGAACTCGCGCCGACCGAAAAGCTGTTCACGCAGCCCAGGCACCCCTACACCCAGGCTCTTCTCTCCTCGGTGCCGGTTCCGAACCCGGAGGTGGCTTCGCTCGGACAGTCCCTGGAGGGTGAGGTCGCCGACCCCGCCAACCCCCCAAGCGGATGTTACTTCCACCCGCGCTGCCCGTTCGCGCAGGAGATATGCCGGACGACCGAACCGGAGTTTCGGGAGGTCTCGCCCGGCCAATTCTCGCGCTGCCACTTCGCCGAGGAACTGGACCTGCCCGGCGTCCCTGAGTAAACCTCTCGGAACAAGAGTCCCTTCCCCCTTGACCAGGGTCTTTCGATTATCAACCAATTACGTTCGTGGTGAGCTTGTCGAACCATGAACGGGCGGCCCTTCGACAAGCTCAGGGCGAACGACAGAAGTGGTATCGAGAAATAACCGAAAGTCCCTTCCGACTACGCCGCTATTCGCGCGGCCTTGCCGAATAATCCTGGAACGGCCCATCCCGCCACTGGAGCGCCGCCCTCAGACCCTCGGACTGCGAGATTTCCCCGAACACCCCCGCGCTGTTCCTGAATGTCGAGAGGCCCTGCCAGTCAACGCCGACCTCCAGCGCCGTGCGTATTCCCATGATCTCGTAGGCGCGGTTCATCGCCTTCTTGGACGCCGCCAGCATATCCGGGGATATAGTCGCGATAGCCCGCGCTTCCTTATTCGTCTCGGCGTCGAGCCGGTCGGCGGGGAAGGCTTTCGTGGCCCAGCCTATCTCGACCGCTTCTGTTCCGCTGACCGCCTTGCCCGTGAACATCAGATACTTCGCCTGGCTCATGGGCATCTTCCACGGGAAGTACATCGTGTCCGGCGTCGTGAGCGCCCTCACCGGCGGGTATCCCAGCCGGGCGTCCTCGGCCACGAACATGATGTCGCACATCGAGGCCAATTCGCTCGCCCCTGCCAGGCACCACCCATGCACCTGCGCTATCACCGGCTTCGTCAACTCCCATATCTGCCACAGCCCGTTGACCAGATCGCGCGCGTACTGGGCAGTTAGCTGGTCAACGTCGTCGGAGACGTAGCCATCCACCGGACGGTTCGGCGAAGGCTGCGTCGGAGTGAGGTCATACCCCGCGCTGAACGCGCGTCCTTCGCCTTTGATGACGATGCAGCCGACTTCCGTGTCGCGCTCCGCCTTCTTCAGCGCGTCCTGCAACTCCTGTCTCAGCGCCCAGCTAAGGGCGTTCATCTTCTCAGGCCGGTTCAGCGAGATTGTACATACACGCTCCTCGACGTTGTAAAGCAGATTTTCGTAAGTCATAGTCCGTTCCTTCCGCGTAGGTATCTCATAAATACCGATCAATAAACCCCCTCTCCCCCAGGGAGAGGGCTGGGGTGAGGGTGAATGCCTACCTCTATCAGCCTATCAGCCCTTGATAGGTGTGGATGAAAACGCGCGGTTCCCACCGAGGGTTGACGTCTATTGAGATAGCTTCTAGTTATCCAGCGGCCTGGGCCCGTACTTCCAGATCCTGCCCCCGCTGCCCGCGGCCAAGCCGCTATTGACGTTCGTGAACATGATGCCCTTGAGCGAGTCCCCGGACGAGGTGGTCTCCTCCATGGCCCAACTCATTCCGCCGTCCGTCGTGCGAACTACCAGGTTGCGCGCCCCCACGGCCCAGCCGTTGCTTTCGTCCAGCAAGAACACCCCGAACAGGTCTTGATCCTGCCCGGACCCCACGGACTCCCAGATCGAGCCGCCGTCCGTCGTCCGTATGACCGTCCCATCTTCTCCCACGGCGACGCCGAACGTCTCGCTGGCGAACCACACGCTGTTCAGGACCGCCTCTGTGCCAGAATCCTGCGCCGACCAGCTTTCCCCGCCGTCCGCGCTGTGAACCACCGCTCCCTCATAGCCGACCGCCCACGCCTTGGAACCGTCCGACAGGAACGCCGCGTCCAGCAGATCCTCGCGCGTGCCGGAGTCCAGCTTGGTCCAGCTCGCGCCTCCGTCCGCCGTCTTGTAGATGCCGCCCGAGTCGGCGACCGTCCACCCATTCTGCGCGTCCTCGAAGTAAACGCTCTCGAGAGAGAACACCCCCGGCACGGACTGAAGTATCTGCCAGTTGTCCCCGCCGTCCGCGGTCTTCAGCGCTGTCCCCGCGGTCCCCACTACCCAGCCATTGTTATTGTCCACGAACCACACCGCCGTCAAGTTGATGGCGGTCCCGGACTTTTGCAGCGCGAAAGTTTCGCCCGCGTCCGTCGTCCTTCCAATCGCGCCGTCCGTTCCGACCACCCACGCGGTATTGTCGTCGAGCGCGAACAGATCGTTGAGACCGAGCAGCCGTCGGCTTATCACCTGCTCCCTGGGCGGGAACTGGGGCAGCAGCCGCCACTCGCTCGGCCCGGTCTCCGCCGAACCCGTGGATGCGGCCGGGCTCTCGCCGTCTGACGAATCGGAGCAGCCCAGCGACATCGCCATTATCGCGCCCAGGACAATCATCAGAAGAGACAATCTCCATACTGTTCGGGAGAACGGTTCGCCGGAGCGCGAATGGAAGGGGGCTGCGGTAGTTGAAGTGTGTCTCATGGAAAAGACTCCCTGTCGGAGGCCGTTTATTGGCGTATAGCTGAGGAAGGATCGCCCAACCGCTCGAACTTCGAGTGCCGGCTCGTTTCAGTTGACAGTATAACCACAGTATGTTATTTAAGTTCTTGTGAGTCCCATACAAGAATAATTCACATATTCGGGGTAATCAATCCCCCTGACATCGGTCAGCATACCTTCCGCAGGTCAATCTCACCTACTTGTAACACAATAGTTGCAAATCCGAAACAAGTTAATCTCCCCGCCTGTTACTTTAGCCGGCGCCAGCCCGGTAAAGGTTCACGCTACTGCATTGGTTTATACGATGAGTGATTTCCAGCGCGGCCCCGGCCGTAGATAACGGAGGTTCAGGAAATGCAAAGACCACTGGCAAGATTGGCGGCGCTTTTCGCCGCGATGCTGACGCTGACGCTCCTGGCGGCAGCCTGTGCGAGCGAAGAGCCGGAACCGGCCCCCGCTCCAACATCGGCGCCCGCGCCCGCCCCGGCTCCAACCACACCACCGGCACCGGCACCGGCCCCAACAGCGGCCCCGGCGCCCGCGCCGACGACTGCGCCCGCCGCCGCTCCGGCTCCGGCCGCGCCTACAATGGCCGAGTCCGCGAGCCTCACCTTCTGGAGCGATCTCGCCAAAGGCTGCGAGACTCGCGGCGGACACCTGAATCTCGGAAACCGCGTCACCGAGTTCACCAACCTGAACCCGGCCACCGTCAACCAGGTGATTCAGTTCTCCATCACCGCCGAGGTGCTTTCCGGCCTGGTGCAGCTCGACACCCAACTCAGGCCCTCCCCAGACCTGGCGGAGAGCTGGACCGTGTCCGACGACCTGCTCACGTACACCTTCAAGTTGCGCGAGAACGCCCAGTTCCACACAGGCAGGCAGTTCACCGCGGACGACGTGGTATATACCTACGACCACCAGCTCGATCCCGACACCCAGTCCATACACACCAAGGGACTGGAAGGCGTGAACAGGCCCGAGAAGATTGACGACTACACCGTCGAATTCACCACCGCGTTCCCCAGGGCCTCCTTCCTGACCAAGGTGGTCGAACGCGCCAGCGGTCGCGTGATGACCATAGTGGACAGCGAAACCATCGCCGCCGAGGGCGAGGGCGGATTCAACCGCAAGCCCGTCGGCGTCGGCCCATTCATGATTACCGACCACATCTTCGGCGAAAAGCTGGAGATGGAGGCCGCGCGGGCCACCTACTACGACCCCGCCGTGCCATGTCTCGACAACGTCACCATGCACAACATCCCCGAAGACAACACGCTGATAGCGGCGCTGGAGACCGGCGAAGTTGACATGATCTACGACTTCCCTCCCCAGTTCTGGGACCAACTCGAAGACACCGATAACGTGATAGTTGACCCCACTCCGGACGTCGGCTTCCAGATGCTCGCCTTCAACATGAGAGGCGACCGCGAGGAGAAGATCGGAATGGCCGAAGCGCCGTGGGACGACATCAACGTCGTCTATGCCGTCGGACGCGCGCTCGACAGGCAGGCGTACATAGACCGCGCCTTCCAGGGCCGCGCGATTCCGTCCTATGGCCCAATACCGCCCGGCGAAGTGTTCTTCTTCCGAGACCTGGGTCCCACCAGCCGCAGGAAGTTCGACCCCGAAAGCGCCAAGCAGCTAATGGCCGAGGCCGGACTTGAGGACGGCTTCGAGGTCAAGGTCATGACCACGCCCGGAAACAAGGTTCCGCTGGAAGTGCTGGGCGCGCTGCTCAAGGAACAAATAAACGTCACGCTCGTGCCGGACATCGTAGAGGCGTCCGTTTACCAGCCGCGACGCGCGGCCGGCGAGTGGGAAGCCTTCATGGGCGGAAGCGGCGGCGACCCCGATCCCGACGACGCGGTGGACGACTGGTTCGCCGATGGCTCCAAGTTCAACACCTTCGGCTACAACGACGAGGGCGTCAACCGCCTGAATCTCAAGCAGAAGGCCGCCGTTGACCTTGACGAGCGGCTTCAGCACATCCTGGACCTCAGCGACCAGATTGACGAGACGTTCCACGGGGTGTTCACGCATCACAACATCAACCGCACCGCCTACCGGGACGACGTTGAGGGCTACGTGTGGATACACGCGCTCCGACAGCTGAGCGCCGTCTGGCTCGACAGGTAATCGCCGAAACACAAGGGTCGCGCCCCGGCAGAGGCCGTCCGCCTCCGGCGCGACCCAATCCATTCCGGTCGAACCGCGTCGCCCACCCTGATAACTAACCACTAACCACTGACAACTGACGCGCCATGCAACGTTACATAGTCCGACGATTCATCTTCTCCCTGTTCGCTATCTGGGCCACTATGACCGTGACCTTCATATTCATGCGTCTGCTGCCCGGCGACCCGGTCACCACGCTTGTCGGCGAGGAGGGAGACCCCAGCCAGATAGAGGCGATAAAGGCGCGGTTGGGATTGGACCAGCCCGTCCCAATCCAGTATTTCTTCTACCTGAAGAGCCTGGCCACCCTCGACCTCGGCGAGAGCATCTATAAGCGTCTGCCCGTGAACGACCTCATGGCTCAGGCGCTTCCCAGAACCATCTCCCTCTCTATCGTCTCCTTCTTCGCGGGAGTGGCCATCGGACTTCCGGCGGGCATCATCTCGGCTATCAGGCGCTATTCGATTTGGGATCACGCCGCGACGCTGATCGCGTTCCTGGGGCTTGCCATGCCCGGCTTCTGGCTCGGCATCATACTCATCATAGTATTCGGAGTGCAGCTGAACTGGCTGCCGGTATTCGGATACACCCCAATATCGGAAGGTCTATGGGACTGGCTGCGACGCCTCATACTGCCCGCGCTCGCCACAGGCACCGGCTTCGCCGCTATCCTGGCCAGGCAGACACGCTCCGCCATGCTCGAAATACTGTCCCAGGACTACATACGCACCGCCTACGCCAAGGGCCTGCGCGAGCGCGTGGTAATCAACAGGCATGCGCTCAGGAACGGACTGATACCCGTGGTGACCGTCATGGGAATCGCGCTCGCCATCCTGCTCAACGGCGCGGTCATAACCGAGAACGTGTTCGCCATGAATGGACTCGGCAGGCTGTTCATAGAAAGCATCCTGGGCAGAGACTACCCGATAGTGCAGGGCGTCATCCTGCTGGTGGCGTTCATATTCATATTCATGAACTTCCTCGTTGATATGCTCTACGCCGTCATAAACCCCCGCATCAGATACACCGACTAGGCGACTAAATTGGCCGAAGACAGTTCCATACAGGCCCAACTGGAGGAACAATCCAGACCCCGGCGCGGACTCAGATACTTCGCGCGACGCTTCTCCCGCGACAGGCGCGCGATGGTCGGACTCGTCATCGTGGTATTGTTCTCTCTGGCCGCGCTGCTTGGAGATCTTGCCTCGCCCTACGACGCGCAGGCGCAGAATTACGAACTTCTCGAACCTCCCTCATTCGCCCATCCTCTGGGAACGGACAATGTTGGCCGCGACCTGCTCAGCCGCATCATCGTCGGCGCCCGCATCTCCATGGTCGTCGGGCTTAGCACCGTCGCGCTCGCCGCCGCCGTGGGCATAGTGCTGGGCGTGGCAGCCGGATACTACGGCGGCTGGGTTGACATGGTGGTGATGAGGGCCATTGACGTCCTCTGGGCCTTCCCCAACTTCATCCTGGCCGTCATGCTCGTCGCCATATTCGGACTCGGCCTCTCAAACGTCATAGTCGCCATAGCCCTGGCCTACGTGGACGATTTCGCCAGGATCATCAGGGGCATGGTGCTAGTCCTCAAAGAGGACGACTTCGTAACCGCCGCGCGTGCGATGGGCGCGTCCAACCGCAGGATGATGTTCAAGCACATCTTCCCCAACGCCCTCCCGCCCGTCATAGTCCAGGCCAGCGTATTCGTCGCCGCCGCCATCCTCGCCGAGGCCGGCCTCACCTTCCTCGGACTGGGCGTTTCCCCCCTGACCCCCACCTGGGCCTCCATCCTGAACGACGCCAGGCCCTTCTTCACCCGCGCCTGGTGGCTCGGCACATTCCCGGGCGTCGTCATAATGCTCGTCGTGCTGGCCGTCAACTTCGTCGGCGACGCCATCCGCGACATCAACGACGTACACGAATACGGCCCCGGCGTAACCACCTAGCCGGTTATGAAATTCAGATACCGCAGACACCCCACAGCCGAAACCGTCGCCGTCGGCCTTCTCTTCCTGGCCGCCCTGGTCGTAGGCACGCTCTACCTCACGCGCGAAACCGACGATACGGGAACGCAGTCACCGACCGCCGGACACTGGGAGTTACAGGATTCAGGCGTCACCAATACCCTCCTCGACGTGAACTTCGTCAACGACACTCACGGCTGGGCAGTCGGCGAAGGCGGCGTCATCATCGCCACAACCGACGGCGGCAATACCTGGACGCGCCAACCCTCCGGCTACGAACTCACCCTGAACGCCGTGTATTTCGCCGACGAGTCCAACGGCTGGGCAGTCGGACAACTCGGCCTCATCCTCAACACGTCCGACGGCGGCAACGCCTGGACTGTGCAGGGCAAGGACGCCGCGCTAGGCCAGAACCTCATCCACGTCCACTTCGACAACCCCCGCGACGGACGCATAATCACCGAGAGAGGCAGCTTCGCTCTCAGAACCACCGACGGCGGCAGTACCTGGAATCGCCAATTCTTCGAGAACACCCTCCCCCGCTCCGACGCCTTCTTCCTCGACGAGCGGCGCGGCTGGGTATCCTTCAGGTCCGGCGCCGTCTTCTCCACTGCCAACGGCGGCGATTCATGGCAACTGCTCCAGGGCATAAACGGCGTCGAGATAGGAACCAACAGCGTCTTCTTCCTAGACGAGCGCAACGGCTGGATTGCGGGCTGGCGCGGCAAAGCGAAGGGCGCGAGCGGCGGAGTCGAATTCGTCAAGTACCTCACCGACGGCATGGTCGCCCGAACCACCGACGGCGGCAAGACCTGGACCCGCCACGACTCCGACACCGGACGCTTCCTGTGGGACGCGGTCTTCTTCGACACGATGGAAGGCTGGGCAATCGGCTCTTTCGGCGCGATAATGCGCTCTACGGACGGCGGCGTCACATGGGAATCCCTGCCCACGCAAACCGAGTCACACCTGCGTTCACTCTCATTCCCGAACAGAAACAACGGCTGGGCCGTCGGCGACAACGGCGCAATCCTGAAATTCACGAAGGACTGACCCCGCCTCGCAGCCGGCGATTGTGAACATCCTGGACCCGGGCGAACGCTAGAGTTCGGAGCGTCGCAATCGCTCCTCCAACTCCCGTATCCGCGCGTCGCGCTCCTCCAGCTCAGCGCGGTGCGCCTCGCGTTCAGCCTGAAGAGACGATTCGGCGCGACGCCTGGCCTCCTCCGCCTCGTATTCAGCCGCCCTGCGTCCCTCCTCGTTCAGAAGATACAAACCCGTCTCCGGATCCTGGAACATCAGTTGGAAGGGGTTGTAGCGCTCCTGGTAACGCAGGTTCGGCTGACGGCCCAGCAGCGCCGTCCTCTGATCCCTGTCCGCGGCGCACAGGTTCAATCCCAAGACCTCGCTGTATCCGCTCTCGATGCCGTCATCGTTGATGAACGTCTCTATCCTCTCATACGATCCGTCCACCAGACGGTAGCCCATCAGACTCTGACCATAGAACGCCCCGCCCGTGTGGTCGAACAACCAGTACTCCGAAATCCCCAGGCTCTCATATATGCCCGGCTTCTCTTCGAGGTCTTTCTCATAGGTGGCCGGCGACGCTATCTCCACCACCAGGTCGGGCGGCTTCCCAACCTCCCATATCGTATAAGAGGTGCTCGGATACGCCAGTATGGGTTCGGGGTCCACGTCATCGGCGACAGCGACGTCGGGAACCACGGCCCTGCGAAGGTCCGTCGGATCGAAGCGAATAGGGATTTCCCGACCGACGAAGACCCTCGGAGTATCCCTGTGGTGGTCTTTGAGGATGAAGACGGATTGGTCTATGGTCTCGGTTTGCTGCATATCAACTGGCAATGAATCGCCGTTCAGGACATCCATATCAACAATGGCTCTGCGCCTCTGCTCATCGAGTTCCTGGATACGTTCATAGACTGATGTTGTGTGTTTGGCGACCATACTTCATTTCTGAGGATGCTTTATCAAGCTGGTAGGTCAGATCAATGTAGGGGCAATCCCTTGTGGTTGCCCTCTGCCAACAGTCTCCGACTAAATTGATACAGGCTTCATTCTGAGATCAAAGTCGAAACTCGCGTCGCCTACATACTATCCGCGCGCCAAGCCATTGGCAAGCGCCCCGCGGACGGAGGGACTGTTTCATGGAATGTGGGAATTGAAAAAAGGCGAGACGGCCTTAGAATTGGGGTTGTACGAAACCAGTTCACAGGGAGTCTCGCCATGTTCATCATAAAGCTTGCCAACCGGCGCGTCGAGTCCCAGCCAGAGCCGCCCGGCCAGTGTCCGAGGTGTGGAAGTGGGGGAGTCCACAAGTGGGGCAGACCCAAAGTCCGTAGGATAGTGGACATATCGGTCAGCGAGATAAGAACTCAGAGGTATCGTTGCAAGAACTGCCACAGGACTATGACGGCCAAACCCGTCGGCGTGGGAAGAGCGGCGCGGAGCCATGCGTTCACGGCGTTGGCGGGAGTTCTGTACGCTCTGGGACTGAGCCATCGGGGGGTGGAGACCGCGATGGCTCTGTTCGGACACCACATAGACCATGTGAGCGGTTGGAGAGACATACAGAGATTGGGCAAGGCTGTCAGAAGGCGGCTTCGGAGTGGCGGGGCGAAGGTTGTTGGGGTAGACGAGACCTGGCTGAAGGTGAAGGGCAGGTCCAGACCTGTGGGCGTGGTGGTGGACGTTGGGGGGAGAACGCTGAACATAGAGTTGACCGGAACGGGCTTCGACTATGAGAGTTGGTTCAGGTCTATGGCTGACGAACTTGGAGTTGAGGTTGTGGTTACGGACGATTCGACCGATTACAGCGTCGGCGTGTGTGAAGCCGGACTGTCCAGGCAGCAGTGCGCGGTACACATGAAAAGAACGCTCAGACGCGCCAAAGGACGACTCCCAAAGGAGACTCGCGTCCGACACAAGGATCTGCTCGACCAACTGTCTGAGATGGTCAAAGACCTGCCCTCGGACGGAGCGAGAATACTGCTCGAATGGTCAACGCGCGGACGGCTGCCCGACGAGATGCGCTGGGTGGTTACCCATCTTCTGGTCAAGTGGAGAGAGTTGACGCTTCATCAGAGGCGCGCGGGCGCGCCGAATAGTACGAACTGGCTGGAAGGAAGGTTCGGACGGATCAAACCAAGATACAGAGCCACAAGAGGACTGAAGAGCGACGCGGGCGCTCTCAACTTCATGTCTGTGGTCTGCGACGCGCTTGCCTAGAGTCTGTTCAATCCCATGAGACGATAGCGTCCGCGACTCTGATGACTACACTAAGTGAAACAGTGCCGGAGCGTAGAGAAAATTGCATAAGTGGGACAGCAACAGCGAGGAAGTCCGTCAACCTGTGGATTGCCGAGCGGCGAGCCCTTCGGGGTTCCCACTTTCGCGGGAATGACGAAAAAGTTGGGGAGGGGACTTATGCAATCGTCTTAGAGTGTGGATTTGGTTGACGAAGGATGTTGTGAGAAATAGAATCGTAGCGCTTACTTGGCACATGGAATCTTCAGGAGGCGAACAATCGTGGCAGTTGTAGGATCGGGCGATTACCAATATGAACGAGTGGATGAGTGGCCGAATATGCCCAAGTACTGGGAGTTCGGCGCGGCGTCGGACGGGGCGGTGAACTCGAAAGACGAGGTGCATATCTTCAGCCGGGGGCTGCATCCGCTGACAATCTGGGATACGGACGGGAATTTCATAAGCTCGTGGGGCGAGGGTACGTTCTCGGCGAATCCGCACGGGATCTATATCGCGCCAAACGACAACGTGTGGCTGGTGGACCGCGACTACCATATCGCCACTGAGTACACGCCGGGGGGCGAGGTCATACGGACGCTGGGCGAGAAGCTGGCGCCGTCGCCTTCGTTCCAGGGTATGCCGTTCAATATGCCGTCGGGACTGGCTATCGCGCCGGACGGCAACCTGTTCGTGTCGGACGGGTATGGCGGCCACCGCGTTCACAAGTTCTCGCCCGAGGGCGAGCTAATCAAGTCGTGGGGCAAGCAGGGAACCGGGCCGGGCGAGTTCGCGCTTGTTCATAATATCTGGGTGGACAAGAATAGCCGCGTTTACATCGCGGATCGTGAGAATCACCGGATGCAGTTGTTCACGGATGAGGGCGAGTTCATCGAGGAGTGGACGGACATGACCGCGCCGGGCGACCTGTGGATACACGACGACATCATCTACGTGATAGAGCAGGGCGGCGGAAACGGCGTGAGCCTCTGGACTATGGATGGCGAACTGCTGACTCGCTGGCGCGGCACCGAGGGCGCGGGCCTCGGCACGCTGATAGGCGGACACGGAATTTGCGTTGACTCGCAGGGAAGCATCTACGTGACCGAGATAGGCCAGGGAGAGAGGGTTTCCAAGTTCGTCCGCGTCTAGGCGTCAACCCATTTAGGCGAATAGAATGACTCAGGGCCGAGCGCGTAAGTATCGCTCGGCCCTGATGCTTGGAAGACTGTCGAATTTAGGGACGCATCCCCGCGGCTATTGGGGTTGGATGCTTTCGAGGGTTCGCAGGGCGTTCCGAACATGGCTCGCCATCTGGAACTCATTGTGGAAGGCCCCGCGAATCATGCCCTCGGCGTCTATGACGTAGGTCACCCTGGAGGTGCCGAGTCCGAATATGCGTTGAACATCGTACAGACGACGGATATCCCCGGATGCGTCGCTCCCAAGTTCGTACGGAATTCCAATCGAGTCTCCGAAACTCTTGCTCCTTTCCACGCTTTCCGTGCTTATTCCGACGACTACCGAAATAAGCGCCTGAAGTTCATCATGAGTTTCGCCGAAACTCCTGACCTGGATCGCTCATCCGAGGGTGAAAGCCCGAACATAGAAGAACAGAACGACATTCCGGCCTCGATACTCCGAAAGGGTGAATGGTTCGCCAGAACCGAGCGTGATAGTGAAGTCCGGAGCTTGCGCGCCTACCTTTAGCATCGTGTGGTCATTTTCCTCAACATGAGTTGTATTGCATCTTGGATGTTAGAAGAAAGCAGGAAAGCGGTCAAGCGCGTGGCGCCGTTCTCGCTACCGACAGGCAGAATACGCTTAGGGCGCCGGCATCCTTGAGGGCGCGGGCGGCGGACGCGGCGGTGGAGCCGGTGGTCACGAGGTCATCAATCATCAGTATGACGAGGCCGCTGAGGTCGTGTTGGGAGGCGAAACTGTCCCGGACGTTGTTCCAGCGCTGCTCCCTGGAGCGGGTGGATAGCTGGGAAGGGGCGTTGCGGACGCGGGTGAGCGCGTCTTCGAGAACGGGTATGTCGAGACTCTTGCCCATACTGGAAGCTATGAGCGCGGCCTGGCTGTAACCGCGACGGCGTATGCGCGCCGGATGGCTTACGACCGGGACGACGCAGTCGAATCGCGATGGGGAGTCTTCCATGTACTGGATGAGCAGGTCGGCGAGTTCGGGCGCCAATGCCCTGATTCCGCGATATTTGAGCATCCTTATCGCCTTGTGAATCGGGCTTGAGGGCAGATAGAGATATGGAGCTCTTATCTGGTCTATTTCGGGTTCTCTGTCGAGGCACCAGCCGCATATCCCGTCCGTGCCGGGGTTGGCGCATATCTCGCAGAAGGGCTCTTCAAGGGTGGGCATAGCGTCGGCGCAATCGGCGCAGACGAACCCGCCCGGAACGCCGCAGCCCAGGCACCTGCGCGGAAACAGGACGTCGAGGGCCGCGCTCCAAAGACTCGCGGCCCTGTCAATGGCTCTTATCAACGGTTATGACCGATCTTAACCAACCAGCCAGCCGCTCAGGTCGTCGCGGTTCTTGTCCATCCAGGCGATGTTGTTGGACATTCGCTCAAGAACCTGGCGTATGGTGCGCTCGGCGGACGGTACGGGGTGGGTGTCGAAGAATTCCCTGACCTCCTCGCGTTTCTGAGCCGTGGTGAATACGCCGGCGATGCTGACCAGCCGCATGATGGCGAAGCCGCCCTCTCCGTAGCGGCGGTCGAATTCGTCCCAGTTGTCCTTGAGGAATTGCCAGGCGAGTTCGCGGCCATGCGGGTTGGACGCGGTGGCTACCATGACGCTGATGGTATCTTGGCTGCGAACATGGTCATCGTCCAGCGACCTGTCCAGCGTTTCCTGTATGAGCTTCGGGTCGGGAAAGCCGGACAGCGCCCTGATGAAGCGCAACTTTTCTTCGTGAAGCGACGCGCTCTTTTCGAGTCCCCACATCGTGTCGTAGAGGCCGCGGTCGCCGCGTTGGGCGGACATGGAGAAGGCGGCTACGCGGAGGTCGGCGGGCAGGTTGGACGGGTCCTCTACGTAGGCGTCGAACCTGCGTCGGGCCTCGGCCAGCGTTTCGTCGTCCTCGAAATGGCCGAGCTGGGCGAGCGCGGTTGAGCGCAGAAGCGCCTGCCTGTGTCCCTCGTTGGGTTGCGCGTCCCAGCCCACGCGGTCTCCGATGGGCTTGAACACGCGGCGTCCGAAAGCCTGGTACGCGGTGTGAAAGTCCTCCGAGGACAGCAGGTTGTCGAGAGCGTTCAGCGCGGCGGCGAGGTCACTCGCCACGGACGCGTCGTTCTCGTTGGAGTATGCCTCGACAAGGTTGAGGTAGGCTGAGGCGGGTATGCGGCCAGCCTTCGCCAGAGCGTAGGCGTCGGATTGGAGACCGAGCCTGTCCCTTGCGGGCAGCGTGAGGCTGGCGATTGGCGCTTTCAGTCGTTCTATCTCCTCGTCTGAGTACTGCACTCTGAAAAAACCAGACTGGTCGGGGTTGACCTTGACCCACTCGTCGCGCGAGCCATATTGAGCGGGATGCAGTATCAGACCCGACTCGGAGGTATCCATAAGCGAGCGCACAGGCTCGGCGTCGGAGGCGGTCCTAGCCGTGACCGGAACTTTCCAGATGGTGGTGTCCCGCTCTTCGGTCTCACCGAGAATCTCGTCGTAGAGGAAGCGGGATTGGGACAGGCCGACTTCAACAGAGTCGCCGGAGCGGTTCACCGAGGCCTCCAGGACGGGGTAGCCGGTCTGGGACGTCCAACTGTCCATGATCTCGGCGACGGGCTGTCCCGACGCCTCGCCGAGGGCGTTCCAGAGGTCGCGGGTGCGGGCGTTAGCGTACTGGTGTCGCTGGATGTAGATGCGGAGCCCCTCACGGAAGTCGTCTTCGCCGAGGTAGTGTTCGAGCATACGGAGGACGGAGCCGCCCTTGGAGTAGCTGATGGCGTCGAAGAGTTCGCCTATCTCGGCGGGGTTGTTGACGGGCTGCTCGATGGGGTGTGAGTTGCGGAGTCCGTCCAGATTCAGCGCGGAGCTTGTGTCGTGGGTGAGGAACTGCGTCCACATCTCCCACTCAGGGTGGAGGTAGTCAACCGCCTTGTCTCCCATCCATGAGGCGAAGCTCTCGTTTAGCCAGAGGTCGTCCCACCACTCCATCGTTACCAGGTCGCCGAACCACTGGTGGGCCATCTCGTGCGAGATTATGGCCGCTACTATCTCGCGGGTTCCGGCGGAGCTTTCCACGGGGTCCACGAGCAGGGCGACCTCGCGATAGGTTATCGCGCCCCAGTTCTCCATCGCGCCGGCCGCGAAGTCGGGTATGGCCAGGTGATCGAGCTTAGTGAGCGGGTATGGGACGCCGAAGTAGTCGTGGAAATAGTCGAGCAGGGCCATGGAGGTTTCGAGGGCGAATTGACCCTTGTCCTCGTTGCCTCTGGTGGCCCAGACTCGCATGAGAACGCCGTCGCGCGTCCTGTCCTGCACACAGGCGAGGTCGCCGACGATGAAGGCGAGCAGGTATGTGGACATGACGGGCGTTTCGGCGTAGTGGACTATCTTTCTGCCGTCGTCCGTGTCGGTGACGGACACAGGCTCGGTGTTGGAAATGGCCTCAAGTTCCTGGGGGACGACGAGGGTAATGTCGAAGGCGGCCTTGACCGCGGGTTCGTCCCAGCAGGGGAAGGCGCGGCGGGCGTCCGTGGCCTCGAACTGTGTTGTGGCCATCCAGCGCTGGTTGCCGTCCGCGTCGGTGTATGAGGAGCGGTAGAAGCCACGCAGCTTGTCGTTCAGTTCGCCAGTGAACTCGATTGCGAGTTGGGCCGTTCCGTTGGGAATGGCGTCGGCGAAGTCGAGGGACACCGTCTCTTTCTCTTCGTCGAAAGAGATGGATTCGGGCTGACGCTCGGAGCCGTCGGGCAGCGATAGGGTGGCGGACTGTATGGCGATCTCCGCGCTGTTCATCGTAACGACGGACGCAGGCTCGTCAACCTCGATTGCGATGGTCTCACTCCCTGTGAAGGTGAAGCTATCGAGATCGGGTTCGAGGGTCAGGGTGTACAGCGTCGGTCTGACGTTAGCCGGGAGTTTCCATTCGTTGGAGGATGTCATTTTTGATTCCTGTTCTCTATATTTATACGAAGTGTTCAGTTTTCTTGCAGAGCTATGTAACGGCGTATTTCTGACAGCAGCGCAGGCACGCTTCTTGTGGCGGCGGCCCAAACGATTTCACTATCAACACGCCATGGGAGATGAACGAGGATTACTCGCATATCGGATAATCCCGCCCAGTTGATGTTGAGCATATCCCTACGCGCATCCGCGCTCAAGCCCTTAGCGGCGTCAGCGATAAGCCCAATCGCATGGTAGATAGCGAAACGGGTTCTGAGGTCACCGTTCATATAGTCACTTTGGTAGCTCCGGGATAATCGAATGACCACGTGACACCAGTGTTCGACGCGGCGCGCGTGGTCACGTCGTTCAGGACCCAGTTCCTCTTGCTGTGTAAATAACGTCACGGCTCTCCTTTTCGCGCCTAGCCCACCCCGCGCCTTTCGCGACGTGTTTCTCAAGGATGCCCTTGTCTTCAATCCACACACGGGCGCCCAGCAGTTTCTGGAGTTCCTCCACAACGTCGAAGTGAGGCTTTTTGAAGCCCCAGTCGTATTCCCCAGGTCCGAAATCGGCTATCAGGTAGAGGTCAATCGCCGTGAACGGATCGGCGTCCAACGAATCCACGGAACGCTCCGGCGGACGCTTCTGAGTGGTGTCTATCGCCAGTTCACGCAGGTTCCATCGGTCGCAAATCTGAGCGATATGTTCCAGCGGCAGATCGTCGCGGGTAAGCAGGGGCTTGTATTGCGGCACGGACATGGTTCGCTCCCGTTGTTGTATGTCAGGACGCGGTCCAGTTGGGGGCGCGCTTTTCGGAGAAGGCGCGGGGGCCTTCTATGCGGTCGGCGGAGGCGATCTGCTTCTGCTGCTCGCTGTAGTTCCGGCTGAAGGCCAGGTCGTAGGGCATATCCGCGCCCTGGTAGGCCATCTGCTTGCTGGCTCGGACGGACAGGGGGGCGCACTCGAGGATCTCGTTGGCCCAGCGTTCGGCGGTGGACATGAGGTCGGCTAGGGGGACGACTTCGTTGACGAGGCCGATGCGGTAGGCTTCCTGCGCGGATATTCTCCTGGCTGTGAGCATCATGCCCATGGCTACCTTCGTCGGCACGTGCCGGGGGAGACGGAAGACTCCACCGGCGCCGGCGTAGAGACCTACGCGGGGTTCGGGCAGGCCGAGTTGGGCGTGTTCGGCGGCGATGATGATGTCGCAGGCCATGGCGACTTCCAGTCCGCCGCCGAGGGCGTAGCCGTTGACGGCGGCGATGATGGGCTTCCAGCACTCGAAGTCGGAGGTGATGCCGCCGAAGGGGGCGCGGTGGGCGCGGGCTCCGGGTTCGTCGCGGCGCTGGTCGCGCTCGGCGGTGTGGCGGAGGTCGTTGCCCGCGCTGAAGGCTCGCTCGCCCGCTCCGGTGATGATGGCGACCCAGGCATCGGGGTCGTCGTTGAAGCGGGTGAAGGCGTCGTAGAGTTCGGAGTTTGCGGGCGGGTGGAGGGCGTTCAGCCGCTCGGGGCGGTTGATGGTGACGTAGGTGATTCGGCCCTTCTGTTCGTAGGTCAGGAATTCGTATGACATGGCGGATTTCCTCTTGTCTGAATCAGGATTTACGGGATGCTTGGATTTTCAGGATATGGCTGATCTCATCGCAGACCATCTGTCTATCCAGGCACTTTCTAGCTATGGAGAGTATAGCAGAGAGTGTTGTTACCAGGACTGGTTCCACTTTTCTCGGAAGGCGACTTCCTCTACCGGGGCGCGGCGGGTCGGGCCGTAGCGGGCGTTGTCGGCGGGGAAGCCGACGGGCAGCAGGGCGGCGGTCTCGACGTTATCGGGGATGTCGAGGAGTTCCTTTATCTCGTCTTCGTAGCGCTTGTGCAGGCTGGTGAGGCAGCTTCCGAGTCCGAGCGCTCGCGCGGCGAGAAGAAGGTTCTGGACGGCGGGGAAAATAGAGCCGCCGCGCCCCATCGTGGAGGGGCCGCCGTCGTGCTGGATGCAGGCCATTATGAGAACCGGAGACTCGGCCATGTGGCGGGCGAGGTAGTCGGCGGAGCGGCGCACATGGGACTGGATAGAGGGCGGATTGGGGTTATCCTTGCCGTAGGCGGCTTCCCAGCCTCTTTCGTAGTAGTCGCCGATGACGTCTTTGGTCGCCTGGGCGCGTATGACGAGGAACTTCCAGCCCTGGCTATTGCCGCCGCTGGGCGCCTTGGTCGCGGCCTCGATGAGTTTGTGGATGAGTTCGTCGGGAACGGGGTCGGGCTTGAAGTAGCGAATGGCGCGCTGGGAGTAGAGCGCGTCGAAAAGGCTGATGTCTTCGGGCATGGGTGTCTCCTGGTCGTTGGTTTTCAGTTCTCAGTCGTTAGTCTTCAGTAGGGGTTCATATACCTTGATTTATGTCGTACAGGTGGGGTTTCAAGTGAGTTTCCAAGTGGGACAGGACGCGGTTCACGTGGAAAGTGACCTGTAATCACCTGTTGTTAGCTATGGACCGAAAATTTTTCGGGTGGGTAAGCGCTTATTGATAAATCAGTATTTATAGTTTTTAGTGGTTGGTTCTCAGTTTGCAACTTTGGGATGGCCAGTTTCCGGATAGTATTATTGTAGCATGGTATGGGGTATGGGGTGTAGTGATGTGGGAAACAAACGGTAGCCATCGTCCTCTCTGGACCTAAGGGGGACATTCCGCCGGAGGGAGAAGTGTACTTGCAGCGCCAGTCGCCGGTCAGGAGTCCTGGAGTCGCCTTATCTCGTCTTCCAACTCGCGGACGCGGGCTTCGGCATTGTCGGCGCGTTCGCGTTCGCTATCGGCGCGGGTTTCGGCGTTGTCGGCGCGTTCGCGTTCGCTGTCGAATGTGGCTATGTGAAGGCCGGTAGCGGGGTCGTACCAGCCCAACTCGCCATGCTCCCAACGGATGTTCAGGTCCAGCGCATCGCTGTACCCTTCCAGCGCTCCCTCGGACAACTCTACTATGGGCATCGGCTCGTAACGACCGTTCACCAGCCTGTCGCCGGCCAACCTGGCGCCGTGAAACTCTCCCGTCTCATCGAACCGCCAGTACTCGGGTATGCCCATCAGCGCGTAGTCGTCGCGCTTCTGTCCCACGTCAATGCGCGCCGTGCTCCTGGACGCTATCTCCAACACGAAGTCCGGCGGCTTGCCCTGCTCGCTTATGATGTAGCCGTTGCTGCGCTCGAAGGCGTCGCGGTTCGCTATGAACGCTATGGCGAGGTCGGGATTCCTTCTGAGGTCGGACGGCCCCGAATATGGGGCGAGGACTATGAATTTGTCGGTGAACACAAGCGTGGTTCGCTTGTTTCCGAGGTGTTGGATGATGTGGTGAGAGTTTCCGATTGCGTGCAGGCGGTCGAAACTGGTCATCTCGTCAGGCTCGCGTGGGGGTGTGTCCGGCAGTACGAAGGCGCCTGCGGACTTTGGTCTGAGGGTGAGTGTATCGGTGGCGGCCATATCACATCTCGCAGTCGGTTCATCTCGCAGCGACATGGAAATGGGATGAAATGTACGATTTTGTCCCGTTTCCACTGTCCCTCCGCTAGAGCTGGCTTACTCTAAGTTGTCCGGGCCTTCCAGCCGCTCGCGCAGCCTTTCGAGTTCGGCTTGGGCTTGGTCACGCTCGGCTTCGGCGCGTACTCGCTCGGCTTGGATTCGGTCTCGCTCGGCTTGGGCTTGGTCACGCTCGACTTCGGCGCGTACTCGCTCTATGGCCTCGCGGTCGCGCTCCGTTTCGGCTTCTATACGCGCTTCCACCTCGTCGGCGTGGGTGCGAAGGTAACTCCCGGTCATCGGATTGAACCAGCGTAGTTCTCCATACTCCCAGCAGACGTACAGACCCAGGAACTCGCTGTATCCGCGACAGCGTTCCGCGTCCAGCCACTCTATCTCAATGGGCTGGTACACGCCGTCCACCAGGCGGTCTCCGGCAAGTGCGACGTCGTGGTATTCTCCGCGCGACGGGTCGAATCGCCAGTATTCGGGTATGCCGTAGGCTTCGTAGTCGCGGCGCTTGGCGGTGTAATCGGTCAATCCGGTCGTCGCCGACGCTATCTCAAGCGCGAAGTCCGGGGGCTTGCCCTGCTGATCTATGGCGTAGCCCCACTGTTCGATGATGAGCGCGCGGTTAACGTTGTCCGCTATCAGAAGGTCGGGTATGCGAACTCCCTCCCTCTGGCCGGGAGTCCGACCCACCGGAACCTCGCCCAGGACAATCGTGGTCTCAGGGTCTCCCACGTGCAGTTCCAGCGCGTATATATGAGAGGGGCGGTAGAGATAGATGGGATTGTTCATATCGTCGCGTGGCGGGAACTCGGGGAAGCGTTCAAGTTCGGTGGATGTTGCGGTGAGGGTAATCGTCTTGCCGACCATCACAGACCTCTCGGGGCTACGGACTCTGTGTCAAGGCCATTCAAGTCTAGTCGCGGTCTGTCCTTCCGGTCAAGATACCGAAAAATGTCGTCGGGGGGAATATCTATCAATGGAGAGGGCATATTTCACCTGGTTCTAATAATCAAATCTGCGTTCAGGGTTGGGTTTCGCGGTTTAGCAAGTGTTCCGTGGCGAATTCCTGGGCGGGGTAGGGGTCAACCAGGTCGCCGGGGGAGTTTACGTAGAGCGTCATGTTGTCTATGTTGTGGGCGCGGAGTTCTTCCAGAGTCATGGAGTTGCGCTTGATGCCGTTTCAGGCACGGTGGAGCAAGGCGAGCGGGTACTCTGCCACTCATCTCGCAACGACATGGAAATGGGATGAAATGTACAACTTTGTCCCGTTTCCACTATCTCTCCGCTAGAGCTGGCTTACTCTAAGTTGTCCAGGCCTTCCAGCCGCTCGCGCAGCCTTTCGAGTTCGGCTTCGGCCTCTCTGCGAGCGGCGGCCTCGCGGTCGAGTTCGGCTTGGGCTTGGGCTTGGTCACGCTCGGCTTCGGCGCGTACTCGCTCGGCTTGGATTCGATCACGCTCGGCTTCGGCGCGTACTCGCTCTATGGCCTCGCGGTCGCGCTCCGTTTCGGCTTCTATACGCGCTTCCACCTCGTCGGCGTGGGTGCGAAGGTAACTCCCGGTCATCGGATTGAACCAGCGTAGTTCTCCATACTCCCAGCATACGTACAGTCCCAGGAACTCGCTGTATCCGCGACAGTGTTCCGCGTCCAGCCACTCTATCTCAATGGGCTGGTACACGCCGTCCACCAGGCGGTCTCCGGCAAGGGCGACGTCGTGATACTCTCCTCTCGACGGGTCGAATCGCCAGTATTCGGGTATGCCGTAGGCTTCGTAGTCGCGGCGCTTGGCGGTGTAATCGGTCAATCCGGTCGTCGCGGACGCTATCTCAAGCGCGAAGTCCGGGGGCTTGCCCTGCTGCTCTATGGCGTAACCCCACTGTTCGATGATGAGCGCTCGGTTAATGTTGACCGCTATCAGAAGATCGGGTACGCGAACGCCCGCCCTCTGGCCGGGAGTCCGACCCACCGGAACCTCGCCGAGGACAATGGTGGTCTCAGGGTCTCCCACGTGCAGTTCCAGCGCGTATATGTGAGAGGGGCGGTAGAGATAGATGGGATTGTTCATGTCGTCGCGTGGCGGGAACTCGGGGAAGCGTTCAAGTTCGGTGGATGTTGCGGTGAGGGTAATCGTCTTGCCGACCATCACAGACCTCTCAGGGCTACGGACTCTGTGTCAAGGCCTTTCAAGTCTAGTCGCGGTCTGTCCTTCCGGTCAAGATACCGAAAAATGTCGTCGGGGGGAATATCTATCAATGGAGAGGGCATATTTCACCTGGTTCTAATAATCAAATCTGCGTTCAGGGTTGGGTTTCGCGGTTTAGGAGGCGCTCGGTAGCGAATTCCTGGGCGGGGTAGGGGTCAATGAGGTCACCGGGGGAGTTTACGTGGAGCGTCAAACCGAGTATCGCTCTATGACCGCGCTTGCCGCTTCATCCAGGTTTGGGAAAAGCGTTTCGCGTGTGAAGTTCAGCAGTCTTAGTTCTTCAATCAGGTCTTCCTTCTTTTCGCTGGGTACGATTCGCGTAAGATGATCGTAGATTGGCGTATCGGGGTTCCAACCCAGGAATTCATCCCGCTCGAACCGTTCATGAAACGCCGAAATGAGGAAGGCTCCGGCTTGCGCCCGAATCCGTTCAAACGACTGCTGAGGCTCTACGACAAACACCTTGAACAGGTCTCTGTGATCTATTCGTTCCTCGAAATATGGCTTCTCCTGCCGGATCAATTCGTAGAGAAGGCGCATCGCTTCCAGATGTGGATATGTATCATCAGGGTCATCAGCGCCTCTTGTTAAAATCTGATTCTGATAACCGATGCCGAGTTTGGCGAAGTTGGCTATGACGCTAACGGTGTCGCTGTTAAACGGTTTGACCAACTGTCTCGGCGCTGCGAAAATGTGCAGACGACCGTCTCTGTCGGTCGCGCTTCTCTCACGGTCGTCTTCAGCTTTGAGATACTGACAGGCCCAAAACAGCGCTACGCAGGGATTTCGGGTAATATCCAAGAGTCGGGTTCTGAGTCCGTGGTGCTGCGCCAGCACGAGTTGTTCCAGGGCTGAGGTCATGCCTCTGAAATCGTCAGGGCGTCGGGACATCAGGTCGAGCAACATCTCGCCCTCGCTGTCGCGGAGTGAAGACCGCATCACCGAGGGCCGCAATTCCCATGTGAAATCTCGCTCCCCCCGGAAGTAGAGGGAGTGATCCGGCGCCGCTCTCCGGAGCGCACGGCAGAAAGCTATCAGATCGCCAACGCTTTCGATGAACTGGCCTGAGTCTTGATAATGTCCGTCCATGCTTCAGGAAGCCTTGAACAGGCGAGCCTTCCAAAGCTCCGTTCTGGATAAGTTCATGTTGATTAGTCGCGCAGTCCTGAAGTCAGCGTCCTTGACTCTCGCGTTGCTGAGGTCGGCGTTGGTGAAGTCGGCTTCGGTGAAGTCGGCTTCCTCTAGTATCGCGCCTGACAGAATGGCTTCTTTGAAATTGACGCGTTTGAACGTAGCCCCCCTCAGGTTGGCGTTGCTCAGGTCGGCGTAACTGAGGTCCGCGCCGCTGAAGTCGACGTTTCTGAGGTCCGCGTCTCTCAGATCCGGCGCGAATTTCTCAAGTTTCCGCCTCATGTTCCATTCCCTGATGTCGGTCTGGAGCGATTCGAGATGTTCTTGGTTTGCCATAAAGCGCCTCCTAGGAGCCTCCTATGCAAGAGTACCACAACCTCTTGTGTTGAGGCAGCGGCGGGCAACGCCAGGGTCTTTTCATTTTCTAGGAAAGAGTGCAATCATGGTCAAAACACGGGAGAGTGCCAGAGGCCATGACATTGAGAGAAGCATTGGACGGAGTTCCTGACCCACGTGGAAGACAGGGACGAAGGCATCCCATAGGAGCCATTCTGACACTGGCAGTCTGCGCGATGATGCGTGGAGCGCGAAGTCTGTACGCGATCAGCCAGTGGGGACGCGACCACGGCCCGGCGCGGTATACACGGAGAACAGGTTCCTGGAGTTCACCTGGTATCGGTGTTCAGCCATCAGAGTGGAGTGGTGGTCGGCCAGCAGTCGGTCGAGAACAAGGGAGGCGAACTGGGGGCCTTGAGACGATTGCCTGAGGATGTGGACATAAGCGGTCGAGTGGTGACCGGGGACGCACAGTTCACCCAGAGACGCGACTGTGAGACGATAGTCTCAAAAGGGGGGACTGCTACTTCGTAGTCAAGGGAAACCAGAAGAGTCTGCTTGAAGACATCGAAGCGGTATGGTTGGACAGAGAACCTCCATCGTATGAGCGCGCTGGCAAGAGGGCGGGTCGTGTTGAGAGCAGGGCTATATGGACATCGCAGACGCTGAGTGGATACACCGACTGGCCTCACATGGCGCAGGTATGCCGAATCGAGCGAACAGAAACATTGCCGCGGCGCTGAGAAGAAACGCGGCACGTCCTGACATACCGCTCAGACTCGTGGGGGCTAACCCCGTCCACCAATAATGAAAGACCCTGGGCCACTATGTCCAAAACTCCCATCCGTGTCGCGATTTGGGGTAGAATGGCGGCAGGAGTGGAGATATGACTACGAAGTTGTCTATTCCGATATACGCGGAAGAGGAAGTTATCTACCCGGACACGGACGGTCAGCCATTGCCTGATAGCCTGCTGCAAGAACCCTTTTTCATCGAAATTCTGGAGACTCTCAAGGCGTTCCTGGAAAGTCTGGACGTGACGGTGAGCGGGAATACCATCATCTATTACGTGGAGGGGGACCCGAGTTTCAGCGTGGCGCCGGACTGCTATGTCGCGCTTGGCGTTGGCAGGGCTGCGCTGTTGGAGTTGCACAGGACGTATCGGGTGTGGGAGGTGGGCAAGTTCCCGGATTTCGTTTTGGAGATCGGCTCTCCGAGCACGGCGGATAATGACCTGGGGCCGAAGCGGGATCTGTACGCCCGGCTGGGCGCTCTGGAGTACTGGCGCTATGATCCGACGGGTGGGGATTACTATGGGGAAGCGCTGGTTGGTGAGTATCTGGCGGAGGGGGAGTACCGGCGTTTCGAGATGATGGCGGACCCGGATGGTCTGCCTCGCGCTCATAGCGCTCTGCTGAATCTTGACCTGCGCTGGGAGGAAGGCCGTCTGCGCTTCTATGATCCGGTGTCGGGTCGGTGGCTGGAGAATAACGCGGAGTCCATCGCGCGGGCGGAAGTGGCTGAGGCGCAGGTGGAAGTGGCCGAGACGCTCGCGGAATCGGAGCGGGACGCTCGCATAGCCGCCGAAGCGCGGGCGGAATCGGAACAGGACGCTCGCATAGCCGCCGAGACGCTCGCGGAATCGGAACAGGACGCTCGCATAGCCGCCGAGGATCGGATGGCTGAATTGGAAGCGGAGCTTCGGCGGCTGCGTGGAGAGTAAGGCCGCAGATGGTGGATATATGACTATTTTGATTGCTGATACGACTGTTGTTACGTGCGACGAGGGGCGGCGGGTTCATTATGGCGCGGCGCTTGCGGTGGAGGGGGAGCGGATAGCGGAGGTTGGGCCGAGCGCCGAGCTTGAGGCGCGGTATCCGGGGGCGGAGCGTGTGGATGGGCGGGGGAAGGTGGTGTTCCCGGGGCTGGTGAATTGTCATACTCACCTGCTGGCGACGGCGGACAGGGGGATACTGGAGGATTTCGGGTTTCCGACTACGCTGAGATTTCCGACGACGGGGCGCGGGTTGCTGGATGAGGATGGGCGGAACGTGTTCGGTCTGCTGGGCGCGCTTGAGGCGATTCGGAGCGGCACGACGACGATGCTGGAGATTTCGGACGATATTCCGGTGTACGCGGACAGCCTGGCGACGACGGGTATGCGGCTGTTTCTGGCGGAGAATTTCAATGATATTGATGATGCCCGGTTCGCGGAGGGTCGCTATGCCTTTTCGTCGGAGAAACTGGAGGTGGGGCTGCGGCGGAGCGAGGATCTGATTTCGCGGTGGCACGGGGCGGAGGACGGACGGGTGCGGTGCATGGTGTCGCCGCACGCGCCGGAGTTGTGTTCGCCGGAGTTGCTGCGGGAGTCGGCGCTGATGGCGGAGCGTCATGATGTTGGCAGCACGATTCACCTGTCGCAGAGTCACAAGGAAGTGGAGGGGGTGATGCGGGTGAGGGGAGTGCGCCCGACGCAGTACCTGTTCGCGAACGGGCTGCTGAATGAGAGGCTTGTGGTGGCGCATTGCCGGTATGTTGACGATTCGGAGGTGGCGCTGCTGGGCCAGCATGGCGTGGCGGTGTCGAACAACGCGGCGATAGCGGCTCGGCGAGGGGCTGCCGCGCCGGTATTGGAGCTTCAGACGGCGGGCTGCGTGATAGGGATGGGGTCGGACAACATGGCTGAGGATATGGTGGAGGTGATGCGGGCGGGGCTGTTCCAGGAGCGGGTGAGGCGGAATGATGAGATGTGGCCCATGCCGGAGGATGTTCTGGAGTGGGCGACTATCGGGGGCGCGAGGGCGCTGGGGATAGCGGATGAGGTGGGCAGCCTGGAAGCGGGGAAGAGGGCGGACCTGTTCATGATTGACGCCAGGCGGGCGCACCTGGTTCCGACGATGAGGATAGTGTCGGGGTTCGTTCACCAGGGTCAGCCGGCGGATGTAATGGACGTGATGGTGGACGGGGAGTGGGTGATGAGGGACGGGCGGGTTCTGACGATTGACGAGGCGGATGTGATAGAGCGGGCGGAGCGTATCGGTCACGCGGTCTGGGGTCGGCTGGTGTCGGAGAATCCGGATGTTCCGTTCCCGGTTCGGCTTGGGCCGGGGCCGGTGTAGGGGGCATACAGCGCGCTCGTCCGCGCCGTTTTATGTCCTCGAAGAATTCGTGAAGGTTTTCGTCGGTGTACTCTACATAGTCCCCTTGGCTAATTGGCGGGCCATGGGAAATTGCAATTTGACATGGGAAATTGCCGGGCCTGCCGGATTAAACCTCGATTCTGACATGAGAATCTCCTCGTATGGCTTACCGTCCCAATATACCATATCCGCGAAGGGCGGCCACGTGGCCGCCCTTACAATTCGACGCTTAGGCGGTTGCGCTAGCCGGCGACCATGGGATAGACGTGGCGGCTGCGGGATAGTTCGACGGGCAAGTTGGAGCCGGACCAGGTTTCGCCGGCATCGGCGCTGGCGTAGAAGTGGCCGTAGCCTGTGCAGCAATAGACGTTGGAGGGGGCGGCGCGGTCTATGGCTATCTGGAACATACGGCTTGGGGGCGTGTCGCCTATGTCTAGTCGCTGCCATGTTTCGCCGGTGTCTTGGCTGCGGAAGAGGGCGCCGGCTTCCTGGGTTCCGGCTGGCGCGCCTCCGCCGCCCGTGCCCGCGGCGAGGTAGAGGGTGTTGGGGTCGTCGGGCGCGACTATGAGGCCGCGACAGTATGAGCCGCCCGGGAACATCTCGCCGAAGCGGATGTGTTCCCAGCGATGGCCGCGGTCTCGGCTTCTGAACATGGCTACCTGGGCGATGATGAAGACCGTGCCCGGGGCCGCCGAACTGACCTGGACGCCGTGCAGGTCAACGGTGTGGTTCTCGGTGTAGAGGCCGTCGGTGATGGAGTCCCAGCTTTCGCCTCCGTCGCGTGAGGCGAGCAAGCCGCCGACCTCGATGGATGCGTACATATCGGAGGGGTCGGAGGGGTCGGCCGCTATTCCGATGACGCGCTTGGCGAGCGGGGGCATATAGGTGGTGACATTGGGGTAGGCGACCCTGTCGGTGTTCGTCCGCGACCAGGATTCGCCGCCGTTCTCGGTGCGGTAGATGGCGCAGGGTTCGTAGCCGGCGTAGATGATGTCGGGGTCGGAGGGGTGGAAGGCGAGCGACCAGACGTCCATGCCTTCGCGGGGCGATTCGAGCGCTTGCCAGTGGTCGCCGCGGTCGTCGGAGCGATAGACGCCGAGCTGGGTTCCGGCGTAGATGATGGCGGGATTGTCGGGATGCACGAGCAGCGCCCTGACCTGGGGGTTAGACGGCAGGCCGTTGGTGACGCTGCGCCAGTCGTCTTCGCCCTCGGCGCGGCGCAGCAGACCGCCCTCGGCGATGTTGTCGCCCTCGCCCGCGAGTCCGACGTAGATGTGGGTTCGGTGTCCGTTGTTCGCCATGGGGAACCTCCGGGGGTTGGAGTTTTTAGTTTTTAGTCGTTAGTTCTCAGATGGTCTTAATCGAGGGGGATGGCTACGGAGATTCTTGGCGTGTCGCCGTAGGCGCGGGTTGTGTGGCCCTGCCCTGTGAGGTCGTCGGCGAGCATGACGTCGCCGGCGCCGAAGTAGCGGAGCGTGCCGTCGCCGAGGCCGATTTCGACCTGCCCGGAGAGGGTGATGATGAACTGGCGGCGCGGGGCTACGTGCCAGTCTATGAACTTGCCCGGCTCGTCGTATCTGAACATGACGCCGGTGGCGTTCTTCAGTTCTCCCCAAGGGAATTCGCCTGTGTCCATGTCCAGTTCCTCGAAGTGAGACTGGCCGTCGTCTCCCGTGTATAGCCTTGTAACCATTTGGCGCCTCCAAAAATCTGTGGGTTGGGGCTATTCTACAACAGACACGGTCTAATTTTTGTGAGACAATCACGTGGATTCCGTTACGGACGAAAAACATCGCTGGATAAGGATGGCATGGAATGAAGATAAAGCAAGTCAGAGCCGTGGAAGTCAACATACCGCGGACGCCGCCGAAGTCGGAGTCGCGGAGGCCCAACTGGAACACGCACGCTCGGCGCGCGCTGCCGATAAACAAGTATCCCGAGTTCCCGAGGCTTCACGGGCAGATGCCGGGCGCGAATACGAGCGCGGAGGTGTGGGTGCAGGTGGTAGCGGAGGATGGGACGTGGGGACTGGGACAGTGTAGCTTTGGCGAGCCGACGGCGGCGTTGGTGGACTACCACTTCGGGCCGCTGCTGGAGGGCAGGGACTGCATGGCGCTGGAGTATCTGAACGACCTGATGTGGCGTTCGACGCAGAGGTTCGGCGCGGGCGGACTGGCCACAGTGGCGCAGTCGGGGATTGACCTGGCGCTCTGGGATCTGAAGGGAAAGTTGCTTGGGCAGCCGGTGTATTCGCTGATAGGCGGGCCTTGCCGGGACAAGGCGCTAATCTATGTTACTTCGGACGATCTGGACTGGTCCTTGGAGTTGGGATTCAAACACTTCAAGGTGTCCAATCCGGCGCACTATGACGAGGGGATAGACGGCATCAACATCGTGGAGGAGAAGATAGCCAACGCGCGGGAGATGGTTGGGACGAACGCGGAGCTTATGTACAACCCGGTGATGAGCTTCAACGTGGAGTTCGCGGTGCGGCTGGCTGATCGTCTGCGGCCATACGGACTGCGCTGGTTCGAGGAGCCGCTGATACCGACCGACCTGGAGGGGCATATCGAGTTGAAGAAGGCGATAAACTGGATCCCGCTGGCCACGGGTGAGGATCATCACGGACGCTGGACGTTCAGGCAGCTTGTGGAGCATAGGGCGGTTGACGTTCTTCAGCCGGATATGAAGTGGTGCGGCGGGCTGTCTGAGGCGCTGAAGATATACACGATAGGCGAGGCGGCGGGAATAATCACGATTCCGCACGCGGCGGCGGCTTCGCCCTGGGGCCAGCACTTCGCCATCTCGATGCCGGAGTCGCCGATGGCGGAGTTCTGGATGGGGAGCGATCCGGGGATTCCGCTGGATGAAGTTTGCCCGATTCCAGGTATGCCGATGCCGAAGGACGGCTACGTGACGCCGTCGGACGCGCCGGGGTTCGGCATGGAGATACTGGAAGAGTGGATAGCGCCGTGGGACCACACGACGGCGATGAAGGCGCGGGGGTTGGGGTAGGTTCAGGGTCGGACGCCGGGGCGGAATTTCGGCTTGGCTCGGCGTCCTGCCTTGGTCAGCCGCTTCGGAGTCGGAGCAGGACGTATATGGCGAAGGCGCGGCGGTCAGATATGGGGGTGTTCTCGAATCTGAGTATCGCTCTCTCGGATTCCGCGATACGCTGTAATACACTGTCGCGTGTGAATGATTGTTCGGGGTCTGGATCGTAGTCGGCAATATGACGAGCCCCTTGCATATCGGTGAATACTTCGCCGAAATCTTGGATTTCAGGTGGGAATCGGCTAATGACGGATTGGTTCATGCACTGGTTTTTGGCGTGTCCGTGTTCAAGGGCGCGGTACGTTTGTCGCCACGCGCGCTGACTGCGGTTAGCTCTAGTGGAACCGGCAAGCATATCGGCGCAGCAGTTCGCAATCGAATGGAATAGCGCATAGTAGGCTGTGCTAATCGCGCGCCTGAGATTGGCTTGGCGGGGACGGCCTACACTGGGTTCGAGAGCCAATTGGTACGCGGCTTTCAGCAGATCATGAGGATTCATAGTATTCCCCCGCCAGAAGGGCTTCCCAGTCAGACTTTTCCTCGAATGACGTGCTAGGGAATTCGTACATATCCATATCCGCCATCCTGCGTCGGATACGACCTCTCAGCCCCAGCGTCCAGCCCGGATCCAGAAGTTTCCAGTCTCCCTCAAATATGATGGTAATTCCCAGGTACTCCATGCCATCCACTGGGTCAATCCGGTCTTTTACGATGATCTGGTCAAAGGTGAGGGAGTCGCCGAACTTTTGGTCCAGTATATTTCTTACGATGTCGGCTACGGCGTCTCGCTGTGTCTGCGTTGTCATGCTTTTCCTCCGTGGGTGTATTACGCGCCGGGGGCGGCGGCCTGGGCTATGAAGCGGGAGACCTCGAAGTTGAACACGTTGGGGTTCTCGAAATAGACAGAGTGGCCGCAGCCGGGAACGCGCATGACCTCTGAGCCGGGGATGTGGCGTGAAGCGGCCTCGATGACGTGGGGCGGGGTTAGATCGTCTTCCTCGCCGACGATGAATAGTGTGGGGACGCGCAGGTTGGACAGGTCGGCGCCGGTGGGGCCGCCGCTCATGACGCCCGCGAGGTTGGGCCTGGGCGGGTTGGTACGCGAGATCTGGAGGTAGAGATTGGCGAGCTCGGGTTCGCGGACGCCGAAGCCGGGGGCCAGGGCGCGGAAGCCGAGTTCGCGGGTCGAATCCTGTTTGGCTCGCCAGTCGGCGAGGGCCTGCTCGACGTCCGGCTCGCCCATGCCGCCGGTGGTGTCGGCCAAGACGAGGCTTCGGGTACGGGCGGAGTATTCGACGGCGAAGCCGAGCGCGGTTCTGCCGCCCATGGACTGGGCGACGAGGTGAACTGAGTCTATGGCGAGGCGGTCGAGCAGGGCCACGAGGTCGGGGACGAAGGACTTCATGCCCGGGCCGTCGGGTTCGTCATAGGAGTGGCCGAAGCCGCGATGGGAGAACGTTACGCAGCGGTAGCTTTCCGAGAAGTAGGGTATTTGCTGCCACCAGGAGAGCAGGTTGCCGCCCGCGCCGTGGCAGAAGACTATGGCCTCTCCCTGTCCGTATTCCTGGTAGTCTATTTGTATTCCGTTAATGGATACGAGCGGCATGATTCACCTCGACAGTCGCTATGGTCTGGTCATGGTGAGTAATTGTAGCATGGCGCATGACGGAGCCGCGGCGTGTTCATAGTACGCGCTGGTAATTAGGTGAACGCTATTTGCCAAGCCTGTGGATACCCGCTTTCGCGGGTATGACGGAAGATGTCTTGACGATTGTATTTTAAGATAACCAGTGCGCGTAAAGGATACCGAGTACAGGTGAGGCTTCAGTCCGGGTCGGGGTGGGAGCTTTTCAGATGATGTCTGGCGGCTACGGGGCGAATCATAAAATTGGCGAAGAAGGCCGCCGCCAGAAGTCCGGCCATCACGAACATGGTTATGTTGTACAGATTGGGCGTCGGATCGGCGACGCCGACAGGCGCTATGTCCATCATTTTGGAGATGGTGACCGTTTTCGCCGCGACAAGTTCATCCAGGCTGGCGAGCGGAGCGCCGAACTTCCCTTCAAAGTCGGCCTGGTCAACCTTTTCGGCGAGTTGGCTGATGGAGCGTTTCAGCGACAGATCGCGCAGGTAGGTCAGGATGAACGGGCCAGCGATACCGGCTACGCTCCAGGCCGTCAGGAGACGGCCATGAATCGCGCCTACGTGCAGGTTTCCGAACACGTCGGACAGATACGCGGGGATGGTGGCGAATCCGCCTCCGTACATGGTGAAGACGACCATAGTTATGGCGTAGAACATAATCAGCCATACGACCATCGGATTCGCGCTGACCAGCATCGCTACAAGCGGGATTGACAGGTATAGCGCCGATCCCAGAGCGAAGAAACAGTAGTACGTGTTTCTTCTGCCGATATAGTCCGAAATGGAGGCCCAGAAGAATCTTCCGCACAGGTTGAATACGCTTATCATGAACACATAGGTGGCTGCGAACGCGGGCGTGGCTATGTCAGGAAGGTATTCGACGCGCCGGTGTCTCCGGTTCCGACCGACATAGACGCCTTCCCGTCCGGCTTCCATCGCTCCGGCGACTACCACTTCGACTGTCTGTCCGGAGACCTCGGCGAATCTCCTGCCTCGCTCGGTGATGAGCGACACCGATTCGACGGTTCCAAGGTATTGGGGCGATTCCCAGAACGTCCGCAGCAGGAATTCTTTCAGGGGCGTTCCTATCATCGCGCCGCCTCCGAACCCCATGATAGCCATTCCAGTGGCCATGCCGCGCCTGTCGGGAAACCATCGTATCAGCGTTGATACAGGAGAGACGTAACCTAGTCCAAGCCCGCATCCGCCCAGGATGCCGTATCCCAGATAGACCAGCCAGAGCTGGTGGAAGTGTATGCCCAGGGATCCTACGATGAATCCGCCTCCCCAGAGGCAGGCCGCCGCCGTTCTGGATGAGCCGTTGTTCACTTCATATCCTACGAGTTGAGAGCTTATTGTCCGTTGGCGAGAATACAAATGAGAGGCGCTCGCGGTCAAATCTGATTACCCTCACCTATCGAGGGCTGAGAGGGGTAGGTATTTCACCCTCACCCTAGCCCTCTCCCTGAGGGAGAGGGGATCTATTGACTGGAGTTCGTAGCTGACTGGACATTTGCATACCCCTGTGAGCCCATCGAGGGAGAGAGGAACTATGCAGATGTAGCGCGGCTTCCATAGAGGCGCTATCTTAATTCTAATGACTTGGAAGAGAAGAGGCGCGCGCCGACAGACCGGCGCGGGCAAGGATGTATTGAGAATGCCGACTTTCGTTTACGTCACCGCATCGGGCGACGACAAGATACTGATATTCAGGCAGGATGAGGAATCGGGGGCGTTGGAGAAGGTGAGGGAGGTGGAGGCCGCCGGGCGGCCCGCGCCGCTGGCGACTGACCCGGAGCGTCGCTTTCTGTACGTGGCGAGGCGGGACGCTAACAAGCTGGACAGCTACTCGATAGAGCCGGAGACCGGGGCCCTTGAACTGCTGGGTGTGGCGGACCTGGAGTCCGATCCCAATTTCATGGCGACGGATAAGACCGGGCGGTGGCTGTTGTCGGCTTACTACCTGGCGGGCAGGTGCGCGGTGCATCCCATAGACGAGAACGGCGTCGCGCAGTCGCCTCCGGCAGAGTGGCGGGCGACGGGACAGGGCGCGCACTGTATGCAGACGGACGCATCGAACCGATTCGCGTTCGTGCCGCATATCGGAGGCGGCAACGGGGTGAACGCCGTCTTCCAGTTCCGTTTCGACGAAGATACCGGGGCGCTTACGCCGAACGATCCGGCCACTGTTCCGCAGAATGGCGACCTGGGGCCGAGGCACTATTGCTTCCACCCGTCGCTGGACGTTCTGTACTTCTCCAACGAGCAGGGATGCAGCGTGACCGCGTACAACTTCGACCCGGAAGGGGGAACGCTGTCCGCGTTCCAGACGGTTTCGACGCTGCCCTCGCTGTGGAGCGGGAGAAACTCGTGCGCGCAGATTCGGATAAATCCGTCCGGGACGATGCTGTTCGCGCCGAACAGGGGGCATGATAGTATCGCGTGCTTCCTTATTGATCAGGAATCCGGGAATCTGACACGGACGGCGATAGTTCCGTCTGAACCCGTGCCCCGCGCGCTGAATGTGGATCCGGCCGGAAGATTCCTCTACGCGGCGGGACTGGACTCCGGGAAACTCGCGGCGTATGAGATAAACGAAGCCTGGGGCGGCATAGACCGCATAGGGACATACGAAGCGGGTCGAGAGCCTATGTGGGTTCTGCCGGTTGCTCTGGCTGGCGAGCCAGCAGAATGACGAAGGCGCCGATGAAGCCCATGATTGCGAATGTGATGAACGGGATGAAGTAGCTCTGCCTGAGATCGAACATGAACCCGGCGAACAGCGGCGCGAATATCATCGCTATGTTGGACGGGACCATGTTGATGCCGAGTATCGAGCCGAAGTTCTTCCTGCCGAAGAAGTCTCCGATGATGGCGGTGAGGAGCGGCACCCGTCCGCCGAAACCCGCTCCCCACAGGACGGCGAACACCATCGCCATCGGAAGGGAGTCGGTCAGCGCCAGGATGGCCATGGCCAGCGCCTGCATGAACATACACACGAACAGGACTGCCACTTTGGAGGCCCGGTCGGCGAGATACCCGGCCACGAATCCGCTGAAGAAGGCGACTATTGTGTAGAGAGTGAGAATGAAGTTGGCGGTGATGAGCGAGATGCCGGAGTCGGTCAACTTCGGAATGAGGTGGACGGACAGGGTTATTATGGATACGACCGAGGTGAGCCGCGCGACCGCGATTACCCAGAAGGCGACGGTTCTGAGCGCTTGTCGGGGCGTCATCTCGGTCGTTTCGTCGGTTGGGGATTCGGCGGCGGAGCTGCCGGAGCGGGGCGCGGCCTCTCCGTCCGGCAGCAGGCCCATGTCCTCGGGCGTGTTTCGCATGAGGCGGGAGGCCGGAACCGCGACCAGTATCAGGACTACGCCTATGCCGAGCGAGGTCATTCGGAAGTCGTGGTTCTCCACGCCCCATGCCATCAGCGGGACGAGCAGCCCGCCAAGCTGAACGCCGGACACCGCCAGGGACATGGCGAAAGCGCGCCGCCGCGAGAACCAGTTGTTTATGAGCGTTACTATAGCTATCCAGCCGCCCACGCCGGAGCCGAGTGAAATCGTCAGGTAGGCGACGTAGAAGTGCCACACTTCCTGTATCTGGGAGTAGAAGAGGAACCCGATACCCATGATGAAGTAGCCGATCACGACCATTCTGCGGGTGCCGAGGCGGTCAACGAGGAAGCCCTCGATGGGGCCGAGCAGCGCGCCCTCGGCGCGGGAGAGCGCGAACGCGCCGGACAGGGTGGTTCGACTCCAGCCGAAGTTGCGCTCCAAGGCTACGAAGAACGTGCCGACGCCCTGGAATACGGTGGTTGACATCAGCATGAGCACGAAGCTCGATATGCCTACGAGATACCAGCCGTAGAAGATGTTTCGGGGACGTCGGAGGTTGCGCAAGTCGGTTGAGGCGTTGATTCAGGACTAGGGGCTGGAATAGAGTCTAGCAGACCGCATATGACGGATGCGACTCGACGCGAGTGGGCTTCGCTTACTTGACATTGGGGGACAAAACACATATCTTGACCCTAGCCACAAGCAGGCTGGTTTGGCGAGCGGTTTGGCTTGGGCGGTTTTCGCCGAGCGCTGATTCTCAGACCGACCAGCCGCCAGTTGATAAGCAAAGTTGGCGTAAGGGGGACCTTAATGACCAAGCTATTGGAAGTGAACAATCTCACCACTCACTTCTTCACGCAGGACGGAGTCGTCAAAGCGGTTGACGGCATTACATACGGACTGGAAGAAGGCGAGGTGCTGGGAGTCGTGGGCGAGAGCGGGTGCGGGAAAAGCGTTCACGCGCTTTCCATAATGCGTCTCGTTCCGTCGCCGCCCGGTCGCACCGTGGCCGGCGAGGTGGTATTCGAGGGGGAAAATCTGCTGGAGATGGATGACGCCGAGATGCGCAACATCCGGGGCAATCGCATCGCGATGGTCTTCCAGGAACCGATGACCTCGCTCAACCCGGTGCTGACAATCGGACGCCAGTTGACCGAGACGCTCGAACTCCACCAGGGAATGAACAAGCAGCAGGCGAGGGACAGAGCTGCGGAGCTTTTGCAGACGGTCGGAATACCGGACGCCGCAACCAGACTGGTTGACTATCCCCACCAGTTCAGCGGCGGCATGAGACAGCGCGTCATGATAGCGATGGCGCTGAGCTGCAATCCGAAGCTGATAATCGCGGACGAGCCGACGACCGCGCTTGACGTTACGATTCAGGCGCAGATTCTGGAACTGATGCAGGATCTGGCCCGGGACTTCGGCACGGCCATGATCATCATTACGCACAATCTCGGCGTGGTCGCGCGCTACGCGGACAACGTGAACGTGATGTACGCGGGCAAGATAATCGAGACAGGCACGGCGGAGGAGATATACCACAATCCGAGGCATCCATATACTCTGCCTTGCTGAACTCTGTGCCCAGGCTGGACGCGAGCGAGCGGGTCAAGCTGGACGCCATCGAGGGACTGCCGCCGGACCTGGTGAACCTGCCGGAGGGCTGCTCCTTCGCCCCAAGATGCAAGTACATCTACGAAAGGTGCGTAGAGGAAACCCCTATGCTGGAGATCACCACGGAAGGGCATACTTCCGCCTGCTGGAGACACCAGGAACTTCACCAACTGGCCGGCGTGGCCGACTAACAGAGAGGTATGAGAGGACGATGACCACCCAGACCAACGGCAGCGAAACCCTGCTGGAAGTAAAGAACCTGAAGATGTACTTCCCGGTCACGTCCGGGATCATCTTTCAGCGCAAGATAGCCGACGTGAAGGCTGTTGACAATGTCACCTTCAGCATCAACAAGGGCGAAACGCTCGGCCTTGTCGGTGAGAGCGGCTGCGGCAAGACCACCACCGGCAGGGCTATCCTGCAACTGTACAAGCCGACCGAGGGCGACGTCATCTTCGAGGGTGAACGCCTGAACGATATGGACAACAACAGTATGCGCGCCATGCGCCGCAAGATGCAGATCATCTTCCAGGACCCATACGGCTCCCTGAATCCACGGATGACCTGTGGCGACATCGTGGGCGAGCCGCTGATAGTTCACAAGCTCACCTCATCCAAGGGCGAGTACAGGGACAGAGTGTCCGAACTGCTCCAGGTGGTGGGGCTGAACCCGTACATGGCCGACCGATACCCTCACGAGTTCAGCGGCGGGCAGCGACAGCGTATCGGAATCGCGCGCGCGCTGGCGGTGAACCCCAGTTTCATAGTGTGCGACGAGCCGGTGTCCGCGCTGGACGTGTCCATCCAGGCGCAGGTCATCAACCTGCTTGAAGACCTCCAGGACCAGTTCGATCTGACCTACCTGTTCATCGCGCACGACCTATCGGTGGTGAGGCACATATCGGACAGAGTGGCGGTGATGTACCTGGGCCATATCGTGGAGATAGCGGACCGCAACGAACTGTACGACAACCCTCTGCATCCATACACGCGGGCGCTGCTGTCGGCGGTCCCGATTCCGGACCCGATCATCGAGTCTCAGAGAGAGCGGATCATCCTAACCGGCGACGTTCCAAGCCCGATGAATCCGCCGCAGGGATGCGTGTTCCACACCCGCTGTCCCATAACGGTGGACGACTGCCAGATTGAAATGCCTGAACTGCGCGAGGTATCGCCTGGACACTGGGTATCCTGCATACAGGTGGAGGGCTGGGAGACAGCCAACGCCTAGATTCTCACAAATGACTAGCCCAATCCCCTCCCCAAGCGGAGGGGATTGAGTTTTGAGGCCCAAGACATAGCAAGAGGCAAGAGAAATGAAGCTCGTATTCTTTGACGATTTCAAATTGGGCGCGCTGAGCGGTGATTCGGTGGTGGACGTTTCGGATGTGGTGTCCGGTATTCCCAGCGTGTCGCCGCAGGACACGCTGTCCGGCCTTATTTCGGACTTCGAGGCGTACAAGGGCGACCTGGAAAAGCGTGTCGCCGATAGCGACGGCGTACCTGTTTCGCAGGTTAGGCTGAGGTCGCCCGCGCCGAGACCGCTCAATATAGCCTGCATGGCCGTGAACTACATGGAGAACGGCACCCGGTCGGAGCCTGCGCCCAAGAACGGCTTCAACAAGTCGCCTAACTCGGTGATTGGCGACGGGGATACTATTCTGTTGCCCGACCTGCCCGCGACGATATTCGAGCACGAGGCGGAACTCGCGCTGGTCATCAGCAAGCGCGCCTGGCAGGTGAAGGCGGAGGACGCCTTCGACTACATATTCGGCTACATGAACTTCATAGACGTTTCGGCGCGCGGCGTTCCGGCGTTCTACCAGATGAAGTCGCGCGAGACGTTCGCGCCGATGGGGCCGTGGCTGGTCACTGCGGACGAGATAGAGGATCCGCAGTCGCTGCCGGTCAAGCTGTGGGTCAACGGGCGGCTCTGCCAGGACTTCAACACGGACGACATGGCTCACAAGATACCGCAGGTCGTGGAATGGGTGACGTCGGTGCATTCGTTGGAGCCGGGCGACGTGATTGCCACGGGGACGAACCACTTCGGCCTGAGCGCGATACAGGACGGCGACGCCATCGAGATGGAGGTCGAGGGACTGGGCAGGCTGAACCTGAGCGTGCGCGACGATCTCAAGCGCACCTGGGGCCGGGAGACGCGCCACGAGTGGGAGGCCGCGGGCAACGAAGGCACGACGCCGCAACTGACGGGCAAGTACGCCTGACGATAATTGCCCAAGCCAAGACTAAACGGCTACTTCTCGCGGCTTAGTTCGGCGCGACAGGTTCTCTCGGAGCGCTCTCGGCTGAGACTCCGATCACTGCCCCTTTGACCAAGCCGACTTCTCCGATAAGGTGGAGGACATTGCCGTCCGTGGTGGTGATTCTGTCAGTGAGTCTGTCTTCCACATCGTCAATTTGGCGGTTGAGTCTGTCTTCCACTCCGTCGATTCGGCGGTTGAGTTTCTGTTCCACGTCGTCAATTCTGTCGGTGAGTCTTTCTTCCACTTCGTCAATTCGGACAGTGAGTCTCTCTTCCACATCGTCAATTCGGCGGTTGAGTCTGTTCTCAACAGCTTTGATCTCATCACTAAGGTCTTTCTTGACTGTCTGTATCTCATCGCTGAGGTCTTTCTTGACCGTCTGTGTCTCACGGAGCGACCTGTTCTCGACTGCCTCGATCTTGGCTGTCAGTCGTTTCTCCAGAGCGGCATTCTGTCTCCACTGGAAAACGGCCAGGGGAACGCCCACCGTGAGGGGAGGTGAGAGTATGGCTATGATAATGCCTATAATCAGGATGGTGTCGGTGTCCATGCGGTTCTCCTTCGTTGCATGATACGACCGATTGTCCAATCTGGCAACCGAAAATCCCGGAGTAAGTGGATAACGCGCCCGTCAGACGCCGCGCGATAGCCGCTCCATCTCGACGGCGAACCAGAGGGCGAGGTTGCCGGTGCGGTCGTCGCGGCCATATTCGGCGGCGCGGTCTATGTAGAACCGCCGGTCGTTGACCGCGCCCGTGCCTGTGCAGCCGTCCACAACCTCGCCGTCCGGGCCGACGCGCTCCGAGGCCGCGCGCCACAGCGAATCGGCGAAGGCGCGGTATGAGTCGTCCAGCCAGCCCAATCGCAGACCGCGCGCGGTCGCGTAGCCAACCATGCAGACGGCGGTCAGTTCCTGGTACGTACCGGGCAAGTCGAGAAGTTGGGAGAACATACCGGACGGCCTCCGGTGAGCTATCAGGGCGTCCAGATGGCGTTTGTGAATGGCGATGAGGCTGTCGCGGGCGGCGTGGCCTTCGGGCAGGTGGGTCAGCGTCTCGGCGTATCCCATAGCGGCGAAGCCGTTGCCGCGGCCCCAGTGATATGGCACGGAGCGGCAGTGCTTGAACAGGCCGCTCTCGACCTGTATGCCGGCTTCGAGCAGGAAGGCGGTCTGAATGTCCAGGTATGATACGTCGCCTGTGAGGGCGAAGGCGCGGCCCAGAATCGCGCCGGCGAAGAACATATCCTCTGTGCGGTAGTCGGGGTCGCATGGTGGGGGAGGGAGGCCGGCTTCATTGCCCCTGAACCTGTCGGCGATGGACAGCAGCAGGTCGCGGTAGCGCGAGTCTCCGGTGGCCTCGCGCATCTCGTCCGCCCAGACGATTCCGGCGTAGTTAGCGCCGCCGTCGGAGTCGCCGAACCACGCTTTGTCGCCGGACAGATATGGCTGGACGAGGTTGGCGACGCCCTGCGCGTACTCTTCAACGCTGTCGTTCAGCGCGGCGTAGCGCAGTCGTCCGCTGATGGCGACGCCCTGGGTGTAGATGACGGGATCGAGCGTATCGCCGTAGTGGTTGACCAGCTTTTCGGCGACCTCTCCGGGCGTTCTCCGTCTGCGAGAGTCCAGAGCGGTCCGCGCCTCGGACTTCTTCACGGCGGCCTCTCCGTCCAGAATATCCCATAAGGCGTTGGCGCGTTCGGCGGCCTCGCCGGGCGGCGCGCTCAGACGGATTCCCGGAATCCGACCGAGGTCGTTTGGGCAGCCGGATCCCAGCGCGGATAGCGGGCCGCCGTCGTCGGCCAGCGGCGCGGCGTGGAGGGCGTCCGCGATTTCCGGAGGAGCGCCGGAGGACTCCCACGTCGTACTGTCCGCCGCGCGAACTTCCAGCGCGAAGTCGGGCGCCATGAATCCGACGTATCGCCAGAGATAGCGGGCCTCGGGGTCGGTATCGTGGTTGAAGAAGCCGCCCTCAGGCGGGTATCCCCGGGTTGGGTCGCCTCCGGATCCGTTGCCGGGGCCTTCACCGGAATCCAGACCGTCGGGGTTGGCGCAGGGTATCACGCTCAGCGCGACGCGGTTCCGCAGCCGTCTGCTGGTGGCGTAGGCTTCGAGGATGGAAGCCATAGCTTCTACGTCGTCGGGAGAGCCTGTCAGACCTCCGAGCAGCAGAACGCGATGGCGGTCGGATCCGTCCCTGTAAGCGTCGGGGTGTACCAGCGCGGCGATTGGGGTATCCCGTCGCGTGATGCCGGCCCCGTCGTCCGTCCAGGGCAGAGACGCGCGGGCGCGTATCGAGTCAATCCGTTCCAGAAGGTGTTCGTATGAGGTTGGCATAAGTCCAGACTCCATTACAGGTAGTCATTGATAAAATTGCGTCGGGGCTATTGCATCGGAGGCGGTTCGTCGAACTTCTCTCCGCGTTCCTCCGCCGCCAGCCGCTTCTCATTCCAGACCGCGATCTCAGCCGCCAGTTCCGCCCGGCCCTCACTTTTGCCCTGAGTTATGAGATCGTTCTTGAATTTCTCTCTACGCTCTTTAAGCCTGTCAGCTATCCCCTGAGCCAGAACCATGATTAACCTCCCTAACTCGACTATGCCAATAGTGTTCAGAATGAACATCTGGACCATGTGGGACGAATCTCCGCCGACGGCTCTCAGGTACTCGATGACGCGAGTGTGGCCACCATAGACTGCCTCATCCCATGCTACCATGATCGTCCAGGCCGACATCTGCGCGAAGAAGGCCACCAGATAGGCATACCACCAGCCTTCGTGGACGCTCATCACCGAGATGCGAAGTCCGTTGAGAAACTTACCCATGTAATCCTCTCTTAAACTATATCACGAAATCGCATCATGGGCGTTCGCGCAGACTTAGGAGAACCGCTCAAGGCGGAAGGGTTCAAGCAGGTCAACTCGCGCTCCGTCAAGTATCTCCATGGCGGCGAACTCGCCTATCAGCGGCGCGAGCGTTATGCCGCTGTGAGTCAGGGCTATGTAGAGATTCGGTACGCTTTCAGTGAATCCCAGAATGGGCATCTCGTCGCGGGGCATGGGCCGGTATCCGACAGGCACGGTGACTGCTTGCGCGGACGCGAGCGCGGGCAGGTAGTGAGCGGCGCAAGTCAGTAGCCTATCAGCGTGTTCCTGTGAATCGTCCCGCGCAAGGCTTTCCTGCGTTCCCTCGCCTATCATCACCACGCCGTCGGTTCCCTGTCTAATGTGAATCTCCGGCTGGTCTTCTGAGATGGGCGGCGCGTAGAGAACTGAGGCCGACTCGATTATCCGGGGCATCGGATTCGTCTTCACCACGACGCCGGGGCTCTCGTACTGTGGAACGCTGACATCCATCATCGCGGCTAACTCGGTAGCGGCGACTCCGGCGGCCAGGACGACCGCGTCGCAGTTCACGTTTTCCGACGTGGTTTGTACCGAAGCTATCCGTTCGCCGCTCAGATCGAATCCAAGCGCGGGCGTGTTGGGCTTGACCGCGCCGCCGAGTTCTGACACACGACGGGACGCGACCTGCGCCGCCTTTGTTCCGAGGACGTGTCCGTCGTTCTCGCTGATGGCGGCGACGGACACCGGGCCTAGGCGCAGACCCGGCTCCAGACGCGATAATTCCGCTTCGTCTATCAGCCGCGCGATGTAGCCCCAGGATTGCAGCTTGGCGACGTTCTGCCTGAGCCAGCCGGCGTCCTCGTCGGAGGCGGTCCACGTGAGCTGACCGCCCCACCGCAGTCCGACGTCCGCGTTCAGCAGCCTGGCGTAGCGGTCCCATGTGTCGAGCGACCTGCGATTCAGCTCGTTGTAGTGGCGCGGCTCTTTGCCGAAGGCGTTTATCCATGCGAAAGAGTGGCTGGACGCGCCCATGCCCGGCTCTCCGGCGTCGAGAAGGGTCACCTGAGCGCCGCGCCGCGCAAGGTGAAAGGCGATTGCAGAGCCGACGATTCCCGCGCCGATGACGGTGATTCTCATATTCCTGGCCCACTTCCTTTGCTAAGTTCGGATTGGCGCAAGCGAGTATATCACGGGCTAATACAGGAATGGACTTTTGGATTCTTGTCTTACGTACTGTAATGCCGTACACTTGATGATATGATCATTATCTCCATCCGTCACAGAGGATTGCGTAGGTTTATCGAGGACGATAATCCTCGCTTTCTGGAATATCGATTAGTCGGACGAGTAAGAAGAATTCTGACAGCGCTAATCTTGGCCGATAACATGAATGAATTCATAGCCGACGCGCCTTCCGGTTGGCGCGTTCATAGGCTCTCAGGCGACAGGCGAGGCGAATGGAGCGTTTCCGTGTCTGGTAACTGGAGGATAACATTCGAGGAGCGGGACGGCTACATACACCGATTGAATATGGAGGATTACCACTGATGGACGCCGTTGGTATCAGAGTGAAGATGACACCCTCTCACCCGGGAGATTTTGTTCGGGCGGAGATCATAGAGGAACTGGGCCTGACCGTAACGAAAGCGGCGGAGATACTCGGCGTGCGGCGCGCTACGCTCTCCGATCTGCTGAACGGAAACTCGGCGCTATCTCCGGAGATGGCATTGCGGATCGAGAAGGCATTCGGTGTGAGCATGGATATGCTGCTGCGAATGCAGGCTTGGCACTACGCCTCTCAGATGCGCGCGAGGGCGGGGGAGATCAAGGTCGAGCGTTATCTGCCGGCTTGAGGGACTTGGGCTGCGCGCGAGGGAAAAAATCTGGCGACCCCGACCGGATTCGAACCGGCGATCTCTGCCTTGACAGGGCAGTATGTTAAGCCACTACACCACGGGGCCACGCGATTATTGATTCTACACGCGGCAGACGCCGGGGGTCAACGGCAGATTCGCGCGGTTCGTTGACACCCCCATACGAGCTAAGTAAACTCGCAGGTGTCAACTCACTCACCGGAAAGGCGCTAACAATGTCCGCAGCAGACAGAGTCGAATTCACCGAAGTATCAGGCGCTGAAGAACTCTTCACCTCCGAGTTTCTCGAGTACATAACGGAGGCATACGACAGGTTCTCCCCGTCCGTTCGAGACATCCGGCGGAAGCGCGCCGAAATGATAGCTCGCGCCGTTCGTGACCGGCAGTTGCCGACGTTCCCGCCAAAGTCGGAAGTCAATTCCGGGGACTGGCAGGTGCCGCCCCTGCCGGCCGAGTTGACCAGGCCGGGCATCGAGATCTCGGGGCCTGTGTCCATTACCAACATGGCGATAAACGCCCTGAACCCAGGCGCGGAGGGCGAACGCGCGACAGGCTACCTCGACGATGATGAGGACTCTGCCGGACATCGGCTGGCCGATACTGTGCAGGCCGCCCTGAATCGCAGGGACGCCACGCTGGGCACGCTGCGATTCGAGAACCCGGCCCGTGGGCGAGTCTATGAACTTCAGCCCGGCGAGTTGCCATTCTTCATGCACAGGGAACGCGCGACTCACCTGGACGAGCCGGAGTTTACGATAGACGGCGAACCGATCCCGGCGACGATACTGGGACTTGGGCTGACGCTCGCGCACGGCGGCAGGGCACAGGTCGAGAAAGGGCAGGGGCTGTATTTCTATCTGCCCAAGGTGGAGGTTATCGAAGAAGCGCGTTTCTACCGGGAGTTCTTCGACTTCGGCAAGGAGCGACTCGGATACCCGGATGGCGCGGAGATCAGGGGGATATTCCTGGTCGAATCGCTGCCCGCCGTTTACATCATGGACGAGTTGCTTTGGGAACTCGGCCCATACGCCGCCGGGCTGAACGCCGCGCGCTGGGATTTCAAGGCGTCGGTGCTGGAGTACATAATGTCCGACCCGGAACAGGTTTGGCCGGACAGGTTCGACGTTGACATCAAGACGACCGACTTCATGACGAACATTTTCCGCCGGCTGGTGGCCGTGTGTCTCAGAAGGGGGGCCGCGCCGATTGGAGGCATGGCTACCGCTCTGCCTTCCAGGGACGAAGAGGTGAACAAGGTCGCGGGCGATTCCATCCGCGCCGACAAGGAGTGGGAAGCGCAGCAGGGCTTCCTGCGTGGATGGGTGGCGCACATATTCCACATGAAGACCGCCGCCGACCCGTTCAAGGAACTGCGAGGTTCGGGCTGGGAACCCTCGCCGGATATGTACGACCCGGACAACTTCCCGGTGAACGTCACCGTGCCGGATGGACAGATAACGACCGCCGGGTCGCGGCGCAACGCTCGTATGCTGATCGAGTACGTGGAAGGCTGGCTGAACGGGCGGGGCGCTAAGGGCATAGACAGCCTGGAGGGTCAGCCCGGGGTACATCCCGCGCTCATGGAGGATCTGGCGACGGGGCGTATCTCAGTCGCCCAGACAGCCCAGCGCATCATTCATGGCGCCAAGGATACCGATACCGGCGAGGCGCAGGACTTAGCTCTGATAAAGAGATTGCTGGCTGAAGAACTTGCGGACATAGAAGAGCGGCGCAGGGCGGAGGCTCCAGCAGACGAGGACTCACAGAAAGCGGTGGAGGAAATGGCGGAACGCTACCGCAAGGCGTACAAGGTGGCGATGCAGTGGATCAAGAACTACACCGAGTACGACTTCCGCTCTCTCGGCTCGTACACGCAGGCGGACCTTGAGGCGATAGCGGAGGGGCCGGAGGCGTTCTGATATCAGAGCATCCTGAGAAGGTCTTTCAACGGATCGAAAGCCGCGTCTTCAAATCGCCAGACGCCCCTTTCGGCGGCTTCTCCGATTCGGAGGTCGGGGCGGTCTCTTGACGCGAGGTAGGCGTGCAGCCTGGCTTTCGACGACCATACTTGCCGCGGTCCGGGCGTGTTCACTTCGCTGATACACTCAAAGTAGCGGTCTATACAGTCCATGGCGGGATCGTCGCTCACCGAGTCCAGGCAGACGTCCTCTATCATGCCTGTATCACGATTATGAGGAACGACCAGGTATGTAACGCTCAGACGGCCATCCGAAGCTATTTCAAGCGGACCCGTCGGACTAGGCAATCCAGCGTTGGACAAGGCGCTTTGAATACTTTGGATTCTGGAACTCCTACTGGAATTGGCGTCAGCGACTATTGCCAGAGAGTTAACCAAATCGAAATCATCCAAACCTGTGACTGTTCTTAAAACTCCCCGTATTTTTTCGTATCCCCCACATTGCCATATCTGGACGTCTTGGATCCCCAAATATCTGGACAGAGACGCGAACACTCTGGCGTCATCGTTGCCCTCGACGAAGAGTTGCTTGGGTTGTTCTATTCGAGGGTCGTCTGACACTCACCTAATCTCCATTCTGAACTCGATACTCGTTTCCAACATTTCGTTGTCGAAGTACACCGCTTTGATGCCCTCTTCGACGCGACTCAGGCGGTAGAACGCGAACTCCGGCTTATCTTTTTCGTCAAAGGATCTATACGCCTTCCTGATGCACTCGCTGCTGTGCGTGGTAGCGAATATCTGCACGTCTAACTCTTTGGATAGTTTCAAGAGTGTGGAGAACACCTCTTCCTGAACACGGTGATGCAGTCCATTTTCTATTTCGTCAATCAGTAGAAGGCCGCCTGACGCTTCATTCATTGACAGCGCGAGAGCAAGCATCCTGTTGAAGCCTTCGCCCAGAAGTTGGATGGGCATGGGCCTCTTTACATCTTCGATGTAGGCATGAATGACTGGGGTGTTGTCAATTGAAATGAGAGTCAGCCGATTCAGGCGGGGTTCTAATAGACGGGTGAGTCTGAGGATTTTGTCGTCTTCGCCGCGGAGTTGAATCGCGCTGAACATCGAAGCGGTGACGTGGAGGTCTTTTCTGTACAAGGCTGGCATAAACGCGGCATACGATATGTTCTGTATCCTCTTGCCCTCCTGAACGATGCCTTCACGTCCTACGGGAACGCCGGGCGCGGGCTGCCTCGGTTGGTGGACTGTACACCAGGCGCTTGATGTATATTGCTTACCGTCATCATGCTGGTAGTCAAATACTATCTCGTGTTCGCTTTCGTCCTGAGTCCGTGTTGTCCGCTGTATGGCGGAATTTTCCAATCCATCTGAAATCATGGAATAAGTCTGCGAGCGTTGGCGAAGATATATCTTCAGTCTGCGCGAGGCGTCGTTTTTCCAGTCACCCCGGGCAGTTATCTTGACATGGTTCTCTGAATCGTAATCCCGAAATATGTCATAGAAAGCGCCCTCGAGTCCAAGCCATGGAAGACCTCTGAAAGAGTTGATTCTTTGGCTGGATCCGGGAAGGTCTGGGCCGCCGAGCAACCATAGCGCTTCCAGCAGCGCCGTCTTGCCCGCGCCGTTCTTGCCGCCAATCAGCGTGAACCGACCGAGTTTTTCCAGTGTTACGGAGCGGAGATTTCGGAAGTTCTTGACTGTGACGCTTGTCAGCATGGCTAATCTCCTAAAGTCCGGGCTTCACCTTGCCTCGCTGTCCTCATCCTGAACGTTCAGGCGGGTTTCGAGGCGTTGCAGCGCCTCCTGTGTCGAACGCAGTTCGCGCAGGATCTCTTCGCGCGAGGCGGGCTCCTGAAGTTCTTCCAACCGTTCGGCCTTGGCCTCATCCAGGTTGTTGATGATGATGGCGATGAAGAGGTTTATCACCACGAACGTGGCTATGACCACATAGGTCACGAAGTACACCCACGCCCAATCGTGCAACTCCATGGCGGTCGCCATTATTTCAGTCCAGCCCTCCAGCGTTATGATATTGAACAGGGTCAGAACGCAAATGCCCAGGTTGCCCCAGTTGGTGGGGTCGTGCTGGTGGAAGAGTTGATAGCCGATTATGGCGTAGATATAGATGATTATGCTCATCAGCATTATCACGTGGAAGACGCTCGGAATCGAGCGCACCAGCGCGGACACTATCAGCCGCAACTCCCTGATGGTGGAGATCAGGCGCAGCGCGCGCAGCAGTCGGGCAAGTCGCGCCACCATGGCTAACTCGCCGGTGGCCGGAATCAGCGCGAACACTATCACCGAGAAGTCGAAGACGTTCCAGCCGTCCCTGAAGTACCTGTCTATGCGCGGAGCCAGCGCGATCATCTTCAGCAGCGCTTCCACGATGAATATGCCCAGGGCGATCCAGTTTCCCGCGTGCATCAGGTCGCCGTACCTGTCGTTGAGCGTGGGGGATGTCTCCATCCCCAGCAGTATGGCGTTGATTATGATGACCGCGATGATCCCCCACTCGAAAGCGGGCGCGTTTACCAGCCGGTCCGCGAAGCGGATCAGCTTCTGCGTCCGACCCTGGGATACCAGGCGGTTGGAATACTCTGTGATTCGTTGTCGCATCGTCATGGCGCTATCTTACAGGCTGTGTCACGCCGCTGAGGTAGATGATAGAAGCGGAGCGACCTCCGACGCCAGCCGTTCGAGATGGTCTTCGTAGTCGAAGACGGGATTCAGCATGAGCATTCCGGCTCCGGCCTCGACGACCTCCATGAGCCCCTCGGCGCAGTCCTCGACGCCGCCCCAGACCGAGACCTCCGATCCCATTTCCGCCCTGCCGTACCACGCGCCGAACCAGTCTCTCAGCCGGCTTTCGGCGCGGTCGGAGTCGTCATCTATCGCTACATAGACTCGCTTGGCAATCGGGAATGTTTCCACGTCCCTGCCTCTGCGTTCCAACTCGGCGCGGATTATCCGGACGTGTTCGCTGAACTGGGCCGTGCTGGTGGAGCCCGCGCCCATAAAGCCATCAGCGAGCCGGGCCGCGCGACGCAGACCGACCGGATGCCGTCCGCCGAACCACAGCGGCGGGTGCGGCTTCTGCACGGGCTTGGGAGTCATTGGCGCGCCCTCCATCTTCCACAGTTCGCCGTCGAAGACCGCGCGATCCTGCGTCCAGAGCGCTCGCATAACGCCGACGCTCTCGATAAAGTGCCTGACGCGGCGCTCCGACGGCCCTCCGAACAGGGGATACGTCCATGGCCGGCCGCCGAGCGCGGTTCCGACTATCAGCCGTCCTTCGCTCAGTACGTCAACTGTGCTTAGCTGCTTGGCGAGCATCGCCGGGTTGCGCGTGGTCGCGATTATGACAGCCGCGCCCAGCCGAATGCTCTTCGTCGCGGACGCCAGATAGCTCAGAAAAGTCACCGGCTCAGGCGTCGGCGTCGAACCGACAAGCTGTTCCGCTACCCAGAGACTGTGGTATCCCAATTCCTCCGCGCGGGAGGCGTATGAGCGAATCATGCCCAAGTCTATATCCCCATCGGGAAAAGTCTGGGGTACGGCTATGGCAAGCGGGATAGGGAAAGGGGAATCCTGGGAGTTCATGTCGGAATTATCAGCCTCGCGCTAAATAGTTGTCGCTAGTTCCGGGCCGTCTCGTTGTCAGTCGGACGGTCTCGATCTGGATGTCAAGTTTATCATCGCCGCGAGATAGCCCGCTCCAAAGCCGTTGTCTATGTTCACCACGCCCACGCCCGGGGCGCAGCTATTCAGCATACCGAGCAGCGCCGCCAGGCCGCCGAAACTCGCGCCATAGCCCACGCTGGTCGGCGCCGCGATGATGGGGATGTCCACCAGGCCGCCCACGACGGACGGCAGCGCGCCTTCCATACCCGCCACCACCACCAGGGCGCGGCACTCCCTGATCCTGGGCAGGTGATCCAGAAGCCGGTGAAGTCCGGCGACGCCGACGTCGGATATTCTCTCAACTTGGCAACCTATCAGTTCGGCGGTTATAGCCGCCTCAGTCGCCACGGGCAAATCCGAAGTTCCGGCGCACAGGACAGCGACGCCGGGCAGCCCAACCGCCTGTTTCCGACGGTCAACCACTATGCAGCGCGCCGTCTCGTCGTAGGTAGCGTCGGTCACGCGCTCCAGTGTCGCCTCGAACGCCGCCTCGGACGCGCGGGTTACGAGCAACCTGTCGGATCGGGTGAGCACCGTGACCGCGATTGACGCTATCTGTTCGGGCGTCTTGCCCTGCCCGAATACCACTTCCGGGAAGCCCTGCCGTATAGCGCGATGGTGGTCCACCTTGGCGAAGTCCAGGTCCTCGTAGGGCAGGTTTCGCAGGCGCGACACAACATCGTCAACGCTGAGTTCGCCTTCACTCAGCCGCTCTAATACCGCTCGAAGTCGAGTCTCTTCGATGTTGATCCTCCTTACGGGTTGTGCTTGCGACAATCCCCGTGCAAGTATATAGCTGGAATTCATTTCAGGTAAAGCGTTTAAGCGGCTTTGACCGCGACTGCGATAGCGCTATAATTCCAGCCGCAAATGATAAGCAATCCTCGAATTCTTACGCATGGCGGCCCGCCTTGTCCATAGAGAATGCCGGCGGAAGGCCGGAGCGCGACGGACGGCGGCGGCCGAGACCACCCCCACGCGAACAGCCGCCGCTGCGTCCCTGGTCCGCGTTCGCCTTCAGGGACTACCGCGTCCTCTGGCTCTCATCCGTGGCCGGGCTGGTCACGATGCAGATGCGGATGCTAGTCACCGTCGTCTGGCTGTACGATGTCACCGGCTCGGGGCTTCAGCTAGGTCTTCTGGGCGTCGTGCAGTTAGCCGTCCAGCTTCCAGCCATCTTATTCGGCGGCGCGCTGGCCGACCAGTGGGACCGCAAGAAGCTGATAGCGGTTACGCAGTCGTTCAGCTTCATCTTCATCGGCCTTATGACGCTGCTGGTCATGTTCGACAGGCTGGAGCCGTGGCACGTGTACGCGGTGACGGCAATCCTCGGCGTCACCAGCGTCCTCGGCAGCCCGGCGCGTTCCGCCATCACGGCCAACATAGTCCCCAGATCGCACCTGATGCACGCCGTCACCTCCAACACGGCCACGTTCCAGGTAGGCGCGATTGCCGCTCCGCTCATGTTCGCGGTCATCATAGAGACGCTCGGCACGACCTGGGCGTTCGGCGTGTCCGCCATATTCGCGCTGCCCGCGTCTGCGCTGCCGCTTCTCATAAGGGCGCGGGTGGAGCGTCCCGAGCGCGACGCGAGCGAAGGCTCGATGCTCCACCGCATCTGGGAGGGAGTCGTTTACGTCAAGTCGCACCCTATTCTGCCCGGACTGTACATAATGGACATAGGCGTTACCGTCGTCAGCTTCTACCGCCAGATATTCCCGTTGATTGCGGACAGGATGTTCAGGTCGGGCGCGGCGGCTGTGGGAGTGATGACGGCGGCGAACTCGTTCGGCGGCGTAGCCGGAACGTTCGCGGTGCTGTTCATGGCGAAGTACAGGGCGAAGGGCATGATAGTCCTCTACGCCACGCTGGTTTACGCCATTCTGCTGATAGCCTTCGGACTCAGCCCGTATCTGTGGCTCGGCTCGATCATCCTGGTCGGGTTGGGCGCGACTGACGCCATCGGCATGACCACCCGCCAGACGACCGTTCAGCTTACTACCCCTGACCACATGAGAGGCCGCGCCGTCAGCGCGCACTCGGTCAGCGCGATGAGCGCGAACAACCTGGGCACCTTCGAGGTCGGCTTCATGTCCGAACAGATAGGCGCGGACAGGACGATGATACTAGGCGGCGTCATCTCGGTAATCGTCGTCATCGTAGTTTGGCGACTGGTCAGGGGCATCCGTGAGTATCGCTATCCCTGAGCGGCGCGACTCACGCGCTGTACTCCAACAGGTGCGACTTCTCCGCATCCTCCAGCGCCGCCTCTATCGCACGCACCAGTTCGCGCGCCGAAGCCGCCGAAAGCTCCACCGGAACGCGCGCGTCCAGCCCCAGGCCCTCGTTGATGAAGTCTATGTTGAGCGTATGGTCGGCCTGCGAGTGGAAGGGGTGGTCGTAGTAAACCCGCGCCCCGGTCAGCTTGATCCAGCCCTTATGCCCCCGTCCGCTGCCCTTGATATCCGCGTGTTCGGTAACGTATGTGCACATGACAGGTCTCCCGCGCTTTCGGCCCCAGGGCCGACGATATTTCAGTAGTATGGCAAGCGAAGCCTACTACCCGCCCGCGAGTGTGTCAACGCGCATCCCGAAGACTTCTCCGAACCGCTCTACCAACACCGGCGCCACCTCGCTAACTGCCACCTCGCGGCCAAGCTCCGCGCTCAGCGACGTAACGCGGCTGTCCGGCATTCCGCACGGGACTATGTGATCGAAATACGACAAATCCGGGCATACATTCAGCGCGAACCCGTGCGTCGTGACCCGGCGACTCACCTTCACCCCGATTGCCGCTATCTTGCGATCCTCCACCCACACGCCCGTCGGACGCCCCTCGCTCTCCGCGCCGACTCCGAACTCCTCCAGCGTCTCTATCAGGACACGCTCCAGGGCGCGGACATACTTCAGCGGCCCGCCGCCCCAGCGACGCAGGTTCAGTATCGGGTATCCCACCAACTGCCCGGGGCCGTGGTAGGTGACCTCTCCACCCCTGTCCGTGTGATGAACCTCAACGCCTAGCCGCGCCAGTTCCGCCGCGCCAACCAGTATGTCGCGTTCCTGCCCCCGGCGTCCGAGCGTATAGACGTGGGGATGCTCTACCAGCAACAGCGTATCCGGCCTGCCGCCTTCCGCGACTTCCTTGTGTACCCGCAATTGGATGTCCGACGCCTCCCTGTACGGCGTAAGGCCAAGCCACGATGCGACAGCCTGATTCTTAACGTCTGTTGTCATCTGTGATAGAGTTCCCCCTGGCGCGTTTTTCGAGTATATAGCGCGTTATTCCAAACTCGCAATTCTGAATTCACCATTTCCAATGAGTCTCTGGCGCGATGAATATGGACGAACCGATATAGGGATCAGTCTGTCGACCATACAATGGGCGCCACCCACTAAAAACTAAGAACTGACAACTAACAACTGAAAATGACCAAATTCCTCACATTCGGCGAAACCCTCGTCCAGCACAACGCCGACTACATTGGCCCCTACGACCCGGACGGCCTCTACTCCCGACACGTCGCGGGCGCGGAGTCCAACGTCGCGCTCGACCTCCGCAGGCTGATGCCGGACATTGAAGCTGTCTGGGTGAGCCGTCTCGGTCAGGACGCCGACGGCCACATGATCCTTGAACAGTTGAGAGACGGAATAACCGTCCACGCTCCCCAATTCGAGGGGGAGTTCACCGGAATCCAGCTTCTCAACCACCTCGGTGGGGGAGAAGTGTTACGCCGGTACAGACGCGCCGGAAGCGCCGCCAGCCGCCTTACCGCCGTCGAGGTCCTGCCTCACCTGGACGGCAGCGACCTCGTTCACGTAACCGGGATCACCCCCGCGCTAAGCCACACCTGTCGCCGCGCTGTCCTGGACGTGATGAGCGCCGCCATCGAGCGCGGAATCCCCGTCAGCATGGACGTGAACTACCGCGACGCCCTCTGGACTCCGGCTGAGGCTATGACGGTCTGCGACGAGATGCGCCGACTCGCCATCCTGTTCAAAGTAGGCCACGACGAAGCCGAAACCATCTGGGGACTTGGCCTGCCAGCCGAAGACTACGCCCGCCACTTCTACGGCGGCAATACGCGCCTCACCCTAATCACCACCGGCGACAGCGGCGCGGTCGCCTACGACGGCGAGCGTATAACGGAGCATCCCGGCTTCACAGTCGAAGTCATTGACCCCGTAGGCGCGGGCGACGCCTTCGTAGCCGGATTCCTCGCCGGCATCTTCCAGCGACACGCGCTGCCCGACCTTCTCCAAATGAACCCCGACACCCGCGCCCAGACACTCCGCCGCGCCCTCGAGACAGCCAACGCCTGCGGGGCGCTGGTCTGCACTCGCCACGGCGACACCGAACCCATGCCAGATATGGGACAGGTGGATGAGTTCATTAGGCTGTGTTGACATTTACCGTCATTCCCGCGAAAGCGGGAATCCAGAAGCGCGGAGTGCAGTCGGTGTTGCTACCGAGACGACTGCTTGGAGCACTAAATCATCAAATGTCAACAGAACCTAGAGTATTCGGACAATCGTAGCGAATTGATGGGAGAGGACTGTCTTCGACTGGATTCCGGTTTGTTAATATGGGTAGAGATCCCCTTCTACACCCAGCATAGCTAGGTGTTCTTCCCATGCACCTTTGTCTATTGCCCAAGCTATAGCTTCGCTTTGACTGACTGAACTTGCCCACTGAGTCTGTATTCCGAGAATGTCGAAACTCTTGAACATCCACAGTCTTCCATCATAGTTTCGCAGCAGCGTCCTCCATCCGAAGCCTAAAAGCATTCTGTGCGGCCAGATAGTCTCCGATGATATTAAGTTGTAGGGTTCGTCAGACTCAATTGGGTTCTCGACTTTCACGCCCAACTTTCTCATAGCCTCCTCAGGAGCATCGCTTTTTGACGCCAGCCAGATAGCGTGTCTTCTGCCTATGGGAAGAACCATGAACCGGGGCGTGAAAAATGCCTCGTAAAGATACGCCAGGAAGTAATGACCGCATGGGGTGACTGCCAACACTCTCCGGCCACCAAGAAAGCGGTCCCAGTAGTGTATGACATCAGAGGTATCGGAGTTATACACAACTCCGTCTATCTCTTTAAACACCCTGATTTCGCGTCTTCCAAACACAGGGAGGGCCTCTCATTTCAGCAAGTCGAAGATTTTATCATCCACCCCGCCGCTGTATCCGGGCCCAGGTATCCCTCAGCGGCACCGCTCGGTTGAACACCGGCGTCTCAGGCGTCGAATTCCTGTCCTTAGCGAAGTACCCAACGCGCTCGAACTGGAAGATTTCGCCATCCTCAGCGTCCGACAGCGACGGCTCTATCTTGCATCCCCGCAGGATTTCCAGCGAGTCCGGGTTGATGAACTCCGTCCACTCCCTGCCGTCCGGCGTGTCGTTCGGATTCGGGATGCTGAACAGGCTGTCGTACAGCCGGACCTCCGCCTCTACCGCGTGTTCCGCCGATACCCAGTGCAGCGTCGCGCGCACCCGCCGTCCGTCCGGCGCGGAGCCGCCGCGCGTCTCCGGGTCGTATGTGCAGCGCAGTTCGACCACGTTGCCCTCCGCGTCCTTGACCGCTTCCTCGCACTTGATGAAGTAGCCGTATCGCAGCCTCACCTCGCGTCCCGGCGCTAGTCGGTAGAACCTGCGCGGCGGATCCTCCATGAAGTCGTCGCGCTCTATATACATCTCCCGCGTGAACGGAACTTGGCGCGTTCCCGCGCTCTCATCCTCCGGGTTGTTTATCGCGTCCAGGTAGTCCGTCTCGCCTTCCGGGAAGTTCTCTATCACCACCTTCAGCGGATTCAGAACCGCCATGCGCCGCTCCGCTCGACGGTTCAGGTCGTCGCGCAACTTGTGTTCCAGAAGCGCCATCTCGGTCAGCGATTCCGTCTTGTTGATGCCCACCTCGGCGCAGAAATTCCGCAGCGCTTCCGCCGTGTAGCCGCGACGGCGCATCCCCGCCAGCGTCGGCATACGTGGATCGTCCCAGCCGTCAACATGACCGTCCTCCACCAGCCTTATCAGCCGCCGCTTGCTCAGAACCGTGTGCGAGATATTGAACCGCGCGAACTCTATCTGCTGCGGCCTGTACAGCCCAAGCTCTACCAGGAACCAGTCGTACAGCGGGCGGTGGTCTTCGTACTCCATGCTGCAAAGCGAGTGCGTGATGCCCTCTATCGAGTCCGAAATCGGGTGCGCGTAGTCGTACATTGGGTAGATGTGCCACTTGTCCCCCGTCTGGTGATGCGATGCGTTCCTGATGCGATAGATAGTCGGGTCGCGCATATTCATGTTGGGCGAACCCATGTCAATCTTCGCCCGCAGCACGTGAGCGCCATCCTCGAACTCGCCGTCCCGCATCCGGCGCAGCAGGTCCAGGTTATCCTCCACAGACCTATCGCGATACGGGCTATTCCGCCCCGGCTCGGTCAGCGTTCCCCTGTACTCGCGTATCTCCTCCGCGCTCAGGCTGTCAACGTATGCCTTACCCTCCAGTACAAGCCGCTCCGCAAGTTCATACAGCCGCCCGAAGTAGTCCGACGCGAAGAACTCCCGATCATCCCACTCGAAGCCCAACCAGCGCGTATCTTCCTTCTGAGACTCCACGTACTCCATCTCTTCGGCGAGCGGATTCGTGTCGTCGAACCTGAAATTGCACAACCCGCCGAAATCGTCCGCTATCCCGAAGTTCAGGCATATCGCGGTGGCATGGCCGAGATGCAGGTATCCGTTCGGCTCCGGCGGCCAGCGCGTATGCACCCTCCCCCCGAACTTCCCCGTTTCATTATCCTCAACTATCTGCGCCCGTATGAAGTCTTTCGACGCGAGCGTGGATTTATCTGGCATAACTCAAGCCTCTATCGCAAGAAATTGAAAATCGTCTGCAAGTATATTGGAACTCGGAGCGCCGCCACAAATGCCGCTTCCCGCATCGGTTCTGGCTTAGACTCAATCCTGTGGCCGATATTGCCAACCGCGAACGAGAGCCAAATCTCTCAGTTGCGCCGATTTCCTCTTAATCTGGTTCGTCCCAAATGCCCTGAATTCAATCAGTTAAGCAGAGGATCTCGGATACCATCCATTCCCATTTGCTACTGTCATCCAGGTCCAGAGGGCGAGCGTCTTCCTGGTCGGATTGCTTGTCGAATCGTAGCCAGTCGCCTTGCCTGGAATCTAGGTCAGTTTCAAACATGACCGAATATCTGCCTATGGACCATTCCGCCTCTATACCGCCTTCAGGCGTAGGAAATATATAGGGTAGGGGTGGATCCATCGGAAAATGGCGCTCAAAACTTGAGTTCAGCCAGTCCAGTCCAGCGTGACTGGGAGCGACGCCAGCGCCGTCAAGCCATCCGTCTTGCATATCCCGCAATTCGTCCAGCCGCGCCGAAATTTTCCGGGAATCACGAGTAAGAACTTCCTGTTGGGAGAGCGTCATTTTCCACCTCGACAAATGTATAGCGCCGCGAACGGGCTTTGTCAAAATCCTGTAATCAGCTCCTGGCCTATCCCTGCAATAATTTCACCCAGCCAAACAACCGCCACCCGCCGCCCCGCGTCCTTCAACGCTTGCAAGTCCGCCGCCGCCTGCGCGTCCGCGAGCGCGCCGAACGTGAATTCCTCGCCCGGAATCTCGATGTCTTCCTCATGCGGCGACACCACCATCAGCGCCGCCACGCTGTCCGGCCCGCCCTTGTGAAGCTGCCCCGTCGAGTGCAGGTAGCGCGGCCCGTAGCCCAGCGTCGTCGGAATCCCGTACTCCCGCATAATCTCCGATCTCAGTCGCGACAGCGCCGCGTCGTTCTCCGGCGTCTGCTGGACGTATGCCAGAATCGCCAGGTAATCCCCCGCCTGCATACCGGACAGAAGCGCGGACAGCGAACCCTCGGAACGCATCAAGAAGGCGCCGCCGTCCGACCCCGAATCCTCCAGCGCCTGCCGCGTCAGCGCCTTAGCCCTTTCCACGTCCGGTTGGTTGAAAGGATGAACCCCGATGAGCGCCGCCGCTACCGCCACCGCGAACTCCCAGCGGTAGAACTCGCCACCCAACGCGCTTGCGTCTTCTATCTCATATCGGACTACCGGATGGCCCGCCCGCGCGAGTTCCGTAACCAGCGCGTCCGCTTCCGAATCTTCCCCGCGCAGTTTCATGTACGCGAACTGCCTGTCATCCCCGTACAGGCCGACCTCTCCGCGCGGTTCCGCCGTCACCGGAACTATCCCGCGCCCGTCCTTGCCCAGGCTCTCCGCTATGAGTTGCTCAGCCCACAGGCCAAACGAGTCAAGGGCAGGAGAGCTGAACAGCGTCAGCTTATCGCGCCCTGATTGAGCCAAAGACGCCATTGCCGCGCCCAGCCACGCGCCCGGATTGTCATTGACAGCAACCCCGACGGCGCATCTGGTACGCATATCATCCGCGCTGTCCAGAATGGCCGCGATGTCATACCCCGCGAGCGCGGCGGGAACGAGACCGAAGTAGCTCAATACCGAGTAGCGCCCGCACACGTCGGGCGGATTCAGGAAAGCCTTCCTGAAACCTTCCCGCTTCGCCATATCCTCCAGAGGCGACCCCGGATCCGTAATCGCCACGAACTTCTCTCCGCCGCCGCCCGCTTCCCGTACTCGCTCCCTGAAATACCTGTATAGCATATTAGGCTCAGCCGTCGCGCCGGACTTCGACGACACCACGAACAGCGTCCGCGCCATGTCAATCGCGTCCGCAACCCGTTTGATTTGAGCGGGCAGCGTGGAGTCCAGCACGATAAGCTCAGGCCAGCCCTCGCGCGGTCCGAAGCATTGCCTCAGCGTCTCCGCGCCCAGGCTGCTGCCCCCCATGCCCAGCAGGACGATATGCCTAACGCCCTCATCGCGTACCTGGCGCGCGAACCGGGTCAGCGACCCGACCTCACCCCGCGTCACGTCCGCGATATCCAGCCAGCCAAGCCTGTCCGTTATCTCGGTCGGATCGTCCGACCAGAGCGTGTAATCCCGCGCCCATATCCGGCTGACCACGTTCCGTGATTCCAGCGACTCCACCGACCGCGCGATTGTCGCCGCGTTTTCCCGCGACATACTCACGCCGGAGCCGCCGCCAGCGCCATCAGACTGTCCCTCTTGACCTCTATATCATCCAGAAGTTCCTCGAAAGAGTCCGCGAACGCCTTCACTCCCTCGTGCATGAGGTTTGTCGTAACCGCGTCCATGCTGATGCCGTTCTCTTCCAGCGTTGCTATGACCTCGCGCGAATCTTCCACGTCCAATTCGATGGAATCGCTCGCTCTGCCGTGATCCAGGAAAGCGTCCAGCGTGGCGTCCGGCATCGTGTTCACAGTGTCCGCGCCGATGAGCGTCTCCACGTACAGCGTGTCGCTGTACATCGGATTCTTCGTGCTGGTCGAGGCCCACAGCGGCTTCTGAACCCGCGCGCCCTTCCGCGCCAGCGCGCCGAACCCGTCCGTTCCGAAAGTCCGCTTGAAGTCCTGGTACGCTATCTTCGCGTTGGCGACCGCCGCCTTGCCCATCAGTGCCGCCAGCCCGCCGTCGCGCCCCTCTATCAGCCCGTCCACCGCGGTATCCACCCGGCTCACGAAGAACGAGGCCACCGACGACACCGCGCCCAGGTCGCCGCCCGCTCGTGCCAGGTCCCCAAGCCCGGCGACATACGCCTCTCGCACCCGCGAGTACATATCCAGCGAGAATATCAGCGTGACGTTGACGTTCACCCCCCGGCCTATCAGTTCGCGTATCGCGGGAATACCCTCCGGAGTCGCCGGAACCTTTATCATCACGTTCGGCCTGTCCAGCGCGCCGAACAGCCTAAGCGCGGCCTCGATTGTGCCATCCGTATCGTGAGCCAAACGCGGGCTGACCTCCAGCGAGGCGAACCCGTCCGCTCCGCCGCTGGCCTCGTACACTGGCCGCAATATGTCCGCCGCGTCGCGTATGTCCTCCGTAGCCAGCGCTTCGAACAGCCCCTCCGCGTCCAGTCCGCGCGATGCGTACTCCACCAGCGAGTCGTCATAGTCGTTCCCGGACGATATGGCCTTCTGAAATATGGTCGGATTGGAAGTCAGCCCCGTCACGCCCAGCGCGACCAGCCGCTCCAGCTCCCCCGACGTTATCAGCGCGCGGTACATATTGTCGTACCATACGCTCTGCCCAAGCCTGCCGAGTTCCTGAATGGAATTGAGAGTTTCTGACATAATGATTATGCTCCATCAATGTGGCGTTGAAATTAGCGATGTAAACAAGCTGTCATACTCGCTATGACTCACTTGCCTGTGATCTATCATGCTGCGGCGTTAGGGTCTGCTGTGAAATCTATGTCTGCGGTGGACGGGTATCGGAACGTGAACTTTGTATTGCCGTTCGGATGCGTAATCGCGAAGTCTCCATATCCGATGATGTCCATGCCAATTAGAACATCCTCCACGCCCAGCATACTGCCTTCAGCGACGCGAACATCAGAGACCACAAGGCCGTTGGGCAACTCTATGTCGACAATGTAGGTCGCCGCTCTATACGAATCTTGAATCTGATTTACCTGCGTAAATCCGGATAGTTCTAAACCGCAATAGTCAACGACAGCCGTAGAAATCATGCTGTTTGTCGCGCCTGTGTCCCAAATAGCTTGGAAAGGTCGCATCCGCGATTCTGGCCCGTCTGATTCTTCCTCATTCAGAACCGACGATACTCCGCAGGGTGTCGCCAGTTCATCTACTCGCCGGTCATACTGGAAAGTAAAGCTATCTGGAGTCTCAGACCACTCTATCATTGAGCAATCATGCGCTGCGAGCGTCTCGCGGGAGAAAGGTAAATCGTGTAATCCTTGTCGCCCTCGGAAACCTTCTGGATTATGAACGTGCCTGGTTGGTGGCTTTTGCTTGTCTCACGCAAGGCGTCGCCGTGACTGTCGTATGCTCCCAGCACCCTGGTTCCCTTGATCGCGATGACCTTGCCATCGTATAGCTTAACCATCTCGTCTTGATGAGCGAGATAGTAATCGAATGCCTTTAGCGTTTTCTCTCTGTCCATGTCGCGGACCCTTGCCTAGCGTATGGTCAAGTGTAGCAAGCCTACTATCTGCAAGCAATTCACTCAGGCCCCAGAGATCAAAGAGTTGTGTGAGTTCTTCAGACTACCCCTGTCTGAGGCTCAGAGTCCCTTGATTCATTCGTCTTCAGAGAAGCGCCCTCACGCGATTATCAGCGGTATCAGCATCTCGTCCGGCGTCAGCCCCGAGTGATGCCCATTCAGCTTCAGCATCCGCCCCGAACCGCGCGAGGCGTTGTACTCCAGCACGTCCGCCCCCGACGACACCACCACCAGATCTCCCAGCCGCTCCCGCGTCTCCTCCGTCGGCTCCGTCGGCCCGAACAGCTGGATCTTGATAGCGTCCTCCATGTCCACCACCATGAACACCTGCTCGAACCGCTGCTCGAAATAGCGTCGCACGCGCTCCCGCGCCCACTCAAGCGTGTAGAGATACATCACCCGCGCGTCCCCCGACGGCATCAGCCTGAAAAACGGCTGCAACTGCCGGTTCACCCGCAGCGTATGTCGCCTCGGAGGCGGAGCGTCCAGAAAGCCGTGATCCGCCGTCACCACTATCCGCGCCCTGTCTCCCACAAGACGCGCCAGCCGCTCTATCTCCCGCTCCACCTCTGACAGCGCGTGCTGCACCTGTGGCCGCGTCATCCCATACAGATGCGCCTCGCTGTCCACCCGCGACGAATACAGATACGTGAAGGTCTTCCCCTCCGACTCGGATATATGGCTGACAACCGAATCCACGCCGCCCGCCAGCGAATCATACCCCACAGTCTCGCGCCCGCCCGAAAAATACCTTGAATACACCGAAACCGCTATCGCCTTCGGAACCACGAACAGCGCGTCCCTCGGCGTCCGCTTCCACTGCGACTCCACCGGAAACGCCGTCTCCGGCGCTATCCCACGCTTCAGCAGGTCCTGGTTGTTGCTCCGAGCCGTATAGCTCAGAATCGTCGCCGCCGACCCCAGCGCCGGCAGCTGCGTCCACCATCCCGTCACCGCGTGATCCTGCGGCCACTCCCCCGTCGTCAGCGACGTGAGCGCCACCGCCGTAGTAGAAGGAAACACCGTCTGCATCTGCTCCCACAGATGTCGCCTCAGAAACGAGTCCGCCGGAAGCCGTTCCAGCAGGTTCATCCCAAGACCGTCAACCAGCGCCAGGACGATATGATCCGCCTCCCCCACGGCCTCCGCGATTCCCCGCGCGTTCTCCGACAGTTCCAGCCCCTCCACTCCGCACAGATGCGCCACCGACCTCGACAGGTCAACCAGGTTGCGTACCTCCGGGCGCGGACGCAGCAGATCGCCCTCCGCGAACGCCTCTATCAGATACGCTATTCCGGTCATGGAAATACCCCGGTTCGACTGGCCCATTATGCCGTGTCATACGAACTGGATGATGTTACCATATAGACATAGGCTTTTGACCGTCAAAGAGGACAGCCCCCATCCATCGCCATGACATCTCAAACCCTATCCCGCGCCCTTGATTCGCTCACCTCCCAGTGGGGCGACGCGCTCTCCGAACTCGATTCGTCGAGCGCCTCGATGATCGCCCAGTTGCTGGAGGGCGACGCCGCGTATGGCGAAGTTCGCTTTCGCGTCGAAGAGAGTGACACGGGCTGGCGGGTAGGCGTTTCCGCCGACGCCAGGGCCAACACCCTCCCCCTGATAGCCGGACTTCTCACCTCCAACGGCCTCGATATCCGCCAGGCCGACATATTCACCATCGGCGCGGCGTCTCGTCCGACGACACCCACGCCGCGCCGCCGTCCTCCCCGGCGTCCCCCGTCCCCCGGCTTCCAGCGGCGCAGGCGTCCAAACCCAGGCATCCAATATACCACCCGCGGAATGCAGCGCCGCGTCGCCATGCTCTTCGATCTCGGGGAGCGTTCCGCCGCCATTCCGGGCTGGGATGAAATAGAGAGCGACATCAGAACCGCCGCCAGGGAGTCCCTTTCCGGCAGGACGGAATCCGCCACCTCCACCGTGATTGACCGCTTCGCCGAGGCCATGCGCGACGCCGGACAGGGCGACGCGGGCCAGCTTCCCATAAACATCTCCACCGACGCCGAATCCTCCGACCGGTACACCCTAATCACGATTAGCTCCATAGACACCCCCGGCTTCCTCTTCTCATTCACCAACGCGCTCGCCAGCATACACGTCAACATCGCGCGCGCCTCCATACGCACCTACGACGACGTGGTTCAGGACACCTTCTGGGTCGCCGACTCCTCCGGCGGCAAAATCGAGGACGAACACAGGCTGAACCAGTTGTGGGTCGCCGCCGCGCTCATCAAGCAATTCACCTTCTATCTGCCCATCGCGCCCGACCCCGCGCAGGCGCTGCGCCAGTTCAACTCCCTCACCTCCCAGCTGCTCACGATGCGAGACTGGACCTCCAAGCTCCACGACCTCGATTCCCCCGGCGTCATGGAGACGCTGGCCAGGATGATGGGCATGAGCCGCTTCCTCTGGGAAGACTTCCTGCGTATGCAGCACGACAACCTGTTCCCTGTGCTGCTGGATACCGAATCCCTCGATAAGTCCCTCTCTATTGACGAGTTGGAAGTTTCGATTGAACCCGACCTCGAAATCTGCCACACGCACGAGGAGCGCGCGCGAATTCTGAACGACTTCAAAGACCGCGAGATGTTCAGAATTGATCTACGCTACATCACGGGCAGGGTGGACCTCGGACGATTCGCCCGCGAACTCACCAACGTCGCCGACGCCCTCATACGCAAGGCATTCGAGATTTGCTATCGTCTGGCCTCCGAGCGTCACGGCGTCCCGCGCGCGGCCGGCGGTTCGGTCTGCGGATGGAGCGTCTTCGCGCTCGGCAAGTTCGGCGGGCGCGACATGGGTTTCGGTTCGGACATCGAGTTGATGTTCGTCTATGAGTCCGAGGGCACGACCGGCGGAGACGACCCCGTTCCCAACTCCCTGTTCTTCGAGGAGGTCGCCAGGGAGTTCCTGAACGTTCTCGAAACCAGGCCCCAGGGCATATTCGAGATAGACATGAGACTGCGCCCTTATGGGAGCAAAGGCCCGCTCGCGTCCTCGCTCGCCGCCTTCCGCAACTACTACTCGCCCGACGGCGACGCCCGCCAGTTCGAGCGGCTGGCCATGGTCAGAATGAGACCCGTTCTGGGCGACGCCGAACTAATCCAATCCGTCATGTCCGTCCAGGACTCATTCGTCTATTCCGACGAACTGTTGGACCTCGGTGACATCCTGCATATGCGCCGCAGGCAGGCCGGCGAGCTCGTCAAGCGCGGCTCAGTCAACGCCAAGCTCAGCCCGGGCGGCGTCGTTGACATAGAGTACTACGTCCAGGCCTGGCAGATAGCGAAGGGTAGGGAAGACCCCGACCTGAGGCTCACCAACACCCTGGAAGCCGTCGAAGCCCTGCGCCAAAAACGACACCTCGACGACGCGCTCGCCCGCGCCATCAGCGAATCCTACGCCATGCTCCGCAAGCTGATAGACGGCCTGAGAATCGTGCGCGGCAACGCCAAGGACCTGCACATCCCCGCCCGCGACTCCAAGGAGTTCCAGAGACTCGCGCACCGTATGTCCGAGCATGGATCAGAGCGTCTCAGCGCCCACGTCTCCGAGCGCATGGACTTCGCCAAGCGCCTCTGGGAAGACCACCCCCCGCCACGCTGACAAAATCCCCTCGTCTAACAGGTCTGGGCAAAAAATCCCTTCCCCCTCGATGGGGGAAGGTTAGGATGGGGGTGATTACCCACCACTCTGAAACCGCCGTCCCCGAACCGCGTTCACCAAATCGAAAAGTATCGGAACCGCGTTCGCCCCTATCAGCGCGCCCCACACCAGCCCGCGCAGGTCCGGTATGCCCGGCATACCTATCATGATGTACGTGCCCTTGCCGTACTGAAAACCGAGCCACGCCCCTAACACCCCGGCCAGTATTCCCAGGACTATCCTCACAGCCAACTGCGGCCTGCTCAGTTCCAGCATCCACGAACCCGCCGACGCCCCCACCCCCGCAGCTATGCCAATCGAGCAGAGATTCATCACCTCATTAAACAGAGGGGTCACCAGGAAGAACGAGTGCATGATGAATCGCGCGAACACCCAGCTCACGAAACCCAGCAAGCACGAGAAGAATATGCCAGTGCAACTTCTGAACAGGAACCACGCTAGTCCAACGGACGGCAACCGACTACTCCTAGGCCCGTGTCGACGTTTCTCATCATTACCAGCGCTCGGCGGCTGAAACGCCCGCTCCTATGGCTCAGTAGGGGCAAACCCTTGTGGTTGCCCCTTTTAGCCGGGGACTTACACCTGCCGCAGTCGCGGGTCCAGGCGGTCGCGCAACCAGTCTCCGGTGAAATTCAGGGACATCACTGTCAGGAATATCGCCAGGCCCGGCCAGAAGGAAACCCACCAGGCTATCCGCAATTCGAGCTGGCCCTCGCCAACCATCAGGCCCCATGCCGGTATGTTCGACGGCAGACCCGCCCCGAGGAACGTAAGCGTCGCCTCCGCCAGGATCAGCCCGCCCACGTTCAGAGTCGCGATGACCACGATAGTATTTATCACGCCCGGCAGGATGTGCTTGTACATGATATAGAACGGAGACGCTCCCGCGACCCTGGCCAGCGCCACGTAGTCCCTCTCCTTCAGCGACAGCACCTCCGCCCGAACATTGCGAACGAACGGACTCCACGCCGTAAGCGCCAGTACGAACATCATCACCACCAGCGTCTGCCCAAGCACAATTACCACCACCAGCGCCACCAGCAGGAACGGCAGCGCGTACCAGATGTCCACCATGCGCGCCACGATCTCGTCAACTATCCCGCCGTACCACCCGCCTATCAGCCCCAGCGTCGAGCCGACCAGAATGCCGCTCGACAGCGAAACGACGGCCACCATAAGGGATATGCGCGCGCCATATATGATGCGGCTGAGTATGTCCCTGCCCAGGTTGTCGGTCCCAAGAATGTACTGGGTGAGCCCAATCTCCTCGGGCGGCCTTGTCCTGCTGGGCTGCCAAGCCGCTCTTTCCTCCATATTCCAGAACGGAGGAACATACTGGTGCCTGAGCGACTGGTCAATTGGGTCATTCGGAGAGATCCAGGGCGCGAAGACGGCGAAGACCGCCATGATGGTGAGAACGACCATTGGAATAACCGGCCATCTGCGGAATATTCCCCACACACGCAGGAAAGTATTGCGCTGTCGCCGCTCAAGCTGGGCCTCGAATGCTATGCCTTCGTTCATTGCCATTGCCGCTGGCCTCTTGATTCTACTCTCTGATCTTGCCTTGTCTCTAAAATCCCCTCTCCCTTGACGGGGGAAGGCTGGGATGAGGGTGAAACCTTCTGCTCTTGCCTTCTAAGTCCCTTCCCCCTTGACGGGGGAAGGCTAGGATGGGGGTGAAACCTTCTGCTCTTGCCTTCTAAGTCCCTTCCCCCTTGACGGGGGAAGGCTAGGATGGGGGTGAAACCTTATTACGAATACCGTATCCGCGGATCAGCCCATGCGTACAGCATATCCGCCACGAAGTTCATCACTAGGTAGATGATAACGAAGATGAAGATAGCCCCCGTCAGCAGCGGGTAGTCGTTGTTGTTCACCGCCTCCACCAGCGCTATCCTGCCCAGACCGGGCCACGCGAACACCACCTCCGCCACCACCGCGCCGTTCATCAAGCCGGCCAGCAGCAGCGCCGATACCGTCAGGGGCGGGATCAGAGCGTTCTTGAATGCGTGCTTCCAGATCACCGAACTTGTGCTGGCGCCCTTCGCCCGCGCCAACTTCACGAACTCAGAGTCCATCACTTCCAGCATCGCCGAGCGCGTGATTCGCAGATAACCCGCCGCCGCGCCCCAGCCGATGGTGATTGTCGGTAATATGAAGTACTCAGGATGGAATCCATACTGATCATCTGTTGGAGCCTTGAACGCCGCCGGGAGTAAGTTCCAGGTAACCGCGAATATCAACACCAGCATCACGCCGACCCAGAAGGCCGGCAGCGCTTGTCCGAACAGCGCGAACCCCCTTCCGATGTAGTCCCAGAATGTGCCGCGTTTTACCGCGGACAGCACCCCGAGCGGCACCCCCAATACGGTGGCGAAGAGCCACCCCGTGAACGCCAACTGGAATGTGTTCCATATCTTTTCCCCGATAACGTCAATCACCGGGCGTCGCGCCAGAAGTGTAAGGCCAAGATCGCCCTGCATCAACTGCCAGACCCACTTTGCGTACTGCACCACAAGTGGTCTATCCAGTCCCATATGCTCCCGAAGCTGTTGGAGATACTCTTCCGTATCGCCGTAGGCATGGGGCTTAGCATAGAGCAGGATAGGGTCGCCCGCCATCCTGGAAAGCGCGAACACTACTGCTGTCGCTCCAAATAGCGATACCAAAACAAAGGCGAGTCTGCGAATCAGGAAGGAAGACATACCCTAACTTTCTTTTCTCTAACAGTTATGCTACTGGCCGTTGTCGAAATTATCTAAGTCTTCAGGCCAGCCGTGATGCCTGGCGAAGGCCACCCAAATGCGCCTTGTCTGCTGACTTTCACGCCTGGTCTCTTCAATCAACTCTACCACCCGCTCAAGTATGACCAACGTACGGTCCTGTATCTCAACTATCTTGGCCTGTGTTTCCTCAGCCGCTGTGAGACGTTCTTCCGTTGTCATCAGCGCCCCTCCTTGCAGAGAGGGTAAAAAAATCTTGAAATAATACGCTCCGGGACTAGTCGCTTCCCGAATCGCGCCGCCGCAACTTACCTTCGACTTCCTTTCGAGTCTCCTCATTCAGCAGCGCCAGAATCCGCGCTTCTCCCGTGGCTTCTCCTCGGGCTTCCCCTCGGGCTTCGGCTTCATCCCTCAACCTGTTCTCCCGCTTGTCTATCTGCCTCTGCAACCACGCCGCCGTTACCATAGCGACCCTCCAAATCTCCACTACCATTATCGCTATCGCCGCGGATACCAGAACATCGTCCGATAACTCGGAACGGAGATGCGCCATCCATTCCAGTGGATTCGATGACAGTCGTTCCCGGCTTCCTATGACCACCCGCGCGCCCTCGACTGTCATCTGAGCCACAAACAGCCAGAATGTCGCCGGCCATTCGGGGCCGCTTACGCCGAACAGCGTTTCGCGCCCCGGCTCACGCTCCTCCATGCGGCCTTCGCCTTCTCACGGACAAGTCTATCATTATTCCTTGTTAGCTGCGTTTTCGGGGTGACAACAGGGCGGCGACTCGCGCCGCCGCCCCTTGATGACTATTGCCTAATTCGCCGGCACTATGTCCTCGGGGTTGTTCCAGGTGGAGAACAACGCCGGGTCCATCGGCCAGGAGGCTATCTTGTTCGGGTTGTACGTGATCGGACCGGGAACGCCAACCACGCCGAAGCTGACCGCGTGCTCATACAGGTAGTCCGCGAGCGCGTTGTTCATCTCGATCTGCTTCGCCGGGTCCGGCTCTTCTGCGACAGCCACCCAGGTGTCCGCCGCCACCTTGATCTCAAGGCCGCAGCCGAAGCCGCCGCGCGTCAGCGACGTGTGGTCGGACGACTTGGGCCAGTTCCAAGGCCAGGTGCTCTTGCCGTCGTCACAGGCGGTTACCCACGGCATCGTAGTCGCGCGCGCCACGATCGTGGGGCGATACACCGAGTAGGCGTACTTCTGCACTGCTGTCCTTACGCCAATGTCTTCCCAGTAACCGGCTATCGCGTCCGCGATCTCCTGGTACCCGCCGGGGTTCGGCGCGTACAGAGGAATTTCGAAGCCGTTCGGATAGCCCGCCTCGGCCAGCAGTTCCTGGGCCTTCATCGGGTCGTATTCGTACTCCCACTTGCTCTCCCAGTTCGGATTTATCGTGCTGAACTGGTTCAGGTGCGCCTCGAATCCCAGGTTGTTCAGTACGAACTCGTTGATCTCGGCCCTGTTGACGGCCCTTGCCAGCGCGTTGCGAACCAGCACGCCCTCTTCGAAGTCCGAGCATCCTGCAGGGCACGCGCCACTGTCGCCGGAATCGGGATTGCTGATCCAGGGTAGGTCTCTCATGTAAACTGCAGCGGTATCGAGGGGAGCATTTGTGGTGACGTGGTTTGTCTCCCACAGGTTGCCGGAGAACACGACCGAAGCGTGTCCCGCCAGTCCGCTGTCGGCGGTCTTGAAACCGCCTTCCACCATACGAGGCAGGCTCTTGAGCAGGATGGGAGCGGCGTCAATTTCACCGGTCTCCATCAGCGCGATCTGCGTGTTCTGCTCGCCAACTTCCTTGAATATTATCGTCTCGATCTGGGTGTCAACGCCCTCGGCGTCCACTCTCCAGTGCTTGTAAGGGACCGCGTCCAGGATGGCGGTGTCGTCCTGGATCCATTCCCTGACCTGCAGCGGGCCGGTGCCGATGAAGGGCGTGTCCTTCATTTCCGTCTCGCCGACGGTCTCGTAACGATTCAGGCTCTGCACGCTGAATGCCTGCGCCGCGTCGTTCAGATCTCTCGCATTCCAAGTCGGGTTATATTGGGTCTTGCCTTCTTCGTTCGTAATAAACGTCAATTTGAGGGTAGTATTGTCTACCGCCACCACCGGGTTGTCACCGAACATCGAAGCGTATTCGCCCGCCTGCCAGTGAATGCTCTTAGGATTGAGGACGGGGTTGGCGTCGTTGAGGGTGAACGCGATGTCATGCGCGGTCATCGGCCCCCAGCTTTCGCCGCCGTTGCTGCGGTCGCCAAGTCCCGCGCCGTGGAATATCACGTCGTCCCTAACCTTAAGCGTGGCCCCGACTGGCACGATTTGACCTTCCACGAAATCGAGTTCCCAGGAGGTCGCCAGCATGGGCGCGATCACTCCGGGCGGAACGTACTTCATCGTTACCTCGCCAACGCCCCAGTAGTGCATCGCGTCGGTCAGCTGAGCGGACCCAAGCCCGACTCCAGGGGCTACGTCCGTGATGGCGATGTTGATCACTTTGGCGTCGCCCATGGCATCAGGGGCCTCGATAGCGGCCACGATTTCCACAATAGGGGTCGGAGTGTGCACGAGCACCACTTCCTTCGCGACCTCGACTACCTTCTCGACCTCGACTACCTTCTCGACCTCGACCTCTTTCACCACTTCCTTCTCGACCACCACGGTCTCGCCCGGCACCTCGACGGTCTTAACGACCTCTTCCGTGACCACGACGGTCTCGCCCGGAACCTGGACTTCCTTCACCACTTCCTTCTCGACCACGACGGTCTCGCCGGGTACCTGGACCTCTTTAATCTTCTCCACTTCTACGATTTTTTCCACTTCGACTATCTGCGGGTCGCTCTGACACGCAATCGCGAGCGCTAGCGCGAACACGGCGAAGATCGGTATCAGTATCCCCACCTTCTTCAATTTGCTTGACATACACTTACCTCCTATACATTTTCCCTTGCTGTCCGTACGACGGGTAGAGAGCGTATCCTCGTCCCCCCGCTACAAGTGAACCCGCTCCGCGCCCCCTTTCGGAACGCCTCGCAAGTTCATTCCATAGATCGGTTCGCTTGACACTAATATGACTGCCAAGCGAAAGGGATGCTACCAAACAGATTATTATGTGTCAAACGAATAAGGTCATTTTCGTGCAAAATATCACAAATTCCCGTCCCCCGTTGTTCCAACGACCATTCGTATGCTACAATTACAGAACGGATGCGCTTGATGTAGCCCCCCGCGTAGGGGCAGTCCTGTGGAAGCGTCCCGCGGACTGGCGTCGGTCGCATACAGGCCCTCCGCGCAGGGGCAACCACAAGGGATTGCCCCTGCCCGGCCCCGGCCCTGGCGGAAGGTTTTGAGATGATTTCTACCATACATAACATAAGCGGGAATTTATCAACAACCACTCGCCCGACCAAAAATTTTTCGGTCCGTAGCTAACAACAGGTGATTACAGGTCACTTTCCACGTGACCTGTATCCTGTCCCACTTGGAAACTCACTTGAAACCCCACCTGTACGACATAAAGTACAGTATATCGCAGCGACGCTCCGGGCCTGGACACAGACCGGATAGCCCGGGGAATTCCGATTGCCTATCCCGGCGGCGAGCGCGACCTTCGTAGAGGCGGCCCCTGTGGTCGCCCTTATCTCCCGAATCAAATCGGACGACCGAAAGCCCCCGGCCGGATAGCTGAGAAGATTGCGAAAACTCCCCCTCTCTTTATAAACTCCGAATACCCCACAGATTGGACGGCCCAATGAAGATAACCGGAATCAAAACCAACATATTCTCATCCCGGCACAGAAACGCCAAGCGAAACTGGCTAATCCTCCGCCTCCAGACCGACGAGGGCGTAGAAGGCATCGGCGAAGCCTCCATGCTCTCCTACGACCCCCTGGTAGCGAACCTCCTGGAAGCCTGGACCGACCATTACCTCGTCGGCAAAGACCCCATGGCCCACGAACTCCACTGGATGCGTATGCACCAGGACAACGCCGACCGCGGCGGGCGCCTCTTCTCCACCGCCCTCTCCGGCATAGACATCGCCCTCTGGGACCTCAAGGGAAAGGCGCTCGGCGTCCCCGTTTACCAACTGCTCGGCGGCCCCATCCGAGACAGAATCAGGGTCTATGCCAACGGCTGGTACACCAACCCCGGCTCACCCGAGCAAAACGCCGAAGAAGCCCTCCGAGTAGTGGAGATGGGCTACACTGCCATGAAGTTCGACCCCTTCGGCCAGCGTAACTACTACACCATCTCCCCCGAAGAGGCCCAGCTCGCCGAAGACAGGGTGGCCGCCGTCCGCGAAGCCGTAGGCCCCAACATCGAAATCCTCGTCGAAGTTCACGCCAAGTTCAACGTCCACACCGCCATCCACCTCGGCCAGCGCCTTGAGAAGTACCGCCCCTTCTGGTTCGAGGAACCCGTCTCCCAGGAAAACGTCGGCGAGATGCGCCAGGTGCGCGACCACGTAAACATCCCCATAGCCACCGGCGAGCGTCTCTACCTCAAGTTCCCCTTCTACGAACTCGTCAAGGCCGACGCCGTCGACATCCTCCAGCCCGATATGTGCAACGCCGGCGGCATCACCGAACTCAAGAAGATAGCCGCCATCGCCGAACCGCGCCACGTCCTCATGGCCCCGCACAACACCAACGCCGCCGTCGGAACCGTCGCCAGCTTCCACCTCGACGCTGCCACGCCCAACTTCCTCATACAGGAATACCACGCCGAATTCTACGAACCCCACTACTTCGAGGTATTCGACGGCCTCCCCCGCCAGAAAGACGGCTGCGTCGAGCTGCCCACCGGCCCCGGCCTCGGCCTGACCTTCAACCAAGAAATAGCCGACCGCCACCCCTACCTCCCCCTAACCCCGGGAGAGCGGGGCATATAGAGACGCGCAATTGGTACTAGCAGGAGAGTCCTCTATGACTACCACGCATGAACAGCCCGAAGTACCGATCTGGAAAGACAGGATCGTAAAGAATCCCAAGATTCTGGCAGGCAAGCCCACCGTCAAAGGCACCAGAATCTCCGTCGAACTCATAACTGACCTGCTCAAAGGCGGACACACCGAAGCCGAGATAATCTTGGATTACCCTCACATCACCCCAGAGGACATAGAAGCCTGCGTCCAGTACAAGGCGACCGGCGCCAAACTGTCCTACGTCACCTGGGCGGACATTGACGCCATCATGGATGGCACATATAAACCCAAGCCCAGGGAACAATGAGAATACTCGCCGACGAAAATATAGCCGGAAGGTCGGTCTCGCGTCTGCGCGCTCATGGATACGACGTATTGTCAGTCAAAGAGGTCTATCCCAGCGAGGTGGACATCAACCTTCTGGAATTAGCGACAAGCGAGGAGCGAACGCTGATAACCTACGATACGGATTTCGGAGAACTCATACACAGAGACCGTGTCCCGGCCCCGTATGGCGTCCTGCTCTTCCGTCTCTATGAGTACCTGCCTGGAGAAGTGAAGGCGGAGTTTGTCGCTAATAGCGTAATGGCCTGGAATAGCTGGCCCAATGCCGAGACGCCGCTTCGATCAGGAATCTGGACTATACAAATAAGACATCAGGCAGCCTATCGCTGATGGGATACGGGAAGAGCAAATGAAAATCCTCGGAATAGAAACATCCTGCGACGAAACCGCCGCCGCCGTCATCCAAGACGGCCGCCACATCATCTCCAACGTCGTCGCCACACAGGTCGAGATGCACGCCCGCTACGGCGGCATAGTCCCCGAAATCGCCTCCCGCGAACACATGAGGACCCTGATCCCCGTGGTAGATAGCGCGCTGGAGCGGGCCGGCATGGAACTCCCCGAACTAGACGGCGTCGCCGTCACCCACGGCCCCGGACTAGCGGGCGCATTGCTCGTCGGCGTCAACACCGCCAAGGGCCTCGCCCTCTCCCACAACCTCCCCTTCATAGGCATAAACCACCTCGAAGGCCACGTTTACGCCGCCTGGCTAGAGGACGGCGTTGACCCCGAAATCCGCCCGGGCTTCCCCCTCATGTGCCTCATCACCTCCGGCGGACACACCGACCTCATCCTCATGGAGGGACACGGCGTTTACAAACTCATCGGCAGAACCCGCGACGACGCCGCCGGAGAAGCCTTCGACAAGGCCGCGCGCGTCCTCGGACTCGGCTTCCCGGGCGGCCCCGAAATCCAGCGTGTCGCCGAAAGCGCCGTCGGACTCGAACCCGACCTGCCGCGCCCCAGGATAAGAAACTCGCTCGACTTCAGCTTCAGCGGACTCAAGACCGCAGTCCTCCGCCGCGCCGAACTCAAGGGAATGTACCCGCCCCCCGAAGAAGGCGAACTGGACCCCGCCGAAGTCTCCGAGGTCGCCAACGCCTTCCAGGAGGCCATAGTTGACGCCATGGTGCGCCGAACCATGGACGCCGTGAAGAAACATCGCGTCAACGGCATCATCCTCGGAGGAGGAGTAGCCGCCAACTCCCACCTTCGCCGGAAGATGACCGAAGTCTCCCCCGTCGAGGTAATCGTCCCCCGTCCCGGCCTATGCACCGACAACGGCGCGATGATTGGAGCCGCCGCCTTCTTCTCCCTCGACAGAGACAGCGCGTTCCAATGGGACCTCGACGTCATACCCAGCCTCAGGCTGGGCTAATGAAGCGACAGCCACTCATCCATGTTGTACTGGGAACTTCTCTTGGCCCCGTAGAGCGAGTTGATGAACTCATACACCTGTTTCGATTCCTTCTCATGATCGAACGGCCAGTGTATCTCCGCGTCCCGCGCTTTGATGATAGCCGTAGGACGACCGCGAGCCGTAAGGCGATCCACGACCAGGTAAGCCCCCATCGTCAGGACGATCAGCGGGACGGCAATCCGGGCTAGGCTGTGCTCAATATATGAGTAAAGGATAAGAGCCATGACCACCGACAGCGCCGCCCAGACATACGGCCCGATCCCTTCCGGGAAGATCAGCCTGACCGACACGGACTCCACATCCTGAATCGAGATCATAGTGGTTTGGCGGCTGTCCTCTTCGCCTGTGATGTGTATAACTCTGTTGGTGGTGAGCAACAGGACGCCGGGGGCGCTGGAAGACCGCCTCCCACCCTGATCATTGGCATTCAACCTGGCCGAAACCCGTTCGCCCTCCAGCAGAGTCATCTCGCCAAGCCCGAATTCCTCTAGGTCCAACAACGTTTGCTCCGAACTCGATTCACCATGAACCATTTTTTTCACCCGTTCGACTAGGCACCCTGCTGTCGGACTGGTAAATTACCGCCTCTTATGTTATGACAGTTCAGGGGTCATTTGATAGTTACATCCGCCCCTTAGCGGGACGTTTCGATTATACGGACAATCTCCGACTCACCCCCGCTAAACGCAACCGCGCCAAGAACTAACGACTAACGACTAACAACTAATAACTACCAACTAAGGACTGAATATGGAACGCCCGATTCTGAAGCCAATAGGAACGCCCGCAGAAGAACTAGACACCCCTGCGCTCGTAGTTGACCTGGACATACTCGAATCCAACATCGCCAACTACCACGCGCGCTTCCAGGACGCCGGCCCCAAGCTCCGCCCCCACCTCCAGTCCCACCTGTCCCCCGCGATAGCCCATATGCAGCTCCGCGCCCCGGGAACAGCGGGCGGAATCGCCGTCTCCACCCTGGGCCAGGCTGAGACATTCGCCCAGCGCGGCTTCCACGACATCCTCGTAACCAACCTCGCGGTCGCCGGGCCCAAAATTGCCAGGCTCGCCGCCCTCGCCAGAAGAACCGACCTGAAAATCGGAGCCGACAACCCCCGCAACGTCGCCGACCTCGGCGCGGTGGCCACGTCCGCCGGCTCCGAAATAGCCGTCCTGGTCGTCATCCGAGACGCCACCGAGTTCATCGGCGCAACCCCGGAAGACGCCGCGGCCCTTGCCGCCCTCATTAAGGATACCCCCGGCCTCCGGTTCGCCGGGCTAACATCCTCCAACGCCGGGCCGCTGACGGAAGCGGCCTCCAACTGCTCCCGCGACTCCATCCAGACCCCGACAGTCGCCCTCATGCTCTCCGAAAACAATGACATCCCCGATCCCGCGTCCGGAATAACCGAGATAATCTCCGGCTCCTACGCACTCATGGACGCCGCCAGCCGGTCCGCCAGGCCCGACCTTCGCCCCGCCGCGAGGCTCCTCACCACAGTGATGACCCACCAGGACGAGGGCCTCGTATGGCTCGACGCCGGACAGAAGGCCACCAGCATAGACACCGGCCTGCCCATCGTGGACGGCATCCCCGGCGCATCCGTCAGCCGCATGAGCGCCGAACACGGCGGCATGATTCTCGAAGACGGCGCAAGCTGGGACATTGACCTCGGCAGCAAGGTCTGGCTAATCCCCCACAACATCGCCAACACCGTCAACGTTTACGACTACATCCACGCCGTCCGAAACGGCAAACTCGAAGCCGTATGGGAAGTAGCCGCCCGCGGCCGCTACGACTAATCAGTTCTTGTCATACCCGTAAAAGCGGGTATCCATTCATCCTGTAAATCCCCATATCCTGCAAATCCTGATTCAGACAGAGAGGCAACCAACATGACCGCTCAACCCCCCGCCATCGGAACGCCCCTATCCGACCTCGACACCCCCGCCCTGCTCGTTGACCTCGACGCCCTCGAGAGCAACTTCGGCCACATCGCCGCGCTCTACTCCGACACCGTCTGCAAGATGCGCGAACATGCCAAGAACATCAAGACCCCCGCCATCCTGCACAAGCAGATAGAGGCCGGAGGCACCGTCGGCGGAGTCTGCGCCGCCAAGGTCGCCGAGGCCGAGGTCATGGTCGAGGGCGGCATCAAGGACATCCTCATCACCAGCCAGGTCGTCACCCCCGACAAGATAGCCCGCGTCTGCTCCCTCTCCCGCGCCGCCGACACCAAGGTCGCCATAGACGACGAGCGCAACCTCCGCCTCATATCCTCCATATCCGACCGCGCCGACGCCGACGTTGGCGTCCTCATCGAGGTCAACACATCCATGGACCGCGCCGGAATCCGCCGGACCGAGCAGGGCATCGGCCTCGCCCGCCTCGCCACCGAACTGCCCGGCGTCACCTTCAAAGGCGTCATGAGCCACCAATCCATAAGCGGAGACCCCGACCGCGACACCCGCTTCTCCGAAGGCCGCCACTGGATGCAGATGTGCGTGGACGTAGCCAACGCCATCGAGGACGCCGGCATCCCCGTCGAGATAGTCTCCACCGGCGAAACCTTCACCATAGACGTAGCCCCCGAAATGCCCGAGGTCACCGAAGTGCAGGGCGGCACCTACGCCCTGATGAACACCACCAGCGCCTACATGGAAGACTTCCGCTTCGCCGCCAAGATACTCTCCACGGTCATAAGCCGCCCCTCCGACAACATCGCCATAGGCGACGTCGGCTACCGCGCCCTCGCCGCCCCCAACGGCGTCCTCCCCTCCGTCGAGGGCCACGACGACATACAGGTTGACTCCCTAGCCCCCGACCACATCATCCTCAAATCCGACGACACCATGCCCCTCGACATAGGCGACCAATTCCTCCTCCTCAGCGCCCAGCAGGACATCCTAGTCAACCGCTGGGACCGCTTCATAGCCGTCCGCGACGGCGCGGTTGAATCCGTCTGGCCCATCCTAGCCCGCGGCTGCCACCACTGACAGCTTCCACTGAGGCTTGGGCAAATGATAATACTCGATAACACTTACCGTCATTCCCGCTTTCGCGGGAATCCACTCAAGCCTAGCTAGTTACAACAAGACGACGTTACTCCGAATTGGCTAAGAGGGAGTCTGAGAAGTCATTTCAGGTAGGATGCGCGAGTCTGCGACTCTTCAGTCTCAGGCAGGTATTCATAGTCCTCAGACAATCTGCGATTACGTACCAGCCATGCGAATGCGCGCTCGACAACCCAGCGCCGCGGCAACACCGCAAATCCCTTCGGACGACTCGGAAGCTCCCGCTCTCCTACCGCCCATACCCTGCCGGACCAACTATGTCTGACCACCTCCAAGTCCCAACTCAGTGTGGTTCTCATCCACTCCTTAAGTCCGCGGCGTAGTCCGCCCACACTTTCCTCATCCTCGGAAACCGGCCGCTCAGACACTCCACAACCATCTTGGCGCCCGCGCTGTCGCTCATTCCAGCCTCATGCGCCTTCACCTTGAGCAATAGCCCTTCAGTATCCACGAGTATATGACGCTTCCCGCCGTTTACCTTCTTGCCGCCGTCGTAGCTGCGTAAGCCCCCCTTCGCTCGTCTTGGCAGACTGCGAGTCTATCGCGCCCGCGCTCGGTGTGGAACAACGTCCCTGTGTCAGCCTGACTCGCTCGCGCAACGCTTCGTTCATGTCCTCCCACACACCTTCTATTCGCCATACTCTGAAATAGTGATAGACTGTCTTGCACCGAGGAAGGTCATGGGGAAGCATCCGCCACGGTATCGCTCCTCTGAGAACGTAGAAGATGGCGTTGATGATCTCGCGCATATCCACTGAGCGCGGTCGTCCGCCCGCTCCGGCTTTAGGAATCAGTGGCTCGAGGATATCCCATTCGGTGTCTGTCAGGTCTGTAGGATACGATTTACGCTTCATAATGAGATGATTTTAACACTTCTCAGACACCCTCTAAGAAGATCATCCCCGTCACAAATTACCACTCTTCCAACAGACTCCCCCCTCGACAGTCAACCCATCCTGAACATCCCCATACATCCCCCAAATCCCGATTCCGACAAAAGGTATTGTTCTAACGCGCTGATGGTGATATAGAAAGAGGTGATCCGAGTTCACTGACGGGGGTGATTAGATGGCTGGTTCACGCACATACCGCCACGACATACGCTGTCCGCGCTGCGGCTCCAATTGGATGCGCAAGGACGGACATTCACGGGGCAAGCAGACGTATCGCTGTGGAGACTGTCAGCGCAGACACACTCCTTCCGGCAACCGACACTACTACTCTGAGGAGTTCAAGCGACGCGCGGTGGATATGTACTCAGAGGGCGCGAGTATGTCGGCGGTGGCAAGGGCGATGGGAGCCAGTCTCACGGCAGTGCATACCTGGGTCAAAAAAAGCGTTGTGGGCGAAGCGTGAGATGAGCGCCAGGCGTCAGTCGCGCTCTCCGTCCACTCCCGACGTTCCGCTGTCTGTGAGGAGGATACGCGGGTTCGACGCGCCTCGGCGCAAGGTCAGAACCATCTCGTTCGATGAGATGTGGACGTATGTGGGAGTGAGGAAGGGAGAGAGGCGCCAATCCGTGTGGATATGGACAGCTGTGATGGAGGAGAGAGACGGAAGTCGCTGGATGGACTTTGAGGTGGGAGCGCGCGGTCGCGATACGTTCATGAGGTTGTACCGTCGTCTGCCGGACGCTGACAGGTACAGAAGCGATGAGTATGAGGTGTACCGGTGGCTGCCGCCGGATCGCCACACGGCTGGCAAGTGGAGCGAGGTGAACCGCAACGAGGGACTGCACTCGGTTCTGAGGGGCAAGTTGAACCGTTTGGTACGCAGGACCAAGGGCTACTCAAAGAGCGTGGATGCGTTGGCGGGATCGCTGGCGATGGTATGGCTCAGAGAGGGCTGGATATAGTATCAGCGCGTTAGAATGATACCCGACAAAATCCCCCTTGACAACCATGCCCGAACATCCGTACACTATCCCCAAGCGCAGAACTACTGTGCGCTACGCCAATTCATAATTCATAACTGAAAATTGAGAATTAAAAGAAAACCCAACCTGCATCTCAGAAAAATCGTCCTCGAAGAAACCAACGACGGACGAGACATCGTGCGCTTCCTCAAAAACGTCATCCTACACATAGAAGACGGCCCGCAAACCTTCGGAATCAGGCCCCAGGACTTCGCCCGAAACCACAAGATAGCCGCCGCCCGCATCCTGGCCAAACTGGGATTCGAAGAAGGCGAGTACTACCTCGGACGCACCTACGTCCAGACACCCTTCAGGCGTATCCACTCCGAAGAAGACGACATCCCCAGGCCCGAGACGACCAGGGCCACCAGAGACCTCTACCGCCTCGTCAGAAAAAAGACCAACGACGGCGCGGACATCATGCTCCACTTCATAGAGATAATGAAAGGCTACCACCCCGAGTTCAAGCCCCACCTGCGAATGGCCGCAGCCAAAGAACTGGTCCGCCAGATAGAATTCGACTACGAAGAAGAACCCACTTCGCCCACCCCCACACGCTCAGAATCCGCTGCTGAACCCGTAGGGACGTCCCTCGTAGGCGCCCATAACCCACAGCCCGAACCGGCCACACCCTCCGAATCCAACTCCAACCCCGAACCATCCAATCCTGTACATCCCACAAATCCTGATTCTGACAATACCAACTCCGACTCACAGCCAACCAATCCTGTAAATCCCAAAAATCCAGTAAATCCTGATTCTGACAAAGAGACGAACGCCAACCAGCCCAATCCTGTAAATCCCAAAAATCCAGTAAATCCTGATTCTGACAAAGAGACGAACGCCAACCAGCCCAATCCCGTACATCCCACAAATCCAGTAAATCCTGATTCAGACAAAAACCACATCTCCTTCCGAGACTTCCTGCGCGAACTACACATAGAAGACGGCTCAGCCCCCTACCGCGACTACGCCGCCCAACACGCCAGAGAATCCGAATCCATCTACGAATCCATCATCCGCCGGGCCGCATACAGCTACCACCTCCAGGAAGCCGAGAACAAGGCCCAGGACCTCATAGTCGAATTCGACGACTTCATGGCCGAACGCGATCCCGGCTACCGGCCCATCGCCGTCCCCGACCAACTCATCACCAAGTCTCTGACCGAGCGGATGGACGAATCCAGGCTATACCCCTACGACCCCTCCGACTACTACGACCTCGACGACGACTACTTCTACTACTGCCTATGCCGCTACTGCGAGCGCTGCGACGAAGTAAACTACCACTTCCGGTTCATGCGAGAACTCGAAGAAGAATACGAAGACCCCTGACCACCAAAAACCGACAACTGAATCGTTTCTTTGACACCCCTTTGCGCTTGGCTTACAATCGCTTGGTTCGTATTTCGACCATCCGCCCCAGCCACGCAGAGGAGACCGCATGGACTATTCAGATCTGTTCACCAAGAACCTTCCCGCACAGGTCGAAAGCCCGCCCGGACAGGCCGAGGACACTAAGTACGTATTCTCCGTAACCTACACCGACCGCGACACCATGCCCGTTCAGGGCTTCGTTGACGCCCTGGCCGACATCATGCCCCGCGAGGGCGTGGAACTCGCCAAGTACCCGCCGCCCCAGGGCCACGAGGGACTGCGCGAGTATATCGCCGCCGCCCTCCGCGACAACAGGGGCATGGACGTCCCTGTGGACAACATCTTCCTCACCTCCGGCGCGGGCGGCGCAGTCGGCACGATGCTCGACGCCTTCGTTGACGAGGGCGACACCGTTCTGGTAGAGCGGTTCTGCTACTCCGGCACGCTGGGTATGCTTCTCGGCAAGCGCACCAACGTCATCCACCTGCCCACCGACGAAGACGGCATGGATACCGACGCGCTCGAACAGACCATCAAGGACCTCGCCGCCGAGGGCGTCAAGCCCAAGCTCATCTACACCATCAGCGTCTATCAGAACCCCATGGGCGTCACCCTCAGCGCCGACCGCCGCAAGCGCATGGTCGAAATATCCCAGCGATACGGCATCCCCATCCTCGAAAACGAGTCCTACGCCGACTTCCGAATAGACGGCGACCCGCTGCCCCAGGCCATGTACGGCATGGACGACCAGGACGGCGTGATGCACGTCTCCGCCTACACCAAGCTGCTCGGATGCGGCCTGCGGCTCGGATTCGGCGTCGCCCCCGACCCGGTGAAAGACGTCGTTGGCAGGCTCCGCTTCGGAACGTCCCCCAGCCACCTCACCTCGATGGCGATATACGAATACCTCCGCCAGCGCGGCGACGAATACATCCCCGCCGTTGCCCGGTCTCTCGGCGCGAAGCGAGACGCCATGCTCGCCGCGCTCGGCGAGCGCTTTCCGCCAAGCTGCGAGTGGAGCGACCCGCGCGGCGGCATGATGCTCTGGGGCAGGTTGCCCGAGGGCGCGAACACATGGGGCGCTCTGGAGAAGGCGGTCGAGGCCGGCGTCAAGTACAACCCCGGCGCCGTCTATCGCGCCAACCGCTCTCCCAACAACTATATGCGCCTGACTTACAGCTACCACGACACCGACGAAATAGCCGACGGCATAGCCATACTAGCCGACGTATTCGAGCGCGAGGGCCTCTTCGACAACGCCTGATCCCACAAGAAATACCCGATCACACCGTAGGGGCGTCCCTTGTGGGTGCCCTAATCCCCTCTCCCTCAGGGAGAGGGCTAGGGTGAGGGTGAACGACAGTCATCCCCCACAAGGCCATTGAGAACTAAAAACTAACCACTAAAGACTAAAACCCAAGGAGAATCCCGTATGCCGGAAGAGAACAAGCTCAGCTTCGACAGCCTTTTTTCCAGACACGCGCCCGAAGCGCGCGGTCGCGTGGGCATGGTCAAACGAGGCAAGTACGACTTTGCCGTCGCCTATCCCGATCCCAAGTCCATACCCTTCGACGGCCTGGTCGAGGGTCTTCAGCAGGCGCTCAAGGAAGAGGGCGAAGACCTCGCCATATATGCCCATCCGCAGGGATACAGGCCCCTCCGCGAATTCGTCGCCGACAAGCTCGCCAGGGACAGGGACATCCACGTCTCGCCCGACGACATCATCCTGGGCGACGGCTCCGGCCAGCCCATACACATGATGCTCGAGGTGCTGATAGACCCGGGCGACGTCGCCTTCACCGAGGACTTCGTGTACAGCGGCACTCTCGGACAACTCCGACGCTTCGGCGCCGACGTTCGCGGCGTCGAGACCGACGACGAAGGTATGCTGCCCGACGCGCTCGAAGGCGCGATAACCAGGGCCATATCCCAGGGCCGGACGCCCAAGCTGATCTACACCATCCCCACCTACCATAACCCGATGGGCTGGACGATGACGCTCGAACGCCGCCAGGCGATGGTCGAGATAGCCAACAGGCACGGCGTGCCCATCCTCGAAGACGACTGCTACGTTGACCTCCGTCTCGACGGCGACCCCTCGCCCACCTCGCTCCACGCGCTCGACGAGACCGACAGCACCATGTACGTCGCCTCGTTCTCCAAGATAATCGCGCCCGGCATGAGAGTCGGCTACGTCACCGCGCAGTCCGACGTGCTGGACCGCGCCCTGGTCGCCAAGAGCGGCGGCTCGGTCAACACATTCGCCTCATACGCCATCCACCGCTACTCAACAGGCCAGCTCGACGCCCACATCGAGGAGATAAACGACGTCCAGCGAGCCAAGCGCGACGCCATGCTCGCCGCGCTCGGCGAGAACTTCGGCGACCGCGCCGAGTGGAGCAAGCCCAACGGCGGCCTGTTCATCTGGCTCAAGCTGCCCGACGAAAGCGACATAACCGCTATCCGCGACGACGTGCTGGACAAGTACGACGTGGGCTACCACGGCGGCGTCAACTTCGCCCCGGACGGAACATCCGGCAGGAACTACGCCCGCCTCTGCTACGGCTTCAACTCCCCCTCCGAGATACACGAAGGCATAGCCCGCCTGGCCGAAGCCTTCGAGAAAGAAGGCGCGCTCTAGCCGCCTGAAGCAAGAATTGAAAAGTCGGAGTCGGTCCGAGCCTATATGCCCTCTCGGACAAAGCTAGTGGGCATGGGACTTGGGCCGCCTTTGACTGTCAGCCGCCCACGCCAACGATATGCTTAATTTCCTGTTCTGGAATATCAATCGCAAACCCATCGCGCCGCTGGTGGCCCGACTATCGCGGGAGCGCGGGGTAGATGTATTGGTTCTGGCGGAATGCGAAATTGACCCAATGACTCTGCTTGCGGAATTGAATCGCGTCGGTCGCGACAACTTCTTCTTCTCGCCTGACTACTCTGAAAGATTTTTAGTGTATACTCGATTTGATCCACACTGGTTACGTCTGTTAGGCGACTACGATAATATGAGTGTCAGGCGTCTGGTTCACCCGTCATATACTGATTTGATACTGGGCATAGTGCATCTACCCAGCAAATCGCATATGAGTGAAGGCGATCAGTCAGACTTGGCAGTCAGGTTCAGGGAAAGAATCGAGCGGGTGGAAAGCGAACTCAGACACTCACGAACCGTTCTATTCGGGGACTTCAATATGAACCCATTCGAAAGGGGCATGGCGGGTTCGGAGTCCTTCCATGCGGTTATGGACAGGAAGACGGCGCGAGAAGAAAGCCGGATAGTTCAGGGGGAGCGTCGCAACTTCTTCTATAACCCAATGTGGAGTCTGATGGGAGACGTATCCAAAGGCCCGCCAGGAACATACTACTACAGGCAAGCGGGAACACTGAGCTACTTTTGGCATACAATTGATCAAGTGGTACTACGTCCGGATCTGATTGAATACTTCGACCCGGAAAGAATGACGGTAATTACGGAGATTGAACACGACCCCTTGCTCAGAGACAATGGACGCCCTGATACGATTAAGGCGTCAGACCACTTGCCGATATTCTTCCGACTAGAATTGCCTCTGGAGGATGAGACATGACAACACAAAACCTCTGGGGACGCATAGATGTTGGGACAGCCCCTCCCAGCCCTGTGGTGATTCTTCAGAAGCAGGCAAGCAAGCTGGAAGAGATCACAGGCGGACTGCTCTCCGCGAGTGTCCAAAGGTCCCAGTCCAGGGGTGATTTAGTAGCGACGCTGGAAGTGATAGCGCCGTATTTGTACAACTACCGTCTTGGAGTAGTGGAAATACGCTACCCTCCGGGTGTATATCCAATGGAAGTCTTTGATGTCGTGCCAGAACGCTCGCACCCGGATACTGGCAGGGTATTCATCGGTTCAACAACTTGTGAAAATGAGGAGCAGTTCATTCAGAAACTCGGCGACATACTCGGCGGTCCTAAACTGCATAAAATCCTGGCCTCTCTTATGTCGCATAGCCAAGCCGAACGCTCCGGCGCTCAAACTAGTACAGTGACGAGCGCCTAGATGACCTTAATCAGCCCCATCACGGATACAGGAGAAAACTCCATGCGGATATGCGCGTTTCTTCCCAGCGCGACCGAGATAGTCTATATGCTTGGTCTGGGCGACTCGCTCTACGGCGTCAGCCACGAGTGCGATTTCCCTTCCGACGCGCTCGGCAAGCCGAAGGTCGTCCGCAGCCGCTTCGACCCCGACACCCTCACCAGCGCCGAGATAGACAAGCTCGTCACTGATATGATGATGCGCGGCGAGAACATCTACGAAGTGGACGAGGATACCCTGACCGAAGCGCGCCCCGATTTGGTCATCACGCAGCAGCTTTGCGAGGTGTGCGCTGTATCCTTCGAGGACGTGACGCGGGCGGTTCAGCGTCTCGACTCGCCGCCGGAGGTACTGTCTCTCGACCCGCATGGGATTGACGATGTTCTCGAAGACATCCTGCGCGTCGGGGCGCATACGGGGCGCGATTCATCCGCCCACCACGCCGTATTCAACCTGCGCGCCCGGATTGACGGGGCGCGTCGCGCGGTGGCCAAGGCCGAGGATACGCCGACGGTTGCCTGCGTAGAGTGGCTCGATCCCGTCATAGCGGCCGGGCACTGGATACCGGAGATGGTCGAGATAGCGGGCGGCAGAGACGCGCTCGTCAGACCGGGCGCGCCGTCTCCGCGCCTCGATATGAAGACGCTGACCGACGCCGACCCGGACGTGCTGATTCTGATGCCTTGTGGCATGAACGTCGCGCAGGCGCGCGCCGAGTTCGACGCGCTGACCAATCTGGATGAGTGGCGCGAGATGTCGGCGTTTCGGAATGGCCGCGTGTACGCGGTGGACTCCGGCGCGCTGTTCAGCCGCAGCGGGCCGCGCCTGGTGGACGGCCTGGAGATAATGGCGCGGATAATCCACCCGGACCTGTTCGATGATCCGGCGCCGGAAGAGTTCTGTATCGGATTGTAGGCAGCAAGGAGACAGGGATATGGCAGGACATTCTAAATGGTCGCAGATCAAGCACGCCAAGGCGATTACCGACCACAGGCGGGGCAAGATGTTCACCAAGCTGGCGCGCGAGGTGATCGTGGCGGCGCGCGAGGGCGGGGGCGATCCCGACGCCAACTTCCGGCTGAGAATGGCCATCCAGCGCGCCAAAGACGCCAATATGCCCAACGACAATATCGAGAGGGCCATCAAGCGCGGCACCGGCGAGAGTGATGACGGCGTCCAGATGATCGAGATGACTTACGAAGGCTACGGGCCGGGCGGCGTGGCCATCATGCTGGAGACGCTCACCGACAACCGCAACCGCACCGTCTCCGACGTTCGCACCACCCTGACCAGGGCAGGCGGCAACCTGGCCGAGTCCGGCGCCGTCGCATGGCAGTTCAGCAAGCGCGGAGTGATTACCGTGGAGGCGTCGGAGGATGAGGCCGAGGAGTTTACTCTTGTGGCGATTGACGCCGGGGCGGACGATTTCGACGCGGACACGGACACGCTCCAGGTCTTCTCGGAACCCGGCTCGCTGGAGGAAGTTCGCAGCGCGCTGGAATCCAGCGACGCCACGATAAGCTCGTCCGAGGTGTCGCTCATTCCGAGCAACACCGTTCCTCTCGACAGCAGGTCCGCGGGCCAGATCCTAAGGCTTCTGGACCAATTGGAGGACCTGGACGACGTTCAGAAGGTCTATTCCAACGCGGATTTCCCGGACGAGGCGCTGGAAAGCTACCAGAGCGCTTAGGGTCTGAAGTCAGGGCAGACATAAACTAACGGGCAACCACAAGGGTTGCCCCTACGGAGTAACACGCCGCTGGATTCCCGCTTTCGCGGGAATGACTGAATTGTAGGTTCACCCTCACCCTAGCCCTCTCCCATCAAGGGAGAGGGGATTTTCAACATACAAATTACGATTCCGTACCCTTCGCGCGGGGATGGGGTCAGTCTAGGGGGAAGAAGTTGTCGGGGGTCTGGGCGTTGGAGTCTTCGGAGGGGATGGAGCGGTCTATGAGGGCGCGGGTCCAGTCTTCCAGCTTGTCTTCCGGGACGGCGCCTACCCACCTGCCTTCCACTATCCCGTTCGCGCCTATGAAGAAGGTTACCGGAAGGCCGATTACGCCGTACTCCACGGTGATCTTGCCGTCCGGGTCACGCCCGTTGGGGAAGGTGAGGCCGAACTCCTCCACGTAGCGCGCGGCTTCCTCCCGCGTGTCCTGTATATCTACTCCCACGAACTGGACGCCCGCGTCCCGGTACTTCCGCCATACCCTCTCGAATCCGGGCGACTCGTCGCGGCAGGGCGGACACCACGAGGCCCAGAAGTTGATCACGAGCGGGCTTCCGGCGTGGTCTTCGAGGCGGAACTCGCCACCGTTTAAGAGAGTCATAGAGAAGGGGGGAGCGGGCTTGCCGACCCTGGTGACGCCGCTGCGCCCGGTCGGGGATGATTTGTTGGCGAGTCCGAAGGCGAGCAGCGCGAAGAAGGCCACAACCAGCGCTGCAAGCGTTACAGTCGCAATTAGCTTCCAGTGTCCACGCAATTTACTCTCTCACCCATAGAATCTAAGCGCGGCGTTCCAGCGCTTCGCCCGGAACAGTATCGCCTCCGGTTTCGAGCATTGTGAACCCGGACCTGTTGAGAAACAGCGAGACGAGCAGGGACAGCGCCAACACGACCGCGGCGAGTATGAATACGTCGCTGATGGCGCCGGCGAGAGCGGACTTCAGCGAATCCAGGAGAGTCTCCACCATACGCGCGCCGTCCGGTCCGGCCTGGGTGAATCCTGCCTTCAGCCTATCTACCGCCGACGGGTCAATGAGCGCCTGAGGGTTGTCCTTGATGGCGTCGAGTTGGCCTGGCGGCAGCGCGGCGGCGACGTTTTCCGGAACCACATCCTCCAACTTCGCGGCGAACCTTCCCGCCATGACCGATCCGAGAACGGCCAGTCCGAGCATTCCTCCAATAGACCGATAGAATTGGAGAGCGGACGTGGATATGCCCATTAGTCTGAACGGGACCGAGTTCTGGACCGCGAGCGTGAACGTTGGGAACGTCGCGCCGAGTCCAAGTCCCAGGACGACGATATAGCCCACGGCGCGGACGAATCCGGTATCGGCGTTCATGGTGGAAATGAGTATCGCGCCCAGCAGCATCAGCCCTGTGCCGATGATGGCCTGTATGCGATAGTGGCCGCCGGTCCTGGATAGCAACTGGCCGGAGAGGGTCGCGCCGAACACTATTCCGAGCATCATGGGAGTCAGGAAACTGCCGCTGGTGGTCGCCGACGCGCCCAGTACGCCCTGGAAGAACAGAGGCACGAAGATTATGGCGCCGAACATTCCGAATCCGGTCAGGAACGTCGCCAAGAGCGCGACCGTCACCATCTGGTTCCTGTATATCTCCAGGGGCATGATGGGGGAATCGGTCCTGGATTCGATGACCACGAAGGCGACGCTCATAGCCAGGCCGAACGCCAGAAATCCGATGACCTGGGGCGAAGCCCAAGCGTACTGCACGCCGCCCCATGAGAGTGCTAGCAGGATGGGGGTCACCGCGAGTACCATTGTGACCATGCCGGCGTAGTCGAGCTTTCGGCTTTCGACCTCTGGGGTTATCTTCGGGAATAGCCAGGCTATGAGCAGAAGCACCGGGATCCCGACTGGCACATTGATGAGGAATATCCAGTTCCAGGAGAAGTTGTCGGTGATGAACCCGCCCAGCGTGGGACCTATGACCGAGGCCATTCCGAACACGACGCCCAAGAACCCCTGGAACTTGCCGCGTTCTTCCGGGGGGAAGAGGTCGGCGATGGCGACGAAGCTGTTGGCCATTATGACGCCGCCGCCCAGTCCCTGTATCGCGCGGAAGGCGATGAGCTGGGTCATGGACTCGCTCATGCCCGCCAGCACGGACCCCGCGATAAATACGGTGATGCCTCCGATGAAGAATATCTTGCGCCCGTAGATGTCCGTGAGCCTGCCCACTATCGGGACGGCAACTGTGGAGGCGACAAGGTAGGCTGTGGTGACCCAGGTGTAGCGGTCGAAGCCGCCCAGGTCGGCTATGACGCGGGGCATGGCGGTGGAGACGATGGTCTGGTCCAACGCCGCCAGGAACATAGCCAGCAGCAGGCCCGCCATGGTGAGGATGACCTGTCGCCTGGGGAGTTGAATGAAGTCCCTGGCGACGGACTGATCCGCCGCGTTCCTATCCGTGATCTGAGTATCCCGCTTCACTGTCCCCTATCCCTTATCCCCAATTATCAATTCTTAATTTTCAATTGGCCCTGAACCTGGGCATTACCTCGTCGGCGAACATTCGGAGGCTGCGCTCGTTCTCGTCCCAGGTCATGGGGCCGACGCGGAAGTGGAGTATCAGGCCGCCGACGCCTATGCGACCGAGACGCCGGATACGCTCGGCAACGGTGTCGGGCGAGCCGAATATCATGCTGTTTTCCACGTTGAACCTGGGGTCGGCGAGGCCGACTTGGACGGAGGCCATTTCCTCGGCGGTGTTGAGGCGCAGGCGCGTTTCGGCGATGTGCTTTCGGTTGGCCTCGTGTACCCTGGTGGCGAGTTTCCTGGCCTCGGCGTCGGTGTCGGCGACGTAGATGTTCCGCCAAATCCAGCAGTCATCCATTACGCGCTCCACGGACTCGTCGTCGAGGCCGGATTGGGCCAGCGTCCGGCGGTAAACGCCGAAGCGTCTCTCGGTCTCGTCGTCGGGCTGGACGACGAGCATGAGAGGGCGGCCCTGTTTCGCCATTTCTATCATGGAGCGCTCGGTGGCGACGGCGCGGATGACCGGAGGATGCGGATCCTGATAGACCTTCGGCCTGAGCACAGGCAGGTCTATGTCGAAGAACTCGCCCGTGTGCCGGTAGTTCTCGGCCGTCCATGCCTTCGGGAGAATCTCTTCGGATTCGACCAGCCTGCCCTGCGCTTCGGAGAACGGTATGCCGTAGCTGCGGTATTCGTAGAAGTTGTAGGCCGTGCCGCGCCCGATGCCCAGGATGATCCGTCCCTTGCTGATGTTGTCGAGGAGGGCTATCTGTTCGGCGAGCCTGACGGGGTGGTGGAGAGCCATCTGGACGGCGGCGAAGCCTATCTTGACGCGCTCGGTGCGCGCTGCGACCGCCGCCGCGAAGGTTACGGGGTCAACGTAGGCGCAGGCGCCGTCGTTGTGATGCTCGCCAAGCCACACGCCGTCGAAGCCGAGTTCTTCGGTCAGTTCGGCCTCGCGCAGGGCGTCGGTGACGACCTCGTGGTCGGTGTCCGGGGTGTCGGACTGCGGGAATAGGAAGTTGCTGAATTTCATGGTGCTTAATTCTCAGTCATTAGATTTCAGTATTCAGTTATACGTCTTCAGTCATTCCCTGCGCAACCTTCTGTCGGCGGTAGTGGGCGCGGGCGAGTCGAATTTTCCAGTAGGCGAATTCGCCGTTCAACGCTTCATGCACGGGTTTCAGCTTATCGTCGCCCAGTTTGTCGAATGCGCGGGTTATCCGCTCCAGGTCGGGGTCGTGGGGTAGGTATTTGCGGTAGTCCTTCAATTCTCCCGACTCTATTAGCCACTCGATATGGGTTGATATGGTTGACCTCGCCAGGCCACGGCGACTGACGACTTCCTGGAAGGGGATGCCCTGTTGGAGAAGGGCCAGAGTCTCTCTCAGCGAGGGATTCATCCCTGAGTCGCGGGGCGGACGTCGGTTGGAAGGGCGCTCCGGTTCTCGCGATCTTCCGAGGGTCGCGGCGACTGCGCGGTCCTCGATTCCCTTCGGCTCGGCGTAGGCGCGTATCGTATCCAGGAAGTCGTCACCGAAATCTCGCAGCTTGACTCGGCCAACGCCGGTTATCTTGAGCAGGCTGTCCTGGCTTTGGGGGTAGTAGTGCGCCATTTCGCGGAGGGATACGTCGCCGAAGACGACGTAGGGCGGGACACCACGCTCGGAGGCCAGCCGAGTCCTGAGTTGGCGCAGTTCCTGGAAGAGGGCGGCGTCGTCGTCGAGTTCGGCGCTCGCGCGGGTGGACGCCTGCTTGGTACTTTCGAGGACTGGCAGTTCTATGGTCTCGCGGTTCTTGAGGAAGCGGCGGCCCTGCGAGGTGACGGACAGGGTGGGATATTTCGGGTCGTTTCGCGCCAGCAGTCCGCGGCCAACCAGGGTTGCCATTATCTCGCGGAGGGACTTGGCGGTGTAGTCGTCAACTATGCCGAATACGGATAGGGTGTCGTGGTTGCGATCCAGAACGCTCTTGACGCGCCTGCCTGTGAGAACCTGCGAGACATGGGTGGCGCCGAATCGTTCGCCGGTGCGTATCACGGCGGAGAGTATCTTCTGTGAGATAACGGTGGCGTCGAAGGTATCGGCTTCGCACACGTCGCAGGAGTCGCAGTTTTCCTCCGTGGGTTCTTCGCCGAAGTAGCGGAGCAGCGCGGCGCGGCGGCAGGCTCCGGTCTGGCAGTAGCCGACCATGGCGTTCAGCTTGGACTCGGCGGACTCGCGCTCCAGGCCGTTCTCCATGCGCCCGATGAAGAACATCTCGCGCTCGCGGTCCTGCGCTCCGTAGAACACAACGCAGTCGGAGTCGAGGCCGTCGCGCCCGGCGCGTCCCGATTCCTGGTAGTACCGCTCGATGGAGCCGGGCATATCGTAGTGGGCCACAAGTCGAACGTCGGGCTTGTCTATGCCCATGCCGAACGCGACGGTGGCGACTATGACGGGCGTTAGGTCGCGGACGAAGCGCTCCTGGTTGCGCTGTCTTGTGTGGCTTTCGAGTCCGGCGTGGTATGGGAGGGCCTGGATGCCGTCCTGAACCAGATCAGCCGCCAACTCATCGCAACCCTTCTGAGAGCCGCGATAGACTATCGCGCTCGCGCCGTCGCGCCGTCGCAGGTATGCCAGCAGGGTGTCGTATTTGTCTGAGTTGGGGAAGACGGCGTATCTGAGATTGGGTCGGTTGACGCTTCCGGTGAATACGGACGGGGATTTCATTTCGAGCTGGGCGGCGATGTCGTCTCGGACACGCTGCGTTGCGGTTGCGGTGAGCGCGATGACGGGGGTGCGGGGCGCGAGACGCCTGAGCTGCTTGAGGTTGCGGTAGTCGGGGCGGAATTCGTGTCCCCACTGGGATATGCAGTGAGCCTCGTCAACGGCTATGAGGCTGAGTTTGACGGACTCAAGGAATCGCTGGAAGCCGGGGCGGACGATGCGTTCGGGGGCGACGTACAATAGCTTGATCTCGCCGCGACGCGCCTGCGTCTGAACGCGGAACTGTTCCTCGCCGCTCATGCCGCTGTTGAGGCAGTCGGCGGCTATGCCGTTGGCCTTGAGCGCGTCAACCTGGTCTTTCATCAGGGCTATGAGAGGGGAGACGACGAGGGTAACTCCGGGCAGGGCGAGCGCGGGGAGTTGGTAGCAGAGAGACTTGCCGCCGCCGGTGGGCATGACAACGAGGGTGTCGTCGTCGCCCACGACGGCGTCAATGATCTCGGCCTGGAGCGGGCGGAATTCATCGTAGCCGAAGTATCGCTTTAGAAGTTCAATCATGTTGGTCGTCAGTCTCAGTTCTTAGCGGGCCGGCTATCGCGGACACGATCATCGCGATTGCCGCGGGTATGTAGAGGACTCCTACGGACAGGGCGCCGAGCAGGCATATCAACGCCATAGAGATTCCAGACGCCCATAGCAGGATTCGGGCGACTTCGTAGGTGACCACGTTTGAAATCGTGGCGAACAGCCCCAGTCCGGTGATCGCGACAGGGACAGCGAGAACGAGCAGGACACGCAGCCCGTTGACCGTGACCAGCGATCCTGAACACCCGCTTTCCCTGATGGTCACGCCGGACTGAGTGGTGACGGTCGCTCCTTCGTAAACGCATGGATAGAATGCGAAGTACAGCGAAACCGCCCACGCGAGGAAATGCGCGAGGGCCGCGGATGCGATTGCGAGTCTTGTTCTGTCCAAATCGCGGTATCCCTGTTTCTCATTTGGTGTGATACCCTTTCGACAATCGTAGCATAGCACTCAGAATTGGAGTTTCCCAATGACCACAATGACCGGAAAGCGCGCGCTTATGGAGATGCTGAGGGCGGAGGGAGTCAAGTACATATTCGGCAATCCGGGCACCAGCGAGAGCGCGATACTGGACGCGCTTGAGGACTACCCGGACATCGAGTACATCCTCACGACGCAGGAAGGGGCGGCGATGGGTATGGCGGACGCATACGCGCGCTCGACTCAGCAGCCGTCGTTCGTGAACCTGCATATCGAAACAGGACTCGCCAACGGCATAAGCCTGCTGAACAACGCCTACGAGGGCGGCACGCCGATGGTGGTGACGAGCGCGAACAAGGATGTTCGGAAGCTGGCGGAGGGGCGCACCCGACTGGACGAGATGGTTAGGCTGTTCACCAAGTGGAGCGCGGAGGCGACGCACCCGGAGCAGATTCCGTCGGTGATCAGGCGGGCTTTCAACGAGGCGAAGACGCCCCCGACCGGCCCGGTGTATGTGGGCTTTTCGGCGAACGCGCTGGACGGGGAGGCGGAGGTGGAGATAGCGCCGTCGTCGCCCGGGTACTTCAGGATGGCGCCGGACGCTCATGCCATAGCGGAGACGGCGGACCTTCTGGCTTCGGCGAGCGCCCCCGTGATGATAGTGGGGGACAGGCTGGCGCAGTCGGGCGGGGTAGCCGAGGCGGTTCGGGTGGCGGAGCTGACCGGGGCCAAGGTGTATTCGTCGGCGTATTCGGAGATGAACTTCCCGACCAATCACCACCAGTTCATGGGACGCTCCGCGCCGTCGAGTCCGGCGACGCGGGAACTGTTCGCGGACGCGGACGTGGTTCTGGCGGTGGGGACGAACGTGTTCAGCGGGTTCTTCTACTATTCGGGCCGGGCGCTGGGGCCGGATACCAAGCTGATTCACATGGATCAGGCTCACTCGGAAGTGGGCAAGAGCGAGCCGACGGACATAGGCATCATCGCTGATCCGAAGACCGGGCTGGCGCATCTGGCGGAGGCGCTGGAGTCCACTATGAGCGGAGAGGACAGGGAGGCGGTGAAGGGCAGGCGCGTCAAGGTGTATGGGGACAGAATTCAGGTGAAAGGCTCGGATAGGGGCGTTCTCGAATATACGTGGGATGACTCCCCGATGTCCACGTATCGAATGATGCACGAGGTGGCGTCCGCGCTGCCGAAGGATGTCATCATCGCGGATGACTCGGTGACGACGCGGGACGCGGTTCACGCGGCGATCTCATTCGACGAGCCTGGGACGGTGTTCGGGGAGCGCGGGGGAGCGCTGGGCTGGGGCATGGGCGGCGCGCTTGGGCTGAAACTGGCGAACCCGGACAGGCCGGTGGTTGGGATAATCGGGGACGGCAGTTCGATGATGACGGTGCAGGCGCTGTGGACGGCGGCGACGTACAACATTCCGGTGGTGTATATCATCTGCAACAACCGAGCGTACCGGATTCTGAAGCTGAACATGGACGTGTACAAGCGGGACATAGTGGGAGAGGAAGAGCCTCAGAGCAAGTACATGGCGATGGACTTCCCGATTCCGATGAACATAGCGGGCATGGCTGAGGCGATGGGCGTGTCCGGTCAGAGTATCACGGACCCGAAGGAGATAGTTCCCGCGCTGATGGCCGCGCTGGAGTCTGGGAAGCCGGCGGTGCTGGATGTTTCGATAGACGGGTCGGTGTGAGCGCGGCGGGGAGGTAAGTATGTTAAGCCCGGATACCAGATGGCCGAATTTTACGGAGAAGGACCTGGACTTCGTTGTGGAGAACGTGGCTCCGGGGGCCAGGGACCCGGAGGCGCTGAAGAGGCTGGTTCGGGATGACCCGGAGTTCAGGGCGGCGATGGTTGGGGATGGCAACCTGCTGGAGCGCGTGCTGAGCGACGAGGAGATATTCCTGCATATATCGCCGTCGCTGTATTTCGAGATACTGCTGCGAAGGGCGTACCACGACCTGGAGACGATTAGCTACACGGAGGAGATCGAGGGGCGCTCCTCGATTCCGGTGTTCGACACGGCGGAGGCGCGCGACCTGATGGAGCGGCCGGGCGTGGTGGAGTACATGGCCTCGATGATGGCGTCGTTCACGCGGATACAGAGCTATACCGTGCCTGTGAGGGTTCGGAGGGGAATCAGGCGGCGCGCGCGGTACAACGACATGGATATTGACAGCCTGGTGAAGTTCGCGGCGGACGCGGACCCGGAGCAGCGTTTCGGGTATTACAAGCGCATCGCGGACGTGTGCCTGTTCCTGTCGGGGGTGTTCCCGGAGAGCGCGAGGCGGAGGTATGGGCGCATGGTGGGCGGCGCGGCTATTCCCATGACCGGAAGCAGGCGGACGCGGCGGACCATCGAGGACTACGAACGGGAGGGACGCAGGTTCTACGGGCTGGCGGAAGGGCATCCGGCGGCGCGGGCGCTGGAGTTGTCGGCGGTGTTCGGGATACTGCGGGAGAACTTCACGTCGGCGCGCAAGCCGCTGAACTTCGTGGCTACGCGGTTCCTGCACGCGAGTCGGCGGAAGTTGTTTGGGGTGGCGCTGGGTTGACCAGTGGATTCCCGTTTTCACGGGAATGACTGAATTGTCGTTCACCCTCACCCTAGCCCTCTCCCTGGGGGAGAGGGAATTTCTTGCTCTCAGCTTTCGTCGGAGTTGGTTTCGCACCACTCGCGCACGGACTGGGGGATTGCCATGAGGTTTTCCAGCTTGGTGGCGAGCGGGATGGCGCACTCGGGGGCTATCATCTGGACGCCGGCGTCCATGCAGGCGAAGACTTCATCGCGGACTTCGGACGGGCCTCTGGCGTAGAGCGTGGTGGGGTTGTTGATGTTGCCGACGAGACCTATCTTGCCTTCGACGGCGTCCATGGCGGCCTGCGGGTCGTTCTTGGAGTCGAAGTGGAAGTAGGCCATGCCGGTGTCGGCGATGTATGGCATACGGTCGAGGGTGTTGCCGCAGATGTGGAGTATGAGGGGTATGTTCAGACGCTCGGCCATCTCTATGTGTATATCCTGGAGGAAGCGGCGGTAGTATTCGCCGCTCACGAGGTCGCCGGTGGCGTGGTCGGGGAAGGTGAGCGCGTCGGCGCCCGCGTTTATCTGCGCCTCGCCGAACAGGACGGATAGCTCCTTGAGCTTGTGGAGGCAGCGCATGGTCTCTTCGGGGTCGTCAATGGTCATGAGCAGGAAGTTCTCGACGCCGAAGACGTGGTAGGCGAGTGTCCAGGGGCCCATTGTCTTGCCGATGATGGCGGCCTCGTCGCCTATTTCTTGCTTGAGTATCTCGATGGACTTGGTGATGGTGATGTTGTCGGGGTGTTCGAGGAAGCCGGACGGGACGTGAACGTCGCGTGAGTCCTTCCAGATGGGGCGGTACATCCTGACGGTGGGCCAGTTGTCCTTTTCCTCCCACTGCATATCGCAGCCGAGCGCGGAGGACTCCTGGATGATGGTGAAGTAGGGAGCCACGGCGTCGAAGCCTAGCTCGGTGTATCCGGTGGCGGCGAGCCGGGCGGCGAGTTCGGGGTCGCGGCAGGCGTCGGGGAAGGGGGCGTCAACGAGGTCCATGAGTTCGACGGTGGCGACGTTGGTGGGGTTGGCGACGGGCGGCCTGTCAACGGGCTGTCGGTTGAGGGCGGCGAGGGTGCGCTCTTTCGGAGTCATGGTTTCTGTGAATGTCATCGGGCGGCCTCCTGTCGGTGTGGGAGGTATTGTACACGATTCTTGACATCCCGCCACGCCGATGCAAGACTGGATGATAAGGTTAGCATGATTGAGCGAAGAGGGGCAGACATGGGAATAGAACCAATCTACAAGTACGCTCCCGATTCCGAGGAGGCGAAGCGCGCGCTTGAAGAGTTTGGCGATCCGGCTGAGGCAGTGGAGGGCTTTGAAAGACACGAGCGACTCTTCAAGCGTATGGACGCCGAACGCAAAGAACTGGTGAAGATATACCCGGACCAGTGGGTGGCGATGAGCGAGGACGGCATCGTGGCCGCGGCGGACACCATGGACGAAATGTTCAGACTGGTGGAAGAGAAGGGCATCCAAACGGAGGATGTGTACCATGACTACATGAACACGAAGCCTGAGACATGGATCCTGTGATACGCGGGCTATTCAACGAAGTGGGGCGGCCTCTCGTACGGGCAGAAGTATATCTGCCGCGCCTGAATTTCAGGAAGCGGATATACCTGCTGGTAGATACCGGCGCAGATAGGACTGCACTGCATCCGAGAGATTGCGGAGGAATGCTTTATACCTCGCTTGGCAACGTCTCTGAGTCCAGAGGTATAGGCGGTTCGTCAAGATATTATCAAGAGTTCGCCCGAATATATTTCTGGGACAGAGAGCGTTCGTATTTCCATGTTTATGAGCAAGTCATAGGCGTAGCCGAGCCGACGGAGACTAATGGCTGGGTGCCGTCCTTGGTTGGGCAAGACATCATAGGACGCTGGCGCATTGTCCATGACAAGCCGACCAATACCCTGACTTTCGAGCCTCGCCAGGCTGACTTTAGGATTCCCGGTAGGCCGTAGCCGGACATTTATAGACTTCTAGTCTCCCAACGCTTCCTCAATGGCTTCGGGGGTTGTGTTGACCTGGACGGCGGCGCGTTCTTCCTGGAGGAGCATGGCGACGCGGGAGTCGCGGTCTCCCCAGCCGCGGTTTATGGCCTCGGTCATCTCGGCTAGGGCCAGGTTGGCGAGTTTCATGGGGACGTCGTACTGGCGTCCGACCTGGCAGGCTAGGTCCATGTCCTTCCGGGCGAGTCGGAGGGCGAAGTCGGGCGGGTCGTAGCTGTCAATGAGGAAGTGGTCGGCGAGACGCTCGAACGCTCCGCGCCTTCCCTGCGCTCCCTGCCGGACGGCGAGCCAGAGGTCGAGCGGGTCAACGCCGGCCTTGACGCCCATTGTGAAGACTTCGGCGAGGCCGGCCTGGATGATGTATCCGGCGCAGTTGTGGACTAGCTTGGCTACGGAGCCGGCTCCGACGGGGCCGACGTAGTAGGGCTGGTCGCCTATGGAGTCGAGGGCGGGCTTTACGCGCTCGTAAACTTCACGGTCGCCGCCCACCCAGATGGCCAGCCTGCCGGTTCGCGCTCCCTCGGGGCCGCCGCTTACGGGGGCGTCTAGGACGTGGATGCCGCGCGGGGCGAGTTCGGCGTGTATGCGGCGGATGAGGTCGGGGGAGGACGTGCTGAGGTCGAGATAGACCTTGCCTTCGCTGAGGCCGTCGGCAAGGCCGTCGTCGCCGAGGGCTACGGCCTCGACCTCGACGGGGCCGGGGAGGGAGGTCAGCACGACGTCGGTGCGCCGGGCGACCTCGCGGGGGGTGTCGGCCCATTCCGCGCCCATTTCGAGGTGTGGCGTGGCGGACTCGCGCCTGATGTCGTGGACGACGAGGTTGTGTCCGCCGCGTATGGCGTTGAGGGCCATGGAGCCGCCCATCGTTCCGAGTCCGATAAATCCTATGTTCATTGTTCTATCCTTCTTGCCGTCTGCGCGCGTCGGCCATAAATCATTCTTTATATTGTACAGGTGGGGTTACAGGTGAGTTTCCAAGCGGGACAGGTGGCGGGTCACGTGGAAAGTGACCTGTTATCACCTGTTGTTAGCTACGGACCGAAAAATTTTTGGTCGAGTGAGTGGTCATTGATAAATTCTCCCTTATGTATCAGTGTGTTTGTTCTGTGGTGTATGTATTGTAGCATAGGATGGTAGCAGTTGTGCAACAGACGCTGTATCAATCAACCGCGCGCCAGGCGTCGCGGAATTGGGCTACGGTCTGAAAGCGGGCGTTGGGGTTCTGTTGGCAGGCTTGGAGCATAGTATCATATTGGGGGTCGCCGGCTCTGAAGGGGTTTCTGTGCAGGGAGTTGTCGGAGAGGAGGACGGCGGCGGTTCGGCCCAGGGTGAAGACGGTGGTTCGCTGGTCAATGGTCGCGCCGAGTTGGAATTCCTCGGGGGCCATGAAGCGGGTGGAGCCGAACATTCGGCCCATGTCGTTCGTGAACGGGCCTCGATTGTAGGTGTCGAGGTCAATGGCGTGGAGTTGGCGGCGGTGGAAGTCGTAGATCATGGAGCCGTCGTAGAAGTCGTTGGCTATCCAGCCGCGCTTGGCGAGTTCGACGTGCAGGTCATAGACTTCGTTCAGCAGGTCAACGATTTCGCTCACAGGCAGACGCCTGACCTGTTGGAGGGCGCTTCTGACCAGTTCGCCTTCTACCCAATCGTAGAAGAGCATGGGGCCGGAGGGGGATTCGATGACCTGGCGGAGCGTAGGCAAGGCGGGATGGTCACAACTCCGGGCTAGGCGGGCGGCGTTTCGGAGCGTCTCAACGCGGGCGGCGTGGTCGAGATAGGGCTTGTCGTCGTCAATGAGGCCTGGGGTCTTGACGAAGTAGCGTTCTCCGCCTATCTCGACGCCGTAGGAGATGTTGCCGGAGTCCTGGGTGTGGTGGTCGAAGGTGGCGAAGATATGGCCGTTGGCGGTTAGGAAGTCGGCGGGGGATCGGTATTTATCCATGACTATTACCACGTACTTATGTTAGTGGAGGTATTCGCGTAGTACGCTCATAGCGTTCTAATCGTTCCCAATTTTTCCAGTAGTTCATCTTCATGCAATTCAGCCCATCCGCGTATCGCCCTTGCTTGCGACGCAGGCAACCGTCCCCTGTCATTGCGGAGTCTCATAGAACGAAGATAGAAGACAGTGAGGGGGTATAAGAGCATAGAGGGTATGGTTACCGGACTGGGACTGACACAGTGGGTGTGGAGTGGCGAGGAAGGACTGGACACAGGCGAGTTGCTTGTGGCCTAAGCCGCGCGCTTCATCTCGGAACTGACGCTCTCTCAGACTCCTCAAAAAATATCCAACCCCCTGTGGGACGGTTACAAGCGGCCCGGCATCGAAAAGCGGCTACTTGGAGCGAACCGTTTCCTCTTCGGGCGGAATCGGATCGAGTTCGCGGCCTCGATGTGCGAACGCCATCTGGTCGCCCACGCGCATCATGTCGGGCAGGACTATGCCGCCGGAGAAGATTATCTTCATCGCGTCCTCGACGCTGATGTCGGTTTCGACTACATCGTCCTCTGGGATGATCGCCAGCATACCGGACGTGGGATTCGGCACGGTGGCTATGTATATAGCCAGCATAACCCGATCTTCGGTTGGCACGTAGAACTGCCCGGTCACCAGTCCCATTGCCCGCACGCCCTCGCGCGGCCAGTCCAGGAAGACCACGCGGCTGTACTGGTTGCTCATGGGCGTTGAGATGGCCTCAGTGGCCTGGTTCGCCACCGTGTATATCTTGCCCACTATGGGGATGCGGTCCAGAATCGAGTTAAGGGCCACCTTAACGCTTCTCTGGCCCCTCTCTCCGGTCACTATCCAGCCAAGCGCGTACAGGAACACGAGAACGCCCGAGACGCCTATGGTCCACGCGATAAGCGTAGAGGCGGGAACCTGTTCCATGTACGGGATCCGGAGAAGCAGCGTGGCAATCGGCCTGAGCAGGCTCTCCAGGATCGCGACGAGGTAGCGCAGGATGATGAAGGTAACCAGCAGGGGAATGATGACCAGGAGCCCCCGCGTCATGCGTCGCCAGAGGTGCCGCTCCACCTTGCGGAACGCGGGCGCCCTTTCAGACGCTCCGTCTTCGGGCGTGTTTGCGCCCAGCCTATCCTGGCTCGTATCGTCCATGAGCCATAGCCCTCGATGAACTCGCGCGTATCCGGCGCTGCCCTGCCTAATCATAACGCTGGCGACATGATATACCAGAATCGGGGAAGTATCCAATACCCGTTTTCCCGTCGGCGGAGCTTTTCAGGGTCGGAGGCCGAGAGGGGACGTTCAGGACAGCTTCATATCGGTTATACTTGATACTGGGAAGTGGACCGAAGACCCGACCTAAAGCGAGAGAACTTCTGTGCTAAACAAGACATATACCCTCGAAGATACCGATAAGCGCGGACAAGCGATTTTCAAGCGGCGCGTACTCCCAATGGTGAATCAGGGCGAAAAAGGCAAATTCGTAGTCATTGACGTTGCCACGGAAGAATACGAGATTGACCAGCGTCACGCCGACGCTATGGCGCGCCTGTTGGAACGACGGCCGGAAGCCGAGATATTCACGGCGCGAGTAGGCTACCCGATCCCATACCAACCCCGTTGGCCGCGACTCAGGCCTGCCGAAATTGAAGCCTACTGAGAGCGAAATATGAAGAACGAATGGCGCGAGGTTACGCTTGGAGATGTCGCTAAACTGGTTATGGGGCAATCACCCCCGGGTTCTACATATAACGAGGTCGGTGATGGCCTACCGTTCTTTCAAGGGGTCAAAGATTTCAACTATCGTCACCCTACCCCACGAGTGTTCTGCTCTGCACCAACTCGGATAGCTCAACTTGGAGATATTCTGTTAAGTGTACGCGCCCCTATTGGCAGAGTGAACGTTGCAGATAGAGAATGCGCTATCGGACGTGGACTTGCCATAATCAGACCACACACGCTATCAGATGCTCGTTATATTGAGTTTAGCATTCGTAATCTGGAATCAAGTTGGGATGTACTTGATTCCAGCGGCTCCGTTTTCGGGAACGCTACAAAGCGAGACCTCGATTCTCTGCTTTTGCTATGGCCAAGTGATGATTTGGAACGATCCGCCATAGCCCACGTACTCGGAACGCTGGACGATAAGATAGAACTCAACCGCCGCATGAATCAGACGCTGGAGGAAATGGCTCGCGCTATCTTCAAGGATTGGTTCGTGGACTTCGGGCCGACGCGGGCGAAGATGGAGGGCCGCGCGCCGTATTTGCCGGCGGAGGTCTGGGATTTGTTTCCGGACCGTCTGGTGGCGTCGGAGATTGGGGAGGTACCGGAGGGGTGGGGGGTGAAGTCCGTCGGAGAGTGTTTCAATCTAACGATGGGACAATCACCACCAGGACACACTTATAACGAAGATGGCGAAGGGCTGCCTTTCTTTCAGGGTCGTACAGATTTCGGTTTCCGCTATCCAGATAATAGAAGATATTGCACGGAACCCAAGCGTATTGCCCAAGCGGAAGATACGCTCGTCAGTGTCCGCGCACCCGTTGGCGACATAAACATAGCTTGGGAAAAATGCTGTATCGGGCGTGGCGTGGCGGCCCTACGGCACAAATCAGGCTCAAGTTCTTTCACATACTACGCGGTCGGCGCGCTCCAACGTCAAATCCAGCAGTATGAGCATACAGGCACAGTGTTCGGAGCGATTACCAAAAGCCAGTTCGAATCTCTGAAAATAGTAGAACCTGCATACGGCATAGCTTGTAAGTTCGGGTCGTGCGCGCTATCGTTAGATAAGCGGATTCGGCTGAATGTTGCCGAGTCTCGTAATCTGACCGCTCAGCGGGATACGCTGTTGCCGGAACTGGTGTCGGGGAAGGTGAGGATAACATGGACATGAATATTAAGATCCCTGCGCTGGAAAAACTGTTGGATTATACAGCAAGCGGCATTGGCAGCGTTGCTGGTTCTATGCTAGCACCTTGGAAAGCTGGCCGAGATGCCAGAGCAAAAGTGATTGCCGCAAAAGGGGAAGTGAAAGCTCAGAAAATTCTAGCAGAAGGTCGAGCCGACACAATGCAAATTATCGCAACAGCTCAAGCAGACGCTAGGTCAGCACTTATATCCTCCGACGCCGTATTGCAAGGGGAAATAGCTATTCCAGATCTTGTGAGTCAAAGAATTCAGTTTCAAGAAGAAAAGAGGCAGGCCAACATCAGGTCTGTGGTTGCCCAGGCAGCATACGAACTAGGAGACAGGAAAGTCCAAGACAATCCAGTTGATCACGACTGGACAGCGCGATTCTTCAACGATGTCCAAGACGTATCCTCTGAAGAGATGCAACGGCTTTGGGCGAAGGTCCTTGCAGGTGAAGTAGAAAGACCTGGGAGCACTTCATTTAAGGCTATGAATATCCTGAAAGGCCTCGATCAAACAACAGCTATTCTCTTCAAAACATTATGTTCAGCCCGAATGACGCCCGTGATTGGTCTATGGGGAGGTGGCACTGAACAGGTAGGAACTGACATTGTCCCCTCTTTGGAAGACCGCGCTACAGGAAACTCTCTACAGGAGCACGGTCTAAGTTACGCGTCTTTAAACCGGCTGAACGAACACGGCCTCATAGTCCCAGAGTACAACTCGAGATGGATACAACGAGTGTTAGATGCCGGGCTGGGTAAGTCGCCCCGGTGGAATTCAATGGCCTTCGGTTTTCAAGACCACATCTGGGTATTGGTACCAATTGACAATCGGGAAGGAGACTTCGACCTAGAGATCAGTGGCATTCTCCTTACACACTCAGGAATGGAACTTGCGAGAACCGTTGAGATTGAGGCTATGCCCGAATATAGACAGGCGGTTGCTGACTTTTTTAAGCAGAAAGGCTTAAGTATGTCTGAGGTTGACTTCGGTACACCCCATACGTCTTAGATTCCTATATTCTCAATGTACAGACCTGTGACTGCTCTCATCGAAGCCGATGTCGAACAGGCCGCCCTCCGGCGGCTGGCATAAGCCGTGTTGCGCGCGCTTGACTGAGTTGGTAATCTGAGCGCACGAATCAGCGAGGAGCGCGGGCGTCGAGGAAACGGAGGCGGCAGGTCATGGTGACCCTGGAGCGCGAAGACATATCCACACCCTCCCTGGCAGGGATTTACGACGTACCGGAGGCGGCGCGCTACCTCCGGGCGACCTTCCATGCCGAGGAACTATACCCTGTCAGTTCCAGAAAACTGATCGGCTGGATTCGGCGCGGGCTGGCGTCGCCTGAGTTGTGTGAGATTCCCGGTAGGGAGTTGCTGATTGAGTTCGAAGACCTGGTATCCATGCGCGTAATCGCCGCGCTGCGCTCCGCTGGCGTGGGTTGGGCCGAAATCCGCGCTACCGACCAATGGCTGCGTGACCAAACGGGGTGCGCCAGGCCGTTCGCCACCGAAGCGTTATGGACGGGGCAGGGACAGATATTCGTCGAGTGGACCGCGAAACTCATATCCGGCGGTCGCAACGGACAGATGGCGTTCGACCTTTTGCGAGAATACCTGATACCCGTTCATGGCCTGAAATTCGACGCCGCGTCGCAGGTAGCCGTTTCCTGGGAAGCGCTGCGTGGCGTAGTCCTGGAGCCTGATATTCAGTTCGGCGCGCCTTGCGTCAAGGGCACTCGCATACCCACCAGGACAATCGTCGGGATGGTCGAAGCCGGGGACTCTCCCCACTGGGTAGCGCAAGCCTACGGAATATCCCCGGAGGAAGTGCAGGCCGCGCTTGACTGGGAATCTCGGCTACGACCCGACTAATCCGCCGTTTCTGTTGGACGAATCTCTGGCGCCGGCGGTAGCCCGCGCGCTGCGTTTGGTCGGCTACAACATCGCCGACGTGGAAACCGCGTTTGGTCACAAGGGCGTCAAGGATCCTGAGATAATCGAATGGTGCCGGGCAAACCAGGCCGTCTGGATCCACGCCGATGACAGGGCGCGGCGTCAACACCGAGCGCAGTTGCAGACCAGCGGCGTCAGGACGATATGGGTTTACAGGCCGCGAGGGCAGATGACAGGGAGGGAACAACTGCGTATCTTGGCGTTCGTTCTCCCCAAGATGATAGAAGCGTTAGAGCAAGGCGCGAGACACCGACACTACCGAGCGTCCGCCACGAACCCCACGTCAACCCCCTCTTTCCGGCCCACGACAATTTGAATGTCCTGTCAGACCTGAAGGTCTATGGCCTTCGACCGGCCTTGGAGGCCGTCGTATGGCCGCATTATAGCTTTGGATGGCGTTATTATGGCCGCATTATAGCTTTGAATGGCGTTATTACGGCGTTATTATGGCGTTATTCGCCAGGACGCGCTTTCTAGTCCCCCGCCATGCCGGCCCAGGCTTGGGGCGTTAGGCCGGCGTAGTAGCCGAGCGTCCTGTCCGCGACGCGGTCCCAGCCCATGCTGAGCGCCTTCTCGCGCGCCGCGCGGCCCATCGCGTCCCTCAAGTCGGGACTGGCCAGCAGCGTATCTAGGCGCTGAGCGAACGCCTCCGGGCAGCGCCAGGGTACCAGGTAGCCCGTCTTCGCGTTGTCCACGAAGGTCTTGAGACCGCCGACCCTGGACACCACGACCGGCGTTCCGCAGGCCATGGCCTCGAGCGGAGCCAGTCCGAAGCTCTCCGAGTGAGAGGGCAGTACATAAATATCGGCTGCGCTGTAATATGCGGGCAGCCGATCCTGTGGGACGGGCCCGGTGAACGTCACCGAGTCCATTATGCCTAGCTCTTCGGATATGGTTTTCAGCCGCTCCATCTCCGTGTCCCCGCTCGGATTGCCTCCCACCACGAGGACTCTCAAATCGCCCGCGCACTCCAGGAGGGGAACCGCGCGGAGCAGGATGTCTATGCCCTTCAGAGGCTCGATTCGCCCAACGTACAGGATGACGTTCTCTTCACGGATGTCGAGTTCACGGCGGGCATAGTCCCGCTCTACGGGCGAGAACATATCCAGGTTCACGCCGGCGGGTATCACCTCGACCTTGTGGGCGGGGGCGTCGTACAGGCTGACGACGTCATGCTTCTCTTCCTCGGTGGATACGATTATCCCGTCCGCGTCGGACATCACCAGCGCCTCTATGTCCTGCCTGAGCTGGGGTTCGCGCTCACCCGCGCGCGCCCTCAGCTTGGCCTTGGCCAGTGTGTGGAACGTGGTCGCGTGCGGCACGTTCCACTCTCGGCTGAGCGTCATGCCGACCCTGCCCGAGAGCCAGTAGTGGCTGTGGATTACGTCGTAGCGCGTCTCCTCGGACCTCTGGAAATCGTAGAGTCCTCGGATGAACGCGGGTATGTAGTTGAACAGGTCTTCCTTGGCGGCGTCTATCGGGCCGGCGTCCAGGTGTATGATCCTGGCGCCGTCGTCGAGTTCCACTATCTCGGGGTCGTCGGGGTCGTGGTATCGGGTGAAGACATCTACCTCGTAGCCCTTCGCTGCGAACTCGCGGGCCAATTGGAGTACATATACGTTCATCCCGCCGGTGTCCTTCTCCCCCAGCCTCGCCACCGGACACCCGTGAAAACTCAACAGCGCCAGCCTGCTACACATAAACATCTCCGACTAAGAGCGCGGCCCCACCCTGTTCCATGATCGGTGAGTCACTCACCCTAGCTCTCTCCCTTGATGGGCTTAAATGGGTAGGCAAAAGTCCCTTCCCCCTTAATGGGGGAAGGCTAGGATGGGGGTGAAACCCCAACTGCAAGCGCGAATACTTCAAATGCTTACCCTTCTCAGCCCTCGATGGGAGAGAGTATTTCGATCAGCGCTTGACCGTCATGTGGAACACCGCCTCGTCCCTGCCGCCCAAGTTGTACTTGTATCTTTCGTTGCCCTTGAGGAAGTTGAACACCTTGCGGTTTTCCTCGATTGCCGTCCGAATGCTCAGCGCCTTGTTGATGAGTCCGACGCTGAGCCTGGAATACGCGGGTTCGTACCCGCTGTTGTACAGGAGGAAGTCATCGCCGTAGTCGAAACAGATGCAGGCGGCCACCTTTTCCCCGTCAACCTCGAGGAAGTATAGCCTGAACTGGTCTCGGCTTGCCAACTCGCGGGCCACGTCCAGGAAAAACTTCTCCCTGTCCGGGGTGAGGAACTCGTTCTTGTCCTCGCGGCTGGCGCGCAGCAGCGTGAAGAACTCCCGCATCGAGCCGTCCAGCGAATCGCCGTTGGCGGCCGCGTACTGCCTGTTTTCGCTCTCGCGGTCCAGCCTTCTCAGCTTGCGCCTGAGTTCGTGCCTGTCCTTCTTCCTCAGTCCGGCCAGGAACTCGTCCCAGCTTCCCGGAAGCTCGGCCTTCGGTGTGGTCTCTTCCTCTTCGACCGCGACGTTCCAGCCTTTCCGTCCCGCCAGGTCGGGCAGACGCTCAAGCGTCGGCGACCCGCTTGGCAGCGACGGAAGATCCAGGTCCGTCCAGTCCAGCGCCGACAGGTAATCCAGCAGCGCCGGATAGAATCGTTCTTCGCTTTCGCGCGGAACTACGAAGTCGAAATAGTCCGACAGGTCTTTATCGCCCAGGAAGGTGAGCGTCCCGCTCGGATTCGTCATCAGCGGCGCGATCCCGAGAAGTTGGTCGTCGTCGCTCACCGAGAGAATCAGAGAGTCGTTCCCATCGCCGAAGTTGTCCCACCAGGTCTTGTGCCACCATGGGCTGACGAACACCGTGTTGGTCGAGGACACCGGAAGAACGCTTTCCCAGCGTTCCCATATAGAGTCGAAACTTTCCTGTCTGACCGAGACCGTCATATATCCTCCGAGCTTCCTATCCTAGTGAGAGGGCCTGTTCCACGGCGGACAGGTCCGGTGGGTATTCTTCCATCCATTCAGGCTCGATTTCATTGGCGAGGTCCGGGTCCTTGAGGCCGGAGCCGGTGATGACGCACACGACCTTCTTGCCCTCCAGGTTCAGCCCTGCGTCGGAGCGCTTGAGCAGTCCGGCGACGCCCGCGGCGGACGCCGGTTCGCAGAAGACGCCCTCCTTGTTCGCCATCAGCTTGTAGGCGTCCAGTATGGCCTCGTCCGATACCATGTCTATCGTGCCGCCCGACTGGTCTCGCGCGTTTATCGCGGAGTTCCAGCTTGCGGGATTGCCGATGCGAATGGCCGAGGCGATTGTCTCCGGCTCGGGAACCACGTCGCCGCGCACTATGGGCGCCGCGCCCTGCGCCTGGAAGCCCATCATGCGCGGGCGGACGGAAGTCCACTCCGCGCCGAAAGCCTCCTGAAATCCCTGCCAGTACGCCGTTATATTGCCCGCGTTGCCGACTGGTATGAACACGAAGTCGGGCGCCGTCTCCAGGTCCTCCACTATCTCGAAAGCCGCTGTCTTCTGTCCCTGGATGCGGTTGGGGTTGACCGAGTTGACCAGCGCTATCGGGTGCCTGGACGTGAGTTCGCGCACCAGTTCGAGCGCGTGGTCGAAGTTGCCCTGTATCAGCATGATCCGCGCGCCGTAGGCGACCGCCTGGGCCATCTTCCCCCTGGATATATTCCCCTTCGGCACGATGATGGTCGTGGGAATGCCCATGTAAGCGCCGTAGGCCGCTGCGGACGCGCTGGTGTTCCCCGTGGAAGCGCACGCGATGCTGCGGCCCCCGGCTTCTATGGCCTTCGCCACCGCCACCACCATCCCGCGATCCTTGAACGAGCCGGTGGGATTGCAGCCCTCCAGCTTGAAGTACAATTCGTCGCAGCCCACCATATCGCCAATGGCCCTGGACTTCACAAGCGGCGTATCGCCCTCGCCCAGCGAGAACACAGGCGTATCATCCGTAACCGGCAGATAGGCCCTGTATTTTTCGAGAACGCCTTTATTCATCTCTCGGTCATTTTCTCAGAGAACGCGCGCGGATAGCAAGCCGCGTATCCGAGGGGCAGGGTCTTTCGATTATCAACCAATTACGTTCGTGGTGAGCTTGTCGAACCATGAACGGGCGGCCCTTCGACAGGCTCAGGGCGAACGACAGAAGTGGTATCGGGAAATAACCGAAAGACCCTGGGGGTTTCTACGGTTAGCGAATGGCGCGGTACCAGGCAGGCAGGCTGTCGTCGTTTGCGCCCCAGGTCTGCTGGCAGAGGCAGTCGGTCGGACCGTCGAGGCCGCCGATGGCCCTGCTCATTATCGGCGCGAGCTCTTCCGGCGTTATCATTACCCAGTCCCTTTCGTCCTCTTCGCCCGCTACGTCGCTCAGCCAGGACAGCCCGGCGAAACACATCTCCAGTTCCCGGAAATAGACGACCTCCGGGTAGATAGTCGTGCAAACGATGTCCGCGCCCCAGCGCCGGTATAACTCGATCTCCGCCGGAGTCTCGTTGTAGGGCCCCTGGACGCAGATGTTGACTCCGCCGTCATGCACCGTCCTGTCCGACTCGGCCCGCGCCGCGTCAACCAGCGCGCGCTGCAGTCCGGGGCAGAAGGGCTGATTCATGTTGGCCCTGAACCAGCCCTTGTCGTCCGCGAAGACCGTCGTGGGAAACCGCTCGCACATTCGGATGTAGTCGTCGTAAACCACCAGGTCGCCGACCTCGAAGTCCCTGTTCACTATGCCAAAACCGTTGAGCGTAATGACGCGCCGCGCGCCCAACTGCCTGAAGGCGAGCGCGTGCGCGGCGTGATTCACGATGTCGGAGCGCATATCATTGTCCGGCCCGAACCGTCGGATATAGTAAACGGTCGCGTCCCCCACCATGCCCTCCAGGACGCTGACGTCGCCGAACCGCGTCCTCACCTCGGTTCTCGACACCTCCCGCTCGATGATCGGCTCATAGCTCACGGCCCCAAGTATGCCGACTTTCATAGTCTCCCCCCGCCTGTGGATATTGCGTACAGGCCGCAGTGTACAAAGCGCCCGCCGGTCGGTCAATTCAGCGCATACTATGAACACCCCCTTCCAGTTTGTCTTGTCAACCAATCATTTGCTACAATTACAGAACAATTGTACATAACATACATAAGGAGGAATTTATCAATGACCACTCGCCCGACCGAAAATTTTTCGGTCCGTAGCTAACAACAGGTGATTACAGGTCACTTTCCACGTGAACCCCGTCCTGTCCCACTTGGAAACTCACTTGTAACCCCACCTGTACGATATAAAGAAACATTTATGATAGCGTCGCTTCCGAACCGAATCGGCTCGGACGGGAGCCGGGCATAACTGGAGGAGAATCCATGACTGAACTACACAAACTCGGCGTCGCCGAGGCCGCGATACAGATTCGAGAAGGCCGGATAACGTCCGTCGAACTGGCCGAATCCCTGCTGGATCGTATAGCCGCGTTCGACTCCGAACTGCGAGCGTGGGTGACCGTTGACCGCGAGGAGGTCTTGACCGAGGCCAGGCGTCGGGACGAAGAACTGGCCGCTGGCGACATCAGCGGGCCGCTGCACGGCGTCCCCATCGGCCTGAAGGACATCTTCTACACCGAGGGCATGAAGACAACCGCCTGCTCCCCCATATACGCCGACTTCACGCCGGGCTACGACGCCACCTGCGTAGCCATGCTCAAGGAAGCCGGAGCCATCGTGCTGGGCAAGGCTGTGACCACCGAATTCGCGTCCGGCGACCCTTCCCCCACGCGCAACCCATGGAACCCGGCCCACACGCCCGGAGGCTCCAGCAGCGGCTCCGCGGCGGCTGTCGCCGCTGGTATGTGCGCCGCCGCGCTCGGATCCCAGACGGGCGGCTCCACCGGGCGCCCCGCCGCCTACAACGGAATCGTCGGGCTGAAGCCCACCTACGGACGCATCAGCTGCTACGGAGTAGTGCCGCTGAGCTGGACATTGGACACTGTGGGCATCCTGACCCGCAGCGTCCAGGACGCCGCCATCATGCTGCAAGCCATGGCGGCCTACGACCGCAACGATCCTGGGTCGTATGACGCGCCCGTACCCGACTACCTGGCGGAGATGAACTCCGCGAACAGGCCGCCCCGCGTCGGCCTGGTAAAGCGGTTCTTCTTCGACAACTCCTCCCAGGAAGTACAGGATCACACTGAGGAGATCGCGCGCAGGCTCGCCGAAGCGGGCGCGTCGGTGGAAGAGATAGCGCTGCCGGACAGCTTCGCCTCCGCCCACGACTGCCAGCGCGTCGCCAGCAGTGTCGAGGCCGCCGCCTTCCACGAAGAAAATTTCACCCGGAGACCGGACGACTACGGCCCCAAGATACGCGCGAGCATAGAGGCCGGTATGCGGACCTCGGCGGTCAGATACGCCCAGGCCATGCGGATGCGCGCCGCTTTCCGCGCCGACATGGTGGACGCGCTCCGAGGCGTTGACGTCGCGCTGACGCCCGCCACGCCGGAGCCTGCCCCCGGGGACCTCTCCACCACCGGAGACCCCGCGTTTCAGGCCCCCTGGACTTCGGCGGGACTGCCCGCAATCGTCATCCCGTCCGGCGTGAGCGAATCCGGGCTGCCGCTTGCCGCGCAACTGGCGGGGCTGCCCTTCCAGGAAGGCAGGATGCTCGGGGCCGCCAGGTGGTGCGAGGACGTGCTGCGAAGCGATCTGTGGCCCCCGGCCTACCCGTAGCGCTATGCAAAAATCCCTTCCCCCTTGATGGGGGAAGGTTAGGATGGGGGTGATCCCATCTGCCTACCAGCGCAGTTCCGACAGCGGCCTTTTGCCGCCCTGCGGAGGCCCGTCGCTGATGACGCGTCCGCTGCTCATCTCCACGACCCTGTCCGCTATGCGGGATATTTCGCGGTTATGAGTGACAACCAGCACGGCGCGGTCCTCGGAAGCCTGTTCGATGAGCAGTTCGAGTATCTGCGCTCCCGTCCTGAAGTCCAACTCGCCGGTCGGCTCGTCCGCCAGCAGCACCGGATTTCCGGTCGCCAGCGCCCTGGCGATGGCGACGCGCTGCTGCTCGCCGCCGGACAGTTCGTGCGGAAAGTGGCCCACGCGATCACCGAGTCCCACGGACGTCAGAACCGCCCCCGGGTCGGTGACGCCGCGCTTGCCCGCCACGTCCATCCCGAACTCCACATTCTCCAACGCGGTGAGCCCCGGAAAAAGGTTGAAGCTCTGGAAGATGAAGCTCACCGTCTGCCGTCTCAGCGCGAACAGTTCGGATCGCGACGCCTCGGCAATGTCGCGTCCGCCCACCGAGACGTTGCCGGTAGTGGGCGTGTCCAGCGCTCCGATGATGTTCAGCAGCGTCGTCTTGCCGCTGCCCGACGGCCCCAGCACCACCACGAACTCTCCGTCATCCACGCGCAGGTCAACGCCGTCCAGCGCCCGCACCTCGACCGTCCCAATCTGATATATCTTGGAAACCCCGGTAAGATCAATCAAGTCGCGTTCCCCCTCGATTTCATTAGGAACTCTACCCAAGTATCGTATCACACGCTTGTTGTAAATGGCGGCGCTCCAAAGTAGAATGCGGCAATAATCCGTCGCGGGCGACGTAACCCTGGAGAACGAACCATGAAACTGGCGCTTCAGTACGAAATGCAAAGGCCGAGCCTCGACGACAGGCTGGTACTCCAGGAGACGATGGAGCAGTGCATACTGGCCGACGAGGTGGGATTCGACTACCTGTGGTTCGTCGAGCACCACTTCCTCACCGGCTTCTCCGCGTCGCCATGCCCGGAGCTTGTCTATGCCGCGCTCAGCCAGCGCACCAAGCAAATCAGGCTTGGGCTGGGCGTCGTCATCCTCCCCTACCACCACCCGAACCGCGTAGCCGAGCGCGTCGCCATGCTCGACCACCTCTCCGAAGGCAGGGTGGATTTCGGCACTGGCAGGTCGGCTCCCTACGAACTCACCGGCATGGGCATAGACCCCAGGGACAGCCGCGATATGTGGGAAGAATCCCTGTCCATGGTTCCCAAGATATGGGGCTCCGACTGGTTCGAGTACGAAGGCAAGTTCTGGCAGGTTCCCTCCAGGCAGGTGCTGCCCAAGCCCTACCAGGACCCGCACCCGCCCATCTGGGTCGCCGCGCTCCAGCCATCCACCTACGAGATAGCCGCCAGCAAGGGCATCGGCGTGCTGGCGTTCGGGTCGAGCGCGCCCTCGTCTCTGGAGCCGTACATTCACGCCTACAAAGAGAACGTCAAGAAGGCCAACCCCGTCGGCGCTTTCATCAACGACCAGTGGGCCAACTCCACTCTCGGCATCTGCCTCGAAGACAACCGCGAAGCGCGCGAACTCGGCGCGGCCTCCCTGAAGAACTTCTTCGGCCCCGACAGGCCCTACGTACAGGGACAGAAAGACGTTTACGCCCGCCTGCTCGAACAGTGGGGCGGCGTCCCCGACCACCTCAGGCAGAACTTCTCCAGGTACGTCCAGGACGAAGACTCGGAGGAAGAAGTCACCGACGCGCTGGACTTCTCAGGCGGGCAGGCAATCGCGCACAAGGTCTGGGAAGACCTGGACGCCGACACCCTCGCCGACCGCGGCGTGGTAATCGCCGGCGACCCCGATAGCTGCATCGAGGCGCTCAAGAAGCACGAGGCCACCGGCATAGACCAGATGATGATAATGATGCAGACCGAAACCATCCCGCACGAAAAGGTGATGAAGTCCATCGAGCTATTCGGCAAGTACGTGATCCCCGAATTCAAGAAGTCCGAGGCGGTCGCGGCGAACGGCGCGTAAACTGACAACCGAAAACCAAGATGATAAACTGCGATCATCACTAAGCGGCAGGGGAGAGATCATGTTCATAGGACACTTCACCGAGCAGCCCTGGCAGGACGACAAGACCGGGCTGATGGGAACCCAGACCACCGACCTCAGCATCAGCAACGAGGTGTACGACCCCGAGGTCGGCGCGACCCTCTACAACAGGTATCTCGACGAAAAGCTGTACGCCGAGGAGATGGGCTTCGACGGCCTCATGCTCAACGAGCACCACAGCACCCCCTTCTGTATGCAGGGCGTCACCAACATCGGCGCGTCCATACTCGCCCGACAGACCACCAAGGCCAAGATAGTCATACTGGGCAACATCCTGCCCATCTGGGACGACCCTCTCTGGCTGGCCGAGCAGCTTGCCATGATAGACATGATAAGCCGCGGCAGGCTTGTGTCCGGCTTCGTGCGCGGCGGCGGACGCGAGAGCGTCTCTCACAACTCCCCGCCCGTCTTCAACCGCGAGCGATTCGAGGAAGCGCACGACTTCGTAATCAAGGCCTGGACCGACCCCGGCCCCTTCCGCTGGGAGGGCAAGCACTACCACTACCGCTACGTCAACCCCTGGATGCGCCCCTACCAGAAGCCGCACCCGCAGGTATGGATACCCTCCACCGTCAGCGTCGAGACCGTGCGCTGGTCCGCCCAGCACCGCTACCCCCTCGTGCTGCTCGCCACCCGTCTCGGCCCCACGAAGGACGCCTTCGATATGTACCACGACGCGGCCGCCGAGTTCGGCTACGAGTCCGGCACCCAGCACGTCTCCTACCTCTGGAAAGTCCACGTGGACGAAACCGAAGAGTTGGCTGAAGAAGTCGGGCGCAAGTACCTCTCCGGCGTCTCCAATCCCTTCCTCAGCGGCAACGAGGGCATGGTCAACCCCGCCGTCATGTCCCTGCCCGGCCACACCTCCCGCACCTCCCGCCGCCTTGAGGCGTCCCGTTTCGGCCCCACCGGACGCTTCGGCACCAACCGCCGCACCTACGAAGAGCAGGCCAACGACTACACCATCGTCACCGGCACCCCCGACACCGTAATCCCGAAGATAAAGCACGTCCTCGAAACTCTGAGACCGGGCAGCGTCTTCTTCTGGGACGGCGACGGCGCCATGTCCCACGAAGACCAGATGCGAAGCCTGCGCCTCATGGGCGAATACGTAATCCCCGCCGTCCGCGAAATGGGCGAAGAACTAGAGTTGAAAGGCCCCTTCGAGCTAAACCCCTGGACCAATGAACCCATGGAAGACTCCAACCCCGCGACCCAGGCGGTAGTGCCCGCGCAATCCGGCGTCGGCGACTAACGTGCTATAATGCGACGCACTCAGCCACAACACCTTAATTAGGGGTGTTATGGCTGAAATTTTGCGGAAAGGAGCATTCTATGAACTACGAAGATATGATGAAAGCGCCTATGCTTCATCCTGTGGCAGTAGAGCCTAGAGACGGCTATCATATATGGCTAAGATTCGTGGATGGAGTAGAGGGTACGGTGGATGTATCCAGTGTTGTCGGCGGTATATACTTCGGCGCATTATCTGACCGTGCTGTATTCGAGAATGTTCACATCAACCAGGATGGTTGCGTATCTTGGGGCCGTCCGGATGGCTGTGACCTCCCTGACGATTTCGAATTGGACATTTGTACAGAGTCCGACTACGTTACGTTGCTCGGTCTAAATCCCAGTGAAGTGTGGAGTATGGATAGGGAGTCGCGTCGTACAACTCTCCGAGAAGCGCAAAAGAGATATGACTTAGAGGGATCGGCGGTTTAGAATCAGACCGTCACAGCCTAAAATGGCAAACATCAGCGTATGGGATAACGGTATTTTCATCAGAATTTACCCAAGAGATGAACACCCACCTCCTCATTTCCATGTCGTCAAGCGAGGCGATATTAACGCCCAAGTTCAAATTGATCCTTTTGAGGTTTTGGAAGGCTACCTGCCCTCTGGCTTATACCATTTCGGTCTGATGTCAGCGTGAAGGTGCTGGTCGAGACACGAAACTTGATCTATGCTTACTCCAACCCAGGCCTAGGAGGGCATCACATGATCGGAAGACCGCTCAGGATACATTGGAACAAGAACGATACCCCAGAGGCGCTGAAAGAGGCATACCGGTCGCAGACAGACATTAACATTCGGACACGGGTTCACCTGCTGTGGCTGGTACGCAGCGGTTGGCAGATCAAAGCGGCGGCGGAAGCGGTGGGAACTCATTACAGGAGCGCCCAGAGATGGATTGAGTGGTACAGGGACGGAGGTTTGGACGAGGTGGTGTCCCGCAGGATGGGAGGAGTGGGTCAGCCCAGGTTTCTGAGCGAGGCGCGGGAGAGGGGGCTGGTCGAAGAGGTCGGAAGCGGTCGATTCAGGACTGCCGGCGAGATAGCGGACTGGGTGGAGTCTGAGTACGGAGTGAGGTTCAAGGGTAACAGCGTATATAGCGTTCTGGAGCGGTTGGGATGTTCACCGAAGGTTCCGAGGAGTCGACACGAGAAGGCTGATGTGAGAGAACAGGAGTCGTGGAAAAAGGGGGACTCGGTCGTTCGCTGAGGAGAGCGGGAGTAAAGCCGGGAGCGCTGATCGGTTTCGCCGATGAGATGAGAGTGGGGCTTCGCGGGATGGTTCGCAGGGTGTGGGGAGCGCGTGGGCTGAAGGTGGTTCAGAGCCTTCAGTTGGTGTACGAGTGGAAGTATCTGTTCCTGGTGGTGGACTTTGCGCGCGGGAATCCGGAGTGGACATGGATGGACTCTATGAAGTCTGAGACGGTGGCGTGAGCGGTCCTGGGAATGAGACGATACACACAGGTAAGAGCGCTGGTGTGGGACGGAGCGCGGAGTCATCGCAGCGAGTTGGTGGGGAGCGTAGCGGGAGTGAAGACGATAGTTCAACCGCCGTATAGTCCTGAGTTGAATCCTGCCGAGCGGGTATTCGAGGAGGCGCGCAGGTGGGTGGAAGGCAGGGTGTACGGGAGTGTTGAGGAGAAGATGGCCGCGGTGGACGAGTGTCTGAGCAGGCTGGAGTCCGACCCTGAGCGGGTGAAGTCGCTGGTGAGTTGGGAGTGGATCAGACAAAACGTTCAGGGACTGTCTGAAGACTACGCGGCATCATCAAGATGAAATGGTATAAGACTAGCGGGGAAGGTGACGCTGAATCGCGAAGGAATGAGATAGCAGTACAATCGAAACTATGGTTGAGGGCATCGCGTCTCTGTTTGTGTGTTAGGGAGATTCCTAGTTTATTTGACTACACCAAGGGCTGATACAGGTTCGCGCGAGCTAGGTGCGATTGTCCTATGAAACGGGGCGCGCCGCTCATGTCATCATCCGCCCCAGGCTGGCTTGAGTCCGAAGCCACTCCTGGTAGCGGTCTTCGTACTCCAGGGCGCTCTGGGGGTTGGGGGAGAGTCGCGCGTTGTTCGGAGAATGCCGCGCTGCCGCTTCCGACAGTGAGGGAGTCTCGCCGATGGCCGTCCGCGCGACCAGCGAGGCGCCTATCGCGGTCGCGTCGGGGGTGGAAGACAGCATGACCTCCCTGCCGAGGACGTCGGCGACGATTCTATTGAAGACCTGGCTCCTGGCGATTCCTCCGCCCAGCCCGATTTGGTCGGCGTCGAAACCGGCGGCGCTTTCGGCCTGCTCAAGGTTCGCCCTGAGAGCGTAGGCGAAACTTTCAAGCGTCGCTCTCGCAATCCGGCACCTGGTCGGGCCTCCCAGAGACAGCGGCGTTGGGAAGGTGAGTCCGCCCAGTTTCATTGAGAGCGATGAAGCGTCCATCGCCTGCGGGCCGAGGAACGCGGATACCCCGTCAGAGCCAAGAGGGGCGGTCTTCGCGGCTTCGTCAATAGCGCGATAGGGGTCGCTCTCGCGCTGGAACAGCAGGTCCGCCAGCCAGCGGAGGGAGTTGCCCATGTCTCCGGCGTTGCTTTCGATTATCCTCAAGCCGGGTACCTGGAAGCGCCCCGACCACATCTTCGCGCCCGGCGACAGGTCCGCAGCCTGAGAAAGCAGTTGCACGGTGGCGCTCCAGCCCGCCACTATTCCCGCCGAGCCGTGATCCACGATGCCCATCCCGATAAGACCGCACTGAGTATCCGCGCCGGCGTTTACAACAGGCACACGCCCCGCAATGCCGAGCTCGGGACTGGATACGGAGCCGCGTACCGACAGGGCTTCGTGTATGGGCGGAATCGGGCAGTTCAGTTCCAGACACCTGAATAAGGGCGACGCCGAGCCAGGGCGGGCCATATCGGTTAGCCCGCTCTCGGAGGCAAGCGTCCGCTCGCAGCCCAATTCGCCAGTGAGCTTGAACGTGAGCCAGTCGGCAAGCGTCAGGACGTGGGCTATCCGCTCGTACGCGCCGGGGCTGTGGTCTCGCAACCAGGCCAACTTGCCGGGGGCGGTCATGAAGGCGGGGCGGCCTCCGGTCGCGGCGCTAATGGCGTGGCCGCGCTCGAAATCCAGCGCGAAGCCTTCGAAGACGGCGCGGAGGTCGGTGTTCGGGCCCGCGTAGATTACGCCGCCGCTCTCGTCCAGGAACACGAGCGACTGGCGCTGAGATGTTACGGCCACAGCCGATATGGAGGAGCGCCCACGCGCCGTATGCCGGATACATTCCCTGATAGCCTCTTCCACGGATTGCCAGCAGGCGTCCGGGTCGAAGGCGCGCGCTAATTCGGGCGCGTCCGGCTCATCGAGGTATGTCCAGGGCAGGGAGGATGAGTGGACTATCCGGGAGTCGGAGTTCACAAGATGGCAGCGTATAGAACTGCTGCCCGCGTCCAGAACCAGAATCGTGTCGTGGGTCATGTCACTTCCATACTTCGGGGTTCACGAGGTTGACGGGGCGTTTGCCCCGGATGAACCTGAGAATGTCGTCGGTCATCATCTCGGAATGACGCCGTATCGTCTCCTCCGTCGCGCCGCCGACGTGCGGAGTGAGGATTACGTTGTCGAGTCTCAGCAGAGGATTGTCGGGCGCGATTGGGTGGGTCTCGAATACGTCGAAAGCTGCCCCGGCAATCTGGCCTGAGTCGAGCGCGTCCACCATCGCCGCCTGGTCCATCACGGAGGGGTCGGAGCAGCTTATCAGGAAGGCCGAGCGCTTCATCCTGGAAATCGTGTCGGCGTCAATCATACCATCCGTGTCCGCCGTGGCGGGAAGGTGAACGCTTATGAAGTCCGAATTCGACGCGAGGGTTTCCAGAGAAGTCATGCGAACCTCCGCGGGCGGGTTGGCCGCGAAGGGATCGTGGGCAATGACGTTCATGCCCAGGGCCGCGCACATTCGCGCGAGTTCGGAGCCGATAGCGCCGAGTCCGACGATGCCGACGGTTCGGCCCTGTATTTCTATGCCGCGCATGGAGGCGTAGGGTTCTATGGGGTTGTTCCACCGGCCGGAGGCGACGTAAGTATGCGCCCGGGGCGTTCTGCGGGCGAGCGCGAACATCAGCCCGAGCGCGTGTTCGGCCACGGCGCGGGCGTTCCTCGCCGGGGTATTCACTACCGCTACCCCAAGCCGCGTCGCGGCCTCGATGTCAACCTGGTTGGTGGACGCGCGGCATATCCCAACGAATCGGAGTCCGGGCGCGTCGGCCAGGGTTTCCTCGAAAACGAAGTCGGCTTCTACCACCAGAATCGAGATGCGGCGCTTACGGATACGAGCCGCCAGTTCTTCCGGGTCGGCCAGCCTCCGCGTGTCCAGCCAACTTTCGTATTCGACAGGCATTGCGGCGCGAAGCCGGCCAAGCTGAAGGGGATCGAAAGGCGCCAGTATCAGAGTCCGCATCCGGTCAGTCCTGGCCCATGGCAAGCCGGGTTCGGGCGAGCCGGTACAGGAACCGAGCGAGAGACTTTCTGGCCGCCCCCATTTGCGCGGCTACCTTCGCGACCTCGAATATACGGATAGGGTTCCCGGCGACGTACGCGGAGGACCGGACAATGCGTCTGGCCGGCGGATGGCGCATGATTTCAGACACTCCCGGCGATAGCTCCCGCTCCACGGTATCCATGACCACCCTGACCGGGATACATGGAAGGCGGGTGTCCCGGACAACGTCGGCCACCCGGTAGCCGTCCACGTCCACGGCGGCGACGTCGAAAGTCCTGCCCAGCCACTCTTTCATGGGCGACCCGACCATGGATTGTGGGAGCGTGAGACAGCCGCCTACTTCAAATTCCACATCGGAGTCGCTCATATCCCGTCTTACTCTGTCAATAACGAAAGGATCAGTCTCAATCTTCATCGCCTCCGACGCGCGCCAGGAATAGGCGGGGCCGTCCACCGCCGAGACGCTGTCGCACACTACTATTCCGCCAACAGGCAGGCGGGTTTCGGCGGATGACGCGAAGCCCGCGGAGACGAAGAACTTCGTGCTGAAGCGAGCGATGAGATCTCCTACACTCTGAGCCGCCTCGTCTTCGGAGAACCCGCCGGTAGCCGCGACTACGTACGGAAGCGAGCGAGAAGTGTAGAATCGCAGATTCCCCTCTCGGTCCGATTCCCTGAAGCGTCCGGTCTTGAGAAATCCGCCAATGTCCCGCTGCCGGTCCGCTACCACGGCCAGCATTGCGTCATTCCTTTATGAAATCGCGTTCTCGGCATTCCGGTCTTTCACCCCATGTCCGCGCTCTACTAAGGCGCCGCTCGCGAGAATATCAATCCGCGAAGAGTAGCGGCGCTACCTGTCTCGCACCAGGAGGAAATGGGTGAATTCCTCGATCTGTTCCCTGTGCCTGTGAGAGAGTTCCAAAGGAGTAATCGCCTGAATCGCCGCGTCCGCCCATCTGGCGGCTTCGGCCTGAGCGCTCTCCTCTACCCCTACCCTGTCCATGATGGTCAACACGGACTCCACATCCTCGTCATCCAGCTCGGGCTTCGAGTAGATGGACGCAATCGCCTCGCGGTCTTCGCTGGCGGCGGCTTCCATGGCGAGGACGATAGGATACGAGTTCTTCTTTCTCAGTATGTCGGCGCCGACGGGCTTGCCAGTTATCTCTTCTTTACCCCACACTCCCAGCACGTCGTCCCTTATCTGAAAGACATAGCCCAGCGCCCTTCCGCATTCCCGCATCGCGGATATGAGGCCGGGGTCGTCGGCGCCGACGGCCGCGCCGATGTTGAGGGAACATCGAATGAGGGCCCCGGTCTTGTGAGAGATCATACGCAGGTAGTCGTCCATTCCTATGTCGGGCCTTCCCTCGTAGGACAGGTCGAGGTACTGGCCTTCGATCATTTCGAGATAGGACTCGGTAAGCAGGCCGACGGCGGCGATTGAGCGCTTCGGCTCCAGCCCTTCGCGCTCGAGCGAGTGCAGAGCGGTATCCGCGACGACTCTGAGGACGTTTCCGGCGACAAGGGCCTTCGGCTTTCCCCACACGGCCCAGAGGGTCTTGCGGTTGTGCCGAGTCTCGTCCTCGTCCTGTATGTCGTCATGCACGAGGGAAAAATTGTGAATGAATTCCAGCGCGACCGCGGCGGGCAGAGCCTGATTCAGGGAGCCGCCGACGGCCTCGCATCCGAAAAGGCAGAGCGTGGGACGGACCGCCTTGCCGGTCATCGCGCTGATTGGCGCGCCCGTCTCGTCCGCCCAACCCATGTAGTATCTGAGCATATCGTAAACAGCCGACCCGCGAAGGTCCAGATTGCTCCTGAGCGAGCGCTGAACGTATTCGCCGTAGCGGTCGAACATGGACGGCAACGATAGGTGGTGGCTGTCTTCTCTTGACACGGTTCGGAATCCGGTTCTGTGGATTCGGGGAGGTGAGTGAGTCCGTATTATGTCATAGTACGGGACTGATTGTGTATCGAAATCGGGAATGTTGAATTGGAATTGTCAGATCGGCGCCGGGGCTGAAGGCGTTTTGGGTTGCGGACTTAGCCGTCACCTGCTATATTTCAGCCGACATCCTAGCCCAATCTGGGCGTTTCATGCGCTTGAATTCTAATGTGAACGCCGCGCAAAGGCGAAGCCCCGAGGAGACGTTCCCCGCGATATGCTTGACGATGTGTACTTCCAGCAGTATGCCCTGATAGCGATTTTCGTTCTCGTCGCTACCGTGGTGCCTTTGGGAATGCTGCTGGCGGGCTGGGCGCTTTCGATCCTGAAGATCAGGCCGTATGCCCCGGACTCGGTGAAGAAGGCGATATACGAGTGCGGTTTCGAGACGCTGACCGGGCGGTGGAGCCAGTTCAACTTCCGGTTTTACGCGTTCGCGCTGATATTCGTGGTCTTCGACGTGGAAGTGGTGTTCTTGTTTCCCTGGGCGGCGAACTTCGGCTATCTGTCGGCGGAGTTCGGGCTGTTCGTTCTGTTGGAGATGGTGGTATTCGTGGCGATCCTCGTCGTCGGGTGGCTGTACGCCTGGCGCAAGGGCGCGCTGGAGTGGAGTTGAGCTATGACGCAAGACGCAAATCTGATTAGCCACGATTCCGGCCTGCTGCTTCACCAGACGACCTGGGAACTGGACAGGGAAGAAGGCTCCTACGTCAATCATCTTAAGGAGACTCATACCGAGGCCCTGGCGGAACCTCTGATCGAGGTGCCGGATGAGTTCGACCGCAACGTGGCGATTACCAGCGTGGACGCGCTCATAAACTGGGGGCGAAAGTCCGCGGTGTGGCCCCTGTCGTTCGGGCTGGCGTGCTGCGCGTTCGAGATGATGGCCAGCGCGATGTCCAGGTTCGACATATCGCGGTTCGGGATGGAGGTGTTCAGACCTTCCCCCAGGCAGGCGGACCTCATCATCATAGCCGGCACGGTCACGTGGAAGATGGCCCCGGCGATAGAGCGCGTGTATCAGCAGATGGCCGAGCCGAAATGGGTCATCTCGATGGGCGTGTGCGCGACGAGCGGAGGCCCGTACTACGGTTCTTACAGCGTGGTGCCGGGCGTGAATCACATCATCCCGGTTGACGTGTATGTTCCGGGCTGTCCTCCGAGGCCGGACGCGCTGCTCTACGGGATAATGCAGCTGCACGAGAAGATCAAGCGGTACTCCATCCAGCAGGGCAAGCGATAGACGTCGGGGAAGCGCGTCGTCTGTGGATTCCCGCGAAAGCGGGAATGACGGAACGATTTGAGAGCGACCGCGCGAATCAGAATCGGATCAAATGAAAGGGAAAGAAGTCTCCGAATGACCAGGGCACACTCCGGAGAGGACGCGGCCAAGCGCATAAACGAAGCCATTCCCGGCGCCGCCGTTGACTACAATCGGACGGACGTTTGGGTAGGGCCGGAGAACATTCTGGAGGTCGCCCGCCTTCTCAAGAATGACGAATCTCTTGACTTTTCCTTCCTGAACGCCGTGACGGCGGTGGACTATGTAGAATACTTTGAGATGATCTATCATCTGCTTTCGCTGCGGCGGAACAGCAGCTTGGTGGTCAAGTCCAGGGTTCCTGGCCGGGAAAACCTGGAAGTTCCTTCGGTGTACGAGGTGTGGAAGGGAGCGGACCTTCAGGAAAGAGAGGTCTGGGACCTCATGGGCATTCATTTTGACGGACATCCGAATATGAAGAGGATTCTGCTGTGGGAGGGATTCCCGGGGCATCCTCTGAGAAAAGACTTTCTGGGTTAGAGTAGAGTCCGGGGCGAGATGGCGATAAAGACCGAGCCGGTTACCATAAATCTGGGGCCTCAGCATCCCAGTACCCACGGCGTGTTCAGGCTTCGCGTTACGTTCGACGGCGAGGTGGTGCTGGACGTCGAACCCGTCTTCGGCTACCTGCATAGGGGCACCGAGAAGCTGGCGGAGTCCAGGACTTACGTCCAGATAGTGACGCTGACCGACCGGATGGACTACATCGCGAGTATGTCTAACAATCTGGCGTATGTCCGCGCGGTCGAGAAGTTGGCCGACATCGAAGTGCCGGAGCGGGCGCGGTATCTGAGGGTCATCAGCGCCGAACTCCAGCGGATTGCCAGCCATCTCATGGCGACGGGCTTCCTGCTGAACGACCTGGGAGCGTTCGCCACGCCGCTGATGTACTGCTTCAGAGAGCGCGAACGGATTCTGGACCTGTTCGAGATGCTGTGCGGGGCGCGGATCACGCTGAGCTATATGCGCCCGGGCGGCCTGTTCCAGGACGCGCCGGACGAGTTCTGGACCGCGCTCCACAGGGTTGTCGAGGACCTTCCCGGCTACATTGACGAACTCGAAGACCTGATAACCGGCAACGAGATCGTTTTGACCCGCACGCGCGGGGTGGGCGTCCTGGGCGCCGAGGACGCTATTGACTGCTCGGTAAGCGGGCCTATACTTCGGGCGAGCGGCGTGCAGTGGGACCTTCGCAGGGCCGACCCCTACGAGGTGTACGACAGGCTGGACTTCGACGTGCCGATAGGCGTCGGAGGCGACAACTTCGACCGTTACATCGTGCGCGTCCAGGAGATGCGCGAAAGCGTGAAGATAATCAGGCAGTGCATAGAGCAAATACCGGATGGGCCGGTACGCGCGCCGGCTCCGTTCTTCGTTCGCGCTCCGGTTGGCGACGCGTATGCCGCGGTCGAAGGGCCAAAGGGCGAGCTTGGTTTCTACATGGTAAGCGACGGGGGCATTTCGCCGTACAGGTGCAAGGTTCGCGCGCCGTCGTTTATGAATCTGACGCCATTGCGACAGATGCTGGTCGGGGGAAAGATGGGCGACCTGATAACGACGTTCGGGTCGGTTGACATCGTGCTGGGGGAGGTGGACAGGTGAGCCTGGACTTCCTGAGCATAGATAGCTTCTTCAAGGGCTTCCTTCCGAGTGGAATGGAATGGGTGGCGTTTACCTTAGCGGCGGGCCTCCTTTCCTTCATGGTAATAAACGTCATGATGCTTTCCACCGCCGTCTATACCTGGTTCGAGCGCAGGACGCTGGGCAGGTTCCAGAACAGGCTCGGCCCGAACAGGTGGGGACCGTTCGGGATACTTCAGCCGATAGCGGACCTGGTAAAGCTGATAACGAAAGAGGACACGACGCCGGACGAGGCGGACCGCTGGGTTATGACCTTCGCGCCGCTGGTTCTGGTTGTGCCGACTCTGCTCGTGGTGGCGGTCATCCCGTTCGGAACGGACAGTTTCCTGGGGCGTCTGAACATTGGGATACTGTTCGTGCTGGGGGTGACGTCGGTCAATACGATAGCGATCTTCATGGCGGGCTGGGGTTCGGCGAACAAGTACGCGATGCTGGGCGCGATGCGCGGCGTGGCGATGCTTGTGAGCTACGAAGTCCCTATGGCGCTGGGCGTGGTCGGAGTGCTGATACTTTCGGGTTCGATGGCGCTGCTTGACATAGTGGACGCGCAGACCGTGCCGTTCCTGCTGGTGCAGCCGCTCGGATTCCTGATATTCGTCGCGGCGGCCTCGGCTGAAATGAGCCGGACGCCCTTCGACCAGATAGAGGCGGAATCCGAACTCGGTTCGGGCTACAATACGGAGTACAGCGGAATCAAGTTCGCGATTCTGTTCCTGGCGGAGTTCATGGCTCCTATCATCACGGCGCTGGTGATAACCGTGTTGTTCCTGGGCGGGACGAATGGTTTCGATCCGATTCCGGGACAGGTATGGTTCGTATTGAAGACGTTCGCGGTTATCTTCGCGCTGCTGTGGGTGCGGGCGACCTGGCCGCGATTGCGGGTTGACCAGATAATGGGGTTCGCCTGGAAGGGATTGTTCGCGCTTTCGCTTCTGAACATCTTTGTGATAGCGGCTGAGGTTGTTATACTTCAGGACGAAGCGGGCGACATTTCGGCAAGCTCGCTCTGGATAATGGCGGCGATAAACTGGGCAATTACGATAGCGGCGATAGTGGTTACCGCCAGGGTACTCGGCCAGAGAAGGCTGGAGCGTCCGGCGCCAACGCCTTCGCCGCTGGCAAATATGTACGCGGAGGCTGATTAGATTATGTATGGCCTCTCACTGGTCAAGGGTCTGGGCGTTACCATGAAGAACCTGGTGACGCCGGGGCGAATGTTCACGGTTAATCAGTACCCGGACCGAAAGGTAAGCATCTTCGGACTGGCGAAGATCAACAACCAGAATCCGGTGTCTTTCACGCTCAAGCGGCCGGGCGAGGCTTTCAAGGCTCTCGTCGGACTCGCGTCGGTGCCGGACAGGCAGTACCAGCATCCCAGGTTCAGGGGAGAGGAGTTCTCATGGTACGAGAACCGCTGCACCGGATGCGCTTCCTGCGCCAAGTATTGTCCTCTGGGCATAATCGAGATTGTGACCAATCCGGCAAAGACGGACATCCAGGAAGGCGACAAATACTTCCTGGAAGTCTTCGACATTGACATCGGGCGGTGTATGTTCTGCGGCCTCTGCGTGGAGGCGTGTCCATACGACGCGCTTCACATGGGCAGCGGCTTCGAGGAAGGCCGATACAGGCGCGCCGACCTTGTGATAGACAAGGCGCGGCTTGTCGAGTCTCCCAAGCGTCCCAGCCACTGGTTCAGACCCCAGTTGGCCGCCTCGCAGGAATATAATCCGCTGGAGGGCGACGAGGCCGACTGGCGCGAGGTGCATCGCCACGAAAAGCCGACGCTGACCGAACAGCAGCGTACCTGGGGGCAGCGCTGATGCCGGGACAGGGAACAGAGGGCGCGCTATTCATAGACATAGCGTTCTGGCTTCTGGCGATTTCGAGCGTCGTGGCGGCGGTCGCCGTCGTTCAGATGCAGAACCTGTTCAGGGCGGCGCTCTTCCTCGTGGTGTCTTTCCTGGCTGTCGCCGGGATGTTCGTGCTGCTTCGGGCCGAGTTTCTGGCAGCCGTGCAGGTGCTTATCTACGTCGGCGCTATATCGGTGCTGATTATCTTCGCCATACTCATGACCGGCGAAGTGGAGCGCGGAAGCGCGGCCCACTCGATGAGAATTCCCGTGGGCATCCTGGCCGCTCTGTTCGGCGCGGCGGCTATCTTCGTCGCGGTGGACACCAATTGGCTCATCCTCGACGATGTTCTGAGAAACGGAAGCCTGAGCGCCGGGGTTGAGAATGAGATCAAGAAGGTGTTCTCGAATACGATCCCCTCGATAGGTAGGCTGTTGGTGCAGGACTTCGTACTCGCTTTCGAGGTGGCTTCGGTGGTGCTTCTGGCAGCTATCATTGGCGCTCTGGCGCTGATCCGTGAAAGGTGAAGCGTTGAGCCTGGAAAATTTCCTGATAGTATCCGCGATCCTGTTCTCCATTGGACTTTACGGTGCGCTGTCCAAGCGCAACGCCATTGCGGTGCTTATGTCCGTCGAGCTTATGTTCAACGCCGTGAATCTCGCCGCCGTCGCGTTCTCGCGCTATTCGGTTCCCGCCACCCTGGCCAATACCGGCTCCAGGGCGCCGGACATAGCCCAGTCCCTTCTGACCGGGCAGATATTCGCCATATTCATAATCACGATAGCCGCGGCGGAGGTCGCTCTTGGACTCGCTATCGTCATCGCGATATACAGAAGCCGTTCGACCATCTTCGTAACGGACGCGGCCCAGATGAAGAAGTAGAGGCGCTATCTTATGTGGGTTGAATACAGAACCGCGCCTAATCTTATGATGGCTGAAATGTGGAAGGACGTCCTGGAAGGGGACGGACTTCCGACTAAGATACTTCCGGTTGGCGACATCATGGAGTGGAGCGAGCGAGTTCCGTTCAAGATATACGTCCCCAAAGGTCGGGAACACGTGGCCGACGAGATATTGAGGAAACTTTAGATGGTATCCGAATCGCTGGTATGGCTTACTCTGTTCGCGCCGCTGGCGTCGTTCTTGGTTATTGCCTTCATCATCTGGCCCATATCCCGTATCCGAACATACGGCGGATTCCTGTCGCCTCACGCCCATGAGACAAGCGGCGAGTCCGACGACTCGGCGCACTCGGTCCCCGCCAGGGACTTCCTGGCCTCCTCGGCGGGACTGCTGACCATCATTGCGGTCGGCGCCAGTTTCGTCATATCCCTGATGGCGCTGTCCGGCACGATAACCGGACACGGCAAGATAGATTTCCAGACTCACAACTGGCTCACGGTGGGCGCGTTCGAGTTGAACGTGGGCATCCTGATGGACCCGCTCACCGCCGTCATGCTGGTCGTGGTCACCGGCGTCAGCCTTATGGTGCAGATCTACTCCGTGGGGTATATGAGCGAGGAGGACAACCCTGCCTACGCGCGCTACTACGCCTATATGTCCCTGTTCACCGCCTCGATGGTTGGCCTGGTGCTGGCGTCCGGCATCATCCAGATATTCGTGTTCTGGGAGTTGGTAGGACTCTGTTCCTACCTGCTCATAGGCTTCTGGTACGGGCGAACGTCGGCGGCGAACGCTGCGAAGAAGGCGTTCATAGTAACCCGCGTGGGCGACTTCGGCTTCCTGCTCGCTATCCTGTACCTGTTCTCTAACCAGGACCTGTTGGCGACCGCCGGATTGAACGGCCTGGACGTCACCGATCTGTACAAGGCCGTCGAACTCGGCCTCGTGTCCGGCGGAATAGCCACCTGGGTTGCCGCCGGCATATTCGCGGGAGCCATCGGCAAGTCGGGGCAGTTCCCGCTGCACACCTGGCTGCCCGACGCCATGGAAGGCCCGACGCCGGTGAGCGCGCTGATTCACGCGGCCACGATGGTGGCGGCGGGCGTGTTCCTGGTCGCCCGGTTCTTCCCCGTGTTCCAGGCGTCGAGCGAGATGATGATAGTCGTCGCGCTTATCGGCGGATTCACCGCCATATTCGCGGCCTCGATGGGCCTGGTGGCGAACGACATCAAGCGCGTTCTCGCCTACTCCACCGTCAGCCAGCTTGGTTACATGATGATGGCGCTGGGAGTGGGGGCGTACGCATTCGCCATATTCCACCTGTTCACCCACGCCTTCTTCAAGGCTCTGCTGTTCCTGGGGTCGGGTTCGGTCAACCACGCATCCGGCACATTCAACATGAAGTACATGGGAGGTCTGCGGCGATATATGCCTTGGACCTACATAACATTCCTGGCGGGCAGCGTCGCGCTGGCCGGCATATTCCCGACGTCCGGATTCTGGAGCAAGGACGAGATCCTGGCCAGCGCGTTCCACGCGGGAAGCGCGGTCGGGTACTTCGTGTACCTGCTCGGACTCGCGGCTGTGTTCATGACGGCGTTCTATATGTTCCGAGCGCTGTTCATGACCTTCGACGGCGATTTCAGGGGCGGCGCGGACTCCGAGGGGCGGGACGCGGGCGAAGAGGCCGGGGGCCTGCACCTCGGACACGTGAGCCTGCACGAGTCCCCCTGGGTGATGGTCCTCCCAATGGCGATACTGGCCGTTCTGGCCGTTCTGGCCGGCTTCATCACCAACCCGCTGGTTGATCTCGGCCTGGTTCCGGCTCACTGGTTCGCCCACTTCATGGGCGAGGGCTGGGTATATGTGAAGATACCGAGCTTCGACCTGCCGCTTGCGCTGGTGTCCACCGCGGTCGCGTTGGCGGGCATATTCGTCGCGTACATGATGTACTATCGGCAGCGGTGGTCGGCGGAGGCGATGGGCCAGAGATTCAGGTCGGCCTACACCACGCTCAGCAGGAAGTATTATTTCGACGAACTGTACGAGGACATTCTTGTACGCAGCGTGTTCTATAATGGCGCGGCGCGCATACTGGACTGGGGCGACAAGAACGTGGTGGACTGGGTGGCCGACAGGATAGGCTGGCTGGGCGCCAACGTCGGCACTCCGCTGCGCCAACTCCAGACGGGCCAGCTTCAGCAGTACGGAGCCGCCATCTCGGTGGGAATTCTTATTATGCTGGGACTGTACCTGTGGTTTCTCTAGTCTTTAGTTATTAGTAGTTAGTTCTTAGTCAGGCAGGGGAAGGAAAATCTTGTTCGAGGGTTGGCTAACGATAGCGGTGTTTCTGCCGATAGCGGCGGCGGTTTTAATCGCGCTGTTCGGACGGAACGCCGTCATGGTGAAATGGTTCGCGGCGATTGTGTCGCTGGTCGAACTCGCCCTGACGTTCGTGATATTCCTGCTATACGACACCTCCCACGGCGCGGCGCAGTACCAGCTTGTTGACAAGGCCGCGAACTGGATTCCGGTCGAATCATTCAACGTACAGTATTTCCTGGGCATTGACGGCCTGAGCGCGCCGCTTGTCCTGCTCACCGGACTGCTCGGTATGGTGGCGATATTCGCCTCCTGGAGGATCAACACGCGGGTCAGAGAGTATTTCGTCTGGCTGCTCGCGCTCCAGGGCGCGGTCATGGGTGTGTTCACCGCCCTCGACTTCTTCCTGTTCTTCCTGTTCTGGGAACTGGAACTCATCCCGATGTTCTTCCTCATATCCATATGGGGAACCGGACGGCGCGAATACTCCGCGATGAAGTTCCTCATATTCACGATACTGGGCAGCGCGTTCATGCTGGTTGGTATCCTGGTACTGTTCTTCTCCACCGGAACGTTCGACATGACCGAACTGCCCGCGGCAATCGCCGGGGGCAAGCTGCTGCTTCCTTCCGTCATTGTCTTCGCCATGCTCTTCGTGGCGTTCGCGGTCAAGCTCCCGATCTGGCCGCTGCACACATGGCTGCCCGACGCCCACACCGACGCGCCCACGGCGGCGAGCGTCATGCTTGCCGGCGTACTGCTGAAGATGGGCGCGTATGGGATGCTGCGCGTGTCCGCCGCGATGTTCCCCGACGTGCTGAGAGACGCTTCCTGGCTGTTGGCGGTGGCGGGCGTGGTGAACATCCTGTACGGCGCGTCCGTAGTGCTGCGACAGACGGACATGAAGCGGCTGATAGCGTTCAGCTCCATCAGCCACATGGGATTCGTGGTTCTCGGGCTGTCCTCCGCCGTCGGCGTCGCCGGACAGGTGTCGCCGCTCGGACTGACCGGCGCGTCGCTCCAGATGTTCACGCATGGCGCGATAACCGGACTTCTTTTCCTTCTGGTAGGCTACGTGTACGAGCGGGCGCACACCCGCCACATACCCGACCTGGGCGGACTCGCGGTGAATATGCCCGTTCTGTCGGCTTCGCTGGCGGTCGCGGGTCTGGCGTCGCTTGGGCTTCCGGCGACGGCTGGGTTCGTTTCGGAGATTCACGTCTTCCTCGGAACCTTCCCCGTATGGGGTTGGCTGACCGCGCTGGGCGCGTTCGGAGTGGTGCTTACCGCGGGCTATATCTTATGGATGATTCAGCGTGTGATGTTCGGCCCGCGCAATTCCAGGCTGGACGACCTTACGGACGCGACGCCGCTCGAAATGGTTCCCGTCGCGGCCCTTATCATCGCAATCATGGTCGTTGGGATATTCCCCTCCACCATTGCGGACGTGTTCTCGATTGGAATAGCCCCGATAGTAGATTCCTTGCAAAACGCGGTAGTGAGCGCACAGTAAACAAGAGGGACACGATCCCAGAATGACTTTACACGACATATACCTGCTATCTCCCGAAATATCGCTCGCAGCGATAGCGATGGCGCTCATACTGCTGGACCTTGTCGTGTCCAGAAAGAGCCTGCTTGCCGCGTTCGGAGCGCTGGGGCTGATAGTTCCGGTGATTCTCAGTGTCATCTTGTGGATAGACCTGGACAACTCGTCCGCCAGCCAGATGCAGGGCATCTTCGGAACGCTGGTCGTTGACAAGTTCAGCCTGTTCTTCAAGTTCCTGCTGTCCATAGCGGCGGCGCTGGTGATTCTCATGTCCACCGGGTACGTCCAACGTATCCGCCATTTCCAGGGCGAGTTCTACGGACTGGTTCTGCTTGCCACCTCCGGCATGATGCTTCTCGCGTCGGCCACGGAACTCATCTCCATCTACGTCGCGCTCGAACTGACCGCGCTTCCGTCCGCCGCGCTCGCCGCGTTCCTGCGAGACGGCCGCTCCGCCGAGTCGGGCATGAAGTTCCTGATACTGAGCGCCATAAGCTCCGCCGTCCTTCTGTACGGCATGGTTTACATCTATGGCTTCACCGGCACGACGTCGCTGGAAGGCATAGCGTCGCAGATAGCGCGTCTTATAGATTACGGCGTTCTGGACCCGCAGGCGGCGTTTGGAGACAACAAGGCGCTGCTGTTCGGCGTCGTTCTGCTGATAGCCGGGTTCGGCTTCAAGATTTCGAGCGTGCCGTTCCAGTTCTGGGCGCCGGACGTGTATGAGGGAGCGCCCACCCCGATAACCGCGTTCCTGTCCGTGGCTTCCAAGGCCGCGGGCTTCGCCGTGATACTGCGCCTGTTCTACATATCCTTCCCGTTCGAGATATTCAGCGAGAACTGGGCGGCCATCTTCGCCATTCTGAGCATCGCTTCCATGACCTTCGGCAACCTGGTCGCCATCCGGCAGAACAACATAAAGCGAATGCTGGCCTACAGCACCGTAGCCCACGCCGGATACGTGATGGTCGGGCTTGCCGCTTTCGCCGCGCGCGCCCAGAGCGGAAGCATGGACGCCGGCCCCTCCGCCGTTCTGTTCTACCTCGGCGGATACGTCGCCACCAACCTGCTGGTATTCGGCGTGATCATCGCGGTGTCCAACAAGATAGATTCCGACGAGATAGACGACTACGCGGGTATGTCGCGCCGCGCTCCGATACTTGCCGCCGCCATGGCCTTCGCTATGATCTCCCTCACCGGAATACCCCCGACCATCGGGTTCATGTCCAAGGTCTATCTGTTCGGCGCGGCGGTCAACGCCAATCTCGAGTGGCTCGCGGTGGCGGGCATGGTCAACAGCGTCATATCGGCATACTACTACCTGCGAGTGGTCAAGGTGATGTACCTGCGCGACCCATCCGAAGACAAGCCGGTAGTCGCGGACGCCGCGACCGGGGTGGTTCTCACCGCGACCGCCGCCGCCACGTTCATATTCGGCGTATATCCCACCCCTCTGATTGACCTCGCGAGGTCCGCCGTCGGCGCTCTGGGCGTATAGATCATGCGCTTCGCACTCCCTATTGATTGACGGAAGTTCGCTATCGAGGCGCAAAGCATTACAAACCGAGAAGAACGCCCCAGAGAATACTCCATTTGGAGCGTGCCTGCCGAAAGGCGGGCATTATACTATGTTATATTCGCTATACTATGCGTATCGGGGACGGCGTTTCTGACGTGGTATGATATTGCCAGCCTGGAACAGGGCGAGAACTACCTGGACGTAATCGCGAATACTGTACTTATCATAGGGCCGATAGGGCTGTCGTCGGCTGTCATATCCATGCTGTTAGTGAACGGGAGGGACGCGATGGGAGTCGTGCTTGAGAATTTCAAGAGGCAGCAATTCGCGGAGGGGCGCGAACTGGGTCGTGAAGAAGGTCGTGAAGAAGGTCGTCAAGAAATGGAGAGAGAGATGATGCTACGCATCGTCGCCCTTGAAGACCAACTTCGCGCCCGAAGCAACGGAGATGGGGACGGCGCGGAGCCGGTCATAACCACCGCTATTGAACCTGAGGTCCCGGACGAAAGCCGCGAGGAGATGCTCAGACGCATAGCCGCGCTCGAGCGGGCGGTTGTGGAACTGTTAGCGTCGCGCTCGAACGGCGACGATGGAAAGAATTAGGCCAGGGAATTTGTGAGACGACGTAAGTGATTGTGTTTGTATGTCCCTCATAGGATTCGTATATAACGCCCTAGTGGATGACGCGCCTCCGCTTATTGATTCCCTTGTGTCGAGTCTCGACCTGCGCGAACGGTCATGGGTGTCGTCCGCCTACGACGTCTCAGAGCGCCAAGACAGGTTCGAGGATACGTCTCTGATCGTCGTCGCCGGAGGTGACGGGACGATCCTGCGTACCATCCACTCAATCGCCGCCCACTCCATTCCGGTGGTCGCCGTGAACATGGGGCGCGTCGGCTTCATGAGCGAACTCAGGGTGCAGGAGGCTCAGGAACGCCTGCCCCACTACCTGAACGGCAACGTTCGCGTCGAGCGGCGCATGATGCTCCGCGCCGTGGTCACGGACGCGGACGGCAACGAAGTTCTCAGCATGGACGCGCTGAACGACGTGGTGGTAGGGCGCGAGGGCGTCGCGCATCTGCTGGACATTGACACGGTAGTGGACGGCGAGTTCCTGACCACGTACCGGGCGGACGCGCTCGTCGTTTCCACGCCGACCGGAAGCACCGGATACGCGCTGTCCGCGGGCGGGCCTATCTTCTTTCCCGAAGCGCTTATGATGATGCTCCAGCCCGTAGCCGCCCACACCGGCCTGCGGGATGGCTTGGTCCTTCCTCACGACACCCGGATAGTCCTCTCGACCGGCGAAGACAAGACCGCGCTCGTGAGCGTGGACGGCCTGGAAGACATGGAACTCCCGCCGGGGTCCAAAGTCAGCGTTTCGCGCAGTCCGCACGAGGCGCGATTCCTGCGCTCCAAGCCCAGAACCGCATTCTACAACGAGCTTACACGTCGGTTGGGGCTTGTCTATAACCTCACGCCGCCGTCCTGATTTACGGGGAGAACGAGATGACGGAACGTTTCGAGCCAATCAACCGGGAAACAGTGTTCTCGGGCCGCATCGTAGAGGCGCGCGTTGACACGCTGCTCGCCCCGGACGGCAGACAGATTACCAGAGAAGTGATTCACCACCCGGGCGCGGTCGCCATAATCCCGATAGACGCCGACGACAACGCGCTTCTCGTCCGCCAGTTCAGGTATCCGGTCGGCCACGATCTCCTGGAGATTCCGGCGGGAGTGATCGAAGAGGGCGAGTCCCCCGACCACACAGCCCAGCGCGAACTGCAAGAGGAGACCGGCTACGCATCCCGAAACCTGCGCGCGCTTGGCGGAATCTACTCATCCCCCGGTTTCTGTGACGAGATACTGTACATCTACCTCGCCCGCGACCTGGTTGAGAGCAAACTGCCGGAGGACGATGACGAGGACATAACATTGGAGCGAGTCCCGATGTCCGACGTGGGAAGGCTAATCCGGCTCGGCGAGATCCAGGACGCCAAGAGCGTCGCGGGGCTTCTGATGGCCCGCTACCTGTTCGATTAGATTGCGCCTTTGCGCGCTGAGAAATATACTCGACTCCAATTTCCATCAGGAGAAGTCAATATGCCAGACCTCAGAGCCATGTTCGCCCAGATAGACAGCATGGAAGACGAGATAATCGCCCTCCACCGCGACCTGGTCAAAATCCCCTCTGTCAACACCGGGTTCATGCCCACCGGAGACGAGACGCCCGTGTGCGAGTACATCAGCGACTTTCTCGCCGAGGACGGCATAGACTCCGAAATCATGGGACGAACGCCGGAGCGCGGCAACGTCATAGCGCGGATCGAGGGCCGAAACTCCGACGCCAGGCTGATGTTCATGTCCCACACCGACGTCGTTCCTGTCGAAGAGGAAGAGAAGTGGATGTTCCCGCCCTTCAGCGCGCGGATACACGACGGCAGAATATACGGACGAGGAGCGTCCGACTGCAAGGGGCTGCTGGCCGCCCAGGTCATGGCGATGCGCCTCATCAAGCGCAACAACATCACTCTCAGGGACAGCCTCATCCTGTGCTCCGGCGCCGACGAAGAACACGGCGGACGCTACGGCTTCGGCTGGCTCGCCGAAAACCATCCAGAGAAGATTACCGCTCCGTTCGCCGTCAACGAGGGCGGCGGCACGCCCATCGAGGCGGCGGGCGGCCTTACATACATACTCGGCGTCGGCGAGAAGGGCAGACTCCAGATAGAGTTCACCGTCAAGGGCGTAAGCGCGCACGCCTCAGTCCCGTGGCAGGGAACCAACGCCCTGTACAGGCTGTCCCAGGTGCTTGGCCGCATCGAGAATTACGAAGCCGAGCGCGACACTTCCACCAGCCTCTTCGCCCACCTGTCCAACTTCGCCATCGAACACAAGCCGTCCCCTGAGAACGTGGACGACATCATCGAAGAGGTCAGGTCGGACAACCCGCGCTTCGCCTCCATGCTGACCGCCCTCTCCAGAATGACTATCACGCCCACGATGATAAACGGCGGCGTGAAGTCCAACAGCGTCCCCGAGCAGATCAACCTCACCTGCGACGTGAGGACCCTGCCCCACCAGAACGACGACTACCTGCGTGGCGAGCTGGACAAGATAATCAAGGGGATACCGGGCGTCACCTACGAGATTGACTACATGGCCGTTCCCAACTCCTCCGAATTCGATACCGAACTGGCCGAGCACATCCAGGGCGCGACCGCCCTCGCGCTTGAGCGGGACGACATCCAGTGGGTCCCCGCCATAAGCACCGGGTTCACCGACTCCCGTTTCACCCGCCCGCTCAACGTAATCACATACGGCTTCTCCGGCTCCCACCCGGACGACGACCCCATGCTGAGCCGCGCGCACGGCACCGACGAGTCAATCGGCATCGCCAGCCTGATTAGCGGAACCAAGATAATGCTCGCCCTCGCCTGCTCCATCTGCGGCGCCGACTGAGGACCGGCGCCCCACACCGTAGGGGCAACCCTCGTGGTTGCCCTGTTCTTGCCATCGCCCATCAACTACAGCATCAAACCGAACAAGGCCATGTCGCAGTCTCAGAAGAAGACAATCTATCTCGCCAACCCCTACGGCTTCTCCGAAGACCAGAAGGCCATCCTGCTGCCCCGCATAGTGGAGGCGCTTGAATCCCTCGGACTTGAGGTCTGGGAACCCTTCGAGCGCAACAACCAGGTGGACTTCTCCAACCCCGGCTGGGCCTACGACATCGGCCAGGCCGACTTCCGAGACGTGCGCGACTCCGACGCCATCTTCGCCGTCGTCAACGGCGTCCCGCCCGACGAGGGAGTCATGGTCGAGCTAGGCATGGCAATCGCCCTGGGCAAGCCCACATTCCTGTTCCGCGACGACTTCCGCCGCGTAACCGACAGCGAGCAATACCCCCTCAACCTCATGCTCTTCACCGGAATGCCCCAAGACAACTGGCGCGACCACTACTACACCTCAGTCTCCGAAATCCCCTCCAAAGAGAAGGCCCTGTCCCGCTGGGCGCGCGGTGAGTAGAAAACCATTTTGCGGCCTGAACACCAGTTGACAGGATCATAAGATCTGATCAACGATCCGTTCACCATGGCAGTGAACGACACAACCGACCAGTCCCCCGTGAAGAACACACAACCGACCAGTCCCCCGTCCGAATAGAATTTCCCGACGGCAAGACTCCCGAACCCCTCTGGACATCGCCCGACGGCTACTCGTCCCTCTATGTTGGCGAGGCCACCAGGATGCTCTCCGGGATACCCGACGAGAGTATTGACTGCGTGTGGACCGACCCACCCTACCTGCTCTCCAACGGCGGCATCACCTGCGTCGCCGGGCGCATGGTAAGCGTGGACAAGGGAGACTGGGACAAGAGCCGAGGCATAGAAGCCGACTACCAATTCAATGAGGCATGGACGAAAGAGTGCTACCGAGTCCTCAAGCCCACCGGCACCATCTGGGTATCGGGAACGCTGCACATCTACCCCAGCATCGGCATGGCCCTGCTGAGAAACGGATTCCGCCTCCTGAACGACATCATCTGGGAAAAGCCAAACCCGCCCCCGAACCTGGGCCGCCGCACATTCACCCACTCCACCGAAATAATCCTCTGGGCAAGCAAAGCGCCAAAGGGCAGCCGTCACAAGTACACGTTCAGCTACGACGAGATGCGTCAGGAAAACGGCGGCAAGCAGATGAAAACCGTCTGGCGATTTGCGCCGCCGGGTCGAACGGAGAAGCAATTTGGAAGGCATCCTACCCAGAAGCCGGTGGCCCTAATGGACCGCTGCATCCGCGCAAGCACACACCCGGGCGATATTGTGCTGGATCCTTTCGCTGGGTCAGACAGTACAGGAGTCGCCGCGTTGAAGGCTGGCCGCCATTTCATTGGTATAGAGATTGACGAGAGTTATATGGGAATAGGGATGAAGCGACTGGAACAAATCGCAGCGCAAAGAAGACTTCCCTTCATAGATTCAACTTCTTAGTCTTCGAGCGTCAAAGCCTATTGCTTAAAATCGGTATTATTTTCCTAAGAAGGCTTTACCTTTCTCCGATAGACGATACTGCCCATATCTCCCGGCAACGCCGCCACGTCTCTCAAACAGATCTCTTCCCCTGCGTCCTACTAAGTCGTTGTATAGTCCTCTCCGCAGACTATTGTTAAACGTATCCCACACATAATCTTTCCCAGCTAATTTTGCAAGACGTGTTGCCTCAGCGTAGATATTTTCTAATTCCACATAATCTGAATCGCTGTTTTCTGACAAATTCTCAATGGCCCTGATTAGAAATTCGGTTTGAGTACTGGGCTGTAAATCTTGTTTCGTTTCCAGTTGGTTTTGATAGATGTCTATCAGTTCCTGATACTTTTCAGACAGGTCGGCAGGCGGCAATTCACGCGGCGGCAATTCACGCGCTTTTTCGTGGAGATGCTCATAATGCTCAACAAACGTCGAGTTGGGTTGCATCAGGGCGTCGCTATCAAGGATAGACTCAAAAATGTCCAAGCATTGAGTCACAGGTTCATCTGAGACGCTTCCTCTGATAACTGCGTTCACCTCAACATTTCCGACCATACCGCCTCGTGTCAAATTGGACGAGCCAATAATCGCGCAATATCTCTGGTAGTCCGACGTAGTGATGTAGAGCTTCGGATGGAATATGTGCCGAGTTGAAAGCGACCAATCGAAATGCACAGAATAGGACATATTCTCATATTGAACGCTCAAATCTACTAGGGAGCGTACCGCTTGCGGGTCCGTAATCCGAAAATCGGCGCCGTGAACTATGTGGACACTCCCCTCCCCTTCCAGTATTCGTAGCATTTCAGGCATGACATAGCTCAACCCGCCACTGTTCAAGAAAGCGGACGCTGCGCGGAATTCATAGGCGTCCCTGAGTTCTCTGCTCAGAATTTCGTGGAGCGGCTGTTGAGAATTGCTTATAGCGGATATATCGAGCATAGCTTATCCATCCTTGCTGGTTATCGCGCCACACTTGTCATCCCATCTGTTATATGGTCGGCCCTCTCCATTACTTGCGCCATGTCATAGGCCGCCTGAAGTCGGTACCAGGTCCGCGTACCTGTCCACCTCAGCGTTGACAGGCGAGTCAGAGTGTCCTATGATTTTCTTGAAGCGTAGGCATTGTCGGCGCTGGCGCGAGAGGGGGACCGGGCCTGCTGTCCGCATTCACCCCTCTCATTTTTCGTATCCAGATATCCTGTTCCTCCAGTATGCTGCCAGATACCTCTTGCATTCAGACATCAAGTCACGCTTGTTCACGTTCGACATCACTTAGCCTGTTGCCCGCGAATATATCCGCCAGACTACGGTCTGGGAATGTCCAGGTCGCGGCATATCTTCCTGACCATGATTTCGCGTATCTCAGTATGTCGCGGCACAACCGTCTGCGTATTGTTTGATGGGTTAGCCCATACCGAGTGTCTGCGTCCTTCACGCACGAACACACAGCCCCGCGCGCGAAGGTACGATAGCAGTCTCCGCCGTCTCACACCGCTATTTCCACTTCTTCGTATCCGGCTGAGGCGGCGTCCAGCGCGTCGGTCTCATTCAACTCCAGCACATCCTCAAGAGCGTACCGGAGGCTGCGAAGAAGTTCTTCACGCGTTCTCTCCTGGGCGTTTACTCCCCGAATCTCTTTCACCCAACCGACCCACCACTCCTCGTCCTTTTGTATCACTGCCGTATAAGTCTGGCTCACGTCACGACCTCCAGACGATTCCACAGGATGAGCGCTGCCCAATTATCGCGTGGATCAAGTATGTCGTTCCCTTATCTACCTAATGGACGACTCTTGCCCATCACCTTACCACGTTCCTCGCCTCCCACACCCGACCAAACCGCTGCACAATATCCCAGTTCAGCGTCGCCCCAAGCCCGACACCGCCCGGAAACCACAGCCTGCCGCCCTCCACCCTCTCAGTCGGCACAACCAGGTCCGCCCGCCAGTCCGCCTCATACACCGCGTGTTCCAGCCGCATCGCGCCGCCGACCGCCGCCGTCGCGTGTCCGCTGCCGAGCAACGAGACAGGCCCCGCCGGGCTGTGTATCGAGAACCCATGACCCTTTCCAACCGCCGAGCGACCTGACCTGACCGCTTCCCCGACCCCTCCGCAATGCTTCACGTCCGGCATGATCACCGACACCGCCTCCGACTCCAGTATCTCATCGAAGAACTCCGCGCCATACCCCGATTCCCCTCCCGCGACCGGCATAGGAGCCCAGCGCGCTATCTCCGCCAGAACCTCCGCGTCCGCCGTCGGCTGAACCGGCTCCTCGAACCAGCCCACATTCAACTTGTGCAACTCATCCACTATCAGCGGCGCGGTATCCCTCTCAAACCGGCTGTGGCAGTCAACCAGCAGAGTCGCGTCCGGGCCAATCGCGTCCCGAACCGCCGCCACCCGCGCAAGTCCCGGCGCCGCCTCATCCAGAATCGCGTCCGGCGAGGACGGAGGACTCACCTCGTCGAACGGAGCGCACTTGAACGCCCTGAATCCCGCATTGGCCGCTCTTTCCGCCACGCGATGAAAGTCGGCGGGCGTCCGATCCGTAGCGAACAGCGAGCGATTGATGTTCGCGTACAGCGGAACGCTCTCAACCGGCTCACCTCCCAGGAACTCCGTCAGTCCGACGCCTTCTCTCATCGCGCCAAGCTGCGTTACCGCTGTCCGCAGCCCGCTCACCGCCGTCCCCAATACATGGTCCCTTCTCAGGTTGTCCGAACTCAGTTCCAGAAGCGCCTCTACTTCCGCCTCATCCCCAATATCCTCATCCCGCAATTCCGAAACCATATCCGCCAGCGTTCCCGCCACTGTCCGCGAATCGTCTCCGGCCGTTATCTCCACCGTCGTCAAGTTGCCCTCGCCGTCCGAGACCACGGCGAACGTCCAGGTCGAGTTTGGCGTCACCACCACCGACGCGAATTTTTCTATGCTTATTTTCATGCGTGTCACATATCCTTAAGAGAATTGCAAAAACCCCGCGCCCGTCATTCCCGCGAAAGCGGGAACCCCGAAGGGCTCGCCGCTCGGCAATCCAGAGATTGGCGACCTTCAGGCTATTACAATTCCGCTTATGCGATTTCCTAATTCCCCTGTATCTCGGCAAGCAGTTTCAGCGTGCGTTCCTCCGTGGCGTCAGGGTCGTCTCCACACGGAATGGGAGTAGCCAGGATTTCCGTCGCTCCCCATTCGATGACCGTATTGATCCGCTCCGCCACGGCATCCTCGTCTCCGGCTATGAGAACCTGGTCCAGCATCTCGTTCGTCCAGCCCGAATCCGGCGATCCGGGGAACCCCGCCTCCGCGAACATATTCGCGTAGAACGGGATGCTTGGGAAATAGCCCAGCCGCGCCCTAACCCCGTCCCGCGCTGCGTCCAGGTCATCGGTCACGCACACCGGCGCGTGCGCTATGAGCGGCGGAGCATCCCTACCGGCGGCTTCTGCGCCCCTGCGAAGCGCGGGCAGCGCCGTCTCTCTCAGGTAGAAGTGCGGACACACCCAGCTTATCGCGCCGTCCGACAACTCTCCGCACGTCTCAAACGCCCCGGGTCTCAACGCCGACGCCATTATCGGAACATCCACCGTCGCGGAAAGCGACGTGTTCGCCGAATACCAGCGGCCTTCGTACTCCACCGCGCCGCTTTGCGTTAGCGCGCGCAGGATATGCAGGTACTCTCTCAGATGCCCTATTGGAGCGCGAAAATCCGCCCCGAACGTACTCTCCATCGTCGCCTGGTGGCTCGGCCCGACCCCAAGCCTGAACCGTCCGGGCGCCAGATTGTCTATCACCTGAACCTGCTGCGCCAGCGTCACCGGATGCCGCGACCACGTTTGCACAATGGACGTGCCGAGCTTGATGCTGTCCGTCCTCGCCGCGGCCGCCGCCAGAAGCGCTATCGCCTCTCCCCCGCCCCCGCCCGAAGTCAGCCACGCCGCCCCGACTCCAATTTCCTCCAGACGCTCGATCCGCTCCAGCCCTTCACTCGCGCTGGCGGCCGTTACGGACACTCCGATCACATTGTTGCTACTCATTACGCAGCCCTCCTGATTGGTTTCAAGCGAACGAGGCGAGTATATCACTTTAGGCGGATTGGCGAGCCTGCCACAGGTTGGCATGATGGGGTCGTAATGCTAAACTTGGTGTTACAAGGAAGTAAGTCAGGGCAACTGTGGCCCTCGCTGACCTTAACCATCCTGTGAGAATAAGGGTGAAGGCTCAGCCCTCCTTGATGAGACACTTCAAGATGGACTTATTTGACTATGGACGACTTGATAGAACACCACACACTCGACGCGAAGCTGCCGATAATGATAACGGCGTTCGCGGGTTGGCCCGACGCCGCCGAGGCCGCCACCCGCGCCGTTCGATACCTGGTACGCAAACTGCCCGCCAGGAAATTCGCCGAAATTGATCCCGAGGAGTTCTACGACTTCACCGTCACCCGCCCCCACACCCGTATGGATAGGCGGGGCAGAAGGATTATTCGCTGGCCGAGAAACGACTTCTACTACTTCGCCGACGACCAGGACGAAAGCAGAAACCTGCTCCTGTTCGTCGGAACCGAGCCTAACCTCAGGTGGCGCGCGTACTCCAACATCATCACCGACGTGGCGGTCAAAAACCAGGTTCGGCTGGTCGTCTCTCTGGGCGCGCTGCTAGACGCCGTGCCGCACACCCGCGAACCCCGCGTCACCGGTCGCGCAAGCTCAACCGAACTCACCGGCAAAGTAAAGTGGCTTGGCATCCAGAACTCCGGCTACCAGGGGCCGACCGGAATCCACACCGCGTTCACCGACGCCTGCAACAAGCATAGCCTCGAACACGCCAGCATCTGGGGCCACAGCCCGCACTACGTTCAGACCTCGCCCAATCCGCAGGTCAGCCACGCCCTGCTCACCAAGCTGAACAACCTCGTGGACTTCGACGTAGATCTAGAGGAACTATACCTCGCGGGACAAGCCTTCGGAGAAGATGTGAGCAAGGCCATCAACTCCCAGTCGGACGTCGGCGCTTACGTCGCCAAACTTGAGCAGCGCTACGACGCATCCCATCAGCCCGAGGACGAAGAGATACCCGAGCCCGGCGACATGGTGAGAGAGTTGGAGAACTTCCTGCGAACCCAGCGCAGACCCGGAGACCAGGACGGCAATGACTGATATTCCCCAGGACTGTTTCGTATCCATAAGGGGCAACTCGCTTCACTACCGCGACTGGGGTGGAAGCGGTCAGCCCGTCGCGCTGGTACACGGACTCGCCTCCAACTGCCGCATCTGGGACCTCGTAGCCCCGATACTGGCCGAGGAGTTCCGCGTCGTCGCCCTCGACCAGCGCGGACACGGCCAGTCCTTCAAACCCGACACCGGCTACGACTTCGCCACCGTCGTCTCCGACCTCGACGGGTTCGTTGACTCGCTCGGACTCACCCATCCGATCATCGTCGGACACTCATGGGGCGGCGACGTGGCCCTGGAGTACGACATCGCCTACCCGGGCAAGGCGAGGGGCCTCTGCTTCGTGGACGGCGGAACCATCGAAATCTCCGGCCGCGCCGACTGGACCCTGGAAGACGCCAAGCGAGAGATGGCGCCCCCGCTCTGGACGGGCGTGACTCTTGAGGCATTCAGCGCGCGCCTTCGCTCCCGCAGCATAGCCATGGACAATCCCCACATCCAGGACATAGTTCTGGCCAACTTCAATGTGCAGAAAGACGGCACGATAGCGTCCCGTCTCAGCCGCGAGAACCACCTCAGAATTATAGAGGCCCTATGGGATCACAAGCCGTCTGAGCTATACCCCAAGGTCCGCTGCCCCGTCCTGCTCATGCCCGCCCGGCAGAAGGGCGACGACTCCCCCCAGGCGCGCCGGTTCAGGCGCGAAGAGTCCATAGCAAGAGCCGAATCCCTGCTTCGCAAGGGCAAGACAGTCTGGATGGAAGACAGCATCCACGACGTCCCCATCCAAAGACCAGAGCTAGTCGCCTCCACAATCGCCACCCACATCAACAACGGCTTCTTCGGCTAAAATACGCTTCAGGATTGCTCGTCATATATCCGGGCGGCCACATCCGGCGGCAGCGACACCCCCGACTCCTCCAGTACCGTCCTGAAGAGCTCGACTGTCTCTCGACGCCCCTCTTGCCGGCCTTCTTGCCGCCCTTCCTCCCAAATCTGCCTCAACTTGGCTTCCCGAATCGCCTTTCCTGTCTCAAACATCTCAGGACCCGTTTCGATTCTGTTCTTCATACAGCCGCGCGGCCACATCCGGCGGCAACGACACCCCCGACTCCTCCAGCACCATCCTGAAGAGTTCAATCCTCTCTCTGTGTCCCTCTTGACGCCCTTCCTGCCGTCCCTCTTGGCGTCCTTCCTGCCGTCCCTCATCACGAATCTGCCTCAGCTTGGCTTCCCGGATCGCTTTTCCTGTCTCAAACATCTTTCTCCCCCAATCAAACAACGCGCCCAATGGCACTACCAGCGCCCAGTATATCTGAACCACGGCGGTTCGGAACGCCTCATACAGCCAGAATTCCGAACCCGAGAACAGTTCCAGAATAGCTACGCTGGCCAAGGCGACTAGCGCGAAACCCGCCGCCTGCCAGCCTATGCCCCGGTCCCCAAGCCCGCGAGGCGTTTCCGACCCATTCATTCTACCACCTATGTCTGCTGTCTGCGTAATGCCGGCTACCTAGAACATCGGCTCCATATTCATCACCGGAACTGGCGCGTGTCCATTCGCCGACGCCGCGACAGGCGCCGCGCCCGATACCGCCAGAGGAGCGTCGTCGCCCACCGCGGGAATCTGCCGTATGCCCGGACGCTGTATCCCGGTTCCCACCAGTGTCAGGCTCACCTTCCGCTTCATCGCCTTATCCTGCACCACCCCGAATATCACATTCGCGTCCGCGCTCGCCGCGTCCTTGATGATCTCCGCCACCTGGTGAACCTCGCCAAGCGTGATATCCGGCCCGCCCACGATGTTGAGCAACACGCCCTTCGCGCCCTCCAGAGGCATATCGAACAACGGGTTGGACAGCGCCGCCTGGGCCGCCTGCGCGGCCGCTTCGTTACCCTGACCCGTCCCCATTGCCATAAACGCCGTCCCTCCGTTGGACATAACGGCTTTCACGTCCGCGAAGTCCACGTTTATCATCCCGTTCATGGTGATGATGTCGGAGATGCCTCGCACTCCCTGGTGAAGAACCTCGTCGGCCAGCTTGAAGGCGCGTTCCAGTTCGATGTTGCCGTCAAGCGCGGGCAGCAGTCTGTCGTTTTCCACCACTATCAGGGTATCCACCTTCTGCCGGAACGTCTTCAGTCCTTCTTCCGCGCTCTCGCGCCTGCGCGGTCCCTCGAACCCGAACGGCAGTGTCGCCACGCCCACCGTGAGCGCCCCCGTCTTCCGGGCCAGGTCCGCCACCAGCGACGCCGCCCCCGTTCCTGTGCCGCCTCCCATGCCCACCGCCACGAAAACCATGTCCGCGCCTTCCAGCAGCTTCGACACGTCCTTCTGGCTCTCTCGCATCGCCTTCCGCCCTATGGCTGGCTGACCGCCCGAACCCATGCCGCCCGTCGTGTTCGGCCCTATGGCGAATGTCGGAACGCTCTTGAAGCCTCTCAGTGCCTGTATATCCGTATTCAGGATGAGATACCTCACTCCGGCCAGGTTGCCTCTGACCATCCTACGCACTGCGTTCCCGCCGCCGCCGCCAACCCCCACTACCCGGATACCGACGCCCAGCGCGCGTTCCGCCTGGGATCGAGATGTGTAAGACGCGGCCTTGCGCCGACGCTTGAAGAACATGATTTACCCTCCTGGGTCTTGTAGGAAACAAGTCAGGGTAGCGATCCTGGCTGTCCTACAAACAACTTGTGAGATTAAGGGTGAAGGCTCAGCCTTCCTAAGCCGCCTGCGGATCAGCGAGGAAGTAGTACGGTATGTGCCAGGTGCCCGCCGGTCCCATGTCCACCACCGCCTGCCGGTTGCGCCTCTCCACCACCCTGCCCTTCAGGCCGAAGCGCGGCCCACCGCTTATCCGCCCCTGGTACTCCACCACCTGCCCCGGGCTCACGCTGCCCGAACTCAGGATGCGCCTGATCCCACTCTGCTTGGGCATACCCGGCATCGGTATCTGAGAGTTGCTGATGTTGCTGGTCGCGGTCGTCATAGCATCTATGTCCTTGAACTTGGCTAACCCTTGTTAAGAACATAATAGAACAGAACCAGAGTTCTTGTCAAGGGGTTTCAGTCCAATTTCAGAAAATCGGTTCTTGATTGCCAAAATGAGAATTCACGCCGACAATCCACCCATCCTGTACATCCCCACATCCCGCGAATCCTGATTCAGACTAAACCGCCCGTATGAAATCCGCCCACCGACTTAGTTACAATTACCCAACCAAACCAGCGCAGGACACCCCCATGACAACAACCACCTCCCCCGTCGCCCATCCCATCGCCGACCGCTCCGCCGACATCGAGCGCATCCTCGATCAGCGCGTCATGGTCATGGACGGCTCCTGGGGCGTCATGCTCCAGTCCTACGGCCTCAGCGAGCGCGACTTCAGAGGCCACCGCTTCGCCGACCACACCCACGACCTCCAGGGCTGCATGGACGCCCTCATCCTCACCCGCCCCGACCTCATCCGCGACATCCAGAGCCAGTACCTCGACGCCGGCGCCGACATCCTCACCACCAACACCTTCACCGCCACCCGCTACGGCCTCTCCGAGTTCGGCCTCCAGGACCGCGTGTACGAAATCAACCGCGAAGCCGCCCGTCTCGCGCGACAAGTCGCCGACGACTACACCGAGCGCGACCCCCAAAAGCCCCGCTTCGTCGCCGGAAGCCTGGGCCCCACCAACAAGACCCTCTCCATTTCCCCCGACGTAAACGACCCCGGCTACCGCGACGTCACCTTCGACCAACTAGCCGCCACCTACGCCGACGCCACGCGCGGCCTCCTAGACGGCGGCGCGCACATCATCCTGGTCGAAACCGTCTTCGACACCCTGAACGCCAAGGCCGCCCTCTACGCCATAGAGACCGTCTTCGACCAAACCGGCGCCCGCGTCCCCGTCATGATCTCATTCACCGCCATAGACCTCAGCGGACGCAACCTCTCCGGCCAGACCGCCGAAGCCTTCTACGCCTCCGTCACCCACGTCCCCCTGCTCAGCGTCGGCATCAACTGCTCGCTCGGCGGCGACCAGCTACGCCCCTTCCTCGCCTCCCTCTCCGGCGTCTCTTCCCACTTCGTCTCCTGCTACCCCAACGCCGGCCTCCCCAACGAGTTCGGCGAGTACGACGAGACCGCCGCGCGCATGGCCGCCAACCTGCGCGAGTTCGCCCAGAGCGGCCTCGCCAACATCGTCGGCAGCTGCTGCGGCTCCCGACCCGAACACACCCGCGCCATCGCCCAGGCCGTGGCAGGAATCACCCCGCGCAAGCGCCCTGACCCCCGCCCCAACACCCTGCTAAGCGGCATTGAGACCCTCGAGATCCGCCCCGACTCCAACTTCATCAACGTCGGCGAACGCGCCAACGTCACCGGCTCCGCCCGCTTCCGCCGCCTCATCCGCCGCGAGCGCTACGAAGACGCCGTGACCGTCGCCCGCCAGCAGGTCCAGAACGGCGCCCAGATCCTCGACATCAACATGGACGAGGGGATGCTCGACTCCGAAGCCGCCATGGAGCGCTACCTCAAGCTGCTCGCCGCCGAACCCGACATCTCCCGCGTCCCCGTCATGGTGGACAGCTCCCGCTTCAGCGTCATCGAAGCCGGACTCAAGTGCCTCCAGGGCAAGGGCGTAGTAAACTCCATCTCCCTAAAGGAAGGCGAAGCCGAATTCATCCGCCAAGCGCGTATCATCCGCCGCTACGGAGCCGCCGTCATCGTCATGGCCTTCGACGAGCGCGGCCAGGCCGACACCGCCGAGCGCAAAATCGCCATCTGCGAACGCTCATACCGCATCCTCACCCGGCGCGTCGGCTTCCCGCCACAGGACATCATCTTCGACCCCAACATCTTCGCCGTCGCCACCGGCATCGAGGAACACAACGACTACGCCGTCGCCTTCATCCAGGCCGCCCGCGATCTCAAGCGCCGCTTCCCACTCTCCCACGTCAGCGGCGGCGTCTCCAACGTCTCATTCTCATTCCGAGGCAACGACCCCGTGCGCGAGGCCATCCACTCCGTCTTCCTCTACCACGCCACCCGCGCCGGCATGGACATGGGCATCGTCAACGCCGGCCAACTCCGCGTCTATGAAGACATCCCCCCCGACCTCCGCGCCGCCGTCGAGGACGTCGTTCTCAACAGAACCCCCGACGCCACCGAGCGCCTTCTCGCCATCGCCGACACCGTGCGCGGCTCTACCCGTGAGGCCGCCACCGACGACGCCTGGCGCTCCCTCCCCGTCGCCGAGCGCATCCGACACGCCCTAGTCAACGGCATAGACTCCCACATCCAGACCGACGTCGAGGAAGCCCGCCAGGCCGCCGACCGCGCCCTCCACGTCATCGAAGGCCCACTCATGGACGGCATGAACGTCGTCGGCGACCTCTTCGGCTCTGGCCGTATGTTCCTCCCCCAGGTCGTCAAAAGCGCCCGCGTCATGAAGAAAGCCGTCGCCCAGCTCGTCCCATACATCGAGGCCGAGCGAACCGACGCCGACACCCCCCGCTCCAACGGCAAGGTCGTCATAGCCACCGTCAAGGGCGACGTTCACGACATCGGCAAGAACATCGTCGGCGTCGTGCTGGGCTGTAACAACTACGAAGTCATAGACCTCGGCGTCATGGCCCCCTTCCAGCGCATCCTCGACGCCGCCCGCGAACACCAAGCCGACGTCATAGGACTCAGCGGACTCATAACCCCCTCCCTCGACGAAATGGTCACCGTCGCCCGCGAGATGAACCGCCAGCAATTCAACATCCCCCTCCTCATAGGCGGCGCCACCACCTCCGTCGCCCACACCGCCGTCCGCATCGAACCCGAATACCCCCACGGCGTCATTCACGTCAAAGACGCCTCCCGCTCCGTAACCACCATGAACCAACTGGTATCCCAGACCAGCCGCGCCGACCTTCTCGACCGGACCGCCCGCCAGTACAAAAAGACCCGCGCCGACCGGGCCTCCCGAGCCGACCGCCGACGCCTGCTATCCATAGAAGAAGCCCGCGCCCGCCGCCAGACCTTCGACTGGCCCGCAACCGTCCCACCGGCCCCCACCTTCACCGGAACCCGCGTCTTCCACGACTACCCCCTCCAGGACCTCGTGGACTACATAGACTGGACACCCTTCTTCCTCGCCTGGGAACTGCGCGGCGCGTACCCCGCCATCCTCGACAACCCCACCTACGGCAGAGAAGCCCGAACCCTCCTCCGCGACGCCCGCAACCTTCTCCAAAAGATAATCGCCAACAGAGCCATCACCGCCCGCGCCGTCATAGGCTTCTGGCCCGCCAACTCCATCGGCGACGACGTACAACTCTACACCGACCAAACCCGCCGGCGAGACCTCGCAACCCTCCACTTCCTCCGCCAGCAGACCGACAAATCCAACCAGCGCGCCAACCTCTCCAGGAACAACCTCTGCCTCGCCGACTTCATAGCCCCCCGCGACTCCGGCCTCCCCGACCACATAGGCGCCTTCGTGGTAACCGCCGGACACGGCGCCGACCAATTCGCCGCCGCCCTCGAAGCGGCCCACGACGACTACGGCGCCATAATGACCAAGGCCCTCGCCGACCGCCTCGCCGAAGCCCTAGCCGAGCGACTCCACGAGCGCGTCCGCCGCCACTTCTGGGCCTACGCCCCCAACGAGCGCCTATCTAACGAAAGCCTAATCAAAGAACGCTACCAGGGCATCCGCCCCGCCCCCGGCTACCCCGCCTGCCCCGACCACACCGAAAAGGCTACCCTCTGGCAACTACTGGACGCCGAGAGCGCCACCGGCGCCCACCTAACCGAAACCTACGCCATCTGGCCCACCGCCTCAGTAGCCGGCCTCTACATAGCCCACCCCAACTCCCACTACTTCGGCATCGGCAACATAACCCCCGACCAAACCCAAGACTACGCCACCCGCAAAAACATCACGCTGGAAGAAGCCCAACGCTGGCTCCGCCCCAACCTCGCCTACAACCCCTAAAATCCGTGCTACACTTCACACAAGAAACCCCACAAGGACACCACCATGAAAACCCTAACCATAGACGACAAACTATACTCCTACCTCCAAGAGCGCTCCGAAGAAACCGGACGCCCCGTCAACGACCTCGCCACCGACGCCATCAAGCTATGGCTTCTCGGTCTCAAAAGAAGCAAAGCCGAACTCTCCAAAGTAGTAGCCCCCGACCTCGACACCCAGCCAACAGAATCCGAAATGCCGCCACTTGGAACCCCCTACTCATTCTTCCACGTCGCGCGCAACATGAACCTCGACGGCCCGCCCGATATGTCCACCCGCCTACACGACTACCCCTACGGAGAACCCTGTGACGCCAAGGAATAGAGTCTTTCTGGACACCTCATACGCCATCGCCCTGGTAATATCCGGAGACCAATACCATTCTCAGGCTCTGACGCTCGCGGATAGGCTGGAAGAACTCCCGATAAGCATGGTTACCACCAGAGGCGTCATGCTGGAAATCGGAGACGCTCTATCGCGCCAGAGATTCAGGCAGCAAGCGGTGACCCTGCTCAATTATCTCGAAAGCGAGCCAAGCGTAGAGATAGTCCAGATAACCGAATCCCTTTACCAACGCGCCTTGCGCCTGTTCCAAGACCGCCCCGACAAAGACTGGGGCCTTACCGACTGCCTATCCTTCATAGTAATGCAAGACTACGGCCTAACAGACGCCTTGACCTCCGACAACCACTTCAGACAAGCCGGCTTCCGCGCCCTGCTACTGGAAGACGCGCTATGAACGACAGGGTAGCAATATGCCAAACCAAAAATTCACAATCTTCCTCATACCCGACACCCACGGCTACCAAGCCATAATCCCCCACTACACCGAAGCCATCACCTTCGGCAAGACCCCCGACGAGGCTTTCGCCAACGCCAAAGAAGCCCTGTCCCTGATACTGGAAGACGAGCGAGACCCCATCCCACCCAACATTCACGCCTCCCACGTAATCATAGGCGACATCGAACTCGACATCCCCGAACCCCTGCTGGAAGAAGCCTGACTCTATTCCCAAAACACGCAATCTGTAGCTGGCTAAGACCGAACCTCGCCTACGACCCCTGAAAGTATAACTAAATAGAAACTTATAGTCTGCCTAATAATTTCCCTTAAGTTCGGTATTGCATAGACCTAGTATGCGTAGTAAGCTACCCTACCAACAGGATAGAGTATTATCAGGGTTTTGCTCGCAATGACTGAGACTATATCTGAATTCAACTTATCTGATGGCACTAACGCTCCCAACGTCATTGATCTATTCAGCGGAGTTGGTGGGCTTAGCCTAGGTGTGGCTCGCGCCGGATTTACAATTAGAGGTGCGGTAGATATTGAGCCTCATGCTATCAATGCTCATGCCCGCAATTTTCCCGGTGCAGTCCACATGAACGTTGACATTGCTGATCTCACCGGTCAAACGATGAAAAACCAAGTGAACCTCAGTGATGGAGAACTCGCAGGGATTGTAGGCGGACCTCCATGTCAAGGCTTTAGTACAATCGGAAAACGAAACTGCGACGATGTACGCAACCAATCATTTGTCGAATTCTTCCGCGTTGTCTCGGAAGCGCGTCCGAAATTCTTTTTGGCAGAAAATGTACCCGGGATAATGCGGGACGATTATTGTGCCATCAGAGAAAGTGCTTTTTCATTTGTCGAGAATGAATATACTCTTTTGCCTCCAATGCAGCTGGCCGCTAATGAATACGGAGCACCCACAACACGTAAGCGCATCTTTTTCTTCGGATTCCGACCAGACGATATGGAGCCTCTGACAATTGATAGTTTCAAAGCTCATAGATCTGTTGAGACGGTATACGTGAAGGATGCTCTATGTGGCCTGCCTGCCAAGATAAATCCTCATTGGCAAAGGGAGGAACAAGGGTGGCAAGTTGTCCACACTACCGGACAAGGTGATTATGCTCAGAGACTCAACGGACATCTTCCGCTGGGAGTCGGCGACCAAACTGCCTTAGAACGCTTAAAGAGAAAAAGAGAAGTATCTGGATTCTTAGGAACTCTACACTCCAATGAAGTATCTAGGCGGTACGGCAAAATAGAACTCGGCAAATACGATAAAATTTCTAAATCTTACCGGCTTGATCCGGATGGATTCTGTCCGACATTGCGGGCAGGTACTGGACCTGAACAAGGAAGTTTCCAAGCTGTTCGGCCTATCCACCCCACAGAGCCACGTGTCATAACGCCTCGGGAGGCAGCAAGACTCCAAGGATTTCCAGATTGGTACCAATTCTCACCAACTAAATGGCACAGTTTTAGACAAATAGGTAACAGTGTTAGTCCAATTCTTGCAGAGGAACTTCTAAATGTAGTTGCAAAGGCATTAAAGATGTCAAATAAAACGGGGGAGAAACATGGTAGCCACACCGCCAACACACTATGAGACCGTAAATGCATCTCCAGTGAAATCCTTCTTTGTGTCTATGTTGACACGTGATATTGAGCTTGAGGAAGCAATTCTAGATTTGCTTGATAACTGTGTGGACGGAATTCTACGGACAGGAAAGAGGAATGGTACAAGACCCTACGAAGGGTTCACTGCGAACATTAAATTCGACTCGACTTCGTTTAGTATTTCTGATAATTGTGGCGGCATTCCATGGGATCTTAGCAACTATGCGTTTAGGATGGGCAGATCACCTGATAGGCCGCGAGATGCTCCCGGGTCTGTCGGTGTTTATGGCATAGGAATGAAGCGAGCCATATTTAAAATAGGTCAGAATTGCCTTATCTCGACCAAGAATGTGGATAACCAATACAAAGTGGAAATCACTCCTGACTGGATCAATGACGAATCTGAATGGGACATTCCCGTTAGTGCTGATGAATATCCCGATAGCCATGATGGTACAACCATTATTGTGGATGAATTATATTCTGGTATTGCCACGACCTTTGGCGAAGGAGCAAAATCTTTCGAGTCTAAGCTAAGACGTATGGTAGCATCACACTACGCCTACATAATAGACAAAGGATTTGAGGTCACTATCAACGATAATCCAGTGAAGCCTCGAACAACGAAGATAGTGTTCGACAATCGTCCTACAGCGGAGAAGGATGCAATAAGACCCTTCGTTTTCAAAAGTACAATCGATGAAGTGGAAGTATATCTGACAGTTGGGTTCACGCGTCCTATCCCCCTTTCCACTGAAATAATCGATTCTCAAGAATCTCATCGCTACTCATCAATCGACGCAGGATGGACCATTCTTTGCAACGACAGGGCCGTATTATACTGTGACCGTACCGAACTGACCGGGTGGGGAGAGGCAGGCGTTCCTAGATACCACACACAATTTATAGCAATTTCGGGCATTGTGGAATTCAGATCTAATGATCCTAGCAAACTGCCCACTACTACAACCAAAAGAGGTATAGACGCTTCTTCTACGCTATATCTTCAGGTAAAAAATAAAATGCGAGAAGGAATGAAGATTTTCACCGACTACACTAACAAATGGAAGGGACGAGCAGACGAATCGGAGAAGCATATAAAACTAGGTAGAGGGCTTAACCTTGAGGAGTTAAAAGCAGAGACAGTTGGTCTAGAGTTTAGCCAGACGAGGCGTTTACCGTTGGGTGTCCAGTATAGACCCAGACTTCCGTCCCCGCCGAAGTTAGAACCCACAATGCGTCGGATCACTTTCACCAAAGAAATTGCGAAGATCAAGACTGTGGCCGAATATTTGGGGGATTCCGATATGGGACCTTCTCAAGTCGGAGAAATTTGCTTTGATGCCACTTATGACGAGGCTAGATCATGAGTCATCCCGCCTACCACTTGCGGCCAAATAAAGCGGCTGATCGGTTTGCGATGATAGAGGCGATTAGACGCCTCGAAAGATTAGGCGAGGGAGACCTATCAGGATATACGTATTATGGCTTAGGCGGACCATACCTCGAAGACTTTAGACTCCTATATGAATTCTGCCCTGATATTGGTATGGTTTCCATTGAAGTCGAAGAGGAGACTTATAAACGGCAACAATTTCACCTACCATGCAAGTCGCTAGATCTCATATGGGATGATCTTTCGTCTTTTATTGCTACATACGATCCTGGTGATACAAAAAGCATCTTCTGGTTAGATTATACTAGACTTGAGTATAAATGTTTCCAAGACTTCCAGTCTCTCTTGGATACGGTACCGGAGGATAGTATGGTAAAGATAACGTTGCGTTCCCATCCCAATGATTATTGGGAACACACTCCTACTAGACGCCCTAAACCGGAAGCCGAAAGATTCCGAGATACATTCAGGGAAATTATGCCTGATCCATCGTCAGATCTTCCTTCATCGGCAAGAGAGCTTGCTTACTTGCTCCAGCAAATGGTGCAAATTGCCGCCGAGCAGACTCTACCGCCCGTCGCAGATACTTTTACCTTTGTTCCGGTCTCATCATTTTATTATTCTGACGGAACCTGGATGTTTACCTTGGCAGGTATTGTCTGCCAGAGCACAAGGCAAGAGAAGATAAGGCAAGCGTTTGCCGACTGGGAATTCTCCAACCTGACGTGGGAGCGACCAAAGCACATCGACGTACCTGTCCTTAGTACGAAAGAACGATTGCACTTACAGGATTTGCTACCCTCTAGTGAGGAAGTTGGTAAAACTCTACGCGAAAGAATGGGCTACATGATTGAAGACAACATTGGTAAGACAGAATCCGCCCTTGAACAGTATGCAACTTTTCATAGGTATTCTCCTTATGTGATGAGAGCTATACCATAGATTCGGTAGATGGACACACGAACAAAGACAAAGCGTAGCCAGATAATGGCGGCGGTACGTAGTAAGAACACTAGCCCTGAGTTGTTAGTGCGCCGGTTTCTATGGTCAAAGGGTATGCGATATCGCATCCATGTCCGAGACATACCAGGAACCCCCGATATAGCCGTGCGCCGCCATAAGTTAGCAATATTTATCCACGGATGCTTCTGGCATGGTCACGACGGTTGCCCCAGGGGGCAGTTGCCCAAATCCCGATTATCATATTGGGGACCTAAAATAGATGCAAATCGGCGGAGAGATGAAAGGAATGCAGAACAACTTAGTCGCGAGGGCTGGCGATGGCTAGTGATCTGGGAATGTCAACTGAGAACGCAAAAAGCAGCGTCTGAAACTCTTCCTAAACTGCTACGTCAAATACGTTTGATATGTCCGGAGGCAATTGGGTAGTGTTTCCTTCTAAGTAGTCCCAGACCACTCACAACTCACCCCACCTCCTCCACCCTCTCATACAACTCCGCCAACCTATTCCGTCGCAACCGGAACTTAGTCCCATGATTATGCCCCGTCCGCGTCAAAGTCAATCAGCACATCCCCGCGACCGATTGCGCGCCTACGAACCGCTCAATCCGAAACCCCTCTAGCGCCAGGAAGCGCGTGTAGTGGAAATACTCGATCCCATCCTCCCGCTTCCTGTCCGCCAGCGCGAAAAACGTATTATGCAACTTCGTCCCCGCCTTATGAAACAGGTCGTCGAACCCCCAATACGGCCTAGGGTCCAAGTCTCCGGGTCCAACCCGCTCTATCACCGAATCCAGCCAGTCCCTATGCCTAGAATCAACCGACCCCGAATCGAACGACACCTCAACCTTCCTCTCAGCGCAGTTGATAACGACCATGAACCCCCGGTCGCTCGGCGCTACCCCGTGAATCGTCTGCCGGAAGCTCATTTCGCTGTCGGGATACCTTGTCCCCGCCCTCGCGTGCGGCCATCCGTACTTTATTCCGCGAGGCGACGGCTCCATGTGAAACAGCGTGTTCAGCGAGGTCGTATTCGCCCTCTGGCACTTCAGTTCCCACTCGGCGGCATTCGGCAGAGGCAGGTTGTTCTCCTCTATCCCCAGCAGGTCTTCCAGCGTATTCCACACCCGCCGTCATTGCCCGGCCTTTGGTTCCGAATCCAGCCCCACTCGTGTATATCCAGCAGCGCCTGTTTCAGAAACTCTCGTTGAAAGAACCCCGACCCACAGGCCACCCCATCCCCCCAAATCCCAATCCCCCCATCCGCTACAATACCCCCGACACAGAACAACCTATCTAACACCACATACATAAACACGATATTATACTCACCCAAAACCGGGGGCCAAGAAAAAAACTCCCATAGCTAATGCAGGTGAAATGCTGGTCAGTCAATGCAGGTGCCGAATTCACCAGTCAACCCACCAGAAGCCACCAGCTCAACTATAAACCCGCCCTTATAGACCCCACAACAAAAAGAGCGCGTCCCAAGACGCGCCCTCGATCATCAATCTCTATGTAAGTCCGCCGCGCTACCGCCCCTGCTGCTGCCTGATATACGCCACCACGTCCCACCGCTCCTCCTCCGTCAGCAGCTTGCGGAACTCCGGCATCGGACACGCCGCCTGGCCCACGCAACGGTCATTGTCATACGTCGGATCATCCAGGTTCGACACCCGCACCGTGAACCCCGTATTCCCTCCGAAGCTGATAATCCCGTAAAGCTCCCCGTCCGGCCGCTCCGCCGTCGCCTCACCCTTCAGGTCCGCCGGAGCCATATTCGGCCCATACGCCATAACCGCGCCCTGGCCGCCCATATCATCCCCATGGCACACCACGCAATTCACCGCGAACAGCGTCGCCCCATTCGCCGCGTCCCCTCCTGGGTTCGGCAGAGCCTGGTACGCCTCCACCGACGTCTGCAACACCTCTTTGCCCGTGATGGGCACCGCGTCGCCCGGAGCGTCAATCCGAGGCCCCTCCTGCGAGCGGTACGAAGGCTGATAGTGCATCTCCGTGAACACCTGCACCTTGTTCGATCCCGTCTCAGGGAACGCCGGCAGCTTGAAATGGATGTCCTGCGTGATCACCGTCTCGCCCGTATTATTGTTATAGCAGCCCATGGCCGCCAGCAGCGCGAACAGCCCCAGCGCGGCCAAAGCCACCCTCGCGGCCCTCGCCACGCCGACGCCCCTCGTTCCTATCCTGTCAGTCAGAAGATGCAACGCCTAAGACTCCCAGCCTCGCTTCACTTCCTCCGCTCCCACCTCTTTCAGCACCTCTTCAGCCCGTCCGACCCTATCCTCATCCGTCGTAACCGTAACCCCGATATACCCCTCCGTGATGCGCTCGTCATAAGCGCCCATGAACAGGCGGGGCAGCCGCGACTCGATCACTATCCCTATCACCGTGAAGATGATAGCCCCCAGCATCGTCCCTTCGTACATGATGATGGACATCGGCGGAATGGACAGCACCGGCTTCCCGCCCGTAACCAGCGGATACGCCAGCTGAGTCCCGCTCGTCAGCACCAGCCCCACGATGAACCCGCAAGCCGCGCCCATCAAAGGCCACCGGAACAGCGTGTGCTTCGGCTCCTCCTCCCCGAAAGTCCCTTCCGGGTAAGGCGTGCCGGTAATCACCTCGTACTCCGTGTGGTCGTACCCCTCTTCTCGGAGCGCGTCCAGCGCGTCAGCCGCCTTATCCTCTTCGCCCTCGGCGAACAGGCCCAGGACGCTCTTCTTAGAAAACATCTCCATCATCTCTAGGCCAACCTCACTCCCGGACCGTCGCCGGTATCGTGCGACGCCCGATCTTGAACTCACGTCTGTTTGTCATGCCTTCCTTGATGTCGAACAGCGGTATCAGCGGGAAGAACTTGCTGAACAAAAGCATACCCAGCGCCACGAACGCGAACGTCTCCGCCACTATCAGTATCTCCACGATGCTCGGATGATACGTACCCCAGTCGAACGTGAAATGCTGGCGCCGCACCAGGCCCGGTATGATGATGATGAACCGCTCAAGCCACATCCCGATGTTCACCAGGATCGTCGTTATCAGCATCCAGAACGCCGACCGCCGCACGCTCTTGAACAGCCACATCGGCACCGGTATGAAGAACGCCGTAACCAGGAACACGATGAACAGCGCCGAATACGGCCAGTCGAACACCTGGAGCTCCCGCAGCACTACCTCCGGCGCCTCCAGCGTATAGAGCGCGAACACCCACTCCAGGAAGAAGAAGAAGAACCACGTCGTCGCCACAACGATAAGCAGTCGCGCGATAGCGTCGAAATGGTCAGGCCGTATGTACTTGTCCAGCTTCCACATCCACACCCCCAGCGCCATCAGCATCGCCACCGCCGACACGCCCGAATGAATCGCCCCGATGATGAAATACGGCGCGAAGATGGTCGAGTGCCATCCCTCCACGCCTATCAGCACCGCGAAGTCCCAGGACACTATCGAGTGCACCGACACGAACACCGGAAGCACCAGCGCCGACAGCAATATGCCCGCCACCGCCTGCAGCTTCCACTGCCGCGGAGTCCCGCGCCATCCCAGGCACAGACCCGCGTATATCCGCTTCACCCATACCTTCTGCGCCCTGTCCCGTATGACCGCCAGGTCCGGTATCAGCGCGATGAACACGAACAAAGAGCTTCCGATAAGATAAGTCATCACCGCGCTCGGGTCCCAAACGAACGGCGAGCGCACGTTCGGCCAAACCCCCCGCGCGAAGTCATACGGGAACACCCAGAAGTCGCGCCACGGCCTGCCCACGTGGAACAGCGGCGTGTGAAGCGCGGCCATCAGCGAGAACACCGTCATCACCTCCGCCGCCCGCGTCACCGGACGCCGCCACTCAGCCTGCGTCAGCCGCAGTATCGCCGAGATCATTATCCCAGCGTGGCTTATCCCGATCCAGAACACGAAGTTGACCAGGAAGAAACCCCACAGCGCCGGCCTGTTCAGACCCGTCACCCCAAGACCCTTGTTCATCATGTAGCCGAACGCGCCCAGCCCGGTAGCCACCACAATCGTCAGGAATATCACCGTCGGCAGCCACCACTTCGGCGTCCCAAGCACCCCGCCCAACAGATCCCTGTTGATAGTCTTCTGATCTAGCTGTACGTGTTCTAACATATCGCCTTTCTCAGGCCGCGTTTCTCATTCCGTCATCCCCGCGAAAGCGGGAATCCATTCCTGTCATCAATCCCCTCTCCCTCGATGGGAGAGGGCTAGGGTGAGGGTGAAAACTTACTCCTCACCCCACCGTCATTCTTACCTACCTGACCGTCATTCCCGCGAAAGCGGGAATCCACTCACTCCGACTTCCCCATAACCCGCACGTACCCCCGATGATTCCGCACATGACCCTGGTCGTACAACTGCAACTCCCGCTGCTCCCAGAAATTCATTATCGGGAACAGCCTCGCCGCCAGCATATACGCCAATATCATCGCGCCCACCGCGCCCAGCATTATGAACACGTCCCAAATCTCCGGCATCACCGTCTTCGGCAGATGCCCAAGCTCGAGTTCATGCTTGTCGAAACTCGGATTCCCGATCCCCTCCACCGAGTACGCCGCCACGAACAGCCTTATCCTGTCCAGGAACGTCCCCACCAGCACCGACACCGCGATTATAGGCGGCCCCCATAGGCTGTGCCGCACCGGATTCCAAACCAGCGTCCACAGCGGTATCACGAAGTTCAGCATGAACACCGCGAAGAACACCCATATATAAGGCCCGTGAATCAGCAGTTCCAGCACCGCCAGCTCATTCGGCTTCCTGCCGTACCAATATACGTTGAAACTCGAGAACCAGAACCAGAACCACAGCAGCGAAAGCGCGAAAAGCAACTTCCCCACGCCCCATATCTGGTCCAGCCCGATATAGTCCTCGTAACCGCCGAACTTCCTCAGAACCCAGGCCGTCAGCACCATAGTCGCCGCCGCCGCCTGTAGAGCGTTCGCCGCGTGAGTCACCGGATAGAGCGCGTCTATCCAGCCCGGTATAAGTGTCATCAAAAAGTCCACGCTGATAAGGAAGTGGACGAATATCAGCATCATAAAGTAGAACGCGCCCAGTATCCCCATCCGCCGCTTCAGCATGAACCACTGCTTCGAGGTCCCGATCCACCCGCGCGCCATCCACGCCGCCCACCGCTGGTGCCCCGATCCCGCCGGCGCGCGCTTCGCCAGCGAAGCAAAGTCCGGCAAACTCGACATCCACACCAGCGCCAGCCCGGTAACCACCAGCGCCAGTATCGCCGCCGACGCCCATATATGAGGCGAGTACGACGGCACGTCGTTCGGATGCGCCATGTCGAAGAACCACAGCGACCGACGCCCGTCGCTCAACGGCGGCAGCACCCACAGCAGCGGGATGAACCACAGCAGGCTCAGAAGCCCCACCACGCTCCACAACTCCGCCGCCCTCGAAATCGGCCTGCGCCAGTGAGCGTTCGCCATGCGCGGCGCTATCGCCACCATCGGCGCCGCCGAAGCGGTCGTGACCATGAAACTGAACATCGCCGCGTAGTAGCCCCAGATAACCGTGTCCCCAACGCCCCCGACCAGCTTCATCACGAAGCCGATAACGCCGAGTATCGTGAGAACGCCAAAGGCCGCCGCCGCCCGCCAGAAGTTGTCGCCGACGTTCAGGTGCTTCCCTACCAGGGAATTAGTCGTCTCCTCCGGCGACGTCGGCGGAACCGCGACGCGAGGATCTACGTGATGAGCGCCGGCGTGCGGCGCTGCGTGCGCGCTGCTAGCCATGACTTCCCGCTCCCTTGGCCGCTTCCTTGTCAACCTTGCGTAGATATATCACCGATGGGTTCGTACCAAAACCTTCTATCAGCCGATACCCACGGCCATTCTTTTCTTCCAGTTCCCTCTTCACTATTGCCTGCGCCTTGTTCTTCGGCTCGGGCAGCCTTCTTTCGCCGTCCCGCCGCGCCACAAGCATCTCGTACAAGTCCCCGAACACCAGCGTCTCCGTCGGGCAGGCGTTCACGCACGCCGGACTCAGACCTCGCTCCAGCGACTCGTCCGTAACCGCCACGCCGGCCTGGTCGGCCTTCCGGTTCGTCCGCCGTATCCGCTGTATGCAGAACGTGCACTTCTCCATGATACCCCGGCTGCGTACCGTAACGTCCGGGTTCAACTGGTTCGTCAGGCTCTCCGGCCATTCCGGCTCCCAGAAGTTGAAGAACCGAGCGTGATACGGGCAGCCGTTCGCGCAGAACCGCGTCCCTATGCAGCGATTGTATATCTGGACGTTCAGCCCCTCGCTGTTGTGATAGGTCGCGTAAACCGGGCAGACCGGCTCGCACGGCGCGTCCGCGCAGTGCTGGCAGAAGATCGGAATGAACCGCGCCTTCACGTCCGGGAATTCCCCTTCCCAGTACCGCTCCACCCGAATCCACTGGATAGCGCGGCGCTGGTTGAAGTGTTCCTCTTCGTTGATGGGGATATTGTTCTCCGCTTGACACGCGACCACACAGGCTTGGCAGCCCGTGCACTTGTCCAGGTCAACTATCATTCCCCAGCTTTCAGCCATTGCCCCAGCCTCTCCTAGTTAATCAGATCCCCTCTCCCTCGATGGGAGAGGGCTAGGGTGAGGGTGAATCCTCTACCCACCGATATTCAATTCAATCCCCTCTCCCTCAGGGAGAGGGCTAGGGTGAGGGTGAATCCTCTACCCACCGATATTCAATTCAATCCCCTCTCCCTCGATGGGAGAGGGCTAGGGTGAGGGTGAATCCTCTACCCACCGATATTCAATTCAATCCCCTCTCCCTCAGGGAGAGGGCTAGGGTGAGGGTGAAAATCCCCACCTTAACTATCTTCACTCGTTATCTCAATAATATGGTGGTGTTCGTCGGTCGGCGCCTCTGGCACCGTATTCTCGAACTTCGGCACCCTCACCCACTCGTCAGTCTTCTCTATATTCACTTTCGTCGCCGCCCACGCGAACGCCCCCGACTCGCTGTCCGTCAGAGGCGCCAGAATCGAGAACACGTTCGCGCCCCTGTCCTTGGCGTATCTTCCCATGTCGGTGTGGCCCTGTCCGAACGGAATGGACACAGTATAAGGCGGAACGCCCGGATGCGGATACGCCAGCGCCTCTATCGAGCCTCGCGGCGACGTCACCCTTATGACGTCCCCCTCGCGTATGTCCAGTTCCTCGGCCAGCCGCGAATTTATCTCTATCCACGTCCGCCATGTCGCCGTCGTAATCGGGTCCGGGGTCGCCTGCATCCACGGCAGATGCGCGCCGCTTCCGTCGCCGATACCCACCTGGCTGAACGGCGTCAGATAATACTCGAACCTGCCGTCCCCGTCGAATTTCGGCTCCTCGTACTCAGGCAATTCCGGCGGCGGATTAACCGAATCCCGCGACCGCGCGGCGGTGTCCCACCAGCCGCCTCTCTGTAGCGTCCCGTTCCAGAACGAGCCGAAGTCCCCGGCCCTCACCGAGCCGCGGTTCATGTCGAACAACTTCCGCGCCTCGGACTGGAGAACCTCTTTCATCGTGTTCCCGCCAAGCTCCAGGTCCAGGTTCAAACCCTGCGCCACGGCCAGCAGAACGTCCGCGAAACCGCGCGTCCCAAGCTCGGAACCTCGATTCTCGAAGAACGGCCTCACAACGGGCTGCTGGAATCCTATCACCTCGTATCCCGGACCGAACATCGGCGCGTCCGCCCCCCAGTCCTCCAGCGGCGAGTGCTGAGGAAGCACCAGGTCCGACATAACCGTCGTATCGTCCATTATATCGCTGAAACTGCAAATGAACGGCACGTCGTAGGATGCGTCCCTTATGTCCAGCGACGCCGGAAGCCCGTAGAACGGGTCGGCCCCGCGAACCAGCAGCGCGTTCACCTTCCCCGCCCGCATATCCGCTATCGTCTCCTGCCAGTTGGACAGGGTAGCCGTCGCCGAATCCGATATCTCTTCCAGCGGCGGCGCGGGATTGAATATCACCCCGCCCGGCTTCCCCACGCTTCCCACAAGATAGTTCAGCGAGTATATCGCTATCAGGTTGGACAGCCCGTTGGTATGCGCTCCGGCCGAACCGCCCCCAATCGCTACCGCAGGCCCATGACCCGCGAAATCGTGCGCGATGGAATTGATCTTCTCAGCCGGCACACCCACCTTCTCAGCCACCATCTCAGGCGCGAAAGCCGCCAGCGCTTCGCTGTCGCCGCCCGTCAGAGCGTCCGCGGCAGTCGAGGAACTCATCCCGTCCCTGATTATCACGTGCGCCATGGACAGCGCCAGCAGTCCCTCCATGCCCGGCATAACCGGAATCCACTTGTCCGCGTTCGCCGCCGTCATCGAAAAGCGCGAATCAACGTGATAGTGCGTCCCGCGCTCCCTGTCGCCCTGCCTGAAATTGCCGTATCCGCGAGAATACCGCACCGGCGAGCCCCATGTATTAAGGAAGTCCGCCCCGAAAGAAAGAATGTAATCAGAATTTTCTATATCGAAATCCGGTATCCGGTCCTGCCCGAACACCGCGCTCACCGCCATCCGCAGATTCGCGCTCTCAAGCGTCTCGTATGGCGCGTACTTGCCACCGAACTTCTCAGCGAAACGCCGCCCCGCCAGCCCCGCGTGCCCTCCGCCCGGAGCCGTCGCCAGGACCATCCCCTGCTGACGCCGGCTGGATTGCAAATTCTGAAGCTGGAACGTCAGCCTGCCTATCGCGTCCGTCCAGCTTATCTCCTCGAACTGCGCCGCCCCGCGCTCGCCCGCGCGCACCAGCGGCCCCCGAATCCTGTCAGGGTTGTACAAAGCCTGCAAACTCGCCTCGCAGCGCGCGTTGTGCTTCCCCGCGTTCACAGGGTAGTCAACATTCCCCTCTATCTTCTTCGCGCGGCCCTCCATCACCCGCGCGACCACGCCCACCTCGCCGCAAAGCGTCGCGTACCAGTTGTCCCGACCCGAAACCAGGTCCTCGGGCATACGAACCGGCGATTCGACGAGCAACTCGTCCTCAGGCACGCCGCACGCCGCGAACAGCACCGCCGCGCCAGCCGAGCCGCCGGTAAGTGTCAAAAACTGTCGTCTGGTCAAGCCCATAGTAAATTCGAGCCTCTAGTAATGGCAGGTCGTGCAGTCGGTGGGCGCCGCGTTGTCGCGGTGGCAGTCCACGCAGTCGCTCATCTTCAAAGTTCGTACCTGTTTCACCTTCTCCATCGCGCCAACATCCCCGTGGCACGTCGAGCATACCGCCGTCTCCTCGATCCCGTCCCTCGCGCTCAAAACGCGGATATGCGTTTCATGCACGAAATGTACGTGGTCCGGAACGCGATGCACCCGCACCCAGGCCACAGGATCGCCGTCGTCGAAGGCGTCCCGCAGCTTCTTGATCTCAGCCTGCGCCGTCTCGCTGGTGCCGAGCACCGCCTGGTGGCAGGTCATACAAAGATTGACCGGAGGAATCGTCGCCTGGGCCGACTTCGTAACCTCGCGGTGGCAGAAAGTGCAGTCCAGCCCCAGGTCCTGTACGTGCGTCGTATGCGGGAAGGCTATCGGCTGGTCCGGCCCTTCGTCCGAACTCAGTATCACCGGCGTCCCGAACCACGCCGAGATAACCCACGTCAGCGCGACAACGGCGATCACCGCCGTCACCAAGCCGCCTAGCCCAAGACCCACGGACATAACCATCTCTTTGCGAGTCGGCTTCTTGATATGAAAATCGCCTGGTATCAAATCCTGTGGTTCCTGCTATCGGTGATCTGTCGGTTGTTATCCGGCTAAATCCAGTAGTCCGGCCAGAAGTTCCTGAGAACCCCGGCGAAGTCTATCGCCCTGATTATGAAGAACATCGCAAGCGCGAAACAGATGATCGCCAGCGCGTAGAACACGGGCCGCGCCTTGCCGAAACTGTCGGGAATATGACCCGACATCACGAACGAGGGAATCATTATATGACCCAGGATCATATTTGACGCGAACAGGACTACGAACAAAACCGCCAGCCAGAGACTCCTCAGAAGGCTTCCCAATTCACTCCAGCTTGCTGGCCCGAGTACCGCGGGGTCTATTGTTATTGGATCCATTGCGTTAGCGCCAGGTTGCCTGTGTCTGTCCTGATTCTCACAGCCTCATTTCAGGCCGCAGAGATTATCACATTGGCCTTGTTCCAGTGTCAAGGTCAACTCTTATCCCCGTCGGCGCGAGGCGTTGTGAAAATTATCACGTTATCCCAACCATGTCAATATCTCCACCCCCAGGACAATCGCCAAAATCCCCTCCCCCTGGATGCTGCCAAAATCCCTTCCCCCTTGATGGGGGAAGGCTAGGATGGGGGTGATCTACCTCCCCTTCCCCCACAAACCGACCATCTGCTATAATTCTAAGAACAAACGCGCTAGATATGCGCCATAGACATAAGGAGGAATTTATCAACAACCACTCGCCCGACCAAAAATTTTTCTGTCCGTAGCTAACAACAGGTGATAACAGGTCACTTTCCACGTGACCCGCCACCTGTCCCACTTGGAAACTCACCTGTAACCCCACCAGTACGATATAAAGCCTAATATATAACGACCGACCACTGACCACTTAAAAACTCCCCAGGAGATCCCAAATGCCCAACCCCATGAGAGTCAACAACGTCGTAACCAACATGGCCCGGGACGATATGTCCTACGGCCTCAACCTATCCTTCCCATCCACCACCCTCATAGAACTCGCCGGCCGCGTCGGATTCGAGTTCGTAACCTTCGACAGCGAACACGGCCCCTTCACCGTTGACATCCTCGACGACCTCTGCCGAATAGCCGACATGGCCGGCCTCACCCCCATGGCCCGCGTCCCCGACATAGAACACCCCACCATCCTCAGATTCCTCGACCGCGGCATCATGGGAATAACCGGCCCCCACATCGTCAACGCCGAGCGCGCCCGGAAACTCGCCGACGCCTGCCGATACGTCCCGCGCGGACTCCGCAGCTTCGGCTCAGGACGCGGCGCCTACTTCGGAGACGTCGAGTCCCTCCCCGCCTACATGGAAAGCGCCAACGACAACATCCTCGTCATAGCCCAGCTCGAAGACGTCCAGGTCCTCGACAACATAGCCGACATCCTCGCCGTCGACGGAATAGACCTCTACGCCTCCGGCGCCCAGGACATCGCCCAGTCCCTCGGCCTCCCCGGACAGCCCAACCACCCCGACGTCCAGGACTTCGAGGCCCAGGTCCGCGACGCCGTTCACGCCGCCGGAAAGCGCATGGCCGACGACGTAATGACCTCCGCCCGCGCCACCAATATGTTCATGGACGGCGCCCGCGCCTTCCTCGCGTCCCACGCCAAAGAAGACTGACAAGGGCAGGCAAACGCGCAGACAACCGTAAATACCAGCCGACATATACCCTCTCCCTCAAGGGAGAGGGCTGGGGTGAGGGTGAACAATACCCCTGTCAGTGGAAAAGGAGGAGACTGATGCGGCGCGCCACCAAGGACATTCTCTACTTCGAGACCGGCCCCGACAACGAACCCACCATGTTCGTAGATCCGGGCGAGGAATTCGAGGTCGTAACACAAATGAACCGCGGCCCCTGGATAGAAGGACACCCCGACCAGCAGAAGCTGGAAGCCCTATTGACGGGCGGCAATCCATCCAGCGGCGCGATCTACGTCAACGGAGCCGAACCCGGCCAAGTTATCATCGTCCACATACTGGACATACATACCGAGCCGTTCGGCTTCACCAGGTTTCGCGGAAGTACCGGCGCCATGCCCGGCTGGCTCGGCGCGACCGCCATAGGCCACCACGAGAAGATAGTCTCCATAAGCGACGGCCTCATCCACTGGAGCGACGACCTCAAATTCCCGCTCGAACCCATGCTGGGGGTGGTCGGAGTCGCGCCCTCCAATACCCGCTGGACGAACGCTTGGGCCGGACAGTGGGGCGGCAATTTCGACATCCAGGAGATGAAGGCCGGCGCGTCCGTCCACATTCCCGTCCAGGTTCCGGGCGCGCTGCTCCACATAGGCGATATGCACGCCCGCCAAGGCGACGGCGAGATATGCGGCGCGGGCGGCATCGAGACCGGCGGAACCGCCCGCATCCGCTGCGAACTCGCCCCGCTCCCCGGCAACATGACATGGCCCCGCATCGAGGACGAGACCCACATAATGACCACCGGAATCACCCGCCCCGCTGAGGACGCCTTCCGCATAGCCCTCTCTGAAATGCTGCTCTGGCTCGAAACCGACTACGCCTTCGACAGAGGCGAGGCATACCTATTCCTCGGCCAGGTCCTCGAGGCCCGCTGCACCCAGTTCGTCAACCCAACCTTCTCCTACCTCTGTAAAGTCAACAAGAAGTGGCTCCCCACATAGTACGGTGTTCATCGTGTCGCAAAAAAGACCGACCATCAAGGATATATATCTCGATGGTCGGTGTCAGCCGTGAGCGAGCCCGGCTCAGGGTCTTTCGATTATCAACCAATTACGTTCGTGGTGAGCTTGTCGAACCATGAACGGGCGGCCCTTCGACAAGCTCAGGGCGAGCGACAGAAGCGGTATCGGGAAATAACCGAAAGACCTTGGAGCCCGGCTATTGAATCATGTCGTCGGCAGCGGCGCTGTATCCCCCGTCTCCCCCTGCCATATTCGTATCCGAGCCGCCATGTCCCGGATCCTGTCCGCCTGCGCCGGGTCGTTGAACAGATTGTTCATCTCGTGTGGGTCGTTGTTCAGGTCGTACAACTCGCACTGGTCGCCCGCGCACAGGTTCAGCTTCCAGCGATCCGGCGTAATCACCGACCTCCACGGAAGCGCCAGCATCCGGTTTATCTCCGCGCTCCCCAGGAACCTGTCCACTATCTCCTCGCTCGTCCCATTCCACTGCACGAACACGTCATTCTCGCTAAGGTCCGCCTCCCCCGTCATCACCGGCTGAAGACTCTTACCCTGGAGCGTGTCTGGAACATCCTCCCCGATAAGGTCCAGCAGCGTCGGAACCAGGTCCGCGTGTCCCACGCTCCCCTCCACCATCGTCCCATCCTGCGAAAGCCACGGAACCCGCATCAGCAGCGGCACCCGCGACGCCTCCTCGAAGAACGACCGCTTCTCCAGCATCCCATGATCCCCCATCATGTCCCCGTGCTCGCTCGTGAACACCACCACCGTATTATCCGCCACGCCCGCTCGCTCCAGCGCCGACGTTATCTTCCCCACCATCCGGTCAACCAGCGTGATATTCGCCATATAATGCGCCCGCAGCGTCCGCCATCCGATCTCCGTCGTAACGTCCTCCCGCGCCGCCGCGTACCGCATCATGTAATTGTCCTGAGTCTGGTCAACCCCGTCCAGCATGAACTGCAAGAAATAGTTCGCCCTCACCCGGTTCACCAGCGAAGCCGTCTCAGGCTTCTGTAGGAACGCCGGCCCCACGGGCAGCGTTGCCGGGTCATACATATCCATGAACGGCCCATGATACGGCGAGTGCGGCTCGAAAGTGCTCACGTACAGCACGAACGGCCTGTCCTTGTTCTCCTCGATGAACTCAGCCGCCTGGTCGCCCAGATACGACGCCATCTGGTGCTCCTCCGGCAGGTCATAATGCCTGTCCGAACTGAACACCCCAACGCCGTCCCTAACCCTGTCCGGCTCATACCCCTGCTCCACCAGGTACTCGTTGTAGCTCGACACCATGTACCGCTGCTCCGGCTTGTCGTACCTGTGGCTGTCCTCCGCCGACTTCCATACGTCGAAGCCATGCTGAGCCACCAGGTCATTCCCCAGGTGCCACTTGCCCATGTACCCCTTGATATAGTCGTCCGAGATCATCTCTGCGATGACGGGCACGTCCGGCGAAAGATGAATCTGGTTCACGATAGGCCCCGCCGCGTGCGGGTAAAGCCCCGTCATAATCGTCGCCCGCGCCGGGGTGCAAACCGCCTGCGCCACGTATGCGTTCTCGAACACGAAGCTCTCATCAGCCAGCGCGTTGAGGTTCGGCACGTTCATCCAGTCCGCCCCATAGCAAGCCAGCGTATCCTGCCTCTGCTGATCGCTGAATATGAAAACGATATTCGGTCTGTCCGCCATTGCCTTACTCCTACGCTTGAACTTTGGGTGATTATATACCGACTCGGCAAGTCTTGAAGCATATACAGTAGTGATATAGGATTGTGTGTACTGGCAAGCCCTGACTCAGATAATGGGCTCAACCAGGCATTCTACGGGGGCATCCATACTTGACGTCGAGAAACAATCGCCCGAGAGAGTCCATCTGGAGCTTGAGACAGGAAGACAGACCTCGATTTTCATACTATTTTGCTATCCTGTTCATTATCGGAACAGGATGGATGGCTTGGTACCAGATTGACCATGTTGTACATGACGGCATTGTCGAAACCATAATGGCCATCTTCCTTGGTGTAATACAATCCGGGATAGTTGCGGTCACAATCACGTTCTTTAGATTCGAGGGAGAAGACGCAGTGGGCATTGCACTAGATATATGGAGAGAGAAGCGCAGAAGAGAGCGCGAGCTCATGGTCAAGAATGCAGTCGCCAAGGCAGTCGCCGATAAGGATTCTCAGATAGCCACGCTGAAAAGACGCCTCGCCGAACTCGAAAAATCCAACGGCGATGCGTCCTGACAATCCCTAAACCGCCGGCAGCGGAGCGTGGTCTCCGTTCTTGTGCTGCCACAGACGGATTCTCGCCGCCATATTCCTCACTCGCTCCCTCTGCTCCGGGTCATCGAACAGATTCCTCTCCTCATACGGGTCGTTCTCTAAGTCGAACAACTCGCACTGGTCCGTCGCGCACAGCGCCAGCTTCCATCCATCCCGGACGATAGTCCGCCACGGCTGTGTGTTCCGCAGGTTGATCTCTTCGCTGCCCAGGTGTCGGTCGTCAATATCGCTCACCCCGTTCCACTGTATGAACACGTCGTTGCCGTCCAGCGTCCCCTCCCCGCGCAACACCGGCGCGAGACTCTTCCCCTGGAGATGTCCCGGAACCTCGCTGCCCGACAGTTCCAGCAGCGTCGGAACAAGGTCAATATGACCCGCGCCGCCCCGCAGAATCGTCTGATCCTCCGACAGCCACGGAACGCGCATCAGCAGAGGCACCCGCGCCGATTCCTCATACATCGAGCGCTTCTCAAGCATCCCGTGATCGCCCCCCATCTCCCCATGCTCGCTAGTGAATACGATGACCGTATTGTCCGCCACGCCGTTGCGTTCCAGCGCCTCCACTATCGTCCCAACCATCCGGTCAACCAGCGTGATGTTGGCGAAGTACCGCGCCCGCAGACGACGCCATCCCGCCTCGGTCGTAACGTCGTTCCCCGACGCCGCGTTGCTGAGCAGGTACGGATCAACCTCCGCGTCCGGCTGTCCCAGGTACTGCGTGCAATACCTCGCCCTCACCGTGTTGTGCATCGAGGCCCCTTCCGGCACTTTCAGGAACGTCGGCCCCACCGGAAGCTCATCCGGGTCGTACAGGTCGTTCAGCGGCCCGTAGTACGGCGGATGCGGCTCGAACGTGCTGACGTACAGCATGAACGGGCTGCCCGCGTTCCGGTCTATGAAGTCCGCCGCTCTCCCGCCCAGGAACGACGCCATCTGATGTTCCTCGGGCAGGTTGGCCCGCTTCCGCGCCGAGAACATCGGAGTTCCGTCCGCCGCTTCCACGTCCGGCTCGAATCCGCTCTCCACCATGTGATTGTGGTAGTCGCTCATCGTGCCGCGATACTCGCGCTTCGTGTACTCCGGCCTGTGTCCGTCCTCCGTGCTGACCCATTCGTCGAACCCGCGCTGCCGTATAACGTCGTCCCCCAGGTGCCACTTCCCGAACCAGCCCGTATGGTAGTCCTCCGAAATCATCTCCGCGATGCTCTTCTTGTCCGGCGGCAGGTTCATCTTGTTCACGGTCATCCGCGCCGCGTGAGGATACAGTCCGGTGACGATGGACGACCTCGCCGGCGTGCATACCGGCTGCGTGACATACGCCCTCTCGAACACGAAACTCTTGTCCGCCAGAGCGTTCAGGTTCGGCGTCTGAATCCAGTCGTTTCCATAGCACGCCAGCGTGTCATAACGCTGCTGATCGCTGAATATGAACACGATATTGGGTTGCGAAGACATACTTTCTCCTCCCCGTCTATTCACTGGGCGCGGACTCAGATAGAGTTTGGTTACCTTGACCGGCGCCGAGTTCTCGACTTGGACGGTCATTCAGGATTCGCCGGAACCCCATCCTGTCCATCCTAAAATCCTGCAAATCCTGATTCAGACTTCACTCTTCCCGGCTTCCCCGCAGTCGCGGGTCCAGCGCGTCCCTAACCGCGTCGCCGAACAGGTTCATAGCCAGCACCGCTATCGAGATCATTATGCCGGGCATGATGGCCAGGTGCGGTCCCAGGTCGAACCGCGTCTGCGCGCCGCTCAGCATATTCCCCCAGGACGGCGTTGGCGGCTTGATGCCTATGCCCAGGAAACTCAGCTGCGCTTCCGCCACTATCGCCCCCGCGATCCCCACCGCCACAAGCACTATGGACACCGGAAGCGTGTTCGGAACCAGGTGCAGCATGATAATCCTCAGCGAGGACGACCCAATCGCGCGCTGCGCCTCTATGTACTGCGCCTCTCGCAGCGAAAGTACGTGCGATCTCACCACCCTGATAGACCCAATCGCGCTGAACAGCGCCAGCGCGCATATCACCACCGTCATCGTAAACCCGAACGCCGTGGCGACGACTATTACTATCACAAGGCCGGGAAGCACGAGCATCGTATCCACCAGCCTTTGCAGAAGGATGTCAACAATGCTTCCGTAGTACGCGCTGACTATGCCTATCAGCGTCCCAATCGCCACGCCTATCAGCGGCGCCGAGAATCCTACCATGAGCGACACGCGCCCGCCGTACATCAGACGGCTCAGTTCGTCCCTGCCCAGGTGGTCAGACCCGAACAGCAGGAATTCGCCGCCCTTGCCTGCGCCGAATAGTCCCTCGTATCGGTCGGCCACGAATTTCGCGGCGTCGAACGGCGCGATTACGGGGGCCAGCGCGGCCAGCGTGACCATCAGAAGCATCATCGCTCCCCCAACCGCGCCCGCCGGATTCTGGCGACAGAACCGCCAGAACCCAACTCTGGCCTCGATCAGGCGGCTCTGCCAGCCGGCCTCGCGTCTCTGTTCTTCGATTGAGGATTCCATATCAATCCCTCGCCCCGCGCCGCGCCGCGCTATTCGTAGGTGACCCTCGGGTCCAGAACTTTGTACGACAGGTCTATCAGCAGTATCCAGATCATCATGAACACGCCTATGAGCAGCACCATGCCCAGCACCATTACCGCGTCCCGTCCCCTGACGGACTCGATCAGGTGCAACCCGATGCCCGGCAGATTGAAGACCGTCTCAAGCACGACGGCGCCGTCTATCAGAGACGCGAACAGCATCCCCAACATCGTCACCACCGGCAGAAGCGCGTTTCGCAGCGCGTGTCTCATTATCACGACCCTGGGAAGAAGTCCCTTCGACCACGCCGTGCGAACGTAGTCCTCGCTCAGCACCTCCAGCATCATGGACCTTATCATCCGGCTTATCACCGCGGCTGACCTGAATCCGAGAATTAGCGCCGGAAACATGAATCTCTGCAACGACTTGACCGGGTCTTCCCACAAATCAACGTGCTGGGCGGGCGGCGCCCATCCTACGTAGCGCGCGAGCACCAGCAGAATGAGAATCCCAAGCCAGAACGCCGGGACCGCCATCCCAATCGCGCTGACGGCCCGAACCCCTTGGTCGAACGCGCTACCCCTGAACAGCGCGGAGAATATCCCCGCCGGAATCGAGATCGCGATTGCCACCAGCACGCCCAGAATCGCCAGCGTCACCGTGACGTCAATCTTAGGCTTGATAGCCTGCCATACGGACTGGTTGAAGTACACGGAGTAGCCCAGGTCGCCCCGCGCCATCTTCGCTATCCAGCGTAAATACTGCACGTAGAGCGGATCGCTCAGCCCAAGTTCCTCGCGCAGTTCCGCTATCGCCTCGGGACTCGCCGCGTTCTCCTCGCTCGCCAGCAGCGTCGAAGCCACGTCCCCGGGGATGAACTGGAGCATCATGAACAGGATAGTGCCCAGCAGAAAGAGGGTGGGTATGATCAGCAGCAGACGCCTTATGATGTAGCCTTGCATTCCTCACCCCTCTGTATCGCTGAACACATATCCGTAGGGGCGTCCCTCGTGGACGCCCCCGCGCCAATCTCTCGCGTGTCTGTTACCTCCCCGGCGCCCCCTCGTCCAGCCATGCGTCAACAAACCTCGACTGGATGAACTTCGCGGTCGCGATTGGGTCAACGTTCATCACGTAGTTGTACTTGATCTGGAACTCGTCCGGGCGGCGCACCGGCACTTTCGGGTTCCACTCCTCACGCATTATCGTGTCCATCTTCTTGGTGATTTCCTTCTCTTCGAGCGAACCAAGCCCCACCCTGTCCAGGTCCGCGAGCAGGTCCAGCCACTCTTGCGGCGGTTCAGCCTGGCACATATCGAAACCGGCGCCCGGCCTGAACACCTGGTTGATGATCTCCACCGGACTCTTGCTCGCCACCGCCTGGCCGAACCAGAACAGCTCATAGTCGCAGGCGTATGCCTGTTCCCTCGCCGACGTAAGCTCGGTCACCACTATCTCGATCTCCACGCCCAGCGGCTCCATCTGCTGCTGGATGATCAGAACGATGGTCGGCTCCGCCTCCTCGGTCAGGAATTCGATCTTGTCAATGCCCTTCTCGGCGAATATCTGCTTAGCCATCTCCTGCTGGGCCTCTTTCTGATCCCAGTTCAGGCACGGGTAATCCAGAATGTCGTCATAGTTCGGGTCCGCGGTGCCGAAGAAACTGATCTGCCGCAGATTGGGCGGATCAACGTCCGGCACGCTGGTCAAATCAATTATCTGCCTCGTGTCAACCGCGCATCTGAACGCCTGCCGAACCTCGGGATCGTCGAACGGCGGTACCGAGCCGTTCATCGCTATCCCCTGGAAGCCCGGGCTGTCCCAGCGTATCACCGATACCTCGTCCGGCATCTGTTCCTGTATCCCGTATGCCGTGTTCGCTGGGAAGGTCGTGTAATAGTCAATCTGCTTGGTCGAGAACGCCGCGCCCGCCAGTTCGTTGTTGGCGAACGCGATGCCCGTTATCTTGTCCAGCAGCGGATACGGGCTGCCGTCCGGCGCGTCAACGAAATAGTCCGGGTTGGCGACCGTAACCACGTTGTTGCCCACATCCCATGTATCCATCTTGAACGCGCCCGTGCCGATGACCTGCTCAGGTTCGCTCAGATTGCCCCCCGACGCCGACAGCACGTGCTCAGGGTGCATGATGTGCCAGGAGTCCGCCAGCGCCGACAGAATCCGGCTCGTCGGATTCTTCGTCTTTATCGTCATCGTGTGGTCGTCAATCTTGCTCATCTCGTCAACCAGCAGGAAGCCCGCGACGCGCGGCTGCGGAATCCCCTCCGGCGGATCAACCCACCTGTTGATCGTGTAAACCACGTCGTCAACCGTGAACGGCTCGCCGTCGTGCCACGTTACGTTCTCGTGGAAGTCCAGCGTTACGCTGCCCAGGTCATCCGATAGTTTCCAAGACTTCGCCAGGTCTGGATTCACGGTTAGCCCGTCCCTCGGCGAGAACTGGAGTACTCCGCTGTACATCCGGTTGAGGCCCTGCGTCGAAGACCAGTGCGACCTCGTGGTCATGTCCCAGCGGTCGAACCACACCCCGGTGGCCATCCGCATATGCCCGCCGCGCCTGCCGTCCGAGAAGGGCGACTCCATGATCGCTTCAGTTGGCTTGGGCTTCGCCGCCGGTTGAGCGGGCGCGGCAGTCGCGGCCGGAGCCGGCTGCGCGGCGGCGGAGGCCGGTTGCGCGGCAGCCGGCGCCGCGGTCGGAGCCGGAGCCGCCGGAGCGGGCGCTGCCGGCTGACTCGGTTCCTCCTCCGCCGACCCACAGGCCAGCGCCACGATGAGCGCCACTGCTGCAAGAACGATAAACAACAACTTCGGAGCGACGAAAGTAGATGTTCGTGTCACCTGATCCTCCTTAACTTGGCTTCGATGAAGGTATCTCAAATACGAACCTCACGGAGACTGGAACGCCAATCCGGATCGGACATGGCGAATGCCGCTTCGTGGATGCGACTTCACATGATATGCCGCATTCTATTACCCATATCCAAAGCGGTCAAGCGAGACCCTGGCCCCAAAGGGTTGGACTAGGCCATGAACGTATGTTATTATCAATCAAGCATCATTCCTTATTATCTTTCAGGCAACCCCATTGAGCTAATGCGCGACAGGAGTTGCCTCTAACGGCAAGGTCAGGTTTCTCAAACGTTCCTTCGGTAGCGCGGTACGAAATCTTGACCTCCCCGCAAAGCGGATCGCCCTAAATCACAGTCATCTGCTGCCCCGCCTTGCTGAACCTACATTCTGCAACTTCATATTCCAACCCCTACTGGAAAATGCGACTGCGACAGTCTGAGGTATATGCGTCAAGAAAATCCGTCGAATGATTCCAATGGTCGGAATGCAACGGCATGACTCGCTGGAATCCCATTCTCGACATCCCCCTTGCAAGTTCGGAAGCGCCAGATACTTATTCCGAAAAATCGAAATCCCGGAGCGTACAATGAACCTCGGTGAACTAATGACCAAGTCCAATGACGAGCTTGTCCGGCTCGCCTCCGACCTTGGCGCCAACATAAACGGAACCAACAAGCGCCATGACCTCGTCAACCGCGTCGCCAAGGCCGTGGCCGAGAGGGAAGGCCCCATCAGGGCGGGCGGAATACTCTCCATAGTCAACGACGGCTACGGTTTCCTCCGCCAGGACGGCGCCAACACCGGCGCGAGCGACGTTTACGTCTCCCAGTCCCAGATACGGCGCTTCGGCCTCAGGACCGGCGACCAGGTGAGAGGCCAGGTCCGGCCCCCGAAGGACGGCGAGCGATACTTCGGACTCGTCCGCGTGGAAGACGTCAACGACGTCCGTCCCGAGGCCTCGCGCAACCGACCCCGATTCGAGAAACTCACCCCCATATTCCCCATCGAGCGCATCCAGCTCGAGACAGTTCCCAGGAACCCGTCCACCAGGCTCATAGACCTGCTTGCCCCCATCGGACGCGGACAGCGCGGCCTCATTGTTTCCCCGCCCAAGGCGGGCAAGACCTCCCTGCTCAAAGAGGTAGCCAACGGCATTTCCATAAACCACCCCGACATACACATAATGGTCGCGCTCATCGGCGAGCGTCCCGAAGAAGTAACCGATATGCGCCGCTCCATAAAGGGCGAGGTTTACAGCTCCACCTTCGACGAACCCGTCGAAGACCACTGCCGCGTCGCCGAGATGGTTCTGGAACGCGCCAAGCGCCTCGTCGAGGCCGGAAGCGACGTCGCCATACTTCTCGACAGCATCACCAGACTCACCAGGGCCTACAACCTCGCCGTCCCCACCAGTGGCCGCACCCTATCCGGCGGCATTGACCCCGTCGCGCTCTACCCGCCCAAGCGCTTCTTCGGCGCTGCCCGCAACACCGAAGAGGGCGGAAGCATGACCATACTCGCCGCCTGCCTCGTCGAAACCGGCAGCCGCATGGACGACGTCATCTACGAAGAGTTCAAGGGCACAGGCAACATGGAAGTCCACCTTGACCGCAGGCTGGCCGAACGCAGGATATTCCCCGCCATTGACATCGCCCGCAGCGGCACGCGCCGCGAGGAACTGCTCCTCGACGAGGCCACCCTCAAGCAGGTATGGCTGCTCCGACGCATGGTCGCCATGATCTCCTCCGACGAAAAGTACCCCGGAGAGTCCTCCGAAAAGCTGCTCGGACACATACGCCGTTCCCGCAACAACAACGAGTTCCTCGCCAACCTCGGCAAAGATATGTAATCTCTCAGGACGAATCCCCTCTCCAGATCCCCTCTCCCTCAGGGAGAGGGCTAGGGTGAGAGTGAAACGCCTACCCCTGTGAACCCTTGACTGGGGAAGTCCAGAATGGGGTGAACGCCCCTATCCCCCCGACATATCCCTAAGCAGCGCCACCCGCGTCTCTCTGGGAACATTGTTCTGCGTAACATTCAGACGGATCTGCGGGTCCGACGCCTGGACGTTCATCTCGCTCAACAGCGCCCGCGCCGAGCCAAGCCCATCCTCGCTCTCATTCGGATCGAAGTGGACGGGAATGATGAGGCCCGGACTCAGCGCGCTTATCATCCTCGAAATCTCCCTGGCCGCCAGCGTACCCTCGCCGCCCGCCGGAACGACCAGCGCGTCCACCGCGCCGAGCGATTCCAGTTGCCTGGATGTCAGCCTCGCGTTCAGATTCCCCAGAAAACACACCGCCAGGCCCTCCGACCGAATCACGTACACCGTATTCACCCGTCGGCTGTCCGGCGCGTCATTCAGCGCCGTCCCGATTCCCGTTATGTTATACCCCAGCGCCTCATACTGGCCCGGCCCGCTTATCAGCCTGGGCTCCCCCGCGACCGACTCATGCGCCGAATGGTTCGGATAGTCATTGCTGACCGCCACGATATGCGCCTCCGCCCCCGGCGGCGAATTCGGAAACGGGTCAGTCACAAGCGCCACGTCCCTGCTCACCAGCCTGAGCGATGAATGTCCCTGCCAGGTTATCTCCATGCGGTCCTCTCCCCAAACGCGATATTGAACCCCGCCATTATACCACCTCCAACCCCAACCCCCGCGACCATCCTCAACCCCCAGGTAGCGTTTCCTTTCTGGTGGTTGGGTTATAAGATATGGTCAGAGACACCACTCGGAGGCAATGAGATAGCGGGCCTGCTATATGAGTTGGAAGAACAGAGAGACCGGAGGATAGCCCAATATATGCAGGACAGAGTTCAAGAGGCTCTGGACGCATACAAGCCTATGCGCGCTGAGTGCGACCTTGCGATGAGCAAACACCAGAGCTACCCGCGCTCGATCATCACAAAGGACGGCGAACTGAGGCTTTCGATTCCGAAGTTCCGATGCTCTGACGGAGACCTTGAGATAGCGTCGGCGATAGACATGACCTATGGCAATGAGGCCAACCATCAGTTGTGTCAGTTCCACCTGCTCAGAGAGTATCTCAGGAACATAGGGGACGCCGGGTTCTCAGAAGCGCTGAAACTGTTGAGGTCTGAGAGCGTGGCTCAAGTCCGGATACACGCCGAGCGCGCTGTGTATCTGAGCGGGGGCGAAGCCGGATACTGGCGCGAGAAGGCGTTGAACAAGGGGCTGGCGCACCTTGTGAGCGGGCAGTCGCGTTACAAGACCACCTCGCTGCTTGAGAGGTTGAATCGTGAACTTCGGCGTCGGGAGCGAATGGGAACCTGGTGGAGTCCGCACAACCTGTTGGTCCTGCTTCAGAGGCGCGGACTGCTGACCTCAACCACCAGAAAGGAAACGCTACCTGCTTCACGCCGCTAATTGACAATTCGCTGAGGTGAAACCTAGAATCGCGGTAGGCTATCATATTCTATCGGTCTTCCTCCCACACACACCGACGCGAGAAACTGTTTAGTGCGCTCTTCTTGGAATCCCAAGCCAGGCGACCAGTTGGTCAGACAGCCCAGACAGGCTGAACTGGGTCCCGTGACTGTCGCGGTAGAACAGAGGGAGACTAAATCCAGGGCGTCCACCACGCCGCTGCTCCTGCTCTATTCCTTCGCGGCCCTGGTATTCGTCGCGACGCTTCTGCTGGCGCTTCCGTTTACGCATTACGGGGAGAACGGACTCGATCACCTCTTCGTCGCCCTGTTTACCGCGACCTCCGCCGTAACCGTAACCGGCCTGGTAGTGCAGGACACCGCCACTTACTGGACTACGGGCGGGCAGCTGATACTGGCCGGAATAATCTTTGTGGGCGGACTTGGTTTCATGACCCTGGCCACTTTCGCCATCGTCCTGATAGGCCAACAGGTCACGCTGTCCCAACGCCTGCTGATACAGGAAAGTTTCGGGGGCGAACTGATGGGAACGGGACACGGAGGACTAGTCCGGCTCGCGGTTGGCATCGTGACCTTCGCCGTCGTCAGCCAGGCTGTCGCGTTCGCGGTCCTCGCGATTAAGTTCTGGGCGATCTACCCTCCCGGACAGGCCCTGATGCAGGCGCTGTTTCAAGCGGTGTCCGCCTTTAACAACGCGGGTTTCATAATCTTCCCGCATGAGGAAGGGCTGGCCGCGTTTCAGAGAGACGGGGTTGTCATCGGAATCACCGCCTTTATGATATTTATGGGCGCGATCAGCTACGGCGTCCTGTTCGATATGGTGAGACACCGGAGGTTTCGGCTCTTTGGATTGACTACCAAGCTAGTGCTCACTCTGACTGCCGTCCTGATTCTTGTGGGCGTCGCTATCTTCCTGGTGTTCGAGTATCGCAATCCCGAAACGCTGGGACATCTGCCGGTCAGCCATAAGATCACAACTTCGTTGTTCGAGTCGGTCAGCGGCAGGACGGCCGGCTTTTCCACCCTCGATTACTCGGAGACGGAGCAGGAGACCAACTTTATGATGACCGGCTTGATGTTCATCGGCGGCGCCTCGGCCTCGGTCGCGGGAGGTCTCAAGGTCAACACTCTCGCCGTGGTGCTGGTCGCCGTGTTCTCTACTATTCGCGGCAGAAATACCACATCCGCGTTTGATCGAGAGATTCCCGGAAGACAGGTCAGAAGCGCGTTGGTAATAGGCGCGATTGCCACCGCGATTGTATTCGTAGTCGTCGTCTCGCTCAGCATCACCGACGGCGCGTTCGATTTTCTGGACCTGTTCTTCGAGGGCGTCTCCGCCTTCGGCACGGTCGGGCTGAGTACCGGGGTGACGCCCGCGCTCTCGCAATGGGGCCAGTTGATTCTGATTCTTGCGATGTTCGTCGGGCGGGTGGGACCGTTTACCATAGGGATAGCCATGGCTCAGCAGTCGGACGTTGACAGGTATCGGTTCGTCGAAGAACGCGTTACAATAGGGTAATCGGAATGGTGAATTGATTCAGGGGCTGTTTCAATGAAGAAGCAAATAGCGATTTTGGGGCTTGGAAGATTCGGCTCCAGCGTGGCCCGCTCGCTATACAACCTGGGGCACGATGTACTTGCGATGGACAAGGACGAAGCGCGTGTCCAGGGCATAGTGGGCAAGGCTACCTACCCCCTTACCGGGGACTGTACGAACGACGCCGTGCTCAAGGAAATCGGGATAACTGACTACGACGCGGTGGTGGTGGCGATTGGCTCAGACATCGTGGCAAGCGTCATGACTTCGGTCATTCTGAAGACCATGGGCGTCTCATACGTAGTATCCAGGGCCCACGACGAACTCCACGGCAGCACGCTGTCGCGCATAGGCGTGGACAAGGTGGTGCACGCCGAGGACGAGACCGGAATCCGGTTGGCCCATAGTATGTTCAACCCCAATGTGGAAGAATATCTTGAGATAACTCCCAACTTCGGCATCAGCAAGTTGCGGGTGCCTGACAGATTCTTCGGGATGAGTCTGAAGGAACTGGGCTTCTCTGGCCCGCGAAACAAGTACGGGCTTACCGTGCTGGCCATACGGCGCGGTCGGAATGTCACTCTGAATCCCCACATGGATGACGTAGTGAGCGCGGGCGACTGGATGATACTGGCCGGACAGGACGAGGTGCTGGATATGGTAGGCGATACCATTCAGGGAATCGTGCCTTTGGACGAAAGCGCGTAGCAGTCGGGCTTTGCCATGCCTGACGCAGGGGTTTTGACTTGCTTAATCGCATAAGACAGGCCGCTCAGAGACGGGACCCAACTCGAAACGGTGTCCGGGTTCCGTCGGTATTGGTTCCCGTAACCGGGGCGGCGTACGACGAGGAAGTTGTGAGGCTCGGGTGCGAACTGCTTGAATCCAGCCAAAGCAGCCTGCACATTCTGTATGTGATCGAAGTGTCCCGCGAGTATCCGCTCGACGCCGCTATGAACTCAATCTATATGTCGGGCGAGCGAGTGCTGAACAGGATGGAGGAGATCGCGAGCGCCTACAAGTGCGTTCTGACCGCTGAGATAGTTCAGGTCCGCAAGGCGGGAGCGGCAATCGTGCGCGAAGCGGTGTTCAAGGAAGTGGACGCAATCGTCATAGGATTGACCTACAAAGAGACCTACGGCGTGTATTCGCTGGATGAACACATTCCCTACGTGCTGAGATACGCCCCTTGCAGGGTGATAGTGTCGCGTGAGCCTCTGTCTTCGGGCGTCTCCTCGGTCGCTCCTTCTTTCAGGCGAAGTATATGAACAGCGGCGCCGGACTTTTGGGCAAGAGGGTCGTCATAGGCGGCTGCGGTCGCACTGGCGTGGTTTTGGCTTCCTCTCTGTGCGAATCGGGCTGCTTTGTGCAGGTGTTGGACTTGATTCCCTCCGCCTTCGACCGTCTGCCGCCGGACCTTGTCAGCAGCGGCAGGGCGCAGCCCCGCCTGGCGGACGTAACGCTGGCCTCGAGCCTTCGCGACGCTCGCGCTCAGGACGCGGACGTATTTATTTCTGTGACCGGCAGCGACTCCGTGAATGCCACCGCGGCCCAGATCGCTCGCCATATACTCAGAGTGCCGACTGTCATTTGCCGAACCGACGATCCTGTAAAACGAGGAATGTACGAGACTCTCGACATAACCACCGTTAGCCAGGCCGATCTTGTCCGCGACATGGTTGTCCGGATCGCGCGCGATGGAGGAACGGGTCAGTAGCCCGGCTTATGTACGTGATAATTGTTGGAGCGGGAAGAGTCGGCGCCGCCGTCGCTCGCCGGCTTCTGGAGGCCGACCAGGAGATTACCGTGATCGAGCGCGATCCCGGAAGGTGCGCGGCGCTCGAGTCCGAGATTGGGGGTGTTGTCATACGGGGCGACGCCACTGAATTCAACGTGCTTACCAAGGCGGGCGCCATGCGCGCGCAGGTATTGATTGCCACCGGCAGGCTGGACCATCAAAACCTGGTCGTCTGCCAGATGGCGAAACATCTATTCAACGTCGGTCGCGTAATGTCCATTGTGAATATGTCCGAGCACATCGAGCTTTTCGACAGGCTCGAAATTGACGTCTCGGTTGATGCCTCCTTGATGTTCGTGGACGCTTTCATGCACAGTATGGAAGCCCTCCTTGATGAGGAACTCGGAGGCTCATGATGAAAGGGCAGGCATGAAACTAGCGTATCTTGGGCCGGAAGGCACCTACAGCGAACAGGCGGCGATTGATTATGCCGCCGACTCAGAACGCGTTCCATACAGCGGGATTCCGGCGGTCGTGAGGGCCGCCGAATCGGGCGAGGTCGAAGAGGCCATCGTTCCCATAGAAAACAGCCTGGAAGGCGTGGTCACCTTCACTGTTGACCTTCTCATCCACCAGTCGCCGCTGAAGATAAGGGGCGAGGTCGTCATCCCCATCCATCACCAGCTTCTGACGCTGCCCGAAACCCGGATCGAAGACGTGCGCGTGGTGTACTCGCACCCACAGGCTATCGCTCAATGCCGGGGCTATCTGAGCCGCCACCTGCCGAACGCCGAACACGTGGCGTCGCTCAGCACCGCGAGCGCCGTCGAGGATATGTCTTCCAGCGAGTATCCCGCCGCCGCCATATCCAGCCAACGCGCCGCCCAACTCTTCAACGCCCATATAGCCGAGCCGAACATCGAGGACGTACACAACAACCTGACCCGGTTCGTCGCGCTTGGAACTGAAGACACGGAGCGCGCGGGCGACGACAAGACCTCGATATGCTTCGACTTCCCCCATGACGCTCCGGGGACTCTCTACGGAATGTTGGGGGAACTGGCCGCGCGGGAAATCAACATGATCAAGATAGAGTCGCGTCCCGATAGAAGAAGCCTGGGCAAGTACGTGTTCCTGATAGACATGGACGGGCATCGAGAAGACCCCGTAGTGTCCGACGCGCTGGACGCTATGAGGGAGCGCGCCGCGCTTTTCAAGATTTTCGGTTCGTACCCGAAAGCGCGGTTCCCAGGGTAATATCTCCGAAACACCAAGGGCGGGAGATAAAACTTCCCGCCCCTGCGAATCGAACTGATTCTACATATACGACGATTGCATAAGCCCCCTGCCCAGCTTCTTCGTCATTCCCGCGAAAGCGGGAACCCCGAAGGGCTCGCCGCTCGGCAATCCACAGGTTGACGGACTTCCCGGCTGTTGCAGTTCCCGCTTATGCAATTCTCTTCACCTCTACGCCCTGTCGGCTTCGGAGCTTTCCGGCGCGGATTCCTGGCTGTTCCCTCTATGCCGAACGGCGTCAACCCTCTGCCGCGCGGTAGCGACCGCCTCCGCCCCTGACTCGCGAACGTTTTCCAGTGTGGCCGACCCTCGCTCTCTCAGGGAGTCCACCGCCGGCCCGAAGCGTTGGCCCACCTCTCCGGCTCGCTCCATCCCCCGGCTCCGCATATCCGCCGCCATCGCGTCCGCCTGCGACCGCCACACTTCGCCTTTCTCCAAAAGCTCGGCCCTGGTCTCCGCGCCGGACTTGGGCGCGAGAAGCAGCCCCACCAATCCGCCGATTATCCCGCCTATCAGCAATCCGGTTACGAATCCGCCGCCGCCATTGTTGTCACTCATCTCTGGTCTCCTTGCACTGACCCTTTAGTTTCAATCTTTACTTTTCGCGCTTTCGCCTGCGCCGCATTCCCATGAGAAATCCGAAGAGTCCGCCCAGGCCGCGCATCGCGCCCGCGTTGGACGCCGCCGGCTCGACCACCTTCTCAGAGACCGTGTTCACGGTTTCCTGTACCGACTCGGCGGTCTCTTTCACCGTGTTCGCGGTCTCCTGGACAGCGTTCAGCAGCTTCCGAATCATGCCGAGCATGACCAATAGCGCGATAAGCGCGGCGGTCAGCAGAAGCAGGAATATGACATCTCTCACCAGCCCGACTACGATAGCGACATCTTCGACGATATCCAATTCTCTGCCTTAATCCTCTTCTAAGATTCTGCCTAATCCTAGCACGGGCGGATATGCTCCGCAACGCAAACTCGATTCTCGAAAATAGGAATTCCGCGCTTGACGGAGCGCGGAATCCAATCGTGTGTCTGGAAATGTCGTCGGCGGGGCCGACCTGCCCTACGGCTTTATCAGCATCCTCGTCGCGCCGGAATCGTCCCTGCGCTCGGTCAGAACGCTGTGGCTGGACTCCTCGGCCCACACCACCACGTCGTAGGTGTTCAGCACGTCCGGGATGATAACCTCGATGAACGACTCCGAATCCCGCTCTATCTGGGCGGTGAGCGCCGCCAGGATACCGGCGCAGGTCTTGCCCGTGCCGTCTATCACTATCCAGCCGTTCGAGCCGTTGACCCCGTTCGCGCCCGCGCTGTCGCCGGCCATTATCCGCGCCTCGCGCACGCTGATCTTCCCCGTCTCGCGCAGCCGAAGCTGCCTGGTGAACTCCGCAACCGCCTCGCGGTGAACGGAGGAATCCCTTTCCCCCTTCTGGCACACCGCCCCGCGAACGCCCACGATGTCCGGGTTGATTCGCGCCAGTTCGTCCAGGTCGGACATCTTCAGGTGGCCGGACAGCGCGGTGGACATTCCGCTCTTCTTGCCCGAAAGCACCATGTCCCGAAGTTCCGGCTCCGGTATGAAGTCGAACAGGTTCCTGCCGTCCTTAGTCAGCGTGTCAATCAGCCATCCGTCGCAATTGCTGTCCTCGGCCAGTCTCACCATGTGGCTGGCGTCCAGACCGTCGTACAGCGGATTGTCCGCGAACAGCGACCCTATCAGCTTGGTGTCGAATCCGTTCAGCGCCTCTTTGCACTCTTGCAGAACCTCAACCGCCTGGCTGTACTCGGTCTGCATGAACCCGACCTTCACCGAAGTCGCGTCCAGTATGCCCGCCGTATATACGGCCATGGCCACGGTGCCGGCCTGGTTAGGCACCACGCCCAGCGTCACGCTGGCGTGCCTGTCCATCGGAATCGAGTCCCTCACCGCCTTGACCGTGAGCGGGTGAGCCGAACCCACCAGCGCTTCCTGTAGGTTCTTGACGTCAACGATGTCCGCCCCGCCGTGCAGCGCCTCGATAGCTTCATTCAGATTCTGTACGCTTACCATGAGCAGCATAGGTGTCCACCTCTATGCGAGTTGTCGGTTGGTAGATGTCGGTATCCGCGAAGCGGTATTTTCTTATAGCTATGGCATTTCGGAAAGCGCCGCTTCCACGTCCGCCTTCATCTCCGCCTTCTCATTCTCTGACAGGTCCGAGAGCGGCGGCCTTACGTGTCCGTGCGCCAGCCCCATCAACTCGCCCCAGTACTTGCACATTGACGCGGGAAGGGCGCCGCCGAACTTCTGCACCGTGTATCCCCACCACTTGTCCGAGACCTGCTTGATGGGCTTGACGTGGGATGCGTAGAAGTCGTCGTCCAGGTCGCCGCGCATCGCCTTGTCTATGAACTGCACGTAGTAGTTCTTGTCCGGCGTGTCGAACCGCCAGTCCGACGTGTTGGCGAACATCACCTGCTGCTCGAATCCCAGTTCGCGCCCCTTGAAAAGTATCCACTCGTCCGGCGTGCTGATTATCGCGTCCTGCCCGACCAGTTGGTGCGTCTCTACGGACAACTCCGGGTTGAAGCTCGCTTCCTTGACGCCCACCACGTTCGGAATCCGGCATATCCTCTGGAGTCCCCGCGCGCTCATCAGCGTCCCGAACTGAGGGGAGTTGTAGTACATGATCGCCAGGTTGGTGTTGTCCGCCAGTATCTTCACCCACTCCACCACCTGATCCTCGGTGTTCGTCACGAAGTAGGGCGAGGCCACTATCAGCAGATCGAATCCGACGCCCTCGGCGTGTTGCGCCAGGGCGACCATCTCCTTCGCCGAGGTGTGGGATACGTGCGCGCCTATCGGCCACTCGCCGCCCGACTCCTCCGCCACGATGTCGTAAACCCTCAGACGCTCCTCCCGGTCCAGGCTCCAGAACTCCCCCATGCCCCAGGTGCAGCCGGCCCCATGGGTGCCGAGCGACCGGACGTGGGCTACGTTGCTTCGCAGACCCTCTTCGTCGAGCTCATCGTCGGGAGTGAAGGGTGTCATCAGTGTGGACCATTGACCGCGAAGATTCTCCCGCGCCCAGTCCATTGCTTCGGTCTTTGTGTACTCGGCCATTTGTCGCTCCGCAGCTTAAAACTCGGACGGTCTCGCCAAGCGAAACTGTCAGCAAATCCGACAGAATTATCTTAGCTAGGGCGGTATGCAGTGTCAACAAAGACGGGAGCGCGGGGACTGTTTCATGGAGTGTGGGAATTGAAAAAAGGCGAGACGGCCTTAGAATTGGGGTTGTACGAAACCAGTTCACAGGGAGTCTCGCCATGTTCATCATAAAGCTTGCCAACCGGCGCGTCGAGTCCCAGCCAGAGCCGCCCGGCCAGTGTCCGAGGTGTGGAAGTGGGGGAGTCCACAAGTGGGGCAGACCCAAAGTCCGTAGGATAGTGGACATATCGGTCAGCGAGATAAGAACTCAGAGGTATCGTTGCAAGAACTGCCACAGGACTATGACGGCCAAACCCGTCGGCGTGGGAAGAGCGGCGCGGAGCCATGCGTTCACGGCGTTGGCGGGAGTTCTGTACGCTCTGGGACTGAGCCATCGGGGGGTGGAGACCGCGATGGCTCTGTTCGGACACCACATAGACCATGTGAGCGGTTGGAGAGACATACAGAGATTGGGCAAGGCTGTCAGAAGGCGGCTTCGGAGTGGCGGGGCGAAGGTTGTTGGGGTAGACGAGACCTGGCTGAAGGTGAAGGGCAGGTCCAGACCTGTGGGCGTGGTGGTGGACGTTGGGGGGAGAACGCTGAACATAGAGTTGACCGGAACGGGCTTCGACTATGAGAGTTGGTTCAGGTCTATGGCTGACGAACTTGGAGTTGAGGTTGTGGTTACGGACGATTCGACCGATTACAGCGTCGGCGTGTGTGAAGCCGGACTGTCCAGGCAGCAGTGCGCGGTACACATGAAAAGAACGCTCAGACGCGCCAAAGGACGACTCCCAAAGGAGACTCGCGTCCGACACAAGGATCTGCTCGACCAACTGTCTGAGATGGTCAAAGACCTGCCCTCGGACGGAGCGAGAATACTGCTCGAATGGTCAACGCGCGGACGGCTGCCCGACGAGATGCGCTGGGTGGTTACCCATCTTCTGGTCAAGTGGAGAGAGTTGACGCTTCATCAGAGGCGCGCGGGCGCGCCGAATAGTACGAACTGGCTGGAAGGAAGGTTCGGACGGATCAAACCAAGATACAGAGCCACAAGAGGACTGAAGAGCGACGCGGGCGCTCTCAACTTCATGTCTGTGGTCTGCGACGCGCTTGCCTAGAGTCTGTTCAATCCCATGAGACGATAGCGTCCGCGACTCTGATGACTACACTAAGTGAAACAGTGCCGCTTGGTAGTAACCGTCCCACAGGCGGTTGGATATTTTTTGAGGAGTCTGAGAGAGCGTCAGTTCCGAGATGAAGCGCGCGGCTTAGGCCACAAGCAACTCGCCTGTGTCCAGTCCTTCCTCGCCACTCCACACCCACTGTGTCAGTCCCAGTCCGGTAACCATACCCTCTATGCTCTTATACCCCCTCACTGTCTTGTATCTGATCTTGCTTCCGCCTATCGCGCGCTCAGCGCAGTTGTTGGGCTGCGGCATACCCATCACCCGCTTATGACATAACAGACTCCGCCACTTCTCGCTCAACTCCACCACCAGCCTTCTCAGCTTCGGTTCACCCCTCACGCCACGCTCCATCCCAACCGGATATCGTCCGCCGCCTTCGGGAAGTTCAGTAACAAGACGCGCTATCTTCGACTTGTACATATCCCAGCGCCCACACCATCGCCGCAAGCCCCCTCAGTCTCATACTCTGATCATGGCGGTCCACCCCTTCGGGATAGTGTCTGAACGTTCTGCCACAGTACACACATCGGTATCTGTGTACGCTGACTTTTCTGACGTAGAGGTCTTTGACGCGCTTGGGAACCGTCCCGTGTCGCTTCAGAAAGACGCTGCCGCAGTACACACAGCCCGATGGACGAGTGTCAGGAACGCTCTTGACTCGGGGAAGTGTGAATCGTAATCTGGACACGGCAGGAGTTTCTGGGTTTTGGTTTGGTTCGTACTCAAAACCTTATCAGGTTCTCCTGCTGTTTTCTTCTACAACCGTCTATGGGACGGTTACCGAACCGCTATAATCCGCTATAATCGTTGAAACGAAAGTTGGAGCGATATGGCAACGATCAACACTATACAAGACTTGATCCGGCTGCTGCGGGAAAACGAGGAATGGCGAAACGCCGTCAGGCGCGAATTGCTGACGGAAGAGTTGCTGGAGTTGCCGCAGCGGTTCGCTGAGTATGTCGCCGCGAATGACAAGCGGTGGGATGATTTAGGCGAATGGCGGGGCGGCGTGGACGAGTGGCGGGGTAGCATTGACGAGTGGCGGGGCGAAGTTGACGAATGGCGGGGTAGCATTGACGAGTGGCGGGGCGACGTGGACGAATGGCGAGGTAGCATTGACGAGTGGCGGGGCGACGTGGACGAATGGCGAGGCGGTGTGGACAGGAAGCTGGATTCGATTCAAGGCGAGGTGTCTGAGGTCAAAGAAGATGTCTCTTCACTTCGGATAACCGTTGACTCACTCAGGGGGACTGCGTTGGAGGCGAAACTCACCAGGAAATTGCCCCCGCTTGTGAGCAGGGAATTCGACGTGGCTAGGATCTATCCTATATGGACGCCGGGCGCGATAGCGTTTGGCGCTCATACACAAGATTTTCGGGATAAGATGGAACGGGCGGCGGAGGATGGGGTGATAAGCGACGATGATGAAGTGCAGGTGAGCGTTACGGACCTCGTCATGCGCTCGCGGCGGAGGTCGGATAGGTCAACGCTATGGTTCGCGGTAGAGGCGTCGGGCGTGATAAACGACGATGACATCACCCGCGCGAGGCGTTCAGCGGACATCATAGCCAAGGTGTACAAACAGGACGCCGTGGCCTTGGTGTATGGCTACCGGATTCACGATCATCAGAGGAAGTTGGCGGATGAGTTGGGGGTTCGGGTTTATCTGGATCCGGACAGGGATTAGATGTTTGGCGTAGAAGATTGGAGGGCGTTGGTATGCCTTTTTCCGAGTTTGGACGGCCCAAGGCGGACCTGAATGTGCGGGTGAACAGTGACAAAGTTCGGCCCGGCGAGGAAGTGGAGGCGAGGGTGGAGCTTGTGCCGAGGGAGGATTTTCACGTGCGGCTGGGCAAGGTGGAACTGGTCCGAGTGGAGACTTGCGTTCAGATAACCAGAAGCCAGTACGGTACGCATTATTCTAAGAAGACGCACGCGATTAGCCTGGCGGAAGAGACGCTGATGGAAAATCAGACGGTCCGCAGGCTGGGCGGCCAGAGGAGGGACGTGAGGTTCGCGCTGCCGACGGACGCGCTGCCGACGATGAACGGCGCGGTGGTGCAGAAGATAGAGCCGGGCGTGGCGTATGAGGTGAGGGCGTCTCTGGATGTGGCGCGGGCGCGGGATATGAGTGGAAGCCAGGAGTTCGTCGTAGATAGGATTCCGGCGTCGGATGACGCGCCGCCTAGTCCGGTGGTGGAGGAATCGAAACACAGGCAGTGCGCCCTGACGCTGGACTTGTCGCGGAGCGAGGCGCTGTCGGGGGACAGGATAGAGGGCAGACTGCGGGCGGAGATGCTGGATGACCTGGACGCGGCCGGGGTCAGAGTGGAGCTTGTCAGGAAAGAGAAGTTCGGCAACGAGGCGCAGGATCACGTCGTGGACAGGACGGATTTGGAGCGAGAAGTGACGCTGGAGTCGGGCGAGAGGCGCGAGTGGCGGTTTTCGCTGGATGTGGGAGAGGTGAGCGTTCCGAGCCTGGAGACGGAGAAGTCGTCGGTCACCTGGCTGGTGAAGGGGATACTGGACAGGAATCTGCGGCGCGACCTGCGGGTGGAGCGGGAGATCGAGGTCGGCTTCTGAACGACGGCATGGCGGGGGCCGAGACAAGACAGGCCCCCGCGTCTCCGTCAGTTGCTTCTTCGCCGACGCGAGCGGTCCAGGTTTCCGAGCAGGAACAGCACTTCGTCAACGCTCATGCGCCCGATGGGGCCGGAGGCGTACATGGTTCCGAAGGCGATGCGCCGACGTTTCGCCACCAGGAATTCGGAGGGCTGTAGGTAGCGTCCGTGGCGGTCGTCCTCCGTCCACAGCGGCGCGAGGTCGGCCACTTGGTCTTCGGTGATTCCGTAGGCGATGGGGAATGTGAGTCCGAGTTCTTCGGCGATGCGGGTAGCGGTGTCGCGATCTTCGACCGTGCCGGCGATGACGGACATCCCGAGTTCCGCGAGTTTCTCAAGGTTGTTCTGATAGCTGGCTAACTGCCGCCGGCAGTACGGTCACCATTCACCCCGATAGAACATGAGCGCGAGATAGCGGCCATCTATCTGGCCGGGGAGGGTGACGGTGGAGCCGTCGGTGAGGTTTAGCTCGATTGTGGGGAAGGGATCTCCCTGGATCAGCTTGTCGGTCATGGCGATTCTCCTAGCTGCCGATTCGGGCGTTGTCTGCGCTTGCAGGATACTACATATCGCGCTTGACCGACAGGGCGGCGGGCGGCCTCAAAAGTTTGACACAACTTTCACAAACTGCTATATTTTTGACTGGTTTTCTGGGGCAGTTTCGTGTCTTATCTACACTTGATTCAACTTGCGGAAGACGCTTTGAATCCGAACCCGTCCTCAGTATCCAATAGCGGTTCCGTCAACCCGAGCAGTCCAAATCTCAACCAATCAGCCGCAATCCGCACGTAATGGATTCCCGCTTTCGCGGGAATGACGAGAAATACAGACACAGCCTAGCTATGGTGGACCGCGACCAGGCAATCGAATATGCGCTGAAAGAGGCCAGAGACAACGACGTCAAGTTCATTCGCCTCTGGTTCACCGATATTCTGGGCAATCTCAAGGGTTTCGCCATCACGGTGGAGGAACTCGAAACCGCGCTGACCAGGGGCATGGGATTCGACGGTTCCGCCATAGAGGGGTTCGCGCGGGTCGAGGAGAAAGACCTGTACGCGCTGCCCGACCCGAACACCTTCGCCATACTGCCGTGGCGTCCGCGTGAGAATGCCGTCGCGCGCGTGTTCTGCGACCTGATAACCCCGGACGAAGACCCCTTCGAGGGGGACCCGCGCTTCGTGCTGCGCCGCAACATCGAGCGCGCTACCAGAATGGGCTTCACCTACTACGTGGGGCCGGAGATAGAGTACTTCTACTTCAAGGACGATTCCTGGCCCAACACGGTGGACACCGGCGGCTATTTCGACCAGGACACGACCGACTTCGCCACCGACCTGCGCCGCGATACGGTGCTCATGCTCGAAGAGCTCAGCATCCCGGTGGAGGCAAGCCACCACGAGGTCGCGCCGAGCCAGCATGAGATTGACCTGCGCTATACGGACGCGCTTTCGATGGCCGACGCCGTGATGACCTACAAGCTGGTGGTAAAGGAGATAGCGCAGCGGCACAACTGCTACGCGACCTTCATGCCCAAGCCCATAGCGACCGTCAACGGCAGCGGTATGCACATCAACCAGTCGCTGTTCAAGGGCGGTCGGAACGCATTCTATGATCCTGAAGACCCCGACAGGCTGTCGGACACGGCGAAGCATTTCATCGCCGGCCTGCTGATGCACGCCAGGGAGATAACCGCCGTTACCAACCAGTGGGTCAACTCCTACAAGCGCCTTGTCCCGAATTTCGAGGCTCCCGTCCACGTGACCTGGGCGAATGTGAACCGCGCCGACCTGGTGCGCGTCCCGTCGTTCAAGCCCGGCAGGGAAGAGTCGCGCCGCATCGAGTATCGCGCTCCGGATCCGGCCTGCAATCCGTACCTGGCCTTCAGCGTAATGCTTGCCGCGGGACTGGAAGGCGTAGAGCGCGAGTACGACTTGCCCGAACCGGCTGCCGGCGACGTGTTCGAGATCTCGGACGCCGAGAGGGCCGGACGGGGTATCGAGTCGCTGCCGAACAACCTCCTGGAGGCCATCCGAATCACCGAGCGGAGCGAACTGGTGAAAAATGCGCTCGGCGATACGGTGTTCGAGAACTTCCTGAAGAATAAGAAGATTGACTGGGAGCGATACGGGGCCCAGGTGACCGAGTACGAGATAGGCCGATATTTACCGACACTCTGACCTCGGACAGCAGAAGACCATTCCCGCAAAGCGTCGCGCGCATATCCCACTACGTTTACGTAATGGATCTATCTAAGGCACAGCTATGAGCAAGAGCTATAACAAGGACTACACACCACGCCTATCCACCGACGGGCTGTACCACCCCTCTTTCGAGCATGAGGCCTGCGGGGTCGGTCTTGTCGCCAACGTCAAGGGGCGAAAGTCTCATAACGTCATCAAGCAGGGTCTGGAAGTCCTGATAAACCTCGGACATCGCGGCGCGGCGGGCGCGGACCCCGAAACCGGCGACGGCGCGGGCATCATCATACAAATGCCGCGCGAGTTCGTCTCGCGGGAATTCGGCGCGCTCGGCGTGCCGGTCCCCGACCCCGGAAGCTACGGCCTCGGGATGGTGTTCCTTCCCTACGAGCCAGGCAAAAGGGCCAAGTGCGAAGCCGCCATAGAGCGTATCGTAGAGGAGGAGGGACAGCGCTTCCTCGGCTGGCGCGACGTGCCGGTGTCTCCCGACAATATAGGCGCTCTCTCGGCGCGCGTGATGCCGTTCATCAGACAGTTCATGGTCGGACGCTCAGACGCGGTCGAGAGCGAATCCGAGTTCGAGTTGCGACTGTTCGTCATACGCAAGCGGATAGAGAGAGCCATACTCGGAGACGATCTTTCCGGGGGCGGAGACTTCTACATTTGCAGTCTCTCTTCGCGGACGCTGGTTTACAAGGGCCTTATCATGGCCCACCAGCTGGAGAGCTTCTACCGTGACCTGGCCGACGAGAGCGTGATCACGTCGTTCGCGCTGGTCCACTCGCGCTTTTCAACCAACACGCTCGGCTCGTGGAAGTTGGCGCACCCGTACCGCTTCATCATTCACAACGGCGAGATAAACACGCTCCAGGGCAACATCAACTGGATGACCGCGCGGGAGAAGAACTTCCGCAGCGACGTCCTTGGCGACGACGTTAAGAAGCTCGTCCCGATAGTCACGCCCTACCAGAGCGATACCGCTACCCTGGACAACGCGCTGGAGGCGCTGCTGGCGTCCGGGCGTTCGCTCGAACACGCCATGATGATGCTCATACCCGAGGCGTGGGGCGACCACATCCCGATGGACGAGAAGAAGCGCGACTTCTACGAGTACCACTCGTCCATGATGGAGCCGTGGGACGGCCCCGCCCTGGTGATAGCGACGGACGGAACGAAAGTCTGCGCTATTCTTGACCGCAATGGCCTGCGCCCCTGCCGCTATCTCGTTACCAAAGACGACATTCTGGTCATGGGTTCGGAGACGGGAGTGCTGGCCGTTCCGCCGGAGGACGTGCTGTACAAGGAGCGCATCTACCCGGGCCGTATGTTCATGCTGGACACCTCACGCGGGGAGATAGTGCAGGACGAGGCGCTCAAGGCCGAACTCGCTTCCCGCAAGCCATATGGCGACTGGCTGCGCGAGAACATGGCGACGCTGGACGATCTGCCCGAACCATCCAAGGCGCGCGGCTCCGATTTCGACACCCTCGCTCGCAGGCAGGCCGCTTTTGGGTACACGCTCGAAGACCTGCGGATGATACTGGAGCCGATGGCAGAGACGGGAGCCGACCCGGTTGGCTCGATGGGCACCGACGTTCCGCTCGCGGTCATGTCGGACAAGTCGCCCGTGCTGTTCCACTACTTCAGGCAGCGGTTCGCGCAGGTGTCGAATCCGCCGCTGGACTCGATACGCGAGGAACTCGTTACCTCGACGCGCGCGATGATCGGGCGCGAGTTGAACCTGTTTGAGGAGACGCCGGAACACTGCCGCCAGCTCACCGTCAAAGAGCCGTTCATAACGAACGCCGAGTTGGAGAAGATACGCGAAATCAACGTCAACGGCATCAGGTCCAAGACGCTCTCCATGCTGTTCGACCCCGAAAAGAGGGGCGGGCTGGAAGAGGCGATGGACAGCCTGTGCGCCGAGGCGTCCCAGGCCATAGAGGACGGATACTCCATCCTGATTCTGTCCGACCGCGGCGTTGACGAAGACAACGCGCCCATACCGAGCCTGCTTGCCACGGCGGGCGTCCACCATCACCTGATACGCGAAGGAACCCGCGCGCGCTGCGGACTGGTCGTGGAATCGGGCGAGCCGCGCGACATAGCGCACCTGGCCCTGCTCATCGGATACGGCGCGGGCGCCATCAATCCGTACCTGGTTTACGAGTCCATGGAAGACCTGATCCGGCAGGACTACTTCCTATCCAATGTGGACTACAAGACGGCGGAGAAGAACTTCATCAAGGCCGCGCACAAGGGCGTCGTGAAGATAATGGCGAAGATGGGCATATCCACCATCCAAAGCTATCGCGGCGCGCAGATATTCGAAGCGGTCGGGCTGAACGAAGACTTCATTGATAAATACTTCGCCTGGACGCCCTCCCGCATCGGCGGCATTGGCATTGCGGAGATAGAGGAAGAGTCCAGGGCGCGACACTCGTTAGCGTACACCGACCTTGTGGTGTCCGGCAGCATGGACCTGGAGGTGGGCGGCTTCTACCACTGGCGGCGCGACGGCGAATACCATATGTGGAATCCGACCACCATAGCCAAGCTCCAGTACGCCGCCAGGTCCAACAACTGGGACACCTACAAGGAATTCTCCGACTGGGCCAACGACTACGCGCAGCAGATGTGCACCATACGCGGCCTTCTCGAGTTCAGGAACGCCGACGAACCGCTGTCCATAGACGAGGTTGAGCCTGCCGCCGAGATAGTGAAGCGGTTCGCCACGGGCGCGATTTCGCTCGGCTCGATAAGCCGCGAGGCGCACGAGACGCTCGCGATAGCCATGAACCGCATAAACGCGCGCTCCAACACCGGCGAGGGCGGCGAGGACTTCAACCGCTACACGCTCGACCCGAACGGCGACTCGCGCAACAGCGCCATCAAGCAGGTGGCGTCCGGACGCTTCGGCGTTACCATCAACTACCTCGCCAACGCCAAAGACCTCCAGATAAAGATGGCGCAGGGAGCCAAGCCCGGCGAGGGCGGTCAGCTTCCCGGCCACAAGGTGGACGAATACATAGGCTGGGTGCGGAACTCGACTCCGGGCGTGGAGCTAATCTCGCCTCCGCCGCACCACGACATCTACTCCATCGAGGACCTGGCGCAGCTTATTCACGACCTCAAGAACTCGAACCCCAATTCCAGGATTCACGTCAAGCTGGTCGCCGAGGCCGGCGTCGGAACGATAGCGGCGGGCGTGTCCAAGGGACACGGCGACGTCGTTCTCATCAGCGGCGACAGCGGCGGCACCGGCGCCTCGCCCGAGGCTTCCATCAAATACTCAGGGCTTCCCTGGGAACTCGGTGTCGCCGAAACCCAGCAGGTTCTAGTCGAGAACGACCTGCGCGGGCGCATCGTCGTGCAGACCGACGGCCAGATAAAGACCGGCCGCGACGTGGCTATCGCCTGTCTGCTGGGCGCCGAAGAGTTCGGAATGGCGACCGCGCCGCTCATCACCATGGGCTGCATAATGCTCCGCAAGTGCCACCTGAACACCTGCTCGGTGGGCGTCGCCACCCAGGACCCGGAACTCCGCAAGCGGTTCGCGGGCGAGCCGGAGCACGTCATCAACTACTTCTTCTTCGTGGCCGAAGAACTGCGCCGGATAATGGCGGAGATGGGCTTCCGCGCTATCAACGAAATGGTGGGAAGGCTGGACAGGCTGGATACCCGCAAGGCGATTGACCACTGGAAGGCGCGCGGGCTGGACTTCTCCCGCCTGCTGAAGATGCCCGAAGTGCCGGACGATATAGCCACCTACTGCTGCGAGGAGCAGGACCACGGTCTGGACAGGGCGCTGGACAACAAGCTGATAGAGTTGTGCGCGGACGCGGTTGAGACAGGCGCGCCCGTCGAACTGGACTTGCCCATATCCAACGCGAACCGCGCGGTCGGCACGACGCTCAGCTACGGAATCGCGCTGAGATACGGCGAAGACGGACTGCCAGACGATACCATCAGGATCAACTTCACAGGCTCGGCGGGACAGAGCTTCGCGGCGTTCATGGCGAAGGGCGTCACCTTCCAGGTGGACGGCGACGCGAACGACTACTTCTGCAAGGGGCTGTCGGGCGGCAAGGTAATCATCAGGCCGCCGGAAGAGTCCGCGTTCGCGCCGGAAGAGAACATCATCATCGGCAACGTCGCCTTGTACGGCGCGACCGGCGGCAAGGCGTTCATAAGAGGGATCGCGGGCGAGAGGTTCTGCGTTCGCAACTCCGGCGCTGAGGCCGTCGTCGAAGGCGTGGGCGACCACGGCTGCGAGTACATGACTCGCGGGCGCGTCGTGATCCTCGGCCCCACCGGACGCAACTTCGCGGCCGGCATGAGCGGCGGCGAGGCGTTCGTACTGGACGAAAGCGGACGCTTCACGGACTTGTGCAACACCGAGATGGTCGCCCTTGAAGAACTGGTTGAGGACGCCGACATAGAGGCCGTTCACAGGATGCTCACCGACCATCTTCGCTACACCGGCAGCGCGAACGCCAGGCGCGTTCTGGACAACTGGGACGAAACGCTGCCCAAGTTCGTGAAGGTGATGCCCATTGACTATAAGCGCGTCCTGGCGGAACGCGCGGAGAGACAGGAACAACACACCCTTGCCGTGGCATCGGGCGACTAAAGGATATTCAGACCGATAATGGGAAAACCTACTGGATTCATGGAATGGGCGCGCATCGCCCCGCCGCGACAGGAACCCGGAGAACGAACTCAGCATTGGCTGGAATTCTACGAGGACTGGCCGGAGCAAGAAGCCCGCAAACAGGGCGGAAGGTGCATGAGTTGCGCCGTCCCGTTCTGCATGGGCGGCTGTCCTCTCGGAAATATCATCCCCGACTTCAACGACCTGGTTTACCGCGGTAAGTGGAGGGACGCGCTCAGCGAACTCCACTCCACGAACAACTTCCCCGAATTCACCGGGCGGATATGCCCCGCCCCGTGCGAGGGTTCGTGCGTCCTGAACATAAACAACGACGCGGTGACCATCGAGTACATCGAAAAGGCGATAGCCGACAGGGGCTGGCGCGAGGGCTGGATAGTCCCTGAGCCGCCCGAATTCAGAAGCGGCAAGAACGTCGCGGTCATCGGATCCGGGCCTGCCGGACTCGCCGCCGCGATGCAGCTCAACCGCGCCGGCCACGCGGTGACCGTGTTCGAGCGCGACGAGTACGTCGGCGGGCTTCTGCGACTCGGAATCCCCGAATTCAAGCTGGAAAAGGAAGTCGTGCAGCGCCGCGTTGACCAGATGAGCGCCGAGGGCGTCACCTTCGAGACCGGCGTTTACGTAGGCAAGGACATTCACGCCGACCGGCTCAGAGAGCGTTTCGACGCCATCTGCCTGACCGGCGGCTCCACCATCGCGCGAGACCTGCCCATTCCCGGCCGCGAACTCGGCGGCGTGCACCTCGCCATGGAGTACCTGACCCAGCAGAACCGCGTTCTGGCCGGCCAGAGTTTCGGCTCGGACGAGCGCATAGTCGCCGAGGGCAAGCGCGTTCTTGTGTTGGGCGGAGGCGACACCGGCTCCGACTGCGTAGGCACGGCGCACAGGCAGGGCGCGGAAGTCGTCTATCAATTCGAGCTTCTGCCCGAGCCTCCGGTTGCGCGCCGCGACAGCAACCCCTGGCCCCAGTGGCCCATGATACTGCGTACGTCCTCATCCCACGAAGAGGGCGGAGTGCGCGACTACAACATCCTGACCAAGAACTTCTCAGGCCGCAACGGACGGATAGAAAAGATGAGCGCCGTCCGCCTGGAGTGGGGTCCGCCCGACGAAACCGGACGCCCCGCGATGATAGAGATACCCGGCTCCGAGTTCGACCTTGACGTTGACCTGGTACTGCTCGCGCTCGGCTTCATTCACCCCGAAAAGGACGGGATGCTGGACCAACTCGGCGTAGAGTTGGACGGACGAGGCAACGTCGCCACCGCGCCCAACAAGATGACCTCCGTGCCGGGCGTATTCGCCGCCGGCGACATGGCGCGCGGGCAGTCCCTCGTCGTATGGGCGCTCGCCGAGGGCCGAGAGGCCGCGCGCGGCATTGACGAATACCTCATGGGCAAAACCAGCCTCCCCCACTCGGTCAACACCGTCCCAACGATGTGAGAAGATTGCAGAAGCCCCCCTTCCCCTCTGACTGGACCACAAAGGTAGGCAAAAGTCCCCTCTCCCCTTGGGAGAGGGTTAGGGTGAGGGTAATGTTGAATACCTTCACATGAATGAACTCTCGACTCAATACGCCCAGTCAATAGTCCACGCCGTCGCTCCAAACTTGCGCCTTCTGTCTTCGACCCCGGCCGCAGCCGCATACACCAATTCCGTCCACATACTTCGCTGCGTGTCCCCGGCGGGGAATGAAGTCCGCCTGGCGGTCAAGCGAATGACGGACGACCCGGACCCTGAACGCGCCACGGCTGACTTCCACGGACTTAGAATCGCGCGGAGACACGGCATCCCCGCTCCGGAGCCGCTGTATCTCGACAGGACGGGCGACCTTCTCGGAATCCCCGGAATCGTGTCCGGTTTTGTCGAGGGCGAACAGGTCTCACACCCGGAGGATGTAAGGTCATGGTCTGTGGACATCGCGCGGATGCTGCTTCGCGTCCACGACATAAGGCCGTCCGCCGAGGACCGCCGCCACATATACGACGGCAGATGGATGGGCCTGTACTTCCTCAGAGACAGTTGGCCCGAGACTATGGCGGGACACCCACTTACCGACGCTATTTTCGAGGCTGTCCTGGAGTTGCGGTCGGGTCTGCGCCGCGTCCGCCCCATATTCCTCCACATGGACTACTGGCCCGGCAACATCCTCTGGCGCCGGGGTCAAATATCGGGGCTGGTGGACTGGGACGCCGCCTCTTATGGCGATCCCGCGCTGGACGTGGCCTATTTCAGGATGAATATGTACCTGAGAGGCATCAAAGAGGCGGCGGACATATTTCTGGACTACTATGAATCCGAGTCCGGGCCGGTGGAGAACCTTGCCTTCTGGGAGTTGGCGTGCGCCGCCCGCCCGCTGCCGGCCCCGGCGCTATGGCTCCCGGAATACTATGAGAAGGGAGACGTGAGCGCCATCGTCAACAGGGCCGAAACCGATTTCCGGGAGTTCGTGGAATTCGCCATGCGGAGGGCGTACTCTCGGTAGCGTTTCCTTTCTGGTGGTTGGGTTATAAGATGTGATCAGAGACACCACTCGGAGGCAATGAGATGGCGGGCCTGCTATATGAGTTGGAAGAACAGAGAGACCGGACGATAGCCCAGTATATGCAGGACAGAGTTCAAGAGGCTCTGGACGCATACAAGCCTATGCGCGCTGAGTGCGACCTTGCGATGAGCGGACACCGGAGCTACCCGCGCTCGATCATCACAAAGGATGGCGAACTGAGGCTTTCGATTCCGAAGTTCCGATGCTCTGACGGAGACCTTGCGATAGCGTCGGCGATAGACATGACCTATGGCAATGAGGCCAACCATCAGTTGTGTCAGTTCCACCTGCTCAGGGAGTATCTCAGGAACATAGGGGACGCCGGGTTCTCAGAAGCGCTGAAACTGTTGAGGTCTGAGAGCGTGGCTCAAGTCCGGATACACGCCGAGCGCGCTGTGTATCTGAGCGGGGGCGAAGCCGAGTACTGGTGCGAGAAGGCGTTGAACAAGGGGCTGGCGCACCTTGTGAGCGGGCAGTCGCGTTACAAGACCACCTCGCTGCTTGAGAGGTTGAATCGTGAACTTCGGCGTCGGGAGCGAATGGGAACCTGGTGGAATCCACACAACCTGTTGGTCCTGCTTCAGAGGCGTGGACTGCTGACCTCAACCACCTGAAAAGAAACGCTACTTTCTGAGCTAGCGAATAATCCGACAACCGCACTCCCGACCACGATTCGCTTTCCGCCTCAAGCCGCGCGGACAACATTTCGCCTGCCAACTCTTCTCCGACCATCAGCTTAGAGCCGCCATACGGCCCATCTTCGATTTCCCTGAGATCGCCACGAACGTGGGCGCTATGCCCGCGTACCCGTGAGCGCAAGTCCCTTTGCTGAAATCCTTTTCCTATCTGGACATTTCCCTCTGTGTTTCCAGGTCCGTGCTCAATCCGCGAAATTGCTTGACATAATCCTCTTCTCTTGCGCCGCCTTCCCAATCCGAACCGGCCCGCGTAAACGGCGGATTCATTATCACCAAATCGCCCCCCCCGTCCGGCGCTTCCACCAGCGCCTGCGCCGCCGTATCCTCCCCCACGCCGCCACCTGCTCATACACCGCCGCCAGCAGCGCCCCCGTTCCGCGCGCGAAATACCCGATACGAATTGCCGATAGCCTGCGCGTCCGACCAGTCCACCTCCATCTTCGCCACCGCCAGACGCGCCAGCAGAGCCGCCGCCGACGGAAGCGTATAGAACGTCGCCAGGTACTTCCGGTCCGCGATAAGCCGCTGGAAAATCCGCCCCGTCAAATCATGAGCGTTCGTCACCCCCGCCGCGTCAACCCTCTGAGCCGTCCCCTTCAAAGTCCGCAAAATCCGCGCCGCCGTCACAAGAACATCCGACTGAAGCCCCGGCCTGCCCACAATCGCCCGCGCATTCTCCGACCGAACCCGACACCCGCTCATCATCCCCTGAACCAACCCGCCCAGTGCCCCATTCGCGCTAGGCTCAGTCTCCCTCAGCATAACCAGCCCCTTACCCATTCGTCCGGTGATTGGCGCTATCGCCGACTAGGCCGTGTTGACATTTACCGTCATTCCCGCGAAAGCGGGAATCCATACCCTCAAAACTCCATTTCCCGCACACATTCGTTCTATGCTACAATGAATCATTCAACCGACACAAACCACAACAGGAGACATAAATACAAACTTATGACAAAGGTTCAAGGGAGCCAAGAAAAAATCCCCCGTAGCTAATGCTGGTCAATGCTGGTGACAAAATCACCTGTTCCTCACCACTTAAGCCACCAGTTCCCACCAGAACCACTATAAACCAAGATATATGCGAACGCCCCAGGAACGCCCGATGACCGCCGCCGACCGAACATCCCAAACCGGCGTCGCCCGACGCGCCGCCGCATCCTTCAGGCCCTACACCCCCCACGTCGTCGGCATAGCCCTGCTCATCATGGTCACCGCCGGACTCGGCGTCGTCAACCCATATCTCACCCGCCCCATCTTCGACGACGCCCTCTTCCCCCGGAGCGGCGTCCCCGACATCCCCCTGCTCTGGACCCTCGCTGGAATCATGGCCGCCGTCACCATCATATCCGGCGCGCTCGGCATCGTGCAGACCTGGGCCACCAACGTCGTCGGACAGCGCGTCATGCGCGACCTACGCGACAGGCTCTACACCCACCTCCACAGCCTTTCGCTCGGCTTCTTCACCGGCGCCCGCACCGGCGAAATCCAGTCCCGCATCGCCAACGACGTCGGCGGCATCCAGAACGTCGTTACCAACACAATGTCCAGCGTCCTCTCCAACATCGTCATATTCGTCAGCACCCTCATAGCCATGGCCCTGCTCTCATGGCAACTAACCCTGATCTGCGTCGGAACCATCCCCTTCTTCTTCCTGCTATCCCTGATGGTCGGCCAGCGCCGCCGCCGCGTCACCTCCGAAGAACAGCAAGCCGCCGCCGAAGTCTCCGCCATCACACACGAAACCCTCTCCATCTCCGGCATCATGCTCGCCAAGCTATTCGGCAGGCAGAACCAGGAAATAGAACGCTTCCACCACGAAAACGAGCGAATGGCCGCCCTCGCCATACGCCGCCAGATGACCGGCCAATCCTTCTTCACCGCGATGCAAATCTTCTTCTCCCTCGCCCCCGTCGTCGTCTATGTCATAGCCGGATATATGCTCACGGGCAACCTATCCCCGGGCGTCACCGCCGGCACCATCGTCGCCTTCACCACCCTCCAATTCCGCCTCTTCTGGCCCATCAGTACGCTGATCGAGACATCCATCGAACTCCAATCCTCCCTAGCCCTCTTCGAGCGCATCTTCGGCTACCTCGACATAACCCCCGACATCGAAGACAGGCCCAACGCCCGCCGAGTCGCCCCGGCCCAGGTCAGGGGGCACGTTCAATTCGACTCCGTGCGCCTCACCTACAACCCCGAGCGCGATGAGCGGACCGCCGGGAACGGCGCGCGCCAATGGGCCCTCGACGACATAGACTTCGACATAGCCCCCGGCCAACTCGCCGCCTTCGTAGGTCCCAGCGGAGCCGGCAAATCCACCATCTCATACCTCATACCCCGCCTCTACGACCCAACCTCCGGCTCCGTCAGGATTGACGGCATGGACGTCCGCGACATCAAGCAGGAATCCCTCGCCGGAATCGTGGGCTACGTCACACAGGAAAGCTACCTCTTCCACGACACGCTCAGGAACAACCTTCTCTACGCCATGCCCGACGCCACTATGGAAGACATAGAGCGCGCCGCCAAAGCCGCCTTCATACATGACCGCATCATGGAGCTCCCCGACGGCTACGACACCGTAGTCGGCGAGCGCGGCTACCGCCTCTCCGGCGGCGAACGCCAGCGCCTCTCCATAGCCCGCGTCATACTCCACGACCCGCGCATCCTCATACTCGACGAGGCCACCTCCGCCCTCGACACCACCAGCGAGCGCCACGTCCAGGCCGCCCTCGAACCCCTGATGCGCGACCGCACCACCATCGCCATCGCGCATAGACTATCCACCATCATGTCCGCCGACGTAATCTACGTCATAGACCGGGGCCGCATAGTCGAACACGGCGCCCACGCCGAGCTACTCCAAACCTGCGGCCTCTACGCCAGCCTCTACCAGGAGCAGTTCGACAATGGCCGCGTAGAATCCCGCTGCGAAGACGGCATAGTAATGACCGACGGCAACATCCTCCCCCACCCCGATATCCTAACCGCCCCCGCCGCCGACTGAGCGGAATTGTGGAATACTTACTATGTTGGGCTTAGAGGGCACCCCCACTACGCCTCGTTAATACACGAATTTTCTTGCCTCTGAATCGCACTGGATATTTCTCCAAATCCGCTACCCTTGGACCTCTTCTGCCATGGACGATAATAGGGACGATTTCAGAGGGAGTTCTTTCCAAAGCGAAATTGGGCGAGTTCTGTATCTTGTTGATCCCCGCCTGAATCTGGTCAACCGGATCCTTTGGATTGCTAACTCTGGATTTCATTTCCAGAACGAACCAATATGCCTCAGTATCTGCTGACTGTGGTTCTATGATTCCGATATAGTCCGGTTTTCTATCGTCTTCAGTGAAGGCTGCGCAATCATCGCAGTCCACGCAAACACACTCGGCTCGCGGTAGTCGAAGAGAAACATTCTCTTTGGAACAGTGTGTGACAAGACACGCGCTATTCGAGTGGCTATGAAGACGACGAAGGTTTTCGAGCATAGTACGGCGTTGGGCTATGTCTTTCAGACAAGTATAAAATCAGGTGACCAGTTGATATGTTTCCTCGCCAATCTGCTCTGCAACCCTGACAAACTCATCTTCCGATATCCCGAAATCAGAATCTACCTCCACCTCTTTGATCCGCGATCCGTCTTCTGCAAGCTCGAACAGATAGACTCCGATGTCCTCTAAGTTCAACCTGTCATGCTCCGAAAATCCAACCTTTCCCAGCTTGCCGGACGATGTAGCCAGAATATGATTGCTCAACTGATGAAGAATCAGCGAACTATGCGTCGCGCATACTACCCGCACCCCCGCGTTCATCAGCCTCACAAGAACCTGAGCGATGAGCCGCTGATTCTCAGGATGCAGATGCGCCTCCGGCTCGTCAATTATGAGGACGTCCCCTTTCCTGAGTAGATGGCTCATCCATAAGTGGATGGGCACCAACTCCGAAACCATTGAAGACGACCTGTTTACCGGGGTGCTAACTCCCCGCGACTCATACGTCATCTCAAACAGAGAGCCATCCCCCTGTAACTCGATTCTCCCGCGAAGAATCCCTTCTTCCATGAGGCTGGTCGCATGGGCAAGGCTTTCATCTCCTTCGTAGTATGAACCCGGCGGCATCATCTCTATCAGTTGCTGGGTGAACTCGCGCGCCAGTCCTGGAAAAGGCTGCATAGTGAAGTCTTCGATTCCACTACGCCGCCCAATTAAACTCACTCCAAGAGACGCTATCGCTCGCCACCCCTGAAGCAACCCGGAACGTCCCGCGGGTAGATACAGAGCATCCCCTTCAGGCATCCCAACAGAGACTAATCCTCGCCGCCACAAATGGAATATCCCCTGATAGAAGTCAAAGTAACCGTGAGAGCGGGTAGATGATCGCCAGGCCACGCCTCTTAAGAGATTTTCTAGCGTTCCCAAACCAATAGGTTGTGGAATGACTTGTTGGCCCTTGATCTCAGGGGATAACCCGACGATACCCTTCCCAACCCTGATGAGCGCATCAACGCTGTCCTGTCCAAACAGGCTGATTGAGAACTCCTCCGCGCACTCATTTCCCTGATATATAAGCTCAGCCGGATCGCGAATTCCGAAGTAGTCAATAAGCGCGTCCTGTATATCTCCCTCAAACCTCGCTACCCCGGAATCGAAGCATTCTTGGACTATTGCGCGGATCTTTCGGATGAGGTCTTTATCCAGTTCGTCCAAATGGTCAAAGGCGACGTGGTCCCATTCGCTCAGTACCTGTTCATAATCCTTAGAGTATGTACTTGGGGAAAATGGAACATATTTTGGCTTTATGCTCCCATTCAACGCCCGTGCCATCGCATACAGCAGCGTCGCCATGTATGACTTGCCGCTGTTGTTTGGGCCTATGAACACGGTCAGCGGCTTGAATTCGACCTCACCCTCCCGGATAGGGCCGAAGTTCTTTACCGCGAGTTTCAGGTTCTTTCGTTCCATCGCATCTACCACATCCCAATCCTGATTCTTGTGGAGAGGGACTTCGCCCAGGCAAAGTCCCTCTCATACCGATTACCCTACATATTCATCGCCGCGGGCCGCGATTCTATCGAGTGGCGAACCTCGGGGTTTACTACCGACATTGGCAGCGTGCCGCGCAGAATCCGCGACGCCTCCTGGCCGACCTGCACGCCCGACCGGATGCGGGACATATTCGACGAGCCCGCCGAGTGCGGAGTCGCGATTACGTTGTCCATCTTGAGCAGCGGGTTGTCCGGCGAGGTCGGCTCCTCCTCGAACACGTCAAGGCCCGCGCCGGCGAACTGGCCGTCGTCCAGCGCCTTTATCAGCGCCGCCTCGTCAACGACGGGGCCCCGGCAGGTGTTCACGAAGTACGCAGTCTGCTTCATCGCCTTGAAGAAGCTCTCACCTATGAGCTTCTCCGTCTGGCGGTTGAGCGGCGTGTGAACCGACACGAAATCCGACTCGGCGGCCAGTTCTTCCAGGCTGCCCACGAGCCGCACCCTGTACTCCCGCGCTACCCAGGGCGGCAGGTACGGGTCGTAGGCGATCACGTCCATGCCGAACGCCTGCATCTTGCGCGCCACCGCCCGCGCGATGTTGCCGAACGCCACCAGCCCTAGCGTCTGGTCGTATATTTGCGCCATCGGCATGATGGCGTTGCGGGTCTCCGCGCCCCACTTGCCCGCCTTGGTCAGCTCGTTGAGCTGCGTCAGCTTCTTCGCGCAGGCCAGTATCATGACGACGGCGTGGTTGGACACTTCCTCCGTGCAGAAGCCCGCCGCGTTGACGACCATGATGCTCTGGTCGGTCGCCGCCTCGTGGTCAATGTGATTGAAGCCGTGGCTGCCGACCATGATGGCCTGCACGCCCTCCGTCTCCTCGATCACCTCGCGGGAGATAGGCACGCCCCCAGCGTTGATTACGATGTCCGCGCCCGTCATAGCCTCAATGACCTCGCCGTCGCTGGAGCATTCGTACTTGTCCAGTTCGTAGTCCAGACCCTGAAGCTGCTCCTCGATGAGGGTGGTGTCGGCCTCGCCTCTGCCCGATATAACCGAAATTCTCTGCGTCACTTCGTTCCTCCTGATGCGTTTACTAGAGTGACTAGGTATCGTTCGCGGATTCCGTCCCGCGAATCGCGCCTATTATACCCGCCGCCCACGAATTGCGCTCCCCCGCCGGATTAGCGATCCAGGGTCGTTCGATCATTCAGACCGAGATCTTTTCAGAGTCGTTGGTTCGAGTCGTGAGCGGCGGTTCATAAATTATTATTTATATCGTACAGGTGGGGTTACAGGTGAGTTTCCAAGTGTGACAGGTGGGGTGTCACGTAGAAAGTGACCTGTTACCACCTGTTGTTAGCTACGGATAGAAAATTTTTCTTCGGCGAAATCATTTTCGATAATCTCCTGTTTATGTAAATGTTGTCGCGTTTGTCGGTCGTTGATTGGATAATATGATAGCATGAATGTTCGGCCAGGTCAAAGAGGGTGAGAGTACGTAACCGTCCCACAGGCGGTTGGATATTTTTTGAGGAGTCTGAGAGAGCGTCAGTTCCGAGATGAAGCGCGCGGCTTAGGCCACAAGCAACTCGCCTATGCCCAGTCCTTCCTCGCCACTCCACACCCACTGTGTCAGTCCCAGTCCGGTAACCATACCCTCTATGCTCTTATACCCCCTCACTGTCTTGTATCTGATCTTGCTGCCGCAGGACACACAGCCTGATGGACGAGTGTCAGGAACGCTCTTGACCCGGGGAAGTGTGAATCGTAATCTGGACACGGCAGGAGTTCCTGGGTTTTGGTTTGGTTCGTACTCAAAACCTTATCAGGTTCTCCTGCTGTTTTCTTCTACCACCGTCTATGGGACGGTTACGGCGCGGCAGTCTCGCTGACTGCCTGATTCTCCGGCCCAGGGCGCAAGACCGCGCAGAGACACAAGCGAACCTGTATGAGTTTGGTCGGTAGGGGAGTCACCCCCATCCTAGCCTTCCCCCATCAAGGGGGAAGGGAATTTCCTCGCCACAGGCAACGCCGACTAAATTGGTACAGCATCACACAAGCCGGCGGGATTCCATTATATGTCGGCATATCGTAAACTAATCGCCGGAAGCATTGTCAACACCCTAATTGGCGACTATTCTGGGCGGCATGGCGGCATTGGCGTTCCCGCTCGTCCGGTTGACTAGCTGACATATCGGAGGTCGTGTCGTGTCTATGCAACCCAGGGTCGAGTTGATCGAGGATGAAGAGATAGTCTTCGAGGACGAGCAGACCATAATCACGAACAGAAGGCTGATCGGCAACTTCGGCGTCTCTAAGGACGAAGAGTTCAACGCATATGACTTGGCAGAGGTCGGCACGCCGAATAAGTTCAACGGGGGACAGTACGGCAGGCGGGCCATCGCTCTTCGACTGCTCATTGGCGGGGCCGCCGTGGTCATAGTGGGCGCTATCCTCCAACCGATCTTTCAGCCCGACCAGAGGATTGAGGCGTTGGTGTTCGTGGTGGGCGCCGTCGCCTCGATGGTGGGGCTGTATATGCTGCTGAACGACCTGTTCCGGCCCAAGCCGAACACGACGGTCATCTTTCCCATATTCGACGGCAAGGACATAATCTCGTCGTACCCGGACTGGGACAACCCGGAGGCGGAGGAACTGGTTCGCAGCTTCGCGCGCATCAAACGCGGAATGAGGCGTTGAGGGAACTCAGTCGCCGCCGGACGCTGGCGCGCGCTGCGCCGGCCCGACCGGCTGAGACGTTGTATCCGGCGACTCCGTTCTGAAGAGCGTCAGGGCGAGGGCGAGCAGGATCAGGCCGCAGGATACTTTGAGCGCGAGGCTCAGACCCTGCACGAACGCTATCCTCACGCCTTCTCCTCCGCCCCCGGTGAGGACCGAGAGGTTCGGCTCGAAGCCGTAGGATGCCATGGTGATGGTCACGAATGTTGTGGAAAGCGCGATTCCGGTAACGTTCGCGGACGTTCGCGCCAGATTAACGAATCCCGATACTATGCCGTATTTCTCCGGGGTCAGCGACCCCATTATCGCGCTGGTGTTGGGCGAGCTGAAGGTCGCCATTCCCAGCCCGGACAGGAATATGCCCAGCACTATCTGCCAGGCGGGCGACTCTATGCCGAGCAGAGACATATTGAACATACCCGCCGCTGAGAACGTCAAGCCCGCCGCGGCCAGCCAGCGGGTGCCGAATCGGTCGGACAGACGGCCGGCGAATGGCGCGACGATGGCCATGCACAGCGACCCCGGAATCATGAACAGAGCCGCGCGGCTGGCCGGGTGGCCCAAGCCCTGAATCAGGTAGAACGGCATAAGGAAGAAGATAGCCGAGCCTCCCAGGAAAGACAGGAAGCGGGCGCTGATGGCGAGTGAGAAGACGCGGCTGCTGAACAGGGAAAGATCGAGCATTGGCTCGGACACCCGCATTTCCCAGATTATGAACGCCGCTACCAGAATTATGGCGGCGCCGAACCCCGCGACGATTGGCGGCGAAGCCCAACCGATCTTCCATCCATTCGTCATGGCCAGCAGGAAGGCGACCAGCGCGGCGGATGAAAGCGCGGCTCCTATCCAGTCGAACGAGCCTCTGCCCGAACGAGCGGCCTGTTGAGCGTTCCGTCCTTTGAGGGCGAGCGCCGCCGACAGCATGGCCAGAATTCCGACGGGTATCCCGGCGAAGAAGACCCATCGCCAGCCGAAGTTGGACACTACCAGGCCGCCCAGGATGGGGCCGGAGATCGCGCCGGTCCCGATTATGGTCATGTACAGTCCCATCGCCTTGCCGCGCTCGTTGGAGGGGAATACCTCGGTTATCAGCGCCATGCTGTTGGCCTGGACGCCGGCGGAGGCGATTCCCTGGAGTATCTTGGCCGCTATCAGGAAGCCAAGGCTCTGGGACAGACCGCCCATGAACGCGAAGACGAGGAATCCGGCGTATCCGATAATATAGACACGCTTGCGGCCTATCATGTCAGCCAGTCTGCCCATGGGCATGAGCATCGCGCTGGTGGCGAGGCTGTATCCCAGGGTTATCCACTGCACGGTCGGGATGTCCGCCGTGAAATGCTCGGATATTCGCGGCAGCGCGATGTTGATTCCGGTCTGGTCAGCGACCGACAGGAACATCCCGATTGCCACGGCTCCATACGCCCACCACTTGTAGTTGGGGCTGGAGGTGATGCGGTCCAGCGGTCCTATGCTCAGTTTAGCCAATTAACTGTCCCCACCCGGCTGCGCCTTGACTTCCACCTCAACTCTGCCGCCCGTCGCCGCGTCGTCAATCTCGGTTTCGCTCGACGCGGAGGGCTTCAGAAGTGTAAGGATTACCGATACCAGATTGAAACTTCCCAACATCAGGAACGCGACTCTCAACCCCATAGTGAACGCTTCTTCCACGCCGGCTCCGCCAGCGGCAACGGCGTCCAGGCTAGGCTCGAATCCCTGTGAGGCCATAGCGAATGTCACGATGCTGGTCACCATCCCGACGCCCGCGACGCTCGCGGTGTTCCGGGTCATGTTGAGGAAGGCGGTGGCGACGCCGTACCTTTCTCGCTCGACGACGCTCAAAACCGAAGATGTATTGGGAGTATAGAATATCCCCATGCCAAGTCCCTGCATAGTCATTGCGACCGCCACATTCCAGGGAGCGGTGTCGGTGGTCAGGCGTCCGAGGAACAGCAGCGACGCAATCAGCATTCCCAGTCCTATGAACTCGATTCGTCTCGGCCCGAAGCGGTCCGACAGCGGCCCGGACAGCGGCCCGGCGAGCGCGAAGCCGATGGCGGCGGGCGTGATGAATAGTCCCACCACTCGCGGCGACAGGTCGAGGACGTCCTGAAGGTAGAAGGGCATCATGCTGAATACGGCGTTGCCTGCTAGGAATCCGAAGAAGCTGGCCGACGCTCCCAGCGCGAATATCTTTCGCCTGAATAGCTCCAGGTCGAGCATCGGCATCGAGGCCGCGCGCTCCCAATAGACGAATCCCGCCAGCAGGCTGATGGAGAGCGCCAGACCGCCTATCGCGGCCGGTGAAGTCCAGCCTATGCGATAGGAGGTCGTCATGACCAGCAGGAACACGACGAGGCCGCTCGCAGAAAGAAACGCTCCTACCCAGTCGAAGCCGGTCGTAAGCCGTCTCAGTCCTCTAACCCTAGGGGTGTCACGGATGAGAACGATGGACGCGGCGGTTATAGAGATCAGTCCCAGCGGGACTCCGAGCAGGAATACCGCCCGCCACCCGAAGGTATCCACTACGAAGCCGCTGACGATTGGCCCCATTATCGCGCCCATGCCCACCATCGTCATGAACAGCCCTATGACCTTGCCGCGTTCATTAGCGGGAAACGTCGTGGTGAGTATCGCCATGCCGTTGGCCTGTATCATTGCCGCGCCGGTTCCCTGGAGGAAGCGAAAGCCTATGACCGCCATCAGGTCCGAAGAGATCCCCGCAAGCGCCGCGCCGACTATGAAGATGAAGTACCCGGTCACATAGACGACCTTGCGCCCTATCATGTCGGACAGGCTTCCGGCGGGAAGAAGCAGCGATCCCGTGGCCAGAATGTAGCCGAAGGCGACCCACTGTACGTACGGAATGGTGGCGCTGAAGTCCCTGGCCATGATGGGCAGGGCGAGCGTGACGCCTGTCTGGTCCAGAACGGACACAAAGGTGCCCGCGGCGATTGTCAGGAGAATCAGCCTGCGCTTGCGCGGGTCGGCGACTGGTACGTTTGCGGAATTCAATATAGGTTGATTGTAGCACGGACGGCGTATTCAACCGAAACGCAACACGGAAGGGAAGGCTTCGCCGGTTGTCGGGGCAGCTGCCTTTCGTGTGGTCTAACCCGGCGAGGAGGGACTCAATTCGCCCAGGCAGTTGAACTGCCCGGCGAAAATCCGAAAGGCCGTTGACACCGGCGAAGCTTGATTCAATTATCACACCTTTATGGCGGTGACCTTCTACGTGTTTTCAGTCCCGCTTTCGACAGGAATAGCGAATGCCGTGGCGGACGGATGTGGAGAAGCGCTTCATACGCCGTCCAATCGCGCCAAATGAGGGCGAAGGCTCAGCCTTCCTTGACACTCGCGTACACTCATCTACAATGTCTCCAACACCAAGCACGGGAGATGTGACCATGATAGATAAATTCGGAAGCCTGTTTGCCGGACACATTGACCTGGATAACATCGGTTTCGCGGGAACCGCCGCGAACGACCGCTTCTACTCCAACGACGAACTCATAACCGTCTTCGACAAGACCGAGGCCATCTGCACGCTGATGGACGACCTCGGCTACGATGTTTTCTGGATGGCCGAGCACCACTTCCAGCCCGAGGGCTACGAGTGCATCCCGAACATTCTCCAGCTCAGTATTCACCTTGCCCACATAACCAAGCAGATCAAGCTGGGCTGCGGATTCAACATCGCGCCCATGTGGCACCCGCTGCGAATGGCTGAGGACTTCGCCACGGCGGATATTCTGACGAAGGGCCGGGTAATCTTCGGAGTCGGGCGCGGATACCACACCCGCGAGGTGGAGGCGTTCGGCGCGCCCATGATGGACCAGGACGAGAACCGCGACTACTTCGAGGAGCAGGTGGAGATCATCCTGAAGTCCTTCGAGGAAGAGTCGTTCTCGCACAAGGGCAAGTATTACACCATCCCGCCGGAAGTGCCGTACAGGGGCTACACTCTCAAGGAGATCAGCCTGGTGCCGCGTCCGGTCAATATGCCGGTGGAATGCTGGCAGCCGATAGTGAGCGCGGGAGACCGGGGGCTGAATTTCATGGCCAAGCACGGCATCAAGGGCGTAATCGGTGGCGGAGCGGCGCCCGGCGGAGCGTCCGAGCAGGTGGTTCAGAAGTGGCAGGAAGTGCAGGCCGCCCACGGCAATGAGACTGAACTCGGCGGCGACCTCATCCTGGGCATATCGTTCTTCATCGCGGAGTCCCCGGAGGAGGCGATACGACAGGCGAGGCCCTTCTATGAAGAGAACATGAAGATGTTCGCCCCGCTGGGATTCGTGCGCGGCCTTAGCGACGATCAGCTGGCGGCGCTGGCCGACCCGGCGCGCGCTCCAAGCGCGGATCTGCCGACGCTGGAGTCCGCGGTCGAAGCCGGTTCCTGGCTGGTGGGCACCCCGGATCAGATAATTGAGCAAATGGAAGACATCGAGAAGCGCTGGCCCGGCCTCGACCACGTGAACATGGGCCTGCCGGTCGGCACACCGCAGAGCGTCATCCTCGAGCAGACCGAGGCGTTCGGCAAGGAAGTCATGCCGCACTTCAAGAACCGCATGGCGACGGCGGCCGCGGCGGGCGACAACTAACGCGCCGGCTTAGACGCCCTTTACGCTCTGGCGGTCTTCCCCAACACGGATCGCCAGAGTACAATTATCCGACAGGGAGCGAGGGCTAGAAATGGAAGGATTCAACGCCGGGACGATAACAATCGTCCTTTCCATATTTGGGACAGGGATACTGGTCATGCTGTTCCAGTGGAGACAGAATGGCGCCTCGGAGAAGAGGCTTCGGGAGGACATAGGAAAGGTGGAGGAGAGGCTCCAAGGGGATATAAGAGAATCGGAGGAGAGGCTTCGGGAGGACATAGGAAAGGTGGAGGAGAGGTTTCGAGAGGATGCAAGAGCGACGGAGGAGAGGCTTCACAGCGAGATCCAGGTCGTCGCCAAATCGGTAGAGAAAGTCGAAACCACGCTCAACCAACGTATCGAGCGAACCGAAACCACACTCAACGAACGCATCAAGCGAACCGAAACCACACTCAACGAACGCATCGAGCGAACCGAAGCCGCGCTCAACGAACGCATCGAGCGAACCGAAACCACACTCAACGAACGCATCGAGCGAACCGAAGCCGCGCTCAACGAACGCATCGAACGAACCGAAACCGCGCTCAACCAACGCATCGAGCGAACCGAAACTACGCTCAACCAACGCATCGAGCGAACTGAAACCGCGCTCAACCGACGCATCGAGCGAACCGAAACCGCGCTCAACGAACGCATCGAACGAGCCGAAACCGGAATCAACCACCGTCTTGACCGAACAGACGATAATGTCAACGCGCTTACTCAGGCTGTTGGAGTGGTGCAGGGCGCGGTGATAGGTGTCTCGGTTGAGACGAATCCCAGGGAGCCTGTCGCGCCGAACTAGGTAAAAAACCGGTCCGCATAGAGAAACTGAAAGTCTGCAACCGCCATGCCCTTCATAATCGGAGTCACAGGCTCCATTGCCACCGGAAAGTCCACCGCCTGCCAGTTGATGGTCGAGCGGGGCGCGGTACACTGCGACGCCGACCGACTCGTTCATAGGATGTACGATCCCGGCACAGCCGCCTTCGACCGCATCGTCGCCATATTCGGAGATGAGATAGTCGGCGAGGACGGGTACATAGACAGGCGCAAGCTGGGCGCGAAAGTGTTCGGCAAGCCGGAGGAGATGAACAAGCTCACTACCGCCATAGGCAGCATCGTGGACGCTATCAAGTCGGTCATTGACGAGTGGAACGACACGCTTGGCCCGGACGACGTGGCTGTTCTGGAAGCGGTGAACCTCGTAGAAGCCGGCTACGGACGCTGGTGCCACCAGACCTGGCTGTTCGCGGCGGATCAGGACATAGTTCGCGGTCGCCTCGTCGCCCGCAACCAGTACACCGACGATGAGATTGACCAGCGCATGGCCAGCCAGCGATCCTGGGAAGAGCGCGCTCCCGCCGCCGACCTGCTCATATTCAACAACGATACGCAGGAGCGGTTCGAGTCCGAGGTCCGAAGCCACTTTGCCCAGGCTTGCCACCTGTGGCAGAACGGCGAACTCGGACCGACACGTTATATCCCTTGGTGGAATGAACGAAACAGCCGGTAGCGCCGGCGCTCTTCGTCATCCTGCGATTACAAACTATATGTGAAACGTATATAATTCTGAACATGACAGCGATAATGGAGGCGAAAGACCTCACCAAGCGGTATGGCAGTACGGTGGCCTTGGATGAGGTCAACTTCGCCATAGGGCGGGGCATAACCGGACTGCTTGGGCCTAACGGCGCAGGCAAGAGCACCGCCATAAAACTCTTCCTGGGGCTGCTCACTCCGACTGGCGGCTCGGCGTTTGTAATGGATGGCCGTCCCTACGAGAACGTCGAGATCAGAAACCGCCTCGGATATATGCCCGAGCATGATTGTCTCCCTGATTCGATGACCGCCTCCGAGTTCCTCACGCACATGGCGCAGGTGAGCGGGCTTCCGCCTACCGCAGCCCGCACCAGGGCCGCCGATACCCTCCGGCACGTCGGACTGGACGAAGAACGCTACCGCTCCATCGGCGAGTACTCCACCGGAATGATCCAGCGCGTCAAGCTCGCCCAGGCTCTCGTCCATGATCCCGTCATAGTGATGCTGGACGAGCCGACCGCCGGGCTGGATCCGGTCGGACGCGAGGAGATGCTCGCGCTCATCCGGCGCACGGGGCGCGAGTTCGGAATCAGCATCGTGCTTTCCACCCACCTTATGGGCGACGTGGAGACTACCTGCGACCGAATCGTCGTTCTCGAAAGAGGGCAGGTCGTGGAATCGGGAGAAGTGTCCGGCTTCACGCAGGAGAGCGAGACTATATTTATTGACGTAGATGGCGGGGTGGAAGACTTGATGTCCGCCCTAGCCGAGCGGGGCCTGGATTGCGCGCTGGATGGGTACTCGATAGCGGTTCAGGACGTTGGCGCGGAGGAATACGACAAGATAAGGGACACGCTGGCCGACTCGGGAGTAAGGCTGCGCCGCCTGGGGCCGCGCCGCCAACGCCTCACGGAAATCTTCAGGGCGGAGAGGTGATATGACCGCATCCGAAGGCCAGCTTTTCGACCTTGGCTACCAGCGCTACGACGGCCCTCGCGAGGGCAGGGCGCGCGCGCGGAAGGCGCTGTTCGTCAACGGCGTCCGAACCTGTTTCGGACTGGGGCGCGGCGCTATGGCGAAGATTCTGCCCATTCTGTTCTTTGGCGCCGTTATGACGCCCGCCATCGTCTTCATAATCATCGCCGCCACCACTGAGAGGATGATAGGCGTCGCGCTGGACATCCCGGGCCACGCCGACTACTACCAGATCGTATCGCTGGTACTGCTGCTGTTCTCCGCGGTCATAGCACCTGAACTGCTGTGTCCTGACCGTCGGAGCGGCGTGATAACTCTGTATTTAGTGCGCTCGCTGACATTCACCGATTACGTTTTGGGGCGCTGGCTGGCCTTTTTCGCGGTGAGCCTTCTGTTCATATACACCGGACAGGTGGTTCTCATGCTCGGACTGACCATGAGCGCGACCGAGCCGCTTGAATACCTCCGCGACAACTGGGCCGACATACCCCGCTTCCTCGCCGCCGGATTGGTCATAGCGATAATGACCACCACTATACCCCTGGCCGTGGCCGCCTTCACCACCCGCCGCGTGTATGCCTCCGCGTTCGTCATCGGCCTGTGGCTGATAACCGCCGCCACCGCCGGAATCCTGGTCAGCGGAACTCAGCAGAGCGAGACTACGGTCAACGGCGTCGTTGTCGAGCGAGAGGATAATTCGTTGCTGGGTGACACCGACTTCGCCCCGCTGGTCGCGCTCATAGACATAGGCAATGCGCCTATCCACATAAGCGACATGATTTTCGACAAGACAGACAATGACAACCCAGTAATGGAGCAAGCGGCCGAACTGCCCGACATCGCGCCTATCCTCTGGTACGTGATCGTGGTCGGCGTTCCCGGCTTCCTGCTCTGGAACCGCTATCGGAGGCTGCTGGCTTGAGCACGCCCATCGAAGTAGTAGATGTGTCCAAGTGGTACGGCAGCGTTGTCGCGGTCAACGACGTCTCTTTCGATGTCGGCCCAGGGATCACAGGTCTGTTAGGCCCCAACGGAGCGGGCAAAACGACTCTGCTCCACCTGATAGCCGGACTCGCGGGCTGCTCCAGGGGCGAGATAAGGATGCTCGGAGAGCCTGTGCGCGACAACCCCGGTCTGTACAGTCGCCTGGGCTTCATGCCCGAACACGAGTCCATCTACGACTTCTACACCGGCAGGCAGTTGGTGGAGTTCTCAGCGAAACTCAACAAACTCTCCCCCATGAAGGACTATGTTGACCGCGCTATCGCGATAGTCGGATTGGAGGAGGCTCAGGATCGCAAGATGGGGACCTACTCGCGCGGCATGAAACAGCGCATGAGGCTCGCGGCTACCCTCGTCCACGATCCGCAGGTCATCATCCTGGACGAGCCGCTGAACGGGACCGACCCTCGCCAGCGAATAGAGTTTCAGGACGTGATGGAACGCCTGGCCGCCGAGGGCCGCGCGATTCTAATATCCTCCCACATTCTGGAAGAGGTCGAGACCCTGGCCAGCAGGATATTGCTGATGATTAGCGGCAAGCTGGCCGCCGCGGGAGACTTCAGGGCGATACGCGCCAAGCTCGACGAGCAGGCATACCAGGTGCGCGTGGTCGTGGATTCTCCGCGCTTGATGGCTTCCGCAATAGTCGCCATGGACGACGTTGACACCGTAACCGTCTCGGACGACGGCTCGCTGATCGTTTACAGCCGGAATGTCGCAGACCTCCAGGCGTCGCTTGCAGGCTTGGCCCGCGACAACTCCGTCCGGCTCATGCGGGTAGAACCACTGGACGACTCCCTTGAGAGTCTGTTCGAGTATGTGGTGGAGGGGTAGATGGTCCAGGTACTTACCCTCTCGCTGCGGCAGCTAACCGGCAAGTGGCGCGTGATACTCACCGTTCTGCTGGCCCTGGTACCGGTCGGCCTTGCATTCGTTCCGGGCGGAGACGGCGCGGACGCTAACGAAGAATTCATAAACGGCCTGCTCGACGGCCTCCTGGTGGGCGTCATAATGCCCCTGGTCACCATGGCCCTCGCGACCGCCGCCTTTGGCAACGAAATCGAGGACAAGACTCTCAGCTATGTGTTCCTGAAGCCGGTCGCGCGCTGGCGCATCGCCATTCCCAAGTTCCTGGCCTCGGTAGTCATAGCGGCTCCGCTTGCCCTGGTCAGCGGCGGTCTCGCCACCTACATCGGAACGGACGGCGACCTCCAGACCACTGTCGCGGTGTCCGTGGCCCTCCTGGCAGGTGTGATTGCCTACGCCTCCGTCTTCACCTGGGCCGGACTCGTCACCACCCGCGCCCTGCCCTTCGCCATAGTGTACGTCTTCCTGTGGGAAGGAATTCTCAGCACCTTCATAGGCGGCGTGAGATACCTGAGCGTGCGGGGCTACACGCTTGCTATAATGAACGGGCTGGACGAAAACGGCTTGGAAACCCTGAGCGACCGCGTGATAGAATTCCCCGCCGCCGTCGTCGGCGCAATTCTGGTGACTGTGGCCTTCCTATTGCTCACGGTCTATCGCCTCAGAAAGATGGACGTGCCTTGAGCGCGAATACAATACTGAATTTCAAGACTTCTGTGGACGTGATGCGTAATGATTGACAAATTCTCCGTACTGTACGTAGGCAACATAGACTTGGAAAACGTCGGCGGCGACGGCACTCCCGCCGACGACCGGCGCTACCCGAGCGAGCGCCTGACCGAGAGCCTGGATACCGCCGTTCAGGCCGCCGAGTTGATGGACGAACTCGGCTTCTACGCCCTCTGGATGGCGGAGCATCATTTCCAGCACGAGGGTTACGAGTGCATCCCCAACATCATCCTGCTCGGAACTCACCTGGCGTCACGCACGGAGAAGCTGAAATTCGGCTGCGCCTTCAACATAGTCCCGATGTGGCATCCGATTCGTCTCGCCGAGGACTACGCTATGGCGGACATCCTGACAGACGGGCGCATCATATTCGGGGTAGGGCGCGGATACCACAGCAGAGAGGTCGAATCGCTTGGATCTCCGGTCATTGACAACGACGCCAACCGCGAGTTGTTCGAAGAGCAGATGGAGATAATTTTCAAGGCATTCAACGAAGAGTCGTTTTCGCACAAGGGCAAACATTACGCTGTCCCCGCGCAGGTCGAGTACCGCGGCTACGACCTCGAAGAGGTGACGCTTGTGCCGCGCCCCAAGCGCCTGCCGGTCGAAATGTGGCAGCCCATAGTCAGCGGTCGGACGATTGACTTCATCGCCAAGAATGGCATCAGGGGTGTGGTGGCCCTGACCGGCGAGACGCTGGTCGAGCAGATATTCGAGCAGTACCGCGACGCGAACGCCAAGTACGGGCAGGACCTCGCCCTCGGCGAAAACCTCGCTCTCGGAGTCGGATTCTATATAGCCGACAGCCAGGAAGAGGCGATGGAACGGCTAAGGCCGTATCACGACGAGCGTTACAAGTGGTTCGCTCCGTTCGGGTTCGTGAGATACGCCGACGAACAGGGCCGCGCCTGGGGAACTCCCGGCGCGCCCGCCAGAACTCCATACATCGAGGACGGAGTGCAGCAGAAGGCGTGGTTCTGCGGCCCGCCGGAGGACTTCGTAGCGTTCCTGAAAGACCTGGAGAATAAGTACCCGGGCCTGGAGCAAGTAATCCTGCACTGGGCCGAAGGTATGCCCCGCGCCGAGTGCATGGAACAACTGCGCCTCTTCGCGGAGGAAGTGATGCCGGCGTTCACGGGCCGCTGATAAAGACAGCGCATCCTAACGCACTATCAAGCCACTCTCTCTGCTGAGGAAATTCTCTCGTATATCTTGTCGGCCAGAGCCTTGAAATCTCCGTATGAAGATCTGGCCGCTGCCGCGTGGCCTCCGCGCGCGCCATCCGCGGTTGTCAGGTTGAAGATGGGTTTTCGGGCTTCCTGGGCCAGAGGGACGAGGCTTCGATAATGCTTGAGTATCCCGAGGGAGTTTACATCGTCGGCTGGCGTGGCGGGGGAGTGTTCACATTCTTGATCCAGCAGGTTCCGGGCATACTCCTTCGGTATTCTGTTGACCCACTTGTCATGCGCCTTTATGGGACGGCTTAATATGACCTCGCGTTGCCGCGCCAGGTATCCAATTGGCCGAATCTCGCCGTCAGGGATTTCAAGGTCCGCGAGTGGATTGAGAGTGTAGCGGTCTTTCCAACCATCTCGCCAATTCCGCAATGCGGGGCCTAGATTTCTCAACGCTTGCAGAGAGAGCAGGTCGGATCCGAGAGGTACGACGACGTAATCTGTCGCTATGAGAGCCGCGCGATTCAAAGCGCCCAAGCCAGGGCCGACATCTACCAAGATCACATCGGTCTGACAAGTGCGCGCGGCTTTCCGCAATATGCGCCATAACGCGGAAATTACGCGAAACGCGCGCGGACATCTGTTAAGACATTGATGCCATTGGATTGACAATTCTTCTTCGGTAGAAGATAGCTTGAGGTCTCCTACAATAAGGTTCAGGTTATCGTCTATTTGTTCCTGGTATGGCGCAATTATATCTCCTGTTCCATCCAGTAGAGGTTGAATTGCCCCGTAGATGGTTTTCCTGGGTCCATTGTCAGGACACAATTTTTCTAAACGCCCTTCATCCAGGAACATACTGGTGAGATTGGATTGAGGGTCTAAATCCGCCACTGTAACATTATGGCCTAAGTCAGCGTACATCCAGGCAAGGTGATATACCAGAGAAGTCTTGCCAACACCGCCTTTATTATTGAAGAAGGTAAGAACAGGGATAGTCATTCGGATATCCTCCTAGCTAGGCCGCCGCCTTCATTGTGGCGAAAACAAAGTTTTCCAAAATATCAAATTCAAGCTCAGGATGCCCGGCCTCTCTGAGCAGGCGGCGGGCAATGGATATGCCAACACCATAATGTTGGACGAATCCCAGAGTTCTCATCACATCAGCCAGGTTAGGATTTCTGTAATCAGCTAAACCGCGTTGTCCAAAGTTAGCGGCGGTTACTCCTCCAAATGGACCTCCGGGGCTGATGATTTCGATTCGATCATTGAACCAGTGTACCTTTGCGGAAGCGTTGGTCGCTTCGTATGCACGGTGCATTATAGCGTTGCGGGTAAGTTGTTGGACGGCTTGGATTGGATATGCGCTTCTTCTACGCTCTGTGGGAGCCGAAAGAATATCTACCGCAGTCCGATTATGAGCGTTCAGTTTTTCGTCCAGACGGCGAATCACGTCCGGTATTGACCCGCGAATGTCTTCGCTGTCGGATATGTCGTCTGATAATTCATCTCCGTCGAATTTTAGAAACTGCACGTAGGCGCCCGGCAGAAAATCCTGCGGATTCTTGCCGAGCGCCAGAATTCCCAACACGGTAGGCGTGTCGTCATCGGCGGAGACTATCATTTTGGTGGCAGCCAAGCGTTCTTCGATACTCCGATCATTGGCTGCCAGAACTTCGCGATCAAACGCCTGCGGCAGGTATTCAAGCTCGAACTGAAGTAAGTTCAGGTCGCTCAGAGTCGCGGATGGTATGGGGTGGATGTCGAATGGTATGTCGCGGTAGCGGCGCTTTTCGCTGAGTATTCTTTCGTCCTGGGCTGTTGCGGTTCCTCTGCGAGGGCCGATACGCACGTGAATTCTGCCTCTGTAGCGAACCGGCGGAGAGTCGGACGGCTGAACGTTGACCACCGCCACATCTCCGCCGTCAAGGGACAGTTTTTCGACCTTCATCGTTGGGGGCGGGACTATGTTCCCCTCGGTTTTCATGCCTGCCAACTGCCTGAGCAGTTCGTCCGTGATTGGCAATCCGGCTATGGAGCCGTCATCATGCGCGCCTACGAATATCACCCCCGGCTCGCGGTGGTCAGGCAGGTCGTTTGCGAAGGCGCAAATCGCTTCCTGAATCTCATTCCGCGTATTCCCGCTCAGCACGCTCTTGATCTCAACGCGGTCCGATTCGCCCTCTTGCAACAGACGTATTAGATCGTGGTCTTCGAGATTCGTCATAGCATTCGGTTCGCTCGAATCTACGCATGGTTAGCTGCGTCAAGGGTTAGTCTGTATGCATGGACGCTGTTGATGTCGAATTAGCCCGCGCCGCGCGCCGCCGCCGTCAGCGACGCCCGCCGGTAGAACGCCTTCTGCGCCGACTCGGTTGCGCGTTGGTCCGCGGCCCAAATACCGAGGGGCGCGGACTGGAGCGCGCGGGCGAATGAGAAGGTCAATTGCCAGGGCGCGCCGGCTTCCTTGCCGCGAATGTTGATCGCGCGAAGGTTGTCCGTCGCTTCGTCGTCGCCCTGTCCGCCGGACAGGAACGCGATCCCCGGCACGGCGGCGGGAACGCTCCGCATCAGGCAGTCAACGGTTCTCTCCGCTACCTCATCAGGACAGGCGCGGTTGGGCGCGTCCTTCCCGGATAGTACCATGTTGGGCTTGAGCAGAGTTCCCTCCAGCGCCACGCGCTGGGCGGCGAGTTGGCTGTAAACCTCTCTGAGCGCGTTCTGGGTTACGTCGTAGCAGCGGTCTATATCATGGCCGCCGTCCAGCATGACCTCAGGTTCCACAATCGGGACAAGTCCGGCTTCCTGGGCGAGCGCGGCGTAGCGCGCGAGCGCGTGAGCGTTGACCTCTATGCAGTAGTCGCTGGGAATATGAGGGCCGATTGCGATAACGGCGCGCCACTTGGCGAACCTGGCGCCTATCTCGTAGTACTCGGCCATGCGGTCGCGCAGTCCGTCCAAGCCTTCGGTGACCACCTCGCCCGGCGCGCCCGCGAGCGGGTGGGTACTCGTGTCCACCTTGATGCCCGGGACGATGCCGCGCTCTCCGAGCAATTTGACGATGGGCGTTCCGTCCGCGCAATTCTGCCGCAGCGTCTCGTCGTACAGGATGACCCCGCTTATGAAATCCGACGCGCCCTCCGTACTGACAAGCGTTTCGCGGTAGTCGCGCCGGTTGCGCTCCGTATTCTCCACGCCGAGCGCGGCGAATCGCCTGCCGATTGTGCGCGTGCTTTCGTCCGCCGCGAGTATGCCCTTGCCGGGCGCGACGAGCGCTTTGGCTGTCTTTACCAGAGATTGGGCGTTTTTCATCCTCGCTCTGTCCTCATAGTTCGCTATGTATTATACCGCGCCCGCGAGTTCGACCACCTTGCCGAACCTGTCCGCGAAATCGTCCGGCGTCATTCCGGCGGCCTCGGCCAGCCGGCGTTTCATTTTATCGTCCGCGAGATCCGACTTTTCGAGCCGTATCATATACTTGCGGGCTACCAGGTAGCTATCCCCCTCCACGTCCACGGTTCGGACGCGGGTACGTCCCGTTTCCGGGTCTCGCAGCTGGTCGAACGGCAGAACCTTGATGTCGCCTCCAACCAGGCATATCAGCCCGCCCTGTTCAGGATACCGCTCGCTCGGCTCGGACAACAGCGCGCTTGCCGCGCCGTAGCCCAGCGCGCGAGTGTAATCTATGTCGAACGGGATTGGCGCGTATGAACGCAGTTCGTACCCAACCGTGCTGTCAATGATGGGGAGCGTTTCGCCCCTGTCCTCGAAGCGCTCCTGTATCGCGCGCTTCAGAATCTTCTCAAGCTGGATCTCTCCGAGTCGGAGGTGTCCGTGTTGGTCGCGCGACACTTCGACACCCGGAAAACTGGCGAGTTCTTCCGGGTCGAACTTCTCCGCCACGCCCTCCGCGATAACCGCCAGGCCGCGGTTCTTGCCCATCACCCGCCGCTTCAGCATGGCCGTTTCCAGCACGTCGCACACGTCGGATATTCCGATGCGTTCGGCCCGAAACTCCTCGGGAATGATAGTGAGAGTAGCGCCCGCCGACTTCCCTATGCCGAGCGCGAGGTGTCCGGCGGCGCGTCCCATCGCTATCACGATGTACCAGCGATTGGTGGAGCGGAAGTCCTCTATCAGGTTGCGGACGATTTCGGTTCCCAGGTGTCGCGCCGTCTCATACCCGAAGGTGGGCATCCCGTCGGGCAGGGGAAGGTCGTTGTCTATCGTCTTGGGGATGTGCGCGACCTTGACGCTGCCCCCGGCGAGCCTTGACACCTCCGACGCGCTGAACGCGGTGTCGTCTCCGCCTATCGTGACGAGGTATGAGACGTTCAACTCCCGCAGGGAGTCCAGCGTGTTCTGAATGTGGTCGGCGCGTCGCGTGGGATTGGCCCTGGAGGTGCGGATGATCGAGCCGCCCCGGTAGTGTATCTGGGATACGTCCTCGATCTTGAGGGGGCGGACCATGTCGGCGCGGCCCTCCATCAGGTGCGAAAAGCCGTCCAGGATGCCGATTACTTCATATCCCCTGTTGACCGCCTCTATGGTTACCGAACTGATAGCGCTGTTGATTCCTGGAGCGGGGCCTCCACCCATCAGGATTCCCACCCTGCCGCGTTGACGGTTCATGGAGATATTGTCCTCGGCCAAACTGTACGCGCTTGGATAACCATCATATGTTCAAAGTGGCGCTTGCCCTCCCGTAATGGGTGGGCTGGTCGGGGCGACTGGACTTGAACCAGCGACCTCCACGTCCCGAACGTGGCGCGCTACCGACTGCGCTACGCCCCGACTAATTCGCTTGACCATATTGTAGCGACTTGGGACATGATACGGCAATAAGCGATTACAGGTCGGCCATTGCCTTCTTGTCCGTTCCGACGATGAGTTTGCCGTCCTCGGTCATTATCAGCGGGCGGCGAATGAGACGCGGCTCTTCCGTCATCAGTTCCAGCATCCGGTTATCGCTCATGTCTTCCCGATTCAGACCCAACTTGCGGAACGACGGGGATCTCCAGGAGAAGTAGTCGGATACGGGAGCGTCGCCTATCAAGTCCCTGAGTTCCTCAGTCGTGAACGGGTCGGCGAAGAAATCGCGCTCATCCAGTTCGATGCCGCTCTGTGAAAGCTCCGCTTTCACTCTTCTGCAAGTGCTTCATCGTTTCCAGGTGTAGTATGTGCCGGCCATCCTGTTATCACCTCAAGTTCTGGGAATATCGCTATTGTAGCCTAAGGGTCCTATGAATGCCCGTGTCAGGAATCGGCGCGAGCATTCTTCAATTCAGGATACCGAAGACAGCGAGCGCGGGAGATATAGAATCAGACGGATACAAGCCGACTATGGTATCTCACCTTGGGGTTCATCGGTGTGGCAGTCTCTCCGACCACATGAGTAACGTCCGAGACCTCGACGAACAGGCCGGGCGTGGTAGGTTCAGGTATAGGCAAGCCCTTTTCCGCCATTAGTTCCAGATGGAACTCCACCGCTTCGGCTATCCGGGATTTCATTTCCTCGAAGGTGTCGCCCACCGCCAAGACAACGGGCAAATCAGGTACATACGCCGAATAGCCCTCGCTGTCGCTTCCTTCAAACTCTATTCTGTATCTTCTTACCGTGTCGCTCATTTCAATCCAGCCTGTTTCAAGACTTTGTTCAGTATGCCGGGCTTGACTTCATCCCTGTCATGTCCGGGGACTGTAATCAGGATAGGGTTATCAGGATGCTCATAGTGGTGATGACTCCCGCGTGTCCTTACATGATACCACCCTTGCCGCCGCAGAGTCTTTTCAGGTCTCTTACTTTCAAGCGCCCGATTATCCGTCCTCTTCTATTCTACCACTCTTCCACGCGAACCATGTTGCCGACTTCGGCCACCGTATCGAGCGCTTCCAATTCGCGGATTGCCCGCTGCATATCGCTCTCGTTGGCGCGGTGCGTCATGAGGACTATCTCCGCCCTCTGAGCCACTTCGTCCGTCTCTTTTTGTATTGCCGAGGCGATGGATATGTTCCTGTTGCCCAGAACGCCGCCCACTTGCGCCAGGACCCCGGGTTTGTCGGTCGCGGTGAGCCGGATGTAGTAGCGGGTGCGAAGTTCCGATATTGGCTGCACGTGGGTGCGTTCGGAAAGTTTGCCAATGGGAGGAGGAGCCACGTTCCCCGCCAGGTTTCGGGCAATGTCAACTATGTCCGCCACGACCGCGCTGGTCGTGGGCATCGAGCCGGCTCCCGCGCCGTGGAAGAGCAACTTGCCCGCCAGGTCGGTCTGAATCTCGACCGCGTTGAGTACCCCGTCCACCTTGGCGATCATGGCGTCCTCTCGGACGAAGGCGGGATGCACTCTTGCCTGCACGGATCCGTTGTCCGAAGTCGCTATTCCGAGCAGCTTGATGGCGTAGCCCAGTTCTCTGGCGTACTGGAAGTCGCGGGTCCGCAACCTGGTTATTCCTTCGTGGAACACGTCGGTGTCCCTGACTCGCGCGCGGAAGCCCAGCGTCGCCAGAATCGCCAGCTTGTAGGCGGCGTCAATGCCCTCGACATCGTTGGTCGGGTCGGACTCGGCGTACCCGAGTCGCTGGGCTTCGGCTAGGGTGTCGCCAAAGTCCGCGCCGTTCTGGCTCATGCTGGTGAGGATGTAGTTCGTCGTGCCGTTGATTATGCCGTGTATGGTCAGGACTTCGTTGGCGACCAGATCCCTGAGCAGCGGCGCGATGATAGGCGTGCCGCCCGCCACGGCTGCCTCGAAAAGAGTCTGGACGCCCTTCTTGCGGGACAGAGTGAGGATGTCCGGCCCGTGTCGCGCCATAACTTCCTTGTTCGCGGTAACGATGTGCTTGCCGAGCGAGACGCTCTTGAGAATGTAGTCGAAGGCCGGATCCTGCCCTCCCATGACCTCTACTACCACATCCACTTCGGGGTTGGAGAGAATGTCATCAACGTCCGTAGTAACAATGCCGCTTGGGACGCGGGTCGCGCGCGGCTTGTTGACGTCCCTTACCAGTATGCCCTTGAGTTCGATGGGACATCCCACCATGTCTCTCAGGTGCGAACGCTTGCGCTGTATGATGTCTGCCACGCCGCCGCCGACGACGCCCATTCCCAGCATGGCGATTCCTACTGCGTCTTTGCTCAAAGCGCTAACCTTCCTGTTCGGGTTTCGGTATTCAGGTTGCTAATAAAATCCCTTACCCCTCGACGGGGGAAGGCCGGGATGGGGGTGAGAGAGAAATCGCAACCGAAACGTCTATCGCCCCATCAAGCCCTCAAGCGGGTTCGCGGCGGCGGGCGTGGGAGTCGTACTCGCGCTTACCCGAAGCTGTTCGACGAACCACGCATATATGTCGGAGTTGAAGGTGGCGTAGATGTCATGGTTCTGACGCTCGTCGTTCACCCACTCCTGCAGCGCGCGGGTCTTGAGTTGCTCCCTGTTGATCCGGCTTATCTCCAGAACCTCTTCGCGCTGGGATACTACGAAGAAGAACGACATCTGCGGATTCTCCACATTCGGAGTCGGTTCGGACATCTCGCCCGTTTCCAGTTCCCAGAAGTCGCGCTCGTAGTCCTCGAGTATCCCGAGTGGCATCCAGCCCATGTCGCCCCTGCTCTGAACGGTGTCAGGGTCCCGGGAGAACTCGCGCGCGATAGCGCGAACCGTGTCGCGGATGTGTTCCGGGCTCCTGTCGTCGCCCAGCAGGTCCTCATACTTGGTCCGCATGATGTCTATTTCGTCCTGATAGCCCATCGCTATGCGATGCAGATACACCTGCTCGGCGAAGACCGGGATCTGATCGCCCACGAACTGCCGGAACTTCTCGCGAAGTATCGCCTTCCTGACCAGATCGCGGTGTTCGCTTTCGCTGACCTGCGCCGAGTTGAGAAATTGGCGATAGCGTTCGTGGTATTCGCGCTCTATCTGCGCGGCCGACTTTCCTTGCGACTCGGATTCCGAAGGCGTCATGGAACTGCGTATCTGGTTGTCCACCTCCTCGCGGGATACGGATATGCCCTGGCTCGGCGCGACCTGGGCTATGACCTCGTTTTCGACGATGAGCTGCAACGCCTGGAATATGTCGTCCGTTGATCTGAGCGTCTGTTGCGCGTTGTCCAGCTCCAGCGCCTTCTGTCTTATCCGAAGGAGCTTTACCATATCCCCGCGGGTGTAGCTCACGTCATCCACTCGCACGATAAGCTGCTGCGGGGGAAGGACGAAAATGATAACGTACCCGGCGACGACTATTCCGGTTATCAGCAATAGCAGTACGCCGATAATGATAAGCGCGAGACGGTGTCGGCGGCGCTCTTCGGGCGACCTCTCAGACGCGATTCTGCGCCTGTCCGACCGTACCGTTCGTCGCGGCGGCGATTGGCGGGCTTCATCAACCACTATTCAACCCCGGGATGCACACATCTTTCACAAGTCGCAAAGTCGGACAGGCCTCCGCGTTGAAATCGGATCTACCTCGACCATCGCATTTGAGGGCCCGCGTGGTCGGGACTGAATGGAATCAGCGCAAGGTGCCTCGCCCGCTTGATAGCGGTGGACATCGCGCGCTGGTGCTTGGCGCAGACGCCGGTCTTGCGGCGGGACTCTATCTTCCACCTGTCGGTCATGTACCTGCGAAAGCGGTCAGTATCCTTGTAATCTATGTATTCGATCTTGTCCACGCAGAAGCCGCAAATCTTTCTGCGGCTATAGTAGCGCGGCCTGCCTCGTCGGAATCCGCCCGGTCGACCGCCGGGTCTGCCTCCGCCCGGGCGATAGCCTCCACCACCCGGCCGGCCTCCTCCGGGACGGTAGCCTCCACCACCGGGCCTGCCGCCACCCGGACGATATCCGCCGCCCTGCTGCGGACCGCCGGGCCTGCCTCCACCGCCGCCCGGACGATACCCGCCACCCTGCTGGCCTCCGGGCCTTGGGCTGTATCCGCCTCCGGGCCTCTGACCTTGGGACGGGCCTGTTCCTGTCTGTTGTGTCGTCATGTCAACTCACCTTCTGCTACGTGGTGTGGAGCGTTGTCGGTTTTCGCTGGGCCGGAAGTCTGGTTGAGCAGGCTGCTCTGACTTCCGGGGTGAGCATTGTTGTCCTATTTCAATCTTATATTGGGCTACCAGGGCAGATCGTCCTCATCGTCGCCCATAGGTGGGCCGTCCGGCCCCGCGGCGCCGCCTCCGACGCCTGCATCTCCTGATCCGCTGAGAAACTTTACTTCCTGCGCGCGTATTTCATTGCTGAACCGAGTTTGACCATCCTGCCCAACCCAAGAACGGCTGGTGAGGCCCCCTTCTACATATACGAGCCTACCTTTTTGCAGGTACTGGTTGGTAACTTCGGCAAGGCGTCCCCAAGCGTTTACCCTGAACCATTCAGTTTCGTCTCTTTGCTCTCCGTCGCGGGTCCTATATCGCCGATTCGTGGCGACGGAGAAACTGGTCACCGCGTCGCCGCTGGGCATATAGCGCATCTCCGGGTCGGTACCCAGATTTCCGATGATGGTTATCTTGTTAAACATAGCTTACGTCCTGGGCCTGCGTCTTTGGGGTGATCCGAAAATCCGGCGAGCGCGTTCAATAGTATCAAGTCCGCCGACCGGGCTACACCGGGTTCTGGACTTGCTCTTCGCTTTCGGGTTGAGCGGTTGGGGCGGCGGCTTCTTCCGTCTCGGCTTGGCTGCTCGGCTCCGCCGCCGGTTCGGACTCGGCGGCGGGAGCCTGCGCTCGGGCTTCGGCGGCTTGTCTGGCCTCCCGCTGGGCTGCGATTCGCGCGGCGGCTTCTTCCCTTTCACGCGCCTCGCGCGCGGCCGCGGCCCTCGCTTCGGATTCCTGCCGGGCAAGTTCCTGGCGCTGGCGTTCAGCCTGAGTCTCCATAGCGGCGATCTCGGACTTTTCCAGCCTGAACACGAGGTGTCGCATTACGTCCTGCGCGGCGTTGAGCGTCTTGTCTAGCTCGGCCGCCGCCTGCGCTTCCATCTGGCACCGCGTGATGAAGTAGTTGCCCTCGATGAATCGCTGTATGGGGTAGGCGAGTCGCCTGATTCCCCAGTTTTCCTGATGGGAGATGCTCCCTCCGCCCTCGCTGATGATGTCGGAAATGCGCCTGACTGTCTGCGCCGCCTCCGACTCGGTAGCTTCCGGGCTGAGTATCATCACCAGTTCATAGTCACGTGTCCGCTGGGAAGTCAAACGGGTTCTCCTGAATCTCATAGGGAATATCCAGGTGATTATAGCACGCAGTCGAAAGCCACTACAACGAACGTTTAGCGCAGACCAAACCGCCCGCATCCTGATTTTCCGATTCCATAACGGCGCTTCCCGTACTATAATCAACTTAAGACCTTATGGGAGGCGCGGAATATGATACGGATACTCATGTCCCTGCTCACGATGACCGGGATACCGCGCCTGATAATGCGTCTGATGATGGACAGCCGTGTTCCGTTCGGGCTGAAACTGCTAATCCCCGCGGCCATCGTCTATACGATTGTGCCGTGGGACCTGGACTTCCTGGGAATCCTGGGGAGAATAGACGACCTGCTGGTACTGATAATATCCGGCATACTCTTCCTTCTTCTGGCTCCCAGGGACGTCCTGATGGAGGCCTCCGGGCGTCCGGCGGACGCGGAGGGCCGGTACAAACCCGAGGACGGGACGACCGTAATAGACGGTGAGTCTCGCAGTCTGGACGACTGACCGCCGAGAACGGAGAACTGATAGCCAACAATGGAAATCGCTATAATCGGGCTGCCCTTCAGCGGTAAGACAACCATCTTCAACGCGGCGACGAGGGGGGCGGCCCAGGTCGCCGGATACTCCTCCGCCGCGAGGCCGAACATCGGGGTCGCCAAGGTGCCGGACGCCAGGCTCTCGACCCTCAGCGAAATGTATCGTCCCGAGAAGACGACGCGCGCCGAGGTCACGTTCGTTGACCTGCCCGCCGCTCCCGACGGACTTGGACAGACTAAGGGAATCTCGGGCGAGTACCTGAACCGGATTCAGTCGGCGGACGCTCTCGTGATTGCGGCCAGGGCTTTCGATGACCCTTCAGTGCCGGACGGCGGCGACGGCGTTGACGCATTCCGAGACATCGAAACGATGCTCTACGAACTCACCTTCGCCGACCTGGAGATACTGGAACGCAGGCTGTCGAGGATCGAGCGGAACAGCAAGGGAGCCAGACGTGGCGACCGCGACGCGATGCTCCGCGAGAACGCGCTAATCTCCAGGCTGAAAGAGGGCTTGGAATCCGGAACGCCCATAAGGAAGCAGTCGTTGAGCGGGGAAGAAGCGCGTCGCGTCAACGAATTCCAGTTTCTCACAGCCAAGCCGGTGATCGTCGTGGTGAACGCGGGCGAGGAGCGGATGGACGAGGCGTCAGCGATTATAGACCGTCTTGAAAGCGAGGTCGCCACGGACGGGGTATTGTGCTCCGCTCTGTTCGGCAAGCTGGAGATGGAGCTATCCGAGATGGACCCGGAGGACGAAGAAGAGTTCAGGGAGTCGCTGGGCGCCGGCGAGTCGGGCCTGGACAGGATGGTGCGGCTGTCATACGCCGCGCTTGACCAGATTACCTTCTTCACCTGCGGTCCCAAGGATGTCAGGGCGTGGACGGTGACGCGCGGCGACGACGCGGTCAGGGCTGCGGGCCGGATTCACACCGACATGGCTCGCGGGTTCATCCGCGCCGAAGTCGTGACTTACGACGAACTGGTCAGGTGCGGCAGCGAGAACGAAGCGCGCAGACAGGGAACTCTAAGGCAGGAGGGCAAGACCTACACCGTCGAGGACGGCGACGTCATACACTTCCTGTTCAACGTGTAGTAGCGAGGTAGATCATGGCAGAAGCGGTAATCATCGGTGGCGGCGTGATGGGTTGCGGCATACTGTACAATCTGGCGGAGCGCGGCGTCACCGACACCGTTCTACTGGAGAGGGACGTGCTGGGTTCCGGCTCCACCGGAAGGTCGCAGGCCATACTCAGGATGCACTACTCCAACGAGGTTACAACGCGCCTCGCCTGGGACAGCCTCTCCATATTCAGAGACTTCCATGAAATCACCGGAATGCCCTCCGGCTACACCAAGACCGGCTATTTCGTAATCGTCGGGCCGGAAGACCGCGACGCCATGCTGGAAAACGTCGCCATGCAGCGCGCCGCGGGCGTGGATACCTCCATCGTTACCGCCGAGGACGTGGAAGAGATCGCGCCAATGGTGCGGACGTTCGACGGCGAATCGTTCGCCTACGAGCCGGAGTCCGGGTACGCCGACCCATACTCGGTGACCACCGGCTACGCCAACGCCGCGCGAGACAGGGGAGCGCGAATCCTGTCCGAGTCGCCCGCCGTCGGAATCGAGATAACCGCGAACCGCGTGACCGCCGTTCTGACTGAGAGCGGGCGCATCGAGACCCCTATCGCGGTTGTGGCCGCGGGGCCGTGGTCTGGGCCGCTGCTCGCCTCTGTCGGAGTGGATGTTCCTCTGCGTACAATCCGCCACCAGGTTGTGATGCTCCGCAGGCCGCAGGACGTCGTTCCCGATCACCCGATAATCGGCGACGTGGTGAACGATATGTCGCCGCGCCCGGACGCGGGCAACCTCACGCTGATAGGCGTAGGCGAGGACGAGGAAGCCTCGCCCGACACCTTTAACCAGGGTGTTGATATGCCGATGGTGGAGGCCACGTTCGAGAAACTCGTCCGGCGAATGCCCGGCATGGCCCAGGCGCTCTTCCGCGGCGGCTGGAGCGGACTGTTCACCACCACCCCCGACTGGCACCCCGTCCTGGATAAGGTAGAGGGGATAGACGGCCTGTACGTCGCGGTCGGCTTCAGCGGCCACGGGTTCAAGCTGTCGCCCATGATAGGCGTGGTCATGTCCGAGCTTATCACCGAGGGCAGGGCGACAAGCCTGGACATTTCGGAGATGAGCCTGAACCGCTTCGCCGAGGGCCGCCTGATGCGCTCCCGCTACTCCATGCAGGTACTGGCGTAGCCAGGCTTCTCGTCATTCCCGAGAAAGCGGGAATCCATGCGTGGCGATCAACACGGCCTAATCCTTGACCTCTATGATGACCTCGATCTCCACCGGAATGTCATTCGGCAGAGACGCCATTCCGACCGCCGACCGCGCGTGGCGTCCGGCGTCTCCGAACACCTCCACGAACAGGTCGGAGCATCCGTTCACGACGGCGGGCTGCTGGTTGAATTCCGGGTCGCAGTTCACCATTCCGAGCAGCTTTACGACTCGTTTCACGTTGTCCAGGCTGCCCGCCTCGCCCCTCATGCGGGCCAGTATGTTGATTCCGGTCAGCCGCGCCGCCTCGTAGCCCTCCTCCTGCGTCAGGTCGCGGCCCACCTTGCCGGAAAGCGTCGTGCCGTCCGCGCGCTCGGCGGGGCCGAGTCCCGACAGGAATATCAGGTTGCCGACGCGGACGCCGGGGACATAGTTCGCTATCGGCGGCGGCGCTTGCTCGGGCAGCGCAATGCCCAGTTCTTCGAGTCTCGCTTCGATTTTGCCCATGCGGATTTCCTCCCTATGTTCTTGAGCGTGGAGATGATGATTCGATTGCTGCCGCGATTCTACTGTCGCGCCGACCTAATGGCAATCGGCAAACCGCTTGGATATAATCAAGGACAATCGGGAGAAGAGCGAATGGTAATGATACATACGTCGGACGACCCGCGACACTTGGACCATCCCGACTTCAGCTCGGATCCTATCCATAAGAGCTTCATGGAACTGAAGGATATGTGTCTGGAGGAGAAGCTGTACAATCGGGGCCTATCCAGTATCGCCAAGCCTCTCAGGGTCAGGAACATCAGAAGGGTCAGAATGGCCGAACAAGACAACAATTCGGCTGACTTCAACCGGGCTATCTACCAAGCGGAGGATCAAGGCATCCTGTCCGAGCGGGAATATAACCACATACTGAACACCGATATGGTAGTTCAATGCAATAGGCGTGACTCTATGCAAGCGGTCTATGTCGCAATCGAGGCCACATACGGCGTCACCAACCGCGACATCGTACAGGTGAAGCGTAGCCAGGACGCTCTGCGAAAGGTCTTTCCAGACGCCGAGGTGCATCCGGCGCTGTATTTCTTCAGCGACTTGCCCGAGAACATCGAAAAGCGGTGCAGGGACGAGAACGCACACTTGATTCAGGTGGATAGTTTCAGGTGAAACAGAGACCGGAATCCACGCCTCCGACCGCTTTGCCGCTCCCGATCATAGCCGCTATCACAATGACGACTTCGGTGTTATCTCTCATGGCCTGCTCATCCGAATCTCTCCCGCCCGAAGCCTGCTCCGACGGCGAAGACCTCAAGGTCGGCTTCTACGCCTACTTCGCCCCGGTCAGCCACAGCGCCGACGAAGATCCGTCATCGGCCGGCTTCCGCGCGCACGCCGGCTACGAAGCCGCTATCCTGTCCGCGCTCGAAACGATGGACGGCGTGGGCCTGTCCTTCTCCCGCAGCCCTATCGAACCCTGGGAAGACATATGGCTGAAGTCCGCCGGGAATGAATACGACATCGTGGGCGGCGGAATTACCATTCTCGACTCCCGAACCATGAACTCGGCTGGCGAAAAGGTGATTTCCTTCACCTCCGGCCACATCGTCTTCCGACAGTCTCTCCTCGCGCGCTCCGAGGACGCGGGCAGGATAAGAACCCACGCCGACCTCACGAGCGACGACCGCGTTGGCGCGCTGCCCGATACGACGGGCGAGGCTCGCCTGCTGGAGATAGTCGGTCTGGTGGATTCCGACGGCGTTCTGGCCGCCGGAACCCGCGTCCAAACCCCGTCCGGGGAACTGCTGGCGGACGGAAGCGCCGACTACATCATCACCTCAGCCCGGGAGACTCCGAATCTGGACGAAAGAATCCGGCTGTATCCGCCCGCCGAGAATATGCCCCAGGTCATATACCTGGGCGACGAGCTAGGCGAATCCGAACTTCTGGATGCCCTCGAATCCGGGCGGATTGACGCCATAGCGAGGGGCGAAATAGGCAACCGCGACGCCGAATACGCCTACGGCGGCGCGTTCGCCGTCACCGCGCTTGACGACAAGGTGGAGTACGGCGGCTTTACCCTCTCTATACAGGATTCCGAACTCAGGGACTGCATCGACGAGAAGATAAACTTCCTGACCGGCAACCGATCCCTGGGATATGCCGAGTGGAAAGCGGACTCGCTGGTTTTCACTCGCCGCGCCCAAGCCTGGAACAGCGGGAAGCGATAGGATACCCTATTGACAGACGCCGACGCGGGAGAAGTGCATTGACCGATACGCCGCCAATTTCCGACGAAACGCTGGAAATCCTGAAAGGGATTCCGACCCAGACGCTGATAGACGCGCTTTGGGTCAAGAACTGGCCCCAGAGCTACATCGAGGGCGCTCGTCCCCTCCAACTCGGCCAGAAGATGGCCGGTCGCGCCGTCACGCTCAGATTCGTACCGCATCGTCCCGACCTCGCCGCCGACAAGCCCAAGGGAGACCAGTCCGCCGAGTACGTCGCCATCGAACTCTGCGGCCCGGGCGAGGTTCTGGTCGTTGACGCGATGGGCTGGACTTACAGCTCGATAGGCGGAGACATAAAGTTCTTCCGGCTGATGCAGAGACGGGTGGGCGGACTGGTGACCGACGGTTCGGTGCGAGACAGCGTAGCGCTCAAAGAGTACGGCTTCCCTGTATTCTCCGCTTCCACGACCGCCAAGCAGGGCCCGGCGGAGTTCTGGCCCTGGCAGGTCAACGACGCCATACAGTGCGGCGGCGTCCTGGTCAGGCCGGGCGACGCGGTGGTCGGCGATGACGATGGCGTTGTGGTAGTGCCGCGCTCCGAGGTTGACGAGGTCATACGCATCGCGCACCAGCGCGAAGAGGTCGAGGATATAGTCAAGGCGCAGCTCGAGATAGAAAAGGTCTCGCCCGGCAAATACTACCCGTTCAACGACAACACCTGGGATTTGTACGAGCGCAAGACCGGCAAGAAGCGACCGGACTGAATTTCTACGAAGTCAGTCCATCCGAGAGCCGCCGTTCACGTTGGTTGACTGCCCTGTGATGTTGATTGCCAGATCCGACGCGAGGAACACCGCCAGGTTGCCGATGTCCTCCGGCGTCTGCTCGCGTCCGAGCGGTATGCGGTCCGCGACGACCTTCTCGAAAGCCAGTCTGGGAGTCAGCCCGGCTAGGTCGTCGTCCATGTTGATGTTTCGCGTGGCGATCCGGTCCCACATTGGTGTCCACAGCAGACCCGGGCAGATAGCGTTGACGTTGATGTTGTACGGAGCGAGCTCCAGCGCGTAGGACTGCGTGACGCTTATGACCCCGGCCTTCGACACGTTATAGGGCGGGTTGCCGGGGCCGCCCTGACGCCCCGCCCCGGACGCGATGTTCACGATCTTGCCGTAGCTGTTCGGTTTCATGTACTCGGCCACGATGTCCGAAGCGTTCGCCACACCCTTGACGTTGACCTCGTAAATCTGGTCCCAGTCGCTCTCATCCGGCCTGTCTCGCCGCTCCCAGCCCGGCGCGCCGATGATACCCGCGTTGTTCACGAGGATGTCAATCTTGCCGAATCGGGCTGCTGCCTCGGACGCCATGCGGGCGACCGAATTTCTGTCCGTTACGTTAACTTCCGTGGATTCCACTTCGCTGTCAGGATGCGCGACGCGGATTTCAGACGCGGAATTCATAGCGTTATTGATATTCAGATCGGCCACCACGACCGAGGCCCCGTATGCGGTCATCTTCTCGGCGATTGCCCTGCCTATGCCGCGCCCGGCTCCGGTAACAATGGCCGCCTTGCCGTTGAGATCCATGGCTGTCCCCTTTCGGAATCGAGAGTTCTCAGGATTATATCACCGCCCAGGGCAATCGAATCCTCCGAACTCGGACAGAACTACACAAGCGCCCCCGCGCTATGCTAAGATAAGGAGAACATAAGAGAACAAAGGTACTTTTAACCATATAGATAAGTTTATTCACCAAATCTACACCGACCGAAAAAATACTCTGAACTGGGGAATACAGGCATTTGCAGGTGAAATGCAGGTGGCATTGCTGGCCGGAAGCTACCAGCAGCCCACCTGCAGGCCATCTGCAGGCCCTCCAGAACAATCATAAACCCTAATATATAGAGTGCGGCGCGCATGAGAATCTGGAAGCGCTCGGACACGTCATAGAGTTCGTGTAACGTGTTAGAATGTCGGCGTCAAAATCCCACTTCAGAGATGGATGAAATGAACCAATTGAGCGTAGAAGACATACAGGAACTCGGCCGCGTTGTCGGCCTTGAAATTGATGATGTGAGAGCGAAGACCATCGCGTCCAGGTTGTCCGGGATCGTGGCTGAGTTGGAAGAAATACCGGAAGACCTGCTGATGTCGGTCGAACCCGCGCATATTTTCTCTTCGGAGGAGGATTAGCCGATGAGCGACCAAGACCTGCGCAAACTCACCATCGCCGAGGCCGCCGTACTCATCGAATCGGGCAGTCTGTCCCCGGTGGAGTTGACGCAAGCCTACCTTGATCGCATCGGGAGGTTGAACGACAGGCTGGGCGCGTACATCACCGTGATGTCCGACTCGGCTCTCGCCCAGGCATCCCACGCCGAATCCGAGATTGCGAACGGCTACTATCGGGGCAAGATGCACGGCATACCCATAGCCGTCAAGGACATCATCTACACCAAGGGCGTCCTGACCAGCGCGGGATCCCGCGTCCTGGCCGACCACGTTCCGGACTACGACTCCACGATTGTCGAACGTCTCGATTCCGCCGGGGCCGTCCTTCTGGGGAAGCTCAACCTGAGCGAGTTCGCAATAGGCGGCACTATCAACCACCCTTACGGGACTCCGCGCAACCCCTGGGACACCGGACGCTCCGCGGGCGGTTCGAGCAGCGGCTCCGCGGTCGCCGTCGCGGGCGGGCTGTGCGCCGGGTCGCTTGGGTCCGACACGGGCGGCTCTATAAGGGGGCCGAGCGCGTTCTGCGGCATCGTCGGCCTTCGCCCCACGTATGGCAGGGTAACGCGACATGGCGTGATACCCATGAGCTGGAGCCTGGATACCGTCGGCCCGATGACTCACACGGTGGAAGACTGCGCCATCATGCTCCAGGCTATCTCCGGACGCGACGAAAGAGATTCTTCCTCGTCGCGCGAGCCGACGCCGGACTATCTGGACTCTCTTGGCGAGTGGCCGCGCGGAGCGCGTGTGGCCCTGCCGCGCGAGGCGATGGACTTCGACGGACTGAACAGCGAGGTCAGAAGCGTAGTCGAATCCGCCGCGGACCAGTTGGCGGAGATTGGCGCCGACGTTGAGCGCTCCGACCTGCCGATGCTTGCCCATAGTGGCGCGGTCTTCCTCGCCACAGCCGACGTGGACGCCTCCACTTTTCACATGGACTGGCTGAAGTCCCGCGCCGACCTGTACGACTGGAACACCCGAACCCGGCTGGAGTCCGCAGCCATCACTCCCTCGCCGGCGTATCTCAGAGGTCTGCGCGCGAGAACGCTTATCAAAGACGAGATGATGAACGCCCTTGAAGACCATGACTTCATAGTAATGCCCGCCAGCCCAACCCCCGCGCCTCCCATAGCCCGCTCTACCGGATCGCCGGGCGGCTATTACCAGGGACGGCTCGACCTGGCCCGGAGACGATACACCAGCCCCGCCGCCCTCGCCGGTCTGCCCGCAATATCCGTGCCGTGCGGATTCACCGGGTCCGGCTTGCCAATCGGGTTGCAGATCATAGGCCGCCCATTCTCTGAACCCGACCTCTTCCGTATCGCGCGCGCCTACGAACAGGCCGCCGGCTGGCGCGGATGCCGCGCGCCGGAAACAGGTTGACCTTTACCTGAGATTCGCAAAACCTGTAACCTTTATATGAGCCGAGTCGGGGTGTGGCGCAGCGGTAGCGCGCCTGTTTTGGGAACAGGAGGTCGGCGGTTCGATCCCGCCCATCCCGACCATATCAACGCTCTATCCCTCTCTTGCGCTCAGGAAAGCGCGCAAGGTCTCGTTTATCAATGGAATCCGAAGGGCGCGCCAGCCCCAATAGTTCCAACATACGTGTTCCGGCAGATACCATCGCCGTCCATGACTGGTGGAAGCGTCCCTTCGACCTGATAGTCCTTTCTGCCGTCCATGTTGCCCTCGCGCCAATCTGGATCGCGCTGTGGACTCTTATTCCGCTTGCGATATGGCTCAGCGACCGGGGCCCCGTCTTCTACACCCAGACGCGGGTAGGCAAGGGCGGCAGGATATTCAGGGCGTACAAGTTCCGCTCTATGGTCCCCGACGCCGAACGATACACCGGCGCGGTATGGGCCGAGGAGGACGACCCGAGAATAACGAGAGTCGGACGATTCCTCAGAAATCGAGCGCTCGACGAACTCCCGCAGGTCATCAATATGTGGAAGGGCGACATCAGTCTTGTGGGTCCCAGGCCGGAACGCCCGGAGCTGGCGGAAGAGTTCACCCTCAGATGGCCTGAGTTCGGGCGGCGAATCGCGGTCAGGCCCGGACTGACCGGAATCGCGCAGGTATATGGCCGCTATTACACGCGCCCGCGCGACAAAGTCCGCTACGACGTGATTTACATAAAGCGGATGTCGCCCTGGCTGGACGTGAAACTGCTGATAGCGTCCGTTCTCATCACCTTCCGCGCCAGGTGGCAGGGAGGAGACAGGTAGCCCCCGCGCTGGTATTGGCGTCAGGGCGCGGCCCCGGCCTCTTCCAGGCTGTCCTGTATTTCGGTGAGTATGCGGGTGTCCGGCAGATTCGGCGCTATCCGCGTCATCTTTTCCAGGCTCTCGCCGGCCTTCGCCACGTACTCGGCGTCGCGCTCCGCGGCTGTCTGGCGCAGATGGATTATCATTGCGATGATTCTCCAGTTGTCAGGTTCGACTTCCAGGGCGTCGTTGCCCGTACTCTCCATCAACTCGACCTCGGCCCAGAACTCATCGTCCGAAAGCGAGGGCAGCCTGTCGAAAGAATCCCTGATGATGTGTCTGCGCGGGTAGTTCGCGAGACCCGGGAACGTGCTGATGGAGTCCTCGGCATAGGCCAGGCGCTCTTCCCATGTAGCTCCGGATCTGGCTGAAAGACCAAACGACGCAATATCCGCCGCCGCGTTGTACGCCCGCAGGTTCAGCGCGTAGAGAGCGACGATGACCACCGCGGACACAGTCGCCATCAGGCAAACCGCCCCCCAGGGCGCGCGCAGCGCGGCCGACACAGGCCGCAGGCTGAATTTGCCGCTCAGTCTCTCAGGTATCCAGGACTGCGCCCTCTTCTCGTCGCGGTCGCCCGCCCAGTATTCCTGAGCGACCGCGAACGCCGCCAGGAGCGAGAATTGCATGAGCGTCACCGGCGTGTCGAACAAGAACAGGTTCTGCACGAAGTAGGCGAGCATCGCGGCGGCTATTATCAGGACCGATAGTTGTTGGTAGCCCTGTCTTCGCCTGATGGAGACGAACATGGCCCAGGCCATGGCCAGCCAGACCAGCATATAGCTCACGAATCCCAGCGTTCCCTTGGTGGTCAACTCCTCCACCAGCTTGTTGTGAGCCTGGTCGAAGCGGTCGCGCTCGGCGGCCTCGGGGTTGACGTGTTTCCCCCAGGCTATCAGGAAGTTCTCCGGCCCCCAGCCCAGCGCCGGCTTCTCCGCGTAGGCCAGCAGCCCCGCCTGGGCGCCCGATACGCGCCCGCTTATGCTGCCGTCTTCCAGTCCTATCGAGGACATTCTCGCCAGCATCGTGTTGGACTCTACAATCGGATCCAGGATGTCGGTAGTCCTTACCGCCGCGAACAGAACGATTGCGACAATCGCGCCCGCGACCAGCGCGTAAGATATGATCCGCGCCATGCGAACCCTGCCCCATATCAGGTATCCGACTGAGAACGCGAAGGCCGCCGTTCCGAGGCCGACCACCGCGCCGCGCGTTCCGGTTAGCCAGAGCGCCCACAGATTCAGCATGAGCGAGAGAACCCACACCGACTGGAGCCACGGAATATAGTTGAAGGACATTGTTGTGGAAGCGGCCTGTCGCTCTGCGGAACGCCTCCGTCGGCGCGCCGTCCGGCTTTGAGGAGTCGGCTCCGCCCGTTCCCCGCCGCCTGGCGTTCGGACGCCGAGCGAGTGAATTATCAGGCTGAGCGCTATCAGCGCGTTCACCATCGTGTAAGCGCCCACGTATGTCGCGTTGCCCAGTGTGGACTCGATGCGGTCGGCGGCCAGGATTCCGAATCCCTGCATATCGAAGATCTCATAGTGCTGGTTTATCCCCAGGAAGGACACGATCATGCAGACTACGAGATTGACTGTGAACAGGATCCGCCAGTCCGCAAGGCTGCGGAAGACCGCCCCCGTCATGGCGATGAAGACGAACCAGTGCGCCAGGTCAACTATGCCCTGCATCCGCTCGTAGGTTGACCAGAGGCTTCTGACGACGCTCACCCCGGTCAGGCCGGCGACGAGCGAAACGAGCAGCCATACCCCCAGGGCCGCGATTATCAGCGAGCGGCTGGGCCTGTAACGCGGGTAGAAGAATATGAGCAGCAGCCATACGCCGAAGGTGACCTCTATCACCGATCTGGCGTATATCGCCTTGCCGACTATGAACGGAAACAGCGTGTCGTTCGAGATGATGAACGGCATCGCCATGATAAGCAAAATGCCCGCTCGCACCGTCCATAGCAGGAGATGGCCGGTATCGAATTCCTCGATGGAGTTAGTCTGTCTCTGGGTCAATCTGTCGCCTTATCAGTCTGCGAGTCCTGTGTTCCCACGTAAAGACTGCCAACCAGCGCGTCGAGTCCCAGCCGGAGCCTCCAGCCAGGAACGTTTTTATCCTGACGCTATACCATGTGGCCGTGGGCTGAGGCGGCTACGGAGACCTGGATGTCGTAGATGGCCTGGGACATGGCCTGGCCGATGAGGTCGAGGCGGGCTACCTGTGAGATTCGCGGCGAGGCGCGATTGAGTTCGCTGCGGGAGAGCAGGCGGCTGAAGATGTCGCAGGCGTCGGCCAGACAGATTATCATTACATCGCGCGGGGATGGGATCTCGTCGCTGAATAGGACGCCCATGATGCGCAGCTTGACTTCGCGCTCGGCTGCGCCGTCTATAATAGGGTAGCGCCTGGAGCGGAAGACCCACATGAACCGGTCGTCCTGGCGTTCGAGAACGCCCTCGCTGACCAGGCGGTCGAGCGCCTCTTCCTGTATCTCGTGGGAACGCCGGGCGGTGTGTTCTACCCAGAAGCGCGTGTCGCGTTTTTCGTCCGCCGCCGCGATTTCGGCGAGGGTCGGGTCCAGAAGGCTGTCGCCGGTGGGAGTGGGGTCTATGAGCGCCAGGTTTTCAAGGTCGGTGTCTATTCGGTTTTCCATAGCGAGCTCCATGAGGACGCTGCCCGCGATGGCGTAGTCCAGGGACCAGCTTGGAACGCTGACGAATCTGCCGTCTTCGTCGTGCAGAAGGAGTAGAAGCATTTCCTCTACGAATCTCAACATGGTTCTTTTCCTCGAATAATCATGGTGCGCTGAATATCTCAGCCCGAACCATACCATAAAAAGCGGCGGTCTGCATAATCGGAAGAGCCTGGCGAGTTAGGCGGGTTCAGAGTATTTCGCGCCACTCGGCGTACAGGTCGGCGCATACTCCGCCCAGGCGACGCTCCATGCTGCGCTCGAAGGTCTCGCCGGCGGCGACGTCTGTGACTATCGCGTTGAGATCCGCCCTGCCGCGCGCCGATTCGAGTGAGCGAACGAATTCCCACGAGGTCTGGTAGAAGAGGCGGACGTCCGGGTCGGAACCGTCGAGGCGGTAATCGCAGAATCTCTCGGGGGACGGCAGACGGTCTCGATTCAACCAGACGTCGAGCCGGTTGAAGACGCGGTCGAACAGGTTGGTTAGCTTATCGTTCTGATAGAGCTGGGCCAATCCCTCGTGGTACCAGAGCTGGATGGAGAAGTAGGCTTCCTGTCCCAATATCTGGCACATCATGCCGTGCACCATCTCGTGTCTTGGGGTGTCGGAGCGGTCGTATTCGTTCATCACGCCGGATTCCCCCTCGACCGGAACGACGATGACGATGCCGCGCTCGCGGCATATAGCGAACCCGGTGGACCAGTCTTCGTGGCGGATCTGTCTGTAGGTTTCCATATCCTGGAGGATCTCGAGCGAAATGGGGGGAGCGTCGGGCTGAACCGTCCATTCTTCGGACATTCTTCGGCGCGCGCGCTCGAACTCGGCCAGGGTTCGTTCCAGGCTTCCCAGTTCGACGCCGGGGTCGTGTTCTATCGCGAAGTGGCGGATGGCGGCTTTGGCGTCTTCGTTCCGGGAGAGGCGCTCGATGGTGGTCGGGGTGATGAGGGCGGCGGCGATGATGACCAGGGCCAGCAGCCCGAATATGGCCGCTTGCTCACGGCTGGAGATTCCGGCGCGCCGCCTCCTGAGCGGGATAAGCGCAGGCAAGACCTTGATGAGGACGGTGACCATGAGCGCTATGAAGGGGACGACGACCAGAAGCAGCCCGAATTGCGAGCCGAGCGGTATCAGCTCGACGGCTACCAGCCCGAACAGGAACAGGAACGTGACGAAGGGCACCGCCACGGAAATCGCTATCCACAGCCAGCGCAGGGGGGCGAAGAGAATCCTGCCTAATCCAGTTTGTCGAGGGGAACCAGTCAATGTATGTGTATAAATTCGGTTGATATGATAACATACCCGGCTGATGGATTGGGGTTGACAAACAGGCGGGGAATGTATAAAGATGCAACTTGCGTGTTTGGGATGGGGTGGATTCCCCGCTTTCGAGGGAACGAGGAGAAGGCTGGCGGCGTTCGGACGCGCGGCTTCTACAATGACGCATACGCAATATGTCTGTTATCCCCCCCCCCCCCCCCGCTACATCGCGGTTTCCAAATGGGATACGTCGGATCCAGACTCGAATGTCAGCGGGCGACGCCTGAAGGATGGTTCTTGAATGACTCATACTTCAACGCCTGACTATACATTCGGATTCAGCGAGGCGATTCTCGAAGCGTTCAGGCGTTTTACGGCGGAGTCCCATTCCGCTCATCTTCTTCCGCATCTCGAGCCCGGCCATCGCGTTCTGGACTTCGGGTGCGGGCCGGGCAACATATCCGTGGGTTTGGCGGAGGCGGTCAGGCCCGACGGCGAGATGCACGGCATTGACATGGAGCCGTCGCAGATCGAACTGGCCCAGGCGGTGGCGGCCTCGATGGGGCACGACAACGCGATATTCCACGTCGCCGACGTGGCGGACCTTCCGTTCGAGGATGGTTTCTTCGACGCGGCGCACTGTCACAACGTCCTGATGCACATCCCCGACACGCGCGCGGCGCTCGCCGAGGTGAAGCGCGTTCTGAGGCCGGGCGGACTCATAGGCTGCCGCGAGATGGTGAGCATGGGAAGTTTCACCCATCCCGACTACAACACCATGGACAAGTCGTGGGATATATTCTCGGATCTGCTGGAGGCGGACGACGGCCACCCCCAGATGGGCAGAGAGTTGAAGCGGCATCTGCTGAACGCGGGGTTCGAGGGCGTCCAGATTTCGGTGAACTACGATATTTACAGCGATCTGGAGGACGTCGAGTTCGTTTACAATATAGCCTTGGAGTGGTTCCTGTCGGATGAGATTATGGACGCGGCGATAGCCTACGGGGCGGCGACGGAAGAGTTGCGTGACAGAATCAGGGAAGCCTACATCCGCTGGAAGAATCATCCGGGCGCGTTCTGCGCCATAGCGCATGGGACGGCGATAGCCCGCAATCCGACCGAAGATTAGGGAGTTCCTGAAATGTCTCAGACGAATGTCGCCGATCCCGGCCATACGCTGGCATTTGATGAATTCTCTAACGAGATTTACAAGCGGCTGACGGCCGAGGTTCACGCCAGGCACCTTATGCCTCATCTGCGGTCCGGCCATCGCGTTCTGGATTTCGGCTGCGGGCCCGGCACCATAACCGTGGGCCTGGCGTCCGCGGTGGAGCCGAACGGCGAGGCGCACGGCGTCGCCATGATCGAGTCCAGGGTGGAAGAGGCGAGGGAGAGGGCGGCCGCGGGCGGACACGACAACGCGGCGTTCTACCTGGCCAGAACTTTGCCTCTTCCGTTCGAGGATAACACTTTCGACGCGGCTCACAGCCAGAACATCCTGATGAGTTTCCCGGAGCCGCTGTTCGCCCTGGCCGAGTTGAGGCGGGTTCTGAAGCCCGGCGGGGTCATCAGTTGCCGCGAGCTATTGCTGGAAGCGAGTTTCTCGTATCCCGACGCCGACGGGATTCTGGCCAGGTCGTGGGAAATGTTCACGGATATTCTGGGGATGAACTTCAGGCACGCGAACGTAGGCAAGGAGCTCAAGTGGCTTCTGATCCGGAGCGGGTTCCGCAGGGTGAATATGTCCGCCAATTACGACGTTTACAGCGAGCCGGAGGATATCGAGTTCATATACGACGTGTTTCTGCGCTGGTTCCTGTCGGACGCTACGATGGACGCGGCCATAGAGCAGGGAGCGGCGACCGAGGAGTTGAGGGACAGGATAAGGGAATACTATTATGAAGAGTGGCGAGACGACCCCGCGGCTATGACCGCCATGGCGCACGGCGTGGCGATAGCGTACAAGCCGACCGGGGCGTAAGCTATGCGTGTTAAGAATGACCGCTCGGATACATCCGAGTCGGAGTTTATCAAATGTCCAATATATATGACGCGATACCCAACTATGAATATACCTATGGATTCGACGATTTCGTAGTGGCGGTCATGGGACGGCAGACGGCGGAGGATAACGCGGGCTACCTGCTTCCCCATCTGAGGCAGGGAGACCGTATCCTGGACTACGCTTGCGGGGTTGGGGCTATATCGGTGGGGCTGGCGGACGCGGTGAGGCCCGGTGAGATGCGCGGGGTGGCGATGAGCGAGCCGCGGGTGGAGATGGCGAGGCGACTGGCCGCCGAGGGCGGACACGACAACGCGATATTCCAACTTTTCCAGCCCGGCCCGCTTCCGTTCGAGGACGGCTATTTCGACGCGGTTCATTGCCACAACGTTCTTATGAGTTTCCCGGAACCGCTCGTCGCTCTGAGGGAGTTGAGACGGGTTCTGAAGCCGGGCGGGGTGATAGGCTGCCGCGAGATGCTGTGCGAGGCGAGTTTTTCGTTCCCGGACGACGATGGCATACTGGCCAGGTCGTGGGAGATATACACCGACCTTCTTGAGATCAATTTCAGATACGCCCAGGCGGGCAAGGAGCTCAAGTGGCTTCTGCTCCAGAGCGGGTTCGACAAGGTGAATATGTCCGCCAATTACGACATCTACAGCGAGCCGGAGGCCATAGAATTCATCAGCGACGTGTTCCTGAGATGGTTCCTGTCCAACGACACGATGACCGCCGCGATAGAGAACGGCGCGGCGACCGAAGAGTTGCTGGACAGGGTGCGGGACTACTACTACAACGTGTGGCGGAACGACCCGGCGGCGATGCTCGCGGTGGCGCACGGCGTGGCGCTGGCCTATAAGCCGGGCGCGTGAGTAAACGGCGGCGGAATGAAGGCCAAAATAAGAGGCCCCTCGATTAGGTTCGGGGGGGCCTTTTTGGTCTGCGGAGGGTCAGGATGAGTCGCGGATGCCCTGGTGATTTTCGAGGATCTTGCGGGCGGTAGTGACGAAGGCGTCCATTTCCTCGGAGGTGATGCCCTCGATGAGGCGGAGCTCGTAGATGTGGACGCGCGCGATGAGGCGTTCGGCAAGTTCGTAGCCGGTGTCGGAGAGCCGCAGCATCACGATGCGGCGGTCATGAGTCTGGCGCTGTCTGATGAGCAGCCCCATGTTGACCAGCCTGTTGACGATGCGGCTGATGCGCGAAGCGTCCACTGGCAGCAGGGTGGCGAGTTGCGTAGCGGTGCACTCGCCTATGTTCATACAGGCTTTGAGCAGATTGAACTCGATGGAGTTGAGATCATGGGGCGCGACCTCTCTGGATATGCCCGTTTCCATAGCGGATATAAGCCCCTGGGCGCAGGATTCGAGTTGGGCGACCTGCGCTTGGCGGCTATCTTCTGTGTTCTTCTGGTTACTGGTTGGTCCGCTCACCATGGTATCAGCCTGACCGGGGGCTTGCGCTGTAAGAGGTATCTTTTTGGCGACCGCGCCGTTCCGAGTGCGTGTTTGCCACAATTGTTGCCTCACGAATCTATCCTAGCACATTTCGAGGGAAAATGACACACAGAACAAAGAATATACATTCAAGCGTATATATTCATCTATATGACTGATGTTACGCACTGGGCAGGGCTTTCCGACTATTCAGACCGGGGTCTTCGCAGAGTCGCCGGTCTGCGGCCTGGGCGCGTTGGTCATATATCTCAATTTATATCGTACTGGTGGGGTTACAGGTGAGTTTCCAGGCGGGACAGGTTACAGTTCACGTGGAAAGTGACCTGTTATCACCTGTTGTTAGCTACGGACAGAAAAATTTTCTTCGGCGGATTGATTTTGGATAACCTCCTGTTTATGTAAAGATTGGGTCGGTCATAGTTCATTGGGCGACATGATAGCATGAACGTTCTGTCGAATGGAAGAATGTTTCAGACTGCGCGCAGGGCAATCGAATCTAAACGGCGCTTACGTTCGCAAACAGGTGAATCCTGGGCAGAAACCTCTCGTAGATGTCACTGCGCGGTTTCAGAATTTCTGAATAGCGATCATGGGTTCGGCCATTGTGGTAGTTTCGGGGTTTCATGGAGCGAAAACACCCCTGAAAAAGCCCGAAAATTAAGATGCGATTGCCCTGAGACTGCGTAACATCAGTATATGATATGAAGCTGCCAGAGCGCGTTGTATTCCATTGCATTTATGGGACAAGGCCGCCAGAGTCACAGACTCGGCGCTTCCAGGACGACTTTGTGAATTTCACCACAATTCCATATCTCAAAATTTGTGAGGATGAATTTTCAAAATTCGCAAGATTAGGGGTTGACAATCATTCTGGCATCATTTATTGTATCAGCAACAATTCTGAACGGCAATGAAAAACCCGCGCAAACAACGGGATCGAAACGATTAGAGGAGACCGCAATGAGCATCAGTAAGTCCACCGTCGGAGCCGGAATAGCGGCAGTCATCATCCTGGCGGCGCTTGCCACTATCTTTCTGACCGAGGCGCCCTACCTGAGAGGATTCTGGGAGGGCCTGCTTATCGGCTTCCTGCTGACGCTGTTCTTCGGCGTCCTGACTGTCAGCCTCAACCGCATGGGCCGCCGCCAGGGCCGGACGCTCCGCACGCAGGCTCAGTAGCCATCGCTCCATTCTTTCGCCATTCGTCCGCCTCCATTCTGCGGGGCGGACGGGCGAGGGGGAAGAGACTGAGGACCGGCAGAGGTTTTTGGAGCGAAGACGATGAGCGTCAAGCGTTGTTGTAAGATAAGTTATGTATGAGAACGCCGCGCGGCGCTAGCGCGGCGTTTTGTTTTTCCACGGATATAGGCATCGGCAATCTGGTGAAGGCGGGGTTGCGTCGGCGCGGGTGAGGGCGGACGGAGGCGGAAGCGGAGTAGCGTGGCTGGGCGAGCGAAAGGGTTCGAGCATTCGGGATAGAGCGGAATTAAAGAGGCGCTGATTATGTTCAGGCGGGCGAGTCGTGTGAAGACCGGATTTCAGCAGGTGGCCGAGGCCACCCTGGCGCTGGTGGTGGTATTGACATTGTTGGCCGCCGCCGTTTCTCTTGTTTCTCCGTCCATCATCGGCGCGGAACAGCCTACCCCCACTCCCGAACCCGTCACCCTGAAGGTGAGCGCCGAGCGCGGCGACGACCCGACCACCGCGTCCGTGTCCTGGACCCAGTACGACGGCGCGGATTTCGACTACTACCGCCTCGTCATCTGCGACCTGGACGATTACGACCGCGATTCCGCTTCCTGCTCGGCGAGCGCGTTCTCAAGCTCATTCTCCGACTCTGGCGAGACCGGGCCGGTTTCGGCTTCCGGCCTCGATCCTTATACAGACTATGTTGTGGTATTGCAGCTATGGCTGTCCGGCGCGTCCGACCCTCTGAGATTCTACTGGGGCATTCTCGCGCTGGAGCGGCCGACTCCCACGCCCGAACCGACTGATACGCCTACGCCCGATACGTCCGTCCAGAAATCCGGAAGCCCGGGCGAGGCGCAGCGGGTCCAGAGCGCGGGCGGCTCGACTGAGGTCGAGGGCGAGAACAGTACGACTACGCCGCCCGAAACGCCGTCCAAGGTGGAGGTGACGAGGGCGGACGGGACGCTGACGGCGAGTTGGACGGCGGTGGACGGCGCGACGAGCTACCACGTCACCTACACTTCGGACGGAGGCGCAAGCTGGAGCCTGGCCGCTCTCAATCATCCCGACGCCAGCGTCACCATCAAAGACGTTGAGAACAGCAAGACGTATATAGTGGGCGTTCGCGCGCGCAACGAGGCGGGCGACAGCGGCTGGCGCAACTCCGAGCCGGCCGGTCCCTATACGCCGCCCAAACCCACTCCGCCGCCCGCGCCAATCACCGCGCCCGATACGCCGTCTTCGGTGACGGTGACGCGGGCGGACGGGACGCTGACGGCGAGTTGGCCGGCGGTCACGGGCGCGACGAGCTACCACGTCACCTATACTTCGGACGACGGCGCAAGCTGGAGCCTGGCGGCCCTGAATCATCCCGACGCCAGCATCACTATCAGGGGCGTCGAGAACTCCAAGACATATATAGTGGGCGTTCGCGCGCGCAACGACGGCGGCGACAGCGGCTGGCGCAACTCCCCGGACGCCGGGCCTTTCACTCCGATAGCTACCACGACACCGCCTATCAGCACAAGCACGCCGCCCGTCAGCACGACTACGCCGGGCACAAGCACGCCCGCGCTGTCGTTCGGCGGCGCGACCATAGCCAACCAGAGCTACACGAAAGACACGGCGATAACGACGCTGACGCTGCCCAGGGCCAGCCGGGTTTCGGACGGCGCTTCAACCACCGTCGGCGCGATAACCTACTCCCTGTCTCCGACGCTTCCGGCCGGGCTGTCGTTCGACAGTTCGACGCTCGCTATAAGCGGGACGCCGACGGCGGCCAGCGCCAAGACCGCCTACACCTACACCGCCACGGACGGAACGAACAGCGTATCGCTCTCGTTCAGCATAGAGGTTACAGAGGGACTGGCCAGCATACAGAACGTGCAGACCACGAATTGGAGCACCACCACTCCAGACTTCTCCTGGCAGAAAGGCGTCGCCGTCAACGTGACGCTGCCGTCGTACACGGGCGCAACTGGCTACGAGATTCGGGGCCCGGAGCATACTAACCACATAAAGGCCCTGCCCGCCGGGCTGACCTTCAACGCCAGCGCCCGCACCATCACCGGCACTCCCACGGAACACTTCCAGGGAGAACTGTACATTTGGCTCGCTAAATCCAGCCCCCCGCGAGAGGAGCGTTTCCGCATCAGGGTGGCGAACGATGACGGCAACCATCCGCCGGAGCGCAGTTTTAGGAACAACAACAACAGCCAGATTATCCCGGTGAGCCCATCCATTCATCGCTCCATATACTGCAATGTCGGTGGGAACAACAACGTGCTCTACGTGCCCAACAGTGGTTACAGCTCGTTTTTCGTCGACCCGGACGGCGACACCCTGACCTATACGGTGTCCTCCTCCCATCCCAAAGTGATTAGCGTAACCACTGACACACATAACGGCGCCACCGTGATAAAAGGTACCAAGAGGCATCCGGGTACGGGTACGATTACGCTCACGATAACGGCAACCGACCCCGACGGGCTCAGCGAGAACGTACAATTTACCGTAGCCGGGCTCACCGGCTGCACCGAGATTCACAGCATTGACGAGAACTCGGCCGCCGGAACGGTGGTCGGCACCATTGGCCGGGGGCACGACGGCGGCAGCGGTTTCTCGCTGACCAACGGCGCCGGCGACACCGCCGCCACCTACTTCGAAATCGCCACCACCACCGGCCAGATTACGGTCAAGAGCGGCACCAGCCTGGACTACGAGACGACCCGCTCGTACACCGGCGAGGTGTCCTATACCGTGAACAGCATGACCGCCAATGCCGACATAACCATCAACGTGAACAACGTAGTAGCGCCCGTGCCGGGCGCGCCGACGCTGGCGACGAACGCTACCAACCCCACCACGGCGCTGGACGTTTCCTGGACCGCCCCGACCCCGCCGTCGGGCACCACGATAAACGACTACGACGTACAGTACCGAGTGGCCGGAACCAGTTCATGGACGGAGTGGAATTCCACCAATACCAGCACAGCCACCAGCGCGACCATCACGGGCCTGACGGCCGGCACGGAATACGAGGTTCAGGTGCGGGCTTCCATCACCGGCGAAGGCGACGGCGCGTGGTCCGTGTCTTCGTTCACCCGCCACGTGGCGGAGAACTCCGCGGCCGACACCAACGTGGGCGGGAAGTTCGCCTACACCAGCCCCGGTTACTGCAGATTCGGCATCACCCTGGGCGGGACGGACGGCTCCAGTTTCAAAGGCGTGAACACCGCCATCGGCAGCTACCCCGGCGGCGACCAGGATATGTACCTCCGGGTAAAGTCGGGAACGAGCCTGGACTACGAGACCAAGACCTCGTACAACGTAACCATGTCCATCAGCGACGGCTGCACCAACGACATCAACGGCTTTCACGACTCTTCCGTTGACTACTATTTCAGCTTCCTCGTCATCGTAACCGACGTGAACGAACCGCCGGCCGCGCCGGCCGCGCCCACGGTGACCGCCAACAGCGCGACGCCCGAAAGCAAGCTGGACGTGTCCTGGACAGCGCCCACTATGACGGGCAAGCCGCCCGTTACGGACTACGACGTCCAGTACAGGCTGTCCACCACTTCCACCGCCACCAGCAGCTGGACATCGCACTCGCACACCGGAACGTCCACCAGCGCGACGCTGAGCGGGCTGACCTCGGGCAAGAGCTACCATGTACAGGTGCGCGCCACTAACGACGAAGGCACAAGCGCCTGGTCCGATTCGGGCAGCGCGATAACGAAGGCCGGGGGCGTAACCCGCTCGGTGAACGAGAACTCGGCGGCCGGAACCAACGTCGGCGCGGCGGTTACGGCGACGTCGAATCCGCTTGGATACACGCTCGCCCACGCTTTGAGCGGAACGGACGCGAGCAAGTTCGAGATTGGTAGCGGCACGGGGCAGATAACGGTCAAGAGCGGAACGAACCTCGACTACGAAACCAAGACCTCGTACAGCGTAACCGTAACCGTGACCGCCTCGGGCGGGGTTTCGACCGCCAGCCTCAACCCGAACGCGCGGGGCGACTACATCGTACCGGTCACCATCAGCGTAACCGACGTGAACGAACCGCCGCCCAAGATGGCGGCCCCGACGGTCGCGGTGAACGCCACAACGCCCACCAGCAAGCTGGACGTATCCTGGACGGCGCCGACCAATTCGCAGATGTCGGGCAAGCCCGCCGTCAGCGACTACGACGTACAGTACCGGCTGTCCACCACCTCCACCAGCACGGCTCCCTGGACATCGCACTCGCACACCGGAACTTCGGTAAGCGCGACGCTGGATAATCTCACCTCGAACAAGGGCTACCAGGTACAGGTTCGCGCGGTGAACGCCGAGGGCAACGGCCCCTGGTCGGACTCCGGCAGCGCGATAACCAAGGGCGGCGGCGTGACGCGCGACGTGCCTGAGAACTCCCCCGCAGGAACCAACGTCGGCGCGGCTGTTACGGCTGACTCCAACCCGAACAACTACACGCTGACGCACGCTTTGAGCGGAACGGACGCGAGCAAGTTCGAGATTGGCAGCGGCACGGGGCAGATAACGGTCAAGAGCGGGACGAACCTCGACTACGAAACGAAGACATCGTACAGCGTAACCGTAACCATGACCGCCTCGGGCGGGGTTTCGACAGCCAGCCTGAATCCGAACGCGCGGGGCGACTACACGATTCCCGTAACCATCAACGTAAAGAACGAGAACGAGCCGCCTTCCTTTACGGAGGGCGCGACCACCACCCGGAGCGTGTCGGAGAACACGTCGGCGGGGTCTAGCGTCGGCGGGAAGGTGGAGGCCACCGACCCGGACGGCGTAGCCAAGTTCAACACGCTGACCTACAGCCTTAGTGGAACGGACTCCGCGAGTTTCGACCTTGACACCTCCACCGGCCAGATAAAGACGAAGGCCGCGCTGGATTATGAAGCGAAAACTTCTTACAGCGTGAAGGTCGAGGTGACGGACGGGAAGAACAAGTCCGGCGGCGCTGACACTTCCTCCGACGACACCATCTCGATAACCATCAACATAACCGACGTGAGCGAACCGCCCGTGAAGCTGTCCGCGCCCTCCGTGTCGGCCAACGCCACCACGCCCACCAGCAAGATTGACGTGTCCTGGACGGCGCTGACGAACTCGCAGATGTCGGGCAAGCCCGCCGTCAACGACTACGACGTGCAGTACCGCAAGCACGGCGATTCGACCTGGACGTCGCACAGCTTCAGCGGCACAGGGACCAGTGCCACGCTGACAAGTTTGACCTCAAACAAGAGCTACGAGGTACAGGTGCGCGCCGTGAACGACGAGGGCAACGGCCCCTGGTCGGACTCCGGCGGCGCGATAACGCAGGGCGGCGGCGTGACGCGCTCGGTAGCCGAGAACTCGGCGGCCGGAACGAACATTGGCGCGGCGGTGACCGCCGACTCCAACCCCAACAACTACACGCTCACGCACACGCTGAGCGGTACGGACGCCAGTGATTTCACAATCTCCGCTTCCACCGGACAGATAAAGGTGAAGTCGGCGCTGGACTACGAAACCAAGACGCAATACAGCGTGATTGTGACAGTGAAGGCCGCCACGTCCGGTGGCGGGGCGAATGCCCAGAGCCTGAACCCCAACGCGCCCGGCGACTACACCATCCCGGTGACCATCAACGTAACCGACGTGAACGAGACGCCGACCTTCCCCGGCGCGGGCGCGACCACGCGCTCCGTGGCGGAGAACTCCAGCGCCGGAACGAACGTGGGCGCTCCGGTGTCCGGATCCGACGTTGACAAAGACACGCTCACCTACTCCATTAGCGGAATGGACACCTCCAGTTTCAGCTTCAGTACCTCCACCGGGCAGATAAAGGTGAAGTCCGCGCTGGACCACGAAGCCAAGAGCGCTTACAAAGTGAGCGTGACCGTGACCGACGGGGCGCTCAGCACCACGACGGCGGTGGACATCAGCGTAACGGACGTGAACGAACCTCCGGTGAAGCTGTCCGCGCCGTCCGTGTCCCGCGACAGCGCCAGCCCCACTTCCAAGCTGGGCGTATCCTGGACTGCGCTGACCAATACCCAGATGGCGGGCAGGCCGCCCGTGACGGGCTACGACATCCGCTACCGGCTGTCCACCACGTCCGCCAGCGCGGGCTGGGACATCCCCTCGCATAGTGGAATCTCCACCAGCGCGACGCTGACGAACCTGACGGCGAACAAGAGCTACCAGGTACAGATTCGCGCGAAGAACCACGAGGGCAGCGGCCCCTGGTCGGACTCCGGCAGCGCGATAACGAAGGGCGGCGGCCTGACGCGCTCGGTGGCGGAGAACTCGGCGGCCGGAACCAGCGTTGGAACGCCGGTGACCGCCACCTCGAATCCGAACAACTACACGCTGACGCACACGCTGAGCGGAACGAACGCCGGCGATTTCAGTATCGTATCGTCCAGCGGCCAGATAAAGGTCAAGTCCGCGCTGGACTACGAAACCAAGACATCTTACAGCGTCGTCGTGACCGTGAAGGCCGCGGCGACCGGGGTACAGTCCCAGAGCCTGAACCCCAACGCGCCCGGCGACTACACCGTCCCGGTGACGATCAACGTAACCGACGTGAACGAGCCGCCGACCTTCGACGAGGGCGCGACGACCTCGCGGAGCGTGGAGGAGAACACGGCGGCAGGAAAGAAGATCGGCGCGGTGGTTTCTGCCACCGACCCGGACGGCGTCGCTAAGTACAACACGCTCACCTACTCGCTATCCGGGACGGACGCCGCCAGTTTCAACCTGGACACCTCCACAGGCCAGATAAAGACGAAGGCCGCGCTCAACTACGAAGCGAAGTCTTCTTACAGCGTGACCGTAGAGGTGACGGACGGGAAGAACAAGTCCGGCGGCGCGGACACTTCCTCTGACGCCACCATCTCGGTGACCATCAACATAACCGACGTGAACGAGCCGCCCACCGCGCCCGCCGCGCCGACGGTGACGGGCAACTCTACGGACCTGAAGACGAAAATGGACGTTAGCTGGGCGGCCCCGGACATGACGGGCAAGCCGCCAATCACCGACTACGATGTGCGCTACAAGCAGACCGGCACCACCACCTGGAGCCTGTGGCAGCCCACCACGACCTCGACGGCGACCTCTACGACGCTGACCGATCTGGAAGGCGGGCGGCGGTACGAGGTGCAGGTCAGGGCCTCGAACCACGAAGGAACGAGCGACTGGTCGGACAGCGGCAGCGCGAAGACCGAGGACAAGAACATAGACTCCGAGGCTACGATTCCCACCACGACGCGCTCCATAGCCGAGAACTCGGCTGCCGGGACGAATATCGGCGATCCTATGAATACCCACTCCTCGGACAACGAAAACGACACGCTTGAGTACAGGCTTAGCGGGACGGACGCGCTTGATTTCGCTATTGACTCGTCCACCGGACAGATAGCGGTCAAGTCCCCTCTGGACTACGAAAACAAGTCCCTGTACAGCGTCAAAGTGGAAGTGACCGACAACAAGGACAGCGAAAACAACCTGGATACTTCGACAGACGCGACGATAGAGGTGGACATCAGGGTAACGGACGTTCTTGAGCCGCCGTCCAAGCCGGACGCTCCGACGCTTACGCGCAATTCCGGCGCCCCCGAGAGCGCGCTGGACCTGTCATGGAGCGCGCCGGACATGACCGGCAAGCCGCCCGTCACAGGCTACGACGTGCGCTACAAGGCCAAGGACCGCGTGACCTGGGGCAACTCCTCGTTCGACGAAACGATCACATCCGGTACGCTCACCAACCTGTCCGACAACACGCTCTATCACGCGCAGGTGAGGGCGCATAACGACGAGGGCGTAAGCGCCTGGTCGGATTTGGGAGAACGACGGACCAGCAAGAACAACGGCAAGCCGACCTTCCCGGGACCCACCACGACCCGGAGCGTAGCGGAGAACTCGCCTGCCGGCACCAACGTGGGCGCTCCGGTATCCGCGACCGACCCGGACGGCGACGCGCTGAGCTACAAGCTGGGCGGGACGGACGCCGCCAAGTTCGATATAGCGACCACCACCGGGCAGATAACGGTCGGAAGCGGAACCAATCTGAACTACGAGGCCAAGTCCTCGTACAGCGTGAACGTCGAGGTCAGCGACGGCAAGGACAAGGACGGCAACGCGGATACCACGACGGACGCTCTGATATGGGTGACCATCAACGTTGCGGACGTTCTTGAGCCGCCGTCCAAGCCGAACGCCCCGAAGGTTACGCTGACCGGAACCGATCTGAAGGCGACCTGGACGGCGCCTGACATGACCGGCAAGCCGCCGATCACCGACTACGACGTCCGTTACAGGGTGAAGGACGCTTCGACCTGGAGCGTCTGGCAGATCGCCGGAACAGCTACCCAGACTACCATCGCGGGCGCGACGGCGGGAACGGTCTATGAGGTGCAGGTGAAGGCGAAGAACGACGAGGGTGAGAGCCCCTGGTCGGACTCCGGCTCGAACGGAGTAGTGTCCAGCGCAGCCCCGACGCCTACGCCTACGGCTACACCGGCAGTCGCGTCGCCGCCGCGCCGGACTGGCGGAGGCGGCGGAGGAGGCAGCTACGTCAGGCCGACGCGGACGCCGGTTCCCACGCCGACGCCCACGCCAACGGCTACCCCGTCTCCGACGCCGACGCCGACCGCGACCGCAACGCCGTCCCCGACGCCCACACAGACGGCAACGCCCACGGCTATTCCGACGGCAACGCCAACCTGGACGCCGGTTCCGACGGCAACCCCGTCCCCGACGCCAACCTGGACGCCGACGCCCACGACAACCCCGTCGCCCGCGCCCGTAGTGGCGGCGGAGGTCGCCTTGCCTACGGCCACCGCGACCGCAACGCCGTCCCCGACGCCCACATGGACGCCGGCGGCCACGGCAACCCCGTCGCCGACGCCAACGGCAACAGCGACCGCAACGCCGTCGCCAACGCCAACCTGGACGCCGGTTCCGACGGCAACCCCGTCGCCGACGCCAACGGCCACAGCGACCGCAACGCCGTCCCCGACGCCGACACCCGCGCCCGCGCCGGCCGCCGTGGCCGCCTCGCCGACACCCACCCCGGTGCCGGTCACCCTGGCCGACGGAAGTTCGGGCTGGACGTGGCTCGGGCTGATAGCGGGAGTGCTACTGGGCCTGTTCACCCTGATCATAACCTTCAGAGACAGGATGCGCGGAGACGAAGAAGAGCTAGAGGAAGGCCGGCGAGCGGTAACGGCCTAACGCGGAACTGAGTTAGAGACAACATCGCGCCCGCCCTCCTCGCCAAACGCGGGGAGGGCGGGCGCGAATTTCGTTCAGCGACATATTCCCCCTGCGGAATGCCTTGTCCTCACCCTGCAATCGAGGATCCCCTCTCCCTTGATGGGCTTGCAGGGGTAGGCAAATGTGGAGTCAGCTACGAACTCCAGTCAATAGACCCCCTCTCCCTCAGGTCTGACAAGGGTAGGCAAATGTGGAGTCAGCTACGAACTCCAGTCAATAGATCCCCTCTCCCTCAGGGAGAGGGTTAGGGTGAGGGTGAAATGCCCACCCCTCTCAGCCCTTGACGGGAGAGGGGCTAGGGTGAGGGTGAACTACAACAGGATGCGCGGTACAACAAGGGGCGTTATGAGGGAGGGGGATGGTGGGGTGGTGGAGCCGAGGGGATTCGAACCCCTGACTTCCTCCGTGCAAAGGAGGCGCTCTCCCGGACTGAGCTACGGCCCCGTGAAGTTGTTAGTAATCAGTTACTAGTTTTCAGTTGTTGACTAAGGACTGACAACTGAAAACTAAAGACTAAGAACTAAACACTCAAAGAAAACACCTTAACGACTGGATAGTGGAAAGAACCTCACCGTAGGTTCCTGATGTGTGTAATTGCGGCGGGCTTTACTATTGAGACGACTGTCCGGTTTCGGGGGAGCTCCTTCTGCGCGCCCGGCTTGCGCCTTGCGCCGAATCCTGCTCTACCCCTAGCCTTCGAGCCGTTCACCCGCCGACCGACCTGGTCGCGCCTCTGGGGATGTTATCCATCGGCGGTCCCTGTCTCCCTAGAAAGGAGGTGATCCAGCCGCACCTTCCGGTACAGCTACCTTGTTACGACTTAGTCCCAGTCACCAGTCCCACCCTCGGCGCCTGCCTCCCTTGCGGGTTAGCCCAGCGACTTCAAGTGTTACCGACTTCCATGACTTGACGGGCGGTGTGTACAAGACCCGAGAACGTATTCACCGCAGTGTGCTGACCTGCGGTTACTAGCAACTCCGCGTTCATGCAGGCGGGTTTCAGCCTGCAATTCCAACTGGGGCCGGGTTTGTGGGATTAGCTCCGGCTCGCGCCTTCGCGACCGTCTGTCCCGACCATTGTATCGTGTGTGTAGCCCAGGGCGTAAGAGCCATGATGACTTGACCTCGACCCCACCTTCCTCACCCCAGTGGGGGCAGTCTCGCTAGACATCCTAACTAGCGACAGGGGTTGCGCTCGTTGCGGGACTTAACCCAACATCTCACGACACGAGCTGACGACAGCCATGCAACATCTGTGCAACTGTCCCGAAGGAAAGGCTGTTTTCACAGCCGGTCAGAAGCATTTCAAGCCCTGGTAAGGTTCTTCGCTTATCATCGAATTAAACCACACGATCCGCTGCTTGTGCGGGTCCCCGTCAATTCCTTTGAGTTTTAGCCTTGCGGCCGTACTCCTCAGGCGGGATACTTATTGCGTTAGCTGCGGCACGGAGGGGGTCGATACCCCCCATGCCTAGTATCCATCGTTTAGGGCGTGGACTACCCGGGTATCTAATCCGGTTTGCTACCCACGCTTTCGCGCCTCAGCGTCAGTTACAGCCCAGAAAGCCGCCTTCGCCTCTGGTGTTCCTCCCGGTATCTACGCATTCCACCACTACTCCGGGAATTCCGCTTTCCTCTACTGCACTCCAGTCTGCCAGTATCCCATGACCCCTCCCAGTTGAGCCGGGAGATTTCACATGAGACTTAACAGACCGCCTACGCGCACTTTACGCCCAGTAAATCCGGACAACGCTCGGTTCCTACGTATTACCGCGGCTGCTGGCACGTAGTTAGCCGAACCTTATTCCCCGGGTACTGTCCTTTCTCATCCCCGGGAAAAGGGGTTTACAACTCGAAAGCCTTCATCCCCCACGCGGTGTCGCTGCGTCAGGCTTTCGCCCATTGCGCAAGATTCCCTGCTGCTGCCTCCCGTAGGAGTGGGGGCCGTGTCTCAGTCCCCCTCTGACCGATCGTGCTCTCACACCGGTTACCCGTCTTCGGCTTGGTAGGCTATTACCCCACCAACTACCTGATAGGCCGCAAGCTACTCCCAGAGCGCCGGAACCTTTCCTCCCTATATCGCAATAAAGGGAGCGTACGGGGTATTAGACCGGATTTCTCCGGCTTATCCCCCTCTCCGGGGCATATCACTTACGTGTTACTCAGCCGTCTGCCACTAGCTAGGGGCCGAAGCCCTTCGCCCGTTCGACTTGCATGCATTAGGCGCACCGCCAGCGTTCGTCCTGAGCCAGGATCAAACTCTACGGATTTGTTTTGGGTTTTGGTTCTTTCCACTATCCAGTTGTTAAGGTGCAGGAATGAATCCTATAACACTATGCCCGATGCTGTCAAGCCGAATTTTTCATCCAGCCCCCATAATCGTGAATCCGATTTACGGATTGCCCTCCCGTCTGGTATGCTGACCGAACTTTCGGGCGCGACCGCCCCAACTGGAACGCCTTATTTGGACATTCAGGAAACGCAGGCCCCCAAAACGGGACTGTCCAGATTCTTCAACGTGCCTCCGGCGCTGAGGTATCCGAAGTACCGCGCCTACTGGCTCGGTATGCTGGCCTCGGTCGGCGGCTTCCAGGTTCTCATGTTCGCGCAGGGCTGGCTGACCTACGAGCTTACCGAATCGCCCCTCTATCTTGGATACGTGAGCTTGGCCAGCGCTTCGTCCTCGATTGCCCTCAACCTCTTCGGAGGCGTGTTCGCCGACAAGCTGGACAAGCGCAGGCTCATCTTCGTGACCCAGCTCATCACCGCCTCGCTCATATTTCTGCTTGCGTTCCTCACGCTCTTCAAAGTAGTGCAGGTCTGGCACATCATAGTCATCGCCTTCCTGTCCGGCGCGGTGAACGCCTTCAACCAACCGGCTCAGCAGGCGTTGTATCCCCACCTGATTGACAGGAAGGTAATGATGAGCGCCGTCGCGCTCAACTCCGCGATCTGGCAGGGGACCCGGATAGTCTCTCCCGCGGTGGCGGGGTTGGTAATAAGCGTCACCGGAACCGCGAGCGCCATCTTCCTCGCGGCCGCGGGATTCGTCACCATGGCGATTGTCATACTCGCGCTGCGCGTGCCCAGAATAGAGTCGCGTTCGGGAACCAATCCAATGCAGGACATGATGGAGGGACTGAAGTTCATCGGCGGCAGCGCGGTATTCTCATTCCTGATAGGCATGACCTTCTTCAACAGCTTCTTTGGCATGGCCTATATCCCGATGATGCCCGCGTTCGCGGTGGACATTCTGAAAGTCGGCGCGGACGGGCAGGGCGTCCTGATGAGCGTGGGCGGCGTGGGCGCGCTCGCGGTCACCATGGCGCTGGGATCCATGAGCGGGTCTTCATATCGCGGCCTGATGATAGTGGGCGGCGGCGCGATGTTCGGCATTTCGGTAGCGGCCTTCGCGCTGACGTCGCAATACGTCGGCTGGTTCCCGCTCGCGCTGGCGCTCATGTTCATCATGGGAACGGCGAGTTCAACCTACATGATAGCCATAATGAGTTCGCTGCAACTGCTGGTGCCAGACCACATGAGAGGCCGCGTCATGGGCTTCTACGGCATGACCTGGAGCATCATGCCCCTGGGCGCGTTCCAGGCGGGCGCGATAGCCGAGTTCGTGGGCGTTCCGTTCGCCATAGCAATCGGCGGAACGCTGGTGTTGCTGTTCGCCCTGGGCCCGGCGATGATAAACCGTCAGGTACGCAACCTCGGCGTGATACTCCAGGAGCGCGAGGCGCGGGCCGTGGGGTGAGGCTCGTCTAGCTTTCCAGCAGAGAAGGCCGCAGGTACTCCGTCCATGGATCGGTAGATCCCGTCTCCCTGATGCCGTCCACAAGGCCCGCCACGTCGCTGCCATACCGGGCGGCAAGGTCGTTGATGTCCGTATCCCCGGCGAGAGCCGTAACCGCCGCCCGCAGCCTGTTCACGTACTCGACCGTTTCGTTGATGGCGGATTCGCGGTCCTGCCGAGCCTTGATGACTTCCAGCCGCTCCAGCCAGTCAATCCCCTGCTGCACTCTGTCGAAATCGTCGTCGCTGCCCCGGGCGGTGATAGTCGTCATTTCTGGTTCTCTCTCCGACGTCTGCTTCGTCTGTGATGGATTTGCCAGCAGATTGTATCACACGGGCATGGCCGGTCCGGACGCATTACACGGGGCGGGCTTTATATAATGCGCGATGTCCTACGCGTCGTCTCATGCCCTGTTTGTCGGTGGTGAGGAGTGGGGATGCTTACGGCGCGGGGCCTGTGAACCCTGTGTCCGCGCCGTCGCCCTCTCCCGGGAGGGCCGCGTAGGGATAGCAGAGAAGGGAGCCGTCTATGGGAGAGACGCTGACGCGCGCCCGGACGTTGAAGACCGATGCAAGCATATCCTCCCGAATGACCGCGGCGGGCGTGCCTTGCTCAACAATGCGGCCGCCGCGCAGAACCACCAGGCGCTCCGAGTACTGGGACGCCTGGTTCAGGTCGTGGAGCGCCATGACCACGGTCAGGCCGTGATCCCGGTTCAACGCCCGGATGAGGTTGAGCGCCTGGATCTGATGGTTGATGTCCAGGAAAGTTGTAGGCTCGTCCAGGAGGAGGATGCGCGGCTCCTGCGCCAGCGCCAGCGCGATCCAGACCCGCTGGCGCTCACCCCCGGAAAGGCTCTCGATGAGGCGGTGCCGGAAACTGCCGGAGGACGTAAGCTCCAGCGCCCGCTCAACCGCCGCGCGGTCCCTGTCCGAAAGCATCCGCAGCGGGCCGGTGTGGGGATACCGGCCCTGTTCGACCAGCTCCTGAACCGTCATCCCCGGAACGGCGCCCGGCGACTGCGGCAGCGTGGCAATCCGCCGCGCCACCTGGCCGGGGGACATCCTGGCGATGGCTGCCCCATCCAGCAGCACGGAGCCTGTCTCAGGGCGCAGAAGGCTGGCCAGCGCGCGAAGCAGGGTGGACTTCCCGGACCCGTTGGGGCCGATGATGGCGGTCACGCTCCCCCGTGGAATGGAAAGCGTCACGTCGTTCAGCGCCAGGCTCTTGCCCAGACGTACGGAGACGGCCCGGGCGTCCAACACGATTGTGTCTCGCGTCATCGCGCCGACCCCCGGAGAAGTATATAGAGGAAGAACGGCGCCCCGATGAACGCCATGACCGCCCCCACCGGAAGCCCCGGCCGGTGTTGCGGCGCGGGGAAGGGCGGGCGTATGGTGATCCCTTGGGAAACGATGTCCGCTCCGACGAGCAGCGCGGCGCCGGCCACGGCGGCCACCGGCAGCAGGCGGCGGGCATCCTCCCCGGTCAGCCACCGCGCGATGTGCGGGGCGACGAGACCGAGAAACCCGACCGCTCCCACAACCGAGACCGCCGCCGCGGTGAGCAGGGCGGCGAGACAGAAGAGCGCGGCGCGCGTCACGTTGACCCGCATCCCCCTGGCGGCGGCCAAGCTGTCCCCAAGCTGGAGGACGTTCAGAGGCCGGGCGGCCAGCAGCGCCAACGGCAGCGTCGCCGCCGCCCACGGCCACAGCTGTCCCCAGTGGACCCAGACGCGGCCATTCAACGTTCCGATGATCCAGGGTAGGACGCCTCCCACGCCGGACTGGGCGCGCAGCATGATGAACGCGGTCACGGACGAGAGGATGGCGCTGACCAACACCCCGCTGAGTACCATCCGCAGCGGATGTATTCCGCCGCGCCAGCTCAGGGCGAAGACCACCGCGCCCGCGCCCAGGCACCCAAGCAACACGACAAGAGGCATGAAACGGCCAGGGTGCGGAAGCCCTCCGAAACCCACGGTCCAAAGAACGGCGACCAGGATGCCCCCCGCGGTCACGCCGGTGATGCCCGGCTCCGCCAGATTGTTCCGCATGACGATCTGTAGAACCGCCCCGGCCGTTCCCAGCAGCGCTCCGGCGACGATGGCGATGAGCGCCCTGGGAAGTCGCAGGTCCCAGACCACGATCCGGTGCAGGTCCTCGGCCTGCCGTCCCAGGAGCGACGCCAGCGCCTCGTCCGGTCCCAGGCGAACCGTGCCCGTGCACAAATGTACGACGAACAGCGCTCCGATGAGCGCCAGCCCTGCGGCGAGCAGCGCCGAGAATCGCCTGGCCCCCCAAGCGCGTCCGTCCGCTGCGCCCGCCCGCCCGTCAGTCGCCATGATGGTCGCTCCTGAGAATCCTGTCTCTGAGCAGCAGAAGCAGGATCGGCCCGCCCAGCGCCGCCGTCCACAGCCCCACGGGCGTCTCCGCGGGGGCGATGGCGAACTTCGCTCCAACATCCGCCATCGTGAGGAGCGCGGCGCCCATCAGCGCGGAGAAGGCAAGCACCTTGCGCGGATCCTCACTGCGTAGGGCGCGCCGGGATAGATGGGGAGCGAGGAGTCCTATCCACCCGATAGGGCCGGTGACGGCCACCACCGCGGCCACAAGCCCGGCGCCGAGCAGGAGGACCAGCGCGCGAACGCGCCCGACTCTCATCCCCAACGACTGCGCCGCATAGTCGCCCAGGCGCAGCGTGTTCAACGGTCGCGCCAGCAGCAGGCCCAGGGGGAGACAGACCGCCACCCAGGGCGCGGCTATCCAGAAATACTCCCACGTTCTGTTCGCCAGGCTGCCCAGTAGGAAGTAGAACAGGACGAGGACCGACCCACTGGTACCCGCCAGGCTGATGAGGGCGATGATGCACGCATTGATGAAGGCCGTCACCGCGACGCCGACGAGCACGACTTGGAGAGGACTCCGCGCTCGCCGCGCCGCGATGATGACCACGGTCCCCGCCAGCAGGCCGCCCGTGAGCGCCGCCCAGGGATAAAGCGCCAGGGGCAGCGGGAGCTGGAAGAGGGTGAAGACCGCCACGACAAGGGAGGCCCCGGAGGCCACGCCCAGCAACTCCGGGCCAGCCAGCGGATTTCTCAGGCCGTCCTGCATCATCGCCCCCGCCAATCCCAGCGCCGCCCCGCTGAGGATGGCGAGCGCCACCCTGGGAGCGCGCAGCTCGCGGACGGTCAGCCGCGCCAGCCGCTCAGCCTCATCTCCCCAGAGGATGCCCCACGCCTCCCCTATCGAGAGCTTGGGTATGCCGTTGGCGAGAGAGATCGAGGCCGCCACGAAGATGCACAGGAGCAGGACCGTGGCAATCAGAAGAAGTTTGACGGACTCCCACCGCGCGCTCACGGGCCTGGCTGTCGCCGCTTGACCGCTCTTGGACAAGGCGCCCTACTTGCCGAACACGTCCGGGTACAGCAAGGGCATCGCCTCATCCAGCACCAGCCCCAGGGATCGGGTCCCACGCCCGGTGCTCCAGAGACTGAAGCTGACCTCGTGGATCTCGCCGTTCTGAACCGCTTGAAGCTCGCCCCACAGCGGGTTCGCGGCGAGCTGTTCCTGTAGCGGCGGCGGCTGGAACCCGGGGAAAGCGACGGTTTGAACGAAGATTACCTCAGGGTCAACGCTGAGGACCCCCTCCAGGGAGAATTGGGTGCTGCCAGGCCCGTGCCCGCCCTGCTCTGTGGGCTTGCTCGGCCAGGGGTAGTCGGTCACTTCCGCCAGAAGCCCGCCGGTCAATGCGTCCTCGGTATCAATGCCAAAATTGACGTCTGAACCAAACATCACCAAGGCGGTGCGGTCCTTGGGCGAGCGCGCCTTGTAGTCTTCCAGCTTGCTCAGGAACCGTTGCGCCGCCTCCTCAGCTTCCGCCGACCGTCCCATCGCCGCCCCAATGTCTCTCAGGTAGCCGATGGAGTCCTCATAGGTCACGGGGTTCACGATGTATAGCGGAGCGATGGGACGCAGCGCGTCTCGCAAGCCGTCATGCACGCCCCCCAGCCCGAACACGATGTCCGGATCGGCGGCGGCGATGTCCTCCAGGTTGGGCTCGAAGAACGACCCGCCGATCACTAGGAACTCCTCCGCCCTGCTGCCGAAGAACCGCGGGTCAGAGGAGAGCGGGTCATTGACCGCCACGGGCTCCAGTCCCAGCTCGGCCATGATGTCCGCGCAGATCTCCGTGAGACACGCCGCGCGTGCGGGTCGCGTCGTAAAGGTCAGGACTTCCCCCGCGCTGTCCGTCAGCGAGATGGTGGAGGGCGTCGCCGTAGGTACGGGCGTCTGGGTAGCCACCGGCTGCGGGGTCGCGGTTGGTGGTGGCGCCGTGGGTACGGGCGTCTGTGTGGCCATCGGCTGCGAGGTCGCGGTTGGCGGCGCCGCCGTGGGGGCGGGCGCCTGTGTGGCCGCCGGTTGCGGGGTCGCCGCTGGCGTTTCCGTGGAGCACCCCACCATCATCAGCAGAACCAAGACTACGATTGCATACTTCATAATACATCTCTCTCCTAAGCGCTTGCTTGATCGTTCGGCTGCGGTCCCGGCTTCTTCGCGTTCCGGCCCCGCAACGTGGTCACAACTCGGTTACTGATACTCACATGGGAATGGCCCGCCGCTGGAAGGCGACCAGGTCCGCGTACACGCCCCCCGCGGCGAGCAGGGAGTCATGTGAGCCGGTCTCCACTGCGCGCCCCTCCTCCAGGACGATGATGCGGTCGGCGCTGCGGATGGTGGACAGCCGGTGCGCGATGACGAGCGAAGTGCGGCCGGCGCGGACGCGGGACATCGCCGCCCGGAGAAGACGCTCGTTCTCGACATCCAGGTTGGAGACGGCCTCGTCCATCACCAGGATAGGGGCGTCCCTGAGCGCCGCCCGCGCGATGGCGATACGCTGCCGCTGGCCCCCGGACATCTGCGCTCCCCGCTCACCGGCGTTGGTCTCATACCCCTGGGGCATCCGCATGATGAAATCATGCGCCAGAGCGACCCTCGCGGCCTCTTCCACCTCCGCGTCCAGTGCGTCCGGGCGCGCCAGGCGGATGTTCTCGCGGATGGTCATGTTGAACAGGTAGATGTCCTGCGGCACCCAGGCGATGAGGTCGCGCAGGGCGCTCTGTGGGAACGCACGGACGTCATGCCCGCCGATAGTGATGGCTCCGTCCGTGACATCCCAGAACCGCATGAGCAGATGGATGCAGGTGGACTTCCCCGCCCCGGAGCGCCCCACCAGGGCCACGCTCTCGCCCGGCTCTACGGTGAAGCTCGCCGCGTCCAGCGCCGGAGGCAGGTCCGGGGCGTAGTGGAATCTCACAGCCCTGAACTCGATGCGGGGATCCACCGGGCCTGGAGGCGCCTCCTCCACTGCGTCCCTTACGGGAGCGGGAGCGTTCAGCACGGCGAACACCCTGTCAGCCGCCGCGAAGACCACGCCGAGGCTCTCCGCGATGCCGGTGATGTGAGTCACCGGCCCGAAGATGAAGATGGCTAGGATGATGGCGACCGGATAGAGCGCGGGCGAGAGGGAGCCGGAGGACACCAGGTAGGCCGCGGCGATGACGATGCTTACCATCCCCAGCGTGATGAGCGCGGCGGTTACCGCGTGCTCTCCACCCGCTCTGCTTCCGTGGGCGACCTGCGCGCTCACCAGGCTCCGGCTGCTCCGGAGCAGCCTTTCCAGGAAGCGCTGTCCCTGACCGAAGGCCACGACCTCGCGGAGTCCCTGAACGCCGTCCACCACCTCCGCGTTCAGCGAACCCAGGTTCTCTCGCAGTCTTCGGCCCTGGGCCGCCGCCCGCCTACGTAGCCAGAAGGGAACGGTCGCCACCGCCAGGGTCATGGGAAGCAGCGCCAGGGGGAGCAGCCAGTGCATCGCCGCGAGGGTCAGGAGCGCGCCCAGCGGCACCACGACGGCCACGATGAACGTCCCCACCGTGTGAGCGTAGAACCATTCGAAGGTCTCTACGTCGGCCATCGCCGCGGTGGAAAGGTCGCCGGATCGCCGGTCAAGAAGATAGCCCGGCGCCAGCCGGTCCAGCGCTCGGTAGATCCAGATGCGGAGCTCCGCCAGGATGCGGTAGGCCAGGTCGTGCGCCAGCCACATCTCCGCCCAGGCCGCCACCGTCCTGCCAACCACGACGCCGCCGAGCGCGAAGGCGCTGAAGTACAGACCTTCAGCCTTCGCCCCCGTCGCCACACTTCCCACCATAAACGCGCCAATCCCGGCGGCGGCGATCATTAGGCCCTGGTTCAGGATGCCCATGAGCGCGGTGATGCCCATAAGCCAGTAGTACGGGCGCAGGATGCGGAGCAGTTGCCAGAATCCAGACCCCCATCTGCCGCCGCGTGGAGCGAACTCCCATTCGTTGGGGCGATTGCTCGCTAGGGCGCTCATGTGGCCTCCTGCTGCGCCAGGACGAGGCCGGCATACGCGCCTTGCCGCTCCATCAGCTCCTGGTGGCGGCCGGCCTCAACCACCCGCCCCTCGTACAGGACAACAATGCGGTCGGCGTGGACGACGGAGGAAAACCGGTGTGCGATAGTGATGGTCGTCCGTCCCTGGGCCAGCCGCTTCAGCGCGTCGCGGATGGCGCTCTCGTTCACCCCGTCCAGGCTGGAGGTCGCCTCGTCCAGGATGAGGATAGGGGCGTCCTTCAGCAATGCCCGCGCGATGGCGATGCGCTGGCGCTCGCCCCCGGACAGCTTCGCTCCCCGCTCTCCGACCACGGTCTGATACCCCTGGGGAAGCGCGGTGACGAACCCGTGAGCGTTGGCCGCCCGCGCCGCCGCTTCCAGTTCCCCCAGAGAGGCCTCGGGCTTCCCGAGCCGGAGGTTGTCCTCCACCGTCCCATGAAAGAGGTAGGTATCCTGGGATACCACGGCGATGAGGCCGCGCAGCGTCTCCAGGGGGTAGTCGCGGATGTCCACGCCCCCAATCTCCACGCCCCCCCGCTGGGGATCGAAGAACCGCAGCAGCAGCGCGGCCACGGTACTCTTCCCCGCCCCCGACTGACCAACCAGGCCAAGGCTCTGGTCTGCGTCCACGCTGAACGACAGGCCGTCGAGCGCTGGCGCGTTATCCGGGTAGTAGGCAAAGGTGACGTTCATGAAGGCGATGGACTTCGGCGCGCTCGAAGGCTCGGAGCGCGTCGGCGCGGACGCGCGGTCAGCCACCTCGGGCTTTGCGTCCAAAAGCGCGAATATGCCCGTGGAGGCCGACACGCCCATGTAGCCCTTGTGCCAGTAGGAGTCCAACTCCACCAACGGACGGAAGCATTCCACCGTGAGGAACAGAACTACGAGAAGCGCCGCCAGGCTGAGCGCTCCGTCCGCCACCTGGAACGCGCCCACGGCTACGGCCATCGCCACGCCCGCGCTCATCGCCAGCCCCACGACGCCGTTGCGTATCATGGAGATCGAGAGCTGCCCCATCGTCGCCCGGTAGAGCGCGAGCGCGGCGTCCTGGAGGACCCGCCCCCGGCGCTCGCTGGCGTTGAACGCCTTCAGCGTGACCATTCCCTGCATACTGTCCACGAACTGGGCGTTGAGGTCCGTGTACGCCCGCCAGTGCCGCTGGCCGTACTCGCCCAGCAGACCGTCCCACAGACGCGGCGCCAGGGGAACGGCCAGAACGCACGCCAGTACGACCGCGCCCACCAGAGGGCTGAGGAAGCAGATGTACGCCACCACGGCCAGGGGCGCTGCCACCGCGACAATGGACTGCGGCAGATAGTAGCCCATATATGACTCTAGCGCTTCCACGCCGTCCACGAGGGTGGACTGAACCGTTCCCGTCCGCGTCCGTTCCATGTACCCTGGGCCGAGGGCGAGAAGCGCGCGGTAGAGCCGCTGGCGCAGCGCCACCTTCACCTCCGCGGCGGTGAGCATAGAACTCATCTCCCGCCACCGGAGCAGCGCCGCGCGAAACGCCGCCACCAGGGCGACAACGCCCACGAGCGCGAGCGCCCCTGTCCACGGCTCGCCGGCCAGGATGCGGCTGACCGCGAGCGCCACGACCACGCCCTGCGCGATGAATGTGCCGGAGATCGCTAACCCCAGCGCCACGGTGAGGGCGATTCGAGCGCGAACGCCCTCCGTCAGCCCCAGCATCTTCCGATGGACCATCATCCCCGGTGTCGTCTCCCCCTGGCTCTCCTAGTCATAAGCCACCTGGTTGCCATGGTTCGCCCCATCTATCCGCCTCAACTGCGGCTTGCGGTTGCAAAGCGATAAATTGATATATAGTATCATATATATCTTGACGTACCCTATATTTTACAGTTACGGGAAAAGACTAATGATACTAAGTATCTCATTGTGCCGCAAAGTATCACTTCCTGGAGAATGTGTCAACTGGAATACGCTATCTGGACATGGTCTTTCGATTGGACGCGGCGCTAGCGATAATGTCGCTCTATCTCCGAGGCATACCGGCGTCCAAGCCCATCGGCGTTTGCGGGGAGCCACTCAGTCAGCCTGGTCGGAAGCGAAGCCTCGCCGGTCTCTCTGGAAGCGAGCAGGCCGGCGGACAGGCCGTCTATCTCGTCCCTTGTCAGCGTCACGTCGTTCACGAACGCGCCGACAATTCCGGAACCGAGCAGCGCGAGGCCGGGAGGCGCTTTCAGTACGACGCACTTCGCTCCGATGGCGCGCCTGACGAGCTTCACGTAGTCGGAGTAGCTGAACGTCTCCGGCCCCACGGCGTCCATCTCCACGTTCTCGTCGCCCGCGCCCAGCCTGACGGCCAGGTCGGCGATGTCCTCGACGAAGCCCGGCTGGACCGGATAGTCGCCGCGCCCGGGAACGGGAAAGACAGGGAAACGGCGCAGCGCCCAGGATATGTTGTTCAGCAATATGTCCCCGTGCCCGAACAGGAGCGTGGGCTTGATAATGGCGTAGGAAGGCCCGAACTCGCGGAGATACTGTTCAGCTATCGCCTTGCCCTTGTAGTAGGGCAGGCGAGAGTCTATAGTGGCGTTGGCGATACTTATATGCGCGACACGCCGGACTCCCGCCCATTGCGCCGCCGCGAAGAGTATCTTCAGATTCTCGGCGGCCCGCTCGTGCGTGATGTCCCCGTAGGCCATGCGTATCCAGTAGGTGTTGAAGAGTGTATCGGCCCCGACAAGGCTGCGAGCGAGCAGGTCGGGGTTGTCGAAGTGATAGGGCATCATTCTGACCTGGCCCTCGAAGGGATCGGGGCGGTTCGGATGTCCTGTGAGGGATCTGACCCTGTGGCCCATCCGCAGCAGCCGCTGGGCGATATAGCGTCCGGTATAGCCCGTAACTCCCGTAACAACGTGGGTCTTGGTCATTTGAGTAGCTCCTCATCTCCTGGACTGGACGCCTGCGATTGTCTCCCAATAACCTCGGTTATGCAAAGGTATCCGAAAGTGTGTACTCTGACCGACCAATTGTGCTAAAATGTCCGCGTGATGAAATCTCTTACATCATATCGGACATAAGTCAGGCGTTATGAATGTCGTTCACAAAGGCGAAGGAAAATTTTTCCCATAGCTAAACTCAGGTCATCTCAGGTGGATCTCAGGCGGCAAAATCACCTGATGGTCGCCAGTTAAGATGCCTGTTGCCACCTGTGCAATTATAAATCATCATTATAAGGAGCGAGATCAATGACAATCGGATACGGAGATCTGAGGAAGGGAATGGCCATCGAGTTGGATGGCGAGCCTTACATGGTGGTGGATTACGAGCGAAGCAAGATGCAGCAGCGCGCTCCCACGATGCGAATTCGCTTCCGCGAAATTCGTAGCGGCAAGGTCTTGGACCGCAGCTTCTCAGGCTACGATGTCAAGCTCACGCAGGCGGACGTGGAACGCCGCTCCGCCCAGTACATATACGACGAGGACGACGTGTGCTTCTTCATGGACACCGAGTCCTACGACCAGTTCCCTCTTCTCAAGGAGCGGATAAGCGAGGAACTCAACTACCTCAAAGAGGAGATGACGGTGGACCTGGTCTTCTACGAAGACAACCCCATCGCCATAGAGCTTCCCATCACCGTGGACCTCCAGGTTGTGGACTCGCCGCCCGGCCTCAAGGGCGACACCGCCACCGGCGCCACAAAGCCCGCCACGCTCGAAACCGGACTGCTGATACAGGTGCCGCTGTTCGTGAACGAGGGCGAGTACGTCAAGGTGGACACCCGCAACGCCACCTACCTGTCCAGGGTCTGACCATGGCTATAATATACGAAGTCTCCCAGGTTACGGCGTACCTCCGAGAACTGCTCGCCTACGACGACGTTCTCGCGGACGTATGGATAGAGGGCGAGGTATCCAACCTTCGCCGTCCGGGTTCGGGACACGCCTACTTCACCCTGCGCGACTCTCAGAGTTCGCTGCGCGGCGTCCTGTTCCGCAACTCGCGCGGACTGGAACATCTCCAGGACGGCGCGGCGGTCGTCGCGCATGGCCGCGTCTCGCTATACGAAGTCAGGGGCGACCTCCAGCTCATAGCCGACATAATCCAGCCGGAGGGCGTCGGCGAACTCCAGATGCGGCTGGAGCGATTGACTCTCCAACTAGAGCGCGAGGGCCTGTTCGACCCGTCCCGCAAGAGGCCGCTGCCCGGATTCCCCAAGCGCATTGGCGTGGTGACATCACCCACAGGTTCGGTGTGGCACGACATTCAGAGCGTCATAGGACGGCGCTGGCCCCTGGTGGAACTGCTCATAGCCCCCGCCATGGTTCAGGGCGACGGCGCTGCCCCCACCATAGTAGAGGCCATCGCCGCGCTCAACGCCGAACCCGACGTCGGCGTCATAATCATCGCCCGGGGCGGCGGCTCGCTGGAAGACCTCTGGCCCTTCAACGAGGAGTCCGTCGCCCGCGCCGTATTCGCCAGTTCGACGCCCGTCGTCAGCGCGATAGGCCACGAGACCGACTTCACGATTTGCGACATGGTTGCCGACCTGCGAGCGCCCACCCCGTCCGTCGCCGCCGAACTCGTAGTTCCAGACCGCGCCGAGATGTCCGCCAGAGTCATAGGGGCGGCCCAGACTATGGACAACGCAATCGCCACGCGCATAGGCCAGGCATCCGACGATGCCGCCGCTCTCCTCTCCCGCGTCGGACGCGCCGCCCCGGAACTGGACAGCCTGCGAATCCACGTTGACGACCTTCTCCAGGACGCCCAGACCGCGCTCATCCACCGCGTCGAACTCTCCCGCGCGAAAGTCTCCGGCCTGTCCGCCGCGCTATCGCCTCTCTCCCCCTACAATACGCTCAGGCGCGGCTACGCAATCGTCTCCCCCCACGCTTCGGACGGAGTTCTCACCAACCAACAAGATGTCTCAAAGGGTGATATACTCGACATCACCCTGCACAGGGGCAAAGTCACCGCGTCCGTAGAGTCAACCGCGAACATAGCTGAGAGGTGAGACATGAAATACGTCAGATTCATAGCGGCGTTCCTGATATATGTGATTATAGACGTGGGCTGGAACCTTTCGCCGATAGCGGTGGGTATGTACGAGAGCATCCACGAGTCAAGCGGCCACTCCGAACTTCTTGACCTCTACGGCAGGCAGATGGATACGTGGGGCGGCGTGGAGATACTCGCTCTACTCGCGTTCTTCCTGCTGATAGCCTTCGGAAACAGCTACCTGGCGATAGAACCCGCGCTCAAAGAGGGCAGCCTTCTCAGAGCGGTCAAGAACAGCTTCGTTCTGGGCTGCGCGGCCTACGCCACCTACATCGCCCCCTTATACGTGACGTACTCCACAATGTCCGCGATACTCGTTCCCATAGACATAATCATCGGCGGACTTCTCAGCCTGATAACTTCGACCGTCGTTACCGCCGCGTTCATTCTGTTCCACCTGGGCGGCGACTCCGATAGACGGTAGAATCAGAATCGCCTGGCGTCCCGTCGAACCCGGCGGGGCGCGTCCGTCCCCGCATAAGCATAACCATGAAGGAGATGCGGAATGGCAATGTACGACGACAATATGTACCCGGTTCAGTTCGATGTTGACTACCCCGAAGAGGGACGGAACAGGCTCACCGTCCTGGTCAGGATCATACTTGCCATCCCGATCATCATAATATCCACGCTGATAGGCAGATACGCCTTCGACCAGGACCAACTGCAGAATGTGTCTCTTGACATAAGCATCGGCGTATGGGTGGCGGGCATGGGACTCTGGACCGCTACGCTTCTGATGATTCTCTTCCGCAAGAAGTATCCGCGCTGGTGGTTCGATTGGAACCTCGAAGTGACCCGACTCAGCGCGCGCATTACCGCGTATGTCTTGTTGCTGCGCGACGAATACCCGTCCACCGACGAGGAACAGGCCGTTCACCTGGAAATCGCCTACCCCGACGCGCGGGAACAGCTAAACAGGTTCATGCCCCTGATAAAGTGGCTGCTGGCGATTCCTCACTACATAGTTCTGCTTATCCTCTGGATCATCGTGATTCTACTGACTATCCTGAATTGGTTCATCGTCCTCATAACCGGGCGCTATCCGCGCGGAATGTTCAACTTCGTAGTCGGAGTTGAGCGCTGGTCGTACAGAGTCGCGGCGTATGTGTGGCTGCTCTCGACGGACAGATACCCGCCCTTCTCGACTTCGTAGTCGGAGCGGATACCCGCCTTTCGGATTCAGCGAGTAAACGAGAGTGAAAATGCCGGAAGAATCAACCGAAAGCCTGGACATCTCCGAAGACCTGTCGTTCGAGGAGGCGATGAGTCTTCTCGAACAGACGGCGCAGGCTTTGGAGTCGGGCGGGCTGACGCTGGCGCAGTCCACCGCGATGTATGAGCGCGGCATGAAACTCGCCCGTATCTGCAACGAAATGCTGAACTCGGCCGAGGCGCGCATCACCCGAATCCGCACCACATACGGCGAGCAGATAAGGATGGTCGCCCCGGAGGATGACGGCTTCGACGGCGTGGAAGAGATAGGCTGATGCTCAAAGCCGATTTCCATATGCACACCAGCTATTCGCCCGACTCGGAGATGTCCCCGGAGACGTTGGTCGAGCGCTGCCTGAAGGTTGGGCTGAACTGCATCGCGGTTACCGACCACAACACGACGGACGGCGCGTTCCACGTTCAGCGAATCGCGCCCTTCACGGTCATCATCGGAGAGGAGGTAGCCACCAGCGAGGGCGAGGTCACCGGCCTCTTCCTCCAAGAAACCATCCCGGTGCGCCTGTCCCCCGTCGAAACCGCCAAGCGGATCAAGGAACAGGGCGGCCTCGTCAGCCTTCCGCATCCCTTCGACCGATTCAGGAGCGAGGTCATAACCCGAAGCGGCATAGAGGACGTCCTGCCCTACGCCGACATCGTGGAGGTCTTCAACTCGCGCAACAACATGAGCGCCGACAACCGCAAGGCATACGAATTCGCCCAGGAACACGGCCTGCTCACCTCCGGCGTAAGCGACGCCCACACCCCCATCGAACTCGGCAGGACATACGTGACCATGCCCGAATTCGACGGCACCCCCGAGGGCTTCAAGGCCGCGCTCGCCGAGGGCGTGATTCACGCCCGGAAGATGACCCCTCTCATCCACGCCGTCACCACCATGACCAAGATCAAGAAGCGCTTCCTCAGCAGATGACCACGTACAACCAGAAAGACTTCCTCGCCTACATCAACGGGCGGGTAATGCCCTATTCCCAGGCGGTTCCGCTCCTCCGGAGAATCAACGCTCGCTCGGCGGGCGGATACTACGACACCGCGCGCACCTTCGGCGGAAGGCCCTTCAAGCTGCGTCAGCACCTCGAACGCCTATTCAACGGCCTCGCCTACTCCAGGATAGACACCGGCCTATCCGTAGCCGACCTCGAGATAATCTCGACCGGCCTGGTCGAGACCAACCACTCGCTCATAGAAGACGAGCGCTACGAACTCACTGTAACCCAGACCGTAACTATAAGCCGCCCCGACTCCGCCGACGACCTGCCCGGCGTGGACATCGCGATATATTGCGAGCCGCTGGACGTTTCGGGCTTCGCCCGAAGCTACCTGGAAGGCGTCCGCATATACACCCCGACCACCTACCCGGAGCCGCGTGGACAGTCCTCCGGCGACGGCAAGATCGGCGAGATACAGACGCTCCCCCTCATGTCCAACACGTGCGGCCACATCACCGAGTGCAGGGGCGCCAACTTCATGTTCGTATCCGACGGCAGAATCAAGCTGCCGGACCGGAGCAATGTCCTTCCCGGCGTCAGTATGCAGACGGTATTGGAGATAGCGGACTACCTGGGAATTGGTGTAGATGAGGGCCTGTACAATCAAGGCCAATTGTACGACGCGGATGAGGCTTTCGTATCCAGCACGCGCTACTGTCTTCTGCCCGTGGCCGCTATAAACGGTTACCCGCTCGGCCACTCCGTTCCGGGCGAAGTAACCAATAATATAACGTCGCGCTGGAAGGAGTTGGTTGGGGTTGACTTCGTTCAACGGACGCTGGACTCGCTGTCCGACGCCTGACCCCTACACTTCGATAACGTCGTTCTCCAGGACGCCGATTCCCTCTATGGTGATCGTCACGATGTCGCCTTCCTGGAGGGAGAACTCCGGCGGCGGCACTATGGCGGTGCCGGTCAGGACCGTCGTCAGATCGGGGACGAAGTTGTGTCTCTGAAGCCAGTCGGCAAGCTCCTCGCAACTCCTGGCCATCTGGGAAGTTGACGTGCTGTCGTTCCACACCTCCACGCCGTCCCGCGCTATCGAGCAGCTTATCCCCAGGTCCGTCGGGTTGATGTCCTCCGCCGTTATAAAGCACGGCCCAATCGAGCAGCACCTGTCGAACATCTTGGCCTGCGGCAGGTACAGCGGATTCTCGCCCTCGATGGAGCGGCTGCTCATGTCGTTCCCTATCGTGTAGCCAACGATGTCCCCCCTGTACAGGACGAACGCCAACTCCGGTTCTGGTACATTCCAGTCCGAATCGCCCCTTATGCCGACCGACTCGAACGGCCCGACGCACCTGTCCGACGACGCCTTGAAGAATACCTCCGGTCGCGCCGAGTTATAGACCTTGCTGTAAACGTCCGGCGTATCGCTCTCCCGCATCCGCTCCATCTCGCTCGTCTTGTAGGTGACGCCGGCGGCCCACACCTCGGAGGGGTCGAATGGACGGTCTAGCCGGTAGAATCCTTCGCCGCCCCTGGTGGTATCCATCACCTCGTTCATGTCGAAGCGGTCCGCGCTGCCCGTCTCCAGGGTGAGATTCGCTATCTCGTCCACAGACATACCGGACAGGGAAGAAGCCAGCAACAGGTCCGCAAGATCGGTGACATCCGGGTCCAGGCTGGTCAGGTCCATGGCCACGCCCCGGTCGTCCTCCACTATGAGACGGGCGTCTCCATCGTTCGAAAGCAGCGTGTAGTAACGCATCGGGTGATTCTCCTCATAGTATGGGCTTGCTGGACCTCTATGCTACTCCGTCGGACTCGATTCCCGAACCATCATACACATCGGAAGCGGGCATGGAAACCAGCCGCATCATAGAAGCGCCGGGGTTATTGTCCAGGAATCTTCGGACTATCATGTATCCGAGGGAGTATCCGGTCCATGCCGGAACCCTGTCGCCGTCTCCGAAGAGGAACCGGCGTATTTCGGTGGTATCGGAAATTCCGAAACGCCTGTGAAGCCTGGGCCACATTCTCCGAGGCTCAACCTCATCCTGGGTGTCCATCCAGCGCGGACGCGCTCCGTCCAGGCATTCCTGCGCGAAGCAGTCCGATATGCCCTCGGCGACCATCGCGTCCAGGAGCGTTTCAGGCCGCTGCGTCTTCATGTAAACCAGTCTGCCGCCCGCAATGCCCCTTGGGAACAGAAGATTGCGGACAAGATGAGCGTACTCGTGGACTACGTTGTAGCGCAGGTTGGCCTCCCAGTCGCCCCGCGGCCACACGAACAGCAGCGTCGCGCTCGCTCCCAGGCTGAATCCCAGTACGCCTCCCAGCTGATTGACCAGAACCGCGCTCTCCCCGTCGCCCGGGAAGATGAACATCCTGGCGGACAGGTCCGGCCTGGGAAGGGAGCGCGACGCGATCTCCAGGGCCTGCCGCGCGACTTCCTGCGGCCTGGCGTCGTCCAGTTCTGCGAGAGTCTCTCTGAGCTGATTGGGTTCGGGGTCTCCGAGTTGCCCTATGACCGAGCGCGCTCCGAGTTCAACTAAAGAGGAGTGCGTCTGGGCGAGTTGCGTTCTCACGTAGTCGCGCATACCGTTTTCCAGCAAGTCGAGCGCTTCGGCATAGCCGAGGCCGCTTGCCCGGCGGGCGAGGTGCAGCATTACCCTGTAAGATGGGATTACGGATATGGGCATTTACGAGAACCGCTTGCGTTCCATGTCTCGGGAATATACAGAAACTCACGAAGTGGTGTGTGTATAGTAACAAAATATGAATACTCTGGTATGCGCGCTCAGTCTGCCCTAGACTAAGTGCCGAGGAAGGTCGTGCGCAGTATGAAGATAGTCGAAATCGAAACATTCCAACTCAGCGCGCCCCTTGAGCGCCCCTTCGGATGGTCGCAAGGGTGGATCGGACACCGCAGCGTGGGACTCGTGAAGGTGACCACCGACGAGGGTATCGTCGGGTGGGGCGAGGGTTGCGGCGGCGCGGCGGCCGCTGTCGTCGAGAATGACTTCGCCCCTATGCTGATAGGGGAGGATCCCACCAACCGAATCGGTTTGTGGCAGAAGATGTTCGCCATGCAGTACAACGCCAACGTGGCGGTGGGGCTGAGCGGATCGGCCATAAGCGCTGTGGATACGGCGCTCTGGGACATAACGGGCAAGGTCTTCAACCAGCCGGTGTACCAACTGCTCGGAGGCAGGGTGCGGGACAAGGTCGCCGTCTATGCGACTGGTCTGTATTACACCGAGGGCGAGTTCCCGACTAGGCTGCTGCACGAAGCGCGCGGCTACGTGGAGGCCGGATTCAAGGGCATGAAGACCAAGGTGGGCGGGCTTCCGATGGACGAGGACGTGAAGCGGGTGACCGCGCTGCGAGAGGCCATCGGCCCGGACATCAGGCTGATGGTGGACGCGAACCTTGCATACAACGCCGCGAGCGCGATTCGTATAGGCAATCGCCTGGCCGACCTCGACATCCTATGGTTCGAAGAGCCGGTCAACGCGCAGGACATAGAGGGCTATCTTCAGGTAAAGTCTGCGCTGCCAATGGCGATAGCGGGCGGCGAGAACCTGCGAACCAGGTACGAATTCTCCCAATTCCTCTCTCGGCGGGCCTACGACATAGCTCAGCCGGACGTGATCAACGTAGGCGGCGTCACCGAGATGCGTAATGTAGCGATGACGGCCAACACGCAGGGAATCCAGGTCAACCCGCACGTATGGGGGTCTCCGGTGATGATCGCCGCCAGCCTGCACGTGGCCTCAACCATTCCGCCGTGTCCGCCGTCCGGGGACCCGGAACCCTACGTCCAGGAGCCGGTAATGGAGTTCGACAGAACGCCGTCGCTGATACGCGAGGGACTTATGGCCGAGCCATTCGACCAGAAAGACGGCTTCCTCGCGGTCCCCGAGGGACCCGGACTCGGGGTGGAGATAGACGAGAATGCGGTGCGCCGACTGGCGGTATAGCTCGGAAACGCATCCTGTATGAAAAGGCGCGCCACGCCGGAACTTGTTTACTCCGACTCTCGATGCTATACTTTGCGCGCTTTGAAAATAGGGGAGAGGAGGATTTCGTGGAAGGCAGAGATTTCCCCAGTTGTTTGAGTTGCTCGGCCGGCGGCCAATTGCTGCCACTATCCGACTTTGGAAGCCAGGGCGCTCCCATACACTACAAGGCTTGGGTGTGCAGCAATCCCGATTGCGGATTCAACATCAAGATTCGCAACGGGGATGTGTATCTGAACGAACCTATCGCGAACGGAGCTACGTACACACCACGTTTCCGATAGCGACTTCAGGCGTCCCTTGACCAAAAACAGCCCCATTGTCGCGGGCTGTTTTTTGCTGTTATCGTCTTCGTCGCCGAAGGTATATTTCAACCACATGGCGGGTTGCGCCAGCGAATCATGCCCTTGTGTAAGGAAATGGGCTGCGAACCCCGTGTGTCCGACAGGGCCGCGAATGATATAATGACGCGCAGTACGTCAGAATACGCAGCCCATGGGAAGTCCCGACGGATGTACTACTATCCGCAGAGAACATACTCCGACCCCACACCGCGCCGCCCGCGCCGGATGTTCTTCGTAGGGGTCTTTTCGATCCTTATGGCCATCATGGTGCTGATGGGAGTTTGTATATACACAGTACTCGGGATTTACAACAAGTCTAATCTTGAGAACCTTAATACAGCCATACAGGGGCCGGTATCGTTGCCCGAACAGCCGCCCGTCTCCAATACTCAGGCAGACGGGGCGCCTGTCCCGGAGGGCGCGTCCAACAAAATAGAAGTCATCAGGAATCCGCCGCCTGTCGTGAAAGCCGAACCGAAGGCTGAATACGCCCCCGCGGCGAAGAGAGTGACGACCGAGACCGAAGCGTCGCCGCCGGCTGAAGAGTCTGCGCCAACTGTACCATCAGCGGAAGCCGCCGAACCCGTCAAGACGACTGCTCAGGTATCCGAGCCGGTGGTCGAGGCAGCCCCCGTTCCCGAACCGGCGGTATCCGATGTGGAATTTGATGCCCGCGAGCTCGTACTGGTGTACAGCTCCATCTATCCCGGATACAGGATTCATCCAAAGTACTGGGATAGTCCACTGAAGGCCGGAGCGGACGATTACATATATGGCGTCATACCCAGAGAGGATGGATTCCTGGAAGTCGCGTCCGACAACGGGTTGCCGAAGGGATCGTTGTCCGACGCCGTACACATCCGCATTCCGAGCATCGGCGTTGATTCTGAAGTAACCAACCTGGCTATCCTCGACCTGGGCGACAGCAAGGAGTACGAGACTCCGGCGCGCGTGGTCGGCAGAATACCGGAGACGTCGAATCCGGGCGAGATGGGCAACACCTGGCTGTTTGGCCACCTGGAGAGTCCGATTCGGGGGGAGGGCAACGTCTTCAGAAGGTTGCCGGAGATCCCCGAGATTCTCAAGAACGGAGACCCGGTATATGTCACCCTTCTGAACATGGATGGCGAAGAGTTCATGTACCAGGTTACCAGCACGACAGTCGTACACAGGGACGACCTGGCTCTGTACAACACAGATGATTCTACGATCACGCTGGTCACCTGTGTCCCCAGGCTAATCTACGACCAGCGCCTGGTGGTCTCCGGCAAACTGGTCGGTATCAGAAAGCCCGCCTAGGTCATAGACCCCGGGACCCCTATTGACAGCACGTCGCGCATGACGCTTATGAAGCGCTGCGTAGGCTTCGACAGCCTCTTGCCCTTGAGGGTTATGATTCCGCCCTGTTCGACCGGCAGTATGTGCGCCAGGCTCACGACCCCAAGCGCCGCGTCATCTTCAGGGTCTATCGCAAGCCTCGGGCCTACGGATACGCCCATTCCCAGCGCTACGTACCGCTTGATCATGTCCATGCTGTCGAGATCCACGACTATCTCGTAGTTTACCCCGCGCCTCTTGAGCTCAGACTCGAGGAGGTCGCGGGTATGAGTTCCCTCGCTCATGAGGATGAGGGGGTATTGCGCTATCTGTTCCAGGGACTCCACCGGCTGACTTGCCAGAGGATGATCCAAAGGGGTGATCAAGACACGTTCATATACGAAAAGTCCCTCGAACGTGAAAGCCTCGTCCCGGTCGTAGTGCTGGATGATGCCGATGTCCGCCTCGCCCTCCGAGATCATCTGGCTTACCTGGACTCTGGTGGCCGACATTATGGTGAGGTGAATATGAGGATGTCGAGCCAGAAACACCCTTACGACTCTGAGCAGAGTGTGGGGAATTATATCAGGCGTCGCGGCCAGAACCACCGGACCGCGTTCCTCCGCCTCGGCGGTGGTGTCGGCAAGACCGTCAATGCCTTCGACTAGGGGCGTCGCCAGCTCGGACAGCCGACGGCCGGCCAGGGTGAGCTGGATAGGCCGCTTCACGCGGTCGAAGAGAACAGTGTTAAGTTCGCCCTCCAGTTTCTTGATGTGCGTGGTGACAGTGGGCTGGCCTATGCCAAGCCGCTCGGCCGCGCGCGAAATGCTCCTGAGACGCGCGGCCATGCAGAAGCTCCTGAGTTCTCGTATCTCCACCTTTCGATCCTTGTACTAACTTGGCGTGACGCTGGCTCATTCTGGCTGACTGCATTCCCGCTTTCGCGGGCATGACGATACCCAGCCTGGCGCCGAGATTCGTAGCGTAGTCATAATAGCCACCATATTATGAAAATTGATGAAATATATCGTTAAATATCTCTTTTCAAGATTATATCATCTTGAGATAATTGTATATGTAGAAAACATTATAGTCCATTCCGATACAAGACGGGATGGTAGATCAAAAGGAGAGGCGCCATGATGAACAGAGTGAAGAGGATACTTGGCAGGCCGCGTCTTTCGACCGCGACCAGCATAGAGACCTACTTCGGAGCGGTGAACAAGCCGGGGGAGTACAGCGGCCCTACTTTCGAGGAGGCCCAGAAGGACTTCCGGGAGATTCACAGCAGGTTCTTCATGTTTCGCGACTAGGCGAACTACCGTATAGGTCAACCCAGTAAAGGGGACGCGGCGACTCCTCTCTCCCCCGCGACGCGGACGAAATTCCGCAAACGCAAGCGCCGCGTTCCTATCCCCCATATAAAGAGCGCCGGACCCCGATACATCGGATCCGGCGCTCTGAACGTTTCCGACAAGCTATAATGTCGGCATGAAGATCTTCCCGCCAGTATTGCTTGCCGTCCTGATATGCGCCGCGTGCATAGACGCGGAGACCGTTCTGGAGGCTTTTCCGACCCCGGACGGGAGCGAAGCGCCTTCCTCCCCGGGGTTTCTGCCGACTATCACGCCGATGTCAACCTATCAACTGCCGCCCACCGTCACGCCCATGCCCAGGTTCGGCCTCGCGCCAACGATTACGCCGATGTCAACCTACCAACTGCCGCCGACGATCACGCCATTGCCCAGATTCGGACTCGCGCCGACCGTCACGCCAATCCCGACGTGGCCGGGGTTCGGGCAGGCGGGGCCGCTGAGGGAGTTGGGCGTGGAGCGGGCGTACCCGGGGCTGTCTTTCGACAGGCCCGTGGCGCTAATGTTCCCGGATGATGGCACAGGACGCGGGTTCGTCGTTGAGCAGCCGGGTCGGATCGTCGCGCTGGAAGACGGTAGAGACGCCGGGGTGTTTCTGGACATACGGGACAGGGTGAATGATCGAGGGGAGGAGGAAGGGCTGCTCGGACTCGCGTTCGACCCGGACTTCTATTCAAACGGGTTCTTCTATGTTTACTACTCGGCGGACGACCCAAGACGCTCGGTTGTGTCGAGGTTCACGGCTCATCCTGATGAGGATGGCGCGGACGCCAATAGCGAGAAGGTCATCCTGGAAGTGGAGCAGCCCTACTCCAATCACAACGGCGGTCAGATCCTCTTCGGGCCGGACGGCTTCCTGTATGTGGGCCTGGGAGACGGCGGAAGCAGGGGAGATCCGAGGGGCAACGGCCAGGATATGGGAACCCTGCTGGGCGCGATTCTGCGGCTGGACGTTTCAGCGCTGGACGCGACCGGAAGCTACGCGATTCCGCCGGACAACCCGTTCGTCCGGGTTGAGGGCGCGCGGCCTGAGATATGGGCCTACGGACTTCGCAACCCGTGGAGATTCACGTTCGACAGCGAGACGGGCGACCTGTGGGCGTCGGACGTGGGCCAGAACGCGTGGGAGGAAGTTGACTTGATACGGGCGGGGCTGAACTACGGATGGAATATCATGGAGGGGGATGAGCGCTTCTCGCGCTCAGGCGATACGCGCGGGCTTGAGCCGCCGGTCGCGGTGTACGGGCGGGACGGCGGCTGCTCCATAACAGGCGGATACGTCTATCGTGGGACCCGGCTCCCCAGCCTGTACGGGGCATACGTCTATGGCGACTTTTGCAGCGGCAAGATATGGGCGCTCAGATACGACGGATCAAGAGTGACCGAATCAATCCAACTTGCCGGCACGAAAATCAGAATATCGTCCTTCGCCGAGGATACGGACGGCGAACTGTACATCCTGGACCTGGATGGAGAGATATACAGGTTCGCCGAGTAGCTAGGGCGTGGTGGAGGCAGGGCATCCACAAGGGATGCCCCTACTGAATCTTAGACCGTCAGGCGACCGCCGGCTGCAACGCCTTCACTTCATCTCCGACGCTTACCTCGCCTCCGCTGATGACTGTGGCCAGCATTCCGCGCTGGCCTTCGATCTCGACCCTGAGGCCGTCGCGTATCTCGTCCATGCGGGCGCATGGGGCGCAGTGTCCGGTTATCTCCACCACCGCGTCACCGCCGAGGGATACGCGGTCGCCCTCGTTCAGAGAGTGTATATCTATGCTGGAGAGGGTTATGTTCTCACGAATGTCGCCGCGCGACAGGCCGAACTTCGCCAGCGTCTCCTCGTCGGTCAGCAATACCTGGCGCTTGGTTCTCACGCCTTCTGAGATCGCGTGCCTGTCGCCCTCTATTCCGTAGTTCTCTATCATCCGCGCCGACTCGACCGACTTCATGGGGGCTCTGTGCCCTACATTGAGTTGGATCGAAACTACTGAACCGCTCATGGTATCCCCCTTTGGATTTCCTGATTCTCAACTATTCTTGGTATGTAATGTAGTCCAATGCGGCGTCTGGGGTCAATCGGCGCGAGGCGAATTTCCGAACGGGCGGGAAAGTGGATATAATGCAGTACAGGACGGAATTCCTGATTCTATCCGACTAGGAGAATCCGATGACACAACAGCCAACCAAGAACAAGTACGACGCGACGGAATGCGCGACCGAGCATCCGTACATAGTGACCAATGAGAAGTTGAAGCGAGGGGAGCCGATCATCAAGGGGACGGCTACGTCGGTGCGCGCGATTGTGGAGTACTGGAGAGGGGGCTACCAGCCGGAAATGATAGTCCAGGCCCTGCCGCACGTGAGCCTGGCCGCCGTCTTCGACGCGCTCAGCTACTACCAGGACCACATGAAGGAGATCAATAAGTACATAGAGATGAACCGGATACCGCCTGAGAAGGTTCACCCGCTGATTAGGGAAATGGAAAGGCGACGTGGCCTATGAACAGATTGTTCGGCTCAGTCTATACTGACGAAGACGTCCATGTTCTGGTCGGTGAACTTCTGCGCGCCAAAGGATTCGACGCGCTTACCGCTCGCGACGCCGGTATGCTGCAAGCCTCCGACGATTCACAGCTAGAGTTCGCCGCCCGAAACGGAATGGTCATCCTGACCCATGACTATTTGGACTATCTGAATTTGCATACGCGCTATTTGGACGAGGGCGTTCCTCACTCTGGAATCATGATAGTGCGCAAGTTCCCAGTATCCCCATATTGGATAGCGGATAAGGTTGAGGAATTACTGAACCAACTAACGGCGGATGAATTGGACAATCAATTGTTCTACATATAATAATGCCACAGCTTACAAGCTTCAGGAGGTAGAAATTGGCAAACAGCGTAACATTGGGCAACGGACGATTCGCGTATGAGGTAGTAGAAAACTGGGAGCAACTGCCGGAGGGCGTCGGCTGGCGCGAGACGGCTGGCGTCATAACGGACGCCGACGACAACGTGTACGTGTTCAGCCGCGGCGACCATCCGATGGTCGTGTTCGACAAGGACGGCAATTTCATCAAGACGTGGGGCGAGGGCGTGTTCACGCGGGCGCACGGCGTGAGCGTCGGCCCGGACAACACGCTGTACTGCACCGACGACGGCGACCACACGGTCCGGCAGTGTACGCTGGACGGCGAAGTGCTTATGACAATCGGCGTGCCGAACCAGCCCGCCGCCGCGCACAGTAACAAGCCGTTCAACCGGTGTACCCACGTCGCGACCGACCCGGCCAACGGCGACCTGTTCATCTCGGACGGCTACGGCAACGGCAACGTCCACAAGTTCAGCCCTGACGGGGAGCATATCAAGACTTGGGGAAGCCCCGGGGTGGATGCGGGCCAGTTCAACATAGTGCATAACATAGCCACCGACCGCGACGGTTACGTGTACGTCTGCGACCGCGAGAATCACCGAGTACAGGTCTTCGACCGCGACGGCAAGCTCGAGGACGTGTGGTACAACCTGCACCGTCCCTGCGCCATCTACATCAGCGACGACCAGCGCGTTTACGTCGGGGAACTCGGCTTCGGAATGTCCGTCAACCGCGACACGCCCAACATCGGCCCGCGCGTCGCCATCATGACCACCGCGGGCAAGGTGCTGGAGCGGCTGGGCAACGGGTTCGGGCTTGAGGCCGGGCAGTTCATCGCTCCGCACGGCATCTGCCTCGACTCCGAAGACAGCATCTACGTAGCCGAGGTCGCCCACACCAACATAAGCCACAACGAGACTCCGCCGCCCAACGTCCGCGCCTTCCAGAAGCTGGCGAGGGCCTGAATTCCCAATTCGATCAATTCGTGCTATCCTCACCCCCATGAATACGAAGGAGGTTGCTTAATGACCACTGCACACAAGCACGCGTCGGCCGCCGGGATGACCAAGGCGGCCAAGAGGTTCGTGGAGAGCCTCAGCGGAGACCAGCGCGACAAGACCATCTACGAGTACATGGACGGCGAGCGCATCTTCTGGTACTACCCGCCCGTGAACAGGCACGGCCTCGCGCTCCGAGACATGGACGACGACCAGCGACAGCTCGCCTACTCGCTCATGGAGACCGGACTCACCGACAGGTCGTTCGACCAGGCCAAGCTGATAATCGAGCACGAATCGGTGCTCGGCCCCTTGGAAAAGGAAGCCGGCGTAACCAGTTTCGTGCGAGACCCGGACCTGTACTACTGGACGGTGTTCGGCGAGCCGGGCAGCGACAAGGAGCCGTGGGGCTGGCGAGTCGAGGGACACCACATCTCGCTGAACTTCAGCCTGTGGGGTGACGAGTTCATCTCGATGACGCCGTTCTTCTTTGGCGCGAATCCGGCCGAGGTCCGCAAGGGACCCAAGAAGGGCCTACGCATCCTGGACCAGCGCGAGGACCTGGGGTTCGAGCTTATGAACAGCCTGGACCAGGGTCAGACGAGCAAGGCGACGATCTACGGCGAAGCGCCGTATGACATTCTTACGTACAACGCCTCCCGCGTATCGCTTCCGCCGGAAGAAGGACTGCCCGCGTCCAAGATGAACGACACCCAGAAAGGCATCCTCCGCAATCTGGTCAACGTGTACGTGAACCAGGTACGGACCGACATGGCCCAGGAGAAGCTCCGGAGGCTTGAGGAAGAGGGCTTCGACGGCCTTCACTGGGCCTGGGGCGGACCTCTGGACGAAGGCAAGGCGCACTACTATCGCATCCACGGCGGCAACTTCGTAGTGGAGTTCGACAACCGGCAGAACGGGGCGAACCACATTCACTCCGTCTGGCGCGACGTCGAGAACGACTTCGCCAACGATGTGCTGCGCGAGCACCTGCTGCTGTATCACGTTCTGTAGGACGCGACTAACTGAGCGGTAACAAGAAGGGGGAGTCTGTGAACTCTCCCTTCCCGTTTTCAGAGCATTCTCCAAGAACCCTGGATCTGTTGAAGAGCCTGTTCCAGGTCGGCGATTATGTCCTCGGAAGACTCTAGGCCGCAGGACATTCGGATCAGGCCGTCGGATATGCCCGACTGGGCGCGTTCGTCCTCTGTCAGAGAGCGGTGCGAGGTCTTGGCCGGGTGGGATATGGTCGTGCGCGCCTCCCCGAGGCTTGGGGCGAATTTGATCATTTCCAGGGCGCGCGCGAATTCCGACGCCGCTTCTCCTCCACCCCGCAGATCGTAAGAGACCATGCCCCCGAATCCACCAACTAACATAGTCTTGGCCAGTTCGTGCTGCGGGTGGCCGGGCAGTCCGGGATAGTACACCGCGCTTACTTTGGGATGATCGGACAGGAAAGCGGCGGCGCTCATCGCGTTCCGGCAGGCGCGTTCCACCCTGAGAGGCAGCGTGCGTATTCCGCGAGCGATCAGCCAGGCCGCGAACGGGTCTGGCGTACTTCCCCATACGCTGTTCGACTGTCGAATCTGCATGGCGATGTCCGCTCGCGCCGCCGCGACTCCGCCCGTCACGTCCGAGTGGCCGCCCAGGCTCTTTGTAGCGCTGTGAATCACCACGTCCGCGCCCAGTTCCAGCGGCCTCAGAAGCGCCGGCGTCGCGAGCGTGTTGTCAACCACGACAGTAGTTCCCCGATTCTTCGCCAGATCAGACATCGCTCGTATATCGGGAAGACTCAGAAGCGGGTTGGTGATGGACTCGATAAGCGTTACCTTCGGTTGACTCGCGAGTGCGTCTTCAACTGCGTCAAGATCGGTTGCGTCAACGAACTCTACGCCGATTCCAAGTCTTGTCAGATGTTGTCTCAGGAGCAGGTTCGTTCCGCCGTAAAGCGCGTCGGCGGCCAGTACCGTGTCTCCCGACTCCACCAGCGCCAGCAATGTTACCCCGACCGCCGCCATGCCTGAGGAGAAGGCCACTGCGTCATCGGCGTCTTCCAGGTCCGCGACCACCCGTTCCAGTATCGAGACGTTCGGGTTGGCGTCGCGGGAGTATATGAAGCCGTCCTGCCGACCCTCGTATATGTCGTCCACCTGCTCGAGGCTTTCTATCTCGAACACGGAATTCTGGTATATCGGCGCGGTCAGCGGCCTGGTGGCGGACGGAATATCGGATCCTGCCGCGGCGCAGATCGAATCTATGGAGCGGGGAGCGCGCATGGTGAATCCTCGTAATTGGCGCCGAGATCTGGGCGCTAAACATCTTCCAGGAATATATCGCCGCTCTTGCCCCCCGTCTTCCGAGCCAGGCGCACGGCCTCTATCCGCATGGCGCGATCAACCGCCTTGCACATATCGTAGATCGTGAGCGCGGCGACACTGACGGCGGTCAGCGCCTCCATCTCCACGCCGGTCTTGCCCGTCGTGCGCGCGGTGGCGGTGATGTTGACCGCGCTGGCCTCTGAATCCAGATCGAACTCCACGGCTACCTTGTTAAGCGGCAGCGGATGGCACAGCGGGATGAGTTGCGAGGTATTCTTCGCGCCCATGATGCCCGCGATTCGCGCGACCCCGAGTACGTCGCCCTTATCGAAAGCGTTGTCGCGTATGAGCGCGAGCGTTTCAGGCCGCATGACGACGCGCCCCCTGGCCACTGCCTCGCGCTGGCTGTCGGGCTTATCCCCGACGTCCACCATCTGCGCCTTGCCGCTCTGGTCAACGTGGGTGAGTCGTTGCTGTCTTCTATTGGTCAAGAAAGTCACCTTGCGCGCAATATATCTCAGATTAGGGAATGTGCTGCCGGATTCTCGTATCCTTCGTCAACGGCAAGGCTCTCGGAGTTAGAGGCGGCCACCGCGAGAGCGTCTGCCCTCTCGTTGCCCGCGTTGCCCGCGTGTCCCTTGACCCAGCGAAATTCGGTCTCATGGGTATCGAGCAAGGCGAGAAGGCGATCCCAGAGGTCGGGATTGACGGCCTTATCCCTCTTGTTCCTGCGCCATCCGTTCGCTTTCCAGCGTCTCGCCCAACCCTTGTTCACGGCGTCCACAATGTACCTGGAGTCGCTGAAGATGGTCACCCGGCAGGGACGCTTCAGTATCTCCAGGCCCTTGATAACCGCGAGGAGCTCCATGCGATTGTTGGTCGTCCTGCGGAAGCCGCCGCTTAGTTCCTTGGAACGGCCTCCATATCTGAGGACAGCGCCATATCCGCCCGGCCCGGGATTGCCGGAACACGCGCCGTCCGTATAGATCGTTATCTTCTTCAATCCGTCTCCGCAGGGTAATTTCCTATGTTCGATGAACCGCTGATGTCATTGTACAACAAGCCTCTCCGCGTTGACCTACTTTTCAATGGCGCATAGAATCCGACAATCAAAGATTCACGCAGGGAGAGACGATATGCCGGTAGATTTCGAGAAGCGAGACAAGGTGGCGTACATCACGATCAACAACCCGCAGAAGGCGAATATCCTGGACAGGCAGACCTCCATGGAGATAGCCGAGATATGGAAAGAGGTGTGGGACGACCGCGACATCAGGGTTGCCATCCTGACCGCCGTAGGCGACCGCCACTTCTGCGCTGGTCATAACCTCGCCTCACGGCCCGACATAACGCCCGGGGAGCGGGAGCGACTGCGCGCGGAGGGCGTCTTCTGGCCGTTGAGTGGCACGGTGAACGGAGCGCGAATCGGAGCGGACGGCAGGCTTGGGGACCACTACCCGCAGATATACAAGCCGGTCATCGGCGCGATAAACGGCTGGGCGGCGGGCGCGGGCTTCTACCTGATGCTGACTTCTATGGACATACGGATCGCCTCCGCCGAGCGCGCCCGGTTCAAGTTCGCGCTGCTGAGCCAGGGTTGGGTAGGCGGAGGGCCGGGCGCGACCTATCTCACCCGCCAGATAGCCCACGCCGACGCAATGCGAATCCTGCTCATGGACGAGCCTTTCGACGCTGAAGAGGCGCTGCGAATCAACCTGATAAACGAGGTCGTGCCGCATGACAAGCTGATGACGCGCGCCGAGGAACTCGCGGCGCACATCGCCGGCCTGCCGCCGCTTGCGACGCGCATGATGAAGGAACTGGTTCTGCGGTTCGGAGATATTCCGGTGACCGAGGCGTGGCGCGTGCAGACACTCATGAACGCGCTGCTCACCCAGTTCAGCGCGGACGGCGACGAGGGCCGCGCCGCCTTCCTGGAGAAGCGCCCGCCGGAGTTCACCGGCTCCATACGCATGAAAGGCGAACCATACCCGGAGGCGACGCCGGAGGAACGCGAGCGGCTGGACGAAATCAGGCGCGAGTTGCTTGGCTGAGTCGTTCTTGACTACTGAGTTGTTTGAGAGTCATACTAATATACGTTGCCAACGGCTCTGTGACTGAATAAGCTGCTACGCAGGGCTAAGGTGTCGGTGTCCTCGACGATGAGTCGGGCGTCCACGGGGCATCCAGAAAGCCCAAATACTGGACGTGAGGCGGATTGAAAGATCGGCGCCGGGCTTCGGAGCCATGTACCAAAGGTGGATTACGGCGGGTTCGATTCCCGCACTACTGCGGAGGCTCCAGAAATTGGACGAGAAGTTCCGCCTGAGGGGGGAAGCCCCTGAAGGTAGGAAGGTTCGTCCCTGAGTTGTTGGGAACGTGCAGACAGTCAAAGGGGGGAATTCACCGCAAACGAATCCCACCTTTTGTTCTCCTTTGGTGTGAACCGAGTGGCTAAACAGGCGTCGTCAGGCTAGGGTCTAAAGACCAACTACGCGCCATTTCTATCATCGCTTCGGAACGTTCTTCCCAGTCGTGCAGGATGGCAGGATCGAAGTCCGCCCCATTCGGCCAGACTAGGGTATGAACCTCCGGGTCAATGCAGACTTGGTTGAAAATCGCTTCGTCCCGAAGCGGCCCGTATAACTCTCCCCTCAGGACAGGACGGAAATCGATATCCTGCCGCGTTTGGTCGTCGAACTCGACTCGCAGGGTGTAGGGGCCAATCGCATCGAACGAAGTCACACGGTGTATTGGATGTTGCATACTCAGTTCCTTATATCGGTGGTTGTATCCTGTTAGTCGGTCGCCCAGATTGCAATAGTTCCCAATTTGCTATCAACTCGTTCTGATGTATGGTGGCCCAAGCAAAGACAAGCCTGTGTTGACGGCGCGGCAACCCACCCACAATTAATTCTATTTCATCAACCGCATAGGCGCCAGCCGCATTTTGATAGTAAGCGTGTAAATGCGGACGATGGTGTGGCCCACCCGTTTCTGGATACATACGTATGATGATTCCGGAGAATCGCGCAATCTCTGGCATGATCTGATTGTACCAGATGCTTATTCATCCGACGGCGGAAATATCTCCGACAGAAAATCTATGATGAGCCTGGAGGCGGTCATGGACGTAATGTCGGCGTGATCGTAGGGCGGAGCGACTTCCACCATGTCGAACGCCACGACCTTGTGGTTCCGAGCGAGGCGCACAAGAGAGTCGCGCAGTTCCTCATAGAACAGGCCCCAGACCTCGGGCGTTCCTGTGCCGGGAGCGTGAGCGGGATCCAGAACGTCTATGTCTATGGTCACGTACAGGTTCTCGGACGAGGGGATTTCGGCCATTGCCGCCTCCGGCCCCAGTTCCTTGAACCTGCGCGTCGTCATAACCAGGTTGCCGTCCGCTATGGCTTCGTCGTAAACCTTGCGGCTCTCCTTGCGTATGCCGATGGAGCTGATGTTGCGGACGAATGGCAACTCACGACAGCGCCGTATCGGGCTGCCGTGCGTGTATAGTACGCCCTGCGTCTCGTGAGAATAGTCCATGTGGGCGTCGAAGTGGACAATATCCAGCGGCTCGCGCGCTCCGAGTCCACGCACCACAGGGAAGGTGATGGCGTGATCGCCGCCCACGACGACCGGAAACGAGTCCAGCGACACGATCTTCTCCACCACGTTGGTCAGCTTTTGGAAGTTGTCCAGCACGTCCGACGGGACGACCGTGATGTTGCCGCAGTCCGCCATCGTCACGCCCGCCAGAAGTTCGGTCCCTCGGTCGGAGTCGAAGTAGCCCGCGGCCTCCTGGTCGAACTGCATACCGCCGTACCCGACGTAGGAATAGCTTCTCGCGTCCCGCACCGCGTCGGGGCCGAATCTCGCGCCCGGCCTCCCGAAGGTACCCTGGTCGAACGGCATACCCACGAACGCAACCTGCGCGTCCAGTTCATCCAGGTCTTCAAGACGCGGACAACTGTAGAAAGTCCTGGGATTCGCGCGGATGTCCGGCCAGCGTTCTTCGGTCATGGTGTCTCCTCCGCCGTTGCTGCCTAAACCAGTATCGGGAACCCCGACTTGGTGCATATCTCGATTCGGTTGCCCTCCGTATCCTCGATGAAGAACACGCGCTGACCGTCGTGCCGCGTCGTGATGTCCGTCGTTTCCACGTTGTGGGCGTGCATATGCTTCTGCGCTTCCTCAATGTCCTCCACCTCGAAGGCCCCATGATGGGACGGCACCGAAGGGGCCACTTCGCCCTCTATCAAATGCACCATCGTGCCGCTCGGCAATTGGAGCCAGACGATATGGTCAGAGTCCACCTGGCTCGGTATCTCCTGCACTCCAAGCACGTCCACCCAGAAACGGGTTGCGCGCTCCTTGTCTTTGACGCAGTAGGTAAGGTGGTTGACTCGCCTGAGCCTGATAGTTCCTGTCATTCCCGCCATGATAGAACCTCCATCGTTCATGCCAGTGATTCACGCGGACATGATAACAGGAATCGTCTTGTACCGTAATCCGACTTCAGAAAGCCGGCAGGGTCTTTCGGTTATTTCCCGATACCACTTCTGTCGTTCGCCCTGAGCCTGTCGAAGGGCCGCCCGTTCATGGTTCGGCAAGCTCACCACGAACGTAATTGGTTGATAATCGAAATACCCTGAGAAAGTCAGGAGGGTACGTCAACCAGCCGGTTGCCCTGCTGGTGAGACTCGAGAAATCCGAGCATAATCCGGAGCGTCTTGCGTGCTTCCACCGCCGTGGAGACACCCGCGCCGCCGCTCTCGATTGCTTCTATCAACTCCGCGTAGGTCGCCGCCAGCCCCTGCGCCTGGTACTGGACTGGATGCAGCGTATGGGTGACCGGAACCCGCGCGTCGGAGTCGTACTTCCTGACGACCGCTGGACCGCGCGCGTCCAGGTTGAAGCTGATTTCGCCCTCCGACCCGCGAAGCCGCATGAAGTCGGAGGACAGGATAGTATCCTTCGAGCCGTCGTAAAGTGCGCGAACTCCGTTCTCGAACAGTATCATGCCGGACGCGCTGGGGTCGTTCTCCGGCAGCTTTCCACCGTCGCCCCTGTACTCGTCCCAGTCGTCAAAGCCGTCTTCCAGCATTCCGACGACCCGCGCCGGTTCCGATTCCGCGAAGAAGCAGATAGCGTCTATCATGTGCGTGCCGCTGCGAAACAACATAGCGCGCGGCCCGCCGTGCGATACCACAATCGAACCCAACTTCCCAATCAGCCCCGCGCGTATCTCATCGCGTACTTGGTGCATTAGCGGATTCCAGCGCCGGTTATGGTTCACGTGAAGCGGGACGCCTAATTCATCGCACGCCCGGATCATCCTGTCCGCGTCCTCAAGCGAGGTGGCCAGCGGCTTTTCGCACAGGATGCCCTTCACGCCCGCCTCCGCGCCCTCAACCACGATGTCCGTATGCCTGTTGTCCGAGGTCGCCACAACCAGGATGTCCAGATTCTCAGCCGCCAGCATTTCACGATAGTCGGTATAGGTACTCGCGTCGGGTAGATCGTCCGCCCACGCCTTCTTGAAATCATCCAGGAGTTCCGGGACCAGATCGCACACCGCCACCAGTTCCAGATTGGGCAGCGCGTCCAGCGTAGCGGCGTGCGAAATCGAGATAGCGTTGCCGATGTCCTTGCCAAAAGGCGGCGGCGGATCTTCGACGCGCCTAACCGAGATCCAGGTTGCCCCAACTATTCCGACGCGGTAGCGCGAGTCACCCATGTCAACTTTCCTCACAACAGGGGAGTGTGGACATGGTACTCCGCTCGCGCTGGTAGTCAAGCCATTCCCCTCCGAATCCCAGGGCCATTTGATTATTCGTCTCAGACAGCCGCAACGCGCGTCTTCCCGTAGGGGCAACCCTCCTCAGATAATATGCCTATATGAGGATACAGGATAATAGTATCGCAACGAACATTAGCACTGGTAGAAACCACACTGCATTACGAACTGCTGTATAGGCTATTTCCATAGAATCTACTTTCCGATTTGTCGCCCATTCATTTTGTTCGATTATATGCATGATATTTAGTATCTGCCTCTTGTTATAGATATTGAGAGTATCTGAGTCTCTAGGCATTAGGGTATTTCTGCCCATACGTTCATAACCAGATGCCCTAAGTCCTTGTGAGGTTGCAATCACCGCGCGGAACATCTGGAGAAATATATATAAGATAGTCAGTATACTACACAAAGCTAACCATCTGGGAATTTCAGGATTTATACCGGTCAGGTTTGCTGCTCCTACAAAGATAGCAATAGATACAGTAGCAAGTAATGACGTAATCCTGAACAATGATAGCAGTTTTCTATCAATTATTTCATTCCTAGAGTCAGCCTGGTCCATGCGTACCATCAATACTTTCTTTATTTCCTCAGTAAATTCTGTGTCAATGTCACAGATTGAGGCATCGCATTTCGGCCGCTCTTCAGGATCACCTATAAGACGGGGCCATATAACATCTATTATTCGTTCTTTCCATTTACTTATTAACTGAGCCATAGAGCTATTTTCTCCGCGATTGGAAATCCAAGACGGTCTTCCAACCATAGCCATTCACCATTTGGGTTAATCTCAAAGAACCTATATTGTCCCTTTGTTGTAAGAGCAAGATCAATTGCTCCGAATTCTAATCCCAGCCTCTTCACTAGCTCGAGACATTGAATTTCTATTTCACTTGGTAATTTATGTGGTCTATGCTCAATGTTTGGGTCTTCGGTTGCTCTCCAGTCAATTTGACTTGATTGGTGGGATTGTGACATTATCTCGGCCACAAATATATCACCCCCTATAATTGTGACTCTAATGTCTGATAATTTCACTACTTTTTCTTGAAATATAACTGGTGCGAGATTTAGTCCTTCTAATTCTTTTAAATCGCTTGGAGCAAGTGCTGTTGTAAACATTGCCCTGTACCCATCGGGACTATCAATATAGCCAGAGCTAACTGCCTTTGCGATTATATCTCTGTTCCGGGCAAAATTTTGCACAGCCAAGGTATCATTAGTGACGACTGTGGGCGGTAGAATAAACCCGATATTCTTTGCAACTGCCAGTTGGTATATCTTATGTTCTGCACGCCATATCATAGCTGGGTTGCTGAGCCATCGGTTGACTGGGATAGACCCTAATACCCCTTCTAAAAAAGCTCTGGATTCCCGGGTGCAAAATTCCTATTCATATCTATCAATGTAGTCAGGAAGTATTGGAGCTACATTTCTTCTATACCAAACTGACCGAATTTGCTTGCTGTGTATAGAATCTCTTTTATCTTCTAATACAAGGCCAAAATATGGGTCGTATGTTGCTTTTATTTCTGTCGGAAACCGATCAGTGTCTAGTCGGAAGTAAGGTACTCCTATCTGCTCAAGACAGTCAGATACGTATTTAGCTGCTTCGTCGTATGATGCTGTAACTAGTAAGACTGTATCACCGGTCATCAGTAGTTTCTCGGTCTACATTTGTGAGTATCGTTGGACGTGGTTTATTTGTTCTGGTTTGGGCATTATCTCTATTTGGTCTCTTGTTGTTTTCTACTATGTATTTGGCGAATTTAATCAGGAATGGTTTGGTAGGGCCACTCAACTTTATCTCCTCAATAAGCTATTGAAACAATATGATATATGAATGGGCTAGTTGTCGTCAGTCGTTTCTCTTCCCACTTTCGTGATCATAGTTGGACGTGGTTGCGATTTTGTATCACGAGTGCCTGAACTTCCGACCTGATGCGTAGGAGCTTGCTCATGAGATTGCCGGGAGAATTTTGTAAGAAATGGCTTATGCTCGTTCATATCTACTCCTTTGCCATTTTGCATTGGTACCCATTTCCCAGTACCCTACACCAATCATATCACATCATCATTGGGCATTGTCATCAGTATCCTGCACGATTGCTACGATTTCTTCTCTATTGACGTATCTGTATCTGAAGTAGCCCCCATCTGCCCCTCATGCGCCGACCCGAACCCCGCCAACTCCCGCAGATTTTCTAATTCCGCGCGTCGCGTTCGCTCACGTCAGGCGGATTGCGCCAGCGCGTTCCTGGAAACTTGGCGAAGTCAGAGTCGTTGGAATGCACTTCCGCGTCATACTCAATAGCTATGGCGGCTACGTGAGCGTCCGGCGCGAGACCCGCCCCAGCGCCCGCGGCCTGAAGAATTCGGCGGCTTCATGGTTTGGGTCTTCGGCGTGATAGGCGTATATCAGAAGATTGAGGTCAGGAACAATCACCGCGCGCTGGTCCTGCGGTAGCGTTCGATGTCTTCCTCGTAGAGGATGTCTTTCAGGTTCTTCGGATCAACGCCGGGCGCGTATCCGCTGTGATGGGAAACGACTTTGGGCTTATGAGGAATCTGGGAGGCCGGGGGTTGAGTGATAGCGGTCCGTCTCTGGGCGGCGGCTTCCGAGGCCGCCTGCGCTTTCTCTCTGTCCTTGGTGATTCTATCGCTCACCATGTCATTGTCCCCTTTGGATTGGGTTTGCCTTCCACCTTACCATAGGCGCGAACCGTTTCCTTCACCCAGCCCCAATCACCCCAGGGTATTTTCATTTTCATGGAAACACGCCCGTCAACAGGGCAATTCCCCCTCTCCCTTAGGGAGAGGGCTGGGGTGAGGGTGAAATACCTACCCATCCAAACTCCCCTTCCCCCATACATCCGTTCTGCGCTACAATACACTCATCCAAACAGACAGAGAATACATAAACGACAGCTTATCAACAACCACTCAGCCGACCGAAAATTTTTCTATCCGCAGCTAACAACAGGTGATAACAGGTCACTTTCCACGTGAACCGCCACTTGTCCCACTTGGAAACTCACTTGAAACCTCACCAGTACGATATAAAGGAACATTTATGATTACGCCATTCCCGCCCAACCGATAGTCTTGCCAATGGGCCTGTGATACAATACCGACGAATTCCAACCGTAACCGAAAAACGACTTTTCTCAGGAGGCTCTCGACCCTATGACCACAGTTGCAGAACCCGGAACGTATAAGACCGTAGGAACACGACCAATCCGCCACGACGGTTACGACAAGGTGACCGGCAAGGCGGCGTATGGCGCGGACGTGAACCTGCCCGGAATGCTCCACTCCAAAGTGCTGCGAAGTCCTCATGCCCACGCGATAATCAAGTCCGTTGACACCTCGGCGGCCGAGGCCGCGCCCGGCGTCAGGGCCGTGCTTACTTCCGCGGACTTCCCGGAATATGAAAACAAGCCCGTCGTCGGCGCCGCCGGAGGCCCGCCCCAGAATATGCTGCACGTCAGCGCCAAGATACTCGCCCGCGACAAGGTACTCTTCAGAGGCCACCCGGTCGCCGCCGTCGCCGCGGACAGCCCGCACGAGGCGGAGGAAGCGCTCGATCTCATCGAGGTTGACTATGAGGTCCTGCCCATCGTCACCACCGTCGAAGAGGCCATGGCCGACGGCGCGCCCCTGCTCCACCCTGAGTTCGAGAACAACGTCGCCAGCCACTCCCGCCTGGAGATTGGCGACATTGACAAAGGCTTCGAGGACGCGGACATCGTGATAGAGCGCGAGTTCCGCACCAAGACCGTCCACCAGGGCTACATCGAGCCGCACTCCGCCACCGCCTGGTGGACTCCGCAGGACCGCATCACCGTCTGGGGAAGCTCACAGGGCCACTTCCAGATACGCGACCTCACGGCTGGAGTCGTCGGCGTGCCTTTCTCCTCCATCAAGGTCGTGCCTATGGAGATTGGCGGCGGATTCGGCGGTAAGACGACCATATACCTCGAACCCATCGCGGTCGCGCTCTCCAAGAAGGCCGGCGCGCCAGTCAAGGTCACCATGACCAGGACCGAGGTCATGGAGGCGTCCGGGCCGACCTCCGGCTCCTACATGAACGTCAAGATGGGCGTCACCAACGACGGCAGGATGACCGCCGCCTACGCCGACCTTCGCTTCGAGGCGGGCGCGTATCCCGGCTCACCCGTCGGCGCGGCGGCCAACTGCATCTTCTCGCCCTACGACATCGAGAACATCCGCATAGACGCCTACGACGTGGTGGACAACAAGCCCAAGACGACCGCCTATCGCGCTCCGGGCGCTCCGATAGGCTCGTTCGCCGCCGAGACCATCATTGACGAGTTCTGCGAAAAGCTCGGCATGGATCCCATAGACTTCAGGATTCTCAACGGCGCCAAAGAGGGAACCCGACGCGCCACTGGCATCATCAACCCGCCCATCGGCGCGATAGAGACCGCGCAGGCCGCCAAGGATCACGACCACTACGCCCAGCCGCTCGACGGCAAGTGGCGCGGCAGGGGCGTGGCCTCCGGCTTCTGGATAAACGGCACAGGCCCCGCCTGCGCCACCGCCAACCTCAACTACGACGGCACCGTCAGCCTCACCATCGGCTCGATGGACATCGGCGGCACGCGCCCGGCGGCGGCGCAGCAGTTCGCCGAAGTGCTCGGCATACCCGTCGAGGACGTGAACCCGCAGGTGGGCGACACCGAGCAGATCGGCTACACCTCCATGACCGGCGGCTCCGGCGCGGCCTTCAAGACCGGCTGGGCCAGCTACGAAGCCGCCCAGGACGTAAAGCGCCAGATGATAGAGCGCGCCGCGCTGCTCTGGGAGACCGACGCCTCCCAGGTAGATCTCGAGGACGGCGTGTTCAGGCACAAGTCCGACCCCGAACTCAGCATGAGCTTCGCCGACCTCGCCGGTCGCGCCGCCGAGACCGGCGGCCCCATAGTCGGCAGCGCGAACATGGACCCGGGCGGAGCGGGCAGCGCGTTCGCCACCCACGTCGTTGACATCGAAGTTGACCCCGAAACGGGCAAGATCGAGATTCTCAGGTACACCGCCTCGCAGGACAGCGGCACGTCCATACACCCGAGCTACGTCGAGGGCCAGATACAGGGCGGCGTCGTGCAGGGCATAGGCTGGGCGCTCAACGAGGAATACTACATGAGCGACGAAGGCCAGATGATGAACTCCAGCCTGCTGGACTACCGTATGCCCACCTCGCTCGACCTCCCGATGATAGACACCGTGGTCGTCGAGGTCCCCAACCCCAACCACCCCTACGGCGTCCGAGGCGTGGGCGAGGTGCCGATAGTCCCGCCGCTGGCCGCGCTCTCCAACGCCATCTACGACGCCACCGGAATCCGCATGAGGGAACTCCCCATGAACCCGGCGGCCGTCGTCAAGGCCATAGCCGATCACAACGGCGGCTAGGCCGCCCAGGCCACAGAACTTAGTTGTCAGGGGCGTCTGTCAGGGACGCCTCTGACGCATAGGGAGGGAACAATGGCAACGCTAACCGGCGCACCGAAAGCGGAGAGCGTAGAAGCGTATGCGCCAAGACTACGCCTCTTCAACGTGACCGAGTTTGAGGCCCTGTTTCAGGTAGGCATATTCTCGAAATGCCGCCATATCGAATTGATAGGGGGGGAGATTCTACCCCTGTCTCCGGATTCCCACCCGCAATGCTTCACGGAAGACATGATCGCCGCCTTGCCCGACACTTGGTTTCCCACTCGATATCGCTTCACTGTGGACGAATACATGAAGATGGCCGAGGTGGGAATCATCGCGGAGGGTGAGCGTGTCGAACTGATAGACGGAGATGTGATAGAGATGTCCCCAATCGGAAATCCGCATGAAGCTAGGACAGCCGCAGGCAACCGTCTTCTCGCTCCACTGTTCATCGAGGGCCGAGCTGTACTAAGGGTCCAGGGCCATGTGCGGCTTGACGAGAATAACCGCCCTGAGCCGGACCTAGCTCTGCTGAAATGGCGCGACGACCTATACGCAAGCCGGTCGCCCGCGCCTGAAGACATCCTGCTGCTGATAGAGGTCTCCGACTCAACGCTGGCCTCTGACCGCAATAGAAAACTCGCGCTCTACGCGCACTTCGGCGTCCCCGAAGTCTGGATAGCCAACATACCCACCCGCGTCGTAGAAACTTATCGGGATCCGGTGGACGGCGAATACACAAACTCCCGCGTGTACTCCCCGGGCGAGATGGTGTCGCCCGCCGCCTTCGACGATGTGGAAATCCCGGTATCCCGGTTCATCGGGGCGATGTCCGACGAAAGGGAAGACAATCGTCCGGAGTCTGGCTAGTATCCCCTTACGCGAACCAGCAACTTCCCAAAATTCTCGCCGCTCATCATCCCAATGAACGCCCGCGGCGCGTTCTCCAACCCCTCCACCACATCCTCCCTGTACTTTAGCTGGCCGCTGCGTATCCACTCCGCCATTCGCTGGCGGGCGCGCTCGTGCTTATGGGCGAAGTTGAAGACGAGGAAGCCCTCCATCCTGGCCTGCTTCTGTATGAGGATGCCCATTTGGCGAGGAGCGAGTTCGGATTCGGGCAGGTTGTACTGCGAGATCTGGCCGCAGACCGAGATGCGGGCGTGTACGTTGATTAACTGAAGTACCGCGTCGGTCACCGGGCCGCCCACGTTGTCGAAATAGACATCAATTCCGTCGGGACACGCTTCTGCGAGGGCGGTCGGTACATCCTGCGTCTTATAGTTGATTCCGGCGTCGAAGCCCAATTCGTTTACGATGAAGTCAACCTTGTCATCGCTGCCTGCCGTGCCGACCACGCGGCAGCCCATTATCTTGCCTATCTGCCCGACCACCTGGCCCACCGCGCCCGACGCGGCGGATACGACGAGCGTATCGCCGACCTCCGGCTGGCCGACATCCAGCAGGCCGAAGTAGGCCGTCATGCCCGGCATACCCAGTACGCCGACCGCCGTGGAGATGGGCGCGAGGCTGGGGTCAACCTTCCTCAACTGGCTGGGACGCGCGACCGCGTACTCCTGCCAGCCGAGCGAGCCGTCCACTATATCCCCGACGGCCAGATCAGGCGCGCGCGACTCCACGACGCGGCCCACGACTCCGCCCGTCATCACCTCTCCCTCTTGGACGGGCGTGGCGTAGGACGGTCCTTCGCGCATCCGTCCGCGCATATAGGGATCGAGCGACAGCCACTCGACCTCCACCAGCGCCTCGCCCTCGGCGGGCTTGGGAGTCGGGACTTCTTCCAGCCTGAAGTGACGGGGTTCGGGGTAGGCCGTTGGTCTGGACGCCATTACTATCCTGCGGTTGGTGTCGGCGGGCATTGCGAAATTCTCCTTGATTGATAAGAGGATGCAATTTGAATTATGAGAGGTTGCGGCCTGCTGTTTCAACCCTCGCGCTGATGATTTTGGAATTCAAGTCAGGCCGACAATTCATCGAGCAGACATTGGAGGTCGTTGGGAAGAGGAGCGTGGAACCGCACCCTCTCTCCGCTGGCCGGGTGGTCGAACTCGAGGTAGGCGGCGTGCAGGAAGTGCCTGCCGATTCGGGAGTCCGCTCGTCCGTACAGCGCGTCCCCGACGACTGGGTGGCCTAAGGAGGCGAAATGCACTCTTATCTGGTGAGTTCTGCCCGTCTTGGGCCTTACGTCCGCGTAGGTGCAGCCCCGATAGTTGGCAAGGGCCTTGTATCGGGTGGACGATGGGCGCCCCTCCTCGACTATCGCCATCTTCTTGCGGTCATTCAGGTCGCGGCCTATCGGCGCGTCAATAACGGCTTCCACCGGATTCAGCGTACCGACCACGAGAGCCAGGTAGCCCTTATTGACCGTCCTGTCTCGCAACTGGCCTGTCAGAGATGCGTGAGCGCGGTCCGTCTTGGCTATCGCGATGAGGCCGGAAGTGTCCATGTCCAGCCTGTGAACGAGTCCGGGGCGCATCGCGCCGCCCACCTCGCCTATGGCTGGGTTCAGACCCAGAACCGCGTTTACCAGCGTGGAATCGGGGTGGCCGACACCCGGATGCACAGGCATACCGGCGGGCTTGTCCACTATGAGAAGGTCTTCGTCTTGGTGGATCACGTCCAGCGGTATCCGCTGCGGAATCATATGTGTCGGCTTGGGTTCGGGAACGCTGATGACGACCGTCTGCCCAGCCCTGAGCCTGAAGCCCGCGTTCTGCCCTCGCCCGTCAACGGCGACCTCGCCGTCCGCTATCAGCCGCTTGATCCTGGAGCGGGACAGGTCCGCGCAACGGTCGGCTAGGAACCTGTCCAGACGTTCACCGGTGCTCTCGCATATAAAGACCCGGACGCCGCTCACCTTTCATCCGAGCCCGAGGACTCGACCTCCTCCGGCGCTGACGACTCTTCCGGCTTGCCGCCGGTCAGTACGAGGCTTGCTATCAGCAGCGTGATTCCCACCGTTATGGACGAGTCTGCCAGGTTGAAGATGGGCCAGGGGCCTACATCTATGAAGTCGGTGACCTTTCCCGCTACCAGCCTGTCTATCAGATTGCCGACCGCGCCTCCGAGAAGAAGGCCGACGGTAAATTTCGTAATCCAGGAACGGTCGCTGTGGGAACGGTAGAAATAGACGATGAAGCCTATGGCGAAGACAGAGGCTATGGTAAGAATAGTAGTTTGGTCCTGGAACAGCCCGAAAGCCGAGCCGGTATTCGTGCCGTGCGTCAGCCGGAAGAACCCTTCAGCGGGCCAGGACTCACCGATTGCCATATTCTCGCGCACCAGGAACTTGGTCGCCTGGTCGGCGACGAGAGCCGCAAGAGCGGTCGCGGCGACGATCCATTCGCGCCATACACCCTTGGCGCGAGTTTCGGGCTCGCGCTCGATTACTTCCGTCTTCTCGCCGAATTCCATGCTCTCAAAATCGCTCCATGCGCTGATTTCGGCCTCCAGCATACCACAACCGGTCGTCGGCTATCCTTGCCTTGCCTTCTTACTGGTTGGTCTTCACGTGTATAATGCGGCGACAAAAGACAGATAGACATACACTTAAGGGGGTACGTATGAGTCGCGCAAAGACACTAGGCATCATCATTGGCATTTCGGCGCTGTTCGCGCTGTTGGCGTTTGGATGTTCGGCGGACGAGCCGGAACCCGCTCCCGCTCCGACAGCGGCCCCGGCCGCTCCCGCGCCGGCGCCCACCACTCCGCCCGCTCCGGCGCCGGCTCCGACCGCCATGCCCGCGCCGGCACCAACAGCGGCTCCGGCCGAAATGTCCATGGACAAGTACGGCGGCGTATTGCAGTACGGACAGGGCCCCAACGTCGAGCATATCTTCCATCTCACGTACAGCGGCGGCGCGTGCGCGGCTTGGTGCATGACCGTCGGCGACCCGCTCACCGCCTACGGCCCAGACTCCGAGTGGGTGCCGGACAAGTCGCTCGCCGAGTCCTTCTCCATGAGCGACGACCAGAAGACGATAACGTTCAACCTGAAGCCCGGCCTGCTCTTCCACGACGGCACGAGCGTTGACGCCGCCTCCGTCAAGACCAGCCTGGAATTCGTGCTGAACCCCGATAATCCGGTCGTTACCCGCAGCGCGGTCAAGTCCATCAGCGCGGTCGAGGTCATAGACAACCTCACTGTCGCCATAACCACCGAAGAGGTGTTCGCGCCCATCATCACCAACCTGGGCATGACAGCGGGTATGCCCTTCTCTCCCACCGCTTTCGAGAAACTGGGACAGGACGGCATGGAGAGCGAAGGCTCGGTCTCCACAGGCCCGTTCATGGTCAAGGAGTGGGTTTCCGGCAGCCACATTGACTACGTGAAGTTCGAGGACTACCACCGCGAAGGAATGCCCTATCTGGACGGCTGGCGCTGGGTGGTTATACCCGACGACCAGGTTCGCGCGGCGGCCTTGCAGTCCGGCGAGATTGACGCCGCTGGCATAGCGCACTCCGCGCTGGACGCTATCAAGTCGGTCAGAAGCATATCCGACATACAGGAATTCAAGGGGTTCGCCGGCCCTCGGATGGACCACTTCAACGCCTCCCGCGCGCCCTTCGACGATATAAGGGTTCGCCAGGCCGCGCAGATGGCCATGGACCGCCACGCCTGGAACCAGGCGATGACCGGCGGCGAGGGCCTCGTTTACCTCGGCTCCCTCGTTCCGCCCAACCACGCCGCCAGCTTCTCCGTCTCCGAGGATGAATTCCCGTATCCATACGACCCAGACCGCGCCCGCGCTCTGCTCGAAGACTACGCCAGCGACATGGGCGTCGAGCTTCCGATCAGTACCATGGCCGCCTACGCCTGCGCCGCAGAGCAGAAGGAACTCGGCTGCCACGACCTGCCCGAACGCCCTATTACGATAACGACGACCTCCAGCGCCGGAAACATCGCGCGCGCCGAACTCTCCAAGGCGTACTATGAAGCTGTCGGCTTCAAGGTAGAAATGGACATCGGCGGCGGAGACGAGGCCAAGCGAACGTTCGTGACCAAGGAGGCCAGCTTCTCGCTGAGAGGATTCGGCTTGCGCCCGCACCCGTCCGGCACGTTCAACTCATACCTCGGCTACGGCGGCTACTGGAACAACGGCGGCTGGGGAACCAGCGACGAACAGATGGAGATTGACGGCCTCGTCAAGCAGGCCGCCCGTACCTTCGACGCCTCCGAACAGAACCGACTCTACCAGGAAGCGCAGCGCATCTACATGGAAGCAGCGCTCGGCGGAGTCCGAACCGCCGCCAACCCGTCCTACCACTTCATGCAGTCCTCGGTCATGTGGGCCGAGCACCCCGATCCCAAGTGGGTGAAGTACCCCTCCGACGCGTCCCTGAAGATACACGACGTCTGGCTCGAAAGATAATCCGCCTCGCCCAAAGTTCCCTCTCCCTCGATGGGAGAGGGCTAGGGTGAGGGTGAAAGAGGCCGCTCGAACCTGAGCGGCCCTATCTCTGCCAGAGATTGGAAGCCCAAAACCTAACCACTGACAACTCCCAATGACCGGATACATCGTCAACCGCATCATCCAGATGATACCCGCGCTGCTGATAATCAGCCTGGTCATCTTCGCGCTGGTTCGCGTCCTGCCCAACGACCCTATCTACGCGACGCTGGGCGAGGACAGCGAGGCCATCACACCCGAAATGCGCGAGATCATGCTGCGCGACCTTGGGCTCGACAGGCCGCTTCCCATCCAGTACCTGAGCTGGCTGGGCGACTTCGTAACGGGCGACTGGGGCAAGTCCTTCCAGAACAAGCGCCCCGTCGCGCGCGAACTCGCCACCCGCCTGCCGCACACCCTCCAGCTCGCTGCCGCCGCGTTCCTCATCTCGCTGGTTCTGGGCGTCGCCGCCGGAGTGATAGCCGCGCTCAAGCGCAACTCCATACTGGACATGATAGCCACCTCCGGCGCGATGTTCGGCATAGCGATACCCGACTTCTGGTTCGCGCTCATGCTCATACTGCTGTTCAGCGTCGCCTGGAACCTGCTGCCCGTGTTCGGCTCTACCCTCATCTGGGTTGACCCGGTTGAGGGCGTCAGGCACATGGTCCTGCCCGCGCTCGCGCTCGGACTGAACGGCGCGGCCACCATCATGCGCCAGACGCGCTCCTCGCTGCTTGAAGTGATGGGCGAAGACTATATCAGGACCGCTCGCGCCAAGGGCCTGTTCGAGCGTCGCGTGATATGGCTGCACGCTCTCAGAAACTCCATGCTTCCGGTCGTCACCATCCTCGGCCTGCGGCTGGGCAACATAATCGGCGGCTCGGTCATCATCGAGACGATGTTCAGCTGGCCCGGCGTAGGCAGGCTCGCGGTGTTCGCGCTCCAGCGCTCCGACTACCCGGTCATACAGGTAATCGTCATGGTGTCCGCCATCGCCATCATCGTGGCGAACCTCATCACGGACATCACCTACGCCTACCTTGACCCCAGGATAAGGTACGGCTGATGAACGAGACCGAACAGACCGCCGCAACCCGTTCAAGGCTGCTTGCCCGTCTCGGCGACTTCCTGCCGACCGACACGCTGCGCCAGTTGGTTCAGCACAGGCTGTCCGTCATTGGCCTGTCCTACATCGGCCTCATCCTGTTCGTCGCCGTATTCGCAGGCCTGATATCCCCCTCCGATCCGTACAAGATTGACCCCATCAACGCGCTCGCTCCCCCCACGCTCGAAAACCCGCTCGGACTCGACCACGTAGGCCGCGACCAGCTCACCCGCCTGTTCTACGGTGCGCGCGTGTCCCTCATCGTGGGACTGCTCTCGGTCTGCATCGCTATCCTGATAGGCGTCCCGTTGGGAATAATCTCGGCCTACGCGGGAGGGTGGACCGACCACGCCATCATGCGCTTCGTGGACTCGATGATAGCCATACCCGGCCTGCTGTTCGCCATGCTGCTGCTGCTCGTCATGGGTGGAGGCGTCTTGACCGTCAGCATCGCCATCGGCATAAACCTCTTCACCACGCAGGCGCGTCTGGTCAGGAGCCAGGCGCTGTCGGTCAAGGAGCGCGAGTACTTCATGGCGGCGAAGATGATAGGCGCGCCCACCCGGCGCCTGCTGTTCCTGCACATGACGCCCAACTCCATCCAGCCCGTCATAGTGCAGGCCACGCTGGGCATGGGATTCGCTATCCTCGGAGAGGCCGGTCTCAGCTTCCTGGGCGTAGGCGTAGAGCCGCCCACCGCCACCTGGGGCAGTATGCTCAACCTCGCCTTCCGCAACCTGAACAGCGCTCCCTGGCTCTCATTCGCGCCCGGCATCTCCATCTTCCTACTGGTGCTATCCTTCAACTTCGTCGGCGACGGTCTGCGGGACGTTCTGGATCCGAGGCTTCGCGGGCGGTTCTAGGCTGACGCTGAAATTTCCGTAGTAAGGTTAATCCAGTAGCTCTTCCAGCGCGTCGCCAAATTCAGACAGTCGGCATAGGTGGACGCCTAACTCTTCGGCGTATTCGAAGGAACTTCCCCTGACTCTACCGAACGCGGAATCCGAGACGCAGACCACTGCTTCGGCTCCCTCTTTCCGGCGTAACTGGTCGGTGAGGAATATATCGTACAGTATAATGGGATGAGACCTGACGACCACAATCGCGGACCTGCCGTCGCGCTTCACCACAATGTCAGGTCTGAAGGGGCGCTCTCTGAACCAGCCGAAAATGCGGAATCGGGGCGGAGCCGGCTCTTTCATGGCCTCATAGCCCATCTCCTCAGCTATCTGGAGTACCTGATCCTTAATGGGCCTCTTGGCGGCGATAGCCATATTTCGCGGACCTCCTCAAAGTATCTACATGAAGAACAGGATTAAACTGGCAATCGCCGCAATCCATCCCGACACGGTTAGAAACGCTTTTCCATATCCCCAGTAGCGTTGAACGCGCTGTTCCCTGTCAAGGGCGTCATACAGCGGATTGACGTCCGGATCGTCCGTATCGGATAACTCAACCATAATGGGACTGTCGAATTCTTGTCCCAGAGTGCTCAGCATGGTACACAACCCGCCTACACAATCCACGAGCCTGCGGCTACGGATGGTCACGCCCCAGTCCTCGGTGATGAAGACAGCCGAATCTCCAACCTGAGCCTGGAACACTATCTGGCTGGAAACAGTGCCGCCCCACGCCTGTTCCGCCCTGTCGAGAGGCAACCCCTTAATCGCTTCAACATTTCTAATAGCCATCCGAGTAGGCTGGTCAAGTATCGGACGACCATCAATCGCCAACTGTACTCTCAGGGTTTTCATAGGTGTACGACATCATACCACAAGGGCATTGACCTCAGTAGAGAGTGTGGAGATTGTTGGGCTTGTCGGTATGCCGCTCAGCTATCTCTCAGCCACCCCGGGTACGCCAGACCCGCTCCAACTCCCACCGCGCTCACGAGCGACATCGCCACAAGCCCCGTCTCCACCGACCCCGTGACCTGCGCCACCGTCCCCGTTATCATCGGCCCCGCCGCGAAGCCGAGCGCGGAGAGCGTAACCACCAGCGCGCTTATCGTAGCCACCTCGCGCGGGGTTATGCCCTCGAACTCGAACGGCAGCATCTCCAGCGCTGGCACCGCCACCCACACCAGCCCCATTCCCGCTATAAGAACCGCGAGGGGCGCGACGCCGTGCGTCAGCGCTATCCCAAGCGCGAGCAGAACGTTCAGCGACGCGGGTATCGTTAGCAGCAGCCTGCGATTGGTCGCCTTGCGGTTGACGTAGCTTCCGAGCAAAGCGCCCGGTATCAGGCCGTAGTACAGGAAGCCCAGCAGTGGGCCGCCCACGCCTATGGGTATGCCTCTGTCTTCGACCATCAGCGTGGGCAGGAAGGTTACGATGGCTGTCCAGGTAGCCGACAGCGAGAACATCACCGCCCCGACCAGCCAGCCCTGCGGGTACGTCTTCAGCGAGGACAGCGGCGTCTGCCGAGCAGAGTCGAGCGCCTGATTCAATTCCCGCGCCGGAGCGCGGCTTTCGCGCGCCACCACCAGCCACGCGACCATCTGCGCCAGTAGAAACGCTCCCTGTACGAAATAAGCCAGACGCCAGCTTCCGAGCGCGGTTATCAGCAGCGCGCCCGTACTGATTGCGACCGCCAACAGAAGGCTGTGCTGCGACAGTCCGACCGCGTTGATGAGCGTGTACTGTCGTCGCGCCGCCCATTGCTGGAAGAGCATCGGACGCGCCGCCAGCCCTATCATGTGGAACAGCGCGGCGAAGAATCGCGCCAGAAACAGGCTCAGGAAGTTGAACGCCAGGCCCTGGGCGAACAGGAAGGGCGTAACCAGCAGCAGGGATGCCAGATTCATCGGGATCGGACGGAAGCGCGACAGCCATATCCCGAAAGGCAGAACCGCCACGGCCGCCGTCACCCACCACACGCCTTGCAGCAGCCCCACTTGCAGAGGGGTCAGTTCCAAGTCTTTGGTTATGAACGGCAGGAATATCCCCAGCAGGAACGAAGACAATCTCAGGCTGCTGATCTGGAGGTGATGCAGAAGCAGCGCCGCCCAACCGCGCGGCGGCGTCTTTTCGATTCCTTCAGATAGAGACGCGGATGTCATTGACGACCTATGGTGAGTGTTGGATTCTGCGAATCGCAAATCTTCGATGGGCCAGTCTATCAGGTCGCATGACTGCCGCGGGCATGGATATTCAGGGGCGCCGCCGTCATCCCGGGCATACCGCGTCCTCCGAGCGCCGGAGCCAGCCTTGTTGAACTCTCCCCAATCGGTCTATAATACCCGCGTCCGAAGAACCGAACAGCAAGATATGGGAAGAGTGTTCCAGGAATGAGCGAAAACACAGAGTTGAAAAAGGGATTCACACGACGGCAGATACTCAAGGGCGCGCCGATAGCCGTAGTGGGCGCGGCGGCGCTTGGCATGGTGACGGGCCGCGTACTTCCGAAGTTCACGCGACGTGGACGGCAGATGCCCAATCTTCCCGAAGACTCGATCTTCGCCCCGGACCCTAACCGTTACCCGCGCGCCTAGCCTTTCTCGAAAATCCTCTCTCCCTTGATTAGGTGAGGGTGACCAGGTTTTATGCCTGACATATCAGGGGAATGAACAGGGTAGAACAAGACTCTCGCAAATCGCTGCTTCTGTTCCTGTCAGTGGCGCTGTCAATCCTGTTCGCCATATCCGCCTGCTCCCAAAGCCCGCCTTCCCCACCTGAACCGACTGCCACAGCTGTCCCGACACCCACGCCCATAAACGTCCAGGACCTTCTCAGGCGTTCGGGCGAAGCCACTTCCCAACTCGATACTTTCCGCTTCAGGCTCGAACACAACGACGAGGGCAGCACTCCCTTCAGCGACACTCTGGACATCACCGAGGCTGAGGGCGATGTGGTCAGCCCCGACAGCGTATCCATAGACTTCTCCGGCAGGTTCGGGGGCAGATTCGCCATTCGCGCCAGCCTCATCACCATCGGCGACGACAGCTATATGACCAACCCCCTCTCCGGCGAATGGGAGAAAGTGGCCGCCGAGGTCAGCCCGCTCGGTTTCTTCGACCCGCAGCGCGGCATAGGCGCGATGATGACCGACATGAGCGCTCCGACCCTCACTTCCGAGGAAGGAAACGAATTCAGGATAGAAGGCGACCTTGACGCGCTGGCCTTGCGTCCACTCATTGGCGCGGCCCAGAGTGGGACGGTCCGCGTGGAACTCACTCTTGACAAGGATACACTCTACTTGAAGAAGGCGGTGATCAAGGGGCGGGTAACCGCAACCGAACCCGACGGCGTGATTCGTACCATCACCCTCTCGCGCTTCAACGAACCCATCACCATCACCGCCCCCGACGGCGGCTGAACCTTGTCCGCCCCCGCCGACAGGCCCCGCTCCGCCTATCTCGCGCTGATTCCCGTACTGGCGGGCATATTCATCGCGGCGGACGACCAGACCGTCATAGTAACCGTCCTCCCGCAGATACTCCTGGACCTGAACGTGCAGGTCAACGAACTCGACCGCGCCTCATGGACTATCACCGGCTACCTGCTCGGCTACGTCGCCGCTATGCCCCTGATAGGCCGCCTATCCGACGCCTGGGGACATCGCGCGCTCTACGTCGCCTCCATGCTGCTGTTCATGGCCGGCTCTGTCGCCGCCGCGCTCACGACAAGCCTGAACTGGTTCGTCGTTGCCCGCGTTGTACAGGCTGTTGGAGCGGGCGCGCTGCTGCCTATATCCATCGCCATAGTCGCGGACCTCTTCCCGCCTGACCGGCGCGGCGTCCCGCTCGGACTGGTTGGCGCTTCCTCTGAGGCGGGCGCGGTCATAGGGCCGCTCTGGGGCGGCGTCATAGGCGATACGCTCGGCTGGCCCTGGGTCTTCTGGATGAACATACCGCTCGGCGTTCTGGTACTCGTCCCCCTGCTCGCGCTCGTCCGCCCCAGTGCCAGGTATCCGACGCGAATAGACTGGATCGGCGGTGCGCTGCTTGCCGCGTCCCTGTGCGCAATGACGCTCGCACTCGCCAGGGTGGACGCGCCGGACACCCTGTTCGCCGTCTATGCCCTGTCGGCTGCCATTGCGTTCGCCCTGTTCCTGGTTCGACAGCGAAAGACCGACTCTCCACTGCTGCCCCTGGCGATGTTCGCGTCCCGCGCCTTCCGCGCCGCCAACGCGACCCACCTGCTGATCGGCGGCGCGCTCATCATCGGCATGGTTACGATCCCCCTGATGGCGAACACCGTCCTGGCGAAATCCGCCCTTGATGGCGGCCTGATGCTCATGCGAATGACCGTAGCCATACCCATTGGAGCCGCGCTCGGGGGTCTCGCCTGCCAGCGCATGGACGTCCGCGTGCCGACGACCGTCGGGCTGGCGCTCATAGCCGTCGGCTTCGGCCTGATGAGTTCGTGGGGAACGAACATAGCCGATCCCGCCATGACGCTCCACCTGGCCATAGCCGGGCTTGGCTTCGGCCTGCTGATAGCGCCCATAGCGCTGGCCGCCGTCAACTCAGCGCCGGTCGAACTGCGCGGCGCGGCCTCCGCAGTGGTGACCGCTATGCGCGTCGTCGGCATGACCTTCGGACTCGCCGCCCTCACCGCCTGGGGAACCGGACGCTTCCAGCAATTGGTAGTCGGTCTGGAACTGCCGCTTGCCCTGCCCGGCGAAACCGCCGAACAAACCCAGGCGCGCGTCCGCGAATTCGAGATCGCTCTCACCGACGCCGGCCTCTCCGTCTTCAACGACTTCTTCCTCATAGCCATGGCCGTCGCCCTGATAGCGATACTGCCAGCCGTGTTCATGGCGCTGAAACGGAAATGACCTCGCATCCGCGCCGTCCGTCTATCTCGGAGCATTGCGCCTTCTTTTCTGATTGACAGCGAAACGGGGCCAAACCTATACTTTGCCCAAATGACCAAGATAATTTTCGTCACGGGCGGAGTGGTAAGCTCTATCGGCAAGGGGGTCAGCGTCGCTTCGATTGGGCGCATCCTCAAGAGTCGCGGCGTCTCCGTTTCGCTGATGAAACTCGACCCGTACCTCAACGTTGACCCTGGCACCATGTCCCCCTACCAGCACGGCGAGGTGTTCGTCACCCAGGACGGCTCCGAGACCGACCTCGACCTCGGCCACTACGAGCGCTTCGTTGACGTGAACCTGACGAATCTCTCCAACATCACCGCGGGCCAGATATACAGCGAAGTCATATCCAAAGAGAGGCGCGGCGAGTTCCTGGGCGGCACCATCCAGGCCGTGCCGCACGTCACCGATGCCATCAAGCGGCGCATACAAATGCTCGCCCAGACGTCCCAGGCTGACGTCATAGTCGTCGAGGTCGGAGGCACCGTCGGCGACATCGAGGGCCTGCCCTTCCTAGAAGCCATCCGCCAGATGCGAAACGAGGTCGGGCGCGACAACGTGTTCTACGTCCATCTGACCTTCCTGCCCTACATATCCTCGGCCGGCGAACTCAAGACCAAGCCCACCCAGCACAGCGTCCGCGAACTGCGCGGCATCGGCATCCAGCCCGACGCCATTGTCTGCCGCTCCGACCACGAGGTGGACGAAGACATCAAGAAGAAGATCTCCATCCACTGCGACGTCCCGGGCGAGGCGGTCGTTACCCTGCCCACCGTGTCCAGCATCTACGAAGTCCCCCTGATACTCCAGGACGAGGGCCTGTGCGACCTGATTCTGGACAGGCTGGAACTGAGAAGCGCAGAACAGGACATGGTGGACTGGCGCAAGATGGTCAGCGCTATCCACGAACCCAAGCCCGAGCTCCCAATCGCCATCGTTGGCAAGTACGTTGACCTGCGCGACTCGTATATCTCGGTCAAGGAAGCGCTGCTTCACGCCGGCCTGCACTTCGGCCTGGACGTCGACGTCCAGTGGATCAACTCCGAGCAGATAGAGGAAGAAGGCCCGGACGCGCTTCTCGGAACGGCTGTGGGCATAGTCGTTCCGGGCGGATTCGGACAGCGCGGCGTCGAGGGCATGATACAGACCGCCACTTATGCCCGCGACCACGACGTGCCATACCTGGGCCTGTGCCTCGGCTTGCAGGTGATGGTCATTGAGATAGCGCGCAACGTCGTCGGGCTAAAGGGCGCGAACTCCACCGAGATGGACGCCGCCACTCCGTACCCCGTCATTGACCTCATGGACAGCCAGCGCGAAGTCACCGACATGGGCGGCACGATGCGCCTCGGCGCTTACCCCTGCAAGACCATACCCGAAAGCCTGGCCGCCAAGGCTTATGGCGAGGATGTCGTTCAGGAACGTCACCGCCACCGCTGGGAGTTCAACAACGCCTACCGCGAGCGATTCGAGTCCGTGAACCTCTGGCCCACTGGAATATCCCCCGACGGCAGCCTGGTCGAGATAATGGAATACGCGCCCGCCAGGTTCATGCTCGGAACGCAGTTCCACCCGGAGTTCCTCTCACGTCCCAACAGGCCGCACCCGCTGTTCCGCGAGTTCGTGGACGCCGCCCAGACCATCGTTCGCGAAGGCGGCCAGCCGCCCCTGCCCCTGTCGCAGGGCTGAGACTAAGGCGGACGGAGCGATGAAGGGAGCCAATCACCACGCGAGCGCGGTCACCGCCCAAGCGCCGAGCGTCTATGGCGACGACGGCGTAACCATCATCGGCATGATTGGGGTGGTTCGCGAGAGTTCCGCCAACCGGGGCGCCACCTTGAGCGTCTTCGGAGGCGGCATCAACCCAGGCGCCGAAGCGCCGTCGGGCGTTGACCCCGGCTATATCCTGGATTTCGCCCACGCCCACGAGGAAGCCGGTTTCGACATGGTTCTCACCGGCTACTCATCCTCGACGCCGGACGGGTTCGAGGTGGCGGGCTACGCCGCCGCGCGTACCGAGCGTCTGGGCTACCTGATAGCTCACCGCCCGGGCTTCGTAGCTCCCACCCTGGCCGCGCGCAAGGCCGCCACACTGGATCAACTCACCGGAGGACGTATCGCGCTGCACATAATCACGGGCGGCAGCGATGCCGAGCAGCGACAGGACGGCGACTGGCTGGATCACGACGCCCGCTACCGGCGCACCGACGAATATCTTGACGTAATGAGGCGAATCTGGACCTCCGACGAACCGTTCGATCACCGGGGCGAGTTCTACCACCTGGAGGGCGCGTACAGCCAGGCGCGCTGTCGCCAGCGGCCTCACCTGCCGCTCTTCTTCGGGGGAGCGTCCGACATCGCGCTGGACGTAGCCAGCCGCCGCGCTGATCTGCTGGCGCTGTGGGGAGAGCCGCGAGCCGCGATTGCCGAGCGTATCTCCGACGTTCGCGGGCGCGTGGCCGCCGCCGGACGCGACCCGGCCCAGATGCGTTTCAGCCTGTCCGCGCGGCCCATCCTCGCCGACACGGAAGACAAAGCCTGGGAAAGAGCCGAGCGTATCCTTACGCGAGTCAGGCAGGCGACCGCCGGCCGCGTCGCTCCCGGTGTACCCACCCGACCCCAATCCGAAGGCGCGTGGCGACTGATGCGCTTCGCCGCCGAAGGCAATGTCCACGACGAGCGACTATGGATGCCCATAGCCGCCGCGAGCGGCGCGTCGGGAAGCACCACCTGCCTCGTCGGAACACCCCAGCAGGTGGCCGACTCTCTCCTGGCCTACTACGACCTGGGATGTAGCGCGTTCATCATCCGAGGCTTCGACCCACTAGCCGACGCCGCCGACTACGGACGCGAGCTAATCCCCATGCTCCGCGAAGGCGTAGCCCACCGTCGGATTTAGAGATTAGAGGGTGTCTGAGAAGTGTTAAAATCATCTCATTATGAAGCGTAAATCGTATCCTACAGACCTGACAGACACCGAATGGGATATCCTCGAGCCACTGATTCCTGAAGCCGGAGCGGGCGGACGACCGCGCTCAGTGGATATGCGCGAGATCATCAACGCCATCTTCTACGTTCTCAGAGGAGCGATACCGTGGCGGATGCTTCCCCATGACCTTCCTCGGTGCAAGACAGTCTATCACTATTTCAGAGTATGGCGAATAGAAGGTGTGTGGGAGGACATGAACGAAGCGTTGCGCGAGCGAGTCAGGCTGACACAGGGACGTTGTTCCACACCGAGCGCGGGCGCGATAGACTCGCAGTCTGCCAAGACGAGCGAAGGGGGGCTTACGCAGCTACGACGGCGGCAAGGTTGTCGAGCGCGCATTCGCATGGCTGGTACGTAATCGCAGATTGTCTAAGGACTATGAATACCTGCCTGAGACTGAAGAGTCGTTCGTGTACGCCGCCATGGTCAGACTGATGCTTCGCAGACTCGCGCATCCTACCTGAAATGACTTCTCAGACTCCCTCTTAGACCACCTGCTTAGAACCCAGGCATCCCCGGCTGCTGCCCCAGCAGCAGCGCTCCGCCGTCGGCGAGGGTAGAAGGCCGCATGGCTACGTGCGCGGCCACGGTATGCACGTCGCGGAAGAATCGCTCTACGGGGGATGAGGTGTATATGGAGTCGGTTCCCCCGGCGCGGTAAATCCGGTCGACCGTGGCGACTGAGGCGGTAGCCGCGTTGGTGCAGGCTAAGCGGAAACGACCTCGCAACTCCGAAGTCAGCGGTTCGCCCGCGATGATTCTATCCCACACTTGGGACAGAACGTCATGCAAATAGGCCCTGGCGCTGCCCACAAGGGCCTCGGCCGCGCCCAGGTCGGCCTGCTTGTCGGATATGGAAGACGCCGGCCGACCGCTGGGCAGTTCCAGCTTACCTCCAAGAATTTCAATCAGGCTGTCTATCGCTCCCCTGGCCGCGCCCAGGGCAACAGACGCCATCGAGGCAATTACGACCGCGCTGTATGCGTAGTGGCGGCTTGGCCGAAGGCTCGGCGCGCGCAGCGGGTGCCGGGTTGCCAGCCGGTCGGGAACAAAGACGTCGTCCATCATGTAGTCGTGGCTGCCCGTGCCCCGCAGTCCGGTCGAATGCCAGGTGTCCAGAATGTGGCAGTCGCCTATCGGCGTGTAGAACACCCGCCAGGCGAGAGCGCCGTTTTCCATAATTGGCCCCCGCTCGTCGTGCAGCCAACCGCCGCTGGCCGCCCAATGAGCATGATGGCAGCCGCTGCCGAGGGGCCACTGCCCGGACACTCGCCAACCGCCGTCGGCCTTTACCGCCCGCCCGTGAGGAACAAGGTTGCCGGTAACGTTCACCGGCGCGCCCGGAGTAAATACTTCCCTGACCGCCTCGTCCGGCAGCGCCAAACGGATCCGGGCGGCCCAGAAATTCGTGGAGGCGATGATCATTACCACCCAACCCACCGAGGGGCTGACTCCAGACAGCGTTTCCACCACCTGGGCCGCCGTAAGCGGATCGGCCTCCAGGCCGCCCAGCTCCCGGTCCAGCATCATGCGGAAGAACCCGGCGTCGGTCAGCCTGTCCACCAAACGGTCGGGCAATTGGCGCGCGTCGTCAATCTCATCGGCCATACCCCGGATCTCGGGGAGTAGGGAGCGCGCCGAATGAATAAGCGCCTCTCGCTGACCGCCATCCGACGTATCAATCGCATTATGGTGAGTATCGCTCATTACCCGCCGTCGAAGAATCCCCTGATGATTCCGAGCGTAGCGTCCATGTCTTCGTTGTGGAGGCCGTGGCCTACGCCCGGAACCTCCGCGAATGAGCCGTTGCCGTTCGGAATCGTTGCCGTCATCTTGCGCGCCTGCGGTTCGTCGAGGACGGAGCTGGTCTCGCCTCTTAGCGCCAGGGTCCGGCAGCTTATCTTGCCAACGCAGTCCCACAGGAACGGCCCCTCCTTGAGCGCCGTCCGGCCCAGCAGCCACCTTATTTCGGGATCGGTCTTCGGCACGAGAATGCCGTCCCAGTTCGTGCGGTAGGTGTGCCTCACGGTGGCCCATATCTGGTCGTCGCCGGCTTCCGGGTCGTCTTCGCGGTGCCAGTCGAAGGCCATTTGGTCGCTGAAGAAGCCCCTGGGCCGTTCGCGGTTCCCGCTCTGCATACGAGACGCCGCCGTTTGCCTGCCCGATGGAGACGGGTCGGGCATCGGCCCGTAGTCTCCGAGTACCAGGTTGGCTACGAGGTGGCCGAAGTAGGCGCCCAGGGGCATCCCGATCCTGGATCCCTGGGAGTGGCCGTAGTAGTCGAACGGATAGAGTCCGGTGGCCAGCGCGAACTGGCCGACGTCGGACGCGAACGACTGCGCCGAATAGCCCTCTCTGCTCCAGTCGCTGTCTCCGCAGCCCCTCGCGTCGAGCGCGATAACGCGCCATTTGTCCGTCATGCGCGGCGCCAGATCGTCGAACTGGTGGGCGTGGCCGCCAATGCCGTGCATGAGGATCAAGGGCTTCTTAGTCCTGTCTCCTCCCCAGTCCAGGTAGTGCAGCCGCAGCCCGTTTACCGAAACCCACTTGTCTTCAGGGTACATACCCGACATCGCTTACTCCTCTCAGCGCTCTACGGACCGGCTGCCCTGTATCAGGCCCTGCCGCGCCGCCGCGAACATATAAGTCACCAGGTAGCTTCTGTACGGACGCCAGCGAGCCGATAGAGCGACGGCCTCGTCCGCGGTCAGACGCTTGCCTCCATTGTACAGGGCGCCGAGCGATCTCTGTATCGCCAGGTCGCCGTCCGGGAAACCGTCGGGACGGTCGAACGCGCGAATGAGCAGCCAGTGCGCCGTCCACGGGCCTACGCCCCTCAGCTTGACCAGTTCCTCCACTATGGACTCGTCCGGCAGATCGGCCAGCGCGTCCAGATCCAATGACCCTGAAGCTACACTCCCGGCAATGTCGCTTATGTACTCGGCCTTTCTGGCGCTGAGTTTCATTTCTCTCAGCTTGTCTATCCCGGCCCCCGCTATCGCGGCCGGAGACGGGAACGCCCTGTATTCCATCCCTTCGACGGAGATCGTTTCCCCCAGCGTATCAACCAACAGGTCCCGTAGCACGCGGGCGACCTCGTTGCTGATCTGCTGACCCAGAATCGAAAGTACCAGCCCCTCGAATGGGGACGCCGACTGCGCGATGCCAAGCCCCCGGAATCTACCTGTGAACTCAGCCATCGGGTCGTCGGACTCAATCGCATCATAGAACTCGGTGAGGCTGCCCTGCGCGCCGATCAGCCGAGTCGTCACTCCTACGGCTTTCGATTCTTCCTCGGAGCTCAGCTTGTCTCCGGTCAAGCGAATCTCGACGCGCGGTCTCTCGACCTCTCCTACCGAACGGACGCTCAGGGCGACCGTCTTGCCGCCGACCTTCAAGGCCCTGGAGAACGCTCCGTCCGCCAGCGAGTCGGCGGCGTACCTGCCGCGCCCATATACCGCGAAACCGGCGGAGGCGTCGAAGTCATACGGCGGCTCCGGTCCAAAGACATGGGTAGCGGTGAACATCTATATCTCCAAGATCGCCAAGCGAGCGGAAGGCCGTTAGTCGAAGAAGTCCCTATCCTCATCGGACAGATGCGTCTTTGCCGCCTCCACGTTGAACTTCACGCCCAGCCCGGGCGTGTCCCAGACCTTGATGAAGCCATCCTCCACTATCGGGTTGGGCAGCCCTTCGATGAGGTCGTACCACCACTCGGGCCTTCCGACCGGGTACTCCAACGCGATGTAGTTCCGGGGCAGCGTCGCCGCCAGGTGTACGTGCGCGGCCAGTCCGATCAGCCCGTCGGCAATGCCGTGCGGGGCCACCAGGATACCGTGCAGGTCCGCGAACTCCGCGATCCACTTCAACTCGGCTATGCCCCCGACGTCCAGCGGGTCCGGTCCAATCACGTTCACCGCCTTCTTCTCTATCAGGTCCTTGAAATTCTGTCTCAGGTATATCTGTTCGCCCGTGTGTATCGGGGTCGAAGTTGCGCGGGTCACCTCGCGGTACAGGTCCGGCAGAACGTAGGGCGTATAGTCCCCGGTTATCATGTCCTCCAGCCACATCACGTTCAGCGGCTCCACCGCCTTCGCCAGCCTTAGCGCGTCCGGCGGCGTGAGCCCGGGGCCACAGTCTAGCGCGAGGCCGATTTCGTCTCCCAGAACATCCTTCATCGCCTCGATGCAGGCGACCGTGTGCTTCAGGCCGCGCTCCGTCAGCGGCCCTCCGAACGCCGGCCTTACCCCCTGGGGCCGCTCGCCGTAGAAGTAGTCCGGGATCTCCTCCGGCATACGCGAGTGGAAAGAGATCCCCTGCTTGATGATCGTGAACCCCTCTCTGAGTTCCTTCATCCTCGCCATGTCTTCGGCGTAATGCTCGGGCGAGTTCCCTTCCATCGGGACTCTCACGCCGCCGTTATAGACCCTGACCTTATCCCTCACCTTGCCGCCCAGCAGCTTGTACACAGGCAGTCCCGCCGCCTTTCCGGCGATGTCCCACAGGGCTACCTCGATTGCGCTCACCGCGGCGCCCCAGGGCTTGAAGCTCCCCATCCTGCGGATACGGTCAACGACTCGCTCCACGTCCGTAGGGTCCTGCCCCAGTATCATGTCGCGGTAGAATAGTACGTGCGGCTTCAGATAGGGCTTCGTCCACTCGGCCTGTCCAAGACCGTCTATCCCGCTGTCGGTCTTGACGCGAACGATAGGGTTGCCGCCGATGACGGCGCACTTCAGGTCGGTAATCTTCATTCGATCTCTCCTCCGGCCGGCTCCGGCGCTTGTTCGCCAAGGCGCGCGTCAACCAAGTGGACGTGAAGGTCTCCATACCCAAATGCGATTGGATTGGCTCCCTGGTTCGCTCCTGGAAGAAGTCCCTGACGCTCAGTTCTGTGAGGAGCCGTTGGAATTTCTCATGTCTCTGATCTGTTCTTCGAGTTCAGCGACACGTCTTTCCAGCGCTTCACGCTCTTGGCGAGCCTCTTCACGACCTTCTTCACGACCCTTTTCGTACCGTTTCTTGGAAAAAGTCTCCCATGTACTCAGCATTGCGTCCCTCTAGGCTACTTGGGCGAGCCGGTCAGGATTCTCGCTCGGCCATTCTCCATAACCACGATGTCCTCTATCCTGACGCCGCCCCAGCCGGATATGTAGATGCCGGGTTCGATGGTGAAGACCATCCCGTCTTCGATGACGTCCTCAGACGTCGGCACCACCATCGGACGCTCGTGGACCGCGAGTCCGACGCCGTGCCCCAGGCCATGCCCGAACTCCTCGCCATAGCCCGCCTCTTCGATCACCGTCCGCGCTATCTCATCCACTTCCTGTCCGGTCATTCCCGGCCTGACCTCTCGGATAGCCGTCTCCTGCGCCTGCAGCACGATGGAGTAGATGGCCAGAAACTCATCGTCGGGTCTGCCGACGTAGAACGTGCGGGTGAGGTCGCTGTTGTATCCTTCGTAGCTGGCGCCCATGTCTATGACAACCGGATCGCCCCGCCGGACGACCGAATCGTCCGCGCGGTGATGGGGGAGCGCGCCATTCGGCCCGGCGCCGACTATGATGTCGAAAGCCGCGCCCTCAGCGCCCAGCCTTCGCATCTCCACCTCGAGGTCCCACGCGATCCGCGCTTCCGTAACGCCCGGCTCGATTCGAGACGCGACGGACGCCATAGCGATGTCCGCTATCTTCACCGCTCTTTCGATGATTGCCAACTCCGAGGCGTCCTTCACCGCTCGTACACCCGCGATAACGCCGGATGTCTCCTCGATCTGAACGTCGGATGCGTTCTCCGACTCCTCCAGCGCCGTTTTCAGCGCGCTATGGGAGGCGACCGTCATATGGTCGGCTTCTATGGCGAGCGTGACCACGCGCAGTTCCGCCAGCATTTCGGGAAGCCAGCCCGTCCCTCCCCTGGTTCTGTGAACCCGGTAATGCGGAGACTCGGCCTCGGCCTGTTCGACGTAGCGAAAGTCGGTCGCCAGCGCCGCCTCGGATTGGGTTATCAGCAGGTATCCCGACGTCCCGGTGAACCCCGACAGATAGCGCCTGTTCTCAGGCGCGGACACCAGGAAGCCGTCAACCTCCAGGTCAACCATCTCGGAGCGAAGCCTGGCGATTCTGTCCGGTACGCTCATTCGCCACCCCGCTCCCCGATGCGCGTGACGAGAAAGTCCAGCGCGTACAGGTAGCCGCGCCATCCGAAGCCCGCTATCTGGCCCACCGCCATGTCCGCCACGACAGAGTGGCGACGGTATTCGTCGCGGGCGTGGATGTTGGATATGTGAACCTCGATTATCGGCAGACCTGCGTCGGTAAGCGCGTCGCGCATGGACAATCCGTAGTGAGTGAGCGCGCCCGCGTTGATGATGACCCCGTCCGATCCGTCCGTTGACTCCTGTATGAAGTCAACTATGTCGCCCTCGTGGTTCGACTGGAAGAAGGCGACTTCAACGTTAAGATCGCCGGCTTTCCCTGCGACAGCCTTCTCTATTTCGGATAGGGTCGCGCTGCCGTAGTGCCCGGGATCACGCCTGCCGAGGTTGTTGAGGTTCGGCCCGTTTATTATCAGTATCTTCACCGGCTGCCCCTTCGTCCCGCTCTCGCGGCTTGGGCATAGCCGCGCCTCCCGATCTCGGGTGCGCGGACATATACGCCCGTCTCGCCTCTTTTCCGGTTACATGGGTATATATCTGAGTTGTCGCGGGATTGGCGTGTCCCAAGAGTTCCTGCACCGAGCGCAGGTCCGCGCCGCCCTCCAGCATATGGGTGGCGAAAGAGTGTCGCAGAGTGTGAGTATGCACATTGCCGGCAATGCCGGCGCGCGCGGCGTACTCGCGCACTATCTTCTGAATGCTGCGGTCGCTGAGCCGTCCCCCGTAGCGATTCACGAAGAGAGCGTCTTCAGGGGCGACCGGCCCTACCTTATTTCTGACATCGGAAAGATATATCCTGATTGCGTCCCCCGCCGGTTGGCCCATAAGAACCACTCTATCTTTTGACCCTTTCCCCGTGACCATGAGTTCTCGCGTGTTCAGGTTGACGCTATCAAGGTTCAGGCTGCTGACCTCGCTCACCCTAAGACCGGTGGCGTACACCAGTTCGAGCAAAGCCTTGTCTCTGACGCTCTTGTCCGACGTCGCGTCAGGGGCGCTTACCAGCTTGGCGGCTTCATTCTCGGAGAGGAATCTGGGCAGACGCGAATCCAGCTTGAACGCGCCGCGCGCCGGAAGCGGATCGCTCTCCACAATGCCCGTCCTCTTCAGCCACTTGAACAACGATCTCAGCGCGCTCAATTTGCGTGAAACGCTGGAACGAACATAGCCTATCTCTTGGAGCCACGCGAGATACGCCCGTACCCGGCGACGGTCGAGGTACGCGAACGATTCTATCTCGCGCTCGGACATGAAGTCGTGGAGCGGCGCGATGTCGGAGAGGTAGTTGCGGACCGTCAGGGGCGCGAGACCGCGTTCCGCCACCAGATGGTCACGGAATCGGCTTGTCAGGTCCTGCCAGTCCTCGGTCTCCATCTCAGGAAGCCTTTTCCAGTTCCGGCGCGTCCAATTCGGAAACAGGCCCGCTGAACCCGCATCCTTCGTCCAGGCAGCGCGCGTTCTTGCGGCCCCTGCCCTGGGTCACCAGCAACTTACCGCAGCTAGGACACGGCTGCGGCAGCGGATTCGCGGCGAACTTGCACTCCGGGTAGTTGACGCAGCCGTAGAAGATTCTGCCGTTGCGCCCTCTCTGCTTGCGCTCCGCCAGGTCGCCGCCGCACTCCGGGCAGTCCACCCCCACAAGGAACGGCTTGGCGTTCTTGCACTCCGGGTAGCCCGTGCAGGCTAGGAAACGCCCGTTGCGACCCGTCTTTACGGCCATAGGCCGCTCGCACTTCTCGCAGAACTCATCAACTTCCTCGCTGACTCGCTCCCTCAGCGCGCGTTCCTCCTCGGTCTCCACCGGCCTGGTGTTCTTGCACTCCGGGTAGCCTGTACACGCCAGGAAGCGGCCATAGCGTCCCGACTTTATGACCATCGGGCTTTCGCACTTCTCGCACACCTCGTCCGTCTGCTCGTCCAGGAGTTCCCTGGGTACGCGCTCCGCCTCCTTCATCGCCTTCTCTATCGAAAGGTCGAACGGTCGGTAGAAGTCCTTGAGCATCGGCTCCCACTCGCGCTCGCCATCGGCCACGTCGTCTAGCTGTTCCTCCATAGTAGCGGTGAAGCCGACGTCCATGATGTCCGGGAAATTCGCGGTCAGCAGATCGGTGACCACCGTGCCGAGCCTCGTCGGGATGAAGCGGTTGTTCTCCTTCTGCACGTAGTCCCTGTCCATTATCGTGGCCAGGATGGGCGCGTAGGTGCTCGGACGCCCGATGCCCCGCTCCTCCAGCGCGCGGATCAGCGTCGCCTCGGTGAAGCGCGGAGGCGGCTGCGTGAAATGCTGGTCCGGCGACAGCGCCAGGCAGTCCAGAGCGTCGCCCTGCGCGAGTTCAGGCAGGGGCGGCGTCTCTTCGTTCTCGGATGCCGCGTCGTCCGCGCTCTCCATGTACAGCACCCGGTAGCCCGCGAACTTGAGAACCGAGCCGGTCGCGCGGAAGATATACTCGGCGCCCGACTTGCGGCTCTTGGCCAGGATGTCCACCCTCGTTGAGTCGAACAGCGCGTCGTTCATCTGGCTCGCCAGCATCCGCTTCCATATCAGGTCGTACAGCCTGAACTGCTCGTTGCTCAGGTACTGGCGTATGGCCCTCGGAGCGCGCATTATCGAGGTCGGGCGTATCGCCTCGTGCGCTTCCTGCGCGCCCTTCACCCTGCGGGTATAGACCCTGGGCGACTTGGGAGCGTACTCAGCGCCGAACTCTTTCCTGATGTAGTCGCCCGCTTCCTTCAGCGCCGGCGCCGCCACGTTGGTGGAGTCGGTACGCATATAGGTAATCAGGCCGACCGACCCCTCGTCGCCCACGTTCAGCCCCTCGTAGAGCTGTTGGGCCACGACCATCGTGCGCCGCGCCGTGAACCTCAGCTTGCGAGACGCCTCCTGCTGGAGGGTAGAAGTGATGAACGGAGGCGAGGGACGGCTGCGCGTCTGACGCTTGCGAACCGAGTCAACCGCGTACTCAGCGCCGTCCAGGTCGGACGTGAGCCTCGCGGCCTCATCGCCGTTGGGTATCTCTATCTTCTTGCGCCTGCCCTTGAGCGAATGCAGCGCCGCCTTGAACTCGATGCGCTTCTCATCTTTCTGGAGACGCTTGGCGAGCCTGGCGTCAATCGTCCAGTATTCCACCGGAACGAAGGCCCCGATCTCACGCTCGCGGTCAACTACCAGCCGGAGCGCGACCGACTGAACGCGGCCCGCGGACAGCCCTCTCTTCACCTTCCCCCACAGCACCGGACTGAGCCGGTAGCCCACCAGCCTGTCCAGCAGGCGGCGCGCCTGTTGGGCGTCTATCAGGTTGTAGTCGAGCTCTCTCGGATGGTCGAACGCTTCGTGTATCGCCTCTCGCGTGATTTCGTGAAATACTACGCGCCTTGTCTTGTCCAGCGGTATCTTGGCCGCCTCGACAAGATGCCAGGAAATCGCTTCGCCTTCCCTGTCCGGGTCGGTCGCGAGATAGACCGTCCCTGCGCTCTTGGCGCGCTTGGTCAGATCCGTGACCACCTTGCGCTTGTCGTTCATCACCCGGTAGGTGGGCGTGAAACTGTCGTCTTCGATCTCTATGCCCATCTTGGTCTTGGGCAGGTCGCGGACGTGTCCCATGGACGCCTTGGCGACATACTTGTTCCCAAGAAACCGCTGGACCGTCCTTGCTTTGGCGGGAGATTCTACTATTACGAGGTCTTTAGCCATGTTCACCTTGCGCAGTCTGATACTGTTCCGAGCTTTCCCTGAGTCTGACGTAGTTCATGCCGCCCACCTGCCTGATCAGCCCGCGCAGTTCCATCATAGTGAGAGCCCCGCTGACTGTCGAGGACGCGAGCGACGAGTTTCTTATGATTTCATCAATGTGTACCGGGTCGAAAGTAACGTACTTCAACACCGCCGCCTGCGCCTCGTCTTCCGGGAAGAAGGCGGCCAGTTCTATCTGGTACTCGATGGTCGTAAGGTTCAATTCTTCGATGATGTCGTCGGCGCAGGTCACCAGCTTCGCCGCCGAGTCGCGTATCAGCCGGTTGCCGCCCGCCGAGTTGGGAGAGAGTATGCTGCCCGGGACGCAGAATACCTCCCTGTCCTGTTCGAGCGCGTGCCTCGCCGTCAACAGCGCGCCGCTGCCTTCGGGGGCCTCGGCCACCAGCGTCCCGAGACTCATGCCGCTGATGATGCGATTGCGCCTGGGGAAATTCTGCGCATCCGGCCTGGTTCCCATCGGAAACTCGGACACCACCGCGCCGCCGTCCGCTATCTGCGTAGCCAACTCAGCGTGCTCGCGCGGATACATCATGTCCAGGCCGCTTCCCATCACCGCGATGGTCCGGGCGCCCGTTTCCAGCGCCGCGCGATGCGCCACGCCGTCCACTCCCTTGGCGAGGCCGCTCACGATGGTGAGTCCATTCCTGGCCAAATCAGAGGTGACCTGCCGCGCCACCTCGCGCCCGTAGGCTGTGGGCCGTCGAGTTCCGACGACCGCCAGCGCCCGCTCGTCTTCCGGGAGGATTTCGCCCCTCACGTACAGCACGGGCGGCCTGTCGTAGATCTCCTTGAGCCTTGGGGGATAGCCGTCGTCGTGCCAGGTGAGCGCGGTGACGCCCGCCTGCCGGACGCGCTCCATCTCGGCGTCCGGGTCAATCCCGCTCCAGGAACGCGCGGCGGTCGCTGCGGTCCTGCGATCCAGACCCGCCTGCCGGAGTTGCGCCGAACTCGCGCCCCACGCCTCGGATAGCGAGCCGAAGTGGGCCTCGAGCATGACCACTCTCGCGCGGCCAACCCGGCGGACTCGATTGAATGCTATCCAGTACTTTAGCTCAGATATATCCATAACGCGAATAAGAAGGGAAGATTGCGAAACTATGGCGGAGAGGGTGGGATTCGAACCCACGGTCGCCTTCTTCAGACGACACGCGATTTCCAGTCGCGCCTATTCGGCCACTCTAGCACCTCTCCGCGAGGGCCTAAGCAAGAAGCGGGGAGCCGCGCCTGCCACTATACACTGCGCGACAGTATAAAGGGCAAGGGGCAAGAAATCGAGACCCGCTTTCTCACGCTGGCGGAGAGGGTGGGATTCGAACCCACGATGGAGTTGCCCCCATACTGGTTTTCGAGACCAGCGCCTTAAACCGCTCGGCCACCTCTCCGAGACCGTCGCCGATTATAGCATAATGCCGGGGGTTAGTGAAAAACGCGGTCGCTCCCGGCGGGGCGTCTCCGGAGTCGGCGATTAGCGGCCGGAGGCGGGTGTCATATATGCCCCTTTATAGTTTACTGGTGAGGTTACAGGTGAGTTTCCAAGTGGGACAGGACGCGGGTCACGTGGAAAGTCACCTGTAAACACCTGTTGTTAGCTACGGACGAAAAATTTTTCGTTGGCAAATTTATTTTCAATAACCTCCAGTTTATGTAAAATCGGTACATTCGTGGGTGGTTGAACGGATAACATGATAGCATGATTGTTCTGTTTGAGTCAAAGAAGGCGGCGGACGGGCTGACGCCCGTCACTTTCCGCTAAGGACACGAAGTCGCGCTAAGGCGTCAGCGTATCGGGATGGGACTCTCCGGCCGCTACGCCGATCTCTTTCAACACTTCGGAGGCCAGTCCGTCGTCCGCCGCTGCCAGCGCCCTCAGAAGATGCTCCGTTCCAATAGCGCCGCCGGACGCGGACGCCTGCGTTCTCGCCGCTTCAAGCACTCTCTGGCTGCGCGGGCCGAACGCCATCGGACGCTCGCCGCTCTGGGTCTCCGACCGCAGTCTCTCCCCGATCTGGTCAAGGTCCGCGCCTAGTCCCACCAGCGACTTGGCTGCCGCGCAGTCCTTGTCGTTGACCAGCGCCAGCAGCAAGTCTTCAGGTTCTATTTCTTTTCTCAACATCCCTCGCGCCGCCATTCCCGCGGCTTCCAAGATTCCGCGAAACTTCTCCGACATATGCCTTTCGCTATGTCGCCGCGCAGACTCCACGACGCTCCTACCCCGTCTGGAAAACTCACCCGTCTCAGGGTTCAGTTCCGCTCCGGCCTTGTCTAGTACCTCCGGCGCGGCGAACACCGGAGCGCAGCTATATACAGCCAGGGCTATGGCGTCGCTCGGTCTCGTATCGAATTCGATGGCGTTCTCCCCGGTCTTAATCTTCACGACGGCGAAGAACGTGTCCTCTACCAGGTCGCCGACCACCACACGCTCTACCTCTCCGCCCATGTCGCGTATCATCGTGTCTATCATCCTGTGCGTCATAGGACGGGGCATCTCCTGTCCCTCCAGCTTCATCGCTATGGCGTCTCCCTCCGCCTGCCCTATCCAGATTGGCAGATACCTGTCCGATTCCTTCTCCTTCAGCGCCACCGTCCGTATGTTAGTTCCATAATTCACTTTCACATGGTCAACTGTCATTTCAATCATTTTGGCGCTGTCCTTTCGTTCGACGTAGTGCCGCATATGCAGCCAATTCGGAAATCCGTACTCCGCCACGATCACGCGCTGGGCGTCGCCGAGTGACAGCGACAGTCGCCTCAGGTCGTCGTCGGTTAGCGGGGAGTAACGGGGCAGTGACTCCCGAAAGCGCGCGATGGCCGCCGGCTCGCCGGACCGGTACGCTTTCAGGAGGTCCTTGGCCTGATTCCTGAGATGCTCAAGATTCGGGCGCGCGGGCAGAATGGATGAATGTGGCATGAGCACTCCTTTCCTGCGGCCCGGCGTCCGCTTGGTCGGGCAGAAAAGAGTGTCGTTAGTTCAGTCGTCTGAACGAAGTGGGGCAGGCTCGGCCTTTTCGCGGACTCGGCGGCTCCCCCAAGAGCGCGTTTCGATGGTAGCAAGGGGCGAAGTCTCTGTCAAACGAGGAAGGCGATGATCGCAGCTAAGCGGGTATCCACGGAATCTTGGATGACGAAAAAATGGCGACGGACTTTAATCATCCATGTTCTGTTTTGAATGCAGAATGTCCGCCAAGACGTTGGCTGCCGTCACTTCTCGCTTTTCCTTATCGCCGCGAGCTTTTCTCCAGCCCTGAACGGCGAGGGTAATAGGGATCAAGGAACAGGCGCCCAAGACAAAGGCCAGTGTCCTTGCCCAATCCTGTTGGGATGATATGTATAGAGGAATGGCTGACACCACTAACGTCAGCGCGGAGACGACCCATGGGATGATGTCTTCATATTTCGATGCGGCGCCCGCATCTTCTAGTTCGCGTAATACCATTTCATTCTGATTAGGACATGAACTTCAGAGGCAGGCAAGATCGTCCTTCGACAAGCTCAGGACGAACGGTGGAAGCATCAAATATCTGGCGCGCAACCGTGGGAACACGACGACGTTACTCCGAATTGGTATAACTTTAATTCTAGTGTAGCGCGACTGATCCAAATTTCGGCGCTGTCTGTTACATCAATGACATTGGACCTACGGTATCTGCCATGTTGCGCGTCTTCAGGAGTCGCCATTAGCTAAAATCCCTAGAGATCATACATATGGATCGCAAAATGAGCTATGAACCCGCAGTGATTGCATATCACGGGAACAGAGCGTATTTGTCCTGACTGTCGTCCATCCCAACCCTCAAACGCTATGCTAACTTCGCCGTCCGGTATATCCCAGAAGTCGTGAGTGCACATAGGGCAAACAGCGTCACGATTGACTTTTTCCCGGATACGCTCCTCAATCTGCTCTACGAACCTATCGAATGTGGTGGGCGCTTGGGACATCTCGCTCCCTTGTGAAACGAGTCGGTCTTTGGTTTGAGTGCTCATTTCTCCCCCGGCGACTTCCATCTTTTGCGGTTTCGCCTGATTCTAACGGAATCAACTTCAAATTCATACAGCGCTCCAGCCCAGGCATTCGCCCGCGCCAGCCCAATCCTGTACACTGCCTGTTTTCCGCTCGCTTCCTCAGCCGCCGCTTGGAACCCGCCCAGTCGTCTGAACGAGGCGGAGTAGGCTCGGCCTTTTCGCGGACTCGGCGGCTCTCCCAAGAGAGCGTCAAATGCTAACGACGCTCGGATTCGCCGTCAATCTCAACCTCAGCCGAGACAAATGCGAAATCCCCCTGACACAATCCACCCGTCCTGTGCTACAATACTTCCGTCAAAGAACAAAAGTGCTTTCATAAACATAAATCAAGGCTTATCGAGAAGCAAATCGCTGGAAAACAGAATTTTCTTCTGGGCAATGTGCAGGTGATTTACTGGTGAAGCGCAGGTAAAGCGCAGGTGACTCCAGGTCGAAAAACGCCGCGAAATCACCTGGACATAACCTGGAGAGCGCCAGGATAAAATAACCCCGGATTTATGTGAAGACGCTGAAGACCGAAAACTGACAACCCGGAGGACGCCCGCATTGACTACCGACTGGCGCAACAAGCTCTACTTCGGCGACAACCTCCGCATCCTGCGCGAGAACGTCCCCGACCACAGCGTTGACCTCATCTACCTCGACCCGCCCTTCAACTCCAACGCGACGTACAACGTCCTGTTCCGCGAGGACTCCGCCGCCCAGATTACCGCCTTCGAGGATACCTGGAGCTGGAGTATCGAATCCGAAACCGCCTTTCAGGACGTCATAACCGGCGGCCCCGAAAAGCTGGGCGACCTTCTACAAGCCATGCGCGGCTTCCTCGGACAGAACGACATGATGGCCTACCTCACCATGATGGCCCAGCGCATGGCCGAACTCCACCGCGTCCTGAAACCCACCGGCAGCATCTACCTCCACTGCGATCCCACAGCCAGCCACTACCTCAAGCTCATGATGGACGCCGTATTCGGCCAGGACAACTTTCGCAACGAGATCGTTTGGAGAAGGACCGCTTCCCACGGCGGCGCAAAGAGATGGGGGCCGGTTCACGATGTTCTTCTCTTCTATACGGCTTCTCAGAGGTACAGGTGGAACAGGCCCTATCAGGATTATTCCCCGGAGTATTTACAACGATATTACAGACACGAAGACAGTAGAGGAAAGTTTCGGCTGGTCACGCTTACAGGAGCGGGAACGAGGGCAGGAGATTCCGGAAGAGAATGGCGTGGAGTGAACCCAACGGATTCGGGGAGGCACTGGGCAATTCCCCGCAGGTCACTCCAGGTCGCTTATCCTATGAGATCTGATTTGAATGAACTATCCACGCAAGAAAGATTAGATTTGCTGGACGAGGCAGGCTTGATATATTGGCCTCCCAAAGGCAGCGTTCCGCAGCAAAAGCGATACGCCGATGAGAGTCCCGGCGTTCCAATTCAGGATATCGTGTCCGACATCAACCCAATCGGCGCGCAAGCTCGTGAGCGCCTCGGCTACCCCACCCAGAAACCCGAAGCCCTGCTCGAACGCATCATCAACGCGTCCAGCGACGAGGGCGACGTGGTACTCGACCCGTTCTGCGGCTGCGGAACGACCATAGCCGTCGCCGAACGGCTCAACCGCCGCTGGATTGGCATAGACATCATCCACCTCGCCATATCCCTTGTGAAGAGCCGCCTCCGCGACTCCTTCGGCCCCAACCTATCCGACTACGACGTGATAGGCGTCCCCCGGGACATCGAAAGCGCGCGGGCGCTGGCCGTCGAATCCGAACACGACGGACGCTACCAGTTCGAGTACTGGGCGTTGGGCCTGGTGGACGCCCGTCCCTCCAACCGCGGCCGCCGCGGCGCCGACTCCGGCAAGACGGCTACATCAACTTCTTCGACGACAACAGCGGACGCGCTAAGCGCATCATCGTCCAGATCAAGAGCGGCCACGTCCGCCGCGACATGATAGCCACCCTAAAAGGCGACATGGCGCACGAGAAAGCGGACATGGGCCTGTTTATCACCCTAAACCCGCCCACGCGCCCCATGGTTCAGGAAGCCGCCTCAGCCGGTATCTACATCCCCGAACACTACCCCGACCACCGCTACCCGCGCCTCCAGATACTCACCGTCGAGGAACTACTTGACGGCGTTCAGGCGGAGTATCCGCGCTTCGCGCCGGAGGCGACGCTGCCCCGCGCTCCGAGACGCCGGCACTCGTCGGCGCAAGGGCGGCTGACGTGAGTCGAATACCAAAGATAGAGTGACTTTGCCTAATGCGATACGACTTGGTACAGCATACCGAGTTATAATTCCTATTGCATCCGTGTACCCTAGATATGTATGATCAGAATGTAGGTTTAACCTCTGTATGATTTGAGTTGATCCAATATATACTGACTAGAGAGGCCAATCATGGCGAAATTTACGCAAGGACGGAAAATAAAATATACACCGCACGATAAAGAACGTATATTCGCTGCCGACAAGCCTGCAACCAACGAAGCGAGAAGCCCTTTTGAGATTGATCGTGCCCGAATTATACATTCAGCTGCGTTTCGCAGGCTTCAAGGCAAAACTCAAGTATTTACAGTCGGTGAGAGTGATTTCTTTCGCACTCGTCTGACTCATTCACTAGAAGTGGCGCAAATTGGCAAAGGATTAGCTCTTCGCCTAAAGGCTGATCCAGACCTAATTGAAGCAGTATGCCTAATGCATGACATTGGACACCCGCCCTTTGGACACGCAGGAGAAATTGAGCTCAAAAGACTCATGAAATCTTTCGGAGGATTTGAAGCAAATGCACAAAATATACGTATAATTCGAAAACTAGAGAGCAAAAGCAACAAATATAAAGGCTTGAATCTCACTCGTGCTGTTATAGACGGTCAACTGAAATATAAAGAAATTTTTGATAAAGACAAACAACAAAAAAAGTTTGTTTATGAAAGAGATGCTAATCTAATAGATTGGGCAAGTAAGGAAGCCCGTGAAGTAGTTAAAGGATCGAAAGAATATTGGAAATCATTTGAATGTGAAATAATGGAATGGGCGGATGACATCGCCTATGCTGTACATGATCTTGAAGATAGCATTCGTGCTGGCTTTATAGACGCATATACTTTTCAAAACACAAATCGTATAAATAAGATAAAGAATGATCTTAAGAAAGAGTTTTCAAGATGTAAATTTGATATAGATGTGATATGCGACAGCCTCTTTAATGATCATTTCATGAAGAAATATCCAGATTTTCAACCGTTTGGTTCACTTAGTAGTCCAATGGAGGGTAAAGCTAATAGGAAAATCTTGACTAGCTACTTAATAGGCAGGTATATAAAGTGTACAGATCGAAATGAAAGACAAGAAGTAACGAAAGATGCGATCTCGCAAAGATATTTATACACATTAGATATACCTATTGAATACCAGATAGAAATTGCTTACATCAAAAAATTGTCTTGGGAATTTGTTATACAATCACCTCAAGTACGCTTGCTCGAAGAACGCGCCAAGCATATCGTTAGATGCCTTTTTCTGAAATTCATGCGTGAAAAGAAAGTTAAATATCTTCTACCAGATGATTGGAAAGAATATCTTCCAGATGGGAGTTCACCTGAGCAGAGGGCACGGGTCGTAAGCGACTACGTTTCTGGTATGACTGACGATTATGCCCAAAAGACCTACGCGAAACTATTCTTGCCAAATCAAGGGTCCATATACGAAGTCTTGTAGTCCTGACGATGAACCTAAAATTCGGTTTTGCCTCTCACTATCCCAATCCTGTACACTGTATGTTTTCCGCTCGCTTCCTCAGCCGCCGCTTGGAACTCGGCCAGTGCCTCAGATCGTCGTCGAGAATCTCGTTAAGCGCTTCCGCGTCGCCGAACGCCCGCCTGGGCTGCTGGGCGCGCTGCGCGGCGTCGTCAGCCGTCGCTACCGGACGGTGGACGCGCTGGATGGGGTGTCGTTTGGGATAGAACAAGGTGAACTGGTTGGCTATATCGGGCCGAACGGGGCGGGGAAATCTACTACTATCAAGATAATCTCGGGCATCCTGGTGCCGGATTCGGGCAGGTGCGAGATACTGGGCCGCGTCCCCTGGGACGACCGCAAGGCCCACGTCGCGCGCATCGGCGTCGTCTTCGGACAGCGCACCCAGCTATGGTGGGACCTGCCCGTCATCGAGTCGTTCGACCTGCTGCGCGACATCTACCGCGTCCCGCAGGACGAGTACGCGCGCAACCGCGACGAGTTCATAGAGACGCTGGGGCTGGAGTCGCTGCTGGACACGCCTGTCCGACAGCTAAGCCTCGGGCAGCGGATGCGCTGCGACCTCGCCGCCGCGCTGCTGCACTCGCCCTCGATACTCTTTCTGGACGAGCCGACCATCGGCCTTGACGCCGTTTCCAAGCTCGCCTTCCGCGACTTCATAGCGCGATTCAACAGGGAGCGCGGCGTCACCGTCATTCTCACGACGCACGACATGGACGATATAGAGGCGCTATGCGAGCGTGTCATGGTCATCAGCGACGGGCGCATCCTGTCGGACGGGCCGCTTGAGGAACTTCGCGCCCACGTCAGCCGCGAACGCAGGTTGGTCGTGCATCTGCTGGATGAGAACGCGCGGGTATCCGATCCCGACGCGGCGGTCATCCACAGAGAAGGCTACCGCGTTCACCTGAGCTTCGATCCCGAACAGGTGGCGGCGGCGGATCTGATTTCGCGCGTCACCGCCGCCCACCCGGTGCGCGACCTGTTCGTGGAGAACCCGCCCATCGAGGAGATAATCGCGCGGATCTACGAGGAGAACACCCTGTGACGAGCTACTGGGCGGTGGCAAGCGCGCGCTTCAGAGAGTTGCTCCAGTACCGCGCCGCCGCGGTCGCTGGCATGGGAACGCAACTCTTCTGGGGGCTGATTCGGGTGATGATATTCGAGGCGTTCTATCGCTCCTCAACCGCCGCGCAGCCCATGGAGATAGACGAGGTGACGACCTACGTGTGGCTCGGCCAGGCGTTCCTCGCGCTGCTGCCCTGGAACCTGGATCTGAACCTGCGAAACCAGATACGAACCGGCGGCGTCGGCTACGAACTGGTCCGGCCGGTTGACCTCTACGGCTACTGGCTCTGCCGCTCGCTCGCCTGGCGAACCGCGCCGACCCTTCTGAGAGCGCCCCTGCTGTTTGTGTTCGCGTTCGTCGTCATGGGAATGGACGCGCCCGCTTCCTGGGCGTCGGCGGGCGCGTTCATCGTTGCCATGGCGGGCGCGGTTCTGCTGAGCGCGGCGCTCTCAACGCTGTTCAACATCACCATCCTCTGGACGCTCTCGGCGGACGGGATGCTCGGACTCGCGCCGGCCGTGGTCACCGTACTGTCGGGCATGATAGTTCCGATACCGCTATACCCAGAGTGGGCGCAGACCATCCTGAACTTCCTGCCGTTCCGAGGGCTGGTGGACACGCCGTACCGCCTCTATCTCGGACACATCCCGCCGGGCGAACTGCCCATGCTGCTGGCGCACCAGCTGGCCTGGACTGTCGCAATCATCCTCTTCGGTCGGTGGGTACTCTCGCGAGGACTCCGCCGCGTGGTCATACAGGGGGGATAGGGCCATGCTGAACGCCGTTCACCTATATTGGCGATACATAGAAATCTCCGCGCGCGGCCAGATGCAGTATCGCGCCTCGTTCATCATGCTCAGCTTCGGTCATCTTCTCGCTACGGGCGTGGAGTTCGTAGCGATACTGGTTCTGTTCGACAGGTTCGGCAATCTCCAGGGATGGAGCCTTCACGAGGTGGCGTTCCTGTACGGCATGGTGAACATCGCCTTTTCCATAGCGGACGCCGCCGCGCGCGGCTTCGACCTGTTCGGAAACATGGTCAAGTCCGGCGACTTCGACCGCCTGCTGACCAGGCCGCGCTCCACAGCGCTCCAACTCGCGGGGCAGGAACTGACGCTCAGGCGCGTCGGGCGGTTCGCGCAGGGTTTCGCCGTCATGGTGTGGGCGAGCGCGGCGATGGGAATGAGCTGGTCGGCGGCGGATGTCGCGCTTCTGACAGGGGCTGTCGCCGGGGGGGTGTGTATGTTCGTCGGGCTTGTGGTGTTGCAGGCCACGCTCGCCTTCTGGACGACCGAGACGCTTGAGATAATGAACACGGTCACCTACGGCGGCGTGGAGACGACGCAGTATCCGATAGCGATATACAGGCCCTGGTTCCAGAGGTTGTTCACATTCGGCATTCCGCTGGCCTGCGTCAGCTACTTCCCCGCTCTGGCGATAATCGGCAAGCCGGATCCGCTTGGATCGCCGCTGTGGTTCCAGTACGCCGCGCCGATGATAGGGGTGGCGTTCCTGCTGGCCGCGCTCCGGCTGTGGAGGTTCGGGGAGCGGCATTACCTGTCGACGGGGAGTTGATGAGTCTGAAGCAGGATTTACGTCCTGGTTAGCCGGGCGCTGACCAAGCGGTTCATGCTGACTCCAGCCTCGGCCGCGTCCACGGCTAAAGCTCGATGCGTCTCCGGTGGTATGCGGATTGACAGATGTCCGCTGTAGCTCCGAGTGGAAAACGGCTCCGGAATTGGCGCGCCTTCCTTGCGGAGGTCATCCACGCAGAAGGCCACCAGGTCGCGGATACCCGAAAATGCCTTCTCCGGGGTGTCGTCCAGATGGCTGAGCAGTCCGAACTCGGCGCACAGACCGACGTATTCCCCGTCTTCTTCGGACCACATAACACGGTAGGTATAGCGGTCTGTTTCTTCGGTCATTTCATCTCCTTCAACCTGTCAATCGCTCTGAGCGCCTGGCGCACTTGATAGGGCTTAGCCATACCCCTGCGGGGTTGAATGTTGACCCGTGGCTCTCCATGCCAAGGTGTGCGGTAGATCAAATGGCTACCGTGTCGTCTGGGTTCCCCGAAATAGCGGTCGCAAATTCTGACCAACTCGGCGAACCGTACGTTCCTAGGGTTATGCCTAATGTTCTCAAGCGCCTTGTCCATTATGAATATGATAGCGCTAATGATACCTGATAGCCCATATCGGGCAGTTAGAGTACCAGCGTCAACAATCCCGTCGCTATCAGGACTATGGCCCATGCCTTGTCGAGGTTGAACCAGGCGCGGCGCAGAATGGCCACTCCCACCTTCTCGTATATGACTATCGCCACAATCGCCATGACACCGAACATGGCGAGGGTGTGAATGGAGACGGCGGTGAGTTGCGCGATGATGGTTTCTACGCCGCTCGGCGCGCCGGTCAGCATATACTCGGAGTGGGGAAGGTCGCGGATGTTAATGGACTCGGCGATGGAGAGCCGGTATCCGGGAAGGTTGAATAGTATCGGAATGAGCATAAGCCCCGCGCCGTGCGCCGAGGCCATGAGAAACGACCAGGCGGTGAGGTCGCGGAATCCGACTCGCATCCCCACCCAGCGCGGGTGTGTGGAGCGTACCAGCTTGTACACCCCATACCCCACGAGTACCGCCGCGCCAACGTATTTCAGGGCGTCGAACGGAATGACGGCCCGCGCAAGCAGCACGACTCCCACGACGGCGGCGACCGAGAGCGTATGCCCCAGGGCTATCGGGACGAACGCCTGATAGACGGCGGCGCGGCGGCCTTCCTGGAGGCCGAGAGCCACGGCGAAGAGCCAGCCCATCGCGGGGTTGACGCCGTGATACGCTCCCAGCGCGGCGAGTATCAGCCAGGGCCAGAGTTCCGCCATCTCCAACACGAGGGATTAACTCCACGTTCCAGTCTGGATACAAACAAAATAGAGGGCGATTTGAGCCTCGCCCTCTATACTCATGGTTGCGATTATTCGATGCGCGCCTAGTCCGGGTAGCAGAAGGAGTCGGAGGACGAATCGCCGCCCTGGAGCCTGATCTGGTGCGGACGCTCGTCGCCGAACTCGACGAAGAAATCCTCGTCCAGAGTCATGCCGCCATCGGGCGAGGCGTTTATCTTGGCAGCCCAGCCGCGAATGCCCTCCGGGTAGAACTGCTCGTCCCAGGCGACGTAGAGCGAGTTGGTGACGTATATCCTGCGCCCGTCCCGGCTGACCTCGACCATCTGAGGGCCGCCGTTCAGGTTGCCGTTGCTGGGGTGTCCCGCCTTGCGGACGATTCCGCCCAGGTGGACGGAGCCGGTCTCTTTGGGGTTGAACGGGTCGGATACGTCGTACTGCTTGAATTCGCCGGTTCCCCAGCAGGATACGTACAGGAACTTGTCGTCCAGAGACAGGTTGATGTCCGTAATGACGGGCGGCACGGCGCCGAAGCCCTGAAGCAGAGGGGGAAGCTGGTCGGCGTCCGCCGGTTCCGCGGGAATCTCGATGACCTTCTTGATGGCCCACTTGTCGTTGTCCCTGTACCACAGCCAGATCGAGCCGGACAGGTCCTTCAGGCTGGTGACCACGCCGACGAATCCGTAGGTCTTGCGGGGGTCGTGAGCAGGGCGCAGTTCGAGCGCCATCTGGTTCTCGGAACCCATGTCCAGCTCTTCCAGGTGCTTGCGCTCACGCAGGTCCCAGACGTGCAACTTGTGGCCGTACTCGCTGTTCAGAAGCAGGTCGGGCTGAACGCCGTTTTCGACCATGCTTGGGGTTCCCCACTCGCTGGTAATCATCGTGTCGTGGTTGAGGTGCCACCAGAAGTCGTAGGAGAGAACCTGCGATCCTCTGTCGGATTCCCAGGCGCCCTTGACGTCGAAGGTGTCGTGGTCGAGCATGAACACTCCGCCCGGGCCGCCGCCGTCCGGCGCGCCCAGCGCGTTCATGTAGATGGCGTCCGGGCCGCAATGCACGGTGTGCGGGCGGCTGTATCCGGTCTTCTCGGCCAGTTCTTCAGCCTCGATGACCTTGGCGATTGTGGGATTGAGGGGATCGGGCTGGGTATCTACGATGTAGATTCTGGAAGAGCGGAGCGCTCCGAACAGGAGGTAGCGGCGCTCGACGTGCGGGTGAGGCATATTAGGGCAGAGGGACGCGCTGCAGGCGTTCCAGCCGAAGTGATGAAGCTCGTCGCCGGAGTGCGGGAGGTCCAGGCGGCTTATCACTTTGCCGAAGCTCGAAGATTCGGGGTTCACGTCCATGACGCCGATGGCGTCGGGCTGTCCGTTGTCTTTGGGGTTCACTATCGCTACGTAGGCTATCTCCTCCTGCGGGGCGTCCATCGCCTTCTTGGGAGAGGTGTAGAATGTTGGGTCAGGTGTCCAGGTAGCCAATGGTCGTATGCCTCCATCGCTTGATTTGGTATATGAGCGGATTGACACTCACGCCGCAGTCCATATAAAGGACTTATGCGGGTATATTGTAAGGTTTATGACACGTTCGCGCAAACGCATCTATCGGGCGTGGTAGAACTCCACGTCGTCCGCGAATGGCTTGTCGTAGCGCTCCGAACCCGCCAGCCCTATCTGGCCTCTGCCGGTCACTTTGTTCTTCGCGCCGTCCATGCGGGGGTCAACGTAGCGGTCGTACCATTCTTCGAGTTGGGATCATCCCTGTTTTCCTTCCTCTACGTCAGATTCTATCGTCCGACGCGCTAATTCACGGGTAACGCTCGATGTGAGATATCTTCTTAGCCAGAGCTTCAGGCTGCGAAGGGCAAATCACTGATTGGTAAACGCCTTCAAGTCCTGCTCCGCCTGTTTCATGTTGGCTTCCGCAGACTGAATATCGCTGTTGATTTCCCCGATCATCTGATTGATGCCATCTATGCTTGCTTGTACCTGCTTACGATTCTGCTCCACATTGGCAAGAGATATCGAAATCGCTTTCTGAGCGGATTCGACGGCAAGGAAGAGACGAGCATAGTGTTCCGTTTCAGCAAGTGAGAATTCTTCCATCAGCCGAGCATACTCTTCCTTACGCTCTAGCAATCGCAACTTCGCTTGGGCCGCTTCCTCCAGAGCCGCCATGACGGCAGGCATGATTGCTTGCAATTCATCAATCTGTGCCTGAAGAGGAGCTATTTGAGATTCATAGTACGTTTTGCGCGCCTTCGCTCCGGCGATCTTGGCTTCGGCTGTCGCTATGTTCTGCCGGTGCAAGAAGTCCTGAACCTTCGTGTCGGCTCTGTCTATAAGTTCTTTCTTGCACTCAGCCAAGGCGGCACCATAGCCCAGCATCACGTCTGGCGGTGGTGCTTGTGTGCTACTGTAATCTACTTCCCCATACTTATCATGGTACATTCTTAATAGGACAGGTACTGTAGCGTGGTCCTCATTAAACGTAATCAAGTTAAAGGGGTTCCAGCTCCCGTGGAAACTACCACGCCCATATGTAACTATGCGACGGGTTATTTCTAACGTATCTGATCGTACAGTGGAGGGATATGCAAACCGCCAATGGAACTCTCCCGCGCTACTATGGCGGAATTGGACACCATATACTAAGTCCAATTTTGCGAACGACGACATATTGCCGCCTTCCAGGTAGATACGCCCTATGCATGTAGGTATGATTATACCGGAAGAATCCAGAACATCTTCAGCGACTATCTCAAAGTCGATGCGATCTATGGAGACCGACTGTATGGGGGCGCACTCACCCGTCTTGTCGAACTTGTACTCGCAAATCGCTAAGACTGGCGTGTCGGACGTTATCTGAATGACCGCGAGCGCAACAACTATTGCCAGTATCAATGTTCGCATTGATTTCTCCTATCTTTGGTGTCTAGGTAGTCAATATGTCCTCCCACTATTTGATTGGTATGTGGAAGTCGAGACGCTCACGTGGAATCCGCATAAAAGGAAATTATACCAATTCGGAGTAACGTCGTCGTGTTCCCGCGGTTGCGCGCCAGATATTTTATGCTTCCACTGTTCGTCCTGAGCTTGTCGAAGGACGATCTTGCCTGCCTCTGAAGTTCATGTCCTAATCAGAATGAAATGGTATTATGTAGATGTGTTGTAACATTTATGACACGTTCGCGCAAACGCATCTATCGGGCGTGGTAGAACTCCACGTCGTCCGCGAATGGCTTGTCGTAGCGCTCCGACCCCGCCAGCCCTATCTGGCCTCTGCCGGTCACTTTGTTCTTCGCGCCGTCCATGCGGGGGTCGGCGTAGCGGTCGTACCAGTGTTCGAGTTGGGCCCTGAGCGACGCGACGCGCTCAGCGTGGTCGGGGGAGTCAACCAGGTCGCGCGTCTCGAAGGGGTCGTTGGCGAGGTCGTATAGCTCGTTGGGGCCGTCGGGGTAGCGATGGACGTACTTCCACGTCCGGGCGCGAATCATGCGAGTCGGCCCGTATTCGTCCAGCACGTAAACGGGCGTGTCGTCGGCCAGGGATTCGCCGCGCAGGATGGGGGAGAAGTCTCTTCCGGGGAGCGGCTGGTCGGAAGGCGATTCAAGTCCGAGATAGCCCAGTAGCGTCGGCATGAAGTCGTACTGGCTCAGCAGTTTGTCGCAAACCAGGTCCTGCGGGACGTGGCCGGGGCGCGAAATCAGGGTGGGCACCTTTACGGCGGTGTCGTACATATTGGGCGGGTACGTTCCGTTGCCCTTGCCCCAGATGCCGTGATGTCCCATGTTCATGCCGTTGTCGGCGTTGAAGACGACGAGCGTGTTCTCCCTGAGTCCGTTCCGCTCCAGCCAGTCCAGCAGCCTGCCGATGTTCCTGTCCATCTCCACGATGGCGGCGAAGTAGCCGCTGAGCGCGAGCCTGCGATTTTCGGGCGTGTCTCCGAGGGTCGCGGCGCGCGCTTCTTTGTTCAGCTGGTTAGGGTGTATGTCTTCGAAAGGCACCGAGTCAAAGGTGTAATTGTCATGGAAGTCGTCGAAGATGTCATCGGGGTGGTGTTCGCGGCCCCAGGGAGCGTGGGGCGCTGTGTAGTGAACGTTCAGCGAGAAAGGAGCCTCCGAGTCGAGTTGTCCGTTGAGAAAGTCCAGGGCGTTGTCGGTTATGACGTCGGTGACGTAGCCGTCCGGCTGGCGCAGTTCGCCGTCCTTCAGCATCGGAGCGTTGTAGTAGTTGCCCCCGCCGGTGGCGTGGACGTTCCAGTAGTCGAATCCCAGTTGGGGGAGCGCTGAGCGACCGAGGTGCCACTTCCCGCTCAGTCCGCAGTCATACCCGTTCTCGGCGAGCGTCTGGATGTAGGACCTGCGCCCCCGCATATACTCTATCTCTTCGCCATCGCCGGGCAGCAGCGCGGAGTTGCCTCGGCGCAGAAAGTCCTGAACGCCATGCTGAGACGGAATCTGACCTGTGAGTATGGAAGCCCTGGCAGGAGAGCAGACGGGCGAAGCGCAGAAGAAGTTCTCGAACCTGATGCCCGTGGACGCCAGCCTGTCGAGATTGGGCGTGTCCAGTTCTTCGTTACCCGCGCAGCCCATCGCCCACGCGCCCTGGTCATCGCTTAGGATGAAGAGGATGTTCGGTCTTTCGGTATTCACACTTGCCATCTTGTCCCCTCTTTTCTCGGAAGAATCAGAATAATGACCAGGCTGATTATCGTTCCGATGCAACCCAGTATGAACCACAGCGTCGCCCTGCGCCCCTTGCCGGAGGCGATGGTTCCACACGCGGCCCCGAATATGAGCGCTACAACGATTGCGATGAGAAGTTCCATGTCTTGCCGTCCCCTCAGATTATGCTTCGATGAACTCTCGCCAGCCCAGACCGAGTTGCCTGACCGCCGCGCGAATTGTGCCAATTCTCAGGTCGTCTCCCCTCCAGTCAGGAATGGGCGTCTTCAGGCCGTTATCAGGGTTGACCCATTTCCTGTGAGACCCGCTAGTCCGACGAGTATGTTCCGGGTAGCAGCCCAGACGCCTCAACTTCCGAGCGACCTCTCTGTATCTCAAGAGACGGCGACCGCCACGTTCGCCGGGGTTGCGGGAATGTCTGTATTCACATGCACCAAGCCTATGGGCAGAGAACGATCCATGTCCTCGTATATATCAAGAACGACTGCGAAACAGTCCTGTACGTTTTCCAGGACTTCCTCAACGGTATTCCCCTCGGTTATCAACTCCGGCAGTACTGGCGACGTAACTGTGTATCCGCCCTCCGGCTGGGGTTCGAGAGTCAGCGGTATTTTCGCTGTCAAATGCACTGTCGCTATCATCTTTCGACTCCTATTCCTGCATCTACGCTTCGTTGAACTCTCGCCAGTCCAGCCCGAGTTGTCGGATGGCTGAGCGAAGAGTTCCAATAGTTAGATCGTCGCTGCCCCAGTCTGGAACCCGAGCGCTCCGACCAGTATGCGGGTTGACCCACTTTCTATGAGACCCTCGCCTTCGTCGAGTATCTTCATAGCAATCCAGACGCGCTAGTTTTCGGGTGACCTCACGGTATCTCAAGAAACCGCGACCACAGGTTCGAGGGATACGGCAGGGTCTTCAGAGAACAAACCGCGCGGCAGTGGGCGCTCCTCATCCACGTACTCCTCGATTATCATTCCGAAGACTTCATGTATGTTCCTCAGAACTTCCTCGATTGTCCTACCCTCGGTTATCATCTCGGGGAAGAGCGGGGAGGTAACTGTGTATCCGCCTTCCGGCTGCTCGTCTATGAATACTGGCACTTTTGCCGTCAGTGGTATCCTGGCAATCATCTTTTGACTCCTATTCCTGATTCTAAGCTTCAATGAATTCTTGCCAGTCAAGGCCGAGTTGTCGAATGATGGAGCGAAGTGTACCAATTTTCAAGTCTCGGCTTAGCCAGTCGGGAACCTGTGTAGTCTGACCTGTGCGAAGGTTGACCCATGTCCTGTGCGACCCTCTTTTTTCTTCGTCGGGTATCTTCAGCGCAACCCAGACGCCTCAATTTCCGCGCGACATCCCTATATCTCAAGAAACGCCGATTCCGGCGTCCAGTGTGTCGGCGCCGTCTTCGAATCGGACCAGCAGTATGCCCGGCGGCAGCGGGCGCTCATCGTCCTCGTACATCTCGACGACGGCGGCGAAGCAGTCCTGAACGTTCTCTCGTATCTCCTCCATAGAGTCGCCTTCCGTTATCAATTCCGGCAGCAATGGAGAGGTGACAGTCCACCCACCCTCCGGCTGGGGTTCGAGAGTCAGCGGAATCTTAGCCGCCATTGGTACTGTTGTTATCATCTTTCGACTCCTATGCTTACATTTCGACGCCCAGCGCGCCCGCCACGGTGTCCATGTCCTTGTCGCCGCGCCCGCTGAGACCGAGCAGTATCACCTGGTCCCTGCCCAGCTTCGGAGCGAGTTGGGACAGGTAGTAGAGCGCGTGGGATGGCTCCAGCGCGGGGATTATGCCCTCGGTTCGGCACAGCAGCTCGAAGCCCTCCAGCGCCTGTTCGTCGGTTACGCTGACGTATTCCGCTCTGCCCGTGTCCTTGAGCCAGCTATGCTCCGGGCCGACGCCCGGGTAGTCCAGTCCAGCGGATATGCTGTGGGCCTCGTGTACCTGTCCGTCTTCGTCCTGGAGCAGGTAGGACATACTGCCATGCAGCACGCCCACCTCCCCGGCGACGAGGGTCGAGGCGTGCTCGCCCGTCTCGATGCCCATGCCGCCCGCCTCGACTCCTACCAGCTTTACGCTCTCGTCCCTGATGAACTCGTAGAACAGCCCCATCGCGTTGGAGCCGCCGCCGACGCACGCTATCGCGTAGTCCGGGAGCCTTCCGATGGTGGAAAGAAGTTGCTCGCGCGCCTCCCTGCCTATGACGGCCTGGAAGTCGCGCACCATCTTGGGATATGGATGAGGCCCCACGACGCTGCCTATCAGGTAGTGCGTTGTCTCGACGTTGGTGACCCAGTCGCGTATGGCCTCGTTGATGGCGTCCTTGAGGGTTCGGCTGCCGCTTGTAACCGAGCGCACCTCCGCCCCAAGCAGCCGCATCCTGAAGACGTTCAGCGCCTGCCGCTTGATGTCCTCCTCGCCCATATAGACGATGCACTCCTGGTCCAGCATCGCGCACACGGTGGCGGTGGCTACGCCGTGCTGACCCGCGCCCGTCTCCGCGATGACGCGGCGCTTGCCCATGCGCTGCGCCAGAAGACCCTGCCCCAGCGCGTTGTTGATCTTGTGAGCGCCGGTGTGGGCGAGGTCTTCGCGCTTGATGAAGATGCGCGCGCCGCCGAGTTCGCGGGTCAGGTTCTCGGCGTAATACAGCTTTGTCGGCCTGCCAACGTAATCGCGGGAAAGCGTCTGGAGCCTTGCCTGGAACTCTTCGTCCGCTCTGGCCGCCTCGTACTCGGTCTCGAGTTCGTGAATCGCGCCCATGAGCGTTTCGGGAACGAACATACCCCCGAACTGTCCGAACCTGCCTCGTTCATCCGGTAGAATCTGTGTCTGAAGCATCTGTCACATCCTGAATTTTGCGTTGGCTGATTATACAGTTTTTAGTATTCGGTCGTCAGTTATCAGTTCTCAATCCGAGTTCTTTTCATGCAAATGGGGTACACGAAGCCGTCCCATGATTGGTTGACCGCTTGGTTCCCCGAACCTAGAATACTTACAACGCTAGGAAACTTACACAAACGGAGAGAGTTATGCCTATTTACGAATACGTATGCAACGTGTGCAGCCACAGGTTCGACAAGCTGCGTCCCGTGAGCCGGATGGACGACGAAGCTCCCTGCCCGATATGCGAGGGCGACTCCGAGCGCAAGCTGTCGGTGTTCGCGGCGTTCACGTCGGACGACTACGGGAGCGTCGGCTCGGTGGCGGGCGCGGGCGGATGCGGCGGATGCGGGCCGGGCGGCTGCGCCTGCGCCATGGGAGTGTAGTCAATGACAGCCACAGTTCAGATACTGCTCACGCTGCACATACTGTCCGCGCTGGTCGCGGTCGGGGCCACCGTGTCCTACTTCTTCTGGATGCGCCGCGCCGTACTCGTTCCCGAATCCAGGAAGTTCACGCTCGAAACGCTCCGTTCGCTGGAACTGCGAATGGTCAGTCCGGCATACGTGATACTCTTCCTGACCGGACTCGGACTGATAGACCGCGCTCCTCAATGGGGTTGGTCAACGCCATGGCTCGAACTTTCTATCCTTCTGTTCATCGTACTGATGGGCCTGGTCGGATTCCACACCCGCCTAATGAGGCGGCAGATAGCGCTGGCCGAAGACGAATCGTCCGACCCGGCTGAATACGACGCCGCTCACAATCGGGGCCGAATACTCATGGCCGGCAAGGTGGCAATGATAGTCGCCCTCGTTTATCTGATGGTGTACAAGCCTCCACTCTGGGGATAACCGACGCCGGCGTTCCGACATACTAGAAACATCGGAGAATACGGTTATGGCTACGCAGGCATTGACCCGGCCCCACGTTGAGCGGGCTAAAGTTGAAGACACCCTCCCCATCGTTCTCAGGCTGAGTCCGGTCATCGAAATGACCGAGGATCAGTTCCTCGCTTTCTGCGAACAGAATCACGAAGTCAGGATCGAGAGAACAGCCGACGGAGAGTTGGAACTAATGACTCCGGTACACATTGATACTGGCAGCAAGGAACTAGACATCGCCGCGCAGTTGCGAAATTGGGCGCGACGCGACGGCGGCGGAGTGGCGTTCGGGCCGAGTTCAGGATTCACGCTTCCTAACGGAGCGGTTCGCTCGCCGGACGCGGCGTGGATACCCAGACCTCGCCTCGCCGAACTGACGACAGAGGACAAGCGCCGCTTCGCGCATATCTGCCCTGATTTCGTGATAGAGCTTCGTTCCAGAACCGACAGGCTCAGCGTACTCAGGGCCAAGATGGACGAATACATAGAGAACGGCGCGCGGCTGGGCTGGTTGATTGATCCGCTGGACAGGCGGGTTTACGTGTATCGCCCGAACTCCGAGGTGGATATCCTTGAGGACCCCGAATCCGTATCGGCTGAGCCTGAGTTGCCCGGATTCACGCTTGAACTGGAAGACGTCTGGGGAGAACCGTTTTAGGAGGGCTGAGCCTTCACCCTTATTTGGGGTGGTTGCGGGGTTCTGAGTTCGCGGCTCAGTCCCTGCCTTCTTAGCTCATGTCTATGGCGCAGAGCGTCCGATACCCCGCTCCACCGCCCTGTCATAGACCACCTTCGCCGAAGTAACGTCCCACAACGCCATACCTAACGACTTGAACAGCGTCACGTCCTCGCTGGCGCTTCTGCCCGCAACCTGGCCGCTCGCCACCTGCCACAACTCCCGTGTTTGTTCCCAAATAAGCAGGCCCTGAGACGCCGGCATCATAAGTTCGCCCGACTCGATACGCGACTGGTTTCTGTCGTCAACCACTACCAGGTCTGCCCTCTCGACCGCCGCGAAGTCAAGCTCGCTGACGTATGGGTCCGCGCCTCCGGCCGCCGCTATGTGCATCCCCGGCTCCAGCCACTCGCCAAGTAGAACCGGCGTCCGCGAACTGGTGATGGTCACTACGATCCCGGCTCCGTCCACCGCTTCCCGCGCCGACTCCACGGGGGCAACGTCGAGCGCCAGTTTCTCCGACATCTCCAGCGCGTATGCGCTCCGGCGCTCCGCGTTGGGGCTGTAAACTTTCACCTCTTTGAGGTCGCGCGCCTTGCCAACCGCCTCGAGTTGGGTTCTGGCCTGGAAACCGCTGCCGATTATTCCCACGCTCGACGCCTCCGGCCTCGCCATGAACTTCGTCGCGATTCCGGTCGCCGCGCCCGTCCTGAGCTGGCCCATCCGGTTGGCCTCGATAATCGCCAGCGGTTCACCAGTGCGGACGTCGGAGAGAAAGACGAAGAAGTTATATACTCCGCCGGCGAAAGTGTAAGTCTTGAACCCGAATACACCCCACTCGTTGTCGGACGCCATCATCGTGTTGACGTGGGCGCCGGGGCCCGAGTTAAGGCGCTGCCTGGGCTGATTTATGGCGTTGCCGTTAGCCTGGTGCAGAAGAGACGACTCGACGGCGTAGAGCGCCGCGTCCATATCGAAGACGCGGTCAACGTCGGCTTCTGTGAGATAGAGCGCCAAATGCTAGATTCGGACGGCCACCACGTCCAGCCAGTTGCGCGGCACGTACTCTATTTCCATCTCCTCGAACGTCTGGTGAACGCCCTTCTGGAGCGAGTCGCTGGCTTCCTTGAGAGGAACCCCCGGCAGCGTGCCGGCGATGAAGTCCTCGAACGTGCTTATGTCCAGCCAGCCCTCGATGGGAACCAGCACCCTGTCTTCTTCCAGCCGGATCACCTGGAAGCCGTTGCGTTCCAGCAACGCCCTATACTCGTCGGCGGACAGGTGCTTCCTCGATTCCACTTTCTCGGCTCTCCGGGGAGACAGGCCGTGTTCCCTGCGAAGAATGCGCGCCGACTTGAACATCCACTTGCGATAGAACGTCATGGATTCCGGGACCTGGCCGCCCTCGTAGAACGAGGTGTTGAACGCGAACTTGCCGCCCGGATTCAGCGACTTGGATATTTCTCCGACGAGAGCGTCCTTGTCGGGTATGTAGTGGATGGCGTTGCAGAAGATGACGGTATCCGCCTTCTCTTTAAGCGCGTCCGACATATGCTCGACCTGGCTCTGCACGAACTGGACGGCGGTGTCTCTGTGAGACTTCATATCGTCCATGGCCTGTTTGAGAGCGCTCGCCGAGTGGTCCATGGCGATAACCACGGAGTCCCTCGCGCCCCGAGCGTGTTCGAGTATGAGCTTGGTAACGCCCCCGGTGCCGCAAGCGAGATCAACTATTCTCTGGCCGGATCCAGGCTCCGCCATAGCGACCAGTCTGGCGTTCAATTCTTCGTAGAAGGGGTTTTGGGAAAAGGTGGAAAAAGAGAATTCGCTCCCCGATGCGCCTGATGCCATGATACCTCTCCTGAATTGCGGTCTTCCTCGTAGTTGGATTACTGCTATGCGATAGTATAGCACAATTGGACCCGGTTATATCGCGCGGTATGGAACAGGCCGCTTGTCTGGTACAATCGGAAAGCCCCATCCGAAAAATACAGTTGCAGGCAGGTAGCATGGCTCAAGAAATAGACATTCGCGCGTTTGAGTGGGAAGACCTCGAATCGGTCGCGGATCTGTTCAATCGCATTAGCGGGGCCAAAGGGACAGAGAAGGAGCTGGACGGCGAGACCGTGGGCCAGAACCTATCCGTGCCGGGCGTCTCCCCCGAAACGAATCTGCGACTGGCCGTGAACGGCGCGGACATCATCGGATACCACCTGCTCTCGCCCGAACCCCCCATAGACAGGGCCGTAGTCGCGGGCGGGGTTTTGCCGGAATTTCGAGAGAGCGGGATACTCCGTCGCCTGCTGCGCCACTCCATCGGCGAGGCGAGGTCAACCGGCGCGCGGCTTCTCCATGTCCAGACCGCCCTGGACGCGAGCGACGACCGTCGCCTCCTGGAATCCGAGGGCTTTGAGAAGATAAAGGAATTCTGGCAGATGCGCTGGGAGGGGGCGGAACTTCCTCCCCTGCGGCTCAGGCCCGGCTTTCGTCTCAAGCCCTTCGAGCCGGACAGGGACGAGGCTACGCTCACAGAGTTGCAGAATACCGCGTTCGGCGCAAACTGGGGCTTCTGCCCCAACACCGTAGATCAGATAGCGGCGCGCGCGCGCGTCAAGATCAGCCCGCCCGAGGGAATAATCTTCATAATGGACGGCGAAAACGCCGCGGCCTACAACTGGACGCAGAGGATACGGAATGCCCACGGACACGTCGGGTTCGTCGCTATGACGGGCGTCCACCCCGACTATCGCGGCAACGGACTCGGCACCGCTATCGTGGTCAGCGGAATGGAGCACCTGGTGGCCGAGGGCGTGAACGCGGTCGAACTAGAGGTGGACGCGGAGAACACGCCCGCCAGGGAACTGTACCTGAAGCTGGGATACCGCAGGGTCCACCACAGCGTCTGGTACGAATTGAAACTCGATCAACAGTCAGACTAGGGCTGTTTTGACATTTATCGTCATTTGTATGTTAAAAATCCCCTCTCCCTCAGGGAGAGGGCTAGGGTGAGGGTGAACCTACAATTCAGTCATTCCCGCTCAACTGCGGTAATTCATAAAGGTTTGGAGTCCGCCAATGTCTTTCAGCTTCGTCCAGATGTCCGACCCCCAGTTCGGTATGTTCGCTTCTATTAGCAACCGTACCGCCGAAGAGATAGAAGACAGCAGACAAAGGGGCGTCCTCATGCGGCTCGCGCCCGAGCCGATAACCGGGTTCGCCGACGAAACCCGCCTCTACACCAGGGCCATAGAAAAGGCGAACAGCCTGCGCCCCGACTTCGTGGTCGTGTGCGGAGATATGATTCACGACACCGGCGACGAAGCCGAGATAGCCGAACTCTTCCGCATAACCGCGACGCTCGATGACGGCATACCGATACACTGGGTATCCGGCAACCACGACGTCGGAGAGGCGCCCACCTCCGAGTCCATAGCCTTCTACCGCGAGAAGTTCGGCGCGGACAACTACTCGTTCGACCACGCCGACAGTCACTTCACCGTCATCAACAGTTCCGTCGCCTCAGACCCGTCCAATGTTCCGCGCGAGTGGAACAGGATGATCCAATTTTTGGGAGACGACATGAGCTCCGCGCGCCGCGCGGGCGCGGAGCATCTGATTCTACTGCTGCACCATCCGCTGTTCTTGGAGCGCCCCGACGAGGACGAAGACTACTTTACGATTCCTTTCGAAAGACGCGAAGCAATAGTGAGTATACTCAAGGGCAACGACGCCTCAGCCGTTTTCGCCGGCCATACGCACAGGAACTACTACGCCCGCGATGGAGACCTCCACATGATAACCACCGGCGCGGTCGGCTATCCGCTCGGCCCCGACCCCTCCGGCATCAGGCTGGTCACCATGGGCGAAGCCTCGATAACCCACCGCTACTATCCCCTGGCCGACCCCCCTGACAACCCGCAATAGCCAATGAGAAGGGAAACATGAACAGCGAAAATAAAGTCCAATGGGTTTACGCCTCCGAAAACAACCGGCAGCTCGAAGAGCGATACGACGAGTGGGCGAAAGACTATGACGAAGACCTGGAGTCCGATTTCGGCTACGTCATACCCAGAGTGGCGGCTGAGACTTTCGGGCGCTTCGTTCCGAAGGACGCCAGGGTTCTGGACGCGGGCGCAGGCACGGGGCTGGTCGGCGTCGAACTGAACCGGCTGGGCTACGCGAACATCGAGGCGATGGACCTGTCGCGCGGTATGCTGGAAGAGGCGCGTGGCAAGGGAGTGTACTCCGGCTTTCACCAGATGGTCATGGGCGAACCTCTCGACTTCGACACCGGCGGCTACGACGCCGCTATCGGCGTTGGCGTCTTCACCCTGGGACACGCGCCCGCGAGCTCGTTCGACGAACTTGCCCGCGTCGTCAGACCCGGAGGCTGCGTAGCCTTCACCCTGCGCCCCGACGTTTACGAACAGAACGGCTTCAGAGAGAAACAGCGTCAACTCGAATCCGATGGCGCTTGGGAACTCGCTCACGTCACCGAGGAATTCCAGGGTATGCCAAAAGGCGAACCCGACGTATTCTTTCAAGTCTGGGTCTATCGCGTCAGCCCGCGCTGACAGACTCAGATGAAAACGCGATGGAGGGAAGAGAATGGATCACGAACAATTCATGGGGGCAGCGCTGGAAGAGGCGCGGAAGGCCGCCGACGAGGGAAACGTCGGCGTCGGCTCGGTGATAGTCCGGGATGGACAGGTGGTCGCGCGCGGCCGCAATCTGGTACCGACGACCTACGATCCCACGGCCCACGCCGAGACGGTTGCCCTCAGAGTCGCCTCCGAGATTCTGGCTACCGACGACATGACCGGATACAGCCTCTACACCACGTTCGAGCCGTGTCCCATGTGTTGCGGCGCGCTGATGAACGCCAACATCGGCTCGGTCATCCTCGGCGGCAGACCAGACCCCGACCAGACCCGCTGGGGCAACTATACGATGGAAAATCTCCTCGAAATGTGCGGCTGGTCGGATCGCATGGAAGTCGTCACCGGAGTGCTGTTCGCCGAGTGCATGAACATACGGCAGCCGTGAGGGGTTGCATGATTGCAAAAATCCCTTCCCCCTTGATGGGCTGAGAGGGGTATGTAAAGGTCGTTGGACAGGAATGAGGAGTTGGAAAGCGCGTAGCATTCTGGCATCTTTTTGGTACCAAACAGAAAGGTTGCCAGAGATTCGCCATGCGCCTCCCGTCCGAATGTTACCAGATCGCTCAGACCATACAATACCATCTGCCGCACCTCAGAGAGTCTCAATCGCTGGGTCTGACTCTGTGGGTGTATGGCGCCATAGTCATGGGCAGCGCCTGTCAGAACGCGGTTGCCACAGCGCTTTCGTTCATAGGCAGTTTCGACACCATGCGCCAGTATCTGAGACAGTGGTTGTACGACGGACAGCACAGACCCAGACCGACAGCGACACAGATCGACGTGGAGTCGTGCTTCGCTCCGCTGTTGAGGTGGGTGCTGTGTCTGTGGCAGTCGGACAGATTGGCCCTGGCAATAGACCCAACGATGAAGGGAGACCAGCTCAGTTCGATAGTCATAAGCGTGGTCTATCGAGGCTGTGCTATTCCGGTGGCATGGCACGTGTTGGCTGCGAACAGACCGGGAGAGTGGATAGAACCCACTCTGAGGTTGCTGGATCTGCTGTCGGATGTGGTGCCCGACCATATCAGTGTGCTGGTGATGTGCGACAGAGGACTGAGGAGTCCGAGACTGTGGAAGAAGATATGCTCTGTGGGCTTCCATCCATACATCAGACAGTCTATCAACACCGTGTTCTGTCCGCAGGGAGGCACACGTATCAGAGCGCGCCATCTGGTTCCAGGACCCAATCACGCTTATGTCGGATACGGTACGGCGTTCAGAGCCTCCTCCAAGCGTCGTGTGGGAACGATGATCGTGGTGTGGGTGGACGGAGCGGACGAGCCGTGGCTGGTGATGACCGATCTGTCTGTGGACGAGGCCGGAGTGTGCTGGTACGCACTTCGGTTCTGGATAGAGATGGGCTTCAGAGCGCTCAAGACTCTGGGCTTTCAGTGGAACAAGACTCGAAGGACAGACCCTCGACGGGTGAGTCGACACTGGTTGGTGTTGTCGGTGGCGACACTGCTGACGATGGCCTACGGCAGTCGAGTCGAGGATGCTGCCGATCTGGGGCGAGCGCCGGGCAACCTCAGAGCTCCACCGAAGTGTCTGCCGCCGACTCATCGCAGCGCTCACAGCAGTCCCTCTCGGAGGGTCAGCGTGTTGAGACTCGGCACAGTTTGGCTGAGAAGACTTGTTCACAAGGGAAGAATGTGGAAGAGAGTGTGGCTGCTTCCCGAACAATGGCCCAAACCACCACCCGGAATGAAGATCAGTCAACATGCACCACCTTGAACAACCTATACATACCCCTCTCAGCCCTTGATGGGGGAAGGTTAGGATGGGGGTGAAACCCCTTCATCGCCCAGGCCGCCCTCCGCCACGCCATCGCCCAACTTGAAGAAGAACTCGCCGGCTAACCCACCGGCGTCACCACCGCCTCTGCCCTGTCAATCGCCAGCGCCAGTTCCTCCACCGCGTGGCACAGCCTCCGAAACGACCGCGACCTGCGATGCGCCAGTTCCATGTCAATATGGTGCGTAAGATCGGCCTGGTCTGAAGTTTCCGTGTATCCCTGATTCCGCGGCATACGCCTTTTGAGCCACTCTTTCGCGCCCCTGATATCCTCAAAATTCTCCGGCGCGTTCACCGACGAAGCGATATTCAGCCTTGACCTGATTCCATCGCCCGTACCCTCCGACAAACTGCCAATGAACCACGTCTCATACTCACTCTTGGCATACACCATCGCCACGGGAACCCCCAGATTCAACGCCGACGCCCTATCCACGAGACTGCCCACCGCTTCAACCGGACACTCATCATCAGCGTCCACAAGTACAAGGATAGCGTCAGCCCCCTGGCTCATTGCGCGTCCCAGGTATCGCTCCAGGTTCTTCGCCAAGTCCGGTTTCCCACTAGCCCTTGTCGCGCTAATGCGGGGTATGTCGTATCGTCCCAGGCGTTCCCATAGAACTCTTCTGATAAGCCCGGGCGCGGCCCGCGCTTCCCCGCGTCCCTCTACGACTATGACTATGCTGAAACCATCATTCATCCGAATCTACCGAGAAACAGTAAGTTCCCCTGTCCTATATAACTCACCCGGAGAAAATAGATGTTTCTTCACTGCCTTGGCCTGGTTATCTCCGACTCGACTCGCCGTCGTAACCCCATCTTCCAGTTCCACTATCCGCAGATTTTCGACCGTCCTGTAATCAGTCAGAAAATCAATCAAGTCAGGACTATGGGTAGTGACTATCACCTGCGAACGTCTGGCCGCCTCATTGATCATATCCGCCAGTACCGCCAGAGTGTCCGGATGCGCCGTCAACTCCGGTTCCTCTATCCCGATCACCGGAAGATACGGCCGCTGGTACAGAGCCACCGCCAGCCCCAGTAGCCGAACAACGCCATCCGACTCCATTGACAGATCAATCCATGGATCCCCGACAATGGCCTCGCGCTTCAACTTCACAACCAGGTATCCCCCCGCAGATTCCACTCTTATGTCCGAGACCCCGGGCATGATCAATTCCACATCATCCCTGAGACGTTCCCTCGAATCGTTCTCCATTCCTTTCATTCTCTTGATAACGGACGCCAGGTTTTCAGCGTCCTCCTTCAGGATGAGCGTATTCGATGGTAGCCTCGGCCCCCGAATCGTATTGGGGAAGATATGATAGAAACGCATCCCCACCAGATTCCGATGCAACTCCCGCAGACCGTTGTACAGTGACGCGACCTTGCGCTTACTGATTTTCGCCTCGCGCGGGATCAGCTGCCTGTACATTCTCAAGAAGATTGGAAGCGCCAGGTCGTTGGTATCGAAATCACTCTCGTCTCTGACGAGCGCGGCCTGCCCTGAGACCCTGGAAAGCAAGAAATCCGGGTCCGCCAGGTTGCCATCCTCGATCCTGAACCCGACAGCGTCGGAACCGTTCCCTTCCCAAACTTTCCCATACTCTCTACTGACCCTGTACCCCCCATTGCCTATACTGGCAAGAGTGAAACCGTACTCGACCGAATAGTAGCCACTTTCGGCATAGCGACTGCGGACAACCGCCGCCGCGCCCATCTCGATATCCAAATCTCCATCCCCCGCCCCACGCCGCGCGACCCCCTCCATGCCCTGACGTCGGGAAACCGCCGCTTCCAGGTCCCGCAGAGCGTCCTTGATGAACCTCAATATATCCAGCAGATTGCTCTTGCCCGATGCGTTCGGCCCGACCAGAACCGTTAGCGCGTCCATCTCCAAAGAAACATCCGCCACGCTGCGAAAATTCTTCGCCCACACCCTCGTTATCCGAAAATCCGGCGTTACCCGAAAATTCGACTCTCCGTCAAAACCCTGCATCACTCCCTCCGTTCCCTCAGTCTGGTCGCTGGTGATTCTCCACTCGATCATAGCACAGCCCCCCAATTCCCCCAAAGTTGCCCTTGACGCCACAGAACATTATTGCTATCATACACCACACATTCAAAGCATAATATCTGATGGGACGAGGACGAGGAGGAGGGGATCATGTGCAGCAACGCAGACCCGCGCGCCGCGCTTGCCGAATACATCCGCCACAAGACGGACAACGGCAACCAGGTCGTGGACTACCTCCACGACGTGCTGCACGAAAACCTCGACGACGTTAAGCACGGACACCGCGAGCGCGCCGCCGCCATCCTCACCGAATACGGCGACCTCGCAGCCATTCGCTTCCAGGAAAAGAACAAGGAAGAAAAGAAGGCCAAGCCCTCTCCCAAGCCGCGCAAGCGCGAGGAGCGCGAGGACTCCGAGTTCGACGCCGCCCTCGCTCGCGTCATAAGAGACAAGACCAACGACACAGAGGACGTCGCCGACTACCTCATAGACACCATGAACGGCCTGGACTCGGCCATCGAGTCCGGGCTGGGCAAGATCCGTCACCAGCAGAGGGTATCCGCCGCCGCCGAACTACTCAGGCGCGCCTACGACCACGACCCCAGGTACGCCCAGCCGTCCACCGCGCCCGAAGTGCGCCTCTCGTCTAAGGCCGCCGACGCCGACGCCACCACTGAAGACCGCCCTGACGCCTCCGAACAGGAATCAGGCGAATTCGAGCATCCTGAACATCCCATACATCCCGAAAATCCTGATTCTGACGAAGAAGCGCAAATCCAGAAAGTTCTGGACAGGATCAAGAGGATAGCCGAGGAAGCGGACCCCTCAGACTATGAGGAAGACGAATCCTCAGACCGACAGATAGATTACTCAATGTGGGACATCATAGACAGTCTCCCCGAACCTGAAATCACCGAAGAACACGCCAGAATCGGAGCCGCTCTATTCCATGAAGCGGTCGAAAAACAGAGAATCTGGCGGGAGTCCGACGTGAAGATTCCATCAAGGAAAGACTATGACGACTATGATGACGGCTAACCCCTCGGTGGGGATTTCTGGCTGTCCTGTCCTTCGTGGATGTACTGACGCTTGCCACTTTTGTAACGTTTCACCGCAGACCGGAGCTTTTGACCAGTTCCGCCTGTTGGGATATGATTGGCTTTGCCAGCCGCGAATCGTCTCGGTTGGCGGCCCTGAACGGATGTATATTGCGATGGGAGGGTAGCTATGGCGGTCACGGAAGCGCCCCCGGAGCGCGCGCTCATGGAGACGGCGGATGAAGCCCTGCCGGTGTACGGGCCGGATAGGCAAGTCCGCGCCAGGCGTCCGCTGGAACTGGCCTGGAAGACGTTCTCCCATGTCTTCAGGCAGAAGTTCATCCATCGCCGCGAACGCTTTCCGCTCGTGACGATGCTCGAACCGCTGGAGGCGTGCAACCTGGACTGCTTCGGGTGCGGACGCATACGCGAATACCTGCCCGTCCTGGACAAGACGCTCACGCTGGAACAGTGTCTCAAGGCCGTCGAGGACTCCGGCGCGCCCATCGTGTCCATCGCGGGCGGCGAACCGACTATGTACAAGCAACTCCCCGAACTCATCCAGGAGTTGGTGAGACGCAAGATATTCGTCTATTGCTGCACCAACGGACTGCTGCTTGAGCGCGTGATGAAGCGCGTCCCGCCCTCCAAGTACCTCGCCTGGGTCATCCACCTGGACGGAATGGAGACCCGGCACGACATCTCCGTGAATCGCAAGGGCGTCTGGAAGAAGGCCATGAGAGCGTCCAAGCTGGCCCTCGAAGCCGGATACAGGGTTTGCTCCAACACGACGCTGTTCAGAGGCTCCAACGCCGAGGACCTCCACCAACTCTTCGCGCTGGTGACCGACATGGGGTTCGAGGGCGTGATGGTGTCCGCCGGGTACGATTTCGTAGATGGCCCTGTCCAGGAGATGTTCCTGTCGCGCGAAGAATCCATAAAGGTATTCAAGCGCGTTCTCACGGACGAGGCGATAGAGCGCATACGCTTCTACAACAACCCGCTCTATCTGAGCTTCCTGCGCGGCGAGCGCGACTACCAATGCACAGCCTGGTCGAACCCGACCTACACGGTGCAGGGCTGGCGCGAGCCGTGCTACCCGCTGGCGGACAGGCACACCGATGACGTCAACGACCTGTTCAGCGCCTCTCTCTGGGAGAACTACGGCGTGGGTGTGAACAGCAAGTGCGCCAACTGCATGATGCACTGCGGGTTCGAGTCTGCGATCATCTACGACGCCTTCAGCAGTCCCAGGAGCGCCGCGGACTTGGCGAAGGGCATGGCCGGCAAGCGCGCCGGCGTCGGAGCCGGCTAGAGAAGTGGGGGGAGGACTGGCGCTGCTGGTGGCTCTGCCTGAGGAGGCGCGAGGCATCCTCAAGGCTGGCTATTGGAACAAGGCCGCGTCGTCCGGGTCCCAGGCGATGTACGAGTGTCGCGTCGTGGGCGGGGAAGCGATCCTATCCGTAAGCGGCGTGGGCAGAGCGCGCGCCCAGGTCGCTGCCCGAGAAGTCCTGGATGAGTGCCGCCCGGACGCGGTTCTCTCGCTCGGCTTCGCCGGTGGGCTGGTCGCGGGCCAGCGAGCGGGAGACCTGGTCGTCGCCCGAACCCTGATACCCGCCGGACGCGCCCCAGGCGGTGAGCCGAAGCCGCGCCTCAGCGAAGCGCTGAGTGCCGACCGCGCGCTGACCGACGAGGCCCTGCGCGTCTTGTCGGCGGCGGAACTCCGTCATCATGCCGGAGCCTGCGTGACCGCCTCCGAAATCGTGTCGCGCCCCGACGCTAAGAGGCGGCTCGGCGCCAACGCCGACGCCCTGGCCGTGGATATGGAAAGTTACTGGATAGGCTCGGCCTGCCGCGAGCGCAAAGCGCCCTTTCTGGCGGTCCGCGCGATAGTGGACACGGCGGAGCGTCCTCTGCCAGACTTCATTGCCCAGTCCGCGTTAGACGCGGGGGCGGGGAATATGCGGCGGCTCGCGCTGCCCATAATGTCCCGCCCCTGGTCGCTCCCGGCCCTGATTCGGCTGGGCCGCGCGGCCTCAGAAGCCCGAAATTCGCTGTCAGTCTTCGCCCAGGGTTTCCTTAGAGCTTGGCCGCGGCCGGCGAGTGAATCGCGTCATTCCCCGAGAAACATAAGCATGGCTGAAACCAGGAAAGCGCAATGATTGCAAGAGAAGCGCCGGAATCGCGTGTTTCACCGGGGCTGCTGGACGCGGTCTCGACAGCCGTATCCCGGTCACAGGACTACTTCGCGCGTACCCAGTCCCCTGAAGGCTACTGGTGGGGAGAACTGGAATCCAACTCCACCATGGAGGCCGAGTACCTGATGCTGACCCACTTCCTGGAGATTGGAGATGAGGACACATGGAGGAAACTGGCTAACCACCTGCTCAAGACCCAGCGGGAGGATGGCACATGGGGCCAGTACTACGGCTCCCCCGGAGACCTCAGCACCTCAGTGGAGTGCTACTTCGCGCTGAAGTTGGCGGGCGTCTCCCCCGACGACTCCCGCATGGCGAAGGCGCGGAAGTTCATCCTGTCCAAGGGCGGCGTTCCCCAAGCGCGAGTATTCACGAAGATATGGCTGGCGCTCTTCGGCCAGTGGGACTGGAAAGACGTGCCGACCCTCCCGCCCGAGATGGCGCTGCTGCCTTCATGGGCGCCCATGAATCTCTACGACTTCGCCAGTTGGGCCAGGGCTACCATGCTGCCCCTGAGCATCGTGCTGACTCACAGACCAACGCGCCGGATACCGGACAGCGCCGCCATCCCCGAACTCATTCCGAACGGCGGGGCGGAACCTGTCGCTTCCCCGAAACTCGGGGCCATGGCCGGAGTGGCCGGAGCGTTCCACCTGGCTGACTGGGTATTCCGGCGGTACAACTCCTTCCCCTGGCACCCGATGCGGCGGCTTGCCCTCCGCAGAGCCGTCAAGTGGATAGTGGACCACCAGGAAGAAGACGGCTCATGGGGCGGCATACAGCCCCCCTGGGTGTACTCGCTCATCGCGCTGAATGTGCTGGGATATGACGTTGATCACCCCGTCATGCGGAAGGGAATCGAAGGATTCCAAGGATTCACCATAGAAGAGAACGGCGCCATGCGGGTGCAGGCTTGCGTATCTCCGGTCTGGGACACGTGCCTCGCGCTGGTCGCGCTCCAGGATTCCGGGCTGCCGGGCGGCAGCCCGATATTGCGTCGCGCGGGCGAGTGGCTCATGAAGGCGCAGGTCTCCGATGGCGGAGACTGGCAGGTCAAGGCCAGGCACACCGCGCCCGGCGGCTGGGCCTTCGAGTTCGCCAACAGCGCCTATCCCGATATTGACGACACCGCCGAGGCGCTCATAGCGCTGAAACGGGTGAACCTGGAAGACCCCGAAAGGCATCGGGAAGCGATAAGGCGCGGCGCGGAGTGGATGCTCGGAGTCCAGAGCAAGAACGGCGGTTGGGCGGCCTTCGACAAGGACAATACCCGCCGCGCCGTCGCCGCGATCCCCTTCGCCGACTTCGGAGAGATGATAGACCCTCCCAGCGCGGACGTAACCGCCCACGTCTTGGAGTCCCTGGTTAGGGTCGGCTACCCGGCGGACGCGCGACCTCTGAGACGGGCGGCGGAGTACCTCTGGAGCGAGCAGGAACCGGATGGCCCATGGTTCGGACGCTGGGGCGTCAACTATATCTACGGCACGGGCGCGGTACTGCCCGCGCTGGAAGCCATGGGCGAGGATATGAGCGGCGAACCCGCGCGCCGCGCCGTCGCCTGGCTGGTGGCCCGCCAGAATGAAGACGGCGGCTGGGGCGAGACCTGCGCCAGCTATGCCGACCCCGCTTTGGCAGGACAGGGGCCTAGCGCGGCGTCGCAGACCGCGTGGGCATTGCTCGCTCTCATGGCCGCCGGGGAGTCCGACAGCCACTCAGTCCGGCGCGGCGTGGAGTACCTGGTCGCCACCCAGCGGGCTGACGGCACGTGGGAGGAACCCTGGTTCACAGGCACAGGCTTCCCGGGCTACGGCGTGGGCGGACGTATGGAGAATACCCCCCGGCAGGGAGCCGAACTACCCGCCGGTTTCATGATCAAGTACCACCTATACAGAAACTACTGGCCGCTCATGGCGCTGGGACGCTTCCGCCGCCAACTGAACACACTCCACAATGATTCATCTGAAGCCTAGACGGGCGCCTGAACGAAAGGAGCCTCAGACCGCGATGGCGCTGTTACCCTCCGAGCGGATTCCATGCTCAGCCACGCGCTCCCTGAATAGCGCGTCGTCATCATCCGGGCCGACAAGATAGGCCATACGCTCCCTGAACAGATCTTCGTCCGATACTCCGTCCTTGACACAGCATATCTCTGCTAAGATGAGGTCAACTGCGTCCATCTCTTCCTCGCTCTGAGAGTTCCACGCAAGCGGAAGGAGACGATCTTCGAGAGTGTCAAAATCTATATCTCCGATGAGATAAAGCCGTACCATCCCAGGAATTTCGTTAGTCATGTCAGCCTCCCATAATCATCCAGCCGTAGTATATACCACCGATGAAGAACGATATGAACTATACCGCATATTGGACATTAGAAGAAAACTGGCGAACGGTCAAGCCTACATCGAAAAAGTTCGGAGGATGTCTGGGCGTCCCGGAGGCAGGTTCCCTCCGGGAACCCGCAGCCGGATAATCAGGATTAGACTGACAGTCAATGATTGGATATTGTGTCGCGCCTACCAGTACGTATCCGACAGCGGGATAGGCATTACCGGACCCGATCCCAAGTACATCCGGGTTGACGACGTGATATTCAAAGAGGGCAGTTCTGCCTGACTCACATCCGTGTCCACCCGTTGCCCAATATGCCCCGCTCTCATACAATAGCCCCAACCTAATCCAGCGCCCCGAATGGAGGTCGAAATTCAATGACTCAGCAGGAATACAGAAAGATCATACCCGACCCGACGCCGGAGACCGCCTTCTTCTGGAAGAAATGCAAGGAACATGAACTCTGGATCCAACGGTGCATCGGATGCTCGAAGCCCTTCTTCTACCCCAGACTGCACTGCCCAGGATGTCTTACTGACAAGGTGGAGTGGTTCCAGGCGTCTGGCAGAGGCACCCTGTACAGCTACATGATAAATTACAGGCCCGCGCCCGGCTTCGAGGAAGAGGCCCCATACGCCATAGCTATCATCCAGCTTGAGGAAGGCCCCCGCATGATGGGCAACATACACGGCATAGAGAACACGCCTGAGAATCTCGTCCTCGATATGCCGCTCAAGGTCGTGTTCACGGACGCCAACGACGAGACCGCCATCCCCAACTGGGAACCGGCGTAGCTCCAACTCGACGGCTCAAAGTTCACCCAATCCTCACCGACTTCCAGGAGAAACGACAAGATGTCACTGCGATACAAGACCGCCATAGTCGGAGCGTCCGAGACCACCCAGCTTGGTGTCATCCCAGATATGTCCGAAACCCAGCTTCACATAGACGCCGCGATGAACGCCATGGCCGACGCCGGAATTGACGCCAGCCAGATAGACGGCATATCGGCCACAATGAACCCCGCCATACTCGCTCACTATATGGGAATCGTTCCCAAGTGGGTGGACAACACACAGGTCGGCGGGACATCGTTCCTCATACACATGAGACACGCCGCAGCCGCGATAGCTTCCGGCCTGGCCACGACGATTCTCTGCACGATGGGACAGAGCGGGCGCAGCCGCGTCGGGGTCGGCGGAGCGCGAATCGGAACGGCGGGCGCGTCCTCTGGCCCCAGGTACGATGGTTCATATCCCGGACAGTTCGAGTCCATATACGGCGTTCTAGGCCCGACCACGATGTTCGGCCTCGGCGTACTGAGATACATGAAAGAGACCGGCACCACCATCGAGCAGTTGGCCTCGGTCGCGGTCGCCCAGCGCAAGTGGTCGAACAAGGTGCCGCGCGCCATGTTCCAGCAACTCGTCACCGTCGAGGACGTGCTCAACAGCCGTATGATCTGCTACCCGTACCGCCTGTTCATGTGCTGCCCGGTCACCGACGGCGGCGGCGCGTTCATCCTGACCAGCGCGGACAGGGTGGACGACTACCCCACCAAGCCGGTCTATATCCTGGGAACGGGCGAGTCCGTAGAGACCGCGGTCGTCAGCCAGATGTACGACATGACCACCTCCGCCGCGTTCAAGACCTCCGGCGCAAAGGCGTTCGAGGAAGCGCAGGTGTCCCACGACGACATTGACCACGTACAGATATACGACGCTTTCGCCCACCTGCCCATCTACGGCCTGGAAGATCTGGGCTTCGTCGGACGCGGCGAGGCCGGAGCCTTCATAGAAGAGGGCAACACCTCGCCGGGCGGCAAGCTACCTCTGAATACCAACGGTGGTGGACTATCTTATACCCACACCGGAATGTACGGAATGTTCGCCATGCAGGAATCGGTGCGTCAGGTGAGAGGCGAGGCGGCGCACCAAGTAGAGGGCGTCAAGACATCCTTCTGCCAGGGGGTGGGCGGAATGTTCATGGCCGCCGGCAGCCTCATCTTCACCAACGAGCCGCCGCATAGCTAGAACATTACGTATTGAGAGTGGCGGCGCTAAAGTCGCTCCCAACATTCAAAATCAAAGGCATCTGAGGGAGAACGCGCGGAAAGGAGAGATTAGACAGTGACAAAGGAAAGAATCACCTACGCGTCCCCGCTGGACGCGCTACTCGCCATAACAAGACAAATGGGACGGTACGAAGGCAAGTATGGGATGGCGACCGAAGACTTCTTCGACCGATACAACAGTGGCGAAATGCCATGCGAGACGGACTACATGATGTGGTCGGTAGCCTATCGCGACTTCCTTAGCCTGCGCGCCAAGTTGTCGGCTCGGATGAAAGAAGTTGCGTGATACGCTCGGAGATTACCTGAATCGGATAGAAGACGCGGTGTTCAACTGTCCAAACTCGAGCGTCGAACGGTACGCTGAAAACGCGATTTCGGATGAGCGCGTCAATCTTCACATCCGACTTCGCATGAATCAAGGACACCTATTGGAGATTAGAGAAGCCATCCTTCTGGAAGATGACGATTCCTTGAGCATCCTCGCTTACAGCTACCATTTCCAGGATATTAACAATGTCATGATCTTCCGGTACGACAATACTCCCCACTACCCGGGCTTGGAAACTTTCCCTGATCATAAACACTTGCTGGATACAGTATTGGCATCCAACAAACCGACCATCCAGCAGGTCATACGAGAAACTATAACCGCAATGAGCCATGAGCTGCCAGGACACCCTAATTGACACACATACTTTGCTACGAAGACAGCTACCTCAAAGAATTCGAGGCCACGGTGACCGCCGTCACCCCCAAAGGCGTCGTCCTCGACCGCACCGCCTTCTATCCCGGAGGCGGTGGACAGCCCGCCGATAGTGGCGCGCTCAGCGCGGGCGACGCGGAGTACCGCGTCAAGCGACTCGCCAGCGACAAGGGAGCGTATGTACACGAGATAGACGGCGGCGATATGCCGCAGGTCGGAACGCGGGCGCGCGGGACGCTGGACTGGGAACGCCGCTACCAACTAATGCGAACCCACACCGCGCTTCACATACTCTGCGGAGTCGTGTGGCGCGACTACGGAGCGCAGGTCACCGGCGGCAACATGACTCCGTTGCGCGCCCGCATGGACTTCGAGCTGGAGAGTATGTCCGCCGACTTCGCCGAGCGCGTCGAAGAACTCATCAACGCCGAGGTCGCCGCTTCCCGCGACGTGCATATCTCCGCGCTGCCCCGCGAAGAAGCCTTCCAGATACCCGACCTCATACGCACAAAGATAAACCTGCTCCCGCCCCAGATAACCGAAGTGCGGATAGTGGACATCCGCGGCCTCGATCTCCAGGCCGACGGCGGCACCCACGTCGCCAACACCGGCGAGGTGGGACGCATCCGCGTCACAGGACACGAGTCCAAGGGCCGCATCAACAAGCGCCTGCGAATCGAGGTTGACGCATGAACCTGAAAGGATCCCAATGATGGAAAGACCCATAGAAAAATGCTACTGGGTAAAAGATGGAATACTGCTCGCAGGCGAATATCCGAAATCCGCCGCAAGTATAAAGGCGCTTGAAGACGCCGGAATCGTATCGTTCATAGATTTGACCGAGGGTGTTTACAAACCCTATGATCACCTACTCGAAAATGCTGACCGTCGTCACCTCCCGATTAACGACTACGATGTCCCAAAATCGAAGGAACAGACAATCGCCATACTCAACCTGATTGACGACAATATACGGAACAACCGCCCTACTTACATCCATTGCTACGGTGGAAGGGGGCGTACTGGTACTATCATCGGATGCTGGCTGGCAAGGCGCGGACACCAAGGGGAGGCCGCCCTGAAAAAACTGAGAGAACTGTGGGCGCGCAATCCTAAATCAAAGAGGGGACTACAAACCCCCGAGACGCCAGAGCAAGAACAGTACATAGTGGAATGGAAGGAATAGACGCCAATGACCAAAGTGCTGCTGACCGGAGCATCCGGCTACATAGCCGACCAGTTGCTCCCCACATTCAAGGAACGCTACGAAACCGTCCTGGTGGACGTGAACGACACAAATCGCAGAGGCGAAAAGGTGGAGGGAGTCGTAATTCAGGATCTGATTGACTCAAACCGCGCCGCCTACTCCGCGCTGTTCGAGGGAGTGGACGCCGTGGTTCACCTGGGCTACAAGCGGCGCTCCGGCAATCCGCTCGACCACTTCTTCGACGAGAAAGAGAACGTGGAGATGGCCTACAACGTCTTCCGCTCCGCATACGACGCCGGGGCCGCGCGTGTCGTAATGGCGAGTTCCAACCACGCCGCCGACTGGTACGAGCACAACCTGATACACGCTCGCAAGATGGAATCGCTCGACCCTTATCTTCTGCCGCTATCGGACAACTTCTACGGCTGGGCGAAGGCCACCTACGAGCACATGGGATTCCTGTTCGCCTGCGGCGCTATGGACTTCCAGACCGCTGGCGGCGGCCAGGATCACACCGGGTCATCCCAGACACAGCAGCGAAAGCTGGAAGTCGTGATGGTTCGCATCGGCGCGCCTCGCGAACTCGATCTTCCCACATACGAGGGTGACCCCGCCAACTACAAGCGCGACCTGGGAGCCTACATCAGCCCGCGCGACCTCACCCAATTGTTCACCCGCGCCATCGAAACGCCGAACATCGAGAACGAACACGGCGTCCCCTGGCAGGTGGTGTACGGCATCAGCGACAATACCCGCGCGTTCTGGTCTCTCTCCAACGCCCGCGAAGCGCTAGGCTACGCGCCCGAAGACGACTCCGAGGTCAAGTACGCGGACGACATTCGGCGGATGCTGGGGAGTGAGGGGCCGGGGAGGGTCGGACTGGGGTGAACGGATTGAAAATGCCCCTGGTTTCCCCCAGTCCGGAATTGGAAGATGCCGAGAATAGCCTATAATCGGGGCAAAACCCGATTACATTGGTTCAACAAGGAGATAAGTCAATGGAGAATGCAGTCATAGTAAGCGGAGCCAGGACGCCCATGGGCAGGTTCGGCGGATCGTTCAAGGACGTCGCCGCGCCCGACCTGGGAGCGACCGCAATCAAGGCCGCCCTCGAGCGCGCCAACATCTCGCCCGACATGGTTGAGGAAGTCGTCATGGGCAATGCCCTCCAGGCCGCCGAGGCCGGATACGCCGCGCGACTCTCCTCCCTCAACGCCGGAATACCCGAGGAGACGCCCACCATAGCGGTCAACCGCCAGTGCTCCTCTGGCCTGGAGGCCATCAACATGGCCGCCATGCTAGTGCGCTCGGGCGAGGTGGACATAGCCATCGCGGGCGGCACCGAGAACATGAGCCAGGCCCCATTCATGCTCGAATACCACGTCCGGTTCGACGGCCTGCGCATGGGAGACGGCAATCTCAGGGACGGCCTTATCGAAGGCTTGGGCTGCCCGGTCAACCGCTACCACATGGGCGTCACCGCCGAGAACGTGGCGGAGCGATTCGGCGTCAGCCGCGAGGACCAGGACGAACTCGCGCTCATCAGCCACCAGCGAGCGGTGGACGCCATCGAGAACGGACGCTTCGACGGTCAGATAACGCCCGTATCCGTTCCCCAGCGGCGCGGCGACCCGATAATGGTCAGCGCGGACGAAGGCCCCAGGGCGGATACCAGCCTCGAAAGGCTCTCCACCCTGCGCCCGGTGTTCAAGAGGGATGGCACCGTAACAGCCGGAAACGCATCCAGCATCAACGACGGCGCGGCGGCGGTCGTTCTCATGTCCGAGCGCAAGGCCGCCGAACTGGGCCTCGCCCCCAAGCTACGCTGGCATTCCAGGGGCGTCGCCGGAGTCGAACCCGCCGTAATGGGCATCGGCCCCGTCCCTGCCGTCCAGAAGGCGCTTGGCAAAGCGGGCATGGAAGTCGAGGACATTGACCTGGTAGAGCTGAATGAGGCGTTCGCGTCCCAGGCGCTCTACTGCATGAGAGAACTCGACCTCGACCTCGAAAAGACCAACGTCAACGGCAGCGGCATCAGCCTCGGTCACCCTGTCGGAGCCACAGGCGCCGTCATGACCGTCAAGCTGCTGGAGGAGATAGAACTCCGCGACCAGAACCTCGGCCTCGTGACGATGTGCGTAGGCGGCGGCCAGGGCGTAGCCACCATCTTCGAGCGCATCGGCTAGAAGCCAGCGACCAGAAAATCCGGGGCCGCGCGCTGAGAATTCGGCTCGCGGCCCTCAATTTTGTCCGCCTGAATGGGGAGTGTGAGGCGTGAGCGAGTTCTACCCGATTATCGAGGTGCGAGAAGATTGGCTGCTCAATCCTGAAGAGCGTCAAGAAGCCATGGGCAGCAAGGATAAATTCTGGTATCGGCCAGAAGGCGACTCAACGAGATGGCTCTTTAAGTATCCTCGCGGAAATTCAGGCGAACACTGGTCTGAGAAGATAGCGGAGTCAGTCGCAAGACTTCTGGACGTTCCTCACGCAAGAGTCGAGCTTGCGGTATTCGATGAAAGCCGAGGGTCGGTCACTGAATCGTTTGTTGATGGCGAACTAGAATTGTTCCACGGCAACCAGGTTCTGTCGGGAATAGTGCAAGACTATGATCCAGAAAAGAGATTTCGTCAATCAGATCATACTCTGGATAACATATGGTTGGGACTTGAACATATCTTCGATAGGTCGGAGGAAGCGAAACTACAATTCGCAGAGTACGTGGTACTCGACGGAGTAATCGGAAATACTGACCGCCATCACGAAAATTGGGGGGTCGTGTGGAAGTGTACAGGCGAAGAACAAATAGCGTTTCTGGCCCCGTCGTTCGATCACGCATCCTCTCTGGGACGAGAACTTGAAGACGAGCGTAGAGCCACGTTGCTTGCGGAGAACAGGGTAGGAAGGTATTCGGAAAGAGGACGGGGTGGGATCTATTGGTCTCAGACTGAAAGACGAGGGCAGAGTCCCGTTGCGCTGGTAGCGTCGGCGTCTGAGCGCTACCCGGATCTATTCGGACCTGCGCTCGCGAAACTGGATAACCTGTCGGACAGTTCACTCCGCGAAATTGTGGAGCGGACGCCTGAGAGCTGGATGACCGCAACCGCGCGTGAGTTCGCGGTCGCGCTAGTTCGGTATAATCTTGGGAAGATGAGGGAGATATTGTGATGAGCGAGAGAACGCTTTTCCTCGCCTGGCAGGACAAGGCGAGAACCAAAGCATGGTTTCCGATTGGCAGGCTGGACGTGTACGAGGAAGACCCCGTGTACCGCTTTCGGTACATCGAGGGAGTGAGGCGGGCGCATAGCGAAGTCGGATTCCCCCCACTCTGGGATTTCCCTGTTCTCGAGAGAGACTATCGCTCTGCGGAGATTTTCCCGCTATTCAAGAACCGGATCATGTCGCCGCGCCGACCTGATTTCAAGGATTATATGAGCAGTCTGCAACTATCACCAGATGCAGACCCAGCCGAGATTCTTTCCGTAAACGGTGGCTATCGGGCCACGGATAATTTCCAGGTGTTCCCCAAATTGGTCAAAGAGGATGGTGGATGTTTCGTCTGCCGATTTTTCCTGCACGGGTGGCGATACGCGAACAAGTCAGCGCGAGAACGGCTTTACGGCCTGAGACCGGGGGAAGAACTCCGTTTGGCCGTGGATCTGAACAATGCGGAGACTGGGCTGGCAATTCAGATTCAGACGACCGACTATCACATGATCGGATGGGCGCCGCGCTATCTCCTCTACAATCTGGCAACTGCGACGCCAGAGTCGCCGGGTGAGTATGAGGTGAAGGTAGTTCATGTTCCCCCAAAATCCGACAGGACAGGACAGCGCGCCCTGATTGAGATGCGCGGACGGTGGGAGAAGCACGAGCCGATGTCCGGCCCGGACTATAAGCCGCTCGTGGGAGATTAACGGCGTCAGGCCGCAGCTGGAAAACCCGAAGATACATCGCCCCCGCCAAACTGCTACAATTGAGCGCGGTGGGCGCAATCGTCGTCCAAACACAACCTTCGAGGAGGAAACATAATGGCAGCAGTAAGAACCGCAAGGTCGGTATGGACGGGCAGCGTGACCGAAGGCGGCGGCAAGGTGACCGCAGTGACCTCCGGCACCTTCACCGACCTCGACGTGACGCTTCCCACACGCAGCGGCGAGGAGGCCCAGGGCAACACGAGCCCCGAAGAACTCATAGCGGCGGCGCACGCCTCTTGTTACAGCATGGCGCTCTCCGCAGGACTCACCAGGGCCGGCACCCCGCCCGACAGCCTCGACGTGAGCGCGAGCGTCACCTTCGACATGGTGGACGGCGCGCCGACCGTCACGACCAGCATCCTCAGCGTCGCCGGTAGCGTCCCGGGCATAACTGCCGATCAGTTCGCCGAGGCCGCTGAGACCGCCAAGGCAGGCTGCCCAATCTCCCGCGCCCTCGCAGGCGTCGAGATCAGCCTGGAATCGGTCTCTCTGGCTTAATGCCTCGACGCAATACCAGCAGGACAAGTGCGATCCTGGTTGGCCTATAACCATCCTGTCCGGATAAGGGTGAAGTCTCAGCCTTCCTTGACAGCGCGAATCCCGCTTGGCTAAGCTGAATTCATCCAACAACGAACATAAGCGCGGCAACGACGGAGACGAGTAGGAAGCCGATCCCCGGCACAGAGAGCCCGGTTAGCTGAGAGCGGGCGCCGGACAGCCTTCCGAAAATCCCTCCCGAGCCTCGGACCGAACGCCGCTATCGGCGGCCAGTAGATTCCGACGACATCGCCCAACGTTATAAGGGCGGCCCGGTCGCTATAAGCCGCCGGGAATGAGAGTCCGCCTATTGGCGGAAATCCGGGTGGTACCGCGGGAAACGCGCCTATTCTGAGAATACGCTCCCGTCCCTGAATCGAGGGACGGGAGTTTTTGTTTCTGACCAAACTAAGTATGGAGGTAGATACGATGTTTGATCCCGTAAGCTCCAGGGTGGATTTCGTCGCGCTGGAACAGGACACGATAGAATCCTGGAACAAGCGCGATATTCCGCTGAAGTATCGCAAGCGCAACGAGGACGCGGAGAAGACCTACTCGTTCATAGACGGCCCTATCACCGCGAACAACCCGATGGGCGTACACCACGCCTGGGGCCGCAGCTACAAGGATCTCTTCCTGCGCTTCCGCAATATGCAGGGCTACCGCCAGCGCTTCCAGAACGGCTATGACGGGCAGGGCCTCTGGATCGAGGTGGAGGTCGAAAAGGAGCTCGGCTTCAAGTCCAAGAAGGACATCGAGGATTTCGGCGTCGGCGAGTTCGTGGAACTGTGCAAGGCGCGCGTTGACCGATTCGCGGACGTCATCACTGAGCAGTCCAAGAGGCTGGGCTACTGGATGGACTGGGACAACTCCTACCACACCAAGTCGGACGAGAACAACTACACCATCTGGCGCTTCCTCAAGACCTGCCACGAAAAGGGCCTGGTGTACGAAGGCACCGACGTCATGCCCTGGTGTCCGCGATGCAGCACCGGGCTGTCCGAACACGAGATAGTGACCGAGGGCTACGTCGAGATCGTACACCCGGGCCTGTTCGTCAAGTTCCCGCTAGTGGGCCGCGAGAACGAATATCTTCTCGTGTGGACGACCACCCCCTGGACGCTCTCGTCCAACGTGGCCGCCGCCGTCCATCCCGAACTCACCTACGTGAAGGTCAGGAACGGCGACGATGTACTCTATCTGGTCAAGGGGCGGCTGTCCGTCCTGCGCGGCGAGTACGAAGTCCTGGAAGAGATGCCCGGCAGTCAACTCGCCGGCCTCGAATACAGAGGCCCGTTCGACGAACTACCCGCGCAGGATGGAGTCCGCCACTTCGTCCTCGAATGGGACGAGGTTTCCGAGAGCGAAGGCACCGGTATAGTCCACACCGCGCCCGGCGCGGGCAAGGAAGACTTCGCGCTTGGCAAAGAGCATGGCCTGGCCGTCATAGCTCCGCTCGACGAAGAAGGCGTGTTCGTGGACGGCTTCGACTGGCTTACCGGAATGAGCGTGTTCGACGTGAACGAGCCTATCTACGACAGCCTGCGCGAGAAGGGTATGTTCTACTACGTGGAACGATACCCGCACCGCTACCCCGTCTGCTGGAGATGCGGCACTGAACTGGTCTTCCGGCTGGTTGACGAGTGGTTCATCAGGATGGACCCCATCCGCGACCTGCTCATGCGCGTCACCGAGAACATTCGCTGGGTGCCGGAGTTCGGCAAGGCGCGCGAACTCGACTGGCTGCGAAACATGGACGACTGGATGATCTCCAAGAAGCGCTACTACGGCCTCGCGTTGCCGATATACAAGTGCGCCGACTGCGGCGCCTTCGAGATAATGGGATCCGAGGACGAACTGCGCGAGCGAGCGGTCGAGGGCTGGGACGAGTTTGAGGGACACTCCCCTCACCGTCCCTGGATTGACGCGGTGAAGATCGAGTGCGAGGGCTGCGGTGGCAAGCTGTCCCGCATCCGAGACGTGGGCAACCCGTGGCTGGACGCGGGCATCGTGTCCTTCTCCACGCTGGAGTTCAGAAACAACCCGGACTACTGGAAGGAGTGGTTCCCCGCCGACTGGATATCCGAGAGCTTCCCGGGCCAGTTCAGGAACTGGTTCTACAGCCTGCTCACGATGGGCGCGGTGATGCAGGAGACCGAGCCGTTCAAGCTGGTGTTCAGCTACGCGCTGATGCGCGACGAGAACGGCGAGGAGATGCACAAATCCCAGGGCAACGCAATCTGGTTCGAGGACGCGGCGGAGAGCATGGGCGTTGACGCGATGCGCTGGACGTTCGCCCGTCACCACCCGGCGAACAACATAAACTTCGGCTTCGGAACGGCGGACGAGGTTCGCAGGCGGTTCATCATACCGCTCTGGAACGTGTACAGTTTCTTCGTGACATACGCGAACATTGACCGATTCGACCCCACCTCAGTCGAGCCGCCACCCGTCTCGGAGCGTCCCGACCTGGACAGGTGGATACTGTCCGAGCTGCACCAACTCATCGCGGACGTCACCCACTGCCTGGAGAACTTCGACCCGGACGGCGCGGCGCGGAGGTCTGAGGATTTCGTCGAATCGCTGTCCAACTGGTACGTGCGTCGCAGCCGCCGCCGCTTCTGGAAGAGCGGCCTTCTGGACGGGAAGAACGGATCGGCGTCCGGCGAGGACGTGACCGACAAGCTATCGGCCTACGCCACGCTCTACGACGTCCTGCTGACGCTGACCAAGCTGCTCGCGCCGGTAATACCGTTCGTGACGGATGCGATGTTCCGCAACCTGGTCAACTACTCGCGCGAGAGCGTCCACCTCGAGGACTATCCGGTCGCCGACCTGTCCCTGGTGGACGAGCGTCTGAACGAGGTAACGCGGCTGGCGCAGCGGGTATCGTCCATGGGACGCGCCGCGCGCAGCAGGGCGCAGATAAAGGTCCGCCAGCCTCTCGAAAAAGTTCTGGTGAGGACACGCTCCGCCGCCGAGCGCGAACTGCTGCCAGCCGCCCAGCCGCAAATACTGGACGAACTCAACGTGCGATCTCTGGAAGCCGTGGAAGACACCGATCTCGTGGAGTACATCATCCGGCCAAACCTCGCGCTGCTCGGCCCGCTGTACGGCAGGCGAGTCGGGGAAGTGCGGCAGGCTCTATCGCAGGCGGATCTGATGCAGGTGGTCGCTTCCGTCAACGCGGGTAACAAGGTCTCGCTGGGCGAGTTTGAGCTGGAACCCGAACACGTCCTGGTGTCAACCGAGGACAAGCCCGGGCTGAGCGTGTCCTCGGAGGCCGGGTACACTGTGGCGGTAACCACCGAGGTCACGCCAGACCTGCTTCTGGAAGGGCAGGCGCGAGAGCTAGTCCACAGGATTCAGAATATGCGCCGGGACGCCGGCTTCGACATAGCCGACCACATCGTCACCTACTACACGGGCGACGAGCTGGACGAACTGCTCGCGCGGCATGGCGACTACGTAAGCCAGGAAACACTGAGCGCCGAGCTTCTCAAGGCCGCGCCACCTGACAGGGCTTACTCGGAAGTCCAGAACTTCGATGGTCTCAGTACGACAATTGGCCTGATTGTTGAATAAGGCTGATCCCTAAAGGCGAGTCGAAAAGTAGATTGCGCAGCGATAGCAGCCGATCCCATAATCGCCCCTCCGCAATGTCGTTGCGGAGGGGCGATTTGTACTTTGACGCACAATGTTGACAGATCGGAATTATCCCTCTATTCTCTATACAGAACTAATATCATCAATAACGATAAGGACATTCCAAATAGTGATAGACGCGATATTTCCGCTTAGAGACTGTGAACTGCTCAAAGATTTGAATGACGAAGAGCTATCAAAAATAGCCATCATATGCTCAAGAATCAGTGTGGAGGAAGGTGACCGACTGTTCCTGGAAGGTCGGCCAGCCGAGCATATCTACATAGTTACCAGTGGAAGGATCGCATTGCACAAGAGCCTGGGAGACCGCACAAAGCTATCTCAACGCGGGTGGGCGACGATTGCGTTCTGCCGGACGGATGAGATTGTAGGATGGTCGGCGCTAGTAGATCCTTTCCGATATACGCTGTCGGCTACTGCGTGGGAGCCGACCCAACTGCTGGCGATCAGGGCGTCGCTGCTCAGACGGGCGATGGAGTTGAACCCGGATGTGGGATTCCGAATCATGCGGTCGCTGTCCGAAGTGATGGCGCGCCGCCTTCAACAGATATCGCAAGCTCTGACCGCCGCAAGGGAAAGTTCAGTAAAGGACCGAATGTCGTCGTAACGACGTACTACGAATCGGTGTCATTCGACTACTGGATGGCGCGAGGTACGACACGACGGTGAACATGAACCGGCTGTCGGTGGAGAGCGCGGCTCGGATGGTGTCGGGCGCGATGACGCGCTCGGCCGGAGCGCGGCGTTCCGCTACCGCTACCCAGCGGACGCTTCAGCCCGCGTAAGCGGACGCCAACAATAGCCTCTCCTCATCGAGGGCGCGCGGCCACGAGGTCGTCGAGGAACCATTGGACGGTTATCTCAAAGGCTTCGGGGAAATCCTGGTAGAACCAGTGGCCGCCGCCCTCGAGTTCCGCCAGGCGTATTTGCGAGCTTGGCAGGGCAGCTCTCATCTTGACGGCGGTTTCGTGGGTGAGAAGGGCGCTCTGGCGTCCTCGCACCAATAGGACGGGGCAAGAGATCTGTCCCCAGGATTCCCAGAGGTCGGGGCGTTCGTACTCGGTGACTATCCTGATGTCGGCCTTCCATGCGTAGCCGCCGTCGGGGGTTCGGCGGGAGATGGCGGGGATCTGCTTTCTGAGCGCGTCTTCAGGGGTGTGGACGCGGCGCGTCTTGAAGTAGGCAAGGAAGTGGTCTTCGGTGGGCCAGGATCCGGGTTCGGTGGCGCTGGCGCGGAGGTCGCTGGCGGTCTGAGGGTTGTAGGGGTCGGGGTCTATGTCCACTATGACGAGGGCGCGAACGCGGTGGGGGTGGCGGACGGCGTAGCTCCAGGCGTATCTGCCGCCTGCGGAGTGTCCGACGATTATGATGTCGGCGAGGTTCAGGGAATCGGCTAGAGTCTCGACGTCGGTGATGTAGTCGTGGAAGTGGTAGCCGTTGGGGCCTGCGCGGTCGCTGTCGCCATGGCCGCGGCTGTCGAGGGAGATCACCCTGTACTCGTCGGACATAGCGCAGGCGAAGATGTCCCAGCTGAGGGCGGAGTCGCGCATCCCGTGGAGTAGGAGCATCGGGGGGAGGTCGGCGTTTCCGTAGTCGAGGTAGTGGAGGCGGAGGCCGCTGTTATCGAGATAATGGTGGGTTGGCTGCATTTTCTCTATATACTGCAAATGCCCGCCGGGTGTTGGCGGGCATTTTGATTTGTCTGGTAGCGGGGGCAGGACTCGAACCTGCGACCTTTGGGTTATGAGCCCAACGAGCTGCCGCTGCTCCACCCCGCGACGTTGTGGTCTTCAGCTACCAGGGGAAAGGTGTGGAAACTTCGCCCTGATAGCTGTCGACTGTGATTTTGCTGAATCCTTCTGGATGTTCTCTTAGTTAATAGCGCATTGAGTCAGATAAGCCCGAATGTGGGCCAAGTCCTCGGTCGATTAGTACCGCTCAGCTGAGGCGGTTGCCCGCCTTACACCTGCGGCCTATCTACCCGGTAGTCTCCCGGGGACCTTACTCACACTCTAAAGTGATATTTGGGAAATCTAATCTTGGAGTTGGCTTCGCGCTTAGATGCCTTCAGCGCTTATCGCATCCAGACATGGCTACCCGGCGGCGCTCCTGGCGGAACGACCGGTACACCAGAGGTCTGTCCCTCCCGGTCCTCTCGTACTAGGGAGAGCTCTCCTCAAATTTCCTGCGCCCATGGCGGATAGAGACCGAACTGTCTCACGACGTTCTGAACCCAGCTCGCGTGCCGCTTTCACCGGCGAACAGACGGACCCTTGGGACCTTCTTCAGCCCCAGGATGCGACGAGCCGACATCGAGGTGCCAAACCTCGCCGTCGATGTGAACTCTTGGGCGAGATAAGCCTGTTATCCCCGGGGTAGCTTTTATCCGTTAAGCCACGGCCCTTCCACACGGAACCGTAGGATCACTTTGGCCGACTTTCGTCTCTGCTCGACTTGTAGGTCTCACAGTCAAGCTCCCTTATGCCAATACACTCTGAAGGTGATTTCCATCCACCTTGAGGGAACCTTTGCGCGCCTCCGTTACCTTTTAGGAGGCGACCGCCCCAGTCAAACTGCCCACCTGGCAATGTCTCCACTTTCGGTGGATTAGGGCCGAAACGATAAAAGAGCGGTATTTCAAGGACGACTCCACCACGACTGGCGTCGCAGTTTCAAAGTCTCCCGCCTATCCTACACATTCATAATTCCAGTCCACTGCCAAGCTACAGTAAAGCTCCACGGGGTCTTTTTGTCCTGCCACGGGTAACCCGCATCTTCACGGGTCTTGCAATTTCACCGAGCCCCTCGTTGAGACAACGCCCAGGTCGTTACGCCATTCGTGCGGGTCGGAACTTACCCGACAAGGGATTTCGCTACCTTAGGACCGTTATAGTTACGGCCGCCGTTCACCGGGGCTTCAATTCAGAGCTTTGGACTTGCGTCCGAACCCCTCCTTTTAACCTTCCGGCACTGGGCAGGCGTCAGCCCCTATACTTCGCCTTTCGGCTTTGCAGAGACCTGTGTTTTTGATAAACAGTCGCCTGGGCCTCTTTACTGCGGCCCGCAAAGGCTTCACCGGCTAGCGGTTGCACCCCACGGGCACCCTTTCTCCCAAAGTTACAGGGCCAAGTTGTCGAATTCCTTAACGAGGGTTCACTCGAACGCCTCGGGACATTTACCCCAGTCTACCAGTGTCGGTTTGCGGTACGGACACCAAATTCTCTAGCAGCGAGGATTTTCTTGGCGGCATAGGATCAGCGGCATTTCCCAGGGCTCTGGCCCTAAGATTTTCAGCCCCCTCAGCTCGTGCGCCGGAGCGGATTTGCCTACTCCGGCATGGCCTTCAGGGCCAAACGCGCGGTATCCAATCGCGCGCGCGGCCTACCTTTCCGCGTCCCCCCTCTGCTTTGTAACGAGAAATCGGTGGTGCAGGAATTTTGACCTGCTGTCCATCGCCTTCGCTGTACGCTACGGCTTAGGCCCGACTTACCCTACGACGATCAGCGTTGCGTAGGAAACCTTAGACTTTCGGCGTTCTGGATTCTTACCAGAATTAACGCTACTCATGCCGGCATTCTCACTTCCCAGCGCTCCACCGAGACTCGCATCTCGGCTTCGACGCACTGGCAACGCTCCCCTACCATCCGCATTGCGCGGATCCGCGGCTTCGGTGGTGAACTTTAGCCCCGTTACATTTTCGGCGCAGGATCCCTCGACTAGTGAGCTATTACGCACTCTTTAAAGGGTGGCTGCTTCTAAGCCAACCTCCTAGCTGTTTTGGGAATCCCACTTCCTTTCACACTTAGTTCACACTTAGGGACCTTAGCCTGCGGTCTGGGCTGTTTCCCTTTCGCCAATGGAGCTTATCCCCCACTGACTCACTCCCAAGAAACATCTAAGGGCATTCGTGGTTTGGTTGGGGTTGGTAGGCTCACGCCCCCTAGCCCATCCAGTGCCCTACCTCCCTCAGACTATCATTGAGGCTGTACCTAAATACATTTCGGGGAGAACCAGCTATCTCCGGGTTCGATTGGCATTTCACCTCTACCCACAGCTCATCCCAGCCTTTTGTACCAGACACGGGTTCGGCCCTTCACTCGACATTACTCGAGCTTCAGCCTGGCCATGGGTAGCTCACCCGGTTTCGGGTCTAATCCAGACGACATCGCGGCTCAAGGCCGCTGAACGCCCTATTCGGACTCGCTTTCGCTTCGGCTCCGGGACTCATATCCCTTAACCATGCCGCAAAGATTAACTCGCCGGCTCATTCTTCAATAGGCACGCAGTCAGCCGTCTAAGACGGCCTTCCACGGCTTGTAGGTCAACGGTTTCAGGTCTATTTCACTCCCCTTCTGGGGTACTTTTCACCTTTCCCTCACGGTACTGGTTCACTATCGGTGGCCAAGAGTACTTAGCCTTGGAGAGTGGTCTCCCCAGCTTCCCACAAGATTTCACGTGTCCCGTGGTACTCAACGACGCGTCGGGAGTCCGCTGCCTTTCGCCTACGGGACTTTCACCCTCTATGATCGTCCTTTCCAGGAACGTTCGGCTAGGCGGCGGATTTTTGACTCCCCGCTCCCTACTGAGAATGGAGCGGACGCGCGTTGCAACACCTGACAGACATAGGCTCTCATACCACTAAGCCAGCCAGGTTTGGGCTCTTCCCCTTTCGTTCACCACTACTCAGGGAGTCTCGGTTGATTTACTTTCCTCGGGTTACTTAGATGTTTCAGTTCACCCGCTTACCTCTCGCCGGAGCGAGTACTTTGGTATGACCCAAAGTGGGTTTCCCCATTCGGGAATCCCCGGCTAAGCTTGCTAGACAGCTCACCGGGGCTTATCGCAGTCTTGCCACGCCCTTCTTCGGCTCTTGGCCCCTAGGCATCCACCGTTGACCCTTAGTAACTTGGCCCACATTGGGGCCTATCTAACGATAAAATTGCTGTTACTAAGAGACAGGATTCAGTTGTTAAGGTACTGTCCGGCCAGGCTGGCCGGATCATGCTATGAGCGGGAGGGTCAAGTCATTTTGGCGATTCCGCCAGTTAGACCATCCAACTCAGCAGTAATCAGAGATTATACAGACGCGCCCTGAAAGCGTCAAGTTGATTTTTACGGCGTTCAGTTTTTGGTCGTTAGTTTTTAGCGATCAGTAATCAGTCTTCAGTTTTTGGGATGGGCGGTGGGTAGCATATATGGAGATATATGATTGTCCTGGTGGCGTCCTGGTCAAGTCCTGGTCAAGTCCTGGTGACGTCCTGGAGCCGTTTTCACCTGGATTTAGCTTTGAGAATCCAGGATTTAGCTATGAAAAAATTTTGCGCGGTCAGGTTATGCGGGTTTGATAAATGTGAATTTATGTTTCTCAGTGGTTTCACCCCCGTCCTGGCCTTCCCCGTCAAAGGGGGAAGGGATTTTGCCCGCCCCCGCGAGCCGTCGAAGGGAAATGGACTTTTGCCTATTTCCATATTTGCGAGTTCCTCTTGACGCAACTTGATGACACCTATATTATCAAAGAGAACTTATATTCGCAAAATTGAATTGTCGCAGAGGGTCTTGGGTAACTTGTTCCCGGGACGGGACAGCAGGATTCGATGGATACCCGCGAAAGCGGCTATGACGGTAGTTACGCAATGGTCTGAGTCGCAGAGGGAGATGATGGGAATGGAGCGAGAACATATAGCGAAGAAGGATGATCCGTGTCCGGCGACGAAGCGGAACGGGGAAGTGTGCGGGTCAATTCGGGTTTCGGCTTCGGGGTATTGCTTCGCGCACGACCCGGAGGTGGCGGAGTGGCGAGAGAGGGGGGTGCGCGCAAGTTCGAGGAAGAGACAGGCGGCCAGACGACTGAAGGAGGCGGGTGTCGGCCACCTGGTCAAGATGATGGAGGACGGTTTGAAGGATCTTCGCTCGGGGGAATTGAGCGCGTCAGAATTGCAGGCCATGTCGCGGGCTACGGACACGATCTGGAGGATGATGAAGTGGGCGCAGGATGATCTGAAGGCGGATCCGGATTCGGGAAGGCGGTGGCCTACGAAGTGGGAGCCGTACTAGCGTTGGAGCGTTATGAGGGCGTCGAGGGCTTTTACGCCCCGGCCCTCGGGCAGGACGGCGAGAGGGTTGATGTCGAGTTCGGCGATTGCGCTCTCCAGGTGGGCGGCCAGGTGGGATACGCTGACCAGAGCGTCCGTAAGCGCTTCGACGTCGGCCTTTGGACTGCCTCGAAAGCCCTGAAGGATACGGCTTCCCGCGACCTCGTCTATCATCTCGCGGGCGTCGAGCCTGGATACGGGGCAGAGGCGCAGAGAGACATCGCGCAGGGCCTCTACGAATATGCCGCCCAGTCCGTAGAGCAGAACGGGGCCAAGCTGGGAGTCGTAAGTCGCGCCGACTATGACCTCGACGCCGTCGGAGACCATCTCCTGGACGAGGACGCCTTTGACCTCGGCATCAGGCGCGTGGGCGGCGACGTTGTTCATTATCCGGTCGTAAGCCTCTCGCACGGCGCGTTCGTCAGCGAGGCCGGCGGCGAGCGCGCCTATCTCGGTCTTGTGGAGTATGTCGGGGGATTCTATCTTGAGGACGACGGGGTATCCGATTTGGCGGGCGGCGTCCACGGCTTCGTCGGCGTTGGACGCGCGGCGTTCTACGGTGGTGGGTATGCCCCACTTGTCGAGAACCCACTTGGCCTCATGTTCGGTTAGCGCTGAGCGTTCGGAGGATCTGAGGCCGGAGAGGGCGGCGCGCTGTTCGGGGGACATTTTGGGGAGCGCGGCGAATCCGGTTTCCGCGCGGCTTTCGCGCCAGTCGTAGTAGTCGTGGAGCTGGCGCACCGCTGAGGCTAGGTTCTGCGGGCTGTGGAATACGGGAACGCGGGCGTCCTTGAGCAGTTCGAGTCCGCCGGACGCTCCGAGTTCGTTTCCGGTGTAGAGGAAGGCGACGAGCTTGTCGTGCCTGTCGCGGACGTTGATGATATGTCTCGCCTGGTCTTCGCCGGCGGAACTGGCTACCAAGAGAGCGCCGACGTCCGGTTCGGTGATCATGCGCTCCATGATTGGCTCGACGGTATCCCTACTGGCGTGTCCGGTTATGTCGGCGGGGTTGGCGGCCCATCCGAAGCCTTCGAGAATGTCGTTTATGCCGTCGCGGGCGGGTTCGGAGAGTTCGGGCAGTTGGAGTCCGGCCTCTCCGAGGTTGTCGGCAGTGAGGGAGCATACGCCGCCGGAATGGGAGACCAAGGCAATGCCTCGCTGCCGAACCGGGGGGCTGTCAGCGAGAAGTTGGGCGACTTCGAGCAGCTTGTCCCAGTCGTGGACGCGGGTGACGCCGTACTGTCTGAAGGCGGCGTCGTAGGCAGCGTCTGAACCGGTGAGGGCCGCTGTGTGTGAGCGGGCGGCGCGGGTTCCGGCGTCGGAGCGTCCTATCTTGACGGCGACGATGGGCTTGCCTCTTTCAGCCGCAAGCCGGGCGACCTCCATGAATTTGCGGGCGTCCTTGAATCCCTCGATGAAGAGAGCTATGACCTTTGTGTCGTCGTCGTCGAGCAGGTAGCGGACGAAGTCGGCGGCTTCGAGGTCGGCCTCGTTTCCGGTGGAGACGATGTAGGAGTAGCCGACGCCGCGTCCTATGGCGCGGGAGAGGAAGGGGCCGAACGCGGAGGCGCCGCTCTGGCAGACGAGGCCGATGTTGCCGCTCCTGATCCGCATTCCACTGAGCGAGGATGATGAGCAGGCCCAGATGTCGTCCTTGATGTTGGCCAGGCCCAGGCAGTTGGGGCCGGAGATTCGGACGCCTGTCTCGCGCGCTACGCCGCCAAGTTCGGTCTGCAACTGACGGCGTTCCTCGACGCCGCGCTCGGAGAAACCGGCGGATATGACTATGGCGGACCCGGCGCCTTTTTCCGCGCTCTCGCGCAGGACGGGTATGACGCGGTGGTACGGCACGATGATGCCGACGGCGTCGGGGCTTTCGGGCAGGTCGGTTACGCTGGGATAGCACGGGAGGCCAAGAAGTTCGTCGTAGCGAGGGTTGACGGGGTAGATGTTTACGCGGTCTCCGGCCTGCATAACGGAGCGCAGAAAGCGGCCTCCGTACTGCATCCGCTCGGTAGCGCCCACGACGGCGATGGAGCGGGGGTTGAGCATCTTGTGGATGGAGGCGAGTTGGGTTTCTGTCCAGTAGGTCATTCTGACGGGGTTTCTCGCTTTCTTGGGAGCTTGAGACGGTTATGCGCTCAGAGAAAAATTGACAATATGCACTATACGCGGTAAGATTATATTCGTAGGCGCGGAGTGGTCGGATAACGGAACTCCCGGTAGCGGGAAGGCCGCCGGACATAGCCGCGCTTCCCTTTTTTCCCGTCTCTCATCACTCCCATTTCCGCACTGTGAATGAAGATTGTCCTCCCCAGACCTTGAAAGGCTGGTCTTCCGCCAAGAATGGACCTTCGTCGCTCATACCCAGTTTGTCCTTCACGAAATTCACCAGGGTACGTTTCGCCCGCGCTTTTCCTGACGTTTCTGAATAGTAGCCTTGCTGGTCCTTCCAGTCGAATTGGACGCATCCGAGAAGCACGTCAACAATCTGCAAGTAGATGGACATATCGGAAGTGGCTCTCAGACAGCCTTTGACCGATTCTGCTGAACACAGAATATCTTCGAGGTATTCGACAGAGCTATCGGGCTTACCCTGCAAGTCCACAATAGCGAACACGTCTCTTGAGATACTTCTATCGAGCAGAGACTTGGCGAAGTTGGCGTATGCTATCCATGAATCGTTGTTCCACCTATCCAACCCAAAGCCAGGGTCGCTTCTGTCTATTATGAGGGAGTGGAATTCCAAGCCGGCGAATGAGAAGTAGATATTCAGAATGTCTATATACTGCTGGAGATTGAAGCGGGTGACTTCGCTGAATTTGTACTCGTGATGTCTTGTGGACCACATCATGCGGTCCACTTCCTCCAAGGTAGGGGGAGCGTCTCGACTTTGAATATCTCTGCGGATGTTGTTGCGCGCTTGTCTTATATCGCTGATGAAATTGAAGTGGAGGCGATAGAGGCTATCGGTAATCTCGCGGGTATCGGGGACTACAAGGGCGCCAATGCCGAAAACCGGCTGTTTGGCGACAGAACCTGAGAGAACGCCAGTCTCGTCTATGAATACGGGGCATACTTCCATACTCTGAGGCTATCTTGTAGGCTAACCTTGGGTCAACGCGATTTAGGAATACATCAGTTTGATTTTGCAGCCGCTGGGGTATGAGATTCCAGACAGACCTGAATTCTTAGTCGTGGCCCACAACCGACGACAAGTAACTGAACACCACACGACGGAGGCGCGAATGTCCTGGAAGAAGTCTGCTGGCAGCACATTTGAGACGTATAAGAAGGAGGCGGTGGCGTCGAATGGGATGGTGGCTACGAATCATCCGCTAGGGTCGGCGGCGGGGTTGGAAATGCTGGCGATGGGCGGGAACGCGATGGACGCGGCGGTGGCGGCGGTCTTCGCGCTGAGCGTGGTGGAGCCGATGATGGTGGGGATATTCGGGGCGGGATTCATCAATTATTATGACGCGGCGAGCGGGGAGTTCGTGAATATAGACAACTACTCGGTCGCGCCCAAGGCAGCAGCGCCGGATATGTATGAGACTGTATCGGACACATGGCCGGACTACATGGAGACGGCGGGGCGCGAGAATCTGGTGGGTTACAGGTCGGTCGGGGTTCCGGGCGCGCTGATGGGGTGGAGTTACGCGGCGGAGAAGTACGGCAGGCTGGGGCTGGATACGGTGGTACAGCCCGCAATACGCTACGCAGAGCGCGGGTTCGCGACCAGCCGCTACCTGGCGGACATCATCCAAATGAACCAGGATGACCTGGCGATGTTCCCGGCGAGCGCGGAGGTGTTTCTGCCCGGCGGCAGGCCTCCCTCGGTCGGTCAGACGATAGTGAGGCCGGACTACGCGCGGACGCTGGAGGCGGTCGCGGCCGACGGGCCGGACGTTCTGTACAAGGGGCGCGTCGGGGAGATGGTAGCGGCGGACATGGCGGCGAACGGCGGCGTCATCACGACGGAGGATTTCGAGAATTACCGGATACATCTCAGGGAGCCTGTGAGGGGAACGTACAGGGGTTACGAGGTAGTTTCGGTCGCGCCGACGAGTTCGGGCGGGACGGCGATCATCGAGATTCTGAACATCCTGGAGGGGTTTGACGTGGCCTCGCTTGGGTTCGGGACGGCGGAGGGCGCGCATCTGCTGGCCGAGGCGATGAAGATAGCGTTCGCGGATAGGTTCGAGTACCTGGGGGACCCGGCTTTCGTGGAGGTTCCGGTCGGGGCGCTGACGGACAAGGGGTACGCGGCTCAGCGAAGGCGAGAGATTGATACGGCGCGCGCCCGCGAGTACAGCTACGGCAATCCCTCGCTCTATGTCGGGGAGGGCGCGGACACGACTCACCTGACGACGGCGGACTCGGAGGGCAACGTAGTGTCCACGACGCAGACGATTCACGCGGTGTTCGGGTCGAAGGTGACGACACCCGGGACAGGTATGCTGCTGAACAATACGATGAACATATTCGACCCGCATCCGGGCAACGCGAACTCCATCGCGCCCGGCAAGCGGATGGTGAGCAGTATGTCGCCGACCATCGTGATGAAGGACGGCAAGCCGTTCATGGCGCTGGGAACGCCGGGCGCGACGCGCATATTCCCGTCGGTGTTGCAGGCGATTGTGAACGTGATAGATCACGGCATGACGCTCCAGGAGGCGGTGGAGGCGCCGCGTATCTGGACGCAGGGGCAGGCGCTTGAGGTGGAGCCGGGCATAGCCGACGGAGTTCGGGAAGGGTTGCGGGCAATGGGTCATGCTGTTGAGATAACGCCGAGGGTAGCCGGCGGGATGAACGGGGTGATGTTCGATCACGCTGAGGGCGTGATTCGAGGCGCGGCGTGCTACCGGGCGGACGGGGTTCCGGCGGGGTTCAGCGGCGGCGCGGCGAGGCCGTCGGACGATCCGCTGTACAGGTTCTAGCGTCGTGAGCGTGAGGCTGGCGCTGAACATTCTGCTGGTCGTGGGCATCGTGGCGACCGTGGCGGGCGGCGCGGCGCTGATGTTCAGGGATTCGGGTTCGGCGGACGGGGTTACGATTACGCTGGACGAACCGGAGTCCACTTCCGCGCTCGCGTCATACACGGCAGACGCGCCGACGACGATGAAGGTGTATATCAGCGGGGAAGTTCGGCGTCCGGGGGTTTACGAACTGCCGGCGGACGCGCGTCTGGACGACGCGCTCCAGGAAGCGGGCGGACCTACTTCGGACGCGGCGCTGGAGTCGGTGAATCTGGCGAAGAGGTTGTCGGACGAGGATCATGTCCATATTCCCGGGCAGTTGGACGGAAGCGCGAGGCCCATACAGAGTGAGACAAGCCTTCCCACAGCATCGGCGGGGGAAGCGGCGCAGGGCGGCGCGGGCAAGCTGAACATCAACACGGCGACGGTGGATGAGCTTACGTCGCTGCCAAACATAGGGCCGAGCAGGGCGGCGGCAATCGTGGATTACAGGGAGCGGGAGGGACCGTTCGACAGCGTTGACGAGCTGACGAACGTTGGCGGGATAGGCGAGAAGATTACGGATTCGATCCGCGATCTGGTAGTGGTCCGGTGACTGCGTGAGAGACAGGGCGACTGGATTTCGAGGCTCGTATGATTCCTGATTTTCTACACCAAACCGGGTTCAATGGACTCATAGCCGTAGTGGGGGTGGTCGCGGTCGGGTGCATCGCGGCTGTCGTCGCCCATTTCATATTCATGGCCGCCATCAAAACGAGCGGGCGTATCAGCGAGAGAGCTCTGGGCGCCCGCGTACTAAGCGCCCGTCTGCTGAGCGTATCCAGAAGACCCGTTATGCTGTTCTTCATCATTCTGGGCGTCTTTCTGGCCTACTTGTTGATGACTCGTTTGGCTCACCCCGCGTTTGACTTCGCTGATGGGCATGAGCGATGGACTGTCAGGATTTGGCTGGTCACCGCAATCATTCAGGCCAGCTATCTCGGGTCTGGCGTCATCCAAGAGTTTCTGCGATGGTACATTGAGAACATGGCCCAGCGGACTGGCAGCGACCTGGACGACAAGTTGCTGCCGATGGCGCGTCGGATAGTCCCAATAGTGATTTACGCGGTGGGCGCGCTGATGGCGTTGGACGTGGTTGGAATCACCATCGCCCCAATGATAGCGGGACTGGGCATAGCGGGTATCGCGGTGGGACTGGCGCTGCAACCGACGCTGAGCAACCTGTTTTCGGGTATGTTCATGGTGTCGGAGGGGGAGTTGAACGAGGGGGACTTCATTGAGTTGGACGGAGGGCCGTCGGGGTTCGTGGTTGACGTGAGTTGGCGCAGCACGAAGATAAGGGACAGGTTCAACAACCTGATAATGATTCCGAACTCCAAGATGATGGAGAGCGTCATGACGAACTATGTGAGCGAGTCCACGGCTGTCACCATCCTGGTTCCGTGCGGGGTGAGCTACGAGTCAGACCTCGAGCGAGTGGAGAGCGTATCGCTGGAGGTGGCGAACGGAGTCAGGGACGACCTCGAAGAGGCGATTGACGATTTCGACCCGGTGGTGCGGTTCAGCGATTTTGGGGAGTCCAACATTGATTTCAACGTGATAATGCAGGCCAGGGACAGGCTTGGCTCTTTCGTGGTGAAGCACGAGCTTATAAAGCGGCTTCACTCGCGGTTCGGGCAGGAAGGGATCGAGATAAACTACCCGGTTCGCAAGCTGGTCGGGCTGCCGTCCGAGGGAATGGACGGCTTGGTTCACGGCGATGGGCTAGAAGTCGGAGAGCCAGCCGAGGATCGCGGCGAATAGCTGGGCGTCGCGCTCGCGGTAGCCGTGGTCCGCGCCTTCTATGACGTGGACGGCGGTGTGGTCGTAGGCGGCGGCGCGCAGGCTTCGCATGGCCGCGCCGCAGACAGGTAGTTTGCGCGGGCCGTCGCCGCATTCTTCTTCGCCGAAGATGAAGAGAGCGGGGCAGTCGAGGTCTGCGGCGCGGCGGGTGACGCTGTAACGGTTGTCGGGATTGAAGCAGTCTATGAAGGCGCGAGCGGTCCAAGTCGAGCCCCAGGGGATGCCCGGTCGTATGTAGGCGTCGGGGGCGCCGGACTCGACGCGCTCGACGCACCATTGGTAGGCGTCGGCGAATTCGCCGGGATGGAGGTCGAACAGGTTCTCGTGGTCGTACTCGCCGGGCGAGACGGCTATGACGCCGGCCACCGAGGGGTATCGCTCTTTGGACTGGGCGTACACGGCGCGGACAGCGCCGCCGCTGTGTCCGCCTATGACGATGTTGGAGTGGCCGCGCTCTTTCAGCAGGTCAAGCCATGCGGCGTAGTCGAGGCGCGAGTCGTTTACGGACTCGTGGGCGTATCCGGCGAGAGGGCCGTCGGGCGCCCCGCCGGATACTATGTCGTGGCCTCGGCGGTTGGCGGCGAGGAAGGCTATTCCGTTGGCGGCCAGGCGCGCGCCTAGTTCGAGGTAGAGCTTGCGGTAGAAGTGTCCGCCGTCGCCGTGGAAGAAGCAGACGGCCTCGACGGGCGAGGGCCGGCGTTCGACGCTGGGCGCGAAGTAGGCGCCGCCGAGCAGAACGTCGTCTTCGGTGGTTACTTCTACCAGGTCAGTCAGCATTTTGACCATTCTCCTCTTGCTCTATGAGGGCATCTACCTTCTGCACGAACAGACGGACTTTGGGACGGTCTTCCTCGTACTCAAAGTCTTCCATGAACTTATGGTAGAAGTTGGCGTGAAATTTCTCCGCGGCAAGGAATCCCACATCCAAAAACTGGTCATCGCGTTCCTCAACGAGGCGGCGAACCGCGACTTTCAGGGCGCGGTGAGTTCCGAAGTCCCAGCCCCTTCGCTGGGCCGCCGCCATTACGATGTGGGCCGCGGCTCCCCAAGTCTTCTCCGAGCCTTGCAGGACGTCGCCTTTGGCGAAGTAGGAATCGGACTCCTCTATGAATTTCCGCGCCGTCTCAATGTATTCCTCAGCTATCACGGTACTGTTTCCTCCCAACGAACGATGGAAGCTGTTTTTGTCTTCTACATTCTACTGGATGCGTGGGTAGGGGGAGAGGTCGGTTACGCCGGCTTCGGCCAGGACGTCTTCGTCGTAGAGTATCTTGCCGGTGTAGGATTGCGGCTCTTTTTCGCAGATTATCACGCCGGCGTCGCCCATGATGATGCCGTCCTCGCGGGCGCCGGAGTATGGCCTGTCGCCTCTGAACCAGCGCTGGCCCTCGGAGGCGATGGCTCCGCGCGGGGAGAGGGCGTTTACGGCGATGTTGCTCTGGTAGAGTTCGCTGGCGAGTCCCTGGGTGAAGCGTTCGAGGTGGGCCTTGCCGGAGCCGTAGGCTGAGCCGTCGGGCCTGGAGGTTTCGTAGGGGCCTTCACCCGGGCCAATCGCGCCCTCGGAGCTTATGTTGATGATGTGACCGCCGCCGTTCTCCCTCATGTACGGGATGACGAACTTGCAGCCGAGGAAGGGGCCTCGGATGTTGACGCGGTAGAGCAGGTCCCAGTGCCTGACCTGCATACCTTCGACGGTGCCGGGTATGAGGATGGCGGCGTTGTTGACGAGGATGTCTATGCGGCCCCATCGCTCGACGGTCTGCTGGTACATGGCGGCGAAGTCGTCTTCCTGGGTGACGTCGCATCGTATGCCGACGGCTTCTCCGCCCTCTTCGGTGATCCGGTTCACGGCGGACTGGATGCTGCCGGGTATTCGGAAGTCGCCCTCGTTCTCGGTGCGGGCGGATACGACGACCTTCGCGCCTTCGCGGGCGAATACTACGGCCATGTCCCTGCCAATGCCACGGCTCGCGCCGGTGATTACGGCTACCTTGCCATCAAGTTTTCCCACTGTTTTCCTCCTGCTGTGTCGTTTCTAGCTTTCGGGTTGTTGTCGGCGCAGCCGCTGGTTTTCTTCGCGCAGACCGCGGAGTTCGGCCTCGGCGTCAAGACGCGCGCGGCGTTCTAACTCGACGGGGTGTATCGTCATGCCGGTGAGCGGGTCGCGTATATCGAACTGTTCTCCGTCCCAGTGGAAATCGAGGTTCAGAACCTGGCTGCGGGACCAGACGGAACCGTCCCGTTCGGCGTTCAGGTCGTATGGGACGTATTCGCCGGCCACCAGGCGCTCGCCCATCAGCGGGACGCCGTAAAGGTCGCCGCCAGTCGGGTCGAGTTTCCAGTATTCGGGGATGCCCAGCCTGGCGTACAGGTCGCGCTTGTGTCCGAGGTCGTTCCGCGCCGTGCTTGGGGAGGCGACTTCCAGAACGAAGTCTGGCGGCTTGCCCACCTCCCAGAGGAAGTAGTTGGGGAACTGATAGACGAAGGCGGGATCGGTATCCAGCGCGATGTAGCAGTCCGGGGCGATCCTCTCATTGCCATTGGCCGGATTCCAGAAGATGAATCCGCCCGCGCTGACGAACACGTTCTGACGCTGGCTGGACCACCATCGCAGCATGAAGGCCAGGAGGGTGATGGTGAGTTCTTGTTGCATACCGTCCTCTACCGGTTCGGGGTCTTCGTAGAAGATGTCGGGCAGCGCCCGCTGGGTTGGGGCTTTCATCGTGGTCATGGGTCAACTCCGGCTGACTTTCTTGGTAACGACATGATAAAGCGTTTGGTCGGACAATAACAGAGTCATAGCGGTCAGGGCGCTTTCAGGGCCAGCGATTAGCGGCCTGGATCAAATTGGCATAAATCATAATTTATAGTGTACTGGTGAGGTTACAGGTGAGTTTCCAAGTGGGACAGGACGCGGGTCACGTGGAAAGTGACCTGTAATCACCTGTTGTTAGCTTTGGACCGAAAAATTTTCGTCGTCGAAATCATTTTGGATAACTTCTTATTTATGCAGATGATTTGTTCTGTCATGGAATTATTGTAGCATAGGGCGGGGGTGGATGTGAAGTTTCGCGCGAGCGCGGACGCCGAATCAATTGACACCGATTTGAGGGCGTTTGTACCATTCAGCATATATTGAGGGGGTGGCAGGAATGTGTGACGGTTTGGGTTCGGGGCTGAGATTCGCCGATATGTTCTGCGGCATTGGCGGTTTTCACATAGCCGCGGCGCAGTTGGGCCTAGAGTGCGTGTTCGCCTGCGACATTGACGCGGAGGCGCGACGCGCTTATCGCCATAACTTCGGGATCGAACCGGCGGGCGACATTACGGAGATACGGCCCGACGATATTCCAGACCACGATATTCTGATGGCCGGATTCCCGTGCCAGCCGTTCAGCATCATCGGCGCGATGCGGGGATTCGAGGATGTCCGGGGGACGCTGTTCTTCAACCTGGCAGAGACGATAGAGGCGAAGAGGCCCGCCGCCGCGCTTTTGGAGAATGTGCGCCAGTTGTCCTCGCACGACAAGGGCAGGACCATGGCCAGGATCATCGAGGTCCTAGAAGAGTTGGGGTATCGGACGGACTGGAGGGTTCTGAACGCGCTGGATTTCGGGTTGGCGCAGAAGCGGGAGCGGACGTTCATCGTGGGATTCCGGGATGATTCGGTCGCGTTCGAGTGGCCTGAGCCACTTGGAGAGCATCCTTCTCTGGATACTGTTTTGGAAAGGGACGCGCCGGAGCGTTTCTTCGCAAGCGAGCATATACGCCGGAAGCGGCAGGCGAAGCACCGAAGCGAGTATGAGTTGTCCATCTGGCACGAGAACAAGGGGGGCAACGTGAGTAGCCACCCGTTCTCGTGCGCTCTGCGGGCGGGGGCGTCGTATAACTATTTGCTTGTGAATGGCGAGAGGCGGATGACGCCGAGGGAGATGCTGAGGCTCCAGGGATTTCCCGAATGGTTCGAACTGCCCGGCAGTTATCAGCAGATACGGAAGCAGACGGGGAACGCGGTTCCCGCGCCCGTGGCGAAAGCGGTTTTGGAGGGTATGGCTCATGGTTTATCGAGGGCCAAGACTGCGAGGGAGAAGAACGAGTTCGACGCCATATCCTGTTTTTCTTCGGAACTCAGAGCAATCGCTTGAGGGAGTCGTGTATTTAGGGTGACATTCCTCTAATGGGGGCGTTGATATGGTGGACACGGTATCGCCGGAGGTTCGCAGCCGGATAATGTCGCAGGTGAAGTCGAAGGGCATGAAGCCGGAGATGAAGGTGAGGCGGCTGCTTCACGGTCTGGGCTATCGTTACCGGCTGCATCGGTCGGATTTGCCCGGGCGTCCAGACCTGGTTTTTCCGTCGCGGCGGAAGGTGGTGTTCGTGAATGGGTGCTTCTGGCACTATCATCGGGGCTGCGTCCATGTGCGGGTTCCGGCGTCGAACCAGGATTACTGGGTGGCGAAGTTGGAGCGGAATCGGGACAGGGATGAGCGGAATCTGGAGTTGCTGGAAGCAGGCGGTTGGTCGGTTATGACGGCGTGGGAGTGTGAACTGCGGGATATGGAGACGGCGACCGAACGGCTGGTGGAGTTTCTGGAAGGGTAGTCTGAACTGTGATTTCTTTGATTTGGGTGATGGGGCGTGATTGTGGCGCGGATGGGTATGGTAGTATTTGGTCAGGAGGTGGAGCATGGTAGTGAAGAACGCGGCGCTGGTCGCCGACATGCCTACACAGACGACGGAAGTCTTCTATCCCGAAACGGACGGTATGCCGATGCCCGACGCGCTCTATCAACTCAGCCATTTCGTGGAAATCATCTCCATACTCAAGTTCTTCTTCAGCGAGCGAAAGGACGTCGCCGTCTCAGGCGACAATTTCATCTACTTCAAGGAAGGCGACCTGAACGCCAGGGTCGCCCCGGACTGTTTCGCGCTTTTCGGCGGAAACGTGGCCTCATTATGGGCCAACAACAGGTATCTGATGTGGGAAGTCGGCAAGGCGCCGGACTTCGTGTTGGAGATAGGCTCGCCTAGCACATGGCGGAAAGACTTGGGCGAGAAGCGTGACTTGTACGCGAGTCTTGGCGTCTTGGAGTACTGGATGTTCGATCCGAGCGGCGGGGAGCATTACGGTTTCGCGCTGCGTGGCGAGACGCTGATGGACGGAGAGTACAGGCCGCTGGATATGCGAGAGGACGCGGACGGCGACGTATCGGGTCGCAGCGCCGTCTTGAACCTGGAACTGCACTGGGGTGAAGGCCGTCTGCGGTTCTACGACCCGGTTGGCGGGAACTGGCTGGAGAACATGGAAGAAACCGGATCCCGCGCCGAATCCGAGCGTTTGGCGCGCGAGTCCGCCGAAGCCCGCGCTGCCGCCGAACGCGAACGCGCCGACGCGCTCGAAGCCGAACTGCGACGGCTGCGCGGACAATAGGAGGTGGAGCATGGTAGTGAAGAACGCGGCGCCGACGGTGGATACATCTACCGCAACGGAAATCTTCTATCCCGAAACGGACGGTATGCCGATGCCCGACGCGCTCTATCAACTCAGCCATTTCGTGGAAATCATCTCCATACTCAAGTTCTTCTTCAGATCGCGAGAGGACGTCGCCGTCTCGGGCGACAATTTCATCTACTTCAAGGAAGGCGACCTGAACGCCAGGGTCGCCCCGGACTGTTTCGCGCTCATCGGCGGCAAGGTGGCCTCGCTATGGGCCAACAACAGGTATCTGATATGGGAAGTCGGCAAGGCGCCGGACTTCGTGTTGGAGATAGGCTCGCCTAGCACATGGCGGAAAGACTTGGGCGAGAAGCGTGACTTGTACGCGAGTCTTGGCGTCTTGGAGTACTGGATGTTCGATCCGAGCGGCGGGGAGCATTACGATTTCGCGCTGCGTGGCGAGACGCTGGTGGACGGCGAGTACCGCGAGTTGGAGATGGGAGAGGACGCGGACGGCGGCGTATCGGGTCGCAGCGCCGTCTTGAACCTGGAACTGCACTGGGGTGAAGGCCGTCTGCGGTTCTACGACCCGGTTGGCGGGAACTGGCTGGAGAACATGGAGGAGACAGGAGCGCGCGCCGAGTTTGCCGAGGTTCGGGCTGAGTCCGAGCGAGTCGCCCGACAGGTAGCCGAGGCGCAGGCCAAGTCCGCTGAGACGCGGGTTGAGAATGAGCGATTGGCGCGTGAGTCGGCTGAGTCGAGGGTGGCGGAGTTGGAGTCGGAGTTGCGGAGGATTCGGGGGCAGGGGTAAGGGCGCGAGACATTCGAAATTGGCCTGGCGTGTTCAGTGAGGTCTTTCTATTGTCAGGGCAATGGTCGGAGCTCTGATTTGGCCGATGGGGCGTGACTGTGGGGCGCGGGGGTGTGGTAGTATTTGGTCAGGAGGTGGAGCATGGTAGTGAAGAACGCGGCGCCGGCCGCCGATACGCTTACGCAGACGACGGAAGTGTTCTATCCAGAAACGGACGGTATGCCATTGGCTGACGGAGATTACCAATTCGAGCATTTTGTGGGACTGTTGTATATGCTGAAGGCGTTTTTCAGGGATCGTCCCGATGTGGCGGTCAAGGGCAACACGATGCTCTACTACGTGGAGGGCAACCCTTATCGGTGGTTGTCGCCGGACTGCTACGTGGCGTTCGGGGTGGACTTGGCGCTGTTGCGAGAGAACAACACCTATCGCGTGTGGGACATGGGCAAGCCGCCGGACTTCGTGTTGGAGATAGGCTCTCCGGGCACATGGAGGAAAGACCTGGGCGAGAAGCGGGACATATACGCGCGGATGGGCATCGGGGAGTACTGGATGTTCGATCCGAGCGGCGGGGAGCATTACGGCTTCCCTCTGCGTGGCGAGAGGCTGGTGGACGGACAGTACTGGCCGCTGGAGATGCGAGAGGGCGCGGACGGAGGAGTGTGGGGCCACAGCGCCACGCTGAACCTGGAGTTTCACTGGGAAGACGGAAGTCTGCGGCTGTATGATCCTGTGGGCGGGTGTTGGCTTGAGAATGATGAGGAAGCGGCTGAGGCGCGGCTGGCGGCTGAGGCGCGGGCTGAGTTCGCTGAGGCGCGGGCTGAGTTCGCTGAGACGCGGGTTGAGTCGGCTGAGGCGCGGGCTGAGTCGGCTGAGTCACGGGTTGAGTTCGCTGAGACGCGGGCTGAGTCGGCTGAGTCACGGGTGGCGGAGTTGGAGGCGGAGTTGCGGAGGATGCGGGGGCAGGGGTAGGATATGGGAGCGCGGGAAGCGGTCGGTGGCGTGAGCGCTCATCTGGTAGAGTTTCTGAGGCAAGTGGCAACGATATGACGCGGATCTATGTACTCGGAGCGGGGACGCCTACACCGACGCCGACGCGGTTCGGGAGTTCGTTCGTCCTGGAGACGGGCGACGAGCGGATTATGGTGGACTGCGGACCGGCGGCCACGCATAAGCTGGTGAAGGCGGGGCTGTGGCCTACCGAGATTGATTACCTGTTCTTTACGCACCACCACTTCGACCACGATATTGACTATCCGTGCTTCCTGCTGTGCCGGTGGGACCAGAGTGTCGGGAAGGAGAACAGGCTCCAGGTTTATGGGCCGACGCTGACGGAGAAGATCACGGAGGGGATCCTGGGGGAGGACGGGGTGTTCGCGCACGACTGGAAGGCGCGGGTGAATCATCCTCTGAGCCAGCAGATATTCGTCAACCGAGGGGGGACGCTGCCGCGACCGGCGCCGGACGTGTTCGCCAAGGACGTCGGGCCCGGGAAGGTGTACTCGGGCAAGGACTGGGAGGTGACGGCGGCTCCCGCCGAACACGTTCAGCCTTATCTCGACTCGCTCGCGTACAGGTTCGATACGCCGGACGGGAGCGTGGTGTTCACAGGGGATACGCAGCCGTGCGACAGCGTGCGAGAGTTGGCGCGGGACGCGGACCTTATGCTGTGTATGTGCTGGGACGACCAGGACGTGATGAATGAAACGGGGGAGTCGGGCGGCCAGTGCGGGACGGTGGGGGCGGCGCGGATGGCGCAGGAGGCGGGAGTGAAGAAGCTGGCGCTGGTGCATATCGGCCCGCATCTGTCCCTGCATGGGCCCATGGAGAAGGGTATCGGAGACGTTAAGCGAATCTATGACGGGGAGTTGCTGTTTACGGACGAGCTTATGACGTTCGAGTTGTGATGGCGGCTCCGATGGTGGGCATCGGCATAGAATGGCGAAGTTGTACATTATCGTCATCGTTCTGGCGATGGTGGCGGTGTGCCTGATCCTGCTTCCCGAAAATTCTTCAATCGCCGAAAGCGACTCCGTTAGCTTCGTCCAGAACTCCGTAGCGGACCAGACCTTCAAATACCCATACGGCTACGCGATTGACGGTCTCAAACTGCCGCAGGCCACGGGCGGAAGCGGAAGCTACGACTACTCCCTTACGCCTGACGTGCCGGGGCTGAGTTTCGATACGTCCACACGGACGCTGTCCGGTACGCCTTCCAAGTTTGACTCGTATTCAATGGTCTATACGGCCACCGATTCAGGCGATAGCGAGAATTCCGCCAGTCTGGAATTCAAAATCTCCGTCGAAGCTGGAAGTCCTAGGAATATACAGGCGACGGTCAACGTGGGTACTCCGAGCGTCACATTGACGTGGGACGCGACGGTCGGGGCTGTAAGATACTACATGGATCGTTGTCCTGGCTCATGCACCCTCGACAGCGATAATTGGGAATATATCTACGACGACACCGGGACTACACACACGGATACAGGGGTAACCCTCGGCGCAACCTATACATATCTGTTCCAGGCGAAAGTATCCGACGGACATGAAGAGAAATACTCATCGCGGCCTCTTCTCATCGTAGTGGTCGAAGCTCCAACGCCGACACCCACTCCAACCGCAACGCCGGCGCCTACCAACACTCCGACACCCACTCCAACGCCAACCCATACACCTACCATCACTCCAACGCCGACGCCTACTAATACACCCACACCCACGCCGACACCGACTTCCACACATACACCCTCTCCTACGCCTACGCATACCCCAACGGTTACGTCCACACCCACCGCAACCGCAACGCCTACGCCCACGCCGACTTTCACGCCAGCGCCAACAAATACGCCCACGCCTATACCGAACTTCCCAGAAATTCCCCCCGGCAGGTACGACGCAGACTATACGCTTGGGACGGCCATCACGCCGGTGACTCTGCCCGAAGCTATGGGCGGCAGCGGCGTCTTCGCGTACTCGCTGAGGCCGGACGTACCGGGGCTGGCTTTCGACACCACGACTCGCGTCCTGTCCGGGACGCCAAGCTCGGTGGCAGAGTATCCGATGGCCTACACGGCGACTGATACGTCTCCCGATATGGGAACGACGACGCTGGCGTTCACGATAGTCGTCTTGCCCTCGGTGGTGTCGAACTTCGAGGCGGATTTCAACATAGACGACACCGAGATCGAGCTGAGCTGGGATTCGATAGCGGGAGTGTCGGGGTATGACATAGAGAGATGGTTTCGCGCTAAGGAAGGCGGAACGTTCATACCGGACGTGGATTTCGGACATGGCGGAACCGAGACGGTTCTCAGCGACGTGACAGATTACGCGGACGCGGGGCTAACCGTGAACTATGAATACTTTTATCGGCTCTCGGCCTTTCTCAAGTTGTCTTCCAAGAAGTTGGCAAGAGGCGCGTGGGCTGAATCGTCCGACATAAAAGTCAAACCTCCACCAACACCTACGCCTACGCCTTCTCCAACCCCAACCGCGACGCCAACTCCCGCGCCAACCGCGACGCCAACTCCGACCCCCACCTTCACGCCGATACCCACCGCTACTTTCACTCCGACGCCGACCATCACACCCACGCCAACGCCGACTTCCACACATACACCCTCTCCTACGCCTACGCATACCCCAACGATCACGCCTACACCCACCGCAACCGCAACGCCTACGCCCACGGCGACTTTCACGCCAGCGCCGACAAATACGCCCACGCCTATACCGAACTTCCCAGAGATTCTCCCCGGCAGGTACGACGCAGACTATACGCTCGGGACGGCCATCACGCCGGTGACTCTGCCCGAAGCTATGGGCGGCAGCGGCGTCTTCGCGTACTCGCTGAGGCCGGACGTACCGGGGCTGGCTTTCGACACCACGACTCGCGTCCTGTCGGGGACGCCAAGCTCGGTGGCAGAGTATCCGATGACCTACACCGCCACCGACTCAGCGCCGGACATGGGAACGACGACGCTGGCGTTCACGATAGTCGTCTTGCCCTCGGTGGTGTCGAACTTCCACGCGACCACCACGTCGAGCGGAACGCAGATAAAGCTGGGTTGGGATTCTGTGGCGGGCGTTTCAGGGTATGACATGGAACGCTGGTCACGTTCGGATAGGGATAAGGTGTTCACAAAAGACAAATCCTTCGGTCACGGCGGAACCAAGACGTTTCTCCCGGACGCGACGGAGTACGCGGATGACGAAGTGGTCGCTGGGAACGAATACTTCTACCGGCTTTCGGCGTATCTGAAACTGGGATCCGGCGAGTTGCGGCATGGAGAATGGGCAGAGTCGGAGGATGTGTATATCGAGCCTCCGCCGACGCCCACGCCGACGCCGACCGCCACTTTCACACCGACGCCAACACATACGCCCACGCCGACTAATACCCCAACGCCCACCGCGACTGCAACGCCAACGCCTCTGCCTACCGCTACGTTCACGCCCACGCCGACTAATACGCCCACATCCACGCCAACGCCGACACCCAGCCCAACCAGTACCGCAACGCCGACGCCGACCGCAACACCGACGCCTACACCGACTTATACTCCGATACCCGACTTTCCCGGTGTTCCGCCCAACCGGGATCCCGACCCATATAACGTCACTTACGCATTGGGTGAAGACATTGATCCCATTCCTCTACCCACGATGCCCGGCGGTAACGGTGGTTTCACGTACACGCTAAGCCCCGAGGTTCCCGGGCTGAGGTTCGACACGACTAAGCGAACGCTTTCCGGTACGCCAACCCAGATGGGCCTGCATCAAATGACCTACACTGCTATTGACTCAGATACTGCTACGCCTGTCGCCGAGCTGACCTTCGAGATACGCGTTGTTCCGCCAGCGGTCAAGGGTCTTAAGACTGAACTTATCGAGGATGTCCTTGACGAACCTTATGTCAGACTTACATGGGATCCGATTGATGTAGCGTCAGGATATGAAATAGAACGCTGTATGGGATCATGTGTTGATGGAAAGTTCGTTCCCGATATGGATTTTGGAAATGCAGGCGTTGAAAGTGTTCCGGCTTTCCCAACCGAGTACAAAGATGAGGATATAGAAGTCGGCTTTGCGTACACATACAGAGTCTTAGCCTATGCGGAAACATTCGAAGGTAAAGGCCCACTTGGTATCCCGTCTGATCGTGTCGTGGAGTATGTGGGTATAACTCCTACTCCGACGCCAACCGCGACTTTTACTTCTACTCCGACGGCTACACCCACTCCGACTAACTCGCCAACCCCGACCCGTACAAGCACCCCAACCCCAATACCTACTCAACCGCCGACGCCAACCTATACGCCGACCCCGATTTTCACGCCCATACCCACTCTGATATATACGCCGTCGCCCACGCCAGCGTCTCGCCGCGCGCAAAGTTCCGGGTCAACCTATATCGCGGCTCCGACCAACACGCCTACGCCTGAGCCGACATATACACCTACCCTGACCCCCACCCCGACTCATACCTCTACCCTTACTCCAACCGTTTCTCCGACACCCTCGCCTACTCCGACCGTCACGCCCACGCCTGTGTTCGTCATCCTGGATGTAATTCCGGTCGTGGTGGAAGAGTCCCCCAGCGAAGTGGTGGAAATCATCCAGCCGGACGCTCCGGGGCATATCGTATCTCTCGACGGGATGGTATCCGTTCTGTTCCCTGTCCTGTCCAGGCGTCACACGTTCCAGGTCGGAGTCAGTACGGACGATAAGCGCTGTCTCTCCGGGGCCGCGCCGCCCGGCGTGCTTCTATTCTGTGTCCGGGTGGATACGTTTGACCAATTTGGTAGGGCGGAGGCAGATGCGACCCTCACGATGCCCGCTACACTGAACATCGTCCTCGACGATGAGAGCGACGACCTACCGATAGCCCCGTCCATTCTGACGCGGGCTTATGACGCGGGCGAAATCAGCCTGCTTTTCAGGGAGTACCTCGGCGAAGAGTGGAGCGAGATACCCTATTCCCTGAGTCCGATTTCCGAAGGGCGAGTGACTGTGAGCGCGACGCGCGACCGCTTCGGCGTGTTCGCGCTCATGGCCGACGCGGAGATTATGGATAGGGCGATTAGCGAAGCGCAGCCCAAGCCCACGATCACGCCCCTGCCAACGCCATTGCCGGAGAGCTCGCCTCCGGCGCGCGAATGGCCCGGAGCGATCTTCGGCCTGCTGATAGCGATGCTTGCCCCTTTCATCCTGAAGCTCTGGCATATGGCCGCCATCGGGATAAACTGGTGAGACGATAGCCAAAAGTTCCTTCCCCCTTGACGGGGGAAGGCTAGGATGGGGGTGAAGAACAGAGAACATCGCCGCTATGCTATTCAGCTTGGCGGTCAAGACACCTGGGGCCTGTGCTGAACCCAGGGCCGCGCTTCCTCGAACGCGGCGGACGCCGCAAGGACTGTTTCCTCGTCGCCCGGCTTGCCTATGATGTGCAGGCCGATGGGCATTCCGTCCGAGTCGAATCCGCAGGGGATGCTGGCGGCGGTGAACCCGATGGTGTTTATCGGGTGGGTGAATGGCACGAAGCCCCAGGCGGCGGTCGGGTACGCCTTCTGGCCGTCTATCTCTTCGGGATACTTGTCGGTCGGAAACGCCGTCACCGGCATGGTGGGGGAGAGCAGAAGATCAAATTTGTCGAACTCGTCCATGAACTGCTGGATCATGCGGTCGCGGCTTCCGAGCGCGCGGATGTAGTCGGTCATCGTGAATCCCGCGCCCTGCTCTATCGTCCAGCGCGCGTACCAGGTGAGGGGATCGTCCGGGTCGTCCAACAGGTGGCCGTTCCCCGCGTAGGCGTTGCCGCCAAAGAAGACCATCCAGGGGTCGAACGGATTCTCCAGTTTCAGCGCGGATTCCTCCACCGGGCAGCCCAGTTCCTCGAACGCCCTCGCGCCCGCCTCGGCGGACTGCGCCACTTCGCGGTCAACGGGCGTGTATCCGAAGTCCGCGCTCCAGCCGAACTTCAGGCCCTCTACGCCCCTGTCCAGCGCGCCTACGAAATCAGGGACCGGCGCCCTCAGCGAGCCGGCGTCCCGCGGGTCGTATCCTGCCATGACCTGGAGAAGGATTGCGGTGTCGCGCACCGTTCGGGACATAGGCCCCTGCTGGCTTGTCAGGTTCACGGCGGGCGGAGCGTCAACGCCGGTGTAGCTGGACACGCGGCCCTGCGTGGGCTTTATGCCGTATATACCGTTGAAACTGGCGGGTATGCGGATTGAGCCGCCGCCGTCGCCGCCCGTGCCGAGCGCGCACAGTCCCGCCACTATGGACGCGCCCGCGCCGCCGCTGGAGCCGCCGGACGTGCGCTCGGTGTTCCAGGGATTGCGGCAGGGTTCGCCCAGCCGGTTCTCGTTCGCGCCCAGCAGCCCGAATTCGGGCGTGTTCGTCTTGCCCAGCATCACCGCGCCCGCGTCCAGAACCTTCTGCACACAGGTGGCGTTAGCGTCCGGCACCCTGTCCTTGAAGGCAAGAGAGCCGCCGGTGGTGCGGACGCCCGCCGTCATCTGTAGGTCCTTTATCGAGATTGGCAGGCCGTGAAGCGCGCCCAGGCTTTCGCCTCTGGCCGTGGCCTCGTCCGCCCTCCGCGCCTGTTCCAGCGCGATCTCCGGCGTGGGAGTCAGGTATGAGTTGAGCTGTCCGTCAAGCCTCTCCATGCGCGAGAGATACAATTCGGTAAGCTCGACCGAGCTTATCCGCTTGTCCGTTATCATCCCCGCCAGTTCGTATGCGGGCGCGAACGCCAGGTTGTCGTCTAAGTTGGACATTGTATTCTCCTAACGTCAGTGTGAATCATCGAATTAGCCTTATATCCATGTCCAGCGAAACCCGCGCCCAATTTCGGTCGGCTGTTATAACAGGCAAGCCCGCGACTATCCCCAAAGCTAAGCAGGCCCTGTCTCCAAGCGACAGACCTTGCTCTGTTGTGATAGGTCTTAGAAGTCCGCATATATTGCCTGACCTTCGTCAAAGGCAACGGTGGTGATTGGAAAGTCATCAAGATATGTCCTTATAGCTTCTTCTTCCCATCCCCTCTCTGCCAACTTCGCCACTACTTCGGACATATTGACGGAACTGATAGCTACTGAACGACTGAGTACAGCCGCCGCCGCTTCCGCGCCCGGCTCATCGTAAACGTAAGCCAGTATCACCGAAGAATCTATGACCATCTCAGCCATAGCGTTCTCTTTGGGCCTCGGCGCGCCTTTCCTGGATCAATTCCTCCGAAAGAAGCGTCCCACTATCAGGCGGGTGATTTTTCGCGTACTCTCGGATTCTATTTGTAGCCCACGCGAATGTATATATTCGCAGAGTGTCATCTTCGATCTTGGCGAGTATAGCGTCTCCCGGCTTCACTCCAAGCATTTCCTGGGCCGCCTTATGCAACTCAACCTTGCCATCGAGCCCAACTCTGACTTTGCGCGGATAGATTTGCTTACGCTCCGTTGGATTCAATTCTTGACCGCCTGAAGCCCGGCCAGGCAGATCAATCCGAAGCTCGCCATTCTCTAAGGCCAGGTTCAATACGTCCCCACGTCTTACATTCATCTTCTCTCGATGCGACGAGGGTATGACCACCGTGTTGTCTTCTCCAAGCCTTATTGTCGCAACTCGACTATCCTCGAATTCTTTGACCCGGAACTTTTTCTTATACATGGACAACGCCATCTTCATATCTTCTCTTCGCCTCCAGCCCATTTCCGGTATTATACCCCATCCCAGCTATCCGCCCGCAATCAAACGAAATGTTGCGCCACTCTCTACCTGCTATGTTACAATACCTGAATCTCAGAACAAACGTATCTGCACAACATAAAGGAAAATTTATCAGTGACGACAATCACGAGTAAGAAAAGTTCATCCCCAAAGCTAACTACAGGTGGTTCCAGGTCACTTTCAGGCGTTCGGAACGCCTGGAAGCGCCAAAATTCACTTGGAACATCACTTGAAACCCACCTGTAACAAGCGCGTTAGACATAAATCAAGATATATGACCACCGGTCCGACTCGATAATCGCCAACTCCGACGAGTCTCCGAACCGGGTGTGGTATCATCCCCGCTGGAAAGCAAACCCAATCAACCACGAGAGGAACAACCAATGAAGATAACCAACATCGAGACATTTATCGTTGACGCCGGCTGGCGTCCCTGGATGTTCGTGAAGGTGGAGACGGATGAGGGGATAACCGGCTGGGGCGAGTGCAGCGACGGCAGGTCGCCTCACGGCATCGAAGGCACGATACGCGACATGAAGCCGCTGCTCATCGGCAAAGACCCCCGCGCCTTCGAGATGCGCTTCCAGGATATGTACCGCATCACCCGCCAGAGCCCGGGCGGTATCGCGGCCAAGGCCATCGCGGGCCTGGACTGCGCCTTCATTGACATCAAGGCGAAGGCGCTCGGCATATCGGCCGTGGAACTGTTCGGCGGCCCGACGCGCGAGAAGGTTCGCGTCTATTGGTCGCACTGCGGCAGCTCACGCATCCGACATCACGACATCCTCGGCACTCCGCCGATTGACTCCTGGGAGGCTGTTACCAACCTGGGCCACGAGGTCAAGGAGCGGGGCTTCACCGCGCTCAAGACCAACATACTAATGCCCGGCGAGGACGCGACGTTCGGCGGCGGATTCAGCGGTGGCGTCGGCTCCACCGACCAGTACGCTCCCAAGTGGCTTGTGCCTCACGTAGAGAAGCTGATCGGGACGTTCCGCGACGCCGTGGGCGACGACATAGACATCAACCTCGACCTCAACTTCCACTTCAAGACGGAAGGCGCGCTCCGCATCGCCAAGGTGCTTGAGCAGTTCGATATGCTCTGGCTCGAAATAGATATGTACGAACCCAAGAGCCTGCGCCAGATCAAGGACTCCACCTCCACGCGGATATGCACGGGCGAGAACCTGTTCTATATGCGCGATTTCATCCCGTACTTCGAGAACCACTCGGCGGATATGTTCATGATAGACGTGCCGTGGAACGGCTTCAGCCAGTCCAAGAAGGTGGGCGACCTGGCCGAGGTGTATCAGCACAACGTCGCGCCGCACAACTACTACAGCCACCTGTCCAGCTTCGTCAGCGCCAGCCTGTGCGCCACCCTGCCCAACGTCCGCATAATGGAGATTGACATTGACGACATCCCCTGGAAGGACGAACTGACGACCGCCGTACCCGAAATCATAGACGGCTACATGACCGTCCCCGCCGGCCCGGGCTGGGGCGCGGACATAAACGAGGAAGTGGCGCTCGCCCACCCGTGGGACGAAAACAGCCTCGCCGTCGGAACGGGAGGCTACAAGGTCCCGCAACGATAGCGGTACTGACGATAGGTAGAGATGGGCAGGCTATCGGAAAGTCAGTCCCGGCGCCTGCCCAGTCCTCAAAGGTCGTATCGCTATGAAAGAAGTCCTGCTAACCGTTCTCAGGAACAAGAATACTTCCACAGCCGAATTCAGACGCGCGTCGGACAAACTGTCGTTCATCCTGTGCGCCGAGGTAATATCCAAGCTCGCGGACAGGCGCGCGCGGGTAGAAACCCCGCTCGGCGAGGCGGACGGCGTGGCTCTGCCGGACGACGTGACGCTAGTCCCGGTTCTGCGGGCGGCGATGGCGATTCTGCCCGCCTTCACCGACGCGCTGCCAGACGCGCCCGTCGGCATCGTCGGCGTAGTACGCGACGAAGAGACGGCGACGCCCAATCTCTACTACAAGAAGTTCCCGGCGAAACTATCCCGTCGCGCAGTCATCATAGACCCGATGCTCGGCACCGCCGGCACCGCCACTCTGACAGCGCGGCTTCTCATCGAGCAGGGATTGAGGGCTGAGGACATACATTTCGCCGGCGTTCTGGCCGCGCCCGAAGGCATAGACAGACTCGCCGAGACGATCCCCCGCGAGAACATAACGGTTATGGCGGTTGACCCGGACGGCCTCAACGCGCAGTATTTCATAACGCCCGGCCTCGGCGACTATGGCGACCGCTACTACGGAACATGAAGCTACCCACCAACTTGGCGACGCGACTTTCATTATAGATCGGAGACGGACTTGACCAGAATTGACGGACGTAGAAGGGACGAAATCCGTCCCACCTCCATTGAGACCGGCGTACAGAGTTACGCGGAAGGCTCGACCCTCATCACAATGGGCGACACCCGCGTCCTGTGCGCGGTGAGCGTCGAAGAGAGCGTGCCTCGCTTCCTGAGGGGATCGGGGTGCGGCTGGGTGACGGCGGAGTACGCGATGCTGCCCCGCTCCACTCATACCCGAACGAGGCGCGAGACTACGCCCAGGGGCCGCACGCAGGAAATACAGCGGCTCATCGGGCGGTCGCTGCGGGCGGCGGTGGACATGGACAGGCTGGGCGAACGGACTCTCACGGTTGACTGCGACGTTCTCCAGGCGGACGGCGGCACGCGGACGGCGGCCATCACAGGCGCGTATGTCGCGCTGTATCAGGCCCTCGCCGCCATGAGACACAACTGCGATATTGACGCCATACCCGTGAAGATCGGAGTGGCCGCGGTCAGCGTCGGCGTCGTGGACGGCGAAGCGCTTCTCGACCTCCCCTACGAGGAAGACCACCGCGCCGAGGTGGACTTCAACGTCGTGATGACCGACGCGGGCGAGTTCATAGAGGTGCAGGGCACCGCCGAGGACGGCGTATTCTCCCGCGCTCGCCTCGACGAACTGCTGTCGTTGGCGGAAGTAGGGATAGCGCGGCTGTCGGAGATACAGCGCGCCGCAATCAGAGATGTATCCGGCTGAGGCTCTGTGTCGGTTATAATGTCTGTACAGCGGTTCACGACCGGACGGGAGGGCTGCCCAACGCCTCCGCCAGCCCATCCAGCGCTACTTCGGACTGGCTGCTGTTGTCCAGGTCTCGCAGGGTGGCGACTCCCTTCGCCAGTTCGTTGTCGCCGATTATGACCGCGTGGGTCGCGCCCGTGTTGGAGGCGTAGCGCAGTTGCGACCTCATCCCGCGCGGCGGGGCGAGCGACGCCGATACGCCCGCCTGACGAAGCCCGGACGCGATTCTTATGCCCGCGCTCTTGGCCGCGTCGCCAAGATGCACCACCACGGCTGAAGTCTCGCGCTCGTCGGGTATCGGCGCGTTCTGACGCCGTATGTTCTGTATGACTCGTTCCAGGCCCATGCCGTAACCGATGCCCGGGGTCGGGCGCCCGCCCAGTTCCTCTATCAGACCGTCGTAGCGTCCGCCGCCCACTATGGTCACCATCCGTCCCTCTTCGGGAGGGGCTATCTCGAACACCGTGCGCGAGTAGTAGTCCAGCCCTCGCACCAGTCGCCGCTCCACCTGGTAGTCCAGCCCTATTTCGGTCAGATACGCTCGGAGGTTATCCCAGTGATCTTCGCACTCCGAACATAGGTGGTCTGAGCTAACCGGAGCGTCTTCGATAAGTGGCTGGCACTGTTGGTTCTTGCAGTCCAGCAGCCTTAGCGCGTTGCGTTCCATACGCCGGATGCAGTCCTCGCAGACCTGATCGCTGCGCGCGGAATAGTACGACCGGAGTTGATCCAGGTACGCCGGCCTGCAAGCCTTGTCGCCGATGGAGTTTATCGAGAGCGACAAGTCGGACAGGCCCACGGATTCGAGGAATCGCCAACCGACTTCTATCACTTCCGCGTCCACGCTGGCGTCGGCCTCGCCGATGACCTCGATGCCGAACTGCGTGTGCTGCCTGTATCGCCCGGACTGCGGACGCTCATACCTGAATACAGGGCATACGTAGTACACCCTTATTGGCTGGGGCGCGTTCTGCATCCCGTGTTGCAGGTACGCGCGACAGACGGGCGCGGTACCTTCGGCCCGAAGGGTGAGGGTGTCTCCGCCCCTGTCCTCGAACGTGTAGGTCTCTTTCTCCACGATGTCCGTCGTCGAGCCGACACCGCGCTCGAACAGGCGCGCGTCCTCGAACATGGGCGTGTCTATCCGCTGATATCCGAACCTGGACGCTATTTCCTCCGCCTTGCTCCGCGCGAAGTTCCAATACGTTTGCTCTTCGGGAAGGATGTCCACGGTTCCACGCGGGGTCTGAAATTGCATAATCCGATTCCTTGCGCATCTGACTTATTTCTAAGAGTGTACTATAATTCAGATACTATCTTACGCGACGGGGGCCGATTATGTTTGAATCTCTGATGTCCAAGGCCATTGAATATACTCCGTCGGACAGGCTCGGAGTTATCGAGAGGGCTTACACATACGCCGAAGACGCGCACAGGGGACAGAAGCGCAAGTCCGGCGAGCCTTTTATCATGCACCCGCTTGAGACGGCTATCGTGCTGGCCGACCTGAAACTCGACGCGGACGCGCTGGCCGCGGCGCTGCTGCATGACGTCGTGGAGGACAGCGACGACATTCTCGTCCAGGACATACGGGACCAATTCGGAGAGGATATAGCGCGGCTGGTTGACGGCGTTACCAAGCTCACGGAAGCCGAGCTTGTGGCGTCGGGCAGAAACTCCGACGCATTGGCGGGACATACGCAGGCCGAGACGATTCGCAAGATGATGATGGCTATGGCGCGCGATATTCGGGTCGTCCTGATAAAGCTGGCCGACCGCCTTCACAATATGAGGACTATCCAGTACCTGTCGAAGGCCAAGCGCATCGAGAAGGCGCAGGAAACGCTGCACATATACGCGCCGCTCGCCCACAGGCTCGGTATCTGGGAGATGAAGTGGCAGTTGGAGGACCTGTCTTTCCAGCAGACCAACCCGCAGGAATACAAGACCATATCCAGAAGGCTCAACTCGAAGCGAGCGGTGCGAGAGGAATATATCAACAGCGCCAGGGATGTACTCCAGAGGGAGTTGGACAATGCCCATATAGACGCTGAAGTCTTCGGCAGACCCAAGCACATCTACTCGATCTACAACAAAATCGCCAAGTACCAATCGCAGAACAAGACAGTTGACGATATACACGATCTGTTCGCGTTGCGGGTACTGGTGAACGACGTTCAGGAGTGTTACACGGCCCTGGGAGTCATCCATACCCTGTGGAGGCCGGTGCCCGGCGAGTTCGACGACTACATCGCCAACCCGAAGGACAACTTGTACCAGTCCATTCACACCACGGTAATCGCGGAAGACGGCCACCCCGTCGAGATTCAGGTACGCACCCACGAGATGCACCACATAGCCGAGTACGGCGTCGCGGCGCACTGGCTCTACAAGGAGGGCAAGCCGGGCGACGAGACTTTCGAGCAGAAGATGGTCAGAGTGAGGCAGGTGGTCGAATGGCAGCGCGACCTGTCCGAGGATGTGGTTGCCTCACTCCGCACCGACATCTTCCAGAACCAGGTTTTCGTCTATACGCCGATTGGAGAGTTGAAGGAACTCCCGGAGGGTTCGACCCCGCTGGATTTCGCGTTCTCCATACATACCGAGCTGATATTCCGCTGCATCGGCGCCAAGGTCAACGGCAAGCTGGTGCCGTTGACGTACCAGCTCAAGAATGGCGACACTTGCCAGATTCTGACCTCGAAGACGGTCAGAGGCCCCAGTCTGGACTGGCTGAACGAAGACCTCGGGTACGTGAAGACCTCATCGGCGCGCGCGAAAGTTCGCCAGTGGTTCAGGCGCCAGGAACGCTCGGTGAACATCCAGAGAGGGCGAGACCTCTACCAGCGTCATATACGCCGGCTGACGTCTCTCCAGGACGAACGGGTCGCGGCTATCATGGGAATCGCCAGCCTCGATCATTTCCTTGCCGCGCTCGGAGACGGCTCTATATCCGTTGGCCAGGTCGTGAACAAACTCAGTTCCCGGGAGGAAGAGGCGGAGGCGGAGGTCAGACACCAGCAGGAGTTGGGGTTGCCAATTAGTCCGAGCGCGGGAATCCAGGTACTCGGGGTGGGCGACTTGCTCACTTCCATGGCTCGCTGCTGCAACCCTATCAGCGGGGATGAAATCATCGGGTACATCACGAGAGTCAAGGGGGTGACCGTCCACCGTCGCAACTGTCCGAACATCATCAACGAGGATGAGCCGGAGCGCCTTGTCGCGGTGAGCTGGGGCAAGACCGAGGTCAAGTATCCTGTCAGGATTCAGGTCAGGTCCATGGACCGCGTCGGACTGCTAAGGGACGTGACATCGCTGGTGTCGGGCGAGAACGTGAACATCGCTTCCTGCGTGTCCGAGGAGTACGACGACACGTCTATCATCACCCTCACCGTCCACGTCAGCGGGATAGACCAGCTTAGCAGGCTGTTCTTCAAGCTCGAGTCGGTCAACGGCGTTACCAGCGTTACCCGGAGCAATTTATAATTGGAGGGCAAACCTGCTACAATAGACTCTTGTTCAAACATTCACATCTATGGAGTGATCTAATTGCCAGCAGCCAAGTCAGATAGAGTGTCCCAGGGCCGCTATCAGCGGAACAACCCGTTGCGAACGCGAGCCCGAACGTTTGTGAAGTCGGCGCGACGAAATATCGAAGAAGGCAATCTCGACGCGGCGGAGCGGTCCGCGCGAAACGCCGTCGTGGCCCTCGACAAAGCGGCCTCGAAGGGCGCCATTCATCCGAAGAACGCCGCCCGCCGCAAGTCGCGCATAATGAGCCAGCTCAGCCGCGCCCGGAATTCCTGATTCGGCGGGGCCTTTCGGTTATTCCGAATCGCTGGCAGCGGCGACCACGCGGATTGCCGAGCGGCGAAGCCCTTCGGGGTTCCCGCTTTCGCGGGAATGACTGAGAGTCGAGCAGTTTGGTCTGTACAAACAATCGAATGACCCTGCAAAACGGCTCCGACGTTTTGACATCGCTCAGGCGCCGTATATAGAATCCTGAAATATATGAAATAGAATTCGAGAGTAGAGTAGATGCTCAAAATCCGACTAAGGAGAACCGGAGCGCGAAACCAGCCCAGTTACAGGGTGGTGGTCGCCGATTCGAGAGCGGCCCGGGACGGCGCGTTCGTTGACCATCTTGGTCACTACAACCCCCGCACAGAGCCGCCTACGCTGTCCATAGACGAAGAGAAGGCGCGCAAGTGGATCAGCCAGGGCGCTCAGCCTACTGATTCCGTAAAGCAGCTTCTCAGGACTCTTAGCGCAATGGAGAAGTCCGAAGACGAATGAAAGAACTCGTCGAATACATCGCCAGATCCATAACTTCCCAGCCGGACGAGGTGAGAGTCACCGAGGAAGAGGACGAGGATGGCCGCGTCATACTGAGGCTTGAGGTCGCCCCCGAGGACAAGGGCAAGGTCATCGGACGGCAGGGTAGGGTGGCCCAGTCCATGAGAGTCCTGCTGAGAGTCGCAGCCGTAAAGCAGGGCGCGCACGCCACACTGGAGATAGTCTGAATATCCAGCGCAAGACCCAGAGGCGTCCGAACCACCCGGAGCCTCCCCATGACCACGTTGTAGTGGGGCAAGTGACGGGCGCGTGGGGTATCCGCGGACACGTGAGAGTCCAGCCCCAGACGGATTTGCCCGAGCGCTTCGACCCCGGCTCTACCCTGTATCTTGACGGAGTCGCCGCGAAAGTCACTTCCTCTCGCCCGAATAAGGGAGGCTACGTCATTCTCCTCGACTTGGCGCCGGACAGAAATGTGGCGGAGACTCTCAGGGGTTCTTGGCTGACTATTCCTGAAACCGACCTCGAACCGCTACCCGACGGCGCTTTCTATCACTTCCAGCTTGTGGATATGGAAGTATATACCGACGAAGACGAACACCTGGGGCGGATTGCGGAGATAATCGAGACGCCCGGCAACGACGTCTATATAGTGCGCAAGGCTGACGAACGCGACTTGCTGCTTCCGGCCATCAAAGACGTGATCCTGGAGGTGGACACCGAGTCATCCCGAATGACCGTTCATCTACTGCCGGGGCTGCGCTGAATCAGACTGAATCGAAGCGATAGCGTTGTGAACAGAAAGCTCGTGATATCCGCGACTGTCCTCATGGGGGTATTAGCCTGCCTGCTTTTCAGTTTGTCGCTCTACATAGGCGTTACGGATCGCCTGCCGGTTGACACGGACCTGTGGCCCGGGCCCGACAGCCCCAACTCCCAATCCCAGATTATGTGGGTCCTCGCGGCGGTCTTCGGAGTTGCCTACTTCCTGATGACGCAGCGTTCCGGGGCGTTCGACAACGTGAGGATCAGTCTCGCGTTGTCAGCCATGCGCTCAGGCGCGCGCCTGGGGCGAATCGTCGCGCTGATTTCGGCGGCGGTGATAGTTCTGGGCTGTGGCAGTTGCGCGGGCAACATAGCCGTCCAGATAGCCGACAGGTATCTGGACCCGTCCTGCTTCTACCAATCTCCCTGCTAGGCCGTCGCAGCGCTAATCTATCTGGCGCAATCTGGGGTCGAGCCTGTCCCTGATCCAGTCGCCGAGGAAGTTCATGGCCATCACGGTCAGCAGTATCGCCAAGCCCGGGAAGAAAGCAACCCACCATGCGTCGGTTAGAAAGTCCCGGCCCGACGAGACCATCGCGCCCCAGGCGGGCGTCGGGGGCGGGATGCCCGCGCCCAGGAAGCTCAGCACCGACTCGGCCAGTATGACGCTGCCGACGTTCAGGGACGCGATCACTATCAGGATGTGGACGACACCCGGGAAGATGTGTCGTGTAAGGATTCGGAAGTGAGACGCCCCGGCCACCTTGGCCAGCGCCACGTAGTCCAACTCTCGTATCGTGAGAACTTGCGCCCTGACCTGCCTCGTGTATCCGGTCCACGTGAACAGCACGAGCACCCCAACGATGATGCCGAATCCCTGGCCGAAGACGACCACCACGATAAGCGCGATCATTATCACTGGTATTGCCAGCGATATGTCCACGAAGCGCATTATCAGTTCGTCCACGAACCCGCCGACGTAGCCTGATATCAAGCCGAGAGTTGTGCCTATGACCAGTCCGGTGGATACGGAGGCGAGCGCGATGATCAGCGAAATCCGCGAGCCGTGGATGATTCGGCTTAGCATATCCCGTCCTTGCGGGTCGGCGCCGAGAATGTACTTGGAAGTCCCTTCGGGATACCAGATCGGCGGCGTATTTCGCGCTCTCAAAGAGGACTCTATTGGATCGTGGGGCGCGATAATTTCCGCAAATACGGCGCAAACACATATCGTCACTATTATCAGAATCGGAATTATCGGCCATCGCCTCAGATACCAGAAGAACTGGGCCATCGGTCGCCTGGGCTGTAACGCGGCTTCGGTCATGAAAGTCTAATCCTGGGGTCAATGATCGCGTACAGGATATCAATGATGAAATTCACGGCTACGTAAATGAAGGTGAACATGAACACGCAGCCTGTCAGCACGGGGAAGTCGTTGTTATAGACCGCGTTAATCGCCAGACGGCCCAAACCGGGCCACGCGAAAACCGTTTCCGTCAGGACTGAACCGGTAATCAGCGCGGCGACGTTTATTCCGGCGAAGGTGAGAGGCGCAATCAGAGCGTTCCGAAAAGCGTGCTTCCATATGATTGTGTTGTTCGATACTCCCTTGGCGCGCGCCAACTTGATGAATTCCGAGTCCAGGATTTCAAGGACGGAGGTTCGTACCAGCCTGATGTTGGCGGATACGAACAGCCAACTGATCGTTACAGTGGGAAGCACAAAGTTCCTGATGGCGAAGCCATCGCCTTTCGTCGCGCTTGGAAGCCACTGGAGATTCGCCGCGAATATGAGGATGAGAATTATCCCCAGCCAGAACGGGGGCGCGGCCTGGCCGAGAAGCGCGAATCCGCGCGCGAGCAGGTCCCACATACTGCCTCGCTTGACGGCTGATAGAATTCCGAGCGGAACGCCCAGCACGCCCGCGAATATGAAAGCGGCCAGTCCGAGCTGCAGCGTGTTGAATATCCTCTGGCCTATGAGTTCGGTGACCTTTCTGCCGTTATAGACCGAGGTGCCCCAGTCTCCCTGGATGGCCCGTCCAAGCCAGATTGCGTACTGGTACACCAGAGGCTTGTCCAGGTGCATCTCCCTGCCGAGAGCGTCCCACTGCTCCTGGCTGAAGCGTCCCTGCGCCAGGTAGAGATGCCGAGGGTCGCCGAGGGCGCGAGACATAGCGAACACGATGAACGTAGCTCCAATGAGAGCTACGACCGAGAATACGACTCTTCTGGTCAGGAACGCGCGCACGTGAAAGGAATGTCCCCGTCTGAATCAAGCAATACCCCGGCACACCGCTCTGGATATGCCGGGGTTAAGCTGATTCAGGTTACAAACTATTGGCCCTTGATGTATTCCAGGTTGTTGATCGGCGAATAGCGGTTCAGGGGCCACTCCTGCACCGTCTCTGCCCTGAACGTGAACAGTCCCGGAACCGAAGCTATGGCTGTCAGGTACATCCGCTCGTGCGCGTAGTCAATGATCTGCTCGTTGATCATGGCGACTTCCTCCGGGTCTTCCGAAGCCTGCGCCTTGAAGTAGAGTTCATAGAGCTGCGGGTCTTCCAGTCCAGGGTTCGCGCCCGACTCCACCTGTGTCCACAGCGGCGCGCGAGGCAAGTCCATCGGGTCGTCCGCGCCCGGATTCACGAACAGCCACGGGTAGTTGAGGGTCCGCTCGACCAGTCTGGGCCTGTGCGCGGTGTAGGCCATGTTGAACACTTCGGGTTCGAGGCCGATGTTGCGCCACATCTCGGCCACGGCTTCGCCGATTTCGGGAACGACCACGCTGTCGGGGGGAATGTAGAACGGGAAGCTGAAGCCCTCCTCGACTCCTATCTCCGCCAGCATCGTCTTGGCCTGGTCGGGGTCGAACTCGATCCGCCAGCGTTCGTTCCAGCCGTCCAGGCTTGGGCGAGGCGCGTACATGGCGTAGTTGGGTTCGCCCAGACCGCCGAGCATTACGTCGTTGATGGCCTCGCGGTCAATCGCCATGGCCAGGGCCATGCGGAACTTCCTGGCGTTTTCGATGCTTGTCGGATCGCTCGGGTCGCCTATCCAGGGGTGGTCGGCGTCCGGGGTGAATCCCTCTCTGTCAACCGGGTCTCCGCTCACCGGCGATTCTGAGTGATAGTAGTTCCCGGCGAACCAGATGCCGTGTCCCAGAGACCCGCCGTGCGGCAGCGTGGACGCGCCGTAGTTCTCGAGGAGGTCGGCGATGTCCTTGACCGGGATCTGCGCTATGTCCGCTTCGCCGGTACGCATCATCGAGACGCGGGTGGCGTTCTCAGGAACCTCGAGCACTCTGAGCTTGGCGTAGTAAGGAGTTACGCGCCAGTGTCCCTGCACGGCTTCGGCATCAATCTTGTCGCCCTCGATCCACTCCGTCACTTCGTACGGGCCGGTCGCCACGAGAGTGTTAGCCGCTTCGTCCGGGCCCTTGTCGTCGTAAACCTTCTTGCTGAAGATCACCAGCGGGCTTCGGGCGATGTAGTCCGTCCATACGGCCTGAAATTCCTGTACCACAAGCCTGACGGTCTGATCGTCTATGGCCTCGGCGTTCTTGTAAACGACCGAGATTTCACCTGCGTCGTCCCACCTGCTTTCGGGGTTCGTTGTCACGTTGGCGTCGTTGTAGCTGTACACCACGTCGTCCGCGGTCATCTTGCCCCAGCCCTGGTGGAATTCGACGTCGTCGCGCAGGTTGACAATCACTTCGCTCTGGTCTTCAGCCATCTCCCAACCGGTAGATAGCATCGGCTGCGTGGGCTTGTAGTCTTCATCTACTGTGCCCAGCCTCTCAGCTATGCCATACCCGAACAGGAAAGTGCTGGAAGGCCAGGGCAGTTTGCCGTTTCTGAACACGGGCGCGCCGGTAGCTTTCAGTACCACCGTCAGAGTATCGCTCTTTTCCATTGCCGCCGGAGCGGGCTGCGCGGGCGCGGGAGCCGATGTAGGGGCGGGCGCGGGAGCAGCCGTTGTGGGCGCCGGGGCCGGAGCGGCAGGCGCCGGCTGGGCCGGAGCGGGCTGTTCTTCTTCGCCTGAGCTACACGCCGCGAATACCAGCGCTATCGCGAGCGCAGCCAGGACGTACATCGAGGTCTTTCGCAGACATGACAACTTAGATACGCCAATGTGATAGTTAAGCACGATATCGCCTCCGTCGCTTGAAAATCGAGAGCACCATCCGACGTCACGGATACTATGCCAAGAAATCAAGGCTGTCAACGCTTTCAGGAATCGGAGATTAGTAGTGGGGAGACGACGCGCTACTCCAGCAGGAAGTCCTTTACCAGACGCGCGAACTCATCCGACCGTTCTATCTCCGGCCTGTGTCCGCAGTTGTCCATGATGTCGAGGCGCGAGCCCGGAATTGACTCGTGATACACCTGGCTCGCGCTCAGCGGGACGATGGGATTTTCCCTTCCCCAGATGATTTGCGTCGGCAACCGCTTCAGCCTGCTCAGCAGGTTGGGCAGCGCGCGGTAGTACATATAGGGGCGCCACGCCAGCCGGCAGGACTGCTCCCGCGCGACCTCCCAGTACTCGGCCTGTTCGGGAGTCGGCTCCTCCGGGCATATCTTCTCGAACTCAGGGGTGTTGTCCGGGTCGAGGAATCCCTCGGCCAGGAATTCCTTGGCCACCACGAGGAACATATCGAAAATTTCGCCCGAAGGCGGCTTGATTCCCATAGGGTTGACCAGAACCAGCTTGTTGAAGCGGTCGGGGTGCATGGTGGCCATCTCGGCCGCCAGCCAGCCGCCGAAGGAGAAGCCAATCAGGTCGGGCTTGTCGAAGCCCATGTCGTCCAGCGCTTCCAGGTACCACCCGGCCATGTCTCTCATGTTCATTATCCACTCCAGGTACGGGGATCCCCCGTATCCGGGATGCGCGGGCGCGGCGATGGCGAAGTCCCGCGCGAGCGACTCGTGGAAGTTCATCCATCCGGGCGGGCCCATTTCATCGTGCAGGACTATCAGGGGGCGTCCGGCGCCTCCCTGGACGACTTGCACCGTCGTTCCCGCCGCTTCAACCGTTTCTTCCGTCCATGTCTGCTGGGCTGTCGTCACGTCTCGTTCCTCCGAGTCTAATGCTTCCTGGTATGTAGAGTCTCAATTCCCACCGCTAACGCCCGAATAATTCCCGACGAATTTCGTTCTGAGTCAAACCCATGTATCCTGCCACGTTAGACAGAATAAGTCCCAGAAGGCCCACGTCCACGTAGCGATGGCGCGGGATGGATACGTGATGCTGTGAGCCTCTAATGGTCGTGGTCATGCGTATATGGCTGCCCCTCTGCCTAGCGAATTGATATCCATATCGTCTGCGTAGCAGTCGAGCCAGTTCATCGCCCGATATATCTCGCGGCAATCTCATGCGGCTGTGATTTCCTGTTTGATGCTGAGATGAAGCCTGATAGTTTCAGGCGAGCCCTCGTCAAAATGGCATAGTACAGCATCCCGCACCATGTACTTGAGGTCATCCCAGTCATCTCCTTGGGTAAATATGCTATATCCATCCGCGGCGGCGTAGTACCCACCATCTTCGTCTTCATACACGTTGAACGTTATATCCTTCGGCGCTATCAGCGGCATGGTGTCCCTCCCGCGAACTATTCTGCCGCGCATTATAGTACACTCTACAAGTCGAATGTGGACTAACGACAGCAGGAGATGATTTCAAGATGGGCGATGTTGGAATAATGGGACTGAGGCCGCCGGGAAGTGACTGGAACTATACGAAGGAACTGGCCAGGCTCGCCGACGAACTCGGATATAGCTGCATCACGATGGGGGAGTCGTGGGCCGAGGACGCCCTTACCTCTCTCGCACAGCTTGGCGCGGTCACATCCCGCATCAGGATAGGCACCAGCATCGTCCCGATCTACGCGCGGTCTCCATCCAACCTGGCTATGACCGCGCTCAACATGGACGTGATGACCGAGGGCCGCTTCTTCCTCGGGCTGGGGGCCAGCGGCAAACTGGTCATAGAGGACTTTCACGGGGAAGAGTTCAGAAAGCCGCTGACCCGTATGCGCGAGTATATCGCCATAATCCGCAAGGCGATGCGCGGCGAGCGTCTCGACCACGACGGCGAGTTCTTCCAGACCCAGCGGTTCAGAGTCCGCTTCAAGCCGTACAGGGACGACCTGCCCATCTACATCGCCTCGCTCAGTCCGCCGAGCCTGCGACTCACCGGCGAGTTGGCCGACGGCTGGCTGCCCATCTTCCTGGCTCCCAGGCGAATGGGGCCGTCCCTCTCAGCGATTCAGGAAGGGGCGGAGTCCGCCGGCCGCTCTCTGGACGACATCGCTCTCTCACCCCAGGTCTCGGTCTATGTGACCGACGACATACCCGCCGCTCGCGACCGCGAACGGCCCCACATCGCCTTCTACATCGGGGGCATGGGCGTCTTCTACCACCAGTATATGCACCGCATCGGCTTCGGCGAAGAGTCGGACATGATACGCGAAGCGTATCTGTCACGCGACCGCGACAGGGCCGCGAGGCTTGTAACCGACGAAATGGTTGATGAAATGACCATCATCGGCGACCCCGACCAGTGCCGCGAGCAAATGGAATCCTACTTCCAGGCCGGCGTTGACGAAATCCGCCTGGTTCTCAACGAGCCCGACAAGGAATCCTACGTCGCCACGATGAATGCTCTCGCGCCGGACGTCTGACAGGGGCATACAAGCGCGCCGCGCGCGTTCGCCAAATAAGCCGCTATGGAGTAGCGGGTCAGTCCGACAGGGGCCGGTCTAAGGCTTGGTGGCTATGGCCTCGCCATACGCGGTGCCAGCGAAAGCGTCCGGACGTTCCAACCACTTGTCGCCGATAGCCCGCACGTTCTCGGACATATCTTCGGTCCACGCGCCGTATTTTATCGCCAGATCCAGGACCTCGGACGACAACAGCCATTCGAGCATCTCATAGCGCATATACCTAATCTCCTGGGGAGTGCTGTATGTGGTGAAAGACGCTGACACACGGATATCCGTGAATCCCGCGTCCTGAAGGTGCATCTTCATTTCCTTCCCCATATGCGGATGCCCGTCATTGGTAGCCACAAGGTCCTCGAACAATTCCCACAGTCTTTTGGCAACGCCTAAGTCGGGATGAGCGAAAGCGGACTCGACTATCATTTCGCGGCAGGCGATGATGCCGCCGGGCTTCAGAACGCGCTTCACCTCAGCCAGCAAGCGTCGCGTGTCGGGAACGTGCATCAGAATGTTATGGCCATGCGCTACGTCGAAGAAGTCGTCCTCGAAGGGAAGGGCGGTCACGTCGCCAACGTGGAATATGGCGTTGCTTTGTCCGGTCTGACCGGCCTTCGTTCTCGCCATTTCGATTAGCGATTCCTCCATATCCACGCCGTGAAGTTCGCCTGGGGCTATATAGCTGGCAAGACCCACCGACAGGGAGCCGGGGCCGCAGCCGAAGTCCAGAACCTGGAGGCCGGAGACGAGATAGGGGATCAGGTACGCGGCGTTGCTCTCGGCGGTGCGTCGCATAGGCGCCGCCAGGGCGTGTTCGCTGAAACCCCTGGTATAGTCCGGTGTCGCAGTCTGATGAACCATTTCACACCCGCTCCTAGATCAATCTATACGCACTATACGCAATCCTAGCCCTCGCTATGCGCGTACCTGGATCACATTGTAACCCCATTCCGAAACCGGCGGGGAGACCGCGACATTCCGAGCTCTTGAAATAAGCGTCTATTATATCATACATAAACGCGGCTTGAATTACATAGTTTGACTGAGTAGGGTATCTGATATACGGTAGCGAGACCGACTTTTCACTGGTCGTCGGACACTCAATATATGGCAGATCCCAGCACACGACAGGCCGCCCGCGCGCGAACCCCGCGCGCGCGCCGCCGTCCGGGATACGCTACCAAAGACCTTACCAAGGGCAGCATACCCCGCAACCTCTGGTACCTGTCCTGGCCCCAGGTAACCGAGAGCTTTCTGAGCGTCGTTGACCAACTCGCGGACCTCGTCTGGGCTGGTCGCGTCGGATTCCAGGCTATCGCGGGCTTCGGCGTGGCGCAGACCTACCTGATGCTTATGATGACCGCGCGCATGGGACTCGACGCCGGTATGCGCTCGATGATCTCCCGCGCGGTCGGGGCCCGGCGCGTGTCCCGCGCCAACCACGTCATGCTCCAGGCGCTCACCCTGTCGCTCGCGTATTCGATTGCGCTGGTAGTGATCGGCATGATTCTCACGGAGCCGCTGTTGCGCCTTCTGGGAATCGGCGATGACGTCGTAAGGCAGGCCGCCGGATATATGCGCTTCCAGTTCTTCGCGATGTCCATGATGGGCTTGCAGCGTCTCACCGCCGGGGCGCTCCAGGCCGCCGGAGACAGCATCACGCCACTCAAGGCCGCTTCGGTGTCCCGGATACTGCACCTTGTTCTCAGCCCGTTCCTCATCTTTGGCTGGTGGTGGTTCCCGACGCTCGAACTCGCGGGCGCGGGCGCGGCCAACCTCATAGCCCAGACCGTCGGCATGAGCATGAACATGAGCGCGCTCATGCGCGGAACGTCCAGGCTCAGGCTGAGTCTCAGGGGCTACTACGTGGACTACGAGATGATCTGGACTATCCTCAAGATAGGCATACCCGCGTCCGTAACCGGAGCGCAGCGGGCGGTGTCCCAACTCATCGTCGTCTTCATGGTAGCGCCGTTCGGGGCGGGCGCGCTGGCAGCGTTCGCGCTGTCCCGCCGAGCGGAGAACACCGTCAACCACGCCAGCCGCGGAATAGGTCGCGCGGCGGGCGCGCTCGCCGGTCAGAACCTTGGCGCGGGACACACCGAAAGGGCGCGGCAATCGGTCATCTGGGCGCTGGTTTACGCGGGTGGCGCGAGTCTGGTCATGTCCGCCGTCTTCCTGATCTTCCCGGATCCGATTGCGAAGTTCTTCAACTCCGATCCCGGATTCGTGGCGCAGGCGGCCGTGTGGCTCCAGATACTCGCCATCGGCTACCTCTCGATGAACGCGGTGCAGGTCTATACCCAGGCGTTCAACACCACCGGCGATACCTTCGCCCCCATGATCATCATGCTCTCCACCATGTGGCTGGTCGAAATCCCGCTCGCCTTCGCGCTGTCCCAGTACACCGGCCTCGCCGAGTACGGCATTCCCTGGGCGATAGTCATAGGCATGACGCTGCGGACGGCGGCGTACACCGTACACTTCCTGCGGGGGACGTGGCTGCGGACGGGTCTGTGATGTGAGGAGAAAATCGCATTAGTCACTGATGTTACGCACTGGGCAGGGCTTTGCGACTATTCAGACCGGGGTCTTCGCAGAGTCGTCGGTCTGCGGCCTGGGCGCGTTGGTCATATATCTCAATTTATATCGTACTGGTGGGGTTACAGGTGAGTTTCCAGGCGGGACAGGTTACAGTTCACGTGGAAAGTGACCTGTTATCACCTGTTGTTAGCTACGGACAGAAAAATTTTCGCCGGCGGATTCATTTTGGATAACCTCCTGTTTATGTAAAGATTGGGTCGGTCATAGTTCATTGGGCGACATGATAGCATGAACGTTCTGTCGAATGGAAGAATGTTTCAGACTGCGCGCAGGGCAATCGCATCTAAACGGCGCTTACGTTCGCAAACAGGTAAATCCTGGGCAGAAACCTCTCATAGATGTCATTGCGCGGTTTCAGAATTTCTGAATAGCGATCATGGGTTCGGCCATTGTGGTAGTTTCGGGGTTTCATGGAGCGAAAACACCCCTGAAAAAGCCCGAAAATTAAGATGCGATTGCCCTGAGACTGCGTAACATCAGTTAGTCAGGATTGCAGCAGCCTCGAAGCAGCCAAGCCTGTGGATTCCCGCTTTCGCGGGAATGACTATGGGCGCTTTTGCAATCGTCCTATGTGAGTAGATTCTTTGCCCGCCGAACGGCGTAGGTGATAGAATCTTCCCAGCGCTCCGACAGCCCGGCCCGGAGCCTCTTTATACCTACGACAGATGAAAGCGAGCGTTGCAGCATGGCTCTCCCCGAACGAATGAAATTCGGCATCTTCATGGCGCCGTTCCACTGGCAGAATGAAAACCCCACGCAGGCATACGAAAGGGACTTCGAGCTTATACAGTGGCTTGACTACCTGGACTTCGACGAGGCGTGGATAGGCGAGCATCACAGCGCCGGCTGGGAGACCATAGCCTCGCCGGAACTGTTCATCGCGGCGGCGGCGGAGCGCACCAAGCACATCAAGCTCGGCACCGGCGTCATCAGCCTGCCGTACCACCATCCGCTAATGGTCGCCAACCGCATGGTGCAACTCGACCACATGACTCGAGGCCGCGCCATGCTGGGCGTGGGGCCGGGCGCGTTGAGCACGGACGCCTATATGCTCGGAATAGACCCCGTGGACCAGCGCCGTCGCATGGACGAGTCCATGGGCATCATCAAGCGGCTGCTCACCGAGAAGGATCCGATAACGCACGAAAGTTCCTGGTTCACCCTGCGAGAAGCCACTCTGCACCTGCGCCCCTACACCGTGCCGCACTTTCCCATGGCGGTCGCGGCGGCCCAATCGCCGTCCGGCATGGTTCTGGCGGGCAAGTACGGACTCGGCGTTCTGTCCGTCAGCGTCATACGCGGCGGCTCATACGCGCGCGACATGAAGGACTTCTGGAAGATAGCCGAGGACACCGCCGAAGAGTACGGCAACACGATGGACCGCAACGAGTGGCGCCTGGTCATCGTCGCCTTCCTGGCCGAGACGCGCAAGGAAGCGCTGGACCAAGCGCGCGTCGGGGCGGGACGCTTCCAGCGCGAGTATTTCGAGCAGACTCTCGGCGCGGACGCCACCGACTGCCCGCAGGACAAGATAGTTGACCTGATGGTCGAGCGCGGCGCGTGGTGCGTCGGCACGCCGGACGACATGATAGAGATGATACACCGCCTCGACGAATCCAGCGGCGGCTTCGGCGGACTGCTGATACAGGCGACCGAGTTCGGCACTAGGCAGCAGGTGCTTCACAGCTACGAACTCATGTCGCGCTACGTGATGCCCCACTTCCAGGGTTCCATCGAGAGCCTTCAGCGCTCCCAGCAGTACGCGAAGGACGTGCGCGGCGAACTCGCCAGCCGCCGCGAGGCCGCGATGCAGCGCGCCGCCTCCGACTACGACACCCAGCGCGCCACCCGAAACTAAAGACTACAAACTACCAACTTGGAGACATACCCATGCCTAAAATGACAGGCGGCGAGGCCCTCGCCAGGTCGCTATACAGAGAAGGAGTCCGGGTCATCTTCGGCCTGCCCGGAGTACAGCTTTACCACGCGCTCGACGGCCTCGCGCAAGAACCCGGAATACGATTCATCGCAACGAGACACGAGCAGGCTACCGCGTACATGGCCGACGGCTACGCCCGCGCCGGCGGCGGCGTAGGCACGGCTATGGTCGTTCCCGGCCCCGGCCTCCAGAACGCGAGCGCGGCCATAGGCACGGCCTATTCCGCCTCATCGCCCGTCCTGGTCGTCGCGGGCCAGATCCAGCGCGAACTCATAGGCGCGGACCGGGGGATGCTCCACGAGATAAACGACCAGCTTGACACGATAAGGCCGGTCACCAAGTGGGCGCATCGCATACTCGACCCGGCGGAGATCCCGGCCGCCGTCCACGAGGCGCTTCACCAACTCAAGACCGGACGCCCCAGGCCGGTCGAGATAGAGATACCGCCTGAAACGCTGGAGGACGAAGCCGACGTTGACCTGTTCGAGCCTGAAGAGTACGCTCCGCAGACTCCCTCCGACGACCTCATCCAGCAGGCCGCGCGGATGATAGCCGACGCGAAGAACCCGCTGCTCTACGCGGGCGGCGGCGCTATATCATCCGAGGCGTCCGGGGCGCTGACTTCGCTCGCCGAGTTCCTCCAGTCTCCGGTGCTGATGACCGCCGAGGGCAAGGGCGCGGTGTCAGACAGGCACTACCTCTCGCTCGGCGGCATGAACTTCAGGAACGACCCGTACATGAAGCGGATGCCGGACCACGACCTCGTGGTGCTGGTCGGAACGCGCAACGCCTATCCCGGCTTCCTATCCCAGAAGGTCATTCAGATAGACGTTGACCCCGAGGAGATAGGCCGCAACTACGATGATACCTTCGGACTGCTCGGCGACGCCAGGCTCACCCTTGAGAAACTGCATGGCGCGCTGTCCGCCATCTCCCGGCCCCGCGAGAGCCGCCGCGCCGAGATGGACGCCGCCCGCGCCGAGCGCGAGGAATCCGACCCCAAGCTCGAACCGCAGCACTCACTCACCAAGGCTATCCGAAACGCCGTCCCGGACGACGGCATAGTCATATCCGGCATGACACAGATAGGCTATTACAGCCGAGTAAACTACCCCGTGTACGAACCCAGGACATACCTGACAAGCTCCTACTACGGGAATCTGGGCTACGCCTACCCCGTCGCGCTCGGCGCGAAGGTCGCCCAGCCGGACAAGGCGGTTGTCGCGATCTCCGGCGACGGCGGCTTCATGTTCGCCTCGCAGGAAATGTCCACCGCCGTCAAGTACGGAATCAACGCGGTCGTGGTCGTGTTCAACGACAGCGCGTACGGCAACGTTCTCAGAGACCAGGTGACCCGCTTCGACGGACGCTCCATCGGCGCGGAACTGCACAACCCCGACTTCATGAAGCTGGCGGACGCCTACGGAATGCGCGGGGTTAGGGTCGAGGACGCCGACCCGAACGAGCTTGAATCCGCCCTGAAGGAGTCCCTGTCCATAGAGGCCCCAACGCTGATAGAAGTCCCCGTGGGCATGATGCCGAATCCGTTTACGTAGAAGCCAAATATGCCGAAGGTACGAGATGCGATAAGGCTTGTTCAGCGTGACGGATGGCGACACGCGCGAACCCGTGGGAGCCATCGCCATTATAAGCATCCCATCAAACCGGGACTCGTGACTATTGCGGGTAAGAGAGGGGACGATGTGCCGATAGGAATATGGAACTACATTATGAAACAGGCGGGACTGGACAGGAGAGGAAGGCCATGAAGTACACGGTAGTGATAGAAGAAGGGCCTACGAGCTATGGGGCATACGTTCCCGATCTGCCGACTTGCGTCGCTGTCGCGGAGACCCGGGAAGAGGTGTCCGAACTAATCCGTGAAGCTATTGAGTATCACCTGGAGATGCTTCAAGAGGAAGGTATGCCGATTCCCGAACCCAAATCCCACGCTGAAATGGTCGAAGTGTCCTGAAAAGTTGACGCGCGACTTGGTTTATCGAAACGATAGTCAGACACGCGCCCGCAAGAGCGACGGCGTATGCGGCTCAAGAGAGGCGCGGGCGATTGGCTGAAAAGTCCCCCCAAACCAAAACCGCCACCCGTGAAGATGAGAATCGCGGACTCTTCTACGGGTGGTGGATCGTCATAGCGGGTTCGATAAGCCAGGGCTATACCTCCGGCGCGTTCTGGCAGGGGTTCGGGGCGTTCTTCGATCCTATCGTGGAGCAGTTCGGGTGGGGTCGCGCCACCACCTCGGCCGCCGTCTCGCTTCAGCGCACCGAGTCCGGGATGATCTCGCCATTCGTCGGCTGGTTCATAGACAGGTTCGGACCGCGCAGCGTGATGCTCGCCGGAATAATCGCCACCGGGCTGGGCTTCATCATGCTGAGCCGGATAAACTCGCTCTGGCAATTCTATCTCGCGTTCACCATCATAACGATTGGGCTGTCGTTCGGAACGTTCCTCGTAATCACCACTACGGTCGCCAACTGGTTCGTGTCCAAGCGCACCAGGGCCATGTCCATCATGTCCGCGGGGTCCGCGATAGGCGGGCTGCTCGTGCCTGCGCTCGTCTGGCTCATCGCCGCGACCGACTGGCGCACCGGCCTTCTGGCAATAGGCATCGGCTTCTGGGTCATGGGCATTCCGGTGTCGCTGGTCATGCGCTCCCGGCCCGAGGACTATAACCTGCTCCCGGACGGGACGCCCTCCGACGCCGACGGCGCGCGGACGAGCGGGGACGGCGCGACACAGGACGGCGGGCGCCTGGAGGTGACTTACACAACCAGGGAGGCGATGCGGACCAGGGTCTTCTGGCAGCTTGTCCTGGCTATGGGCGCGGGACAGTTGATCATCTCGGCGACCGTCCACCAGATACCGGCGCTCACTAGCTTCGGCATAAGCCGGGGCGTGGCCGGAATGGTCATACTGGGCGTGTCGCTGATGAGCCTGGTGGGTCGAATAGCCGCCGGGTGGCTGGGCGACAGGCTGGACAAGAGGCACTTCATCGCGGTCTCCTTCGGCCTGCAATTCATAGGCACGCTGATATTCTGCTACACGAGTTCCACCTGGCACCTGATCGGGTTCATAGTGTTCTGGGGCATCGGATTCGGAGCCTCGATACCAGTTCGGTTCGCCATGCTCGCGGATTACTTCGGACGCCGCAGTTTCGGCACCATCATGGGGATAATGATGACGTTCAGCACTGTGTTCGGTGTCATCGGGCCGGTGTTTGTCGGCTGGATGTTCGACGTGCGCGGCAATTACAGGGAGCCGTTCCTGATAATGGCGGCTTCCATCCTTATCAGCATCCCGCTGATACTGACTTTGAGCAAACCGGGCGCGCCGCTGAACGTACCGGGCAGGCGACGCCCGGGGTGATTGGAGCGGCGCGAAACAGGACAAGCGTATTTGGTACACTTGGATATATGAAGACGACTTGGTATTTTGAAAACAGCGTACTTACCCGGCGTCCTTATCTGAGGATGTCCTGGATTCAATCAGTATTGGACAATCCCGTACAGATTCAGATTGAATCCAATGGACGCATCCGTCGCTGGGGTTTCATAGTCGAGAGAAACCGTTATCTACGGGTAATTACGGAGTCGGACGGAGAAACAGTGCACAACGCCTTTTTCGACCGCAGGTTCCGTCCGGAGAACTAGGAGAGTAAGCATGGAAATACACTATGACTCGCATAGCGATATGCTTTACATCGGTCTTCGGTCAATCGCCAGCGTGGAATCCGAAGAAATTGCGCCCGGCGTCGTCGTGGACTATGACAAGGACAATAAAGTGGTTGGCATCGAGATAACCGATGGCAGCAAATATGCCGATACGTCTGCCCTTGCGGTGCGGGGAATCCCTGTTCCCATATCTGGGTCGCCTCAAAACATATAGTCCGAACATATACATGATAGCAGAGAACTAAACATGGTACAAGCGATCTTCTTCGACGTTTACGGGACGCTGGCGGGCTTCAGGCCGGACAGGTTCGAGATACAGTCCGAGGCGTGTTCGCGCTTCGGGATAGAGCTGACGCGGGAGGGGGTGCTGCGGGGGTACGCGCTGGCCGACGCGCTAATGTCGGAGCAGAACGCGGTCAAGCCGGTGCGGATGATGGACGATGAGGAACGCGCGAGGTTCTTCGGGGAGTACGAGCGGCGCGTGCTGCGCGGCTGTGGGTTCGACGTGACTGTGGATCAGGCGATGGAGATATGGCGGGCGGTTCGCAGCATTCCCTACGGCATGGCGCGGTACGACGACGTTCTTCCCGCGTTCGACTTGCTCAAGCAACAGGGGTTCACGCTGGGCCTGATCTCCAACATGAACGCCAGCGCGGACGAGATAGTCCAGAACATGGGACTCGCGCCGTACCTGGACTTCGTGGTCACGTCCGGCGAGGTGGGTGTGGAGAAGCCGCACGCGCCGATATTCCGAGAGGCGCTCCGACGTTCGGGCGCCGCCCCCGAAGACACGATTCACGTTGGAGACCAGTTGACCTCTGACGTGGCCGGCGCTATGAATGTCGGTATCGGCCCGGTGCTGATTGACCGCGACGGCAACCATGTCGGATACACGGGATGCCCGCGTATCGAAAGTATGATGGAACTGCCTGCGCTGGCGCTTGAACTTTAGCGGGACAACCGGTCCGATACGCGGTTTCTCGGGCATTCAGAATCGCAAGCTACGGTCTATGTTCTAATCAGTTGCGTCCCCTTGGCACTAGCAAGTATATAGCCAATCGTCTGCGTGTCGGAGCGGGAGTGTTGTAGAAAGCGTTTATTGCCGCTTCGGATCGGTCTATTACAGAGATGACCTCGGAGCGCGTGAATCTTGCGCGAGGGTTATAATCGGCGGATATACGCTGTTGCTGCATAGTGCCGAAAACTTGTCCGAAGTCACGCAATGCAGGGTCTTGTATCAGTTGAATGTACGACGCAAAGCGGTTTTTCGCGGTTCTATGTTGCAACGCTCTGTAAGTCTCTACCCAAAGGTCGGTATGAGGGCCTGGCGACGATTGTCCGACTAGAGTATCGGCGTTGCTTTGGCAAAGGGCATGGAACATAGCGTAGTAGGCGGTACTGACAGCTCGTCTGAGCATGGCTTGGCGCGGTCTGCCTGGTGGAGTAGGAAACGTTTCATGCGAACCGGCCAACATTTTCGCGGCTTCAATCGAATGTTGCCAGTTCATTAGTCTTCCTGCTCCCATGGGGCTTGGCTCATGAGAGCGAGCCACTCCGGGTATTCCCTTTTGTCAATGTAGGATTCGGTTGGCATATTATGAAATCCGAATTCCGCCAGGATGGAGGCTAGTTCCGTGGAGATACGGTTGAGTTTTTCCGGGTCTAGCTGGTCGTAGTCGCCATCGTACACCACAATGATGTTGAGGTTATCTTCGCCGTAGTGGTCTGTGGTGGCTTCGACTGTGATTGGGTCGAATATAAACTTTTCGGCGAACGCCTGATTGAGTAGCATCCTGATGCCGTCCTCAGCCGCCCTTAGTGTATTCTCTTGTACGCTCATGGTTATCGCCCTCCCGAAAACATACGAGAATGGAGTAGCCAAGCCATATAAAGGCCAACTTTCAATCTCTTGCCCTGTTCCAATCTTACCACAATGAAATGCTCTACCCCGACGCCGCCTCCAGAACCTGCCGCGTCATCTCCACCCTGAACTCCGCCAGCCGCTCGCACACGTCCAGCAGATAGTCCTCCCAGGCCGTATTCAGCCTGCTCAGGTCAAGCCGAATCTGCGCGTTGCCCACCTCTACGCCCCTGGGAAGCCTCCGATTCAGGGCGCGTCTGGCGCCGCCAACGTCGTCTTTCATTCTGAGGACGATGCGTTCGCCGTCGCGGGTTATGGACTCGATTCCGGCCCTGTCGGAGAGTATTCGCAGCCTGACGGTGTAGAGCAGGGCGCGGGCCTGCCAGGGGAGGGGGCCGAACCTGTCGCGCAGTTCGTCTTCCATCGCTCCAATGGCGTCTTCGTCCTTGAGGGCGATGAGACGCTGGTAGAGTCCCATGCGGGCGGGCAGGTCGGGGATGTAGTCGGAGGGCAGGCCGGCGGGGATGCCCAAATCCAGCGCGACGCCCGGCTCGGGGGCGAAGCTGCCGGATATGGATTCGTCAACCTGGCCGCTCACCATGTCGGCTACGTCCTGGGGCGTCATGCCCACGAGGTCGCCGGACTCACGCCGCGCGCGCAGGTCTTCGACGGCCTGGGAGAGCATCTTGGTGTAAAGCTCGAAGCCGACGGCGTGAATGTGGCCGCTCTGCTCCGCGCCGAGTATGTTTCCGGCGCCGCGTATCTCCAGGTCTTTCATGGCGATGCGGAAGCCGGCGCCGAGTTCGGTGGCGGCGAGCATCGCTTTCAGCCTGCGCTCGGCGGTCTCGTTCAGGGCGCGGGTTCGGGCGCTGGGAATAAGGAGGTATGCGTACGCTCGACGGCTTGAGCGACCGACGCGGCCTCTTAGCTGGTACAGTTGCGCGAGTCCGAAGGCGTCGGCGCGGTTGATTATCAGCGTGTTGACGTTGGGTATGTCCAGGCCGGACTCGATGATAGTGGTGCAGACCAGCACGTCGAATTCGCCCTGGGAGAAGGACGACATCGCCTTCTCGAGGTCGCCCTCCTTCATCTGGCCGTGCGCGACGCCGACCTCCGCCTCCGGGACTATGCGGCGGATGTAGTCGGCCATGTAGCCGATGTTATAGACGCGGTTGTGAAGGAAATAGACCTGGCCCTGCCTGTCTATCTCACGCAGTATGGCCTCGCGGATTAGCTCGTCGCTGAACTCGGAGACGTAGGTCTTGATGGCGATGCGGTCTTCGGGGGGCGTCTCCATCGTGCTCATGTCGCGGACGCCGGCGAGCGACATATGAAGCGTGCGGGGTATGGGCGTGGCGGTCAGCGTGAGCACGTCCACCTCCTGGCGCATCTGCTTGAGGCGTTCCTTGTGTCCGACGCCGAAGCGCTGCTCCTCGTCCACTATGACCAGGCCGATGTCCTTGAACAGCACGTCCTTCTGGATGAGCCTGTGGGTGCCGATGCAGATGTCAACGCTGCCGTCGGCCAGCGATTTGAGAACCTCGCGCTGTTCGCGGGCGGTCCTGAAGCGGCTGAGGACCTCGACCCTGACGGGATAGGCGCTCATTCTCTGGGAGAACGTGACGTAGTGCTGCTGTGCGAGGACGGTCGTGGGGGCGAGGACGCCGACCTGCTTGCCCTCCATGACCGCCTTGAACGCGGCTCTCAGCGCTATCTCGGTCTTGCCGTAGCCAACGTCGCCGCAGACCAGCCTGTCCATGGGGCGTTCGTTTTCCATGTCGCTCTTGACCTCGGCGAGCGTGGCCAACTGGTCGGGGGTCTCTTCGTAGGGGAAGGACTCTTCAAGTTCCCGCTGCCATGTGGAGTCGGGGCCGAAAGCGTGTCCGGCGACCATTTCGCGGGCGGCGTAGAGGGCGAGAAGTTCGGCGGCCATCTGGCGGGTGGAACGCTCGGCGCGCGCCTTGGCGCGGCTCCATTCCTGCGTGCCGAGCCGCGTCAGGTGGGGAGGGGAGTCGCTTGGCGCGACATACGGCGTGACCCTATCGAGATGTTCCATAGGGACGTAGAGCTTGTCGCGGTTGGCGTACTCCAGTACCAGGTACTCGGCTGAGGCATCGGAGCCTTCTGAGGGCCTTCCGACTCCCATGAATCTGCCGACGCCGTGTTCGACGTGGACTACGTAGTCGCCCGGGCTGATCTCGGATAGGAATGCGTCCCAGTTGGTGCGGCTGCGGCGGGCGGTTCTGCGCTGTTTGGTAATGCCGAAGATCTCGGTGTCGCCCACGACGATGAGATTCCGGTCGGGGGCGGTCAGGACGAAGCCGTCGCCGAAGTTGGGGCCGGCGGACTGGATCAGCGTGAGTTCGCCCGGATCGGGCAGGGCGGCGAGGGAGGTCGAGAGCGTGTCGGACACGCCGCTTTCGGACATGATCTCGTCGAGCCTGCGTGAGTGAGAGGTAATCGCCAGGACTGAATGACCGGACTCCAGAAGATCGGACGCCTCGCTGACGAAGAGGTTGGTCTGTCCCAGGAAGGTGGGAGGCGAACCGAATGGCATGACGTAGATGTCGGCATATACCAGGTCGTCGGCGCCCCAGAAGATGATGTCCAGCTGTGGGCCAAGATTCGAGAGCGCGGGTTCGATTTCGTTCCAGGGTACGTGGAACGAAGGGAAGTTCATGGGGAGTTCGCCGCGCCGCTGCTTGGTTTCGCGCAGGTCGTGGATGCGCTCTTCGTTGTCCCAGGCCGCGGCGGCCATGTCGTCCGGCCTGACTCGGACTATCAGCGTGTCTTCGGGCATATAGTCCAGCAGCGAGCCGTGGTTGAAGAAGCCGGCGTAGAGGTTCAGGTCGTCAATTTCGTGTCCGTCCAGAAGCTGGGAGAACTCCTCTCGGATGCGCTCCTGGTGGGCGTCGTCGCAGTTAGCGATGTCAATGTAGGCCATGCGATGGTCCAGCTCTTCGCGGTCGGTCATGGCGGGCAGGGTCTCGTGGGCGGGTATTATCTTGACCGAGCGGACTATCTCGGTGGAACGCTGGCTGGAAGGGTCGAACAGGCGGATGCTGTCAACCTCGTCGCCCCAGAGTTCTATGCGGGCGGGCAGTTCCGCGCCGACGGGGAAGATGTCAATTATGCCGCCGCGCCTGCTGGCGAAGCCGGGGGAGTACACGGCGGACTCGAACCTGTATCCCATGCGGCGCCACAGGTCTAGCGTATCGTCGAGGTCTATCACGTCGCCGACGGCGATCTGGTGGACGCTGCCCTCGAATGAATCTCGGCTGAGGGTGCGTTGGGCCACGGAGGTTGCGGAGGCTACTATCAGCGGAGGCTCGTCGTCGCCCGGGTTCAGGAGCGCGTCCAGGGCGCGGATGCGTTCCTGTATGGTGTCTATGTCGGTGACCAGACGCTCGAACGGCAGGGTCTCGGTCTCGGGGAAGCGGTGTATGCGTTCGGGGCTGTCCACCCACGCGCGCAGGCGCTCGTACAGGCGACCCGCCTCCTCGGGCCTGGGCGCGACAACCAGGGCGGGCCTTTCCAAGTCCTGCATGAGGGTTGAAATCAGGTATGGGGTGGCTTCAGAGAGAAGCTGCGCCCTGGCGCGCGGGTTCTGTCCGCCGAGGGCGCGGAGCAGGTTGCGGTACCGCTCGGTGGACCTGAGCATGGGATTAAGGTTGCTCAGGCCAAGACCGGCGCTCTCTTCCCGTTCGTCCGTCTGCGTGGTTGCTTCGATAGTTGTCATGAGCGGTTTGCCGGACCTCTTTCGTAGTGGCGCGTCCATAGCCGAATCGAGTAAAACGCCAAAGGGCGGGCGCGTGTGGCACCCGATGGGTGTTTCGCGCTCGCCGGCGTTGATATGACGATTTGTCAGATATGGGTCAGTAGATCCCCATTTCGTGCAGGGCCTCGTCGTCTATTCCGAAGTGGTGCGCTATCTCGTGAATGACGGTCGTTCGCACCTCGGCGACCACTTCCTCATCGGTTTCGCAGATGTTCTCGATGGCCCTCTTGAAGAGGGTTATCTTGTCGGGCAGCGCGAGGTTGTAGTCATAGCGGTCGGGCAGGGGTATTCCCTCGTACAGTCCGAGCAGCGACTCTTTTTCTTCGATGCCGGAGCCTATGAGCTGCGTGGGGGAGGCCCAGTCCTCTACCACTATGTCAAGGTTGTCCATACGATTCAGGAACGCCGGGGGGAGTTCCTGGATCGCCCGTCTTACAAGATTCTCGAATCGTCGTGTGTCCATGGTTTCTAGTTTTCAGTTTTTAGTTGTCAGTTGAGTGGGACTAACCTTTGAAGCCGACTTTGGGCAGCACGTCCTCTATGGCGTCCAGGGTGTCCTGTATGTCGCCCTCGGTGGTACGGCCCATGTGTCCGATGCGGAAGATCTGTCCGGCGAGGGATGCTTGTCCGCCGGATACGATGACGTCGTGGTCGGTTCTGAGCTTGCCGACGAGGGCGGTCGCGTCAACTCCTTCGGGAATGGTCACGGCGGTAACGGTGTTGGAGGCGTAACGCTCGTCGCGCGGGAAGGGTTGGAGTCCGAGCGACTTTATGCCGTTGCGGGTGAACTGGCCGACGGCGGCGTGTCTCTCGAATACGGAGCCCATGCCCTCGGAGAGCAACTGGTCGAGCGCGGTGTCGAGCGCGAACATGACCGACACTGCCGGAGTGTATGGCGGCTGTCCTATCTCGTAGTATTTCCTGTACTGGGCCACGTCGAGGTAGAACTTGGGCATCTTTGACTCGGCGTGGGCGGCCCATGCGCGGTCGTTGAAGCTGAGGAAGGCAAAGCCCGGGGGCAGCATCCAGCCCTTCTGGGACGCGGTGGCTACCACGTCGAGGTCCCAGGCATCGGCGGACATGGGAATGGAGGCCACGCTGCTGATGCCGTCCACCAGTATCAGCTTGTCGAACTCGCCCTTTACGACTTCGGCGACGGCCTGGAGGTCGTTGGTCACTCCTGTGGAGGTCTCGTTGTGGGTTACGGTGACGGCCTTCACGTCGGGGTTGTCGTTCAGGCATTTTCTGAGTACGTCCAGGTCTATGACCTCCCCGAAGGGAAAGTCGAGGGTTATCACGTCGGCTCCGAACGCCTCGGCGATGTCAGTGAAGCGGTTGCCGAATACGCCGATGGTGGCGTTGACGACCTTATCGCCGGGCGAAAGTGTGTTGACGACCGCCGCCTCCATGGCGGCGGTGCCGGAGCCGGTGATTATCCAGACGTCGCCCTCGGTCTCGAACACGCGCTTGAGCCGGTCGGTCGTACTCAGCAGGAGGTCCTTGTACTCTGGGCCCCTGTGGTTGATCATCGGCTTGGACATATCTTCCAGTATGTCGTCCGGCACGGGTATGGGACCGGGTATGCGCAGGTTCACGGCTTCATTCCTCCGGGGTCTGTCGTCTGTTCGTCGGCAACGGGAGTTGACCGAATAATTTTAGCAAAGGGCGGCGGGCCATTGCGACAGATTAAGGATGGATGAAAGCGGTGGGCATCAGTACATCCGGAAAAGTATTCAGTTGTCAGTGGTCAGGGGTCGTCTTCGGACTCGAAGCAGATGGGGCAGTTGCAGTTGCCGTAGTCGTCCTTCTGGTGCTCTTCGCAATCGTCGCAGTAGCAGTCTTGGTCCATCGGGTAGTCATAGTCATCGTCGTCCAGGACGCCGCTCATACAGAAGTCGTAATGCTTGTCCACCAACTTGGGGTTGTAGCCGTCGGGGTAATGCTCGTCTCGCTTCAAAAGACGGGAGAACCAGCCCGGAATCGGAGCTATGACGGATTTGGGACATAGATTCCTGATGAACGCCATGTACTCGTTCCATATCAGCGTGGCCTCTGAGACCAACTGGGTGTCGTCGCTGGTGGATGTCAGCGCGCGGCGGACTATGTACTGGTGTATCTCTTCGCCATCCTGACAGTGTAATTGTCTGAACCTGTCCATGGCCGAGCGTTCGCAGGTTCTGCATGAGCAGCGGTCTGGGTGTCCGTTGAGGGCCTGGACGGTGGGCAGGGAGGCCACGGGCGCGGTTTGCGCCGTCTGGGTCTGAGGCTGGGCGGTCTCGGGCTGAGGCACCGGCGCGGTCGCGACGGTTGCGGTCTGTGGTTTGGGCGTGGTTGTCTTGCGTCGTTTGACCTTAGTCAGCAGGGGGAAGGCGCAACCTATGAGTTCTTTGGCGGCGGCTATCCTCAGCGATGGGCTGAAGCTCTTGACGACCCCGTTCATGGCGTCGAGGAAGAAGCGGACCATCTTTCGACCGTTGCGCGTGGTCTTTCTGGCGTAGCCTATGAGTTCGCGTTCGGCGGCGCTGAGCGCGGCGTCGAGTTCGTCTTCGACTATCCTGCGCTGGGGTGTGTTCCTGGGCAGGGATGGCGGTCTGTTGGCCTCGACGAACTGCACGCCCTGTTCGACGCCGATGATGGCTAGGGCTCTGCCGGCCATGAGTTGGTGCTGCGGGGTGAAGTTGTGAAACTCGCCCCACATGGCTTTGAAGAGGAATTGGACGATGCCGCGACCGTTGTCGGTTTCCTCTTTGATTATCTGTTGTAGTTCTGGGTAGGGGGTCATTGGTTTTCAGTGGTTGGTGGTTAGTGATTGGTTTTGGGCATGATAGCACTTGTGTTCGCTGGGGGTCAAATGTTCTTTTATCAGAATCAGGATTTGCGGGATTAGGGGATGTACAGGATGGGTGGGTTCCGGCTTTGGCAGGGATGACGAGACGCTGGCCCGGGACGGCACTGACTCATGGCTGCCTGCCAGATAGTTGATGCTTCCGATGTTCTGGCAATCGTCCCACAGAGAGACCTGTATTGTGGCGGTGTACGTTCCGGCCGGTCCGACGCTCATGGCACTCGCCGCTTTGGCGATACCAGCGAGCTTGGAGTGCCACACCGATCCGTAGGGTGCTCCGCCTAGAGGGACTGGGGGCGATGGCGCGGCTCCTTTGGGTTGGAGCCACAACCTTTCAATTACATTGAAGCAGTTTTGTGGGTGAGGGTCGCTAAGGGGTGCCACATTACCAAGACCAAGGGGGAGAGGGATATTGGTCGCTGGGGAGTACCACATCACCAAGGGAGAGATAAGTGGATTCGTTCTTAGTGTGAACTTCCACAGACTTGAGTATCACGCGCGGAATTGCATACTCGGACTCGAAAAACTCCTGCACAGGAACATAAGAGTCAAAATGAGTATTCCACATACGGTCGCCAGTCCCTCCTTCAGGCTTGCTTCGCGGTGTGTGTTCGTTACACAGAACTATCTTACCCGCAAACTGAGCCTTAAGCTCTCCAGTATGCTTCTGGAAGCAAATGAGTACAACGCTCACTCCTGATTTTTCAATCTTACGATAAACGTTCAAGTCTTGCCATGTAACATTGAATATCTGTCTTATGTCTGATAAGGGTGGATTTTGGTTGCGGTATTCCTTATCAATATATTGGAAAGATACTGGATCAACCGGACGACTCTGAAGGCTAAAGGCCAGCAAAGTCAGCAACGGGCGAGATCGCGCCTTTTCTTCAGTCCTTGTTCCGAGTAGAACTTGCCGAGGCAAGTTATCCCAGGGCTGGAGATGTGATGTATTGACGTAGACGATTCAACTCGGCACTTTCACTACATACAATGCGATGTGTTGGACACTCATTATTGAACGACTTTATACCAATTCGGAGTAACGTCGTCGTGTTGTTACTAGCTAGTCTTGAGTGGATTCCCGCGAAAGCGGGAATGACGATGTACAGACTACCAACGATGTTCATGTCATAGTCAGAGTGAAATGGTATTATGAATCGCCTGATCCAAGTGTCTTCTGGACCTACAGGCTCCAAATTTTTCTCCTTCCTGAACTGCGTGGTTCTATCTGGAATTTCTCGAGTGGTACCATATATCGGGCTCTGGTACCTCGAGGCTTGTGTAGCTGGCTGCCATATAACGAAGGACTGCTAGAGCCATGCGCGCGTCTGCCAATGCGCTGTGGGCGTTGCCTTGGAAATATAAACCCGTCTGTCTCGCCGCATTCTCTAGTGACTGCCAAGTGTAGTTACGATGCCATTCATTCCACGCGCCAAAAAATAGGGCATATAGCTCCATGACACAATGAATGTTGTCCCTGTATTGGTATCTTCTTCCGATACCCAAAGACTGGTCTATTAGCCGTAGGTCATATTCGGCGTTGTAGATGCAGATTGAGATTGTGGTGTCGTCCAGCAGTTCACCTAGGTTTCCAAACATGACTTGAGAAAATTGTGGCGCATGGTGGACATCGGCGTTCGTAATCCCGTGAATCCTCGTTGCGTCTGATGGAATTGGGTTGAACGGCTTTACGAGTGTATCTACAAGCACACGTTCCGTCATGGATGATATAGCGGCTACCTCGCATATCTCTGCTCTGTTGTCCAAACCGGTTGTCTCCGTATCAAGTACGACTGGCCTTAGTGAGAGTAATTCTCGCGAATGATATATAGAGTAGTCTCGAGCTGTCAGTCTCGCAGTGTCAGTTATGAGTATCGGTCTCACGAATCGGTCTAGCGAACGATAAGTTGCGCGGCGCGGTGTCATGATCAAATCCCTACGTATCAACTCGCCTTCTATCTGGTGCAGAAGAACTATCCAACGGATTTTATACACATTTCAATGGGATAGCGCAATAGACTCACACTCTCAAGCGAGGGTCTTTCGATTGTCTGCCTTGCACGATCCCAATACGTTTCTTCCGGTAACGCCAACCCTTGCGCCTGCCAGTCAGCCCCACGCCCGCTCAACCGGCCCCGAAGTTTCTTGTTTCTCTACATATCTCTATCTACTATATGCTACAATATCCCCATTGCAGAACAAAAATGCCATAGCGTACTATACTATAAGGTGGAATTTATCAATGACGACCAAATCGGCCCACAAAAATTTTTGCAGGCGAATTCAGGTCGATTTCATAGCTAAATCCGCCGATTTGCTAGTCACTTTCAACTAGGAACATCACTAGGACATGACCAGGACACCACCAGGACAAATATAAACCAAAGTATATGTGATCCTGTCTTATTGGACGACTATCGGAAGACCCAACGACCGGCCGCCACCACTTGAGAGACGCGCCCCGATGCTACATAATGCTGGAAACCGGAATTGGCGATGTGGTGGGGGGGGACGACTTGGCAGGAAGGTGTATGGCTCAATCATAGCGAGAGGCCGCGCGAGGAGTAGATCATGAGATTCGGGATGTTCGACGTTATCAGATGGCATGAGAGTATGTCGGGCGAGGATACGCTTGAGAACACGCTGGAACAGGTGGAGTACGCCGACCGTCTGGGGATCCAGGATATTTGGCTGGGCGAACACCATTTTTCGCGGCACGGCATTCTGTCGGGGATCTTCTCTTACATGGGCGCGGTGGCTGCTAGGACGAAGCAGGCGCGGATTGGCACGTCCATCGTGATTCTGCCGTTCCATAATCCTGTGCAGGTGGCGGAGGAGGCGGCGACGATAGACATAATATCGGGCGGAAGGTTCAACCTGGGGGTCGGCGCGGGATACCAGGCGCAGGAATTCCACGGTATGGGCGTGGATATTACGCAGTCCAGGCTGATGTTCAAGGAGTACCTGGAGGTGGTGCAGAAATGCTGGGAGGAAGGCTCGCTCACGTACAGCGGCGAGTACGTGGACATCGAGGACATCTGGGTGATTCCCAAGCCTATCCAGAAGCCGGGGCCGCCTATCTATATCGCGGTCAGCACCAGCCCGGAGAGTGTGGACTACGCGGCCAGCCAGGCTATTCCGATTCTGGTCGGAGGGCCGACGACTACGCTTGGGCAGACTCCGCGCGTGGTGCAGATGTGGCATGAGCGCATGGAGCATTACGGCCATCCGCACGAGCATATTGACCTGCCCGTGAGCGCGAGCGTGTATATCGCTCCGACGATGGAAGAGGCGGAGAACGACGTCAAGGGGCTTGAGACCAAGATAAACGAGGAGTTCTACCGGATAGGAAATCCGGCGGACAAGGACGGCAACATCCCCGATAATTACAAGCACTGGGTACACCGGGACAAGGACCGACTGGCGGCCGCCGAAAGCGCGCGTATTGAGGGCATACGTCCGCTGATAGGAACGCCGGAGGTGGTGTGCGAGCGGCTGGAGGTACTGAGGTCGAAGGGAATCAACCGCATCTTCGGCAAGTTCGGCGCGGCGGGCCTGGAGCAGGAGAAGTGGCTGCGGTCAATCGAGATGTTCGCGACCGAGGTGATGCCGGAGTTTGCGGGGGAACTGGTGGCTGCGGATTCGTAGGCGGATCTCTATATCTCTATTCTGCATACGCGGTTGCTGGGGTCGCAGCAGAAGATTAGCGCTCCGTCGTGCAGCGTGAGGCCGTGCAACTCAGGTTCAGGGACGTAAATCTCGTCCAGGATTTCGCCGTTGCAGGGGTTGAGGCGGTGTATCTTCCGCATGGCGCGGTCGGCGCACCAGATAGTTTCGCCGTCCCAGGCTATGCCGTGCGGGGCTGCGCCCGGCGTGGGTATGGAATGTTCGATCTCAAGGGTGTCGGCGTCAATGAAGTAGATGCGAAGGGCGGGCTTGGTGGCGACCCACATCTTGCCGTCTATCCACTCCATGCCGTGCGGACGGTTGTAGTCGGGGCCAGTGTCGCGCGGGTCTCTGACGCCGGTTCCGGGCGGTTCGTAGAACTTGACCGCGCTGCCGTCCTCGTTCAGCTTGTACAGGCGCGAGTTGTGCGTGGAGGCAATCCATACGTGTCCGCCGCCCACGGTCATGCCGCTGGACTTGTAGGTTTCAGTGGGAACATCCACGATGGCCTCGCCGGTGTCGTAATCCAGCTTGTAGAGGCGGCTGTCGTCGTCCGCGCTAATCACCCACAGGCCGTCCTCCGCCGCCTGAAGTCCGTTGGGCCTGGTTCCCGGGGTCTGCCACATATCTCGTATCTTTACCAATCTTCGCTCCTCAGTCTCGTTGTAACTACCTGTTGTCAATATGGCATAAGTCTTACTGTACGCCTATGCACTGCCTGGCAATGTATGGTATTGAAGCTAAACACCCTCACCCTAGCCCTCTCCCTGAGGGAGAGGGGATTTTTGCAATCGTCAATGAATTGGGCGGTGTTGCCAAGTGTATATGCGTATTGTATAACACATATAGAAGTGAGTGGATTCAGCGGCGGAATCGTAAGGAGTCCATGGCCAGAAGACCAAAAAAGAGACAACAGCGGCGTGGCAGAAAGACGTTCAGGCGCAGCGGGAGCGTGAAGCGTGTCCGCGCGCGCCGGAAAGACTGGACCGGAAGGTCGTCGGAGCAAGAGTGGGACGAAGTGGATCACGAGTCCCTGGAGCGAGTCATGCCCAGGGACGAGCGTGATCGTCGCAAGGCTATAGACCAGGTTCTCATCGAGTCTCCTCAAGATGTTGAACCTGTGACAACGGCTGCCGTCATCATGGAGGTCGAGGGGGCGACGGCGCTGGTGACCGCCGTCGCGGGGATGTCGGCGAGGATCGAGCTTGACGGACTGGAAAGGCCGGCGACTATCCGGGGGCTGCTGACGGAACTGGACACCGGCTACATAAACCCTGTCGCGGTCGGAGACAAAGTTACCGTAACCGAGGACGGAGCGGGCGCTTGGGCAATCGAAAATGTCCTGCCCAGGAAGACCGTCCTGGCTCGCCCGGATCCGTTTCTCGCGCCGCGCCAGCAGGTCGTGGCGGCGAACGTGGACCAGCTATTGATAGTCTCGTCGTGGCGGGAACCCGACCTTTGGCCGGAATTGATAGACCGCTACCTGATAGCGGCAAGCCTCTCGGACATATCGCCGATTATCTGCGTAAACAAATCGGACCTGATGGGGTCGAGGGCCGGGTACGAGGCCGCGACGCAAGTGTACCGAGAGATGGGGTACAGAACCCTGGCCACGTCGGCGATTACGGGCGAGGGAATCGCCAAGCTCAGGGACGAACTGACCGGCAGGCTGACGGTGGTGGTCGGACTGTCGGGAACGGGCAAGAGTTCGCTGATGTCCGCCGCCCAGCCCGGATTGGATCTTCGTGTCGGAGACGTGAGCCAAGTACATCACCAGGGTCGGCATACGACCACGCAGGCGTCCATGTACAAGCTGGACGGCGGAGGGTACGTTGCCGATACGCCGGGCATCAGGGAGTTCGGGCTGGCCGGGCTGACACTGGGAGAGCTACCCATGTTCTTCCCTGAGATAGACGAACTGGCCGCCGAGTGCCGTTTCAGCAACTGCGCGCATCTGGAGGAGCCGGAGTGCTCGGTGAGAGCCGCGGAGACGGAGGGCCGGGTGTCGGCGTCTAGGGTGGCGTCTTACAGGGCTATCTTCGACGAACTGGAGGTGTAGAAGCTATCTCAGCCCTCAGTATGAACCGTGTGTTTTCACCCTCACCCTGAAGTAGAGGGGATTAGGGGCGCTCACAAGGGACGCCCCTACGGTGTGGTCGGCATTTGTGAGATGGCTTGTAGTCAGATTCCGGGCAGGCGGGGCTGTATGGTTGGGGAGGGTTCTTCGGGCGCGCCGAAGCCGGATACGCCGACTCCCACGAGGCGGAATCTGCGGCCCGGCCCTATCTCAACGTCTATGAGGCGGTTGGCGGCGACCGCTATCTGGTCCGAGGACTGAACCGCCTCGGGCAGGGTCACCTGGCGGGTGAAGGTGGTGAAGTCGGAGAGTCGCAGTTTGAGCTTTACGGTGCGGCCTCGCAGTTCGCGGCGTTCGAGCGAGTTGGATACGTCGCGGCTGAGGCGGGCTACCAGCTCGTGGAGGGCGTCGGGGTCGCCGGTGTCGGATACGAGGGTCGTCTCGGAGCTGATGGACTTGGTGTCGCGGTGGGTTTGCACCGGGCGGTCGTCCTGGCCGAGCGCTAGTTTCTTCATGTAGGCGCCGTTGCGACCGAACCTGTCCAGAAGCCATTCGTCATCGCCGTTGGCCAGGTCTGCGACGGTCAGTATGCCGTGGAACTTGAGGCTCTGCTGGGTCTTGGGACCGACGCCCGGGAGGGTTCCGACGGGCAGGGGGGCGAGGAAGGCGACCTCTTGGCCGGGCGGGACGACGGTGAGGCCGTCGGGCTTTTCGAGGTCTGAGGCTATCTTGGCGACGGACTTGCTCACGCCCGCGCCGACGGAGATGGTCAGGCCGAGTTCGCGCTTGACGCGGCGCTTGAGTTGGCGCGCTATGTCCGCCGGAGTGAGGTCTTCGGCGACCGAGTTGGTGATGTCAAGGTAGGCTTCGTCGAGGGAGAGGGGTTCGACGAGGGGGGTTATGTCGCGGAATATCCGCATGACGGAGCGGGAGACGTCGCGGTATCTGTCGAAGCGCGCGCTGACGCGCCGGAGTTGGGGACAGATGTTGAAGGCGGTTCGCATGGGCATGGCGGAGCGGACGCCGTACTTGCGCGCCTCATAAGAGGCGGAGGCGACTACGCCGCGCGAATCGGGGCTGCCGCCGACGGCCAACGGCTTGCCGCGCAGTTCGGGATTGTCGAGTTGCTCGACGGAGGCGTAGAAGGCGTCGAAGTCGGCGTGGAGAATGTGTCTCATCGTCCGTTTGCATATATTTTGGTTTATAATTGTACAAGGTGGAAACAGGAGAGTCACAGGGATGTCCAGGTAGTGATTTTACCCTGAGTTTGCCCTGCGTTAGCGTGTTTTGGAATCTCCGGTTCTTCGATTTATGTATCTGCGCTAGAAATTTTGTTCTTCATGGGTGTATTGTAGCGTATTGGGGGGATGGTTGTATAGTGGGAGTAGGAAGGAATCCAGGGTATTTAGATTATCAAACATAGCACTGCGACTATAGGGCAACCACAAGGGTTGCTCCTACGGGAAGAAGGGCGTTGAGAGCGTCTGAGATGGACAATCGAATGACCCTGGATTACTCTTTCACCTCATTGACTCATTTATACTGTTTACCTATCATATCCAGAATACAGATCAACTGTATCCTCCAAAGGCTCAACACATTTCTGGATGAAGGAGTAGAAGCCGTGCGGCACGGGCAATTTAGAGATCTGCCTCAAAGGATAGTAGAATTTCTATCCTACAAACTGCGGCATAGAAAGTTGCGTCGCGATTCGGAGGAGCTAAAGACCCAGAAGTTCTGGCGCCGACGGGAAGAAGCAGAATCTCGTCGCTTCAAATTCCTGCGGAGCCGCTTTGCTATCCGTTCTCATATAGTTAACGCGAAAGACGATATTGGGATACTTCGACGCTCTGCGGCTTCCATACTAAGCGGGTCTGCTGTACTTGGTCTGCTACTGCTAGTAGTTGTAGTGGTTGCTGAAATAGCCCTCGATAACTATACTGAATTTAAGTTCATTCCATCCAATGCAGTTTTCTCAGTGGGTACATTTCCCTCGATTGCGGTTCCGGTCCTCGCGGCTCTCCTCGGATTTTACCTTGCGACTGTGGGAATAGTTTTGGGCAATGCCTATCACGATGTCTCTTCCTCTGTTCAGCAGCTTATTCTAGCCAATAAGGAAACGAGACTCTACCTATTGTCAGTCGGTATGTCAATTATGACAGGTCTGGCTAATGTCCTGGTAGGCAGCATGAGGATCATAACTGTCGGCTACTTGGTAACAAGTATGTATGTCCTCTTGGTCTGCTTCAGCGGTTGGGCGTTGGCAAAACTGGCGTTAGGGGCATTCGATCTACTCAATCCCGTTACCTTAGCAGGGGAACCACTCCAACGTCTTTATCGCGCAATCATTCATTTGGACTCCAAGGGTTTTCTGCTAGATGACGCTGTATTGCGGGCGACAGCCTCAAATGCGGACCGTACATTGACAACTCTTACGGAAATCATCCGATTAACCAAGGAACGTAAATCTGTCAACCGTGATCAACTTGCGGAGATGGCAGAATTGTTTCTAGCTCAGATACAAATCTATGCACGGAGAAAGCATCGCCTTAGGTCCGATAGCGGCTGGTTCATACTTAAGCCTTCATATCCTCGCTGGGTTGAATCGAATGAAAGCGCAAGAGACCTCGCCCTTAAGACGTCAACTGCGCTGCAAGCAGAACATTCCCCAGCTACGGATTGGCTAGAAAAGCGGGCGGCGGAACTTGTATGTGTTAGAGGGAGTCTGAGAAGTCATTTCAGGTAGGATGCGCGAGTCTGCGAAGCATCAGTCTGACCATGGCGGCGTACACGAACGACTCTTCAGTCTCAGGCAGGTATTCATAGTCCTTAGACAATCTGCGATTACGTACCAGCCATGCGAATGCGCGCTCGACAACCCAGCGCCGCGCCAACACCGCAAATCCCTTCGGACGACTCGGAGGCTCCCGCTCTCCTACCGCCCATACCCTGCCGGACCAACTATGTCTGACCACCTCCAAGTCCCAACTCAGTGTGGTTCTCATCCACTCCTTAAGTCCGCGGCGTAGTCCGCCCACACTTTCCTCATCCTCGGAAACCGGCCGCTCAGACCCTCCACAACCATCTTGGCGCCCGCGCTGTCGCTCATTCCAGCCTCATGCGCCTTCACCTTGAGCAATAGCCCTTCAGTATCCACGAGTAAGTGATAGACTGTCTTGCACCGAGGAAGGTCATGGGGAAGCATCCGCCACGGTATCCCTCCTCTGAGAACATAGAAGATGGCGTTGATGATCTCGCGCATATCCACTGAGCGCGGTCGTCCGCCCGCTCCGGCTTTAGGAATCAGTGGCTCGAGGATATCCCATTCGGTGTCTGTCAGGTCTGTAGGATACGATTTACGCTTCATAATGAGATGATTTTAACACTTCTCAGACACCCTCTAAGATAGTGGCTTCTATCGTCTGACTCCATCTCTGCCATGCGAGCGTCTATACGAACTGCGAGATTTTCAGAGTATTTGTTCGCCAATCGGCGGATTTCCTCTTCAATCGTTGCAAGGTTCTCAACCACATCATTCCTCGTACATCGGGCTATTGCATAATATATAGCATATCAGAAGGGTTGGGCAGTCTCGTGTCGGAGCTATTCTGTATCGTTTGGGGCTGTTTCGCCTATACTCTTGGGTGGGCGGCTCTGTTAGGATTTGGGGAGGGAGCGTGAGTATGTCGGATCGAGAGGATAGCGGGACGCGGCTGGGGGAAGTGGTGGAGGCTACGACCACGGAGTTCGTCGTCCAGTGCTATGAGCTTTATACCGCGCCCGCGCTGGGCAGCCTGGTGAGGTGCGGAGATGGTGAGGCGATCTACGGGATCGTGCATGAGATCGGCACGCGGAGCATAGACACGGGGCGCAGGCCGATTGCGAGGGGACAGGATGAGGATGACGAGGACGCGATATACGAGGCGAACCCGCAGCTTTCGCGGCTGCTTTCCACGGAGTTCCGGGCGCTGTCGGTGGGACATATCGAGGACGGAGCGCTGAGGCGCTGGCTCGCGCCGCTTCCGCCGCGGATACACTCGTTCGTGTACCCGTGCTCCAACGATGCGCTGAGGGAGTTCAGCGCGGAACTTGACTTCGCGTCCATACTGCTTTCGGCGCCCATCGCGGCGGCGGACGACGTGCTGGCGGCTTTCCTGAAGGCGGCGGGCGGCGCGCACACCGACCGCGAGGCGTTCCTGGTGAACGCGGGGCGGCGATTGACTCCGCTGCTGGGCGGGCAGATGCAGCGGCTGGACGGGATTCTTCGGAGGATAGCGCCATGACGACGGGAGCGAACGGCAGCGCGGGGACGGGGGGTTTCGAGTGGAGCGCGTCGCAGCGGCTGGGCATGGTGGTGTCGGGGTCTCTGACGGAGGGGATGGAGGTTCGGCTGGACGCGGATACGTCCATCGAGGATATAAAGGTGGGGACGTTCGTGAACATCCAGGGGCGGCATATGCGGTTCTTCGGGATGGTTACGGACGTGGCGCTGGCCTCGATGGATCCGGCGCTGCCCGCGTCGCCGCCGGACGTGTCGAATCCGTTCGTGGCGCGGGTGGTGTCTGGGACGGCGGCCTACGGGGCTATCACGGTGGAGCCTATGCTGACGCTGGGCGCGGGGGAGTCGGTGGCCGGAATTGACGGGCCGCAGCCCGCGAAGACGATTCCGCCGCACTTCTCGCCGGTCGGGTCGGCTACGGACGAGGACATACGCGTCGTGTTCGGCGGCGAGGACGACAGGCATTTCTGGATAGGCAGTCCGCTGGATATGGACACGCAGTTGTGCCTGGACGTGGAGGAACTGGTAACGCGCTCCAACGGGGTGTTCGGCAAGAGCGGAACGGGCAAGACGTTCCTGACGCGGCTGCTGCTGGCGGGGATACTTCAGAAGGACGTGGCGTCGAACCTGGTGTTCGATATGCACAACGAATACGGCTGGCAGGGGACGTCGGAGGGGCCGACCGGCGCGGTGAAGGGGCTGAAGCAGTTGTTCGGCTCCAAGGTGGCGGTGTTCACGCTGGACGAGCGGAGTTCGCGCAACCGGGGGATCAACCCGGACTACGTGGCGCGGATAGGGTTGGAGGAGATAGAGCCGGAGGACATCCTGATGCTGCGGGAGTCGCTGAATCTGTCGGAGGTGGCGGCGGACGCGACGTACTCGCTTCAGCGCGAGTTCGGGCAGGGGAAGTGGCTGGGCGCGTTCCTGGCGATGTCCGGGGGCGAGGAGATGCGGGAGTTAGCGTCGAGGATCAACGTGAACGACCGCGCGCTTTCGACTCTTCAGAACCGGCTGCGCCGGCTTATGCGCCTGCCGTTCATAGACGCGGAGAGGGCGCACGATTCGGTGAATCGCATACTGGACTATGTTCAGAACCAGGGTATGCACGTGGTGCTGGAGTTCGGGCGGTATGGGAGCGATCTGTCGGCGTACATACTGGTGGCGAATCTGCTGACGCGGCGAATCTACGCGAGATACCAGCAACTCACGGAGAGGGCGGCGGGGGACGGGGGAGAGAAGCCGCGTCCGCTGGTCATCACCATCGAGGAAGCGCACAAGTTTCTGAATCCGGGGATAGCGGACCAGACGATATTCGGGACGATAGCGCGGGAGATGCGGAAGTTCAACGTGACGCTGCTGGTGGTGGATCAGAGGCCGTCGGGGATAGACGACGAGATAATGAGCCAGATAGGGACGAAGTTGACGTGCCTGCTGGACAGCGACCGGGACGTGGACGCGGTGCTGTCGGGGGTGTCGGGAAGCCGGAAGCTGCGGGCGGCGCTGTCGCGGCTGGAGTCTAAGCAGCAGGCGCTGGTGTTCGGACACGCGCTGCCGATGCCGGTGGTGGTGAGAACGCGGGATTACGGGTCGTCGGAGTCATACGCGTCGTTCGGGTGGCGGGATGAAGGGGAGCGGCTGGCGATGGCGGAGCGGGACGCGGCGGATTTGTTCTGAGGCGCGGGCGCGGGCCAGGGGATTGGGAGGGCGTCGGCCTCGGCGGGTTCGAGGAGCAGGACGCGGTTGGTACGGTCTTCTACGAAGAGGGCGAAGTGGGAGAGGATGTCGAGGCCGAGGAGGGAAGGGAGACCGACTAATCGGCCGGGTATGGGTTCGATGACGGGGATGTCGCGGTCAATGTGGAGGTTTCCTATCGTCATGGTGACTCGCGTTTGGCGGGGTAAGGATAGTTCGCCTATTCCGAGGCTTCGGCGTCCGGTTGGCAATCTTGTTAGGTCAATGCCGTAACGTCCAGATAAACTAACTGATGTTACGCACTGGGCAGGGCTTTCCGACTATTCAGACCGGGGTCTTCGCAGAGTCGCCGGTCTGCGGCCTGGGCGCATTGGTCATATATCTCAATTTATATCGTACTGGTGGGGTTACAGGTGAGTTTCCAAGTGGGACAGGTTACAGTTCACGTGGAAAGTGACCTGTTATCACCTGTTGTTAGCTACGGACAGAAAAATTTTCGCCGGCGGATTTATTTTGGATAACCTACTGTTTATGTAAAGATTGAGTCGGTCATAGTTCATTGGGCGACATGATAGCATGAACGTTCTGTCGAATGGAAGAATGTTTCAGACTGCGCGCAGGGCAATCGCATCTAAACGGCGCTTACGTTCGCAAACAGGTGAATCCTGGGCAGAAACCTCTCATAGATGTCATTGCGCGGTTTCAGAATTTCTGAATAGCGATCATGGGTTCGGCCATTGTGGTAATTTCGGGGTTTCATGGAGCGAAAACACCCCTGAAAAAGCCCGAAAATTAAGATGCGATTGCCCTGATTTTCGCTGAAGGACGCCGATTCCGTCTTTGTGTCGAGCATGGCGGGGCCTTTGGGTTGGCGGATGTATTCATTGTGGCGTGGGCGGCGGGTTTACCTTAAAGGCTAGTCCGCCGCCTGTTTTGGGTGGGATTTGGCGCTTGGGGTTGGGGCTTCACCCCCATCCTAACCTTCCCCCGTCAAGGGGGAAGGGACTTTTGCAATCATCTTGCTTTGTGGGGGTTTTGTGGTGGATGGGAGAGCGTGGGCTATCTCTGGATGCCGGCGTGGTGGAGGGCCTGGCCTACTATGTCGACGTCAACGAGTTCGCTGTGGGCGGCGAGTAGCTGGCGGGTGACGGGGCCGGGGGTGGACTCGCCGACGGGGCGCTTGTCCACCATGCTGACGGGGACTATGCGCGGGCTTGTGCGGGAGAAGAATACTTCGTCGGCGGTGTAGATGTCGTAGGGCTGGAGGTCGTCCTCGACGACGGGTATGTCGAGTTGCTCGGCTATGTCGAAGATGACGCTGCGGGATATGCCCTGCAGGATGCTGCGGTCGGTGGGTGTCTTTATCACGCCGTCCTTGATGAGGAAGACGTTGTAGCCGATGCCCTCGGTGAGGTTGCCGTACTGGTCGAGCAGTATCGGGGAGGCGCCAGGGTCAACGTCGGCGGCTTCGAGTTCGGCGAGAACGAAGTTGGCGCGGCTGTGGTGCTTGACCTTGGGGTCCATGGTGTCGCTGGAGTAGCTGCGGGTCTTGGTGATGACGCCGTGGGCGCCGTCCACGTAGAACTGGGCGAAGGAGTCGAAGGCGACGGGCTTTATCATGATGCAGACGGTGGGGGTGAGGCCGTCTATGCCGTGTCCGACGCCGCGCGTGATGAAGGGGTTGATGGCGAAGTCGCCGGCCTCGTCGAGGTAAGCCCTGTTGCGCTCGACGCCTTCTTCGCAGAGGGCGGTCATCTGGTCGGGGGTGAGGCCCGGGTCAATCCTCATGTACTTGAGGGAGCGGTAGAGGCGGTCTATGTGGCGGTCGAGGACGAAGGGTTTGCCGGCGAAGGTGCGGGCTATGTCGAAGACGACGTCGGCGACGACGAAGCCCCTGTCTTCGGGGGAGATTCTGATGTCGCCGAGCGGGAGCCACTCGCCGTTGAAGTACGCGCTGAAGGCGCTATGGTCAGTCAATGTGATTCCTCCGTGTGTCGGGGTTGGGGTTGGTTCAGTCCGCATTGTAATGGGGAGAGGGGCGGCGGGCAATGCTGAAGCAGGCGTCGCGGCGCGGTCAGGCAGTGGTATAATAGGCGGACAACCTAGTCGGGATGGAGATTTAGTTGAGACAAGAGCGCGGAGAGTTGAAACATGGTCACCCGGAGCGTACCGACAAAGCGCCGCAGAACGGGCTACACGCGGCTGCCCGATCCGCCGAGAGTTCCTGACATGATGGAGCAGGTTCCAGCCATCATGGCGTTCCTCAATATGCTGAGCGCATGGTTCAGGCAGCGCGGCGACGTGTTCGTGGGGTCGGGGGGATACTTATGGAAGACTCCCCACGACGGGCATGGCCCGCACCCGGACGGCTCTTTCGCCTACGGACTGGAAGACCCCGGCTGGCTCATGCACAGCAACGGCTACATCATAAGCGAGGTCGGCAAGCCGCCGGACCTGGTGTTCGAGGTGGGTTCACGCAGCACGGGAAGGCGAGACTATACCGAGAAGCGGGAGATATACGCCGAGTACGGCGTGGGCGAGTACTGGCGATTCGACCATTCGGGCGGCCAGTATCACGACGCTCCGCTGGCCGGGGACAGGCTGGTGGACGGGGTGTATGAGCCTATCGAGATAGTGAGGGAGGCGGATGGTCGGCTCTGGGGATACAGCGAGGCGCTGGGTCTGGAGTTCTGGTGGGTGAGGGATGAGTCGCCGGGTTGGTATGAGGGCGAGTTGCGCTTTCGGGATCCTGTGAGCGGGGCGCTCCTGCGGACGCATGATGAGTCGGAGGACGCGGCGGAGGCGGCGGAGAGTGAGCGGGCGCGGGCTGAGGTTGCCGAGAGGATTGCGGAGAGTGAGCAGGCGCGGGCTGAGGTTGCCGAGAGGATTGCGGAGAGTGAGCGGGCGCGGGCTGAGGTTGCCGAGAGTGAGCGGGCGCGGGCTGAGGCGCGGGCGGCGGAGTTGGAAGCGGAGTTGCGGCGGCTTCGGGGGGAGTAGCGGAGGTTCAACGGGACGCTCGCGGCAACCATGAAGCAAAACTCATCGAAGCCCTTTTTAGTGGTATCATTGGCGCAGGCTGGCTATGCTTGGGGAGTTGTGATTGTTCTTCTTTCAGTGGGACCAAGAGGACTGGAAACAGCCTGTGGCGGTCATGGCCTACGCGCTCATCGGTATCGCGGGCGGCGTGTATGTACTGCTGAACACGGGAGAGCCGACAGCTTTTCCGGGCGGACTGGCGGACGTGGGCGGGGCGTTGTTTCTATTCGCGCTGGTAACGGAAGGAGTGACGTGGAACATGATTATGGCGTTGGGAAAGATACGAGAGGCAAGAGACAGGGGCCGTGAGGAGGGCAGGGTCGAAGGCAGGGTCGAGGGGCGCGCGGAACTGGCGGCTGAAGTCGCGGCGTGGAATGAGCGAAGGCTGGCCTCCGAAGCCGGGGGGGAACGTTTTGACGAACCGCCGCCCGGACAGGATAGCCCACAGAGCCGGGCATAGCCCGCGACAGACTCGCGCGACGGTGTGGTAGAGTACATTCAAAGCGATATATGGACAGACCCTCGGAAAATCGGAGAGAGTCCGCGCTGACGGTGCGGAAGGAAGCGCGGCCTTTCTACGCCGCTCTGTTCGTCTTGCAGACGTTCGGCCTGGTGGCGCGGCGCTTCTACATCGCGCTCACGGATCGATATCAGGACGAGTCCCTATCCTTCTGGCAGGCGTTGTCGGCGGCGATTGACGGGGGCGAACTGCTGGACGTCGTCGCCGTCAGCCTGAGCGAACTGGAACGCGACGGCGCCAAAGCGGTCATAAGCACGATAGTATTGATGGAGGTATGGGACATCATGATGGCTACCAGGGACACGGTGAACGAATGGCTGGGAAAGCGCCGCGAGAAAGCCCGCGCCGAGGGCATTGCCGAGGGCAGAGTAGAGGGCATTGCCGAAGGCAGAGTAGAGGGCATTGCCGAGGGCAGAGTAGAGGGCATCGCCGAGGAGCGCGCGGCGATGATCCAGGCGCTGCGGGACGCCGGCATCCCCGAGCGTGACATCCAGCGGGTGGAGATTCAGCGGGACGCAAACGGCAATGGTCCCGAGCGGGGATGATTCCGCCGTCCACCACTTCTGTGGCGCGGACGAAAGCCCTGGCCTTGTGGGAATGGCGGCTAGTTTGCGATATAATCCCTTGACGAAACGTTTTCATCCCCGGCGAAACAGGGCCGGGGGCAGGAGTTCAGAGACATGAAGAGTATGGCGCTACGAGGGACTATCATCTTGCTGGCGGCGGTCGCGCTGATAGGGGCGGTGGTCGCGCTGCGCGTCGCGCAGGCGCAAAGTAACACACGCACCTACGAGATTGTTTCGGTGACGCCAAACAAGGTTCTGGAGTCAGGCAGTGAGGTGAAAATTAAGGTGGAGGTCGCGGTGAGCCGGGCTTTCACCCAAACGGAAATCGATGATTCTAATGTGGACAAGACGGTGCACTTGTATATTGCCAATGAGCCTGACGGAGACGGATGCGACATCATCTCTCCCACTTGTGCCGACGATGCCAGCATAGGCGGTAGTTCTTCAGACTTATTAGATAATTCCCCTAGCATTACTAGCGACGTAGTGTTCTCTACTGCTAATACCCAGACGGTAGAAATAACTTTCACTCCGAAACAAGATGCGACTATTGAAGAAGGTGACGAGAAGATATACTTAGCACTGTGCGCTAATGCGGCCCAAGAAAATCCCGGGGATCGGACTTGCAGCGGAAGTAATAAACTGTTGGATAAGGACTACATTACGATAGTGGGTGAGCGAGTATGGGCTGACAATAGCGACAAGACAGACACCACCACCGTCGAGTTAGAGACCAACCGACCGGTCGCGGGTGCATTCATAACTGGTTCCGACACCGATGGATACCGGCTCAACAACATCAAGCTGAAATTCGGAGGGGATACATCCGTCCCCACCTCTACCCCGGCTGGGGTGACCGTGGAACTGCTTGATGATTCTAACGGAAAACCGGAAGGGAAAATAGGCCAGTTGTGCAGGTTGACCACATCTGGTATAGAGAATTGTCTAATGGATACTTCAGACCCCACAGCGGGCAATGAGGCTATATACACCAATCCGCTGGGAGGCATACTACTCGAACCGAACACCAAGTATTGGGTGGTGATCACAGGGACAAAGGGCTTGCTGGAGACGACCAGCGACCGTAAAGAAACCGGGTGGACAATCCAGGATGGAGTCAGCACGGACGACGATGGAAGCACCTACTTCCGTTGGGTGGCCGATGGATCCCAATCGCTGAAGATGCAGGTCAGCGGGATTCCGAGGGGTGGGGTGATCGTTGACACGGACCCGAATATCGGCGGAGCGCAGACCGCCCTGAGGGTGGACGAGAACGGCGAAAGCACGTACAAGGTTCGCCTGGATTCACCGCCACTGGCTGAGACGGTCATCACGGTAGCCAGCGGGAATCGTTCGGTGGCTACCATCTCGCCGGATAGCCTGACCTTCGATAAGGGCAACTGTGCCTCTAGTTACACTCCCGCCGATTCGACCGGGTGCTGGTGGGATCCTTTTGAGGTCACGGTCAAAGGCGGCTTCGTGGCCGCGGACACAGCGACGGACATAAAGCACACGGCGATGAAAGACCACATCGCGGACGCGGGAAATCTGCCGAGCGCAAATGTCACCGTGGCGGACGACGTGACCGCCGCTCCGTTCCTGGACAATATCGGGAACGCCATGTCCGGCGTACACGATCTCGCTACCACATCGGGGAAGATTGCGCAGCCGTTCAGTGTCGGCGGTGGGAAGTATGAGTTGGAATACGTCCAAGTGGATTTCGGCACTACGACGCCCGATCTAACGGGAGATACGGGGTTCTTCAAGGTCTGCGACAAACGGAGCAACGCGCCGGACCTCAGTTCCTGCTCCACATTCGTAATAGATGCGGGAACACAGTCCGACGGTCTTCATACATACAAGCCGAAGCTAAATGAGAAGATTGTGGTCAGCGAGAGCAAGTCATATTACGTGGTTGTGTCCGGGACTGCGGGTAAGATGCGGCTGACGAAAAACAGCAACGAAACCAGCAACTCGGGGTGGAGCCTGGGTAACAGCTACTTTACAAGTACGACAACGCCCAATGTATGGACGGGAGTGAGTGGTGTATCCGCGAGGGTGAAGTTGGTTGGTCGCTCGATAACGCCGGCGGGGCCTACGGCTACGCCTACGGTGACACCGACGCCTACGCCTACCGTGACACCGACGCCGACTATCACTCCGACGCCTACGACCACGCCTACGCCTACCGCGACGGCCACACCGACGCCGACGCCTGGACCCGGCACGCCCTCGGTCACGCCGACGCTTACGGCCACGCCGACTATCACGCCGACGGCTACGGGTTCGCCCATGCCTACGCCGACGGGTTCGCCCATGCCTACGCCGGCGGCTACGGCCGCGCCTGTGCCCGGTGTCGCGCCGAGCGGGTTGATGGTGGTGGAGAGGACGCAGACGACGGCTACGATAAGCTGGATACCGGGAGCGGACGCGGAGGGCTATATGGCCATTGCGAGGCTTCCTGACGAGTCGTTTGGTTCGTGGAAGATCAGCGGAAGTCTGGACGGCGCGACGCGAATCTATACGTTCGAGGGGTTGAAACAGAAGATATATACGTACACCGTGTATCCGCTGGACGCATCCGGCAACCTACTGCAACTATATTCGATATGGGTAGTGGGCAGCGGGCCGCCCGCGCTGGATGTCAAACCCAGCGGGCTGGTGGTGAAGAGGTCGGGGGACACGGCTATCCTCGAGTGGACGCCGGGAGCGGACGCGGCCAAGCAGGCGGTAGCGGCGATGATAACGGGGGACAGGTCTTCGCTGCAGAGGGTACTCAATCTGGACGGCTCAGCGAACAGCCAGGCGTTCTCAGGGCTGAAGCAGGGGTCCTATACCTACCACATACTGGCCTTCGACGAGTACGACAATTTCTCGTCTCCGTCTGGCAGTCTGTACTATGACTGGTGGCCCAAGGATTAGTAGGCGGCGGGGCGGAAGTTGGGCGCGGTCGGGTCGGAGCTACTGGCCGCGCAGGCGTCGTAGCTCGGCTTCGAGTTCGGCGTTGCGGGCTTCGGCGAACTCTCTTGCGGAGCGCTCGGTCCGGGCGACGGCTTCGGCGGACTGGGCGCGGGCTTCGGCCTCGTCCAGGTTCTCGAGCCAGCGACGGCCCACGGGATCGTAGAAGCGCAGGCGGCCTTCCAGCCAGCGCAGTTCCAGGTTCAGTACGGGGCTGTAACCCGAGACGCCGCCGTCCGCGCCGCGAACCATATCCAGTTGGCGGTATTCGCCGTCCACCAGGGTTTCGCCGACCAGCGGCTCGCCGTAGTGGTCGCCGCCGCTGGGGTCGAATTTCCAGTACTCCAGGACTCCGATCCGAGCGTATAGGTCGCGCTTGGGGCCCAGGTCCTGACGCCAGGTACTGGGCGAACCTATCTCCAATATGAAGTCGGGGGCCTTGCCCATATCCCACACGCGATAGTTGTTGTTGCTCAGTATCAGGTCTCTGTCCACCCCGAACGCGACGTAGCAATCCGGGGACACGAATGACTGGAAGTCGCCCTCCACGTAGTAGAGGAATGTATTGCCGTTGACCCAAACGTCGAAACGGTTCCTGAAGAAGCGCTTCAGTATCGCGATGATCTCGATGAAGTAGTCTAGCTGGTATTCTCCGTCAGGCAATGGCATACCGTCCGTTTCGGGGTAGTAGATATCGGTTGTTGCGGCTGGGGTGACCATGGGCTCCTCCTTGCTCCAATGGATTCTATCACAGGCATATTCTTTTCATTGGCGTGATATACTATCGTTCAGGACGGATTGCGGAGCTTTCGAGTCTATGACGACAGGTACAGACGGTCCCGAACAGCGAATAGCGATATGGTCGCTGTCGGCGCGAGTGATAGGGGCTTATTTCGTCATATTCCTGATCCAGTATGTCCCGGGCGCGGCGTTCGAGGCGTACAGCCGGTTGGGTCAGCGCGCGGCGGACGAGACACTCGTCCACGCGGCGGTTGAGGTCGTCAAGGCTTGCGGCCCTATCGGAATAGGCGCGGCGACCAACGCTTTGGCAATAGCGATGATAGTGGAGACGGTCATGGTACTGGCGAAGATAATCAGCGAACATCAGCGGGCGGCAGGCTTCCAGGCGGGCGTCGAAGAGGGCTTCCAGGAGGGATCCAAGCAGGGCTTCCAGGAAGGCGTAGAGCGGGAGCGCAAGAGAAAGAACGCCAAGATTCGCGCGCTGGGGAAGAAGTACGGGATTCCCGAGGATGAGTTGCCTATCGAGGACGAGGACGAATAGCACCGGACAATCACTAGGTTCTATTCGTTGGCGTGATATACTATCGTCAGGACGGATTGCGGAGCTTTCGAGTCTATGACGACAGGTACAGACGGTCCCGAACAGCGAATAGCGATATGGTCGCTGTCGGCGCGAGTGATAGGGGCTTATTTCGTCATATTCCTGATCCAGTATGTCCCGGGCGCGGCGTTCGAGGCGTACAGCCGGTTGGGTCAGCGCGCGGCGGACGAGACACTCGTCCACGCGGCGGTTGAGGTCGTCAAGGCTTGCGGCCCTATCGGAATAGGCGCGGCGACCAACGCTTTGGCAATAGCGATGATGGTGGAGACGGTCATGGTACTGGCAAAGATAATCAGCGAACATCAGCGGGCGGCAGGCTTCCAGGCGGGCGTTGAAGAGGGCTTCCAGGAGGGATCCAAGCAGGGCTTCCAGGAGGGATCCAAGCAGGGCTTCCAGGAGGGATCCAAGCAGGGCTTCCAAGAAGGCGTAGAGCGGGAGCGCAAGAGAAAGAACGCCAGGATTCGCGCGCTGGCTAAGAAGTACGGGATTCCCGAGGATGAGTTGCCTATCGAGGACGAGGACGAATAGGGCCGGACAATCACATCATTCGTTGACTTGGGGCATGGGGTTGGCGCACAATTCGCGCTATGAGATTGCTCGCTCTAATACTTGCCCTGTTTATGGTTTTGATAGGTCTGGCCGCGGCGTGCGGCGTGGATGGTTCGGAGGTAAGAGACGGGACGGAACCGACTCCCACTTCGACTCCCGAACCGGAACCGCCACCGGGGTCTCCGGGCGCGCCGGGCAGTCTGAATGAGCCTCGCGCCAATCACACCGTAACGCTGATGCCGGACGGCGCTATACTTGCCGTGGCGGGATCGAGGGTGGACAGGGAACTGGACTCGGTGGAGTCGTATGACCCAGAGACGGGGCTGTGGACGCTCGTGTCGAGCCTCGGGGCCGCGCGGGAAGGGCATACGGCGACGCTGCTGCCGGATGGCCGCGTGGTGGTGGCGGGCGGCGCGTTCAAGGTGAGGGCGCTGTCGTCGGTGGAGATATATGACCCGGCGTCGGATTCGTGGACGGACGCGGCTCCGATGAACGAGGCGCGGGCCGAGCATACGGCGACGCTGCTGCCGGACGGGCGCATCCTGGCGGTTGGGGGAGTGGACCTGCTGACTGCGACGGCGGGCGCGGAGATATACGATCCGGCTACGGATACGTGGAGTCCGGCGGGAAGCCTGTCCGAGGCGCGGTTTGAGCATACGGCGACGCTGCTGGCGGACGGGCGCGTGGTGGCGGCGGGCGGCGCGCGAGGGCCGTACACGCTTTCCTCGGTGGAGGTCTTCGATCCGGCGACGGGCGCGTGGTCGTCCGCGCCGTCCATGACCAGCGCAAGAAGCGAGCATACGGCGACGCTGCTGGCGGACGGACGGACGCTGATAATCGGCGGGCAGGACAAGGGGGCGGCTCACGATTCGACGGAGACGCTGGACCCGCTGACGATGGCCTGGACGCCCAGGGCGGTCATGCACCGGCTGCGAGCGGGACACCAGGCGACAATCCTGGAGGACGGCCGAGTCCTGGTTACGGGAGGGGGGTCGGTGTCGCCGGACAGCCTGGTGGAGATATACGATCCCGTCCGGGATGAGTGGAGCCGCGCGGCCAGGATGCTCACGCCCAGGATAGATCACAGGGCGTCGCTGCTGCCGGATGGGACCGTTCTTGCGTCGGGCGGGCGCGCGAGTCTTGTGTCTCCGCTCGCGTTCAGCGAGTTGTACATACCGGGCGCGGGTTCTTGGTCGCCGACTGCGCTTGTCAGGGATCCGCGCTGGGGGCAGGTGGCGCTGTCTCTGGCGGACGGCAGCCCCATGATAATCGGAGGGCTGGACAACGACGGCTGGAGCCTGAAGTCCGCCGAATACTACGACGCGGAATCCAGAAGATGGTCGTTCGCGGGGGAGATGCAGTACGGAAGGTGGGGACACGCGGCCACCTCGCTGCCGGACGGTCGCGTGGTGGCGTGCGGCGGCGCGGACAGCCTGGGAGAGTTTCACGCCTCGGCTGAAACGCTGTCCATCGAGGAAAAGACGTGGGGCGCGCTGCCGAGTATGTCGTCGGCGAGGGTGAGACACACCCTGACGGCGCTGGAGGACGGCCGGGCCATTGCCGCGGGCGGCTGGGACGGCGTGAAGACGCTGGGCAGCGTCGAGATCCTGGACGCGGAGGCGGATAGATGGTCTCCGGCGGCGTCCATGTCGGAGGCGCGATGGGGACACACTGCCACGCCGCTCGCGGATGGGCGGCTGCTGGTCGTGGGCGGCGTCGGAATCGAGGACCGCAGCCTGGCGTCGGCGGAGATTTATGACCCGGCGGCTGATAGATGGGCGGTCACTGGTACTATGTCGGAGGCGCGGGACGGGCATACGGCGACGCCGCTGGCGGATGGTCGCGTCCTGGTAATCGGGGGCGTGGGGGCGAATGGCGAGTCTCTGGCGTCGGTGGAGATATTCGACCCGGCGACGGGGCAATGGTCGGTGATGGAGAGCATGGACAGGCCGAGGTCGAAACACACCGCTACGCCGCTGGCGGACGGGCGCGTGATGGTGGTGGGCGGAACTACGGACGGAACTACGCCGCTGGCCTCAGTGGAGCAGTTCGATCCCGAGACCAATCGCTGGACGTCGGGCGGCGCGATAGAGGAGGCCAGGTGGGGACATTCGACGATCCTGCTGACGGACGGGCAGGCGCTGGTGGTCGGGGGATACGGGTTCGCGACGCTGAGGTCGGCCGAGATATATAAGCCGGCGGGCGGAGGGTGGCATTCGGGGGATAGCCTTGCAAAGTGGATGGGTGATAATCACCCCCATCCTAGCCTTCCCCCGTCGAGGGGGAAGGGACTTTTGGAGGCCCTGGTCAGCGTGTCAGGGGGGAAGGGACTTACCCCCGGAGGATGGGCAGCTTGACGGGGCCGGTTGATACGCGGGAGGAGATGGGCGTCTTCAGGCTGGCGATGCGCCGGCTGAGGTCGGAGTGGCGTTTGATGTCGAGCGTGTTCATCGGCATCGTGATAGCCACGACTCTGATGTCGGCGGCCCCGGCGTACCTGGACGCGCTGGAACGGCAGAGCGTCAACAGCGCGGTGAGAACGTTGGTCGAAAGGGCGGGCGACACCTTCTTCGACATCGTGGTGGACTTCGACTTCGTTCCTCTGGATCCGGACGAGATCGAGAGCGCTCAGGCGGCCCAGACGCAGGTCGTAACCGACTATATGGGGCCGATATACGAAGGGACGCGCAGCTATCTCAGGACGCCGTACTACTCGGTGACGCTGCCTGCCAGGGCGTCGGCGGCGCTGGCGGCGCTTGAAGAGCCGCCGGAGGAGGGCGAAGAGCCTCCGTTGCCGTTCGAGATCGGTTTCGCGCACTACCTTGAGGGGGTGGAGGAGAAGGTCACGTTCCTGGAGGGCGGGCCGGCCGGCGACGTGGTTCTCAGAGGCCCGCAGGGGCCGCTGGTGGAAGCGACGCTAAGCGCCAGGACAGCGAACGCCTTCGGCGGACTGAAGCCCGGCGACGTGCTGGTATTCGCGCCGTCGGTGGACTCTCCGATAAAGGTGTCGGCCAGGATCACGGGGCTGGTCGAGGCCACCTACTGGTCGGATCCGTACTGGCGGGACGACGTGGAATCTTTCCTGTTCCCCCAGATGCCCACGGAGGACGGGGTGGTAACGCCGAACTCGCCGCCGCTGCTGGGAATCTTCGTCGGGCCGGTCTCGCTGACCGAGGGGATAGGGGGATCGTTCCCGGGCGCGACTGTTGACGCCACCTGGTACAACGACGTTGACCCGGAGATACTGAGAACCTGGTCGAAGGGCGAGATGCGGTCGCGGCTGGACGCGCTGGACGACGAGATGTCGGTGGCGCTGCCCACGTCCTCTGTATTCGGCGGAATCGGCATCATGCTGGCGCGGTTCGAGAGGGAGAGCTTCCTGACCAGCGTTCCGCTGCTGCTGCTCATGACGGCGCTGGGCATGGCGGTCTTCTACTTTCTGTTCATGATCGTCTCTTATCTCATCCCGAATCGGGAGAGCGACGTGGCGCTGTTCAGGAGCCGGGGGACCGGCACGTGGCGGCTTCTGAGGCTGTATATGGCGGAGGGCGCGATTCTGACGGCGCTCGCCGCGGCGATAGCGCCGCTTATCGCGCTGCCGCTGGTGTGGCTCGCCGGTCTGCTTCCGTATTTCTGGCACATAACGGACGGCAGGCCGCTTCCGGTTCACATCGGGTGGATACCGTTCGCGGCTGCGGGGTTGTCGGGCGTGATGTGTCTCGCGGTGTTCGTCATTCCGGGGGTACTGGGCGCAAGGGCCGGGCTATCCATCCACAGGCTCAGGTCGTCGCGCCCGCCGCAGGTCCCGTTACTTCAGCGCTACTACATAGACGTGATGTTCCTGGCGGTGGGCGGCGTCCTGTTCTGGGAACTTCAGGCGCGGGGCGAATTGGTATCGGGCAGCCTGTTCGGACAGCCGGACGTGAACGAGGCGCTGCTGATAGCGCCGGTTCTGTTCTTGGTGACCGTGGGGATGCTGTTCTTCCGCGTATTTCCGATGTTTGTCCGGTACATCAGCGGGGAGTCGCTGACGCTGGTGGACATGGCGGCGTGGGTGACGGTGGCGGTACTGGCGGCGGCCATCGGGGTGACGGATTTTCGCGCCGGCGACCAGACGGGATGGATCCCGTCGGTGGCCGCGCTTGGCGGGTTTGGAGCGGCGTACTGGCTGACCGGCAGAGGGCCAGGCTGGAAGTATAGAGTCTTCTGGACCATCGTTCAGGCGGCGTTCGTGGGATGGTTCTTCTACATGAGGCCGCCCGACCCGGACGCGCCCGCGGCGGTGTTCGCGGGATCCATCGCGCTGGCGACGCTCGTTCCGGCGCAGGGCCTGTTCTACTTCCTGTCCGTGTTCGTGCGGCGCGCGCCGGTATGGGTTTCGATGACGCTGTGGCACATGGCGCGCAATCCGATGCAGTACTCGTGGCTGGCGCTGTTGCTGACGCTTTCGGGCGGCATAGGGATACTGGCGACGACGGTAGGGGCCACATTGGACCGGAGCTACGAGGAGAGAATCCGATACAACACGGGGACCGACATTCGGTTGTACAGCCTGCCGCCATACGTGGGTCGGAGGGACGGGACTCTGGAGGAGACTTACCTGAGAGTGTACGGGGTAGAGTCGGCTTCGCCAGCGCTGAGAGGGGGCGGTCACGTGGGGACGGGCGGAGCGGGGCCTACGTTCTCCTACCTGGCGGTGGATACGCAGAACTTCGATCCATGGTACAGGGGCGACTTCTCGGAGAGGGAGTTGGACGATATTCTGGAAGACCTGAGAGTCGAGGACCCGGTGCGATCAACCGCGATACCGGAAGGCGCGGAGAGAATACAGATGTGGGTGAATCCGGGGAGCTACTATCCGCTGATGTTCCTGTGGGTGGTGGTGGAGGACGCGAACGGCAAGATGGATACGCTGACCATGGGCGAAATGAACACACAGGGATGGAACCTGAAAGGGGCCGACCTGCCCGACAACCTGGTACGCCCCCTGGAGATAGTGGCGATACAGCTCAACGAGCCCGGTTTCGGCTCGACCGGGACTGCGGGCAGCATCGTGTTCGACGACCTGCACGCGGTGATGGGGGGAACGGGGGAGCGAGTGGAGATTGACGGATTCGAGGGTTCGCCGGAGTGGGTATCAATCGCGACAAGCCCGGTGGAAAGGGACGAGGTGTCCGGGGTTACGGATATAGTCTATTCGGGCAACAGGGCGCTCAGGTTCACGTTCGGCAAAGAGTCGAACAATAACCTGCGCGGCTTCTACAAGACGGGCGGCCACGGGTATATTCCGGCCGCGGTGAGTCGCTCTTTCGCGGAGTCCACCGGGGCGTGGGAGAACATGGGGATCATCGTAACGCTTCCGGGCGGGCTGGTACCGGTGGTAGTGGCGGACGTCGTGGAGTATTTCCCGACGGTAGCGCCGCAGGGACTGGGGTTCATGGTGTTCGACCTGGATACGCTCCTGGAGTACATAGACCCGCTGAACTCGAGAGGGCAGGTGCCGGTGAACGAGTTGTTCCTCAACGTAAGGGAAGGAAGCGATATAGCCGCCCTGGAGGAGGTGGAGGACCTGATCGGCTACCAGGGGAGGGCGATAGGGGTGGAGGCGTCGCTGGCGGCGCAGGACGCGGACCCGCTCATATCGGCGGGGTGGCGGACGATGGTACTGGTGACGATGGCGGTGATACTGTTCATCGCCAGCCTGGGGTATATCGTCTATCTGCTGGCCTTCACGGACCGGAGCGTGAGCGAGATGGCATCTCTGCGGTCGCTGGGGTTCAACCGGGCGCAGACGGTCGGGCTGATCGCGCTGGAGCACATTCTCATAGCGTTCGTCGGGCTGGGGCTGGGCGCGTGGGCGGGATACCAGATGAGCCGGATGATGGTCTCGGCGGTGGCGGTCACGGAGGGCGGGGGATACGTTCTGCCGCCGTACATACTGACGACGAACTGGCTGTACATGGGGCCGCTGTACGTGGCGATGATCGCGGCGTTCGCGGCGTCGCTGCTGACGCTGGGGCGGCGAGCGCTGTCTCTCGACCTGAGACGGCTGTCGCGGATGGAGGGGTAGGGGGTGGCTGCCGGGTTGACGGCCTGAGCGGGCTTTCCGATAATGAGATGGTACGGAGCGCGAGGGACAGGATCATAGTCAGGCGCGATGGCGCGTGAGACGGAAGGCGACACTATGAGCGATGAACATAAGCATCTGCACCCGTCGAGGGTGAATCACAAAAGACCGAAATGGCTGGAGGAACTGAGCAGCCCGAAACAGGAAGCTGCCATCCGTAAGAAAGCGGAGGAGATTCGCAATCGTCCCGAGCCTCCGCCTACGTTGGAAGAGGTCAGGGCCATGATGGACGAGGCGTTTGGAGGTCGCACACTGAAAGAGGTAATGCGCGAACTCGACGCGAGGGAAGACCTATCGGATCCGTCCTCGTAGCAACCTCAGGTGGTTGAGAGAGTCGCTCGACTGTGGGTTGAGCGTCAGGATTCCATAAGATTCGCACGCCGCAATTATCTCACGATCTGAGCTAACCACATAAATATCCTGACTGTCTGATGACATACCGCTGGCTATCAAGGTGGAAGTGAAGTGTATGGCGTCCAGTGAGCGCAGGGAGTATTCTCTGGCTATTGTGATTCCTCTATCAATCAACTCATTCTGAACAGGTATGAGGGTGAAACCGTAGTCAGGTATGTCTTGGGTGAATTGATCCAGTATGTTTTCGTAAGTCTGTTGGGTTAAAACACGTCCGTTCAGAAGCCGTGTCGCAGCGGAGTTCATTTCCAAGAGAGTCAGGTACGATGTCGTCAACTCATCCGATTCAGTCAGACCATCGAATAGTTCTTCCATAACGTCCGAACCAGCCTCAAGGATGTATCGCTTCATGATTGCTGAGGTGTCGAGGTAGTAGATCGGCAATGGCTTGGCCTTTCGCTGTATTCCTATCCGGCGGGTGGCTGGGAGTGTAAGATACCATGTATGGACTTTGAGGATTGGGAGAAAGCGGGAGGGTTCATGAAAGTCATAGCAATGGCGCTGTTCGCGACAGCGCTGGTTGGGCTGTTGTTCATCTGGATGGCAGCTCCGCATAGTTCCGCGGCCCAGACCGGAGACTATGACACTGATGACGACGGGCTGATCGAGATTCGCGCGCTGGAGCAGTTGAACGCGGTGCGTTGGTACCTGGATGGGAACGGCGAGGCGGATTCCGAGGCCAACCAGGACGCTTACGCGGCGGAGTTTCCTGGCGCCGAAGCGGATATGGGATGCCCGGACTCCGGGTGCATAGGCTACGAGTTGGCGCGGGACCTCGATTTCGATGATGCGGACAGCTACGAATCCGGGGCGGTCAACGCGAAGTGGACAAGAGGCGCGGGGTGGCTGCCTATTGGATCATCAAGCAGCAACTCTTTCAGCGCCACTTTCGAGGGCAATGACTATACGATCGCCAATTTGTATATCAAGCGAAGCGGAATTACCGATCCTGGCGAGACGGGATTGTTCGGTGAAAATGGATATGGTTCCATCAGCCGAATAGGTCTGACCGATGTGGATGTAACCGGAGGAAATAATGTCGGCGCGTTAGTGGGAGAGAACTTTGGCGTGATAAGCGCCAGCTATGCGACGGGCAGCGTATCTGGAAATAGAGGTGTCGGCGGTCTGGTTGGTACGACGGGCGTGGATGACTTCTGGGACTTTGGGACGCCCGTGAGTATCCAGCACTGAAAGCGGATTTTGATAGGGACGGCGTGGCGACATGGCAGGAATTTGGTGACCAGCGCGAGCAGAGTCCGACACTCCCGCCAACTTCGACTACGACGCCGGCCGTGCCCACGCCCGTTCCCCAAGCAGATCTGGAACTGACGATGCTGGTTACCAATTATTTCGGGATACCCTTCTACTATATGATAGTGGAGAATAACGGTCCGTCCGACGCAACCCGGGTCGTTTTGACCGACAACTTGCCGGAAGGTATGTCGTCCATGCTGAGCATCCCAGTGACGGGAACGTGTTCCGGGGAGATGGCGGTTGTATGTGAATTGGGCGATCTGACGGTCGGCTCCAGGAATCTGGTTATGATAATAGCCAGATTGGACAACGCGCTTTCGCAAAGTGTTCCGGTGAATACGGCCAGTGTTGTAGCCGCCGAACGAGATCCGTATCCAGCGAATAATTCAGCGTCCAGATAGACGGAGGGACGAGGGGATTTTCGCGGTTGTCTGGCTTAGGGCTTGTTGGCTATGGCCTCGCCATAGGCCACCCCGGCGAACGCGGCGGGATTGGCTTTCCACCTGTCGTAGGCAGCTCTCAGCCTCTTGGATAATTCTTCGGTCCAGGCTCCGTATTTTATGGCGGCCAGGGTGATTTCGGAGGATAGGAGCCAGTCGCTGGCCAGGTTGTAGAGGAAGGCGATTTCTCCGGGCGAGTTGTACGTGTTGAAGGAGGCGGACATACGGATGTTGGCGAATCCGGCTTCGAGCAGGTGGTCTTTCATGGCCATCCCCATGTCGGGGTGTCCGTCGTCAGCCGTGAGAAGGTCTCGAAGCATATCCCATGATCTTGGGATGATGTTCAGGTCGGGATACACGAAGCTGGCCGAGGTTATCATCTCTCGGCAGCCGATGATTCCTCCGGGCTTGAGGACTCGCATGATCTCGGCGAGCGCCGCCCCGGTGTCGGGGATGTGCATTAGGATGTTATGGCCGTGCGCGACATCGAAGAAGTCGTTCTCGAAGGGCAGGTCGGTGACGTCGGCGACGTGGAATGTAGCGTTGCTACGCCCGCTGGCCGCGGCGAGTTCTCTAGCCAACTCTATCTGGGATTCCTCCATGTCAACGCCGCGCAGTTCGCCGGGGTCTATGTAGTTGGCCAAGCCCACGGATATTGTGCCGGGGCCGCATCCGAAGTCGAGAACGCGAAGCCCGGGCCTGAGGTATGGAAGCAGATGAAACGCGCTGGTTTCGGCGTTGTATCGTCTGAGAGACGCGATAAATTCTTCGCTGAAGCCCATGGTGTAGTCCGGCGTGGCGGACATCTGTTGAGTCATGGTCATTTGAGGAGCTCCTCAGATTCACTTTAGTGGGGGCAACCTCAGCGCGCCGGGCACGGACGAGAATCGTAAGGCCGAGTCATTACATTATACAGGATACAAGCCGATATCAGGGTTTGTTGGCTATCGCTTCTCCGTAGGCGGTGGCGGCGAAGGCGCCGGGATGTTTCATCCAATTGTCGGCCACCATTTTCATCCGGTTGGACAACTCTTCGGTCCAAGCGCCGTACTGTATGGCGGTATCCTCGGTCTCGGAGGACAGCAGCCAACCCATAGCCATGCTGTAAACGACGGACAGTTCTTCGGGGGAACTGTAGGTGTTGAAGGAGGCGGACATAAGAATGTTGGTGAATCCGGCATCGTGGATATGGCTCTTCATGTCCTTGCCCATGTCGGGGTGTCCGTCGTTGGAGGCGAGAAGGTCTTCGAACATCTCCCATAGTCTTTGGGTAATGCCCAAGTTCGGATGCGCGAAACAAGAGGAAGTTATCATCTCTCGGCAGCTAATGACGCCTCCGGGCTTGAGGACTCGCTTGATCTCGGCGAGCGCCGCCTCGGTGTCGGGGACGTGCATGAGAATGTTGTGTCCGTGCGCGATGTCGAAGAAGCCATCCTCGAAGGGCAGGTCGGTGACGTCGGCGACGTGGAATATGGCGTTGTCGCGCCCACTGGCCCTGGCCGCGTTTCTCGCCAGTTCGACCTGGGACTCCTGCATATCAACGCCGTGCAGTTCGCCGGGGTCTATGTACTTGGCCAAGCCCACGGATATAGCGCCAGGCCCGCAACCGAAGTCCATCACGCGAAGGCCCGGCCTGAGATAAGGAAGCATATAGGCAGAGTCACGCTCAACTCGATGCCGCCTCGGAGATACGAGAACTTCCTCGCTGAATCCCATGGTATAGTCGGGTGTCGCCGATGTCCGATATGTCATCTACGCGCGTTCCTGGTACATATATATCAAACCCCGGCGCGCGCCGTCGTGGCGCGGCCGCGGTCCGCATGGGGCCTGAGAGATCGCTATGTTACTAAACCGCAATGTGTATAGGGAGCATTTTACCAGTCGTTAACCACTTGTCAAAGAGCGCCACTAATCAAGGGCAGGTTCTTTCGGTTATCCGATATGGCGCCGCTACTAAAGGGCAACCGCAGGGGTTGTCCTTCGGGTTGACGGGCTGAGCGGGCTTTCGGATAATGAAGATGGTACGGAGCGCGAGGGACAGGATCATAGACGGGCGCGATGGCGCGTGGGACGGAAGGCGAGACCATGACCGTTGGCAACAGACATCTGCATCCTTCCAGGGTGAATCACAAGAGACCGAAATGGCTGGAGGAACTGAGCAGCCCGGAAATGGAAGAGGCTATCCGCAAGGAAGCCGAGCGAATCCGCAATAGCCCGGAGCCTGTCCCCACGTTGGAGGAAGTCAGGGCAATACTGGATAAGGCGCTGGGCGACCGCACCACGGCGGATTTGATAGATGAAATCAGGGGCAAACCGTATCCTGACCAGTCCGCACCCAGTTCATCGGAGCGAGCGTAACTGGCTGAAAGCGTCGTCCGCAATTGGATCGAGTATAGGCATTCCGTACCTATCACACGCTTCGACTATCTTGCGATCCGCGCTCACCATATAGAGTTTCTGGCCACTCGATAGTCCGCTGCTAGCGATTGCGGAGGCAAAGTGCAAAGCATCCAGCGCACGGAGGGAGTATTCTCTGACTATACCTATCGCTGTGGAGAACAATTCATTCGGAACGGACATAACTGTGAAGCCATAGTAATCTATGTCCTGAGTGAATCGCTCTAGTATCCCTCGGTACTCTCTTTGAGCCATTTGGCGCGATTCCAAAAGGCGCGCCAGCGCAGAGTTCATCTCCAACACCGTCAACTGAGATGTTGCCAACGCATCCGAGTCCTCCAGACCCTCAAAGAGTTCTGCGACTACATCTGATCCGGGCTCAGTCCAGTATCTTTTCATCAATGCTGAGGTGTCGAGGTAGTAGATCGGCATGGGCCGCTCTCCCGGTTCACAAGGTCATTTTGGGGAGTGTAGCAGATTGTCCCGGGTGGGCTAACGCTTGTCAGGGGTTTGTGGAAAGCCTAAACTGGCAGGCGTGAGATTCCATGCTTCGTAATGTCCTGAGAATACTATCCGCGTGGCCGATGGTGCTGAAGCGCAGCCTGGCCAATTGGCGGCTGCTGTCCTCGGTGGTCGTGGGCGTGGTTCTGGCGTCGGCTATCATGGCGGGGACGGTCATCTACTTCGACTCGCTGCGCGACATCGCGCTGGACGCCGCGCTCGCGGACAGGGAGCCGCTTGACCTGGACATCTTCACCAAGGTGACGAGGGGGCCCACGAATCCCGCTTCCTACTCGCTCGTACGCAACTACGTGGAGGGCGCGTACAGCGGGAGCGCCGGCTGGTTCATCGAAGACTCGCTGCACGGGGGCAGGTCGGCGACGATGTTCCTCACGCTTCCGGGAGAGGAGGCGGAGGCGGGGAACGATAACGCGCGGAGCTATTTCGTGTTCCTGCCCGGAGTGGAGGACAAGATCACCATACTGCCGGGCGGACGGATGCCGGAGCCGCTGCTGGACCCGGACGTGAGAGGTCGCCAAGCGCCTACGGCGGCGGCTGTTCCGAGCGACGCGCCGGTTGAGGCCGTTCTGCGGGGGGATCCTGTCAGCATGGAGGCGATAGTCCCGGAAGAGGCGGCGCTCGATTTCGGGCTGGAGGTGGGCGACACGCTATCAGCGGTGCCGTACTGGCAGGACGCTACGCCGTATATGTCGGTCACGGTGACAGGGCTGTACGTCAGGGACAATCCCGACGACCTTATCTGGGAGCTGAACGACAGGACGTTCCACTCGTTCACGTCCGGGAACTTCGTTACGATGCCGTTCCTGGTGTCGGAGGAGACGTTCCTGCGCGGCGTGGGCAGGGCGTTCCCGGACATGGACAGCACATACGGCTGGCTGCTGTTGGTGGACCCGGACAGGCTGTCCTCTATCAACGCGACGGACGCGATGCACTCGCTGGTCGGCATAACGCGGAGCATGAGGAGCGTTTTCACGTCGTTCAGGCAGGTCACCGACCTTGACGACGCGCTCAGAGACTACGACCAGAGGCTGCTGTTCAGCAAGCTCCAGATGTTCGTGGTGCTGATTCTCATAGCGGTGGTGGTGCTTTACTACGTGGTCACGCTGTCGTCCCTTGTGGCGGAGCAGCGCCGGACCGAGATACACCTTCTCCAGGGGCGGGGGGCGACCGAGCGACAGGTATTGACGGTGTTCGTTCTGGAGGGCGCGACTATCGCCATCCTGGCCATCGTTATCGCGCCGTTCCTGGCGGGTCTCGCGATTAGCCTGCTGGGTTACACTCCGGCGTTCTCGGACCTGAGCGGGGGCGAGCGTCTTTCGATCAACCTGACGCGGGGGGCGTTCATAATGAGCGCGATTGGGGGGCTTCTGAGTTTCGGCGCGCTGATGATACCGGCCTTCGCGTCGTCGAGGTCTTCGATTTCGAGGGACAGGCAGGAGGCGGCAAGGCCGTCGCCTCTGTCGTTCTTCCAGCGGTACTACCTGGACGTGATGCTGCTTATCCTGGGAATCGTATTGTTCAGGCAGCTCACGGAACAGGGGTCGTTGGCGGCGCGGAACCTTCTGGGAGAGGTGGCGGTCAACCAACTGCTGCTCGCGGTGCCGGGGATAACGCTGATAGCGGCGGCGATGGTTCTGCTGAGGCTGTTCCCGGTGGTGATGAGCCTTGCCAGCCGGGTACTGGCGCCGCGTCTGCCGCCCGGCGTGGTGCTGGGGCTGTGGCAGATGGCGCGGAATCCGACTCACTACTCGCGGCTGGCGCTCTTGCTGATACTGATGGCGGGACTGGGGATTTTCGCGGCAAGTTTCGGTGGGACGCTTCAGCGCAGTTTCACGGAGCGGGCGCTGTACTCGGCGGGCGCGGATATGCGGCTGGCGAACGTGTCTCTGAACAATACGGGCATCACGAAGCCGTTTGTCGAGCCGTATGACAGGATGAAAGAGGTCGAGGGCGCTTCTCCAGTCTTGCGTGGAAGAGGCTCGGTGCTGTCCGTCAGGTTCGGGGATACGTCCTACGATATGCTGGCCGTGGACCCGGAGCGTCTGTCCGAGGTGGCGTGGTACAGGGAGGACTTCTCGGAAGACCCGCTGCCGGAGGTGATGGCGAAGCTGAAGGGGAACGAGATACCGCTTGGGATCACGCTGCCGGAACGCGCCAGCGCAGTCCAGGTACTGGTGAAGGCGGACAGGCCGCACCCGACGGTGGGAATGGGTGTCCGAGTGCGGGACGCGAACGGGCGGTACTTCACATACGGGCTGGGTCTTCTGAAATCCAGCACATGGCGGCTGTACAACGCGGAGCTCAGGGACAACAATCGAAACGTGAGGTTCAGCCTGCTGCCGAGGCGGCCTTTCACGCTGGTATCCATCATATTGGGCGAGACGGACTTCGAGAGTTCGCTCGCGCCCGGCTCGATCCTGATAGACACGGTACGGGTACGGATGTCCAACGGCGAGACGCAGACCGTGGACAAGTTCAAGGACGTCGCCGGGTGGCACGCGCTGAGGGAGGCGGGGAACACGGCGAAGGACAGGGTGCGGTGGTCGGAGGTGTCGGCGCGCGGAGACGGGTCGCTGATGTTCGCGTGGCAGGGCGGGAGCGCGTTCGTCTCGCGGGGCATATTCGCGGGGGACAGCGCGGAGCCTGTTCCGGTGGTGGCGAGCGAGACGCTGGCGCGGGAGTTCGGCTTTTCGGCGGGCGACGAGTTCCTGGCGTCGGTGAACGGGCGGCGGCTGAATGTCGTTCTGGCGGACACGGTGGAGTTCTTCCCGACGCTGGACGGCTACAACGACAAGTTCCTGATAGCCGACCTGGAGTCGGTCGTCACATACGTGAACCTGGGTATGGCGCGGTCGGAGATAACTCCGAATGAGATGTGGCTGAGCACGGACCTGACGGGCGAGGACCGCGCTGACCTGGTGGAGTTCTTCGAGTCGGACAGGCCGTTCCCGGTGAGCAGGGTGATAGACACGGAGGCGAATCTGGCGGAGGCTCAGATTGATCCCCTGGTGCTGGCGGGGTGGCGCGCGCTGCTGCTGATAGCGTTCGGGGCTATCCTGATACTGAGCAGCCTGGGATTCCTGGTGCACGCCTATATTTCGTTCAGGAACCGGGAGCTTCAGTTCGCGCTGATGCGGACGATGGGCTTTTCGACGCGGCAGTTGGTGTCGCTGATGTGGGTGGAGCAGGCGCTGGTTATCGCGGTTGGGATGGCGCTGGGGACGTGGATGGGCGGACGGCTGGGGGCGAGCATCATGCCGTTCCTGGGGTATGACGACCGGGGGGCGCAGGTGCTGCCGCCGTTCGTGATCGAGGTGGGTTGGCAGAATCTTTTGGTGACCTACGTGGCTATGGCGGCTATCTTTACGGTCATCATACTAGGGGTTATCTGGTTCATCCGGCGGATGTCGCTGAGTCGTGTTCTACGGCTGGGAGACGGGTAGGCGATATATTCCGGTTTATATCGTGCTGGTCACTCTGCTGGGGGGCTGCTGATGGCTTTGCAGGGGGCTGCTGGTGAAGCCTGGTACCTGCATCCGACCTGTATCCACCAGCATTTGTAGCTAAATGGCCGAAAAAATTTTTCCGCCAGAGTTAGCATATATTGAGATTTATGATTTTGGGTTTGACTGTGGGGTTATTGTAACCGAGTTAGCATGAATGTTCAAGGACAGGATGACCGCTTGAGGCTGGTATAATTTCCAGACGGGAGGTTGAGGATATGAGAACGCTTCACAGGGCGACGTTGGAACAGACCGAGGCTGGGCGGTGGAGGGCGAAGATCGAGACTCTGCCCGGATGCGAGGTGAGCGCGGATACGCAGGGGGAGGCGCTGGTGGCGCTGAGGAAGGCGGCGGAGGCTCATGTTGACTTCAAGGCCGTAAGGGTAAGACTCAAGGTTCCCGAAGAGGGTATCCATATCCCCAAGAAGCTGATCGAGGGGGTGGAGGAGGTGGACATTATCGTTCAAGGGGATAACAGGGTGATCGCGACGCCGGTCAGGGATTACAAAGTCAGGAAGTGGAAGAAGGGGGAGAAGTCGTTCGCAGAGGAGTTCGCGGGCATCATCACACTCGACGAAGATGATCCGGACCCAAGGGCCCAGTACCTGATTCAGAAGTATCTCAGAATTGAGAGGGAAAATCCGTGATCCTGATAGACTCGGACGTTCTCGTTGATGACGCTCTCGACAGATACCCTTATTCGGTCGAGTCAAAAGAGTTTCTGGAACGGGTGGAGCAGACACAAGGGTATGTTTACATCGCGTGGCATACTGTGTCCAATGTGTATTATCTCGTTGATCGGTATGGCAGCGATGAGCTTGCTCGCCGATTTATCAGGCGCTTACTGAGCTTTGCGGATATTGCTACAACTACTACTGAAGACCTACGTTACGCATTAGAATTGAATATGCGGGACTTCGAGGATGCGATGCAGGTGGCGGCGGCCCAAGCCTGCGGCGCGGAGTATGTCGTTACCAGGAATATTCAGGACTTTGTGAATTCACCGATTCGAGCGATTGAACCTCGACAGGCGTTAGCCGAGCTTTTCTAACTCGTTGTCGCAGCCTTATATCAGAACATAGGAATGTTTAGAATGAATAAGCCTAGAGTTGAACTGGAACAGGATGAGGATGGTCGCTGGAGCGCGTGGATAGAAGAACTGCCGGGATGCGCGGCTTGGGGGTACTCGCGGGAAGAGGCGCTGGCAGGGTTGAAGGACGCGGCGATAGCTTATGTCGAGGATATGATTGAAGCGGCGGAAGCCAGGCCCCGGGTGAGAGAGGGACATTCAGCCAGGATCGAACGCAAGCTCCGGGCCATTGCTGAGGCAGCGAAGCACGAATTTCCGACAGGGGACATAGAGGATATGTACAGATAGAGTGTCAGAGGTGGATTATGTCAGACCGCACAGACAAGCAGGGCGGGGCGCGGCAGTCGCCAGTTGATATAACCGGATATGTCTCCGGCGGCGCGCCGGAGTTGGCTTTTGAGTATGGGGGCGATGCCAAATGTCTGACGAATACGGGGGAGTTTGTGAAGGTTCTGTATGAGGGTGGCGGGGGGATACGGCTTGGGGATGATTTTTACGAACTGGTGGAGGCGCATTTTCATAATCCGAGCGAGCATACGGTTGACGGGCGGCGGTTCGCGTTGGAGACGCACCTGGTACACAGGCGGGGATCGGAGATAGCGGTGGTGGGGATATTGTATCGTCTCGGAGAGCGGAACGCGGCGATAGAGGCGGTTATCGAGGCGGCGCCCGGAGTGGGGGAAGGGGATGTGGCTGCTTTGGGGATGTCGGCGTCGGGGTTTCTGCCGTCAGGTTGTGGCTATTACGCTTATATGGGGTCGCTGACTACGCCGCCTTATACTGAGGGGGTGAAGTGGCAGGTGATGTCGGAGTCGTTGGAGGTGTCGGCGGAGCAGGTGGAGCGGCTGGCGGGGCTGACGGGTGGGGGGGAGAATAGCCGGGAGGTGCAGGGGGTGGAGGGGCGGGAGATAAGGGTGTATTGGGTGATATAGCGTACCACTGTCGTTGACAAGGCGAGTTTTACAATGAGTCGCGCCGGATCTAAGACTCAGGCGGAGATAGTTAAAGGCGCTACGGGCTGTTTGGACTCAGTGGATGCTGCCAGCGGAGTCCAGGGAATCGGGCTTCGTCTTCTTGCGAGTCGAACGCTCTTGGCCGGTCAAGATTGACTCCTAGGCGGGCCCGGACGCCGTCCACGGTGATCAGTCGGAAGGGGGGCGGCTCCGTGGTCTCGCGACGCTTCAGCGCATCGTCCAGAGTCCTTGCTATGAAGGCACTCATGCTGAGGCCGCGGGCTTCGGCCTCACGGCGCACTTTTTGGGCAAGCCTGTCGTCAAGGGAAATCGTCGTTCGCATGATGGGATAGAGTAACATATCTTCATCTGTGCATCAACAGCGTGACAATCCGTGGAGGACGTATCAGGTATTCGCCTCATTGCCTTCGCCCAGCGCCCCGGCAGAGCCGAGCATCCGAGTGTCAGGGTTGTCCGCGTCGGGGTTTCTGCCCGCGAGTGGCGGGTATTATACTTATATGGGGTCGCTGACGACTCCGCCGTACACGGAGGGGGTGAGATGGCAGGTGATGTCGGCGGAGCAGGTGGAGCGGCTGGCGGGGTTGACGGGTGGGGGGACGAATAGCCGGAGGGTTCAGGGGTTGGAGGGGCGGGATATAGTGGGTTACGGGATATAGCAAGAGATTATGACTGTCAAGCATACTAAGCAATTACTGGTTTTGTCACTATAACAGCATCAGATAATGCAGTATGAGTGGAACCTTGCCAGTCAAAAGTTACATCATTCCCAGGTGCGGACTGCGTACTATCCAAATAGCTTGTGATATTAGTTTTAAGTAGCGCATTAGCACGCTTTAATTTCCATGATTCAAAGTAATTGGTAGTATCAACCAAAACTAGGAACAATCTATTAGAAGCATCGAATCTCGCTGTCCCTTGATTTTCATAAAGCCATCTGATCAAATCGGCAGGATCGTCCTGGATGTCCTGAACAATCCTGTGCCGAATTTCAAATGACTCTCTGACTAATTCTTGGCCGGACTCGGATGGGTGATCACTTGCCTTGTTCCATAAATCTGGAAGCAGTCTGCCTTCGGAGTAGTGAGAGTCGAACGGTACGTCGTAACTTCGCGCCCATCTCCTAAAAAGAGTGATTTCTGGTCGGAGATTTAGCTCACGCCTACGGACTTTGACAAATCCTTCAGGGAGATATGTGACTTTCAGATCGAACGGTATATCATTCACAAAGAAATCAATCTTTTTGATCAAACCAACTGCAGGCAGCACTTTGGGGTGATCTCGAAATATATCTTCGATAATAATCGACGTCCAATGATTATACCAGGAACACAGAACATATCCGCGCATACTGTGCAGCAATTCATTATCAACTTTATCTGAAAGTTCGTCGTAGTCTCGGATTCTCTTCACATAGTTATTAACTATTGTACGTTCCAAGCTGTTTTGGTGAAGACCTCCCCAATCGAATACCTGTAATTTATATAATTGATTGACGAGATCGTCTTCATTGTTTCGTCGCTCAGCGCGTTCTAGTTCATAAATAGATCGAATTGTCTGGCTAATAATTTGGTCATCTATAGTTCTTCTATCAAATGCCTCTCTCAACATATCTGCAACCCTGCTGTCAGTAGGGGCAATCGAAGCCACTTCAAACAGCCGGTCAAGGTTTTCTCTACGAGACAAGGAACGCAATTTGAGAAAGCGTTGCCCTTGAGAAGAATTTGCAAGTTCATTGATGCGGTCATTTCGGAAAAGGGTATCGGCAGTATCAAAATCCATTATGCGTTCCTCACTTTATAGGGATTTCTGGGGACCAAGCAGGAATGGTCGCCAGCTTGTCTAATTTTGAGCTATCAACTTGAGGTTTTCCGAATACTAGTATCGCATCATCTTTAAGGCTCCCCCTTCGATTGTCCTGAACTACTGAAAGAGCTGAGTAGTAGCATGGGAATGTACCGTGATATTGTAACTCAGAAGGAGAGTCAATGACCTGCGATATAAATGTCCATGGTGATTTACCACGTGAGTTGTACAACATTAGAAGAAAAGCATCATCTCGCATGATGTGAGAAGATGTTTTAATCACGTCGTACATATCATTATTGTATGTGCTTAGAGTCTTTCCCCGCTCCTTAGCATTAGAGACAACGATTTCAGAATCGAAGGAGACTTCTGTATTCAAGATGCTGTTCCATAATTCACTTAGTTCGAGGTACGGAATACGGTCACTATGTGGAGGATCTGTCAGAATAAGACTCACTGATTTCTCTTTTATATTTGTGATTCCTGTCTGGCATGGTTCGCCGGAAATGTAACATTCCATTTCCTGTTCAAAAAAATTCTCCATTGAATCGCTTAAACGCAAACCTTGAAGAGGATCACCAGGTTTTAATGCATTTAAGAGCATGGATATACGTCTTTCGAAACAGTTCCATACGTTGACTTCAAAGTGGAGATTAGGTCGCCAATAGCCAATCACCCAGCTACCGACTTCAGTTCTTGTTGACCGTTTTCCAGTTGTTTTTCCACGACCAGTTATAGCGAATACCATCTTGCTCATCTGGCCTGAAGCGGACGTCAGACATAGTTTCATTGAATTGCGTACATCTGGCGGCAAATCCTCTATGCAGTCTATTAGGAGGTCAATGTTATATTGGGCGCGTCCCGTCAATATATCAGAAGTAGATAGATCAGAGTGAGTGTTGATTCTGCTGTTAGAGAAAAACCGTGGACTACGAATATGCTTTGATTGGTATGAGTCATACTTCCTGAAAAGCGCTATATCCTCCGAGGATGGACTTAACTCCTCACGCGCGCGCCCTCTACCACCTCGTAGCCATACTTGTTCTAATGCGCGGTCAGCCCAAAGGTAGTGTGAAGCGATACGTCCATCTTGAAGCCGGTATGAAGAGTTAATCTCATCCTTCACTGTATTTTTGATTATGTTGAATGACTCATATACCTTAAAGTAACTTGGAGGTGATACGATCATCTTAGTCAGTTCTATTGCAATAGGGTTGATGTCAAATCCGATAAATCGCCGGTTGCGAATCAGAGACTCACGAGCCGTTGTGCCGGAGCCTACAAACGGATCTAAAACTATATCGCCTTCATCGGTCAGTTGTTCTATTGCGAATGCAAGTGGCTCATGCGGCTTCTTACCCCAATATTTGTGGAAATTATATAGCTTTTTATACCCTTGAGGACTATTTATGTTCTCAGGAGTAATCATCCTTGATTGCATGGCGGTTTCTTTCCGTACTGTGCTGAAAGTGTCTAGTGTAGTGGGGCATTCGATGAAACAGATGCCCCACTATCACATTCTATCAGAAGTTGTCGATTAAACCTCGCGGAACTTCCCTTCCACCGTGTCATCGTCCCCCGGGCCGCCGTCAGCGGGGCCGTCAGCGCCGGGAGGCGGTGGCGGCATATCGCCGGGGCCAGGGCCTGCGGCGGCTCCGGCTTGGGAGTAGACGGCCTGGCCTACTTTTTGCAATGATTCCTGGAGGTCGTTTAAGGTGGTTTCTACGCGGGCGGTGTCGTCGTTCTGGAGGGCGGAGCGGAGGGCGGCGATTTTGCCCTCGACTTCGCTCTTCAGGTCGGCGGGGATGGTTTCGGCGTTGTCCTGGAGCATCTTTTCGGCGGCGTAGGCGGCGTTTTCGGCGTTGTTGCGCGTCTGGATTTCCTGGCGCTTGCGCTCGTCTTCCTCGGCGAACCTATCCGCGTCGGTGACCATCTGCTCGATTTCTTCCTGGGAGAGGCCGGAGCTTGCGGTTATGACTATGCTCTGCTCTCTGCCGGTGCCCTTGTCCTTGGCGGAGACGTTGAGGATGCCGTTGGCGTCTATATCGAAGGTGACTTCTATCTGGGGCATACCGCGCGGGGCGGGCAGGATGCCGTCGAGCATGAATTTGCCGATGGACTTGTTCTCGGCGGCCATGGTGCGCTCGCCCTGCACAACGTGTACCTCGACGTTGGTCTGGTTGTCGGAGGCGGTGGTGAAGGTCTCGCTCTTGGAGGTCGGGATGGTGGTGTTGCGGCTGATGAGGCTGGTGGTCACGCCGCCGAGTGTCTCGATGCCGAGCGTGAGCGGGGTCACGTCGAGCAACAGGATGTCGTGGACGTCGCCCTGAAGGACGCCGGCCTGGATGGCCGCGCCTATGGCGACCACCTCGTCGGGATTGACGCCCTGGTGGGGTTCTTTGCCGAACAGGCTGATGACGGCCTCGCGCACGGCGGGCATACGGGTCATGCCGCCGACCAGAACTATCTCGTCTATCTGCGACGCGGACACCCCGGCGTCTTCCATGGCCTGTTTGCAGGGTGAGACGGTGCGCTGCACGAGGTCGCCCACAAGCTGTTCCAGCCTGGAGCGGCTGAGGCTCATGGCGAGGTGCTTGGGGCCGGATGCGTCGGCGGTGATGAAGGGCAGGTTTATCTCGGTCTGCATGAGGGTGGAGAGTTCTATCTTCGCGCCCTCGGCGGCCTCGCGCAGACGCTGGAGGGCCATGCGGTCCTGCTTGAGGTCAATGCCCTGCTCGCGTCGGAACTCGTCGGCTATCCAGTCAATGATGCGCTGGTCGAAGTCGTCGCCGCCCAGGTGGGTGTCGCCGTTGGTGGCCATGACCTCAAACACGCCGTCGCCTATCTGGAGGACGGTTATGTCGAATGTGCCGCCGCCGAGGTCGTACACTGCGATGGTCTCGTCGGTCTTCTTTTCGAGGCCGTAGGCGAGCGAGGCGGCTGTGGGTTCGTTGATGATTCGCAGCACCTCGAGGCCGGCGATGCGTCCGGCGTCCTTGGTGGCGTTGCGCTGGCTGTCGTCGAAGTAGGCGGGTACGGTGATGACGGCCTGGGTGATGGGTTCGCCGAGCTTGGCTTCGGCGTCCTGCTTCATCTTCTGCAGAACCATGGCGGACACTTCGGGGGGCGCGTGGTTCTGCCCGGCCATCTCGACGTAGGCGTCGCCGTTGGCGTTTCTGACGAGCTTGTAGGGTATGAGGTCAACGTCCTTGCGGACGCTGGTGTCGTCGTAGCGGCGTCCCATGAAGCGCTTGATGGAGAAGACGGTGTTTTCGGGGTTGGTGACGGCCTGTCGCTTGGCGGTGGTGCCGACGTAGCGTTCGCTGGAGCGCGGGTTTATGGCGACCATGGAGGGGGTAGTGCGTCCGCCCTCGGCGTTTTCTATGACGCGGGGTTCGCCGCCCTCTATGACAGCCATGCACGAGTTGGTGGTGCCGAGGTCTATTCCAAGTATGTTGGGCATCTATTGAGCCTCCTGGTTGTGAGTTTCGGGTTCTGGGTCTTGGCGTGGCTGTACGGCCTGCGCGACGCTGACCTGCGCGGCGCGAAGCACGCGGTTCTTGAGTCTGTATCCGTTTCGCACGACGCGGACGACGGTTCCCTCGTCAACTTCGTCGGTCGGCTCGAAGAACACGGCTTCGTGTTCGTACACGTCGAAGGGCTGGCCGATGGCGGCCTCGATTCGGGTGAGGCCCTCGGTCTGCATGGCGTTCTCGATACCGCGCTGCGTGAGTCGCAGGCCCTCTGCCCAGCCCGCGTCGGAGTCCTCTTCGGGGATGTAGTCGAGGGCGCGGTTGAAGTCGTCGGCGACGCTAATCAGCTTGAGAAGAAGCTGGGCGTTGGCGCGCTCGCGGGTCTCGTCCAGTTCTCTGGCGGCGCGCTTCTTGTAGTTTTCGAGGTCGGCCTTGTAGCGCAGCGCCAAGTTCCTGAACTGGTCGCGCTCGCGCTCGGCCTCTTCCAGCCGTTCTTGCAGGTCGGAGGCGTCGCCGGCGCTTTCCTCGAACTGGTCTTCGATGTTCTGCATATCGGGTTGTCTGTCTTCGGTCATTAAGTCTCGTGTCCTCCAGTTACAGGTTTCGGGGTTAGCCGGCGAGAATCTTCATCGCCTCGTCCAGGCTCTCGTTGAGGGCGTCCCTGAGAGGCTGGCCCTCGAGTTCGGCCAGCTGTCGGCGCATCCGTATCATGCGGCTGAAAAGCTCCATGGCCAGGTGGACGCCGGCGTGGTTGAGTCCGAGGTCCTCGACCAGATGCTTTATCAGCTTGAGCCGAGCTATGTCCTCCTCGGAGTAGAGCCGCGACATACCCCTGGTGCGGGAGGGCATGATGAGGCCCACCCTCTCATATTTTCGTAAAGTCTGCGGGTGCATGTCCAGAAGACGCGCGGCCACGCTTATTACGTAAACGCCTTGCTTCATAGCCATATAGAACTCCCAGGTCTGGGGCGCGAAAGTCGCCGGATCGCGCTAACTATTCTCGGGTCGTGTCGTTATATAGGGTGATGGTCGGCGCGGAGGCTCTCAACCATCAAGCCACTACAAGACAATGGTAATACTTGACACGATATGTGTCAAGGGATATAATACACATCAATCACATTAGCCAATCACGAATATCTTATTGGTTCCAAGCCCTGTTCATTTTACCCGTATCGGAGCGGGTGAAACGAGGGGAAACTCGAAAGTCGGACAGGGACCCAGACAAGGAGGGTAGAGATGCTGGAATTGAAAGCCTGCCCCAGGTGCAAGGGTGATATGCACACCAACCGCGATATGTACGGCGCTTACAAGGAGTGTCTCCAGTGCGGCCATATGCAGGACGTAGCGGACCCGGATCGGCTGTCGTCGCTGCTTGAGTACGCGACGAAGGGAAAGGCAGCGTAGCGCGGGAATTGGCTTAGTCTAATCGGGACGCCCCCTTCGGAGACGGAGGGGGCGTTTTTGTTTGTCGGTATATAGGCGACCTGTGATCATTTCACTACTACGCCCAGCTCAACTGCGCTTATTGCTGAGCAAATCTCTTTGGACAAGGCGAGAGCGTCCAATTCCTCACGCTGAATTCTCATCGTCGCCAAATACTTGAACTACCGGGTCGCCTCTGGAAATGTAGCTGTCTTCGTCCAATAAGCCTTGCCACGCAGGATCGGCTGTTTTCAAGGTTTCATACTCGGCAACCCGTTTCGGAGGGGCCAACATACGGCTGTATGCTTCAATGAAACTACCCGCGCCTCCTATGTTTTCGCGCATCTTTCTATATGTGGTAGCGACGGATAACCTATCCTGCACCGACACTACTCTCACCCTTACTTTGGGCTTGTCCAGTGAACCCAAGATTTCATCCGTATCAGGATCTGTTATTTCATATCCTCCAAGAGTTAGAGGGTGTCTGAGAAGTGTTAAAATCATCTCATTATGAAGCGTAAATCGTATCCTACAGACCTGACAGACACCGAATGGGATATCCTCGAGCCACTGATTCCTGAAGCCGGAGCGGTCGGACGACCGCGCTCAGTGGATATGCGCGAGATCGTCAACGCCATCTTCTACGTTCTCAGAGGAGCGATACCGTGGCGGATGCTTCCCCATGACCTTCCTCGGTGCAAGACAGTCTATCACTATTTCAGAGTATGGCGAATAGAAGGTGTGTGGGAGGACATGAACGAAGCGTTGCGCGAGCGAGTCAGGCTGACACAGGGACGTTGTTCCACACCGAGCGCGGGCGCGATAGACTGGTAGCGTTTCCTTTCAGGTGGTTGGGTTATAATACCATTTCGGTCTGATATCAGCATGAAGGGGCTGGTCGAGGCACGAAATTTGATCTATGCTCACTCCAACCCAGGCGTAGGAGGGCATCAGATGATCGGAAGACCGCTCGAGATAGATTGGAACAAGAACGATACCCCAGAGGCGCTGAAAGAGGCATACCAGTCGCAGACAGACATTAACATTCGGACACGGGTTCACCTGCTGTGGCTTGTACGTAGCGGTTGGCAGATCAAAGCGGCGTCAGAGGCCGTTGGCGCTCACTACCGCAGCGCCCAGAGATGGATTGAGTGGTACAGGGACGGAGGTTTGGACGAGGTGGTGTCCCGCAGGATGGGAGGAGTGGGCCAGCCCAGGTTTCTGAGCGAGGCGCAGGAGAGGGGACTGGTCGATGAGGTTGGTAGCGGGCGATTCAGGACTGCCGGTGAGATAGCGGACTGGATCGAGTCAGAGTACGGAGTGAGGTATAAGGGAAACAGCGTATATAGCGTGCTGGAGCGGTTGGGATGTTCTCCGAAGGTTCCGAGGAGTCGACACGAGAAGGCTGATGTGAGAGAACAGGAGTCGTGGAAAAAGGGGGACTCGGTCGTTCGCTGAGGAGAGCGGGAGTAAAGCCGGGAGCGCTGATCGGTTTCGCCGATGAGATGAGAGTGGGGCTTCGCGGGATGGTTCGCAGGGTGTGGGGAGCGCGTGGGCTGAAGGTGGTTCAGAGCCTTCAGTTGGTGTATGAGTGGAAGTATCTGTTCCTGGTGGTGGACTTTGTGCGCGGGAAGCTGGAGTGGACGTGGATGGACTCTATGAAGTCTGAGACGGTGGCGCGAGCGGTCCTGGGAATGAGACGATACACACAGGTAAGAGCGCTGGTGTGGGACGGAGCGCGGAGTCATCGCAGCGAGTTGGTGGGGAGCGTAGCGGGAGTGAAGACGATAGTTCAACCGCCGTATAGTCCTGAGTTGAATCCAGCCGAGCGGGTATTCGAGGAGGCGCGCAGGTGGGTGGAAGGCAGGGTGTACGGGAGTGTTGAGGAGAAGATGGCCGCGGTGGACGAGTGTCTGAGCAGGCTGGAGTCCGACCCTGAGCGGGTGAAGTCGCTGGTGAGTTGGGAGTGGATCAGACAAAACGTTCAAGGACTGTCTGAAGACTACGCGGCATCATCAAGATGAAATGGTATAAGATATGGTCAGAGACACCACTCGGAGGCAATGAGATGGCGGGCCTGCTATATGAGTTGGAAGAACAGAGAGACCGGACGATAGCCCAATATATGCAGGACAGAGTTCAAGAGGCTCTGGACGCATACAAGCCTATGCGCGCTGAGTGCGACCTTGCGATGAGCAAACACCAGAGCTACCCGCGCTCGATCATCACAAAGGACGGCGAACTGAGGCTTTCGATTCCGAAGTTCCGATGCTCAGAGTGTGGTCGGATGAGAAGCGGGATGGAGCTTTTGGGAGACGAGAAGCGGAACCGGCACTCAAAAAAACCAGAGAGAAAGCGATAGCTCTTGCGGCGATGGGTCTGAGCTACGCGCAGGTGGGAAAGCTGTTCGGGTTCTCAAAGAGTACGCTGAGCAAGTGGATAAGGGGTGAGCGACTCAGAGAGGATAGGCTGAGCGGACAGGTGTTAGAGATGGACGGGTTGTGGACGCGAACGGCTGAGGGTCCTGTGGAGATGAAGGTGATCCGCGACGAGAGGGGCGGCGCGATGGCGACGTTCGGTAGTTGGCGTGAGGCTGTGGACGCGGCGTACATTGAGTGGAGCGCGCTCGCCTCGGCGCATAGTGAGCGACGGAGACCTTGCGATAGCGTCGGCGATAGAGATGACCTATGGCAATGAGGCCAACCATCAGTTGTGTCAGTTCCATCTGCTCAGAGAGTATCTCAGGAACATAGGGGACGCCGGGTTCTCAGAAGCGCTGAAACTGTTGAGGTCTGAGAGCGTGGCTCAGGCCCGGATACACGCCGAGCGCGCTGTGTATCTGAGCGGGGGCGAAGCCGGATACTGGTGCGAGAAGGCGTTGAACAAGGGGCTGGCGCACCTTGTGAGCGGGCAGTCGCGTTACAAGACCACCTCTCTGCTTGAGAGGTTGAATCGTGAACTTCGGCGTCGGGAGCGAATGGGAACCTGGTGGAATCCGCACAACCTGTTGGTCCTGCTTCAGAGGCGCGGACTGCTGACCTCAACCACCTAAAAGGAAACGCTACCCTACCGGTGAACCAGGGCAATCGCATCTTAATTTTCGGGCTTTTTCAGGGGTGTTTTCGCTCCATGAAACCCCGAAACTACCACAATGGCCGAACCCATGATCGCTATTCAGAAATTCTGAAACCGCGCAATGACATCTATGAGAGGTTTCTGCTCAAGATTTACCTGCTTGCGAACATAAGTGCCGTCTAGATGCGATTGCCCTGGGGATAATATATTTTCCCATTGAGGATATTATTGATATGTTATATCATTTATGAGAGGTGATGACTATGAACTCAGCGATTGAAGCCTGGCGCGAGCAGGTATTGGCGTTTGACCGAGATATGGAGGAGATACGCGGGGGAGGCCAGGAGCATGGCCGCAGACGACCTGTGTTTGCCTCCGAACCGCAGGATCCGCACCGCGCCGCCGATCCCGCGCTCAACGCGCTCTATGAAATAGTAGAAGAAGGCGCGGAGGTGCTGGACGTTGGCGGCGGCGCGGGCCGATTCGCGCTGCCCCTGGCGACGCGCGCCAAGGGCGTGACAGTGGTTGATCCCTCCGCGGAGTCTTTGGATCTGCTGAGGAGCCGCGTGGCGGAATTCGGTTTTGCCAACGTGTCTGTCGTCCATGAGCGGTGGGAGGACGCGGAAGTTCCCCGGGCGGACGTAACCTTCTCCTCGCTGGTATTGCATCATGTTCTGGAAGCCGAGCCGTTCGTCAGGAAGATGGAGGAGCGCGCGAGGGAACGGGTGGCGATCCTGGAGATGGTGGAGACGCCGGGCGCGATGACGGTTCCGTTCTACGAGCGGGTGTACGGCAGGGCGCCCACGCCTCTGCCGGGCGTCCCGAAATTGCTGAACCTTCTGTGGGCGATGGATATATTCCCCGACGTGAGGATGCTCAGTCCTGAGATTCCAGTATTGGACGCGGATCGCGGCTCGGCGCTGGAGAAACTTCGACGAATGTTGGCTGTGGAGGAAGGCGGCGACGCGGACGAAAGGCTGCGCGCGGCGGCGGATGAATTGCTGGAAGAGTCCGGCAAGGGTCTGACCGTCAGGGGCGTGAACCCGTGGCGGCAGGCGATCATCTCCTGGAGTCCGGCACACTGATGAGGGCCGGTTGACGCCGACCAGGGTCTTTCGGTTATCCAAAATGGCGGCGCGACTAAAGGGCAACCACAAGGGTTGCCCCTACGGGAAGAGGCGAGTCGCGACCCCTGAGACGAATAATCAAAAGGCCCTGGACGCCTGCTAAATCGCTTGCAATCCTGTTTTCGATGGGATAGAGTAGGCTGACCCCATATTGGGAAGGTGGATAGTACAAATCAGCGGAGGAAATAGAATGTGTAATTGCACATGTATCAGGGCTGGGCTGAGCGCACCCACGGAAGTCGCACAGATCCGGCCAGATGACAACCCCAAAGCATTGGTAACGATAGAAAACGAGCCTATGATAGGCGAGGCCCCGCGTCGCGCATTCGATAGCTGGCTCACCCCCAATCCCCTCTTCTACGTCCGCAATCACTTCGACATTCCGGATATCAAATGTTCCGGATGGAAACTCCTCATTGACGGAGTGGTGTCGCAGGACTCCCACATAACCCTCGACGAATTGAAGAAACTTCCACGCGTGACGCTGCCCGTCACCATGGAGTGCGCGGGCAACAACCGCAGCGACCTCGACCCGCCCACGCCGGGCAACCAATTCCAGGACGGAGCGATTAGCACGGCCTACTGGGCAGGCGTTCCCCTCAGAGACGCGCTGGCGGTCGCCGGAATAGGCGACGGCGCGAGGGAGGTACTGTTCGAGGGACACGATTCGGGCGTTCCGGCTCCGGGCGAACCCGAAATGCCGTATATGCGGAGCCTGCCGATTGACGTAGCGATGCACCCCGATACATTGCTCGTGTATGAGATGAACGGTCGCGCTCTGCCCAAAGAGCACGGCCACCCGCTCAGGCTGATGGTGCCGGGCTGGTACGGTATGGCCTCGGTCAAGTGGCTGAAGCGGATTACCGTTCTGGACTTCAACTACGAGGGCTTTTTCCAGACGGACCGATACATCATCGAGGACGAGACGGGCGAGACGGTCCCGCTGACCAGCATTGGCGTCAAGTCGGTTATCGGCTCTCCGGCGGAAGGTGACGCGGTCGGCATGGGCAAGGTGTGCGTGAAGGGCACCGCGTGGTCGGGGGGCGAGAGGATAGCCGCGGTTGACGTAAGCTGCGACGGCGGCGAGACGTGGACGCGGGCCAACGTGGTCGGCCCGTCGGAGCGGTACGCATGGCAGCACTGGCATTATTGCTGGAATCCTCCGGCGCAGGGCGAGTACACGCTGATGTCTCGCGCGATTGACGCTTGCGGAAACGTTCAGCCGATGAAGACGCACTGGAACCGGCTCGGATACATGGTGAACGGCGTCAGGCCGATTCAGGTTAGCGTCCGCGCCTAGCGGGGTCTTTCGATTATCAGCCAATTACGTTCGTGGCGACCCTTCGACAGGCTCAGGGCGAACCATGAACGGGCGGCCCTTCGACAAGCTCAGGGTGAACGACAGAAGCGGTATCGGGAAATAACCGAAAGACCCTGAGTTCCGTAGGCTACCGATTGGCATTCGCGGGGTTTTGGTGTAACCTCGCCAGACGAAGAGCCGCGGGGGAGCGAGGGCGGTTTCCGTCTCTCGCTCCTGTCCGCAGACCGCCGAGAGGGAGGCCCCAGATAAGAGACGTAAGGTCCCATGTATCCTCTATCGTCCACCGCTATACGGCGGCGCTGGCTTACCCGGACTACGTGACGCTCTGGACGGCGAGCCTGTCGTCGGGGGCGGCGGCGTGGGCGCTGATAGTGGCGCGGGGCTGGCTGGTCTATGACCTGACGGGCGGCGAGTCGCTGTGGGTGGGGATAGTGACCTTCGCGGCGATGATACCGCGCGTCCTGATTCCGCCGTTCACGGGCTACCTGGCGGACAGGTTCAACAGGCGCAACATAATGGCGTCTATGTTCGCGGTGAACCTGGTTCATAACGTCGCGCTGGCCGCTGTGGTGTTGCTGGGCGTCATCGAGACGCTGGACGCCATCGAGATAGAGATATGGCAGTTGAGCATCCGGTCGAGCCTGCTGTTCCTGCTGTTCCTGTCGTTCGTGAACGGGTCGGCGCGCGCGGCGCAGATGCCGGCGGGACAGGCGCTCATTCCGAACCTGTTGCCGCGCAACCTGCTGCTCAACGGGATCGCGCTCAACCAGGCGACGATGAACGGATCGAGGTTGGTGGGGCCTCTGGCCATCGTTCCCATGCTCGGCCTGATGGGTGTGGAAGGCGCGTTCATCCTGTGCTCGGCCTTCTACGCCTTCAGCCTGATTCAAGCGCTCAGGATAAAGACCTACTCGACGGGGAACGTGGATACCCGCCGCAGTTTCATAAGCAACCTGCTGGAAGGGCTGAAGTACGTCTATCGGCAGCCCATCCTGCGCGCGGTGGTCATAATGGCGCTGTTCCACTGCGGGCTTACCATGTCGTTCGAGTCGCTGCTGCCGGTGCTGTCGGACACGCGGCTGGACGCGCAGGACGCGGGCTTCAGCCTGCTGATGATGGCGGTGGGCGCGGGCGCGATGGTCTCGATAGTGCTGCTGGCGGGGGTCACGAGCGAGTCGCTCAAGGGGAAGCTGTTCCTGAACCTGGGGGTTCTGAGCGGCTTGGCGCCGGCGGTGCTGGCCATGTCGGTGAATATGCCGACGGCGCTGATAGCGGCGGGCATCATGGGCGCGACGCAGGCGGGCTTCATGACGCTGACGCACACGATGATCCAATCGGTGACCGACGACGGGGTTCGGGGCAGGGTGGGCGCGGTGTACTCGGTGCACATCGGCGGGATGATGGCCTCGGCCAACCTGGTCAACGGCTGGTTCGCGGACATAATCAGCGGGATGATGGCATCGGCGAACCTGTTCAGCGGCACGGCGTTCGGGGATATGCTGAGCAGCAGCGGGGGCGCGTCGTTCCTGCTGATTCTTGGCGGAGTCGGGTTCATCGTGGTGATGATGGCGAGTTGGCAGGGCGCGACTATCAGGCGCATCTACCGGGGCGAGATGTTCTACTCCCACGCGGCGGCGGACTAGCGCCTGTCGCGTCGGTTTGGTGTAGAATCAGGGGAAGGCTGAGCCTTCACCCTTATTCGGATAGGATCGCGTCTGCCCTAACCTATTTCCTATTACATTGAGAAGTATTCTCCGCGCGGACCGCAGGGGCTTTCGGTTATTTCCCGATACCGCTTCTGTCGTTCGCCCTGAGCTTGTCGAAGGGCCGCCCGTTCATGGTTCGACAAGCTCACCACGAACGTAATTAGTTGATAATCGAAAGACCCTGGCGCGGACCGCTTCATACTTTGCTGAACAATACCTTCATACACATTCCGGGAATAGGCTCGGTGACCGAGCGCGAACTGTGGGATTCCGGCGTTCATACATGGCGCGACTTCCTGGGCGCGCGCAGCCTGCCGGGGAGGGCGCGATCTATGGAGGTCGTGGCGCGTCCCATACTGGAAAAGTGCTCCGAGCGGCTTGGAGACATGGACGCGCGCTACTTCTCGGAGAACATCCCGCGACGGGAGACGTGGAGAATGTACGCGGACTTCCGAAGTTCGGCGGCGTTCCTGGACATCGAGACGACGGGACTGTCGCCGCAGTCCTCCATCATCACGCTGGTCGGGATACTGGACACTGAGGGATACCACCCGTTCGTTTACCACCAGAACCTGTCGGACCTGCGCGAGGCGCTGGAGAAGTACGACCTCATCGTCACGTACAACGGCGCGTCGTTCGACCTGCCCTTTGTGGAGTATCACTTCGGGTCGGTGTTCAGGCACAAGGCGCACATTGATCTGAGGCACGTCTTGGGGCGGCTTGGGTTGAAGGGCGGGCTGAAGTCCATAGAGAACCGGATGGGAGTCGGTCGCCCGTCGGAGCTTTCGGCGCTGAACGGCTACGACGCGGTGAGGATGTGGCGTATGTGGGCGCGCGGCAATCAGGGCGCGCTGGATACGCTGATACGATACAACGCGGAGGACGTGCTTTCGCTGCCGAAGCTGGCGGAGATAGCGTACCGGCGAATCTCTGACAGCATAGGCGCGCCGAATGGCGCTCTGGACTCGTGGGAGTATCCCGACTCCGACCTGCCGTATGACCCGGACGTGATACGGGCGCTGAGCGCGCCGAGGTTCGGGCGATGAGGGTCGCGTATGTGGGCCACGACCGGGTTCTGCGCGTCCGCGATACGCTGAGAGCGGACGGCGATGACTTGGCTCTGAGCGTGCCGGGGCTGCGGTGCAGCTGGCCGGCGTGGTCGCCGGACGGGGAGAAGGTCGCGTTTTCGGGGTACGCGGATGGCGAGACGCTGGGGGTGTATGTCACGGGGTATGAGAATCCCGGGCCGGGACTCATATACTCCAACGAAGCCGGAACGGGGGAGATCGCCAGGGCGGCGCCGCACTATTGCTCGTGGTCGCCGGACGGGTCGAGGCTGGCGTTCGTGGCGCAGACGGGCAGGGGGCTGACGCTGTTCGTGTGGGATGGGGACAGCCGTAGCTCGCCGCGAGTGGCTCAGGACGGCGGGCCGATGTACTTCGCGTGGTCGCCGGACTCGTCCCAGATATACACGCACTCGTTTCTGGATCACTACCTGATAGACGCGGCGGCAGAGGGTTCGCCACAGCAGTTTCCGGGCAAGGGAACGCAGTACATGGCGCCGTCCTGGGGGCGCGAGGGGGACGGAATCGCGTTCTTCCTGGACGGAGAGCATGGGAAGCAGCGGCTGGTGGCGATAAATCTGAGAGACAGCACCGCGAGGATGCTGAGCGAGTTCTATGGCCTGGCGGCGGTGGCGTGGCGTCCGGGACACGCGCAACTGGGCATGGCGAGGGAGACGATTCGCAACACGGGGTTCTACTCGGGGCTGTGGCTGGTGGACTATGAGACGCGGGAGGAAACGCAGCTAAGCGATGATCCGGCGCTCGCGTTCTACTGGTCGCCGGACGGGTCGAGGGCGGCGTATGTGACGCCTTCGGACGGCGCGGAGGGTTCGCTGAGGTTCTGTGTGGTGGAGGTGGACAGCGGGGAGAAGGCGTATCTCGCGGACTTCGTTCCGAGCCAGGAGCAGCTTATCCACTTCATGTTCTTCGACCAGTACGCGCAGTCGCATCCGGTCTGGTCGCCGGACGGCGGTTCGCTTCTTGTGTGCGGGCGGCTGGGGTACCAGTTGATACGGTCAGAACTGCCTACCGGGGAGTTGAACAGGGTGATTGTTCTGGACGCCGAGGGCAGGAAAGCACCCTGGGACATAGCCGGGGGGGTTGTTGGATGCTGGGGGCCGGAGTGAGTCTAACGGACGACCTTGCCATGGCAAAGGCTCTGCGCGTCTTCGATCATCCGCTGTCTCGCTGTGTCAAGTTCGGGCGATGCGGGGTCGAACACCGAGACCAACGACATATCCGTAAGAAAGTCGTGTAAGTATGGGGAAACGGAGTCAACCATGAATTCGTAGTCTTCGACAATTACCATGGTTTCACCTCCATGGCATCCGAGTATGGCCTCGTCGGTCTTGAAGGGCCACTCAGCGCCGTAGTCGCTCCGCGTAATGGTACGAACTGTGTCCGGGTACATCTCCCACCAAGCAGAACTAGATTGTGGTGATGGCATATTGAAGACCGATAGGCCGGGCCGGGCGGCCTTTGGTATTTGCAGACTAACAAATGATTCGTCGTCCACCCAGACGCCCAGGTTTTGTAGCCTCAGCCTGGAGATTGACTGCTGGATGGCGGCCAGATCCTCGCTTGAGTCCAGTTGGGTGATTTCAGTTCGGAGGGAAGCCAATTCGTCGCGGAGGCCCTGGTTCTCGGCTTCCGCCGCGTGTCGCAGGGAGGCCATGTCTTCGCGCAACTGCCGTGTCTCCGACAGTTGCGCGTAAGCAATGAACACGAGAACGATGACAGCCACCGCGAGTATGGCAATCACGAACGCGCTGATTTTCTGGAAAGACATGGCGACCTCCTTCTGTTATTGGGGTTCCTCTACTATATTATGGTAGCACAGGTAACGGGGAAGGAAGGCTGAATCAGGATTTACCGGGCACCGAGGTTGGGAATCGGATGGCACTGGTCAAGATCTGATGAGTCTCTCGTATTCATCATGTCCGCCTATCCAAAACCATACGAAGTCATTACCGTCTTCTTCCGCTAAGGCTCTGCGCCCGCTTCCCACTCGAACCGACCAATATCTGCCAACTTTGCGGAAACGTAAGGACGGGTGTCTCGGATTCGATTTGAGCAACTCGAAATTCTCTCTTGCGACTTCTTGCGCGGACTCAGAGAGACGGTTGAAATGTCTCCAGAAGCGAGGATTCGCTCGATGCACTAGAGTTCTTCCAACAGACCGTTCTGTTTGTCTTCACGGACTTCATCGGCGAGGAAGTCCAGCGCGCCGCTCTCCGAATCCCTTTCGATTTGCTTGTCCCACCTGTCCCAGTCGTGTTCGACCAGCCATGCCTTCAGTTCGCGATAGTCATCCTCGGACAAAGCGGCAATCGCCCGTCGAATCGCCGGAAGGGATTCTTCTTTGGGACTTGAGGACGGAACGCTGAGTCCGACTTCAATCATCTGTCTTTCTGTTGCCATGCGAGCGCATCTCCTTAAGATGACCCCGTTTCTATTCCGAAATATAATCGCTAGTGGCGTGAATGTCGAATGGATACATCGTGATTCCCGTGAAAGCGGGAATCCATAGCCTGACCGCGAAGTTAAGGCTTCAACTGGTCTTCTTCTATCTGGTGCCAGAATACTTCCCCCGCGTTTATCTTAGGCTGTATATCCCTGTCCCCGCGGACGCCGGCTATGACGGGGTGAGCGGGCTGTCCGGTGAATCTCTTGAGCAGGCGAGCGTGGGATATGGCCCTGGCGGTGTCCCGGCCGTTGCAGGTGTAGGACGCCTCGACCGCGATGTAGTGGGTTTCCCCGTCCGCGTCCGGCGCCTCGATAACGAGGTCGGACTGGTAGAAACTCCGCAGTTGGCCTCGGCTGAGGTCGGAGGTGTCGCCGGAGCGGCGGGCCATGGCCACCAGGTCGCGCTGGGTGACGATCCTCGCGCTCAACTCGTCCAGATTCAGCCTTTCCACTTCGCTGAGGTCCATGACGATGATGACGAAGTTCTTCTCGACGGCAGTCTCGGCGTAGGCGCCCCTGAAGTTTCCGAAGTCGTTGTTGAGTCTCTGAAAATTCCTGTTGGTGGCGGCCACGAAGTCTCGCACTTCCTCTGCAAGGCTGGCGTGAGCGGTGGGCAGATTCAGGAACTCAGGGGTGTTGAGTCTCTGAAAATTCCTGTTGGTGGCGGCCACGAAGTCTCGCATTTCCGCTACGAAGCCGCGCATCTCGGCTACGAACTCGGCGTGAGCCTGGGGCAGGTTCAGAAGCTCCTGAGTCAAGATGCGCGAGCGGAGCGCTTCCAGAAGTTCAGGATTGTCGTCCAGTATCTGGAGCAACTCTTCTACCGTGCTAAAGGTGTTCATATTCGGATTCTCCGTTGTCTTATATGTCCCTGTTTATAGTCTAGCAGGTGGGTTCTGGTGGCTTAAGTGGTGGGCAACAGGTGAAAAAGTCACCAGCATTGACCTGTATTTCACCTGCATTAGCTACGGGGAAAAATTTCCTTCCGCCCCGGGAGGCTTATATATAAGTCCTGACTTATGTCTAATGAGGTTAGGCTTGTTTATCGTTCGGACATTTTAGCACAATTGGTCGGTCAGAGTATAGAGGGAATCGGCAACTTTCATTAGCTTGGCGCATACAGTATATTAGTGTGCGTTGCAATTGGAATGACGCCCGCCATTGATGGCGTGGCTGTAATCGAGACAACAATCACTGGAGGTGATGTATGGGCAACCGTTTTGAGGGCAAGGTTGCAGTGGTAACGGGCGCGGGGCGCGGCGTGGGCCGCGGGGTCGCGCTATTGATGGCGGAAGAGGGGGCGAAGGTCGTGGTGAACGATCTGGGCTGCGAGGTGGACGGATCGGGTAGTTCACAGGCTCCGGCGGACGGCGTAGTGGAGGAGATAAAGGCTCGCGGCGGCGAGGCCGTGGCCAACTACGACAATATGGCGCTGATGGAGGGCGGCGAGGCCGTTATCCAGCAGGCTGTTGACGCCTATGGACAGGTGGACGCTCTGGTCAACTGCGCCGGTTCGCTGCGCGACAGGATGATCTGGCAGATGACGCCGGAGGACTGGGACAGGGTTGTGGTGAACAACGCGAAGTCGGTGTTCACGGCTACCAAGTTCGCGTGCATCGTGTTCAGGCAGCAGCGAAGCGGGCGCATCGTGAACATGACGTCGGACGCGGGCCTGGGCGACGTCGGACGCTCGAACTACGCCGCCGCGTCGGAGGCTATCATCGGTCTCACTCGCACAGTGGGGCGCGACATGGGACGCTACGGCGTCACCTGCAACGCTATCTCTCCGATGGTGGATACCAGGCTGTTCCCCGGCTCTGTGGACGCCTACCGCGTGGCGTCCGTGGAGGGGCCGACGCGGGACGAGCGCGCGGGCATATTCAGCCCCGAGGACGTGGGATGGGAAGGCGCGGGCTGGCCGGACGACCCTGAGAACATCGCTCCGCTGGCGGTGTATCTCTGCACATACGCCTCTCCGAACATCAACTGCAACGTGTTCGGCGTTCGCGGAGGCAGCATCTATCTCTACTCCAATCCGAGAGTGGAGCGCGCGGTGCAGAAGTGGGGCAACTTCACGATGGAAGAGATGGACGTCCTGTTCCCGAAGATGATAGGGACGGGGTTTTAGTTAGTTTTCAGTGGTCAGCAATCAGTTTTCAGTGTCAGGTAGAGAACCGACAGTCACCGATAATTGTAAACTGAGGACTTTCAACTTACGCGAGGTAACAACATGGGCAACAGACTTGAAGGAAGAGTAGTAATCGTAACGGGCGCCGGGCGCGGAATCGGCGCGGACGTAGCCAAGTGGATGGCCGCGGACGGCGCGTCGGTGGTGGTGAACGACATTGGAGCGTCGCTGGACGGAATGGGGGAGGCGAGCGCTCCGGCGGAAATCGTCGTCCAGGAGATACGCGACGCGGGCGGGTCGGCGATAGCGAACTTCGACTCGGTGGCGGAGTACGAATCGGCGGGACAGGTAGTGCAGTCGGCGATTGACAATTTCGGGCGCGTTGACGCGCTGTGCCACGTAGCGGGCATACTGCGCGACCGCATGGTGTTCAACATGACCGAGACGGAATGGGACGGCGTGCTGTCGGTCCACCTGTACGGCGCGTTCAACATGGTGCGCCAGTGCGTTCCGCACATGATGAACCAGAACTACGGGCGCATCGTGCTGTTCTCGTCCGGCTCGGGGCTTGGAGCGTCCGGGCAGGCGAACTACGCCGCGGCGAAAGAGGGCATGGTCGGGTTCGCGCGCGCGCTGTCCAAGGATCTCGCTCCATACGGGATAACGGCGAACGCGGTGTATCCGGGCGGCGCGACTCGCATGACCGCGTCCATACCCGAAAGCACGACGCAGCTTCGTCAGCAGCAGAGGGCGCAGATGCAGGCGGGGGAGACTTCAGAAGACGAGATTCCGACCGCTCCGCCCGAATCGCGCGATCCGGCGAACAACGCTCCGAAGACGGTGTATCTGTGCTCGGAAGCGGCGGGCGATATTACAGGCCAGGTGGTGGGCGTCAGCGGCTGGCAGGCGACGCTCTACTCGCCGCGCCACGTGACAAACAGCATCCACAAGGACGGACGCTGGACGCTGGACGAGCTCGACCGGCTGATTCCCATATCGCTGGGGGCCGACCTCATCAACCCCGTTCCTCCGCAGGCGCCTAGATAGTAGGCGTATCGGCGTGGGTAGCGTATTTAACCACCGGCAGGGGCGTCCCTTGTGGCCGCCCCTGCATATACCCGTACCTGCCCAGCGGCTTATTCCCCGCCGAGTTGCTTTCCGAGAAGGTCAATGACCGCCTGGGCGGCCTGGCGCTTGTTGCCGTCGCGGTCGCCGGTGTCGGTATGGATGCGCTCAGCCACCTCAAGGCCGTCCGGCCCGGCGACGCCGATGTAGAAGGTGCCGATGGGCAGGCCGGAGCGTCCGCCCGTTGGCCCCGCGATTCCGGTCACGGATACGGCGTAGTCCGTCCCGGTCAGGTCTCGCGCCCCGACCGCCATAGCTACCGCCATCTCCGGGCTGACAGTGCCTTTGCTCTCGTAGAGTTCGTCCGACACTCCCAGAATCTTCTGTTTCAGTCCGCCGGTGTAGGCTATGACGCCGCCCGGGAACCACCTGGAACTGCCCGGGACTGTGCTGAACAGGTATCCGACGAGGCCGCAGGTGTCGGCTTCGGCGACGGATACGGTCTGGCTTCTTGACGCGAGAATGTCCGCGATTTCCTGCACTTCCATGTTTGTCTCCTTGTTCATTGTGAGAAAATTTCATAAGCCTCGTCTATTATCCCGCAATGGCAGGGATCGAACCTAATCACCCCCATCCTAACCTTCCCCCATCAAGGGCTGACAGGGGTAGGCAAAGTACGAAAGAGGTATAAGAACTTGGAAAGCGCATGGTCTTGTGGCATCTTTTTGGTACCAAACAGAAAGGTTGCCACAGATCGCCATGCGCCTCCCAACCGAATGTTACCAGATGAGCCAGACCATACAACAGCATATGCCTCACCTCAGAGAGTCCCAGCGGAAGGGACTGGCTCTGTGGGTATGCGGCGCGATACTGGCGGGCAGCGGCTGTCAGAACGCGGTGGCGACGGCGCTCTCGTTCGTGGCGAGCTTCAACACGATGCGCCAGTATCTCAGAGAGTGGCTGTACGACGGAGCGGACCGCTCCAATCCATGTATGACACAGGTGGAGGTGAGCGCGTGTTTCGCGCCACTTATGAGATGGGTTCTGTCGTTGTGGCGTTCGGACACGCTGGCTCTGGCCATAGACCCGACGATGAAGGGAGACAAACTCAGCGCGCTGGTGATAAGCGTGGTCTATCGCGGCAGCGCGATCCCCGTCGCCTGGCGCGTGATGGCCGCCAACAAGCCCGGCGAATGGGTGGAGCCGATAACGGAGACGCTCAGCGCGGTCTCTGAGGCGGTTCCCAAAGAGATGACTGTGGTGGTGATGTGCGATAGAGGGCTGAGAAGCCCGAGACTGTGGAATCGGATAGTCTCTTTGGGCTTGCATCCCTACGTTCGCCAGTCCATCAACACGGTGTTCTGTCCTGACGAAGGAACCCGTGTTCAGGCGAGGATGTTGGTTCCTGGGCCCGGCTACGCCTACGTTGGCGCGGGAACCGCGTTCAGAGCGCCCGGCAAGCGGCGTCGAGGGACGATGATAGTGGTCTGGGACAAACGGCAGACAGAACCGTGGATAGTGATGACCGACCTTTCGGTTGCCAGCGCGGGGGTGTGCTGGTACGGACTTCGGTTCTGGATAGAGATGGGCTTCAGAGCGCTGAAGTCTGTGGGTTTTAGGTGGGACAAGACCAGGCGTGAAGACCCTGAGAGGGTGTCCAGACACTGGCTGATACTGTCCGTGGCGACGCTGTGGACGCTGGCCTACGGCAGCCGAGTCGAGGACGCCAATGATCGGGGGATAGCGCCCGGACGACTCAGGGCGCCGCCGAAGGCGTTGGCTCAGACCCATCGGAGCGCGCCTGAGCGAATAGTCAGCGTGTTGCGGTTGGGCATGAGTTGGCTGAGACGTCTGCTGAGCCGTGGGAGACTGTGGAAGAGAGTCTGGCTTCTCCCTGAGCCATGGCCCGAACCTCCGCCTGACATGAAACTCATCTACCATGAATATACCTGAAATACTCAATGCCTACCCCTGTCAGCCCGTCAAGGGGGAAGGGACTTTTGCCTACCCCTATCAGCCCATCAAGGGGAAGGGACTTATGCAATCGTCTCCATTGTGATTTGCTTTGCCCAAGTGTATCAGAGAGGATATGATTGAGAAGGTTCGGCTTCAGGCGTAGCATATACTCAGTAGCTCATTAGGCGGTGACGCAATGAAAAGCCTTGACAAGATAGCGGGCGTGAAGATAAACGCGGAAGAGCCTATGGGCCAGCTTGTGATCGAGCTTGACAAGGCGGAGTTGCGACACCACTACGTCGCCTTGGCTGAGTTCCGCGACAAGATTCTTCCCAAGTCGGGTTTCGATTGGGCCAAGGATCCGGCGAAGGTCAAGTCTTTGCTGAAGGACTCCGCGGATCAAGGCCTGGTTCTGACACTTAGAATGTTCAACCATGATGACCCAGACAATCCAATCACGGCGATACACTTGAATCGAAGCGGAGTACGTGTTCGACCTGGCGGCAATTCTCGTCGTCCCAGGCCGAAGCCAATACATATTCCGGGTGTCTCTCTTTCCGATACCGTAATTCAAGAAAGAAGAGAGGACTGGCGCTGACTGGGAAAGATGGCAAGTTACTACTTCGACACCAGTTCTCTGGTCAAGGCTTATCTGAGAGAAGATGGAAGCGATGTCATAACCGGGCTTGTAGAGAACCTGAACGGCGGCAGAATAGCGATTCTGGAGATAACGCTCCTTGAGGCTCGATCCACTGTTCGCAGGCATGAACGGGAAGGCAATATCTCCGGACGCGCCGCTAACCGGATACTTGAGCGTATATATAGGGAAAGGGCATCGCTATATCTTGTACAACCTCTGAATCTCTCGGTTACTGAAGAAGCCATTAGGATACTTGACACTCACCCGCTCAAGACATTGGATGCCCTCCAGCTTGCGGGATGCCTGATAATTGGCAGGAGTATGCCGGAGCCGCCTATCTTCGTCTGCGCCGATACGCGCCTTGTTAACGCGGCCAGGCTGGAAGGGCTGGTTGCGCTCAATCCTCTTGATAGCGGCTGACTTGCGAATTCGCCTTACGCCTTAATGCTTCAGACTGCTACACTCTCCGTTGGAATACCAGCGAGGCATGAAATGACGCAGATATCCTCAGACGAGGTTCGACACCTTGCGCTGCTGTGCCGCGTCGCCATGAGCGATGACGACGTTGAGTTGATGCGCGAGCAGATGTCTAACATTCTGAGCAATATAAACATTCTGAACCAGGTTGATACCGAGGGCGTCGAGCCGACCGGACATTCGGTTGACCTGGTGTCGGTGATGCGGGATGACGAAGTGGAGCCGTCCACGGACATCGAGGACATACTTTCCAACGCGCCGACGCGCGAGGGCGACTTCATACGTGTCAGGGCGGTGCTGGAGTAATGGACGCAGACCAGCTTGCCAGCCTGACCATTCACGAGGCGCGGACGCTTCTGGACAGCCGCGAGGTCAGTTCGGTCGAGCTTGCTAGGGCCACGCTGGACCGCATCGCGCAGGTGGAGGATCGGGTCAAGGCGTTCGTGACGGTCACGGAAGACCTTGCAATGGAGCAGGCGGAGCGGGCGGACGCGCGAATCGCCAAAGGCGACGCCGCGCCGTTGACCGGCATCCCGATGCAGCTCAAGGACAACATGGCGACGCGGGGCGTGGCTACGACCTGCTCGTCCAGGATGCTTGCGAACTATATCCCGCCATACGACGCCACCGTCACCCGGAGGCTCTACGAACAGTTCGCCGTCCTGGTGGGCAAGGGCAACCTGGACGAGTTCGCCATGGGGTCTTCCACGGAGAACTCCGCCTTCTTTCCGACGCGCAACCCGTGGGACCTGGACAGGGTTCCGGGCGGCAGCAGCGGCGGCCCGGCGGCGGCGGTGGCGGCCTCGGAGTGCTTCTACTCGCTGGGGTCGGACACGGGGGGCAGCATTCGGCAGCCCGCCTCGCTTTGCGGAGTGGTCGGGCTGAAGCCGACTTATGGGCTGGTGTCGCGGTACGGCCTCGTGGCGTTTGCCAGTTCCCTCGACCAGATTGGGCCTATCACCAGGGACGTAACAGACTGCGCGCTGGTTATGAACGCGATAGCGGGTTATGATCCGAGAGATTCGACCTCGCTGCATATCGAAGCGCCGGACTACACTCAGGCACTTGGCAGAGACCTCCGGGGGCTTCGGATAGGCGTGCCGTCGGAGTACTTCGTCGAGGGGATGGAGCCGGGCGTCGAGGCCGCCACTCGCAGGTCAATCGAGATTCTGCGGCGACTGGGCGCGGAGGTGGTGGAGATGTCGCTGCCTCACACGTCATACGCGCTCGCGGTGTACTATATACTCGCGCCGTCCGAGTGTTCGGCGAATCTTGCGCGTTATGACGGGGTGAAGTACGGCTTCTCGGACAGGGAAGCGGACTCGATGTGGGACGCGCTGGAGCAGACGAGGGGGCGCGGGTTCGGGCCGGAGGTCAAGCGGCGCGTCATGCTGGGCACGTACGCGCTGTCAGCCGGATATTACGACGCCTTCTACCTGAAGGCGCAGCGCGTTCGGACGATAATCCGGCGCGAGTTCGAGCAGGCATTCGAGAATCTGGACGCCATCGTGTCCGCGACCTCGCCCACTGTGGCGTTCGGGCTTGGCGCGAAGACCGCCGACCCGGTGCAGATGTATTTGTCCGACGTGCTGACTCTGCCCGCGAACATCGCGGGGATACCGGGAATCTCCGTCCCAGCGGGTATGTCGGACGGCCTGCCAGTCGGGTTGCAGATACTTGGCAAGGCGCTGGGCGAAGAGACGATCTTCAGAATCGCGCACGCTCTTGAACAGGCGACGGACTGGCACAAGCTCAGTCCCGCTCTGTGACCCAGGTGGAAGAACCGCATGGCCTCAGAAGTTTCCATCAGGATAGTTGGCGTCGAGCCGTGGGAGCCGCCGGATGGCGAACCCGGGCGCGGGATGCTTCTTCGCACTACGCGGGGCGATGTCAACATCATCGTTCACAACAACCAGCAGGGGCGAACGACGAAGGGAATCATCTGGGTGTGGGGAGCGAGGGGTGGATTCGCGGGGCCTGCGGGCGGGCTGTATCGAGACCTCGCGGAGGAACTGAAGCAGGACATTACCTCTGTTCGGATTGACTACAGGATGCCGAATAATCTCCAGGAGTGCGTGATGGACGCGCTGGTAGGGGTCTCGTTCCTGGCGGGCACGGGGCATAGCGAGATCGCTCTGGTTGGCCATTCATTCGGGGGAGCGGTGGTGATTACGGCCGCGCCGTACAGCGACGACGTGAAGGCTGTGGCCGCGCTGTCCAGCCAGACGTTCGGAGCGCGTGGAGCGGATAAGGTATCGCCGCGTCCGCTTCTGCTGGCGCACGGAGGGAGCGACACCCGTTTGCCGCCGTACTGCTCGGAGCAGATATATTCCTGGGCGAAGCAGCCCAAGGAACTGATACTGTATCCTGGCGCCGAACATGGGTTGATGGAGTGCGCCGAGGAACTAAGAGAAACGCTCGCCGACTGGCTCAAGACCAACCTGGATCTTGATGAGCCTGTATCAATTTAAGTGAGGCTATCGGTAGAAGGGCAACCACAAGGGATTGCCCCTACACCGGGCTGACCTACCAGATTGATATAGCATCGGCTCTGATGCCGCTCGTTTACACATCTCATCAGGCGCGATATACTTCTGCGCGACGAAACCTGATAGTAGCTTGATTAGTGAGGACTCCCAATGGGTGAATTTGACGGAAAGGTTGCGATTGTAACCGGAGCTGGAAGACTGAGGGGCATAGGGCGCGCCGCCGCGGTCGGATTTGCGAAACTGGGCGCCAACGTGGTGGTAACCGGGACTGGACGCGACCCCTCCACTTTTCCGCCTGACGAACAGGCGGTGAACTGGAGGGATATTCATAGCGTCGCGGACCAGATAGAGGCTCACGGCGTGAAGGCTCTGCCCCTGGTCGCGGACGTTACGAACAAGGATCATGTCCAGAACATGATTGACCAGGCCGTGAAGGAATTTGGTCGAGTAGATATACTGGTGAACAATGCGGCGTATGCGCGCGGTCCGGACCGCGTGCCGGTACTGGAACTGGACGATGACATCTTCCAGAGGGTCATAGACATCAAGATCGGCGGCACGTATCTCTGCACCAAGGCGTTCGTTGCACAATTGCAGAAGCAGGGAACGGGCGGGAAGATCGTGAACATATCCTCATCCGCGGGGAAGAGAGGGAGCGCAAGCACGCTGGCGTACAACGCCGCCAACTTCGCCATCGTGGGAATGACGCAGTCCATGGCCAGGGAATTCGGGCCGATGGGCATAAACGTCAATTGTGTCTGCCCGGGGGCTGTTGACACCCACCGAATGGACGATATCGACCGGGAGACCCGCTGGGTCGAAATGGCTGAAACCACTCCCATAGGACGAAATGGGACCGACGACGAGACCGGTGAGTTCTGCGTGTACCTTTGCACAGAGGCGGCATCGTGGATTCACGGGCAGTCCATCAACATCAATGGCGGCACGATTATGGAACACTAGGGCCGCCCACGATACGACTGAGTAGATGAAGGGGCGTCCGCGCGGACGCCCCTTTTGCGTTGTTACGACTCAGGCTTCTACGCTATTCGCGGATGGGCAGGGAGACGGTCGCCTTTCCGATGACGTGAGGGGTGCCTTCTTCGTTCTCCATCGTGATGTCGCACTCTATGGTGGGGTCGTCGTCCATGATGTCCTTGTCGGTAATCATGCCTTTCAGCGTGAGCGGGCGGTTGTGCAGGACGGGGCTCCTGAATACCACGTCCAGTTTCTTCAGCTTGACGGTTGGCGACCATCCGGTTATTAGCTGGGACATGATGGCTATGTTCATCGCGCCGGGGACTATGGCCTCGGGCAAGCCTTCGCTACGCGCCTTCTCAGGGCTGGTGAAGCGGGTAGGGCCTTCCTCTCGCCCCCAGACCTGGGTGAACTCTATGACCTGGTCGTCGGTGACAATTCTCTCGACGGGGCCGATCTCGTCGCCGAGGTCAACATCGTCGAAGTAGATTTCAGCAGCGCTCATCTGGGCCTCCTGTTGCGCTTGACGAACGATTCCTGCACCAGCGCGACGGTGTCGCCGTTCTGGTTGGCGAAACTCGTCTCCCAGACCTGGAAGACCATCTTGCCGGAACGCCCCGTCTTGGCGTAAACGTCCTTGAGCCTGGTCTTGGCGGACAGTGTGTCTCCCGGACGCACGGGGGAAACCGATTCGATGGCCTGGCCCGCGAACAGGCTTACGTCGCCGAATTCGAGCTTGATGTCGGGCCGGGTAACGCCTGAAACGAACATATTGCAGAACGTTGGAGGCGCGATAACGCTCCCGTACTCCGACTCGCTTCCGGCTTCATCGTCATAGTAGATGGGATTCCGCTCGCCTGTGGAATTGGCGAACTTTATGATCATCTCCTTGGTGACGGGGTATTCGCCAATGTCGTTTTCGACGCCCAACAGGCTGCGGTCGAACTTGATTTCAGAGTCTCCAGTTGTCATGTGATGCCGCTCCTAAAGTGTGTCATCGAGTAGAACGGGGCCGAAACTCCCAGAGCGAAGTTCCTTAACCAGGTCGGATTCGTTGGATATTCGGCCTTCAAAGTTCGTCATGCACTTGCCGATTGCGCTTACGAGGTGGGCGTCGCTGCCTCCGGTGGACGGGACGCCGAGGCGCTGTATGAACTCCTCCGCGCGTTCCTGCTCGCCGGGACGGTTTGATCCGTTGAGACCTTCGGCGGCCTTGATCAGGCCGAAGTCGGCGCCGTCGTCGGCGAATTCGCATAGTCCGATGCCGAACCGGCCCGGGTGGGCCGGAAACGCGATTGCTCCGAACTCCTCGGCGGCGCGGACCAGTTCCATTGCGTCCATCGTTACGTTGGAGAAGTCAATGGCGTCGGTGAGAGCCTCGGTGACGCCATAGACGAGGAAGTGTCCCATGTTGGTGTCGAGTTCGGATCCCTTCATAATCAGGACGCCGTTCTGTTCCGCGAGAGCGGAGTAGTCCTTGTCGAAGTCGAATTTTCTGTGTTCGGTCAGTACGAAGCCGTCTATTGTGTATCCTTTCTTCCTGAGGACTCCGACCCACTTGACGTACTGTTCTACGTTCGCTCGCGAGTCGTCAGAGGATACCGAATGGGTGTGTAGGTCTATGAACATGGATTCTGCCGTCGTCGTTGGATTATGCGGTCGGGTTTGAGTGATACCAAGTCGCACATTGAATGTTATGAGAGCGCGGTTAGCGCAGTCAAGTCGCACTCATCGTTGAACTTGGTTTAGTAGGTAGAGAGGATTACCCTCACCCTGAGGGAGAGGGGATTTTCAACATACAAATGACGGTAAGTGTCAACACAGCTTAGTCTGATACTTTGAAGACTTTGGTTGGGCGCCAGCGTTTGTTCGGGGCGTCGAGGCGCATGATGGCGAGGAAGTCTCCTTCCAGGCCGTAGGCGCGGAATTGTTCGTCCGGCCGCAGGGGGCCGTCGTCTTCGGATAGGGGAACGGGGCGACCGTTCTGAATGTTCGCCTGCTCGCTTTCGCCGACTATGATCGCGCGCAGGTCTCCCAGCGCGCCGTCGAGGCTGACGAGCAATTCAGGCCATGAGCCATTATCGAAACTTCGCCGGGCGTCTTCTATTGATACCGCGTCGGCAATGCGGAATCTTCCGGTCCTCAGCCTGGTCAGGGATTTGAGGTGGGCGCCGCAACCAAGCCGGACTCCGATGTCGTGGGCGAGTGAGCGCATATAGAATCCTCGGCTGCACTCAATATGTATTGTAGCAACGGGAGGGTTCCAGTCTTCGATCCGGATCGAGTGGACCGTCATGGCGCGCGGTTCTCGCTCGACTTCGATTCCCTGTCTCGCGAGTTCGTACAGGCGCTTTCCCTTCCTCTTGAGCGCGCTGAACATGGGCGGGACCTGCTCAATCCGTCCCAAGAAGCTGTTGAGAACATCCTCGATAGCTTCTCTTGTGACGCCGGATGGATCGCCGCGGCCGGTTATCTCGCCTTCGGCGTCGTAGCTGTCCGTTGATATGCCCAAGCGCACTTCGCCGATGTACTCCTTGGAGCTATCGAGCATATACTCCATGAGGCGGGTGGCGCGGCCAAGGCAGATCGGAATCACGCCCGTGGCCATGGGGTCGAGGGTGCCGGCGTGTCCGACCCTTCTGACGCCGCTGGCGCGCTTTATCCTGCGAACGGCCTCCATCGAGGAGATTCCGGGCGGCTTGTCCAGTATGAGGATGCCGTCTGCGGAGACCTGCGTCATTGCGCGGCGGGGGATTCAGGCGCAGCGGGCATTTGCTCGGCCAGATTGTCCAGCAGGTCGAGCATCTGGTTGCCCTCAGTGAGAGTTTCGTCAAGGATGAACTTCAGGACCGGCACGCGGCGGGTTTCCAGCCTGCCCCGGAGTTGACGCCGTATGAATCCGGCGGCTGACTGGAGCGCGGCAATCGTATTTTCTTTCTCGCGCAGGTTGCCATACACGCTTACGTAAACCTTCGCGTGCTGGACATCGTTTGAGACGTCGACCCGGGTTACGCTGACGACACCCGACACCCTGGGGTCTTTCACTTCGTAACGCAGCAGTTCACTCACGTCGCGACGTATCATGGAGTTGAGGCGTTCGATTCTTCTTGGCAAGAGGGACTCACCCCCATCCTAACCTTCCCCCGTCAAGGGCTGAGAGGAGTAAGGCATTTCACCCTCACCCCAGCCCTCTCCCTGAGGGAGGGGGGATATATTGACTGGAATTCGTAGCTGATTGGACTTTTGCCTACCCCTGTTAGCCCGTCAAGGGGGAAGGGATTTGCGGTCTAGCGAACCTGTACGGAGCGATAGGCTTCTATGATGTCTTCTTCCCGCCAGTCGTTGAAACCTTCGATGGTCACTCCGCCCTCGAAGCCGTTCGCGATTTCTCTCACGTCGTCCTGGAAGCGCTTGAGGCTGGCCGGAACGCCGGTCGCGACGACATTGCCGTTGCGGATGATACGGAGGCTATTGCCGCGCGCGATGTGGCCGTCGCTGACGTATATCCCGGCGACTTTGGCGCGTCTGCCAAGATTGAAGATGGCTCGAACGGTCGCCCTGCCTTCAAAGACGTCCTGGAATACAGGCTGGAGCATTCCGCCCAGGGCGCGTTCGACATCCTCGATCATGTGGTAGATGACATCGTAGCTTCGTATCTCGACGCCTTCCTTGCTGGCGAGCGCCTGAGCGCCCTGTTCAGGGGGGCTGTTGAATCCGATAATCACGGCTTTGGAGGCTACGGCGAGAAGTATGTCGCTCTCGGTTATGCCGCCGCTGGCTATGTGAACTATATTGACGCGCGCGCTTTCGGTGTTCAGGCGTTCGAGCGCCGCCCGGACGGGTTCGAGCGTCCCCTGGACGTCCGTCTTGACGATGAGATTAAGCGCGACGACTTCTCCCAGCTGAATACGGGTGTGGACGTCTTCAAGCGTGGGGCCGCCCTGCCGTTCTCTTCGCCGCTCAAGTTCATACTCCTCCACCCATTGCCGCGCTTCGCGTTCGTCGGTCGCCACCTCGAAGAGTTCGCCCGCTTCCGGCAGGCTGCTGAGTCCAAGTATCTCTACCGGAGCCGAAGGGCCCGCGGACTGGATTCTGTTGCCTTCATCGTCGAACATGGCTCTAATCTTGCCGCGTATGCCGCCAATCACGATGTGGTCGCCAACTTCGAGGGTTCCGGTCTGGACGATGAGGGTCGCGACCGTGCCCCTGCTTCTGTCTCGCCGCGCTTCAACGACTACCCCAAGGGCGTATCGGTCAGGATTAGCCCGAAGTTCGCTAATCTCGGACAGGACGATCAAGTTCTCCAGGAGGTCGTCAACGCCTTCGCCTCTTAGCGCGGATACGGGAACCGCGATAATCTCTCCGCCCCATTCTTCAATCAAGAGGTTTTGCTCCGCCAACTGGCGCTTGACTCTCTCCTGGTCGGCGTTGGGCAGGTCGGTCTTGTTGATCGCGACGACAATCGGAACTTCGGCGGCGCGGGCATGGTCTATCGCTTCAATGGTCTGCGGCATTATGCCGTCGTCCGCGGCCACGATGAGAACGGCGATGTCGGTGACCTGGGCGCCCCTGGCTCTCATAGCCGTGAAAGCCTCGTGGCCGGGCGTGTCGAGGAACGTGATGCGGGTGCCTTCGTGTTCGATCTGGTACGCGCCCATGTGCTGAGTAATGCCGCCCGCCTCGCCTTCGACGACGTTCGCGTTTCTGATGGAGTCGAGGAGCGTGGTCTTTCCGTGGTCCACATGGCCGAGGATGGTTATGACGGGGGGACGAGGTTCCAGCGCATCCTGGTCTTCCTCTTCATCGGGCGAGAATACCAGCGACGTGGAGCCCGAATCCGAACTCGATTCAGCTTCCAGCGGCAACAGGCCATATCCGAAGATAGGCGAGACGACTGAGGCGACACCGTGTTCAATAACATCGTTAATGGTGAACATATAGCCGGTGCGCATAAGAGCCTTTATAACTTCAACCGGCCCCACGTCCATCGCGTTGGCGAAGTCCGCCACGGTTATGGCTGGAGGGATGCTCAGAGGCTCCAGTCCCTGAAGCCTAATAGCGATCGCTATTTCTTCGAGAGTGTGCTGACCCGCTGACGCGGTTGATTGCGTTTGTTGGGATACGATTGTTGTCATAGCTTCACATACACCTCCTGTTTCACGAATCTCGAGTACAGATTCACCAAACGTCTTCAGACGGCCGCCTTATCGCCTCGACTAAAGAGTCCCATTCGGTTTTATCCATCTTAGCGCGCAATGAGCGTTCCATCTTGTCCCGGCGCAGGCGGACTTTCGACCCGCGACAGGACGCGCACACATAGGCGCCGCGCCCGTTCAGTTTACCGGACCTGTCCACGACCACCTTGTCGTCCGCGCCGGAAACGATGCGAAGCAGGTCACGTTTATCCGTTTTGACGCCGCAAGCAACGCAGGTCCTCAGTGGAACGCGCCTGCGTTTAGGCATGGAAACACTCCTCGCGCTCAGCGCGTTAACGCCGCCTTCTGCCGGGTCTGCCCCGGCCACGCCTGCGCCCGCCCCTGGCGGCGGCGGCCGGAGCCTGGGCGTCCGACTGTCCAGAGGCGTTTCTTCGAGTTCGCCTCGCGGTCACTCCCCCTCTAAGCCCGTCTATATCCTCGGCGAACCTGATGCCGCTCGGTTCGGCCTGGCCCGGGACGGTTGGAATCGTCCATATGTCTTCAGGCAGATTTCTGAGTGAAGTCGCCTCGGCGGCCATAGCTTCCTGTTCAGCTTCCCGTTCGCGCTCCTCGGCTTCAAGCGCGGCGACAAGCTGCTCCTCTTCTCGTTCCAGTTCCTCCATGATAGCCGCTTCTTCAGCCGCGATCTCTTCAGGCGAACGCTCGGGAATCGCTTCTTCAGCCGCGATTTCGGCGATTTCCGTCTCTTCCTCGGCCTCTTCCACCAGTTCTTCTTGGACATCGGAAGAATCGGCGGCGGGGGCGACTACGGAATCCTCGTCCGACAGCGCTTGTTCTTCTACCGCCATCTCCTCTTCCGCGTCTATGTCCTCGGCTTCCCGCCGCGCCTTTTCCGCGGCCTCCAGCGCCGCTATTTCAGCGGCGATCCTGGCGCGCTCCAAGGCGGCCGCCTCGGCATCGGTGGAGTTCATTATGTCCACGCTCCAGCCGGTGAGCTTGGCGGCGAGGCGGGCGTTCTGGCCTTCCTTGCCAATCGCCAGTGAGAGTTGTCTATCCGGAACGACGGCTATGGCGGTGTTGGTGACAGGGTCGAGCTCTACTCGCATCACCTGGGCGGGATTCAGGGCGTTGGCGATGAATCGCGCTATGTCCCTGTTCCACTCCAGGATGTCTATTTTCTCGCCCTGTAGTTCGTTGACGATGTTTTGTATGCGGACTCCGCGCAATCCAACGCACGAGCCGACCGGGTCCACGCCGTCCTGACGCGCGCGGACGGCGACCTTGCTCCTGGAGCCGGCCTCGCGCGCGATGGCGACCATCTCGACGGCGCCGTTGTATATCTCGGGAACTTCCATTTCGAACAGGCGCCGGAGGAGGTCCTTATCTGAGCGGGACACTATCAACTCAGTGCCGCGCGGGGTTCGATCCACCGATCTCAGCAGAACCTTAAACTTTTGACCCTGCCGGTAGCGTTCGGAGGACATTTGCTCCGAGTGGGGCAGTACAGCCTCGCCCCTGGCCATGTCCACTACGACGTGGCGGGGTTCGACTCTCTGAACGGTGACGGGAAAGACTTCGCCGACTCTCTCGATGAATTCCTGGTACACCAGGTCGCGCTCGGCTTCTCGGAGGCGCTGCATGACGACCTGTTTCGCGGTCTGGGCCGCGATACGGCCCGCGCTGTGGGGGATGCTGCTGGTTGAGATGACGTCTCCCAGCGCCGCGCCCTGGCTTATCTGCCTGGCGTCGGGCAGTAGTATCTCGGTCTCGGAGTCGCTGACCTCATCCACGACCGTTTTGAGAATCTGGACGGTTACGTCTCCTGAACCCGGGTCCAACTTTACCGAGATGTTCTGCCCGGCCGCGATAGTGTCTTTGCGATATGCGGATGCCAGCGCAGCCTCAATTGCGGAGATCACGATCTCCTTGGGCAGGTTTCGCTCGGCGGCCAGCTGCGTTAAAGCGATCACGAAGTCGCTCTTCATCATTCAGCTACCTCCTTCGTCTTTCCGGCGGAAATCTCATGTTCTATTGAACAAAGAAAGTGGGCGCGGCCCACTTCCAGCAAAACAATAGATTATATTGTGAGTATATCACCATCAGGCTATATGGACAAGCGGGAGGCGGCCGGGGAAGTATCACGGAAGTGGTGGGCGTCAGTATGTCCAGGAAGGGCATGAGGAGACGCTAAGGTATTCAGTTGTCGGTTTTTGGGCGGTCAGGGGTCTTCGTATTCTTCTTCGAGTTCGCGCATGAACTGGAAGTGGTAGTTTACTTCGTCGCAGCGCTCGCAGTAGCGGCATAGGCAGTAGTAGAAGTAGTCGTCGTCGAGGTCGTAGTAGTCGGAGGGGTCGTAGGGGTATAGCCTGGTTTCGTCCATCCGCTCGGTCAGGGACTTGGTGATGAGTTGGTCGGGGACGGCGATGGGCCGGTAACCGGGGTCGCGTTCGGCCATGAAGTCGTCGAATTCGACTATGAGGTCCTGGGCCTTGTTCTCTGCTTCCTGGAGGTGGTAGCTGTATGCGGCCCGGCGGATGATGGATTCGTAGATGGATTCGGATTCTCTGGCGTGTTGGGCGGCGTAGTCGCGGTATGGGGCTGAGCCGTCTTCTATGTGGAGTTTGCGTAGGAAGTCTCGGAAGGAGATGTGGTTTTTGTCTGAATCAGGATTTACGGGATTGGTTGGGCGTGGGTTGGGGTTCGTCTCTTTGTCAGAAGCGGGATTTATGGGATTTATGGGATGTACAGGATTGGGCTGGTTGGGGTTCGTCTCTTTGTCAGAAGCGGGATTTATGGGATTTGTGGGATGTACAGGATTGGGCTGGTTGGCGTTCGTCTCTTTGTCAGAAGCGGGATTTACTGGATTTGTGGGATGTACAGGATTGGATGGTTCGGGGTCGGGGTTGGATTCGGAGGGTGTGGCCGGTTCGGGCTGTGGGTTATGGGCGCCCAGGAGGGACGCGCCTACGGGTGCGGCGGCGGGTTCTGAGCGTGTGGGGGCGGGCGGAGCGGGTTCTTCTTCGTAGTCGAATTCTATCTGGCGGACCAGTTCTTTGGCGGCGGCCATGCGGAGGTGGGGCTTGAACTCGGGGTGGTAGCCTTTCATTATCTCTATGAAGTGGAGCATGATGTCCGCGCCGTCGTTGGTCTTTTTTCTGACCAAGCGGTAGAGGTCTCTGGTGGCCCTGGTCGTCTCGGGCCTGGGGATGTCGTCTTCTTCGGAGTGGATACGCCTGAAGGGCGTCTGGACGTAGGTTCGTCCGAGGTAGTACTCGCCTTCTTCGAATCCCAGTTTGGCCAGGATGCGGGCTGCGGCTATCTTGTGGTTTCGGGCGAAGTCCTGCGGCCTGATTCCGAAGGTTTGTGGGCCGCCCTCTATGTGTACGATGACGTTTTTGAGGAAGCGCACGATGTCTCGTCCGTCGTTGGTTTCTTCGAGGACGATTTTTCTGAGATGCAGGTTGGGTTTTCTTTTAATTCTCAATTTTCAGTTATGAATTATGAATTGGCGTAACGCACAGTAGTTCTTGCGCTTGAGGATAGAGTACATGGGTTCTGTTATGGTTGTCAAGGGGGATTTTGGGTGAAGAACCTGTATCAGTTTGGTCGGTAGGGGAACCACCCCCATCCTAGCCTTCCCCCATCAAGGGGGAAGGGAATTTCCTCGCCACAGGCAACGCCGACTAAATTGGTACAGCATCTTGGGTGAATCGGGATTTGGGGGATGATGGGATTTTCAGGATGGTGGGGAGGATTGGATATCCACGAAGGGCATGGAGATATACTGCAGGAAAGTCGCATAGGGGATGGCTGTGTTATCCTAGATCGTACCAACCATTCCAAGAAGGTACGGCTCGATGTTCGTTGTTGGCACGGCAGGTCATGTTGATCATGGCAAGTCCACGCTCGTCCAGGCGCTGACGGGGATAGACCCGGATCGGCTGGCGGAGGAGAAGGAGCGGGGGCTGACGATTGACCTGGGGTTCGCGTGGCTTGAGCTGCCGGGCGGCAATGAGATCAGCATCGTGGACGTGCCAGGGCATGAGCGGTTCGTGAATAATATGCTGGCCGGGGTGGGCGGGATTGATCTGGCGATGCTGGTGGTGGCGGCGGATGAGTCGGTTATGCCACAGACGCGGGAGCACCTGGCCATCCTGGACCTTCTTCGGATACCGAGGGGGCTGGTGGCGCTCACGAAGACGGACCTGGTGGAGGAGGATTGGATAGAGCTGGTGACGGCGGACGTGGAGGATACGCTTGAAAGCACCGTTTTGGAGGGCGCGGCCATCATGCCGGTGTCGGCGCAGACGGGGGAGGGGCTGGCGGAGCTTGTGGCGGCCATCGAAGGGATGCTGAGGGACGTGCCGGCGAAGCGGGACCTGGGACGGCCACGCCTGCCGATAGACCGCTCCTTCACGATAACGGGGTTCGGGACGGTGGTTACGGGGACGCTGATAGACGGGTACCTGGACATCGGGCAGGACGTGGAACTGGCCGTTTCGGGGCAGCGAACCCGTATTCGGGGCATCCAGACGCACAAGAGCAAGGTGGAGCGCGCGGAGCCAGGCACGCGGGTCGCGGCGAACCTGATAGGGGTGTCGCACGATGAGATTTCGCGGGGCGAGTCGCTGACGGTTCCGGGCTGGTTGAGGCCGACGACGGCTTTCGACGTTCACCTGCGGGTGCTGTCGGACGCGCCGAATCCGCTGCGGCATAATATGTATGTGACTGTGCATACGGGGTCGAGCGAGTCGGTAGCGCGGCTGCGGCTGTTCGAGGATGACAGCGCGATGCCTGGCGATAGCGCGTGGGCGCAGCTAAAGTTGGACAATCCGATAGCGGTGGCGAAGGGGGACTATTTCGTCATACGCTCGAACATGACGACGCTGGGCGGCGGGAATATCGTTGATACGCACGCGCCGCGTCCTCGCAGGCGACACAGGCCGACTATCGAGCGGCTGGAGGTTTTGGAGAAGGGGAGTGACCGGGAGGCACTGCTGAAGACGATAGAGGGGCTGGAGCCGGCGGAGTTCGGGGTGGTGGTGAATCGCGCGAATATGAACGCGGACAGCGCGAGGGCGGAGCTTGAGCGGATGGTGTCGGACGGCGGGGTTGTCGCTTTGGGCGGCGGGGGCATCAACCGAGCGACCAGGTTCTATACGGCGGACGGGTGGAAGGCGCTGACCGAGCGGACGCGGGCCGCGCTGGGAGATTATCACCGCCAGTTTCCGCTGCGGGCGGGCGCGCCTAAGGAGGAGCTTCGCTCGCGCCTGAACCTGGCGCCGCAGGTGTTCAACGACGCGCTGAGGATATTTAACGAGAACGGCGTGACGGTGGAGGACGGCTCGACGGCGCGGCTGCCCGACCACGCGCCCGATATTGGAGAGGCGCAGCGCGAGCTTGTTGAGCATTACCTGCGCCAACTGGACTCGGATCCGTTCTCGCCGCCCACGGACATCGTGATAGATCCGGAGGTGGTGAACCTGTTGGACGAGAGGGGGCAGGTGGTAAAAGTGAGCGAGAGCGTGGTGTTTTCCGCTTCGGCCTACGGCGAGATGGTTGATAGGATATCCGAGTATCTTGACCGGAACGGGGAAATCACGGTAGCGGACGCGCGGAACCTTCTCGGCACGAGCCGCAAATACGCGCTCGCGCTGATGGACCACCTGGACCATACGCGGGTCACCCGTCGTGTCGGGGACGTGAGGGTTCTGAGGTAGTGAGAGGCGCGAATGACGACTGACGGCGAAGGACAGACGGACTACCGGCTCACGCTGGCGCTGGACGCGGCGAGTCTGCCGGTGTCGTATGTGTCCTCGACGCTCAGGGTGATACAGGCTGCGCTGCGGGACTTCGCGCGGGGCGTGGAGGGCGGCGAGTCGCTGTTCGGCGGGCAGCCACAGCCGGTTCTTCTGCTGGACGCGGTGTCGTTGGATGGAACGGAGATGGTTCTGGAACTCTATTTCGCGGACCCGGTTGACGATACGCCGATGCCGGACTTGTCGGCGAGGGCGTTCGAAGCGTTCATGGTGGGTTTCGGCAAGCTGCTGAAGCGACTGCCCCAGCGCGACCTGTGGGGAACGATGTCGAGCGGGTCGGGCGCGCCGAGGTCGGAGACCGAGACGGACCGCCGGCTGAATGAACTGCGGACGGAGTTGCGGCATTTCGGGGGCGCGGTTCTGAGGCAAGGGAGGCGGTCTATCAGGTTTGACGGGGATCAGTTGGAGATCGAGTGAATCTGTCTGAAGCAGGATTTACAGGATATCAGGCTGGGCAGGATATAGACGCCCCCAACGCTGAACAGTTACCCGTATCATATCGGCTGCCGGAGTTCGACCGGAATTAATTCACGGTTGACCGAATCAACGCCCAATCCGAATGCGTTCAATGTCACCGTTCCCAGAACAGGGTGAGCTCCAGCGTCCATGAAAACTACAGGACAAGTGAACGTCCTGCCGTCAATGCACAATGGAGTCTCACCGACATATCGCTTGATTCTCTGTCCACCAGCAAGTACGAAAGTCCGCAGGTCTATCGGAGTTATTCCCAAATCTCTGAGAAAAGGTTCAGGCAACTGTGTATATGTCGCGCCTGTACCCGCCAGCGCCTCGACTTGCTCGAAGCGACTGCGGTCAGCGCCGCCCACTCCTATCACAACCTTGAAATTGCCCATTGATTGACCCCTGAGCGCTAACTGAGAACTGAAGACTGGACTTTAGCGGAGCGGAAGCACTTCCATTACCTGGGGGTTGACGAGGTTCATGGGCTGGCGTCCGTCGAGGACGGCGGCGACTTCGACGCCGTAGCGCCTGGGGCGTAGGGCCATCGAAAGCTCGGAGTAGTGGGCGGCGTGGGGGGTGAGGACTACGTTGTCCATGCCGAGAAGGGGATTAGCCGGGTCGGGCGGCTCCTGCTCGAGGACGTCGAGGCCGGCGCCGAGTATCCAGCCTTCCTGGAGCGCTTTTATCAGGGCCTGCTCATCTACTACGGGGCCGCGCGAGGAGTTTATCAGGATGGCGGTGGGCTTCATCTTGCGGAGCGCGTCCTCGTCAATCAGGTGGTAGGTGCCGTCGTCGAGCGGCGTGTGGACGGATATGTAGTCGGACTGTTCCAGAAGCTCGTCGAAGGACACGGACCTCGCGCCCACGGCGTCGAACGCCTCGTCGGAGATGAAGGGGTCGTAGGCAATCAGGTCAACCTCGAACGCCTTGATGCGCCTGGCGAACGCGCTGCCGATGCGCCCGAGTCCGACGACGCCGGCGGTCTCGGTGTGGAGTGGGCCGACCGGGGCGGAGATTCTGGGCGTCCAGCGGTTCTCGCGGACGCTGCGCTCCTGTTCGAGCAGCTTGCGGTTGATGGAGAGGAGCAGCATCATGGCCTGGTTGGCGACCTCTCGCGTCCACAGGTCGGGGACGTTGATGACCGCGATGCCGTTGTCCGAGGCGGCGGGAACGTCAATGCAATCGAAGCCGACGCCGGTTCTGAGGACGGCCTTGCAGCGGTCGTAGGAGGAGAGGACCTTCCGGGTTATGGGGGCCTCGCTGACTATGAGGGCGTCGGCGTCGGCGGTCTGCTCGATTATCTCGTCCTCGTCCTCGAGGCGGGGCAGTGGCACAAGTCGCGCGCCTACCTTGTCCAGTTCCTCGATGGTGTCGGAGTGGTTGGCGCCCGGGTTCTGTCCGCCAATGAAGTAAACGGTGAAGTTGGTGTCTGACATGGTTGGACCTTCCTTGTGAGTGTGTGGTGTGGGGATTGTACCATGTCTGATATAGGGAGCGTTCCCATGGCAGGATAGCCTGTTGACACCGCGACCACGCGCTGGCACACTGAAATCAGACTGCGACAGGAGGGAAGCGCTTTGGCGACCGAGGCTATGGACAAGACAGTCGAACCTTGGATGAGAGAGCTATATCTGCCTGCGTACAGGGTGTCCGAGGCAGCTAAGTACGCTGGAATACATCCCAACACAATTTCCGCGTGGCACTACCGGGGGAATCCTGTTCTGCCCGGTCGAACCAGAGGCAGATTACTGTCCTACCTGGAGTTGATAGAGGTAGCGTTCGTAGCGTTCTTCAGAAAATTGGGCATAAGTATGGAACTAGTTAGAGACGCACGGAACTATCGAAATTTCGTCTCTGACGACGGCCGGTATGATAACAAACAATTTCTGGAAGACGACCGAGGAGGCGGTTTTTTCTTTTTTTACGAAGGATTGACCAAGGATCCATCTGAGATTGGGGCGCGGAACTTTAGCGTACGAAATATCGAAATTGAGTATCCTTTCGCGTCGCTACGATTTAAGACAGAGGGTTTGCACATCCTGACTGAGTACCATAAGCTGGACCCATCGGCTCGAAAATGGGACAGATCAATGAATTCGGATACCATTGAACGGCTGAATTGGGTACATATAACTGAGAATCAGTTCGCGAACTTTGATTACGAACATGAAATCGTGATGAGGTGGTATCCGGCGGGACGGAATTCTCAGGTAACCATAGACCCCCGGATAGTTTTCGGCGACCCTATGGTGTCCGGTCTATCCACATGGGTCATACTAGGAAGGTATAACTCAGGGGAGACCATCGCCGAGATAATGGACGATTTTAAGATATCCGAGTCCGCTGTTCTGGACGCGCTTGCATTTGAAGGCATACAAGTTTCATAAATTGGCGGAACAACATGAAATAACCCTATTCTGGGACAGAAATCTTGGCGCGGCCATCCCGACAGCGTTGCAGGCGCTCAGTCCACCCGGCCTGATAACCAGATACTACGATGAGCGTTATCCAGACACCGCTAATATGCCGGAAAGTGGAGACGCGCCCTGGATTGAGGATGTAGGAAAGCTAGGATGGTTCGTTATATCGCAAGACCGCAGGCTACATCGCAGGGAGCGCGAGCGCGCCGCTCTGATACGCTATAATGTCGGTTGCTTCTATATCTGGGGAGCCAATGCCTCTAAGTGGGATACATTCAGATGCTTCAGCCTCGCGTATGACAGAATCATCGAAGCAATGGTCAATACTCCCCGCCCGTTCTTGTATCGTATTCTCAAGAATGGAACGCTCAGACAGATAGAGTTGTCCTAGTCAGCCTGCCGCGTCACCGCCCCGCGGCCATTCGCGCGGCGTAGGTCTGGAGGCGGGCGGGGGCATCGGTCATTGATTCGAGGCCCTGTTCCAGCTTGGGGAGATGGTCTGGGGGCAACGCCACCAGGAAGAGGTGGGGCGGGACGCCGGTGTACAGGCGCATCCCGACGCAGCCGAGGGATAGGGCGGGTTTGCCATGCTGGTGGGCTATGGGCAGCACTCCGCAGGCGGGGCGGGTGAAGGCGGCGCCCTGCGGGTTGTTCTTCCACATGACCTTGCCGAGTATCTCCTGGACGACGCCCATCTGGGGCAGGGTAGCCCACATGAGCGCGAGGTCGGGTTCTAGCGGCATCTTCCAGAGCGGGCCATAGACCGCGCCCGCGCCCGGCTTGTCGAACCTGGGAGTCTCGGCTATCTCCTCGGTGGCGCCGACATTGGCCTCGCACATCTCCTCAAGCAGTTCCGCAAGCTCGCGCTCGCGGCCCTCGGCGGACAGGAAGCCGGACACCATGCCGCCGATGCCGCATCCAGCGTGCTGGTCGGCCGGGGCGTAGAAGACGCGGAGTTCTGCCATGCGCCAGAGGGAACAGAAGGAGGGAGGATCGCGGAAGAGAGGCGGTATGTCGGGCGGCTGGCTGTCCACGAACGCGAGTCCGACGGGCGGTATCTCGACGCCGAGCCGGTCGGATAGGAGTTGTACGAGGTTCAGAGTATCCATGTTGGGTTCGGAGTCTAGCAACAGGGGCGCATAGCGTCAATTTGGGGAGTCACAGCCAGCGCAGGCGTTTGGAGCGGTTTTTCTCGGAGGTGTACACGGGCATCCGGCGGTCCTGGAGCGAGTCTTCGACAAGCTCGGCGAAGTAGCGGCGGTCGGATGTGGTGATGACGGCCTGTTCGTGGGACTCCATCAGCGCGATTGGGTAGCCGGGGCCGCGTCTGCACTGGTCTAGGATGAGCGAGTGCGTCAGGCCGAGCAGGGTTTCGTCTTCGGCGACCCAGCCGGGGATTTCGACGCGGCCCATCTCCTCGCCGACGTTCAGGTAGTAGAAGCTGACCCCGTGTCCGCCGTACCAGTTCCGCACGAGCGGGTTGGACGACGTGAAGACCGCCGACCGTTCGCCCTCCGCGAGCAGTCCGTTGAATACTTCCCTGTCCAGGATTCCCTCGGCAGCCTCATCGCAGGGCCGGTTGCCCGATGCCAGCCCGCCGCAGTGCTGTCTGCAATCGGACACCGGATACGGGCAGGCGGAAACTCTCAGCGCGCTCATGAACTCCGCGCTGGCGGGCAGGCTTATGTAGCTTGCGAGCGCGAGTTGACGGTCCGAGGCCAGCGCGCGCAGTTCGTCCAGCGCGCGGACGAATCCCCGCTGCACCAGTTCCTCGATCACGAAGTCGGGGGTGCCGCGTCCAAGGAACATGATCAGCGTGCCGTCCATGAGCGCAAGCGTGGGCAGGTCAGGGGGCAGGTCGCGAACCGCTTCTACCAGACCCTTTATCTCTTCGACCGCGCGCAGCACGCCGAGCACCGCTCCCTGGACAGCCTGTTCCTGGTAGGGTTCTCCGTGGGAGCGTATCTTCAGTTCTTCGTCGCTCGCGTACAGCCTCGGACGATTGACTAGGACGGCGTTGGGAGTCGAGCCGTAGGTAAGCACGCACGAACCGATGTTGATGAGGCAGCACTTAACGGGGAGGTGCCTGTCGACGTCAATGTGGGAGCCGTCAACGGCGGCTACGCAGAAGTCGCTGGGCGGCCTCGGAGGGTGGGGATCGTATGGCGTCGCCGGCGGACTGCCCACCAGTGGCGGGGAGATGAAGTTGAACGTGTTGCGGCTGCGCTCGCGCTTTTCCCTGTATGTGGCGGTGTCGAAGGACTCCGTTTCCTGGACGGCCCTGATCAGCCGCCGCTGCCTGTCGTCCTGGCGCGCTCGCAGGTCGTCAGTCATGCGCTCTATCTGAAGCGCGGCATTTCCCAGATCGAGAGACATACGAACCCTCCTATCGCCTACGGTAATACCTTCGCTATGGCGATTTCCAGTTCGTCTGAGTCAACGAATCCCTCATATTTGGCGCGGACGATTCCGGCGCTATCTACTATGAACGTCCAGGGTTCGCTGGGCAGGCCCCAGTCGGCGAGCGCGGGGGCTGTTCTCGCGGCTGAGATGCCCTGTTCCCGAATCTCGGCGGGGTTGTCGTACACCTCGACGTGGATGAAGTTCATCCTGCCGGCGTACCTGTCTTTGAGTTGCTTGACGATGTTCATTTGGGGGCCGCAGGTGGCGGTGCGGCAGTAGGCGGGGGTTGCGAAGGCGACTAGCAGGGGTTCGGATTCGTCCAACGCCTGGGCGATAGTCAGTTGGTATAGGTCTGGGTCGGGTTTGGGGTCGGTGGTGATGTCTGTGAGTTGCGGGGAGTCGGATGCGGTCTTGCTCTCGCTGCGGGGCGCGGGGGAGCCTATGGCGGGCGTGGAGCTTGTCTGTTTTACGGCGACCTTCGCGCCCACGTTCAGAGTGGAGCGGTCGGGGAGGGTGGCTGTGACGCCGAGTCCCCAGTCGCCCGGACGGTTGAAGGTGAGGTTGGCGCGATAGACGCCCGCCGTTCCTCCGGGCCACTCATGGAATGTGGCTGGCGCGGTCTGGACGGCCTCTTGCGGCGTCGCGCCGGACAGGAAGAAGGTTTGGACTTGTACCTGGGCGTCTTTGACTGCGCCGCTGCCCGGTTGGATGAGGGCGAAGACTACGCGGTTGCCTCCGACTGCGAGATCGGTGGAGGCGAGGCTGATTCGCGCCGTGTCGGATGGGGCGGATGTTGGGGTGGTCGCGGGCGTGGGGCCACCGGAGCAGGCGGCAAGGACGAACGCTAGGGCGAGGGTGAGGACGAGCGGGATTGGGACAGAGCCGAGGATTGCGTAGAGTCGGTGTCTCACAGTCTTGCCGATAGCGCCGCTCTGGATTCCCGCCTTCGTGGGAATGACTGAATTGTAGTTCACCCTCACCCTCAAGGGAGCTGAGAGGGGTAGGCATTTCACCCTAGCCCTCTCCCTGAGGGAGAGGGGATCTATTGACTGGAGTTCGTAGCTGATTGGACTTTTGCCTACCCTTGTGAGCCCTCAAGGGAGAGGGGATTTTCAATATACAGATGGCGGTAAGCGCCAGCGCGGTTAGAATATGCCGCCGGGTTCGAGGCCGAGGTAGAATTGGCCTGCGGTGTCGTAGTGGGTGGGGCGGCCCTGTATCTGCTGGGTTATGGCGTGGACGTCCTGGAATTTGCGCTGGATGGGGTTGACCGCGAATATGGCGCTGGAGCCGCAGAGGGTGTAGGCGATGTCCACGACTTTGGCGGCCTGCCGGATGGCGTGGGTGCTGGAGAGGCGGACGTTGATGCGTTCCTCCATTGTGAGATCGCGGTTGCGGCAGACTCCCTCCCACATGGCGTTGGCGGATTCGTCGAGGAAGGCGCGGGCGGCGTTCCAGATGGCCTCGGCCTCGCCGACCATGCGCTGGGTGGTGGATTCGTCGCGCATAGCGGTCTCGCGTCCCATCTGCGTCTTGCCGATGGCGAGCTCGATGGCCGAATCCAGTCCTGAGCGCGCCGCTCCGAGCGCGACGGTGGCGAAGCCGGAGCAGAATAGCAGGGTGGTCGGGATGTAGTAGAGGGGGCCGGGTTCGCGGGATCCGGCGGTGGTCGGATATGAGCGGGCAGCGGGTATGAAGGCATCCTGAATCTCGAAGCTGTGACTACCGGTGCCTCGCAGTCCGCCGACGTTCCATACGTCCAGCACGTTCACCTCGCCCTTGGGCAGCAGCATGGTTCGCATTTCGGAGGGTTCGGACTGTCCGGGCGGATAAACGGGGGTGAGGGCGGCGACCCAGGTTGCGTGGGGAATGCCGCTGCTGAAGTTCCAGCGTCCGCTTATGCGGTAGCCGCCGTCCACGACGTCGGCCCTGGTGTATGGCATGGGCGGGCCGTTGGTGACGACGTTTCGCTGCACGGTCCAGACCTCCTGCGCCGTCTCTTCAGGCACGCGGGCTGAGTTGGTGGAGAAGACGTTGTTCTGGTTGACACACCATCCCGCGCTGCCGTCGGCCTCGGCGAATACGCTGACTATCTTGCGGAAGTCGGGGTGGGCGAGTTCTGCGCCGCCGAGGGAGCGGGGTATGAGCAGGCGGAAGAAGCCCTCGTCGGCCATGCGGTTGGTGATTTCTTCGGGGATGCGGCGTTCGGCGTCAATGCGGTGGCCGGCGTCGGCTATGAGGGCGGCGATGTCGCGGGCTTTTTGGATGTAGTGGGCCGTGGTGGTCATTTGAGTTCCTGGTTGTGGGGCTATTCGGATTGGGCGAGTCGGAGTTGTTCGCGTAGTCTGCGGAGTTCGGCTTCGGCGTATTCAGCGCGCGCTTCGGCGGCTTGCCGCGCTATCCTCTCAGCGTCGCGCTCTTCCAAGGCGTCTTTTACGTCCGGCAAATACCTGCCAGCCGCTGGGTCATAGAAGCGCAGGTTGCCGTCGTCCCAGCAGAGGTCCAGGGCGAGAACATCGCTACGGCCCCATATCGTCCCGTCCGGTTCGGTTGTCAGGGGAATCGGCTCGTACTCGCCGTCCACCAGCCGGTCGCCCGCCAGCGGCTGGTCGTGAAAGTCTCCGCCGCTCCAGTCGAACCGCCAGTACTCAGGGATGCCATAGCGGGCGTAGCCGTCTCGCTTGACGGTGTAGTCTCTGATTCCTGTGTTCTGGGAAGCCACTTCCAGAACGAAGTCGGGCGGTTTGCCCACTTCGTCTATCACATAGCCGTTCCACATGGCCGCAACTTCCAAATCTATACCGAACGCGACCAGCAGGTCGGGACCTAGCCATGTGTTTTGGGGTGTCCGGGTGTTCCAGCATAGGTAATCCATACCTCTTACGAACACATTTCCCCAGGGCGCGTAGTGGGCTTCGAGCATATTGATCGCTCTGGCGACGTGGATAGTTTCTCGCATATCCAATTCCTCCAGATTCTCTGGGGGATACGGGGAGGGGATACTCTCCGACTGAGGGTACTTGCTCTTCGTCCGGGGCGGACGCGCTATTTTCGTAGTCATGGCTGGCCTCGCGTTCAGTAGTGAATCCGCTTATGCCGTGGTCAGATTATACAACGTTGAACTTGCCGTTGTTATATTACCACCTTCTTATAAGTTGCGGTGGAAGAAGTGGGAGATGCGTTCTTCCATGTAGATACGGTCGGCCAGGCTGCGGGGCATATGGCGTTCGTCGGGGTAGAGGTGGAGATCGTAGGGCTTGCGGGCCTTGATGAGCGCGTTTATGAGGCGGGCGGTGTGGCGGAAGTGGACGTTTTCGTCTATGAGGCCGTGTACTATGAGCAGATCGCCGCGCAGGTTGTGGACGTGGGACATGACGCCGCTTACGCGGTAGCCGTCGGGGTTGGCGGCAGGGGTTCCCATGTAGCGCTCGGTGTAGTGGGTGTCGTAGCCGTCCCAGTGGGTTACGGGCGCGCCGGCGACGCCCATCCTGAACACGTCGGGGGCGCGGCAGAGGCACATGAGGGTCATGTAGCCGCCATAGCTCCAGCCATAGACGCCAACGCGGTCTGGGTCGGCGAGGCGCTGGTCAATGAGCCAGCGAACGCCGTCCACCTGGTCGCGGACTTCGATGTCGCCCATGTTATGCCTTATCGCGCCCTCGAAGGCGAGGCCGCGTCCCTTGCTGCCGCGATTGTCGAGGGCGAATACGAGGTAGCCGCGCGAGCGGAGGCTCTGGACGCGCATGGAGCAGGTCATTGACCAGTGGTTGTTGACGACCTGCGCGCTGGGGCCGCCGTACACGTATATGACGGTGGGATAGGGGCCGGGGCCGAACTCATCAGGCGACGGTCGGTAGATCGCGCCGTGAAGTGTTTCTCCGTCCCGGCTCCGGATGGAGACAAGTTCGGGCGGGGAGAGGGCGAGGGCAGCCAGGCGGGGGTCGTCGGGCGCGTGTATGGAGTGGAGAGTCGCGCCGTCGGGGAGGGACCTGAGCGTGATGGTGGGGGGCGTTCGGGTGTCGGAGAAGACGTCCACGAACTTGTTGAAGCGGTGGTCTAGCGCGACGATGTGGGTACCGGGTTCGGGGGTCAGTTTTTCTATCTGGCCGCCTTCTATGGAGACTTTGTACAGGTGGCGCTCGGTGGGGCCGTCCTTGGAGCCGGTGAAGTAGATGAGGCCGCGCTTCTGGTCAACTCCGGCCAGGGAGTCCACCTGCCAGTCGCCGGAGGTGAGTTGGCGGATGAGGCCACCGTCGGAGTCGTAGAGGTAGAGGTGGTTGAAGCCGGTTCGCTCGGAGGCCCATAAGAAGTTGCCGTCGTCGAGGGGGCGGAACATATCGTTGAGGTTTATCCAGACGTCGGAGGTCTCGGAGAGCAGAGTGGTCGGGCTGCCTGTGGATGGGTCGAACCTGAGCAGGTCGAGGCGGGTCTGCTCGCGGTTCTGGATTTGGGCGCAGAGGGAGCCGTCGGGCAGCCAGTTGACGCGGGCGAGGTATATGTCGGGGTTGTCGCCGAGCTCCATCCAGACGGGATCGCCGCCCTGGACGGGGACGACGGCCAGCCGGACGCGGGCGTTGTCCATGCCGGCGAAGGGGTAGCCGTGGTCTTCCTGGGCTGATGGGCCGGTCTCGTCCTTGCCCTGGTGCATGATGCGATAGACGGGGATGTGGGTTTCGTCCACTTCCTGGAAGGCGATGTGGCGGCTGTCCTTGGACCACCACAGCCCGGTGAGGCGGCGCATCTCCTCTTGGGCTATGTACTCGGCGAGGCCGTGAGTCCTGCCCGTGCCTCTGGCGCCATGCGTTATCTTGGCCGGGTCTCCGCCTTCTACCGAGACGACGTAGATCTCGGCGTCGCGGACGAAGGCTATCGTGGAGCCGTCGGGGGAGAGGGTCGGGTTCTGGATTGGGCCGTCGTCGTTGGATATGACGAGGCGGGCGGGGGAGTCGGCGCCGTCCTTGACGTAGAGGCCGGACTGGGCGGGAATGAGGATGAGGTCGCGGCCGGCGGCCCATGCGTAGCGGACGATGCCCTGTCCGAGTTGGCGCTGGCGCTGGCGGAGTAGCTGTTCTTCGAGCGAGAGTTCGGCGGATTCGGGTTCGACGCCGGCCTGTATGACGCGGGACTGGCCGGTGGTTGTGTCGAGCGCGTGCAGCTGGCGGACGGGGCTTTGGTCAGCGCCGTGCAGGTAGGTCACAAGGCGGTCGTCGGGGCTGAAGGCGACCATGACCGGGACGGACATACCCGGCGGGGGGAATTTGGCGATTTCTTCTATTGGTATCATTAGAGTCCTTAGTTGTTAGTTCTTAGTTTTTCAGTCGGCGGTCATATATTGGTATTTATGTCGTACTGGTGGGGTTACAGGTGAGTTTCCAAGCGGGACAGGTGGCAGTTCACGTGGAAAGTGACCTGTAATCACCTGTTGTTAGCTACGGACCGAAAATTTTTTGGTCGGGTGAGTGATTGTTGATAAGTTCTTGTTTATGGATTGTAGGCACTTTTGTTCTGTTATGGGGGTATTGTAGCATGGTGGGGTGTGTGGGGGGAAGGGAGGGGGAAATATAGGTAGCGTTTTCTCCTTGGTGGTTGAATCTGCCGTATCGGGCAGATAGGCAATCTTTCCAAAACTGGAAACCGAGGTATCCAACGACTATGAGGACTAACCCTCCACCTGGAAGGAAACGTTACCTATGTAGACATGGATCCGAGTATGAGGATCTTCTAGTCCTACGAGGGCATCAAAGTCAAGTAGAGAGTGGGAAACACACAGGGCGACTATGCCTTGTCACTCGTTTTCCGCGTTGCACCGGCCGCATCGTTCACGCTCGTATCCTGTGGCGTCCGCAAGTTCTCGGGCTTCGTCCAAATCAATAAGCCCCGTGATGTAGTATTGGCGTCGCGGTTCAGTTGGAACGCCTCCATGCTGTGCAAGATAGTTGCACGTTGAGCAGTGAATCGTCACATAGGGTCTGACATGATTGACATATATTGAGTATGTCGCTAAGAACGTCATTGGAACCTCCTCTAGTAAAGTTTTGGCAGGATAGCAAAGTGAACCCATACACACAAGAATGAGACCTATGCGAGACGATTGCATAAGTTCCCTCTCCTTTGGTGGGTGAGAGTGATTAGTTTCCACGACCGCCATTGCCAGAAAACAAAGATGCAAGCGATAAGGCTAATGCAATTTTCTCATACTTGTGTACTAAAAGTCTTGCGTTTTGTAGCTAACTGTGGCATATTGTATCTATAATCAAGAAGGGATACAGACATGGCGCGGAAGGCTCTGGGCAAGGCTTATCTTAAGGGTATCACACTGATTGAAGCGGTCAACAGATTTGGCGATGAAGTTGAGGTCGACATGGTTCGTAGCTTGACACTAGCCCAATGGGATAGAGTGTCCACACTGCGATTCCGACGCTATCACTAGCCGCAAGTCCAAGCGCGAGACTGTCTAGCACCACTGCAACGGCTATAAGGCCCACTTCACAATCAAGACAGGAACCACCACGCACAATTCCAAACTATTGTTCGGCAAGTAGGAAATGGCGTTCTACTTGTTCAGCACGAATCTCAAAGTCGTAAGTTCCGTGAAATTACATCGCGCCTTCAGGGGTTCTATACTAGTGATAGAAGGGGGATGTTATGACAACGAATGTTGAACTGCCCGATTGCATTGCTGCGAGAGTGGTGAAAAGCCTCGACAAGGATGAAGGCTGGATATGGGAGTTCGTCATGGATATGAGCACGCCAGACTACAGCCTGCCATACCGTTACATACGGCGTTTCGGGGGAAATATAGTAACGAGCAAGCCCTTTGGTACTGAAATGGTAGATCAATATATCTTCCCTGATAATTCCATACTGTGGTTTGGCAACGGCGGCAATGGAGGGGTGACCGATGCAGGACAGTCAAGCGGAGTCATGTTCATCGCCTACCCGGGGGACGACCGTCCCTCTGGGTGGGGAACTTGCCATACACTCAAGCGCGGTGAACTGCAAGAATGGCTGAATCTTGTTTACCATGAGCTTGAAGTTCAGGCTAGGGACTGTGACGAGCTATGCCCTGACCGACCAGAATCGGTGTAGGCGTCGGGACAAGCATAGGCGTAAAGATCTTAATATTGAAGGGTTTGCGTTATGAGGCAACTTCTAGGGTTCTTCCCAGTCTAGGGCCTTCTTCGTGTGTATGGCTTGAACTTGGGGTTCAGCGTGGCCTAGTTCTTTGAGGATAGGGATAGTGTGTTAGCTTCTGAGAATGTCGGGGCCGGCGACTTAGAACGCACGCTGAGGGTGAGCGGCATCAGTGGTCACCTGAGGGCCGGGGGCAACCTTATCCTCGGGGTTACGCGGGCGGGTATAATTCGTCCATGCTACGCGAGCAAGCCCGAGGCGGGGAGGAGCGGCAATCATGCCCATCACAGCGAAACAGGCAGATCAAGTCAAAGACATCATCCTGAAAACCCTGGATATCCATCATCAGGGCAACCTACCCTACCGGGATGTATGGACCAAACCCGCCGCCGAGGACTTCGAGGGCGTCGCTTTCGTTGACGTCTGGATAATCTACGATGGCGAGCCTGGCAGCCTGGACCCCGGTATGCTCAACTCCTACGACAGCTTCCTTTACCAGGCCCTGATCAACGCCGGCATTCGCGCCCTCCCGTCCATTTCCTACATCCCGGAGAGCGACGTCGCCGAAATGGATGAACCATGGCTGAGCGAAAAATGGATTGGATAGAACTTATCAGGGCCAGCCGCCTTCTCGCCGCCGGACAGCCATCCTAGGAAGCGTTGCGACGCGCCGTCAGCACAGCCTACTACGCCATGTTTCACGCCCTGGCAACCAGCAACGCCGATCTTATCGTGGGCGACAGGACGCCGGACAACGAATCCGATTGGGTTGCGACCTATCGGTCGCTTCAACACTACCGCGCCGAGAACCCGCTCCACGGTTGGCCACATCTCTTCAGCCCGCCGGTGAGAAATTTCGCCGTCGTAATTCGTATTATCAAGAGGCGGCGCGAAGACGCGGACTACAACCCAGTGGTGGACTTCGCCAAGAATCAGGTTATTGACTGGATTGACCGCGCGGAACAGGCAATAATGGACTTCAACGCCGCGTCCTCACAGGAACGGGCAATGGTGGCAATCGCAACCCTAGCCGGCCGCCGTTGAGTGGATTAGGGTTCTTCCCAGTCCAGGGCTTTCTTCTCGCGCATGGCTTGGATTTGGGGGACGGTGTAGCCTAGTTCTTTTAGGATGGGGATGGTACGCTGGCCGCCGCGGAGGATGGGACGGGGCCGGTGACGCAGGACGCGCACTGACGGCGAGTGTCATCAGAGGGCGTCCGAGGGGCACCGCAATATCCGTCCGCTCGACAGGATAACGCAGATGGTCGCTATGGTTCGGGGCGCGGCTGGCGGGCGTCTGAGGCGCGAGGACTTGATTGGTTCCACGTACAAGCCTTAGATGGCGATGGAGTTGACGTAATCGGAGTGGTCTCGGCAGTAATCCGCGATGACTACGCGACCTGAGACTCTTTCGCTCGCTCGGCGGGCGACGGTTCGTTGAAGTCCTCGCCCCGCGCGTGGGCTTCGTCCCGTTTCCGAATCCAGTCCATCCACGCTTCTCGTTCCTCTGCCCTGCCCTCTGTCCGACCCTCCGCCAGGCCCTCCGCTCTGGCAAGCCTTCGAGTCTTTTCCCTGTTGCCCCAGTCGAACAGCGCCATCGTGAACCTCCTACCGGCTATTAGCATAAGCGCGACAATCGCGGCTGACAGTCCGACGATTCCCATGTCTTTGGTGAACTCGCCCACTGTAAGCAGGATATGGGATTCGGGTTCTATCCGAAAGCGCAGATAGGCGTGATATTAGGGTCCCAGCCAGCCATAACCCGGGGAACAGCCACGAGTACAAGCGCTGGTCTTCTTCCAGTACGCTCCATATCGGTACGCGCCCACGTCGCGATTCTGTCTCTGGATTGTCCGCGTTCATAAGTTGTTATGATTATAACACGGATGTATAGTGTGTTGTTCGGGGCTACGTAGGCGGGTATAATTCGTCTATGCCACGCGAGCAAGCCAGCGGCGGGGAGGAGGGGGCAACCATGCCCATCACAGCGGAACAAGCAGACCAAGCTAAAGACATCATCCTGAAAACCCTGGACATTCATCATCAGGGCAGCCTGCCCTATCGGGAGGTATGGACCAAAGCCGCCGCCGAAGACTTCGAGGGCGTCGCTTTCCTCGATGTCTGGATAATCTACGACGGTAAGCCCGACATCCTCGACCCCGGCATGAACATCTCCTACGGTAGCTTCCTCTACCAGACCCTGATAGACGCCGGCATTCGCGCCCTCCCGTCTATTTCCTACATCCCACAGAGTGATGCCGACGAGCTGGGTAAAGAATGGCTCATGGCTGGGTGGTGACCATGGATTGGCTAGAACTCATCAGAGCAAGCCGTCTTCTCGCCGCCGGACAGCCTTCCCAGGAAGCGTTGCGCCGCGCCGTCAGCACAGCCTACTACGCCATGTTTCACGCGCTGGCGACCAGCAACGCCGACCTTATCGTGGGCGCCAGGACGCCAGATAACGAATCCGATTGGATTGCGACCTACCGGGCACTTCAACACTACCGCGCCGAGAAACCGCTCCACGGTTGGCCCCATCTCTTCAGCCTACCTCTGCAAAATTTCGCCATCGTAATCGGCGGTATCAAGAGGCGGCGTGAGAACGCTGACTACAACCCTGCCGCGAATTTTGCCCAGAATCAGGTCATTGACTGGATTGACAACGCTGAACGGGCAATCAACGACTTCAACGCCGCGTCCTCGCAGGAGCGAGCAATGGTGGCAATCGCAACTCTCGCCGGCCGCCGTTGAGTGGATTAGGGTTCTTCCCAGTCGAGGGCTTTCTTGGCGCGCATGGCTTGGATTTGGGGGAGGGTGTAGCCTAGTTCTTTTAGGATGGGGATGGCGCGCTGGCCGCGGAGGATGGGACGGGGCCGGTGACGCAGGACGCGCACTGACGGCGAGTGTCATCAGAGGGCGTCCGAGGTGCACCGCAATGTCCGTCCGCTCGACAGGATAACGCAGATGGTCGCTATGGTTCGGGGCGCGGCTGGCGAGCATCTGAGCGCGAGGACTTGATTGGTTCCACGTACAAGCCTTAGATGGCGATGGAGTTGATGTAATCGGAGTGGTCTCGGCAGTAATCCGCGATGACTACGCGACCTGAGACTCTTTCGCTCGCTCGGCGGGCGACGGTTCGTTGAAGTCCTCGCCCCGCGCGTGGGCTTCGTCCCGTTTCCGAATCCAGTCCATCCACGCTTCCCGTTCCTCTGCCCTGCCCTCCGCTCTGGCAAGCCTTCGAGTCTTTTCCCTGTTGCCCCAGTCGAACAGCGCCATCGTGAACCTCCTACCGGCTATTAGCATAAGCGCGACAATCGCGGCTGACAGTCCGACGATTCCCATGTCTTTGGTGAACTCGCCCACTGTAAGCAGGATATGGGATTCGGGTTCTATCCGAAAGCGCAGATAGGCGTGATATAGGGTCCCAGCCAGCCATAACCCGGGGAACAGCCACGAGTACAAGCGTTGGTCTTCTTCCAGTACGCTCCATATCGGTACGCGCCCGCGCCGCGATTCTGTCTCTGGATTGTCCGCATTCATAGGCTACTGTGATTGTAACACAGATGTATATTGGGTGGATTGCCGAGCGGCGAGTCCGTCGGGATTTCCGCTTTCGCGGGAATGACTATGGTGGATTAGGGTTCTTCCCAGTCGAGGGCTTTCTTGGCGCGCATGGCTTGGATTTGGGGGAGGGTGTAGCCTAGTTCTTTTAGGATGGGGATGGTGTGCTGGCCTCGGAGGATGCCGGGGCCGGCTACGCTCTTGGTATGGGAGAAGTCGAGGATGGGGGCGTAGCGCCATAGGGGGCCGAACCTGGGGTGTTCGACGTCGACGCGGAGGCGGTTATGCTCTACGTGGGGGTCTTCGGAGAAGAAGTGGTACATTCCCCTGTCTTCGGTCTGGACGCAGCCGACGTCGGCGGAGGTCATCAGGCTTTCCCACTCGAGGGCGGGTTTTTGACTGAATTCGGCGGCGAGTTCTGCGATCAGGGCGGCGTCGTTGGCGGCGCGGGAGTCTGGGTCGGCGAAGCGGGGGTCGGTTAGAAGGTCGGGGCGGTTCAATGTCTCGCACATACGCCGCCATTCGTCCTGGAAGGGGCAGTCGAGAAATATCCAGCCGTCGGAGGATTGGTAGAGGCGGTGGAGGGCGCTGAGGCCGTAGCCGCCGGGGTCCTGGGTGGGTCGGGGCAGTCTGCCTTCGTAGTCGAAGAAGTGGTCGGCGTTGACGTAGGCGTTGGAGCCTATCATGGTGGTTTCGACGTACTGGGGCGTTCCGAATCGCTGGCGGGCGTAGAGGGCCATGGTTACGGCGGTGGCGGTGACCATGGCGGTGTTGGGGTCGGGGTTGACCTCGTTGGCGCGTCCGAGTCTGCGGGAGACGGCTTTTATTTCGTCCATGCTGAGGGGGCTGTCGGGGTCGGGTATGCCGGCGCTGCCTATCTGGGCCATTACGCCGCCGCCGAGCGCGCCGCCTATGGGGTGCATGGAGGGTCGGTGGCTGTGCGGGCCGTCGGAGCCGTAGCCTCCGAGATAGACATATACTGCGTCGGGGTTTAGCTCGCGGACCTGCTCTATGCCGATGCCGACGCGGTAGGGCGCGCCCGGTCTCATGTTGTGGAGGATGACGTCGGCCTTGGGGAGCAGGCGGTTCAGGACTTCGCGGCCTTCGTCGGTCTTGAGGTCTATGGAGAGGCCCTGGGTTCCGGCCATTGTGCGGTTGGTGGCGAGGCCGTTGAAGGTATTCCGCATCCAGTCTCCGGCCAGGGTCTCGATGCGGATGACTCGCGCGCCCATCTCGGCGAGCAGGGAGCCGGAGACGGGGCCGGCTATGACGGTGGAGAGGTCGAGGACTGTGAAGCCGGATAGGGGATGGGTTGGGAAGGATTCACCCTCACCCCAACCCTCTCCCATCAAGGGAGAGGGGGTTTGTTGGTTGACGGTTGGGTTTTTACCCTCACCCCGACCCTCTCCCATCAAGGGAGAGGGGGAACTGGCTGCCATGTCGGACAGGATTTGCTCGGTGTGCTGGCCGGGACGGGGAGCCGGGCCTTGTATTTGGGGCGGGTTGGCGTCCATGCGGAAGAGGGGGCCTATCTGTCGGGTGTGGCCGAGCGCGGGGTCGTGGACGTTCTGGACGAGGCCGTTGTGTATGACCTGGGAGTGGTCTAGCGCCTCTACGGAGGTCATGAAGGGTTCGGCGGCGACGTCTCCCTCGACGTTGACGAAGAAGTCCATCCACTCGTCCATCGTCTTCTCTTGCATCCGCTCCAGGATGAACTCGCGCATCTCCTCGCGGGGGTCGTCGTCGAGGTGGGGGGCGTTGGCGTAGCGGGGCTGTTCAAGCAGATGGCCGAGGCCGATGGCCTTGACTTCGGCGATGAAGAGGCGCTCCATGAGGTTGGCAAGTTGTATCCAGCGTCCGTCTTTGGTGCGGACGGGGAGGTACTGTATGGGCGTGGGGCGAGAGGCGACTACTGTGGGGTCGAAGTCGAATTCTTCGGGGCGGTTTATCATCATCTGCCAAACGGCGAACTGGAGCAGGTCGTAGTAGGTGATGGCCCTGAGCAGGTTGGTTTCGACGCGCTGGCCTTTGCCAGTGCGGTCGCGGAGCATGAGGGCGGCGATGGAGCCGCGCACGGCGGCCATGGCGGCGGCGTGGCTGGCGACCTGGACAGCGCCGTAGTTGGGGCCTTCTCGGTCGTTCTGTCCGGCGAAGGCCATGTAGCGGCCGGACTTGGCGCTGACGAGGGATTCGTAGGGGCGGTAGCGGGCGTAGGGACCGCCGTCTCCGAAGGCGGTTATGGTGGTGTGTATGAGGCGCGGGTTTAGGGCGCTGAGGGAGTCGTAGTCGAGGCCGGCGGTCTTGGCGTCGCCGGGCAGGAAGGTCTCGACTACGATGTCGGCTGAGGCGGCGAGGGTCTGGGCGCGATGGAGGTCTTTCTCTCGGGCGCGATCGAGGATGACGCTCTTCTTGCCCCTGTGCCAGACTGGGGCGGCGGGCATGGCGCGGTAGGGGTCGCCGCCGGGCGGCTCTATCTTGATGACGCGCGCGCCGAAGTCGGACATGACCATGGTGGCGACGGAGCCTGCCATTCCCTGGGTGAAGTCCAGAACCGTGATGTCTTCCAGCAGTTGTGTCATGGGGCTTTCCAGTGATTTGTTCCAGGGCTGAGGCGTTTAAGAGTCGGCGGCCATTAGGAGGCCGTCGCTGTCGCGCAGGATTTCGAGTTCGAGCGTTCGGGTGGGGTTTGGCCTGCCCTCGGTGTGTCCGAGCGGGAAGAGGCGGACGTTCATGCGTTGCGGGGTGAGTTCGAGCAGGCCGACGGTGCCGAAGCGCAGTTCCTTGTGGTGGGGGAAGGTTATGGAGCCGCTGTTGATGAGGGTGACGCCGTCGCGGTGTTCGAGGCGCTCTTCGTGGGTGTGGCCGGAGAGCATGATGTCCACCGGGCGCGGGAAGAAGCGCTGGAGGATCGGCACGGGGCGGAACTGGCCTTCGAGGGAGTGGCGCATCCCGACGCGCCAGCCTTCTATGTCCAGTACCTGGATGTCCTCACAACGCGGGTCCGGGATTGGGTCGTTATTGCCTGTGGAGCAGATGACGGGGGCGAATTGTTCCAGCCAGTCGAGGACGGCGGGCGAGGTGAGGTCGCCGCCGTGCAGGATGAGGTCAACGGCGCTGAAGAACTCGGCGGTCTCAGGGCCGAGTTCGCCGAGGTCGGTTATGAGGTTCGGCAGGTGTGTATCTGAGAGAAGTCCAATAATCATGCGGTGGAATATACTAATTGCGGGCGGTGGGGTCAATGGGGAGAATAAAGTATATCCGCGGTCTTGGGTGGGAACAACGCGGACGGGACTCGGTATATAATGGCGCCATGCGACAAGCCATTTAGGTCTCCGACAACCGGGCGACATCCCGCCGCGTCGAGGCGAATACATGAAGTATCGAAATCGTGTCAATTGGGGAGTAGGACATGAACCATAACAAGATCAACGGCGTTGACGGCCCGATGAAGGGATTGCGAGTGCTGGACTGGACGATGTACCAGTTTGGCCCGGTGGCGGCGTCCATGCTTGGCGACATGGGCGCGGACGTCATCAAGATAGAGGCGCTGGACGGCGACATCGGACGCGCGGTCGCCCGGATGAGTTCGCGCCCCATCGCGCTCGAAGGCGACAGGAACGCCTATTTCGAGACGTGCAACAGGAACAAGCGCGGCATCGCGGTCAACCTGAAGACCGAAGAGGGCAGGCAGATAGTCCATGAACTGGTGGAGAGCGCGGACGTGTTCATCGAGAATTATCGCAAGGGGATTCCCGAACGGCTGGGCATGGACTACGAGACGCTGAGCAAGATCAATCCGCGCCTGATATACGGGTCGGGCAGCGGGTACGGGCCCCTGGGGCCGGATTCTCACAAGCCGTCGCTGGACGGCTGCGGGCAGGCGCGCTCCGGGCTGATGATGTCCGCGTCCATCTCCGACGACTCTGAGCCGTCCTACGTGTCGGGCGCGGCCTCCGACCAGATGGGCGGCATCATACTGTGCCTGGGCGTAGTGTCCGCGCTGTACGCCAGGGAGGTGACAGGCGTGGGGCAGCGGGTGGACGTTTCGCACCTCAGCAGCACGATGTGGCTGCAAGGGCTGGCGGTGAGTATGCAACTCCTGTCCGGGTTCCACTATCGCTTCATGGACCGGCTGAATCCGCTGAATCCGCTGGTCAACGCCTACGAGTGCCAGGACGGACGCTGGATACAGTTCATGAGCGCGCAGTTCCAGCGGTACTGGCCGGACTTCGCCGCCGCGCTGGGCCTGGAGCATCTGATAGACGATCCCATGGTGGGCGACATTCGCGGAATGACGGCCGGATCGCCGGAGTTGACCGCGATCATCGCCGAACGCTTCAAGACCAAGACCGCGGACGAGTGGATGGACATACTCGATAAGTACGAAGACCTGATATTCGCGAAGGTGCAGACAATCGAGGAGCTGGAGCGCGACCCCCAGGTGGTGGCGAACAACTACATCACCGAGTTCGATCACCCGGTGATCGGCGACGTGAAGATGTGCAACTTCCCGGCGACTTTCAGCGAGACGCCCGCGGGCGTGTGGAAGGAAGCGCCCGAACTCGGACAGGATACCGAGATGATACTGCTGGAGGAACTGGGCCGCGATTGGGAGGACATACAACGTCTCCAGGAGCGCGGGGCGATCTTGTAGGGATTGTCAGAAGCGGGATTTACAGGACAGCAGGATGTACAGGATGGATAGATTTCCGGGAGGCTAAGACATGGGATACCTGAATCGTGAGCAGACGGACGAACTTCTGAATGAGCCTATCATTTCCATAATCACGACGCTTCGCGCGGACGGCAGCCCGCACACGTCCCCCGTCTGGCACCTGGTGGACGGGGACGAGATAGTGGTCGCCGTCGGACGGAATACGGTCAAGGCGCGGAACGTGGGGCGCAACCCGTCCGTATCGCTCTGCATCGTAGAAGGATCGCTCACTCGGACGGCCAGCGATCCGCCGCAGCGATGGGTCCTGGTGAACGGCGCGGCGCGCATTTCAGAAGACCGGGTGGAAGAACTGGTAAGGGCGGTATCCTACCACTACCTGGGCGAGGAGGACGGCGCGCCATACGTGGAGGACATCCTGGGCAAGCTGGACTTCGTTCTGCTCAGGATAACGCCAACGACGGTCGTGGGCTTTGACGGTCTGGACTGAGCGCAGGTTACCGAATGTCCGTGTCTATCTCTATGTAGTCGCCAGTATCCACTGCCTGATTCTCTTGTGAATCTCGTCTGCTTAGCCTACTATAAACGAACACTGCCGCTAAGCCAACAATGTCTATTCCCGCTATGGTCGCCGCTTCCCAAGTCGCGCCCAAGTATGCCATATATCCCGCAAGTCCCAAAACCGCCAATACTGCAATCAGACCAAACCACTGGCCTATCATTGCAATACTATTGTCAGAACGGATGACCTTGTTCTCTAACCTCATTCTGTGCTCGGATTGCTTTTCTACCATTCTGAAGAGCCGCTCCGCTCCATTTTCCACGACATTGTACCTTGACAATACATCAGGGGGCGGCAATGGTCCTATCCAGCTTTGTCGCGATATAAGTACGGTATTTCTGGGGATAGACCTATGGGGATGAGTTTCATCCTCCGCATGTGTGGATGGGTGAGCATCCGGGTCTGGAGAAGGACTTTGTTCAGTCAATGCTTATCTCCGACTCACTGCGTTTAGAGTCTTCTTCGGGTAAGTGGAAATGCTCCCAATCGCCTATGATGGCTCGAAAGTCGCTGCCAACAGCAGTGCAGTCGCTCCACATCGCCTGACGGTCAACGACATCGGGGGGAGTACGCCTGTTCACAGTGTGGGTTCTCAGGGATCCGGTGAAATCGAATATACTCGCTATTCCGTCTAAAAACGGATTGCGGCGGCGGCGAATACTGTGTCTGCGGCGACGGATGCGGAGTTTGGTCGGTGTACCCATGTATTTCTCTCAATTGAAGCTTTGTTGAGTCAGGCGTGATGAATTCAAGGTATGTAATTACTATACCTGATTAGCGTCTTATCCGTATGTGTTCAATGGATGACCTCAGATCGCCGCCTCTCCCCTCTCGCCCGTGCGGACGCGGACGACCTGCTCCACCGGCTGGACGAATATCTTGCCGTCGCCAATCTCGCCGGTGCGGGACACGTCCACTATCACGTCTATGGCGCGGTCCACGTCCGGGTCGCTCACGACCATTTCCAGCTTCAACTTGGGCAGCATATCAATGACGACGGACTGCCCGCTGCGCCCCGTATGCACTATGCCGCGCTGCGCGCCGCGCCCGGTGACCTGCGTCGTCGTCAGGCCTGAGAACCCGGCTTCGACCAGCGCGTCCTTGAGCTGGTTCAACATTTCGGGTCGGATGATTGCCTCGATTTTCTTCATATCATGCCCCTCCCGGCTGATGCGCCGGGGCCGTCCGCGCCAGCGCGACGGCCCCGCGTCGAACTACATCCTGTACGCGGTCTCGCCGTGTTCGGTTATGTCCAGTCCGACGGCTTCCGAATTGTCTGAAACCTTCAGGCCCATGGTTATCTTTATCACCCAGAATATGACTGCCGTCATCACGAACGCCCAGGCCCAGGTGGCCACGATGGATATGACCTGGTTCAATATCTGCTCGCCGCGCGAGGCGTCGGTGAACGCCGCTATGCCTCCGAATCCCACGCCAACGAACAGGCCGGTGGCGAGCGCTCCCCATGTTCCGCCGATTCCGTGAACGCCCCACACCGAGAGCGCGTCGTCCAGGTTCAGCCTAACCAGGAACCTTACGGCAAGGTCGCAAACCACTCCCGCGACTAATCCTATCACTATGGCGGGCATGGGGCCGACGAATCCGGCGGCCGGCGTTATCGCTACCAGTCCGGCGACCGCGCCCGAGGCCGCGCCGACCAGGGACGGCTTGCCGTCCATCAGCCAGGCGATGGCCGTCCAGCCCAGAATTCCCGCCGCCGCCGCCGTGTTGGTGACCACGAATGCGTTGACCGCGTTGCCGTCAGCCGAGAGCGCGGAACCGGCGTTGAATCCGAACCAGCCGAACCAGAGCAGCCCCGCTCCAAGCGCCACCATCGGCACGTTGTGCGGCTCCATCGGCTCTGAGCCGAAGCCGAGACGCTTTCCGAATATGACCGCCGCCGCGAGCGCGGCCACGCCGGAGTTGATGTGAACCACGTTTCCGCCCGCGAAGTCCAGCGCGCCCAGTTCGCCCAGCCAGCCGCCGCCCCACACCCAGTGCGCCACCGGAGCGTAAACTATCGTTACCCACAGGACGATGAAGATCATGTAGGATGAGAACTTCATCCGCTCCGCGAAAGCTCCGGTAACCAGCGCGGGAGTGATGATGGCGAACATACCCTGGAAGATCATGAACGCCTGGTGGGGCATATTGTCGGCGTATGGGCCCGGCTCGGACGCGCTGACGCCGTTCAGCCCGAAGTAGCTCAGGTCGCCGATGAACTTGCCGATGTCCGGGCCGAACGCGAGCGAGTACCCCCACAGCGCCCAGACGACGCCCACGATACCCATGCTCATGAAGCTGTACATTATGGCGCTCGCCGCGTTCTTGCTCCGCGCGAGTCCGCCGTAGAACAGCGCAAGACCCGGCGTCATGAGCAGCACCAGGGCGGAAGATACTAGAATCCAAGCAACATCGCCTGTGTTCATCGAGGACTTCTCCTAAGTGTTCAGCGATTAGTTCTTAGTTATCAGTCGTGTAGTCCGCCGGGGCCGAATCGAATCGGCTGCGGCAGGCAAGGCTGTCGAAGTAGCGCCAAACGCCTTCCCAGTACCGCTTGGTTCCCCTCGTGGGGTCCAGTTCCGGCGTTCCGGCGACGGTCTTTCCGACCGGCGTGTCCAGAGTTTCAGACACGTCCTTGCCGCATACCTGGCATTGTGGCATTTGGGAGTCTCCAGTTTTTAGTCTTTAGTTATTAGTTATTAGTTATTAGTTTGGGGATTGGGCTTATACCATTTCATTCTGATTAGGACATGAACTTCAGAGGCAGGCAAGATCGTCCTTCGACAAGCTCAGGACGAACGGTGGAAGCATCAAATACCTGGCGCGCAACCGTGGGAACACGACGACGTTACTCCGAATTGGTATTAGACGGTCGAACCCTGTATCCGCATTTCGCGGCCCTCCCATTCCTTCTCGCGCAGGACGTACTTCTGTATCTTGCCCGTAGCGGTCTTGGGAAGGTCGCCGAACTCGACGTACTTGGGCGCCTTGAATCGGGCTATCCTGTCTCGCGTGAACTCGATGACGTCCTCCGCGCCGACCTCCGCGCCCTGCCTCGGCACGACGAACGCCTTCGGCACCTCGCCCCAGCGGTCGTCCGGCACGCCCACCACGCACACCTCCAGCACGCCCGGATGCTCCATGATGACCTTCTCCACCTCCTGGCTGGATATGTTCTCTCCGCCGGAGATGATGATGTCCTTCGCGCGATCCTGGAGCTCGATGTAGCCGTCCGGGTGCCACACGGCCAGGTCGCCGGAGTGGAACCATCCGCCCTCGAACGCCGTCGCGGTGGCCTCCGGGTCGTTGAAGTAGCCGGACATCACGATGTTGCCGCGCATCACCACCTCGCCCATCGTCTGGCCGTCCTGCGGCACGTCCTCCATCTCGGAGTTGACCACTCGCAGGCCAGGCTCGGATACCACGAACGACACACCCTGCCGCGACTTGAGCCTCGCTCGCTCGTCAACCGAAAGGTCGTCCCACTCAGGCTGTATGGCGCAGATAGTCGTCGGGCCGTAGGTCTCGGTAAGGCCGTAGGTGTGATGTATGAACGCGCCCATGTCCTCTATGGAGCGTATGACCTGGGGCGCGGGCGGCGCGCCGGCGGTCATTATCGTCAGGCCGGACAGATCGGCGTCCGCCGCTTCGGGCGCGGAGTAGAGCATGGTCAGCACAGTCGGAGCGGCGCACATATTGGTGACGCCATGCTTGTCTATCAGGCGGTATATCTCGGCCGGCTCCACCCTCCGCAGGCAGATGTGAGTAGCGCCCACGGCGGTGATTCCCCACGTATGGCACCAGCCGTTGCAGTGGAACATCGGAAGCGTCCACAGGTACGCGCTGCGCGTGGTGACGCCGGACTCCATGATCTCGCCCAGAGCGTTGAGATACGCCCCGCGCGCGTGGAACTGCACGCCCTTGGGCATCCCCGTGGTGCCGGAGGTGTAGTTGATGGATATGGGGTCCAGCTCCGAGTCCAGCGCTTCGCGGTGCTCGCCGGGCGGCGATGACGCCAGGAACTCTTCGTACTCCGGCCCGGGGATGTCGTCCGCCTTGGGATGGGTGTCAACCACCTGCACGAACGTCTCGACGCCGGGGATGTCGTCGCGCATCCGCCGAACGGTGTCCGCGAACTCCGAGTCGAAGACCAGAACCTTCGCGCCCGAATGATTCAGGATGTACCCGATTTCCCTGGCCGACAGCCGAATGTTGATAGCGACCAGGATAGCGCCGAGGCGCATAGGACCGTAGTGCCCTTCCAGCATCGCCGGGGTATTTGGAACCATGAACGCGACACGTTCGCCCCTGCGGACGCCCGCTTGTCTGAGCGCTCCGGCGAGCCTGTTCACCCTGTCGTCCATCTCGGAGTAGGTGTAGGTCGTGTCGTTGTATATGATCGCGGGCTTGTTCGGGTAAACCTTAGCGCTACGGTCGAGGAACGATAGCGGGTTGAGGTCGTGAAAAGATACGCTGTTAGGCACGGCAAATCTCCTCCATATTGGTTGACGCTGAGTTTACCAACGGGCAATAGAGGCGTCAATCGAATGGACGGAGAGTGTAGAATTGGGAATTGACGACGGACGAGGCGCTGATTGAATCAGGAGTACAACATGACACAGCCGGACGGAACCGCAATCGTATTCATCGGCACATACACGCACACCGGCTCCCAGGGCATCTACACCTGCCGCTTCGACCACGACACGGGCGCGCTGGAACAGGTCTCGGTCGCTACGGGCGCCGGAAACCCGTCCTTCCTCGCGCTGCATCCCGGCAAGCGGTTTCTGTACGCGGCGTCGGAGGTTATGGAATTCGACGGCAAGGAACAGGGAGCGGTGTACGCCTACGCGATAGACGCTGAGTCCGGCGAACTAGCATACATCAACAGCCGGGGCGCGGGCGGCCCAGGCCCATGCCACGTGAAGGTGGACGCCACTGGCCGCTTCGTTCTCGCGGCCAACTATCACGGCGGCAGCGTGTGCGTCCTGCCCATCGAGGACGACGGCAGCCTCGCGCCCGCTTCCGACTTCATCCAGCACGAAGGTTCGAGCGTCAACCCGCGCCGGCAGGATAAGGCGCACGCGCACTCCATCAATCCCGACCCTCAAAATCGCTTCGCCTACGTCCCAGACCTGGGCCAGGACCGCGTGGTGATATATCGCCTGGATACGGAGAACGGCAGGCTGCTTCCGAGCGCCCCCGCATACGTCGAGGTGAACCCCGGATTCGGCCCTCGCCACTTCGACTTCCACCCCGGCGGCAAATGGGCCTACCTCATAAACGAACTCGGCAGCGCGATAACCGCGTTCGAGTACGACCCGGAGAGCGGCGGCCTGTCCGAGTTCCAGGTGATCAGAACGCTCCCGACCGGCTTCTCAGGATCGAACACCACGGCGGACATACACGTACACCCGTCGGGCAGGTTCGTGTACGGCTCGAATCGCGGACACGACAGCATCGCCATATTCTCGGTGGATCAGGACAGCGGACGGCTGACGCCGCTCGGACATCGCTGGACCGGAGGCCGAACGCCCAGGAACTTCGGCATTGACCCATCGGGCCGATTCCTGCTCGCCGCCAACCAGGACAGCGACAACATAGTGTCGTTCCGCATAGACCAGGAATCCGGCCAACTCACGCCGACAGGGCACCAAACTACCATCCCCATGCCGGTGTGCGTCCGCTTCCTGGATGAGTAGAAAAATGACTACCTGAACAGCGCCGCCGGCCTCTCTATCGTCGCCTGTAGCCTCCGCATGAAGTTCGCCGCGACCGCGCCGTCTATGACCTGGTGGTCGGCGGTCAGGCTGAGCGTCATCATCTCGCGTACCACGATCTCGCCCCGTGCCACGACGGGCTTCTGTACGCTGCGCCCAACGCCCAGGATCGCGCTCTGCGGCCTGTTGAGTATGGGCGTGAAGCCGTCAACCGACCCAAGCGCGCTGATAGTGAACGTGCCGCCCAGAACATCGTCCGGCGACAGCGTATTCGCGCGCGCCTTGTCCGCTATCTCGTTCGTGGCCTCGGCTATGGCGCGTATGTCCATGCCGCCTACGTCGCGCAGAACGGGGACTATCAGCCCGTCGTCCAGCGCGACCGCCACTCCCATGTTCACCTGGTCGAAGTAGTGAACCGCGTCGTTCGCAAGCACGCTGTTCATCGCCGGAACCCGCCTGATAGCCTCCGCGCACGCCTTGATGAGCGCGTGTACCAGCGAAATGGACGTATCGCTCTCCTGCGAAGCCTCGCGGCGCAATCGCTGCGCCTCGGTGACGTCAACCTCCAGGAAGTAGGAAAGCTGCGCGGTGCTTCTCAGGCTTTCGCTCATGTGCAGGGCGATGCCGCGCCTCATGCCGCTCAGCGGCTCGCTTCTCGACGGCTCCGGCAGACCCGGTGGCATGGCCGGAGCCTGCTCAGCGGCCTGGCTGTCGGCGAAAGCGCGAACGTCAGACTCCACGATCCGACCCCTGGGGCCGGTGGGCGTAACCTCCGACAGTTCGACGTTCAGGCTGGCCGCCAGCCGACGCGCGCCGGGCGTGGAGGGCGTGACCGCCGGGCTCGCCTTCCGCGCCTCGTCGAAAGCGCGAACATCGGCGTCCACGACGCGACCGCCTGGGCCTGTGGGCGTGACCTGCGACAGGTCAACGTCCAGGTTGGCCGCCAGCCGCCGCGCTCCGGGCGTGGAGCGAACGGCGTCTCCATCTCTACCGCGCCCGCGAGAGGGTCTGCGTCTGGGCGGCGCGCGTCTCGCGGCGCGAGCCGACGTAGCCGGGGTCTCCGGAGAGGGCGCATCCTCGCCCGCCTCCAGCACGTATCCGATGAGACCGTCCACCGCGACGGTCGCGCCCGCTTCCACAACGGGATGGAACACGCCGCCCGCGACCGATTCCAGGTCGTAGTTCAGCTTCTCGGTCTCTATCTCGGCTATCACCTCGCCCTGGTTGACATCATCGCCCTGGGACTTGGCCAGGCTGACCACCGTCCCCTCGGTCATGAAGTCGCCCAGCCTGGGCATGACTATCGGAGTTGCCACGGAGTTTCTCCTAGTTCTTAGTTTTTAGTTCGTAGTTATTAGTCTTTGGCGAATAGTCGCAAGCAGTGAGTGATTGGTTCTCGGTAGTCTGAGAACTAAGAACTAACGACTAACAACTAATCACTCCAACACCTCAAGCGCCGCGTCAACTACCATGTCCTTGTTCGGCACGAACAACGCTTCCAGCGGCCTGCTGTAAGGCACGGGCGCGTGAGGAGCGTTCAGTCGGCGAGGGGGCGCGTCCAGGTAGTCGAACGCTTCCTCCGCCACCAGCGCCGATATGTCCGACGCGATAGAGCAGCGCGGGTAGTCCTCGTCAACTATGACCACCTTGCGCGTCTTCTTCACCGACTCGATTATCGTCTCGTCGTCCATGGGCGAAAGCGACAGCAGGTCCACGACCTCCACGGAGTATCCCCGCTCTTCCAGTTCCTGGGCGGCGTCGAGGCAGGTATTGGTGGTGTAGCTGATACCGACCAGCGTGACGTCCTCGCCTTCCTGAACGACACGCGCCTTGCCTATCTCCACTTCATACGATTCCTCCGGCACATCCACGTCGAACGGGATGCCCATAAGCTGGCGGTTGTTGAACACGATGACCGGATCATCGTCCCGGATGGCCGCCGTCATAAGCCCCTTCGCCGTGTACGGATCCGAGGGCGCGACGCACTTGAGGCCCGGGAAGTGGGTGAAGATCGAGTACAGCGTCTCGGAGTGCTGCGCCGCCGAGTTGGTGCCGGCGCCCGTTCCGGTCATGATAGTTAGCGGTATCGTGACCTTGCCGCCGAACATATAGTGGATCTTGGCGGCGTTGTTGGTGATCTGGTCGGCGCACACGCCGTAGAACCCGACATACATCAGGTCAACGACGGGCCGCAGCCCCGATGCCGCAGCCCCGACTCCCGCGCCGATGAACCCCGCCTCGGATATGGGCGTGTCCCGGATTCGCTCGCGCCCGAACTGCCCGACCAGCCCCTTGGTGAGACGCATCGGGCCGCCCCAGGCGTCCTGCTTGTCCTCCCGGTCGCCACCCCCCGCGATGTCCTCGCCCATCACGATGACCGTAACGTCCTGCTCCATCTCCTGCCGAATCGCCTCATTGACCGCTTGTATATAAGTCACCTGTCGTACAGCTGTCGCTACCATGTGGCTTTCTCCTTGCTTGCAAGATGTTAAATGTTGACTTAAAAGGAAGTGTAGGCTAAACTTATATTAAGCATAACCCGCAGGTCAGACGGGTCCTCTAAGCGTACGGGGTCTGGTCTGACCTGCATACTTGGGCCAGTCGGGTTCCCAAAGTACACAGGAGCTGGACTGGCCCACACCTTCCCCCGATCTTCAATTGCTATTGGATGAACGCCCGGATGTCTGGCCTGTCTGATACCAGATCAGTTAGCGCTTTCATCGCATCCGGCACACTCTCAAAAGACGATAGTATCATCTCGCCTTGACTGGTCTTCAAAAGAATCTCAACTTGGTCCACTCTTGTGGAGATAGTTTCAACATCGGTGTCCAAAACTTGTATAACCTCTTCAATCAGTTTGGCCGTTATGTCCGAAACTAACTCTCCGCCGATCTTGTCTTTGACGTCGTCGCTGAGATTCGAGAAAACGTTTAGAGATTGTCTCGCCACGGCGCTACCGCCTCTTTCCGGCCAGTCGAAATCTACTCCGTATGTTTCCAGAACGTCCACCATATGATCGAATGGCACTTCCAAGGTTTCCACTCCGAAACTCTGGATTAGAGCTTTCGAGGGTTCAGACCATCTTCCGGCAAGCACCGCGATTGATTTACGTATAGAACGGTGCGTCTTTCGCAAGTTGTAGTGGGCGGTACACAACCAACTGCCCTTGTCTCTGTTGTGCTTAGTGTATCTTATGTATTTTGGGTCTATTATGATTACAGGCGCGTTGTTGGTGTCGAAGACCACCGCGTCTATCTGGTATTGATTCCCTGTGCCGTTTCGCAATTTAGCAGGATTGACGATATGATTTCTCGTCTCCACATCTGCGCGTATGGATTCGAGAACCGACCGCTCGAACAGCTTGCCAACTTCTTGCCCCAGCGCGCTTGCTGGATTCGCTACCATCAAGCCTATCCCTTCTACTTGACTATCGTGAGAACGCTTTCTTTCAGAGGCACTTTGTGCCGCTGAGTGTTATGTCCCCATTTTCCTCCGCGGGTGCGGAGTTGTTCTATTTCGTAAGAAGAAAAGCCAATTGCTACCGCCAATCTGCCCACGATTTCCTCAGTGGGTATATGAACCCCGTAAGGCGCTGAGTCTCCAAGCACTAGCGCGAAATGTCCACCCGGTTTCAGGACTAAGAAACCTCCCCGCAACACCTGAAGCATATCCTCGAAGTATCCCGCGACTACATAGTCATAAGTCTTCTTCCCGCTCTTGACCGCTCTCATTTCCTCAAGTCTGCCGATTATGTCGGACAGTTCACCGTGTATCTCGGGATCCGCTTGCCGAATTCGCGGACATTCCCTGACCTCATTCATGGCGGACATTCGCACTTGAGTCGTCGCCGCCATGATCAGGTGGTCTCGAACTTCGCGGGTAATGTCCGCCCACGACTCATATATGCCCCAGAAGTACGTCTCAAGTCTGGTGCGGTCCGCGTAGTCGTAGTTGTTCAGATAGGGCGGCGAAGTAACTATCAGGTCAATCGTCTCGCCTTCCGCGTAAGAGGCGAACTTTCTGGCGTCGCCCAGCAACACATCATGCGACGAATATGGAATTCCGAGCGTCTGAGTCTGCTGTATGTCCGCCATCATAAGATGGCAGCGCGTCCGAAATTCGGCGATAGCGTTCTTGTCTGTCTTTCTGGAGTGGTACTTGCTGGGCGCTATGTAGGGCCAGCCCGCGCCCGCCGTTGTCACTATGCGGAGGGTTGAAGTCAGCGCCAGCCTCAGAAAGTCGCGTATGTGCGGCTTCCCGTCGAAATTCAGGATAGCCTGTCGCAACGCGGCCAGTTGTCCCAGGTTATCCTCGGTAAAGCACTTGTACACCAACGGCGGCCATATATCCGACCAATCGGCCATGTCCCCTGAATCCTGAGCTTGCAGTATCACCTCATTGACGGATCGGGATAGCTCGTCGAGGTCGTGATAGAAGAACATCTTGGTCTTGGCGACCCAATGTACGAAGCTGTGAGCCTCGATGCCGACTGAATTCACGCCCATCATCTTCGCCGCGACTGAGGTGGTCCCCGTCCCGAGGAACGGGTCTGCGATTGTCGAACCGCTGGTCAAACCATATTCGTTGATCTTGGCTTCAACGAATTTGTGTGAATACCCCGCAGGATATGTGAACCAGCGATGTATCGGAGCGCGCAAGCTATCCCGGAAAGACCCGTATTCGCTTTTGGTACTGGCAACCATTGGATACCTATGCGTACTTCACGTACACGTCCGTCATTAGCTCTTCCGGTTCGGGGAACGGGCTTTCGTCGGCGAAGGCGGTCGCGGCCGCGACATTCTGGGCCGACCGCTCCGCGAGCGATTCCAGCTCCGACTCGCTGGCGATGCCGTTGTCCAGGATGTGCCTGGTGAGCCGTTCGATGCAGTCCCGCGCCTCGTAGTAGTCCTCTTCCTCCTGAGACCTGTATCCCAGTGGGTCGTCCGCGCCGAAGTGTCCCTGGTAGCGGTATGTCATAGCCTCGATAAGGGTCGGGCCTTCGCCTCGACGCGCCCGCGCCACGGCCTCCCGGGCGACCTCGTGTATTTCAACGGCGTCCTGGCCGTCCACCGATACGCCGGGCATATCGTATCCGTTGGCGCGATTGGCGACCGACGCGCCCGCCACCGTGAACTCGAACGGCGTTGACTCGGCGTAGCGGTTGTTCTCGCACACGAACAGCACCGGCAACTTCCAGATGCTGGCGAGGTTCATAGACTCGTGCAGAACTCCCTGGCTGGACGCGCCGTCCCCGAAGAACACGACGCTCACCTGGTCAGTGCCGCGCACCTTCGCGCTCAGGCCGACGCCCGTGGCGACCGGAATGTTGGAGCCGACCACGCCGTTCGCGCCGAGCATACCCTTGTTGATATCGGCGATGTGCATGGTGCCGCCCTTGCCCTTGTTGGTGCCGGTGGACTTGCCCAGCAGTTCGGCCATCATCTCCTTGAGGTCAACGCCCTTGGCGATGCAGTGGTGGTGACTGCGGTGCGTTCCGAGAACATAATCGTCGTCGCGCAGGTGAGCGCAGATACCCGTCGGCACCGCCTCCTGGCCTATGGACGAGTGCATACCGCGCAGCTTGCCCGCGTCCGCCTCGCGCCGTGACTGCTCCTCGAATCTGCGTATCGTGACCATCGTCCTGTACATCCAAAGGAACGAATCTTTATTCAGTTCGGAATAAGTGGCGCTCATAGTATCCTCCATTAGGTAATCTCTAAGTATGCGGAACGCCTCCGGGACAGGCGCCTCGGAGCGCGGTTCCAGCGTCCCGACCGGCTATGGCGCGAGTGTAACAACCATCCCCAGAGCCGTCAATCGAGTTGACGGCGACGGTCAATTGCCCAACTCAGCGCGGTATGTCGAGTGTCCGCCTTACCTCGGACACGAAGGCGCGCGCGTTCCGGACGGCCTGGCGAATCTGGTTCTCCGCAAAGTTCACGTCTAGCTCATAGTCGCTCTTCCTGCGAAGTTCATAGGTGTCTTGCAGCGTCCCGGCAAGTTCGGGATCAATGATTCCCGTCCTGACATAATGCAGACCGAACTGATTCGTTACACCGCCATGCGTCCTCGGCAGGTCGCCGCCCGACCGCATCAGCGCGGCCATAGCTGCGTAGAACATCGCGTAGTAGGCAAAGCTCGGCGCGGCCTTGTAGCGTCCGCCCTTGAGAAGAAAATCCGCGTCTTCAATGGCCTCGTCAGCCGATTCCAACTGGCGGGCTATATATTCCTGAGAAGGTCCTTCCGTCATGTCGGGTATCCTCGCAAAAGCGCCGTTGTCGTACAGGATGTGGCCCTCTCTCAGAACGTTGCGGACGAAAGGCGAACCGAGACGCCTGAGCCTGAGTAGTTCATCAGGTTCTATCGTGAACGCCGAAATGACGGACGTGAACCCACCCTCGTAGTCAAGCTCGGAGGCCACCCCGCGCGCGACCTTCCTGAGACGGCGGCTATCATCCCCGACGACCAGGATATCTATATCGCTCTCCGGCCCGGCCTCTCCGCGCGCGGTTGAGCCGTACAGCACAATCGAGTCCACCTGGTCGCCGAGTGCACGGGTTAGCCTGCGGGCGAACTCGGCCGCCGCGGCGCGGTAGCGGTCGGCGTGGGTTGTGGTCTGTGTCTCTTGGGCGACCACTTGATCGTAGCTCTCTAGTCTTGTCTATCCTTCCCTGTCGGTCAGTTTATTGGGTCGCGAGGGTTGGTTCAAGGCTGCCTGAGTCACTGATAGTCGGTGAGCGTGCTATAATGCGACCATGAGGATGTGGAAGGACTTACAGGAGAGTCTCTACTATGTAGGGTTGGCGGTAATCAGATTCTTGGTGTCGCTATTGATTTCAGCGGCTCTCGTCGGATCAGGGATTGCACTGGAAACTCTGGTTAGTCTTTCGATAGATGACGATTCTGCGGCGTATGAAGTCTTGGAATTCGTGCTGGATGTATCTTTGATTGGCAGCGCTATTGTCGTCGCAATATGCGGAGCTATCGTCGTCGCTGGTGAGGCAGTCAGATCAACCTACACCTTTCTACGTCAATTGAGGGATAAGGACTAGCCAATGTACGGGCTAAACCGGGAAAGCATGAGCAAAATGAGCGTGGTGGATATTCGCGTGGTCATCTATGGAGTCATCGGCGGTCTGATCATGGGCGCGACCAGACTGGGCGATTCCCCTGAGCAAGCAACTGCCCTAGGATTGGTCGTGGCTATTGAACTCAGCATCGGGATATGGCTTGGCACAAAGATATGGCTCCTGGCGTTGCGCGCATTCGTTGGATGGCTCTCCAGGTGGACTGACTCATTGGAGAAGCGAGTAGTGACGATGAAGAGCCGACTCAACCGGACTATGGAAACGTCGGGGTCGGAGTACCTCCACCGGCGAGGCAACTCCATAACTACCCGATTAGCTGTGTGGTGCATCGCCCTGACTCCAATTGGAATCGCGCTGCTTACGATTGGGGCAATCAGCGCCATCATGGACTTTCGGCTGGATATCCACTCAACGGCTTTCTACTTGCCGAGTCTGATAATTGGCGCGATGCTGGCGATAGCCGGACTCTTGCCGTTGTGCATAAGACTGTTCGTGATCGAATGCCAAATCAGGGGCTTGGAGAATAGGCTTGACACAATCGAGTCTGCCCTTCGATCTCTGTCATGGACAGATGACCTCGACAAAGCCTACACATGGACTCACTCCCTCGTCGCCAAGATCGTCGGATATAGAGCCACTGCATAGTGAGTGATTGTGCCATGCCCTTGGGCTACTGTATCTGACATCTGCCAATTTGCCACATTCAGGTGGAGTTTTTAATCAGAATCGTGATTAGTCTCTATCCTTTGATACGACCAGAATATCGTGTTTAGCGAGAGGTGAAGTACAAAGTTCTGGACTTATCATAAGGAGCTATCCAGATGATATACCTGAACAGAAGGGGCCGTTTGTGATGTCTGAGGATAGAGACAGTAGTCTGATCATGGGCGAGCGACATTTTAGGTTGGGAAACTACGATGCGTCTATTGATCGCTTCCTAGAGTATCTTGAAGATCATAGAAAAAGTGGTCGAGCGTGGTATGGCCTCGGGCGGTCGTTTTTGCGTATTGCTGAAGTGAATGAGGCGGAGCGGTGTTTTGATCTCGCCTCGGAACATGGGTGGAGAGAGTCGAAACCAATCGGCGAGTTGAAAAGGATGAAGGCGTATAACTATAAACATGGAGGGAATGAGGTCGCCAATCGCAAACTCCGCAAATGGCTTGACCGTAGCCTACTATTGAGATCTGGATATGAGATGAAAAGGCCGCGTAAATCTATCAAGAGAAAAAGGGCAACTAAAAATCTGAGGGAGAAACCGTCCCGGCAGGTAGGATTTGGCCCGCAACGACGAGGAAGGGTTAGCCTGCGCACAGGTAGGCGAAGATAAAGATAGAGGGTATCTGGTCAATCCTTCAATCTAACCGCGCAAAATATAAGCAACGGGGTGACACTATGGTCCCGCCGCCCGTCAATTTAGTCTATCTCTGCCGATGACTTACTCACAGACCTCATCCCCGACCCGAAACCGGCAGAGCGACGGTTCGAGCGATTGCCAGGTTCCTGGATCACATAGGAGTCCGACCATGATGGAGTACAAGGGATACATCGCCACGATTGAGTACGATGATTCTGTGGAAATGCTTCACGGAGAGGTCATCAACGCGGCCCCGTATCCGATAGTGACCTTTGAAGCCGCTGACGTGGAAGGGCTGAAGCGCGAGTTCCGAGTATCCATTGACGACTATCTCGCCTGGTGTGAGGAAGATGGGGTTGAGCCTCGGCGTCCGTTCTCGGGCAATCTGAACCTGCGCCTGGGGTCTGACCTGCATCGGCAGGTGGCGGTCGAGGCGACGCTGAACGGCCTGAGCATCAACGAGTGGATAAAGAGAACCCTTTCCAAAGAAGTTACCAGAACCGCCTGACACATCGGCGGCACGAAAAAGAGCGGACCTCACCGGCCCGCCCTTCGCGTAATTCTATGTCGCCAGTCGCCTACGTCGTGAACAGGATCGGGTTTCGCATCGGCGGCAGGATCTCGTCCTCGCCCAGCTCGTAGGCTTCCTTCTTGTACACCTGGATGCGGTGCTGGCCGAAGTCGCAGATGAACAGGCGGAACTCCGAGTCCACGCGCACTGAGCCGGGCGCGCTCAGTCGGCGCGTCGGCTCAAGGTCGGTCATCTCGCGCAGGCGCAGAGTGGTCGGGTTGGCCAGGATGTACTGTCTGCCGGATATGGACAGGTTCGCGTCGCCGAAGAACTGCTCCACGAAGCGGCCATCCGCGTTGAACATCTGCACCCGGTCATTCAGCCAGTCGGACACGTATATGTCGCCGTGCGCGTCCACCGCCACCGACGCCGGCCTGTTGAACTGCCCCTTATCATCGCCGGACGATCCGAACTCGAAGACGAACTCGCCGTCCGCCGTGAACTTCTGCACGCGGTCGTTGCGCCAGTCCGCCACGTAAACGTCGCCCGCCTCGTCCGCCGCGACGCCCCAGGGCATATTCATCTCGCCCGGGCCGCCGCCCTGTCCCGCGCTGATGGTCTGCAGATGCTGGCCGTCGCGCGTGAACCGCTGCACGCGGTGGTTCATCGTGTCCGAAATCAGGATATTGCCGTCCGGGTCGAATTCCAGCGAAGACGGACGGTCTAGCTGGCCGTCATCCGAACCCTGCTCGCCCCACGTCGCCAGGACGTTCCCGTCCTTGTCCATGACGGTCACGTTGTGCTTCGCCTCGTCCGTGACATACAGGTTCTCTTCCTCGTCCACCAAGAGCCCGGCCGGCCAGGTGAAGTTGCCCTCTCCGCGCCTGCCGAGGTTCTCGTCCTCCCAGTTGATGACCCTGACGTCGTTGCCGAGGCCGCCGCGAGTGAGAACGTACACATTCTCTTCCCCGAAACCGATGTCCACCGGATTGGTTGTTACCCTGCGCTGTCCCATCGTCAGGTGGTAGGGAAAGCCGGACCTGAGTAGAGCGTATGGTCGTGCCATTTGTACTGCCTCGTTGGTAGTTTTCAGTTGTCAGTATTCAGTTATCAGTAGGGACAACGCTTCCGCTGGCTCTGGATTCCCGCTTTCGCGGGAATGACGAATAGCCAACACTCATTCCTGTTTTCAGCGCCACCCCTTACGGGTGAAGGCTCAGTCTTCCTCAGCCTTCTTTGAACGGGTTTATCTGTTCGTAGTGGCCGTTGACTATCGGGGCCGCCTCTACGCTGAGCCACTGTTCCAGCAGCGTGCCGTAGATGCCTCGGTAGTCAATCGTGTGCTCCAGGTCTTCGCCCTTCGCCCACTTGCTGCGCTCAAGCGACGGGTACTCTGAGTAGAGGCCCCCCTCGACCGGCTTGCCGACGAGGAACGCGCCGCCGCCCGAACCGTGGTCCGTGCCTGATCCGTTGTCGTAGATGCGTCTTCCGAACTCGGTGAACACCAGCATGACCACGTTGTCATCCGCGTCATGCTCTTCGAGGTCGGCGAAGAAGTCATAGATCGCGCCCGACAGGTCTCCGACCAGCTTGGGATGCGTCGGGAGCTCGTTGGCGTGGGTGTCGTATCCGCCGTGCTGCGTGTAGAAGATGCGCGTGCCGAGGTCGGAGGTGTGAACTCTCGCTATGTCGCGCAGGCTCTTCGCGATTGCGTTGTCCGCGTACTCGACCGTGGACTCGTACTGGTCCGGGACGGTCTTCAGTATGTCCGCGCCGGTCAGCACGTCCTGTCCGGTCCTGGACAGGTACTCCATCACCGGGCCGGCGCCGATGGCCTGGCCGTACATCATCTTGAAGATGTCCAGCGCCTGGTCGCGTTGTTCCTGCGCCTCGATGCCCGTCATAAGCCCGTAGTTGTCCAGGTTCGACACGCTGGTCACCGGCACGCCGGGCATGGCCATAGCGCGCGGCAGTCCGACGCCGAAGTTGATGCCCGCCAAGGGGTTCTCTCCCTCCGGATCCAGCTCTTTCAGAGTGCGGCCCACCCAGCCGATGGTCTCCACCTTGTCCGGCTCGCAGGTGTGCCAGATGTCCATGCCCCTGAAGTGGGAGCGGTTGGAGTTCGGGTATCCGATACCCTGCACGATTCCGACCATTCCGCGGTCGTACAGGTCTTTGAACGCGCTCATCTCGGGATGGAACGCCAGCGTATCGTCTATCGGAATGGCGTCTTCCTGCGGGACGTACACGAGACGGCGGTTGTCGTAATACACCGGGTTGGTGTATGGGATCACGGTGTTCATGAAGTCGTTGCCGCCGGATAGCTGGACGATTACCAGCACGGGGTCTTTTCCGTTTCCATTGCCTGCCATTTTAGGCTTGCCTCCTCAGCGCTTCTCATTGGTCAGAAGAACCCCCTCTCCCTTGATGGGAGAGGGCTGGGGTGAGGATGAAAACCTGCACCCCTCTCAGTGTTGATTTCTATGCGAACTGGTACTCGCGTGACGCGACGATGAGCTGGAGCATCCGCGCTACCTTGCCCGCGTTCTCCGTCCTCGCCTCGTCGCTGCCGAGCTCGATGTCGCCGACACTGTCCGCGTAGGCGGACAGCGCCGCGCGGGTGTCATCGCCCACTTCCAGCGGCCCTACCAGTTCCAGGCAGCGGTCCACAAGCTGGTCCGGCGAGAGCGCGCCGCCCTCCGAGAGCCTGGAGATAATGTCCTGCACGCCGGGCGCGGATAGGTCGTTGAACTGGTTCACCGCGAAATTCACGCGCTCGTTCAGCGTTCCGCCGTCTATCCACTCGTGGCCGGTGTGCCAGCCCTCGACGGTCGGCGGATTCATCAGCGACTGTCCCATGACCGACGTAGCGCCGCTCAGAGCGCCCACCGACTGGCCGGGCGCCGGCAGCAGGTCGTAGGTGCCGACCAGCTTTATCGTTCCGGCCACAAGCTCCGCCGGATTCTTGACCTTCTGGAACTGCGCGTTCTTGAAGAAGTCGGAGTTGAACAGCGTCCGCAGAACCGGCCTTATCTCGCCGTTGCCTTCTTTGAAGGCGTCCACCAGCGCGTCTATCGCTTCGGGATCGTTGGGAGGCTCTATGTCCCAGGCGGGAACCTGCGGCTCGTCCGCGACGAAGAAGTTGTACAGGTGGCGCGCCAGGAACCTGAACGTCGGCTCCTGCCGGACTACTATGTCAATGATGTCCTCGCCGTTGAGGTTGCCCGTGTGTCCCAGGAACGTCTTCTCGCTGTCGTCGTGGTCTCCGGGCAGATACTCGAACTCCGACTCATAGTGTCCGTAGGGATACAGCGGGATCGGCTGCGTGAACGTCCATCCAGTGAACGCGCGAGCGGCGTTCTTGATGTCGTCCTCTGAGTAGTTGCCCACGCCCATGCTGAACAGTTCCAGCAACTCGCGGCCCCAGTTCTCGTTGGGCTGGTCGGCGTGATTCTCACAGTTGTCCAGCCAGTAGTTCATCGCCGGGTCCTTGGCGAGTTCGACCAGGATAGTCCGCAGGTCGCTCATTCCCACCTCGCGGAACGTCTCTATCTGCTTGATGATGGTGGGCGAATGTTCACTCTTGTACCAGGCGGTGGCGAACACGTGGTGCCAGAACAGCGCCATCTTCTCTTCGAGCGGCTTCCTGGAGTTGATCATCCTCCATATCCACCGACCCGACCACAGCTGGTAGGCGTCGTGGTACGAAAGCTCGATGTTGTACCGCTTCAGCACGTCCTCTTCCAGGTCCTCGGTCCTCTCCGGGTGGAGCAGGTCCTCCACGAGGTCTTCGTATGACTTCTCAGACAACTCTTCGATCTCGGCCCTCGTCGCGCCGAAACCCGCGCGGCGCATCAGGTGGGAGACCAGCGCTATTTCCTTATCCGACATTCTTCAGCCCCCAGTATTTGGTATTGCAATTGAGAACACACGTTTAATCAGGCGCGCAATGCGCCACGCTTGATATTGTACCCTAGTCACGCCCCGCCTTCAACGGGAGCCCCGGTTGCTATCCACGCCTCCGCTAACATAGAATCTACCTATGTTCCGAGGCGGCGAAAACATCCGGCGACTGATCCGCGTGTCCACTAACGGGCGATTCCCCCGATGAGACCGCTCCGTCGCATCGTTGACTGGACGCCGCGCACTCCCGTCTTCTACGGGTGGGTGGTTCTCGCGATGGCCGCGCTCGGCACTTACGCCGCGACCGGCGTCGCCCAGGTCGTCATCGGCGGCATCCAGAACCTCATCTTCGAGGACATGGGCTGGGACCGCAGTACCATCGCCTTCGCCGTAACCGCCGGCACCTGGGGATCCGGCCTGCTCACACCCTTCATCGGCAGACTCGCCGACAGGCTTGGCCCACGCCAACTCATGCCGATTGGCGCGGCCATCGTCGGCATCTCATTCTTCGGACTCGCCGGAATAAGCCAGGTCTGGCACTTCTACGCCGCATACATAATCGGACGCGCCATAGCCAACCCCACCCTTGTCGGCGTCGTTCCCCGAACCGTCGCCGTCAACTTCTTCAGCCGCAAGCGGAACCTCGCCATAGGGCTGGTATCCACCTTCAGGCCCGTCGGAGGCGGACTGAACATACAGGCCATCTCCCTCATAGCCGCCTTTTACAGTTGGCGGACGGCCTACCGCGTACTCGGAATCTTCTCGCTGCTGCTGGTTCTGCCCCTCTTCCTCATAATGCGCCGCCGTCCCGAAGACATAGGACTCATGCCCGACGGCGACGATAACCCCGTTCTCGAAGTGTCGGACTCGCGCGCCCGCAACGTCGCCCCGCTCGACGAGGACGGCTGGACGGCGGGCGAAGCGCTCGCCACATCCGCCTTCTGGCTGATAGTCTCCGCCGAGATGATAACCATCCTCACCTCCGGCACCATAGGCTTCCAGGTAGCGCCCTACCTGGTGGATTCGGGAATGTCCCAGCCTCTCGCCGCGCTCGCCGTAACCCTCAGCTCCGCGCTGGGCGCTATCGTGAATCCGGGCTGGGGACTTCTCGCCGACAGGTACCAGCCCCGCCTTCTCGCCGTGGCCGCCACCCTCATGGCCATGCTCTCCGGCGGCCTGTTCGTCATATCCGGCGCGGCCTACGCCAGCTTCGTTTTCGCCATAATCTGGGGCATGGCCTCCGGCGGCCTCAACGTGCTGGGCAGCATGATGCTCGCCCAATACTTCGGACGCTCTTCCTACGGCACGATAACCGGACTCGCCGGCCCCTTCCAGATGGTCTTCCTTGGTCTCGGCCCCACCTTCGGAGCGCTGCTGTACAGATGGACTAGCGGATACGACGTCATCTGGATATACGCAATCGCCTCATACGCCGTCGCCGCCGTCCTCATATTCGGCGCCCGCCGTCCCACCCGCAAGCCCGCCCATCCCTGAGCCGCTGCCGACTAGCGGTCACCAACTATTCACCATACTCTACATCCCTTTCCTCGGCGCTCACTGTCACCCTGACCCCACCACCTATACGTTGTCTCTGGATCAAGACTCTGTAATGTCCAACCTGGCTGGGTGTGCCATAGAGTTCGCCCGTACGCCCATCGAGGAACAGGCCGGGCGGCAACTCCCCTTGTACCACACTATATCTAAAGACTGGAGATCCGGAGGTCGGAATTCCGGGTAGTATGGGCAGTGATCTCGCATTGACAGCCCTTGACCAACTGCCCACCGTGTCGTCGCTGAAGACTGCCCTCACGTAGTACACATACGGTACGCTTGGCTCGACCCTCACGTCGGTGTATGTGGTATCGGTCGAATAGGTGTCCACCACGCTCGTGAGATCATCCAATCCTCTGTCGTCCTGCCAGATTCGGGCTACCCGGTAGCCGATGACGGATCCTTCATTAGGCGCGTCCCATGTCAGGACGATTCCCGCGCCGGTCGCTTCCGCCCGCAGGGTGGTTGGTCGGGACGCTATACTCATCTCCTGCGCCCGCGCCGCATTGGACGAGGGCAGAATCGCTATTGAGACAAGCGCGGCCAACGCTGCGAGAAATAGTATCCGGCTTGTGATACCCACCACACCGGCATCGCCGCCCCGCTCGGCTGCGCCGAACAGATGAGACCGGCTTCCGCGTCTCTTCCCTGTTGCCGATAAATTATTTCGAGTCGAGATAATTCGATTCCGGCTGCGGGTCCGCCGCTTCGTGTCTGGATTCAACATTCAGTCCGTCCTGTCTCTGCCGGATGCGACCGCGTACCGTCGCGGCCAAATAGCCCCACCAAAGATACTTTCACTTGAAACTATGTGCATTGTACAACTATATAAGTCATTTTACCAAGAATCAGAGAGTTGGCTATTAGGATATGTTGATATTTACCGCTATTCCCTCAAAAGCGGGAATCCAGCTAATCTATACCCTCGCCAAAGACACCTGGCAAGTTTCCCGCACAACTACACATACACTCCCATACCATGCTACAATACACTCCAAGCGCCGACCGACGAAAACCAAGAACCAATCGCTAACAACTATAAACGAGAAATTATCAACGGCGATTCAACGGCGGAGAAAAATTTTTCCTCCATAGCTAAATGCTGGTAGATACAGGTGAAATGCAGGTGGCAAGTCACCTGCACCCGTCACCAGCAGCCCACCAGCAGATACCTGTTACCCTCACCTGCAAGCCACCTGAGTTGTATAAATCACACTTTATTCAAAAACCGAAAACGCCCCAGTCTCACGGAAGGAAATCCCAGGCCCCATGACCCAAATCCAGGATGTTGTAATAGTCGGCGGCGGAGCCGCGGGCTGCGCCGTGAGCTACTACCTCGCCGAGGCCGGCGTCAAGTCCACCATCATCGAGCGCGACGGCATAGCCGCCAACGCCTCCGGCTACTCCGCCGGGGGCCTCAACCCCCTGGAGGGCGCGGGCATACCGGGACCTCTCGGCCCCCTCGCCATCCGCTCCTACCGGATGCACGCCCAGATAGCGCCCGAACTAACCGAGCTTTCGGGCGTGGACTTCGGCTACAAGGTCATATCCTCCGTCCGCATCGTATTCGACGAGTCCGAAATGGCCGAGACGCAGACCACCCACGACACGTTCCAGTCCGCCGCCGACGACTTCAGCGCCAAGTGGCTGGACGCATCCCAGTTGCGCGAGATAGAACCCCGTATCTCCCATGAGGCCATCCGCGCCCTCGACACGCGCGGCAACGCCGTCCTCAGCAGCCACCGCTACACCCTCGCGCTCGCCAAGTCCGCCGAGACGATGGGCGCGTCGGTGGTGTCCGGAACCGTTACGGGCGTCTCGACGAGCGGCGGACGGGTGACGGCGGTTCAGACCGACTCCGGCGAGATCTCATGCGACGCCGTGGTATTCGCCACCGGCCCCTGGGCCGGCCAGGTCGAACAGTGGCTGGGCGTCTCCGTCCCCATAGAGCCATTCAAGGGCGAGATTCTCAGGATGAAGCTGGACGGCCCGCCCCTGGACAGGGACTTCCACAGCGCGGACGTGGACTTAAACCATCGCGAGGACGGACAGATATGGGTCGGCGCGACAGAGGAACGGGTTGGTTTCGACAGAAACCCGTCCGAGAAGGCTTACGCCGAATCAATGCGCACCGCCGTGAAGCTGATGTCCGACATGAAGCGCGCCGACCTCGTTCTCCATACCGCCTGCCTCAGACCGCTCTCGCCCGACTGGATGCCCATAGTTGGCAAGGCGCCCGGCTGGGATAACGCCTACCTCGCCACCGGCGCGGGCAAGAAGGGCATACTGATTAGCCCGGGCATGGGCAAGGCCGTCGCCGACCTGATAACGAGCGGCGCGACCGACCTCCCCATAGACGGCTTCGCACCAGACCGCTTCGCCTGACGCTCAGAAGAACCCACAAAGCAAGGAAAGTTCTGGAAACTGACCACTGAAAACTGAGAACTGACTTAAACATGGACATTCCCGCGTTCCTCAGAAAGTTCCCCCACATAGCCACCCTCAACGACGGCCAGCAGGTCACCATCCGGCCCCTGCGACCGGACGACAGCGCCGCGCTCCACCAGTTCTTTCTCAGGGTGCCGGAGGAAGACAGGTTCTACCTGAACAACGACGTCACCGCGCCCGAAGTCATACGCGAATTCACGGGCAACATCAGCCTCGATGTAGCCATACCCCTCGTGGCGGTGGCCGGCGACAGGATAATCGCCGACTCCACCTTGCACCGCAGCCGCCGCGCATCCCGCCGTCACGTCGGCGAACTCCGCATCGTAGTGGATACCGAGTACCGCGGCCGCGGACTCGGCGCGCGCCTCATTGACGAGCTAATCCAGCTTGGCGTTGACCTGGGACTGGAACGCTTGGCGTTCGAGCTGGTTGACCGCCGCGAGATGCCCGCGATCCAGGCCGCCAAGGCCGCCGGCTTCGAGCAGGTCGCCGTACTCGAAGGCCGCGTCCGCGATATGTACGGCATCATGCAGGACCTCGTGATACTAGAACTCCCCCTCGAAGAGGAAGACCCGCCCCACCTGGACTTCTAGCGCCGTATCCGTTCAGCTTTCGTCATCCGAACCCCGTTCCAGCGCGGGCTTGAGCAGGAAGTGATACACCGCCGCCCCAATCGGCGCGCCTATCAGCGGCCCCAGTATGTATATCCAGAACCCGCCCGACGGCCCCGGAATAGCGATGCTCTCCCACCCCGCGAAATAGGCCACGATGCGCGGGCCGAAGTCCCTGGCCGGGTTCCATCCGCCCTGCGTCAGCGGCGCGAACAGCGATATGAGAATCCCGACCGTCGCGCCAATCAGTAGCGGCGCGAGCTTGCCCACGAGGTCGGCGTTGCGCTTGTCCGTGAGAACGAATATGGACAGCGCCAGGATGGCCGTCCCGAACCCTTCCACGAACAGCGCGCCAATCGGCGAAATCAACCCGGCCGCCGCTTCACCCGTCCCGTATATCGCCGGATTCGGGAAGTACTCGCCGAACGCCATCGCCGAACGCTGGCTTCCCGCCGCGCCTCGCACGATCCCGTTCTCCGCCTCGAACCGCGCGATGACCGCGCCGAACATCCCCAGCACGGTCAGCCCCGCCAATACGCTCCCTATCAGCTGCGCCGCCCAGTACACCGGAATCAGCCGGTAATCAAACTCCTCGCGCCTGAAGATAGCGAACGCCAGCGTCACAGCCGGGTTGAGATGCGCCCCCGATATGTTCGCCGTCGCGTATATGGCGAGGCTTACCCCCAGCGTCCAGACCACCGCCACCTGCCACAGCCCTACCTGCGCCCCGGTTATCGCCGCCGCCGCAACCGACGACGTGCCGATCATCACCATCAGGTACGCGCCGACCGTCTCCCCGATGAACCGTCGGCGCAGACCGTCTATCCGGCGCGAGGCCGGGTCGCGCATCTCCCCGGCGGTCTTCGTCTGGTTCTGTGTCTTGAGCGTCATTGTGTACGCTGCTCACCATACCAGACCCATGTTAATGGAAGTTGAACGCGGGATTAAGAAGCGCTCACACTTCCCACGCCGAGCGGTAGTCCAGCTTGTCGTCGCCCACGCAGATGAACAGTTCGCCTTGCGGGACTCGCCGGTCCTGGTTGCGGCATCCGAACTTCGCGGTGCATCGGTCCTGCGCGTTCTTGTACGGACAGCGATAGGTAGAGACGGCGTTCGCGGTCTCGTTGATGTCGCGGAAGATAGCGTCCAGCCGCGCCATGCTGCGCCGGTAGCGCTCTTTGTCCAGATCGGGCAATCTAGTCACCCACCAGCGCGGCCTCCTCGGTCTCCCCGACACCGAGGAAGCGCTTGGCCAGGTCAACGCACTCCATGGCGTCCTTGCCGTATCCGTCCGCGCCGAAATCGTCCGCGAACTCCTGGGTCAGCGGCGCGCCGCCCACCATTATCTTCACGACGTCCCGCAGGCCGTTCTCCTCGAATTCGTCTATCGTCTTGCCCATGTTCGGCATGGTCGTGGTCAGAAGCGCCGACATTCCCAGGACCTCGGCCTCGTTGTCCATCACCGCCTCTATGAACTCGTCCGGCGAGGTGTCCACGCCCAGGTCGTGAACGATGAAGCCCGCGCCGCGCAGCATCATGATGCACAGGTTCTTGCCGATGTCGTGAAGGTCGCCCTTCACCGTCCCCATGATGACCGTTCCAACCGGCTCGATGCCCGACGCCGACAGTATCGGCTCGATGTGCGCCATGCCCGCCTTCATAGCGCGCGCCGCCACCAGCACCTCCGGCACGAAGATGATATTGTCCCTGAACTTGATTCCTACTATCGCCATGCCGGCGATTAGCCCGTCGTCCAGAATCGTATTGGCGGAGAAGTCGGCGTCCAGCGCCTGTATCGTCAGCCTGTCCACCTCGATGTGGTTGCCCACAATCAGTTGGTAGCTGATCTCCTGCATGAGCGGGTCGGCATGATCCCACTGCGCGCGAATATGTTCCTGCTCGAACGCCCTGCTGACGTACCCAAGCTCCTCTTCAAGACCTTCATTGACTACCGGCATATCCTTTTACCTCGACGCTGGGGAAACTGGCTCACAGGATTCTAACAGCCCCAGCCGACGGCTTCCAGCGCGAAGCCGGATTGATAGAAGTGCAACAGTGAGAGATATGCTAGTATCATGTGGGCGCCGACGACCGGATACATCGGCGTATATATCGCAGAAGAAACCCGTAAGACGCTGGACGCCTTCCACTGAAAGACGGGGCGCATGAGAACCTTGAGAAGCAAATCGAGGACTTTCCGCCGGATTTCCTGTTGTCCGTTGAACACGTCTCCGGGCTAACGCTTCGGAATGATAACAGGGGAATCGCGCGGACGTTCAGCCCCGGCGATTCGGCGGGCCGATTGAGAGGGAAAGCCCTGGAACGCTCCGTGTCTTGCTAGAAATCAGGGACGGGCATCCCTGAAACTCTGAGTGGCGCTGTCAGATGCGCGCCGTCGCCTGAGAACATTTGACCATTTTCTGGCGTTGGGCTATAATCATGGACAAATGCAAGATCATTCGTTCGCTCGGCGGAGAAATTGCAAAGCGCCTACAGGGAATACCTTACGATAGAGATTATGATTCATGGATACGCGCCATACTCAGACTGAAATAGACCAACCGCCGTCCAGCCGCGCCATTCGGGAAGCGCATCAGCTAGGGATGTATGGACTGATGCCATCTTCTGAGTATGAGGGTGATTCGGAGACTGGATACACGTTTCCTGAGCAGTTCGTTGATGAGCTTTCCCGTCGTGAGGTGTACAACAAACATCTATTTCGTCCTAATACCTATCTTCACAAATGGTGGGCGCGACGATGCGGTTCGACATTCCGCGCCATACTCAAGCAGTTCGCGCCAGAAATCAAGCGTCGCGACTACTATGCTCCAGGGGGCTTGGAGGGTATAACGGTACTTGATCCTATGATGGGAGGTGGAACCACGCTTCATGAGGCAATCCGGTTGGGCGCTAACGTAATCGGAGCCGATATAGATCCAATACCCGTATTACAAGCTCGCGCTACGCTCACATACGCGGATATAATGGATTTGCGAACTTCTTTCGACAAATTCTTTTCTAATCTGTATAAAAATCTCGGACATTATTTTGAAACTGAATGTCCAACTTGCGACACGACAGTGGACGCTCAATATACACTGTACGGGATAGGCAAATTTTGCGATTGCGGAAAGGTCGTGCAGGTTGACCAGTATAATCTGCGACAAGAAGCGGATAGAACAATCTATATCTGCCCAGGGAGTTGGGACATAATAAATGGAGAAACCAGAGAGAGGGCCTCTGTTTCGCCAGCGCGTCTAGTCACCAAATCAGAAAAAAGATGCAATGTCTGCGGCTGCGAATACCAGGAATTGCTCGATTCGCCTTTTTACTCTCGATATGTTCCTGTCGCTATTGTAGGTTCATGTATCGAACATGGAGTATTCTTCCGTCCACCCGGCGCATCCGACTTGGAGCGTATTCAATATGCTGACGATGAACGTTCCAATTTATGCTTTGGAAATCTGGATGATTTTGACGTGGAGCATGGAGACAAGACTCGTGATCTACTAAAGCGTAATATCCGCTCGTACCTGGATACTTTTTCTTCCCGTCAACTTCTGTATATACACCACGCTATTCAAGAACTGAACAATTATGACAAAATAGACAGACTAAACCTTGGGATGCTGGTATCTACGTCCTTAGAATTCAACTCTATGCTATGTGGCTATAAAGGATGGTATAAGAGACGACCCGGCGCGATTCGCCATGTTTTCGCATTGCACGCTTATTCATTTCAATATACAGCCCTTGAAAATAATCCTATCAATTCGCGCAGGTCATCCGGCAACCTGCAACTACTATTCAGAGACCGCATTGAACGCGGTCGCAGGTGGGCCAATCTGCCGATGGAACGAAAAGTGGGAGACAGTGGCAAAAGTGAACTGATCTCAATGCCAGGTGAAGTGGATAGCGGCGTAGAGGTTTTCGACCAGTCTATGCTCAAGAGTGAAAAACAGAGGTTTTGGCTGATCCACGGCGATTCTCAGGATTTGCCTATTGAGGATGGTTCAGTGGATCTGATAGTAACCGATCCGCCTTACTATGATAACGTCCAGTACAGCAACCTGGCGGCTTTTTTCCGGGTTTGGCTGCCCCACCTGCTTCCCGGAGAGATTGAATCGGACTACGATGAAACGCGAAGCGCGGTTCTGAGCAAATCCGGTAACGATGGATTCCTGACAACGCTGGCTGGGATATTCTCTGAGTGTGGGCGAGTATTGAAGACAGACTCAGGACGTATGGCATTCACTTTCCATCACTGGGACCCGGAAGCGTGGGCTGAACTCACTATATCTCTTAAAGAAGCTGGGTTCAAACTGATTGACGCTTTTACCGTGTACTCTGAACATCCCATTTCAGTCCACATCCGAAATCTGAACTCTATCAAGCATGACAACATTCTGATATTTTCTCTTGACGGCGCAAGTTCATCGGGCAGATGGACTCCACTGGACGTTATTGACACCACCGAAAGCGAGAAATTTTGCAGGCAATGCGCCTCAGCGCTCGGATGGCTGTTGGACGGTCAGTTTACATCAAGTGAGATCAGGGCTGTCTGGAAGCGATTGATGCCTGGAAGAAGGAAACATGGATAGTCCAGGAAATCGTCCAGCGGAGATATTTGGATATCCGGTTCTAAACGGATCAGATGAAGCCATCAGGATTCGCGAAAGGCACTGGTGTCCGTTTCAGGACACTCGCTGCAATAAGAAAAGCAGACTGATTGATTTTCCTTTTGGCGTGTGTTCAGCCGAACATCATGGCGAAGTTCATATAATTTGTCCGCGTCGCTTTGACGAACAAGGCTCTATCGAAGGTGTTTCCACTGTTCTGGAGGATATTGCGGATCACTACTTCGGCAGCTTCGACAACATAATCGCGTTTCCTGAAGTCAGGCTTCCCAATGTCGGAAACATAGACTTCGTTCTGGTGAAGCACAAGCCGATGAAGCCTGAAGTTGAAGATTTCGTATCAGTAGAATATCAGTCCGACTCTACTACAAGCACCGGGGGCCTGGTTCAGGGGATACGTGATTTCTTTGACGCGGACGATTGGGAAGACATATCCTACTCGTTCGGCATGAATACTTATGACTCTATCAAACGCGCTATAACTCAGCTTATCAACAAAGGCGTCGTGTATGAATCTTGGGACGCGAAGTGTTATTGGGTGATGCAGGAATATATCTATGAGAACTTAACAAGCAGGTATGGGCTTGAATCAACCGGATTCTCGACTTCCCACGCATCCCGGTTCGCGCTCTATAACATCGCGCGGAGCAATGATGTCCTGAAATTGCAGCGCTCCCAATATATTTCAACCAGCGTTGACGCAGTGTATCAGGCTATGCGGAATAATCCCAACATACCTGATAAGGATACGTTTGTAAGACGATTGAACACTAAGCTGCGCTTGAGTCTGAGGGTTGAGCGCAACTGATCACCCATGAATCGTCCTGGCGCAAGTACGGCGGGGACTCACATGGCAATTGACCAACTCAATTCGACGTGATACTATCCACCCACGTCTCCAACACGGATTTGTTGCGGACATTCGATAATAGGCGCGCTTTCCCGCATAGAGAGGAATCGCCATAGATGCTGGCCTACTTCGTCCGCCGCTCCTTTGCGGCAATAGGCACCCTCTGGGTAGTATCTCTGATTGCCTTCGTGATCATTCAGTTGCCGCCCGGCGACTATGTTACAGCCTACATCGCCGCCCAGCAGACTTCCGGAACGGTGGTCACCGATGATGAGGCGGAGACGCTGCGCGAACTGTACGGGCTGAACGATCACGTGTCCGTCCAGTACGGGAAGTGGCTCCTGCGCGTGGTGCAGGGCGACTTCGGGTTGTCCATGGAGTACAGGCTTCCGGTTACGGATGTAATCGGAGACAGGCTGTGGACCACAATCGCGGTGGCGGCCATGGCGGTGCTGTTCGTGTGGCTCGTCGCGCTGCCGATAGGGGTGTACTCGGCGATCAGGCAATACTCTCTGGCCGACTACACGATGACGTTCATCGGATTCCTGGGACTGGCAGTTCCGAACTTCCTGCTGGCGCTGGTGCTGATGTACCTGGGGTTCAAGTACCTCAACGCCAATATCGGCGGGCTATTCTCTTCGGAATTCGTGGACGCTCCCTGGAGCTTGGCCAGGTTCTGGGACATGATGAAGCACCTGTGGCTGCCCGGGATCGTGCTTGGCACCGCGGGCACCGCTCAGCTTATTCGGATAATGCGGGCGAACCTGCTCGACGAATTGCACAAACCCTATGTCGTGACAGCGCGCGCCAAGGGAATGCAGGAGTGGAAGCTGGTGCTGAAGTACCCTGTGCGAGTCGCTCTCAATCCGTTCGCCAGCACAATCGGGTACATATTCCCGTACATAGTCTCGGGGAGCATCATCGTCTCGGTAGTGCTCAGCCTGCCCACGGTAGGACCGCTGCTGCTCCGCGCGTTGCTCGCCCAGGATATGTTCCTGGCAGGCACCATTATTCTGTTGATTGGCGCGCTGACGGTGGTCGGGACATTCATCTCCGACATTGTCCTGGTCATCGTTGACCCGCGCATCCGGTTCGAGGGCCAGTAACCTATGGCAGACCAGACACTAGCCGCGCGCCTCGAGGACGCCGCCGAAGAACAGCGCGTGTACGCCGCTTCCCAGTGGCAGCTCATGTGGTGGCGCTTTCGCAAGCATACGGTCGCGCAGATCGCGCTGGTCGTTCTTATCCTGTTTTACGGCGTATCCGTATTCGCGGAGTTCCTGGCGACGACTGAGACCAGGGTGCAAGACGCGAACCGTTCTTACATCAGCCCGCAGCCGATCCACTGGTTTGACGGGTGGAGGTTCAGCCCGCACGTGTTTCCGGTGGAGGGAGTGCGAGACCCCGTTTCCATGAAGCGCGTGTACAGCGTGAACGAAGATGAGCGGATACCTCTCAGATTCTTCGCTCGCGGATTCGAGTACAAATTATTTGGCCTGATCCGGGCAGACCGCCACCTGATAGGCGTTCCCGAGGAGTACGACGCTTACGAAGCGATCAGCCTGTTCGGCACCGACAAGCAGGGCAGAGACTTGTACTCGCGCCTGCTCCTGGCGGTGCGGGTCTCCATGTCCATCGGACTGGTCGGCGTGACTCTCAGCCTGTTCCTGGGGGTAGCCTTGGGCGGCATCTCAGGGTATTACGGCGGGTTCATGGACACGGTCATCCAGCGCATAATCGAGGTGGTGCGCTCCGTTCCGACGATTCCTCTGTGGATGGGTCTGGCGGCTTCTCTGCCGCGGGACTGGTCCATCCTGAGGATATATTTCGCCATTACCATCATCATCTCTCTGTTCGCGTGGACGGAGTTGGCGCGAGTGGTGCGCGGGCGCTTCCTGGCGCTGAGAGAAGAGGATTTCGTCGTGGCCGCGGAACTGGCGGGCGCCAGTCGAACGCGCATCATCTTCAGGCACATGGTACCGTCCTTCCTGAGTCATATCATCGCCGCGACCACGCTGGCGGTGCCGGAAATGATAATCAGCGAAACCTCGCTCAGTTTCCTGGGGCTGGGACTGCGGCCGCCGGCGGTCAGCTTCGGAGTGCTGCTGGAACAGGCCCAGAATATACAGACTGTCGCGCTGTCTCCCTGGCTGATGATTCCCGCGATACCCGTGATCGTCGTCGTTCTAGCCTTCAACTTCCTGGGGGACGGCCTAAGGGACGCGGCGGACCCATACGGCCAGTAGCGGACTTACATTTTCAGAGACGATACTTGCGTAGCGTTTCCATAGCGCGTAGTGGTGGACAATAGCAATCGAGACCGATGAAGCAACATAGAGCCCGGGGGAGGGGTCACATGCGAGTAAAAACGATGTTCAAAGTATGGTTGCCGCTGCTGATAGTGGCGCTGGCGATGGCCTGCGGATCCGACGCGACGCCGGCCGCGCCTGAGCCGGTGGTGATCGAAAAGGAAGTCATCAAAGAGGTGGAAGTCGAAAAGGTGGTGGAAGTCGAAAAGGAAGTCATCAAAGAGGTGGAAGTTGAAAAGGTGGTGGAGGTCGTCAAGGAAGTAGAGGCCAAGATGGAGAAGGAGCCCGCGCGGTCTCCTCTCATAGGCGACATCGAGGGCATTACGGTGCTCAAGGACTTCGTGCCAGCGTCGTACAGCGAGGCGCCTGATCTCGCCGCGATGGTCGCGGCAGGCGATATTCCGTCCGTCGAGGAACGGGTTGGAACCGAGCCGCTGGTGATACGGCCCATCCACGAGATCGGCAAGTACGGCGGCGTGTGGAGACGAGGCTTCATCGGCCCCAACGACACCGCCAACGCCATCCGCGCGGTCAACCACGACAGGCTGCTGTTCTGGAATCCTGAAGGCACCGAGATCGTGCCGCACATGGCCAGGGCCGTGGAAGTCAGCGACGACGGCAAGACCACGACCATACATCTCCGAAAGGGGCATAAGTGGTCGGACGGAGCGCCGTTCACAGCGGACGACTTCATCTTCTGGTACGAGGATATGTACCTCAACGACGACCTGAATCCCGTCAAGAGGGCCGAACTGACCGTCGGCGGCGAGCAGGCAGTCTTCAAGAAGGTGAACGAGACCACCGTCCAGATCATAACCAAAGAGCCTTACTACGTGCTGCCCACCTACCTGTCCAGCACGTCCGCGCTCAGCGGCCACGCCAGGTGGGGACGGTCCGCTCTCGGCGGCTTCGCCCCGGCGCACTACCTGAAGCAGTTCCATCCCGACTACGTGCAGGGAGGAATGGATGCCGTCATGAAGATGGCGGAAGCGGAAGACTTTGACAACTGGGCGGACTACTTCAAGCAGAAGAACAGCGTATTTCACAATACCGAACTGCCCGCGCTGACTGCGTGGATACTGGAGAAGCCCATCACCGAGCCGGTCTGGGTGATGAAGCGCAACCCGTACAGCATCTGGATGGACGAAGCGGGCAACCAGCTTCCGTACATGGACAAGGTGCAGATGACACTCGGCGAGGACCTCGAAGTGCTGAACCTGCGCGCGATTGCGGGCGAGTTCGACCAGCAGGCCCGCCACATGGACCTTCAGAAGCTGCCGGTGATGCTGGAGAACGCTGAGCAGGGCAACTACACGGTGCGCCTCGACCCGACGCGGCACGGCGGCGACGCGATGCTGTGCCCGAACCTGAACTACGACGCGGACCCCGAGATCGCCAAGTGGCTGACCAACGCGGACTTCCGCCGCGCGCTGTCGCTGGGCATAGACCGCGACCAGATCAACGAGGGGCTGTTCCTCGGTCTCGGAGTTCCCGGCTCCATCGCGCCGGGCGCGGACACGATCTACAGCCCAGGCCCAGAGTCGGAGTGGCGCACCCTGTGGTCAACGCACGATCCCGAACTCGCCAACCAGATGCTCGACGGACTCGGACTGACCGAGAAAGACTCGGAAGGATACCGGATGCGGAGCGACGGCCAGGGCCGCCTGATAGTCGAGATGCAGACGTATCTGTCGTTCATGAACTTCACCGAACTCGGTGAAATGGTCAAGGAACACTGGCGCGACATCGGCATAGACGTAGATGTCAGGCAGCTTGAGCGAAGCCTCGCGGCCCAGCGCAGGCGGGCGAACGAGCACCAGTTCCACGTCGAGGTCACCTGGGGAGCCGAGGATATGTACGGCCACCCAATCGTGTTCTTCCCGAGCGGCGGCAGTTCGTGCTTCGGTCCCAAGTACGGAACGTGGTTCCAGAGCAACGGCGAAGCGGGCGAGGAGCCTCCCGCGCAGTTGGCGCGAGTCTTCGAGTTGTACCGCAAGGGCATGACGCTGCCCGACAAGGCGCGCGCCGAAGCCGGCAAGGAGCTTTGGAGGATAGTGATCGACCAGGTGTACGGAATCGGCACCGTCGGCCAGACACCCGCGATCCAGGGTGTCAGGGTCGTCAACAACAACCTCGGAAACACGGCGGCTCGCCACATCAACAGCGCGGCCAAGGACAATCCGGCCTCGTCCCACCCTGAGCAGTACTACTTCAAGTGCCTGCCCGAACGCGACGGCTCGTGTCCGTAACCGAAGATCGCAGTGAAGTAAAGTAAGTCAGAGCGGGCGCCTTGCGAGGCGCCCGCTCTGTTATATGTTGAGAATCCCCGGGATCACAAGGGTAGGCAAAAGTCCAGCCAGCCATAATTGCCAATCAACAAACCCCCTCTCCCTCAGGGAGAGGGCTGGGGTGAGGGTGAACTACAATTCGGTTATTACCGCCGTGATCGTAGTCATCGGGCGAGATGACGCGAGTCAGGTCAGCTTGGCGTACACCTCCGGCAGAGCTTCTTCAATGCGTTCGAAGCTCCGCCACCCCCCGTAGCGGGGAGTGAGGGCTGCGACCGTCGCAGAGGCCGCTTCCTGTGGGTCTCTGCCATCCGCGGCGGCGGCCTTGAGGCTGCCGACCAGGTCGTGGATGAAGTCCCTCGCCTCCGCCAGCGCCGAATGTTCCCCGACCGGGCCGTGCCCCGAGACGAATCGCTCCACCGGCAGCCCGACCAGCCGGTCGTCGGTGTCGGGCCACTCATCCGGGTAGGAATCTCCCAGGTAGGGGACTCCGCCGTCCTGCGCGACGTCTCCGCAGAAGACGATGCTGTCGTCCGGCAGGTGTATGTGGGTGTCGCCGCCCGTGTGCGCCCTGCCCAGGTACCTGAGATGCAGTTCCCGCCCGCCAAAGTAGAGCCTCATGCTCGTCTCGAACGTGAGACTGGGAGGCGTGATGTTCACCAGCCCGGCTTCCTCGGACCAGGCGTCGCCGGAATTCATTACGCTCTCGCGCCATCGCTCGTTCCACTCGACGTCCACCATCTCGTTATAGCAGTTCTCGTGTCCGATGATAGTGGCTTCGGGGAACTCCTCGTTGCCCCATGAGTGGTCCCAGTGCGAGTGGGTGTCCACCACGTACTGGATAGGCTTGTCGGTAATGTGCCTGACGTCCCGGATGAGGTCCCGCGCGAACGAAGGGACGCGCAGCGAGTCTATCACCAGAACTCCGTCGTCGCCGATGATGATTCCGGCGTTGGTAAGTCCTTCGTGCAGCCGGGCGAAGACGCCCGTTTCCAGTTCTATCAGCTCGATTCCCGGTGTCATTGTCATTAGGTTGCTCCTCCCATAGTTGATGGCTAGGATTCACCGACCAGCGCTCCCGGCGATTCCAGCCGCGACTTGAGCGTTCGCATGAACTCCGCCACCGGCACTCCATCGAGCGCGCGGTGGTCGAAGGTCACGCTCAGGTGCATCATCGAGCGTATCGCTATCTCGCCGTCCACGACGACCGGCTTCTCGTTCGCGCGTCCCAGTCCCAGGATCGCCACCTGCGGCGGGTCTATGATGGGCGTGAACACGTCTATGTCGTAGTTGGACAGCGCGGTGACCGTGAACCCGGCGCCCGTCACGTCGTCAACGCCGAGCGCGCCCTTCCTGGTCTTGTCCGCCAGTTCGCGCATCGCCCTGGCCATGCCGAGCAAGTCAAGCGAGTCCGCGCCTCTAAGCACTGGCACCACCAGGCCGTCCGGCACGGCCACGGCGACTCCGATGTTGACCTCCCTGAGCAGCAGAACCTCGTCATCAACCAGGTGAGCGTTGAGCCTCGGGTGGGCCTTGAGAGACTCGGCAACCGCCGCGATGATGAGGTCCAGATCAAGAGGACGCAGACGGTGCGGCCGCCACTCGGAAACCAGGGACTCCCGTAGCTTCAGCAGGTCAGTCACATCCGCCTCCGTAGTGAGCGTGACCTGCGCCATAGCGCTGACGCTCATTCTCATGCGGTCGGCGATGGTCTTTCGCAGCCCTGTCAGGGGCATTACCTCGGCCACCGCGTCCGCGCGAGCCGAACCCGCGTCGCGCTCGGCGATAGCCCGCTCCACGTCAGCCACGACGATTCGGCCATTCGGCCCTGAGCCAACCACGTTCGCAAGGTCAATTCCCTCTTGTCTAGCGAGCGCCCTTGCTCTTGGCACGACCTGTACCCGCGGCCGTCTCCGGCGCGCCTCGATAGCGTCCCGGACGTCCTGCTCGGTGACACGGCCACGCGGCCCGGTGCCGGTCACGTCGTCCAGCGAGATGTCGTTCTCCCGCGCCAGCCGTCTCGCCACCGGCGTGACCTGTCGCCGCGCCCCACCATCCGCACCCCGACCGGCGGTACGTCGCTGACGCCTTCGCGCCCCGACCGGCGAAGTCGGAGCGCCCGGTTCGGGCCTGGGCGGATTCTCTCCCGGTTCGCCGATGACCGCCACCAACTCTCCGACCTTCACGAGCGAGCCTTCGTCGGCCATGATGTGGGCGACCACACCGGAGGCGGGCGACTCCAATTCCGAGTTGATCTTAGCCGTCTCTACCTCGACCAGCGGCTGCCCTTCGGCAATCTCGTCGCCCTCGCTGACGAGCCACTTGGTCAGCGTCCCGTCTTCCATGTTCATGCCCCACTGGGGGAGCAGCACGTTGGTAGCCATGAGTATCCTCGCTATTCCAGCGTCGCGTATATGGCGTCGGCGATCTTTTCCTCGTTGGGGAAGACCTCGGACTCCAACGCCGGGCTGAACGGGAAGTGGCAGTCCAGGCTGGTGACCCGCTGTATCGGGCTTTGCAGGCTCCAGAAGCCCTCCTGCGCGACCATCGCGGAGATCTCGGACGCGACGCTGCAACTCTTGTGCGCCGGGTCCACTATGACCAGCCTGCCCGTCTTCTCCACCGAATCGAGTATCGTCCTGGTATCCAGTGGGACTATCGTGCGCGGGTCTATCACCTCGACCGAGATGTCCTCGGCCTCTAGCTCCTCGGCGACGGCGACGGCCCTTCGCAGCATTCCGGCCAGCGCGACCACGGTTACGTCCGAGCCTTCGTGCTTGACGTCGGCCACACCGAACGGGATCGTGTAGTCATCGTCATCGTCCACTTCCCCACGGGTGCCGGTGAGGTTGTTATCCTCGAAGAACATCACGGGGTCGTTGTCGCGGACGGCGGTCTTGAGCAGGCCCTTGGCGTCCGCCGGGGTCGTGGGAATGGCGATCTTCAGGCCGGGCATATTCATCAGCATGGGATACGGCCTGTCGGTGTGGTGGGCGGCGCTGTTCGCGCCGTAGATCATGCCGCACCTGTACACCACCGGCAGGTTGACCTGGCCGCCGAACATGAAGCGCATCTTCGCGGCCTGGCTGATTAGCTGGTCCATGGCGACCCAGAGGAAGCTGGAGAGCGACTGTACGATGGGCCTCATGCCCACGGCGGCGGCTCCCACAGCCGCGCCCATGAAGCCGTTCTCGGACAGCGGCGTATCTATCACCCGGTCGCCGAACTCCTGGGACAGGCCCCCGGTCACGCCGTAGATGCCGCCCCGGATGCTCTCTCCCATTATGAAGACGCTCTCGTCTCGCCGCATCTCTTCCTTGATAGCGATGTTCAACGCATCCGCGTATGTAATCTCAGCCATGACTCGCGCCTCCTGTGCTATCCGTTACCCTGCAATGGGCGTGGAAACTAATCACCCTCACCCTAGCCCTCTCCCATCAAGGGAGAGGGGAATTATGCAAACATCTCAGTCGTACACTGGCAGCGGATCGGCGAACATATCGGTGAGAAGATCATCCACTTCGGGGTAGGGGCTTTCGCGGGCGAACTGGAGCGCCTCCGCTATCGTCTCAGCCACTTCGTCGCGGACGGCCTCTATCTCATCCTGGGACGCTATCTCCTGCTCAACCAGCCAGCCGGAATGGACCGCGATGGGATCGCGCTCGCGCCACCTTTCAACCTCTTCGTCGGTGCGATACGACTCTCGCAGTATGCGGACGAGGCCCTCGGAGTGGTCTTCGTAGCGGTAGGTGCGCGCCTCTATCAGCGTGGGGCCTTCCCCCGCCCGCGCGCGCCTGACGGCCTCGGTTGTGGCCTCGTACATCGCCATCGCGTCCTGACCGTCCACCAGCACCCCCGGCATATCGTAGGCGTAGGCGCGGTCGGATATGTTCTCGACGGCGACCGCTTCCCTGAAGCTGGTGGTCACCGCGTACTGGTTGTTCTCGCACAGGAAGATGACGGGCAGTTTCCAGATGGACGCCAGGTTCATAGCCTCGTGACACGCGCCCTGGTTGCTTGCGCCGTCGCCGAAGAAGGCCACCACAACGCGGTCGTTGCCCTGCATCTTGCTGCCCATAGCCGCGCCAACCGCCACTGGCAGCGCCGACGCCACGATGCCGGACTCGCCCAGGATTCCGATGTCGAAGTCGGCTAGGTGCATCGAGCCGCCCTTGCCCTTGCAGTAGCCGGTCGCCTTGCCGAGCAGTTCGGCCATGGCGCGCCGCACGTCGCCGCCCTTGGATATGGGGTGACCGTGCGAGCGGTGGTTGCCGGTGATGTAGTCATCGTCCCGCAACGCGGCGCACGCGCCGACCGCCACCGCTTCCTCGCCGATGTAGCAGTGCGCCATGCCCACCAGCTCGCCACGCTGGACAAGCTGCTTGACGTTCTCCTCGAACTCCCGGATCAGCATCATCCGACGGAGCATCATCATGTAAAGGTCTCGTTCTTGGTCCACTTTGGCCTCCCTGTTAGGGCGGACTTCGTAAGAAGCCGCGCCATCCACGCTTCCGGCGTCCGCAGTCAGGCGCTCGATTACGGGAATCGTGTCCGCCTGACTCAACCGCATCTTAATATGAAGGGCTGCATGGTGGCAACAGGCGGGAGGCTGTCGGTTCATTTCGCTACGCGGGCGGCTGTGATACGCAATCTCCATGCAAGGGTTGATTGATCTCGGTCCAGAATGTAACTCTTCGCAACCGGTCCGTAGAGACGTCCAAGTATCGCGGCGGCCTCAGTCGCGTCGCCGTAGTCGGACACGTAAGTAAAGTCGTGAGCGCGGGCCGGAGCGATCAGAGGTATGCCGCCCCAGGAATCCACCTCGCTTTCAGACGGCGGACAGCGCGGGTCGAAAGACTCGGGGGAAGCTACACTACGGATCAACTCCGGGTATTCGGGAGCGAGGGCCGCTGTCAACTCGCCGCACAGCGAGCCGGGAGCGGGTCCGAGGGAAATCAACAGTCCCCGCGGCCGGAGGATACGATACGCTTCTTTGCGATCCAGAATTGCCCAGGAGTGTATCGAGACATCTACGGAGTTATCCGACAAGGGAATGTTCGCGCCGTCGCCTTGTACATACTCCACGTTTCGCAAACCTAGCTCCCGTACCAGCCCTCGCCCAAATTCAATCACGGAGCGATAGGCGTCCAGGGCGTAAACGCGCCCGGCCTTCTCAGACGCGCGAATAGTCGCCCGCCCGGTACCAGCGCCGATGTCGGCGACTGTCAGGTCGGACAGATCAACCAGCTTTTCCAGTTCGTCCATCAGTCCTTCGGTGGACAGAGAAAACCTGTGGTAAAGGTCGGGATGGTACGCGCTGAGCCAGTCGAATTCGAAGTATCCTGGCGCGGGACTGCGCTCGTCGTAGATGCGCCAGTCATCAGGAGACGCCGACTCTAAGAAATAGCCCGCGTTTCGGACGCGCTCTTCCGTTATTGCCAGGCTCATGATTCACTGATCCGCGCGATGATCCTCTGTCTCGATTCGGGAATCAGGAATCGCCCTTCAGCAGGTTCAGCCCCATCGGGAACCAGATGATCGGAAGGCCGGCGTCTATCGCTATCCATACCAACCCGACCGCGTCAGGCCCCACCGCGTTGAAGTCCGCGCTGAGCAGATTGAACCAGTTGAAGAAGAACAGGATTCCCAGGAACAGAACTCCGAAGAACTGCGTATTGGCCGCCAGGAACTCGCGGGTGACCGTCGCGCGGCCCTCGCCTCCCGATCTCCGCATTCGGGCGTATCCGAATATCACGCCGAGAACCGTGGCGAACGCGGTGAGCGGGTTGATGAGCGCCCAGACGCTCTCGTTATAGCCGCTGCCCGTCATACTGCTATCGAAGTATAGCGGCTCCGCAAGCATATGAACCGCAAGCACGATGGCCGCTATTATCAGAATGACCCCGACGATTCTCTTGACAATATCCATGGCTGTCTCTCCTTCCGCCAGCGCCGACCTCAATAGGCGCGTTGGTACACCTGAATGCGGAACCGGCAGCTTTCCACCACGTACAGCCTGCCCTCGTCATCCACCTTAACGGCGGTGGGGCCCCAGAACAGCTTTTCGATGTTGGCCGACTCCTCCCGCGAACTGCCCCGCGCCATTGGGCCAGGCTCCGGCTCCATGTCCGACTTCTGGCGCTCGCGCAATTCCTCGGCGTTGGCCTCGAAATACTCCTGCCCCCACTTGGATATGCCCGACTCGCCTCGCAGCTTGGCGAGAAAGCGCCCATCGGGACTCAATACCTGCGCGCGCTCATTGCCCCAATCGGCCACGTATATATTGCCCTCAGAGTCGGTCGTGACTCCCGCCGGGCGGTTGAACTCGCCATCCGCGTCGCCCTGAACGCCATAGGTAGCCGTGTGGCGTCCGTCGGCGTCGAAGCGTTGAACGCGGTCATTGCGCCAATCAGCCACCAGAACGTCCCCCTCGGCGGTCACGTGTATGCCCCAGGGCAGGTTGAACTCGCCGTCCGCGTCGCCCGGCCGTCCCCACGACTCCAAAAACCGACCATCGCGGGTATAGCGCTGCGCGCGGCAGTTGAGGCTATCCGCAACCAGCAGGTTGTCCTCCGCGTCGAAGGCTATGCCGGAGGGGCGATTGAACTCCCCGTCCGCGTGGCCCTTGACGCCCCACTTGTCCAGGTAGCGCCCACGACTGTCGAATATAGTGATGCGTTGCAGCGCCTCGTCGGACACGTACACGTTGCCGTCGCGGTCCGTGGCGATTGAGGACGGCCACATCATCTGGCCGTCTTCCACGCCGCCGCCGCTGAACTCGCCCAGGTATCGCTCGTCCACGGTACACATCGAAACACGCTTGTAGGGCAACCTGGAGGAAACCTCGGGGCCGGCGCGGTTTAGCACGTAGATCACGCCGTCCTTGCCGAAGGCCATATCCACGGGGTTGTTGAACCCCCGCCCCTGTAGCGAGTACAGCCCTATGGTGTGGCTATAACTGTAAAATTGGTCCGTGACCACCATGGCGCGACTCCAAGCCTTAGGCCATCTGGTATTCGCGGGTCGCGACTATCATCTGCAGCAGTTCCTTAACGCGCTCGGCGGATTCGCCTTCGGCGCTGGTTTCTGTCGCGCGCTCGACGAGCTCCCGCCGGGTGACGGGCGAAACGCTCATCGCTCCCATGAGTTCCAGGCAGCCGTCCACCATCTGATCGGGCGTGAGGTCCGGCCCCCGCGCCTGTACGCGCTCGATGATGGCCCTGACGCCCGGCCTTGCCGCATCGTCGAACTGCTGCACGGCGAAGTTGACCCGGTTGACCAGGCTCGCGGTGCTGACCCACTCCGCGCCGGTGTGCCAGCCCTCCACGCTCGGCGGGTCCACCAGCATCTGGCCCATGTTGCCGGTCTGGAGCGCGAGTTGGATGTCCTCCACGTCCGGGAACGCGAAACCGCCCGACTGCCGCGCCGCTCCCGCGACCATCTCCGCCGGACTCTTCACCTTCTCGAACTGGGCGCGCTTGAAGAAATCGGAGTTGAACAGGACGCGAAGCATGGCGCGAATCTCTCCGCCGCTCTCGAAATAGGCGTCGGCCAGCGTGTCTATCGCGGCGGAGTCTCTGGGCGGCTCCGTCTCCCACGCGGGTACCTGCGGCTCGTCGGCGACGAAGAAGTTGTAGAGGTGACGCGAGATGAAACGCGCCGTCGCGGGCTGCTCGCAGATAATGGCGATGACGTCCTCGCCGTCGAACGCGCCCCGCCGGCCCAGGAACGTCTTCTCGCCGTCGTCGTGGTCGTCGTCCCTGTATTCGTACTGCCAGTCCAGCCGACCATAGGGCCAAACCGAGTCCTGCGAAGCGCGCACCGTGTGGTGGACGGCGTTGCGGATAGTCCAGCCCGTGAACGCCCTCGAACACTGCCTTACGTCGTCCTCGGTGTAGTTGCCGACGCCCATCGAGAATAACTCCAGGATCTCCCTGCCGTAGTTCTCGTTCACCGCGTCTTTGTGGTTGTCCTTGTTGTCGAGCCAGAAGATCATCGCGGGGTCCCTGGAAACCTCGACCAGCAGGTCCTGGAAGCGTCCCATCCCGATTCTGCGGAACATCTCTATCTGGTTCAGGATCGCCTTGGGCTGGTTGAGCTTGGTGTAGCCGGTGGCGAATATGCCGTGCCAGAACAGCGCGAGCTTCTCTTCGAGCGGACGGCGCGTGTTGATCATGCGATAGACCAGGTACGCCTGGCAGCTATCTACTATCAGCAGGCCGTTCTCATCCACGTGGTAGCGTCGGATGAGGTCTTCGTCTTCGAGCGCGGGCGGCATATCTTCGGGATGCAGCAACTCCTCCACGGTCGCCTCGTATCCCATGTCGGCGTAGCGTTCGAGTTCGTCGGGCGTCGCGCCGAATCCCGCGCGGCGCAGAAGATGCGGCAGCAGCGCTATGTCTCGGTCTGGCATGGCGGAAATCCTCCCGGCTATGATGACCACGCGCGAAACGGCAGTCGTTGCGGACATTGTATTGCTACTTGCGGTCAGGCTCAAGAGGCGGTATCGCGCCAGCTAGATAGACCCGCTGGTCAGCGCCACCATGTGGTACAGGACGACGACGTTCCACATCAGCGAGTCCATCCTGTCCAGGATGCCGCCGTGTCCCGGGAAGAGATTGCCCGAGTCCTTGACGCCGGCCAGCCGCTTCAGCCTGGACTCATACAGGTCGCCAAGCTGCCCGGTTACGCCCAGAATGGCCGACATGAGCGCGATAGTGGGCAGGCCGGCGTCAAGTCCCAGCATCGCTTCCAGTCCGACGCCGCACGCGACAGCCCCGCAGAAACCGCCAATCGCGCCCTCCCAAGTCTTGTTCGGGCTGATATTCGGAGCGAGTTTGCGAGAGCCGACTGCCCTGCCCACGAAGTAGGCCGCCGTGTCCGTGGCGAATGTCACCGCCAGCAGGAAGACAATCCAGGAAAGACCCTCGGCTGACCATGAATCGAGCGACCTGAAGACCTGTCCGACCTCCACCCGAACGAACAGAGACGGGCCTTCGCTGATCAGCCACGAGTCCAGCGCCCTGAGCGGGATAGCGTGAAACAGCGTTCCGCTCACCACCCCGATGACGCAGCAGGTAGCCAGAACGCGCCCACCGACGCCTCCGATTCTATGGACGAACAGCGTAACAGCCGCGCTGGCCAACGCGATAGGGGCGATGACACTGGGCAGAATCTCCGCGCCCGGCAACGGCGCAAGGTCGCCATAAATGAAGTAGGCGAACAGCGGAAGCGCGGCTGACAGAACTACCGCCAGGGACATGACCGGACGCTGGCCCCGGCCCTCCGACATCCGCCCCAGCTCCCACGCTCCCAGCCCGGCCGCCGCCACGACCAATCCCGCGAACCACAGGCCGCCCTGCCACACGACCAACATAAGAACGGGCAGCGCGACCGCGGCTGTCAGAATCCGTCTGCCCACTCTTCATCTCTCCCATTCCCGCCTACACAAACGTCATTCCCGCGAAAGCGGGAACCCCGAAGGGCTCGCCGCTCGGCAATCTATCCGTCCAGCCTGCCGAATCTGCGCTCGCGCCGAGCGTAGGACTGAAGCGCCTTCTCCACCTCGGTCTCGTCGAAGTCCGGCCACAGAACAGTCGTGCAGTAGAACTCCGAGTAGGCGGCCTGCCACAGCAGGAAGTTCGACAGGCGCATCTCCCCCGCGGTGCGGATTATCAGGTCGGGGTCGGGTATGCCCGCCGTATCCAGATATGTCGCGAACAAGCCCTCGTCAACGCGCTCCGGCGCCACGCCGTCGGCCAGCATCTTCCTGACCGCGTCCAGGATCTCGGTGCGCGAGCCGTAGTTGAACGCCACGCACAGCGTGAGACGGTCGTTACGCTTCGTCATATCGATGCTATCGCTGATGGCGTCGCGCAGGTCTTGCGGCAACCGGTCGAGGTTGCCTATGTGCCTTATCCTGACGCCCTGTTCGTGCAGATTTTCGGACTCCGGCCCTATCACGTCCAGCATTATGGAGATGAGAGCGTCAACCTCGTCAATGGGCCGTCCCCAGTTCTCCGTGGAGAAGGCGTACAGGGTGAGATACTCGACGCCCGCCTTGGCGAACGCCTTGATAGTCCGACGGATATTGCCCACGCCCGCGCGGTGTCCTTCGGACCTGGACATATCGCGGCTTTCCGCCCAGCGCCCGTTGCCGTCCATGATGATGGCGACGTGCCGGGGGGCGCGGTCGGGATCTGGCTCGGTCGAGTCGGATGCGCGCTGGAGCGTGAGCGGAGTGACCACCGGAAGCCTCAGACCTCCATGACCTCGTTCTCTTTGTCCTTCTTCATATCGTCCATCTCGCTGATATGAAGGTCGGTGAGTTCCTGAATTTCGCTCTGCGCGCGCCTGCTTTCGTCTTCGGAAAGCTCCTTGTTCCTCTGCATCGAGCGGAAACTCTCGATACCGGAGCGCCGAATGTTCCGAACCGCCACGTGTCCGTCCTCCACCTTGCGCCCCACCAGGCGCACCAACTCCCTGCGCCGCTCCTCGGAAAGCTGGGGGATGTTGATTCGGATAACCGCGCCGTCGCTGTTGGGCATGAGGCCCAGGTCGGACTTCATGATGGACTTCTCGATTTCTTTCGTGGCCGACCTGTCCCAGGGCTGTATCATCAGCAGGCGCGCTTCCGGGACTGATATGCCCGCGATCTGGTTCAAGGGCGTGGGCACTCCGTAGTAGTCAACCATCAGGCTTTCGACCAGCGTCGGCGACGCCCGTCCCGTCCTGATACCGCCCAGTTCTCTTTGCAGCGCCTGCACGGACTTCTCCATCCGCGTTCCGGCGTCATCCATGACTTCTTCGACTGTTGCCATAGCGTCAATCCTCCGAAAGTATATCTGATTATGATGATACCACCGAACCGATGGATTCGCCTCTGACTATGCGCTGCAAATTGCCGGCCTCGAACAGATCGAACACGATGATCGGGACTTCGTTGTCCATGCACAGCGAAAGCGCCGTGGTGTCCATCACCCCCAGCCGCTTCTCTATCGCCTGGAAATACGTGACGCGCTCCAACTTCCTGGCGTTCGGGTTGATCTTGGGGTCTTCTTCGTACACGCCGTCAACCTCGTTCTTGGCCATCAGCAGGACGTCGGCGCCAATCTCGACCGCCCTGAGCGCGGCCCCGGTGTCCGTGGTCACGAACGGGTTGCCCGTGCCGGCGGCGAACAGCACCACCCTGCCCTTTTCCAGGTGCCTTATGGCCCTGCGCCTGATGTACGGCTCGGCGACCTGCGATACGTTGATCGCGCTCTGGGTGCGGGTCACAATATCGAATTTGCGTTCCAGGGTGTCCTGGAGGGCGAGCGCGCTGATGATGGTGGCGAGCATACCGGCGTAGTCCGCGGTGGCGCGGTCCATTCCGTCCAGTTCGGCCTGCGTCCCGCGCCAGATGTTTCCGCCGCCGACTACGATGCCCATCTCGACGCCGAGTTCCAGGACCGAATTGATTTCCGCGCCCATGTACTCCACCGCCGCGGGATCAATGCCAAAGCCGCGGTCGCCTCTAAGCGACTCTCCACTCAGCTTGAGCAGGATCCTGCGGTAGTTTGACGGGCTGGAATTGTCTATGGTTATTCCCCGAGAGAGAATCGCCTGAAGCGGCGTACTCGAATGTTTTCCCCCAGCCTGCCCACGGTCTCGTTCACCATGTCCTGGACGGTTCTGGAGGGGTCTCTGATGAAGGGCTGCTGCATTAGGCAGTCCTGGGAAGTGTCAGCCGTTTCGTCTTCGGGAACGTCTGACTCGTCAACGTAGATTGGAGACATGGCGGCTATCTGCATCGCCAGGTTGTTGGCGAGGGACTGGAAGTCGCCGGTGCGGGCTACGAAGTCGGTCTCGCAGTTGAGTTCGATCATCGCGCCGATTCTGCCGCCGCTGTGGATGTACGATTCGATTATGCCCTGGTTGGTGGCGCGGCTGGCCTTCTTGGCGGCTGACGCGATTCCCTGCTGTCTCAGGAATTCTTCAGCCTTCTTCAGGTCTCCGTCCGACTCTTCCAGCGCCTTTTTGCTGTCCATAACCCCCGCGCCGGTCAAGTCGCGCAGGGCCTTTATATCGTCAACTGTAACTGCCATTTCGTCCTTGGTCTTCCTCGTATCAGAATGTTGGGATTGGAGGCCGGCGCTTATTGAGAGGCTTCAGTCGCCGAGGCGACCGGTTCCTCCGCCGGGGCGGACGTGTCGGACGGCGCGTCGCCGTCAGCGACCTCCGACGCTATCTCCTCCGTCTCCAGCGACATACGCCGGTTCTGTCCGTCAATGATAGCGTCCGCCATCTTCGCGGTGATGAGCCTTATCGAGCGTATGGCGTCGTCGTTGCCCGGTATCGGGTAGTCAATCAGGTCGGGGTCGCAGTCCGAGTCCACGAGGGCGACGATGGGCACGCCCACCTTTCGCGCTTCGGCGATGGCGATGTGTTCCTTGCCGATGTCAACCACGAACAGCACGCCCGGCATATCCGTCATTTCCTTGATGCCGAACAGGTTGCGGTTGAGCTTGTTGATGGTGTTCTCCATCCCCAGCGATTCGCGCTTGGTGAGCCGCGTGAACTCCCCCTTGACCTTATCGGTTTCCAGCTGCACCAGGTAGTCTATGCGCGACTGGATGGTCTTGAAGTTGGTCAGCGTGCCGCCGAGCCACCTGTTCGTGATGTAGAACGAGTTGCTGCGGTCCGCTTCCTGGATGATGGTGTCCTGGGCCTGCTTCTTGGTGCCGACCATCAGCACCTTGTGTCCCTCGGCCACCATGTCCGACATGAACTGCGTCGCCCTGTCCAGCATCCGCAGCGTCTTCTGGAGGTCAATGATGTGGATGCCGTTGCGATGGGTGAAGATGTACTGTTTCATCTTGGGGTTCCACCGCCGCTTCTGGTGGCCGAAGTGGACCCCCGCCTCAAGCAGGGACTTCATCGTCACCGGGCCTGGCGGAACCAGGAAATTTCGTATCGGATCTATGGGTGGCCTTACCGGCGCTGGCGCTTCAGGCGCAATCTGGACCATATACTCCCGCCTCTATCCGGGACTGCTCTGGGAAATCATCCTCACACAGTTCAACAGAATGGATTTACAAACACCCCGGAAGTATAGCACAGCCCAATTTGCCTATCAAATAGAATCGTTCCAATTTCGGGGGGCTTCGATCATTCGGCTCCGGGTCTTCTCAGAGCCGCCGGTTCGAGCCGGGGGCGATATTCATAAATGGTTCTTTATATCGTACTGGTGGGGTTACAGGTGAGTTTCCAGGCGGGACTGGTTACAGTTCGCGTGGAAAGTGACCTGTTATCACCTGTTGTTAGCTACGGGGAAAAAATTTTTCGCCGGCGGATTCATTTTGGATAACCTCCTATTTATGTAATTGATGGCCAGAGTCGTGTTTTTCATGCGGGCATTATAGCGGACTGAATGTATGTTCGTCTAGGGAGAGTAGATTTGTTCTCAGCCATATTGTCACAACCGGCGCCGGTTGCGGTTTGCCCCCGATCTCCCATCAAATAGAATCATTCCAATTTCTAGACCAACCACAGTCCAAAGTCCCATCTCCCCGACGCGCCGCGCAAAAGTCCCTTCCCCCTCGACGGGGAGAGGCCAGGATGGGGGTGAATCACCTTATCACCGAGTGTGACCTGAAATCGGTAATCGCGCGAATTACGAAGCCCAGCCTTCGGACAGGACTTCGGCCTGCTCCAAAACGGTCCGCGTCGCCTTCTCCTGCTTGTCGGGCGGGTAGCCGTGCCTGCGAAGGATGCGGCGAACCAACCTGCGAAGGTTGGCGCGGACGTTCTCGCGCAGCGTCCAGTCTATGGTGACATTGCCGCGGACAGTCTTGACCAGTTCGCGGGCTATGGCGCAGAGCGCGTCGTCGCCCATTATCTTAACCGCGCTGTCGTTCGTCTCCAGCGCGTCGTAGAAGGCGAGTTCTTCTTCCGACAGGCCAAGTTCTTCGCCCCGTTCATTCGCCTCGCGCATATCCCGGGCAAGCTCGATTAGTTCCTCGATCACCTGCGCCGCCTCTATCGCGCGATTCTGGTATCTGAGCAGCGTCCGTTCCAGCATCTCGGCGAACGAACGCGCCTGTACGATGTTGCTGCGCCGCCGCGCGGATATTTCGCCCCTGAGCAGTTTTTGCAGCAGTTCCACCGCGAGATTGCGCTGAGGCATTCCGCGCACCTCGGCCAGAAATTCGTCCGACAGGATGGATATGTCCGGCTTTTCAAGTCCGGCCGCGGCGAATATGTCCATCACGCCTTCCGGGGCCAGAGCGCGGGATACTATCCGCCGCACAGCCTGGTCGAGTTCCTCGTCTGAGCGCGCCTCGCCCGGCGCGCGCTTCAATAGCGCGGCCCGGACGTGCTGAAAGAATCCCACGTCGTCCCGGATTCGCAGCGTTTCCTCGCGCGGAACCGCCAGAGCGAAGGCGCTCGACAAGTCTCTGACCGCGCTTACGCAGCGGTCTTTGCCGTTTTCCAGGGACAGAATATGATCCTGGGCCGCAAGCAGAATGGCGAATTGCCCTTCGCGTCCGCCGGTCGTCCACTCAGACCAATCGAATCCGTGGAAGATGGAGAGACACACGTCGTACTTCTCCAGCATTATCGCCACCGCCTCTTCCTGGTTCAGCGTGGCCCTTCCCGTTCCGCCGCTTTCGGTGTAGGTGGCGAGCGCGAGTTTGAGTTCCTGCGTCAGTCCGAGATAGTCCACCACCAGGCCGCCGGGCTTGTCCTTGAATACGCGGTTGACGCGCGCTATCGCCTGCATCAGAGTGTGGCCGCGCATATACTTGTCCAGGTACATGGTATGCAGGCTGGGCGCGTCGAACCCGGTCAGCCACATATCGCGCACTATGACCATCCGGAGCGGGTCGTCGGGATCGCGGAAACGCTGCGCCAGCGTCTCCCGCGCGGACTTGGCGCGGATGTGTCCCTGCCATTCGGGCGGATCGGAGGCGGAGCCGGTCATCACGATCTTGATTGCGCCCCGGCCGTCCTCGGCGCTATGCCATTCGGGGCGCAGACGGATGAGTTGCTCGTAGAGTTCCACGCAGATGCGGCGGCTCATGCACACCACCATCGCCTTGCCTTCCAGCGCTTCCAGCCGCCGCTCGAAATGGGCCACGATGTCCGCCGCTACCAGTTTCAACCTCGGCTCCGCCCCGACGACCGCTTCCAGCTGCGCCCACTTGCTCTTGAGATTCTCCTTGCGCTCGATTTCCTCCCCCTCGGTGGCCTCCTCGAATTCGGGATCAATTCGCGGGCGTTCGCTCTTGTCGAGCGTTATCCTGGCCAGACTGCTTTCGTACAGGATTGGCACGGTCGCGCCGTCCTGGACCGAACGCTGTATGTCATAGACGCTGATGTGTTCTCCGAATACCGCGCGGGTGCTGGCGTCCTGAAACTCGATGGGCGTACCCGTGAAGCCGATGAAAGATGCGTTGGGCAGCGCGTCGCGCATATGCCGCGCGTATCCGTCAATAAAGTCGTATTGGCTGCGGTGCGCCTCGTCCGCGATGACGACTATGTTGGCGCGGGTTGAGAGTTCGGGGTAGCTGTCTCCCCTCTCTTCCGGGAAGAATTTCTGGATAGTGGTGAAGACCACGCCGCCTGACTCGACGGATAGCTTTCGGCGCAAGTCCGCCCTGCTCTCAGCCTGAACGGGCGGCTGGCGCAGCAGGTCCTCGCATCGCGCGAATGTGGCGAATAGCTGATCGTCCAGGTCGTTTCTGTCGGTGAGAACGACGATAGTCGGATTCTGCATCGCCGGGTGGCGCGCGATAGCGCCCGCGTAGAAGGCCATCGTCAAGCTCTTGCCCGAACCCTGCGTGTGCCAGACCACGCCAATACGACGGTCGCCCAACTTGCCGCCCGGCCTGCCTATGGATTCGTAGCGTCCGTCCCGTTCGACGACAGCCCGCGCCTCTTGCCGGAGTTCGGCGGCGCGGAGCGTTTCGTCCACCGCGACCTGGACCGCGTGGAACTGGTGATAGCCCGCCATCTTCTTCTCTATTGGGCCGCCGTCGTCCTCGAACACTATGAAGTCGCGCAGCATGGAAAGAAACCGGCCTGGCGCGCAGACACCCTCGAGCGCCACCTGCAACTCCGTCATGTTCGGGGAAGCCAGGCCCTCGCCGGTTACGGTCTTCCAGGGCTTGAACCACTCCCAGCCCGAAGTGAGAGTCCCGACGCGCGCGTTCAGCCCGTCCGACACCATCATCAGTTCGTTCATGGAGAACAGCGTCGGCAATTCGGCCTTGTAGTTCTGAAGCTGGTTCCACGCGCCTTGGATAGTGGCGCTGGGGTCGGCGGCGTTCTTGAGTTCTATGACACCCAGAGGCAGGCCGTTCAGGAACAGGACAATATCGGCTCGGCGCCTGTTCCTGTTCTCGGCGACAGTGAACTGGTTGACCGCCAGCCAGTCGTTGTTCGTTGGTTGGTCGAAATCAACCACGCTCACCTGCGCGCCGCGAATAGCGCCGTCCTCGTCGCGATACTCGATATTCACGCCCTCAACCAGCATCCGGTGAAACTCCCGGTTGCGGGTTTCCACAGTCGCGCCCTCCGGCGTGGTCAGCCGTCGGAAGGCGTCGTCAAGCGCGTCGGCGGGCAATTGGGAATTGAGCGTAAAGAGCGCGCCTTTCAAACGGCCCTGGAGAATGACCTGAGCGTAGTCGTCGCGCTCAGCGTCGGACACATCCGACCCATGCGCGACATCCCAGCCAACCTTCGCCAGCCACGCGAGCGCGGTCTGTTCGAGGTCGGCTTCGGTCAGGGTGGTCATGGCGTGGTTAGAATTCGTTCGAGTGTATCGGGCTGGGACCAATAGGCTATCTGGGACAATCTACTCACCATATTGAAATCTTCGTCCCTCCATACATTCCGAGTATCGTCGAAGAGAGAAACGAATGATAGTCTTGGCTCCTCATTTTTCAGGTAGTCAAGGTCAACACATCCACTGACAACGTGCTCCGTAACGCGAGAAACGGCTTGTCGGGAATCGGCGCTAAGCAAGAAGACAAACGATGTTCGCTCGGCGGAACTGACACGGTAGTCAATAGTCCAGTCTTTCCTTGACCGACCAGCCTGTCTCACTCCGCGTTCAAAGCGGATACGTTTGTCGCGGAGCCAACTCTCGACTTCATCCGATGTGGAGCGAGAGTAACCCGAGGTCTGTGCGCGGGATTCCATACTACCTTGTCGAGTCCTCTGATACCTGAAAGTGAACCATACATCCGAGACTCGGACGACCGCCTGCGCGAGTCTGACGACCGCTTCGGCCATATCGCCATCAGCATCCACCTTAAGCGTCAACTGGCCTCTCGAAAGTTCTATGCCGAGTGTCCTGCATACGTCTTTAATCAGTTCGAGCTGTCTTGGAGTGCGTCGGGTACTTATGGATTGCATACGCAGCCAGCCGAGCGCTTCTCCAAAATCGGTGAGCAGATGGTAATCACCGCGGTCCAGAACGAATATATCCACGATGTCGCCGTCAGGATACAGCATCGGGGTTCTAACTCGCGCGCCCTCTACTGGAGCGGGCGAACATTCGAACAGAGAAGGCAGAGTCCTGGATATTGACTCGCATAGCTCAATAGAATTCATCACGCGCGCCTCCTTAAGTCTATGGATTCCGCATTATACCTGAATGACTTAGGTTTGCCTCATTACAGAACTGTCGCCAGACTTCCACCGGGCGATACCAGGGTTCGGTGATGTCTCGAGGTATATATGCCCATTTGGCGCCCTGACCCTCGCGCCAACGGTGCTTATGCTTCTCACCAACTCGGACACCATCAGGATTGCGATGATCAGCGCCAAGGTCAAGACCATAGATACGTCCCGATCCCCTGTGGATGATGGAGTAGGTCAACTTGCCAGTCAACGGAATATAATGGCCTTGTATGAACATAGAGTGCCCAGAACCTGAATACACTTCAGCGCGAAACTCCATAGATCCCGAATGGTCAACGTCCTCTAGCCAGAAAATATCGTCGGAAATCTCTTTGGTCTCATCGGCGAGAATAGCTTCAAACTCTTCCTGTGTAATAGCCATAGTTATCCTTTAATCCTAATATCCCCCGACACCAACTTCGGCAACAGCGCATCCCGTAGAGAGGCAAGAGAGCAGGATTCTATACTTCTATGCTCGGTGCTGTCAAAAAATCGAGTGATCAAGCTGTGAAAAGAGCTTAGGACGTTTTCTGATGGCAAAATCACTAGCTGCGATTTCAAATCACTCTGGGTTAACAAGGGTTGGGTTGATCCTCTGTTAAGTGAGTTAAAATCGATTCTCTCCATTTGTAAGAACAAGCAGTCATAAAACTTCCTTGATTTCGTTGTAACAATCAACGTGTTATCAGAGGGCCAGCATGGCGTAGTGATCCTATATACATGACCAAGAGTTCCGACACGGCCAGTTAACAAAATCGGGAAGTCCACTAGGGGTTCGGTGACAAATGCCATAGGGCCGGCACCACCCCATAAAGGTGTCTGTGCTTCATCATTTGCTATGGGAAAGCGACTTCCTGGCCTTTTTCCACTTGATACTTCAGCTACCTCCCCCAGCAACTTCACCTCCCATCCCTCCGGTATCTCCCCAACCTCCGACACCACCAGTCGGTCAGGAAACAAATCCCACACCTCCGCCGGCAGATATGGTTCGCGCCCCTTCATCTTCGCCCGCGTCGGCCCGAAGTCCACGAACCAGTCCTTGAAGATAGCGCGCGCCATTTCTTCCAGGGTCTCGTTCATGCGGCGGTTGAGTTCTATCTTGTCGTCCAGCGTACCGAGGATGTGGGCGATGGCGCGTTGTTCGGGGAGAGTTGGGATAGACACAGGCAACGGATGAATATGGTTACGATTGAGAGTCGGGACGCCACTCCCTGCATTGAATTGAGCTAAATCGAAAGATTTTAGTAAGTAGTAGCAGAAACGACGATCATTGCCCTTGAAATCTTTCACATACAGTGTCGTATTCAACGGCCAAAAGTCAGTCTTTATATACTGCCCGCCACCAAGACTCCCGGAGCGTCCAATAATAACACCGGGACCTTCCACCTTTGCTTGATTATGTGCTCCTATCACCCCCGTTGAGGCGACTATAGGAAACTGTCCTGCTTGGCGCTGATCTTTACGTAAGTCAAACCCACGCTGGAGTGTCAGCACATCCCCAAGAGTCATATCATGCCACTCGCTCTTCATGTCTTGTGCCGAATTCATGCCGTCAACTCTTAATTCGACGCCCGCCGAATTATCAGGGCGTCAATAGCTTTATCGTCGTCGGAAAGTGCGTCTTCGTGTTTCCCTTCCCACCATTCCGTCCCCACGTTCAGCTTCACCTTGCCTACGGATATACGCTCGGCGGATACATCGTCGAAGCCGGTTTCATATCCGTTCACCATAACGCGCGTATCAGGCGTGTATCTTTCAAGCAGTTGAATCAGTTCTTCGGTAGTCATAGCCGAGTCAGTCCTTTCGCCCCCATCTGCTGTTCGCGCCGCTGCCAATTTTGCGTACACACGTCGCAAACGCACCTTCGCGCCATCCAGTATTCACTGTCGTATTGGTCATTCAGCGTTGTCTTCCCGGTCAATATGCAAAGCGACATGAGCGAGTTCACGCAGCAGGCAGAACCAGAACTCGTCAGCGCGGTCGCGGCGCAGAGTCAGCCCGATGACCGGTCGGCGGTCGGCGGAGCGCAGAGTCGCGCCGTCCAGGGGAGCGCAGGGCAGATGCGGCAGGACGATCAACGGTATGCCATGACTGGCCAGAAACTGTTCCGCCTGCCGGGGGCCATCCTCCGACGCGCTCATTCCCGCGACTTGTCGTATGAAGTCGGGCGTCACCGTCCCGGGATAGTAGAACGCTTCCAACCTGCGTTCGTTGGCAAGCGCCAAAACCTGCCAGCGCCACGCGGCAAGCGCGTACTGGTCGAGGTCGGCGCTCACGCGCAAGTCGCAAGCGTCCGCGTGGAACGAGTCTGTATAGGGGTCGTCCGCGTCTGCCCTGTTGATCAGTATCCGGAGCAGTTCCTCGGCGTAGTATTCTATTTCCGATTCTGGGACATCCAGAATCCAGCCTCGTTTCGCCATGGTCTTCAGAGGGAACTTGCGAGGGTTCATGCCGGACAATGGATTATGGTCGAGCGTTGCCGGGTCGCGCAGCAGGGTGGATATATGAATGCGGAGAGCTTTATGAAGCGCGCGCGCCATAGGCATGGTGATCCTTCGTTCGCCGGACAGGACTTCAGACACCTCGGAGCGGCTTCCAATAATGGGCGTGAGGTCTTCGGGTTCCAATCCTCGATTTTCCATCACGACCATGATTGTATCAACGGCGCTGAGAGGCCCAATCGCGTAGTGTCTCTGTTCATATAGTTCGATGAGGTTAGCGAGAAGTTCATGCTCGTCGGACTCGGATGTACCAAACTCAGCGTGGAATATCTCCCCAAATCGGCCAAGCGCGGCGCCATAGTCTTTCTCGGTTCGGATCCGCGTAATAGTCTCCCGCGCCATAGTAGTCATCGCTACACCTCTTCAACATTTACGCGGTCATATTCCGCGTGGGTTCCTATGAACCGTATGAAAACTCTTCTGCGCTGATAATTTATCGCGACCACCATCCGATAGTCATTGCCCTTGATCCTGAAAATCACCCTGTCCCCGCCAACTATGCTGGCGTTAGGATAGTCTGACAATACTTTGGCGGGCGTATCCCAATCGGCGTTATCCGCTATCCTGTGCCAATCCGATAATTGAGTCCTGACATCCGGGTGACGTTCCCAATAATTGCGTAGCGTACTCTTTGAGAAGATTCGCATATATCAATTTTACTCTGTTCACGATTATCGTCCGACTATGCGCGTTTCCTCTGGTTGTCAAACAGTTGTCAGACATCTGAGAACCCCAGCCGCGCCAGATTCTTCTCTATTGCCGCGTCCAGCTTTGCCGCCTCCGCCTGCTGCTCCCGCCATTGCGCCGCGAGAACCGCCATTTTCTCCTCGAAGGGAACGCCGTCATCAGGCTGAGGCTCCACGCCCACGTAGCGCCCCGGCGTGAGTACGTGCTGATGTCTCTGAACCTCTTCCAGCCCCGCGCTCTTGCAGAAGCCTGGAATATCTTCGTAGCTCTCCCGTCCTTCGCGCCATGCGTGGTAGGTGTCCGTGATTCGAGATATATCCTCGTCCGTCAGTTCGCGGTGGGTGCGGTCCGTCATGCGCCCCAGCTTGCGAGCGTCTATGAACAGGACTTCGCCCCGCCGGTCCCGCAATCCACTCGCCGTTCCGCCTCGCCTGTCTTTGGATAGGAACCACAGGCAGGCGGGTATCTGCGTGGAGTAGAAAAGCTGTCCGGGCAGCGCGATCATGCAGTCCACCAACTCAGCTTCTATGAGGCTCTTTCGGATTTCGCGCTCCGCCGACTGGTTGGAAGACATAGAGCCGTTGGAGAGAACGAAGCCCGCCACTCCGCCGGGCGCCAGGTGGTGGACTATGTGCTGAACCCAGGCGAAGTTGGCGTTTCCTGCGGGCGGCGCTCCGTAGCGCCAGCGCCTGTCATCCTGGAGACGCCCCCCTCCCCAGTCCGACACGTTGAACGGCGGATTGGCGAGTATGTAGTCGGCGCGTAGGTCGGGATGTCGGTCGTTATGGAAGGTGTCGCCGTGCGCTATCTGTCCGTTGTCTATCGCCCGTATCGCCAGGTTCATCTTCGCTAGCCGCCAGGTGGTGTAGTTCGACTCCTGCCCATAGATCGAGAGGTCCGTCCTCGCTCTGCCGCCGTTTCCGTTTCCGCTGGCGTGCGCCCGAATGAACTCGACGGACTGCACGAACATACCCGAGGAGCCGCAGCAGGGGTCGTAAACGCGCCCATTGTACGGCCTTATCATATACACTAGTAGCTTGACCACGCAGCGCGGCGTGTAGAACTCCCCGCCCTTTCTTCCCTCCGCGCTGGCGAACTGCGACAGAAAGTACTCGTAAACGCGGCCCAGCACGTCCCTTGAGCGCGCGTCCGCGTCGCCCACCCTGATGTTGCTGATCATGTCAATCAGTTGTCCGAGGCGTCGGTTGTAGAGCGCGGGCCGGGAGTAGTCTCTGGGCAGAACGTTTCTCAGCGCCGAATTGTCTCGCTCTATACCCGCCATGGCCGTGTCCACCAACTGGCCGATTGTGGACTGGCGCGCCTGCTTCTTCAGATAGGCCCAACGCGATTCGGGCGGAACCCAGAAGATGTTGTCCGCTATGTACTCATCGGGGTCCTCCGGGTCCGCGCCATCGCTGATTTCGGACTGAAGCCGAGCGTAGGCTTCCTCGAAGGCGTCCGATATGTACTTCAGGAATATCAGGCCCAGGACGGTATGCTTATACTCCGCCGCGTCCATGCTGCCCCGCAGCGCGTCCGCCATCCGCCACAAGTCGGCCTCGTATCCGGTGGTGACGCTGTTGGCAGGGTTGGCTGTGGTCATCGCGTTCCTCACTGTGTTTTCGGATAGTGTATCATACTGCACCCAATCCCTATCCCAACAACCTCGCCCTTCCCCAATACATTCGTTCTGTGCTACAATCCCACCATACAAACCAGCCGATCCGCCGAACAGACATAAATCAACGCTTATGACAACCACTCATGGGGCCAAAGAAAAATGTTCCCCGTAGCTAATGCTGGTGGATGCTGGCGCTATAATCACCTGTCGGGCGCCAGTCAAGCCACCTGTTGCCGCCTGTGGCTTTATAAACGAATGTATATGACCAGCGCGAATTCGCCCAATAGAATGGCCGGCTTTGCGAAACCCTGACAGTCCGCGATTTTCGCTATATCAGGAGGAGACGATGACGACACGAACTCCCACAATTGACTCGCAGGTACACGCCTATGAGCGCGACCGCCCCGAACGTCCATGGCAGGGCCATCTGACCGGGCCGGAGGAGGTCACCGGGGACGATATGGCGGCGGCGATGGACGCGGTCGGAGTGGATGGCGCGCTGCTGGTCTCGCCGTACTCGATGTATCGCTACGACGCGAGCTACGCGCTGGAGGTGTACGCGAAGCATCCGGGCAGGTTCGGCCTGATAAGGCCGTTCGATCCTGAGTCGGACACGATAGAGGACGATATGGCGGAGTGGACGGGAACGCCGGGCGTGGTCGGAGCGCGCATCATGCTCAGCTACGGCAGCTATGAAGCGGATCATCCGGGCCTGAATCGCATTCTGGCCGCCGGAGGACGGGCCGGGGTTCCCATCAATATCATGAGTTCCGGGCATCTGCCGCTGCTGCGCGAACTGGCCCGCCGGAATCCGAGTACGCAGATCGTAATTGATCACCTCGGAATACCGCAGCCCTTCGAGCCGCCCGCGCCGCCGGAGCCGTTCGCCGACCTGGACAGCGTTCTCACGATGGCCGACCTGGACAATGTGGCAATCAAGATTTCGGGGGCCTGCACGCTGTCGCATGAGCCGTTCCCGTATCCCGATATCTGGGAGCCGCTGGGCAGGATATTCGAGGCGTTCGGGCTGGAACGGTGTATGTGGGGGACGGACTGGACGCGCGCGGTAAATCTGCTGAACTACGAGCAGGGCGTGGAGGCGTTCCGGGTTACGGACAGCCTCAGCGATTCGGAGCGCGCGACGCTGATGGGCGGGGCGCTGACGAATATCTATAACTGGTCGCCGAGCGCCGGAGGATAGGTTCGGGCGGCGCTACCTCATCAGGATGGTGAAGCCTTCCCGCTCGAAGTGACGGTCGTTGGTCAGGACTTCGGTTATGCCTTCGGATTCCATGACGTTCATGGATACGCAGTCCTGGAGGCTGTATCCCTTGTCTAGGCGGCTGGCGTAGCGGACGAGGCCGTCGGTGAAGGAGCGGTGGGTTTGCTGGACGACCTGTATGCTTGGGTCGGAGAGAATGTCGAGAACCGAATCCACCGCTTCACGACGTGACTCGGGGCCTCTATGTGACAGGTGCGCCAGAAACTCAGTGAGCACTTCCTCGGTGGTTACGATTTGGGGTTCGTCTCCCAGACCCTCATAAGCCGCGATAGCTACGTCTCGCCACTGGTCTCGTGGAATAGCGCGAGCAATCCAGTATGACGTGTCTGCGAATACGCGGTTCATTTTCCGCATACTGAACAATAACCGGGCGTATTCACCCGCATAGATAGGTCGGTTGGAATCTTTTCCAGCACCTCCTCCGGGAGATTCTCGAACCGCTTCGCTATCCTCTCCATGAGGTCGTGAGCGGTTCCATTTGGGGCGTTCGGGTCGCGCGGCTTGATCATGTCGTAGCTGAGGCTGAGTTGGTCGGCGCGGACTATGCGCTTGAGAACGCCGTCGGGGGTGAATTCTCCGACGCCGAGCGCCGTTAGCTCCCTGTGCTTGCGGGACATGAGCGCGTTCGCTATGCAGGGCTCCTGCTTCTCGGTGAAGGCGAGAGGGACGTAGGTGGAGTCGTCCAGCCAGAGTTGGCACTGGCCTTTCGGTATATCCACAGCCAAGACGCGGCCCGTGACCTCGACCTTATCCTGGTACGCGCCTTTGGTGTCTATGCGTTGTTCGGCCATCGGAGTGTCTCCCTTTTTACCTGTTTACCTGATCGCGTCGGCGAGAACCTCTACCAGATGGCGGGCGCGCTTGTTTGTGCCTTGCGCTATCTGCTGGCGGCATGAGACGCCCTCGGCGACGACAACGAAGTCGCCCTTCTGCTCGCGGATGGTCGGGAACAGGGACATCTCGCCTATCTGCATGGATATGTCGTAGTGTTCGGTTTCGTAGCCGAAGCTGCCCGCCATTCCGCAGCAGCCGGAGTTGATTTCGACCGTCTCGCAGCCTTCGATGGACCTCAGGACGCTCAGCGCCTGCCCAGTCCCGACTCTCGCCCTCTGGTGGCAGTGGCCCTGGAACAGAATCTTGTCCGGCAGATTCGCGCCGTCCAGATCGAGTTTCGCGCCCCGCTCCAATGCGTGGGCGACGAACTGTTCGACCAGCATCGTGTTCTCGGCTATCTTCTCCGCTCTGTCCGTGTCGCCTGGAAGCAGGTCGGCGTACTCGTCGGCGAAGCTGAGGATGCAGCTCGGTTCGAGTCCGACCAGCTTGGCGCCGGATTCCACGTAGCCGTAGATGGACTCTACGTTGTAGCGCGCGTTCTCTTTGGCCTTGTCCAGCATCCCTTTGGACAGCATGGGGCGTCCGCAGCAGCGAACTTTGGGGAGGACGACCTGGTATCCGAGCGATTCCATGACCTTGACCGCGGCCCCGCCGAGTTCGGGGTGGTTGTAGTTGGTGAAGGTGTCGGGGAACAGGACGACCTTGCCGAGCCGGTTGGCGGAGTCGGGCGAGCCGCCGCGCGCCCTGAACCACTGGACGAAGGTCTGGCTGGCGAAGGGGGGAAGTTCGCGCCTGCTGTCTATTCCGACCTGGCTTTCGAGCATACGGCGCGCGGCGGGCAGTTTGTTGGCCCAGTTGGACAGCGGCGCGAAGAACGAGCCGACCTTGCTGAGCGTGGCTATGTTGCCGAAGACCTGGTTTCGCAGGGGCAGGCCGTTCGCCTTGTGGTACTGGTTCAGGAATTCGTACTTGAGCTTGGCCATGTCCACGTTGGAGGGACATTCGGCGGCGCAGCCCTTGCATTCGAGGCAGAGGTCGAGAACGTCGTAGAGGCGCTTGTCGGCGAGGGAGCCGGCTGGCAGCGCGCCGGAGAGGGCGGCCCTGAGCGCGTTGGCCCTGCCGCGCGTGGAGTGTTCCTCCTCGCGGGTGACCATGTAGGACGGGCACATGGTGCCGCCAAGCGTCTTGCGGCACGCGCCCTGCCCGTTGCACATCTCTATGCCGCGCGCGAAGTCGCCCTCCGAGCCGAAGGCGAAGCCGGTGTTTAACTGGATCGGCTTGTACTCCGGGCCGATACGCAGGTTCTCTGTCATGGGCTGGGAGTCAACTATCTTGCCCGGGTTCATGATTCCGTTGGGGTCGAAGGTTCGCTTGACGTCTCGAAACGCCTCGTAGAGCCGGTCGCCGAACATCTTGCGGTTGAACCAGCTTCGGACGAGGCCGTCGCCGTGTTCTCCGCTCATGGAGCCGCCGTACTCCATCACGAGGTCGCCCACTTCTTCGGCGATGGATACCATGCGGTCAACGTCCTGCCGGCGCTTGGGGTTGATGAGCGGTCGGATGTGCAGGCAGCCGACGCTGGCGTGGCCGTAGTATCCGGCCTCAGTGCCGTGGGAGGTGACTATGTCGTCGAACCTGCGGACGAAGTCGGGCAGGTGTTCGGGCGCGACGGCGGTGTCCTCGACGAAGGGGAGCGGCTTGGCGTCGCCCGGCACGTTCATCATCAGTCCGAGGCCGGCCTTGCGGACTTCCCAGACCTTGTTCTGGTCCTCGGGGCGGAGCATTCTTAGGAAGGTGTAGCCCAGATTTCTGGCGGAGAATATGGCGCCGAGGTTGACGAGCTTGGAGATTACCTCGTCCTGGCTGTCGCCGACGACCTCGATGGCGAGCAGGGCTTCCGGGTCGCCGTCTATGAAGTCGGTAATGCGGGAGTAGGCGAGGTTTGACTTCGCCTGGCGGAGGATCATGGAGCCTATGAGTTCGACGGCGGCGGGCTGGAAGTCGAGGGCGACAACCGTGGCTTCCATGGATTCGAGCAGGTCGGCGCAGTGCAGCACTCCGAGCGCGGTGAACCTGGGCCTCGGAACCAGGTTGAGCTTGGCCTCGGTGATGGTAACGAGCGTACCTTCGGAGCCGACGACGAAGCGCGCCATGTCGAAGCCCATGCCGCCTACGAACTCGTCCAGGTTGTAGCCGGACACGCGCCTCTGGATCTTGGGGTATCGCGCTATGATCTCGTCGCGGTTGGCCTCTCCGATTTGGAACAGGCCGCGATATATGTCGCCCTCCAGTCCTTCGCCACGCATCCTTGCCTCGAGCTGGGCGCCGTCCAGCCCGCCGAAGCGCGTGGGAGTTCCGTCGGACAGCGTTACGTCCAACTCGCGAACGTTGTCCACGGTCTTGCCCCACATTATGGAGTGCGCTCCGCAGGAGTTGTTGCCGAGCGCGCCGCCGACGTTTCCGCGGTTCGATGTGGAGGGGTCGGGCGCGAACAGCAGGCCGGTGTCGCGCAGCCGGTGATTCAGGACGTCCAGGACTATGCCCGGCTGGGTACGCACCCAGCGCTCCTCTTCGTTGACCTCGATGACGCGCCTCATGTACTTGGAGAAGTCCATGACGATGGAGTGTCCGACGGTCTGGCCGCCGAGGCTGGTGCCGCCTCCGCGGGGCAGGACGGATACGCCGTACTTGTTGGCGGTCTCGACGACGGCTATGACGTCCTCGGCGGTACGCGGGATGACCACGCCTATCGGCTCGATTTCGTAGATGCTCGCGTCCGTGGAGTACAGAACGCGGCTCATCTTGTCGAATCTCACCTCTCCCGATACCAGCTTGTTGAGGTCCTCGACCATTTCCCGGGTGTCGGATTCTCTTACCTGGGTTGCCATTCACTTCACCTTGCTAACTGGGTTGCGCTTCTGAGCGTCGCTCCATGATACACGAATAGCAAGCAAAGCCTGAAACCTGAGTCGAAGATACAAAAAGGGCCGTCCAAGCGGCCCCTTTCATAGTCGAATTGTATAGCAGGGTTCAGGAAATTCTGATGATCTTGTAAGTCACGTCGCCCCTGGGGGTGTCGGCGACGACTTCATGGCCGGCGGCTCTGCCGAGAAGCACTTTGCCGAGGGGCGAAGCGTCCGAAATCTTGAATTCGAGCGGGTTGGCTTCTGAGGCGCTGACAACGGTGTATTTGAATTCGCGTTCGGAGGAGATGTCCTGGACTTCTACGACCGTGCCGAGCTTGATGATTTGGGAGCGGGTTGGGTCGTTCTTATCTATGACGACCGCGTTGCCGAGCGTGGACTCTATCTCGCGTATGCGGGACTCAACTCTTCCGGCCTCTTCTCTGGCCGCTTCCAGCGGAGCGTTCTCGCGCACGTCCTTGTCGGCGGCGGCCCTCTGGATTTCCTGCGCGAGATGTCCACGCTGGGACTTGAGGTTCTCCAGTTCGTTCACCAACTGCTCATGCCCTTCGGCGGTCAGTTCTATGAACTTCTCTTCCTGCACGGTGGCGCGGCCCTGTCTCACGCGCGCCCTTCTGACTCGTACATGGTGGGCGAGGTTGACCTGCTTGCCGTTCTTGTCTTCCGGGCCAAGTCCCTTATTACGCACAAAGGACAGGAACTTTCTCACTTCTTGCAGCCTTTCCGAGGCTTGTGGCGTCGTTCCTGTCCCCGCGACTCTGTCGGCGTAGTCGCCTATTACAGAAGGAGGTATGTCTTTTATTGATCGGCTGGCGCCGCACCAACTTACGAATCGCTGCAGCTCCTTTGGGGTTTCCTTCGGGTTATATCCTTTGCGCTGCCCCGCGTACTCTATATACTTGCCAATGGTCTCAAGGAGTGTTGTAGTACCCTCGGATCGCAACTGACCGTACCCCCAATTCGAAAGTTCACTATCCAATGTTACGTAAAATCGAAAGGCGCTGTCAAACGGGGCTGGTTCGTCGCGCGGGAAACGGAGCGTCAGCCGGCGAGGCCGGCGGATTCACGTCGTTCAGAATCCAGGCCGGCCGCGACATCCACGGGCGAGTCGAGGGCTCGGGTTAAACGTCTAAGTGATGACCGACTTCATGTTTATCCCGTATTCCCGCTTCTTGGATTCGAGTGTCAGGAATGTCTCCATCTTCTTCACGCCTTCGATCCGACCTACGCGAGTCCTGAGAAAGTCGCTCAACTCGTCGAAGGACTTTACGGATGCCCAACTGAATATGTCGAAGGACCCGGTGGTGACCGATACCCAGCTGACTTCATCCATTTCGGAAAGGGCGTCGGCAACATCGTCAACTTTGTCGGCGTCCACCTGCAGCCCGATTATGACTTGCGACTCATAGCCCATCTTCCGGGCGTCGGGAATGGCGACTATCTTCATATAGCCGTCCTCCATCAGCCTCTTCAGCCGGCGCCGGATAGTCTCTTCGCTCACGGGAGACGGCAGTATTGACTTGGCTATATTCGCATTGGTTGCGTTCCCGTCTTCCTGCAGGCGGGAAACTATCTGAATATCGAGTCTATCCATTGAATTCCAGCCTCTTCGTGTGATTGTCACTCAATAATTCTGCTTTTGTATGTTTATAGCAATTTTCGGGAATCCCGTCCACAACGATGAGGCGCGGGGGCCGTCCGGAGGCGCTACAACCGGGATGAACGCGAATTCGTCGGCTTTGACATGACAGACTTCGGCTCCGCGCGTCCATTCCGGTTCATGAACCTTGATTGTACTGCAAGTATAACATAAATATAGCAGTTATGTTGTATTTCACAATTTCGACAGAACCTGTATCAGTTTGGTCGGTAGGGGAGTCACCCCCATCCTAGCCTTCCCCCATCAAGGGCTGACAGGGGTAGGCATTGAGTATTTCAGGTATATTCATGGTAGATGATCTTCATTTCAGGCGGAGGTTCGGGCCATGGCTCAGGGAGAAGCCAGACTCTCTTCCACAGTCTCCCACGGCTCAGCAGACGTCTCAGCCAACTCATGCCCAACCGCAACACGCTGACTATTCGCTCAGGCGCGCTTCGATGGTTCTGAGCCAACGCCTTCGGCGGCGCTCTGAGTCGTCCGGGGGCTATCCCTCGGTCGTCAGCGTCTTCGACTCGACTGCCATACGCCAGCGTCCACAGCGTCGCCACAGACAGCGCCAACCAGTGTCGCGACACCCTCTCAGGGTCGTCCCGTCTGGTCTTGTCCCACCTAAAGCCCACCGACTTCAGCGCTCTGAAGCCCGTCTCTATCCAGAACCGAAGTCCGTACCAGCACACTCCCGCGCTGGCAACCGACATATCGGTCATCACTATCCAGGGTTCATCCTGTCGTTTGTCCCAGACCACTATCATAGTCCCCCGACGCCGTTTGCCGGGCGCTCTGAAGGCGGTTCCCTCGCCAACGTAGGCGTAGCCCGGCCCCGGAGCCAACATCCTCGCCTGAACACGGGTTCCTCCATCGGGACAGAACACCGTGTTGATGGACTGGCGAACGTAGGGATGGAAGCCCAAAGAGACTATCTTGTCCCACAGCCTCGGGCTTCTCAGACCGCGGTCGCACATCACCACCACAGTCATCTCTTTGGGAACAGCCCCGGACACCGCGCCGAGCGTCTCCACTATCGGCCTCACCCATTCGCCCGGCTTGTTGGCGGCCATCACGCGCCAGGCGACCGGGATCGCGCAACCGCGATAGACCACGCTTATCACCAGCGCGCTGAGTTTGTCTCCCTTCATCGTCGGGTCTATGGCCAGAGCCAGCGTGTCCGAACGCCACAACGACAGAACCCATCTCATCAGTGGCGCGAAGCACGCGCTCACCTCCACCTGTGTCATACACGGATTGGAGCGGTCCGCTCCGTCGTACAGCCACTCTCTGAGATACTGGCGCATCGTGTTGAAACTCGCCACGAACGAGAGCGCGGTCGCCACCGCGTTCTGACAGCCACTGCCCGCCAGTATCGCGCCGCATACCCAAAGAGCCAGTCCCTTGCGCTGGGACTCTCTGAGATGAGGCATATAGTGTTGTATGGTCTGGCTCATCTGGTAACATTCGGATGGGAGGCGCATGGCGATCTGTGGCAACCTTTCTGTGTGGTAACCGAAAAGATGCCACAAAGCTATGCGCTTTCCAAGTTCTTATACCTATTTCATACTTTGCCTACCCCTGTCAGCCCATCAAGGGGGAAGGGAATTTCCTCGCCACAGGCAACGCCGACTAATACCATTTCATTCTGATTAGGACATGAATTTCAGAGGCAGGCAAGATCGTCCTTCGACAAGCTCAGGACGAACGGTGGAAGCATCAAATATCTGGCGCGCAACCGTGGGAACACGACGACGTTACTCCGAATTGGTATAAATTGGTACAGCATCTTCACAATTTCGACACAACACAACATACCGCGCGTCGTGGTAGTATCCATACGACGGATTGGAGGGCCAGCCCGGAACGTGGACGCGCAATGGCGTGAGCCGGCGAACTGTGGGCGCGTCCGCCAGAATCGGAACGCTTCGATATGGTTGATCATCTCGAGCTCCGACGCTCAAGAACATTACAAAATCCTGGAGTAATCCGAATATGTCATACGACTATATCATCGTAGGGGCGGGTTCCGCGGGGGCCGTTCTCGCGAGCCGCCTTACAGAAGACGCAGCCCGCTCGGTTCTGCTCATCGAGGCCGGACCGGACTACCCCAACCTGGACAGCACTCCTCCCGACGTAAAGTATGGATACGGACACGGGCTTACAGGAAGGGAGACGCTGAGAAACTCAGTTCAGTCGGGCAACCGCTGGTACTTCGTCGCCAAAGCTAACGACAGGGCAATCCCGATCCTGGTTCCTCGCGGGAAGACTACGGGCGGATCTTCGGCGGTCAACGCGCAGATATTCCTGCGCGGCGTCCCGGAAGACTACGACGACTGGGCGTCGTGGGGCAATGACGAGTGGAGTTTCCAAAAACTGCTGCCCTATTTCCGACGGGTGGAAACCGATACGGACTTCTCCGATGATTTTCACGGCACGGAGGGCCCCATAATCGTCCGCAGGTACAACTCCGACGAGTTGATACCGGACCAGCGGGCATGGTACGAGGCGTGCAGGCAGTACGGGTTCGCCGATTCTCCGGACCATAACGACCCTGATTCCACGGGGGTCGGGCCTTGTCCGTTCAATAACCCCAACCGAATTCGCTGGAGCACCAATCTTGGTTACATCAACCCGGCGAGGGACAGGCCGAACCTCGAAATCATGTCCCGGACTCCGGCCAACCGCGTGTTATTCGATGGGAAGAGGGCGGTAGGCGTGGAGGTCGAAAGGGACGGCCGGACTCAGGTTGTCGAGGGAACGGAGATAATCCTGTCGGCCGGCGCCATCGGGTCGCCTCATCTGCTGCTGCTTTCCGGCGTGGGTCCGGCGGACCACCTGTCCGAGATGGGGATTCCCGTCGTCCACGAATCGCCCGGGGTGGGTCAGAACCTGCGAGACCATCCCCAGGTGTCCCTGCGGTGGAACACGAGGGAAGGGTACGAACAGGACATTTTCGCTCCGCGGCTTCAGTTTGTTCTGAAGTACACCGCCGCGGGATCGCGTCTGAGAAACGATATGCTCGTCCATCCCATCTCTCACGCGGGGCGGAGGCTCTATTACACCGACGAAGGGGAGGGAGACCCGGGATTCGGCATGACCGCCGCGCTTTACCTCGCCGAATCCGCCGGTGAGATGAAGCTGAGGACGGCCAATCCGCGCGTCCAGCCTTACCTGGACTACAACCTGCTCGCGACTGAGTTCGATTTGAGCAGGATGAGAGAGTCGGCGCGAATCTGCATTGATATAGCCTCGCAGACCGCGATGTCCGAGTACATCGGGGATTTGACGGATCCCACCGAGGCGGACCTGGTTTCGGACGACGCGCTGGACGACTGGATAATGAGGACAGTGACTACGAGCCACCACATATCCGGCACTTGCAAGATGGGGCCGTCGTCCGACCCGACGGCGGTGGTGGACCAGCGCGGCGGGGTTTTCGGACTGGAGAATCTGAGGGTGGCGGACGCCTCGATCATGCCGGACTGCATCCGCGCGAACACCAACGCAACATCAATAATGATAGGGGAGCGAGTTTCCGACTTCATAAGAGAGTAGTTGCCAATTGTCAATTGATAACTGGCAAATGCGTTGACACCTGTTTGGGGTCGGCATAGAATTGGTTTCACTTAGTCAGGAGGGGATCGAAAGCCATGCGGGAGATGTCCATAGACAGCATCCGCGTTAGTCTTCAGAACTACCAGAGGGTGGTTATTCTGAAAGACAAAGACTCGGACCGCTACCTACCTATATGGATAGGCGCGAACGAGGCTGACGCGATTGCGGTGAAACTCCAGGAGGTGAGCGTTCCTCGCCCATTGACACACGACTTGCTGGAGTCGGTAATTCAGTCGTTGGGCGCTCAGGTCAACCATATACTCGTTTCCGAACTCAGCGACGACACGTTCTATGCCAAGATAGTATTGCAGCACAACGGTTCGCAGACGGAAATAGATTCACGTCCGTCGGACGCCATAGCTCTCGCGGTCAGGACTCACGCGCCCATATTCGCCGCGGACTCGGTTGTGGACAAGGCCGGCGTTCGGATGGATCAGGACACAGGCAAAGCCGTCATATCCTCCGAAGAGGACGAGTCTCGTCCGCCGACCGAAGAGGAGCTCAAGAGCCTGTCGGCGTTCAGCGAATTCATAGACTCGCTGGATCTGGACCTCGGCGAGGGCGGAGACAAACCGACCGGCGCGGCTCGTTAAGACCCCGCAAAGCGAGGCCCGCGGTCTTCTCGCCGCAACTCCTCCAGGAATCTGACGTCGTCTTCGGAGAGCGCTCCGTCGGGGAGCCGGTCAAGAAGGTCGGGACGATTGAGGAAGGTGCGCCGAAGGGATTCCCTGCGTCGCCAACGGGCGATTTCGGCGTGGTGGCCGGACAGCAGGATTTCCGGCGCCTCCCAGTCTCGGAAGGACGCGGGACGGGTGTATATAGGGTGCTGAAGCAGGCCGGTGGTGAAAGAGTCGTTGGCGGGCGATTCAGCCGACCCTACAACTCCAGGCAGCAGACGCGATACCGCCTCTATGATCACCATGGCGGCGAGTTCGCCGCCGCCGAGCACATAGTCGCCTATGCTTATAGCGTCCGTTGCCAGGTGGTTGGCTACGCGCTCATCCACTCCCTCGTAGCGTCCGCATATGAGCGCGATTTCAGAGCGCGACGCCAGCTCCTCGGCGACGTCCTGGGTAAACGTCCGTCCTTGCGGCGTCAGCAGTATGACAGGGGAGGAGTCCGCCAGTTCACCGGAGTCTCGAAGCGACTCAACCGCCTCGAACAGAGGGGCCGGCTTCATAACCATGCCGGGACCGCCCCCGTAGGGATAGTCATCTACCGCGCGATGCCGGTCGTGGGTGTAGTCGCGGATGTCGTGAAGGTTTACCGACACGAGCTCGCCTTCCTGAGCGCGCGCCAGGATACCCTCGCCGAGATATGAGGTGAACATCTCGCGGAACAGCGTCAGAACGTGGAAGCGCATAGCGAGTTCTACGGATTGGCGTGGGTGCGCCAGCCTCGAATCATCTCCAGCGCGTGGGGCATGGAGGCGAGCGCGACTTCCAGCGTCTCGCGGACGCCGGTGGGACTGCCGGGCAGGTTGACTATCAGACAACCGTTGCGGACACCCACGACCCCCCGGCTCAGCATGGCGAAGGGGGTGTTTCTGAGCGTCTCCACTCGCATGGCCTCGGCTATGCCCGGAGCCTCTATGTCTATGACAGAGCGGGTGGCCTCGGGGGTGACGTCCCTGGGTCCCAGTCCGGTGCCGCCCGTCGTGACAACGACGTCCACCTCGGCCGAGTCGCACCATTCGACCAGCCGGGCCGAAATATCGGCCCGCTCGTCCGGGACGACGCTTCTGTAAGCCTGCCGGAACCCGGCGGCGTCCATCATCTCTACTATGGCGTCGCCGCTGGCGTCTTCGGCCCGCTCCCCGACGGCTCCGGAATCGCTCACCGTAAGGACCGCAAATCTGAAATTCGTGTCAGTCATCTTATACTCTTCCAAAAATTTGGCTAATTGGTCTCAGTACACCTTGCATCCTTAATACTATCAAAGAGACACTTGCGATACAGTGCCAGATTTCTATTCTGATGGAAGAACTAAGATATGACCAGCCTCGCAAATGAGATTCATATACCGCAGTCCGTCGAACCCGCGCATTTGCCGGTGATGACGCAAGAGACGCTGCAAGCGCTCGCCCCGGTCGAGGGAGGTTCGTTCATAGATTGCAATGTGGGTGAAGGCGGGCACACGGAAGCGATTCTGAGTTCGGTCCGCAGTTCGAGAGTGCTGGGAATAGACCTGGACTACGACGCGCTGGCGCGGGCTTCGGAACGACTGTCGAGCTGGTCCGGCCAGCTGACTCTGCATCATGGCAACTTCGCGGACCTGTACAGGATAGCCAGTTCCTATAATCACCTGCCTGTGTCCGGAATTCTGTTCGACCTGGGCCTGTCGTCGGCGCAGCTGGATACGCCGGACAGGGGTTTCAGTTTCAGGCACAAGGGCGAACTGGATATGCGTTTCGACCAGAACGCCGATATCAGCGCCCACGAGATAGTTAACCGCTGGCCGGGGGAACAGCTGGAAAGCATCATCTATGAGCTGGGCGAAGAGCCCAGGGCGGGCCGTGTCGCAAGGAGCATCGTCAGAAACCGACCGATAGACACCACGATTGAGCTTGCCAACGTGGTGATAAAGGCTCTCAACTGGCCGACGTACAGCCGAATTCACCCGGCGACACGCACGTTCCAAGCCATAAGAATGGCGGTCAACGAGGAGAAAGAGAATTTAGAGCGGGGGTTGGATGACGCGGCGCAGGCGCTGAAACCCGGCGGTCGTCTCGTCGTCATCAGCTACCACTCGATTGAAGACAGGATAGTGAAGAATTTCATACGCCGGAGTTCGGCTTCGTGCATATGCCCGACGTCTATACCCGAGTGCGTCTGCGACAGCGTTCCGACGCTCACACCGATCAACAAGAGAGTCATCAGACCCTCAATGTCTGAGACACAAGAAAATCCCAGATCGCGCAGCGCCAGAATGCGCGTCGCCGAGAGGATATAAATGACACAAGCAACATCTGTACACAACCAATCCGGTTCGCTGCTCGGCACGGTTGCCCGCGCCCGTCCATTCGGAGGAATGCGCCGCGGACGAGTCAGGCCTCAAGCGGTCAGTACAATCGTAGCCGTTGACGTGGGCGCGACGAAGATATGCACTATCGTCGCCGAATCCGAGAGTCCTGAACGGGCGCAAGTGATTTCTCACAGCATAACGCCCTCTGACGGGATAACGAAGGGAAATGTCACGGACGTTTCACGGGCCGAGGCCGCCATACGGCGGTCAGTGTCGGCGGCGGCTCGCAAATCGGCAACGCCGATTACTTCAGCGTATGTAGGGATTACCGGGACCCACGTATCGTTCCAGGACCGGTATGACCGGATCAACTGGGCCGCCACCAAAGGCGTCATCACGCTGGACGACCTCATCAATGTTCCCAAGAGCATTGCCGCCGCCAGCGCTAGGTCCGGCAGGCACGTCCTTCATGCGCTGACCCGCACCTATACGCTCGACGGTCAAAGGGGGATAAGCAATCCCCTCGGAATGCATACCTCGCGGCTCGAGGTGGAAAGTCACGTCATTTCCACGGATCCGTTTCTCGTGAGAAGGCTCACGGATACCGTGCGCAAGAGCGGCCTGGCCGTATCCGCGCTGGTATTCCAGCCGGTGGCAAGCGCAGAAGCCGTTTTGACGGACGCGGAAAAGGACGAAGGCGTGGCGCTGGTGGACATCGGAGGAGGCACGACCGATCTGATTATCTTCCAGCAGGGCGCCGTCCAGCACACGTCGGTATTGCCTGTCGGCGGACTCCAGTTCACAAACGATATATGTATCGCCTTCGACGCTACTTTCGAGTCTGCGGAGGCGGCGAAACTCGAGCATGGCACGACGGATGTCCTCAACGCCAGGCCGGAGGAAGAGGTGACTCTGTCCATAGAGGGCCGTGAATGGCCGCGAACCATTCTGCGGCGCGACATCGCCCAGCTTATGAAGGATAGGGCCGTAGAGCTGGTGAGACTGATCAGAATCAAGATGGTGGAAAGCGGAATAGAGGACACAGACGACTTCAAGGTGGTCCTTACGGGCGGTACGGCAAAGCTGCCCGGCATGGAGGGTCTTGTCAGGGACAACCTGACCAGCGACGTCAGGATAGGCAGCCCGAACTCGCGGTGGAATCTGCCCAGGGATCTCGAGGAGCCGGAGTACGCCACGAGCATAGGTCTCGTTACCTGGGCGATGAGAAATCCCGACGCTTCGTTCGAGGACTTCCCGGCGCTGGGCGGCCAAGCTGAAGATAACGCAAGCGACGAAGACAGAAGCGAACAAAGTCAGACGCCGCCAAGGGGTAGGCTCGGACGCCTGCTAAGGATATAGACGGCGAACTGCATCATCCACATCAAACAGCAAATAATTAGGGGGAAATGGCATGACGACATATAGGGGCGATCACGAGACTGTTGCCCATATCAAGGTGATAGGTGTGGGCGGCGGCGGTTCCAACGCAGTCTCAAGGATGTATAGAGAACGTATTCCTGGCGTCGAGTATATCGTCGTCAACACCGACTCCCAGGCGCTGATACGCAGCGACGTACCAACGAAGGTCCGAATCGGCGACCACCTGACCCAGGGCAAAGGAGTGGGCGGAGTGCCGGAAATCGGTTCCAAGTCGGCGGAGGAAAGCCGCGAGGACCTGTACGAGGTCATCCGCGACTCGGACATGATATTCATAGCCGGCGGCATGGGAGGCGGCACCGGCACGGGGGCGGCTCCGGTATTGGCGCAGATCGCCAAAGAGTCGGGCGCGCTTACCGTGGGGGTAGTCACCAAGCCGTTCGAGTTCGAGGGTCTGCGGCGCATGAGGGTCGCGGAGTCCGGGATCAAGCGGCTGGGCGAACACGTGGACACGCTCCTGGTGATTCCGAATGAACGGCTTCACGTCATAAGCGACGAGGAGATAACCGCGGACAATGCCTTCAAGCTGGCGGACGACGTTCTTCGGATAGGGGTGCAGTCCATAGCCGAGCTGGTTACCGTCGCGGGCGACATAAACGTGGACTTCGCTGACGTGAACGCGATTATGCGCGATTCCGGCCCCGCGTGGATGTCCATTGGCTGGGGCATGGGCGAGCACAGGGCCCGGACCGCGGCCCAGCAGGCCATTTCCAACCCGCTCCTCGACGTGTCAATCGAGGGCGCGAGGGGAGTGCTGTTCAACATCACGGGCGGCAGCGACCTCAAGTTGTCGGAACTTCACGAGGCGGCTGAAGTGATTCAGCGCGTCGTTGACCCGGAGGCGAACATCATCTTCGGAATGGTAACCGACCTGAAGATGGAGAACGAGATCAAGCTGACGATAGTGGCGACAGGGTTCCCGGTCGGCGAGTCCTTCGGAGAACGACAGGATAGCATAGACCGCATACTGGCCGAGGCGCTGGCGAGCGGCGGCGAACACGACCTGGATCTTCCGCCATTCCTGCGCAGGCAGGCGCGCGCCGCGAGCCTTCGGGCCAGCAGTACCGGGGTCAACGGCAGCAGCAATCTGCACTAGACGCATCGTCGCTCACATACAGTAGGATAAGTTAAAAGGGCGCGAGGACCCGGAGTTCTCGCGCCTGTCTTTTGCGCCGCGTCCTTACTGTGTGGGAGGTCGCCCACATCCTAATCTTCCCCGGTCAATGGCTGAGAGGGGTAGGCATTTCACCCTCACCCCAGCCCTCTCCATGAGGGAGAGGGGGGCTGTTGGTCGGTATTCATAGCTGATCGCATATTTGCCTACCCTTGTGAGCCCGTCAATGGGGAAGGGACTTTTCGCAATTGTCTCGACAGTGTGTTGAAACAACTTGACATACACTATATGTTGCGATAATTTACCTAGACGGCGCAATAAATTGTGGTTTTTCATACAAATGATAGGTGTTGGATTAAACGTTTTTTGAGACTTCGGCAGAGTTAGGCAGGGACGTGCGCTGTACGTATTGTGAACATACGAACTCCAAGGTGATTGACTCCCGCGACTCGGGGGACGGGATTCGCCGCCGTCGCCAGTGCCTGGAATGCGACCGCCGGTTCACGACGTACGAATACGTCCAGACGCGGACGATGATGGTGGTCAAGCGCGATGGGCGGCGCGAGGAGTTCCAGAGAGAGAAGTTGTTCGCCAGCCTGGCAACGGCCTGCGCGAAGAGACCTCTTCCGGTTGGGACTATCGAAAAGACTCTGGACGAAATAGAGACTACTCTCTCGGAGTCAGGCCGCGCGGAGGTGAGGGCGAGGACTATCGGCGAGCTGGTCATGGGCAAGCTGCGGGCGCTGGACCGCGTGGCGTACATCAGGTTTGCGAGCGTCTATCGAGACTTCAGCGACATCGAGAGTTTCAAGCAGGAGATAGACGCGCTGCTGGATTCGGGGGAACCGGGCAACGGGGTTCGGGCCGCGCCCGGAAGACGCGGACGCCGGTCGGGACGGAGGCCGTCGAAGCGTCCCCAAGCCAATCCGGTGTAGGCGCGGTCGAAATTCGGCGATTTTGGGCTGATTTTCCAGATGCAATTACAAGAATGTTTGTGCTATTATGAAAGAAGCAGGACTTACGCAGTTGGGCAGGTGTGGATTCCCGCTTTCGCGGGAATGACGATAGGCTCATCGTATTCAAATGCGTAACTCCTCAGAAAGATAATTGATTCTGGACTTCAACCAGTGAGGAAGCCGGACTTTCTCAAGGCGAACAGGAGATAACCATGTACGTGGACCAGAAAGACAGCGTGGAGGAGCAAGTCAACCATGAGGAAGACCTGCTGAGGCAGTTCGAGCGGATGTTCACCGGCTCGTCTCAGGAGATTCGGAACAAGGCGGCAAGGCTCCTGATGACGCTGGACAGCAACGGCAAGAGTGGAGATGTCCACTCCGACGAGGGACTGGCGCTGTCGGAGAACTCGCGGGTCATCCTGGAGGAGCGCTACCTGAGGAAGGACTCGGAGGGCAACGCGATAGAGACGCCCGAAGAGCTTTTCAGGCGCGTGGCGCGCGCCGTGGCGCAGGGTGAGTCCAACGGCCTGGAGTCGCTCTGGGAGAACCGTTTCTACAAACTGTTGACTTCAATGAGATTCCTGCCGAATTCCCCCACCCTGGTGAACGCCGGCACCGGACGAGGATGCCTGTCGGCCTGCTTCGTGGTAACGCCCGATGACAACATGGAATCCATAATGGAGGTGGCGCACGACGCCGCGATGATAGAGAAGTGGGGAGGCGGAATCGGCTTCGGGCTGTCCAAGCTGCGCCCTCGCAACGACATGATAAAGACGACCCATGGCAACGCCTGCGGGCCTATCGCGGTTATGAAGCTCTATTCCGCCGTCGGCGCGACGTTGACCCAGGGCGCCTTCAGGCTTGGCGCGCACATGGGGCAGATCCGCGACTCGCACCCGGACATACGCGAGTTCATACACTGCAAGGACAACGACGACACGCTTCAGAACTTCAACATATCTGTGCAGATAACCGACGAGTTCATGCGGGCGGTGGAGGCCGACGAGGAGTGGACGCTGATCAATCCGCGCGACGAGGGGAAGGGGCCTGTGAACGCGGTGGCAGAGACCATAAGCGCGCGCGAACTGTGGAACGAGATAGCGGAGTCGGCGTGGAAGACCGGAGACCCTGGCGTGGTGTTCATAGACAGGGTGTGGGAGACAGCTCCGAATCCGCAGATGGGCAGGATCGAGACAAGCAATCCATGTGGCGAAGAATTTCTTGAGAACTACGGTAACTGCTGCCTCGGTTCGATCAACCTGGACATACACGTGAAGGATGGGGAGTTAGACTGGGGGACGTTGGAAGATACGGCGCGGACTTCGGTCCGGTTCCTGGATGACGTCATCAACATCAACACTTTCCCGTTGCAGAGACTGCGAAAGGTGAACCTGGCGACGCGGCGCATAGGGTTGGGCGTGATGGGCTGGGCGGACGCGCTGGTCAGAATGGGATTGCCTTACGACTCTCAGGAAGCGCTCGACATGGCGGACGAGCTTGGCGGGTTCATACAGCGCGTCGCGTGGGACGAGTCGGCGAGGCTGGCGGAAGACCGAGGCCCGTTCCCGGAGTATGAGCGGTCCGCTCTCAAGCGGCGCGGAATGCCGCCGGTGCGAAATTCCAGCATAGTCACGATAGCCCCCACCGGAACGATCAGCAGAATAGCCGGATGTTCCAGCGGGATCGAGCCTCACTTCGCTCTGGCCTGGTGGTCTAACGTTCTGTGGAAGGATCACGAAGGCACGAGTTCGCGTCTCCTGGACGCGCCCGCTTCCATTACGGAGTCGCTCAAGGAGCATCTTGGCGACGATGAGGGCGCGCGTCGCGTTCTGGAGCGGATCATGGACGATCCCGAGGCGGCGGAGAGTGTTCTGATGGAGCATGGACTGAATCCGTCAGTCTATCGGACCTCGATGGCAATCAGCCCCGAGGCGCACGTGAGGATGCAGGCGGCCTGGCAGAAGCACGTCACGAACTCGGTATCCAAGACTATCAACCTGCCGAACAGCGCCACGGTTGACGAGGTGCGCGAGGCTTATGAACTGGCGTGGAAGACGGGCTGCAAGGCGGTCACCGTGTATCGGGACGGCTCCAAGTCCATGCAGGTGCTGGAGACAGGTTCGGACGCCGAGCAAGAGGAAGACGCGCCTGAGACCGTCGGCGGGGTCATACTGGCTCCGAGGGCGCGCCCTATCTCGGTCAGGGGCGTTACCGACCTGGTGAGGACCGGACACGGCAATATGTACGTGAACATAACGTTCGACGATACGGGGAAGCCGTTCGAGGTGTTCACGACGCTGGGCAAGGCGGGCGGATGCGATTCGGCGAACCTGGAGGCGGTGTCGCGGCTGGTGTCGCTGGCGCTGAGGTCGGGGATAGACCCGGAAGAAATCGTGCATCATCTCCGGGGGATCACGTGCTGCCCGGCTTGGGACGGCGGGACATTGATGCGCTCCGCGCCGGACGCGGTGGCGCACGTACTCACCAACCACCTGGCCGCTTCGCACGAAGCGATTGCCGGGCCTTCGGAGGAGCAGACGGCGGCCGCCGTCCAGCCCGGGCTATTCCCGTCCACCAGGCGAGCCAACGGGCGCGCGGGCGGCAACGGCAATGGGAACGGATACAGCCAGATCCCGGTAGCGGTACGGTGTCCGAAGTGTTCAGGGAGGCTCATTCCACAGGAAGGTTGTCTCAATTGCCTGGACTGCGGATACAGCAAGTGCGAGTAGTCCACCAGCGCCGACGCTTATGGTGATATAATGGATTGAGCCAGCCCACATCAGCAGGCCGGCTCAATCTTTTTAACCACACGGAGACATTTATCCCATGAGCGAAAGACCATTGGTAGCCATAACTATGGGCGACGCAGCCGGAATAGGCGCGGAAGTGACCGCGAAGGCGCTTCAGGACGATTGGGTCTATGAGAAGTGCCGCCCGTTCGTCGTGGGGAGCGCGGCGGCGATGAACTCCGCGCTCGAACTCATAGGCGCTCCCGGCTCCGCTCGTACAGTCCATGACATCGGGGACGTAGATGGAAGCCACGGCTCGATAGACGTGCTGGACCTCGAGAACCTGGACTTCGGACAGATCTCATACGGCGAACTATCCCCGGTCGCCGGGCGGGCCTCGGTCGAGTGGATTCTGCGGGCCGGGGAACTGGCTGCGAGCGGCCAGATCGCGGCGATCTCCACCGCGCCGATCAACAAGGAGGCGTGCGACCTGGCGGGCTTCGAGGACGTGGGCCACATGGAGATATTCCAGAGCCAGACCAAGGCTCCGAATGTCGCCACGATGTTGATGGCTGGAACGCTTCGGGTGGTGCATCTGACGACGCACCGCTCTCTGCGTGTCGCGTGCGACTACGTTACCAGGGAGAACGTGCTGAGCAAGATCGCTCTGACCGACGAGAGCTTCCGGGCCTGGGGCTTTCCAAATCCGAGGATAGGCGTGGCCGCGCTCAACCCGCACGCGTCGGACGGCGGCCTCCTGGGCGATGAGGAAGCCAAGCAGATTGCTCCCGCCGTGTCCGACGCCGTCGAAGCGGGCATAGACGCCACCGGCCCTGTGCCGGCGGACACGGTTTTCAACCAGGCGATTGACGGCAAGTTCGACGCGGTGATCGCAATGTACCATGACCAGGGACACATCCCTATCAAGGTGCATGACTGGGCGAAGAGCGTCAGCGTAAACCTCGGTCTGCCGTTCATAAGGACGTCGGTGGATCACGGCACGGCGTTCGACATCGCGGGCAAGGGAATCGCGGACGCCGAGAGTATGTTGGAATCCATCAGGACCGCGGTCTCCCTGGCCAGCGACTCGGTTCTTCCCCAATGACGAGCGGCGCGGTTGACATCACCGCTGACCTGGTACAGCGCTTGCAGAAGGTGAGGGCGCTTACGGAGTCGTCCGTCCCGGGCGAAGCGGCGGCGGCGGCGGCCAAGCTCCAGGAGATACTGCTGAAGTACAACCTGGAGATGGAGGACATCGAGGCCGACTCGCCCGCGCCGGACGACAGGTACGTCAAGGAGGAGCTCGAACTCGGCGCGACCTCCGGGAACATGATCAACTGGCGCAGAATCCTGTTGAGCGGAATCGCGCGGTCGCTCATGTGCGCCGCATTCGGGTACAAAGGCACTCCCAGGATGGTGATAGTCGGCCAGACGCATAATATAGTCATGGTCAGGCACTTCTACGACTATCTTTCGTTGGAGATTTCTCGGCTGGCGGACGTGACATGGGCAAAGGCGCGGAAGCGGACGCGAGAGCACGCGCGCAGCTGGAAGAGTTCGTTTTACAACGGCGCGGTGGATATAGTCGTTCAGCGCCTAGAAGAAAAATATCAGCAGGTATCGAAACAAGACAGTCATACGCAGGCGTTGGTCCTGAGGAACGAGCGGGACCTGGATGACGCGGTTGGAAACCTGATTGGCAGAGTCAGGAAGAATACCGTCCGACAGAGATACAGCGAGGCCGGGTATAGTAGAGGCGCGCGAGCGGGCAAGAGGGTCAGCCTCAACCGTCCGGTCGGCGACAACGGGGGGAAGAGTCGCCTGCGACGTTCGCGCAGAGGCTAAGACAGAACCATTTCCAGCTCAGTAAACCAGGAATAGTAGAAATGCGAATATCATTTATTGGCGGCGGAGTTATGGCAGAGGCCATCATTGGCGGGATAGTGGACGCAGGAATAACCGCTGCGGACAGCATCAGCGTTGGCGAGCCGGTCGAATCCAGACGCGCCTATCTGGAAAGCGCTTATGGCCTTTCGACCTATGACGACAATATGGAAGCGTTGGATGGCGCGGAAATGACCGTTCTGGCGGTTAAGCCGCAGAGCCTGCCGTATGTGTTTCCGCAGCTTGCAGGGAAGTTGTCCGAGGGCAATACTGTCCTGTCCATAGTGGCGGGAGCGAATATGACGACGCTCACGTCGGGGCTGGCGCACGACGCGGTGATACGGGTCATGCCCAACACGCCGGCTCAGATAGGCGCGGGAATGACGATGTGGACGGCGTCGGACTCGGTTACCGAGGCCGCGAAGGACGCCACGCGCAGCATCCTGCGGACGCTTGGCGAAGAGGTGTACGCCTACGACGAGGGCATGATTGATATGGCGACCGCGCTGAGCGCGAGCGGGCCGGCTTACGTGTTCCTCTTTATAGAGGCATTGATAGACGCGGGCGTGTATCTGGGTCTTGCGCGGGACGTATCGAGGCAGTTGGCGCTCCAGACCGTTCTGGGCAGCGCTCAACTCGTCAGGGACAGCGGCAAGCACCCGGCGGAACTCAAAGACATGGTGACCTCTCCGGGCGGAACGACCATCGAGGCGCTGAGAGCGTTGGAGGACGGCGGATTCAGGGCGGCAGTCTTCGGGGCAGTCAATTCGGCATACGAGAAATCCAGAGCGCTGGGAGGGTAGGTTTGACCACTTACTTCATACGGTTCGTTGACATACTAGTCAACATTCTGCTGATAGCGATAGTGGCCAGGGCGTTGATGTCCTGGTTCCCGCCGCCCAGCCAGGATAGTCCGTTCTATATAATCCGGCAGATGATTCACCAGATTACGGACCCGATAATAGAGCCAATCAGAAAGATCATGCCCAGCACGGGTATGCTGGACCTGTCGCCGATGGTGGCTATGATACTGCTCATCGTGATCAGATATATTCTGACTGCGGTGCTTTAGACGCCGCCGACCGCATGAAATCGTTGTCTTGCCAATGAGCTACCTGGACGCCATCGCAAGCCTGACGAGCTACGATCCCGAGCATTGGATACTCAAGCCAATTGATTTCGTGATAGACATGGTGATGGTCGTCCTCTACATCTCCCTGTCCGTCAGAACTTTCCTACGGCTCTTCGGGGTGGATTCCAACAGGGTTTGGAAGCCTCTCCACTGGCCTATCTATTATATGACCGGGCCTTTCATGTTGATGGTGGGGAAGGTGTTTCCGAAGGCGGATACCTTTATGGTGACGCTGCTGCCGTTTCTGACATTTCTGACGCTCTACGGCGCGGACATACTGATGAACATGGCTTTCAAGTTTCTGGACAGGCAGCTAATTGGCGGCTGAGTGGCGGCGTGATCGAGCATATGGTGTATGTAAACCCTGGGGTCACGCATGGACATATATCTCCTCCGCTTCGGCGAGGACTTCACGTCGGAAGTATTTGCTCAACTCGCTGGGGGTGTTGAGGTCCACCTTCCGACCGAGCATCTTGGACAGGTCTCTCTCCATGTCGAAATATGCGAAGCCCGGTGTCCGTCCGGGCTGGAACTCTACGAGGATGTCCACGTCGCTTTGGGGGGTGAAGTCGTCGCGTATGACCGAGCCGAAGAGGGACATCCGGCGGATGTGGTTGCGCTGGCAGAATTGGGCTATCTGGTCGTGGGGGATTTGGATTTGGGCGGGCATGAATCCGACTCGGTATGTCGTCTAGGCGTGGGCTAGGGCGCCGCCGTCTATGAAGATGGTCTGGCCGGTTACGAAGTCGCAGGCGTCGGAGGATAGATAGACGACGAGCGCGGCGAGGTCGTTGGGGTGCCCCTTGCGGCGAGAGGGCAGGTAGCGAACGAGAAGCTCTCGTTGGTCTTCTTCGGAGGGTTCTTCGGGCGTTACCCAGCCCGCGCCGACTCCGTTTACGCGGATGCCCTGCCTTCCCCATTCGAGCGCGAGCGAGGAGGTCATCTGGTGTATGGCGCCCTGAGCGGCGCAGACGGCGACCGAGTTCCACAGGCCGCGCTGGGACAAGCCTGAGCCGATGTTCACGATGTGGCCGCTCCCCCGCTCCAGCATATGGGAGCCGACGGCCTGGCAAGTGAGGAACACCGACTTCATCGTGAAGTCCATGTAGAGGTCCCACTCGTCTTCCGACACCTTCTCGAAGCGCTTGCCGAACTCGGCGCGGGCGTTGTTGACGAGTATGTCCAGGCCACCCAGACCCTTGACCGCGGCCGCGACCATGTCCTGGACGGATGATGAGTCGGTGAGGTCGGTGGTGATTGCGACGGCGTTGCGTCCGTGGCTTTCGACCGCGGCTACGGCCGCGGCCATGTCCGAGGACTCGGATCCCGCTATGGCGACGTCCGCGCCCGCCTCGGCCAGAGCGCCGGCGAGGTAGGGCGTCCAGCCCCTGCTGTCGGCGGTGATGATGGCTTTCTTTCCGGTCAGGTCCCATTCGCTTGGTATTGGCATTGGTTTCCTCGTTTAGTTTTAAGTGATTAGTGATTAGCGTTCAGTTGTTAGCGCTCAGTCCAGTCTTTAAGCGCGACTACTGAGAACTTACAACTGATTACTTATTACTCTATATCGTCAGTGGGATTTCGGGGGCGTGGCCGGTTGGGGCGTAGCCTCCGGCGAGGCCGCCGCCGTCTATGGCGAATGCTTCGCCGTTCATGTAGTCGGAGGCGGAGGACGCGAGGAATACCGCGATTGCGCCGATTTCGTGGGGGTGTCCCACCCTGCCTATGGGGATGAATTCGCCCCTGGGCAGCGTAAGCCTGGATTCGTCGGTGCCTTCGGTCGGGATGAAGCCGGGGACTATGCAGGTACTGGTTATCCCGTAGCGGCTGAGGCTGGTCGCGAGCGTTCGGGTCAGCTGGACTATGCCGCCCTTGCCGACGCAGTACATATAGTTGTCGCGCCCGCCCCTGTAGCCGAAGCCGGAGGAGAGGTTGATGATCTTGCCGCCGCCGCGCTCGACCATGTGTTTGGCGATGGCGCGGGAGCAGTAGAAGGCGCTGGACATATTGGTATCTATGCCGAGATGCCAGTCCTCGTCTGAGATTTCCCATATCGGCGTCGCGCCCTGCCCTCTAACTATTCCGGCGTTGTTGAACAGGACGTCCACCTTGCCGAGTTCGGCTATCGCGGACTCCATGAGGGCGTTGACCTGGGCGGAGTCGGTGACGTCGGTGGATATGGCGACGCCCTTGCGTCCGAGTTCGCACACCATGTCGGCGACTTCCTGTATGGGGCCTGGTCTGCGGGAGGCGATTACAAGGTCGGCTCCGGCGCGGGCCATGGCCAGAGTCATCTCCCTGCCGAGTCCGGTGCCGCCCCCGGTTATCACGACGCTTTTGCCTTCGAGGCTGAGCTTTTCTTCGAGCATGGTTATTCTCCGATGTTTTTGTCTGAATCAGGATTTACAGGATGTTGGGATTCTCAGGATATGGGTACTCGCGGGTTGCCGATGGACTGCCGAGCGGCGATTTGTTCCGGATTACCGCTTTCGCGGGAATGACGGAATTGTCGTTCAGCCTCACCCTAGCCCTCTCTCTGAGGGAGAGGGGATTTTCAACGCGGGAATGACGGAAGACGCGCGCGGCGTGATAGGGATTATACTTGGGATGTTACTTCACCCGCCACCACCGTTACTCTCTCGCCGTTGGGTTGGAGAAGGGTGAGGTTTCCCTGGTCGTCCACGGACTCGGCGAGACCGGTGAGGACCTGCTCGCGCCAGCGGAGTTCGACGCGCTTTCCGAGCGTCTCGAGGGTGGCGGCCCAGTCTTCGGTCAGCGATTCTCCAGACCTGACACGGGCGTACCAGGCGTCGAGGTTCTTGAGGACGGAGTGAAGCGCGTCGGAGCGGTCGAACTCGCGTCCGGCCTCGGAGCGGAGGCTCGTGGCTGTGCCGGCTATTTCGGGATGATCTGACACGTCCAGGTTCACGTTGAGTCCGACGCCGACGAGCGCGTGGGAGAGCCTGTCGCCCTCGAACTCGGTCTCGATGAGGATGCCGGACAGTTTCCTGCCGCCGACCCTGACGTCGTTGGGCCACTTGACGGTGGGCGCGAGTCCGGCGAACCGGGCGGCGGTATCGTGGACGGCCAGGGCGGCGGCCATGTTCATGTAGGGAAGTTGGGCTGGCCGCGGTCTGAGCAGGACGGTGAAGTACAGGTTGAGGCCCGGGGGGGATACCCAGACGCGGTTGAAGCGTCCCCGGCCCTTGTTCTGCTCCTCGGCGACGACTACCGCGCCTTCCCGCTCGCCGTCGCGGGCCAACTCGCGCGCGTCGTCCATAGTGGAGCCGGTGAGCTGCTGGTAGTATATGCGGCTTCCGACGATGGAACCGGCGAGCACCTTCCGAACCCGCATAACGTCGAGATGTGACATGGCGTTCAGTTCGCCTCCGGGACCAGTTCGACGAGCTTGCTGCCGCGTACCCATGTCTCGACGTCCAGCCCCTGGCCCTGCCGGAAGGCGGACTGCGCGCTCAGACGGGTGAACACGTCGCGCCTCTCGGCCTCGCCTGTAATCGGGCGGGCGCGGACGGGGATGTCGGCCTTCACGTCGTCCTTGAGGTGCAGGGTGACTTCGTGATTGGCGTATAGATTGGCGTACCAACTGCGCGGGCCGGGAGAGGCGGCGAGGTAGAGTTGGCCGTCCATCAGGTGACACCATATTTCGATGCGGCGCGGGTCGCCGGTCTTGCGTCCCGTGGTCGTAATGTCAACTACCATGTCAATGCTGAGGGCGTCTCGAATATCTTGGTCGAGGGTCTGCATGGGGCTTCCTCCTATATATTCTAGTTTATATATACGGCAATCCTGCTGGCAGCCCCGCAGGTCTTCCGCAGGTGGGCTGCAGATGGCTGTACATGAGGTTTAATACCTGCACTTCGCCTGCAAAAGCCTGTATTTTCCAGTTCAGAGGGTTTTTTCGGGTGGGGATGATTTCATGTATAAGCTCCGTATTATGTGTTGTACAATTGTTCTGCGCTAGGCAAATTGTAGCAGAGTAGCGGGGGAAATTGTATAGTAAAATGGGGTCAGGGAGAGATTACAAGAGACTTTCTACAATGCTGTATTCTGTATCGAGATCGTACGTCGCCGAATCCGTAGCATCCGCGCTCGCGGCTGAAGCTTGCTGTCGTCCCGAGGACTTCGCTGAAGATGAGTTGCGAATCTCGGAGTTAACATCCTCAGAAGAGCTGAACCCTATAAGACGGCGGTTCCCGTGGCGCGAATGCAGCCTCGCTGTTACGACTATGGGCGCGGGGGTAGTCATATCCGCCACGCCGAACTGGATGAACTGGGTATCGGAATTGTTCCGAGACGTAGAACCCACCACCGCTTTCAACTTGGACCTGCTCAGCCGCGCTTCCGGTAAAGCAGAAGCCCACTCATACACGCTTCACGAGCCACACCTATACAACGTGACTTCCAGCCGCGACTTGCGAGAGGTCGCGACGCCCTCAGGATACACCATCGAGGTTGGCGGCGAGGAATTGCTCGAGACATTGAGGTTCGCGGACTGGCCGAATGCGATTTCCCCCAGAGCTTCCGCTCAGGGACGTCCGGTAACCGTCGCGGCGTTGGCTTTGCGTAACGGCGCGGTCACCGGCGTAGCCGCCGCCACAGCCGACTCGGATACTCTATGGCAAATAGGTATAGACGTGCGGTCAGATCACAGAGGCGAAGGTTTGGGCGCGGCTTTGACTTCTAGTACCGCGGCCGCGGTACTGAGTCGCGGACGTGTACCATACTATGGAACCACAATCGGCAACATAGCGTCTCGAAGGACGGCCCTGTCAGCCGGATTCTATCCCTGTTGGGTTTCGGCCTTTACTACCGAAAGGTGAATGTCCGCGCTACGGGGCAAGTTGCGCGCTTGACGGCGTATGTGGTTCGGTTCATAATCGCGCCATGAACTGGGAAGTTGCGTTCGACTCTGACTTTGCCCGCGAGGTTGGCGCAATGCCTGATTCCGCGCGGAACGAACTACTTGCCTATGCAGTCGTTCTTCGGCAGTTCGGTCCCATGCTGGGGCGTCCGCGCGCGGATACGTTGAATGGGTCGCGCCACGCGAATATGAAGGAACTTCGGTTTAACGCAAGTGGTGGCGTATGGAGGGTCGCGTTTGCTTTCGACCCGAGTCGGCGGGCTATACTTCTGGTGGCGGGCGATAAGTCAGGAATCAGTGAAAGACGCTTTTACAGACGACTCATCAGAATAGCGGATGACAGATTTGACAGGCATCTGGATAGGCTGGAGGAGATATGAGATGGGTATAGTCACACTTGAGGAGATGATGGATAGGCTGTCTCCAAGGGATCGGGAGAGAGTAGAAGAACGCGCGAGGGAGTTGATTGCGGAAGAGAGGTCCTTGAGGGATCAGCGCAAATCGCGACAGACCGCCAAAGCCCGCGCTATGAACGTCACCAGCTAAACTGAGGTTGAATCGGGTTGGAGTGGGTCTATACAATGTTGGAATGTGATTCGCCCGACCCATGTGACTACCCAGGATGCCAGAACAATGGAAGCCCATCAGCTTGTAAAGCTCGAAGAGAATGAGAATATAGACGCCTTCACGCCCGGCGATACGGTGCAAGTCGGCGTCCGGGTTACGGAGGCGAACCGCACGCGCACGCAGGTCTTCGAGGGGGTGGTGATACGCTCGAGGGGAAGCGGGCCCGGGGCTTCGTTCACGGTTCGGCGCGTTAGCTATGAGGTCGGCGTGGAGCGCACGTTTATGCTGCACTCTCCGAACGTGGAGTATGTCAGGCTGGTACGCAGGGGCCGCGTGCGCCGGGCGCGACTGTACTATTTGCGCGGCAGGTCGGGACGCGCGGCGCGCATCAGGGAAGACCGCAGAGAACGCGCTCGGAGATAGCGAGTTAGTAGTCTCTAGTCGTTAGTTATTAGTTCTCGGTCGCTCTCGTTTCGATGTTGAGATGGGCGGCGGGCGGAATCCCATCGCCCTTACCCTAGTCCTCTCCCATCGAGGGCTAATAGGGGTAGGCATTTCACCCTCACCCCAACCCTCTCCCTGAGTGAGAGGGGGTTCGCCTACTCTTGTCGGCTCCTCAAGGGTCTGCTGGCCGGACAGTTCTGGACGCGGGGGTTCGCGGGCTTATGAGATACGCCGAAATCGCCGTGGACGCTCCGACGGGACGCTCGCAGACGTTCAGCTACCACATCCCCGATGACATGGCCTTAGCGCCAGGGCAACTTGCGCGCGCGCCTTTCGGCGTTCGCGCGCTTCAGGGGATAGTGTTCGAGATCGCGTCCTCTCCACAGGTGGAAGAGACGCGCCCGGTATCGAGAACGCTGTCGGATGTTCCGGTTCTCAGTTCGCGCCAGCTTTCGCTCGCTCGCTGGATTAGCGACTATTACATCTGCTCGCTGTTCGAGGCCGCCGCGCCGATGCTGCCGCCGGGGGCGAGAGTCGGATCGCGCACCGTTGTTTCTGTCAACCCGGAGTTCGACGCTCCTGAGTCCGCGGCGCAAAGCGAACTGCAATCGCAGATTGTGGAGATCGCGCGTGAACAGGAATCTGTGGACGTGGAGCGGCTGGTGTCCAGGTTGGGGGAGAGGGCGCGGAGCGCGGTGTCGGGTCTCGTCCGTCGGGGAGTATTGAAGCGGCGGTCGCAGGCTAACCGGGCGGCCATCGGGCCGCGATATATAGAAAGCCTGCGGGTGAACGAGGGCGCGCTGGAGGAGATAGCCCGTTGGCTCTCGGCAGAGGGAAAGCGCGCGTGGCGGCAGTCGGAACTGATAACCAGGCTTGCCGAGTCCAACGAATCCGTCATCGCGTCGGAGGTTCGGAGGGAGTTCGGAAGCGCGATAGTGAAAACTCTGCTGGAGCGCGGGTGGCTGTTGACGGAGAAGACGCAGGAGTTCCGGGACCCTCTTGCTGACAGGGTATTCGAGCCTGAATCTCCGGTGTCGCTTTCGGCGCGGCAGTCGGAGATCGCGGCGGACGTGATCGAGACGGTACGCGATGCCGACAGACGCCCCAGGACTATCCTGGCGCTGGGCGTGACGGGGAGCGGCAAGACGGAGATATACCTGAGCGCGGTGGAAGCGTGTCTCAAGCTGGGCAAGCAGGCCATAGTCATGGTGCCTGAGATCTCGCTGACGCCCCAGACCATCGAGCGGTTCGCGGGGCGTTTCCCGGGCAAGGTGGCGATTCTGCACAGCGGGCTGAGCGACGGGCAGCGTTACGACCAGTGGTGGGCTATCAAGGAAGGACGCTATCCCATAGTGGTGGGTTCGCGCAGCGCGGTGTTCGCTCCGCTCTCTAATCCCGGACTGCTGATACTGGACGAGGAACACGAGTGGACTTACAAGCAGAACGACGCTTCGCCGAGGTATCACGCGAGGGACGTGGCGATTCAACTGGGCAGGATGACGGGCGCGGTGACTCTGCTGGGAAGCGCGTCGCCGGACGTGTCTTCTTACTACCGGGGACGGCGCGGGGAGTATCGCCTGCATTCTCTGCCGGACCGGCTCAACAGGCGGAGGGACGGTTCGGTGGCGGTCGCGCCTCTGCCGGACGTCGAGATAGTGGATATGAGGGACGAACTGAGGGAGGGGAACACGGGCATATTCTCGCGGAAGCTGGAATCGGAACTGGAGTTCTGCCTTCGGAGCGGGAGACAGGCGATTCTTTTCCTCAACCGGCGCGGAACGGCCTCGCAGATGCAGTGCCGAAGCTGCGGATACAGGATAAGCTGCCGAAGTTGCGACGTTCCCCTGACATATCACAGGGCTATGCAACGGCTGCTGTGCCATTACTGCGGACGCAGATACCGGATGGCGCGAAGTTGCCCCCAGTGTCTCGGATACAGGCTGAGTTTCTACGGCATAGGCACGCAGTCGGTGGCGGAGGAGACGGAGCGGCTGTTTCCGAGCGCGAGGGTACTGAGATGGGACCGCGACGCGACGCGCTATCCGAGGGAGTACGAGGCGACGCTGGCCGGATTCAGGAACGGGGACGCGGACGTACTGGTGGGGACGCAGATGATAGCGAAGGGTCTGCACCTGCCGGGGGTGACGCTGGTGGGCGTCGCGCTGGCGGACGTGGGGCTGAGCATCCCGGATTTCAAGTCGAGCGAGCGGACGTTCCAGCTACTTTGCCAGGTGGCGGGAAGGGCCGGACGCGGCGACGAGACGGGCAAGGTGATATTCCAGACCTACCAACCGGAGAGCTACGCCATCGAGAAGGCGGCGGCCCAGGACTATGAGGGCTTCTATCGGGCGGAGATGCGATACAGGCGCGAGCATAACAATCCGCCGTTCTCGCGGCTGATACGGCTGGTTCACTCTCACACGAATAACGCGACGTGCGAGTCGCGCGCCGCCAGTCTGGCGGAGGAGCTGCGGTCGGCGCGGCGGGAGTCGGACATGGCGAATATAGAGATACTCGGACCGACGCCGCCGTATCCGTCCAGGCTTCGGGGGCGGTACAGGTGGCACATCGTTCTGCGGGGGCGCGATCCGCGGGCGCTGCTGGACATGGTGACGATCCCGCAGGGGTGGGGCGTGGACGTGGATCCGGTGACGTTGACGTAGGAAGGAATTGTCAGAATCAGGATTTACCGGATTATAGGATTTTCAGGATATGATCGCTTCCGAACGCGAATGGCGACTCGCGGCGGATACCAGAGCCGGTTTCTACGCGCTAGTTTCAGGAATCGGCGGCCACGGGCGGCGCGTTCAGGTAGTTGGCGATGTGGGGCTTGATGGGGTCGAGATAGGCGCGCGCGGTCTGCATCGTTTCCATGAGGTCGTCGTAGGCTACCCAACGGCACATATCAATGTCCTCGGACAGGTCGGGGGCCAGGGGGTCAGCCACGTCGCCCGCGTAGTCGAGGATGAACCAGTCCACCGTCTTGTTCACGGGGCCGTATGAGTAGTAGGAGATGTAGCTGGACCGGCAGAGGGGTTCCCGGATGGTCAGGAGCTTCTTCTTGAGTCCGGTTTCTTCGGAGATTTCGCGGAGGGCGCACTTCTCGGCTGGCTCGCGCTTCTTGACCTTGCCTTTGGGAAGGTCCCACCTGAGATGTTTTCTGATGAGTAAAGCGTGGCCGCCGCAGAGAACAAGTCCCCCGGCGGCCGGCATCTGCGGCAGATCGTCTCTATTCATGCATATGTATCCGTTCCAATATCGCTGCCTGATCGGCGTTCAGTCCGGTGAAAAGAACGCCGTCCACAACCATATCTATTGACTTTTCGTTGATAGTTTCGAGGTGATGCAGGTCAATGTCAACGTCGCTTCCATCGTAGTCGAACCGGCTCAGGATGTAGTGAATGGCGTTCAGCCGAGCCTGATGCTTGTTGTCGGAGTTCACTATAACCCAGGGGGCGTAGTCGGTGGAAGTAACGGCGAACATTCTTTCCTTGAAATATGTGAGCAGGTTCCATCGTTCGGAGACCTTGCGGTCGTTGGCGGAGTATTTCCAGTATTGGAGCTCGCTGCGTCGGCGCAGCCTGAAGCGGAGTTGCTGGGATTCTCGGGATACGGACAGGTATATCTTCAGGATGGATATGCCTTCGTCAACGAGGGCCTGTTCCCAGTCGTTCACCTTGCTCATGAAGTAGTGGTACTGCCTCATCGAGCAGTATCCCATCGCGGGCTGAACGAGGGCGCGGGAATACCACGAGCGGTCGAATACGGTGATGTTGCCGTTGGACGGCATCATCCTGTAATGCACGCCGAGCCAGTTTCGCATCTCCCTGGGGCTTGGTATTCCCTGGTTGATTATTCTGGCGGTCTTGGGATTTAGGTAGCGCGCTATGCCGGCGGCGGTGCCTCCCTTGCCCGCGGCGTCGCGCCCTTCGAGGACGATGGCTATGCGCTCGCCTCGCTTCATGGCCCACTCCTGCATGAAAAGGAGCTGGACGCGCAGTTCGCGCAACTCGGCGCGGTACGCGGGGTATTGGATGCCACGGAAGGCCGGAACGTCATAGACGGACGCGGTCGTTTCCGGCAAGATGCTTGAATTATCTCTCATCTGATAAAACAACCACCGATTTAGTTATCAGTTATCAGTTATCAGTTGGTTGATGCGATATGCGAGGCGTGTGGGAACAGAGCGGGGCGGTCGGCATAAAGCCGGGGCCGCCCCGCGTGACATTCGGCGATTGGAAGGCTAGAGGTTGAACTGCGGGTCCAGGTAGTCCTTCTCTTTGGCGTATATCTGGAGCCTGCCGCGCGTGGAGTCGGTGACGATGAGACGGTCTTCGGAGTCAACCGTCAGCCCGACGGGGCGCTCGAAGAGGCCGAGCGGGGTTCTGTCCTTGACGCGCCTGTAAGCCTTGCCAGCGTCGGGGTTGGAGTTGATGACCTCGGCGGCCCAGTTGCTGAATTCCACGGCGTCTCCGTAGAGCGCGGTAATGACCGATCCGTCGGGGGCGTATATCTGGATTCTCTTGTTGCCCCAGTCGGAGACATATACATCGCCCTCGCTGTCAACGGCCACGCTGGCCGGATGGTTGAGGTCGCCGCCATTATCAAGGTCGGAGCCTCCGAAGGTGAGCAGCAGTTCGCCATCCGCCGAGAATTTGCGAGCGCAGTTGTTGCCCCAGTCGGCTACGTAGATATTGCCGTCGGAGTCGAGTCCGATTCCCCATGGGGAGTTGAGCTGGCCTTCGCCGATTGTGGAGATGTACTGGCCGCCGGTGGTGAATTTCTGGACGCGGTTGTTCCTGGCGTCAGCGACGAGCAGGTTGCCGTCCGTGTCAATCGCGAGCCCGGAGGGGCTATCGAGCTGGCCTTCGCCGGAGCCGGACTCGCCCCATTCGCCGATTTCTTCGCCGTCTTCGTTGAAGACGCATATCTTGTCGCTGAATTCGTCCGAGCAGTACAGGTTTCCGCTCTCGTCCAGGGCCAGACCCGCGGGCCAGGTCATTCCGCGGGCGAAGTCTCCTATGAATTCCTGGTCTATCGTGAGTTTGCCGATGCGCTTGTTTTGCGCGGTGACGCCTCCGACGCCTTCCTGTCCTCGGCTGAGGACGTAGAGGATACCGTCGGGGCCTGCGGCTACGTCCCAGGGCTGGGTGAAGCCGTTGCCTGCGGCGGCGTTTCTGCCGATGGCGTGACTGAAGTTCCAGGTTCTTCCGGCTACGGTTGTAGTAAGCATGGCGCTACCCCTGATTTTTTGTTATTCGATGTCTTCCAGCAATGCCAATAGTTTTTTTGCCGCTAGCAAATCATATTCTACGCTTTCAGCGTTATCTGTCCAGCCTTCATTGAAGTTGTATGGCGCGATGAAGGCTACTACAAACAGTGTGTAGATGTCACCCTTGTCTGTTTCTTTGGATAGCATATCAGCGACGCTGTGCATTTCTCCGGGGGTATCGAATGTCCACCCGCGCCGTTGGGCTATGGAGCCTACGGCGTGGCGGGCGGATTCCCAAGCCTTGTCCACGGCTAGTTCCAGGTCGCCTTGGGCGTAGGCGGTTTCGGCCCACTCTATGAGCGACTGGCCGGTTTGGATACGTTCCTGAAGAAGGGTCATTACTATGCCTGTCCGGTTGTATTGTTTATCGGCGAACGGAGTCCAAGATCGCCAGTAGTTTTTCCACTTTCACTATATTAGTTTCTACTTGCGCGCCGCGCAGCGAACCCAGATAAAAATTTTTGTGCGAGTCGCTGGCTACGCGAAACAGATACGCTATTTCCGGGTCACGGTTCTCCCGGGCTATTCTGTCGGCGGCTGTGAATAAGAGTCTGTGGGAGTCATGCTGCCAGCCGCGCCGTCCAGCTATGGATTTGACGGCGTGGGCGGCGGCGCCCCATGTTTTTTCGGATGACTGCAAGAGGTCGTCGTCGGCAAGTTCGATGACGGCTTGTTGGATGAATCTTTGGCTAGTTTGGGTGTGTTGGCCGGGAGTCAATACGGGTTTCACCCCCATCCCGACCTTCCCCCGTCGAGGGGGAAGGGACTAATGCGGGGGCGAGAATGGGTTATTCTTCGCCCCCACTATTGAATCAGGACCTAGTGTCCGTTGGTCTGGATGAAGCCGGGGGCCTCGAACTGGCCGTTGACTATGGGAGGCGCCTCGATCCTGAGGTGGTCCTCGAGGATGGTCGAGTACACGCCGCGGTAGTCCTGGTTGGGAACGAGGTCGCCCTGTTCGAGGGCCTCGGGCCTGGTCTCGGGATACTCGGAGTACATTCCGCCCTTCACCCGCGGGCCAAGCGCGAAGGCGACGCCGGCGGCGCCGTGGTCGGTGCCGGAGCCGTTGTCGCGGACGCGGCGACCGAACTCGCTGAACATGAACATGACGACGTTCTCGTCGGCGTCATGCTCGCGGAGGTCGTCCCAGAAGTCGGCGACGGCTTCGCCCACGTCCTGCCACAGCTTGGCGTGGGTGGACGCCTGCGCGGCGTGGGTGTCGAAGGAGCCATAGTCGCAGTAGAAGATGCGGGTGCCGACGTCGGCGGTGTGGATCTGCGCGATGTCGCGGAGCTTGGCGGCGATGGGCGTCGCGCCGTACTCTACGCTGGAGTCGTATATGCCGGGCGCGACCTTGAGAATGTCGGCGCCTTTGAGCGCGTCCAGACCGGTCTGTCCGAGGTAGTCCATGACGGGGCCTGTCCCGACGGCGGGGCCGTACATATTGGCGAAGCGCTCCAGCATCTTGAGTCGCTGCTCTTCCTGCTCGATGCTGGTGAGCAGGCCGTAGGTGGAGAGGTCCGCCACTGAGGCGACGGAGACGCCTGGCGTTACCAGCGCCCTGGGGAGCGCCTGTCCGATGTTGACCGTGGTTACCGGGTTGTCTCCGGCGGGGTCGAGTTCGCGGGTAGCGCGTCCCAGCCAGCCTTCGGTGCCGACCTTGTCCGGCTCGCAGGTGTGCCAGATGTCCATGGATCGGAAGTGCGACCTGGGCGAGTTGGCGTAGCCTATGCCGTGTATGATCGCCATGTCGCCCTGCTGGTAGATGTCCTGCATCGGGCCCATCGCCGGGTGCATTCCGAGATCGTCGTCCAGCTTCAGGACGCGGTCCTGGGGTATCTGGAGCGAGGGCCTGCTGTCGAAGTAGTGCTCGTCGTTGTATGGGATGACCGTGTTGAAGTAGTCGTTGCCGCCGGTGAGCTGGAGCACAACAAAGACCGGGGGCTTCCCATTACCATTGCCATTGGCAGCCATTTTTCTCTCCTATTTCTGTGGGGCGAGAGTGGGATCGAAATCTTATCACCCTCACCCTAACCCTCTCCCATCAAGGGAGAGGGGATTTTTCAGGTTCCTGATTGTGTCTAGCCGAACTGGTACTCTCTCGTGGCCGCGATGAGCGCGAAGGTCTCGGTGGTGCGCGTGTCGAAGTCGTCAGACTCGACGTTGACGTCGCCGCCGCTGGCGACGTGCGATACCAGTTCGCCGTGGGTGCGGTCGTCCAATTCCATCGGGCCCATGATGTCGAGGCAGCGGTCCACGTGCTCTTCGGGCGTCATGACCGCGCCGTTGGAGCCTACGTACTCGACCATGTCCTTGACGCCGGCGAGACCGGTGTCGCTCACGCGGTCGGCGACGAAGTTGACGCGCTTGACCAGCGAGCCGCTGTTGATCCACTCGTGTCCGGTGTGCCAGCCTTCGACGCTGGGCGGGTCGAGGATGTCCTGGCCCATGTATCCGGGCTCCTTGCCCAGACCTTCCAGGCGAGGATCGGGGCCGGTCAGATCCTTGGTGACTCTGAGCGTTCCGACGACGACTTCGGTCGGGCTCTTGACCTTCTGGTACTGGGCTTCCTTGAAGTAGTCCGAGTTGAACAGCTGGCGCAGCACCGGCGTGATCTCGTAGTCGCCGTCCACGAACGTCCTGGACAACTCTTCTATGGCCTCGGGGTTGCGCGGCTCTTCGATGTTCCAGGCGGGGACCTGCGGCTCGTCGGCGACGAAGAAGTTGTACATATGCCGGGTTATGAACCTGGGGCAGGCGGGCTGCCGCAGCACGATGTCAATGATGTCCTCGCCGTCGAAGTTGCCGGTGTGTCCGAGGAAGGTCTTCTCGGTGTAGTCGTGGTCTTCGGGCCTGAAGCTGAACTTCCACGGGTGGCGTCCGTAAGGATACCTGGGCATCTTGGCGTCAATCGTCCATCCGGTGAAGGCGCGGGAGCACTCGAACACGTCCGTCTCGGTGTAGTGTCCGACGCCGAGGCTGAACAGTTCCAGAAGCTCGCGTCCCCAGTTCTCGTTGGGAGCGCGCTTGTGGTTCTCGTTATTGTCCAGCCAGTAGATCATGGCGGGGTTTCTGGCGAGTTCGACCAGAAGTTGTCGGTAGTTGCCCATGCCGTGGTCTCGGAACATATCTATCTGTTCGAGCAGGTGGTTGCAGTTATCCACCTTGGCGTTTCCGGTGGCGAAGACGTGGTGCCAGAACAGCGCCATCTTCTCCTGCAGCGGTCTCTGGGTGGTGACCATCCAGTAGAGCCAGTTGGCCTGGCCCGGCGCCGCCGCTCCGCCCGGCACCTCGGTGATCGGGTGGTATCGGTACAGCGAGTACTCATCCACCGGGGGCTGAGACTCGGGGTTGAGGAGTTCTTCTACGGTTGCCTCGTAACCTATCTCGCAGTAGCGCTCCACTTCCTCTCTGGTCGCTCCGAACCCGGCGCGACGCATGAGGTGGGATATTAGCGCAATGTCTTCTCTGCTGGCCATGTATTCCCTCCTTTCCTCTTTCTGTTTGAAGGTCGGCTCATAGCTTGTAAAAACGTTGACTTTATTTGCAGCCCACGGGCGAAGTCGAGTCTTCGCCGCTCTCCTGGCATTCTGGGCATATGCCGTAGTAGTCGGTGCGCTGGCGCACCAGCCGGTATCCGCTGGCGTGGGACACCTGTTCAAGAGAAACATCCTCTATCTCGCACATATCCATATCCTCGACCGAACGGCAACTCAGGCAAATGAGGTGTGGGTGCGAGTCGGGCCTGAGTCCGTCGTAGCGGTTGGCGGAGCCGCTGAATTCTATTTCCAGAACTTGGCCGGCTTCCTTGAGGAGTTCGATGGTGTTGTAGATGGTGGCGAGGCTGGTGGAAGGGTACAGGCGGCGCACTTCGGAGTGGATTTCGTTGACGGTGGGATGGCAGTCGGTGGACGCAAGCGTTTCCAGCACCTTCGCGCGTCGCGGGGTCAGGTTTACGCCCAACGCGGACATGGAGGCGCGCATCTCGTTAACGCGATGTTGAACCTGGAGGTCCAATATCATCTCCTGGCCTCGGCCTATGGTCCGGGAGAGTTAGCGGAGTTCCACCAAATTAGAACCGTTCTAATACCATCGGCACGGGCTACGATAGCGCAGAGTATGCGGGTTGTCAAGTTCTGCGCCGCGCGAGATTGGGGTCAGGGCCTGGCTATGATCCAGTGGCCGGGGGCGGCCTTTTCCAAGGACAAGCCATGCGCTCTGCATACGGTTTGGAATTTGGCGGCCTGGGCGTCCGTCGTGTTGGTGAAATGGATCGCCAGGCTTTTGTGTCCGCGTGATTCGGCGCTGTCCTCGATGACGCGGATGAGTTCGTCGAAGAAGGAAGGGGTGATGGCTGTCATTCGCGCCATATCTATGGTAAGGGCGCCGTTTCCTTCGGAAAGGGACTGGCTGACCACAGGCGTCATGGCGCGGGCGGTCTGTCTGGAGGACAGCACTCGCTTATTGGCCGTCTGGTACAAATCGAGGACTTGAGCCATTGTTAAATCCTAACTCCCGATTACGGCAAGAACCGAGACGCCGGGGAACAGTCTGGTTCGGTCCACTATGTAGATGTCATTCTCCTGGTAGGCCCTGGTTTCTATGTGGAGCAATCCAATGCCCGAATGAATGAATAGCTCTCTACCTGGATGGCGCATCCCGCTGGATATTTCATATAGTCCGATTCCACGGTGCGCGTCGCCGGTTCCGCTAACCAGTTCCTGTGTCGCGTATTCAATGGCAGTCCAGTCGTAATGAACGGTATCTTTGTAGGTGGGATTCTTAGTCAGGGACTCTCTAATGCCAATCCCGCCATCGGCAACCGCGCAAACGAAACGACTCCGGCTCTCGCTCTGGTATAACTGGGCCATGCCGAACGCGCCAATCTCTGATTCAGAGTGGTATGCCGCGTTGTTGGCGAGTTCTCCGAAGGTCTCCGCAACTTCAGGGTGGATATTAGCAGAACCGAGGTTGCTTGCGTCAAGAGACTCAATGATAGAGTTCACCATCTCCTCAGCCTCGGATTCTGAACGAAATCTCGTTAGAGGCAGAACAATCTGAGACTCGCTGGAGGATACGCCCCTGTCGTCAACTTCAATGTCCGCCTCCTTCAATATATCGAACAATCCAAGTCCTTTGAGATACTGCGCCACTCCCAAGTTAGTAGGAACCAGTAACTCGCAGTCTATGCCTCTGTTCCTAATCAAAAGCGAATAGACAGCGCACCACATTACAGCCCCGGGCTGAATGAACGCGCATTCTCTCAGATCAACGATGACTCTCTCGCTATTGAAGGAGGCGCTGCGCGGGTCTTGGTCGCTTTGAGAAGCCGCCAAGTTCCCCGCGCGCGTAAACTGCTCTGGCACACGTATGAATGTGGGAGACGCTCTGTTCATTCGCGTTCGCTACTCGATCCCGTCCAGCCTGCCCTGAGCGCCGTTTACCCGGCCGTTGCGGCGTCCGTTGGCTGGGGCGGATTTCTGGGCTTTGGGCTTGGCGGGCTTTTTGGCCTTCGGCGCGGCTGACTGTTTGGCGGCCTTCTCTTCCAGGAGTTGCAGGTCGCTTACGGCGGATATGGAGGCCACGGAGTCGCCTTCGGAGGGCCGGAGTATGGTTACGCCCTGGGTGGCGCGTCCCATGACCCGGATGGTGGAGAGGCTGGTTCTGATGACCTGCGCGCCCTCGGAGACGACGTACACTTCTTCAAGCGTGTCGTCAATTATCTGGGCGTCTGCGACGGGGCCGGTCTTGGTGGTGATATCGAGGGTCTTGACTCCTTTGTTGCCGCGAGTCTGCGTGAGGCGGTAATCGCTGAGCTTGGTTTTCTTGCCGAAGCCGAATTTGCTTATGACGAACAGAAGGTGGTTTTCCGGTTTTCCGACGTCCATGGAGACTATTTTGTCGTTGCCGGCCAGGCTCATGCCGATGACGCCGCGCGCGCTGCGTCCCTGCGGGCGGACGATTTCGGACCTGAATCGGCTGGCCATACCGTTTTCGGAGACCATGACGATGTGGTCTTTGGCGTCGGCCAGGCGGGCGGAGACGAGTTCGTCGCCGTCCAGCATACCCATGATGATGAGGCCGGCGGGCCTGATGTTGGACACCTGCGTGAGGGAGACGCGCTTGATGCGGCCTTTTGTGGTGGCGAGAACGAGGTAGCGGTCTTCCTGTTGGAGGTCGTCGGCGTTGACGCCTATGACGGCGGAGACTTTTTCGGTGTCGCTCATGGAGATGACGTTTATGACGGGGACGCCGCGGGTGTTGCGGGAGGTGTCGGCGCGGAGCTCGAACGCGGTCAGCGAATAGACGCGGCCCTTGTTTGTGAAGAAGAGCAGTTTGTCGTGGGTGTCCACGATTAGCAGGCGCTTCACGGCGTCGCTGTCGCGGGTGGTCATTCCGCCGACGCCCTTGCCGCCGCGGTGCTGGTTGCGGAAGGCGTTGGCGGGGATTCGCTTGATGTACCCACCCTGGCTGAGGGTTACGACTATCCGCTCGTGGGGTTCGAGTTCCTCGCGGGACAGGTCGGAGGCTTCGCCGGTGATCTCGGTGCGCCGCTCGTCGCCGTGCTTCTTCTTGAGCGCGCGCAGTTCCTTCTTGACTTCGGCCAGCACCTTCCTCTCGTCGGCCAGCAGTTCCTCCATCTTGCGTATGGAGTCCTGTATCTCCTGGTACTCTTTTTCAAGCTGTTCGCGTTCCAGCGCGGCGAGGCGTCTTAGCTGCATATCCAGGATGGCCTGCGCCTGGTCGTCGTCGAGTCCGAAGCGGGCTATGAGCTGCTGTCGGGCGACCTGCGCGCTGTCGGAGTTGCGTATCAGGTTTATCACCTCGTCCAGGTGGCTTATGGCGATACGCAGTCCGGCGAGTATATGGGCGCGCTGCCGCGCTTTCGCAAGCTCGAATTCCGTCCTGCGCCTGACGACCTCCTGCCTGAATTCGAGGAACTGCCGGAGCGCCTGCCTCAGCGTGATTACCCTGGGCATCTTATCCACCAGCGCGAGCATATTGGCCGAGAACGAACTTTGCATCGCGGTGAACTTGTACAGGTTGTTCAGCACCACCCTGGGCTGGACGCCGGAGCGCAGTTCGAATACGACCCGCATACCCTCGCGGTCGGACTCGTCGCGCATATCGGATATGCCCTCGATCTTGCGGTCCTTGACGAGCGAGGCGACCTTCTCGACGAGGGCGGCCTTGTTGACCTGGTAGGGCAGTTCGCTGACGATTATCTGCATCCTGTTGCTGCGCTGCATGGGTTCTATGCGCGCCTTGGCGCGGACGATTATCTGGCCGCGTCCGGTAGCGTAGGCGCTCTGGATGCCGGCGGTTCCCATGATGATGCCGCCGGTGGGGAAGTCGGGGCCCTTGACGAACTCCATCAGGTCTTCGACGGTGGCCGACGGATGATCCGCCAGGTGTATGAGCGCGTCGCAGACCTCGATGGGGTTGTGCGGGGGGATGTTGGTCGCCATGCCGACGGCGATGCCGGACGCGCCGTTCACCAGCAGGTTGGGAAGTCTGGCCGGAAGCACTTCCGGCTCGCTCAGGGTGCCGTCGAAGTTTTCGGCGAAGTCAACGGTGTTCTGGTCTATGTTGGCCAGCATTTCTTCGGCTATGGGGGCCATGCGCGCTTCGGTGTACCGCATGGCGGCGGGAGGGTCGTTGTCAACCGAGCCGAAGTTGCCCTGACCATCCACGAGAGGCATACGCAGAGAGAAGGGCTGCGCCATTCGGACCAGCGCGTCGTAAACCGCGCCTTCGCCGTGCGGATGCCACTTGCCCAGCACCTCTCCGACCAGGCGCGCGCACTTCTTGTGCGATGAGTTGGGACGCATCGCCAGGTCCTGCATGGCGTAGAGGATGCGGCGCTGGACGGGCTTGAGTCCGTCGCGGATGTCGGGCAACGCGCGCGACACTATTACGCTCATCGCGTAGTCGAGATACGAGCTACGCATCTCATCAACGATCTGCGTAGGCTTGATGTATCCGAATTCAGTCTTGGTTGCCTCGATTACCATAGCCGACTCCTGACAAACTTTGAGCGGTGAATGAAGCGCGTTGGGCTGGAATCATTATAGCATTTTCGGAAGGATTCTTCACGCGGAATCGAACCGATGTATCAGACAAAATATAGATATTGGCGGGATTTGGGCCGCCGATTCTTGTCTGAATCAGGATTTGCGGGATTGCAGGATGTACAGGATAGGTCGGCGGCCAGGGATCACGCCGGCTTTCCCGTGAATGTGGTCAGGCGGTGGCGGCCAGGCGTTCGGCGGCGCGCTCGGCGAGGGACTGGAACAGCCTATCGAAGTGCGGCGGAATCTCCATTCTGCGATGCGGACTGAACTGCACGGCGATCACCCACCTGTGGTTGGCGCTTTCGACGGCTTCTATGAGTCCGTCCTGGAGGGAGTAGGCAGAGGCGAGCAGGCGGGGGGATTTGTGGGCTTCTCTCATTCCGACGCGGTGGAGGCTGTTGACGCGGACGAATCCGCCCGAGCCGACGACGGCGGCGAGTTTGCTGCCGGGGGATATGTATATATGGTGGTAGGCAGGCTCAGGGTCGGCGGCGTCTGAGAGGATTGGGGGGTGGTCTTGTATGTCGGGCGTTAGGCCGCCGCCGAGGGCGACGTTGAGGACGTGCATACCGCGCGCTATGCCGTAGATGGGCAGGTCGGCGTCCAGGGCGGCGCGGACGAGGGTTATTTCCATCTCATCCCGCGCGTCGTCGTATTCGGCTTCGGAGTCGGGACTCTGGCCGTAGCGCGCGGGATTGACGTCAGGGCCGTCGCTGAGGACGAGTGCTCCGGCGCGGGCCAGCGCTTCGTCAGCAGTCAGTTCATAGTCGGCGACAAGCGGCCAGGGCTCGGCTCCGGCGCGGCCTATGGCGTCCAGAAAGGGGCGCAGGTCATCTCCGGCGTCGCTCGCGGTCACCGCTATGAGCGGTCTGGCTGTCATGGGAGGCTCAGTTGAAGCGCGGCGCGCGCTTTTCGCGGAAGGCGGTCAGCGCTTCCTTGTGGGCGGCGCTCTTCATGGCGGTCTGGAAGGTGGGGCCTTCGTCGGACAGGACGGCCTCCACGTCATGCTCGATGTAGTTCTGGTGAACGAGCCTCTTGACCTGCGAAAGCTGCCAGATGGGGTTGTCGGCGATTTCCGCCGCCAGTTCTACCGCCTTGTCCACCATCTCATCGTCAGGATAGACGTAGTTAACCAGGCCGATTCTAAGGGCCTCGTCCGAGGGTATCAGGTTGCCCCTGAGCATATACTCCAGCGTCCGCCCCAGCCCTATCAGGTGTGGAGCGTAGTGAGTAGAAGCGAACTCCGGCGTCAACCCGACGCGGACGAATCTGAACGACAGCCGCGCGCTTTCGGACGCGACGCGGACGTCGCAGGGCAGCGTGCGCGTCAGTCCCTCGCCGATGGCCACGCCGTTGATGGCCGCGACGACCGGCTTGGCGTTTCTGATTACCTCGTGCCAGCTATCGTCGGTCATGGGAGCGGAGTCGGCGTTGTTGCCGTCGCGCCTTGCCTCGAAGCGGCCAATGTCCGCGCCGGCGCAGAAGCCGCGGCCCGCGCCCGTCCAGACAATCGCGCCGATGGAGTCGTCCGCGTTCCACTCCACTATCTGGCTGATGATCTCGTGGTTCATCTGCGGATTCATCGCGTTCAGCTTGTCGGGGCGGTTCATGGTGATGACGCCCACGCGCGCCCTAGTCTCGGTGAGTATGAATTCGTGGGGCATGGCTTTCGCTCCATGATGGTATAGGGTGTTGGTGGGGTAATGTTACCATAGAGGGGTGGATTCGAGAGAGTCACTGGATTTGGTATGATTGCGATATAGATTGGAGGCGGCATTATGAGTCCATGTGACTATGAATCATATCCTGTTCCCTTGAGCGACGCGGAGCGTGAATCCATGTATGGCCTCAGCGCGCGGGCTAAGGCTGAGAAGATAGTCCGTAAGCATTTGGCTCGCGAGCATGGGGATGTCAAGGTTGTTCCAGACCCGGACTGCGCTGACCTGAAAGTGTATCTTGATGGGAAGATTATACGGATCCGGGTGAGTGGAACCGACGCGCCCGCAATCGCGTGGCGCTTTATGAAGGCGCTGGGGAAAAAGGCGCATGATGAGCTGAAGAGAGGCATGGTAGCGCTGTTTCATGTGGTGGATGTGGATAGCCAGAGTCCGCGTATATACGTTCTAAAACATGGGAGAGATTTTTATCTGGAACAGGAAGCCAAGTGGACAGCAACGCCCGTCAAGCCAGAGGATATGGACAAGTATCCATTGAGGGGGGCTTTCTATCGGTATGATGATCCGTTCGAGCCGGTGGCTGTGGAAGATTGGGAGTTTCTGAAGTGGTAGTTCTGGATACGCAGGTCTGGTTGTGGTGGAATCTGGGAACCGGGCGATTGAGGGAGACCCAAAGACAAGCTATCGCAGACAACGAAGCTACCGGACTAGGGATCAGCGCAATCTCACTATGGGAGGTAGCGAAACTTGCGGAGTACAAGCGAGTAGAGTTGCCGATGGAAATAGGCGCGTGGTTCGATAGAGCGCTCAGTGGTCGGGGGATATCCGTTCTCCCGTTGACGCCTGAAATCGCGGTGGAGTCAACCACGTTGCCGGGCGAGTTTCACTCAGATCCGTTCGATCAGATTATTGTCGCTACTGCCAGAGTTCATGGATGCGACCTTGTGACTTCGGACAGGCAGATAATTCGGTATCCTCATGTGGCGACGATTAGCTGAGGATAGGGCGGATGCGGGGAAGTGTTCGTTTGGGTTACGCTCTTGAATTAGTTACCCCAAGAATCGCTTGTGGGGATTCTTCCGTTGAGATGGCGATGTCGGGATGAGAAAGAAAGCCAACACCCCTGAGATTCCAGCAATGACAGCCATGTAAAGGGCCATACCAAGATTAAATGGCACACTCAAGTTCACAATAGGCAAAGTCATGCTCTGCGGATATATATCTTCGGACGGTAAAATTCCTACAGACATCATGCCGAACATCAATGCGGTGACAGCAGACAGAACACCGAAGGGAACACCTAGATACCACCGCGCTATAAGAATCAACCATATCCAGAATGCTTTATCTCCACGCACGCCAAACATATATACGGCGGGCACTATCATAAGTTGACCAATTGCAAATTGTGGCACGCTCGAGCCCAAGTATCCGATTAGAATCAACAAGCAACCGCAAGTCATAGCTGTGTACAGTAAGACTTTGACGAATTGACCAAATGGCGCATAGTGGATAAAGTCGTCCAGCCTTTCGATTGCTTTCACGACATATCCTTACTGATATGATCTACTCATCTTGATATGCTAGTGGACGTAATTTTCACGGGGATATAAACAGAAGCGCGCTAGCTCGGGGAGGTAGCGCGCCGATAGGGGTCTCCCCTATCCATTGGAATGCGCGAGTGGCGCATTTATTAGTGTGTTTATGGTAATGCTGATATTGGTTGGTGTCAAGTTATGGTTTTGGGAAATTAGGGGGTTAGAGATGGATGCGGACTTTGGAGTACCGGAAAGCTATTCGCCGCGTAGGCGGCGTAGTTCGGCTTCCAGCCGGTCGGCGCGGGACTCGGCGGAGCGGGCGCGTTGTTCGGCGGATTGGGCGCGGGCGCGGGCGATTTGGGCGGCTTCCCACGCCTCGACATGGGTGGGGATGAATTCTCCGGTCAACGGGTCGCGGAGGCGCAGGATGCCGTCGTAGGACCATACTTCGAGTTCCAAGATCGGGCTGTATCCCCAGTGGCGAGTTTCGGATTCGCTTACTATCTCCATCGGCTCGTACTTGCCGTCCAGCAGGGTGTCGGCGGCTAATGGGGCGTCGTGATGCTGGCCGCCGGATGGGTCGAAGCGCCAGTATTCCCGCGCTCCGTATTCGGCGTAGATTTCGCGCTTGTCGGTATAGTCCCGCCTTCCGGTGCTGGGGGAGGCGACTTCCAGAACCAGGTCGGGGGGCTTGCCGACCTCGCTAATCACGTAGCCGTTGCGAAGGATGACACGCTCGGGGTCTCTGACTCCCCTGGCAAGTATGGCGTCGGGAACAGGGCCGTATCTGTCGGTCGAGAGACGCCACAGATATCCAGCCGACGCTATCACCACTCCCTCTTCGTCGTTGAGCCATACGCGAAGCGCTGAGGTAAAGGCTTCGATGTGTGGGTATTCGTTCATTTCATACCTTCGGGGCGGGTCCGGAATTTGCTCGACGAGCGAGTAGTCCGGGACGCGGGGTTTTGTGAGCGCTTTCTGTGTAACCATGGTGTGGGTCTCCGCGACGCTGTTTCACCGAAATCTCCAGTTGGTTTGTGTGTCCGCGATTATATCATGGCGGGGGCTAGAGGCGGATGCGCGACAGAAACTCCGGCTTCCCCCTTATCCCCAGGTTCAGCCTGAACAGCGCCCCGGCTCCCGCGCCCTCGTTGGGCTTGTCGTCGCCTCCCGCCGTGGTTACGTACATATCCGTCAGGTCGCGTCCGCCGAATATGACGCTGGATACCTTTTTGGCGGGGAAGTCTATGCGCGCGACCTCCGTCCCGTCGGGCGCGAAGCGGTAGAGGGCGGAGCCGTCCCAGCGCGCCGACCATACGTGATCCTCCGCGTCCACCGTCATGCCGTCCGGCACCGTGCCGTCGTTGTCAGGAGTCTGGACGAAGGTACGCCGGTTGCTTATCTCGCCGCTTTCTACGTCGTAGTCGAAGATGTAAATCTCGTGCGCGAGCGAGTCCGTGAAGTACATACTCCTGAGGTCCGTGGTGAAGCCCATGCCGTTGCACAAGCCCAGGTTCTCCAGTGCCGGCGTGATAGAGCCGTCGGTGTCCATGCGGTACAGGGTGGCCGGTCGTCCGTCCGGCGCGGGCATCGTGCCGCAGAAGACGCGGCCGGCGGGGTCGGCTATCACGTCGTTGAAGCGGTTGTCCGTCTCGTGGGGGAGTTCTTCGATGATGAAGTCCAGTTCCCCGTCTCGCAGGACTGCCACCGAGCACCTGTCCATGAACAGCAGCAACGAGCCATCGGCCTGAATCGTGTATCCGCCGACAACGCGGCCATCGTATATCTTCTCGTGGACGCGGCTGTACGGGTTGTACCTGAACAGCCTGCCCTCCGGGATGTCGGCCCAGTAGAGGCGGCTCTCCATCGGGTGCCAGAGAGGGCCTTCGCCGGTGACGCACTGGTAGTCTGCAATCAGTTCGGGCTGCATCGGTTGTCTCCCATGTTCATCAAGAGTGTAGGGCTACGCCCCATCCGGCAGGCGGTTGAAGCGTCCCTCGAAGTAGAGCAGCGGCCTGGCGCCGTCCGGGTCAATCGCTATCTCCTCGACCTCGCCTATGAAGATGGTGTGGTCGCCCGCGACATACTCGTTCACCACGCGGCAGTCCATGTACGCGAGGCTTCCGTCCAGCGTGGCCGCGCCCTGGGCGGTGCGGCTGAAGGACATGGGAACGTCGCCGGTCTTCTGGTCGGTAGGGCGGGCGTAGTATTCGGCGATGGCCCGCTGTTCCTCGCTGAGTATGTTGATGGCGAAACGACCGCTCTCCTTTATCAGAGGGTAGGATGTCGTGTTGTGGCCGGCGCATACCAGCGCGAGCGGGGGGTCCAGTGAAACGGATGTGATCCCGTTGGCGGTCATGCCGTGTATCTCGTCGTCGGACTCCACGGTCGTTATCACCGACACGCCTGTGGCGAATTTACCCCATGCCTGTCTGAAGGTCTGTGCGTCGGGCATACTTTCTTCTCCGGTTTCTCCTCGCGCGGCGGACAGTCCGCCGCGCCTGAATATATTCGATACGATAGATGTCGGCCTCCGAATTATATTGCCGACCGCCGATAATGCAAACCCCCTTGTCGGCGAAGCCCGCTGAGAGCCTTGTCGCGCGACATCAACGCTTTGCCGGAGTTCGACCAACTCTGCGCTGAGCGCTTTCATCTCGTCCAGAAGCTGTTCGGTGTTTTCCTCCACGTTGTCGTCGGTCCTGAAGATGGTGGACGCGAAGTTGGCGGTCAGACCGCCGAAAAGCCCGATTCCGACCAGCATGAGCAGAATCGCCATGCCCCTGCCCACAGGGGTTACGGGCGTCATGTCGCCGTAGCCGACCGTGGTGGCGGTGACGACGGACCACCAGAGGGCGTCGGTGAAAGAGTTGATGGAGTTGTGTCCATGTTCGGTGACGGTAACGACTGTGGCGGCTATGACTACTATGCCTATCGCATATACAAGCAGGAAGTCAACACTCACCAGCCTGCGGCGTGTAGCCTTGATGGCGCGCGCTCCGAACAGGATAATGCGGACTATGCGGAGCGGGCGGAAGAAAGGCACCAGTACGGTCAGCGCTTCAAGCCAGTTTCGCCGCAGGTAGAGCCACTTATCGGGGGTTATGGCGAACTTGAGGAAGAAGTCGGCTGCGAAGATTGCCCATATGAATATGTCGAGGGTCCGGAAGAGAGTCTTTTCGGCGGCGGAAAAACTGTCCTCGAGCAACATGGGGCCGAGCAGCACCGGAACCATTATGAAGGCCAGCAGCAGCAGGGGCAGTTCTGTAAGTCTGTCGAGGCGGGTGATCATCGCCTCGCGGGTGGTTCTATCCATTTCGCGGAATCGGGGCAGCAGGTTCATCTGGCGGGCTCCTGGTTATCAGGTATTGGGTCTGGTGGAAATCTTACAGCATAGTGGATGGATGATATGTATAATGGACTCAACATCCCGACCAGAAATGAATCAGGAGGCGACCGATGCCGGAACAACCCAGTGAAAAAGCTATGCAGCGTATGCGCCGGCTTGTTGAGAACTTCACCGAGAAGTCGGGCTCTTACACCTCGCCGGTGGAGGGCGTGACCGAGTCCGTAATACTTGGACTCGCGCAGAACGTGGATGAAGTAGGCCGCCCGCTGTGCCCGTGCAGGTTCTACCCTGACAAGAAGGAAGAGATCAAGCACCGCACCTGGATCTGCCCGTGCGACGATATGCAGATCTACAAGTATTGCCACTGCCTGCTGTTCGTGGACAAGGAGGGTATGCCGATCACCGAGCATCTGCCCGAAGACCACGAGGGCAAGGAGATGTACGGCCTCATCGAGGACCCCCACCCGGACAAGGGCCGCGCGCTCCGGCACAAGGCGGAGGAGCGGGAGATCGAGAGGCGGGAACGCCCTTCGTAGCGCGCTGAGAGGAATTACGCGCTTGAAGATGGTTCGGTTATCGTCATTCCCGCTTTCGCGGGAATCCACGCCTCCAACCGTGTAAGTCCTGACTAAAGAGAGAACAGGCTATCCGCCAGACTAGGAGAAGAGATGAGTACGGCAAGCAAAACTGTAACTGTCTATTCGACGGTGGGCTGCGGCTACACCGATATGCTCAAGGCGCAACTGGACCAGGACGGAGTGGAGTACGAGGAAGTGAACCTTTCGCTGCACCCGGACCGCTGGCCGGAGGTTCTGCCGCATACCGACGGCGAGCGCATCAGCCCGGTCATGATAGACGGCGACGAGGTCACCGTCGGATTCAACGGCATCGGCTGCTACGGCTGATAGCAAAGTCCCTTCCCCCTCGACGGGGGAAGGTTAGGATGGGGGTGATTAGGCTGAATGCCCACCCTTCACTGGGACCAACCCCACAATCGAAAGAAAGAGGCTGACTTTGGCTGAAAGCGGCGTACTGATCTACACCCATCCCGAATGCACCATCTGCGTCTCCGTCAAGATGGAACTGGACGAGAAGGGCAAGGTGTATGAGGAGATTGACCTGGGCGACCACCCCGAACGGTGGCCCGAGTTGCAGGAGCTAACGGGCGGCGACAAGATCACGCCCGTGGTAGTCGAGAACGGCGAGGTTACAATCGGCTACCACGGCATCGGCTGCACCTTCTACTAATCCCTAGAGCAACCTGCCAACCGGGGCGACGCACTCCGGCGCGTCGTTCGCCGCCGAGTTGACAATCGTGGAGACCTCATACGCCGTCATTCGCTCGGACGGATACGGCGCCAGCAGTTCCGATAGCGCGTCCGTGTCCTGAACGTCCGGGGCCAGCCACATGGGTTCGGCGTCCTGCGACAGAATCACGGGCATACGGTCGTGTATCGGAGCCACGAACTCGTTGGCCGCGGTGGTGACAATCGCGCAGGACAGGATGCGGCGGCCATCCGGGCTGTTCCAGGACTCCCACAGCCCGGCGAACGCGAACGGCTCGCCCGACTCCAGGCTTATCCGCATCGGGGTTCGGCTGCGCCCGTCGCGCTTCCATTCATAGAAACTGTCCGCGACCACCAGACACCTGCGCCGCCTGAACGCGGCCCTGAAACTCGGCCTCTCCGCCAATGTCTCCGCCCGCGCGTTTATCATGCGGCTGCCGATGGATATGTCCTTCGCCCAGAACGGCACAAGTCCCCAGCGCATGAACCGGGCCGTATTCGCTTCGCCGTCATTCGTAATCGTGATTACGTCCTGCGTGGGCGCGATGTTGTATCTGGGAGCGGGGTCAGCGCCCGTGAACCGTTCGCGTATCATGTCCATGCCGGAACCGACGGGCAGGAAGCGCCCTTCTATTTCGTCCCACGCGATAAGAGTGAAACGTCCGCACATACTACGCCCCCGGCCTACCCTGCGAAGCCAGCCACTTCAGCTTCTGCTCGTGTCGCGCCTTCTGGTCGGGCGGCGTGAAACGGAGATGGAATTCCTCCCTGTACATCTGGAAATTTCCGGCGATTATGGCCTCACGCATCTCCTCCATCATCCTCAGAATGAATCGCAGGTTGTGAAGAGTCGCCAGCCTGTACGCCAGCAACTCTTTAGCCTTGAACAGGTGGTGAACATAGGCCGCTGAGAAGTTCAGGCACGTATAGCAGTCGCAGCCCGGCTCCACTGGTTCGTCCCGATCTCGGTGAGGCGCGGCGTATATGTTGACGCGCCCATCGCGCGAGAACAGCGCGCCGTTTCTGGCGATTCGAGTGGGAAGAACGCAGTCGAACATATCCACCCCGCGCGCGACGCTCTCCACCAGGTCTTCGGGCGACCCCACGCCCATCAGGTAGCGGGGCGAGTCGGTTGGAAGCATCGCGGCGGCAATGCCCGTCATCCCGTACATCTCCTCTTTGGACTCGCCGACGCTCAGCCCGCCGAGCGCGTAGCCGTCGAACCCGATAGACATGATCTCTTCGGCGGAGCGAGCGCGAAGGTCTTCATACAGCCCACCCTGCACTATCCCGAAGAGCATCTGGTCATCGCGGGTATGCGCCTGCTTGCATCTGGCTTCCCACTTGGTTGTGAGATTGCTCGCCCTCTCAACCAAATCGCGGTCCGAACCGGCCTCTACGCACACGTCGAGGGGCATGATGATGTCCGCGCCTATCTTCTCCTCCGCCTCGATGGTGGACTCCGGCGTGAACTTGTGCATCGAGCCGTCAATGTGCGACTTGAACAGTATGCCGTCCTCATCAATCTTGCGAAGATGCTTCAGGCTGAACCCCTGAAAGCCGCCGCTGTCCGTCAGTATCGGCCCGTCCCAGCCCATGAACGAATGCAGCCCGCCGAATCGCTCCATCAGTTCCGTCCCGGGACGCAGGAACAGGTGATAGGTATTCCCCAGCACGATATTCGCGCCGACGCTTCTGAGGTCGGGCGTGTCCACCCCCTTCACCGAACCCTGCGTAGCCACCGGCATAAAGAACGGCGTCGGAACATCGCCGCGCGCGGTTCGCAGGATTCCGGCGCGGGCGCCGCCGTCCGTGGCCCGGAGTGTGAAGGGCGTCGCCGAATCATGGGCTACACTGTGTGCCACCGTATGTGTCTGGGCGCGTCCTGGCTGCAAGGTTCTCTATCCTACGCTCGTACAGAGGCGAGTTGGATGCACATTGTACCAGAGGGCAGGATCGGCTGCGTCGTGTGTAAAACCGTTATACGGCGCCTTGCGCATAACCCGAATTGGGTTTATGCTTAAATGGATCCCTAGTGGTACTAGGAGCCAAATTGTGACGACTTCGGGACGATCAACCGAACACCCCATACCGACTAGCACCGTAGGACGCGGGCGAACCGTCCAGCCAGTCGCTCCCTCGAAAATAGTGGACGCATGGTCCGATGAGTTGATAGACGTGAAACTAGGTGACAGTCTCAACTTCTATAGCCAATGGGACGCTCCAACAGTAATAATCTCAGACGGTGGCTACGGGGTGCTCGGATTCGAGGGCGATACGTCTGACCACTTGGGGCTGCCTGACTGGTATGAACCGCATATCGCTGGTTGGTCGCAGCGCGCGACACCGAGAACAACTCTGTGGTTTTGGAACTCAGAGATCGGCTGGGCAGCAGTTCACCCTATACTAGAAGCACATGGATGGCGGTATGTCAACGCCAACATCTGGAATAAGGGCAAGGGCCATATCGCGGGCAACGTAAACACCGGTAGCATACGGCGTTTTCCAGTCGTTTCCGAAATGTGCGTGCAATATGTGTATGAGGCCAGAATAGATGGTCTGACCTTGAAGCAGTGGCTTCTCCGGGAATGGAAACGCACAAGACTACCGCTCCGGAAGGCAAACGAAGCTTGCGGGGTGGCGGATGCCGCAGTGCGAAAATACTTGGACCAAGGTCACTTGTGGTATTTCCCGCCTACTGAGATGTTCGTAAAAATGCAAGAGTACGCGAATCGTCATGGCGATCCTTTAGGGCGACCATATTTTTCAATTGACGGTGAGCGACCGGGAACAGCCGACGAATGGGCTGCAATGCGGGCTAAGTTTGACTGCCCCTATGGATTTACCAATGTTTGGGATCGTCCGGCTCTTCGTGGAGCGGAGCGATATAAACTCAATGGAGACTCAGGCAAGGCTGTTCACCTCAACCAGAAGCCCCTTGACTTGATCAGTATGCTCATCGAGGCCTCATCAGACGAAGGCGATGTAGTGTGGGAGCCCTTTGGGGGCTTGTTCACAGCCTGCCTCTCCGCGCGCCTCTCCCATAGGCGCGGTTTCGGTGGAGAAATTGACCCCACCTACTTCTATTATGGAATCAGGCGCCTGGTAGATTCACATCATCAACTGGCGCTTGTTTGATCCCTAATGAAGACTTTTGACTGCGCGGAGTATATGGCTTTCAGAACCCCTGTACAGTAGCCTGTTCCATTCTCTGATCGTGTGCCCGTGTAAGTTTTGACTTAACACCCTCTGCTTGAAGTTCTCGATTTCACTGTGTGTGATTCGATCCATCTTGGCGAAGTTGGTATCAAGCCGATAGGGAAAGGCTCCTTGCAGTTCGCGTAGCAAGGCTTGGTACTCGACAGTAGTCTGGTATCCGCTGGAGTCTAAGCCCCAACTCTCGACGATTTTCTGGGCCTCCGCCAACTGCCGAGGTGTACCTTGAAATTTGTAGCCGTTGGTATTGGTCTGCCGTAGATTGCGTGTACGCGCAGCAGTATCTTCGGGTTCGATTACAAGGTAATCTGGAGGGTTGTGGTAATGCCTATCTCTAGCCTCTGCCACCGATTTACCAGAAACGACACAGACATCAATAATACGCGGTTTGCCGAAAATCAGTTGTTCAGGTAGCCAGGCGAGCATACAAACATAGGTCTGATCTTGTGTGAAGTGATCCTGGCTATCTCTGAAACGCGCCGTTATTTCCGTCGCTAGAGGGAACCATGCCTTGATTTCGAAGCCAGGAGTAGGTGAGATAGACCCAACAAATACGGCATCCGGGAACCCTGGATCTTGGCGTACCCACTTCCCGAACGGCTCATACTCCGGCTGAGCGTTGAGGAACTCTACAGTATTGAATTCAATCAGGTTTCCGACCAAGGGGGAGAGTTTAGATATGACTTTGGCAAGGTTGACAGCCTCGTCAGCCGTGTTGGGTCTGGAAATGGTCAAAACATCGAATACGTGCTCCGTAAGGGTTTGGAGATGTCCAGAAGCTGACTGGATAACCCCTTGAGTGTTCATGGCGCAACTTCTTCCCCGGCATCCAGTCGCGCTGCTGAGAGTTCTTCGATCTCACGGACTATACTGCACGGGTCAACATCCAAGACACGACAGATAGATACAAACTCTACGACATCTAGCCTCCGCTCCCCTCGCTCGTACTTTGACACGAACGACTGAAGTCCATTAAGACGGCTGGCCATATCTTGTTGCGTCAGCCCGGACGCATTGCGCGCCTCGATCAGACGCCGTAAGAGTAGCTCGTATTCTCCTGTAAAGACCGACTTCAAAATCAATCTCACCAACTCTGAACTTACAGACAATCATAAAACCCAATATCGAATAACCCAAAACGGGTTTGGAGACGTGTGCATCCTGCCCGGACAATCTTGTGTCTGAACCGGCTCCCACTTGCACTCCGACCGACCAATTGTACTAAAATGTCTTCGTGGTCAGATCTTCTCATACCATATCGAACATAAGTCAGGAGTTATCAATGGCCATCACAAAGTCGAACAGAAATTTTTCCCGTAGCTAAACTCAGGTCATCTCAGGTGAATAACAGGTGTTCCGAACGCCTGTGACGTCACCAGTAAGCTACCTGTCGCCACCTGTACAATTATAATCTGCAATATATGAGGCCACTGAAATTTAGATACGATTGCCCTGAGAGTGAAGGCCCTGCCTTCCTTGACACCTGACCGCCTCGGTCTTAAACTTGGACGAGATTTTCAGAGGCGGGTATCCGCTGTCCGGGAGTGTTTGTAAATGACTCAGGAATCGGTGATCACGGATGAAATGAGAGCGGCTATCGGCGTAGAGTCCGAAGTCTATGTGAATGACGTGGAGAAGGGGGCGATAATCAAGTTCGCCCAGGCCATCGGCGACAACAACCCCATCTACAACGACGAAGAGGCGGCCAGGCAGTCGCGCTACGGCGGTATGGTCGCTCCCCCGACTTTCTTCCGTTCGCTGCGTTCGGGCGAGATGAAGGTGGACGTCAGCAGCCCCTATCCCGCCAACCTGGACGGCGGAAGCGAGTGGGAATACTACGAGCCGGTCCGCCCCGGAGACCGCATAGCGGTGTCCACCATGATATCCAACATCTTCGAGCGCCCCGGACGACTGGGCAACATGCTGTTCATTCAGCGCGAGACGAAGTACGTAAATCAGTTCGGCACGACGGTCGCTATCCAGAGGACCACGGGGATCAGCTACCAGCCGTAGCGAGGGAATTAGAGAACGCCAAGGGAGGAACTTCATGGCAGAACAGGTATATTTCGATGACGTGGAAGAGGGAATGGATATTCCCACTTTGCGCAAGGATCCCACCACCCAGCAGTTGGTCAAGTACGCGGGCGCGTCCGGCGACTATTACCAGATTCACTACGATCTGAACTATGCCAAGAACAATAACTTGCCGGACGTGATTCTGCACGGCGCGCTCAAGAACGCCTTCCTGGGACAGGTGATGACCGACTGGATTGGCGAGTGGGGCGACCTCAAGAAGCTCAGCGTCCAGTATCGCGGCATGGACGTTCCCGGCACCCCCGTCTTCGCCAAGGGCGTGGTCAAGAAGAAGTACCAGCAGGACGACGAAAACGTAGTAGAGTGCGAAATCTGGCTTGAGACTCACGAAGGCCAGCGCACGACGCCCGGCTACGCCGTCGCCGCCCTGCCGGAGCGCGGCGAGTAGTCTCCCGGGCCGCAAATCATTGAAAAGAATGAGCATGGACGACTATAACCGTCCATGCTCTTGGTTTCGGAGTGGTCAGCAAGATGACTTTAAGGTCGGAGCCGATAGAGGCGCACTACGTTCACAGCCAGAGGCTGATTCTGCACGCCGAGGAAAAGTTGGCCGAGGGCGACAGGATCCAGGCGTCTGAAAAGGCGTGGGGCGCGGTCGCCCACTACTTCAAGCATATAGCGGCGCGGCGCGGCTGGAGATATGCCACTCACGCGGACGCATTCAGGATATCCGACCGTATAGCCGCAGAACTCGGCGAACCCCGGGTTCAGATTATGTTTTCGATTGCCAACGGGATGCACGGGAACTTCTACCAGGACCAGAAGTCTCTGGAACACATCGAACGGGAAATCGAGGAGATGAAAGTCTTTCTCGATATTCTGAGGCGTATGGATGAGCGGATAGCCGGAAACGGTTCCGGCAGGCGGTAACAACCCAGGTCCGTTTGACTAAAACTCAACAGGAGCGTCCTATACGGACGCTCCTGTTCATTTCAGAAGATAAGGTATAGTCGCGTGGATCAGGGAAGCGCAGCCGTCACTCCCCTGGCGATGCCCCGGTATTCCCCAAGCGCCGCGTTGTCGTTCAGCACGACCGGCCTCGACGTGTCTCGGTAGGCGGCGCGCATCTCCAGCCTGCCCAGGAACGGGATTTCCAGGTGTTCGGCAAGCTCTTCGCCCGCGCCGTACCCGAATATGTCCCCCGAGAAGTTCTCCACCACGCCCAGCACCTCGATGTGCAGCTTCTTTATCATGTTCACGGAGCGGATGGCGTCTATCTTCGCCAGCTCCTGCGGCGTGGTGACCACCACGAACCCGTCCATGTCCAGGGACTGCATGACGGTCAGCGGCGCGTCCGAGGTCCCCGGCGGCAGATCAATCAGCAGGTAGTCCAGGTCGCCCCACTCGGTGGACTGCAATAGCTGGTTGATCGCGTTGTGTATCATTGGGCCGCGCCAGATGATCGCCTCCTCCTCGTCCTGCTGGAAGAAGCCCATGGACATGACCTTCACGCCGAACCGCTCTGGCGGGATCATCTTGCGGTCCTCGCCGACTAGCGGCGCTTCCGCGACTTTCATGGCGCGAATCACGTTCGGACAGTCAATGTCCACGTCCAACACGCCTACTTTCGCGCCGTCATTGGCGAGCGTAGCGGCGAGGTTGACGGCCACCGTAGTCTTTCCGACGCCGCCTTTGCCGCTATACACGCCCACCTTGTGTTTGATCCGCGAAAGAGACTCGGATATGGCGCGCTTCTGCTCGAACTGGCGGCGCATCGCCTCGACTCTGGCCCTCGCCTGGGCCTGCTGATTTGGGTCCATCTGCTGCGTCATCGTATTCTCCCGCCCTGTCCGGGCTTGCCGCCACAAGGAAGGCTGAGCCTTCACCCTTATCTCACAAGATGGTTGTAGTCGAGCTAAGGTCGCAACCCTGACTTACTTCTTATGGTATCAAGCATAGGGACGACCCGAGCCAGGCCGCCCCTTCATCGTTTCTTCTCAATGGTTGTTCAGCGTGGTCTCGCGCGCCGCGCCGGAAAGCTAGTCCAGGCCGAGCAACTTCTTGCCCTCTTCGGTAATCATGTCCGGCGTCCAGGGCGGGTCGAAGGTAAGCTCGACGTTGACGTCCTCGACGCTGTCCATCTCGGCGATGCGCCACTCGGCCTGCTGCGCGATGTACGGCCCCATGCCGCAGCCGGCGAAGGTCAGGGTCATCGTGACATCCACGTTGCCGGCGTCAACCTCTACGCCGTAGATAAGGCCAAGGTCAACGACGTTGACCGGAATTTCGGGATCGTACACGTCTCTGAGCGCTTCGTAAACTTCGTCTGTGGTCAGCGTCTGTGTGGTCATCGGTCAGCCTCCGGGGTGTTCCTCATTCATTAGGTCAATTGTAACCACGAGGGTTATCGGTGTCAAAGCGGCGGGCAGGCCCCTGGAATTCGCTACTTGTCCGGTTTGGGGTCAGCCAGCGCGCGGAGCATTAAGTTTTCGGCGTCGCGCTTGTCGTCCGCCAGGGCCGCGTATATCAGGCTGCCCTTGTTCTTCAGGACGACGTGAGCGTGTTCGGTCTCCAGGTAGCGCGCGTTGGCGCTGCCCAGTTCTATCGTCTCCATTCCGATGCGCCCGGCGATGGTCTTGACCAGGAATGATAGCGCGAAGCCCGGATAGCCGGTCTGGGCGACTGTTACCATGCCGACGTCGTGGAGCGTAAGGAAGCGGAAGTCTATTTCCTGCGTTATGTCAATCGGGATGTCGCCGTAGATGGCGAATGCGAGTCTCCGCGCGCCGATGTTGCCGAAGGCGATGTCGAGGTCGGACAGGTCAACGCCGACATTGGTCTCGATGTCCTCGATGAGCTTGTCGTCGGGGTAGATCAGGCCGGCGGCTATGGGAGGTTCGGTTTCGGACGCGGGCAGGTTGGTCATGAGCGCCCAGGACTCGGGGCTTTTTTCCGCCATAGTGATTCTCGTGCTGGTGTCGGATGTGGTGGTATCCAGCTTGTCGCGGACGCTCTGGGCCCATTCGGAAGCGCCGCGCACGACTTCGACGGCGCTTGAATCGAGGTCGAGCTTAGACCATACCGCGGCTTCTTCGGGGTACTGGCCGTAGAGGTCGTGGATTTTCTCGGCGTCCTCGGCGCTGAGGAATTGGAGCGAGGCGGCGATGTCGCCCTCGGTGGAGGTCAGAATGGTGGCGCTGGATACTTCTACGCTCTCCAAGGTGTCTTTGGCGTCCTTGGGAAGAACGTCCGCGCCGCCGGAAGGCAGTAAGCGCCTGATGTCAACGGTGGAGGACGTAGAGGGGTTGAAGTAGAGATAGCCCACGAAGTCAACGTTGGGCAGCGGATTCGTCTGAGTGCCGGCGGGCAGGGTTCCCCGGCCTTCGCTGACCTCGGAGGCGCAGGCGACCGCCAGCAGCGCAATGGCCGCGATTACGAGCGCGAACCCGTATCCTGGCGATGTCCACCTCCAACCCGCGCGCAAGACAAATCCCCCTGCTATAAAGTGCCATAGTATCGTATATTCCTATCTTACACCAAACATAGCGTGGATTTATACCACGACTTTTCTGAGGTCGGTTATCTGGTCGCGCAGAAGGGCGGCTTTCTCGAATTCGAGGGACCGGGCGGCGGACTTCATCTGCGACTCGAGGTCTTTGATGAGCCTGAGAATGTCGTCCTTGGGCATATCCGAGGAGTCCACGGTGTAGCTCTCGCGGGTTTCGGCGATGGCCTTCACGCGCTCGGTTATGTCGTGGACGGTCTTCTGGATGCTCTGCGGGGTGATGCCGTTCTCGCGGTTGTAAACCTGCTGGATCTCCCGGCGGCGCTCCGTCTCGTCAATGGCGCGCTTCATCGAGTCGGTAACGCGGTCGGCGTACATGACGACATGGCCGTCAACATGGCGCGCGGCGCGTCCGATTGTCTGTACCAGCGAGGTCGTGGAGCGCAGGTAGCCTTCCTTGTCGGCGTCGAGGATGGCAACAAGGCTGACCTCGGGCAGGTCCAAACCCTCCCTGAGCAGGTTGATGCCCACTATCACGTCGTAAACGCCGAGCCGCAGGTCGCGCAGAATCTCGCTTCGCTCCAGCGTGTCTATCTCGGAGTGGAGGTAGTGGGTTCGGACGCCCATTTCTCGCAGGAAGTCGGCAAGTTCCTCGGCCATGCGCTTGGTGAGCGTCGTGACCAGGCACCGCTCCCCGCGGTCCACGCGCAGCTTTATCTGGTGCAGCAGGTCGTCTATCTGCCCGTCGGTGGGCTTGACCTCGATGATCGGGTCGGTCAGCCCCGTCGGGCGTATCACCTGTTCCACCATCTGCTGGGAGTGTTCGTACTCGTATGGGCCGGGCGTCGCCGACACATAGACGATCTGGTTCACGGCCTGCTCGAACTCGCCGAAGTTCAGGGGCCGGTTGTCCAGCGCGGACGGCAGCCTGAAGCCGTACTCCACCAGCACCTCTTTCCGCGCGCGGTCGCCGTTGTACATGGCGCGTATCTGGGGCAGCGTCATGTGGGACTCGTCTATGAACAGCAGGTAGTCCTCCGGGAAGTAGTCCATCAGCGTGTATGGAGTGCTGCCCTCATCGCGTCCTCCGAGGTGGCGGGAGTAGTTCTCCACGCCGGCGCAGTAGCCGGTCTCGCGCAGCATCTCCACGTCGTAGCGGGTGCGCTGTTCGAGACGCTGCGCCTCAAGCAGCTTGCCAGCGCGGTTCAGGATTCGGACCCGCTCATGCAATTCGTCCTCGATGTCCTGGATCGCGGTCAGCATCCTCTCCTGCGAGGTTACGAAGTGCTTGGCCGGGTATATCTGTATCTCGTTGCGCTCGGCCAGTATCTCGCCGGTGAGCGGGTCCATCTCCACGATACGCTCCACCTCGTCGCCCCAGAACTCTATCCGCACGCCGACGCTCTCGTAGGCGGGCAGTATCTCCATCGTGTCGCCGCGTATCCTGAAGCGGCCTCTTGCCAGGTCGAAGTCGTTGCGCTCGTACTGGATGTCAATAAGCTGCCTGGCCAGCCTGCTCGGACTTCTTATCTCGCCCCGGCGCACGTGCGCCATGAATCCCTGGTACTCCTGCGGGGAGCCCAGGCCGAATATGCAGGACACGGACGCCACTATCAGCGTGTCGCGGCGCGTGAGCAGCGCGCGGGTGGCCGCGTGGCGGAGCTTGTCCAGTTCCTCGTTGATGTCCGCGTCCTTCTCGATGTAGAGGTCGGTGCGCGGCAGGTATGCCTCGGGCTGGTAGTAGTCGTAGTAGCTGACGAAGTACTCCACCGCGTTGTTGGGAAAGAACTCCTTGAACTCGGTGGCAAGCTGGGCGGCGAGCGTCTTGTTGTGCGCGATGACGAGGGTGGGCCGCTGCAATTCCCGGACGACGTTGGCCATCGTGAAGGTCTTGCCGCTGCCGGTCACGCCCATGAGGGTCTGGTGAACCATGTCGCGGTTCGCGCCGGTCACGATCTGTTCGACGGCCCGCGGCTGATCGCCGGTCGGCTGGAAGTCGGAGACTATCTCAAACTCAGGCAATGTGTGTCCCTTTCGTCAGCGCTGGCATACTCTCGTTCGATTCTATCAGGTTCGGGCGGAATTTCATCCCGGTTCGGGGTTGGTCGTCTTGGTTATTGGTCTTCGGTTTTCGGCGGTCGGTCACTGGGCTGGAATTGGGGCCGGAAAGCGGCGGTCATATATTGGTATTTATATCGTACAGGTGGGGTTACAGGTGAGTTTCCAAGTGGAACAGGACGCGGTTCACGTGGAAAGTGACCTGTAATCACCTGTTGTTAGCTATGGACCGAAAAATTTTCGGTCGGGCGAGTGGTCATTGATAAACCTTTCTTTATGCAAATCAAGTATGTTTGTTCTGTTACGGGAGTATTGTAGCATAGCGCGGGGTAGTTGTGTAGCGTATATTGGAGCGGGTGTTCGATGATGATTGCCATGATCCATTTCTCCGCGTCCATTATAGCCTATGCCAGAGGGGAATGGCCTTCGCCACTGAGTTCACAGGCTACGTGGAGAGAGCGGCTGTCGCTAACTTAAAGGGGTTCGCGTTAGTCCGATTGGAATGGGGTTTCCCATAGATGGCGGATTGGTATGGCGTACATTTTGTCTCCCCAGTTTACGGAGGTCTCGCCGTCGTAGAGAACCACTCCGGCGGAGAAGCGGTCTCCGGTGATTTTCTTCAGCTTGCGAAGGCCGCGAAAGTCGCGGTTTCCGACAGTGGCCGCCGCCTTCACCTCGACACCCGCGACCAAGCGTGAACCTCTCTCAAGAACGATGTCCACCTCGATCCCGTCCTTGTCCCGGTAATGGTAGAAGGATGTGGGCAAGGGATTCCAGCTTGCCTGCCGCCTGAGTTCCTGGTACACGAATGTCTCCAGGATATGCCCGAAGAAACTACGGTCAGCCGCCAACTCATCTCCGTCCAGACCCAGTAGGGCGCATCCCAGGCCGGTATCGCCTATGTGCAGTTTCGGGGTTTTCACAAGACGGTTGAGACGATTGCTGTGCCACGGCTTCAGACGTTCCAACAGGAATACTCTTTCGAGAAGGGCTACATAGTCGCCGATGGTCTGCCTGGATACCTGGAACGGGGAAGCCAAATCGCTGAGATTGTACAGGTTAGCCGTCACCGAAGCCGCGGCTCTGAGAAGTTCGGGCATGGTATCCAACCCTCTGACGCGCGCCAGGTCGCGCACGTCTCTCTGTACGTGAGTGTCGGCGTAGTTTTCGTACCATGCCGCGCGTCTGGGGCCGCCGGGCCGAGCGATGGCGGGCGGAAATCCGCCGCGGACGATGCGCTCGCGCAAATTCGCGGCGAGGCGCTGGGAGCGGCGAATCTTGAAATCGGCTCTGAAGAGAGCGTCCAGGAAACCTGAACGCGGGTCCATGGTGAGCGCCGCGGGGCCGGGCCAGAAAAGGCCGGCTTCGATTTCGTCTTGCGACAGTGGGTGAAGCCGCACGATTTCCATTCGACCGGCCAGTGAGTCTGACAACTTGGGAATGAGCAGAACGTTGGAGGAACCTGTCAGAAGGAAGCGCCCGTTTACCCGATTACGGTCCACCGCCATCTTGAGGGCAGTGAATATCTCGGGGGCGCGTTGCACCTCGTCCAGAATCACCCGCTCGGGAAGGTCTCCGACGAATCCAACCGGATCCTCCCTGGCTCCGGCGCGCACGGTATCGTCGTCGAAGGTGATGTACTCGTAATTTCTTTCCCTGACACTAAGAGTCCGTAGCGGAAGGCTTTCCCATATATGGGCGTCGTCTCCCCAATTCAGGTTGTCCGGGGCGCAGGCGAATTGGGCGAGCGTGGTCTTGCCTGACTGTCTGGGACCGTGAATCAGGATGACGGGTGAGTCTTCCAACGCTTCGGCCAGGCGCTGTTCGATGTATCTGGGATATATGGTTGCGCGCGGCATCGTCTGATTGTCAGGTCATATAGCGGCTGATTGCAAGGTTTATATGCGTCTGATTGTAAGGTTCGCGCGCGGCTGATTGCAAGGTTGGGGTGGCCGGCGTTGACCGCTTTGGTTGGCGGGCATATAATCTCACCCATACACCCCACGGAGAAGCGTTCCATGGCAGAGATCAGCCTCAGCCCGTCGGCCATCATCGAGCAGTTCAAGAAGAACGACGTGACCCACATCGTCTGGCTGCCGGATACCGAGACGAATTTCATGTACAACCAGATAATCTCGGACGACGACCTGGCTCTCGTTCCCATCTGCCGCGAGGGTGAGTCCATGCCCATCGCGGCGGGGCTGTGGATCGGCGGCAAGAAGCCCGTCGTGCTGATTCAGAATACGGGGATGTTCGAGGCGGGCGACTCGATACGCGGCATGGGGCTGGACCTCGGCGTTCCGATGGTCATGGTCGTGGGATACAGGGGCTGGATGGGCGAGGGCGGCGAGATGACCGACTCCGCCGGCGTGTTCACCGAGCCGATCCTGGACGCATGGGGCATCAGGCATTACATGGTCGAGACCGACGACGACGTTGGGCGCATTTCGGAGGCGTTCGTGGACGCGGAGGAGAACCGGACGCTGGTAGCGTGTCTGCTGGGCGCGGAATACGGCGACTAGGAATTTTCAATTATCAATTGTCAATTCGCAATTGATAATCCTAATCCTAACTGCCGAAGTTGGACTCCATGTCCAGCACCTTGTCGAGACGGCGCTGAAACCGCTCCTCCGGCGCGAATTCCGCCGACAGGAATGCGTCCGCAAGCTCCCGCGCAAGCTCGATTCCGATGATACGCGCTCCCATGCACAGCACGTTCATATCGTCGTGCTCCACTCCCTGGTGAGCCGAGTAGGTGTCGTGGCAGACGCTCGCGCGCACTCCCTTGACCTTGTTGGCGGCGACTGACGCGCCCACCCCGCTGCCGCAGATCATGATGCCGCGCCGGGCGTCGCCGGAGGTGACCGACTCGGCGACTGACTTGGTGAAGTCGGGGAAGTCGTCCGCCGGATCGAGTTCGTGAGCGCCCACGTCCACTATCTCGTGTCCGAGAGACTCGACGTATCCCTTCAACTCTTCCTTCAGCGGGTATCCCCCGTGGTCCGCTCCCATGACTACACGCATATCCGTCCCTTTCGATTGACTCTGCGCCGCGCGACTCTCCCAGTGTAGGAAGTGAGTTATGGTAGCGTCAACCGTTGGTGCGAACCGACACTCACGATGATACAATCAACCCGTATCACAAAAGGGGGATTTGGACTTGCCAGTAACCAGACTCGATATTACCAGCGTCACCCCGTTCGCGGGCGGACAGACATTCGGCGAGGTGGGCGCCTACAATCATCTCAAGGGAACAGCCCACTTCTCGGTTGACCCGCTGCATCCCAACAACAGCGCCATCACAGACATAGAGTTGGCCCAGCGCGACTCGGAGGGCCGCGTATCGTTCTCGGCGGACTTCGAGATGCTCCAGCCCGCCGACCCGGAACGCGGGAGGGGCAGCATGATATTCGACGTGGTGAACCGGGGACGCAAGACGATTCTCGGATTCAACAGTTCGCCCCGCGCCATGGACCCGGGCGCGCCTCTGCATCCGGGCAACGGCTTCCTGATGCGCGAGGGCTACACGGTCGTCTTTTGCGGCTGGCAGTCGGACGTTCCGGCGGACGACCCGGACCGCATCGGCCTGCGCGCGCCGCAGGCGCTGAACCCGGACGGCGGCAGGCTGACCGGGCGTATGCTGTGCCAGTTCCAGTGCAACGAGCCGACGAACGTGTTCCTGCTCGCCGACAGGATTCACGATCCGCATCCGCCGACCGACCCGCATGAGGCGGGCGCGACGCTCACTGTGCGCGACCATCCTAACGGCCCCGCGACCGACATAGCCAGGGACCAGTTCCAGTTCGTGCGCGTCGAGGACGAGCAGGTGGAGCCTGACCTCAACCACGTCTATCTGAGGAGCGGGTTCGAGCCGGGCCGCATCTACCAGCTCGTCTATACCACCACCGGCACGGACGTCGTGGGGCTGGGCATGGCGTCGGTGCGCGACATCGTGTCCTTCCTCAAGTACGAGTCCGAGGAGGACGGCAACCCGTGCGCGGGCAACATCGAATACGCGCACGCCTTCGGCGCGTCCCAGAGCGGACGATTCCTGAGGACCTACATCTACTACGGGCTGAACAACGACGAGAAGGGACGCATGGCGCTGGACGGCATCATCCCGCACATCGCGGGCGGTATGCGCGGCGAGTTCAACCTGCGCTTCGGCCAGCCGTCGAAGGACGTGTGCTACATCATCCCGGAGCTGTTCCCGTTCTCGGACACCGAAATCACGGATCCGGTCACCGGGGCGAGCGGCTCTGTCATCGCGCGCATGGAAGAGAGCGGCAACGTTCCCAAGATAATGTTCACCAACACCTCGGCGGAGTACTGGCGCGGGGACGCGGCGCTGATTCACACCGACTTTGCCGCGATGACCGACGCGGCGGAGTCCGAGAACGTGCGCCGCTACCACTTCGCGGGCACCCAGCACGGCACTGGGACATTCCCGCCCGAGACCATCCGCCAGATGGACGCGCTAAAGGGCCAACTGCCCTACAACGCGGTTGACTATTCGCCGCTGCAAAGGGCGCAGCTGAACAACCTGGACGCCTGGGCCAGGGGCGACGTACCCGCTCCCGCCTCTCGCCATCCGAGCCTGGACGACGGCAGCGGCGTGGAGTCCTATACGCTGAGGGAGAAGTTCGAGCGCATCCCGTCGGTGGCCTTCCCGCCCGAAGTCACGAGGGCCATGCGCCTGGACTACGGCGACGAGACACACCTGGGGCGTACGGTCAAGCTGCCCGCCGAGCGGGGGGAGGAGTACCCGGCGATAGTGTCCGACGTTGACGAGGACGGCAACGAAGTGGGAGGAATCCGGCTGCCGTCGGTGAGCGTCCCGCTCGCCACCAACACCGGCTGGAACCTGCGCCACCCCGACAACGGCAACCCCGGACTGGTAATAGGCATCACGGGCGGCCTGGCCGGATGGACGCTGCCCTTCCGCAAGACGCGGGAGGACAGGGAAGCCGCCGGCGATCCTCGACTCGCCATAGAGGAACGTTATGAGTCCAGAGACGACTACATCGAGCGGGTGAGAGAGGCGGCGGCGGAACTGGTGTCGGAGGGCTACCTGCTGGAAGAGGACGTGGAGCGCGAGGCGGACAACGCGGGCAGCCGCTACGACTACTGGATGAATGGGGACGGCGGTTCGTAGTAGGAGTTACAGGTCGGTTGGCAAGTGGACTTCCAGCCAGTTTACGCGCTGGAAGTCCCTGTCGTTGGTGGCGATGGCGCGGATGCGGCGGCGTTGCATCATGGCGAGAGAGATGGAGTCGTTGACGAGGAAGCCGGTCTGCGCTCGCAAGTCCGCCGACATCTCCAGTATCTCGTCGTCAACCTGCAATATCTCGATGCTCATTTCCAGTATGAATCGGATAGCGGCGGAATGATCCTGAAGCTGTGAGACAAGCTCGGGTCTGCGCCTCAGCTTGCGCGGGATGTTGCCGGGCGTGACCAGGCCTTTCTCCACGGCCTCTATCGTCATGATCCTGTGGGCGACTTCAAGCAGGATGTGGATTCCGGTATAGGCGTTGATTTCCCGGCGGTCACATCTGTCAATCAACTCTCTACATTCACGCGACGCCCCATTTGAAGCGTACACGAATATGTTTGCGTCTATGTACAGTTTGGTATCGGGCACGATCTCGCTAAACGTCAAGATAGCTGTCCTCCTTGAGGATAGCCTCTACTGTCTCTCGGTCGGCGGGTACAATTCCCCATAACTTATCTACCGCGCTTTTTCCTTTCTGAAGTTTCAGTTCCTTCAGTCGTGATTCTCGTTTCATCTTCCAATACTCATGCCCGACAAGCCGTTCGCGGATAGCGCCTTCGATGAACTTGGACAAGTCCACTCCTATTTCATCCGCCGCTTCCATGGCTCCAATCAGCAGGTCTTCGTCTATGGCAATCTCGGTCTTCTTCTTCACGGCGCTGGCCTCCACAGTCGGATATACTGGAAATGGCGACATCGGACTCTCAGAGTATCACATCGGCGCGATTGGCATGAATAAGACGACAAAGCGGATTGGAAAGAACGGCGTCCTCGGACTGCTGGACGACCTCAAGGCCGAGGGCTGCGCCGCGAGCGTGTACGTATCGGCCCAGACTCTTGCGTCGCGCGACTTTAGCCACCTGTCGCCGGATACCGGAGAGGAACGTTCCCGCGTAGCCGCCGCGCTGGAGGAGTCCATTGGCAGCGATACGGGAATGGCGGTGTTCGTCGCCGCCAGCCGAACGGTGGTCGTCAGGCCGCCGATTCCGCTGGTCTCGGACATCCGAGCCGCGGGCGCGCATACCGACGAACTGCGCGGCCTGCTGAGATCCGAGCCCGTTATCGGCGTGGTGTTGCTGAGGCTGGGCAGGTACGCGGTGGGCGTTCTCAGGGGCGAGAAACTCATCGCTACGAAGACCGACTCGCGCTATATGAAGAACCGGCACCGCGCGGGCGGGCAGTCGCAGCGACGGTTCGCGCGCAGCAGGGAGCGTCTTATCCGCGAACTGTACGACAAGACGTGCGAGATAACGCGGACCGTGTTCGCGCCGCATCTCGACGGAATGGAGTACGTTCTGCTGGGCGGCGAGCGCGGCGTTCTGAACGGGTTCGTCAAGCGATGTCCGATGATGCGGCGGGAGCTTGAGCCGAAGATACTATCGCGTCGGCTCAGGGTGGAGCGGCCCAATCAGAAGGCGCTGACGGGGATAGCCCGCGAGGTGTGGATGAGCGACGTTGCCTTCTTCGAGGAAGGCTGAGCCTTCACCCTTATTCTCACAAGATGGTTGCAGGCCGGGGCGGATTGCAGACCTGACTTATTTCTTATAACGCCGAGCGCGGCTGAAGGCTATCGCGCGGTATAGCCGCCGTCCACGGTGAGCGCGACGCCGGTAACGTAGCCCGCGTCGTCGGAGGCGAGGTAGAGCGCGGCGTTGGCTATCTCTTCCGGCTGGCCCAGTCTGCCCATCGGGTGGAGTTCCTCCAGAAATGCGTTGGTCTGCGGGTCGTCGGTAAGCGCCTTGGTGAAGTTGGTGGCGACGAAGCCGGGACAGAGGCAGTTTACCCTGATGTTCTTGCGCACGCTGTCTATGGCGAGGGTTCGGGTGAACTGGACTACGCCGCCCTTGGAGGGCGGGTATGGGTTGAAGCCGCCTCCGAAGCCGAGCGGGTAGCCGACCAGTCCCATCGTGGAGGCGAGGTTGATGATCGAGCCGCCGCCCGCCTTCTCCATCTCCGGGACGGCGTACCAGGACACCAGGTACGTCCCCTTGAGGTTCACGTCAATCACCTTGTCCCAGACCGCTTCGGGGGACGCGCCCTCCGGGAGCGCGTTTCGCGCGCTGATTCCGGCGCTGTTGACCAGTATGTCCAGCCGTCCGAACTCGGCGACGGCGGCGCTCACCATGCGCTCGGCGTCTTCCCCTGCCGACACGTCGCCGGAGACGGCGATTGCCCGCCCGACCGACGCCTTCACCTCGCCGGCGGTTTTCTGGGCGTTCGATAGTGAAATGTCGGAGGCGACGACGCTTGCCCCTTCCTGGGCGAAAAGCAGGGCGACCGCCCGTCCGATACCGGACCCCGCCCCGGTGACCAATGCAACTTTATCTTTCAGACGCATCCTAATATCCTTGATAACCGCGCTTGATGTTCGCGCGGCCTAATGTGTTTTCGCTAGTATAGTATCCTTTCGTCTTATATGACGCGCATGAATTCAGCAATAACCTTAGAGACAGTACCTTGGGTCCGAGCGGCGAATCACTAAGACGAGTGGTGGTAGTAGGCACGTCGGGGGCGGGCAAGACCACTCTGGCGGGTCAACTCGCTCATATATTGGATATGCCCCACGTCGAGCTGGACGCCTATCGGCACGGGCCGAACTGGACGGAGACGCCGGACGATATTTTCAGGCAACGGATAGCTGAGACGCTGACGGGGCAACACTGGGTTGTGGACGGAAACTACTCCGTGGCGCGGGATATAGTCTGGGCGCGGGCCACGACGATAGTGTGGCTGGACTATCCTTTCTACATAACGTTTTCGCGGCTGTTCCGCAGAACGATGAGCAGGTACTTCAAGCGCACAGAACTGTGGAACGGCAACAGGGAGGACCTCAAGGGAGTCCTCTTCACTAGGGATTCCTTGTTCGTCTGGGCGTTCAGGACGCACTGGAGCCGCAGGAAGTCGTTGCCCACAGCGTTCGCGCTGCCTGAATACGCCCACCTGGAGGTGATGCGATTCCGGTCGCCCCGCGCCGCCAAGAGATGGCTGGAGTCGCTGGGGGGTGGCTCGTAAGGTTCAGAGAGGATTCACCTCCATCCCAGCAGGGCTATCGCGTCTAAATTTCGGTGGTCTCATATACTTTCGTTTATAAAGTCACAGGCGGCGACAGGTGGCTTGACTGGCGCCCAACAGGTGATTATAGCGCCAGCATCCACCAGCATTTCACCTGCATTAGCTATGGGGAAAATTTTTCTTTGGCCCCATGAGCCGTTGTCATAAGTCTTGATTTATGTATATCGGTGTGTTTGGGTTGTTTGTATGGCGGGATTATAGCAGAGAACGGATGTATTCGGGAAGGGCGAGGTTGTCGGAATCGGAATGGGGGGATAGTATAGTAATACTCCCATGCACCTACCCTGGGGGGGCCACATGGGGGTGTAGCCTCAGCCGGAGGAATGCGAGAAGTATAGGCACGTATTGGGGGCGTTTCTCTTAGCTATGAAGATTGCAGGCAGGAGTAAACTTCAAAGGTTCTGGAGACGCCGCCCTGAAGTCAAGTCGCTATTGGAGGCTTGGATTGACCGGATAGAGAATTCCGATTGGGATAGGCCGGCCAGAGCGCTTGAGGAACACCCGCGCGCCAGCATCATTTCCGGTAATAGGGTGGTGTTCAGGATCAGGGGCAATCGGTACCGTATGGTGGTTAAGGTATTCTACCCGGCTCGGATAGTCGAGATACGATTTATAGGAACTCACGAAGAATATGACCGCATAAACGCTGAGGAGGTGTAGCTATGGCAACGCTCAATCCAATTCGCACCGAGCCAATTCGCACCGAGCCAATCCGCACCGAGGAAGACTACGACGCCGCCTTAGCGCGAGTCTCTGAACTCATAGATGCCCTGTCCGGACCGCAGGGCCAGGTGGAGGACCCCAATCACCCGGCCAGACTCGAGCTTGATGCCCTTACCGACCTTGTCGAACTCTACGAAGCAAAACATTATCCCATTGACCCCCCAACCGCCGCAGGCTTGATAGAATTCGAGATTGACAGGCGCGGGATGAAACCCGGCGACCTCATCCCTATCATCGGCAGCCACTCCAAAGTCTCCGAAGTCCTTTCGGGCAAGCGCGAAATCACCATGTCCATGGCCAGGGCGCTGCATAAGCAATTGGGCATAGACGTCGAGACGCTGATTCAAGAACCATTGGCAAGCCGGGAGGGAAGGGACTGATATGTCAAACGCTACGGACGTAGTGAACAAGCTCCGCGAGAGACAAAGCGTCATGGAGCGTCGGGGTAGGTATAGCGAGGCCGATACCGTCAATAACCTCATTGACCCCGTACTGGAGTACCTAGGATATGACGCACCGTACCAGATCCGTGAGATACAGGATAGCCATAGTCTGACCGGCCATCGGTCCGGAGTAGAGTTCGTGTCTGGCGAAGCGACGCGCGACAGAGCCGTTCTTCTGCTCTATCTACGCCTAGTCGCTCTTGTGGTTGACCGACTGCTTAGGCTTTGGATGCTTCGTTAGCGACAACCGGTTGGTGGACTGGGGCTACCCGCCGGGCGCGGGTCGGGTCGGATATACGGAACCCAGTCCGAGCGCCAACTGCTATCTCTACACAGGCTTGCAGCTTTCTGAGTTTTGATTCTTCGTCAGGTTCACTGGCAAAATGGTTGGAGTTGGCTGCTAGTAGTTCACGCGCTCGTTCGATGGGTATCGGCTTGACCTCAACGCGCAGATATTTGTCGCCATCGGTCTTTGCGCGCACGAAGCGGCCCCATCCCGAGGGATCAACCACATACACGCAGCGATCCTCATAATCTGGAGCATTGATAATTGAGTGACCTCGGTAGCGTCCGACTTCCCCTATCCTCTCAGACTCTGGCAGTCTCCAGGACGCTTCGTATTCTTCTGGGTTTGCCATGTCGAGAGCAAATTGTAGTTCGGACCAATTGCCAGCCAGCACAATGATTACGCGCTCCGGCGCGCCTAGGCCCTCTATCGCTTGGTCTATTCCTTGCAACAATTCGGCAGGGGTATCGAGAGGAGTCCGCATATCAGGCGCTCCCTCAAGCGCCTCACAAAATCTTTGGAGTGCGTCGTTTGAGAGAGCCCTACCCGGCTGGTCGCCATCGAGTGAGCCGTATATGATAAGTGCGGCTTCGGGTGTCTCTGTGAAGAATCCTTTATGCTCAAGCCATTGAATGACTCGTTCTTCCGGAATGTCTGTAGCATCTCCGGAAAGGTTTAGGGAGGCGCCAGCGCGCGCAAAGAGTTTCTTCACTATGTTGCTGGAAAATGTAGCGGCATACACGTCTGATTTGAAGTCTGAGACTCTAGTCTCACTAATCTCACGTCCGATGATCTCATAGTCCTCAGCTAATTCATCTCTGTGGATGGCGGAGCGCAGAGCTTCTGCCGCGAGCTCGCGGCGCTGTTTCAACGTTGGGTCAACTTCAGCACGCGCATAGGCCCCCACAGATTCCGAGTTGTTGATGAACCAATCTAATACCTGTTGCGCTCTGCCGCGCAGGTCAATAGCTGGCATTGTGTCGGAAGATAACTCCACGAGTCGTAAGGCAAAGAACAACAGGGGATATCGTTCCGGTAAGATTATAATGGCCTCATATGATTGAGCATCTTCTGTCTCCCATTCTTGCCATAATGAGAAGCCTGGCAAGTCGTCATACAAGAGCGCTTGTGCAAGATCGTCTGCCATTGTTCTGTGGCTGGAATACGTTAGTCTCCCGATTTCCAAGTACGGGTCTGGGTCTGATATCTTGCGGTCCTGCGCAAGAAATATGGCGCGCCCTCCGAGCCCCATTAAAGCAATGCGGTACTCTTGTTCCAGCTTTTCATATAGTTCTGAGCCTTGCGAAAACGGCCCGTTGGTCTCCCATCGCAACCTAATGGCATTGAGCTTAGCCTGAAAGCCTCTGTGCAGTTGATCGTAGTCGCTGGATTGACCGCTGTGCATAGCATCGGACAATAACCTCTCTTGATGCTTAACCATTTCCTTTGCGTATGGGAAAGCCTCTCTTGGCTCGACACCAAACATGAAGCTGTCCGCATTTTGAGAAAACCGATTGCGAAACTCGTCTCGGAATTCTCCTCCACCAATTCGGTTCGCGATCTGGTAGTTCAATCGGTACGCATTCAGGCCGACTGTGAACAATTCACCGCAACGTTGCCGTATTCCTTTGTAAGTTAGCATATCATCGAATCTCAGAAGTTCTAATATGTACTCCCGGTCGCCCTCACGAATTATGTCTTCGCGCAACGAATACAGGTTACGGCTTAGTTCTCTTAGGGGCGGCCACCCTGGTTGGCTGCCTGGGGCGCTCCACTGGATGTCTGCTGCCCTAATCTCGTCCATTGCGTATGTGACGAGTTCCCTGATGAAGTCGAGGGACCGTCTAAGTTCCTCGTGCCGACGCTCTGACATAGCTCTGCGCGCATCGTCCAGCAAGGCTCGCATTGCCTCATCGGCTGAGCCTTCGCCTTGATCGGGAAACAAGATTGTAAAGTCGAGTTCACCAGCCTCACTGGCCTCAAGAGCTAGGCGAGTGCGTCGCAAGAAAGCTTGGATTGCTTCACGCACGTCAGATCTGTTGATGTCTCTTCGTAGTCCCAGCCACCGCTCTGGCCTAGAGTAGAGGATCGCTCTCTCGAAAAGAACACCCGCAATCACTATATTGAAGATGAATGTTAACGCCGCGGCCAGAACGAAGTTTCGCAGTTCTGGCTTATACCATTTCAGCTTGATGATGCCGCGTAGTCTTCAGACAGTCCCTGAACGTTTTGTCTGATCCACTCCCAACTCACCAGGGACTTCACCCGCTCAGGGTCGGACTCCAGCCTGCTCAGACATTCGTCCACCGCGGCCATCTTCTCCTCAACACTCCCGTACACCCTGCCTTCCACCCACCGGCGCGCCTCCTCGAATACCCGCTCGGCTGGATTCAACTCAGGACTATACGGCGGTTGAACTATCGTCTTCACTCCCGCTACGCTCCCCACCAACTCGCTGCGATGACTCCGCGCTCCGTCCCACACCAGCGCTCTTACCTGTGTGTATCGTCTCATTCCCAGGACCGCTCGCGCCACCGTCTCAGACTTCATAGAGTCCATCCACGCCCACTCCAGCTTCCCTCGCGCAAAGTCCACCACCAGGAACAGATACTTCCACTCATACACCAACTGAAGTCTCTGAACCACCTTCAGCCCACGCGCTCCCCACACCCTGCGAACCATCCCGCGAAGCCCCACTCTCATCTCATCGGCGAAACCGATCAGCGCTCCCGGCTTTACTCCCGCTCTCCTCAGCGAACGACCGAGTCCCCCTTTTTCCACGACTCCTGTTCTCTCACATCAGCCTTCTCGTGTCGACTCCTCGGAACCTTCGGCGAACATCCCAACCGCTCCAGAACGCTATATACGCTGTTACCCTTGAACCTCACTCCGTACTCTGACTCGATCCAGTCCGCTATCTCGCCGGCAGTCCTGAACCGACCGCTCCCAACCTCATCGACCAGTCCCCTCTCCTGCGCCTCGCTCAGAAACCTGGGCTGGCCCACTCCTCCCATCCTGCGGGACACCACCTCGTCCAAACCTCCGTCCCTGTACCACTCAATCCATCTCTGGGCGCTCCTGTAATGAGTTCCCACCGCTTCCGCCGCCGCTTTGATCTGCCAACCGCTGCGTACAAGCCACAGCAGGTGAACCCGTGTCCGAACGCTTATGTCCGTCTGCGACCGGTATGCCTCTTTCAGAGCCTCGGGGGTATCGTTGTCGTTCCAATGTATCCTGAGCGGTCTTCCGGTCATCTGCTGCCCTCCTACGCCTGGGTTGGAGTGAGCATAGACCAAGTATCAGACTTATACCAGCCCCTTCACGCTGACGTCAGACCGAAATGGTATTACTATTAGCTGGCACTCCATCTCCATTGATGAACTCTACGCTCAACAGGAGCGCGCCAGTAACTCCCACAGCTAGGAGACTCCCCCAGAGGAGGTCTCGCATCCACGTGCGCCGAACATATTCACGATATATACGTTCGTCGACATCCCTCCTAGCCCTTATCCCCTGCATCATGAACAGCGTGACGGCCAAAGTAAGGGCCGCAATCGCCGCTTGGGCGGTCAGCAGAGTCCCTAGTAGCGCCCCAGCGTCGTCTGGCTCCGCTAGACACGGAATTGGTGGCGTTATGATCGGCGCAATAATAATTAGGGCGGCAAGGAGGACAAGCAGAGGGAGAACGACCGGAATACGTTGGAGGAGACGTATTGCGTATGAAGGAATAGCGCCCGCTCTTGTTATCCAGGAAGACAAGTTCTTAAACGCGTTGAGGCGGCGACCGAATTGAATCCAGCCACGAATGCGTTCACCCAGCGAAAGAAACATATCGCAGAAATCCTACTACGAAGCCTAGCGCAAAGACAGGGCAGCCAATATCTGGTGCACCAACGCATCCACGATCACAAGGATACCCTGGATTATAGCCGATGGGAGATCGAAGGCAAACCGCAACTCAATCTGTGTGCTATGTATGTATCCGATTAGCCTAGCCTTAGTTCAGTCTTAGTTTGGCGGTTCTGGAAACTCAATCACTGGTTCCAGTTTGTCATGTCCTTTTGGCGGCAATGTGAATATGCAAGTTACGCCATGCGAATTGAAGCTAGTGTATAGGTTCATGTATTCCGTGATTCCGTTCTCAATGGCGTATTGTTCGCAGTATGGCGTGAAGTCTGTCGGATTATCTATGTAGTAGTAGTAAACCCTGTTTTCGTCTGCATCCGCGCAATCTTGCGCTCTGAGTCCGCAAGCGCGTTCTTGCTCAAAGGCAGTCTTGTTGGTATCTTCAACTACTTGCGGAGTCGGTGTAAGGTCAACGCGCTTAATCTTGTTATCATCCTCCATCTGGCAACCCAAATTGAATGTCGCAAGCGCGGCAATCGCAGTTATGAGTATTCCTAGCGTAAGCAACTCTTTCAATGTCAATCTCTTTCTCGGATAGGTCTAACAATCCGAAACGCTGTACATTATAGCCGATGGGAGATCGGGGGCAAACCGCAACTCGCGCCGGTTATGATAATATGACTGAGATATTCCGAGAGGCGCGGCTGTGGACTTGGAGAGACGGTCGAGTTGATCATGGGAGGGAGACGATGGTTGCGGAAAAGTCAGATAACGAAATACAGGGACAGATGCCTGAATGGCTTGAGAAGATGGGCGGCGAGTCCTTCATCATGGAAGAGCTCGCCCGATTCAGAGAACTTCATAATCTCATTGAGGAGCAGTATCACGACCTGGTGGAGAAATATCCAGACAAGTGGATTGCGATGCCGGATAGCGGAGAAGCGATTGTCGCGGAGTCTACCAAGGAACTCCTCGCCAAGCTGGATGAGTTGGGAATAGACCGATCCGACGTAGCCAGAAGATTCATACGGGCGCCGGGCCGCAAGGTCATACGGACACCGTTCAACCGGAGGCCCCTGTGATATACGGATTTGGAATCTCTATTGGGAGTGGACATACTGAATCGTATGCGAATGGACTACGACTTCAGGCGGAAGCGCCTTCTGTTATACGAAGTGTCGGCGGACTGGTAGAAACCTCACTGAGACAACACCACCCCCAGGGCAAATTGAAATAGGACGCGGGCGGCGGTGAGTGGGGCTGAGGGTATGCGGAGGGGGTTCACCTCCATCCCCGTATCGAAGTACGGGGCAGGCTCTAGCCTTCCCCCGTCGAGGGGGAAGGGACTTTCTTCAACATACGAATGACGGAATTGGGATTCGCCTGTCGCTGTCGAGAGGGTAAGAGACTTTGGTTACACGTCCATCATCTTGTCGGGGGTGAGCAGTTCCATGAATTCTATGCGGTTGCTCTCGACGTACTGGAGGGCGGCGCGTCCGGCGGTCAGTACCTCTTGGGGGATGTTGTTGCCTTCGCGCATGGGGGACATGATGGCTTCCTCCGTCCATTCCAGCACTACCACGTTGGTTTCGCCCGGCAGGGTGCCGCCGTTGAAATAGACTCTGAACTCGCCCCGGTGTCCGGCGTCGTGGTACATCTGCGCCTGCTTGTGGATCATGGCGGCGACCCTGCGGGCTTCGCCGGGCTTGGTGTTGAAGATTCTTCTGACCAGGTACATGGTAAACTCCCGTTTATGAAACTGTCGTGAACATTAGGCGCAACCAGCTTTGGGCGTCGTGATTCCTGGTTGCAACTTTTAATTTGGAATTTATACTATATGGCGATTCGGGAAGTCCATAGGAAGCCATGAACGGGCGACCCTTCGACAAGCTCAGGGCGAACGACAGAAGCGGTATCGGGAAATAACCGAAAGACCCTGATGAAGTCCAAACCTTGCCATGTGAGTATAAGCGATGTTCGCAAGCGCTTCGACGACGAGGCGGATGGAGGGTATGTGCTTCAGGACATCAACCTCGAAGTGGCGCGGGGGGAGTTTCTGTGTCTGATAGGGCCGAGCGGATGCGGCAAGTCAACGCTGTTGAGGCTCGTCGGAGGGCTGATCGAGCCGACCTCGGGAGAAATACGGATTGACCGCCTGACACCCGCCGAGGCGCAGGCGAACAAGGCGATAGGGTTCGTATTCCAGGAGCCGTCCCTGCTTCCCTGGCGCGCGGTTACGGATAATATCCGCCTGCCGCTCGAAGTCAATCGCCAGAACAATCCCGAGAGCGGGCGCTCCGTATCGGAATTGCTCCACCTCGTTGGGCTGGACGGATACGCGGACTACTACCCCTCCCAGCTATCCGGCGGGATGCTGCAAAGGGTGGCGCTGGCGCGGGCGCTGGCCTCCGGCGCGTCTCTGCTGCTGATGGACGAACCGTTTGGAGCGCTGGACGAAATAACGCGGGCGACGATGGGCTATGAGTTGCTTAGAATATGGAACACTGATCAAAAAAGCGTCGTCTTCGTCACCCACAGCATTTCGGAGGCGGTCACGCTCTCCGACAGGGTGGCTGTGATGTCGAGAAGGCCCGGACGCATAGTCGAGATGGTCGAAATCAATCTTCCGAGGCCGCGTACCCGCAGCATGGAGCGCAATCCCGCGTTTCGACGATATTCGGAATGGCTGCACGACCTTCTCTGGCAGGGGAACCAGGATGAACAAGCCGTCGCTCGATAACCGGACCGGGGTCGTCGGGCAACCGAGACGCAGACTATCCATCAACTGGCTGCGGCTGCATATCCCAGGCGCCGGCCTGAGCTATTTGCTGCCTCCAATCATCGCGTTGAGCGTAGCGGGAGCGATCTGGGAGGTCTGGACTCGGCTTGCGAGTGTACCCACTTACATCGTTCCGGCTCCGTCCAAGGTGCTGGACAGGCTGACGGGGGACCTGCTGTTCTTCGCGGGAGAGGGCATGGTCACGCTCGCGGAGGCGCTGGCGGGGTTCGCGCTGGGAACGCTGGTCGCGCTCGTGGGCGCGACGCTGATGACCCAATCCCGCTTCATCGAACGCAGCCTTCTGCCGTTGGCAATCCTGGTAAAAGTTACGCCTGTCGTCGCGATTGCTCCGCTGTTCGTAATCTGGTTCGGCTTCGGACCGGCGCCGAAGGTGCTCATAGTCGCCCTGATTACGTTCTTCCCCGTCCTGGTCAACGCCGTGACCGGATTCAGGTCGGTGGACAGGGGGGCGATGAACTTCATGCGCTCGGTGCGCGCGTCGCGCCGTGAGATATTCCTGAAGCTCAGGGCGCCGAGCGCGATGCCGTACCTGTTCTCGGCGTTTCGAGTCTCAAGCCCTCTCGCGATAATAGGCGCGGTCATAGCAGAGTGGTTCAGCGCCAACAGGGGGCTGGGCAGCGTGATAGTCGTGGCGCACGCCAACCTGGATATGCCCACACTCTTCAGCGCAATCTTCGTGCTGTCGCTCATGGGCATCGGCCTGACTATCGCGCTGGCCGTCGTCGAGAAGAAGGCGCTGTTCTGGCACGAATCTTCCAATGTGATGTAAACCAATATCGAATGGACCGGATAGGAAAGAGCCTGCACATGAATAGAACAATAACCATCTCCTTCACATGTATAGTATTGCTGTCGGCGCTTCTCGCGCTTGGATGCTCCGAACCCGAACCTGAAGTCAAGAACGTGAGGTTCGTCGCGGGCTACAAGGCCCAGGCGAATCTGCCGCTGGTCGCGGTGTACGCGGCCCAGGAGAAGGGATACTTCAGCGAACAGGGCCTCGAAGTTGACATTCAGCACTCCATCGGCGACTCGATGAACCTGCTCATGGGCGGCGAGGCGGACTTCGTGTCCGCGGACGCCGGATACACCCTGAAACTCAGGTCCGACCCCGGACTGCCCATAGTAGCGATAGCGCTGTTCGGCCAGCGCGGGCAGCAGTCGTTCATCGCGCTCTCCGAATCGGGCATCAGCGAGCCGGGCGACTGGGAGGGCAAGACCTTCGGCTACAAAGGCACGATTCCCCCCGAATACCTGGCCATAGTGAACTCGGCGCAAGTGGACAGGTCCAAGATAGAGGAAGTAAGGGTCGGGTACGATCCGCGCGTTCTGACCGAAGGCCAGGTTGACCTGCTGGCGGTGTTCAAGTCGAACGAGCCGAATATAGTGCGCCGTCGGCTGGGTTTCGACGTGGTGGCGTTCGACGCGGCTGACTACGGAATGGATACCATGGGTCTGACATACGTGACCCGGCAGGACTTCGCGGAAGAGAATCCGGAGACAGCGACCCGCTTCCTGAAGGCGACGATGAAGGGCATGGAGTACGCCTTCGCCAACACCGAAGAGGCGCTGGACATGGTGCTGAAGTACGCGGAGGGCGAGGACCGCGAGCATATGCGGTATATGATGCTGGAGGAGCAGAGAGACGCGACGTCGCCGCTGACCGATCAGAACGGCTTCGGCTGGATGACTGCCGAGCAGTGGCAGAGCTTCCATGATTCGCTTCTGGAATATGAAGGTCTGTCCAACGCAGTGGACGTAGATTCGGTATTCACCGACCGTTTTCTGGATGAGATTTACGAGGACGGTGTTCTACAATGGCCGTAGCCTGCAATCGGGATAGGCACGACTGCTTGAGGACAAATCGTTGGTGAAGCGTGTTAGACTACTAACAGGATATATCAGAGAGGCGTTACAAGCTCACTGGCTTTTGATCCACGCGCTGGTCGCCCCGTGGGGTACCCTGATAATCACCGGCATATTAGTCAACCTCGATAGGATTAGCCCCGAGATATGGGTGTTCTGGCGATACTGGGGCGACATCGGCGCTATGTCGAGTACGGTCAGCTACGGCGCAGCGGTCTATGGATGCGCGGTATCGGCGACGGAGGTAACTGTAAGAATGGCGTTCTATGCAATAGCGAAGATACTGGAAGAGCAGGACAGACGGAGGGAAGAGAGGCGCAGGCGGCAAAAGGAGCGGGAGAGGCAGATGACCGAAGCTCGTCAAGAGGGACTACAAGAGGGACTACAAGAGGGACTACAAGAGGGACTTCAGGCAGGACTTGAGAGAGGCATGGACCTGGTTCTCAACAACCCGGAGATGGAACGGCATCCTGAACTCCGCGAAAGAATACGGAAGGAAGCGGAAGCCGTCCTGAAAGAGAACGGGCGATAGAGGATCAGCCTGCTGGGAATGCCGAGCATCGTAGGCGGAAATCATTGGGGTTATGCAATTGCCTATCAAAGACTCAGAGGCGACGAGTGCCGCGTCTGAAATCCTGGAACTGGCGATAGATAAAGGAGCGCTGTCCTTCGGAGAGTTCCGTCTCACGGCGGGCGGCACCAGCAACTACTACTTCGACGGGCGCATCCTGACCCTGGACCCCGAGGGCGGATACCGTGTGGCCAAGGCATTCCTGCCCATAATCAGGGAGTGCGGCGCCCAAGCCATCGCGGGACCGACGCTGGGCGCTGATCCCATCGTGTCCGCGGTATCGGTTGTGAGCCACATCGAAGGCTGCCCCGTCGCCGGCCTGATAGTGCGCGGGGAGGCCAAGGGACACGGCGGCAAGAGGGCCATAGAAGGACCGACGGACACACTCGACGCGGGCGCGCCGGTCGTAGTAGCGGACGATACCTGCACCACCGGCGGCAGTTTGTTCCACGCTATCGAGGCCGTGGAGAGCGCGGGATACAAAGTCGTCAAGGTGCTTTCCATCCTGGATCGCAACGAAGGCGGAAGCGCGGAGCTGAGACGCAGAGGATACTCTTACCAGTCGCTGCTGTCGGCAAACGAGAATGGGGAGATAACCCCATCGGGCTGAACCTCAGCGCCTATCCGGCGACGCCCTGCCAAATCAGGCGGACGCCAAGCAGCAGAACCACGACCAGCAGCATCCGCATTACCCAGACACCCTGCACGCGCCCCGAGAGCATCGCGCCGATCTGTCCGCCGACCGCCAAGCCGACGCCGATGAAGAGCAGCGTCGGAAACAGTTCTATGTGTCCCAGGTAGCCGTGAGTCAATGCGCCCGCGCTGCCGTAGATGGCGAGCGCGAACACCGACGAGGCCGCCGCTATCCGAACCGGAAACCCGAAGGCGAGTACGAGTATCGGCGTTCTCAGGAAACCGCCGCCTATCCCGAAGAAGCTGGATATGAACCCGAGAACGACGTTGAACGACGTGGCAAGGGTCTCGTTGAACTCGTACCGGTACTCCTGGCCGGACGCGGTTACGATGTGGCGTTTGCTGACGGGCATAGATATGAGGTTGCGCGACTGGCCGCGCCACAGGATTCGCACTATGTTGGGGCGAAACGCGAGCTGGAGCGCGAGCAGAAGCAGAAGGACGCCGAACAGTACGCTGAATATCTCCGGGGCGACCGCGCTCACGCCGAACGCGCCTACGACGGCGCCCGGAGTCGCCGCCACCGCGAAGAGGATCGCGCTGCGGTAGTCCACGACCTTCATCCTGATGTACCTGACGGCGACCAGGACGCTGTTTATGGCTATCGCGGCCAGCACGGTGCCGGCCACCGTCTCAGGTTCTTCGGAACCGAAGAGCAGCAACAGCATCGGGCTGAGAATGAACCCCCCGCCCGCTCCGACGAGAACGCCGTAAGCGCCGGAGAATACGCCCAGCAGGACCATCAGTATCCAGTCGAGGTATTCCAACGGCCCTCCGAGTGTCAGTTCATCAGGTCATTCAATACCGTCCGCACCGTGTCAGAGGGTACGTCGTTTCGGGTGGTGGCGTTGGCTATGCCGTCCAGCAGCACCCAGCGTATCGTACCCGCGGCGACCTTCTTGTCGGAGAGCATCGCCTCGGAGACCGCTTCGGGGTCAACGCCCCGCGCGTCCAGCGGAAGGCCGTAGGTAGTGAGGATGGAACGCTGGCGCTCGACCTCGGAGTCGGACAGCATACCCATGCGCCGGCCTATGTTCGCCGCTCCCATCATGCCGACGCTAACGGCCTCGCCGTGCAGATAGCTGTCGTAGCCGGTGGCGGCCTCGATTGCGTGGCCTATGGTATGCCCGTAGTTGAGGAGCACTCGTATGCCGAGCGTCTCTTTCTCGTCCTGGGAGACGACATTGGCCTTCACCGCCATGCTCCGGCGAATGACGTCGGTGGCTACTTCGGGCTGCAAGGACCGGATCTCGTCGGGGAGGCTCTCGAACGTGTTCAGCAGGTCTTCGTCCATTATGAGGCCGTGCTTGATCGCCTCCGCCCAGCCCGACGCGAGCTCTCGCGGCTGCAAGGTCCGGAGAGTGGAGACGTCCGCCAGGACGAACCTGGGCTGGTAGAAAGCGCCGACGAGGTTCTTGCCCTGGGGCAGGTCAACCGCCGTCTTGCCGCCTATCGCGGAGTCCATCATTGCCAGAAGGCTGGTCGGAACCTGCGCGTAGGGTATCCCTCGCAGGTACGTGGCGGCCACGAATCCGGCGAGGTCGCCAACGACGCCGCCGCCCACCGCGAGAATGAGGTGTCCGCGCTCGGCCTTCAGAGACGCGAGCCAGTGGTAGATGTGCTGGGCGGTTTCCAGCGATTTGCTCTGCTCGCCGGGCGGAATGAAGAAAAGGTGCGTAGGTATTCCCGCGCCCTCCATCGCTCTCTGGGCGCGCCGAGCCTGGCTCTGCACGTTGTTGTCCGAGATAATGTAGGCGGCCGGCGGATCCATCATGCTGAGGACGCGCTCGCCGAGTTCTTCTATGATGTCCCAGCCCACCCAGAGAGGGTAGTCGCCGGAAGAAGTGCGTACAGTCGCGGCCAGACCCGAAGATTCCTGGGCTGCGGATTGGCTTTGCAAACGAGCGTTCACCATTTGAAACCCCCGAACGACCTCCGCCGCCGCGTCCTCGGGCGTCAGGAAGTCGGTATGAACTGTCCAGTGGGCCAGAGTATAGTTGAACTGTCTGAGAGCCTTCAAGGAATGGACCCGTTCGCTGAGGTCGTCGGCCTCGAGCATGGGCCTTGCGGCTGCGTCGTCGTCCTGGGAGCGCTGTTCGGCGAGGCGTCGAAGTATCGTTTCGGGACGCGCCTCGAGCAATACGACGACCCCGTTGGCCTCCATGACGGCGCGGTTGCGCTCGTCCATGATGACGCCGCCGCCGGTGGACACTACCTGTCTCTCTGAGCGGGCGACCCGTTCGAGTGTCCGGCGCTCGATGCGTCGGAACTCATCCTCGCCGCAGCGGCTGAAGATGTCCTCGATTGCCATTCCCCGGGACGCGACTATCTCGTCGTCGGTGTCCACGAAAGTCCAGCCGAGAAGCCTCGCGGCCTCGCGCCCGATGGTGGTCTTTCCCGCGCCCGAGAATCCTGTGATGAAGACATTGGATCTGGTCAGCGGACTAGCCCTCTAAGAAGAATGAAGAATATGGAACAGACAGGCCGCTTCCGGCCTGTCCGAATTGACGAAAGTGAAAGGCGTCTGGGGGGTCTAGCCGTCCGCTATGCCGTTGGCGGCCAGGTAGTCCACGGCCTGCTGGACGGTCTGTATGTTCTCGGCGTCCTCGTCGGAGATTTCCAGCGTGATGTCGTCCGTGGAGAACTCTTCTTCGAATGCCATGATAAGTTCGACGAGGTCGAGGGAATCGGCGTTGAGGTCTTCGGTGAAGGAGGCGTCCAGCACAACTTCGGACTCATCCACGCTCAGTTTTTCGGCTACAACTTCCTGTACCCGATCTAGTATCGTTGCCACTGCTATACCTCCGTGTCGTCAGAGATTGTTATTGGCGATGACCGCTTCGAGAGCGAAGTCTCCATCACCGACCCGAGAACGCCATTGACGAACCTGGGGGAGCTTTCGGAACCGAAGACTTTGGCGAGCTCCACCGCTTCGTTTATCGCCACCTTCGGCGGAGTATCGCTCTTCATGGTCATCTCGTATATGGCCATCCTGAGCAAATTGCGGTCAATGACCGACATATGCGAGACGGGCCAACTGGGAGCGAACTCGGTGATTATCTTATCCAACTCGTATATGTTTTCAAGGACCCCTTGGGTCATACACGTCAGGAATTCATCTGCCCGGGGCGATAGTTCCTGGGACTGGCGTTTGTAGGACAGCACGTCGTCCAGAGTGTGGTCAACGCAGTCCACCTCGGAAAGCGTCTGCAACACTGCGGCGCGAGTCAAGCGCCTGGAGTTGGATGCTCTGTTCTGGGTCTGAACCATATATCGCGGTCTGGCTATCCGGGGACGTGTATTCCGAAACAAGGTCGGTCGCGCGCGCAGATTATACAGGCTGGGCCGCGCGAACCGCTAGTTTCTTCGCAGCTTCAGTATAGATTCAAAGTCGGTGACGTTGGACGTCTTGGCGCGGCGATTGATGCGCTTTACCATGCCGCTCAGGGCGCGGCCCGGCCCTATCTCCACGAAACTCTCCACCCCGGAGCCTGCCATGTAGTCTATGGTGTCCTTCCACTGGACCGTGCTGCACACCTGGGACAGGAGTTCCCGCTTGATTTCAGAGGCGTCGGTCAGCGGAGTTCCGGTGCAGTTCGCGACGATGGGAACGCGCGCGTCCTGGAAGTCCATGCTTTCGATGGCGTTCATAAGACCCGCCCTTGCAGGCTCCATGAGGCCGGAGTGGAAGGCTCCGCCCACCCTGAGAGCGATGACCTTCTTCGCGCCGCGCGCTTCGCACAGGTCCATGGCCCTGGCAATCGCCATTCGCTCGCCGCTTATGACTATCTGGTCGCCGGTGTTCACGTTGGAGATCCAGACGCCGGTCTCGCGCACGACTTCCTGGAGCGCCATCTGGTCGAGTCCGATCACGGCGGCCATGGTTCCGGGATTCTGGTCGCAGGCTTCCTGCATCAGCCGGCCCCTTTCCTGCACCAGCAAAGCGGTCTGGTCAACCGGCAGCGCTCCCGATACGGCCAGAGCCGTGTACTCGCCGAGGCTGTGCCCAGCCATGAATACGGGCTGAGGCATGATGTCGGGATCGAGTTCCTGTTCCATCGCGCTCATGCAGGCGAGGCTGACGGCCATTATTCCGGGCTGGGCGTTCACCGTCTGCCGGAGGTCGTCCTCCGGCCCCTCGAACATTACCTGCGTGAGGGAGCGTCCGAGCGCGTCGTCAATCTGGTCGAACACGTCCCGGGCGGCTGAAGAATTGTCGTAGAGTTCTTTTCCCATTCCGACTGCCTGCGCGCCCTGTCCCGGGAAGAGATAGGCTACTTCGGGTCCGCGAGCTTCGCTTTTGAACGTGAGCGTCATGTCAAAAACTCCATGTAGGGGAATTATGGGTATGAAATTTCTGTGCGGGGCAATCGGACTAGAATACGTCTGAGCTGGTTTCGGGGATTACCTCTCGCCCGTTATAGTAGCCGCAACTTGCGCAGACCCTGTGAGGGAGCCGCGCGCGCTGGCACTGCGGGCATCGGGAGAGCGAAACGCCCTTGATCGCAAAGTGGGCGGAGCGTCCACCCTGTCGCTTCTTCGAATGTTTCTTCTTTGGTAGTGGTGGCATCTGTGGCTCTCGTTTCGGTCCTAGTTTCTCTCAGGCGTTCCCGACATCAGTTCGAGGAGAGGCCCCCAGCGAGCGTCCAGAGGGGCCTCGCACGAGCAGTCGGTCAGATTCAGGTCCGCTCCGCAGGTGGGGCAGAGTCCGGCGCAATGATGGCCGCACAGCGGTTTCATCGGCAGCGCCATGATCGTGTACTCTCTCACCGTGTCGGCGAGGTCAAGGATGTGATTTTCGTCAATTACGCAGTAGTCCTTAACTTCATTGTCGGGAGGCGGCGCTTTGGCTCCGGTCAGCGGGTTGAGCGTCGGAACGAACTCTTCTTCTATGTCCAGATGGATAGGATGGCTGTAAGGGGCGAGGCAGCGTCCGCATTCGGAGTCTATCGCGGAGTCCAGGACCGCGCTCACCCAGACGCTCTTGTTGGTCCTGAGAAGGTTCACCCTTCCCCATATCCTGGCCCCGCGAATGTCCTCGGTAAGATTGGCAACCTCATCGAGAAAATACTCGCGACTGGAGCCGCTGGGCTGCATCAACAGTTGTGAAACGTTCAATTCCATCTCAAACCCCTGAAGACAGGTGAGCCCAACCGCCAACTACGAAAGTTTAGTGAACTTGGCGATATTGTGTCAAGTTTCACATAGAGAATCTGAATAAACTTTCGGGAATTTTGGATGTGACGCCAGTCCGCGAGAAGGAATCGAATGGCCCCGCGTTGTCCGACGGGGCCGTTCGATATTGCTGTCTGAGCGGGTCTCGGCTAGTCTTCCAACTCTGCGAGAATGTCCTTCACGTAGTCAACGCTGCGCTTGTCCTTGTGAAGCTGGTCGCCGGTGTTGGTGCCTTCAAGCGCGAAGTAGCCGTCGTACCCGGCGTCCACCATCGCGGACAGGGCGAAGCGGTAGTCAATGTCGCCGTCCGGCAGAGGCGTCCGTATGAAGTAGGAGTGGTTGAGTTCGGGGATGTGTACGCGCTGGAGGCTCTTGCAGTGCCAGTACCTGGAGTGGGGCGCGAGCGCGACGATGCACTCTTCCATCGTCTCTTCCGGCTCTTCGTATGTCCACAGGACGTTGCCCAGGTCGGGGTTGGCGAACACGTTGGGGCTGTTGGTCAGTTCGAGCAGATGCAGCGTTGACCATGAGTTGTCGGCTATGGAGTGCTGGTGGACCTCGACGGTGATGTTGATGCCGTCGTCTCCGGCCACAGCGCCGACCTCTCTCAGCGCGTTGGCGGTACGGACGAAATCGTCCTCGGTGGCGAGCGCGCTTGAGCCGTGCGAGGAAGGCTCGCCGCTCGGCCCCGTGTCCAGCGTGGCGTCGCGCGGCGGGGCGCCAAGCGCGGTGTTCACTATGCCGACGCCAGTCCATCCGGCTATCTCGACCGCCTTTTCCAGCTTCGCGCGGTTCTCGGCGGCTACGTTGGGCTGGCTCAGTCCGCCGCCCGCGCGTATGGCGACGCAGGGAGTTCCGGCGTCTTCGAGTATGGACTGGAACTCGGTAGCGGTCTTCTCCGTCGCGTCGAATCCGCCGAACGCCTCGAAGCCAAGCTCTATGCCGTCGAAACCAATGTCGTTGACCCTGCCGAGATACTCCGCGCGAGTCTTGGGATCGTCCGGGATATTCCAGGCCGCGCCCGCCTGGAATGGGTAGAAAGTTCCTCGTCTGAATGCGTATGCGATTTTCACCGTAGTTCTCCTCAGAATGTTTTCAGTTGCCAGTACACAGCATATGCGCCACGCCGAACCGCCCCCTCGCAGTGTCCGCCGCGTTACTCATCCTCGCCCGTGGCTTCCAGTCGCTTCCTGAGCCTGTTGAGTTCGGCTTCAGCCTCTCTGCGGGCGGCTGCCTCGCGGTCACGCTCGGCTTGGGCGCGGTCACGTTCGGCTTCGGCGAGACCGGCGCGGGCTTCGGCGAGATCGGCGCGGGCTACATCGTCGGCGTGGGTGCGGAGGTAGCTCTGGGTCCTGGGGTTGTACCAACGCAGTTCGCCGTATTCCCAGCATACGTACAGTCCCAGGAACTCGCTGTATCCGCGACAGCGTTCCGCGTCCAGCCACTCTATCTCAATGGGCTGGTACACGCCGTCCACCAGGCGGTCTCCGGCAAGGGCGACGTCGTGGTATTCTCCGCGCGACGGGTCGAATCGCCAGTATTCGGGGATGCCGTAGGCTTCGTAGTCCCGTCGCTTGGCGGTGTAATCGGTCAATCCGGTCGTCGCGGACGCTATCTCAAGCGCGAAGTCCGGGGGCTTTCCCTGCTGCTCTATCGCGTAACCCCACTGTTCGATGATGAGCGCTCGGTTAATGTTGACCGCTATCAGAAGATCGGGTACGCGAACGCCCGCCCTCTGGCCGGGAGTCCGGCCCACCGGAACCTCGCCGAGGACAATGGTGGTCTTAGGGTTTCCCACGTGCAATTCCAGCGCGTAGATGTGGGATGGACGGTAGAGATAGATGGGATTGTTCATATCGTCCCTGGGCGGGAACTCGGGGAAGCGTTCGAGTTCCGAGCGTGTTCTTGTAGTTTCAATCGTCTTGCCGACCATTGCAGACCTCTCTGGGGCTGTCTGGTTTGGATGCCTTCTGACAATGATAATATCACCCGCCGGAGCGTCCGCTATGAAGCCAGCCCGAACGATTCCTGCGCCATGTCCACTATGTAGCGGCTTATGGATAGCGATGAAGTCGCGCCCGGCGACGGCGCGCTCAGGACGTGTATCGCGCCCTCGGTCTGGGCGATGCTGAAGTCCTGGAGCAGCGCGCCGTTGTCGTCAACGACCTGCGCGCGCACGCCGGCGCCCGGGGAGTACAGGTCGTCCCCGGTTACCTCCGGCACGAGGGTCTGGAGAGAGTTGACGAACACCGACTTCACCAGCGAGCGGTACTGCTCATCTATTCCGGTCTTCCAGTATTTCATGGACATCTTCCAGAATCCGGGATAGCTGAGGGTGTCCCAGGTGTCTCCGAGGGAGAACGACGTCTTGGTGTATCCCTCGCGCTTCAGGGCGAGAACGGCGTTGGGGCCGGCCTCGACCGAGCCATCTATCCGCTTGGTGAAGTGGACGCCCAGGAAGGGCAGCGACGGGTCGGGAACCGGGTATATAAGTCCTTTGACGAGATGGGACCTCTCCGGCTTGATCGAGAAGTATTCGCCCCTGAACGGGATGATGCGGACGCCGATTTCGACGTCCATCATGCGGGCTACCTTGTCGGCGTGGAGTCCGGCGCAGTTGATGATGTTCTTCGCGGAGAAGTCGCCCGCGCCGGTCTGGATATGCGCCGAGCCGTCGCTCCTGGATATGGAGCGGACTTCGGCGTCTAGTACCAGGTCGCCGCCATTCTCGCGCATCTCTATGGAGTAGGCCTCGGACACCTTGGCGAAGTCTATGATGCCGGTGTTGGGCGACCATATCGCCTTGACGCCGGCGACGTGCGGCTCGTGTTCCCTGAGTTCCTCCGGGCCGATGAGTTCGAGGCCCTCCGCTCCGTTCTCGGTTCCGCGGCGGTAGAGTTCATCGAGGCCGGGGACTTCGGACTCGTTGACGGCGACGATGATCTTGCCGCACATCTCGTACTCGACGCCGCGCTCGTCGCAGAATTCCCTCAGAAGCCTGCCGCCGGTGGAGCAGAAGTTGGCCTTCTGAGAGCCGGGGGCGTAGTAGATGCCGGCGTGTATGACGCCGGAGTTATGCCCCGTCTGGTGTTGGGCGACGACGGACTCCTTCTCGATGACGACGACCTTCTGGTCGGGATGCTCCTGGGTAATCCTCATCGCGGTGGCGAGTCCGATGATGCCGCCGCCTATGACGGCGATGTCGTAGTTTCGGGAGTTCATGTCATTTCCTCGGGGGCGTGTTATGCGGCGGATTTTCCGTTGCCGGGTAAGCCAAGACGAATTGTATCACAGCAACGCGCTCATGATAGGAGGCGGTATGGCGCGGGAGAGTCTATCCCCCGTCTTGGTAGGCGCTGCGCGCAAGCGCCAAAGCCCCTTCCCCCTTGACGGGCTGACAGGGGTAGGCAAAGTACGAAAGAGGTATAAGAGCTTGGAAAGCGCATGGTCTTGTGGCATCTTTTTGGTACCAAACAGAAAGGTTGCCACAGATCGCCATGCGCCTCCCATCCGAATGTTACCAGATGAGCCAGACCATACAACACTATATGCCTCATCTCAGAGAGTCCCAGCGCAAGGGACTGGCTCTTTGGGTATGCGGCGCGATACTGGCGGGCAGTGGCTGTCAGAACGCGGTGGCGACCGCGCTCTCGTTCGTGGCGAGTTTCAACACGATGCGCCAGTATCTCAGAGAGTGGCTGTACGACGGAGCGGACCGCTCCAATCCGTGTATGACACAGGTGGAGGTGAGCGCGTGCTTCGCGCCACTTATGAGATGGGTTCTGTCGTTGTGGCGTTCCGACACGCTGGCTCTGGCCATAGACCCGACGATGAAGGGAGACAAACTCAGCGCGCTGGTGATAAGCGTGGTCTATCGCGGTTGCGCGATCCCCGTCGCCTGGCGCGTGATGGCCGCCAACAAGCCGGGCGAATGGGTGAGGCCGATAGTGGAGACGCTCGGCGCGGTGTCCGGGGCTGTTCCCAAAGAGATGACTGTGGTGGTGATGTGCGACCGTGGTCTGAGAAGCCCGAGGCTGTGGGATAAGATAGTCTCTTTGGGATGGCATCCCTACGTTCGCCAGTCTATCAACACGGTGTTCTGTCCTGACGGAGGAACCCGTGTTCAGGCGAGGATGTTGGCTCCGGGTCCCGGATATGCCTACGTCGGCGCGGGAACCGCGTTCAGAGCTCCGGGCAAACGGCGTCGGGGGACTATGATAGTGGTCTGGGACAAACGACAGGCAGAACCCTGGATAGTGATGACCGATATGTCGGTCGCCAGCGCGGGAGTGTGCTGGTATGGACTTCGGTTCTGGATAGAGACGGGCTTCAGAGCGCTGAAGTCGGTGGGCTTTATGTGGGACAAGACCAGACGGGACGACCCTGAGAGGGTGTCCAGACACTGGCTGGCGCTGTCTGTGGCGACGCTGTGGACGCTGGCCTACGGCAGCCGAGTCGAAGACGCCAATGAGCGTGGGATAGCCCCCGGACGACTCAGGTCTCCGCCGAAGGCGTTGGCTCAGAACCATAGGAGCGCTCCTGAGCGAATCGTCAGCGTGTTGCGGTTGGGCATGAGTTGGCTGAGGCGGCTGCTGAGCCGTGGGAGACTGTGGAAGAGAGTCTGGCTTCTCCCTGAGCCATGGCCCGAACCTCCGCCTGACATGAAACTCATCTACCATGAATATACCTGAAATACTCAATGCCTACCCCTGTCAGCCCTTGACGGGGGAAGGCTAGGATGGGGGTGACTCTCCTGCCTACTAAACTGATACAGGTATGAGGGCATCAGCGCCCGAACTCGCCGGCGCTTTAGATCTGCCGCAGCCTCGGATCCCAGCGGTCGCGAAGCCAGTCGCCAATGAAGTTGAACGTCAGCACCGTCAGAAATATCGCCATGCCCGGAAAGAACGCGACCCACCAGGCAGAGCCCAGGTACTCACGTCCGTTTGAGATGTCCGCTCCCCATGAGGGCGTCGGAGGCGGCACTCCGGCCCCAAGGAACGAAAGGATACTCTCGCTCAGGATAGCGCCGCCAACTTGCAGAGTCATGGCGACGACTATGGTGTTCGCCACCGCGGGCAGCAAGTGTTTGTACATGATTCTGGGAGTGGAAGCTCCCGCCACCCGGGCGAGCGCAAGGTATTCAAAGTTCCTTACCTGGAGCGTCTGTCCTCGGACCAGACGCGCTATGCCCGGCCAACTCGCAATCGCCAGAACCAGAACAATCACCATAAACGACTGTCCCAAAACGATTACGATTGAAATGGCGACTATGATGTATGGCAGCGCGGTGAAAACGTCGGTCGCGCGCATGATTATCTCGTCAACCAGACCTCCGTGGTAACCCGCTACCAAGCCGAGGGTAGTGCCGACGACAGCGCCGCAGGCAATTGCGATTGAAGCGAAAGTCAGTGAGATGCGCGCGCCGTATATCATTCTGCTCAACAGGTCGCGGCCGAGTTGGTCCGCGCCCAGGACAAAATTGTACACCTCTTGGTCGGGGCCGAGAGGAATCCCATTCGTATTACAGGACTGGAACTTGTTGCTTAGCTGGCCCGCCTGACAGGGCGGATACCACGCCGGAGAAGCGAGAACCGCTCGAAGCTGGTCCTCCACTGGGTCGTGAGGCGCGATAAGGGGGGCGAAGATCGCGCAGATGACGAGCGCCGCGAGAATGAAGAACGGTATCAGGGGCCACCTGCGGAGAACATACAGGGTATCCCTGAGCCGGGTTGATTTCCCGGGTTCCACAAGTTCGGAAACGGCGCGCCGCCTGGCCTTATTGGTCAACTAAGCGCCCCTCACGTGTATCGGATTCTGGGATCTATGAGCGCGTAAAGTATGTCGAGTGCGAACAGCGCCCCGACTATTAACAGGGTCAGCGCCAGCACCGCGGCGGTTACCACTGGAAAATCAATGTTCAGGACCGCCTGGTACACCATGAATCCCAAGCCCGGCCATGAGAACACGGCCTCAGTGACGACAGCGCCGCTGACAAATCCCGCGAGAATCAGCACGGAGACGGTCAGTGGGGGAATCAAAGCGTTGCGAAAGGCGTGCTTCCACACTACGGCGGTAGATCCCACGCCTTTGGCGCGAGCCAGTTTCACGAACTCGGAGTCTAGCACCTCCAACATGGAAGACCGCACCAGTCGAAGCACAGTCGCCGACGCCAGCCACCCCAGGGTGACAGTCGGCATGACGTAGAACTTAAGCCGCTCCGGCCAATCAACTCCGTGTCCCCTGGTTCCGGCGGGAAGCCAATCCAGGTTTACCGCGAATAGCAGGATGAGCATGATGCCAAGCCAGAACGGCGGCAACGCCTGGCCGAAGAGCGCGAAAGTCCTGGCGATGATGTCCCAAATCGAGCCGCGCTTCACGGCAGAGAGAACTCCGAGGGGAATGCCGGTAATCAGTACGAACAGGGCGGCGCAAAACCCGAGTTGAAGGCTGGCCGGCGCGAACTGCATGATCATCTGGTTCGCGGGCTGGCCCGTCTTTAGCGAGAGTCCGAAGTCTTGATGGACGACCAGGTTCCAGAGCCAGATGAAGTATTGGTGGACGAGCGGTTTATCCAGGTGAAGCCTCTCGCCCCACGCTTCCCATATCTCAGGCGACGAAGCGTAGCCGACGTTGAGCATCAAGGAACGAGGATCTCCCCCGGAGAAGCGGGAAAGAGCGAAAACTATGAGAGTCGAGGCGATTACCGCTATGACGACGAAGATAAGTCGCCGTATTATGAAGACTTTCATACCATGCGCTCCCGACCGTAGCGGCTATAATGGACGCGGACAACTCAATCGCCGCCCGGGTCTTTCTGCCCGGGCGGCGATACTATCAACCTGTCAGGCCGCGCCGCGCCTCTTGGCGGGAATCTACCTGCCGGTCGGCAGCACGGTTTCGAACGAATTCACGAGATCCCAAGGCTTCAGATCCCAACTCTGGATTGTTTCGGAGTTGAACCCTACCAGCACTGGAACTTCGACCACGCCGCCCGCCATACCCGAGTGGTGCGCCCAGTCAATCATCTCTTCACGCACCGCCAACTGCTCAGGAGACCCCTTCGGCAATACGCGCGTCGCCTCCCGGTAGTCGTAGTGCAGGTTGTCCTCGATGCCAGGGTTGAAGCCGCCGGAGGGAATAGGCCAGAGGCAGCATCCCGGCAGCGTGCCGCCAACGTCTCTTACGCGCCCCTCCTTTCTATTGGGGCCCCACTGGACCATCCACGGCACATGAATCTGGCGACCCAGCATGGCGGGCCTGCGGGCGGAGTACTGCTGGCTGTCAATGTATGGCCTGAGACCCAAGTGCTCTCTCCACTGACCGATGGTGGCTTCGCATACCTCAAGCGAGGTGTTGTTGCCCTGCGAGCACCAGAACTCAAACTCGAAGCCTTCGCTAACGCCGGACTCCTTCAGAAGTTGCCGCGCCTTCTCCGGGTCGAACGGGTATGCCCACTTGTCCTTGTACTCGGGGTGAAGCTGGTGGAAACGAGTGCCTGGGTACCAGCCGGCGTAAACCGCGCCGCCATAACCGCCGGTGACCGCGTCCGCGATCAGCTCGCGGTCAATGGCGTAGATCAGGGCAAGCCTGAATTTCCTGGCGGATTCCATGGACGGAGTGTTGTAGTCGAACCTGTCCGTGTCCTTGTTGTCGAAGCCTTGCGCGTCGCAGCCCGCGCCGGGAACGTCCTGAATGGCGGGATCGGTTCGGTCTATGCCTGCGCACTCAAGGCGGGGATCGCCGATCCAGGGGTACTTCGCCGAAGGCTTGAATCCTTCGCGCAGCGCCGGCCCCCCTGTTTCCGGGTCCTTGAACGAATGGTAGTTGCCCGCGAAGTAGAAGAAGTGGCCGTAGATGGTGTCCAGGCCGTCGTGGAACCTGAAGCCTTCCGCATTCAGCCTTCCGACGTCCTGGATGGACGCCGTGGCTATGTCGGCCAGTCGGGTCTGAAGCATAGCCGACCGGCTCTGAGCCTCGTTAGCCTGGAGGATCACGAGATTGTCATAAGCGGCGTTCGCGCGCCAATGATCAACCCTCGACTCGGCGTCAATGCGCTCATTTGGCCGCCACTGGTGGACTACGAAAGATCCTGAGCCGTGCGGGAATCCAAACGTCCCGAACTCATTGCCGGCGGCTACCAACTCGTCCTGGTAAGTCTTGGACTGCATGAAAACTGAGTCCCAGCACTGTGATGAGACAGTCTGTACGCTGTCAGAGGCAAACGCCCTGTTTGGCGCAGCTACCACGTAGGTGTCCTCGACCTCCCACTTCTGATAGAACTCGTACAGCCGTGACGAATGCGAGTGTGTGGAGTTCGGGTTGTCCGAACCCGCGTCGTTCATAGACCAGGCAACGTCCTCGGCGGTCAACTCGTGCATATCCACTAGCTCGCCGTCGTCCCCGGCTCTGTAGAAGCGGATTCCAGGCCGAATGAACAGCCTGACTATTCCCTCGTCATCGGGATTGACTCGCTCAGACTCAGGTAGCGATAAGGCGGTGTCGTCAATTGACTTCATCGGATCGTCAATGCCGACGATATCCCTGTCGAGCTTTACAACAGATGATCCGTCCTTACCGGGCAATTCCCACTCCCATCCGGTAATGACGAGAGGAGCCGCGCACGTGTTGCTGTTTACTAGAGGGGCGCCCATGATGTCCTCAGACGGCGTCCAGCCGAGAAGGGGCTCCTGGAATCCGAAAAATCCATGAAACGAAACGTCCGGCCACTGGCCCTTCTCGTTTCGGAACTGGGGGGAGCCTACGTTGGCGAGCGCGACGGTGATTGTGGTGCTCATGCGCTCAGGCATCATGCCCTGCTGCGCTTCCATTGCCTGTGAGACCGCAGACTGGATGTCGTCCTGGGTCACGCTGGGCCGCTCTGCCATGGCCCTGGCAATGGCTGCGCCAACCTCAGCCTCTGTCAGGCTGGGAGTCTGCTGGGCCAGCGCCTCGGCGATGGCCTGAGTCATGTCCGCCTCGGTCAGACCTTCCTGCCGTGACTGCCGCGCCATTGCGCTGGCAATGGCGTCAGCCACGTCCGCCTGGGTAACGCCGGGCCTTGCTTCAAGCGCTTCGGCGATGGCCTGAACTACGTCCGTCTGGGTAACGCCGGGCCTTGCTTCAAGCGCTTCGGCGATGGCCTGAGCCACGTCCGCCTGGGTAACTCCAGGCTGCGCGGACATAGCGTCTTGTACAGCCTTTGCAACTTCGGCCGGCGACATCGCCTCTTGCTGAGGCATAGCCTGCATGGTCTGGTTGATAATCGCCGCAACGTCCACTGTGGGCGCGGGTTGAGGAGCGGCGGGGGCATCATCCTCCTGGGTTCCACACGCCAGTACAAAAGCCAGAAGGCTGGCCATCCCGAGTATGACGCCTAGCGCAACTCGGGAACTCTTACAAGTAGATGATCGTTTCATAGCTTACCTCTATCTCCTGCTTAGCTATCAATCTCACTCGAACCGGTTATGACCAAGTTGAAGACATTTGCATTGAGCCTAGTAGTGTGAATCAGGATTATTATATGATATTTAGTATCATATAATGACTTGCGTATCAACTTTGAATGCTATACGTATGACGCACTATACAAGGCAATTTGAACATCTGTGAAGATGGACATTATGATACTTAGTATCATAATGTGACATAAATGTCAATTCTGAAAACTATACGTATCAGGGAGCTCGCGGTTTCGTCCGCCGACTTTGCAAAGGGATTGGTCTATAATAGAGACGCGACAGGCAAACGGAGGACAACATGGTCATATCAAAGGCCAAGGCGAAGTTCACATACGAAGACTACGCGAAGACGAACGCTACGAAACCTAATCATCAAAGGGGATTTCCATGTCGTATTCAGCGATCATCGTGGGCGCGGGACACAACGGGCTGGTCGCGGCCAACTACCTGGCGAAGGCGGGCGGGCGCGTTCTGGTATTGGAACGGCGCGACTTCGTAGGCGGCGCCTGCATTACCGAGGAGCTGTTCCCTGGCTTCCGCGTGTCATCCTGCTCCTACATCTGCCATATGCTGCAGGGCAAGGTGATAGACGACCTGGAACTGCGAAAGCACGGCCTCGCCATACATCCGGTGAATCCCTATCGCTTCCAGCCGTTTCCGAACGGCAACTATATGCTGCGCTGGCACGACGAGCGGAGCAACGTCGAGGAACTGAAGCGGCTGTCCCCGCGCGACGTGGAAGGCTACGGGCGCTTCCAGGACTTCATGGCAAGGGCGGCGACCATACTGCACCGCTACTTCCTTGAGAGTCCGCCGACGCTGGCGCAGGTTTTCGACGACGTGCGCGGAACACGCGACGAGGCCGTGTGGGAGCGAATGCTGACCGGAAATATGCGCGATCTCGTGGAGGAGCATTTCGAGTCTCCCGAAGTGCGGGCGGTGTTCATAGACGCCGAGGACGCGGGCGACACGCGCGCGCCTGGCTCGATATTGTCCGTCGCCTACAACGACACCGATATGTTCACCGAGGACCGCAACTTCGGCATACCGCACGGCGGAATGGGCGGCATTACGCAGGCGATGGCGCGGGCGGCGGAGTCGCTCGGAGCGGAGATCCGCGTGAACGCCGCCGTGGAGCGGATACTGGTGCGGGATGGAAGAGCGGTCGGGGTGGAACTCGCGGACGGGGAGCGGATAGAGGCGGACGCGGTGCTGTCCAACGCCGATCCGAAGCGCACCTTCCTGTCGCTGGTGGACGAGAACGACGTCGCGCCCGAGGTCGTTCGGGGTATCCGCAGGCTGAAGACGGACGTGTCCTACCTGAAGTTCCACGCCGCGCTGGACGAACTGCCCGACTTCACCCACTACCTGGGCGACAGGTACGATGAGAACTTCCTGGTGCAGGTGCGTATATGCCCGTCGGTCGAATACTTCCAGCAGAGCGCGGACGACGCTCGCGCGGGCAGGCCCTCATCATCGCCAGTGATGCACATACAGATTCCGTCCGTGCTGGACAAGTCGCTGACGCCGGAGGGCAAGCACGTCATGTCCATCTGGGTGCTTTACGCCCCGGTGAGGCCGAAGGAAGGAACTTGGGACGACCTGCGCGAACAAACGGGGGAGCAGTTGATAGACATCATCGGGGAGTACGCGCCCAACTTCCGAAAGTCGGTCAGGGACTGGGAGCTTTTCACCCCCGTGGAACTCGAAGAGCGAGTCGGACTGACTGACGGCAACATACGCCACCTGGACATCACCTCGGCGCAGATATTCTCCAACAGGCCGAGCGGTATGTTCGACGGATACAGGACGCCGATAGAGAACCTCTACCTGTGCGGGGCGGGCGCTCATCCGGGCGGAGAGGTGACGGGCGCGCCGGGCCATAACGCGGCCCACGAGGTGCTGCGGGACTGGGAAGCGATTTAGCCAGTATCCCAAGAGGTCGTAACCGTCCCATAGACGGTGGTAGAAGAAAACAGCAGGAGAACCTGATAAGGTTTTGAGTATGAACCAAACCGAAACCTAGGAACTCCTGCCGTGTCCAGATTACGATTCACACTTCCCCGAGTCAAGAGCGTTCCTGACACTCGAACCTGTATCAGTTTGGTCGGTAGGGGAGTCACCCCCATCCTAGCCTTCCCCCATCAAGGGGGAAGGGAATTTCCTCGCCACAGGCAACGCCGACTAAATTGGTACAGCATCCGATATACCGCATCGCTACCTATTTTCCTCGGCTTGGTGTATTGTAAGTGTATGGTACGCGCCAATGTGAACATTGACGATGAAGCCTGCGCGGAGGTGATGCGGCGCTATGGTTTTACCACCAAGCGCCAGGCAATCAACTTCGCGCTGCGGACACCAGCTGTCGAACCTCTGTCTGTTGATGAGGCTCGCGCGCTTCGAGGCATAGGCTGGGAGGGCGACCTGGACACGTTGCGACTCGCTGATGGAGGAAAATCGCCATGCCGTTTTACGAAAGAGGAGCCACACGTATCTACTATGAAGAGGTCGGTTCGGGATTCCCGCTGATGATCATTTCGGGAGGCGGGCTTAATTCGTCCGTGGCGTCCCTGCGGACGGCGGTGCCCTTCAATCCGATGGAGACGTACAAAGACGACTTCCGCTGCATCGCCGCCGACCTACGCAACGCTGACGGCGGCCAGTCCAGCGGCCCGCTGGAGATAGACCGTCCCTGGGACGCCTATTCCGAGGACCAGCTTGGACTGATGGACCATCTCGGCATCGAGGAGTTCATGGTCATGGGCTTCTGCATCGGCGGGCCGATGATTCACAATCTGTTCAGGCTGGCCCCGGAGCGCGTCGTGGCGGCGGCGCTGATGCAGCCCAGCGGGTTCAACCCGGACGCGCCGGACATCTTCTACCAGAACAACACGGCGCGTTGGGGGCCGCCTCTTTGCGAGAAGCGCCCCGATGTCACGACGGATATGGTCCACGACTTCCTGACCAGTATGTACACCAGCCGCGCCGATTTCGTCTTCACCGTCTCACGCGATTTCGTGCGCGCCCTACAGACGCCGCTGCTGATAGCGCCCGACGACGTGCCGGCGCATCCATACGAGTGCGCTATGGAGGTCGCTAATCTAGCCCCGAACTCCGAGGTGACCATCTATCCCTGGAAGGATACGCAGGAGCGTATAGACGAGGTGGTGGACCACGCCCTGCGCTTCCTGAAGGCCCATGAACCGGTGGCCGCGACAGCCTAGCAACTTCGGAGGAATCTAAATGTCTCTCAATGACAAAGTCGCGCTGGTTACGGGCGCGGCGCGGGGAATGGGCAGGGCCATCGCAATAAGACTTGCCAGTGAAGGCGCAAGCGTAGTAGCCACCGACATAAACGGCAGGCTGCTCGAACAGACTGGCATTGACATCAGAGAACTCGGTTATGAAGCCATCGCGGTCGAGGCCGACATAGGCGATATTGAAGACATAGACCGCGTTGTCATCGAGGCGTTGAACGCTTTCGGTCGCATAGACATACTGGTGAACAATGCCGGAGTTACCCGCCACGCGGACATCATGGACTTGACCGTGGAAGACTGGGACAGAATCCACCGCGTCAACGCCAGGGGCGCATTCTTCTGCCTTCAGCGAGTCGCGCGGGAGATGATTGACTCCGGACGCGGAGGCAGAATCATCAACATCGCGTCAATCGCGGGCAAGGGCTATTCGGGCACTTCCAACGCGGCCTACGCCGCCAGCAAAGGCGCGGCGCTCGCCATGACGCAGATAGCGGCCCACCAGCTTGGAGGATACGACATCAACGTGAACGCTATCTGCCCTGGCCGGACCCTTACGGAGATGTCCCGGGCTACGGCGGTCCAGCGCTCACAGGAACTTGGCATCCCCCTGGATGAGCTGGAAGAGCAGCGAAACGCTACAATCCCAATCGGTCGAGCGAACGAGCCTGAAGACATAGCCGAAATGGCGGCGTTCCTGGCCGGCCCGGGTTCGCGCAACATCACGGGCCAGGCGTTCAACGTGGACGGCGGCCTGGTAATGCACTGAATATGGCGACTATCCTCCCAACACGCCGCTTGCTATGCGATTGACACTAAAAAGCGCCTTTGTTAGCATGATTCATATTGGACGACTCATCTGATAGACGCACCAGCGACTTCGCGCCGGGAATGTTATCCCCGGGCAGTCCCCCCTTTGGCTCCGCGACTTTCCCCGCCGTGATTCTGGCCGCAGGCAAAGGCACGAGGATGAAGTCCAGGAAGCCCAAGGTACTGCACCCTGTTTGCGGCAAACCGATGCTGCGGATCATCACCGAAACGGCCGCGGCCGCGGGGTTGGGACCCCACGTAATCGTCGTGTCCGGGGAATCCGACGCCGTCAGAGAGGCGTTGGGAAGCGGCTGCCTGTACGCGGTCCAGGAAGAGCGGCTTGGCACGGGACACGCGCTGGCGCAGGCTCAGGGTGTCATCCCCGACTGCGGCAACATCGTGGTCATGGCGGGCGATACCCCGCTCCTCAGACCGCAGACCCTGATCGAACTCACCAAGACGCACCTCGCCTCGGAAGCGCCGCTCACCATGCTCACTTCCAGCCTGACCGATCCTGACGGACTGGGCCGCGTTGTGAGGGACTCCGGCGGCGGGATAACCGCGGTCGTCGAACACAGAGAGGCCGATCCCGAAACCCTGAGCATAAATGAGATAAACGTGGGTACGTACTGTTTCAGGACATCCTGGCTGTGGGACAATCTGCCGCGCCTGAAACGTTCAACTACCGGAGAGATTTTCCTCACCGACCTGGTAGAAGTTGCCGCGAGCCAGGGGCGTGAGGTGGCTTCGGTGACCGTCGAAGACGGCGCCGAGGCGCTGGGCGTCAACACCAGGGCGGAACTGTCCCGCGCCGAGTCCATGATGAGGGACAGAATACGCCGATACTGGATGATGGAAGGCGTTACCATGCCCGACCCCGAGTCGGTTTACATAGACCATGACGCGCGCATCGGCATTGACAGCGTCGTTCTGCCGAACACCCACGTCAGGGGCGGCGCCATCATCGGAGAAGACTGCGAAATCGGCCCGAACTCGGTAATCGTGGACTCTCAGATCGGCGACCAGTGCCGGATAGTGTCCTCCGTAGTAGAGCAAGCGGTCATCGAGTCGGACGTCCAGGTCGGGCCGTTCAGCCACCTGCGTCCAGGGGCCTACCTCGAATCGGAGGTCCGCATCGGCAACTTCGGCGAGATAAAGAACAGCAGGATCGGACGCGCCACTAAGTCGGGACACTTCAGCTACATAGGGGACGCGGAAGTCGGGGCCAACGTCAACATAGGCGCTGGCTCTATCACCTGCAACTACGACGGAGAGAATAAGAATCGAACGGTTATCGGGGACGATGTATTCATAGGCTGCGACACGATGATGGTCGCGCCGGTTACGATAGGCGACCGGTCTTACACCGGTACGGGGTCAGTTATAAACAAGGACGTTCCATCCGACTCGGGAGCAATCGGCGCGCCCGCTCGGATCAGGTCCGGGAAAACCGGCAAAGACTCCGGTTCTCCCGGGCGGAACGCCGCTCGATAGTGGAGCCCTGAATTGGAGAGCGATAGTACGTTACCAGCGCTTATCCTGGCGATTTCAGTACTGATTCTTGCGATTGCCGAGGCGGGGTCTGCCGCCATCGCCTCCAGGATTCAGTCCGCGGCTTACCATCTCGCGAACGGAGACGCGGGGAAACACGACCCCCTCGATCTGATAGCGGACCTTCCGGGCGGCCAAATCGCTCCCCTCAAACTGACAGGGATGATAGCTTTCGGCGCTGCGCTGGTCGGCGCGGCTTCGCTTTCGATCACCGTGTGGGGCGCGCGATGGGGCATATTGACCCTTGTGGCGATTGTCGCCCTGCTTGGGCTAGGCGGCGTCATACTCATCGCCCGCTTCGTCGGAGCGCGTTACTCCAACCCGCTGCGCTCGGTCATGCCCAGAGTCGCCTGGGCGCTGTCATATCCTCTCAGACCGGCGCTGCTGATTCACGACGCGCTGCTGAACCGTACGGATTCGGAGTTGGAGTCGTCTCTCGACATCGCGCTGTCCGTGGACACCGACAGCAACCCCCTGGACGAGCATGAAGTCAGAATGATACGCGGAGTCGTACAGCTCGACCAGACCGTGGCGCGGGAGATAATGGTGCCGCGGGTGGACATCGCGGCCGTGGAAGCCGGGACCACCCTGGAAGCGCTCGCCGAGTCAATGAACAAAGCCGGCCACAGCCGTATGCCGGTGTTCGAGGGCGACCTGGATCACATAGAGGGCGTGGCCCACGCCAAAGACGTCCTCCGGCAGATTGCGAGCGGACGCGACCCGTCCGTCGTGACGGCCAAAGAGGTAGTGCGCCTGCCGCTCTTCGTGCCGGAATCCAAGAGTCTCGAAGAACTGCTCGGAGAGTTCCAGGAGAGGCGGGTGCATCTGGCTATCGTAGTGGACGAGTACGGAGGCGTGTCCGGCATAGTGACCATCGAGGACCTGCTGGAGGAGATAGTCGGAGAGATCCAGGACGAATTCGACGCCGAGGAGCCCGTCATACGCAGTATAGGAAGCTCAGAGTTTCTCGTGGACGCACGGCTGCCGATTGACGAATTGAACGAGTCGCTCGGCATCAACATCACCGCGGACGGTTTCGACACTATCGGGGGGCTGGTGTTCGACCAGCTTGGCAAGGTGCCGGTGCAGGGCGACACGGTCCACCACGACGGACTCAGCATAGTGGTCGTGGATACCGTCGGTCGCAGACCCAATACCCTGCGCGTCAACCGTATAGAGGCGGACGATTCAGAGTATGCCTCCCGGAACTCCTGAACAAAGCCGCTCTCTTCAATCTCGATACTCCAAGATCGTGACTTCCGACAAACTCTCCGGCCTCTTCGACCGCGCCCTCGACGCCGACAGGCGCGCGCTTGCGCGTCTGTTCACCCTCATCGAGAACGACGATTCCGCGCTGCGCCACGTGATGCGGCTCGCCCATCCGAGCGCCGGAAACGCCGAGGTCGTGGGCATAACCGGCCCTCCCGGCGCAGGAAAGAGCACCATCGTTGACCGTCTCGTTCACATAGCGCGGGAGGACGGCAGGAGCGTCGGCGTGCTGGCCGTTGACCCCACAAGCCCTTTCAGCGGAGGCTCGGTGCTCGGCGACCGCATTCGGATGCGCGACCACTACCTGGACCCTGAGGTCTTCATACGCAGCGTCGCCACCAGGGGGGCGCATGGAGGGCTCGCCGCCGTATGCAGGGCAGGCGTGAATCTTCTGGACGCGATTGGCAAGGAGATCATACTGGTGGAAACCGTCGGGGTGGGACAGACCGAACTCGACATCCTGGGAGTCGCCGACATCGTTACGGTCGTCCTGGTGCCGGAGGCGGGCGACACGGTGCAGGCGATGAAGGCAGGGCTGCTGGAGATAGCCGACATATTCGTGGTGAACAAGGCCGACCGCGACGGCGCGGGACAGATGGCCTCCGCGCTGAGGGCAATGCTCTCACTCGACCCGCGTCCGAACGAGTTGAAGCCGCGCCTGCTCATGACGCAGGCGCACCTGGGCCGGGGCGTCCCCGATCTCTATGAGGAGACCCGCCGTCTTCTCCAGGACATGAGAGAATCCGGTCGGCTGGCAGAGCGCCGCGAGCGACAGACAATCGCCGAGGTGACTCGTCTGGTTACATCCTCCGTCTCAGCCGAAATCGAGCGAGCCATGTCGGAAGACCGAGCGCTGAAGACAACAGTGGGAGAGGTGAGGTCCGGCAACCTCGATCCCTACACGGCCGCGGAACGTATCGAAGCCTCGCTCTGGCGACGATAGACGTTATTGCCGGGGAGCGTTCTCGGAGCCGTTCATCGGCAACTGGTACTCCATGTAGTAACGCGAGGCGGCGGGGCCGTCCTGTCCCTGGTACTTGCTTCCGAGTTCGCCGGAGCCGTATGGATAGTCCGCGGGAGTCGAAAGCTGAGTGAACGATATGTGGCCTATCTTCATGCCGTAGCGCAGCGTGATTCCCAGAATTCCCACGTTCGAGAACTCCAGCGTCAGCTTGCCCGTCCATCCCGGATCCACGAACCCGGCGGTGGAGTGGATGAGCAGGCCGTACCGGGCCAGCGAGCTCTTGCCCTCTATCCTGGCCACTATGTCATCGGGAATCGTGACCGTCTCCAGCGTGCTGCCCAGCGCGAACTGCCCCGGATGGAGGATGAAAGGACGCTCTTCCTCGATCTTGACACGCTCCACCACGTCGTCCGCGGGCTGCATCACGTCTATGTGCGTCCGCCAGCTATTGCGAAAGATGAGCACCTCCCTGTCGAGCCGGATATCCACGCTCGCGGGCTGGACAGCGTTAGGCCCGAGCGGATCAATGACGATCCCCCTTTCAGCCATGCGCTCTTTGATAGACCGGTCACTCAGTATCATGATCTTCCGCCTTACTCTGGACTATTGGTGAAACAATCCTAGCCGAGGAAGCCTTCGACCTTAAAGTATTATCCGGTATTCAAGAGGGTCAAAGTGAGGCGTCATGGGATGAACCAAGACCCCGCGCGCAGGGACGAAGACAAGCGCCGCCTCCGTCCCCGTCTGCTACTTAGCCCGCTACTCTATCGCGAATACCGTCTGTACGGACATGGTTACCTCCAGCTCGCCGCCGCTGACGCTTGATGCCGTATCAAACGCGCGCGCTGCCGGCGCCGGCGCATAACCGAAGGATTCGCTACGATACAGGGGACTGGCAACGGTTCCGTCGGATATGAAGATCAGTTCGCCCAAACCCACTTCAGTCAGGTCCGCGAAGTGCTGAGCCTTGCTCTTGGCGTCGTTCACCGCGTCTTCGCGAAGTTCCGTCATCACCGGGGAGAGGTCCTCGGCGGTGAATTGCAGGCCGTCGAAGCGAATCGAGTCTCCCCCCGCCTCCACCGCGCTGTCAATCAAGACATCCAGGTTGTCCAGGTCGCGCGCCTTCACCGTCAGGCTGTTGTTCACCCTGTATCCGACCAGGACCGACTTGCTGGTGCGAACGCCGTTCTCGGTCACCTCCTGCCAATCGCGCTCGGCCCGGATGTTGAACCGGCGCGTCTGGATATCCTTGTCTTCCACGCCCGCGTTCTTCAGCGCGTCCATGACCGCGGCCATAGCCGTCGCCGCCTCTTCCCTCGCTTCAGACACGGTGGGCTTCATCGTCTCCACACCCAGGTTTAGTATCGCCAGGTCCGGCTCGACGGAAACCTTGCCCTGTCCGGTGACGTGAATCTCGCCTTGCCCGTCCGAGGCCAGCGCCAGCGTCGTCCTCTGCTGAGCTCCCTGCGCTATCCCAAAGAGAGCCGCGTCGCCGGCCGACAACCCAGCCGCGCTGATCTGCGCCGGTTCGCGGGCAGGCCCGCCCTCGAACTCACAGGCCGCCGCCAGCGACATTGCGACAGCCATCACGACAACCGCCGCCATCATAGTCCGGTTTCTCGTATCCATCTCTTTCCTCCTTCTGCGAATGACTCGAATTTCCAATACCAGCGTTTCCATTCCCGTATGATAATGAAAAGACCCCGCGTCCCTTGTGGGCGCTCATGTCTTCTAAGAACCGACAACTTAATACTAAAAACTGAAAGACCCTACCGATAACCTGAAGACCCTGCTATATAATAAACGCAAATCTTGTCCGGAGGGTGGTGTCCGTTTGCGGGAATTCATACGGGAACTCATAGAGACTGTCCTGCTCTCTTTGGCGGTGTTTCTGGCCTTGCACCTCAGCGTTCAGAACTTCAGGGTAGAAGGGTCGAGCATGGTCCCGACCCTTACCGAGGGGCAATACATCATCGCCAACAAGATAATCTACTCAAGCGTCTCGATGGACACCCTAGCCGGCTTCCTGCCGTTCATTCAGCCGTCGGGCGAAGCGGGATCGCTGTACACCTTTCACCCGCCCAGACACGGCGAGATCATCATCTTCAACTTCCCCACAGACCAGTCCCGCGACCTGGTGAAGCGGGTCGTCGGGATACCGGGCGACACGATTGAGATTCAGTCGGGACAGGTCATCCGAAACGGCGAATCCATAGAAGAGCCTTACGTAGTGAACAAGGACAGGCGTACCTACGATCCCGTGGAAGTTCCTGAAAACTCCTATTACGTCCTGGGAGACAACCGACGCTCCTCCAGCGACTCGCGCGACTGGGGTTTCCTGTCCGACGAACACGTCGTTGGGAGGGGGTGGGTCAGCTACTGGCCCTCGGACAGGATCGGCGTTCTCCAGGCATTCCGATGAGTCCCGGTCCCAAACACCGGAGTAGGAAGGGCGATTTACGGAAATTGGCGGCCGGACGGGGAGCGATGGATCGAACGGGCAATGTTGTCTATGTGGTTATTCCACTTCCAGGCTGGCCTTGTCGAGTTCATACCAATAGACCAGGGACGATTCGACGCCAACTATCTCATTGTCCCTGCGTACCCCGGCTATGGCGGCCCTGGCCGGCCAGCCGGTGAACCTGCTCAGGAATTCGGCGTTTCGGATAGCCCGCGTGGTGTCTCTGCTGTCCGCCGTAAAGGATATTTCAGCCGCGATGTATGAGCATTGCCCTCTCTCGTCCACGACCTCCATAATCAGGTCCGCCAGGCGAAAGCTCCTGATGGCGGCGCGTGATATGTCGGACACATCCTGGCCTTTGAGCAGCCACTTGATGTCCTGGCGACTGAGAACGCGCCTCAACTCGAATCCCATGTCTTCCGCTATGAAGTCGGCCTGCTCCATGGCCGCGTTCCTAGCATGAGCGGCCTTGAGCGGAGCTATGTCCGAGCGCAACCGGTTCACTTCGTTCTTGGTCGCCAGTTTCGCCATTTCCGCCTTAGTTTCGACCCGAAACTCCCCGAGGTCCGCTTTGTTCGCGGCCTTAAGTTCTTCCAAGTCATACTTGGTGGCGACGCGATCATACACGCTCTCTAGCCTGCTGACCCGTTCCTCTACTGTGGAAGCCATATCCAGGCGCCCCTGAGTCTTTGTTATGATACGAAAAGCCTATCTACGCCACTTGCGGTTGTCAACCCGAGTATCCAGGAGACAGCTAATTGATGCGGAAGCCTCGACTTGCACTGCCGCCGCTTATACTGGCGGCCCTCATCCTGGTTGCGTGCGGAGGACAGGCGCAGGAATCCATGTCCGCCTCGCCCACGACCATTACGGCGCCCACACAGACCGCCACGCCTCTCCCGCCGTCTCCAACGCCTGTTCCCCCAACGCCCACGGCAACCGCTGTCCCGCCTTCTCCTACCCCCGCGCCGATTCCGCCAACGCCGACGGCAATCGCCGTCCCGGCGCCTCCGGCGCAAACGACGGATACCCTCCTCGATGAGAAGACCTTCGCCTTCCTGGAGCGTATCACCGCCGAATTCAGCCCTAGGGAGAGCGCGACCGACGAGGAACTCGCAGCCGCCCACTTCCTCAGAAACGAGCTGGAGGATCTGGGGTACGACGTTTACATCCAGGATTTCGAGGCCACCAGGCCATTCGCGGAAGTGAGACTTGCACGAGCGCCCGACGCCGATTCCGATGCGATTGAGACGCTGCCGATATGGGGTTCTATCGAGGGGACCGGTACGGGTACCCTCGCCGACGCAGGGAAGGCTTTCGAGGAAGACATTCCCGGCGGGGGGCTGGATGGAAAGATCGCACTGATAGAACGCGGCAACATCACATTTGAAGAAAAGGTCACTCGCGTAGCCAACGCGGGCGCGGGCGCCGCCATCGTCTTCAACAATCAGGAAGGGAATTTCAGGGGCGCATTGCGCTCCCAATCCAATATACCCGCCGTATCGCTGACTAGGGCGGACGGACTGGATTTGCTGGCGCTTATGGATGAAACCGACATAACCGCCGAGGTGTCCGTGGGAACCCGCCCTCTGCCCTCCAGGAACGTCATAGCGGAGAAGCCGGGCAACTCAGAATCCGGCGGAACGGTAATCGTCGGGGCGCACTACGACACCACCCCCGATACCCAGGGCGCGAACGATAACGGCTCCGGCCTGTCCGTAGTAATGACGATGGCCGAACTCACCGCGGACACCGAGTACCCATTCACCCTCAGGTTCGTCCTCTTCGGCTCCGAGGAGATAGGGCTGTTCGGCAGCCGACACTACGTTGACACCCTCACCGAGCGGGACATAGAAAGCGTCATCGCTATGCTGAACTTCGACGTGCCGGGATCGGGCGAACGCCTGGACTTCATCGGCAGCCGAGAACTCATAGACTATGCAACGGACATCGCGGCGGACATAGGCGCGAAATCGGCGGACGCCGGACTGCCCGAAGGAGTGGGCAGCGACCACACGCCCTTCCACGAAGCCGGCATTCCCGTCATCTTCGTCCTCGCCGACGACCTGTCCCGCATAAACTCCCCCCGGGACGACATAGAGTGGATCAACCCCACCCTCATGGGCTGGGCCGCCGACATAGGCATCCGACTCCTGGATCGCCTGGCGGAGGACTGAGATAGGAGACAGAGATGAGAGCGAGCCAGCCTGAACCTCCGGCCGCGCGATGGGACGAAGAATCGCTGTGGCGGTTCGTCAGCGCGCGCGGGGTGGACCGCCGCCAATTCCTGCGTCTGATGATAGCGGGCGGCGCAGCGGCGGTTATCGCGGCCTGTACAGGCGCGGACTCGCCAATCGGGACGTCCGAACCGGCGCCCGGCCAGACGAGTTCCAGCGCGTCCGCAGCCTCACCCTGGTTCAAGGAAACCACCCCGTTCTTCGTTCACGAGGACAAGAGAAGCCTCGAAGCCCGGCTTGAGAATATGCAGGGACTCATCACGCCCAACCGCCTTTTCTTCGTGCGAAACAACTCAGTGAGCCTTGACCTGAACGCTTCCGACTGGCGGCTCTCCGTGGAAGGGGACGCTGTGGATGAGCCGATGGAACTAACTTACGACGACATCAGAAGCCTGCCAAGCCGCGCAATGACTTCATACCTGGAGTGCGCCGGAAATCACCGCGCCATGTTCGGCTTGCTGAAAGGGCGGAAGGCGTCCGGCACCCAGTGGATGACGGGCGGCGTTAGCAACGGCGAATGGGTGGGAGCCGAAATGCGAGACGTACTCACCTTGGCCGGCATCCATGCCAGCGCGGTCAGCGTTCTGCTGGTTGGGCTGGACGAAAAGTCGCCGGAGGAAGGGTTTCGCTACGTTATGCCGGTGGAAAAGGCAATGCGCCCGGATACCCTGCTGGCCTACGCTCTCAACGGGGAGATACTGCCCAGGGATCACGGCTTTCCCCTGCGCGTAATCGCGCCGGGCTGGGTGGGCAGCGCGAACATCAAGTGGCTTGGGCGTGTTGTAGTATCCTCCGAACAGATGTGGACACGAAACAACACTACTTCATACACGCTGATAGGCGAGGATTATCCCCCGGAGGGCGAATCAAAGGGCAGTCCGGTGACCATGCAGGTCATCAAGAGCGCTCTCGCGCTGCCCTGGCCGGCTGAATTGGCGTCCGGGCGTCATCGCATAAACGGTTACGCCCACTCCCCTCTGAGAGCGATTGAGCGCGTGGAGTGGAGCGCCGACTCCGGGCTAACCTGGAACGACGCGGCGCTGTCGGACGGTCAGAAGGACTACTCCTGGGCGCGGTTTGAATTCGTCTGGGACGCCGAGCCGGGAGAGCGCTATATAATGACCCGCGCCACCGACGTCGCGGGCGACACGCAGCCGGACAGCGTTCCCTTCAACGAAAAGGGCTACCTGTTCAACCAGCCTGTATCCCACCCGATTCGTGTGTCATAGGATAAACGGCTGACCAGAGACGACATTCTTGAACGCTTTGACGATAGTACATAGATAGCAGGAGAACTCAAAATGCAATGGAAGCAAGACGACACTGAAGACGTCATCAAGACTCCCGCGCTTCACGAAGGTGAAGGAGTGGTAACGCGCAGCAGATTCTTCCGTGAGGCCACTCGCCTGCCGGTAACAATCGAGGTATGGGAACTGCCTCCCGGAGCGAGCGAAGGCTCCCATGTCCACGAGGGGGACAATACGCTGGAGGAGTTCTACTATTTCATCGCCGGCGAGGGGATAATGTGGATGGGAGACGACGAAGTTACGGTCGGACCCGGCGACGCCGTCATGGCCCCTCCCGGAGTTGACCACGGATTCAGAAGCGCCGGGGACGACCCGCTTAAGCTGGTGATCGTCTGGGGTGCGCCTGAGATGTCGTGAAGCGGCGCTGCGGAAAAGGCGGCTTTCCACGGCGGCTGCGTGTTATTGTACAGGGGTGAATTATACACGGGAGAAGAATCCATGACTGACATCGTACCCACCGACCACAACGTAGAAGTCAACGGCCTCAACATCCACTACCTGGACTGGGGAGGGCCTTCCAACCGCAACTTGCTGCTCGTTCACGGGCAGGGAGGCAACGCGCACAACTGGGACCACATCGCGCGCGAGTTGCGCGATGAGTTCCGCGTCATCTCGATTGACCAGCGCGGGCACGGGGACTCGTCCCATACCTGGGAGGGCTACGCGGTGGCGGACTTCGCGCGCGACCTTGCGGTGTTCGTCGAAAAGGTCGGGATCGCTCCGTGCGACTACGTGGGCGCGTCGCTGGGGGCGCGGAACGGAATCGCCTACGCGGGCGACCGCTCGGACCACCTGAAGCACTTCGTGTGCCTCGACTACGGCCCCGAGATGAGCGTCGCGTCGGCCCGCAACCAGATATCCGGCATGAACAAGCGCCTGCTCGGATACCGAAGCATCGAGGAGTACGTGGATATCCAACTCCAGGGCAATCCGAGGCCGGGAGAGGACTACTATCGCAACCAGGCCGAGCATGGCCTTCGCCTGAACTACGCGGGCAAGTACGTCGCCAAGTCCGACCCGGATATGTTCTGGATAAACGGCAGTTTCGGCGTGAGGGAGGTCCCCTACCTGTGGGAGCAGTGGGGAAAGATCACCTGCCCTATCATGGAGATGAAGGGCGGCGAGAGTGACTTCCTGTCAGACGAAATCAAAGGTCGGATGATCGAGGCGCAGCCCTCTATGACATGGGTGGACGTGCCGGACTCCGGGCACGGAATCACTGGCGACAACCCGGACTTCCTGATACGAGAGCTACGAGCGTTCTTCGTGGACTGAGGCGCGGCTCGGCAGCTAACCTGACTTCCGGCATTACTCTCGCGGCTCGCCAACGGGCTGTGAAACCGGCATGGCCTCGCTCTCTACCGGCTTCTTCGGGGCGGGGGTGGCGAGGGTGAGGAGCGCGGCGAAGACCATGAACGCTACGCCAACCCACCACGCGGGGTCGTATGTGCCGGTGATGTCGCGGACGTAGCCCGCTGCGGGCGCGCCGAGTCCGCCAACCACCAGGTTGATCGGGTTTACCAGGCCGCGTATGCTGCCCACGCTCTCGCGTCCGAAGTAGTCGGCCCAGATGAAGTTCTGCAGGAACATCATGCCGCCGATTCCCAGTCCGAATACCGCCATGGACGTGAACATGATCGTGTCGTTGAAGGCGTAGATCGTCATGACGCTCGCGGTCGCAAGCATCATGAAGCCGGTCGCTCCCAGGATGCGTACCGGGATGTGCCTGACCAGCATCCCGAACGTGAAGGTCGCCGCGCCCGCGCAAACGGCGTCGAACGCTGTGGCGAACGAAATCAGCGTGGGATTGAACCCCTTGTCCATGAAGTCCGCTATCCGGTGCAGCGCGACCGTGCCGGTGGCAAGGGAGACCGCGCTGAATACTATTACCAGCCTCCACAGCGTTGTCGTTCGCATGGCCTCGGACACGGTCCACGAGACTTCCAGCGAAGCAGATCCCGGAGCGCCGGAGCCATGCTCCACCGAGTTCGGGTCTATGTCGCCGTCAGGGAGCAGTCCCATATCCTCGGGCTGACGCCGGATGAATATGGCCCCAAGCGGCACGATTACGGCTACTCCAATAGAGGCCAGTATGATCCATGCCATGCGCCATCCGACTTCGTCTATCAGGTACTGCGTCAGCGGAACGAACAGCATGGCGCCGATGGGAATGCCCAGCGACATGAACGCCAGGGCGCGTCCCCTGTTCAGAACGAACCACTTGAGCACCGGTACGGACGTTACCAGCGCGCCCGGTCCGCTCATGCCGACGAGTCCCATGATGGCGAACAGGGTGACCAAGTGCCACGCGAGATTCATGTTGGCGAGGCCGACCATAGCCAGGCCAGTCACGAGCGCGGCTACGGGCAGCATGACACGCGATCCGAAGCGGTCCAGCAGCCAGCCAACGACGGGGCTGGACAGTGCGCCCGCGCCCTGGCGAGCGGTGTGCGCCCATCCGAAGGCGGCGCGGCCTATGCCAAGGTCGTCGCCCATCGGCTTGATGAACAGGCCGAAGTTGAGCGAGCCCATGGCCATGCTGACCGCGCCGGAAGCGGCCATGACCCCGACGATCACCCAGCCGTAGAAGAACCGGCGCGGCTTATCGTTCATGCGTTGACTGACTCAGCCTCTGCCGATGTATGGCATCTTGGTGGCCATTACGGTCATGAACTGTACGTTGGCGTCGAGCGGCAGGTTGGCTATGTGCAGAACGGCGTCGGCGACGTGCTGGACATTCATAGTCGGCTCCACCATGACCTCGCCGTGCGCCTGCGGGACGCCGACGCTCATCCTCTCGGTCATCGGCGTGGCGGCGTTGCCCACGTCAATCTGGCTGCACGCTATGTTGTACTTGCGCCCGTCGAGGGACGTGGCGCGGGTGACGCCGGTCACCGCGTGCTTGGTGGCGGTATAGGGTATGGAGTTGGGGCGAGGGACATAGGCCGAAATAGAGCCGTTGTTGATGATGCGGCCGCCCATCGGGTCCTGGTTCTTCATCATGTGGAAGGCCTGCTGGGTGCAGAGGAAGGTGCCGGTGAGGTTGGCGTTGACGACGGTCATCCACTGGTCGTAGGTCAGATCTTCGAGCAGTACCGGGGGCGCGCCGGTGCCTGCGTTGTTAAACAGAGCGTCCAGCCGCCCGAAGGCCTCACTGGTCTTGGCGAACAGGTTCTTGACGGAGTCGGGGTCTCCAACGTCCGCCTGCACTATCAGGGCGCGAGAGCCGTCGTCTCCGGCCTCGGCGACCGTCTCTTCCAGCGGGGCCAGGCGCCTGCCGGACAGCGTGACCGAGTACCCGTCTCCCAGAAGCGCGAGCGCGGACGCCTTGCCAATGCCCGTTCCCGCGCCCGTAACGATTGCGACTCTTCCGTTTGATGCCATGTTTAAGTCTCCTGAATATGTAGTGGTTGTTGACCCATTCTAGCGCTTACCTGTACGCCTCCGCATTGTCCTGTGGAGTGTAGCCAAGAACCTCCCAGCCGCGGGGCGTGTCGTATATCTTCCAGGCGTTGGCCGACGCGCCGAAGAACACGTCGAAGCCGATGTCCTCTACCTCGACGCAGCGTTCGACCATGGTGGTGAGATCGCGGCTGCTGAGCCAGCTTACGAAGCTGCGCGCGTCCTCGCCGGGTACGTCCTCGACGCTCATCGTGCCCAGCCGGATGCAGATGACCGACATCCCGTACTCCTCAGAGTAGTATTGGCCGAGCGACTCGCCGAATATCTTGCTGGCGGCGTAAGGGCCATCCGGTCGGACAGGCATATCGTGTCTGACCAGCGGGACAGTATTCGGGTCGAGATCGCTGTACTCGCCCTCGGCGATGGAACGCCACGGCTCATCCCGTTCGTAGAAGCCGTTGACGTGCATCGAACTGAAGAAGATGACGCGCGACGCCCCTTCCTGACGCGCCGCCTCGAACACGTTCGCGGTAGCGGTGATGTTGTCCGGCAGCAACAGGTCCCACCAGATGTCCGGCGTGTGCCTCGGCTCGGCGGCCAGATGAACGACGGTGTCCACGCCCTGGAAGGCGGGCAGAATAGCGTCGAAGTCGGTCAAGTTCGCGGTCACCGACTCGAATCCCGCGTCGGACACGGGTATCCGGTCCGTGCCTGACAGAGCGTACTTGTCCCCCAGTCCGTTCCTGAGAAACGTAGCTATGCGCCCGGCGGCTCCGGTAAGCAGGACTTTCTTTGTGTCAGCCAAGTTTGTTCCTCCGTAGTTATCTCTGTCTCTTATGCCAAGCGGGTTGCATACCTCTGTCTCGCCAATCCGCTAAGCGAAAATCTCATCCAGATTCAGGCTGAATCCCTCCAGGGTGGGAGAGGTAAGCGTGTCGCCCCTGGCGTATATGTCCGCGACCTCATAACCGCTTTCGCCCAGAAGAAGGACGGTCACGGTCTGCGCCTCGGGATCGGCCAGCCAGTATTCCCTGACGCCATACCTTTCGTAGAGTTCGCGCTTCGTGGTTTCGTCCAGGCTGGCAGTGGATGGAGAGCGTATCTCCACCACCAGGTCGGGCGCGCCCTGTATGTTAGCGTGAGTGATGATGTCCGAACGCTCGCTGGATACGAAAATCAGGTCGGGCCGGAATGTATTATGGGGGGAAAGAACCACGTCTATGGAGTGGAATACTTCTCCCAAACCCTGTGTTACGAGTATATCGAGTCTAGCGCCCAGCCGGGCGTCAACCCTCTGGTGCGGCACGGTCGGCGATCCCATCTCTATAAGCTCTCCGTCTATCAACTCCCAGCGTTCGTCGTCGGGCGTCTTGGCGTAGTCTTCGTAAGTCAGCTTGGTCTTCGGCCCGGGGCCTGTGTCCGGCCTCTGTTGGGTTGTTACCATCTCGGCTCTCCTCGTTATCAGACTGGCTTACAGCATATATGGCGGGCTTGGCTCGTCTATCGGTATGCGCTCCAGGGTGTGGGTGACCGGATTCACGCGGTATCTCAGGCTTTCCAGCAGATGATATCCAATCAGCGGTATCGGCGCTTCGGTTATCATCGTCCCGAATCCGCGCCCGTCTATCTCGCCAACGGCCCAGTACGACTGCCTTTCCACGATCCCGGTAGCCGTCAACACTTGCAGGACGCCGTTCGGAACCGGAGAAAGTTCGAGTTCGTCAATGTCCCGCTGCGGAAGTCCGATGTGAGTCGAGCCTGTGTCAACCAGAAACTCGTATTCCCGCGCTCCGTTCGCGCCTATGATAGTGGCTACGGCAGTAGTTCGTCCCATGAATCAACTCCCTTACTTCAATACTCGCTCGAATACGTAGCGGCCTAGGTCGCGGTTTTCGTGGAAATCGAAGCCCTCGAAGTCGCCGTTGTAGCCGATGATAGGCACGTCCTGTTCGTGCGCCGAGGCGTGGGAGCGCAGACCGCTGCCAGCGCCCGTGTCGTTCCAGGTATCGCTCAGTTCCTTCGGCCCGAAGACCGTCTCGCTGTCGCCCGTGACCACCAGGTCGCCGATGCGGTCGTAGTTCAGCCTGAGTTCCTCGGCGGCCTCCGCGCGGCTATACACCCGCTCCACCCCGACTGTCTCTCTCAGGATTTGCGCGGCCTCATCCACCCGGTCCGAGTGACCGGCGTCCATGTAGATGAACATACACCCGCCCAGATTGTTGTGGTGGACGACGTAGCGGTCCTTGATGATCGGGACTGCCTGGGCCGAGACGCCATGCCGAAAGAGTATGTCGTCCAGGACAACCATTCGGCTCTTTGGACTCATGCCGTGGTCCGCGGTCAGAAGCAGCGTGACGTCTGGGTGCGCCTCTACCAAGTCGCCGATAGCGTCGTCCAGGATGCTGATGTGCCGCTGCGATTCCGGCTCTTCGGGCGCGTAGGTGTGCATGGCGAAGTCGGTCGTGGATATGTAAACGATGTCCGCCGGGCCGCGCTTCATCGCCTCAGTCGCGGCGCGTATCGTCCAGCCGTTCACGTCCAGCGAGTATATGGGCGGCGGCTCGCCAACCGCGTCAACCGCCCAGCTCGGCGCCCGTTCGGACGAGATACTTTCGGACGCGCCGTTCGAGAGTAGCGTCCTCAGCTTGTCCTTCGACGTGGAAAGGATCGTCGTGGCCCCCATCTCCCCGGCCCTCTGGAAGAAGGTCTCGGCCAGGATGTACTCGCCCGACTCCATGTATATCTCTTCGTCCGTCTCCCTGACCAAGCGGTAGTTGGAGCTAATCCCGTGCTCGGACGGATACTTTCCCGTCACTACGGAAACATTGTTCACGTTGGTCACCGACGGCATCATGCACTTGGCGGTAACGTGAAATCCGCGCTTCGCCATCTCCCGCAGGTTCGGGGCGTCGCACACGTCGAGGTATTCGGGGTCGAGTCCGTCAATGGTAATCAGAACAGTCGTCTTTGGCATGGCATACCCTGTCGGCTTTCACTTTCTTGGAATCTTAGACTAAGCGCAACGCAACGCGCCTTGGCGTGTGTAATTCTATCACTTTTGGACGTGGGCAAGGCTCTGGAAAGTCGCGCCCTCGTATATGACAATAAGGTGGACATGAATTCTGTGGAACACGCCCCGAATAACGACCGGACGGAATCGGACTCCCCCTGGCCCAGACGCCGGTTCAGGTGGTGGGGGAAGCTGTTTCTCGCGCTGATATTGCTGACGCTGTTCATTCCCCGCGCGGACAGCTTCCGAATCACCCCGGTGGAACTGATCGCCTTCGAGCATCTCTTCTCCCTTGTAGAGTGGGAGGCCGCCAACTTCCCGAAGAAGTGGATTCACTCCCTGGTCAACCTGGTTCCGGGACAGAAGCCGTCGCGCGAGGAGCGGCTGGAGTTGGTTGACGAATACCTGAAAGTGGCGCGCCTCGCCAAGAAAGAGGAGCGGCGAATCGAGGGCGCGTCCCAGCTGCGAAGTTTCAAGGGCGCCGATACGAGCCAGGTTGTCCCCTCGGATGAATACCTGCGAGAACTGCTGGCGCGGAAGCGCGAACTCCAGCCCGAGGCGGAGGAGAGCGTCGAGGCGGAAGTCAGCGCGGTACTGTCTGAATTGAGACTCGAATCCAGAATCGGCCTGATCTGGCCCCCGGTGGACATACGCTTCGGCGAGCCGCCGACGCTGCTCGTCATCTCGCCGCGCGACAGGATTGACATGACGGGCGCGGTCTTCCTCGACCCGGACATAGAGCCGTTCGAGCGCGACGAGGTGGAAAAGCGCGTCTTCGACGAGGTGGACTACGCCGCCTACGTGGACGACCTGGCGGGGCTGGCCACCTTCCCGAACATGGTGAACGACCTTTATACCACCCGCACTATCGTCAGGACGGCGGCGCACGAGTGGCTTCACTCCTACTGGTTCTTTCACCCGTTCGGAAGGAACTACTTCGCCTCCGATGAGATGACGACGCTGAACGAGACCGCCGCGACGCTGGCCGGAAACGAGATAGGCGACATCACTTTCGAGCGCATGGGTGGTGACCTGTCTGAAAACGCGCGCCGGTATGAGGCCACGCACAAGTCCAATCCCAACTTCACGAAGTTCATGCGAGAAACGCGAATCGAGACTGAGAGACTTCTGGAAGAGGGCAAGATAGAAGAGGCTGAGGAGTATATGCGAAAGCGGCAGTGGGAGTTGCGTCTGCGGGGCTACTACATCCGCAAGCTGAACCAGGCCTACTTCGCCTTCCGAGGCCGATATGCCGACAGTCCCGCCTCCACCAGCCCGGTGGGAGAGCAGATGCGCGAATTGCGCTCCTACGTATCCGACATCGGCGAGTTCATAGCGGTCATATCAGACGTGTCGAACCCGGCGGAGTTCGAGACGCTGTTGGAGCGGCTGAGGACGGAGCGGGGCTAGTACGCGACCGACGCTACTGTTGAACGCGACACCCCCAGACGCTCGCTTGTTGTATCCGGCATTTGATCCCAGGTTCGATTATCCAGGGCGCGGCCATTGCGCTTCTTGAACACTCCACCCCACTGCTTGAAGAAGAACGGCACTTCACTTGTCAGGCAATTGTCACGGATGTCCCTGACCCAATCGGCGCTCATGGGACGGGCGCCCGGCCCTGACTCGCCGCCCACGATTACCCAGTGAACACCTTCTAAGTCGAGGTTCGGAAGTGGACCAAGCAGGGGTTCCAGGGACAGAAACCTGGTTTGGGCGTCCATTTGGCGTAACGTATCGAGGCGATTCAGCCAACGCTCCGACTCTATACTCACGCCGAGCCAAATGTTGGAAGTCCAATTAAGCTCTTTGTTGAGCAAGCTGACACGTTCGGGGCGTTTGGTAAGAACCTGGAACGTGTGTCGCGGGGCGCGGTTCATGGTGTCGAATACGGAGTGTATGAATTCGTCGGGTACGTCCTCATGAAATAGATCGCTCATCGAGTTCACGAATACGAACTTGGGTTTCTTCCAACACAGCGGTTCGTCGAGGGTCGCAGGGTGCATAGTGACGTCGAACCCGTTACGATACTTCCTCATCCCCATTGCCCGAAGTCTCTTGGCCATGCGCTCAGCGTAGCAGTGCTTGCAGCCGTGGCTGATCTTTGAGCAGCCCGTCACTGGATTCCATGTGACCTCGGTCCATTCGATTGTTGACACAGTGGACATGATCTCACACGCTCGCGTCTATGATGTATCGCGCTATTTTCTTGGCGGTTCCAACTGCCCTGCGGCCTGGATTCCCAACGCAAAATATGAACTCGAAAATCGGAGAGTTATTTGAATTGGTGAATCGCTTGGACTCGCTCAAGAATCTGTTCCCAAACAGAACCTCGAGTTTCCTCTTGTATATTTCCAGAATCCCATCGGTGCCGGGTTGCCTCTGAAATTGTTCGTCTCCGAAAAGATTCAGTTGTGGATTGACTTCATACAGATTTCTCCAGCTATCGTCTCCGAATACTCGATTGAGGTTGTCAGTCCACGTTGTTGATATGTCGTCCGGCTGTCTTGAACGGGGCAGCATTCTTGTTATCGCAGACAGAGGAAAGAGAATCCAAGTATCAAGCGCGTTGAATCTCGCTACTCTCTCTATGGTTGACCAATCAACCTGTGTGGCGAAAGGATCCAGAAACAGGACGCCACGCCACGCTATCCAGTCTTCCTGAAGGTTTCTAAGGAACTCGTTAGCGTCAGTGTTATGGAGTCTTATGTCTCTATCAAGATTGTTCTGTCGGAGTGTCGCTAACTGTCCGTACCTATTGTCGTCGTTCTCGACGAATACCAATCTGTCAAAAGGCTTATCTTCAATTCTCAAAGCGCGCGCGGCAGAGCCTTCAATGAAGGATTTGGCGTCTTCGTCGTCATTTCTCAGGCTGACGTATCCTGTACCGGCGAAGGCGTCAATGTACATCAGCCTGAAATCCTGGTTCTTCAGCGCGGTGGTATAGGCGTTCAGGTAATCTTCCAAGATTTCAAGTTTCTGGATAGTCCAGTCTCCGCCGAAATTGGAGGTTGTAGAAGAAGGCGTATTGGTCATCAGAGCGCGTCCCTATGAATTTTGACAGATTATATCTTCGGAACATAGATTCTGTCAAGTTTGGGACCTCACGTCAGCCCTAGCGTACGGTTCAGGTTGGCGTAGCGGGACGGGGCGAGGTCGCGGTTGGCGAAGCCGGGGAAGTCGGGCGGGTAGCGGTGGGCGCGGAAGGTGGCGTTGCTGGGGTTGCGGCCCTCGCGGTCGGGCGCGAAGAAGGGGTTGACGTATTCCCACACGATGTCGCCGTCCTGCGTTATCTCGAAGATGCGACCGTGCGCGCCCTCGCATATCATCGTGTTGCCGTTGGGGAAGCGGTCCGCGCCGCTGATGTACGAGCTGTAGAACGATACCGGCGGGCGGCCCTGGTACGTCCACTCGATTTCGCCGCTCTCGGGGTTCACCTCGATGACGCGCGATCCGCGTCCGCCGCCGCCCCTGGAGTGCGCGGCGTTGTCGAAGATCATGATGTTGCCGCCGTCTAGCTGTTTCGCGTTGTGCTGGTGGCTGATTTCGCCCGGGCCCCACTTCCAGGTCGCCTCGCCCGTCTCGCGGGAGAATATGGCCACTGTGTCGGTCTGGCGGTAGCTGACAAGGAAGTCACCGTCTTTGGTATTGGATAGAGCGTTGGCGTGAGTCCATTCGCGCCGGCCCTCCAGCGGACATATCACGTCGTCCTCGACGCTGAGATTCTGCCAGGTGCGCCACTCGGCGACCGTCTCCCCGTCGGGCGACACTTCGCGGATGGTGTCGCCCAGCACGTTTATCGGGTCTTCGGGGGTTCGGTAGCCGCCGCGCACGCGGGTGGAGAGGTCGGCGGGCATGGGTTCCCAGCGCAGGTAGATCGTGTTGCCATTGAGCAGGCGCTCGTAGTCGTGGTGGAGAGCCGGGTCGTCGTATTCCCAGACCTTCACGCCGTCCCAGTCCAGTTCGACAAGCGAGGCGGAGCCGCCGCCCAGCCCGCGCGTCTCTTCGTAATCAGGGTCGGGCGAGGTGCGGATGAGCAGGTTGCCGTTGAGCAGAACCTTGCCGTAGGCGATGCCGCCGTGATACTCCCACCTGTGGCAGACGCGGCCCTCCATGTCCACCAGGACGGCGAAGTCGGCGGTGTTGGAGGACACCAAGGTATAGCCCTTGTACGAGAGCATCGGGGAGTAATAGATCAGCCCGACCGGATGATGTATAGACCAGCCCATTGTGAGTTTCCAGTTTTCAGTGATTAGTTGTTAGTTTTCGGTTTTCAGTTTAGAATGGCCACCACCATCTACGCTTTCGAGGAGGATAGACAATCGACTGCTCCGTTTGATCAGCCGCTGGAGGAAAGTGTGCGGGGCGTTCCGCACCCGGCGGCAATTGCCAAGCAATCACATACTCGGACATTATGGATGGAACTGTAGGGGGCATTGGGGGTCTGACAGGTTCCAGTCTAACAGCAAAACCAATGTGTTGCCAGTCCGAACGTAGCAGCGACTCTTTTCTATTCCTAAAGTATTCGTCCGCGACCAATCGTGCTACTTCCGAGATAGAGAAACTATCAACGTTGTCGGGAAGCGGTGCATATACACCGCCGTGATCAATGCGAATGCGTGACGTTGGTTCGGCGTAGTCACATTGACTTATGTCACTCCACAACCTGTTGCTATCAGGTTCAGTATCCATTGCAAGATAGTTTCGTGCCAGGCGCCTGAGGTGATAATCGATCTCCAGGGGTTGGACGCCCGCCTTTACACGCTCTTCATTTATGTAGTCTGTAACAAGAGCGTTACCATCTGAATAACCGACTCCGAATACTACTCCCATGCCGAATTCAGTGGGTTTCTCTGAATCAAATCCTCTACTTAGGCCAAATCCCCAGTCTTCCCAGTGATCATGGTCGGCAACGGGAAGAAAAACGTCAAGTATATCTTGAGTAATTACTTCGTCGCGGGTGTCCAGAGCCCACACTTTCCTATAGTAGGCTACGCCAACTTCTATGCCTCGGTAGCCGTGTGACTTTGCCCTCCACTGATACTCCGACTGGATGTGTTCCGCTTGAGGATTCTCTATAGTCATAAGAGATTCGCTCATGGACAGAGCGGCTTTTCCCAAGAGAGCACTGTTCATGAGCTGACTCAGTCCTAGTTGCATCCTCCTCTTGACGATTGCAGCTATGACAGCATCGTGGATAACTCGCTGCTTTTTCTGTAGAAGATCATCAATCACTCAGCTACACCTCACAATTCCAAAGGCGTGTCTTGGCGGTTGGCCCATTCGCCCATGGAGCCGTCGTAGTTGCGAGTCCTGTCGTAGCCGAGAAGCCTTAGCGTGAATACTCCGTGCGCCGCGCGGATGCCTCCCTGTCAATAGGTTATGACGTTCTTGTCGGGCGTCACGCCGAGCGCGGTTAGCGTCTCGTTCAGTTCGGAGGCCGACTTGAACATACGGTGGCGGTCTTCGGTTATCAGGTTGAGCCATTCGAGGTGGACGGCGCCCGGAATCCTGCCGGCGCGCGCGTTGCTCCGGCTGTTGGAGCCGTCCCACTCGCCGTCGGAGCGGACGTCGAGGAAGACCGTGTCATCGTTGCCGACCTGGGACACGCCGTAGTCAAGCGTACACACCAGCGAGTCGTCGGCTTGTGGTGTGAAGGTGACGTCGCCGGCGGCCGGCGGCCTGTCAATCGAGGTTGGCCTGCCTTCGTCGAACCACTTCTTCCAGCCGCCGTTCAGCACCTTCACGTTGGTGTGGCCGTAGTAGTTGAGAACCCACCAGAAGCGCGTGGAGTACAAGCTGCCCGAATTGTCGTAGGCCACGACCATCGTATCGTCGCCTATGCCCATTTCCTCCATCAGCGCCTTCATCACGTCCGGCTCGGCCACCAGCGGGTACTGCGTCGGATTGGACGGGTAGTCGGGGTGCTTGATGTAGTGGTGAACGCGGATGCCCACGGCGTTCCTGATGTGAGCGCGCAGGTAAAGCTCGAATTCGTCGCAGTCAACGACGCGCACGTTGGGGTCGTCCAGGCGCTCCGCCAGCCACTCGGTGGTTGCCAGAAGCTCGGGACGGGCGTATTGCTGTTCGGTCATGGTGAAGTCTCCGTTATCGTTGGTTGGTCAGAGTATCTTTCAAGTCAGCGGGTTGGTCAAGCCGTTCGGAGCGTCGTAGCCTGTATCAGTTTGGTCGGTAAGGGAGTCACCCCCATCCTAACCTTCCCCCGTCAAGGGCTGACAGGGGTAGGCATTGAGTATTTCAGGTATATTCATGGTAGATGATCTTCATTTCAGGCGGAGGTTCGGGCCATGGCTCAGGGAGAAGCCAGACTCTCTTCCACAGTCTCCCACGGCTCAGCAGACGTCTCAGCCAACTCATGCCCAATCGCAACACGCTGACTATTCGCTCAGGCGCGCTTCGATGGTTCTGAGCCAACGCCTTCGGCGGCGCTCTGAGTCGTCCGGGGGCTATCCCTCGGTCGTCAGCGTCTTCGACTCGACTGCCATACGCCAGCGTCCACAGCGTCGCCACAGACAGCGCCAACCAGTGTCGCGACACCCTCTCAGGGTCGTCCCGTCTGGTCTTGTCCCACCTAAAGCCCACCGACTTCAGCGCTCTGAAGCCCGTCTCTATCCAGAACCGAAGTCCGTACCAGCACACTCCCGCGCTGGCGACCGACATATCGGTCATCACTATCCAGGGTTCATCCTGTCGTTTGTCCCAGACCACTATCATAGTCCCCCGACGCCGTTTGCCGGGCGCTCTGAAGGCGGTTCCCTCGCCAACGTAGGCGTAGCCCGGCCCCGGAGCCAACATCCTCGCCTGAACACGGGTTCCTCCATCGGGACAGAACACCGTGTTGATGGACTGGCGAACGTAGGGATGGAAGCCCAAAGAGACTATCTTGTCCCACAGCCTCGGGCTTCTCAGACCGCGGTCGCACATCACCACCACAGTCATCTCTTTGGGAACAGCCCCGGACACCGCGCCGAGCGTCTCCACTATCGGCCTCACCCATTCGCCCGGCTTGTTGGCGGCCATCACGCGCCAGGCGACCGGGATCGCGCAACCGCGATAGACCACGCTTATCACCAGCGCGCTGAGTTTGTCTCCCTTCATCGTCGGGTCTATGGCCAGAGCCAGCGTGTCCGAACGCCACAACGACAGAACCCATCTCATCAGTGGCGCGAAGCACGCGCTCACCTCCACCTGTGTCATACACGGATTGGAGCGGTCCGCTCCGTCGTACAGCCACTCTCTGAGATACTGGCGCATCGTGTTGAAACTCGCCACGAACGAGAGCGCGGTCGCCACCGCGTTCTGACAGCCACTGCCCGCCAGTATCGCGCCGCATACCCAAAGAGCCAGTCCCTTGCGCTGGGACTCTCTGAGATGAGGCATATAGTGTTGTATGGTCTGGCTCATCTGGTAACATTCGGATGGGAGGCGCATGGCGATCTGTGGCAACCTTTCTGTGTGGTAACCGAAAAGATGCCACAAAGCTATGCGCTTTCCAAGTTCTTATACCTATTTCATACTTTGCCTACCCCTGTCAGCCCGTCAAGGGGGAAGGGATATTTTCTCGCCACCAGGGCGGTCGTGTCCGAATTTCGGCGGTCTCATATATCTTGATTTACTGATGTTACGCACTGGGCAGGGCTTTGCGACTATTCAGACCGGGGTCTTCGCAGAGTCGCCGGTCTGCGGCCTGGGCGCGTTGGTCATATATCTCAATTTATATCGTACAGGTGGGGTTACAGGTGAGTTTCCAAGTGGGACAGGTTACAGTTCACGTGGAAAGTGACCTGTTATCACCTGTTGTTAGCTACGGACAGAAAAATTTTCTTCGGCGGATTGATTTTGGATAACCTCTTGTTTATGTAAAGATTGGGTCGGTCATAGTTCATTGGGCGACATGATAGCATGAACGTTCTGTCGAATGGAAGAATGTTTCAGACTGCGTAACATCAGTGATATATATCGTAAATGGCTGCGCCGGGGGGTCAGCGACGGCCGGCCAGGGTTGCGATTGCGACCATGGCGCGCTCCTGCGGGGGCGCGGCGTTGAAGTCAATGATTGCCCCTTCCGCGCGGTCAATCCAGTCAATGACCTGGTTCTGATAAAAGTTCGCGGCGGGATTGTAGTCCGCGTTCTCGCGCCGCCCCTTGATAGCGCCGATTACGAAGGCGAAATTTCGCAGCGGCGGGCTGAAGAGATGGGGCCAACCGCGCTCTGTGGGAGGTAGGAGATGGACGGGAGGGCGCGAATGCCGGCGTCTATCAGGGTCTGGTAGAGGTAACTGCCGTAGGAGTTGTTCAGGCCGGGGTCGAGGATGTCGGGCTTGCCGTCGTAGATTATCCAGACGTAGACGTAAGCGAGGCCTTCGAAGTCTTCGACGGGTTTGGTCCATACCTCGCGGTAGGGAAAGTCGCCCTGATAGTAGGCGTCCATGGTTTCGAGGATGATGTCTTTGGCCTGGTCCGCCTGTTCGGGTGTAATCATGCTTGCGCTCCTCCCGGCTTCGGGCTTGGTTGGGCAGCGTGCGCGAATTATACGCGGCAGGGTAGCCGTGGACAAGACGGAGAAAATTGCATAAGCCTCGTCTGTTGTCCCGCAATGGCAGGGGTTGAAGCTAATCACCCCCATCCTAACCTTCCCCCGTCAAGGGCTGAGAGGGGTAGGCATTGAACTTGGATTAGCGGAGTCACCCCCATCCTTACCTTCCCCCGTCAAGGGGGAAGGGACTTTTGCCTACCCTTACCTTCCCCCGTCAAGGGCTGAGAGGGGTAGGCATTTCACCCTCACCCCAGCCCTCTCCCTGAGGGAGAGGGGATATATTGGCTGGAGTTCGTAGCTGATTGGACTTTTGCCTACCCTTGTGAGCCCGTCAAGGGGGAAGGGACTTATGCAATCGTCTCCAAGACGGGTAGTGAAGGGTGTGGTAGTATGTCACGCAACGCGATAGGGGGAGCGAAGCGCCGCGAAACGCCAGGGTCTTTCGGTTATTTCCTGATACCGTTTCTGTCGTTCCGCCCAGAGCTTGTCGAAGGGCCGCCCGTTCATGGTTCGACAAGCTCACCACGAACGGACTACTCTCAAGCTCACCACGAACGGACTACTCTCAAGCTCACCACGAACGGACTACTCTCAAGCTCGCCACGAACGGACTACTCTCAAGCTCACCACGAACGGACTACTCTCAAGCTCACCACGAACGGACTACTCTCAAGCTCACCACGAACGGACTACTCTCAAGCTCACCACGAACGGACTACTCTCAAGCTCACCACGAACGGACTACTCTCAAGCTCACCACGAACGGACTACTCTCAAGCTCACCACGAACGGACTACTCTCAAGCTCACCACGAACGGACTACTCTCAAGCTCACCACGAACGTAATTGGTTGACAGGGGGAAGGGAAGCGCTGCGAAACGCGAATCGAGAAACCATCCGAGAAGAGGGCGTGAATGTTCTGCTGGGCCAGACGCTTCGCGGGCATGGCTTGTCGGCAAAGGCGGAGCGGCGCAGGCGCAACGCGGTTCCCGACGTACAGATTACGCTGAAGACGGGCGACCTGGCGCTGCTGGAGTGCAAGTGGGACGATTCGGCGGCGGCGCTTGAAAGCCAACTCGACGAGCGATTGCGTCAATTTCCCAACGCGCTGGCGGCGGTTGGGGTTCTGTATCCCGAAAGCCTGAAGTACGCGGAGGATACGCAAGGGGAGTTGGAGGCGGCCAACCTGCGGTGGTGGCTTCATGGAACGCGGGGCGAGCGTCTGACCGACAGGCGCATACGCTCAGGAACCGCTCAAGACCTCGCCGACCAGTTGCGCGTTCTGCCATTGGAGCTTGAGGGCGTAGATAGAGTCGTCGCGGCGGCGGGGGTAGTGGAGTACGGCGTGGAGCGGGCGGCGCGGCAGATAGCGCTGCACGCGCGCATTTCTCGCCGCGTCGCGGAGATCATAGCGCAGACCGACCAGGAGAAGGACCGCGCGGCGGCTCTACGCATAGGCTGTCTCGTGCTGTTCAACGCGCTGGCGTTTCAGGAACGGCTTGCCGCCGAAGACGGCGACGCGCCGACCGTAGCGGAAGCGTGGCGCGGCGGCCTGGGCGGGCTGTACGAGGCGTGGCGCTATATCTGCGACAACATAGACTATGTGCCGGTGTTCGAGTTGGCGGCGGACATCATTGACACGCTGCGAGACGGGCCGGCGGAACTGCAAGAACTCGCCATAGAGCCGCTTATCCAGGCGATGGAAGACACGCGCCTCTTGGAAGGGCATGACCTGTCCGGGCGGCTGTTCCACACGCTGCTGACGGACGCCAAGTTCACGGGCGCTTACTACACGTCCGTTCCGGCCGCGACTCTGCTCGCGCGGCTGGTATTCCAGGACTGGCCGGAGGGGGTTGACTGGAGCGATCATGAGTTTCCCGCGTCGCTGAACGTGGCGGACCTGGCTTGCGGCACGGGAACGCTGCTGATCGCGGTGGCGTCGGAAGCGGAGCGGCGGCATACGGCGGCGGGCGGCCGGAACGCCGCCGAACTGCACAAGGCGATGGTGGAACAGGCTTTGCACGGCTACGACGTGCAGTTGTCAGCCGTCCACTTCGCGGCTACCAGCCTGGCGATGCTCAACCCGCATATCCAGTTCGACCGCATGAACCTGTACGTGATGCCGCTCGGCGTCGAGGGCGGCAAGGTTTCTCTGGGGTCGCTGGACTTTCTGGGAGAGGATGAGGTCGCGGTGCAGTTCGCGCTGTCGGACGACGGCGACGGCGCTGCGCTCAGAGGGGCGGAAAGGGTATCGGGCGGCGGCAGTCGCGGCGCGGATGAGGGCGTGACGGCGCGTCTGCCCGACTTGGACCTGGCGATCATGAACCCGCCGTTCACGCGCTCGGTAGGCGGCAATCTGTTGTTCGGCAGCCTGCCTCAAGCGCAACGTCGCAGACTGCAAAGCGAACTTTCAGGTCGTCTGAAAGCGAGACAGGCGTCGGCGACGGCGGGATTGGGCGCGGCGTTCGTCGCGGCGGCCACGCCGAAGTTGCGCCCTGGCGAAGGACGATTGGCGCTGGCTCTGCCTATCACGGTTTGCACGGGGCCGTCCTGGCGGCAGACACGCGCTTTGATTGAGCGCGACTTTACGCTTGATACGGTGATTACTTCACACGACCCGCTGCGCTGGAACTTCTCGGACAGCACGGACTTATCCGAGGCGTTGATAATCGCCACTCGCAGAGCGAGGCAAGGCAGGTCACTTGAACATCGCGTGAACTTCGTCAACCTGTGGCAGAACCCGGACGGCGTATTGGACGCTCACCGCCTGGCGCAGGCGATAATCGAGACTCCGCCCGCGAAAATCGAGGATACGGGCGCGGCTCTGCTGGAAGTGGACGGGGTTCATGTAGGCGAATCCGTTTCCATACCCGAATCGGAAATCGCGGGCGGGCAATGGCTGGGAGTGCAGTTCTCACGCGCCGACCTGACACGCAGCGCGACGCGGCTGCTCAACGATGGCGTTGTGTGGGTTCCCGGCGAGCCAACCAGCGCGGATGTCTCTTTGTGCGCTTTGGGACAAATTGGGGAAATCGGACCTGACCAGCGTAGGCTTGTCGATGGATTCGATAGGACTACATCTCAAACAGCCTATCCAATGGTAGAGGGACATGATACTGAACTCCGAACATCTCTCGTATGTGAGCCGGACACCTATCTGTCCCCGTTGGCCAATCCGAGAGGTGGTCAGCGACCGGGATATGGTCAACATCTTTGGCAAATGGCTGGGACACTTCTTGTTTCAGAACGGATACGGCTGAATACAGTCCGTATCACATCAATGTGTGCCAATCAACCAGTGTTGTCAAATGTATGGTGGTCAATCAAAATAAACTGCCCCAAATATGAGAGGGCCATTGCAGTATGGTTGAACAGTAGTCTAGGGTTACTTACGTTACTGGCAACACGCAATACGACTGAGGGCGCATGGGTAAAGTTGAAGAAATCCGACTTGAAGGAAATGCCGGTTTTGGATGTGCGGGCTATATCGGAGTCGCAGCTACAAGCCTTGTCGGACTTATTCGACGAGTTGGCGGATGAAGAGTTCGAGCGGCTGCCCGCGATGGCGGAGTGCGCGGCGCGGCGGCGTCTGGACGAAGGGATGGCGGCTATACTGGGGTTGCCGGACTTGTCGGGGCTGCGGCGGTTGCTGGCGTCGGAGCCGGTGGTAGCGAATAGGCGGTTGTAGGGTGGGGGGTTGAAATGCTGAGATATACCCTTGACGGTGAGGCGTCGAGGGTATATGCTAGGTTATAAGGATTGGGCATTTCCCGGTCGACACTCAGGCTCTGGACATTTCCGGGGCCTGTTTGTTTTTGGGACTTATATACCTAACTTGACCGAAACTAAGCAGACGTCTTTCTGGGTAACTAGGCTTGGGATTAGAGTCTCACGCGCAACTAATCCAGTTTTCCGATTCATGTTTCTACCAGTCCAGCTTACTCTTCAACCACTCACGCTCCTTGCTGGTCATAGACAAATGTCCTAGACATTATCATTGGATGCTAGAAGGAGGGCTACTGTCAATAAATCGAAAGTTCTCAAAAGTTTGAGTCCAAATCGCCTTATCAGGCTCCCAGTTCAGATCTTCATGCTTAATAGAACGATGAGTCTGCATCGCTCTATTTACTACACCCAGATTATCCAATACCACCTGTGGAATCGGATTGTTGTCAAATAATTGAGACAATTTGTCCAATGCCGACGAAGCTCTAACCTTTTCGTCTAGTACAGCATAGGCCATTCCTTGAATATACAATCTCGGGCGAATGTTAAGTCGACTTTCTTCGGATTTATTGTATTCGGCCATCGACAAAGCTACGGCTTTGGCCTTATCTTTGCTTTCTCTAATATAATCAAAATAAATTAGCATTGACGCTTCCCATGACATAGGAGCGGATTTTTCTTCCTCTATCTGATGCAGAGTATCAGGATTGAGCATCTTACCACTAATCCCAACAGCACTCAAGAATTGGCGTACATCAACTTTAAGGTGTTGAGGAATCTTTACCACCTCTTCAAGAGAAGCGCGTTCAATGACTCCCGTAGGCGATTCTACTAGCCAACCATTTTGCATTCCGGCTCGTTTCCTAGCTATCGCTTCCGTAGGTTCTGCTCGACGAATATCCAAGCCAGACGTTTCCTGACTTATAGGTATAGACCATACTACGCCTACGCCTACCTGCTTTGGATCGGATGCAAAATACAATGCGACCCAAGGCGAAAGTGAGAAGTCTATAGAATTTGTAGGCCCTCCCAGATGTTGAGAAACTGCCAAGGGATCTTGCTCATCACTAAGATGGGCAAGTAGCCTTTGTTCACTTTCTCGTTTAGCTACCTGAATAACTTTAGGATTTGTAGTATTCAAGTTCCTAGATAACGTTGATCTCACTGATGGATATTGAGCAGATTCGCCTCGATAGAGCTTGTCTCTAACTAAGTCAACACGCTCATGGAAATCGAGGATGAAGTCTTTGATTTTAGAATCGAGTTCCTGGGTGTGAATATACCAACACATATACCAGTCACTTACTGGTAGAAATTCATACCAACCTGTTACATCTTTGCGGTTCCTCCAAACAATGCCATAGGATTCTGTCTGTATCTCGTCAATATAAGAAGAGATAGTGAATAGGATTCGGAGATAATCTACGAACGGTTTCGCTAGATTCTTAGGAATTCTTGTCCCAATAGTTATATCACCTTCCTGCAAATCTGGCACTTCGTATAGATACAATTCCAAGTTTTCTCGAATACTTAAAATGTGCTTTTCTTTAACTTCAGACAAAACACTATTCGCCGCCGCCGCTAGCACTACAGATTTTTCCTCTTCGGTCAGGTTATTCAGAGGCTCTATGTCAGTATATCTGTATAAATGTCTATCTGTCATCCTCTATCCCTCCCACTCAAATTCAAAGCATTCAGTCTTCCGCCAACCTGTTTTATCCCCGGTACGCTGGCAGGGGCTTGACGCTGTACTCGACGCCGGAGCCGGACATACTTTCGACGGCGGCGCGGGCGGTGTCCAGGGATGTGAAGCAGGGGATCCTGGCCTCGGTCGCGGCGCGGCGGATGTCGAAGCCGTCCTGGAGAACCTCGCGGTCGCCGGTTACGGTGTTGACGACGGCCTGAACGGTGCCGTCTTCGATGATGTCAACGACGTTGGGGTGGCCGGACAGCACTTTCGGAATGGCGATGACCGGCAGCCCCAGGCCGGCTATCATGGCGGCGGTGCCGTCCGTGGCGTAGAGAGGGCATCCGGCGGCGTGCAGGTCGCGTATCATCTGCACCGACTCGGCCTTGTCGCGGTCGGCTATGCTGAGCAGCGCGGAGTCTCCGGGCTTCACCGACAGCCCCGCGGCCATCAGCGCCTTCGCCACGGCTGGCGTGAACTCGGTGTCTATGCCCATGACCTCGCCGGTGGACTTCATCTCCGGGCCGAGGTAGGTATCCACCCCGGTCAGCTTGGACATGGAGAACACTGGCGCCTTGACCGCCACCAGTTTCTGCCGTTTCCACAGGCCGCCCTCGTAGCCGAGGTCCTTCAGCTTGCGTCCCATCATCGCCTTGACCGCCAGCTTGACCATCGGAACGCCAGTCACTTTGGATATGAACGGTATGGTGCGGCTGGATCGCGGGTTGACCTCGATGACGAAGACGGACGTGTCGGTCGCGCTGTTTCCCGTGGACTGCGGACTGCGGTACGCCGGGCCGCCGACCACCACGTACTGGATGTTCATAAGGCCGCGCACTTCCAGCGCCTTGCCTATGCGCGTGGTGTAGTCAACGACCGTGTTGACCTCTTCCTCGCTGAGCGTGATGCCGGGGTATATCGCCATAGAGTCGCCGCTGTGGACGCCCGCGCGCTCGACGTGTTCCATGATGCCGGGAATCAGGACGGTTTCGCCGTCGCACACCGCGTCCACCTCCACCTCGCGCCCCTCGAAATACTTGTCAATCAGCACGCGGCGGCCCGAACCGGCCTCGAAGGCGCCGGTCATGTAGCGCACAAGCTCGGTGGCGTTCTGGACTATCTCCATGGCGCGCCCGCCGAGGACGTAGCTCGGCCTGACCAGCACGGGGTAGCCTATCTCCTGCGCCACGTTGAGGGCGCTCTCCAGGTCCATGACCGCCGAGCCGGGCGGATTGGGTATTCCGACTCGCGCCAGGAACTCCTCGAACAGGTGGCGGTCGGAGGCGATGTCAATTGACTGCGCCGTGGAGCCGAGTATCGGCAGACTGGCCCTGTCCAGCGACTGGGACAGGTTGATGGCGGTCTGGCCGCCGAACTGCACCATCGAGGGCGGCATAACCACGCCGTCGCGGTCGGTCTCCACCGCCTCGTTCTCCAGGATGTCGCGCACCGATTCCTCGTCCAGCGGCTCGAAGTACAGCCTGTCGCTGGTGTCGAAGTCGGTCGAGACCGTCTCCGGGTTGGAGTTGACCATGACGCTCTGGATACCCTCTTCCTGGAGCGCCCAGGCCGCGTGAACCGAGCAGTAGTCGAACTCGATGCCCTGCCCGATTCGTATAGGGCCGCTGCCCAGAACTAGCGCCTTGTTCACCGGGGATGGGATGGCCTCGTTTTCCTGCTCGTAGGTACTATAGAAGTAGGGCGTCTGCGCCTCGAACTCGGCGGCGCAGGTATCCACCATCTTGTAAACGGGGCGGATGTCCCACTCTCTCCTGAGATTTCGCGTGCGCTCCGGCGTAAGGTCGGCCAGCACCGCTATCTTCTCGTCGCCGAAGCCCAGACGCTTCGCGCTCCACAGCAGTTCCGGCGTCAGCGTTTCGCGGATGAGCCTGCCCTCCATCTGAGCGATGCGGTTGAACGCGCGCGTGAACCAGGGGTCTATGCCGGTGGCGCGGGACAGGTCTTCGGGCGACACGTCGCGGCGCAGCGCGGCCATGAGCGCCCACAGCCGCTCGTCGTTGGGACCGATGGGCAGTCGTTCGAGGATGTCCTCTTTGGGCTGGTTCCAGCCGTTGTCCTCCCACAGCAGCGAGCGGTTGGTTATCTCCAGCGAGCGCACCGCCTTCTGGAAGGCGGCCTCGAAAGAGCGGTCTATCGCCATGACCTCGCCGGTCGCCTTCATCTGCGTCCCGATTCTGCGGTCGCCGCCCGGGAACTTGTCGAAGGGCCATCTGGGTATCTTGACCACGCAGTAGTCCAGCGCCGGCTCGAACGCCGCCAGCGTGCGCCGCGTCACCGCGTTTGGGATTTCGTCCAGCCGCTTGCCGACCGCTATCTTGGCGGCCACGCGCGCTATCGGGTACCCGGTCGCCTTCGACGCCAGCGCCGAGCTGCGGCTGACGCGCGGGTTCACCTCGATGATGTAGTATGCGCTCTCGGCCCTGCCGCCTCCGGGCAGCGTCTCGGCCACCACATCGCCCGGCTCAAGGGACATCTGAATGTTGCATCCGCCCTCGATTCCCAGCGCGCGGATTATCTTCAGGCTGGCCGAGCGCAGAAGCTGGTACTCCTTGTCGGTGAGCGTCTGGCTGGGCGCGACCACGATGCTGTCGCCGGTGTGGACGCCCATCGGGTCAATGTTCTCCATGTTGCAGATGGTGATGCAGTTGTCCGCGCCGTCGCGCATCACCTCGTACTCGATCTCTTTCCAGCCGACCAGCGACTTCTCTATCAGCACCTGATTGATGGGGCTGGCCGCCAGTCCGCCGCTCACTATCTGGTCGAATTCCTCTTTATCGTTGGCGATTCCGCCGCCGGTTCCGCCCAGGGTGTAGGCGGGGCGAATGACGACGGGCAGGCCGATCTCTTCCAGCGCGTCGTAAGCGTCCTCCATGGACTCGACTATGGCGGACGGCGGCACGGGTTCGCCGATTTCTATCAGCAGGTCCTTGAAGAGTTCGCGGTCCTCGGCGTTCCTGATAGTCTGGAGCGGCGTGCCGAGAAGCCGGACGTCGTACCGGTCGAGTATGCCCGCGTCCGCCAGTTCGACGGCGAGGTTCAGCCCGGTCTGGCCGCCGAGCGTGGGCAGCACGCCGTCGGGTCGTTCCAGCGCGATGATTCGCTCCAGCGCCTCGACGGTCAGCGGCTCTATGTAAACGATGTCCGCGATGTCCTCGTCGGTCATTATCGTGGCGGGGTTGGAGTTCACGAGGACGGTCGTAACGCCTTCCTCTCGCAGCGCCTTGCACGCCTGCGTTCCCGCGTAGTCGAACTCCGCCGCCTGCCCTATGACTATGGGGCCTGAACCGATTACGAGGACTTTGCCGGGAGTGGGACCTGAATTGAAGTTCTGCATTGCTGAGTATTTCTCTCGCGAAAAGCTACATAAGGCTACCATATTGGAAATGTCTGAGTCAGATGAAACAACGGCGTCTTTCGACTGACTTAGTTCAGTATCTCGCCTCTTATCGCTCATGTCCGGCCAAAGCGGGATACTTCCATGAGTCTTTCGGCTCGGCAATCTGTGCTACAATCCCATCTCAGTAGTCGTGACGCAGCCAAGCGGGGCAAGTCGGATTTGGAAGAAGAAAACAGGAATGAAGACGGCGGCGGGCGAATACCCATACTCCAACTGGATAGCCCGTGGGCCTGGTTCTACTACATCACCTTCGGAATCCAGCTTCTGGTCGTATCGTATTTCGTCGCGGCGCGCGAACTGATGACGGTCGTATCAGACTCGCCATCGGAGACGTATATGGCTATACTGAAAGGCGTATCGTCTCAAGTGCCCGCGATAGCGGCGTACTCACTGGCAATAGCTGGGACAGCGGAGGGAATCAGAATGATAGCGGAGAGATATTTGGCCAGGCGATTCGCGGAAGGCAAGAGGGAAGGTCGGGAAGAAGGCAAGAAGGAAGGCAGAGAAGAAGGCGAAAAGGCAGGCATGGAAGCGGGGCGGGCCGAATCTGATGAGAGACTGGCGCGCTGGCTGGACGCCAACCCTGCCGTCAAAGCGGCCATAGAGTCCGGCGAAGCCAGCCCGCCGCCATTCCTGAACGGCAACCACCGCGATGGACAATCCGGTTCAGGACGAGAATAGCCCGGATCGCTCCATGAGGAGCGCAGGCAATCAGGACTGCATTTGACAGAGTGAGCGACCACATGGATTTCACATTCGAGAAAGGTTCGGAACAAAGCCCGCGCGGCCACGCGCTGATCTATTTCCACAACTCGCAGGACGCCTCCGAACTGCTGGCCACCTACATGATAGTCTTCCCGATACTGACCGACGTGTCCAAGTACGTGCCGCCCTTCCTGCTCAACCAGATAGGCGAAATGGGCGCCAACGAGCTTTCGGCGTTCGCCTTCCCGCCCGCGCCCGAGCCAATGGCCGACTTCGAGACGATAGAGAAACTGGCCGAAGTCCGACAGGACGACATCATCTACGGCGGCTCCATAAACGCGTCCGACGTCATCATGATGATCGGCACGGTCAACGAGGCTATATCCTGGTACTCCGACCTGTGGGAGCGGTACGCCCAGCCGGAGCGCGCGATAGAAGTCGTGGATGATGGCGACGAGGCCGAGACCGGCCTGAGCGTAAACGACGTGCTGTACGGCCTGATGAGCGACCAGGACAAGCTGAACGAACTCACCCGGCTCGTCGGCAGGCTCAGGGACGCGGTCAACTCCGGCGATATGTCCCTGGCCGCCGAGACGCGCGGCGAGATAATCGCGCTCGGACGCCACCTGCCCGACAACCACCAGGTATCCAGGCTCGCCAACGCCGCCGGCTCCGAGGGCGAAAACGCCGCCCGCCTCACCAGTCTCTATCTCCAGCGCTGCTTCCACCTGACCTCAGAGGAATACGTCATGCTCGGCCAGGTCGAAGACGAAATCCGCTCCATCGAAGAGCCGGACTAGCGCCCGCGCCCCTAGTAAATCACCCGCTCCTCGGTCAGCGCCTCAATCTCCCCGTCGCTCAGCCCCAGCAACTCCGAGTACACATAGCCGCTGTCGCGCCCCAACTCCGGCGCCGGCCCCAACTGGTAGTCCGCGCTCCCGTCGAATCGCCAGGGCAGCGTCGGAAGGACGCGCTCAGTTCCGTCGGGATACTCGATTGGCTTTAGATAGCCGCCCTCGTTCAGTTGCGGCTCGGAATGAAGCCGACCCATGTCCAGCGACAGCCCGCACGGAACGCCCGCCCGCTGAAGGATGTGAAAAGCCTCCGCGTCCTCTATCTCCGAAGTCCACGCGCCGATAGCGCGGTCCAGCTCATCCTCCCGCGCCTTCCTGCCCGCCACTGTATCCAGACCCGCGTCCGCGCCCAGGTCGTCCCGCCCAATCGCCTCGCACAGACTGCGCCACTGCTCCGGCGTATGAACCTCTACCGCTATCCAGCGGTCGTCCCCGGCGCACCTGTAAACCCCGTGCGGCGCGGCGTTGCGGTCCCTGTTGCCGAGCGGGACGGGTTCGTTGCCGTTCATCTGGTAGTCCAGCAGCGCTTCCGGCAGACTCGCGGAAAGCGCCTCAGCCATCGAGAAGTCCACGTACTGCCCCACGCCCGTCTCCAGCCTGTGGTTGAGCGCGGCCAGAGTTATCATTGCAAGCTCCATGCCCACCCACGGGTCGGCCCACAGCCCACCCTTGATAGGCTCCGAGTCGGGGTAGCCGGAGATCGAGTTCCAGCCCGTATAGTGCTGAAGCAGGCTGCCATAAGCAACGTAGTCCCTATCAGGCCCGGTGTGACCTGTACCGGAGGACGCTATCATCACCAGGTCCGGCCTGACCTGCGACAGAACCTCGTACCCCAGCCCCAGCCTCTCGAACACGCCCGCGGCGTAGTTCTCCACCACCACGTCGCACTGCGCCACCAGGTCCAGCGCCAGTTCCTTGCCGCGCTGTTGGGACAGGTTGAGCGCGGTGTACTTCTTGGATTGGTTGTAAACATGGAACGCCGACCCGCGCGTCGAAGGATCGGGACGGCGAGCGCTACCCACCTTGATGACCTCCGCGCCCAACAGGGCCAGGTGGCGCGTCGCGGTCGGCCCCGCGATTATCCATGAGAAATCCGCGATCCGAACGCCACGCAGCGGCAGTTTGTTCATGTAAGAATCTCCCCGTTGTGCTGGCCCAGCGTCGGCGCGGGCCTCCGACCAAGCGGCAGTTCCGTCTCCGACAACCTGTAAGGAACCCCCGGATACCGCAACTCGCCCACAACCGGATGCGCGATTGGAACGAAGAAACGCCGGTCTTCCAGGTGCGGGTCAGTCATCAGGTCCTTCACCGTGTTCACCGGGAAGCACGGTATCCGGCGACGCTGGCCCTCGCGCGCTATGTCCTGTTTGGATCGCCGGCTCGTCCACTCCGACAGCAGCAGCCACAACTCGCCCGCGTTCTTCTGCCTGGCGTCCCGCGTGGCGAACTTCGGGTCTTCTGACCACTCCGGGTTGCCCATCAATTCCAGCCAGCGCGCCCACTGCGCGTCCTCTCTTGGAGATATGGCGACATACCCGTCGTTGCACGGCAGAACCCCGCCTATCGCCGATACCTGCCCGCCGATGGACGCCTCTCTCACCTCCGCAAGGTTCCGCGTCGGAGATTCACCCCCGAACGCGATGTTCGACAGCCCCGCGATAGCCTGCGTCGCCATCGCCTCGAACGCCGACACGATGATGTGACAGCCGCGCCCGCTCATCCTTGCCGCGAACAGCGCGGTCAGCGTCGAGGTTGCAGTCGCCATTCCCGCCACCTGCTCCGCCTGGTATCCTCCCGCGCGTATCGCGGGTTCCGAGTTCGGGTCTTCCACCGGCCCCAGCATCCCGTGAGCGTTCGCGCTCATATGGAACAGCGACAGGTCTCCGGCGTCATATCCCGCGTATGGCCCCCAGTCTCCGAACGGCGTTACCTGGCACAGGATGACGTCCCCTCGGACGGCGGTCAGGTCTTCATACCCGATTCCGCGCTCATCCAGCCACCCGTGCGCGTGATTGTCCACCACAATCTGGCTGGCGGCGGCCAATTCCAGAAACCGCGCGCGGCCTGCGTCCGATTCCAAGTCCAGCGTAATCCCACGCTTGCCCGCGTTCAGAGCCAGAAACAGCGCCGACTTCTCAGGATGCGGAACGCCGTCTGGGAAAGGCCCCATTCGGCGCGACACGTCGCCTTCCGGCGATTCCACCTTCACCACGTCCGCCCCAAGCCACGCCAGCGTCCGCGCCGCGTATGGCCCGGGCACACCTTCACCGACGTCCAGTACCTTGACGCCGCCCAGCAAGCCGTTCGATTTTTCAACTTGCGATTCCATGCGAGCGATTGTACACTGGCTGGCAGAGGATTGTCAGGTGATTCAAGAGTTTCCGAATGCCATATCACCAGTAGATCAGAGAATACAGAAGTAGGGCCGTATAGCAATACCCATATTGAAACATCTAAGGAGTCTGAAACGTGCCAGATCGGAATCTGAGTCAGGACTTTGCAGAAATGGTCGAACGACGACTAACTCCGAATGCACAGGAATTATGGGGGCGGATGGCGCAGGAATTCCTTACCAGGGGGCCTGAAGCTGTCAAGAATTACTTGGAATCTCAGAGATCATTTCACGAAGGTAACATCAGTAGCCGTCTAGAAGATTTCAAGGAAGAGTAGAATCAATGGCAAATGGATTCAGCATACATAGCGTTGAAATAGAAGGTTTCAAGGGATTCGCAAAATCAACCGAGGTCAACTTTGATGGGCGTCATGTATTCTTACTAGGCCCAAATGGTAATGGGAAATCCAGTATCGTAGAGGCGGTTCGTTGGGGGCTGTTTGGCTCAACATTCAGACCCAACGAAATGATTAAAAACCGGCATTACAAGGGCGATTGTCGCGTCACCATCAAGTTAGTGCGCGGCGGAGATCTGATAACACTCCGACGCATACTCAATCTAGGCGCAGGTAGTACAAGCGAAGCTACCTTGAAAGACCAATACGGCAAAGTCCTACAACGACGGTCTATCCTCCCTCAACTTGATTCTGTAGATGCCGGCGAGGGAACACATATCATTTTCGCTCCTCAGTCAGCCCCGCTTACCAAGCAACCAGCGGACATTGATCCATTTGAAAGAACAGTCTTTAACTATCTTGGTCTAACACATCCTCGCGCCTTAATGAGTAACATAGGCGAATTCCTAGCTGACCAGACGGAATTTGAGGAAAAATTTGACGATGAGCTGACAGGTATTCGTAAAAAACTTGATGGTCAAATAGCTGATGAGCAAGATCGCTTAACCCGAATACTAGCAGCTCCACCATGGGACGGGAACAATATACCATCAACTCTAGAATCCACACAAAGGGTGCGTCGCTTCGTCCAAGAAATCACCGGTACATCCCCCGATGACGATGGATTAACAGGATTACACTTAATGTCCCTATTGCACAGGGCACAGAATGCCCTAGATGAAAAGCAAAAGCTGGGTCCGGGTGACCTCGAAAAAGAAAAGTCAGAGTTGGAGGCGCGACGGCGCCGATTACAGAACGTACAGAATATCGAAGCTCAGGTCGCCGACCTAGCACCTCAAGTTGAAGAACTGCGGTCCAGGGTACAACACTCGCTAAGCGGACTTACACTCGATGAACTTCGGGAAAAGCTCAAAGATGCCCAATATCAGGCTGACACGGAATCCATAAAGAAACGAATTGCTCAAGACACGATTATACTGCTAGAACGAAGTGAATCCAACGACGTCGATTGCCCTGTCTGTGAAATAGAGTATAACCGTGATGAATTAGGATCATCACTCAAAGGCATGGCACAGTCCGACAACACTAGTTCAATAGTTGATTCGCTCACGTCTCAAATTGAAAAATGTGAAAGACTGGAAGTTGAACTCCGGACCCAGGAATCGGAATTGCAACGACTGAACCGCGTGGAAACCTACGTCAGAAACAATATGAACCCTGAAGACAAGCGGCGACTGTCAAAGGACTGCACCATTGACCAGTTAATTGAGGACTATGAAAAGCGTGAATCAGATTTCTCGGCGCAGATAGATGGACATGGAGTGTGGCTTAGATCAAAGCAGGCAGAATTGAATGGACTTAGAGACGAGGGCCGATTTCACCAAATCCGAGAGTCCTTGCAAAGACTGGAATCAGACAGCAGACAAGTTGAAGATATCGAAGCATCATACGATAATCTAGTCCAGTTCGGAGAATCGGTGCGTGAGATACGGGAAGCGTCCGAGGCTGCCTTTAGTGAACAATTTGGGCAAGAATCGCCACGTGTGTCAGATGTTCTATCCAGATCATTCAACGCCTTAACACAGCACCCCTGGTATGACCGATTGGTTGTATTGGAGAAGAATGGAAAACTAGAATTGCAGGTTGCCAGCACCCAAGATACCCAAGGTTCTAGCGACCCGACTGGGGTTCTTAATGGTCAAGCCGAAAGTGCGTTGAGCCTCGTACCCTATTTCGCTTTCAGCCAAAATGATGACGACACCCCCACTGAGGTTTATCTTGTAATGCTGGATGACCCCACACGTGCGCTGGACACAGAACACATCAAAATCTTGGTAGAACGCCTGCGAGAACTAGGGAAAAATGTGCAGCTAATCGTAGCATCGCAAGAGACGGAACGCTTCCAAGATATGATTCCGCAAGTGTTTGAGCAAGACACCTACATTATCGTCGAACCCACTGGTTGGTCGCCTGGTAATAGTCCCAGCCTAAACATCCGGTGATGTATGACCTGCCGGGCATCTACGCTAGACGTTGTTTCGAAGATTTGCGCTTAAGTACATCTCCGTCTAAAGTCGGGTACATAGTTCAGACACTCGCCTCCCATGTGCTTTTGCGACTTCATTATCAAGTAGTTAAGGATAAGCCGTCGGGACACCCTGACATCATCGCTACTAGGAATGACGTTGGTGAAATCCGGCTTGAAGTTGAAGCAGAGGCGGTAGGGACACATCCACGTCAGTTGAAGAAGGAGGACTTTGACTCCTTGGTTGGGATTCCTGGTGTGCGTGGATATTTTGCCTTGGCCGTTATGAACCCCACACCACACTGGATATTGGTTCCCGCAGAGCGTCTCATCCGCCGGAGACGGTATTCCAACGCATTACTGAAAGCGTTAAGGGATGAACAGTTTTCGGATGACTGGACATACCAGTACGTAAGGCTGTTAAACGACGAATGCAGCCGGATTCTGTCTAGCTCCTCTAGTGAGTTAAGACGTAGGGCCTTGGATGGGCAAGGTCTGTAACTGCTCGTGACGCTCGGAACTGCAATGTAAAATCGAGTTTTGGACGGACCGCTGAAGATTTCTACGCCGCTTCTCATCCCTGTGGGTCTCGGAGAAATTCTTCCACCAAGAGACCTTCACCATGTCCTCCTCCAACCAGGCCAGCGTCCGCGCGGTGTATGGCCCCGACACGCTCTCACCCACATCCAACGCTTTCACACTGCCCAACAACCCGTTGCTCATTTCGTCTCCCGTTTCCATGCGCGCGATTGTACACCGAATGTCAGCCGCGCGAACGCAAGTCGTGAGTATAGTAGTCGTCTGACTCTGAAATGACGTACCTTTGCCAGGCGTCGCGATACGTCGCTCATTCGCCCGTCGCAGAGGTAGCGTGAAGCCGAAGTCCCAAGGCGCGCACTACCTTGATCACTGTGGCGAATTCTGGGTTGCCGTCCAGAGAGAGCGATTTGTAAATGCTCTCTCCGCCCGTATCTGCATTCTGGGTGCCTGACGCCATTCTCCTGGCGCGGGCGATGTCTCCCAGCACTGCCATGATAAGGCGCGGGTCCCCATCTTCTAGGGCGACATTCAGGTAAGCGACCATATCCTCCTCGGTCTCCAGATGTTCAGCCGGATCCCAAGGTAGCGTCTTTGTCTTTTCCATTGCCGCTTCCTCCTATAATTGCCTAGCCAGTTCCAACGCCCTTCGTATGTCCCGCCTCTGACTATCCTTATCACCTCCGGCCAGAAGGACGATCAAGGATTGGCCTCGCTGTACGAAGTAAACTCGGTAGCCCGGTCCGTATGAGATCCGCATTTCGGAAACTCCCTCGCCTACTGGCCTCACATCACCTGGGTTGCCCAAGGACAGCCACCGGACGCGACCGTCAATTCGCACCCGCGCCTGCCTATCTCGAAGTCGTCCGAACCAACGGGCATAAACCTCAGTCTGTAGAATCTCAACCATCAACAAATTGTATGGCACCGGATAATTGGAGACAAGAGACGCCAGTGAGTTCAACAGGGTTTTCTGTCTCCCGATTTCATGCGCGCGATTGTACACCGAACGGCTATCAGTCTCATAAACCCCACCTTGACAACTCAGTCTGCCAAACTACAATTGGCATGAGCGCTCAACATACGGTCAGGAAGGAGAAACCGCAATGCCGTTCTACACCAATGGCGATGTCCGCATCCAATACGAGGAGGTCGGCTCCGGCTTCCCGCTGCTGGTAACCCCAGGCGGGGGCCTGAACTCCGTGATAAGCGGCTGGCCCAACCAGGTCTTCAACGCGATGGAGGTGTTCAAGGACGACTTCCGCTGCATAACGATGGATCAGCGCAACGCGAACGGCGGACAGTCCACAGGGCCGGTCCAGGTAGAAGACCCGTGGGGCGCGTTCGCCGACGACCAGCTCGGCCTGATGGACCACCTCGGCATAGACCAGTTCTTCTTCATGGGCTACTGCATCGGCGGCCCCTTCGCCCTCAAGCTCATTGAGCGCGCGCCGGAGCGCGTCGCCGCCGCCGTGTTCTGCCAGCCCGTCGGACACTCGAGCGAGACGCCGGACGCGATGTACGACTCGGGCCGCGACCTCTGGGGCCCTGAACTGTGCGCCCAGCGGCCCGACGTTACTATGGAGATCGTCGAACAGTACCTGCACAACCTCTACCGCATCCAGCCCGACTTCATGTACAGCGTGTCGCGCGACTTCGCCCGTTCATGCCAGACGCCCATGCTGGTCATGCCCGACGACACGCCGTCGCACTCCTACGAAGCCGCCATGGCCCTGGCTGAACTGGCGCCCAAGGCTGAGGTGACGCCGTACCCATGGAAAGAGTCCGAGCCTCTATTCTCCCAGACCATAAGCCAGGCGCGCGACTTCCTCAAGGCCCATGAACCCGCGTAAGCGGCCCACTGAGGCAAAAGATATGCCCGACTACGAACCCCTCGACCTTACCCAACACCTGAACGGTGGCATAGACGCTCTCGGAGCGGACGCCACCGCCGAAATCGGCCCGCGCCACTTCAGGGGTCTGCCATTCGCCATCGGCGACGATCCGTACAGGTGCTTCATTTCGCTGGACGGCGACAGCGAGCCGGTCAGTATCCCCGTGGGCAACTCCGCTTCCAGGATCATCTTCGCGCACAGGCTCTTGGCGTCCGAAATAGACGACGGCGGGCCGGTGGGCGTCCACGTCGCCGACTATGTTTTCAGGCTGGCGAACGGGCAGCGGCATATTGTCCCGGTCAGGGAGCGATTCGAGATCGGCCTTGTCCCGACCGACTCCTTCCGGGGCGCGTCCGGGCTGCCGTTCCTAGCGGTCACCGACGGCAAGCACCAACTTCTGCCGCGCCATGAGGGGCAGTGGCAAGAGGTCGGGCGTCGGCAGACCGAGTATCTTCAGGCTACCGCCCGCAGCTACTTCCTGTGGGCCTGGACCAACCCCGAGCCGGACGTCGAGGTGGAATCCATTCAGATAGCGCCCAGGGGGCCCGCGTTCGTAATCGCGGGGGTGACGCTCGGTCACCTGGACGAGCGCCCCTTCGCGCGCCAGGGCCGTCGGGAGGCCAGGATAACGATAACCGACCCGGTACTGGCCGCCGGCCCCTTCGAACTCGAAGTGGAGGTGGACAGGGGCGACTCCACCTACGCCTTCCCGCTGCCCAAAGACCCCGACCACGGCTTCCTGGCCGGCTATCACCGCGGCTTCGGCGAACGGAACAACGACCAAGCCAGCCCGTCTTATGCCGAGATCTCCGCTGTGCCATCGGCGACCGTCTCCATCAAGCAGAAGGGCGAGTCCATCGGCCAGTTGTCCTGGGGAGAGGTCGAGGAGAAAGGGAAGGCCGAGACTCCCAGGGTCCGAATGGAACTGGCCGACCGCGGGCGCAACTGGGTGAAGGTGACCGTCATTGACGACGACACGGGCAGACCCGTCCCGTGCCGTATCCACTTCAGGTCCCCGGAGGGCATTCCCTACCAGCCGCACGGACACCACAACCAGGTCAACTCCAACCTCGACACATGGCACATAGACGTGGGCGGCGACGTTCGCATGGGACAGATCACCTACGCCTACATTGACGGACGTTGCGAGGGCTGGCTGCCGCGCGGCGACGTGATAGTGGACGTAGCGCGCGGCTTCGAGTACGAACCCCTGCGCGCTAAGGTACGCGTCGAGCCGGGCCAGCAAAGACTCGAACTCCGCGTCAAGCGCTGGATAGACATGAACGCCCGGCGCTGGTACAGCGGAGACTCCCATGTTCACTTCCTCTCGACGCAGGGCGCGCACCTGGAGTCGAGCGGGGAAGACCTCAACGTGGTCAACCTGCTCCAGTCCCAGTGGGGCAGCCTCTTCACCAACACGGAGGATTTCACCGGCAGGGCGAGCGTCCTGCAGAACGGCGGCAACATCGTTTACGTCTCCCAGGAGAACCGCCAGCACTTCATGGGACACATGATCCTGTGGGGCTTGAAAGAACCCGTAATGCCCTGGTGTTCGGACGGCCCCGGAGAGGCCGAGATCGGCGGCCACATGGAGACTACGCTGGCTCACTGGGCCGACGAGGCGCACGCGCAGGGCGCATGGGTCATCAACCCCCACTTCCCGAACCCGAACGGAGAGCCGGCCGCGCTGGTCGCCACCGGGCGGCTGGATGGCGTCGAAATGCTGCGCCAGACCCGTCCCAACCACATGGAATACTACCGCTACCTTAACTGCGGCTACCGACTTCCGCTCGTCGGAGGCACGGACAAGATGAGCAGCGACGTGCCGGTCGGCCTGTATCGCACCTACGCGCTGCTGCCCGACGACCAGGACTTCAATTATGAGAACTGGTGCCGCTCCGTCGCGGCTGGTCGCACATTCCTGAGCGGCGGGCCTATCATTCACCTCTCAGTCGAGGGCAGCGAGGTCGGCGACACGCTGTCCATATCCGGCCCCGGAAGCGTCGAGGTCGAGGCGTGGGCCGAGAGCGTCCTGCCCGTCTTCTCTCTTGAGATAATCCAGAACGGCCGGGTTGTGGCTCGTACTGACAGCCGCAACGGAAGTCGCAGGCTTGAGCTGAAAGAGAACATCAGGATAGACGGCCATTCATGGATAGCGGCCAGAACCGGGGCGTTCGACTACTTCGACATCGTTCCGCATCACGACGTATGGAACCGTGGCGTGTTCGCTCACACCTCCCCGATCTACGTCGCTTGCGGCGGCGAGTGGGATATGTTCGACCCGGCCACCGCCCAGTATATGCTCACGCTCATAGACGGCGACCTGGCGTACATCAGCGAGAGCGCGGGTATGCGCCCCGTCGGATCGGTCACGCACCGGCACGGCGAGGACGATCACCTCGCCTACCTCCAGAGGCCGTTCCTGGAGGCCAGGGACGCGATCCTGAGCAGGACTAGGAGATAGCGATGAGCAGCGCATTGGTAGCCAACCTGATCGTGCAAGTAGGCAGACGTGTCAGACGCGGCACCCCCATTGACCAGGCCATGCGACACACCGTCGCCCAATACTGGCAGAGCATAGACCCCGACACGGTGCGCGACGCCGAGCACGACGCCTGGGCCCTGATGAACCAGGTAGTCAGCGAAAAATACCCCGAAGCCCCCGACATCCGCGACATCCAGGACAACGACGAACTCCTGCAATTCCTAAGATCAGCCCAGCAAAAAGCCCGGAGCATGGACTAGGCAACTCCGAACAGAGATACCGACAATCACTTCCCACTCCCTTTATCGTGATCAAACAGCGGCCTCTCGCCCATACCGCCGTCACGACCTCTATGAGGACTTGAGAAGAATGGAACAAACGGGCGAAATATCCCGTACATCCGTTAACGACCAACGATTCGCATATGTCAAGATACAGCCGCACGAAGGTAGCGTTTCCTCTTTGGTGGTTGAATCTGCGGCATCGGGTAAGAATGCGCGTTTTCTAAAGCTGGAACCCGTGGAATCGGACGGCCATGTGAGCCGGCCTTCCACCTGAAAGGAAACGCTACCCCGCACGAATGAACTACCCGCCCATATCGACATGGGATATGTTATCATTACCACCCAACGTTCCACATTTACTCAGAGAGTACGTGTGAACACTACAATCTTGGGGTGCAGGTGTTATAAGATATGGCCTTCAGCATAGAGGAAGTGTTAAGTGCGGACATCGTGTTAATCGGCATTGGGCTGTTGAATACACCTGAAGCCTTTAGTAGTTTCAGAGAGAGCGTAGGAGCCGAAGTCCAGTCGCAGATAGGTCTAGTGGCGAATATACCCGGGAGTCCAGAGACGTCTAATAGGTACGCGCTGCAACGAGATAGGATATTCTTGGAGGTATCCTCTCAGAGATCGGTTATCGCACAGGAGTACCCTCCAGTGGAAGAATCCACATGGAGTTTTACTCGTATCTCGGATATCGCTGACAGGGCCATTGCAAGTACTCCGATGGGGGACCAGCATCTCAGGACGTTTGGATACAACATGGAATTGGTGATTGGCCCGGAGTTTCCAGAGCCTACTCTAGGCTATCTCGGGCATCACTTATTTGTCCCCTTGCCTTTTGATGGTGATGGATGGGAACGTATTGGAGGAATGGGGAGTCTAGTGTACTTTGATGGCACGAGGCGATGGACTTTTCTATTGGAACCACGACCACGGGACGATGGCGATAGCAGAAAGCTATATATGAGGATAAACCTGCATCACCCAGGCCCAGACGTTCCTTCACGGGAGGACATCAGTAGATCGTTCGGAGAGATGGCAAGTCAAGGACTGCGATTCATAGATGCGCTGGGGAGTCATGAATGACTACGGTAAGAGACCGATTGGGCGTCGGTAGTCTGAGCGTGCACCAGTCTAACCGCATAAGAACCACACCAGATGCCGTCATCGGTGATCAATTTCAATCTGGAGAGGAAATCTACTTCGGTAATCCGGTCATGGGACTCGGATTGCAAGAAACAGATAGTCGCCCATGTCGTATTCTTCAGTCTGGCGCACAAATCCATAACATCGGACCTATGTCAGATCAAACAGGCTGGTACACGAATCGCGTCCCAGAAATGTATACGATGATGGGTGTGAAGGACCGTGCTGTTCTCATCCTAAATGTCGATGGTAATGCCCAACCACTTGAATTGAGGGAACCATTTCAGCAAAGGGATGACATACTGAAAGGTTTTCTCAGTCACCCTGAATCTGCTGAAATGCTGGTGAAGGCTTTCGCTAAGGAGATTCACTCAGTCCACGGCTGGAACCGTGGACAAGGAGTTCAGATATTTCTTGGTGAACTGCCCATTGAGGTAGTTGACGTAAATGCTGGCCACACTACAGTTTTATCGGACGCAGAAAGCATTAGTCCTACATATGGCGTGATAGCTGAGGTGGCGCAGACCGCCGACCAGCCTTTGCCCGCTGACCTAAGAGAAGCTCTGACTGATCTCGATGAAATCATTGAAGAGTCTATTGAGAGTGGGTATAAGATACCGACGCAATCCGCCTGCCTCGATGCTCAGCGCATCCTCACAGAGATGTACGACATATCCCCCAGACGCTTCCAAGTCTATCCCATGCCTGACGGCGATATTACCATTGATGGTTCAGGAGTATATGACCGATGGGTCATGTTGCTATGTAAACCAGATGGTAGAGGTCTCTGTGTGGTTGGTATAGATGGTCAAGAACGCCACCGACACTATACAACCTTGGAATCTCTACCTGATGAATTTGTGCGTCAGGCTTTGTTCGAAATCGATAACGGATAAGAGTAATGCCGGATGCCTTAGAGTCTCCTTCGATGCCGTGTTCTGTTGAAGACCATGAAGACCTTGGCCACAGAGTGTTTTCGAGTAAGCAGAAGAAGAGAGCTGAAAACGGAACAATAGTACCATCCGTGTTTATGGAAGATCCTCCCACGGAAATATCGACTGATAGACTTACATACGCCCCTGAGCAGAAGGCTGTTGCTCTAGGTGATGAACACGCTGCAAATTTAGAGCCAATTGGGAGGAGGACATTCTATGGCTGGGCTATTTTGTTGGCATCTAAGGCAGCGGAGCAATCAAGAACAGTATGCGCCACCCCAACGACGGATAATCCATATCACGCAGATATACGATTGCCTGAGAATGCGGTCAATTGTGAGGCTCGACAAAAATTCCATGCTCGTCAGCTAGCAGAACGAGCGTGTTGGAGGCCACGACCAGAGGCAACTCTCTGATTCTTCGATATCGGAACTGGAAGTCGTGTAGTACGGTTAGTTCTATTCGGGCACATCGTCCTCTACGCCCAGGTCGTCAATGTACCACGCGCCTTAGTCGGTCTCGCCGCTAAACTGACGACTGTGATCCTCGTAGAACCGCCATCTTTCTCAGTATGCCATGAATAGGTTTATTCCCTGTCCTCTCGACACCCGTAGGCCCTTGATCATTTCTAACACCCTGAGCATCTTAACGCTCAGCCGATTCCACCTTTGCCATATTCCCTTTCATACGTGCAGTTGTCCACCGAATGACCGCAAGCTGCCAGGAACATGGATGGCCTTCGCTAGTTTCAAGGTACCACAGATTTTCCATCTAAACTACCCACACAAGCCCAGATTGTGCTACACTAACCATTGAAGAACAAACGTACTCAGATAGACAGATAAACCCAAATTTATCCAATCAACCAACCCCACCCGAAAAAAACCCTCGGAACTGGGAAATACAGGGATTTGCAGGCGAAATGCAGGCGCTAGACCTATACCAGGCCGGCCAGCAGCCTACCAGCGGACCGCCTGCGGGCGAGCCAGCAGACCCATCATAATCATAAATCTGAATATATAAAGGAGCGTCCAACATGGCCGGAACAGGAATCGTACTCTACCACGGCATAGACAGCGGCGCCGAACTCTCCGGCTACGCCCGCATGGCCGAAGACGCCGGCTTCGACTCCCTCTGGGTCACCGAGAGATACTTCCACGAAGAGACCTTCTCCATGCTCGGCTACCTCGCCGCCCGGACCGAGCGCGTCAGGCTCGGCGTCGGAGTCGTCAACCCATACACCCGCCATCCCGCCCTGCTTGGGATGGGAGCCGCCACCCTCGACCGTCTCAGCGGCGGCAGGATGATGCTCGGACTCGGACGCAGCGACGCCGATGTGATAGCCGGGCGCATGGGCATGGACTACAGCGCCCCGCTGTCCAGGATTCGCGGAACGGTCGCCTCGCTCCGCGATATGTGGAGCGGGAAACGAGGCTCCGCCAAGTACGCCGGCGTCAGGCTGCGCAACGTCGGCCTCGCCATCCTGCCCGTCCAGGAATCCCTCCCCGTCTATCTCGCCGCCATAGGCCCCAGAGCGTTGCGGCTTGCGGGCGAAGTCGCCGACGGCGTTCTCCTCAACGCCTACGCCCCAGTCGAGTACATCCGCTGGGCCGTCAGCGAGGTCAGAGAAGCCGCCGCCAACGCCGGCCGCGATCCAAGCTCCATAGACATAACCTGTATGCTCATAGTCCGCCTGACCGACGACCCCGACGCCATGCTGTCCTCACTCCGCGAGCGCGTCGCCCGCCTCATCGCCGAGCCGTTCGTAGGCGAAGCGCTGCTCGGACACGGCGGCTTCGACACCTCCATCCTCGCCCCCGTCAGACAACTCATCGCGGCGGGCGACGAGTCCGGCGCGGCCCGCTACGTCTCCGAAGAACTCGCCGAAGCCTGCTACCTGCTAGGCGACGCCAACAGGTGCAGAGAGCGAATCCAGGAATACACCGACGCCGGCGTTGACACCCCGCTCCTGCTCCCCCGCCTCGAAGTCTTCCAGCAAACAGCCGAGTCCCTGGCCCCTGTATAATGCCCATATTCCAGAGTGCCCCACCTTATCCGCAATGCTAAAATGGACGAATTAGAGTTGACGAATTCCAATATGCAAGGACACATGAATCGCGAGGACAACGATGACTGCCAGAACCACGACACGGCGCGAACCCCTGCCCGACCCGCCGCGCGATCCTGATTCCATGCAGCAACTCCCGTTCATCGCCATGGCGCTGTTCGTTCTGAGGATATACTTCTCTCATCGTTCCGACGTTCTGGTGAACGGCGAGGGCTATCTCTGTCTCGACACCAGGATTCGCCCGGGCCAGCTAAAGCCTGACTGCGTGGTCGCGTTCGGCGTGGACCCCATAGCCATAGAAGAACGGAACGGATACGTGATCAACGAGGTTGGCAAGCCACCCGACTTCGCTCTCGAAATCGGCTCCGCCAGTACCGGAGTGGCCGACTACACCACCAAGCGCGACGGATATGCCGCATACGGCGTCCCCGAATACTGGCGATTCGACCCAAGCGGCGGCAAGTACCGCGACCGACCTCTCGCGGGCGATGTCCTGGTAGAGGGCCGATACCAGCCAATCCGGATAAACATCGAGTCCGGCGTACACTGGGGACACAGCGCCGTACTGGGACTCGACCTCTACTGGCAGGACGGAGACCTTCGCTTCTACAACCCCGCCACATCCGAGTTCCTTCCCACCTTCTTCGAGGTGGTAGGCGAACGAGACGCCATGCGAGAAGAATTAGACTCTGAAAGAGTCATGCGCCTCACCGCTGAGATTCGCGCCGACGTAGCTGAAGCCGAAATGGACCGGCTGAGAGAACGCCTCCGACAGCTCGAATCGGACTCCCAATAACCGACCCATTCATCCACGCCAGCCAAAGGAACTCCATGCAATACCGAACCCTGGGCAGAACCGGCCTGAAAGTCTCCCTTCTTAGCCAGGGCACCGGAGGCCCAAGCCAGTTCGGACAGAAGCGCGGACTCCTCCAGGCCGAACAAGACCGCCTTATTCGCAGGTGTCTCGATCTCGGCGTCAACCTCTTCGACACCCACGAGAGCTACGGCGACAGCGAAGCTATTCTCGGACGCGCTCTCGGTGGCGTCCCGCGCGACGACTACATCCTGGTGACCAAGTGGGCCTACCCCCGCGACGGCGACCCCACGGGCGACCCCGAGGAACTCACCCGCTCCGTAGAGCGCAGCCTCCGCCGCCTGAATACCGACCACATAGACGTGATGCTCTTCCACGGCCTGCTCGCCGAGCATCACGACATGGTGGTGGAGCGTTATATGCCCGTCCTGGAGCGGCTCAGGGAGCGCGGCCTTGTGGCGCATCGCGGCTTCAGCCTGCGCTACATCATTGACCCCGACCAGCGCGGCGCGATGGCCGGACTGACCAAGGCGCCCGACCTCTGGGACGTGATCATGCTCAAGTACGGCATACTCAACCAGTACGCCGCCAAAGAGATGCTTCCCCTCGCGCTCGAACACGACATCGGAATCCTGAACATGGCCGCCGTCCGAATAAAGCTGCCCAATCCCAAGCTGCTGGCAGAGACGATAGCAGACTGGAAATCGCGCGGGCTTATCCCCCCGGACGCCCTGCCGGACGAAGACCCCCTCGGCTGGCTGGTCCACGACGACGTAGAATCCGTCATAGCCGCCGCCTACAAATTCGCCGCCGACCATCCCGCAATATCCTCCGTCATAACCGGAACCTCCAACCTCGCTCACCTCGAATCCAACGCCCGCGCAATGGAGAACCCCGCCCTAGACCACGCCGACCGCGCCCGCCTTGAGCGGCTGTTCGGCCACATAGTCGAATACGCCTGAGCGGGCAGACTGGCATGACCGCCCGCATCAGCGACCTGATACCAGAAGGCGCGGAAACCGGCGTCGGACTCGCGCTGCGCGATGAGCGGGGCAGGTATCTCTTCTTCCTGGCGGGAACCAAGTTCGACTGTCCGCCCGGCGAACTCTTCTACGCCGGCATCGGCGGCCACAGGGAGGATGGCGAGTCCTGGGTCGAATGCGCCCACCGCGAGGCCATAGAGGAAATCGGCGTGGACGTCGAGTTGCTGCATTCCCCTTACATCGAAAATCTATGAACCAAGTCCAAAAAATGTTTTGGAAAGTCCAGCGGCTATGGTATAATAGTCTCTGGCGAGTGGCCGTAACGTGACTTCAAGGATCACGCTCTACGCCCCGCCCCGTTTGATCGAACCTTGGTTGAACCTTAGCGTGGAGCGATATCCTTGGACCCGCGAGAATCGTCACATTCTCGCCGCGACGACAGCTATGCTGTGGACGTGGTGAGCCACCCTCAGTCACCCCACGACGTCACGCCTCCGACGGACTTGGTCGTTGATACCGATTCAACCGCCCAGCCCCAGGATGTGGCAAGCCTTGTCGCCCCAACGGGCGCGGAAGAACAGACGCCGGCCTCTTCTCAAGACGTGGCCGGACTTGTGCATCTCGAACCGGCGCATGACCCCGAGGCCGCCCTTGAAGAGGTCAAGAACCTCATTCCGGTCGAGTCGCCCGAAGCCGAACTCACCGGGGCCGTTCAACTCGAATCCGACGTGGCGCAAACCGTCATTCCCGCCCGGCGCAGGCTCTTTCCGAAGGTTCACGCGCCCCGTGTACGACCGCCGCGGATCCGGACGCGCCTCCACACCTTCGAGTCTTTCCGCTACCGCGACTACATCTTCCTGTGGCTGGCGACCATGTTCGCTTCCGGCGGATTCTGGCTTCAGCAGGTCATCGTCGGCTGGCTGACCTACGAAGTCACCGCGTCCGCCTTCTGGACGAGCGTCGCGCTCGGACTGGACGCGCTGCCCATACTCTTCGTCGGCCCGGTCGGCGGCCTGCTGGTTGACAACTTCGACCGCCGAAAGCTCATGGCCTTCATATACGGCTACCAGGCCGCCGTCACCCTCGTGTTCGCGGCTGTCGTCCTGACCGGAAACCTTCAGGCCTGGCACATATTCGCGTTCATATTCTTCATGGGACTCGCCTGGGTCGTCAGCGACCCCGCGCGTATGTCCCTAATCCCGAACATCGTGCCGAGAGAGGGCCTGGTAAACGCCTTCGCGCTCAACTCCATGGCCTTCAGCGTAACCCGTCTCGCCACTCCCGCCCTGGGCGGCGTCCTGATAGCCTTCGCTGGCGCGGGCCCGGCCCTGCTCGTAGAGGCCGTCCTCCAGATAGGAGCGGTGGCCGCCGCGCTCAGCCTTCGCGTCGTCACAATCCCTAAGCCGCGCATGAGCCTTGCCTCGGTGCGGGATGGTCTTCTCGAAGGAATCCGCTACGTTCTCAGCTCTCCACTGCTGCTCGGACTCTTCGCCCTGACCGCCTTGCCCGCCATGCTCATAATGCCCTCGGTCAACGGGCTTATGCCCGTGTACGCCGCCGAGGTGTTCGGCGTGGACGCTAAGGGGCTTGGGCTGCTGATTTCCGCCTTCGGAGCGGGTTCCACGCTCGGCACCTTCGCGCTCGCCTCCATGGGCGACATCAGGGCAAAGGGCGTAGCCGTAATGTGCGGCGTCGCCATCACAGCCGCCGCTACCCTGCTCTTCTCGGTAAACGCCTTCTTCCCGACCGCCTACCTGAACCTGATGGTGGTGAGCGCGGCGATGATGATGTTCTTCTCCGTAACCAGCGCGGTCGTGCAGAGTACCGTACCCGACGAGTTTCGCGGCAGGGTGACCGGCCTCTACATGATTACCTGGGGCCTCTTCCCGCTCGGCAGCCTTTTGGCAGGATGGCTGGCCGAGAACCTGGGAGTTCAGCACGCCACGCAGATTACCTCCGGCGTCATGCTTCTGCTTCTGGCCTTCGCCGCCTGGAAGTTCCGCTCGCTCTGGTATCTGCGATAGCGCCGACCATGCAGGGGCGTCCCTCGTGGGCTCCCCTACCCCTCTCAGTCCATCGCCTTCGCTTCCCGCCACAGCGCTTCCTTCGCGCCCATGTCCAGCGACTCGAAATCCTGCCCCCGCTCTCGCGCCAGCCGCTCCATTCTCACGAACCTGGAGTAGAACTTGCCATTGGACTGTCGCAGCGCCGTCTCCGCCTGTATTCCCAGCCAGCGGCTCGCGTTCACCAGAGAGAACAGCAGGTCGCCCAATTCCGCCTCGCGCTCCGCGTCCGACTCCGCCGACTCCAGTTCCCTAAGCTCTTCCGCCACCTTCGCTATCACGCCATCGTAGTCGTCCCAGTCGAACCCCATCCTCGCCGCGCGTCCCTGCACAGCCTGCGCGTACGCCAGCGACGGCATAGCCTTCGGCACCCCGTCCAGGATTGACCTGTCCGTCCCCTTCATCTCCTCCCGCTTGATCTGGTCCCAGCGCACCCCCACCTGCCCGCTGTCCTCGGCAACCGCGTCCTCGAACACGTGAGGATGTCTGCGGACCAGTTTCTCGATAGCCACCGCGAACACATCCTCCCCCGAGAACGCCCCTGACTCTTCGGCAATCTGCACTATCGAGACCGCGTGGAACAGCACGTCCCCAAGCTCCTCCACCACCTTCGCGTCGTCCCCCTCCTCGATGGCCTCCACCAATTCATAGCACTCTTCAAGAAACAGATGCTTCAGCGAATCCGGCGTCTGCTCCCTGTCCCATGGGCAGCCGTCCGGCCCGCGCAGCCGCGCAGCCAGGTCCTTCATCCCCTCGAAACTGCTCGCGAAAGTGTCCTTCTGGCCCAAGATATATATCCCTCACTTTAGGTAGCGCGGCCCATCAGAACCACTCCAAATTCATCCTCCCCATACTAGCACAACAACCCGCCCGCGAATCGTAGCCGACACCCGCTATGTGTTATAGTTGCGGGGTAGAAACCAGCGGAGACTCCAATGGCCACTATCAACACAATACATGATCTATTCCAGCTTCTGAGGGACAACCCAGAGTGGGCGGACGAACTGCGAAGGCTGATACTTACCACCGAACTCATAGACCTTCCCCGCAAGTTCGACGAGTTCGTCAACGGGACATTCGAGGAATTCGTTGAGGAGACGCGAGCGCACAAGACGGCATTTGATGATTTCGTCGAGGAATCCAGAACGCGCCAGGACGCAGCCGATAGAAGATTCAACGATTTCGTCGAGGAATCCAGAACGCGCCAGGACGCAGCCGATAGGACATTCAACCAGTTCGTCGAGGAAACACGAGCTCGCCAAGACGCAGCCGATAGAAGATTCAACGATTTCGTCAACGTGACATTCAACGGGTTCGTCGCTGAGACGCGAGCGCACAACGACGCCACTGACGCCACGATAAAGACCATCCTGGACGACATAGGCGAACTGAAAGGCTCCAATGCCATCAACGCCGCTCTCAGAAGTCCCGACTTGATAGTCTTCGCCCTGTCTGAATATCTGCTGATCGAGAAAGTTCTGACCGCGCAAGACATCGGGGCTATGCTTCGCGCGAGGCCCGGAATAGTCCCCCAGGAAGCCAGAATGAGCTTCGTCGAAGCGGACTTGCTGATACACGTCAAAGACGGTGAGGGCGAAGACCGCTACATCGCCGCCGAGGTTTCCTACACAGTCGGCAGCAACGACGTTGACCGAGCTATCCGCAACGCGGAGTTCCTGAGAAGACTAACCGACAAAGAGTCTCATGCGGTAGTAGTAGGAAACGACATCAATGGCATGGCGTCAATGATAATCGAAAGAGAGGGTGTTACCTGGTACCAGCTGAGACGCCGCGACACCAGGCCTCGCTAAGAGCGTCTCTGCGCGTCTTATTCTTACCTATAAACGGTTAAACGGTAAAAACCGATGAGACCCCAAACCACCATACCCCGCCCCCTCAAGATATTCCTCGCCGTTCTCTTCATCGCGCTCGTCCCCATATTCCTCATTGCGGTCAGCGTGCGCTGGGTCATCAACTTCCCGCCTCTCTATTCCTACGGATTCGACCAGTACGACATCCCGCGTCGAACCGGAATCGAGCGCGCCGAGCTTATCTCCGCCGGAAAGCAGATACGCGACTACTTCAACAACGACGAGGAATACCTGGCGGTGAGGGTCGTAGTGAGAGGCATCCAGTATCCGAATCTCTACAACGAGCGCGAGGTTCTCCACATGAAAGACGTCAAGGCGCTGGTGCGGGGCGTCTATCGCGTCTCCGAACTCGTCGGCCTCTACCTACTCGCCGTCTTGGTCGGCGGCCTTGCTATATGGGGACGCCGGTTCACACCGTCCGCCGCTCGGCTGATAGGGTGGGGAGGATGGGCCACCGTCGGCCTTCTCGTCGTAACCGGACTGGCCATGACCGTCGGCTTCGACCGCCTCTTTCTCGCCTTCCACCTCATCAGCTTCACCAACGACCTATGGCAGCTCGACCCCAGGCGCGACTACCTGATAGCCATGTTCCCCGAAGCGTTCTTCTTCACCGCGACCGTCCTCATAATCGCGTCCGTCACGTTCCTGTCCGTCTGCCTGATAATCGCTTCCTGGATCACAAGAAAGAAGTTGCAACACGACACAACGCCCGATACCGTCGAAGAAGAACCATCTTCCGCGAACGCTCCGGCCCAAAGCGGACTTACCCAATAGCGCACCCGAAAGAGGTGAACCAATGCCAGTAACAGGACTCGACGTGAAATTCCGGCGCGTACTCGCCGATGGCCGATCATGGGGCGACGTTGGCCCCTACGAGGAGATTCGCGGCACATTGCGTTTCGCCATTGACCCCGCGAGCGAAGCCAACGAACGCATCACCGACGTCGCTCTCGCGCCCACCAACGCCCACGGCATGGTCGAGTTCGCATCCGACGTCTCCATAATGATGCCCGTTGACCGAAGCAAGGGCAGCGGACGGCTGATGCTGGACGTCGTTAACCGGGGCAACCGCGTTGCCCTCCCGAACTTCAACCGATCCTCGCGCCTCGCCATAGACGCCGACACCCCCGAGGACGCCGACGTTGACATCGGCGACGGCTTTCTCATGGAGCGCGGATACACCGTCGTCGCCTGCGGCTGGCAGGGAGACACCCCCGCCCTCGACGCGCTCGTCACCATGAACGGCCCGGACGCCGTTGACGGCGAGGGCAAACCCCTCACCGGCAAGGTCTATACCCAGCTCCAGAGCGTCCAGGACACGCACAACTTCCTGCTGTCCGACAAGGGACACCGCGCCTATCCCGCCTACGACATGGACGAAGCCGACGCGCGCCTCGAAGTCCGCGATATGCCCGACGGCCCGGCCAGCCTAGTCCCGCGCGCCTTCTGGCGTTTCGGCAGGATAGAAGACGACGGCGGCTACGTCCCCGACCCCAACTACATCTGCTCCGAGCGCAAGTTCGAGAAGGGTAGGCTCTACCAGTTAGTCCATACGACCGTCGGCGCGCCGGTTGTCGGACTCAGCTTCGCCGCGCTCAGGGATTGCGTATCCTGGTTCAAGCACGGCTCCGCCAACTCCGAATCGCCCATCCCCATCAGCTACGCCTACGCCTACGGACGCTCCCAGACCGGACGATTCCTCCGCACGTTCATCTACAACGACCTCAACCGCGACGAGCGGGGCAGGGACGCGCTCGACGGCATAATAGCCAACGTCGCCGGGGGCATGAGGGGCGAGTTCAACCAGCGCTTCGGCCAGAACTCCAAGGACCGCAACAGTATGCTCACCCAGCTATTCCCGTTCGCCAGCGTCCCACAGACCGACCCCGAAACCGGCGTCACCGACTCGCTCCACCGCAGGCTGGACGAGCGCGGCAGCGACCTGCGCGTCTTCTACACCAACACATCAGCCGAGTACCACCGCGGCGACGCATCCCTGGTCCACACCGACCCCGACGGCGCGACCGACATAGACCACGGCCCCAAGGTCCGCGTCTATCACTTCACCGGCACCGAGCACGGCACTGGAACATGGCCCCCGACCGACACCTCCGACTCCGGCGAGGGCATCAGCCGCACACAGAACGTCCGCAGCGTCATTGACTACACCCCGCTGCTCAGGGCATGTCTTGAGAACCTCGACCGCTGGGTAGCCGAGGGCGTAGAGCCGCCGCCCAGCAAACACCCCAGGATAGACGACGGCACCGCCGTCCCAACCCGCAAGCTCCGCGACACCTACGACGCCATCCCCGGCTCCAACTACCCGCGCCGCCATCCGCTGCCCCACCGCCGCGACTACGCGCTGCGCTCCGACGTCGAGCAGGTCACCAAGCTGCCCCCCGACATGGGCAAGGTGTTCGGTTCACTCGTACCGGACGTGGACTCCGACGGCAACGAGACCGCCGGAATAACGCTGCCCGAGATAGCCGTCCCGCTCGCCGCCCACACCGGCTGGTCCCTCAGGCATCCCGACATCGGCGGCGACACCCAGCCCCTCATGTTCGCCGGAGGCACGATCCCGTTCGCCCCCGACAAGCAGACCCGCGAGGCCCACGACGACCCGCGCCCCTCAATCGCCGAACGCTACCCCTCCAAAGAAGAATACCTGTCCCGCGTCCGCGCAGCCGCCATGGAACTGGTCAAAGACCGCTACCTGCTCGAACAGGACATAGCCGTCTGCCTCCAACAGGCCGCCAAATACTGGGACCACTTCACCGCGAAGCCTGTCTGATAACTGACAACTGAATACTGACAACTGAACGGAGTCCCACCCATGCACTACCAGCGCGAACGAACCTACGGCGCGCGAATCTCCGACGACTGGACATTCCGCGGACTCAAGACCGTCATCATCGAGAACGAAATCCTGCGAATCGTCGTCCTCGCCGACAAGGGCGCGGACATCTACCAGTTCGTGCATAAGCCAACCGACACCGATTTCATGTGGCGTTCACCCTGGGGAGTGCGCGACCCTCGCCGCTTCACGCCCACAACCGGCTCGCCGACCAACGTATGGCTCGACTTCTACGAAGGCGGCTGGCAGACCGCGCTTCCGGGCGGCGGCTTCCCCTCCGTCTATGGCGGCGCGGACATGGGCCTGCACGCCGAGGTCAATACCATGCCATGGGACTGCGTAATCCTCCAGGACACGCCCGAGCGCGTCAGCGCCCGCTTCTCCGTCCGCACATACAGGACGCCCTTCTTCTTCCAGAAGACGCTCTCCCTCTCATCCGGATCGCCAATCCTGGAGATAGACCAATCCCTGTTGAACGAAGGCGAAGAACCCGTCCACTGCGTCTGGGGCGAGCACATCGCGCTCGGCGCGCCCTTCCTCAGCGAAGATTGCGTCATAGACATTCCGGGCGGAACCGTCATCAACCACCCCGAGGACTTCCACCCCAACAACAAGCTCCAAGCGGGATACGAAGGCCCCTGGCCCAACGTCCCCCTCAAAGATGGCTTAATGCACGACCTGAGCCGCGTCCCGGGCAGGGAGTGGGACAGCTACGACCAGTCCTACATAACCGATATGCCCGAGGGCTGGTACGCCGTCACCAATACCGCGCTCGGACTAGGATTCGGCGTATCCTTCCCGACCGACGTTTACAAATACCTCTGGTACTGGCAATCCTTCGGCGGCGGCTACGGCCACCCCTGGTACGGGCGAACCTACAACGCCGGCCTCGAACCCTTCACCAGCTACACCAACGAGGGCCTGGTAAACGCCATCGAGAACGGCACCGCCCTCCTCCTCCAACCACACCAGACAATCGAAACCTCAGTCCGCGCCGCCGCCTATGAATCGAATACGGGAGTAACCCGCATAAGTCCCCAGGGCCGCGTGGAGACTAAGGATAATGACGACCGCAACCGAACTGCAGGCTGATTCAGTTCCCATACACGCTTCCGCGAACGTCAGCCTGGTATATGTGAACAAGGCTTCGTTCGTCTATGACTTGATAGACGAACCTGTAAGTTCCCTGACGCCAGCGATAATTGCAGTGAAAACGCCCTTTTAGATGGCTTATCCGGCCGCCTCTACGCGGCGACCTCGATAGCCAACCTATGATGTAGCTCCAATTGGATTCTAGCTCTTGATGTCTTCTCAGAAATCTCCTTACTGTTCTGTGCAGGATAATTTCGTATTGACGTTGTTGTCCTTGAGTGTCCATGACCTGTGGGCCTAGCCCTTTTGTTACATCCTGCGGGCTAGAATCTCTTCCAGGTCATCGCCGGCGGCGATGGTTTCTTCCATCGTGGCGAACCAGCTGTTCAGGAGCCGGACGGTGTCAATGTCAGCGTGGCCTTTGCGCGCGGACTTGATAGCTATGTTCATGACCGTTGCGGCGAAGGTTCTGAGATCGTCCGGTTCCAGCTTGGCTACTACCGCGGACACCTCGTCTTCGCTCGGCAGCATATCCAACTGACCGGCGAATTCTTCGGCGTCAATGTCTTCCAATGGTTTCTTGAGTCGGACGCCGGATATGGTTTCAAAGGTCATGTTCTTTTCCCAAATGGTGGCTTCGCGTGTGGCTGAGTGTACAATACTCGGCTTGGTTCATCAAAGGGCCGCCAGCTACGGAAATCTCAGCGTCCCCGCGCATTGTCAAACCTCAGACCTGGTACAATGACCGCTTATCAGCGGATGTTGGTTTGTCATATCTATTTCTACCTCTCTGTCAAAACCTGATTTACTATGTCCTCAATCGAAACCGAACATTTCCGTAATTTTACGTCTTCAGTATCCCCCGCGCTTGAAGCTGCGTCCTCAGATACTCCATGCTCCGGTTGCCCTTAATGGCGTTGCAGGTGTGGCACATCAGTTGAAGATTGCCGATAGAGTCCAGCCCGCCCCTGGAGCGCGGCGTAATGTGGTCTATCGTCAGCACATGCAACGGCAGTTCGTACTCGCACCCGATACACTTCCCCTGTTGGCTGGCGTACAGCAGTTCCTTGTCCGATTGCGGATCCGTCGGACTTTGGAGCGTCAGATTCTCAGTCCGATTGGGGCTTTCAGTCTGTATTAGAGGCGTCCAGTCTTCCCACCCGTTGCCGTCGTCGTCTAGGGGTATCTGCAATTCGCGCTGCGCCCTCTGGGTAAGAACTTCCGCCGCTTGCGGAGCTATGTCAATGCCTATCCACTCGCGCCCCAACTTCTCAGACGCTATGCAGGCTGTGGCGCATCCACAAAATGGATCCAGAACGAGGTCACCCGGATTGGACGACGCCGAGATGATCCGCTCCAACAAGGCGACGGGCTTCTGCGTTCGCCAGCCGGTGTACTCAACATTCCTTGTAGAGTAGTTCGTAAAACCCATCGGTTCCAGAAAGAGATTCTGGGCCGGATTTCCTGTATCGGCGTCGGCGTATCTTTTCAGCCCCGGCCATCTTCCGCTCTGGGGATGATATATAAGCCCGGCTTCGTCCAATGCGTCCAGGCGTTCATGAACACCCTGTATATCCCTATACCCGGGAATGAAGTTTCGCTCTATGTATTCCGCGTACCTGCCAGTCCTTGGAGCCGACCATACACGGTTCATGGCATAGACATCATAATCCCTCCAAGGCATAGTGCTGGGGCTTCCCCTATCGGCATTATGTCGAGGCCCTGTCAAGTCAGAGGATCGGTATCGTCCACGCTCGTCCTCAGAGGGATACGCCTCCAATAATTCGTCCTCATCTTTGGGAGTCGCAATCGCGTCCGCATTCCACACCGGACGGGAGCCTTTGGAATAGAAAAGCAGGTGGTCGAGAATACGTCCGAAGCGATTCGGGTCGTTATGCGAAGTAGCGCGTTTCCAAACAACGTTGTTGCGGTAGTTTTCCACCCCGAACAGCGCGTCCATTACACCCTTGAGGTAGTGAACCGCCGTATCGTCGCAATGCAGGTATATGCTACCCGTATCTTTCAGAACTCGATGCAGTTCCAGCATCCGCACGCTCATGAACGTCAGGTATCCCGCCATGCTCTCCCCGTTGGACAGCTTCGCCCCGTTTATGAGATGGAACAGCGCGGGCCTGCGGATTTCGATTTCGTCAATCCACTCTTCCTTCATGTCGTCCAGCGTCCACACGTCGCGGAACTCCGCGCCTCGCGCCTCGCTGTCCAGCGGCGCGGCATAAGTCTGGTCCGACTTGAACGGCGGATCGAGATATATCAGGTCAACACACTCAGAGTTTATCCCCCGCAGTATGTCCAGATTGTCCCCGGTGAATATCGTGCGGCTCGGCACATTGCACACATTAGCCATTCAGCCGTTCCTCCCTCCAAACTACTCTCACCCCAATATATCACATATAGGACTTGCGTTCTAGCGATTCAGAGTGTAGAAGGAAGGGATTTCTTCCAGTCTTGAACGACGGGATGAAATTCTAGGTGGTCAACCGCGTTGACAGAATCACGGCCCCGCCGGAAGCGGGTCATTCAGGCTGACCTCCGCCTGCCACTCCCGGATGGACATCCCCCGGCCCGTCTTGTCTCCCCACAGACTCTTGACGTAGGCGATCACGCTTACTATCTCGTCGTGGCTCAACTGCTCTCCGAACGCCGGCATACCGCTCTTGAAGTGCGGCAGACTCGGAGACTCAAGCCACTTCCCGCCGTCCCTGACCATTCTGTACAGGAAACCGTCGCCGTGGTGCCACGTATGACCATCCCCATTCAGAGGCGGCGGAGGCAGCGTCCCGTCCGCCTTGGGCATATGCCAGTCCGGCTGCCCCTCGCCCGACGCCCCATGACAGGCCGCGCAGGTAGCGGCGAATATCTCCTCCCCCGTCCTGGAAGCGTCGGCTGGAGAATCGGCTATCTCAATGGCCGCGTTTTCAGTCTCGGGCGCGGGCGAGCAGGCAAGAATAACGACAGCCGCGAGCGTAAGCGCGGTGACCAACGCGGCGCGGCGGACAGACTGCCCCAGGACGGCGCGGTTTCGGTCGGTCGCCGCCCTCATTCTTCTCCACGCTCTTCCATCAACCTCCGTAGTCGGTCTTCTGCTTCCAGACGGACCTGTCGCTCTCGCTCGGCCCTCGCCCGCTCCAGTTCCGCGCGGCCCTCGGCGGCCTCGGCGCGCGCCCGCTCTTGTTCCACGCTGAGTCGCGGGTCTATTATCTCGCCGGTCAATGGATCGCGTATGCTGAACTGTTCCCCGTCCCACAGGAAATCCAGGTTCAGAACCTCGCTGCGCGACCAGACCGAACCGTCCGGGTCCACGTTCAGATCGTATGCGACATACTCCCCACCTACCAGTCGCTCCCCCATCAGCGCGACGCCATAAAGGTCACCGCCCGTCGGATCCAGTCTCCAGTACTCCGGGACGCCCAGCCGAGCGTACAGGTCTCGCTTGCGTCCCAGGTCGTTCGACGCCGTGCTTGGAGACGCCACCTCCAGAACGAAGTCGGGCGGCTTGCCCACCTCCCAGATGAAGTAGTTTGGGAACTGATACACGAAATCCGGGTCGGTGTCCAGCGCGATATAGCAGTCCGGCGCCACTCTTTCATTGCCGTTAGCCGGATTCCAGAAGATGAACCCGCCAGCGCTGACGAACACGTCTGGACGGCGTGAAAACCACCATCGCAGTATGAACGCCAGAAGGGTTATGGTAAGTTCCTGCTGCATACCGTCCTCTACCGGCTCCGGGTCTTCGTAGAATATATCCGGCAATACCCTCTCAATCGTGGCGTTGCGCGTCGTCATGAGCAACCTCCCGGTTTCATTGGGCTACATCCGTATCTTCTTCTCCCCTGACAAGTACGCCTCCGGCTCCTTGCTGAACGCCACCCTGCACCCCGGCGCGCAGAAGTAGTACGTCTCCCCGTCATAGTCGCGCGTCCCGCCCGGCGGCTTGCGTATATCTACCTGCATATCGCACACCGGGTCCGTCGCCCTCGCGCTTCCGCTTCTATTGAACAATGGCAGTCTTATCATCGCCTTCTCTCCTGCACTAAATTCTTCGGCCTGAACCGCTTCAGCCTTAGCGAGTTCGTAATCACCGACACCGAGCTGAACGCCATAGCCCCCGCCGCCATAACCGGATTCAGAAAGCCATGTTCGCCCAGTATCGGCCTCAGCGCGTCCGGCGTCCCGCCCGAAGCGAACAGCGGGTATAGTATCCCCGCCGCCACCGGAATCAGCGCCACGTTGTACGCGAACGCCCAGAACAGGTTCTGCCGTATCACCCTCATCGTCGAGCGACTCAGCGATATGAGCGTCGAAACACCCCGCAGGTCTCCGCCCACCAGCGTCACGTCCGCCGTCTCGATAGACACGTCCGACCCGGTCCCGATAGCCACTCCCACGTCCGCCTGCGCGAGCGCGGGCGCGTCGTTCACGCCGTCCCCGACCATCGCTACCCTCTTGCCCTCAGCCTGGAGCGACAATATGACGTCCGCTTTATCCGCAGGCATCACTTCGGACACAACTCTCTCGATTCCCACCTCCGCCGCGATTGCCCGCGCCGTTCGCTCATTGTCCCCGGTCAGCATCACCACCTCCACGCCCTGATTCTTGAGCGTTCTCACCACCTCCGCCGACTCAGGCTTGAGTCCGTCCGACACCGCCAGGATTCCGAGAGCCTCGCGGTCCGTCGCCACGAACATCGCCGTCTTCCCCTGCGCCGACAGCCTCTCCGCCTCCGCCTCCATGCCGTTCAGCGGGACGCCCTCCCGCCGCATCATTCCAAGGTTGCCGATAACCATGTTCTTCCCATTCACTCGCGCCCTTATGCCCGAACCCGGCGCCGCCTCGAACTCTGTCGCGTCCGCCGGCGCCAGACCCCGTTCGTCCGCCGACTCCACCACCGCCACGCCAATCGGATGCTCCGACCTGCGTTCCGCCGACGCCGCCAGCGACAGCAGTTCCAGCAGCGCGTTCTCGTCCGCTTCGCCCGGAACGTAGATGTCCGTAACCTCGGGCCGCGCCCTGGTCAGCGTCCCGGTCTTGTCCAGAACCACCACGTCAACCTTGTGCGCCGTCTCCAGCGCCTCCGCGCCGCGTATCAGTACGCCATGCTCCGCGCCCTTCCCGATTCCCACCATGATGGCCGCCGGCGTCGCCAGCCCCATCGCGCACGGGCAGGCGATGATAAGCACGGCCACCGCAGTTAGTATCGCGCTCACGTATGACGGCTCAGGCCCGAACACAAGCCAGACGAGAAACACCAGCGCCGCGACCCCTATCACCGCCGGCACGAAGTACGCCGACACCAGATCCGCCACCCGCTGAATCGGCGCCTTAGAACCCTGCGCCTCCTCCACCAGCCGCGCGATGCTCGACAGCATCGTATCCCGCCCGACCCGCGTCGCCTTGAAAGTGAAACTCCCCGTGCCGTTGACTGAGCCGCCGTACACTTCGCTGCCGCTCAGCTTGTTCACGCGGGCGCTTTCCCCGGTCAGCATGGACTCGTCAATCGTGGACGCCCCATCCTCCACAATCCCGTCCACCGCCACCTTCTCGCCCGGCCTCACGACCACCATGTCGCCCACAGCGATGTCCTCTATCGGAATGTCAACGTCCTGTCCGTCCCTGACCACCCTCGCGGTCTTGGGCTGAAGGTCCATCAGCGCCCTGATAGCGTTCGACGCCCGGCTCTTCGCCCTCGCCTCCAGGAACTTGCCCAGCAGCACCAGCCCGATGATCGCCGACGACGTGTCGAAGTACGTGTCCGTGGCGCGTCCCTCGAAGAACGCCGACCCGCCGAACAGCGTAACCACCAGGCTGTACAGGTACGCGACCGACGTCCCCACCGCGATCAGCGTGTTCATGTTCGACGTAAGATGCCGCGCCGCGCTCCACGCCGACGTATAGAACCCGCGCCCCGCCCATAACTGAACCGGCGTCGCCAGCGCCAGCAGCGCGAAATCCATCCTGAACGGGAACAGGTCGGCGGCGTTCGGTATCGCCATCAAAGCCATGATTATGGACGCGACCGCCACGCTGAATATCATACGGTTTCTGAGCGTACGGACATCCTTCGGAGTCGCCGCGTCGTCATTTGGATCCCCGACCACCCCCGCCACCGAGTAGCCCGCGTCCTCCACCGAGTGCCTCAGCTCCGAAATTCCCGTCATTCCGGGCACGTATTCCACCGCCGCCCGCTCCGTCGCCAGGTTGACGCTCGCGGACAACACCCCGTCCGCGCCTCCAAGCGCGTTCTCGACGTGAACCACGCACGCCGCGCACGTCATCCCGCCTATCGCCAGCGTCGTCTTGCGTGTTCCGATCCCGTATCCCGCGTCCTCCACCGCGCGCGTGATGGCGGACAATTCAACGCCGTCCGCTCCCAGTTCCAGCGACGCCTTCTCAGTCGCCAGGTTCACAGACACGCGCTCCACGCCCCAAACTTCCTCCAGCGCGTCCGACACATGGGAGACACACGCCGCGCAGGTCATCCCCGTTATGGGAAGCGTGATCTGAGACTCGGGTGGCGCGACCATGATCCGTCCTAGAAAAAGAGAGCGTTATCGAATCAAATATAGCACACGCGGACACAAAGAAAAGGCCGCGCGGAGCGCGGCCCTGATTATTCAACCTGGCGAAGCGGTCGGGACTACATACTCCTGACCACGCCGACGACCCTGCCGCGCACCGACACGTCCTTGGCCGCAACCATGATGGGCTGCATCGTCGAGTTCTCCGGCTGTAGGCGCACCATGTCGCCCTCCATGTAGAAGCGCTTCAGCGTCGTCTCCTCGGTGGGGTCCAGCCACGCCGCTACCATGTCCCCGTTGCTCGCCTCGTTCGCGGGCTCCAGGATGACAAGGTCGCCGTCCGCGACCAGCGCGTCTATCATCGAGGTGCCCTTCACGCGCAGCGCGAACATATTCTCCCTGTCGCCGATCAGCGACGAGGGCAGGTCAACCGTGTCGTAGCTCTCCTCGGCGACCGCGGGCGCGTCCGGCACGTGCAGCGGCTCGCCCGCGGCGATGCTGCCCATTATCGGGATGTTCTGAATGTCCCGCTTCGTGCCCTTCAGACCCTCGCCGATGAGCTCTATTCCGCGCGAAACTTCGGGCTCTCTCTTCAGATACCCCATCGCCTGGAGCTTGTGAAGGTTGTAGTCCACCACCGAGGTCGAGCTGACGTTGCACCCGTTCTGGATGTCCCGCACCGTGGGCGGGTAGCGCCGCTCTTCCATGAACTTCTGGATGAACTCAAGTATGTTTTCCTGGCGGGCCGATAGTTTAGTTGCCATCTGCATTTCTCCTATATATATCCAGCGGACTAATGTTCTCTGAAGAATAGCAGACCATTTGTACGCTGTCAACCCCGAATTTGAGGATTCCTGGACGGATGTTCAAACTGCATGAATAACTGATGTTACGCACTGGGCAGGGCTTTGCGACTATTCAGCCCGGGGTCTTCGCAGAGTCGCCGGTCTGCGGCCTGGGCGCATTGGTCATATATCTCAATTTATATCGTACTGGTGGGGTTACAGGTGAGTTTCCAAGTGGGACAGGTTACAGTTCACGTGGAAAGTGACCTGTTATCACCTGTTGTTAGCTACGGACAGAAAAATTTTCGCCGGCGGATTCATTTTGGATAACCTCCTGTTTATGTAAAGATTGGGTCGGTCATAGTTCATTGGGCAACATGATAGCATGAACGTTCTGTCGAATGGAAGAATGTTTCAGACTGCGTAACGTCAGTGATTCAGTGGAGCGATCCCGCTTTTCCAGCTATCATATGTCCCGAATACTTCGCGATGAAAGCAAGGAGCGAACCATGGCCGAATACATACCCTCACCAAGAGACTGGGTCCGCGAGCAGGTCGAACTCTACGAAAGCAGCGGCGGCGCACAGGGAACCACCCTGCGCGAAACCGGACTCCCCGTCATCATAGTAACCAACCGCGGAAACAAGACCGGCGCCATACGCAAGACCCCCCTCATGCGCGTCAAGGACGGCGACAACTACGTCCTCGTCGGCTCCCAGGGCGGCGCGCCCAAAAACCCCGTGTGGGTGTACAACCTGCGCGCCGACTCCGGCGTCGAAATCCGCGACGAGACCGACGTGCGCTCCATGCGCGTCCGCGAGGTCGAGGACGACCCCGAACGCGCCCGCCTCTGGGACATTGCCGTCGCCGCCTTCCCGCCCTACGCCGAGTACCAGGACAAGACCGCCCGCAAGATCCCCGTCTTCCTAGCCGAACCCGCCTAGACCCCTCAGCCTCCAGGGTCTTTCGATTATCAACCAATTACGTTCGTGGTGAGCTTGTCTGCGTTCGTGGTGAGCTTGTCGAACCATGAACGGGCGGCCCTTCGACAGGCTCAGGGCGAACGACAGAAGCGGTATCGGGAAATAACCAAAAGCCCCTGTCTCAGCCTCAGACGCGGCTTCCATATCCCCCAACCTATGGAAGCCGCAAACCCCCCATTGCTATAATTCCCTCCAGACTTCCCAACCTTTCCGCGCCGTCGGCGTTATACATATAGAATCCGCCGCAAAATCGAGGTCAAAGCCAGATGCAAGACATGAAAGGCCGATTAGCCGAAGCGCGCTCCCGCATATCCGATCTCATGGTGCGTCTTTGACCTCGATAGCAAGAAGAAAGAGATTGCGGAGTTGGAAGAACAGGCCTCCGATCCCGCTATCTGGGAAGACAACCAGCGCGCCCAGCGCGTAATGCGCAAGATGGCCGATCTCAAGAGCGAATCCGAATCCTGGACCGCCCTGGACACGCGCGCGACCGAACTCGACGAACTGCTCGAACTCGCCCTCGACGAAGGCGACGAGTCCCTCACCGAGTCCATAGCGGACGACCTCGCCGCGCTCCAGTCCGAACTCGGAGACCTCGAATTCAGGCTCATGCTCTCCGGCGAATACGACGACCACAACGCCATACTAGCGCTGCACGCGGGCGCGGGCGGCGTGGACTCCCAGGACTGGGTGCAGATGCTCATGCGTATGTACCTCCGCTGGTCCGAGGGCAGGGGATACAGGACCGAGGTGCTGGACATCTCCCCGGGCGACGAGGCCGGCGTCAAGAGCGTCGTCGTCCAGGTGTCCGGCGACCACGCCTACGGCTACCTCAAGGCCGAAAAGGGCGTCCACCGCCTCGTCAGAATCTCACCCTTCGACGGCAACCACGCCCGCCACACCTCCTTCGCCCTCGCCGAGGTCATGCCCGAAGTCGAGGAAGGAGTTGACGTCAAGATCGGCCCCGACGACCTCAGAATAGACACCTTCCGCGCCGGCGGACACGGCGGACAGAGCGTACAGAAGAACTCCACCGCCATCAGGATTACCCACCTGCCCACCGGCACCCGCGTAAGCTGCCAGAACGAGCGTTCCCTGCGCCAGAACAGGGAGATAGCCATGCGAATCCTCATGGCCCGCCTCGTAGAACTCGAGATGCAGAAGAAGGCCGAGCGGATGGCCAAAATCAAGGGAGAGCACATCTCCCCCGAATGGGGCAACCAGATAAGAAGCTACGTCCTCCACCCCTACCAGATGGTCAAGGATCACCGCATGGACTACACCGTCTCCGACACCTCCGCCGTCCTCGACGGTGATCTGGATGGGTTTATTGTCTCGTATCTAAAGACAACAGTAGGTGATTCCGCCCGCGATTAGGCTAAATCGCCGGAATCGAAACCGAATCAGGAATCAGGTGCATCTAAATTTATAGAGTACGTTTGAATCTTAGTTGATGAGAGATGAGCAAATGAAGAAAATCGCGATACTTGCCACCATCCTGGCGCTCGCCTTCGTACTGGCCTGCGGCGACTCCGAGACGGAAGAACCCCAAGCCGTGGTCGAACAGGTCGCCAAGTCCGAAACCGCCGCCGAGCCTACGGCTGCCCCCGAACCCACAACCGCTCCGCAGCCGGCCGCGGCCCAGCAGCCCCAGCCCGCGCCCACGACGGCCCCCGCCGCGGCCATGCAGGACGAGGCCGAAGAGGCGTCCGGCGGCGTGTTCCGCAGGCTGTGGTCCGACCCGCCCACGCTGGACCCTCACCTGACCACAGACACCACCTCCTCCGGCGTCGTGGTTGAGCTGTTCAGCGGGCTGGTCACCATGAACACCGACCTCCAGCTTGTGCCGGACATCGCCGAAAGCTGGGATATTGACGACACCGGAACCGTGTACACCTTCAACCTACGCAAGAACGCCAAGTTCCACGACGGCAAGCCCATTACCGCGCACGACGTCAAGTGGTCGCTCGAAAGGGCGGTGCATCCCGATACCGCATCCCCCGTCGCCGACACCTACCTCAACGACATCATCGGCGTCGAGAAGGCCCTCGAGGGCGAGACGACCGAGATCGAGGGCGTCAGGGTCATAGACGACCACACCATCGAGTTCAGGATTGACGCCCCCAAGGCGTACTTCCTCGCCAAGCTCACCTACCCCACCGCCTTCGTGCTGGACAGGGAGAACGTCGAAGCCGGCGGCAGGAACTGGACCGAGAACCCGAACGGCACGGGCCCCTTCAGGCTGGCCGAATACAAGATTGGCGAGCGCATCATCCTTGAGCGCAACGAGAACTTCTACCGCCAGCCAGCCCACGTGGACTCCATTTCGATGAACCTCGCCGGCGGCCAGGCCATGGCCATGTACGAGAACGACGAGATAGACATCACCGGCGTCGGCCTCTTCGACCTCGACAGGGTTCTCGACCCCGGCGAAGAGCTGAACAAGGAACTCATCATCGCCCCGCCCGACTTCAGCGTCTCATACGTCGGCTTCAACACCAGTATGCCCCCGTTCGACGATCCCAAGTTCAGGCAGGCCCTCAACCACGCAGTAGATAAGGAACTCATAGCCACCGAGGTGCTATCCGAGCTTGTCGAACCCGCGTATGGCATTCTGCCCCCCGGATTCCCGGGCTACAACGAGAACCTCGTCGGCCTGGAATACGACCCCGAATTCGCGCGCCAGTTGCTCGCCGAGTCCAAGTACGCCGACCCCGACACCAGGCCCAGGATAGAAGTGACCGTGCCTGGCACCGGCGGAACCATCGGCCTCGACCTCGAGGTGATAATCGAGATGTGGAGGCAGGAACTCGGCGTCGAGGTCGAGATACAGCAGGTCGAGTGGGCCACGTACCTTGAGGACTTGAACCAGCAGAGGTTCCAGGCTTACGGCGGACTCGGCTGGCAGGCCGACTACCCCGACCCGCAGGACTTCCTCGACATCCTGTTCCATACAGAGAGTTCTATCAATCACGGCGCGTACTCCAATGTCGAACTCGACGCCATTCTGGAGGAGGCGCGCACCGAAGCCGACCTGGAGAAGCGCGTAAGCCTGTACCACCAGGCCGAAAAGATGATCGTGGACGACGCCGCCTGGCTGCCCCTCTGGTACGCCGGAGAACGCTACGTCCTGATAAAGCCGCACGTCGAAAACTACCGCGTCACCCCCATGATCATCCCCAAGCTCAAGGAGATCCGCATCACCGACGGCTGACCCCATCCCGCCCGACATATCCCCTCTCCCTCGATGGGAGAGGGCTAGGGTGAGGGTGATTCCCCCAGGGTCTTTTCATTATTGAGCGTCACTAGAGTAGTCCGTTCGTGGTGAGCTTGTCGAACCATGAACGGACGGCCCTTCGACAAGCTCAGGGCGAACGAGAGATCGAAGACGAAAGACCCTGGTGACTCCCCCGCTACCCAACCACCCCCACCCCATGTACAATGCCCCCACTGAAAACTAATAACTGAATACTGACCACTGAAAACTGAAAACTGAACCCCCATGTGGCTCTACATAACCCGCAGACTACTCTGGCTCCCCTTCCTCTTGGTGGCCGCCTCTCTGGTAACGTTTACCCTCGGCAGATTCGGCCCGGGAAACCCCGTCGAAGTCGCCCTGGGCAACCGTTACGACCCCGACTCCGCCGCCGCCAAGAACCTCGCCGCCCAGTGGGGCCTCGACAAACCCTTCGCCCAGCAGTACCTCAACTACGTCTGGAACGCCGTCCAGGGCGACTTCGGCGAAAGTTACAGGTTCAGGGGACGCCCCGTAAGCTCCCTGCTGGTCTCCAAGATGTGGGTGTCCTTCCAGGTCAACGTCGCCGCGCTGGTAGTCAGCGTGGGCATAGGGCTGCCCCTCGGATTCTTCATCGCTCACAAGCAGGGCAGCTGGCTGGATCCCGCCATAGTCGCCATTGCCCTCATTCTCATGTCCATTCCCATCATGGTCAGCATTCCCGCGTTCGTATGGGCCACCTGCCTCAAGCTCGATGTCCTCCCCTGTTCGGGATGGGGCGGCTTCTGGGACGTCAGAATCATCGGCCCCGCCGTCACCATGGGAATCCCGGGCGTCGCCGGACTCCTGCGCCTCATGCGCGCCAGCACCCTCGACGTCATGGGACAGGACTTCATCCGGACCGCCTACTCCAAGGGACTCTCGCCCGCCCTGGTGGACTATCGCCACGTCTTCAAGAACGCCATGATTCCCATAATAACCGTCCTCGCCTTCACAATGGCCGGCATATTCGGCACCAGCTTCATCGCCGAACTGCTCTTCGGAATACCGGGCCTCGGTAATCTCGCCATCGAATCCGTCTGGAACCGCGACTACCCCGTCATCATGGCCATAACCCTCATAGGCGCGACCGCTTTCGTGCTGGCGAATCTTATGGCCGACATCGCCTACTCGATTGTGGACCCCAGGATTAGGTACAGGTGAATCCTCCGAACGAACAACTCGCCACCTCCGACCTGGAGGAAATCGAGGCCAGGGGACGCTCGCAGGGACACCTGGCCAGGGCTTGGTCTCGCCTTATCAGGAAGAGACTCGCCGTCGTCTGCGTCGTAATCCTGGTAATCGTTTACCTGGTCGGAATCCTTGCCCCTGTGCTTGCGCCCTACAAATACACCGACCAGGACTACACGGCGCTCAGGCAGCCCCCGAGCGCGCAACACTGGGCCGGCACCGACCTCAAGGGGCGGGACATACTCACCCGAACCATGTGGGCCATACAGAACACCATCGTCATCACCTTCGTGGCCATGGCCACCGGCGGCCTGGTCATCGGCGTGACGCTCGGCCTCATATCCGGCTATTTCGGCGGACGGGTGGACTCGCTCATAATGCGTATCGGCGAGGTCTTCTCGTCCTTCCCCGACATACTGCTGATGATACTCCTAGCCGCCACCATCGGCCCGCGAGTCAAGGACTTCGTGCGCGCCGTCGAAGACAACACCTTCCTGGACGGGCTGGTGTCAATAGGCGTCGCCGACTACTTCGTCATCTCCCTCGCGCTCGTATCCTTCGGATGGATAGGCATGGCCCGCCTGGTTCGCGGACAAGTCCTCGCCCTCAAGGAAACCCAGCACGTCGAAGCCGCCCAGTCAATCGGCGCGAGTACCCCCAGGATACTATTCGTCCACCTCCTGCCAAACGCCATAAGCCCCATAGTCGTCTCCGTGACCATGGGCATGGGCGCGGTCGTCGGCGCGGAAATAATCCTCAGCTTCCTCGGGCTTGGCATCCAGCCCCCCCGGCCCAGCCTCGGCACCATGCTCTACGAAGCCGGCAGCATCAGCGCTCTCAGGGTCGTCCCCTGGATGCTGCTCACCCCCGGCATCGTCGCCTGGACTCTAGTCCTCTGCTGGAACCTCCTCGGCGACTCCCTCAACGACGTCCTCAACCCCAGAACCAGATAACCGCCAGGGGGAATCGGCGTCGCGCTCGGCTGTCATTCGGCGCGCGGTTTGTATGAGTTCGGCGACCATTTCGGGGGTGAGGCCGTCGTGGGCGATGGCGTTTCTGTATTTGGGCAGGTTGTCCAGGTTGAGGGGCTGGCCATTGGCGATGGCTCCCAGGTGGCCCGGGTGGTTGAGGGTGTAGGCGGCCGGGGATATGTCGGGCCTTGGGGTCCCGTCAATGGCTATGATTTCTCTGACCGCGGCGGCGCAGGCGGACCACGCTAGGGCGAAGGCGGCCTGGGGGCGGTCGGGGTCAAATTCCTTCTCGGCTCGCCGGATTAGCCGGGGGATTTGGTAGCGTTTGGGGGCGGGCGAGTTCCGGATTCCGGGTTCGCCGACGAATATCAGCTCGAAGGCCCAGCCGGGCTTGGAGTCTATGATGTCCGCGAGTTTGGCGATTCGGCGGTCGGCGGCCAGGGACGACCAGGATTTGATTTCGATGACTTTGGATATGCCGTCTTTTCGGACAAGCAGGTCGGCTCGAAAGCCGGGGAGGAAGTCGAGGAGAGCTTCCTTTGATACATCGTAGCCCTTGTCGCGGTATTGCTGGGCGGTTTTGCGGATGAGGCTGTATTCGACGAGTTCAGGGTCGACTTCGACGGCGGGGCGAGCGCGTGCCCAGTCTTCGTCCGTCCACTCGGGAGCGTCGGGATCCATGGCGATTTCCCGCTGGATCTCAGCCTCTTCTTCATCCGTGGGGATGTGTATTTTCAGATCGTCGCTGAACATATTCGTCTCGCTCTTTTCTACTCGCCGGTCGCAGGCTGATGATTCGTCTTCTGTCTTCGCGTCTTGTGTAAACGACGTGGTACAGCCGGCCGCTTATTAGTCCGAGCGCCACGAATCGAACCTCTCCATGTCGAGGATTGGGCTTGATTACGGCATTATCCCAGTCGAAATCATGGATTGCCTCGAATCCGAGGCGTCCTCTCGCAATGTTGGCCTGATTCTTGGCATCGTCCCACTCGTATTGCATTAGTGTACTATACGGGAATGGGCCGGATGAGGGGCAACCCTCGTAGTTGCCCCTACGGTGTGGATGTTTTCGGGAGCGCCCTCACCTACACAAACACATCCTCAATGTGTTACACTACCCCCATGAAAGAACAAATGTCCCCGATTTACATAAGGCAGGAATTATACATGAGCCTCACGCAGCCGAACAAAAAATTTTTACGGGCTAAATCGTAGCTAAATCAGCCATTTTCCAGGTCACTTTCCACCTGGACGACCACCAGGACTTGACCAGGACATCGCCTGGATAAATATAAGTCTCAATATATGAAGCGCTGCCTGTCAGCCCGACAACAAGAACTAACGATTGGAGACACAAAATGTCCTTCAACCTGCTAATCCTCCGAACCGGCGGCCAGTCCGACAGCGATAGCGTGGACCAATGGCCCGACATACTCAGAGACGCCGTCCCCGGCATCCAGGTCAACGTGGCCCGCTCCGTCGGCGAAGCCATGGAGATGATAGGTGAGGCCGACGCCGCCTTCGGCAACATCGTCCCCGAGGTCTTCGATAAGCAGACCAGGCTGCGCTGGATAGCCTGCCCCCAGGCCGGCCCCGCCGCCGGATACTACCACCCCGGCCTCATTGACAGCGACGTGACGGTCACCAACACCCGCGACATCTACAACGACCACATATCCAACCACATCATGGCCTATGTCCTCGCCTTCGCCCGCGGCCTGCACACCTACATTCGCAGCCAGGTCGAAGGTGAATGGAAGCCCGGCTACGAGATAGTCAACCTCCCCGACGCCACCGCCGTAGTCGTCGGCATCGGAGGAATAGGCGGTGAGACCGCGCGCCTCTGCTCAGAGTTCGGCATGACCGTCATAGGCGTGGATCCCAGGGTCGAGTCCCCGCCCGAGGGCGTATCCGAAATAGTGCATCCCGACAACCTGGACGACGCGCTGCCCGGCGCTGACTTCGTAATAGTAACCGTCCCCGAAACGCCTCAGACGCAGCGCCTCTTCACCATCGAGAAGTTCAGACGCATGAGCCAGTCCGCCCACTTCATCAACATAGGCCGCGGCGCTACCGTCGTCCTGGACGACCTCGTAACCGCCCTCCAGGACGGCGAGATTCGAGGCGCCGCCCTCGACGTATTCGAGATCGAGCCTCTGCCCGCAGGCCATCCCCTATGGGCAATGCCCAACGTCATCATCACGCCCCACTGCGCGGGCGCCGGCCCCTACCTCGACGACCGCCGAACCGAACTCTTCCTAGAGAACTGCGTCCGCTTCAGCGAAGGCCGCGAACTCAAGAACGTCGTGGACAAAGCCAACTGGTTCTGAACCATGAATCTCTACCTCATAGACGGCACATACGAACTCTTCCGCGCCCACTTCGGAGCGCCCCCGCGCAGCGCCCCCGACGGACGCCCCATCGGCGCCGTCACCGGCCTGATACAGTCGCTCCTCCTTTTGCTCAGAGAGGAGCGCCCCGACTTCATAGCCTGCGCGTTCGATCACGTCGTCGAATCCTTCAGGAACGACCTCTTCGACGGGTACAAGACAGGCGAAGGAGTCCCCGAAGACCTGTTCGCCCAGTTCGGCCTCGCCGAAGCCGCCGCCCGCGCCCTCGGCATTGCGGTCTGGCCCATGGTCGAGTTCGAGGCCGACGACGCGATAGCCTCCGCCGTCGCAAGATGGAAGGACGACCCGCGCCTCGAAAAGATAGTCATATGCTCGGTGGACAAAGACCTCATGAATCTCGTGGAAGGTTCGCGTATCGTCCTCTGGGACCGCCGCCGCAATCTCACCTACGCCGAGGCGGAAGTCGTCGAGCGTTTTGGGGTTTCGCCGTCCTCGATACCCGACTACCTCGCCCTGGTTGGCGACTCCGCCGACGGCATCCCCGGCGTATCCAGATGGGGCGCCAAGGGCACGGCGGCAGTTCTGTCCGAGTATGGCCGCATGGAAGACATCCCCGATTCATACGAAGATTGGACTGTAACCGTGCGCGGGGGCGGGACACTAGCCCGGAACCTCGCCGCCAATCGTGAAGACGCGCTCTTGTACAAGAGGCTCGCCACCCTGCGGACCGACGCCCCGATTTCCGAGTCCATCGAATACGCGCGCTGGGAAGGAGCGCCGCAACGCGAATACCTAGGCTTATGCGAAGAGCTGGGCCTTGAGCGTCTCAGGGACCTTCCCCACAGGTGGCGGTGAAGGGAGTACCCCCGGTGGGACTCGAACCCACGCGCCTGGCTCCGGAGGCCAGCGCTCTATCCTCTGAGCTACGGGGGCGCAATTGAGCTATCAATATAGCAAGACGAATTGGTATGTACAAGTATGAGCTTTGGGTTAGAAAATGATTTAGACAGCATTCTCGCAAGCTGTTTTGACAGGTAGCTAGACTCCCTCCCAAAGGAGCCAAAACACACTTGACATACCAGTTTGAGGTGAATATGATTATCCCGCATTGATGTTGCGTCGAAGAGTCGGCGTAGCATATGCGCGTCAAGTTATCGTTTGTCTGGTCATCCGGTTAAGCAAAAGCAAATATACAAGCGTAGGAATCATCCATCTCGAGAGGGGGTCAGATGAAAAGCCGTTTCCCCATCAGGGTAATAATTACCACCCTGCTTTCTTCACTTCTAGTACTAGCGTTAATCGCCTGTCAAGGTCCTCCGGGAGAACCTGGTCTGCCAGGACTTCCCGGCAATCCGGGCAACCCCGGCGCTCCCGGCCCGCAGGGTCCTCCGGGAGAATCTGGCCTGCCAGGACTTCCCGGCAATCCGGGCAACCCCGGCGCTCCCGGCCCTCCGGGCGCAAATGGCATTGACGGCATTGATGGCATTGATGGCGTATCGCCCCAGGCTTCGGTCTCGTTGAGCAAGTCATCTATCGCCGCTGTTGGCGACCCGTTCATAGTGACAGGCTCTGGATTCATACCCGGCGAGCCTATTGAATTGGCTCTGGACATCAGCCCGGACAGTCATGTTCACATAGAAGGGGGCGAAGTTACGGCTAACGCCTCCGGCGCCTTCAGAGTCGGCCTGTCCGAGATAGGCGCGACGGACGCCTCCGGCGTTCTCACATTCATGGCGGAGGGCGCGGATGGCAGCTTAGCCAGCACTCCGGTCAGGATCGTCTCTTCGCCCGTAAATGTCACCCCGGTGGACTCCAGCCTGTCGGCCAATCCGGCGCCGGCGGGAGAGGACTTTACCGTGTTGGGCGCGGGCTTCATGCCTGGCGAAGCGGTTACCATCTCCGTGGTCGGCGTAGCGGGCGGCAGTGATCGGATACTCGTAGGCACCAACTCCAACGAATCCGGCGCCTTCATGGCGGATGCTCCGAACCCGCTCGAAGAGGGTGTTTACACTCTCAGGGCTGTTGGCAGCAAGGGTTCCGCCGCGACCTCGCCAATACTGATTTGCGCCGCTGACGCCGAGAAGTGCAAGTAGCGGTCCGAGAGGTCTAGTCCTCTCTTCCGGCTAGCGATAGATAAAGAGCGCGCCTTCCCATTACGGGAAGGCGCACTCTTTAATGGCGTCGGGATACCTCTCGCACTACTACTGAGACTCCCATTGCTGTATAATCCGTACTAATACCCCCGCGGCCTCTGCCCTACTGTGGAGAATCATGATTGGATGCCTTGGGCTCTCACTTGCTTCTTGAACTGAAAGAGTGCGACGCAGAATTGTTGAATGACTTGGACTGTGTGCGCGAAGTATTGATGCGCGCCGCGAATGAGTCCGGGGCGACCGTAGTCGGCGATACGTTCTATAAGTTCCAGCCAATCGGCGTCACCGGCATCGTTGCGATTGCCGAATCCCATATTGGAATTCACACCTGGCCCGAGTATTCCTACGCCGCCGCCGACATATTCACCTGCGGCGAATCCCTTCGCCCTTACCGCGCCGCCGAGCTGATCATACAAGGCCTGCGCTGCGGCCAACCCTCCATCACCGAGGTCAAGCGGGGTATCGTGGCTCCTCGGACCATAGCCGTGGGCCTTAGGTAGGTAATCGCGAATGGAAGGCCCGCCACCCGGAGATTGGCATTACGAACTGATAACGTCCGGCCTGTACCAGGCGGAGCGCGTCAAGCGGGTTTACTACTCCGGCAGTACGCCCTTTCAGGATGTGGTCGTCATGGAGGGCGCGGCCTTTGGCCGCAGTCTGATTTTGGACGGCAAGACCCAATCCACCGAGGTTGATGAGTTCGCCTACCACGAGGGACTTGTCCACCCCTCGATGATAGCCCACCCTGAACCCCAATCCGTATTCGTCGCCGGCGGCGGCGAGGGAGCCACCATCAGGGAAGCGCTCAGGCACAAGACCGTTGACCGCGTTGTAATGGTGGACATAGACCGCAAGGTCGTCGAACTGTGCAGGGAGCATCTCCCCAACCATCACCGGAACTCTTTCGATGATCCCAGGGTCCGGCTCGTACACGACGACTGCCTGGCCTACCTTGAGAAGAACGACGAGCGCTTCGACGTCTTTATCATAGACGTCCCCGACCCGATGGAAGCCGGCCCCGCCTATCCGATCTTCACCCGGGAGTTCTACTCCCTGCTCAAAGAGCGTATGCGCCCGGGCGGCCTGATGGTTGCCCAGTCCGGCCCGACAGGCCCATCCTTCTACGAGCAGTGCTTCTCCGCCGTCGCCAACACCGTCTCCGCCGTCTTCCCCGTCCTCGCGCTCTCCGAAACCTTCGTGCCGAGCTTCGGTTCCACCTGGGGTTTCGTCATAGGCTCGCTCGGCCCCGACCCCACCGCCATCCCGGTCGAAGAAGTTGACCGCCGAATCGCCGAGCGCGTATCAGGCGAACTGCGCTACTTTGACGGCACGACGCTGAAGGGCATGGTATCCGTCCCCAAGTACCTCCGCGCCTCCGTAGCCGCCGAACAGCGAATCATCACCCGCGACAACCCCCTGTTCGTAGTCTAGCGCGCCCGCTCCCGCGCCACTGAAAAATATCCCCTTCGTGCTATAATGGTTCTCCATAGAGTAGAGTGGGAAACGCCGCGCTCACAATCAAAGACGCGAGGAAACGATGAGTACAGGCGAAGTAATTGTGATAGTTGGAATATCCATTTCAGTGATAGCGGTTCTAGTAGCCGTCATCGGGATGGGGTTGGTCATCATCCAGCGAATTGACGCGCAGCGCGACAGGTTGGAAGACAAGATCGAGGGGGCCGAGGCCAGCCTCGATACCAAGATTGAGAATGTCAAAGACAGGCTGGAAGACAAGATCGAAAGAGTCGAGACCAGCCTGGGTTCGCGCATCAGCGACGTTGAGCGCGAACAAGCGCGGCAGAGCGGCGTAACCAGCGTCCTGACGCAGTTGGCGCGCTCGCCCAACGAATCGGACACATCCCGCCATGATTCCTGACATCCTATCCGGCCTCAACGAAAGACAGCGCGAAGCCGTCGAGTCCATCAACGGCCCGCTCCTGATAGTCGCCGGTCCCGGCAGCGGCAAAACCCGGCTCATCACCGCGCGCATAGCCTACCTTCTGCGCGTCGCCGGCGTGTCTCCCGGACGCATAGCCGCCGTTACCTTCACCAACAAGGCCGCAAGAGAGATGCGGGCAAGGGTGGAAGCCGTCGCTTCATACCAGGCCCCTTATCTCAGAATGGGCACCTTCCACGCCTTCTGCGCCCGCGCGCTGAGGATGGATGGCGAGACGATAGGCCTGGACCGCAACTTCGGCATCTACGACGATCCCGACCAGTTGGACGTGGTTAAGCGCGGCATGGGCGAGTTGGAGATTGACACCAAGCAATTCTCGCCCCGCGCGATCCTGTCCGCCATCTCCGGCGCTAAGAGCCAACTTCTCACCGCCGACGGATTCAGGATGCGGACCGCAAGCTACTTCGACGAGGTGGTAGGTCGCGTATATGAGCGATACGAGACCCTCATGGCCCGCTCCGACGCCGTTGACTTCGACGACCTGCTGCTCAAGACCTACTTCCTGCTGAATGACCGCCCGGACGTAGCCGAGAAGTACCAGGATCGTTTCGTCCACTTCATGATTGACGAGTTCCAGGACACCAACGTCGCCCAGTACGCCATAGCTCGCCTCATAGCCCAGAAGCATCGTAACCTATGCGTAGTGGGCGACCCCGACCAGTCCATCTACTCATGGCGAAACGCCGACATACGCAACATCCTGAGCTTTCAGAACGACTTCCCCGACGCCAGAATAGTGGCCCTGGAGCAGAATTACAGATCCACCCAGACCATACTCGACGCCGCGTCCAGGCTCATCTCCGCCAACTCCCAGAGAGTCGAGAAAGAACTGTTCACCGATAACGGCAAGGGCGTTCCCATAGAGATGGCCGAAGGCTACGACGAGGAAGAAGAAGCCCAGTTCGTCCTGCGCCAAGTCGGAGCGCTCACCCGAGCCAGCGCGGGCAAGCCGGCGCAGTACCGTCTCGGCGACATTGCCGTCATGTACAGGGTGAACGCCCAGTCCCGCGCCCTCGAAGAGTCATGCCTGCGCTACGGCGTCCCTTACCAGGTCGTCGGCGGCATGAAATTCTACCAGCGCCAGGAGGTCAAGGACCTCGCCGCCTACCTCAAGCTCCTCACCAACCCCCACGACGACGTCAGCCTGCTCCGAGTGATAAACACGCCCACCAGGGGCATAGGCCGCCGCACCCTGGACGAACTGACACGGCTGGCCCGCGACAGTCAAACCTCCATGTTCGACGCCATTCTCAGCGCGACCCCGGACGCCTCGCTGGGCGGGCCTCTGGTATCCGGCCCGTTCACCACCCGCGCCGCCCGCGCCCTCGGCGATTTCAGGGAGATAATCCTCAAGCTCCAGGCCGATGTCGAGTCCCAAGACCTCATAGAGCTGATTGACAGGGTTCTGGACGGATCCGGCTACCGAAAGTACATCTCTGAATCCAACGACGAACGCGCCGACGAACGCCTCGACAACATCAACGAGTTCAAGAACGCCGCCCGCGACTATCTGGATCTGCCCACGCGGGAGGGCCTGAACGCCTTCATGGAAAACGTCGCGCTCGTCAGCGACATTGACAGCATGGAAGACAGGCCCGACTCCCTAACGCTGATAACCCTCCACCAGGCCAAGGGACTGGAGTATCCCGTCGTCTTCATGGTCGGCATGGAGGACGGCCTGCTCCCGCACTCCCGCTCCCTGGACGATCCCGCCTCGCTCGAAGAAGAACGCCGCTTATGCTACGTGGGCATGACGAGGGCTAAGGAAAGGCTCTACCTGGTCCGCGCTTTCAGGCGCGGTTTCAGAGGCGGCTCCGGCCCCAATATGCCCTCCCGCTTCCTGCTGGACATTCCACAGGAACTCGTGTACAGGCCCGACGCGCCCGAACCGGCGCCACAGACCCGCGCCCAAACGCGGGACAGCCGAAGCGAGTCTCGCCCCGGACGCTCGGCAAGTCGGTCAGCCGGTGGCCGCGCGGCTGCACAGGACAACGGCTTCCAATTCTCGCGCCGCTCCAGGCCAACAACTCCGGTCAAGTCCGCGCCGGTCAGGAGGAGCGGAAGACGAGCCGCCCCGCCCACGCGACGCAGAGGCGCCGGGCGACAGCCTTCGAGCGCCGTACCCGCCGTTGCCACCGGCGACAAGGTCCGGCATTCCACATTCGGCGAGGGGATGGTGACGAGTTGCGAACCGTCCGGCTCCGACTTCGAGGTCACCGTCGCCTTCACCAACGGCGGCGGCGTCAAAAGGCTCCTGCTCAGCCTCGCCAAGTTGGAAAAGATAGAGTGAGGCGTTAGCCGACTATGAGCGGACTATCATCGTGAGCGAATAATGTTTTCGACCACGATGATTCCGAGCGGTTTCCCCGCGTCGTCCGTAACCGGAATCCGGTGTAAGTGGTATCTCTCGACAAGGCGCGCCACCTCTTCCTGGTCGGTCTCCGTGGTCACCGATATGACCTGCGAATCCATGATGAGCGACACGAGCTGGTGCGGACGCGCCAGGACCAGACGCGCCAACCCGACGCTGCCCCGCAAAATCCCATCCCTGTCAACCACGAACGCCTGCGTAATCTCTTCGGAAGAGTATTCCGCCGCCCACTGCCGGATGAAGGTCATAGCCTGCGAGACGGTCATGTTCTCATACAGCGCGACGAACTCCGGCGTCATGAGTCCACCCGCCTTGTCGTCCTCGTATTCCAGCAGCGCGCCCACCTCCGCGCCGGACTCCATCTCGTCGAGCGCGGCGGTCGCCGCCTCAGCGTCCATCCTCTTCAGAATGTCCGCCGACACGTCCGGGCTGACGTCGTCCAGAATATCGGGTAGCGCGGAGGGTTCGAGAGTCTTGGCGAAATCTATCGCGGCGTCGATATCCAGGTGATCTATCAGGTCAGCTATGCCCGCCACCGACAGATTCGAGGTCAGGAGACTCCTGTGTTCGTCCGAAAGTTGGATAAAGACCTCCGCTTGGTCGGGAGGAAGCAGCCTCTGAAATCGCACGAACGCTTCAAGACCCTGCTCCTGATCCAGCAGGGTGGACACGACGCGCGCCGCTTCCTCGGGCGCTACGTTTTCTCGCATTCCCGTGTCATCGGACATGATTACCCCCGGCGCAGGACTTCAGGATTGGCGGTCGTGAAGGGTAAGAAAGGATAGGGCGGGTTGGAATTGGTAGCGCATACGGGACTCGAACCCGTGTCTCCACCTTGAAAGGGTGGTATCCTGGACCCCTAGACGAATGCGCCGTATGAAGCGGCTCCGTACCGCTGTTGAGGGGAATGACTTGGTAATGATTGGTAGCGCGTACGGGATTCGAACCCGTGATCTCCACCTTGAGAGGGTGGTGTCCTAGGCCGCTAGACGAACGCGCCACACATTGTAACAGCGGCTCGCGGATTCAACTTTCGCGGGACCTTTGGCTGGGGATAGAGGATTCGAACCTCTGCTTACAGATCCAGAGTCTGTCGTCCTACCACTAGACGAATCCCCAGAAATAGGCCCATTCCGCTTTTCCGATTATAAACAATCCCTTCCCGCGTTGGCAAACCGAGCGTGTCGGGTATTCAAGATACTACATAGACCCTCGCTAAGCGAATGTGTAAACTCTATACGATGATAGTTATCGCTACCTGGCGGGAAGGTATGTCGGCATGAATGCGTCTCGGGACTCTCATATTCCACTTCTACGCAGGGTCGCGGCTAAAAATCTTCTGTCCTTTGGTCCGGATGGAATTCAACTTGACCTTGAACCGCTAAATGTGTTGGTCGGTCCCAACGGCTCTGGCAAGTCTAACCTTATGGAGATAATCGCCCTCCTTCAAGCCGCTCCGCTCTATCTCGCAGGACCCGTTAGAGAAGGCGGCGGAATCCGAAACTGGATATGGAAAGGGAACCCACATTCCTCAGCGATTGTCGAATCCCTAGTGTCTGATACGCAACATGACCGCGTAATACTGCACAGAATCGAATTCACTGAATCAGACCAGCGCTTTGAACTCATGGGAGAGCAAGTCAGCGTCAAGTCCAGAAATTTTTACCGATTCCGGAATGGTCATGCTACATTGCTAGATGAGGATACCCACAACAAGGTAGGATTACGCAAGCGAAGCATCTCATCAGATGAATCTATACTCTCCCGGAGACGCGACCCAGACCGATTTCCCACACTTGATCATCTAATCGAATCGTATCGCCGGATCAAACTCTACCGGGACTGGGATTTCGGGAGGGACCTCCTTCTTCGGGCGCCACAAAGAAGTGACGTTCGTCCTACCCCTCTACATGAAGACTTTTCTAATCTTGGCGTATTCCTCAACAGGCTGCGACAGGTCCCCAGAACAAAGGCTAGGCTAATCGAGAAGCTATCAGACCTATACGAAGGATTGACCGGTTTCGAAATGAATTTTGAAGGCGGGTCAGTACAGATTTTCTTCGAGGAGGGCGAATTTGCGATACCCGCGACCAGGCTGTCCGACGGGAGCCTGCGCTACCTGTGTCTGCTGGCGCTGCTTCTGGACCCTGATCCACCGCCCTTGATTGGAATAGAAGAGCCGGAAATGGGAATGCACCCGGACCTGATTCCCAAATTGGCAGACCTATTGATTGATGCTTCAAGCAGATGCCAACTCATAGTCACGACTCATTCCGACATTCTGGTAGATGCTCTGTCGGATCAACCTGATTCGGTGGTGATATGCGAGAAGCATGATGGTCAGACGCGGATGAATCGTCTCAGCAACGCCGAGTTGTCCAAATGGCTCAAGAAGTACAGGTTGGGCGAACTTTGGACAAGCGGAGAGTTAGGGGGCGTAAGGTGGTGAGAATTTATGTTGAAGGTGGAGGCGTCTCCGGGGGGAATTCTCGATGCCGTGAAGGGTTCATGAGACTATTGGAGAAATGCGGTTTCAAAGGTCGAATGCCGGATATAGTGGCGTGTGGCAGCAGGAATCAGGCATACGATAAATTCAAGACCGCTCTTTCGGGATCCGACAAGAATATAATGCTTCTAGTTGATAGCGAAGACCCGGTTAGGAACATCAACGAGACTTGGGAACATCTCAGGCGACGGGACAAATGGGATAGGCCGCAAGGGGCCGTAGATAACGATGTTCTATTTATGACCACCTGCATGGAGACATGGATAGTCGCCGACCACGCTGCATTAAAGGAATACTTCGGCAATCGTCTGATGGAATCCGCCTTGCCGCCTCTCCAAGATATTGAGAGCCGCAATAGAAAAGATGTATATAATCGCCTAGTCGCGGCTACCAGACAATGCCCGGGTCCGTATAAGAAGGGTCCGAAGTCATATGAGGCGCTTGGCAAGCTCGACCCAGACAAGATACAGGAATATCTTCCAAGCTTCGTGAGAATGCGTAACATCCTTAACGACAAACTCTAGCGCAGATATGGAGTTGGAGTTATCCTAGCCAGCATCCGTACTGAGAATAACGTAAATACATGGAAACAAAAATGGCGGCGCGCTGATTAACGGATATGGTATTTGGCGTGTACGAATCATCAGAACCGAATCAATCCCCTTGTTCAACTGAGGAGAAGGTATGTCTGCATCCAAGTCCGTATCGGGTAGCGAACTTATCGCCAGGGCGTTGAAACTTGAAGGTGTCGAGACCGTCTTCACACTCGCCGGCGACCATATCCTGCCCGCGCTGGACGTGATGGCCGATGGCGGCTTCCGCTTCATAGACACCCGCCACGAGCAGGCCGCGACCCACATGGCCGACGCCTGGGGCAGAATCACCGGTCAGCCCGGTGTCGCCATGTACACCACCCCGGGCTTCGCCAACGCCATTCCCGGCCTAACCAACGCCATGCACTCCGAAAGCCCGCTGCTCTCCATAAGCGGCAGCGCAGAGCTGCTGGAGCTGGGACGCGGCGCGATGCAGGAGATTGACCAGGTTGGCATGGCGTTGCCCACCACGAAGGCGGCCTGGATGGTCACCGACGCCCGGCGCATACCGGATATGATCGCCACCGCCCTCAGAACCTCCTACGAAGGCAGGCGCGGCCCCGTCCATCTCACTATTCCCGTTGACGTACAGCAGCAGATTGTCGCCGAAGACGAGGTGGCCTTCTACGCGCCCGGCGAGTACCGCGACCTCGGCGCGCCCGAAGCCTCCGTCCAGCGCGTGCGCGACGCCGTGGATATACTCAGAAACGCCGAGAGGCCCCTGATAATCGTGGGCAGCGCGGGGTCGTACTCGCGGTCCGGCGAGACGCTCGAGCGTCTCGTGGAAACGACTCGGATACCGATAATGACCGAGGGAGACGCGCGCGGCCTTATCTCTGATGAGCATCCCTACTGCTGCGGATTCTTCGATTCCGGCCTCAACCGCGCCGCCAGGCTTCTCAGGGAGGCGGACGCCGTTGTTCTGATGGGCCGTAAGCAGGACCTCATAGTGGGATACGCTATGGAGCCCACCGTCTCCGCCAATGCAAAAGTAATCCAGATTGACCCATCCGCCGCCGAGATAGCCCGCAACAGGGGCGTGGACGTCGGCATAGTCGGAGACGTGGACGCAGTGGCGCGCCAGATTACCGCGGAGGCGTCGAAATACGCCTGGAAGGACTCCGACTGGCTCGCGCGTCTCAATGAACAGAGAGCGGTACAGAGGAAAATGCTTGACGCGCTGGCAGGGAATGACGCTCCCATGCACGCCGTATATGTTCACAAGACCGTGAGGCAGCATATTCGTCAGAACGATTTCGTCGTTTACGACGGCGGCGACTTCTGTCACTTCGGACGCGCCTACAATCCGGCGCTGTCGCCCTACACCTGGTGGTACTTACCCCCGCTCGGAATGTTGGGCCAATCAATCCCGACCGCCATCGCAGCCAAGGCCGCGTACCCGGAGAGGCGCGCCTTCATGTTCACCGGGGACGGCGCGTTTGGCTTCAATGCCATGGAGTACGACACCGCGGTCAGGCACAATCTTCCGATAATCGGTATAATGGGGAACGATTCGGCTTGGGGGATAGACAGGCAGATACAGGTGGGCGTATATGGCAAGCCGGTCGCCACGGACCTTCTGCCGTCTCGATACGATCAGGTGGTCAGAGGGCTGGGAGGATACGGAGAACTGGTGGAGCATCCCGACGAACTTCCATCCGCGCTGGAACGCGCTATCAAGATGGAGCGTCCCGCCCTGCTGAACGTTCGCGTCCAGAATGCCATAAGTCCGCGCGCGGAGGCGGCCATCAACCGCTGGAAGAGTCACACTCCGCTGCCGATGTAAGGCTTTGAGCAAATCATGTTCAGATCGCTTTTCCGAAAAAAGAAGAAGCCGTCCGGCGAAGAACCCGCCGACGATTCGATCCGCGCCGCGCGGGTCGGCGACATAGTTTTCATCCCAGGGTTCTGGGAAACCGGAGACGACGCCTACCTGATTGTGGAGGAGATAAACCGGCTCGAATCTGCATACGGCGAATCGCGCGAGGTCATCGGCGTGGACGGCGAACGACACGCCAGCCTTGAGTGGACCGACGACGGCGGCCTGCATATATCCGCGACCACTCAGGAGCGGCCTCTCGGACTATCCGCCGTCGGCCTCGATTACGACACCCTCGTGGAGTGGGACGAACACAAGTCCTTGGAGAACAGCATAGAGTATGAGGACCTACGCTACTTCTATCGGAACAGCTATGAGGTTCTGCACTTCAAGGGCGATTCCATGGATGGACACGGCTTCTGGATATGGGAATTCATCAGGGACGATGAGGATGGAGCGGTTACGGTAGTCAAGTGGGAGGGCCTGCCGTTCGAAGTCTATGCCTCCGTCAGCATTTCTCCCCACTTGGTGACCGTTTACAAGAAATAGCGAGCATACTGAGAAAGGCGCATGATGGCTGAGATATTCATTGACGTGCTGGAACAGATTCCGCGAGGACTCGTGTATGTCGCTGTGGGCGTGATTGTAATGGTCATAGCGCGAGTGGCGCAGGACCTGACTACCCCGTACAGAATTCAGGAGCAGCTCAATCAGAAAGACAATGTAGCCCTTGCGCTGAGTATCTCCGGCTACTATCTGGGCGTCATAATCGTCTTTCTTGGCGCGCTCTATCAGCCCTTCGCCATCGTCATAGACGACAGCCTGGGATTCACCGCCGAATACTGGCAGGATGTCGGGCTTGTGTTCGTTTACTCGGTCGTCGGCATCCTGGCGCTCAACGTAGCCAGGATAGTCGTTGATCGCCTGGTGCTCTACGACTTCAGCACGGTTGAAGAGATTGTCACCGACCACAACGCCGGCACAGGCGCTGTGGAGTTCGCGGTTTATATCGCGGTCGGCCTGGTGATAGCCGGCTCCATATCGGGCGAGGGCGGCGGCCCCGAGACCGCAGCCGCGTTCCTGGTGATGGGCCTTGCCGCGCTGATCATCTACACCCTCTTCTACGAGTGGACGACCTCTTTCAACATCCACGACGAGATAGAGAAAGACAACGTGGCCGTCGGTGTCGCGCTCGCCGGAAACCTGATAGCCATAGCCATAGTGGTATTCAAGGCCGTGTTCGGAGAATTCGTGGGTTGGACCGAGAGCATCATCGCCTTCCTGGTTTACGCCGTGATAGGATTCGCGCTTCTCTACGCGATCCGGTTCCTGGTTGACCTGGTTCTGTTCCCCCGCGTCAAGCTCTCCGACGAACTCGCCGTTGACCGCAACCTAGGCGCCGCCTTCATAGAGGGCGCCGCCCTCATCAGCGTCAGCCTGATCCTCTTCTTCGCCATCTGAAGACAGCGTACGTCGAAATCGGAGGCTGGTTAGTTGACCTTTGGAAGGCTACCGTTGCCTACCCGCGGCTCCGTGGCATCCTCTCGTCTTTCCTCTCTCTTTCCGCTCGGCGAGAGTTGGTGCCGTAGATGAATACCCCTAGCCGACGATGTTTATACCAACAAGCGTAGAGCCAGCCCACGGATAACCCGCAACTATCACGTATATACCGCCGAGGATAACCATTGCCGAGAGGATGAACGCCGCTCCTAATCCCAAGTAGCTTCTCTTGGAATCTCCTAAGATGACCGTCCTTTCCATCTGGATGCGATGCTTCACCTGAGTTTCCGCTATATGCAAGATTCTCTCTGCGGCACCTGGAACTATCTCTTCATATCGTTGCAGTTGGGTCGGATGAGGAAGAGGACCTTCCCATGAAGCGATTGTTACCTGATCCCTATGGGGAGAAGCAACATCAGGCCGTTGTACGTCGGACTGGCTCTCACCGCTGTTATGCCGTCTTTCGCTCTGTTCACTCATGTGATTCTTTGAATGACGTCGGAACTTCTTCTTCCTCGAATACGCTGATGGCGTAGCGAAAATCGTCGCCGATGGCGGCCCAATCCGACCAGATGGCGATAGCGTCCGCCTCCTTACCAGAAAGTGAGCCATCATAGCCATTGTACTGATTCATAGTGTTTCCAAGATCGAAAATGCGCGCTATCCCCTCCATGAGTGAGGGTCTTGCGTAAAGATAGTCGGTATATCTTCTCATTGGTCCGTCTCCAGTCGACATTTTCATAATTGCGACATGACCTAGTTCAAGTCCCCTGTCCTTATAGTGTACTCGGGCGTGTGAATCCGATGAGGCGGAGCGAGCCGCCGCCGCCGGAGAAGCCGGTGGAGGTGCGTCCGAATGAGCTTCCGCGCGAACTGCTGCCCCAGCTTGAGCGGACTCCGGTGGAGCTGGATTTGTATGACCCCGATGTCTTCTGATTGTTCATGTAGGTCTGGCGGGACGCGCTCACGTTGCGGCTGGCCTGGTCGTAGGACGATCCCGCGAACGTCTTCTGCTTGCTGAAGTAGTTGGAGTTCTTGGAGACCTGGCTGCGGTAGCCGGAGGAGTTGCGGTAGTTGGTCCTGTCCCTGCTTATCGTGTCGTACCTGTACGTGGGCGTGTAGTAATAGTAGCCGCCCATCGGATTGAACGCGCTGAGCAGCATATAGGTGAACAGGAAGTCGCCCGCGCCGAATCCGTGATGGTAGTAGCTGTTCGCGCCGTAGCCGCGCATCTCGTGTTCGCGGTTGTGGTTGCGGACGATAGAGAATAGCCGGTCGTCGGAGGCGTCCTCGATCTGCTTGGAGTTGTTGAGGTCCTCCCAGCCCTCCAGGTTCATGTAGTCGCCGTCCTGCTCGACGCGGATGAGGACAATGCCGTCGCCCTCGTAGATTTCGTTGACGCGCTTCTCGAAGTCGGTCGGGCTTTCGGCGTCCTTGAAGGCCTGCTGCACCTCGTCCAGGTTTATCCGGCCCGCCGCGCCGTCCGTCGCCGCCCAATCCTCGTATGTCGGGCCTGAGTCGCAGGCTGCGATTGCCGGCCCGGCGATCAGAGACGCTCCAGCCAGCAGCGCGAATGTAGTCTTTCTGTTTCGCTTCTTCGCAAGCATCGTTTCTCTCTATGTCGGAATTACTATGTGGAGGCGATTTTATGGCTAGAAGCCCGCTCCCCCGTCGAAACCGCCACCGCCGCCATCGAAGCCGCCGCCCGCGTCCGAACCGCCGTGGTGTCCACCCCCGTGGTCTGAGCCGCCCTGATGTCCGCCGCCATGCAGGAAGCCGCCGGCGATGAACCCCGCTCCCATCATCGTCGCGGCGTCGGTTCCTTCCATCATAGCTCGGCGTTCAGCTCTGCGCCTTCGCGCGCGCCTGACGAGCCACCATACTCCGCCCATCAGCAGGGCGGCAACGACGATTATCATAATCAAGTCCATCGGTCGCGACTCCTATTTTGTATTCTAACGTCCGCGTTAGCGGCAAATGGTCTATTGGTTCGCGCGGGATCAGAAAAGCGCAGAACCTCCACTAACATAATCTCCAGATGTGGTACCGTCACCCCCAACGTAGTCTCCACTAGTACGGACATTGACGCCTCGGTCAGCGCGACGTCGTGAATTCACCGCGCGTACCGCAAGAATCCCCAACGCGATTAAGAACGACCCTCCCAGAATCGAGAAAATCAACTCTATCATTGGTATGTCTCCTCGCAGGATGGAGTATTAGGCATATTTGTGTACTTAATAGTCTATCAGGTTATGAGGTCGGATAGTTCGCTTGGGAGTCGTTCGGGCTGATTTTCGGCTGAATCGGTTGCCGGTTCAACGCGCTCGGAGTTCAGGAATGACGAAATGACTGCGTTGCCGGCCTCGTGTCGCAGTTCACGTCTTGCGGTCAGGGCCTGTTCAGCGAACTGGGTGAGCGCGGCGGCGTGGGATTCGGCGCTGAGCGCTATGGACAGCGCGATGTCCTGGAGCGCGGCTAGGTGACCCGGCCACAGGCCGTCGAGGGCGTCCAGGTACAAGTCCGATACCGATAGCGCGAATCGCCTGTCGCCAAGCCTGGTTCTATGCCTGAATAGCCGGTCTTCGACGAGAAGCGTGAGCGCGTCTTCGGCCTGGGCGGGAGAATTGAGTTCGGCGGAACCGATGTCTATCTCATACTCGTCCCATAGCGATTCGGCAACCGAGTCGAACGCGGCGCGGTAGTCTGCGCGGATGTCGCGCAGGGGCGCAATCCTGCGCTCTACCCAGGATGAGGCGTCGTTATCCAGGATTTGGCGACAACTCCCGGAATCCATAATGGCTTCTCGGTAAGAGTAGTGGGCGCGAGACTCCCGCTCGATTATCGCGGCGAACTCGGCGGACGCTTCCATAATCGCGCGGTGATGGGATTCCGCTTCGCGCCGGACTTGATACAGAAGTTCCTGGACTTGAGTACCTTCGACATAGGCGTCGCCCGGCTTTCTCATCCTGGAAAGAGTCGCCTGCTGTCTTGTGAAGGCCAGAACCGGGTCGTTGATGTAGATCATCATCATCGAGGCTCCGGGGCTGCCCTGCCGCGCGGCGCGTCCTCTTATCTGGCGTTCGGCTCTTCGTGAAGGGGGCAGGGAGGCGATTATTACCAGCAGTCCGAGCGAGTCTTCTATATTCTCAGCCGATTCTCCAAGACCTTCCGCTATCCGAATGTCAACATTCTCGGCGACGATGATGTCTGTGCCGCGCCCGGCCATTCCGGTTGATACGGTGACCGCGCCGAACTCTCCGGCGCGCGCCACTATCTCAGACTCGTGGAATGGGTTGGAAGCGTTGAGCAGTTGGTGTGCCACGCCACGCCGTTCCAGGATGGCGCTGAACTCGGCGGACTCCCGGACGCTGCCGAAAGTAACCAGGACGGGTCTGCCGACTCGATGCCAATGGGCAACCTGGTCAGAGAGCGCGAGGGTGTGTTCGTTCCTGTTGAAATAGACGCGCGTATCGGCGTCAAAGCGGCGCGGCGGGAATGTGGGCGGCACTCTGACGGCGGCGGCTCCGTAGTCCTGCGCGAAGATGTCGGCGGCCTCGATGGCCGTTCCGGTCAGCCCGGCGATTGTGTCATAGTTGGACATGAGCGCGTGTATGGTCGTTCGCGCGGACGGGTTGGCGCGGGCGAGGCCCTCGATCCCCTCTTTGGCCTCGATAGCCTCGTGCAGCCCGTCCACATACCGGTGGGAGTACATAGGTCGCCCGTCGAGCCTGTCCACCAGGGTTACGCCCTCCGGGTCAACCACGTAGTCTTCGTCGGGGTCGTGAATCACGCGGGCGCGGAGTACCTGGGCGACCTCGAACGCGGCGGCGGGGTTGTCCAGGCTATCCGCGATGAAATCCCATCCCAGCGCCGTTATCCTGAGCGTGGAGTTGGCAGCGTCTATGGCGAAGAGCAGTTCGGATTCGAGCGGGTTGTCCTCATCGTCGTCGTTCAGGGACATGAGCGCGAGTCGTATCTGTCTGCCGGTCTTTCCGGCCTGTTCCAGCGCGGATACCAGCCTGGCACTCAGGCCCCCGGCCAGCAGGATGGTAGCGAGTGTCCGGTCGGTGGACTCGCCGTCGCCGTCAAGCGTGGAGTAGAGCGCGTCAACATAGGCGGCCTGCTCTTGGATCATCCGAATGGCCAGGTTCTCGGGCGCGTCGTCATCTTCGTATTCGGACGTGGCTTCTCCGGCTATGATGAGGGGCGTTCCGGCCTGGTCTATGAGCAGGTGGTCGGCCTCGTCCACAATCGCCACGTCGAACGCCGGGGAGACGCGGGAATCGGGCCTGCGGGCGATGTTGTCTCTGAGGTAGTCGAAGCCGACCTCTCTGGCAGTGGCGAAGACTATGGGATAGGGGTACTGGAGCCTGCGCTCGTCGGAGTCCATGCTGGCGGTTATGAGGCCGGGCGCGAGTCCGAGCGATTCCATGGTGAAGGCGAGGTTGTCGCAGTCGCGGGCGGCGAGGTAGTCGTTGGCGGTGAGGATGTGAACGCGGCGGCCCGCGGCGGCGAATATGATGGCGGCGATGGCGGAGGCGAGCGTTTTGCCTTCGCCGGCGTCCATCTCGACGATTGCGCCGTCCAAGAGCAGGGCGGCGGCGGCGAGTTGCTGGCGGGTGGGCGCGTAGAGAAGGCAGCCGTCGGTGTCCAGCTTGGTGAGGGCCTGGTAGAAGGCGGGGGGGAAGTGGATATGGGGCGGATGTTCGGCGCGAATCCTGGCGCGGGCTGTGAGCAGCCAGTGGAGGGCGGCCTGCGCGTCGTCTTCTAAGTCGGGCCGGCGCGAGGCGTGGGCGGCCCAGTCTCTCAGCGCGCGGTGTCGGCTGATGGAGTGAATGGGCGCGTTGGGGTCGGTCGGGTCGAGAAGCCGGTCGGCGAGCAGGCGGACGTCCCGGACTGGGCCGGAGAGTTCATCCGGGTCGTCGAGGACGGCGCGCCAGAGGCCCATGCGTCGCCTGACGACGGCGGCGGCGATGGACAGGGCATGGGCGAGCGCGTCTTCGGCGGGGCTGTCGGTGAAGGGGAGGCGCGCGGAATCGGCGAGCCTGTGAATGAGCGCGGCGTCGGATATGGAGTCGGACGCGCGGTTCAAGGCTGGCTGGGCGATAGCGTCTGCCGTTTGGTTGAATTTCATTTGGACATCAGTATATCCACGAAGCGGCGCGAAGTGACACAAAGGCATTGGATAGACCGAAATCCGGTTCGAGGTCAGGCGCGAGGGTATAGGGCAACCACAAGGGTTGCCCCTACGGGATGGCGCAGGTTTACATAAGTGAATTGTCGGGGACGGCTATCGGTCGTCGTATCGGGTTAGTCCTTCGGGTGGGTCAGGGATCTTTACGTCGGAATCTCTCCACGCTCTCCAGCGTTCCATCTGTTCGTGGAACTTGGCGGCTCCGATTCTGGCGTGTTCTTCGGTGATTACCGGACGGGGCTGGGCTTCTATGATGTCCCACATGGTGGTATTGGGCTTGCGGTCGGTGGGAGGCTCGTCCTCGAACTCGGAAGGGTCGAGGTTGGCTACTATCTCCTTTGCCATGGCCACGAGGTCAACGGGTTCTTCGTCAGAAGCAGGATTTTCAGGATGTATAGGATGTTCAGGATTGTCGGATTCGCCTGTTTCCAGTTCGGAGGCGTGAGGGCGCGCTTCGGACGCAGATTGGGTGTCGTCGGAAGTCTGGGCGTGGGCGCACTCGTAGTCGAAGCCGCGCTTGAGCAGTTCTCTGCCGGCCGCTATGCGGTGGTGGGGCTTGAAGCCCTCGTCTTCTCTGAGTCCGTCCACCACGTCGGCGTAGAGTCTTATGACGGTTCTGCCGTCGTCGGTTAGTTCTCTTGCGTAGTCGGCTAGTTCCTGACGCGCCTGTTCGGTCTCAGGGTCGGGCGCGGGGCGCCGGGTCCTGGGGGCGCGACGTGTGGCGGCGGTCTGGCCGGCGCGGATGTAGTCGTCGAATTCGGTTAGTCCGACTTTGACGAGTTCTTTGGCTGCGTCCATGCGGTGGTTGGGCTTGAAGCCCTGGCGGTCTAGTTCGCCCTCGGCGACTTTCACGAAGAATCGGACGACGCGTCTTCCGCCGTCTGTTTCTTCTGCGACTATTTGGGCTAGTCGCTGTTGTGGTGTGAGTTCGTCGCGCATGGTGGTTCAAGTCCTTAGTTTTCAGTTTTCATAAGCATAAGCGCCCAGTTTTCACTGAGCGCTTTGGCCCTCGCCCTGTGTGAGCGTCCGTTGGGGACGCCTCTGTGGGTGAGGTCGGTATATTTGATTTGGATGAATGATAGCACGGACATTCTGTGGGTGTCAAGGGCAACTTTGGGATAATGTCTGAACTGTGATTTGTTTGATTGGGGTGATGGGCAGGATGGGGTTGAGCGCTTTTGTCAGAATCAGGATTTACGGGATGATGGGATGTACAGGATGGGGTGGCGACGGGTGGGAGTGGGAGCTTGCGCGGCTAGTGGGTAGTGGAAGTGGTTTGGGCTGTCTGAGAGCGGAGGTCAATTAGATTGTTGGGCTTTCGGTCGGGGATGGGGTGAAATTCGACACGTATATGGAGCAGGCGGCTGTCGTATAGAAATTCGATGTCCTGGTGGTCGGTGAGTATGGCGGACAGCAGGCGGTCTTCGAGGTGGGAGTTGCGGGATTCTACTCTCAGTCTCATCACCTCGGAGTTGTGTTCGTTCTCCAGGAATATCTGGAGCGGTCCTGCCAGGCCGGCTCGCGTCAGGCTTTGGTGTATAGAATGGTGGTGAATTTTGGATCCCAGGATGGAGGCGAACATTTCGGAGCGGCCAAGCACGCCTATGCGCGGGTCGTCGAGTCCGCAGGCGCAGGGGCCGGGTCTCAGCCTCACAAGATCGCCCAGTCTGTACCTGAGCATGGGCAAGGCTCTCTGGACGAGGGTGGTTACTATGAGTTCGCCACGGTCGGGGGCGTTCCGTTCCGTTTCCATCTCGAAGAGGTTTCGGGAGCCGAAGAGGTGGATTCCGTCGTGGGCGGGGCACTCGATTCCGAGAGCGGAGGTTTCGCTGGAGCCGTAGTAGGAAAACACCTCCGCGCCGAGCGTAGCCTGCACGCGCTTTCTGAGCGCGGCGTCCATGCCCTCGCCTATGTAGATTACCCTGCGGATGGAACTGGGTATGGGCGAACCGGATTCGTGGGCGGCGTCGAGGGTCCTTTCGATGATGGAGGGTACGCTGACGAGGGCGGTAGGTTTGAGTCGGCTGAGCAGCCGGAGCGATCTGTCGAACCCGACGCCGGCGCTGAGGCAGTAGGACTCGGCGGTTGGGACGAGTTCGCAGGCGCGGGGGAATGAGATCATGACGGCGGCGGGGTCGGTGTCGAGGCAGGCTACCCTGTCGTCGGGGCTGATGCCACAGGTTCTTAGCAGTTGGGCGAGAAATTGATGCTCGGTGGTGTCGTCTTCGTACGAGATGAAGCGGATCTTTCCGCCGCCCGTGGTTCCGGATGATGTCTCGGTGTCAACGATTGTGTCAGTCGCGCTGACCGCTTCCATGCTGATCCTGTGAAGCCCGTCCGCGCCGATTACAGGGAGGGTTGTGAGGATTTGCAGAGGGTCGGCGGATTGGATGTCGGCGTGGGTTATTCCGATGTCGCGGAAGATTTGTTGGTAGGTGGGGAAGTTGTGGAGGCAGTGGAGCATCATTCGGCGGAGCGCCGAAAGTTCGTCGGAGGATGGTGGCGCTATCGGGTGGAGGAGTTGAGGGGAAAGGGAATTTGTCACTGGTAGGAGCGCAAGGTGTTGAGCGGACGGCGGACGGAGTGGGGGTCGAGTCCGGCTTTGAGCGCGGCGGCTATTCCGGCGGCTTCCCAGTAGTTTTCGGCTATGTAGAAGCGGCCGGGTTTCCAGGACAGCCGTTCGAGGTCGTTTCGCATCAGGCTGCGGTTCTCTCTGACCGCGATGACGGGTATGTCCTGTTTGAGCGCGGCGAAGGTGGGCAGTCCGAGGCAGCCGTCGGGGATTACAAGGCAGGATATGTTCTCGGCGGTGACGACGTTGGGATCGTCGAACCGAGATTGGTCGGTCACGATGGCCGGGGCGCGCTGAAGACCCTTAAGCACGGACTGGAGGAAGGTGATAGATATTATCTCGGCGGCCATTCGAGAATCCACGACGCCGGGGTCCACGGCGGCTATGTCGTCGGACTCCATCATGGGCGCGTGGGCGGTGGGGATGTTCAGTATGGCGGAGACGGCATGGGTGAGAAGGGCCTCGACGCCGCCCCAGGGGTTTACCATCTCGCCGCCACTGGTGAAGTAATCGTAGTGGTAATGTGGAGGCACCTCCACGACAGACGCCAGCGCCACGGCGTCATAGCTGTCGCGCCTCTGGATAAGCGTTTCGAGCAGTCCGGCGACGCTCTCCACGTAGCCGGATGCGCGTCCAGCGCCGGTGTAATTTCCCACCACCTTCATGGGCGGCTCGACTCCAACTATTCCGGCGCAGTTCAAGCCGTAAGTGGCTCGCGCTGCGTTCACGGCGTTCACGGTGTACTTGGCGTAGCGTTCGTTGTAGCTTCCGTCCAGCGCGACCAGGACGCGGTTCGCCCTGGCGGGCCGCAGTCCGACCGTTCCCATCATCAGCCGGGTAAGGACGCTGCCCTCGACGTACAGCCCGTTAGAGGGCAGTTCGTTGATGTCGGAGGCGTTGACGACGTTGGGATGAGTGATGAGGGTGTCGGCTATGCTACTCAATAGAATCGCTGCGGGCGTGGCGTCTCCCGAATGTCCTCCAATCTCCGCTCCGATTCCCGTCGGAACTATGAACGCCACGTTGAACGCCTCTTGAGACTCGTACTCACGACGCCTGAAGTCGAACAGCGGGGCGACGCTGTGGAGACGCTCTCCCGCGATCACCCCTATTTCGCACTGGTATGAGCCTCTGGCGGAGCCGGTGACTGCGAAGCGCGCGGGTATCTCGTCTTCGCCCAGAGACTCCGCGACCTCGGATTCGATTGCCGCGAAATTGTTCGTGTTAGGACTGATGGATACCTGTCTTTCAGTAAGCAGCAATTGTCGCCGCTCCGTTCCTACTTGCGAAGTCGTCGTAGCCGTAACTTGTCGCCATATCGAAACTCCCATCCTCCCGGAGGATATAGACGTCGGGTATCGGAATGCCGTTGAAGGGAACGGCGCGAGAGTGTGAGTAAGACCCCGCGTTCAGAATACCGACACGTTCCCCAACCCGAACCTGCTCAGCGAACTCATACTCTCCGAATATGTCCCCCGCCAGACATGAGCGCCCCACCAGGTTTGTCCTCCGCCCACCCTCCATCTCCGGGCGGTTGACCTCTGGAGTGTACTGGTATTCGAAGACCTCCGGCAGGTGGCTTGTGGTCGCGTCCATAACCACGATGTCCGCTCCGTCGTTTCTGAATACGTCCAAAGCCTCAGACACCAGGAATCCGGCCTGCTGCGTCAGCGCCGTGCCAGGCTCGATGAACACCCTGACGCCGTAGTCCGAATGGAGCCTGCCAACGACTTGCTCAAGCGGCGAAGTATCCGTCTCCGGACCGAGGTAGTACCCGCCGCCCAGGTTCACCCAGCGCAGGTTGTCAATCCGTTCCAGCGTCTCCATGAGCGCGTCCGCGCTTTGCGCCAATTGCGTCAGGTCGTCCGACTCGCAGTTATTGTGAATATGCGCGCCCTCCACCGATTCGGGCATACGAGCGATTTTCTCAAGGCCGGACAGCCGCGCTCCGAGTTTCGACCCCGGTCTGGAAGGATCGTACCTGGCATCGGGAACGAAGGACATCTCGGGATTTATCCTGAGACCGAGCGAGACCTGTCCCGTATTCATGGAGGCCGCTAAGTGGAGTTGGGTGAGCGAGTTGAGCGATACGTAGTCCGCCAACGACAGCGTAGCTTCTATGTCCGACTCCGAATACGCCGGAGAGTAGCAGTGCAGAGATTGACCCCAACGCTTAACTCCATCGGCAAGCCGCGCCTCGAATACGGAACTCGCCGCGAATCCGTGGACATAGGGCGCAAGCGTTTCGAGAACCGGGGCGATAGCGCAGGCCTTGAGCGTGTAGAGCAGTTCGCAGCCCGCCCGCTTCGCGATGAGGGCGGCCTGTTGCGCCAACGCTCGCAATACGGGTTCGGAGTACACGTACGCGGGCGTAGCTGGAACGCTCAGCGCCTGGTCGGCCTGAGTGTGTATAAGGCTTTCGAGTTCCGCGGTATCCATCGGGGACAAATCTATCACAGATTGGTCGGGGTGGTTATGCGAATCGTGTCGCCGGTGTCCAGCCTGATTATTGGCTGAACGCGGGAGTAGTAGGGGGTTACTACCAGCGTATCTTGGGGGGATTTCTCGAAGTAGAAGGCGTCGTGGGCCAACTTGTACTCTCCGCCGTCGCTTCTGCCGCCGAGGACTCCGAACTCGTTGCAGACGTATAGATCAACGAAAGGGACGCTCTCCGGGAGGTCTTTCGCTCTAACGGTGACGACGCTTCTGACGGAGGTGGGGAGGTCGTCAAGGTGAAGACGGTCGGACAGCAACGCTACTATGTCGGGCTGGAATTGGCTCACCAACTCGCTCAGCCGGTTAGCGCCGCTGTCGGAAACCAGGTGCGCGGGTATGCCCATGCGGACGAAGACGGCGCACATCTCGGCTCCGAAGTAGCGATTGTCGAACGTGGTTGCCACAACTGCGGTGGGGCCTTCTATGTCGTCGGGAACGGCTGGCGAGAGAGCATCGCGCAATATCCTGACTCTGAGCCGCGCTTCATCCGCGCCCTCAGCGACCGGAGCGCGGTCGGGCGACTGTCCGAGCCATGGGCCCGGTATCCAGTCAATCTCTTCGGGGTCGGCAACCAGGTCGGCGAACCTCTGTCGGCGGTACTCCTTCGCTTGGACTATGGGGAGCGTCTGGAAGTCGGAAAGCGAGCTGATTGGCGCACTCCCCAGCTTTCGACGCCAGAATCGGGTCCGGCGCGCGGCGTCCACCGCGGACGCGAGAAGTCGGAGGCGTTCGGGTTCACCCGGCGGATGATTCACGGATTGGCCCTGAGTTTCACTATCGCCAAGCCCATCTCGTGACCAAAGCCCTCAAACAGGTCGTAGCGTCGCAGCAGGTGGTCGTGGGAGTCGAGAATGGCGTCGGCGGCCTCCGGTTCGCATTCAAGGAAGGATTCACCAAGCGGGCTGTGGAGACGCCAGTCCGGGTGGACTTCCATTTCCAGGTTGTCGGGAGCGGCGAGTCGTTGGTAGAGCGCGACCATCTCATGGAATTCCTCGTCTGTCTTGTACGGGACGGGGGTGACCAGAAATTCGGGGGTTATGACGAGGCCGAGTTCGTTGTCGAAGACCTGAACCAGGTCAATCTCGGGGATGTAGTTCTCCATGGCGTAGCAGAGGTCAAGCGCGAGGTCATCGGGAGCGCGGTGGTAGTAGAAGTTCTCGGAATATGTTCCCATCCTTACAGGCACGGGTCTTGGGAAGTTCGAGTCCAGGAGCGCGTCACACTCCGGCCCGTCCAGGAAGAGAAAGGGTATGTTGCCGTTGGTCGCGTCAACGAGTATGCGCCGTCCGTATATCGCGTATTCCAGCGCGAGATGCTGCCAGTATCGCATCACGTGGCGCGAACCGCGAAAGTCGAATGTTTCCAGAAGACGCCGGAGGTCGCCGACGGGAAGTTGCCCGAAGGCGTCAGGACCGGCGAAGACGTAGCCGGACTCCAGGCCGTACATATCGGTGATGAACTTGAGCGCTTGCACCTTCTCAGAGCAGATCGCGCCGCGTCCCTCGATGATGTTCAAGAGGGTCTCGTCCGCGGTCTTGTAGGGCAGCCTGCGTCCGGTGAAGCGGGAGTAGTTCTCGAACGGGCTGTCCCAAATCGCCTTCGCCACCAAACGTAGGAAATCAAGTTCGGACTCTCGCCCTGAGTCCGTCGCGCTTTCGACGAACCGCTCGAATCGGTCGCTGTTCCGGTCCCATCGTCTGCGATTGAAGCCCGTCCAGTTTCTCGTATATCCGGTATCGCTGCGGTCTATGGAGACTTCCATCAGATGAACGTAGGAATCGTTCAGCAGGACGGTCTCGCATGGCGCGGTCTGCCCCGGGTTTAACTCGCGAGGGCCATTTCTGAGAACCGTCCCGGGGATGAGATGGCCGGGCGCTCCGTCGTCTGACAGTGTGAGGGTAACGTCTTGCAACGCCTGAAACGTGTCTAAGGAGACTGGCAGAAGCCGACGGTCGAATACCAGGCGGCGGGCGTCGCGGACTGACAGGTATTCGGACAGCAGCCGACTGACCGGCGTTCGGATGTCTTCCGACTCTACTCTGAGAATACAAGTTTTGCCTGTCAGATAGTCCGACCATCTGAGGAACGTGGGGAGGGTGTCGTGATGGTCGAGGGGCAAGATAAGTGATTCCCGGATACCGGCGCTCCGGCTAGAGTTCCTCTTCTTCCAGGATTATGGTTCGCACCGCCGCCTGGTCGGCGTACAATTGGTCTGCCGGGTGGATGCGGTATCCCACGGCGACTGGAACAGCGTCAACCTGATAGACCGCGTAGATTGCATTTGAGGCAAGAAATGCCCTATCAATGTCCCTACGCGCAACGGTCCCTGACGCTTCGACCGCGAAATAGATAGCGCCTTGACCTCCCTTGCGAGACGCCCGTACAACCAGGTCGGTCAATATGATTCTTTCATACTGTTGTTCAGTGATAGTCCCGGAATCCAGCGCGTTTTCAACATCGTCGAGGAATCTCTGCGTATCCGGTGTATAGTCTCCTTGACGAAGAACGATTCGCGGACGACGAAGTTGGTATATCCGGTTGAGGCGGGCTGGGAGTATTCGAAAGGCCTTTCGCTCCAGTTCCGCTCCCACCAAATGCCCAACGCGATCTTCCACCCGTTGTAGCCTGTCGAGTATCTCAGCCTGAGTTTTGAGTATCTCAGCCTGGGTCTTGAGCATCTCAGCCTGGGTCTTGAGTATCCCATCCTGAGTTTTGAGCATCTCAGCCTGGGTCTTGCTCATCTCGGAGAACTTCTCCGGCAGTTCCAGAAGTTCGTCGGTCAATATGGCGCGACGAACCTGCTCCAGTATCTCCGGATCCTGGCGCAGTATCCTGATAAGGTCGTCTGCGGTATGTATAGCGGTTGTCACGTCTTTCTCCTGGCTCTATTCTAACAGTTGAAGCAGAGGCGTGAAATATAGGATTTCGCCTTGCGTCAATGTATAGACTATAATCTTAGACATGAAGTCCCTCGTCCTGCCACTCATAATAGCTGGGGTTGCCTTGGCGAACGTCGCCTGCGGGCAGGCTGCGTCGCCATCGCCGACCACCACGGCGGTCTCTATCTCCACGCCGACGCCCGAACCCACGCCGCTTCCAACCGCCACCCCTATCCCGACGCCGGTTCCGACCGCTACCGCAGAACCCGCCCCGACAAGCGCCGCGCTGCCCGCGCCCACGCCGGTAAAGATTCAGCCGCGCGCCACAAAGGAAACCGGCAAGGCCATAGACTTCGAGATCGAGACCTTCGAGGGCGAGATGGTAAGGTTGTCCGACTTCGAGGGCAAGGTCGTAGTGCTGAATTTCTGGGCGTCCTGGTGTCCTCCGTGTCGCTGGGAGATGCCCTTCTTCGAGCGGATGTCCCAGGAGTACAAAGATCAGGATGTGGTCTTTCTCGGCGTGGCGATCTCCGATACCCTGGAAAACGCACGCGGATTTGCCGATAGCGCCGGGGTCACCTATCCTATAGGCTTGGACACCACCAACGAGATAGCCAGGAGCTACAGTGTAGTGTCTCTTCCCACCACATTCTTCATTGGCAAAGAGGGCAACGTTGAGCGCAGACTTTCGAGCGCGGCGAACGAGGGCGTGCTGAAAGTGTTCCTCAGAGGCCAGCTGAGGCCCCGGAACTAGACGCGGGCACTTCAAATTGACACTGATTTCTGCCAATCACTATAATCCCTGTGTGTGAGAGAGGTTGCGTTTAGATGCCCAAGAGAACTTACCAGCCAAAGAAGAGACGTCGCGCCAGGGTGCACGGCTTCAGAACACGAATGCGGACCAAGGCGGGCCGCAATGTCCTCAAGAGGAGAATGTTCAAGGGCCGGCACAGGCTGAGCGTCTGATTGACCACAACTGTTTCCGCTTGATTTACCGCGAATTGCGTATTCCGCCCTTAGCAGTGAGCTACTCTGAAACCTATGCAGCGGGCGCGCCGTCTGAGAAAGTCCAGTGACTTCGCGTTGGCCAGGCGTCTTGGCAAGAGCCGGGTTGATAGAAGGCTGGTTGTGATAACCCGCGCCAATGGTTCCGGCGCGACTCGATTCGGCTTTTCCGTCAGCAGGCGTCTGGGAAACGCCGTCACTCGTAACAAGATAAAGAGGAGATTGAAGTCGGCGGCGATCAGGGCGTCCGCGCAGGAAGGTTGGGATATTGTGGTAATCGCTCGCCAGGGGGCGCGGACGGCGGACTACTGGGCGCTGAAACGCTCATTGGACAGGCTGCTCGCCCGCTCCGGAGTCCTGGAACCGAAAGTCGGATAAGACGCGGTGTGGAGAGATGCGCTGATGCGGAGTCCCGCCTTGGCGGCCATAAAATTCTATCAACTGGCGGTTTCTCCGTATCTGCCCGGGCTGTGCAGGCATACCCCCAGTTGTTCCAACTACTCGTATGAGGCTATATCAAGATATGGCTTCCTTCGCGGATCTTGGCTGACTCTGAAACGGCTCGGACGCTGCAACCCGCTGGGCAGCAGTGGATATGACCCCGTTCCATAGTTCATACTCTATATAGAAAAATTCACTCGGATGCCTTTCGCATGGCATCCCACTTACGGAATGTCCTTAAATGACGAATTTGATGATCGGACGAGGCTCTAAGGCGGCCTTGTTCATTCTGGTCCTGGCCGTATTGCTGGTCACGATTGGTTGCAACGCAGTAAGGCGGCCGCAGGGATGGTCCGCGGGCGCCGTCAGCGGCGATACCCTCTTCATCGGAACCATGCAGGGCGAGGTGTTGGCGGTCAGCAAAGACACGGGCGACACCGAGTGGCGAAGAGAACTCCCAACCCCGGAAGATGCCGACAAAGGTCTCTACGGCTCTCCGGCTGTCACCGACGACCTGGTTCTCGTAGGCGGCTATGACGGCGTTCTCTACGCCTATAACAAGACGGACGGCAGCCCGCTGTGGCAGGAACGCCTGGCCGGTAGAATAGTTGGCGGGCCTTCCATCGAGGGTAATCTGGCAATCGTGGGCACCGGCGCGGCAGGCTCCTCGGACAAGTCCGAGAACGTCCTGTATGCAGTAGATATCGAGCAGGGCGACCCGATCTGGGAATACAACGGATCGGGGCCTATATGGTCTTCTCCCGTGGTCGTGGATGGTGTCGCGTACTTCGGAACGCTCGATCACAAAGTCTATGCGGTGAACGTGGATGACGGCAGCGAGAAGTGGAGTTACCGACTGGGAGGCGCGGTCGCATCGGGAGTGGCCGTCTATGAAGACTCGGTGATTTTCGGCGGGTTCGACAGCAACCTGTACGCTCTGGACGCCGACACCGGCAGCTTGAAGTGGATGTTCCCCGACGCGACGCGCTGGTACTGGGCGGCGCCCCTCGTGCGGGACGGCGTCGTCTATGCGCCATCTCTCGACGGCGCTCTATACGCGCTGGACGCCAACACCGGCGACCTGATGTGGACATACGCTACCGAGGGTCAGTTGGTCGGCACACCCGTTGTAATAAACGACCTTGTCGCAATTCCGGTGGCCGACGGGGACAACTCGAAAATCGCCCTTGTAGAAAAGAACGGAACGGAGCAGGCCGCTTGCAGGATAGGCGCGGACATCAGAACTTCGCTCGAGGTGTCGGACGACCTGATATACTTCGCTGCGACCGACCACACTATAATGGCTCTGAGAATAAAGCCCAACGGAAATCCGGACGAGGAATGGGTGTACAAGACCGATGAGGACGACCCACACCCTCGCGACAGGGCAAAGGCATGTTGAAGTAGAGGCGCGGCTTGGAATTTCTCAACGTTATAATTGACGCTTGGAATCTCATCATCATCCAGCCTATGATCAACGGGCTGGTGTTGCTCTATTCCTGGTCGTTCCTGAACTTCGGCATAGCCATCATTGCCTTTACCCTGCTGGTGCGGCTCGCGCTTGTCCCACTGACAGTAAAGCAGAGCAGACAGATCAAGGCGATGAGCGCGCTTCAGCCCCTGATGAAGGATATCCAGGAGCGCAACAAGGGAGACAGGCAGAAAGCCTCTCAGGAGACCATGCGGCTCTATAAGGAGCATGGCGTCAATCCTCTCGGCTGCCTCGGCCCGATGTTCATACAGTTCCCGATATGGATCGGGCTTTACCAGGCTATCATTCAGACGGTTCCTTCCAATCCCGAAAGCCTCGTCGGACTGTCGAGGCACTTGTACGTATGGCTGCCCAGCGTACATAGTGTCATACCCATCAACAGCAATTTCCTATGGATGGATCTGGCGCTTCCGGATCCCACTCCCTTCGTGATGCCTGTCCTGGTCGGCGTCTCCATGTGGATCATGCAGAAGATGACCACGATGCCGACGGCTGACGAGCGTCAGGCTTCTACCAACAGGATGATGCTGTGGATGATGCCGGTGATGTTCGGATTCTTCACGCTGAACTTCCCGAGCGGCCTGGCCGTTTACTGGGTCGTGTCCAATGTGGTTGGCGTGGTGATACAGGGCTTTGTCACCGGTTGGGACCCCATAATGAATCTTTTCAAGTTCAGGCGAGGAGAGGACGACACTGAGGCCGCCTCGGCCGCGGCTCTCGTCCCAGCGCCTGTCCCTTCCGTCGAGGAGACGAACGATGCAAGAAATAGAGATGTCCGCCAAAACGGTAGAAGAGGCAGTAGAAATCGCTCTAAAGGAGCTAGACGCCGAACGCAGCGACGTAGAAATCGCCGTCGTTAGCCGGGGGAAGTCGGGTATCCTCGGCATTGGCGCAGAACCCGCGGTTGTCCGCGTTACGCTTCTCGACGATGTTCCGCCCGACAGCGTGACCATCACCTCGGAAGTCCTGCAATCACTGCTTTCGATGATGGACGTGGACGCCACCCTTACGCTCAAGCAGTTGTACAACGAGTCCCTGGATGGCCCAGTTTTCGAGATAGAAGGCGACGACGCCGGTCTCCTGATAGGGCGGAAGGGCGAGACTCTCAATACGATTCAGTTCATGGTCAAGTACATCGTGAGCCACAAGGTCAACGAGCGCGTCAATGTGATGATTGATGTGGAAGGGTACCAGGAGCGACGCCACCAGTCCCTGACCAACATGGCCCATCGGGTGGCCGGTCGTGTCGCCGATACCGGACGAGCTATCGCGCTGGAGCCCATGCCTCCCAACGAACGCAGGATAGTCCACCTCGCGCTCTCCGACCATCCCTACGTCACTACCGAAAGCGAGGGGGTCGGCGACTCGCGCCAAGTAGTGATTCAGCTCAGATAGCCGGACGATTTCCATAACTCCACTCACAACGGGTTAGGGTATGTGCATGAACTCGCAGCAGTCTGTCTGCGCCGCGCGATGGACAGTACGTGGTACAATCAACATACCCGTCAGGCAAGGCTATATGGCATGGCTACTTTCAACACAGTCGAAGAACTCATCCAGATACTGGACGAAAATCCGCGCTGGCTCGAGGCGTTGCGCGCCCGGCTGCTTACCCGTGAGTTGCTCGAACTCCCTCAGAGACACGCCGAATTCGTCGCATTAGCCAATCGGAGACATGAAGAGTCCGTCGCGCTGGCTGATAAGAGACACGAAGAGTTCACCGACTTCGTAGAACTTTCCGAACAACGACATACACAGTTCACCGACTTCGTAGAACTTTCCGAACAACGACATACACAGTTCACCGACTTCGTAGAACTTTCCGAACAACGACACAGAGAGGTAAGGAACGACATAGGTATGCTCAAGGGTTACGCTACCGAAGCCGCCGTTATAAGATTCGCGGATGACGTCGCTATCGAGTTGGGATTGAGGCGCGTGAGCACTCTCAGCGCAAACCAGATTATGGACATGATCGAATCCGCCGATACTACGGGAATGTTCGACAGCCCCCAATCCCGCAGGGACAATTTCAGAAGTTTCCGGCGCGCCGACCTGATCATGGAAGCCAGGAACCCCAAGGAGCCAAACGGCGAAACCTGCTACGTTGCGGTGGAAGCCTCTTATACCATCAACGGCAGGGATACCCGCAGAGCCATGCGAAACGTGGCGTACCTGGAAAGGTTCACCCAGAAGAGAGCTTATGGGGTAGTGGCGGGAGTTCACCTGGATGATCGCGTCCGGGAGGACGTGGAGTCGGGCAGGGTGTTCTGGTATGAAATCGAAGAATATATGATACACAGCGATTGACGAAACGGGATGAGCGTACATCTGAAAATATCCGACCGCGTCGCGGTCATTACGCTTGATTTGTCCGAGACTGATGGGCGGATTGGCCTTGAGAATGCGTATTCTCTGGGCGACGCCGCGGCCGAGGTTCGCCAGCGCGACGATGTTTGGGCGGTGGTCCTGGGCGCGGACGGCGATGACTTCTGTATGGGTGTATCCGCCGAAGTGACGGAAGCGGCATTGTGGCCCGACTCTCAGATTGGGGGCACTCGGGTCGCTCAGGCCATCGCTGACATTGAAAAGCCGGTTGTATGCGCGATTCAGGGCACGGCTCAGGATCAGGGACTGGAGATTGCTCTGGCCTGCGACTTACGCATCTCGGATAGCGACTCCGCCTTCGCCATGACGCAGGTATTGAACGGAGCGATGCCCTGGGATGGCGGCACACAGCGCTTGCCCAGGCTCATCGGTCGTTCGAGAGCGATGGATATGCTTCTGACGGGTAGAGCGGTAGCGGCTGCCGAGGCGCTGGAAATTGGGCTGGTGAACGAGGTGGTAGAGCGGGAGAGGGCAACGGAACGCGCTATGGAACTTGCCTCGCTCATTGCGGGACACGGTCCAGTCGCGCTGCGCTACCTCAAGGAAGCTGTGTTGAATGGCATGGATGGAACATTGGAGCAGGGTCTGCGCCTCGAGGCCGACCTCAGCTTCCTGCTCCAGTCCACCCAGGACAGAAGTGAGGGAATATCGTCCTTCCTCGAAAGACGCGGCCCGACCTACCGGGGGCAATGATGTCTGACGAACCCACTGTTCTGTTCTACAAAGAAGGCTCGGTGGGGAGGCTTGTCCTCAACAGGCCGGGCGTCATAAACGCCTTCAATGTCCAGATGCGCGACGACCTCTTTGCCGCTCTCGAGGCCGCGCGTGACGATCCTGATGTTCGCTCGGTCTTGATCTCAGGCGAGGGGGACAGGGGATTCTGCGCGGGCGCCGACCTGACCGAGTTCGGCACGGCGCCGTCCCAGGTGATCGCGCGGCAGGTACGCTGGGAACGCGATCTTTGGGGGCTGTTCGGCTCGATTCGGAAGCCGCTCGTGGCCGCGCTGCACGGGTACGTGATCGGCTCCGGGGTTGAGATAGCCTGTCTGTGCGACCTGCGCGTGGCCGCCGAGGACGCCGTATTCAGGATGCCGGAGACTGCCCTTGGCATGGTGCCGGCGGCGGGCGGCAGCCAAACGCTCCCCAGAACAATCGGACAGGGGCCGGCGATGAAGACGCTGTTGGCTAACGAGGTTCTGGACGCCGGGACAGCGCTGAAACTGGGGCTCGTACACCGGGTAGTGAAACGTGACAGCCTCGAAGACGCTTCGCTAGAACTTGCCGAGGGCCTGTCTAAGATTCCGCCCGCGCTGTCCGCGGCAATCAAGAGGGCGGTCGCCGACGGACTCGATATGAACTTGTCCCGCGGGCTAGACTTGGAGTACCGACTGGCAAAGTCTGTCGCCGCGCAAGATGCTTCAGGCACACGACATAGATTATAGTTTGTCCTATATGTAGCAACCCCAAAAGGCTTATCGAACGATGCCCACCATTCCAAATCACATTGACGAGTTTCTCAGCCGGACGCTGGTCGCGGTCATAAGCACGGTTGACGGCGACGGACGTCCGCGCTCGGCGCCTATCTGGTACCACTGGGAGGATGGCGCGGCGTATCTGTTCACCGGACGCCGGACGCTGAAGTGGCGAAACATCATGCGGAATCCGGTCGCCTCGCTCTGCGTTGACTGGCGGGAGCCGCCTTACAGGTCGGTTATCCTGGACGGGCCTGTGGAGGAAGTCCAACGCTCTCTTTACGACCTGGTTCTGGCTATGGCGGTCAGGTACTACGGCGAGGAAGAAGGTCGCGCTTTCGCGGAGGGCTATCGGGAGCAGTCGGAGAGTACAGTGATATTCCGCCTGACGCCGACGCGGATCGCCGATTACACCGACGGCGAATAGACGGGGTTTGCCTGTCCATGCCCGCTCCCGACGCCGCTGAGTATATGGTCAGCATACGCGACCTGAACAAGCGCTATGCGGAGGGCAATGAGACGCGCTCCGTGTTACGCGACGTGAACGCGAATATCCGCGAGGGGGAGTTCGTCGCGCTCGCGGGGCCGAGCGGATCGGGCAAGACCACCCTGCTCAATCTCATCAGCGGCATTGACACGCCGACCGGGGGTGATGTGACGATTGACTCTGTTCCCATAACGAAGTTGTCGGAGAAGGAACGAACCCTGTTTCGGCGCGAGAACATCGGCTTCGTCTTCCAGTTCTTCAACCTGATTCCGACACTGAACATCGGCGAGAACCTGCTTCTGCCGCTCCAACTCAACGGCTGCGACAGGGACGAGTCGCGCGGGCGGGTCGTCGAACTGCTGGAGCAAGTCGGGTTGGGAGACCGCCTGGACAGCTATCCAGACAGGCTTTCCGGCGGAGAAAAGCAGCGTGTCGCCATAGCGCGGGCGCTCGTCCACGACCCCAAGCTGATCCTAGCAGATGAACCCACCGGAAATTTGGATGCCGACACCGGAATGGCAATCATGTCGCTTCTGGACAGGCTGGTTCGAGACGGCGGAAAGACGATGATCGCAGTGTCTCACAGCGAAATGGTCATCGGAATGGCTGACCGGGCGCTCGCTATGGAGGATGGCCGACTCGTGGAGAAGGCTCGCGCGGGCGCTGGATTCACGCTTTCGCGGGAATGACGGTTGGGGATATAGGATCATAGGATTCATCTCGCAATGACTACGCTACTCTGGTTTCGCGGGAATGACGGTTGGGGATATAGGGTCATGGGATTCATCTCGCAATGACTACGCTGCTCTGGCTCTCGGGTTTGCGCCACCTTCTGAGACATCCCTGGCAGATGGCGCTTTCGGTGTTGGGGATAACGCTGGGCGTCGCTATCGTGGTGGCGATAGACCTGGGAAACCAGAGCGCGAAGCGGGCGTTCAGCCTTTCGAGCGACGCCGTAGTTGGCAGGGCGACGCACCAGATTGTGGGCGGCCCGGGCGGTCTGCCGGAAGAAGTCTATACGACGCTGCGGGTGGAGTTGGGGATAAGGGAGTCCGCTCCGCTGGTCGAGGGCTACGGATTTGCGGAAGACGGAAGAGCGCTGCGGATTCTTGGGGTGGAGCCGTTCGCCGATTCCCAGTTTCGCCCATATATCGGCATCGCCCCAAATGGCGGCGCTATGGCTGATGCCGTCGAATTGCTTACTACGCCCTCCACCGCGCTGATGTCGGTGGGGACTGCCGATTCCCTCGGTCTGAGCTCGGGAGACACTATAGCGCTGGATGTTGCGGGCATAGAGCGGCGAGTCAGGATTGTCGGCCTGACCGAGCCGGAAAACAGCCTGAGCGCCGAGACGCTCGAGAATCTGCTAATCACCGACATATCTACCGCCCAGGAACTGATTGGTTTCGAGGGGCGTCTGAGCCATGTTGACCTGATTGTACCGCCCGGCGAGGAAGGTGAATCGCTTCTGGAAGGCGTAAGGGCCGCGCTGCCGCCCGACGCTTCGGTGGCGGCGTCCTCCGCTCGCTCGGAAGCCATAGAGCAACTTACCGTCTCGTTCGACCAGAACCTGTTCATGATAAGCCTGCTTGGGCTTATCGTGGGCGCGTTTCTGATATACAACGCAATGATGTTCTCGGTGGTTCAGCGTCGCCCGGTCATAGGCGCGCTCCGCGCTATCGGAGTTACGAGGCAGCAGATATTCACGCTCGTACTGGGAGAGGCGGCGGTCCTCGGACTCATCAGCTCCGTCATTGGGGTATTGCTTGGCATCATAATAGGGCGGGGGCTGGTGGAAGTAATAACCCAGACTATCAGTGACCTCTTCTACGTGGTATCGGCGCAGGACATATCCATTCCGATTTGGTCGCTGGTCAAGGGCGCGTCGCTGGGCGTAGCCGCCACGCTGGGAGCGGCCTTCATTCCGGCCCTGGAGTCCACAGGGGTTCCGGCGAGGGAAGCGCTGTCTCGCTCGCACATCGAGACGCGCTTCAGAGGAACTACGCCTCTAGCGTCCGTAATCGGAATCGGGGTCATCGGCGTGGGATGCGGACTGATACTGCTGCCGTTTGACGCGCTCATCGTGGCGTTCGTGGGTCTGGCGGCAATCATACTTGGCGGCGCGATGCTCACTCCGGCGGCCATCATTCTGTTCAGCAAGTCGCTCGCCCTTATCCTGGGCAAGCTGTTCGGCGCGTTTGGCACTATGGCGGCGCGTGGAGTATCCGCCTCTATCAGCCGGACGGCGGTGGCGATAGCGGCGCTGTCAGTCGCCATCTCGGTCACGATTTCGATAGATACGATGGTGCAGAGTTTCCGAGACACCGTGGAACGGTGGCTAGACACATCGCTTGGCTCGGACATATACATATCCCCGGTGTCGCTGCGCTCGTATCAAGATGAAGTCGGGCTGTCTCCCGACGTATTGGAGCGCGTCCGAAGCGTCGAAGGAGTGGGGAGCGTCAGGACGGTTCGCAACGCGCGCGTGAATTCGCCGGGCGGCGACGTAAGGGTCGTGGTCTCGGACACCAGCCTGGATGATTTCGTAAAGCGAGGCTCCTTCAAGGAGGGCGACCCCGCGACCGTCTGGCGCGAGCTTCAAAGTTGCTGCGCGGTGGCGATATCCGAGCCGTTCGCGTACCGTAACGGCAAGGGCGTCGGTTCGACCGTTCGGCTGTCCACCTCTGAGGGAGAGCGCGACTTCCGCGTGGCCGGCATATACTACGACTACGGCAGCGCGGGCGTCGGCAGAGTCATGATGGGCCGGTCGGTGTATGCCAGTCTTTGGGGGGATGACAGATATTCCGGCATTGGGGTGGATGCCGCCGAGGGCGTGGCGCTGGATGATCTGACTGTCTCGATTGAGGATGCCATTGGCAGGGGACGAGGGGTTATGATTCGATCCAACGCCGACCTGAAGGCCGCGGCGCTGGAAGTATTCGAGAGGAGTTTCGCCATTACGAACGTGGTCCGAATCCTGGCGATATTGGTTGCCTTCATCGGGGTTCTGGGCGCGCTGATGGCGATTCAGCTAGAGCGGTCGGTGGAGTTCGGGACGCTGCGGGTCATCGGGTTCACGCCGGGGCAGGTGTGGATCATGTTCACGTCACAAAGCGGGCTGATGGGAGTGGCGGCGGGTCTCATCTCGATACCGCTGGGTCTGATAGAGGCGGCGGTTCTCATATTCGTGATAAACCGCAAGGCGTTCGGGTGGACGATGGAGATGCAGGTGTATCCGACGGCGCTGTTCCAGGCGGCGCTCATCGCGGTGGTCGCGGCGCTGCTGGCGGGAGTGTATCCGGCGCTGCGAATGTCGCGCTCGTCGCCGGCCGGGGCGCTGCGAGATGAGTAAGGCCGAGGTCTGGACGAAACTAGGATTGGAGGGCGGGTTCGGGTATCGTTATATATATATCGGTTTATAATGCACAGGTGAGTAAATTGTAGTAGGGCCTGGATGGGATCAAGAGATATATGGGTCTGACAATGCGATTTCTGGTTGTGGCGGCGAGTTTCGCGTTTCTCATCGCCGTACTGGGCGTGGGCGTGTATTTGCTCACACGCACGGGCGAGGCGGTGGAGGTGAGAGCCAGCCTATCGGTTTCCGAAGTGCTGAACATGGACGATTCCGGGTTCGCGTTTGCCACAGGGCCGCGCGAGTTCGTCTTTCCCCAAGACCATGGGCCGCATCCTGAGTACGCGCTGGAATGGTGGTACTACACGGGCAATTTGCAGACCTCCGAAGGGCGACGCTTCGGGTACGAACTCACTTTCTTCAGGCGGGGAGTAGGGACAGGGGGCGGGGCGCGGAGTTCGAAGTGGGCGACGGAGCAAATATATTTCGCCCACTTCGCGCTCACCGACGTGGAGAACGATGAGTTCTACGCCTTCGAGCGGTACAGCCGCGACGCGCTTGGGCTGGCGGGGGCGGTCGGTTCTCCGTTCCGCGTTTGGATAGAGGACTGGTCGGCTTCGGGGATGGAGGGCGGCGTTCTTCCGATGCGTCTGAGGGCGAGCGACGAGGGGGTGGAGATTGACCTTGTTCTGGATAGCGAGAAACCCATAGTTCTGCACGGCGAAGGCGGATACGCGAGGAAAGGCAGCGGTTCTGGAGAGGCGTCCTACTACTACTCGATGACTCGTATGCCGACGACCGGGGTCTTGTCGGTCGGTAGTAGGTCGTACCAGGTCAGCGGCTCAAGCTGGCTTGACAGGGAGTGGAGTTCGGCGCAGCTATCGGAGGATCATATCGGGTGGGACTGGTTCGCGCTCCAGTTGTCGGACGGGCGGGAGATCATGTACTACCAACTGCGTCCACGCGACGGGGCTGGGAACGGCTTCGATCTCGGAACGCTGGTCGGCGCGGACGGTTCTTACTCCGCGCTGGGCGCGTCGGACGTGAGTATCGAGGCGCTGGACCAATGGCAGAGTCCTATTGGCGGTACGTATCCGTCGCGCTGGAGGCTAAGGATTCCGAGAGAGGAATTGGACATTGAGATCACGCCATACATCAGAGACCAGGAACTGGATACGCTGATCCGGTACTGGGAGGGCGCTGTGAGCGTCCGAGGAACAATCGAGGGGCGGCCTGTTGAGGGCAGCGGGTATGTTGAACTGACAGGGTACGCGGAGTGAGCGCTTGTGCCTTCTAATTTCGGAGGACGATAGGCAGAATCAACCGGGACGGATGGCTTGCGTCGTGCAGGACGGTTTGGGTTGCGGGGGTCAAGTCAGCAGACCCGTGAGCGGGGACGCCGGTATTTCTGGCGTAGGCGGGGAAGTTGCTGGATGATACCTCAAGGCGGATACTGTGGCCTTTTCGGAACAGCATGGCGGTCGGGCCGACGTCCACTTTGTAGCTGTACGCCTCTCCGGGCTGGATGGGGGACGGCGATTCCAGCGAATCGCGGAAGCTGGCGCGGAGGATTCCATCGCACACGTTGCGCGCCTGCCCGTCGGGATGAACGTCCACCAACTTGGCAGTCCAGTCGGTATCCGCCGCGCTCGTTACTGCCCACAGCTCCAGTTGGACGTGTCCGGTGACCTCAGTGTCCCGCTCTAACGGTTCTGAGGTATAGACCAGCACATCCTCGCGCGCCTCTATATTTCGCTGGTCCTGAACTCCCACCTCGAATACGCTTGGAACTCCACCAAGATGCGCCCCGCCATGGGTCGGCGCGGGATTGGCCGGGTCGTATGTGAACGTGTCGGGAGACTCGGACTCGCCTGGAGCGTCGAACGACAGCCTGCCGTCGCCGCTGAGGGTATTCGCGCCGCCGCCGCTTCGCAGGAACAGGGTCATAGGCTCGGCGTCCGCCGGCGGCCAGGATTCCTCAGCCCGCCACTGGTTCGCGCCCATTATGAAGATGTAAGTATTCGGGTCCGTGTCAACGCCGTTGTTCTCGCCGCGCAGCCAGCGGTCGAACCACGCCAGTTGCATCCCGTGCCAGTCAATCGCGGCCCCGGACGCGGAGCCGCCGAAGTATCCCTGCCCGGCGTATGGATCGGGTAGGGGCTGGTGCAGCCAGGGGCCGACGACAAGATGCTGCTGAGTCCTGGCGAGTTCGGTCGCGCCACGCTCACGCATACCCTGGTAGCAGCGAATAGTGCCCCGGATGAATCCGTCGAACCATCCGCCCTGGTTGAGCGCGGGGACGGTTATCCTGTCGAACTTCTCGCGGGGCGCGATTGCCTTCCAGTAGTCATCGTAGGTGGGGTGGGCAAGCCAGTCATAGTAGTAGTCGGCGATCTGCCTGAGCGCGGGCATATCATCCAGGGGGAGATGATTGGCCACGGCGTAGGCGCCCTGTCGCCACTCGCGGAGGACGGCCATCGCGTCGCTGTTGCGGGCCGCTCTGCCGCCCAGGTCGTCCGCGGCGAAGCCTGCCGCCCAGCCGCTCGTCCAGAAGAGTTGGAACACGCCGCCGAGGTATGTCCAGCTATCGTAGTAGGAGTCGGCGGTTACGCCCGGGATTATGGCCTTGAGCGCGGGGTGCGCTTCGGTCGCGGCGAGCCACTGGGTCGCGCCGTGATAGGAGATGCCGAACATACCGACGCTGCCGTCGCTCCAGGACTGGGACGCTATCCAGTCAATCGTGTCGAAGCCGTCCTCAGCCTCGTGTACGAATGGATACCAGTCGCCATCGGAGACGTGCCTGCCCCGCGTGTCCTGGATTACGACAGCGTAGCCCCTGTCCAGCGCGCGCATCGGGTCAAGGTACATACTACGGTAGCGGGGGGAGTGCTTTCCGTAGGGGATGCGCTGGAGAAGGACGGGATGGCGTCCGCCGCCGGCCGGCCGGTAGATGTCGGCGCGCAGAATCACGCCGTCGCGCATCGGAATCTCGACGTTGGTCTGGGACGAGACGGAGGTGGAGCGACGGTATTCGTCTTTGACGGGCTTGGGGATCATGGTCTTTCTCCTGAGATATGAGCGACTAGGCGGACGCGGACTCTAGCGCTTTGACTACCGCGCCCGGGGACATTGGCAATTCGGTCATGCGGACGCCGGTGGCGTCGTAGATGGCGTTGGCGACCGCGCCCATGGGCGGGACTATGGAGACTTCGCCGACGCCTCTCACGCCGTAGGGATGGCCGGGGTTGGCTACCTCGACTATCACGGTGTCTATCATGGGCAGGTCGAGGCTGGTGGGCATACGATAGTCCAGGAAGGTGGAGTTTTCCATCGTGCCGTCGTCGCTGAAGTAGTATTCCTCGTTGAGCGCCCAGCCGATGCCCTGCACCGCGCCGCCCTGTATCTGGCCCTCGACGTAGCTTGGGTGGATGGCCTTGCCCGCGTCCTGAATGGCTGTGTACCTGAGTATCTCCACCTTGCCGGTTTCGGCGTCAACCTCGACATCCACGATGTGGAGGCCGAAGGCGTTGCCGACGCCGCCCGGATTGACGGTCGCCCTTCCGACGATGGGGCCACCCGTGCCATTGAGCCGGGAGGCGAGGTCGGCGAAGCTGACGCTGAGTTCGGTGTCCTGTTTGTGTCGCAACGTAGCGGCGTCGTACTCCACGTCGTCGGGGCTGACGTCCCATATCCTGGCGGCGCGCTCGATAAGCTGTCTCTTGGCGTCCTGGGCGGCCTCGTAGCAGGCTCGGCCCATCTTGAAGGTGACGCCGCTGCCGCCCGCGCCGGAGCTATATCCTATGGAGTCGGTGTCAACGATGGCGGGGCGCACGTCGGTTACGGGGATTCCGAGAACCTCCGCGACGTGCATGGCCATGGCGGCCCTGCTGCCTCCAATGTCCGGGGAACCTTCTATGAGGCTGACCGTGCCGTCGGGATTTACTGAGGCCACCGCGCTGGCGGGGCCGCTGCCGTTGAACCACGCGCCGGCCGCGATTCCACGTCCCCTGAGCTTGCCTTCGAGGGGAGTCTGGATATGGGGGTGCTCGCGGGCGGCTTCCAGAAGTTCGCGGTTGCCTATGCGGAGGAAGCGGGGGCCGGCGACCTGCCGAGTCCCTTCTTCGGAGGTGTTGAGAAGCCGGAATTCGATAGTGTCCATACCGAGTTCCCGGCTGAGTTCGTCAATCGCCTGCTCGGCGGCGAAGGCGGCGGCGGGCGAGCCGGGGGCGCGGTAGGCTGCGGACTTCTGCCTGTTTACCAGCACGTCCACGCCTTCGACGAGGGCGTTGGGGATGTTGTAGGGCGCGAACATGGTTCTGCAGCCGGAGGCGACAGGGGAGCCCGGGAACGCGCCCGCTTCGTAGATCAGGTGGGCTTCGGCGGCGACTATCTTGCCGTCGCGGGTCGCGCCCATCTTGACGTTGATAATCGTGCCGGAGGTGGGGCCGGTGCCTACGAAGACTTCGTAGCGGCTCATCACTATCTTGACCGGCTGGCCGGACTTCTGGGAGAGCTTGGCGGCCAGAGGTTCGAGATAGAGTCCGCTCTGTCCTTTGCCTCCGAACCCGCCGCCTATCTCCATGGGGATTATCTTCACCCTGGATACGGGGAGGCCGAGTATGGCAGAGGTGTGGTCGCGGACGCCGAAGTGGCCCTGGGTGCTGCACCAGACGGTCACGTAGCCGTCGCTGTTCCAGTGGGCGGTGGCGGCGTGCGGCTCTATGTAGCCCTGGTGAACGGACTCAGTGCGAAACTCGCGCTCGACTATGACGTCGGCCTGGTCGAAGCCGGCTTCCACGTCGCCTATGCTGAACTCGAATCGGTTGGCGACGTTGGTCTGTCTGTCGGCGTCGCCCCAGCCGCCGGCCCTGAAGGTGGGGCTGTGCATGGTGAGAAGACGCTCGTGCAGGATGGGCGCGTCGTCTTTCATAGCGTCTTCGGCGCCCAGGACGGTCGGGAGGACTTCGTAGTCAACCTCTATCAGGTCGAGCGCCCGCTCTGCGACGCTGGGGTCGTTCGCGGCTACGGCGGCCACGACGTGGCCCTTGTATAGCGCCTTTCGCGGGCGATGATGTTCCTGCCGTAGAAGCCGTAGTTCACCATCGCGCCTTCTTCCTGGTCGGTGAACTCGGCGGAGACATCGGGCATATCGGCGGCGGTAACCACGGCCTTAACACCGGGGAGTTCGAGCGCTTTGGAGCAGTCAATGGAGCGTAGCCGCGCGTGGGCGTGAGGACTGCGGAGCAGTTTGCCGTGAAGCATACCGGGCAGGTGAATATCCGCGCTGTACCGCGCCCTTCCGGTCACCTTGTCCAAGCCGTCGTGACGTATGGGCCGCGTGCCGACGACATTGAACTCCTGATTGGATAGGATCATGTTGGGTTCGTAGGTCTGAGTGGTCATGGGTTGCCTCCGGTTGGGTGGTTTGGGCCGGGGGATAAGTCCGCGCCTCAGAGCATAATGTATCACATCGGCCAACGACTGTAAGGACGACTCTCCCACCGTCACGGTTGGCAGGCGACTGTTCCGGGTCAACTGAGAGAACGCGCCGATCCGCAATGTGGGTCGGCGCGTTCTGGTATACTTGCCCCTCTCAAAAACAGGATGGAGAGGTTGGATATGCCCAGGATAACAGCCATACACGCCACCCCGGTCAAGTCTCTTGGATTGACCACCCTGGACAGCGCCCAGATTTCTCACCGTGGCATCGCGGGTGACCGCCGCTTCCTGCTGATGGACTCGGAGGGGCGTGTGGTTACTCAGCGTCAACTGGGCAAGCTCACACAGGTATCAGCCGAGTACTCGGCTGAGGCGGACGACCTTCGGATGACCTTCCCGGACGGAAGCGTAGTTGGCGGACAGCCTCAGCCGGGCCGGGAGACCGCGACCGTGCTGTGGGGCAGGGTAGTGAGCGGAGTGGAGATAGAGGGTGGATGGAGCGAGGCGCTGTCCGACTTCTGCGGGGTGGAACTGACGTTGATGAAATCCAGGAATCCGGGCGAGTCTTTCGACGAATACCCGGTGTCGCTCATATCGGAGGCCACTATTGAATATCTGAGCGGCCTTACCGGAGGAGAGAAGGATTTCGAGGCGGAGCGGTTCAGGCCAACTCTGCTTATAGGTGAATGCGAGGCGCACGAGGAAGACTCGTGGCTGGGCAAGGGACTGCTGATCGGCGAGAGGTTCAGGCTGCGTCTCATCTCGCGCGACCCACGCTGCGCGATAACGACTCTGGATCCGAAGACCGGCGAGCGCGATTTCGACACGCTGCGCCTCATACTGAGCTATCGTCCGAGTCGCAGGGCGGCGTACCTGGGAGTCTATGGCATCGTGGAGGCGACGGGCGGGGTGTCGGTGGGGGACGAGATCGTTCTGTCCCGATAAGGCGGATTGGTTATAATGGATGGGCGCGGTCAGTTTGAGACTCACCAAGTCGAGGTGGAGATATGCCCACAATCGAACAGATGAAGGCCGAACACGAGAGTGAATGGCTGGCTATCAATGTAACGGCCAGCGACAAGTTTGGAGCGACAGAAGGGGAGTTGATATATCACTCTGAGGATCATGAAGAGGTCTGGGAAAGGGTTCATGAAATTCTGAAGAAAAAGCGCGATGACTGTGATATAGCGGTGTTTTACGCAAGGCCGCCCTTGCCAGAAGGTGTAGCTGGGACGATAATTTCAGTTTGGGCTACACTTGAACATACGGCCCAACTATCTCAGAAGGCACAGGAGTGACACTTAGAAGTTGACCTTATACTCAGAATCGCCTGTTCGTTTTCAAACCAGAGTCGGAGGGCCTCTCGGTTTTGAGCGGGTTGAAATGGCGCTCGATACGGGCGCGACTCTTGTCGTAATTCCGACGGCTGTCGCTCACAGTTTAGGTTATGACATTTATCAACCCGAAGATACGCTACATCTGACTACTCCATCCGGCGCAGTCTTCGTGCCTATAATTACCCTCGCCTCGGTGGAAGTCCTGGGCGCCGTAGCGACCGGCGTAAGAACGGCCTGCATGGATATGCCGATAAGCATCGGAGTTGGTGGCCTGCTTGGGCTTTCGTTTCTGCGGAACTTCGACGTGGATTTGCATTTCAGAAGCGGCGTCATACGGTTCAATTAAGGCTATTACGGTTTAGAAGATGATAGTCACAATCGCCATAATCCTGACGCTCGTGCCGGCGCTCCTGATTTTGTGGCCCTTCGTGATGGGGCTGCGGCGGGATGAGTTCGAGTACGACGAGGGCGCGCCACAGGCGGACCTGATGCGACGATGGGACGCCGCGGTCGCCGGACTCACTAGCACGGAGCTCGACCACTCGCTGGGGAATCTGTCTGAGGACGACTACAAGAGTCTGCGGGCGCAACTGCTGTCGGAGGCCGCCGACCTGATGCGGGAGATGGAACTGTCAGAGGGAGAAGAGGAGCGGATGCTGTCCGCGCTTTCGGAAGAAGTGCGCGGCGTTCGCTCTCGAATCGAAGGTAAGGCCGATAACTCAACCAATGAGAAAGTGGCGCCGGACGAGCCGTCGGTTACCGCTCAGGCGCGGCCTCCCGGACCAGGTCCATGACCTGCCCCAGCGTTTCCAGCTTTGACTCAATTCCGTCGCCCGGGATGCCGACTCGCAGCGTTCCAATGCCCGCGTCGCGGTAGATGGCAAGCCGCTCCTTTATCATCGCCGGAGCGCCTATCAGGTTCGCTTTCAGGGCGAGTTCGACCGGAACGTGGTCGCGAGCCTTGTCGCGCTCGCCTGCCATCCACAGTCGCTGGACTTCGTTTACTTCGTCCGCGAATCCCTGGCGGGCGAATGCGTTCTTGTAGAAGTTGTTTCGGAGCGAACCCATCGCGCCGAACGTGAAGCCGTAGCCGCTCGCGTGCCGCTTGCCGGCCTCTTCTACGTCGTCCGTGATCTCGACCGAAAGCGGTATCTGGAGGTCGAGGTCGGCGAGTGAGCGTCCGGCGCGTTCCACGCCTGCGCGAATGCGCTCAAGAAATACATCGGCGGTCTCCGGTATGAACGATCCGCCTATCCAACCGTCGGCAAGTTCTCCGGTTAGCTCAAGGTTTTTGGGGCCCAGGGCGGCAACGTATATCGGCACGTGAACGGGCGGGGCGCTGCTTCTCAGGGCGCGGCCTTCGCCGTCGGGCAGGGGGAGTTGGTATATATCGCCGTCGTAGCTGACCCGCTCGCCCGACGTGACCAGACGGACTATCTCGATTATCTCCCTGGTTCGCTGTACCGGCTTGGCGAACGAAACGCCGTGCCAACCCTCGACTACCTGCGGCCCACTGGTTCCGAGGCCGAGCCGGAATCGTCCATCGGAGAGGGACTGCATTCCCATCGCGGTCATGGCGAGGTTCGCGGGGGAACGTGTACCAAGCTGGATGATGCCGGTGCCGAGCGCGATGTTGTCGGTTCTGGCCGCCAGGTACGCCAGGGGCGTGATCGCGTCGTAGCCCCAGGATTCGCCGGTCCATATGGACTCCGCGCCCAGCCGCTCAGCCTCGCGCGCGAAGGTGGCCGCGCTCTCCCAGTTGCCGTCGGAGTCGGTGGTTACGTTTACCGCTATTCTCATTTGGTCAGTCCTGTGGGTATCCGGGGGCGTTCTTGTTCTTGTTGATCTGGCCTACGTGATCGAGGTCGTGGACCCGCTGGAACAGATAGAAGCCCCCCGCGTGAAGCTCGCCGAAGATTGGGTGGGGCGCGGTGACGTCCAGGTTGGGCGAAGCGGGCAGTCTCTCGGTGAGAGCGCACCAAGCGAGCGCGTCCTTTGTGAGATGTTCGCGCAGTTCAGATATGCCCAGCGCCGCCGACTCGCGCGGCGGGTCTATCACGCGCGCGGGCGGTTCGTTCCCGTTGGCGATGGCCTCTATGGTCTCGGCCACCCTGGATGAACTGGTCAGGACGTGGTGAAGCACCTCGGCGATGCTCCATTCTTCGGGGGCGAAGGTGAAGTCGGCCTGCTCTTGGCTTACGCCTTCCGCCGCGGCTATGACCTCCAGCCTGGCGCTTATGAGGCGGGGCCACAACTCGGTAAAGGCGTACTTCTCGCCCTGCGAGAGCAGGTACGACCTTACTCGCCGGGCTTCGTCGTCTTGGGTAGTCATTTCCCGCTCCTCTCTTTCGCGCGATTTTCAACAAGACTGTAACCGAGCTTTCGATGCCAGTCAATCGTTTCCGGCCCGGCGGACGGCTGAAACATGGTAATATATTCGGCACACTTTCGACAGGATGGCGATTTGATCTATGGCTGAAATGATGGCCCTGAGCGGGGTGAACGTTCTAGACCTGAGCGAGTCTATCGGGGGCGCGTACTGTACCAAGCTGCTCGCCGACCTGGGCGCGGAGACGCTTCTCGTGGAGAGACCGGAGACAGGACACCCTCTGAGACACGCAGGGCCATACCGAAACCAACCGCACATCGAGAAGAGCGGCCTGTTCCTGTACTACGCAGCGAATAAGAAGAGCGTCGCGCGCGACCTGGAGACAGAGTGGGGCCGCGAACGCATCAGGCGCCTGGTCGCCGACGCGGACGTGGTGGTGGAGGGATTCGAGCCGGGCTACCTGGACTCCATCGGGCTGGGCTACGATGTTCTCTCGGCTCGGAATCCCTCGCTGGTTCTCACCTCGATAACCCACTTCGGTCAGACCGGGCCGTACCGGCACTGGAAGTCGGATGAGATAGTTGACTACGCGATGGGCGGGTATATGTACTTCGGCGGACACGCGGAGCGCGAGCCGCTGATGATGAACAACAACCAGCCGATGCTGAACGCGGGGGCGCAGGCCGCCATAGCTACGCTGGCCGCGCTGTGGTGGGCGCGGAAGACGGGCAAAGGTCAGCGGGTGGACGTTTCGACTGTGGAAGCGATGCTGTCCGCGCACGCATGGACCTCGACATCCTGGACGCACGAGGGAGTGGTGATGCGCCGGACCGGGCCGGACTGTATCCGATGCAAGGACGGCTGGGTGTGGTTCTTCCTGTTCCGGTGGGAGCCGACGGTGTTCGTTCTGATAGGACGTCCGGAGTTGATGGAGGACGAGCGGTTCGCCGACCGCCAGTCCTGGTTCGACAACCGGGAGGAGGTGATACGGATACTGGGCGAGTGGTGCGTCGGGCAGACCAAAGATGAGATATTCAGACTTGGGCAGGAACTTCGCATCCCGGTAACGCCTGTGAACGACGCCTCCGACCTGCTGTGTTCGTCTCAGCTCGAGGCGAGAGACTGGTTCCGTCAGATAGAGCATCCCGTCGCCGGTCGAAGTAGATTTCCTGGATTTCCGTACATATTCTCTGAGACTCCGGCGACCATTCGGAAACCCGCTCCCGCTTTGGATCAGGACGCCGGTTTCAGGTTCACCCGCTCAAGCCGGAAGTTCGAGGCGGGAGAGCGGTCGCCCATGTGGGGAAGTCCCACAAACCACGACGCGCTCCCACTCAGGGGCGTGAGGGTACTGGAGTTGACCGCGAACTGGGCGGGGCCGCTCGCCGCGCGGCATCTGGCGGACCTGGGCGCGGAGGTCATCAAGATAGAGGCTCCCGACCGTCCCGCGACGCGCGGCGGACGCTATCCGGGCGGCGATCCGTTCAAGCATCACTACAACCGCGCGGCCTACTTCAACAAGCTGAACCGCAACAAGCACGCCATTACGCTCAATCTATTCGACCCGGACGCCAGGGAGATATTCCTGCGCCTGGTCGCCGAATCGGACGTGGTGCTGGAGAACAACAGCCCGCGCGTGATGCGGAACTTCGGCCTGGAATACGCCACGCTGCGGGAAGTGAACCCGGCCGTCATCATGGTCTCGGTGTCGGGATTCGGTCAGACCGGCCCCGACCGCGACTACGTTGCCTACGGCGCGAACGTGGAGGCGTCGTGCGGCCTGGCGGCGGTAACGGGCTACGCGGACGATGATCGTCCTTATCGCAGCACTCTATTCTACGCCGACCCCGTAACGGGCGCCCACGCCGCGATTGCGACGCTTGCCGCGCTGCATCACAGGGCTAAGTCCGGTCAGGGGCAGTACATAGATATGTCGCTGCACGAAAACGGGATTACCTTCTTCCCGGAGGCTATCATCGAGTACACGACGACGGGAAGGCTGTCCGCGCGGCGGGGCAACCGGCACACGCGACACGCGCCGCAGGGATGCTACCCTTCATTCGGCGATGACGCCTGGGTAGCGTTGTGCGTTCGCTCCGAATCGGAGTGGACGGCGCTCGCTGATGTGATTGGCCGGGCGGATATGGCGGCGGAATCGAGGTTCGCTACGCCGGATGGTCGTCGCGCCAACCACGACGAACTGGACAGCGCTATATCGGAGTGGACGGCGCGGTTCGACCACAACGAGGCCGCCCGCATACTTCAGGAAGCGGGAGTACCGGCCGGCCCCGTGTTGGCGAACTGGGAGCTGGTCAGCAATCCGCACTTCCACGCGCGCGGGTTCTACGTTCCGATAGAGCATCCCGACATGGGGGTGTTTCCGTATCCGGGTATGCCGTGGAAGTTGTCGGAGACGCCGGGGCTTGTCAGGACGGCTTCGCCGCTGTACGGCGAACACAATGGTTTGGCGCTCAGGGGGCTGCTGGGTATGACCGACGACGAACTCGCGCCGCTCTACGCTCGCCGCGCGGTCGCGGACGAACCGTCGGAGGACTTGCCCGGCCCGATACGGCCTCCGCGGTGATTTTCATATTTGTTGTGACGCCTCGATTATGGGTATCATTGAGATCAGCCTCTCTTGGCGCAGTGGCGATGTTGGATGGGGGAGTGTCGGAATTGGTAGACGAGCATGACTTAGGATCATGTGCCGCAAGGCGTGGGAGTTCGAGTCTCCCCTTCCCCACCATGGATTGCCAATAGAGTAGCAGGAGGTTTTGGGGTCAGGCCAGGGCGCGCAGGGCTTCCCACTCGTGCCGCCATATCTCCATCTTGATGAAGTCGCGTCCGCTCTTTCGGACGGGAGCTATATCCCTGAATCCGGCCTTGTGGAAGCTCTTCTGGGCGCGATGGTTCCAGACGAGGGTGTGAAGATAGACGCGGTTGAAGGGGTATTCCTCAAACATATGGTCGAGCAACAGGCCGACCGTCTCTGTGCCGTAGCCCCTGCTCCAGTAGTCCTTATCGCCGATCATTATGCCGAGTTCAGCCTGTCCGCCGCGGATGTCTATGTCGTAGAACATGACGTTGCCGATGTGCTGGCCGTCGAGGGTATCCACGGACAGGCGCTTGGAGCGCGCGGACGGATAGGACATCTCATCCTTGGACAGCCGCTCGAATTCCTTGTAGCTGATGCTCAGAGGGCGAGTAGCGTCAAGTTCGGCGAGTTCGGGGTCGCTGCGCCACTTGTAGTCGTCGGGTATGTCCGACTTCTTCTTCTCGCGCAGGACCACGCGGGCGCTGCTGACGCTGACGTTATCGCGCCTGCTGGCCTGTTCGGACTTCCTGCCCGACCATTGAAACACCCTTCCTAACAATATCCACCTCACTTTCGTAGGTGAGAGATTTACAAGCGTCCTCAGCGGGCGCCCATTTAACGAAGTCAAATTCGTGGTCGTGCCGCGCGACGTCGCCACCGACCGCCTGCATCAGGTAGAAGTGCACGACCTTGTGGCATCGCTTTCCGTCCTGAGCGCGGACGAACCAGTATTCGATGCTGTCTATGTAATCGTCGGATTCTACCTGAAGGCCGGTCTCCTCGCGCACTTCGCGCAGGGCGGTCTGGAGGACGGTCTCGCCCGGGTCGGGGGTTCCCTTGGGCAGCCGCCAACTCTCAGGGTAGCGCAGTCCGCAGATGGCGACCTCTATCTGTCCGTCGCCGTTGGAGCGATAGACGACGCCGCCGGCGGACATGAGGTATTCGGTATTGCGTTTTCTTGGCATGAGGACGCATCCCGCGATTCGGCGCGAGGCTCAGACTTTAGACTTTGACCACGCGGGTGCCGGAGTAGAGGTCGTGGATGGTTCTGTGATCGGCTCTGAATATGAAGAGGGAGTCCACTATCCAGTAGATATTGCCCACGACAAAGATGCCACTAAGTATCGAGTTCACTATGGTTCTCAGCAGGACGAGCCTGGCCCAGCCGGGATGGTCTCCGGTTTGAGCGTCAACGATTCGGACTTTCATCGCTATCTTGCCGATGGTCTGTCCGCGAGTGCCGAGCAGCACCATCTGGATGACGAATATGACGATAAGGATGACTAAGCCAGCCAGCAACAGTCCAAGAGAAGCTTCGTCGTCTCCTGAGGCGAACGCCACAATCCAGAGTATCAAGACGGGAATACCGATAATCAAGCCGTCTATGATGACAGCGGCCAGGCGCGCCCAGGGGCTGGCGAGTTCGATTGCGGGTTGGTCGGCCTGATAGTCATAGTCTGCTTGGTACTGCATGGGGAACCTCCGCTCACAAGATCACGCTACGACACGCAAATTACATGGCTGTACGCGCTCATGTCAAGGAAGGGACGGTACGCGCTCAGATTGACACCCAATAGGGCCGTTGCTACACTGAACTTGCTACTGAGACACTGAAACCAAGCCCCCATGTCTCCGCGAGAATCGTCCCCGAGCCAAGCGATTCACCTTCTGTCAACGCTAAAGGTTGACATATCGAAACAACCACTAAGGGACACAAATGCCGGAAGGCTACGACATCAACTGGATAGCCGTACTGCTGGTGGCGGGGGTTGGACTCGCCGCCATGGGCGCGCTGTTCGGGGCGTCGTATGTTCTCGCTCCCAAGCGCTACTCCGAGCAGAAGGAGATGCCCTACGAGTGCGGGATTCCGCCCGCGCCGTTCGCGTGGTCTCAGATCAACATCCGCTACTACGTGTTCGCGATCCTGTTCCTGATATTCGACGTGGAGGCGGTGTTCCTGTTTCCGTGGGCCGTCGTCTTTCTGAAGACGATACCCGCGGTCTTCTATGAGATGCTCATATTCATCGCCATATTGTTCTTCGGCATCATCTACGGGTGGCGCAAGGGGGTTCTTCAATGGAGATAAGGGAGATGAACCTGGGACAGGGCTATCAGCCGGGCAGGGGCAATTCGCCAGCCGACAGCGTGTTCAACCGGGCGCTGCCCAACGCGCTGACCGCGAAGTCGGACGAGTTGTTCGCGCTGGCGCGCAAGAATTCGCTCTGGACGCTCTCCTTCGGCCTGGCGTGCTGCGCTATCGAGATGATAAGCACACATATGTCGCACCACGACCTGGACAGGTTCGGGGTGGTGACCTGGCCGTCTCCGAGGCAGGCGGACGTGATGATAGTGGCGGGAACGGTGGTAAAGAAGATGGCGGACCCTATCAAGCTGCTGTATGAGCAGATGCCGGATCCCAAGTGGGTCATCGCAATGGGCAGCTGCGCGACGAACGGAGGGCCGTACTACCGCTCATACTCGGTCGTGATGGGAGTGGATCACCTTATACCAGTTGACGTTTATGTTCCTGGCTGTCCGCCCCGGCCTGAAGCGCTGATGCACGGGATCATGCAGCTCCAGGAGAAGATCCAGAAGGACGCGGCTCAGAGTGGCGAGGCGGGCTAGACGGGAGCCGCGCATCCCCGTAGCTCCGGTCGCCCTGGACGCGGCGGGGGAGAATCTGGCGTCGCTCCTGGGCGAGATATTCGGCGACGGGGCCGGCGGTTTCGAGGCGCAGGTCGGCTCAGAGGTGGATGAGGTTACGCTGACCGTCAGGCCCGAGGACGTTCCCGTCGTATGCGCCATATGCAAGAACGACCCGCGCCTGAAGTTCGACTACCTGCGATGCCTGTCGGTGGTGGACTACGCGGAGGCGTCGGGGGAGTTCGAGATCAACTATCACCTGTACTCGCTGGACATCCGGCACAAGATGGTGGTCAAGACGCGAGCGCCGGAGGACGCGCCTGTTGTTCCGACGGTCACGGGCGTGTGGGGCGGGGCGGACTGGTACGAGCGGGAGAGCTATGACCTGTTCGGGGTGAGGTTCGAGGGGCATACAAACCTGGTTCCTCTGCTGCTGTACGAAGGCTTCGAGGGGTATCCGGGACGCAAGAGTTTCCCGTTCCATGATTATGACGAGTGGTAGAATGTAGGGAGCGCAGAGCCGACTATAACGCCCGCGCCGGGGCAGGTGAGACATGATAGAACAGAAGAATAGCTACACGATAAAGGCGGCCATGGGCTATGAGATAGAGGTCATTCACGAGACTAAGGAAGATGTCGCGCGGAAGTTGGCCGAGTTTGAGGCGAAGTACGGCATGACATCCAAAGAGTTCATCACGAAATATAATAGCTGCCAGTTCAGGGAGGAGAACCTGGAGTTCATGGATTGGGTGTGGTACTACGACGCGGCTGCGGACTTCGGCATGGTGAGCTTGGAGTTGGAGGATACAGACTGAATCCCCGATTAGAACGCTATATCGAGGGCCTGTTGAATGTATTCTTCAGTTCCGGTCTTGTCGTCGAAATCTTGAGAGGGCCTGTCATTGTTCCCAGAAATGGAGACTGCGCCAGAATTGAAGTGTCTTTTGGATTTCGGGATACGAGTCGACTGGAAATGCGCCTGAAGATGGGACTCGCGAACGATATACCATGGTGGAGTTCATACTCCTTTCATTACATGACTCAGGATGGGATTTGCATATTTCGATACGATAATTCCAGGCATTATCCCGAACTGCCGTATTTTCCGAATCACAAGCACGAAGGTCCAAGTGAGCGCGTCATAGCCTGTCGACAGCCCAGTGTCAGGGCGATACGGGATGAGATAGAGACGTACCTGAGGGACAGAGGCGCATAGGGAGTTTCGCTATGACGAAGGTAATATATAGGGCGGAGATATTTCCTGAAGGGGACTGCTATGTTGGGTTGTGTCGGGAACTGGATGTGTCCAGCTTTGGGGACAGTCCAGAGGATGCGGGGAACTCGCTTCAGGAAGCGGTAGAGTTGTTCCTGGAAGGCTGCGAGGATATAGGGACTTTGGATGATGTGCTGGAAGAGTCTGGGTTTCAGAGAGTTGGAGACGAATGGAAATTGCGTAAGCGGATCAGCGAAAACAAGGTGGCGACCATTCATTGAATTCACGTGGAAGACGCATAACGCCTGTTCACTATCGGACGCTAGTACACATATTTGAAATGGATGGGTTCGCTGTGAGCAGGCAAAGCGGAGATCACATAATGATGACCAAGCCGGGCGTGAGGCGTCCTGTCGTTATAAAGACAAGTCCCAGATCCGTTGCGGTAGCGCATATACGCTCCAATATGCGGACAGCGGGAATGAGCAGGGGTAGATATTTCCGATTGCTTGACGCTGCCGGATAATCTACCAACGACCGACAACGATGCAGATACAAGAGCAAGTTACAGAGAGCGGCGACGCGATTGACCTGATGGTGAATATGGGGCCGCAGCATCCCTCGACGCATGGGGTGTTCCGGCTCGTCATCTGGGTGGACGGGGAGAGGATAGCGCGGTCGGAGTCGCACATCGGCTACCTGCATCGCGGGTCGGAGAAGTTGTGCGAGGGTGAGCAGTACGCGCAGATCATCACGCTGTTCGACAGGCTGGACTACGTGGCGAATCTGAACGGCGAGCTCGCCATCTGCATGGCGGTCGAGAAGTTGATGGACGTAGAGGTTCCCGAGCGAGCGGAGTATATTCGCGTCATACTTTGCGAACTGAACCGAATCGCCAGCCACATGATGTTCTACGGCGTGTATGGCCTGGACGCGGGCGCTATGACGCCCGTGCTGTACGGCTTCCGGGAGCGTGAGAGGATACAGGACTTGTTCGAGTCGGTGACCGGCGCGCGGATGATGCACAACTACATTCGCGTTGGCGGAGTGAATGAAGATCTGCCTGATGACTTCCAATCGCGCATGAGCGTTCTTCTGGACCAACTCGAACGCGGCGTGGAGGAATGCGACGAACTTCTCAGCCAGAACGAGATGTTCCTGGCGAGGACGAAGGGCATAGGCGCTATCTCGGCGGAAGAGGCGATTGACCTCGGCGTTACCGGGCCGCCGCTCAGGGCCTGCGGCGTTCCCGAAGATGTTCGGGTGTCGGAGCCGTACTCTATCTATGACAGGTTCGACTTCGGGATACCCGTTGGAACGCAGGGGGACTGCTGGGACCGCTACTATATCCGGGTCGAAGAGATGCGGCAGTCGCTGAGTATCATAAGGCAGGCGATGCGGGATATGCCGGAAGGGGAGATAGCGGCGAACGTGCGGCGCATAGCGAGGCCGCCAAAGGGCGAGGTGTATATACGCACGGAGTCGCCGCGCGGCGACTTTGGGGTGTTCCTGGTGAGCGACGGGAGCGACAAGCCGTACCGCGTGAAGGTTCGCGCGCCGTCGTTCTGCAACTTGCAGGCTCTCCAGGCCATGCTGAGAGACGCTTACATCGCGGACGCGGTGCTGGTTCTTGGCTCGATTGACATAGTGCTGGGGGAGGTGGACAGGTGAGCTTGACGCAAGTAGTCCTCTATGCCCTCGGCGGTGTCGCGCTGCTGACATTCTTGTCGCTGGTCGTGCTTGTTCTGACTTGGGCTGAGCGGAAGGCGCTGGCCAGAATACAGATGCGAATAGGGCCGATGCGAGTCGGATTTCACGGGACGCTCCAGCCCATAGCGGACGGGATAAAGCTGTTTACCAAGGAGGACATACTGCCTTCGTGGGCGGACAGGCGGATCTACTGGATAGCTCCGGTGGCGGTGTTCGTGCCGTCGCTGCTGCTGTGGGTAACGCTTCCGGTGGCGCGGGACCTCGTGTTGCGGAATCTGGACCTGGGCCTGTTCTACATAACCGCCATATCGGTGCTGTCGGTGATGGGGCTGATAATGGCGGGCTGGGGATCGGCTAACAAATACGCCATACTGGGCGGGCTGCGCGCGGCGGGACAGCTTGTCAGCTACGAGATACCCTTCATCATGGCGATACTGGGCGTTGCGATGCTGGCGCAGTCGCTGAACCTCACGGACGTGGTGGACGGGCAGGCGAACTACGGATACGCGCTGGTTCAGCCGCTGGGCCTGTTCCTGTTCCTGACGGCGGGGCTGGCGGAGCTTGGGCGCACGCCGTTCGACATACATCACGCCGAGTCGGAGGTGGTCGGAGGGCCGTTCGTGGAGTACAGCGGCGCGCACTGGGCGGCGTTCTTCCTGGCGGAGTATCTGAACACGTTCACGGTTGCGGCGCTGACCGTGCTGCTGTTCCTGGGCGGGTGGCGATGGCCGGCGATGCCGCTGGACGGGCTGGCTCATTCCACGCTGTCGGTAATATGGTTCATGCTGAAGACCGCGCTGGTGATATGGGTCATATTCTGGATACGGGGGACCTATCCTAGGCTCAGGATAGACCAGCTAATGTCTTTCGGCTGGAAGATGCTCGTTCCGCTGTCGTTCCTGAACATAGTCGCCACCGGGGTGGTTCTGTTCTACGGATGGCCTATATGGACGCTTAGCGTCGCGTCTCTGGTATTATTGGGGGGAACGGTCTATATCATCTTCCGGGGGCCACGCGCAAAGACCGAGCGCAGCACGGTGACGGTGTACTCGGCGAGCAGTTTGCGGCGATAGAATCGGAAGGTAGAAGAAGAGCATGGTTACTACGGAAGACCGAATAAGCAGAGTGGAAGATAAGATTGACAATATGTCTGTGCGCCTTGGACGAGTCGAGGGCGTCCAAATAGAGATGAATAACCGGATAAGCGACGTTCACAGACGTGTGGACGACATTCATACGCGGGTGGACGACGTTCACAAACGGTTGGATGACGTTCACGAACGGCTGGGCGATGTTCACAAACGGCTGGGCGACATGAACAGCCGACTAAACGTATTGACAGGGATTATGGTTACCCAGACGATAGCGATTGTTGGGCTGGTAGCTTCCACATTCCTGGGCTGATAGAAGGCGACGAATGATTGGATTTCTCGAAGGGCTGGGGGTGACGCTGAAGACGGCATTCCGAAAGCCTGTTACAGATCAATATCCCGAGCCGGATCAGCGGCGACAGGTAGCCCCTCGCTACATGGGGTTTCCCGCGCTGCTGTGGGACGGCGACGTGCCGGAGCCGTACTGCACGGGCTGTATGGTCTGCGTGCGCGCCTGTCCGACGCAGTGTATGAGCGCGCAGATGACGGACAATCCGAAATTCAGCGAAGAGACGAGTCGCCGGCGCAAGATTATCGAGACGTTCGAGATAAATCTGGGCCGGTGTATCTTGTGCGGGATATGCGTTGACGTGTGCAACTTCGACGCGATAGAGATGAGCCACGAACACGAACTGAGCAAGTACGAGCGCAACGGCAACCGGGTTGACCTGGACTCGCTCCTGGATATGGGCAAACGCTACCAGTCGGAGACCGGGTGGCGTCCGACCAATCCCGCCAAGAACAGCGGGGTTCCGGTCAAGAAGGCGGAGCGTCCGAAGAGGCCCGCCAAACGGACTCCGCGCTCCACGACAGAAACAACCTGAGCAGCTAACCGGACCACCGATGATTTCCCCGTCTCTCGTCTTCTTCTACATAGCCGCCGCGCTTGTCGTCGCGGGCGGTCTGGGCGTGGTCTTCACGCGGAATATAGTTTACGCCGCGTTCGCGCTGCTGGCCTCCATGTTGGGAGTGGCGGGGGTGTTCCTGCTGATGTTCGCGGAGTTCCTCGCGCTGGTGCAGGTACTCATCTACGGGGGCGCGGTGGTGATAGTGGTGCTGTTCTCGCTGATGCTGACGCGGATTCAGGACTTCGAGAATCTGACCGACCACCGCCAGTGGCCGCTGGCAGCGGTCATATCTATCGGGGTGTTCGTATTGCTTGCGGCGTCCATAGTTACCACGAGCGTCAGGACAACGGTCGAGAGGAAGAGCGTCGGATTTTTCGAGTTGGGCGAAAGCCTGTTCACGGATTGGGCGGTGCCATTCGAGGTGGCGTCCCTGGTGCTGCTGGTCGCGCTGATAGGCTCGATAGTCTTGGTGCGGACGGTCGGAGGGCGCGATTGATAGAGCTGGCGCATCTCCAGATACTGGCCGCCGCGCTGTTTTCAATCGGGCTGTACGGGGTACTCGCGCGACGCAGCGCGGTGCTGATTCTCATGTCCATCGAGCTGATGCTGAACGCTGTGAACATCAACCTGATAGGCTTCGCGGCGTTCGTGGACTTCGGGGAAGCGCAGAGGGCGTTGGGCCAGGTTCTCATCATATTCGTGATTACGATAGCCGCCGCCGAACTCGCGCTGGCGATAGCGATAATACTCAGGCTGTACCGCAATCGAAGTTCCGTAAATGTTGACCGGATTGACAGTCTGAAGTGGTAGCGGGCGCATATTCCCACGAGTGGGAGCAGCAGTACGCTCGCCGGTTGCCATACCGGTCACATGGACAGGACTCGCGCTCGTACAGCGTACCGATCCGGCAATGATTCCAATGACCGAACAGATAGGGACAAACTGGGCATGGGCGATACCCGCGCTGAGCGCGGGGGCGTTCTTCGTCGTGCTGCCGTTCAGGCGTTACCTGCCGTTGCAGGGCGCGTTCGTGTCCATCCTGGCTATCCTGCTTGGATTCGGGCTGTTCTGGTTCGCGCTGGCCGGGCTGTTGAGCGATGGCGCGGCGAGCTATGGGTTGGATTGGCTGCGAATCGGCGATACGGCAATCGCATGGGGCGTCGCGGTTGACGAGATTTCGGTGACTATGCTCGGCTTGGTGACGTTCGTCGCGCTGCTGGTGCAGGTGTATTCGCTGGGATATATGAGACATGACGGCCATTACGACCCGGGACTGGGACGCTACTACGCCTTTCACTCGCTGTTCGTGGCGGCGATGCTGGCGCTGGTATTGGCGGACAATCTGCTCTTTCTGTACATAGCGTGGGAGTTGGTGGGACTTGGGTCGTACCTGCTGATAGGGTTCTGGTACGAGCGGCGTCCGGCGGCGGAGGCGGCGAAGAAGGCGTTCGTAACGACGCGGATAGGGGACGTCGGGCTGCTGATCGGAATAATCCTGCTGTTCAGGGCGACCGGCACGTTCGACATATCCACCATAATCCACATCGCGCAGAACGGCGGAATATCGGATGTGACGCTGACGGCCTCGACGCTACTGATATTCATGGGCGCGATGGGGAAGTCGGCGCAGTTCCCGTTCCACGTGTGGCTGCCGGACGCGATGGAAGGCCCGACGCCGGTGAGCGCGCTGATACACGCGGCGACGATGGTCGCGGCGGGGGTGTACCTGGTCGCGCGGCTGATGCCGCTGTTCGAGCTGGATCATACGGTTATGCTGGTGGTGGCGTCGGTCGGTCTGTTCACCTTCATATTCGCGGGAACAATCGCGCTGGTGGTTACGGACATAAAGCGCGTGCTGGCCTACTCGACTGTCAGCCACCTGGGGCTGATGATACTCGCGCTGGGTTCGGGCGGAGTGGGGGTGGCGCTGTTCCACCTCGTGGCGCACGGCGTATCCAAGGCGATGCTGTTCTTGGGAGCGGGCAGCGTGATGCACGCGATGGACGAGGAGACGGACATTCGGAAGATGGGCGGCCTGCTGGGCCGTATGCCGATAACGGGGTGGACGTTCCTCATAGGCGCGGCGTCTCTGGCGGGGGTGATACCGCTAGCGGGGTTCTTTACGAAGGACGAGGCGCTGCTGCACGTTCTGGAGCATCTGCCGCCGGTCTATATCATTCTTGCGCTGGCGGGAGTGGCGCTGAGCGCGCTGTACATGGCGAGGGTCACGTTCGCGGCGTTCCTGGGAGGGCCGAAGTCGGATCACTCAGGGGTGCATGAGTCGCCCGCGTCTATGACTGTCCCGTTGCTGCTGCTCGCGCCGTTCGCGGTGGGAGTGGGATTCCTGGCTTTCGGTCTGTGGGAGGGGTATGACGGGTTTGCGGCGTTTATCGAAGGGGAGGGCAAGTTCCATATAGTCCTGTGGCTCAGCGTGGTATCCGTACTGTTGGCGGGGGTTGGGATATTGGTCGGTTGGTTGGCGTATGTTCGGGGGAGTCTGTCGGCGGATGACGTGACGACGCGGTTCGCGGTTGTTCACCGGGTACTGGTGAACAAATACTACGTGGACGAGGCGTACCAGTGGGTGATTGACAGAATCGCGCTCGCGCTGGCTCGATTTGTGGCAGTGTTCGACAGGGCGGTGGTGAACGACGTTGGCGTTGACGGGCCGGCGGATATGGTGAAGCTCTCCGGCCTGCGGATGAGGTTCGCGCAGACAGGCAGGATCTATAACTACGGCATGGCGATGGCGGCGGGGGTGGTGGTGTTGGCGGTGATATGGTGGGTTGTTCTGGCCTGACATGAACGCACTCGACTCATACGCGCTCCTGCTGATCGTCGCCCTTCCAATGGCGGGCGCGGGACTGCTTATCCTGATACCAGGCTCCCATGTCTTGGCGGTGAGGCGGTTCGCGCTGGCTGTGGCGGTGGTTACGATGCTGCTGTCGGTGTATGTATTTCTGGCATACGACCATTCGGCGGGGGGGATGCAGTTCGGGCGGATATGGAACTGGCTGGAGATTCCCGGGCCGTGGCCCATGGGGGAGAGCGGGATTACGCTGCGGCTTGGGGTGGACGGGATTTCGGCGCTGATGGTTCTGCTGACTGGGATCGTGCTGTTCACCGGCGTACTGGTTTCCTGGAACATCGAGGACAGGGCCAAAGAGTTCTTCGTACTGTACCTGCTGCTGCTGGCGGGCGTGTTTGGCGTGTTCGTGACGCTGGATATGTTCTTCTTCTTTTTCTTCTATGAACTGGCCGTAATGCCGATGTATCTGCTCATCGGAGTGTGGGGGAGCAGTTCGACGTTCCCGACGTTCATTCGCACCAAAGAGTACGGCGCGATGAAGCTGATGCTGTACCTGGTGGCGGGCAGCGTGCTCATCTGGATAGCGTTGCTTGCCATCTTCACGGAGGCGGGACTAGGGACGTTCGACATCATCGCGCTCCAGGACGTCACGTTCTCGGAGGGGTTCCAGCGAGTGTTCTTCCCGTTCCTGGTGGTCGGATTCGGAGTATTGGCGGGACTGTGGCCGTTTCATACATGGTCGCCGGACGGACACGTAGCCGCGCCGACGGCGGTGAGCATGGTTCACGCCGGGGTGCTGATGAAACTGGGCGCGTTCGGCGTCATTCGCATTGGCATGACGCTGATGCCGGAGGGCGCGGAGTTCTGGATGCCCGCGCTGATAGCGCTGGGAACGGTGAACGTGATATACGGCGCGTGGTCCGCGATGGGGCAGACGGACCTCAAGTACGTCATCGGCTATTCGAGCGTGAGCCACATGGGTTACGTCATTATGGGCATAGCGACGCTCCACCCGCTGGGACTGAACGGCGCGGTGTTGCAGATGTTCAGCCATGGCGTAATGACAGCGCTGTTCTTCGCCGCCGTCGGGGTGATATACGAGAAGACGCACACCCGCGACATCGGGACGCTGAACGGACTCGCCAAGCGAATGGGATTCACCGCGACGCTGTTCGCCATAGCGGGAATGGCCTCGCTGGGTCTGCCCGGATTGAGCGGATTCGTGGCGGAGTTGCTTGTGTTCCTGGGCCTGTTCCAGACCTATCCGATTCTGGGGGTACTCGGGATCATCGGCGCGGCGATAACGGCGGTCTATATACTCAGGCTGATGGCGAGGGTGTTCTTCGGGCCGCTGGGCGATCAGTGGGCAGACCAGACGGACGCTACCGTTCGTGAGAAGTTCTCCATGCTGGTACTGGCCGGTTTCATACTGCTTGTCGGGCTGTTCCCGTTCCCGTTCATACGCATCATCGAGAGCGGCGTCGCGGATATACTCGCGCGGTTCGGGGAGGTGGGATGAACAACAACTTCCTACTACTCGCGCCCGAATTCATGGTGACGGGACTCGCGTTCCTGGTGCTGACGCTGGACTTCTTCCTGCGCGAGGAGCGCAAGCATCTGCTCGGCTACGCGGCGGCGGCCGGGCTGTCGCTCATCCTGGCCATAACGCTCATCTACCAGTGGAACGTGGAGGGCAGCCTGTACGACGGCCTTGTGGTGATTGACGGATTCTCGCTGCTGTTCAAGGCGGTGTTCTTGGTCATGGGAATCGTGGTCGTTCTGTCCTCCGTGGAGTACGTTCGCCGCAACCTGAGCTACGCGGGCGAGTACTACGGCATACTGATCTTCACCATCGTGGGCATGATGCTGATGGCGGCGTCCGGCGAACTGCTGACCGCGTACATCTCGCTCGAACTGCTGAGCTTCGGCCTCTACGTGCTGGTGTCTTTCGACAGGTACAACCCCAAGTCCAACGAGGGGGGAACGAAGTACATACTGCTTGGGGCTGTGTCCTCGGCGCTGCTTCTGTACGGCATCAGCCAGATATATGGGCTGCTTGGAACGACACGGTTCGACGGGATATCCGAGGCGCTGGCGTCGGCGGGCAGCCTCAGTCCGGGCGTGGTGGTCGGGCTGGTTCTGATAATCGCGGGGCTGGGATTCAAGGTGGCCGCCGTGCCGTTCCATATGTGGGCGCCGGACGCTTACGAAGCCGCTCCGATACCGATAACGGGCTACCTGGCCGTGGCGTCGAAGGCCGCGGCGTTCGCGCTGATACTCAGGCTGTTCACGCAGGCGCTCATGCCGGTCGCGGACGAGTGGCAGATGATACTGGTGATAATGGCCGCGCTGACGATGACGCTGGGCAACCTGGTCGCGCTGGCGCAGACCAATCTCAAGAGGCTATTGGCGTATTCAAGCGTGGGCCACGTGGGATACCTGATGATGGGAGTCGCGGCGCTCGCGTCCGTGGGTCCTGACGGGAGAGTGGCGACGCAGATCTCGCATCTCGCCTCGAACGGGCTTATGCTTCACATCGTCGCCTACGGCGTAACCAACCTGGCGGCGTTCCTGGCGCTGGCGGCGTTCTACAATGCCACCGGGCGCGACGATATTCCGGGGTTGGCGGGAGTGGCGCGCAGGTCGCCGTACCTGGCGATGGTGATGTCGGCGTCGGTGTTGTCGCTGGCCGGACTGCCGATATTCGCGGGGTTCGTGAGCAAGTTCTACCTGTTCAACGCGGCGGCTGTACAGGGCCTTCTGTGGCTGGCCGGACTCGCTATTTTTACAAGCCTCATATCTCTGTACTACTATCTCCAGATTCTGAGGCAAATGTACATCGAAGCGCCGATTGACGGGGGCGCCATTCGGCTGCCGCGTCTTACCGCCGGACTGCTTGGGGTATTGCTGGTTGGCATGGTTGTGGTGGGAGTGTATCCCGGGCCGCTGATGGACACGATTCAGCACGCCAGCGACGCGCTGACAAGCTCGTTCGGGTTTAAGGTAGTCGCGCAGATTCCTTCCAACTGAGAAATGCTACAATTACGGATTGACGTGAATTCATACGACGATACATGAGGAGATTTGATGTCGGAAGAACAAGGATACTCCAGCGGAATGGTTGTAATAGCGCACGCCGACGACGCCGAGTACGGCTGCTCCGGCACCGTGGCCAAGCTGTGCGCCGAGGGATGGGACATGACCTACGTCCTGTGCACTGACGGCAGCAAGGGCAGCGCGGACCGTGAAATCACGGAGGCGGAATTGTCCGAGATTCGGAGAGTGGAGCAGATAGAGGCGGGCAAGGTACTTGGTCTGAAGGACGTGGCATTTCTGGGATACCCGGACAGCTATCTGCAACCGACGCTGGAAGTGAGGCGAGACATAGCGCGCGAGATTCGCAGACACAAGCCGGACGTGGTGATATGCCAGTACCCGATGCGCGTCCTGGACGGCGGATGGGGCGTCGGACACCCCGATCACATGGCGGCGGGAGAGGCCGCGCTCGCGGCGGTATTCCCGACGGCGCGCGACCACATGACGTTCCCCGAACTGCTGGATGAGGGATTCGAGCCCCACAAGGTGGCGGAGGTCTGGATAATGGGACATCCCGAACCCGACATCTTCGTTGACGTGAGCGATCACATGGTAACGGCGGTCAAGGCGCTGGCCGCGCACACGACCCAGACCGGCGGACGGCCTTACGAGGAACTGCTGCCCAGAATGAAGGAATGGCGCAGGGGCCGTTCCGTGGGCAAGGGGATGCTCTACTCGGAGTCGTTCAAGAGGATTAGCTTCCGGCGATAGGGGCGAATCGCCACCCGTCGCGCTGTATCAGATACTAGGTGAATGACCGCGCTCACCAGACGCAGCGGATGAGGCTCTGCGACCTTATCTGTCGGTCGCCGGAGATTATCGAGACATCTTCGTCGGCGTCGTCTCTCGCTATCAGCGCGGTCGCCATGATTATCATGTCGTGGATGTCCGACCACAGCCGGTACACGCTTCTCAGGGATTCCAGAGCGGGGTCCCTGAGCCGTTCGATAAGCTCCATGTCGAAACTCATCACCGACATATTCATATCTCGAACGACCTGCAGCACCCGGTCGAAGGGGGCGAAATCGCCTCTCTGTTTGCGGTCCATGTCCCACGCCTCGGCGAGAACGATGGTCGGCACTATCAGTTGGTCATTTGAAATGATTGAGCGGTCGAGAATTCTTCTGGCTCTATCAGAGAGTCGGGGACTATGGGAGACGCGCCACACAAGCGTATTGGTATCCAGAACGTATATCATACTGGGAACCACTTGGTCTTGTATTTGACCTCCTCTATATCCTCTTCGGTTATTTCCATGCCTTCCCACAAGCCTTCCAGGGGTATGAGACTGCCTTTAGGGGCAGGCACTTTCAGACCAAGGTATCTCAGCATACGGATGAAAGTTATGTAGCCGATGTTGTACGCTGGGTCTTGGCACACATCCAGTTGGTCGGGACGGTTGACGTTGTCCATCTTGTCGCCCACGACCGCGTATTCCAGGGATTTGTCGGGGTTGCGTTCACGGTGGGTTACGCCGAGCGCTATCACATAGGAGGATGCGTCGAAACCTTCGACATCAGGACCGTAGATGGTTGGATACTTGACCATGATTTCTGCCGCCAGTTTCTCTTGTTTGGCGTCCAGTTGGTGGAACAGCGCGGGATTTGCCTCGGCCCACGCCAAGATCCCTTCGTCCGCTTCCCTACGCAATTCTTCCAATGTCTGCGCGGGGGCGAAAACGACTTCGGACGCGACCAACTCCGCAAGACACTCCCACACCTCCGGGAACTCGTCCGGCTGATAGAACCACCATGTGTTGGACAGCGCGCTGGCGTCGAGACAGTATATGAAATCATCGCGCTTCAGCTTTTGGTCCATGCCCCAGAACAGATCGCGAATATCGGGATCAAGGTCGTTGTAGCTGTCGCGTGTCAGCGGCGTAGCCTTGGTCGGACCTTTGAGAAATTTGGAGGGCATGGTTACGCTCCGCGTTTGTTGCGCAGGCCGGCGAGGACTTCGTTCAGACTGCCGGAGCGGAAGCCTTCAAGGTCGAGGGTGACGTAGGAGTAGCCTATCGAGCGGAAGTAGGCGGTGACCTTATCGCGCGTCTCATCTTCGGTGAGCGTGAGGAAGTCGGCGGGTTCTACCTCGATGCGGGCTATGGTGTCGTGGTGGCGGACGCGGAGCTGGCGAATGCCTATCTCGTCGTGCAGATACTCCTCGGCCTGGGCTATGCGGGTCAGCGCCTCGACGGTGACGGGCGTGCCGTATGGGATGCGGGAGGACAGGCACGCCTGGGCGGGCTTGTCCCATGTGGGCAGGTCCATCTCGCGGGACAGAGCGCGGATTTCGGCCTTGGACAGGTCGGCCTCGACCATCGGGCTGCGGACTCCGTACTGCTTGGCGGCGTTGAGGCCCGGGCGGAAGTCGCCCAGGTCGTCCGTGTTGGTGCCGTTGGCGATGTGTTCGTAGCCCTCGTCCTGGGCGTACCCGGCGAGGTATGTGTAGAGTTCGTCCTTGCAGAAGAAGCAGCGGTTCGGGTTGTTCTGGGCGTAGTCATCGCGCTCGACCTCGTGGGTCTCTATGACGCGGTGGTTGAGTCCGATGCGCTGGGCGAGTTCTATCGCCTCGCGGAGTTCGGAGGGCGCGAGGCTCGGCGACTTGGCGGTAACGGCGAGAGCCTTGTTCCCCAGCGTCTGGTGCGCGGCGGCGGCCAGGAACGCGCTGTCCACCCCGCCGGAGTAGGCCACGATCACCCCGTCCATATCGCGCAGAATGGAGCGAAGGTCCTCCATCTTCCGGCCCGTGGCCTGTCTGTCAATTAGCTGGATCTCGGTCTGGGTAGTCATTGCGCTGTCTCCGATTGTGATTGTGCGGTATTTCAGCCCGTTTACATTATGCGCTATATGCTGCCGTCGCGGGTTACGAAGAACTGCCTTTGTCTGCCATTGGATTCTCGAACCGCCGTGTCCGGCATTGGAATCTCTTCCAGCAGGGCGATCAACTCTTTCATGTTGGCTATGCTTCCTTCCAGTTCGTCTTCGCTCATCCAGACTTCATAGTAGTTGGCGTGTAGGCTTTCGCATATAGCGAATAACTCTCTGATTCTGTCATTGCCGGTCTCTCTCACCAAGTGATTGGCGACCTGCCTCAGATTGTAGTGGCTGGAGTGGGGCAGGCCGCGACTCTCGGCATGGGCTTTCAGGAATTGTGCGACCGCGCCCCACGCCTTTTCGGTCGTCTGGATAAAGTCGCCCGCGACGAACTGTTCGTCCGCGTGCCGGATCAGCCTGCGTCCGATGCTCATGCGAGTTTCGGTCTGAGTGGTCATTGCCGCCTTCTTCCATGGGAACTGCTTGGCGCATGGTTCATTATACAGTGTAACGACTACGGAGCTATACCGATGATGACCAATGGCACAGCCGGGATGTTACGCCCCTGTCGCAGGATGTTGAGCAGGTCGCGCTCATAGTACGGCACGCCCGACGACATTTCTCTTTCAAGTTCTTTCATGTCTATCGGTGAATATAGTTTGCGTCCCGCTCGTGTTCTCTCTCTCGACACCTTGGTACGACATGATTCAGCGTCCACCGATTCGATTACTTCAATTATCTCATCCCAAAGTTCACCTTGGCGAAAGCGCAGGGCTTCCTCTCCGTTCAGGTGGGAGTAGCGAGAGACTACCCGCATCAGTGTCCACCGTTGGGTTTTGTCGGGTCATAGACCGGCTTGCCCATCGGACGGGTTCTGAGAGTTCCCGCTTTCAGCGCCTCGACTCTCTCCCAAGCGATTTCGACGTATTCCTCTACTGTATCGCAGCCATACCCATCGCGTCCGCGCATCAGCGCGGCGATGACTGAGGTGCCGACTCCCATGTACGGATCCAGAACCGAATCGCCCGGGTCGGTCATGGAGAGTACCAGACGCTCAACAAGCTCCACGGGGAACTGGCAGGGATGTATCGTCTTCTCGACGTGATTGCTCTTGACGTTGGGGAACATCCACACGTCGCTGGGGTTCTTGCCCTTCGGATTGCCGGACAGCTTGCCGATGTTCGGCCCCTTGAAATGGCGCTTGTTCGGATACTTGGACGGCACCCTGATGGGGTCGAGGTTGAAGGTGTAGTCGTCGGTCTTGGTGAACCAGTTGATAGTCTCGTAGCGCCCGGACAGCCGCTTGGATGAGTGCAAGCCATGGCCGAAGTGCCACACTATGCGATTTCGCATCTTGAGGCCATGCCGCTTGAACAGCGGGTAGAGCATCACGTCCAACGGAACGACTTCGCCGTTTTCCACGTAGTTGCCGACCTGCCAGCATAGCGATCCGCTTGGATGAAGCAGGCGGACGCATTCCTCGATGACACGTTCCTGGTCTTGCAGGTAGTCCTCTATTGGGGAGCGTTTTTCGTAGGACTTGCCGATGTTGTAGGGCGGCGAGGTCACTATCAGCTTCATCGAGCCGTCGGGAAGGTCGCGCATGAACTCGATGTTGTCTTGGCAGACCATGACAGCGCGGGCGGCGAACTCCGAAGGCTCAGGAAGGTTCGGCTCATGGAGCCGATCTCGGGCGAGTCCAAGTGGAACCTGCCCGAACCTTTCAGATTCCGGCGGAGCTTTCACGCGATTGACTTGAGTTACCATAAGCGCGTTGCCTTCCCCGTTTTCTACTCCTCCATCATCGCACGAATGATCGCCTGCATCTCGCCGATGTAATGCTGGTAGCTGCGGTTCTGGTAGGCGAGCGCGGACTGCGATTCGGCGGTGTCGTACCAGTCCACCCAGCCGGGGGCGTCGCGGTAGGTCGCCAACTCGACGGGCGCGCCCATCACGTCGAAGAAGTCCTTCACGTAGTCGCGTCCGTATAGCTGCCATGTCGGGCCGCCGCCGATGTTGAATACCCTGTGTCCGTCGCCCGGCGCGTCAGCCGAGGCGAACAGGGCGTCCGCCACGTCGTCGCGGTGAACCATCTCGACACGCTGGTCTTCCATGAACGGCCACGGATCGGGCGGCTCCAGGAAGGCGGGCACGGCTATGGCCGCTATCCGAAGCGAGATAGTGTTCGTCAGCGACGACTCGCGGATTAGCTTCTCGCCCTCTATCTTGCTGTCGGCGTAGATGTCTATCGCGCTCTGCGAGTGAGACGTGGGCACCGGCGGCTCTTCCGCGCTGGTGTCGCCGTAGGTGCTGATGGAGGACGTGAACACCAGACGCGCGCCGGGGTTCGACTGTTCCATCGCGGATATGATGTTCTGAGTTCCGCCCACGTTCACCCTGAATGTAACGTCCCTGTTGCGTTCGCTGTTTGGAGGGAGGATCGCAGCCAGGTGCAGGACGGCGTCCGCGCCCTCTACCGCGTTCTTCACGCCGTCGGCGTCGGTGATGTCGCCGCGCACTATCTCTATGCCGTCGCGGTCTTCGAGGCCGGAGAAGTCCATCATGGGCAGATCGAAAACGCGAATCGCGCGGCCCGCCTCAGCGAACATCTCAACGAGTTGGCGTCCGACGCTGCCCGCGCCGCCGGTGATGAGTACGGGGCCGCTCATGTGAGTGTCGTTCCCTTCATTCCGGCCTTCTCGATGACGTCCTGCGCGCTCGCTATGAGCTTGGTCAGCTGCGGGCCGAAGTCGTCCCAGTTGCCCTGATCCTTGAGGCTGAGCAGCGCGTCGGCGTCGCGCATGGCAGTGCGGGTCGGGGGTATCGAGGGCATCGTCTTGAAGAAGAAGGTGCCGCTGATCTCATCGAACTTCTCCGCTATCTCGACGACCGACGTCTCCCAGGCGGCGTCCCGCGCTCCGAGGCCGTCGGCTATCCGTTCGCAGGTCGCTATGCTCTGGTCGAGCATCTCCTGTCCTGACTGTGGCATTGTTGAAACTCCTTGAGTGTGCCTGTGAATGTGATTCAGTTGTAGAAACGATGTTGACTACACTTCTGGATGGATTCCCGCTTTCGCGGGAATGACGGTGTAAATGTCAGCGCTGGCTATATTTTGACGCCGAATCAGGCTTGCGTCAATCCTGGCTCGGCGCGTTCCATGTTGGGATCGTCGCCGCCGTACCTGCGGATGAGGCTGATGAGCGCGTACACGACCGGCGTGTCCAGCGCGGCCAGGGCGACCTTGACGAGGTACTGTCCGACGAGCATCGTAACCAAGACGCTGCCCGGCACCGTTCCGGCGAACGCGATTGTGATGAACAGGAAGGTGTCCAGCGCCTGGGACATCATGGTGGAGGCGTTGTTCCTGAACCAGAGGTGGCGTCCGCCCGTCCGCGCTTTCCAGAAGTGGAACGCGAACACGTCGAAGTTCTGGCTGGCCAGGTAGGCGACCATTGATCCCGCGACGATGCGGGGGACGCTTCCGAGAATGAAGTCGTAGGCGTCCTGTCCGCCGTCCGCGACCCAGAAGCCCGCGCCCGGGATTATCTTGCCGAAGTAGATCATCGCCAGCATCAGAATGCTGCACCCGAAGCCTATCCAGACTATGCGGGTGGTGGTCCTGCGCCCGTACAGTTCGGAGAGGGTGTCTGTTATCAGGAAGGTTATGGGGTAGGTGAAGGAGCTTACGGGCAGCACCCAGACGTTATCAATGAGCCAGTCGTCGGGGATGAATGGAACGTCGAAGGCGAATAGCTTTATGGCGATGATGTTCGCCACCACGAGCGTTGTGATGAAGGCCATGGCCAGCGCTGTGAGAATCAATGCTCTTTACCTCGCTTGGGATAAGTGTATAGCGAAAACGGAAACATAAATGCGGCGCTTCTCTTGGAGAATGCGCCGCATTTATATCAGTCAGAAGTCTGTTCGACTTTGTTGGCGTCTAGTCGTCGTCCGCCGGCACCAGTTCGTCCGTCACCAGTTCTCCGACCTCGTCCAGGATGGAGTAGCCGTTGGTCTGGTCTTCGTAGTGATGCTTGACCTTCTCGATGTCCACCTCGTCGTTGCGGGCGAAGCCCTTGCCGTCGTGGCGGTCATACGGGAACGGCATGAAGCGCTCGAAGTTCTCCATGAAGCGCTGGCGGCTGGGCCTGCGGTCGTAGGGGAACTTGTGGTTGTCTTCCGGCTCCGGCTCCACGTCCACCAGTTCGTAGTTGCGGCTGCCGAGTCCGATCTCGTGGCCGGTGTTGATGCTGGTGACTTCGCTCTGCGAGTGGAAGGTCGCGGCGGCGGCCTCGAACTTGCGGTCGCCCGGATGGTGCGCTTCCATCAGTTCGGCGGCGGAGCCGGGCATACCGGCGGAGCGCTTGGCGGCGTCCACGCAGGCCATGTCTATCGCAACCGCGTCGGTGGAGGCGAATACGCCCAGGTGCGGAACGATGGGGATGTCGGCGTGGTTGGCGCAGTCGCAGCGAGGCGAAACGTCTATCGCCATGTTGATGTAGCCGACCTTGCCTTTCAGCGCCTTCTCGACGCCTAGGCAGGCGTCCGCTATGGCGATGTCCACGGCGTCGAAGTTGACGGGCGGAATCTCGAGGATGCCCCTGCTGCCCATGACGCCGAAGCAGCCCAGGCAAGTGGCGCACTTCTCGCGCTCCCACTCTATCTCGTCGTCTTCGTTGATGTGCCACAGGTTGTACGGGCAGCAGTCTTCCAGGATCTCCCAGTCCGGCGTGTTCGCCTTGCCCTTGAAGGCTTCGGGATGGAAGGTCGCGGCGGCTCCGAGTCCGTACTTGGGGTGTCCGCCCATGTGGACGTTGAGCTTGCCGCGCTTGGACTGGGCGCCGATGCCCAGGTTCTTGAGCGCGCCGCCGATGACGCCCATCGAGTGGCCCTTGAAGTGGGTCAGCGCGATGAGAACGTCGGCCGCCGCTATCGCCTCGGCTACGTATGCCTCTTTCAGCAGATAGCCTTCGGGGATGTCCACCCTGAAGTCGGCGGTGCCGAGCCAGCCGTCCGCGCACACGAAGGGGCAGCCCAGCGTGGCGGAACTGTAGCCGTTGCGCTCGGCGGTCAGCAGGATGTCGAGCTGGCTGGAGCGCGAGCCGTATGGCGAGTAGGTCGAGGTGGTGGTGTCGCACACGAACGGCCTGCCGCCGAGTTCCTTGATGCGGTCGGCCAGCGCGCGCGCGTACACGGGGCGCAGGTACGCCGAGTTGTTCCACTCGCCGCAGTGTATCTTGATAGCCACCACGTCGTTGGGTTTTATCATCTCGTCCAGCTTGGCGGCGTTGAAGACGGTTACCATCTTCGCTATCAGGCTGGTCTCCGTGGACTCCGAATGAGCGTCCATCCAATAGACTTGGGAATCGGCCATTTTCTCCCTCCCTTGAGTAAATTTTGCCCTTGCTCTATATATAGTCTGTCAGGTGAGATTAACGCAACGCTTGTAGCTTGTCAATGTAATCGCGCGGCTCATATATAATTCGGTAACGAGGCGGGAAGCGGTTCTGATAGACTTGGAAGGATTTAGACCCCGACACGCGGCGGTATCACGTAGGAGTGTGAGCGATGCTGATAGTTTCGACTGACAACATAGCCGGCAGGAACATAACCGAGGTGAAGGGAATGGTGCGCGGCAGCACCGTTCGGGCGCGCAACGTCGGAAGGGACATAATGGCCGGGTTCCGCAACATAGTGGGCGGCGAACTGCCGGAGTACACGAACCTGCTGGACGAATCTCGCGCGCTCGCCATAGAGCGGATGACGGAGCAGGCGGAGTCGCTGGGAGCCAACGCGATAGTGGGCGCGCGGTTCACCACATCGGGAATAACTCAGGGCGCGTCGGAGATACTCGCGTTCGGCACGGCGGTCGTCGTGGAGGACTGACGAGTTTCTACACAAGGGCGAGCCGCGGCGTGACGTCGCCGGCGAATGGGAACTCGAACTGACCGAGACAATCGCGCTGGGCCGTTGTCGCAGCGTATCGGGACTTAAGAGGAGGCGTCCCCCTGCTTGCGGGCGGCCCTGTAAGCCTGGGCCATCTTCACGCCCTGGCGCACGATCTCCTGCTCCTCGTCGGTGAAGTCCCCCCACTCGTACTGGCGGAAGAACAGGCGGAGTTCGGGGTCCTGCACCTCGAAGACCTCTTCGCGGCCCTCTATGAGCCACTGGACAGAACGACCGAGAATCTCGGCCGCATTGGGGATCTGTTCCGCCGACAGGCCTATCTGACCCGCCTCCACCTTCCAGGCCCAGTGCCGACCCGACTTGCCCATGAGCTTGGAAAACTCCTCCTGGCTCATGGATATGTCCTGCCTGGCCTCTTTGACTCTGAGTCCGATTTCCAGCTTTCGACCACCAACAGATACGGGTTGCGGCATTATTACCAGCCTCATATATGGTATGGCTGACATGATACCTTGTTTCCTTCAATAATTCATTAAAACATTTATGCTATGCGGCGCGGAGAGAGAATTAGGCGGCATTCCCATCCTTCCCGCCGCGCCGGACCGGATTCACGCGCCCTTCGCGACCACCTGCACCAACAGGCCCACGATAGTTGTCAGTACCGCGCCTATTCCGGTCAGCAGTATCCCCTGCAAGATCCTGATTATCCTGTCGAGCTTGCCTTCCAGGATGTCCGTGTCGTTCTCGAGCATCGCCAGACGGTTTTCCATTTCCATGTGCCTCCTCTGTTCGAATCTGCTTGGTAGCTGTCTCATTGTCTTATTCCTTTCAGACTTGTCGCCCTCGCTCTACGCGCCGGCCGCGAGAATGGCTGTCGTAACTCCGAACTTCACCCCGGACGGGTCGGAAACGTCGTCCCGTGCGACGTATATGCGCGTGTCCTCCGGCCCTATCCTGAACGGCGCTCCCGCGAAGTCCGCCGGGCCGAGCGCCGTGTCCGACGCGTCCAGCGTATATACGCCAGGCCCCGCCTCGCTCAGCGTGTCGAGCAGAATCCGCTCCGACGGGCTTACTCCGCTCACCGCCACCTCGCCTTCATCAACCGGCAGGAGCGTCACGCAGTCCACGGACCACCTGAAGTAGTGAACGCCGGCGCTGTTCTCCGCCCCGCCGCCGCTGAGCGCCCCGTAGATATCCAGGTTGAAGTCGGGCGCGGTATATCCTTCAGGGACGGCGGTCGGCGGCAGCGTCAGTTCGCCCAGGTCGAGCGTCCTGAACTCCGACGCGGTCTGCGGAAACACGACATCGCTTTCGTCCGGCGTCTTCGACTCGCTCCCTGAAGACCAGCCCAGCGCGAACCCCATCTTTCCCGTTCTCAGCGCGGCGTTGTCCGCGTCCGTTCGCGCCCTCGCCAGTACCCTGAACCGTCCGCGCGGAATGTCGGACGCCGCGATAGTCATGCGCGCGTATCCGCAAAGCGTGAACGCCGAACGGGTAGTGTAGGCCCCTGCCTTCGACCACTCCATCCGCGCGCACTGCCCTCCGCTGGCGTCCACCGACGCCCGCGCTCTGCCCGACCATATCGCCGCCCCTTCCTCGAATATCGCGCTGCCCCGCACTATGGAGCCGCTCTCCGCCTGGAAGAACAGGTTATCGGCGCGTCCCGACCCCGACCGCTTGCCCACCCACATCTTCCGCGCGCCCGACCACGTAGCGGACGGGTCGTGTATCTTGATCTGCGCCTGAGCGCCGTAAGCGCCCGGGACGCCGGTTATGTCGAAGTAGTTGAGATTCGCGCCGTCCCGCTCATTCCGGAGCGTGTCGGTCCGCGTCGTCTTTGGAAGCGCGCGCCGCGCCGCCGTCCGCTTCTCCACCCGGATCCTGAAATCCGCGCCCGCGTACCGTCCGCCGCCCATCCGCGCGACGCGAGCGTTCTCCACGCCCGCCAGGCGCGCCCGCTCCACGACGCCGCCCAGCGTCCGGTCGCCGTCAATCGCGGCCTCCACGCTCATCGCGCCCGCCGACGCGATGTACGAGTCGAGCGTGTCATACGCCTCTCGCCTCTTCGCGCCGCCCGCCATGACCGTGACCACGAACTCCGTCTCGAAGCTAAGCCCGTTCACACCCGCGCGCGATCCGCCGCGGCTGTCCAGCCTGATGATCGCCACAGGGAAGTCGCGCCAGTCCTCCGGCTCATACGTAATCACCCGCAGGCCCGGAATGCTCTCCAGCCGCGTCTTGATCCCTCGCTTCATGTCGAATATATCGTTCCTCATAACCTCGCGTCCTCCACTAATCCCTTCCCCCTCGACGGGGGAAGGTCAGGATGGGGGTGACTCCCCACCGTCGGTCAATAGATCCCCTCTCCCTCAGGGAGAGGGCTAGGGTGAGGGTGAACTAGAATTTAGTCATTCCCGCAACCCTCACCGTCATTCCCGCGAAAGCGGGAATCCACACCTCACACCACCACCAACTTCCGATACGGCGCGAGCAGTTCCACCGCGTCCGGGTCCAGGCCGCCCGCGAACCCCGCCGCGTTCGCGAACGCCGAGTCCTTGCGCTTCCACAGCCGCGACGCCTGTATTATCGCCGCCTCGCTCACAGGCCCCGGATACTGGTATATCCCGACACCCGCGCCCGATGCGTGAGCCGCCGCGTCCGTCCCGTTCACCCCGCGCAGAACGTCCAGCTTGTCCGACGTCCGGCTGCGAACGTATATCTGCTCAGAACCAACCAGCAGCGTATGGCCCGCCTCGACGTCCTTCCCGCCGCTCACGTCTATCTCGACGGCCCCCGCTTCCAGCGCGCCGGACACGCTCTCGGACGCCGGCCTCAGCCGACGCCAGTAGCCCCATTCGCCCGCGATACGCAGACGCCGCATACCCGCCGGGAACCCGCTTCTCGCGCCCGCCTCCGTATCCACCAGGAGCCCGGTGTACGGCGACGACAGGTCATGCCCGCCCGCCGGGTCCGCGTTCGCCGGATGCAGAAGGTAGTCCGAATCGTCCCATACGTCCTCGAATACCCTGTCGCCGTCCTCGTCCGTCGCCAGGCCGTCGGTATCCACCGACACCAGGTCCGGGATTCGCAGCGAGGTCGAGCCGTCCCCGTCGAATACCATCTCCCCGCGAAGCGTGAAGAAGTGCCTGTTGCAATAGGCGTCCACCTGCCGCGACACGCTCTCCAGCAGCGTCAGCAGCCGCCCGTCGTCCTCCGACCCCGCTATATCCAGCGCGGCCCCGCTCTTCAGAATGTCCAGCGTCACATAAGCGTTCATGTCTCTCTTTCTCCTGGCCCATATAGGGGCAGGGCTTGTCCCCGCCCCCGTTTTCATCGCCCGCTATCAGTTACTGAAAACTGATAACTGTCAACTGACCACTAAAAACTCCCTACGCCACCCCCTTGATGTTGTACTGAAGCGCCGTGTGCGTCGCGCTGGCGCGATGACCGCTCCGCTCCGTCAGCGCGTGCCTGAAGCTCACGGTCACCACCGTCTGCCGCTTCTGCGTGTCGCGGTCCACGTCCACCCGCAGGTTGCGCCTGAAGCCCTGCGCCCACTGCGTCCGATTCACCAGCAGCAGGCGTCCGGTATCCGTCGCGTTGCTCCCGTCCGTAACCTTGCCGTCCGAGTCCGCCAGCCGCATATGCTCAGACACGATCACCGGGATGCCCTCCACCGCGCCCAGCATTCCGCTCAGCAGCGTCGCGTTCGGCCCCAGCTTGTCCATCGTCCTGAACTCATCCACCGACTGCGCCCGGATGAACGTGTTCACGTCCATGATCCAGGCCAGCTCCGACGGACGAACTCCGTACCGCCCCGTCTTCGCGCGGATCTTGTTGAACATATCCGCCGACACCTCGGCGTTGTGATTGTTCGACATATCGGTGTGTTCCATCAGCGGCAGATGTATCAGCCCGTCGTAGCCAACGAGCCAGTGCGCCTTGCCCGCCGTATCCTTCCTGACGCTCGCCCCGTCCGCGTTGATGTTGTTCGTCGACGTCTTGTCCGCGTTCAGGATTATGTCGTCCAGGACCTCAGCCGTGTTCCGCACCAGGCTCGTTCGGATAGCGCCCAGCAGCGACGGCAGAACGTTATCCTCTTCCAGCGAGAAGCTGAACGGCACCTGCGCCACCAGTTCGTGCGCTTCCAGCGACACCTTCCTCGTCTCCGGCGCCGACGACCTCGCCGCCGCGTTCTCGGCGCCCGGGAAGAAGTTCACCTCCCCAAGCTGCGTCGGTATGTCGAACGGCTGGCTCGGCATCGGAAACACCGGAATCAGCCCCCCGACCAGCGTCTGCAGGTTCACGTCCATCCAAAGCTCCGCGCGTTCCAGCGTCGGCACAAGCTCGTCGCCCGCGCCCGCCGTCGTCGAATCCAGCGCCGCCCGCACCGCCAGGTCGCGCAGGTGCGTCAGCATCGGCTGAACCGCCTGCCTGTACTGCATCTCCGGGTCCCGCGCCAGCGTCCCGGGCAGCGACTCGCGCACATACGCCTTCCTCAGAAGACGCTCCATGCCCTGGAAGTGGCGGTCAACGTCGTCCGCGCCGACGCCGCTCCTCAGCGACCTGGTAGCCTCTCTGAGCTGATCCGCCCAGGCCCTGGCGTGCGGCGCGTCCGGGTCGTCGCGGTGATTCATCGCCACCACCCGCATGATCCCCACGTCCAGCGGACTGTAACCCGCGAACCTGCCCTCTCTCACGCGGATGCCGCGCTCCATCCCGTCCGCGCGGGCGACCTCCGCCCGCCGGCGCTCCCGCGTCCGCTCCTGCAACCGGCCAACGTCCAGCCTCAGCCGCTCATTCTCCTCCTTCAGCAGCCTCACGTCGCCGCTCAAATCGTCCGTCCGCTCCTTCACGAAACTCCCGATCTCCCCGATGCTCTTGTTGATAGCCCGTATCTCCTCAATCGCGTTCGTCAATTTCCTTCTCCCTTATCCTCATCTTCCGCGCTATACCGTAGGGGCGTCCCTTGTGGGCGCCCTATCCATACTTCCGCCTATCTCACCTCCCTCACTCCCAGCCGTCAGAACTGAAAACTAAGAACTAACGACTAACCACTAAAAACTCCCTACACTCACCCCCTCCCTGAAACCCGCCAACAACCTCCGCGTCTCCCCCAAGTCCAATTCCCCATCATCGTGAGAGGACAGGGACAAGTCTGCCTCACCCCGATGACCTACCTCATAAACCCCCTCTCCCTCGACGGGAGAGGGCTGGGGTGAGGGTGACACCTCCCGATGATCGAATATCACCAACTCCCCAACCTCCGACTCGTCCGGCGGCGGCTTCAGCATCGCCCTCACCACCCGCAGGTACACATCCCGCAGCGCGTCCGGATCCGCCGGAACAGCCACGATTGACCACTCCAGCAACTCCGACCGCACCGCCCGCGCTCGACTGCCCGAGGGCCGCGTCTCCACAGGACGCCAGCCAATCGAAGCGCCCCGCAGGAAACCCTTCTCCCAGGCATTCCGCACCCGCTCCGCGAACGCGTCGCCCGCCAGAAACTCGAACTCCGCCCTGATTTCGCCCGCGCTCGTGCGCGCCAGCCTCAGCGTCCGGCCTATCGGAAGACCGCCCGAATCCGTCCGACCCGTATGATCATGCGCGTACAGCACCACCGGGTTCTTCTCATAATTCGAGAAATCCATCCCGTCCAGGTCAACACTCATGCCGTCCCTGGAAAGCTCGTTCGCGAAGATCGTCACCGAATACACATCCCCTCCCACAGCCTTGCTATCCCCAATCGCCGCCGCCGACCTGAACGCCATTCCCTTATCCGTCATAACTCCTCCTTTTCCTCCCGTCATCTTTCATCACTCCCACATCCCCTACCGTCATTTGGTTGAAAATCCCCTCTCCCCCAGGGAGAGGGCTAGGATGAGGGTGAACTACAATTCAGTCATTCCCGCGCAAGCTGGAACCCCCGAGGGCTCGCCGCTCGGCAATCGACACACGCCCGCAAATCCACATCCTGAACATCCTCCCATCCTGTAAATCCTGATTCCGACAGAACGCAAAACGGCCCTCCGAGGCGAATCACTCGCCAAAGAGGGCCGTTTACAGACCTGTGTGGGACGGTTACTCCGTCTCTATTCGATTATCGCGGCAACCCTGCCGCTTCCGCCCGATTTCACATCAGGCAACTACCGATACACCATAATAGCGCGAACGCCCGTCCGCCTGTCAAGCCCAATTTCTATTTCGGCTAAAGATCGGATTGATGCCAAACGTCAGCTAGTCGTCCCTGAAGGCTCACGCTCCCGGCTAGTCCTGGAGATCTCCAGGATTCCCTTGATCTCGCCAACATCGTTGATGAGAATCTTGACGTCGTTCTCCACTCGCTCAAATCTGCGGTCAACACTGCGCTCAACGGTATCTAACCTACGCTCAACGCTGCGCTCGACAGGCTCGAAACTGCTGTCCATAGCGTCAAACCTGCGCTCAAACGCATCAAACCAGCGGTCAATCGCGTCAAACCGACGGTTCAGCCGGATGTAAATCTTCACGGTCAGCGCCATTGAGATGCCGTTCGTCACCAGTATCGTCACGATGATAGAGATCGTCTCTCCACTAATGTCTCCCATCTCTTTCTCCTCAACCTCACTATACAACAGCCTATTCGCGCTGACAATTTTTTCGCCCGCCTGCAAGTGCCCGCTTGACATATTTTACCCATCGTGCATAATTTCGGTTGGAATATACACAAGTCTGACCGCCTAATTCTGGCAGGCGCGAGTTTTCTGGTGAAAGGGAATGCTTCTTGCGCGCCGGATCAGATCACTCGTGGAGAGTAACCGTGTCCTAAAAGCCAAGAGGGGGCTACTGCACATGAAGACCAAGAACGCCCTGAAGTACGCATCCGCGGCCATTGCAGTCATTATGCTGGCCGCGACCCTGATCTTGGCATACTCACCAACTCAGGCTCAGGACAAGGCGGACTCCGACGACCTCGCCAAGTTCGTCGCGCTGATGCAGTACATTCGCTCACAACCCACGCCAGCCGACGTAAATCAAGACCAACTTGGCACTCTCGCCCTTCTGGACACCAAACTCTCCAACGCATACATAACAGGGTTCATAACACCGTTCACCGATGAGACGCCCGAACAAGTCAACGCGCGTCTTCAATCCGTACCCGCCGAGGACAGGTTCACCGCCGTGATGGTCGAGTCATACCGTCTAGCCGAGGATCCCACGCTTCTGGACCTCATCCATCGGCTCATGTCGCGCTACTATGTCCAGATATTCACGACCACGGACCTGAGCGGCGCCGACGCATATCTGGGAGGCTCCGACATCCAGAACCGCGCCGACGCCTTCAACCCCGCGGACTACAACATACCAGCGCCATCGGCGACCGCGCCCGCGTCACCGTCAACTCAGTCTCAGGACACCGTGGACTCCGACGACCTCGCCAAGTTCGTCGCCATCATGCAGTACATCCGCTCCACGCCTGCGCCAACCGACGTAAATCAAGACCAACTTGGCACTCTCGCCCTTCTGGACACCAAACTCTCCAACGCATACATAACAGGGTTCATAACCCCATTCACCGACGAGACGCCCGAACAGGTCAACGCGCGTCTCCAATCCGTACCCGCCGAGGACAGGTTCACCGCTGTGATGGTGGAGTCATACCGTCTGACCAAGGATTCCACGCTTCTGGACCTCATCCATCGGCTCATGTCGCGCTACTATGTCCAGATATTCACGACCACGGATTTGAGCGGAGCGGACGCATATCTGGGAGGGTCCGAAATCAAGAACCGGGCCGACGCCTTCAACCCCGCGGACCACAACATCCCCGCGCCCTCCACGACCGCGCCGCCCGACACCGGCACCCCCCAGACCGACCGCGCCGTCCTAGTAGCCCTCTACAACGCCACCGACGGCGAAAACTGGGAATGGAACTCCAACTGGCTCACCGACGCGCCCCTTGATGAATGGCACGGCGTCACCACCAACGACGATGGCCGCGTCACCCAACTCAGACTCTGGCACAACCGGTTGACAGGTTCAATCCCGCCAGAACTGGGCAACCTATCCAAACTGCAATGGCTGGAACTCGACTACAACCGGTTGACAGGTTCAATCCCACCAGAACTGGGCAACCTGTACAACCTGGAATCGCTGTGGCTCAACTACAACAGGTTGACAGGTTCAATCCCGCCAGAACTGGGCAACCTGTCCAACCTGGAAAGGTTGTATCTCGACGACAACCAGTTGACAGGTTCAATCCCGTCCGAACTGGGCAATCTCGTCAACTTGGAATACCTTTCCCTCCATCGCAACCAATTGACCGGCGCTATCCCGTCCCAACTCGGCAATCTGTCCAACCTGGGAAGGATGTATCTCCGCAATAACCAACTGACAGGCTGCATACCCAACGCTCTCGGAGACACACTGCACAACGATTTCTCCGAACTCGGCCTCTCCTTCTGCTCCCCCAGAGCCTCCGACCCGGCCGACAAGGCCATCCTGGAAACATTCTACAACGCCACCGGCGGCCCCAACTGGTCAACCAGCACGAATTGGCTTAGCGACACTGAGCCTCTCGGTCTGTGGTACGGCGTCGCCACGGACGGCGACGGACGAGTCACCGGCATTTCCCTCGGCGGCAACCAGTTGAGCGGGCCAATCCCGTCCCAACTAGGCAATCTCTCCAACCTGGAAAGGCTGGCTCTCCGCGGCAACCGGTTGAGCGGCCTGCTCCCACAGACCCTTACCTCGATAACCGGGCTTGATTATTTCGACTTCGGCTACAACGACGGCCTCTGCGCCCCGACCGACGCGACATTCACGGCCTGGCTCCAGGCCATTTCCTACCGGTCCGGCCCCGACTGCGATCAAGTCATGGACAGGGCCGCCCTCGTAGCCCTCTACAACGCCACCGACGGCCCCAACTGGTCAACTTCCACCAACTGGCTCACCGACAAGCCGTTCGAAGAATGGTACGGAGTCGGAACGGACCATTCGGGTCGTGTCTGGGAGGTATGGCTCGCAGGCAACCAGTTGAGTGGGCAGATTCCTTCCGACCTAGGCGATCTGTCCAACCTGGAATACCTGACACTTCGCGACAACCAGTTAAGCGGGAATATCCCTTCCGAACTGGGCAATCTGTCCAACCTGAAAAACTTGTGGCTCAACAACAACTCATTGATGGGCAGTATCCCGTCCGAACTCGGCAATCTCTCCAACCTGACGTTGTTGGAGCTCGGCCACAACCGGTTGAGCGGGAACATTCCGCCCGAACTCGGCAATCTCACCAGTCTGAAATCGCTTAGCCTCGATAGGAACCAGTTGAGCGGACCGATACCGACCTCATTGGCTAACCTGACCAACCTGGAGTGGCTATCCCTCTGGGACAACCGGTTGACCGGCGTTGTCCCCCAGACATTCACCGCCATAACCACGCTTGAACATTTCTCAGTCGGTCGCAACGACGGCCTCTGCGTGCCCGACGACGATACGGCGTTCCAAACATGGCTGCAAGCAATCGCTTACTGGACTGCCGACAGCTGCGCGGTTCCGCAGGACCGAGCGGCGCTGGTGGCTTTGTACAACGCCACCGACGGCCCCAACTGGTCAACCTCCACCAACTGGCTCACCGACAAACCCCTCGGGGACTGGCACGGCGTCGGCACGGACAGATCAGGCCGCGTCGACTGGCTCGGCCTCTGGGATAACGGGTTGGCCGGAACCATTCCGTCCGAACTCGGCAACCTCGCCAATCTGAATACACTGGACCTCGGCAGCAACCAGTTGACCGGCGGTATTCCGTCCGAACTCGGCAACCTCACCAACTTGAACTGGCTATCCCTCTGGGACAACCAGCTGACCGGCGCTCTCCCTCAGAGCCTCACCGCGATAACCACGCTTGAACATTTCTCAGTCGGTCGCAACAGTGGCCTCTGCGTGCCCGACGATGATGCGTTCCAAACATGGCAGCAAGCAATCGCTTATTGGACTGGCGATAGCTGCGCGGTGCCGCAGGACCGCGCCGCCCTCGTAGCCTTCTACAACGCCACCGACGGCCTCAACTGGTCAACCTCCACCAACTGGCTCACCGACAAACCCCTCGGGGACTGGCACGGCGTCGGCATGGACAGATCAGGCCGCGTGGACTGGCTCGGTCTCTGGGGCAACGGATTGAACGGTCCGATACCCTCCGAACTGGGCAATCTCACCAACCTGAAATCGCTGGGCCTCAGCACAAACCGGCTGAGCGGCTCGATACCTTCGGAACTCGGCAACCTCTCGCGCCTGACATATCTGAACCTACACAGCAACCAGTTGAGCGGGGCTATCCCGTCCTCATTGGGCAACCTCACCAACCTGGAACATCTGCTCATCGAGCATAACGACTTGACAGGCCCAATCCCGTCCCAACTCGGCAATCTGACCAACCTGCGACGGCTGTTCCTCCACGACAACCAGTTGAGCGGCAGCATCCCACCCGAACTCGGCAATCTGACCAACCTGCAAGAGATATACCTCAACGGCAACCAGTTGACCGGATGCGTACCCGCCGCCTTGCAGGGCGTGTCGGACAACGACTTCGACGACCTCGAACTGGACTTCTGCGCCCAATAACCCGACACAACACAAAAAAGGAAGCGCTCCCACCATGTTATATGGCGTGAGCGCTTCCCCTCATATTCCAGACGCCGACTTACGCCCCCATAACCTCCACCCCGTACAACCCTATATTCCTGTCCCGCGTCACCAGAACAAGATCCTCCACCTGAGCCTGCGCCACCAGCATCCGATCAAACGGATCCCTATGATACAGCGGCAACCTACCCGCCAACTCCGCGTGCTCGAACGTGACCAGAAGTTGAATGAACCCCGCGCCTTCTATCTGTTCCGCCAGGTTGTCGGGGGCTTCCAGTTTTCCGGTCGAACTCTTGATGGAAATCTCCCACGCGCTCGCCACGCTCACGAATACCTCATTCGAGCGATCATGCATAGCCTCCCGCGCCTGGGAGTTCAATGTCGGATCGTTTCTAAGTCCCCATATCAGCGCGTTGGTATCCAGCAGCAGACGCAACTTTACACCCCCTCCCCGTCCTCACGCTTGGGTCTATCAGGATATTCTTTGGGCAGCGGTATCTCAAACAAAGGCTCATCGAAGTCCGGCGCCATCCACACCTTCCCCTCCCATCCGCCTAACCTGCGCGGTCTCTTCTTCCGCTTCTCCTGGTACTCAGGACTCGGAACAAGCTCCGCGTACGGCTCCCCGTCCTTCGTAATCACGATCTTCGACCCCAACTGCGCGTAAATCGCCAGCTTGTCCAACTGCTTCCCAGCTTCCTCTATATCAATTCGCATCTCGAACCTCCCGCTTATCCGCCAAATCCCTGTACTACGGGGCGTCCGCGCGCCGGACGCCCCAATTCCCAATTGTTAATTCCCCCCTCACTCCGCCGTCCCCGTGTACTCCCGCTTCACCAACTCCCAGTCAATCTCGTACCCCAGCCCCGGCTCCGTCGGCGCGTGTACCACCCCGCCCGTCATATCAATATCCTTCACCAGCCCGTACATATTATCCCCCGTGCATGGGAAGAACTCGAAGAACTCGCAATTCGGAACCGCCATCGTGATATGCAGATTCGCCACATTATTCAGCGAATTGCCCCCATGATGAATCTCGCACTTCATGTTGAACCCCTCCGCCAGGTGACACAGACGCACCATCGGCGTAATCCCCCCCGTAACCGCCACGTCCCCGCGCAGGATGTCCGTCGCGTACTGCGTAATCCACGACGTCATTCCGTAATACCGCCCCGGCGCGTACTCCGTGGACATAATCGGAATATCCAGCTTCTGGTGCAACTTCACGTAATTGTAGATATCCTCCTCCACCAGCGGGTCCTCGTACCAGTAGTAATTCAGCTCCTCAATCGCCCTGCCGACCCGCATCGCGTCCTCATACTGGTACGCCCACATCGAATCCAGCATCAGCTTCATGTCGTCCCCGACCGCCTCCCGAACCGCCTGGCATATCTCAATGTCGTACTGGGGATTCCCGTGCGGATGAATCTTGTGCGCCGTCCAGCCCATCTCCTTGAACCGGATAGCCTCCTCCGCGTACTCCTCCTTCGTCTCCCAGTACGCCGTACTCGAGTACACCGGCACAGAATCCTTGCAAGTCCCCAGCAGCCTGTGAATCGGCTGCCCCGCTATCTTCCCATTGATGTCCCACAGGCAAATATCAATCGCCCCGATAACATACGTCGAGACCGACCGGTTCATCTTCCACATATCCCACCAGATAGCCCCGATGTCCTGCGGATTCCGCCCCATCACAATCGGCTTGATGAACTCGATCAGCCCCGGCGCGAAATGATTCGCCCCCATCCGCGACGACCCCAGGAAAGCGTTCCCGCTGATTCCTTCATCCGTCTCCACCGTAACGATCCCAAGCTGCCGCGTATCCCCGAACGTCGTCCCCACCCCCGTCATCCACGGCTCCGACCTCCAGTTAAACATCTCCACCTTCACATTCGTTATCTTCATCAGTCAGTTCCTTTCATTTCATGGTGTTCTGTGCCATACTCTAGCGCCTGCTTGAGAAGCTCGGACAAGCAGCTAACCACCAGCCCAGATTCTACCAGAATCCCGGACACATCCAACTCGATTCGGTGAAATGGGAAAACAGGATTCATGCGCTTCCGGGGATACAGTCCATTTCTGTGCTATCGAAACACAGATTCCCAGAACAAGAGGGTGAATTTGATAGACATTCACGAACTAATGGAAGAACTCGCTAGACGAAGGCCAATCCACCATCTGAATCAGGATACACAGGATGCTAAGATACCCATGATAGGCCGCGTCATATCCTGAACATCCTATAATCCCGAAAATCCTGATTCTGACAAAAGCGCCCAGCCAACAGCCAACCCCATCCCACTATCAGAATCAGGATACACAGGATGCTAAGATACACAGGATAACCAAAACGCCACGCCCACAAGACATATCCTGAATATCCTACAATCCCGCAAATCCTGATTCTGACAAAAAGACCACAGACCATCCCGCAAATCCTGATTCTGACAAATGATCCAAGACCAACTCACCTACCAAATCATCGGCTGCGCCATGAAAGTCCACAGCGCCCTCGGCAACGGCTTTCAGGAAGTCATCTACCAAAGATGCCTCGCCATCGAAATGGATAGAGCCGGACTCCATTTCGGCAGAGAAGTGGACCAGCCAATCTACTACGACGGTATTGAAGTAGGCACCTGCCGAGCCGACTTCATCGTCGCCAACCGCGTCATAGTCGAACTGAAAGCCCTCTCTGCCCTCGAGGACATCCACATCGCCCAGGTCAGAAACTACGTCCGGGTTTACAACCTCGAAATCGGACTCCTGCTAAACTTCGGCTCCACCAGACTCCAATACAAAAGAATCTTCAACCCCGACAAATCCAATAATCAGAATCAGGGATGAACAGGATGCAGAGATGAGTGGGATACCCATTCATTCCCCGCACTCAGACATCTATCCTGAACATCCTGTCAATCCCGCAAATCCTGATTCTGACAACCCCACTTCCCCCCGCGCCTCCTCCACCGTCATCACCCCCGCCGACACGTACATCGTTATCCGCCTCGCCCGCTCCGTCTCCGACTCCCGCAGAGCCTCGATATTCGACGTATCGAACTCCGCCGTCAGCCCGGGCTCCCCGAACATCGGCAACAGACGCTCCCGCAGAACCTCCTCGAAGAACCGCAGCTCCGGCACCACGCACGTCTCCCAGAACATCCGCCGCGTCGTCTCGATATTCGCGTAAGTCGCCCTCTCCAGGTCATGCAGCAGAGGCTTCGGCACATTGAACGCCCGCGCCACGTCCTCCACCGTCCAGCGCAGCGTATTCAGGTACTCCATATCCTTCGGAGAAAACCCCACCTGCGACGCCTTCATCCCTCCGCCCATGATCGCCGGCCTCATCTTGTTCTTCGGTCCGCCGTGCCGCAACTCCCACTTCCGATAGAGCGCCTCCACCTCCGCCTCGCTGAGCGCCTCCGGCACCTCGAAAACGACCCCGGGCGCGGCCTCGTTCCCGATACCCGACCGATTCCCCAGCAGCGCGTCCCTTCCCATGTCCACCGACAGCCGCGCCGGCCTGATAGGCGACAGTCCCTCATACTCGTTCAGCGGATTGAAATAGCGCAGCCGCACCATCTCGTCCGGCGCGAAACCCACCGGCTCCCCCGAAGGCCCGGTATAGACGTACCCCCGGATGTACTCCCGCTCGTCCGGCGCGACCCGCACCCTGTCGGGACGCAGCGGCCACAACTCGAACGGAGCGCCCGACTCATCCCGCTCAACCGCCCAGTACGCCTCGCCCCACAGATTCAGGTACGTCTCAGTCGCCCGCCACAGGTCGCCGCCCGTCCAGTGCGGATTCACCCTGTCCAGAAGCGCCTGCGCCGGATGGTCGTACCCGACCCACTCCCTGCGCGACTGCCCATTCACCGCGCTCACCCGGTACACCTTCAGACCCGGCCGCGCCACCGCGTCCGCCCTCAGCTTCACAGCCGCGTACACCGGCGCCGACGTGAAGAAATAACTCGCGTACCCACCATCCAACTCACCCTCATCCTCGCCGGGCCACATCCCAAACGGCCCCATCGCCCCCTCCGACGACCTCACCGCCAACGCCGCGTTATCCGACCTCCGCTTCCGACCCCCGAAATACCTCGACATCCACCCCGCTATCCCACTCCCAACCCCGTTCCGCCCCACGCGCTCTATCATTCCCATCAATTCCTCCTCCACGCCTCACAGCGACCGTATATATGTTCTTTAGATAATAATAAAGCGTCCCCTCCATTGCGTCAAGAGGAACTTCCGAGGGCAGAGACGATTGTATAAGTCCCTTCCCCCTTGATGGGGGAAGGCTAGGATGGGGGTGAAACCCAACTACAAGCGCGACCACTTTCCATACATACCATGCGACCGAAAACTAACCACCGACCACTAACCACTAAAAACTAAACGCCAAGGCAGCCTGTAAGCCGAGTTCTGTATCCGCGAAGCGGACGGCGATCATCTATCTCGACCTGCCGTTGCCGACAGGCTCTAGCGGCCAACCCGGGGATGAGCCGGACACCCGTAACTCCCTCTATTCGGCCTTGCTTCGGATGGGGCTTGCCTGGACCCCCGCTGTTGCCAGCGAAGCGGTGAGCTCTTACCTCACCTTTCCACCCTTACCCGCGCGGCGCGGCAAGCGGATTCAGCGGGCTCTCACCCTGTCGAGCGAGATCGCCTAACCACCTGCCCCGCGCGGGCGGTATATCTCTGCGGCGCTTTCCGTCGGGTCGCCCCGCCCCGCCGTTAGCGGGCATCCTTGTCCGGTGAAGCTCGGACTTTCCTCTATCCCGGCTCACGCCGGAACAGCGACCGCCCAGCCGCCTTGGCCCCCCAAGTGTACACCCATCCGCCCCATCCTGCCCATCCCTCCCGTCGCGCGAATATCCCCTCTCCCTCGACAATCTCACAAGGGCAGCCAAAGGAAAAAATCCCTTCCCCCTCGACGGGCTGACAGGGGTAGGCATTGAGTATTTCAGGTATATTCATGGTAGATGAGTTTCATGTCAGGCGGAGGTTCGGGCCATGGCTCAGGGAGAAGCCAGACTCTCTTCCACAGTCTCCCACGGCTCAGCAGCCGCCTCAGCCAACTCATGCCCAACCGCAACACGCTGACGATTCGCTCAGGAGCGCTCCTATGGTTCTGAGCCAACGCCTTCGGCGGAGACCTGAGTCGTCCGGGGGCTATCCCACGCTCATTGGCGTCTTCGACTCGGCTGCCGTAGGCCAGCGTCCACAGCGTCGCCACAGACAGCGCCAGCCAGTGTCTGGACACCCTCTCAGGGTCGTCCCGTCTGGTCTTGTCCCACATAAAGCCCACCGACTTCAGCGCTCTGAAGCCCGTCTCTATCCAGAACCGAAGTCCATACCAGCACACTCCCGCGCTGGCGACCGACATATCGGTCATCACTATCCAGGGTTCTGCCTGTCGTTTGTCCCAGACCACTATCATAGTCCCCCGACGCCGTTTGCCCGGAGCTCTGAACGCGGTTCCCGCGCCGACGTAGGCATATCCGGGACCCGGAGCCAACATCCTCGCCTGAACACGGGTTCCTCCGTCAGGACAGAACACCGTGTTGATAGACTGGCGAACGTAGGGATGCCATCCCAAAGAGACTATCTTATCCCACAGCCTCGGGCTTCTCAGACCACGGTCGCACATCACCACCACAGTCATCTCTTTGGGAACAGCCCCGGACACCGCGCCGAGCGTCTCCACTATCGGCCTCACCCATTCGCCCGGCTTGTTGGCGGCCATCACGCGCCAGGCGACGGGGATCGCGCAACCGCGATAGACCACGCTTATCACCAGCGCGCTGAGTTTGTCTCCCTTCATCGTCGGGTCTATGGCCAGAGCCAGCGTGTCGGAACGCCACAACGACAGAACCCATCTCATAAGTGGCGCGAAGCACGCGCTCACCTCCACCTGTGTCATACACGGATTGGAGCGGTCCGCTCCGTCGTACAGCCACTCTCTGAGATACTGGCGCATCGTGTTGAAACTCGCCACGAACGAGAGCGCGGTCGCCACCGCGTTCTGACAGCCACTGCCCGCCAGTATCGCGCCGCATACCCAAAGAGCCAGTCCCTTGCGCTGGGACTCTCTGAGATGAGGCATATAGTGTTGTATGGTCTGGCTCATCTGGTAACATTCGGATGGGAGGCGCATGGCGATCTGTGGCAACCTTTCTGTTTGGTACCAAAAAGATGCCACAAGACCATGCGCTTTCCAAGCTCTTATACCTCTTTCGTACTTTGCCTACCCCTGTCAGCCCCTCGACGGGGGAAGGCTAGGATGGGGGTGAAACCCAACCACTGGCCACTAACCACTCCCTCACCCCATCGTAACCCGCGACAACAGCGCATTCTTCACCCGCTCCGGCAGAACCCGGTTCCCCACCGACACCGCCCACGCCTCCGCGCTCACCGGATACCTGAACGACGGCCTCCGCGCCCCGATGGCTTTCTCGATAACCCGCGCCACCTTGATAGGGTCAGCCGCCAGATGATCGAACCGCCCATGCCGCTCATCATTACGCCGGATATAAGGCGCGTAAGCCGACGAAGGATCATCCGCCCGCGCAGCCCTCAGCTGATTCTTCTGAAAATCCGTCGCGAACCACCCCGGCTCCACCAGGCACACCTCAACCCCAAAAGGCTTCACCTCCGCCCTCAGCGACTCGCTCAGCCCCTCCAACGCGTACTTGCTCGAAACATAAGCCCCATTGAAAGGAGTCCCGATCCGACCCAGCACCGAACTTATATTCACGATACGCCCAGCCCCCCGCGAAACCATCCCCGGAAGCGTCGCCTGGATCATCCGAACCGCCCCAAAGAAATTCGCCTCGAACTGCAACTTCAACTCATCCACCGAAAGACTCTCGATGGGCCCCCACACCCCGAACCCCGCGTTATTCACCAGCGCGTCAACCCCCCCGAACTGCTCAATGAGGCCCGGCATCACCTCCCCCACCGACTCATCCGAATTAACATCCAACTCCACCCCCCAAACCCGCAACCCGCGCCCTTCCGCGTCATCAAACAACCCCCCCAGCCTCCCCAACTCCCTACTCGTCCCCACCACCACATACCCCCTCTCCGCCAGCCACAGACAAGTAACCCTCCCAATCCCCGCCGAAGCCCCCGTAACCAAAACAGTCTCGATACTATCGTCAGCCATCGAATTTCCTCCAAAGTCCTTCACATTCTACTTGACACCAACAGCATATAAGTTCTATCATCATATTCGCAACCCTGCTGCCTGCATCCGGCGCGTCTGGCGTGATCACGAAGCCTTACAGGAGAGATGATGATGGTCAACCCTCAAGAAGCTCAGAGAATCCTACGCGAACATTTCGAGCGGGTCACGCTTGATGAGTTTAAGGAAATGCGTGACAAGTATGTCGGCAAAGAGAGTGAGCTATCGTAGCCGATTGCGGATTCACCTGAAGAATCGTCAACCCCCCGCGCCTTGATAGACCCACAGCAGACAGCATAGCGTTTCCCATGTCCACTGAAAAGCCATCCAGACCCATTCAGATGAACCTGAAACTGCCCGCCCTCACCAACGGGACGAAAATGCTCGACGCCCTCCAGACACCCAAATCTCATTCACGTCCGCGTAACGGCGCGGTACGCCTCGACTCCAACCACCAAATCCTCTGCGGCGACAACCGCGACATCATACCCAACATCCCCGACCGGTCCATTGACCTGGTAATCACCTCGCCCCCCTACTTCCAGCAGCGCGAATACTCATCCCTCGGTCTGGGCAACGAAAGCGGCGTGGACGAATACCTCGACAACATCATCCAAACCCTGCGCCAGATTACGCGCGTGATGAAACCCACCGGAAACATCGTGTACAACATGGGCGACAAGATAGTCGCCGGCAGCCTCCGCCTCGTCCCTTACAGATTCGCCATCAGGGTCATAGACGAACTCGGCCTCCGGCTAGTCAACGATATAACCTGGATAAAGCGAAACCCAACCCCTCACCAATTTCAACGCCGCCTCACCAACAGCGCCGAACCCTTCTTCCACTTCGCGCTCGGCGGCCAATACTACTATGACCGCGCCGCCTTTCAGCCCGACAAAGAAAAGGCGCGCCGCAGCAAACCCACTCGCAAACTCGGAAGCAGGTACAGAGACCTCATCGAGACCTCCGACCTGACCGCCCAACAACGCGCATCCGCCCACATGGCCCTGGATCAGGTTATCCAGGACGTCAGAAACGGCGACATCCACAGCTTCAGAATGAAGATTCGCGGCATACACGCCCCCGCTTACGGCGGACAGGACGGCGGGCGCAAGATGCACATCGAGCGCGACGGCTTCACCATCATCCGAATCTCCGGCCAGCGCATGAAGAAAGACATCATCGAAAGCCCCGTCGAAAGCCTCCCCGGCAACGGACACCCCGCCATCTTCCCCGTCGCCGTCATCCGCGAGATAATCCGCCTTCTATCCCCGCCCGGCGGCTGCGTCCTAGACCCCTACCTAGGCAGCGGTTCAACGTCCGTCGCCGCCCTTCTGGAAGACCGAACCTCCATCGGCATAGACATCAGCCCCGCCTACTGCGACTCGGCGACAGCACGCATAGAAACTATCTTGTCCGAAAGAGACGCCGAAATATGAACCCCCGCGACACGCTAAACAACCTGTACGAACAAGCCCTGTCTCTGTACGACAGCGAAGCCCAACCGCCCACTCTGGAATCGCAATACGCACAGGATTGCCAGACCATCATAGACCGTCAGGACGGAAACCGCGCTGTGCTGACCGTCCTCATTACCCTTCTCCTGAAGAAGACCCTGGACCCCGATCAGGACATCCGACTGCACCAAGCGCAAATGGAAGGCGGATTCAGCGGCAGAAGTCTGGACACTTCGGAAGTCACCCCCTTTATGAAAGACATGACCTTCCCCTCCATGAGCGAATCGGGATGGCTCACAAGGTCTCTTGAACAGTCCGTTCCTTACAACCTCGACTACCCGGGCAGCATACGCCCGGTCAGAGTCAAAAACGCATTCCTAAGCCTGGTTGACGGAGTTCAGAACCACGACCTGCCGCCCCAGGACACGCTCATTCGTATATTCCTGGGCCTGATAGAATTCCGAGACAGAAACGCCAACCTCAACCTATCCCGGCCGGTCAACCTCTCCGTCTCCCAAGCCGCCGCCAAGATAAACCAACATCACAGCGTCCAGGCACAGGGAGCCGCCCGCCTGCCCGTTCTAGCCATCCACGCCATCCTGACCATACTCACCAAGGAACTCGACAGATACAAAGGCTGCCGCGTTCTCCCCCTGGAGAGCCACACCGCCGCCGACAGCCGCACCAACCTCATAGGCGACATCCACATCATGGACTCCGAAGGCGTCCTGTTCGAGGGCTACGAAATCAAGCGCAACATCCCCATAACCTCCGGCATGATCCAGGACTCATACCAGAAATTCCAAGCCACCGCAGTCCGCAGATTCTACATCCTCACCACCCACGACCGTCCCGGCTACTCCGAATTCGACCCCGACATCCGGCGCGTCGCCGCCACCCACGGCTGCCAGCTAATCCTCAACGGCGTTGACCGCACCCTCCTCTACTACCTCCGTCTGATAAGAGACACCACCGAATTCATACACCAATACGTCTCCAACCTCGAAACCGACCCCTCCGTCAGCTTCCAACTCAAAGAAACCTGGAACCAAATCGCCCAATCATGAGCGGCGTCTCCGATGCTGTACCAACTTAGTCGGCGTTGCCTGTGGCGAGGAAATTCCCTTCCCCCTTGATGGGCTGACAGGGGTAGGCATTGAGTATTTCAGGTATATTCATGGTAGATGATCTTCATTTCAGGCGGAGGTTCGGGCCATGGCTCAGGGAGAAGCCAGACTCTCTTCCACAGTCTCCCACGGCTCAGCAGACGTCTCAGCCAACTCATGCCCAACCGCAACACGCTGACTATTCGCTCAGGAGCGCTCCTATGGTTCTGAGCCAACGCCTTCGGCGGAGACCTGAGTCGTCCGGGGGCTATCCCACGCTCATTGGCGTCTTCGACTCGGCTGCCATACGCCAGCGTCCACAGCGTCGCCACAGACAGCGCCAACCAGTGTCGCGACACCCTCTCAGGGTCGTCCCGTCTGGTCTTGTCCCACCTAAAGCCCACCGACTTCAGCGCTCTGAAGCCCGTCTCTATCCAGAACCGAAGTCCGTACCAGCACACTCCCGCGCTGGCAACCGACATATCGGTCATCACTATCCAGGGTTCATCCTGTCGTTTGTCCCAGACCACTATCATAGTCCCCCGACGCCGTTTGCCGGGCGCTCTGAAGGCGGTTCCCTCGCCAACGTAGGCGTAGCCCGGCCCCGGAGCCAACATCCTCGCCTGAACACGGGTTCCTCCATCGGGACAGAACACCGTGTTGATGGACTGGCGAACGTAGGGATGGAAGCCCAAAGAGACTATCTTATCCCACAGCCTGGGACTTCTCAGACCGCGGTCGCACATCACCACCACAGTCATCTCCTTGGGAACAGCCTCAGACACCGCGTCGAGCGTCTCCATCATCGGCATAACCCATTCGCCGCGCTTGTTGGCGGCCATCACGCGCCAGGCGACCGGGATCGCGCTGCCGCGATAGACCACGCTTATCACCAGCGCGCTGAGTTTGTCTCCCTTCATCGTCGGGTCTATGGCCAGAGCCAGCGTGTCCGAACGCCACAACGACAGAACCCATCTCATAAGTGGCGCGAAACACGCGCTCACCTCCACCTGTGTCATACATGGATTGGAGCGGTCCGCTCCGTCGTACAGCCACTCTCTGAGATACTGGCGCATCGTGTTGAAGCTCGCCACGAACGAGAGCGCCGTCGCCACCGCGTTCTGACAGCCGCTGCCCGCCAGTATCGCGCCGCATACCCACAGAGCCAGTCCCTTCCGCTGGGACTCTCTGAGGTGAGGCATATGCTGTTGTATGGTCTGGCTCATCTGGTAACATTCGGTTGGGAGGCGCATGGCGATCTGTGGCAACCTTTCTGTTTGGTACCAAAAAGATGCCACAAGACCATGCGCTTTCCAAGTTCTTATACCTATTTCATACTTTGCCTACCCCTGTCAGCCCTTGATGGGGGAAGGCTAGGATGGGGGTGACTCCCCTACCGGCCAAACTGATACAGGTTCCGCGTCTCCGATTACTATTGACTTCAATAGAACGTTCATGCTAGTATATCTCTGGTCAACAACCGGCAAGCGCCCTGGCTCTCACATAAATCGGAATTTATCAACAATGACTTCACCAACCGAAAAATTTTCTGTCCATAGCTAACAACAGGTGATTACAGGTCACTTTCCACGTGACCCGCCACTTGTCCCACTTGGAAACTCACCTGAAACCCCACCTGTACGATATAAACATCAATATATGATCGAGTCTCTGAACCTGGACGACCGCCCTGAGAAACCTCGGTCTGAATAATCGAAAAACACCGACTGAGGAGCATGGTCTTTTCATTTTCCAGGAAAGAGTGCAATCATGGTCAAAACACGGGAGAGTGCCAGAGGCCATGACATTGAGAGAAGCATTGGACGGAGTTCCTGCCCCACGTGGAAGACAGGGACGGAGGTATCCCAACAGGGTGTTCAAGAGATTGGACAGAGACGAGTTCGAGAGGATATTGGGAGAGTGGATGAAGCAGAACGGTCTGAACGAGACCGAGGCGATAGCCGTAGACGGCAAGAGTTTAGGCGGTATACACGGAGAACAGGTTCCTGGAGTTCACCTGGTATCGGTGTTCAGCCATCAGAGTGGAGTGGTGGTCGGCCAGCAGTCGGTCGAGAATAAGGGAGGCGAACTGGGGGCCTTGAGACGATTGCCTGAGGATATGGACATAAGCGGTCGAGTGGTGACCGGGGACGCACAGTTCACCCAGAGACGCGACTGTGAGACGATAGTCTCAAAAGGGGGGACTGCTACTTCGTAGTCAAGGGAAACCAGAAGAGTCTGCTTGAAGACATCGAAGCGGTATGGTTGGACAGAGAACCTCCATCGTATGAGCGCGCTGGCAAGAGGTCGGGTCGTGTTGAGAGCAGGGCTATATGGACATCACAGACGCTGAGTGGATACACCGACTGGCCTCACATGGCGCAGGTATGCCGAATCGAGCGAACAGAAACATTGCCGCGGCGCTGAGAAGAAACGCGGCACGTCCTGACATACCGCTCAGACTCGTGGGGGCTAACCCCGTCCACCAATAATGAAAAGACCCTGAGGGCGATTCTGATATGCAGGCGTATGGGATGATTCTTATGGAGGTCTGTGTCTCTGGCAGCTACGGGTCGCAGTAATTCAGGCCCAATTGTCCGAGATCGTTACTTTCGATCTCTTGCCAAGCACTTGGCAAGCATCCCGTAAGTTTATTGTCGGACAGGTACAACATCTCAAGATATGTCAGGCCACCGAGTTCGGGAGGTATTTCACCCTCCAGTTCGTTGTCTGAGAGACGCAGGTATCTGAGAAATTCCAAGTTGCCCAGTTCTGGCGGTATTTTTCCACTCAGCCTGTTTCCAGACAGACTCAATGACTCCAGAAAACTCAGGTTGCCGATTTCGGCGGGTATCTCACCTTCCAACCGGCTACTACTCATATCCAGATCCTCCAAGTTGGCCAATTTAGCAATCTCAGGGGTTAGTTCCACCAAGAAGGTACTTGAGAGGTGCAGATGCTCCAATCTGGAGAGGTTGGCGATTTCAGGAGGTAGCTTACCCGTTATCTTGTTGCAACAGAGTCCAAGGTATTCCAGATTGGTCAGATTCCCGATCTCGGGAGGTATTTCACCTCTCAGGTTATTTGCTCCAAGGCTCAAATAACTGACGCGACCATCGTTACTAACATTGACGCCGTACCATTCTCCAATCGGAGCGTCGGTCAGCCAATTTTCGCTATCGTCCCAGTTCGGCCCGTCCAAGGCGTTGTAGAGTGTAATTAGCGTGTCTCTGTCGGAAGATGAAACCCCGGCTGGCGTTGGTGGAACCGGTGTTTGCGCTGGCGCTGGAGGGACAGCAGTTGCCGCAGGGGCTGGCGGGACAGGTGTGGGCAGGACAGTAACAGACTTACCGGGTTCACCTTTGTCTCCCTTCTCACCTTGAAGACCTTGAGGACCGCGCGCGCCTTGTTGGCCTCTCGGCCCCTGCTTACCAGGGTCGCCTTGCTCACCTTGAGACCCTTGCTCACCCTGTGGACCCGGTTCACCCCGTGGGCCTGATTCACCCTGTGGACCCGGTTCGCCCTGCGGGCCACGTTCGCCTTGATCTCCTTGGAGTCCCTGTGTACCCGGCTCTCCCCGTGGACCCGGTTCTCCGCGTTCACCCTGCGGACCGGTTTCACCCTGTGGGCCGGGGGTGGAATGTTGTTGAATGAGTTGAACCACCTCGGATTCAGACAATCCAGATGAACACGCAAGTCCTATGACAAGAACGGTGACTGCGATTAGACCTACGGTTAACTTGGCTTTCATTAGTAACCCCCTCCAGGCTTGGGATGTGGCTACTCTGCACAAGTTACCGACTGACCCGCGTGAACCTTAGAGGGGGCGCGTAATGCGACACCCCTCGTCTCAGCTCACGCGAAGCGAGTCTGTCGGTTAGACTTGTGCAGAGTCCGAAACGGAATTTATCGGATGGGAGTAACGCTGTCAAGCGAATCGCTAAGGCAGGGGCTTTCGATTTTCCAGATTCATAGCGCCGTAGCGTGTGGATTCCCGCTTTCGCGGGAATGACGATGGGGTACTGTTGCAATCGTCTTTTCCTGAGCGTCGGCTTGCGGCGTCAGTGCCTGTGCGCTACTATCAGTCCAAAGGTTCCCCCCTGATGACAAGCGCGCTGAGAGTGCCCTCTCCCGAAGTCGGAGTAGTCAGGGGGGTCGTTTTTGGAAGGGTGGCTTGATTCAGGCGTGGGCTATGCCAACTATGTTGGGGATGGTGAGGGGGAGGCCGACGGAGAGGGTGAAGCGGCGGAGTTCTACGCGCTGGAAGCCGGCGGCGCGGATGGCGGCCTCTATGTCGCGGTCTAGGTTGCAGCCGGTGGTGGCGAATTTCCAGATGGGGTTGGCGAGGGTCTGAAGCCGCCCTACCCTTTTGTTCTGGGATATGACGTGTTCGTAGAAGAGGAATTGGCCTCCGGGACGGAGAACTCGGCGTATCTCGCTCACGACGAGATCGAGGTCTTTGACCATTCAGAGGGTGAGGGTGGTTACTACGCTGTCGAATGTGGCGTCGGCGAAGGGGAGTTTTTCGCCTATGGCGGATATGACCGTGGCGTCGGCGTGGCGTTCTTCGGACATCCTGATGAAGCGGCGGGCCATGTGTGGGTTGGGTTCGACGGTTATGAGCCGGACGCCCGGAGGATAGAACGGGATGTTGGCGCCGGTGCCTCCACCGATTTCGAGGGTTCTGCCGAGGCTGAGGCCGGCGGTGAGCCTGCGATACGGGACGACGCGGGACTCGACGCCGGAGTTGAGCAGGTCGTACCAGGCGGCGAAGAGGCGTTTGCTGAGCTTGTCGTATTCCATGGGGCGTCTCCGGCGTCAGGGACCGGGAGTTGGAGTCGGCGTGATTGTCGGGACCGGCGTGGGAGTAGGTGTAGGGAAGAATGGCAAGTTACCAATATACCTAACGTTATCGCATTGTGATTTCCTGGCGGAGAATCTGTCTCTGTACACTTTCAGATTTCTGCAATCATCGCCGATTTCCTGGACTCTATCCTGCATATCCACTATCGCGATGATGGTGTTGCCGCCTATCAGACTAAAGTCCAGGGGCCATGCGCTATCCGGCCTCTCAAGGGTCTGGTTACTTTGTCCAACGGATTCTCCGGGATTGAGGATTGGTATGTCAAAGGCGTAGCCCAAGTATTCTCCTTCATGGTAATCGCCATCGGCGTAGAATCTCAGGTCAGTATGGCTTTGGGTCGGACCGCCTCCGATATTGGCCACTCTCCAGGTAACGCTCACCCTAAGACTTCCAGAAACAGACTCTTCGTTCGGCGTTTCCGGCCAACACGCCATGCGCTCGACGCATAGGCTGAATGTCTCTAAGGAAAGATTGGGAAGTGGGATAAGGGTCGGGGTCGGCGTGACCGTAGGCGTGAGCGTCGGCGTTACGGTGGGAGTAACCGTTGGGAATGGAGTCACGGTGGGGGTAGCGGTTGGAGTGGGGGTCGGCGTTGGAATCGGCGTCGGGGTTATCGTGGGAGTGAGGGTGGGCGTCGGAGTCACGGTTGGAGTGGGGGTTTCGCCAGCGTCCAGAACTTCGACCACTATGGTGTATTGGATGGTTTCATCCGCGTTGGCCAGGCGAATCATGGCGACGCCATTGCCAACGTGAGGGTCGTCCTTGGCTTCCAAGGCGAAGACGGCTTTGTCCGGCGAATGTCTGATGGGAGAGAAGGACAGGTTGGCGGAACCGCCGCTTGTGGGAAACGGGATCGCGTCTCCATAGGCGGCGTAGTTCCAATCTAACGTGACTTCCACAGGGCCGCCGCCCTCTGTCACGAGGACATATATCTCTTCATGGATTATAGGAAACGGAGTGGGGAGCGGTCTTGGGGTGTTGGTGGGCGTGGGGATGACGGTAGGGCTGGGAGCGGGCGTAGGCGTGTATGTAGGATTCGGAGTGAGGATTGGCGTCGGTGTGGGAGTGAGCGCAGGGTTCGGCGTGAAAGTCGGCGCCGGCGCTGATTGCGTTTCCAGCGTGGCAGTTGGGAAAGGGGTGAGCGCAGGGAGAGCAGAGACGGGCGTGGGCGTGGGCTCCAGCATGGCGGCGGGTGGAGGAATCGGCGTGTTGAGGGGTGGAGGTGGGGGAGGAACCTGGGAGCTTTCGTCATCTCCGCTCAGGATTGAGTATGCGCCGCCGACTATAAGCGCGAGAATAGAATCATAGACGATTGTGCTTCCATCCGGCCCGTCGTTGGAGAGGTTCAACCATTCGGCTACCGCCTGCTCATCAATAAGCGCTGAGGATGTCGCGGATATGATGAAAATGCCGAACAGCGCCACCGCGCCAATAGTAATCCAGCGTAGCCAAGCGCTGGGACTTCGGAGTAACCCGAGAAACCGACCTCTGGCTGGAACCAGCAAGACGAATACCACTCCCAGGCCAGTCCCCAGCCACAACCACCAGGGCCAGACGCGCGTGGCCGCTCCGATCAAATTCAGCGACATACTGGCGGTGACTATCAAAGCGACGACAAGCAGGATCCAGCGTATTGGGGTGATTGGCCGTTGGAACAATCTCTTGCAGGGAAAGTAAAGGAGTAACCCCGACAACAGCGTCAGCCCCAGCCACCACCAGGGATTGAATTCGCTGAAGGAGAAGAGGGGTATCAATGCCCCGTATCCGGCTACCGCAGACACCCAATAGAGCCAGTCTGGGACGGGGACCGACCCGGTGGATGTTGGGCTTGGCGCTGGTGTCGGGGCCGGTGATCTTGGGTGTAGGGACCCCATGGATCGCGCAGATTGGGAAGTGGGTTGAGTTGGTGGTGGCGTACCAGTGGCGGCGGCCGGCACCTGTAACCGTATATCTCGTAGAACTCGGTCTATCGCTTCTATCCACTCCCTGGCACTGGGCCTGTCCCGCCCGCTATCTGCGAAGGCGGGGACAAACAAATTTCTCAACTCGAGGGGCAAGTCTAGCCAGGGTTCTAACCGCGTATGCAAAATAGTGTCGAAATCGGCGGTCGCGGCCAAGCCTATCTCGGCCATCAGCCTATCACGCCTTGAACGACGAACTTCCGGGTCGGGGATATATTCGAGATGGCTTATTGCCAGGGCTTGCACTGGATCAAGGCTGGCGTAGGGAGAATGCCCGCGCTTGATGTTGTCCAATCGCATCTGGCCCGAAACCTGCGAACCAGTCTGGTCAATGGGGTCGTAGGGGTGAACGCCGTTCATCAGGAGTTCGAATATCAAAACCGCCAATCCGAATAGATCGTGGTTCTCAACCCGGTCAAAGTCTCTAAACACCTTCCCCACCAGTTCCGGGCTGACAGGGGTAGGCAAAGTATGAAATAGGTATAAGAACTTGGAAAGCGCATAGCTTTGTGGCATCTTTTCGGTTACCACACAGAAAGGTTGCCACAGATCGCCATGCGCCTCCCATCCGAATGTTACCAGATGAGCCAGACCATACAACACTATATGCCTCATCTCAGAGAGTCCCAGCGCAAGGGACTGGCTCTTTGGGTATGCGGCGCGATACTGGCGGGCAGTGGCTGTCAGAACGCGGTGGCGACCGCGCTCTCGTTCGTGGCGAGTTTCAACACGATGCGCCAGTATCTCAGAGAGTGGCTGTACGACGGAGCGGACCGCTCCAATCCGTGTATGACACAGGTGGAGGTGAGCGCGTGCTTCGCGCCACTGATGAGATGGGTTCTGTCGTTGTGGCGTTCGGACACGCTGGCTCTGGCCATAGACCCGACGATGAAGGGAGACAAACTCAGCGCGCTGGTGATAAGCGTGGTCTATCGCGGTTGCGCGATCCCGGTCGCCTGGCGCGTGATGGCCGCCAACAAGCCGGGCGAATGGGTGAGGCCGATAGTGGAGACGCTCGGCGCGGTGTCCGGGGCTGTTCCCAAAGAGATGACTGTGGTGGTGATGTGCGACCGCGGTCTGAGAAGCCCGAGGCTGTGGGACAAGATAGTCTCTTTGGGCTTCCATCCCTACGTTCGCCAGTCCATCAACACGGTGTTCTGTCCCGATGGAGGAACCCGTGTTCAGGCGAGGATGTTGGCTCCGGGGCCGGGCTACGCCTACGTTGGCGAGGGAACCGCCTTCAGAGCGCCCGGCAAACGGCGTCGGGGGACTATGATAGTGGTCTGGGACAAACGACAGGATGAACCCTGGATAGTGATGACCGATATGTCGGTTGCCAGCGCGGGAGTGTGCTGGTACGGACTTCGGTTCTGGATAGAGACGGGCTTCAGAGCGCTGAAGTCGGTGGGCTTTAGGTGGGACAAGACCAGACGGGACGACCCTGAGAGGGTGTCGCGACACTGGTTGGCGCTGTCTGTGGCGACGCTGTGGACGCTGGCGTATGGCAGTCGAGTCGAAGACGCTGACGACCGAGGGATAGCCCCCGGACGACTCAGAGCGCCGCCGAAGGCGTTGGCTCAGAACCATCGAAGCGCGCCTGAGCGAATAGTCAGCGTGTTGCGATTGGGCATGAGTTGGCTGAGACGTCTGCTGAGCCGTGGGAGACTGTGGAAGAGAGTCTGGCTTCTCCCTGAGCCATGGCCCGAACCTCCGCCTGAAATGAAGATCATCTACCATGAATATACCTGAAATACTCAATGCCTACCCCTGTCAGCCAGTTCCGGGGGAGTGAAGTCATCCGTGCCAACCACGCAGCGGTGAATTTCCCCAGTATCAGGGTCGCGCGCCTGCATCGAATCAATGTCTATTACAAATATCCGGCCGTTCATATCAACGAGGAAGTTGGCGCGGTTGACATCTCCAATCAGATAAGTATCTGAATGAAGGCGAAGGAATACACCCGCCAGATTGCGGGCTATATCGAGAACATCTTCCTTGCTGAACTCCGTCCCTCGTCGTTCTTCAATGCGCCTTCTGGTTACGGGAAAGGCATAGTTCACTAACTCTCGGTAATCGTCTAGAGATACTTTCGGCATCAGATAGCCGACCATCGCGTCATCATGGCCATATAGAGCGTCGGTGGGCCATGCAATGTCTATCTTTTCCCGGACCCTGGGAGATATTCGGGGCGGATGACTCAACAGAACCTGCATCTTGCGGACGCGGGGCGCATCGGGATTAGCCCATATCTTGGCAACGAGGTCAGGTAGGGAGGAAACCTCATAGATATCCCCCTCGCCGCCGCCGCCAATCCTGCGGCCGAGTTCTATCGGACTGTCATCTCCGCGTTTGTAAACCGCCATATCAGCGCATCGCAAGAAGTAGGGTCACATCATCTTGAGTTCTGGAGCGCAGACGCTCGGAGGTTAGAAACTCACGTAAATTATGATCCGCGTCCGATAGGTCAACATCCTCAAACCACCGATACAATGGTTCGTAGAAGCGGTGGTAGGGTTGTATGTGACCGCTTTCGTCCGGCGCGAGCGCGACACCCTCCAGACCATCCGTAATCATAGCGACGCGATCCAAGCTGTCCGTTCCGCAGGCAGTATCGGGTTCAGCGTCCAAGTTGGTTATGAATACGGTTTCGTTTACGTACTCGCCAGAATGGGAGGATTCTATCGCCAAGCGGCCATCCACTACGATAGCGCCGTCCCCTATCTGTACGGCGGCCCATCCGTATTCAAACGCGATCAAACCCAATAGTGTCGTAGCGTAACGACGCGGGCGGCCTTCCGAAATATTGATTACCGCGTTACGCGACGCATAGAAAGCTTGACGAGCTATATCGGCAGGCGTCATATCACTGTTCCGCAACTCTATGGACTTGTCAATGAATTCGTCAACCGCGGCTTGAGCCCCCAACGCTGAATGACTCGCGGATCCCGCGCCATCCGCGACGCAGGCGATGAGGGCGGACGAACTAGCGACATGACCGCAGGCATCCTGGCAGACGACATCATCCCGGACATGGGCCGCGCCCACTTCGGAAACGGCTACCGCGCGCCATGATCTAGTAGTCAAGATAATCGTCAACCGGATCAAGCCTCAGGCGTTCGCCGGGATTCGAGGCGGATATTTTGGCGATGGAGTTGGACAGCCACTGGAATATGCCGCTGACCTGTGAGGCGTCGCCTATGTTCCTGGCTGGCCTGTTCGGGGGAGTTATTTGGGAAATGCGTTCTATATCCGCATCTTCTATTCCAAAGGCGAAGAACGCCACGCTGCGACTTTCTTCCTCGGCCATGAGCCTACTGCGGGCGTCTTCTATTTCTTCCGGCGTGTCGTGTTCAGGGAAGCCGTCCGTTATGAGCATCAGTATTGGACGATAGTAGGATACGCCATTCTCGCGGTAGGCTCTCTTGCGGCTGTCGAGCATATCCAGCGCGGTATGCACGGCCAAGGCCATCTTGGTTCCGCCGTAAGCACTCAACCTTTGGGGCGAGAACGAATCCGCCGACGCGAATTCGATTGATCGGACTTCGTGGCTGAACGTTACCAGCGCTATCTCCGCCGACAGCGAGGTTTGGGTATCGCTAGTCACGTTTCTCATGAACTCGTCCATAGCATCGTTGATTATCTCAATTCGATTGCCTACCGCCATCGAGCCGGACGTATCAATGAGTAGGACGACTGGGCAGCGCGGCATTGGATTTTCGGCAAACTCTACGTTGTCCATCAGATTTTGTTCCGGCAATTTTGTCACCTCCATTGCTTCTTGGCTCTTACGAATGCGCCAATGACCGCTCCGATGACGCACGGCACGAAAATCCACAAGATGGGTGTTAATGGGTTAGCTATCACCGCCTCCAACTGTGAATAGTACCAGAAGGTCAGATTCCCAGGATCCGGTTCGCCGAAGAAAGCCTTCATCATGGTCAAGTAGAATCGGGTGATAACGTATCCTTCCAAAATCGCGAATCCGATAGACGCTAAGACTGAATTGGGAATGGACTTCGCCTTCCACCCGCCGACCAGACCCGCAATGAAACTACTGAGCAGAGGAAGCCAGACCAGAACGTTATCAATTAGCAGCATCCACCCGATGCTGACAAGAATCAGTTTCCAATCGAATCTCTCTGTGAATGAAAGCGTGTTCTGGACACCAGACACTCCGGTCTGGGCTGGCGCATTTCCACTTGCCGTATTACCGCTTACGCCGATAACAGAACCCGCTGGCGCACTGTTGCCAATGGGATTAGTCGAAGTCTTTGGAGGCACGTCTCCAGATGGGAGTTTGGACGCTGTGGACCACCTCTGCGACGGATGGCGCGAAGCGCGTTGAGGAGTGGGCGCGCTGGCAGATGGCTGATAGCCGGGCGCGGGACTGACAGAAACCGCGCGAGTCCCTCGATTCTCAAACTCCACTGCCATACCTTCAACTGATGCAAGTGAATCGTCTCGCCATCCTTGTGTCGTAAACGAATAGCGAATCCCATCATCGCCGAGGATCATCCCCTGCCCTCCGGCACTCGCCACTCGCTCTATCAAACCTCTCATAACACTTCCTTGCGACCCTGTGTCATTGAGTTGAAGTACTAGGACAGTATCATAGTTTAGCCATGTTGAGATTGGCAACTAGAGGTCGTTAGCCTCAGTGGTGGCAGCCCCTAGCAAGGATGGGCCAGACGGCTTCGACGAGGCCGTTTCGGACGGCTATGAAGCGGTCCCAGCGGTTCACCAGGATGTCCTGCTGAGCGCTGAGGAGGTGTCCAGAATGAGAACAACCGGGCACCTGGGTTCGGGGTTGTCGGCGAATTCAATCATGTCCTGAAGCGGGATGTCGGCGGCGGGCATGGGAACTTGGTCGGATTGGGGTATGGTCATGTCAAGCCCTCTTGGTACAAGCGCATGATTCCTCTCGGAATTCGCGGCGCCGGATGGGAGCTATTGGAGAATCACCAATGCGGCGACCTTTGTCATGGGGTCCATATTATCCGTAGAGGCGCGTTTCTGCAATCTTGGGTCAGTGGCGGCTGCCGCGGGCTAGGATGATCTTTCGGAAAGTCCGCGCTGAACACATTCTGTGGGGTGGGTGGGAGATTCGCCGAGTCATATATCTTGGATTATAGTTCAGCAGGTGGACACTGGTGTCTTAACTGGTGGGCAACAAGTGATTATAACACCTGCATTCACCTGTATTTCACCTGCATGGGATTTACGCGCTTGACCACCATGAATCCCTCGTCATTTGTATTAGGACTTACGCAGTTGATAGGACGTAGAGAGGACGTTGAAAGAACTGTGCCAACTGTCGAACAAGACTCGCTCAGGCGCAAAGCCGCGCGCATCGGCGCTGCCAAGCATATCCCTGCGGAAGAATTCCTATTTCGGTTGGCGATACTAGGTACGGGAGTCGGGGCCTCATGGCTGTTTGCCCAAAGCTCTTCGACGAGAACGATGCGGGGCCGCGCTCGCCCTGTGTTTAGACGAGTGCAAGAGATATACCTCAGCCAGTATAATACCATTTCATTCTGATTAGGACATGAACTTCAGAGGCAGGCAAGTTCGTCCTTCGACAAGCTCAGGACGAACGGTGGAAGCATCAAATATCTGGCGCGCAACCGTGGGAACACGACGACGTTACTCCGAATTGGTATAAGAGGGTGTCTGAGAAGTCATTTCAGGTAGGATGCGCGAGTCTGCGAAGCATCAGTCTGACCATGGCGGCGTACACGAACGACTCTTCAGTCTCAGGCAGGTATTCATAGTCCTCAGACAATCTGCGATTACGTGCCAGCCATGCGAATGCGCGCTCGACAACCCAGCGCCGCGCCAACACCGCAAATCCCTTCGGACGACTCGGAGGCTCCCGCTCTCCTACCGCCCATACCCGGCCGGACCAACTATGTCTGACCACCTCCAAGTCCCAACTCAGTGTGGTTCTCATCCACTCCTTAAGTCCGCGGCGTAGTCCGCCCACACTTTCCTCATCCTCGGAAACCGGCCGCTCAGACCCTCCACAACCATCTTGGCGCCCGCGCTGTCGCTCATTCCAGCCTCATGCGCCTTCACCCTGAGCAATAGCCCTTCGGTATCCACGAGTATATGACGCTTCCCGCCGTTTACCTTCTTGCCGCCGTCGTAGCTGCGTAAGCCCCCCTTTCGCTCGTCTTGGCACACTGCGAGTCTATCGCGCCCGCGCTCGGTGTGAAACAACGTCCCTGTGTCAGCCTCACTCGCTCGCGCAACGCTTCGTTCATGTCCTCCCACACACCTTCTATTCGCCATACTCTGAAATAGTGATAGACTGTCTTCCACCGAGGAAGGTCATGGGGAAGCATCCGACACGGTATCGCTCCTCTGAGAACGTAGAAGATGGCGTTGATGATCTCGCGCATATCCACTGAGCGCGGTCGTCCGCCCGCTCCGGCTTTAGGAATCAGTGGCTCGAGGATATCCCATTCGGTGTCTGTCAGGTCTGTAGGATACGATTTACACTTCATAATGAGATGATTTTAACACTTCTCAGACACCCTCTTATATAGGCGACCTGTGATCATTTCACTACTACGCCCAGCTCGACTGCGCTTATTGCTGAGCAAATCTCTTTGGACAAGGCGAGAGCGTCCAATTCCTCACGCTGAATTCTCATCGTCGCCAAATACTTGAACTACCGGGTCGCCTCTGGAAATGTAGCTGTCTTCGTCCAATAAGCCTTACCACGCAGGATCGGCTGTTTTCAAGGTTTCATACTCGGTAACCCGTTTCGGAGGGGCCAGCATACGGCTGTATGCTTCAATGAAACTACCCGCGCCTCCTATGTTTTCGCGCATCTTTCTATATGTGGTAGCGACGGATAACCTATCCTGCACCGACACTACTCTCACCCTTACTTTGGGCTTATCCAGTGAACCCAAGATTTCATCCGTATCAGGATCTGTTATTTCATATCCTCCAAGAGTTACTATATCGAACAACATACCAATTTCCACGCCCTTGTTTGATCCCACGTTCAATGCTACTTCGCGGGAATTGAGAATCTGAGCAATCCTGCCTCGGATAGGCTTAACTTGGGTTGTCATTTTGGAACTCCCTCGCCTGAGCTTCAATGTTCTCTACATCCTCAGGGACCATGTCTCGCTAATCTTCGATAGCGAACATCACCGTGGTCAACTGCTGGGAGACAATGGCTTCAATCACATCCAGCCTATTATCCGGCCTCTGATTCTTAAACTCTCGAATCCTGCTCAACAGATTATACTGGCTGAGGTATATCTCTTGCACTCGTCTAAACACAGGGCGAACTCGGCTCCGCATCGTCCTCATCGAAGAACTTTGCGCAAATAGCCATGAGGCTCCGACTCCCGTACCAAGTATCGCTATCTGGAAAAGAAATTCCTCCGCTTTTGAGGGAGAAGTCATAATCTGAAAAATCATCACCCCCAATGAAGTTGCCGTGAGAGCGATTATAAGAAGATCGGTCATCATAGCTTACCCTAAATCCCCTCGCTATACAGTCTGAGCGGTTTAGCGGCTATGGCTGCTGTGGTTGTCATGTCGGGCGACATATCCCTGTTATGCCTACTACTCCAGTCCCAACTGGTAGTGCTTGCCTTCGGTCTTGATGGAGGGGGCGACTACGACTTCGGCGACTTCGTGCATTTCGCGGATGTTCTCGGCGCCGACCATGCCGAGGCAGATGTTGAGCGCGCCGACGAGGTTCTGGGTGCCGTCGGTGACGGAACTTGGGCCGAAGAGTATCTGCTCGAGGGTGCCCTTGACGCCGACGTTGACGCGGGTACCGCGGGGGAGGTTGGGGTCCGGACTCGCCATGCCCCAGTTGTAACCCCCGCCCGGCGCTTCTTCGGACTGGGCCAGCGGGGTGCCTATCATGACTGCGTCGGCGCCGGAGGCGATGGCCTTGCACAGGTCGCCGCCGGTTCGTATGCCGCCGTCGGTGATGATCGGGACGTAGCGGCCGGTGCGGTCGAAGTATTCGTCGCGGGCGGCGGCGGTGTCCATGGTGGCGGTTACCTGGGGTATGCCGACGCCGGTTACCTCGCGGGTGGTGCAGGCGGCTCCGGGGCCGACTCCGACGAGGACGCCGTGTATGCCGGTGGTCATGAGTTCGAGCGCTACGTCGTAGCTGACGCAGTTGCCGACGATGACGGGGACGTTGACGAGTTCCAGGAGTTCTGGGAATCGCAGTCCGCGCTGGCTCTTGGATATGTGGCGCGCGGTGGTTACGGTGGACTGGACGACGATGACGTCGGCTCCGGCTTCGGCGGCGAGGGGGGCGAGAGCCTTCGTGGTGGCTGGGGTAAACGAAACGGCGCATTTCGCGCCGCTTTCTTTTATCTCCTCCACCCGCTTGCCGATGAGATCCTCGCGGAGCGGGGCGGAGTAAACCTTCTGGAGTACGGAAGTCACCTTAGCCTGCGGGGTTTCGACTATCTCCTCGAGTACGCCCAGGGAGTCTTCGTAGCGGCTGTGGACGCCCTCCATGTTGGTTACGGCCATGCCGCCGAGCCTGTCGAGTTCGCTGGCGAAGCCGGGGGAGGATACGGCGTCCATGGCACCGCCGAGGACGGGGGTGGAGAGGGTTATGCCGTCCACTGAGAATTCTGTGCTGGTGAGTTCGGGGTTGATGGTGATGACGCCGGGCGCGATTGCTACCTCGTCGAAGCCATATACTCGTCGAAGTTCTCTTCGGTGTGAAAGCGCCATAGCTGCGAAACCTCCGCCTGCGGAATATGGATGAATGTACTAGGGCTATGAAACGTGGATAGCCGTTCGGGAAAGTCGTCAGATACGGGAGAGGATGGCGGCCATCATGTCCTCGAGGTCGGGGAAGATGTGGGCGTCGGGCAGGTGCTGGTGGGACGCGACGAGTTCACCGTCCACGTAGATGTGGAACATACCGTGTACGCTGGGAATCAGGTTGAACTCGGATATGTACTCGCCGGTTCGGCTGAGCGCCTCGCCCGCCATCCAGGCGGCGCGCAGGGCATGGCCTCAATGCTGGCAATACTCCAAGCGTATCTTGAGTCCGTTGTCCGCCATTCGCCCACCTCCGCGACTGGATTAGATTATCTTACGCTCCGAAGCGGAGCGGGGTCAATGCGGTGGGCGGGGATTTCCAGGAAAAGAAAGCGGCGGCAAGGTTCGCCCTTGCCGCCGCTTCTAAGTTCGCTGCCGGTCCGACGCTACGGCGCTTCAGCCGCTAATTTCGATGAGTCGCGTACTCATACGATCCCAGGGATCTGGGGTCTCCATGCTGCAGGTCATCTATCCAGCTATTCACGTTGGAGCTCAGAGGCCACAGGATGTTCACGCTGTAGAAACCGCCGTCCAGAGCGTTTTCGTAGATGAACCCGGCGATTTCGTTCATGACTATCCAGTGTCCGACGTCGCTTGAGACCTCTTCCAGCTTCGGAACCAATTCATCCTCCAGGTAAGGATGGTCGAAGCCCGCCGACCAGCCGGCGTTGGACACCATGGCGTCCAGTATTATCACCGGGTCAATTTTGCCGCCGGTTCCGTGGCAGTTCAGACCAACGTACTCACGCGCCTGGACTATGGGGATAATGGTTGAGGCCGGCACCCGGTTGATCTTGGTGGTAATGCCGATGTCATTCCAATATTGCGCCACAGCCTCGCAGGACTCTTCTTCAGCCGCTATGTTCCGGATACTGGCAGTTACCTCGATGTGGAAGCCATCTTCGTATCCGGCTTCTCTCAGGAGTCGCTTCGCCCGCTCCGGGTCAAATGGGCGCGCGCGATATTCATGGTTCAGTTCCTTTATGCGGTTTTCCCACGTCCAGAGAGATTGCGGTGTACCTTCACCGCCCAGAAGGGTGTCCACTACCTCTTGGTAGTCAACCGCAATCAACATGGCTTCTCTTACTTTCCGGGCGCGCTCCCATTCAGGGGAGTTAAGGTCCGGATTCGGAGATACCCAGGGACAGGCGTTATCGTTCAGACAGTTAAACGCCCCAGGACGCCTTTCCGCGAAGTCCGGTTCTCCCATCCCCACATAATGGTTAGGATGCAGGCCTATATGGGTACTGCCCCCGTTGGCGACCGCCATGTAACGAATGTCGGCGATTTCATCCAAATCAGGCTTGGAGTCGAATGCCATGAGGAATGTATCCAGCTTGCCGGTCTTGAAGTTGGCGACCCTGGTGGCTTCCTCAGGAATCTCCCTGAGCATCAGTTCGGCGAAATCGGGAGACTGGCGCCAGTGGTCCGGGACCGCCTCGAATTTCCAGTACTCGCCACTTCTCTGCTCCACGAACTCCCAGGATCCGGTGCCCACACCCTGAGGGCCGGCCGCTTCGTCGCCTAGCTCCTGGAACATCTTCTTGCTGACCGTCGCCATTACCTCGGGAATGAACAGCTTGTATATGAAGTCAGCCTGGCGAGTCACCGTGTCCACCTCAATTGTGTAGTCATCAATGACCTTAGGACCGCCGCCATCTTGAGCGAACAACCTCTCCATTACATTCTGCTGGGTGTTCACGCTGTCCGGCGAGGCGGATTGCAGCATCGTGTACACAATGTCTTCAGCTTTGAGTTCACCCCAGCCCTTGTGGAACTGAATCCCTTCCCTGACCTTGAGCGTCCACACGCTCCCCGAATCATCTACACTCCATTCGGTTATCGTCTGTGGGATAACTTCAACGTCTTTGTTCAATTTGAGCAGTGTTTCGCTTGAGATGTTGCCCGCGTAAACTAACGCATTGCCTTCGGCGCTCAGCGGGCTGTTGTTGAAGGCCCATAGCTCCTTGAAGCCGATGTTGAGGGTTCCCTGGGCTTCGGACATTGGCATGGCGGCCGGAGGCGCGGGCGCCGCCGCCGCGACAGCCGACTCGACCGCCGCTTCGACTGCCATCTGAATGTCCTCCTGGCTCAGGCCGGGCTGCGCCTTCAGAGCGGTCTCTATCGCCATCGTCATCTGCTCTTCGGTCACTCCGCCGGGCTGCTCCCTCAGCGCTTTGGCTATCTCCGACGCCACGTCCTCTGTGGTTACGCCCGGCTGCTCAGCGAGGGCGCTGGATATAGCCGCCGCCATCTCCTCTGAGGTCACTCCGCCGGGCTGCGCTCTCAGCGCTTTGGCTATCTCCGTCGCCACGTCCTCTGTGGTTACGCCGGGCTGCTCAGCAAGGGCGCTGGATATAGCCGCCGCCATCTCCTCTGAGGTCACTCCGCCGGGCTGCTCCCTCAGCGCTTTGGCTATCTCCGTCGCCACGTCCTCTGTGGTTACGCCGGGCTGGGCGGCCAGCGCCGACTGTATGGCGCTCGCCATATCATCCGCCGTTACTCCGGGCTGTTGGGCTTCCATTGCCTGCTGCACGATAGCCGCGACGTCCACCGGCACAGGGGTCGGCGGCGCTTCAGCCTGACCGCAGGCCGAGGCGACCGCGAACAGCATAGCCGCAGATAATGTAACCACCAGCCAACGAAGTGAATTAGATGTACGCATTTCCCCGCTTCCTTTCACGCTTCGATAGAATGTGATACAGTTTGTGTGAAGAATCATACTATGGGGGGGGGGCAGAGTCAAACAGCGATATGCAGCAGTTTTTGCTACGCCGCTTTATCCTAACGATAATCACGCTTCTCATCGTGTCCATGATCGTATTCGCGATGGCGAGGGCGGCGGGCGATCCGCGCACGCTCATGCTCGGCGACCTGCACACCCAGGAGCAATACGATAGGCTCGGTGAGAAGCTGGGCCTGGACAAGCCTTACTATCAGCAGTACTGGGTCTTTCTGTCAGGCCTGCTTCGAGGCGATTTCGGCGACTCGATCAGGGAGCGCAGGCCGGCGCGCGAACTGATTCAGGAGCGTTTCCTGGCAACGTTAGAGCTTGGGGTCGCCGCCTTCCTTTTCTCCATCGCCGCGGGAGTTCCGTTGGGGGTCCTGTCGGCTGCGAAACGGGGCAGCGTCTTGGATGGGATCGGCAAGATTGTGGCGCTTATCGGGCAGTCCGCGCCAGGATTCTGGCTGGGTATCATGCTGATTTTCTTCTTCGCCGTGAATTTGGACTGGGCGCCAGCGTCGGGTCGCGAGGAGTGGAACAGCATTTTCCTTCCGGCCATTACTCTGGGGTGGTTCTTCATGGCGGCCAACATGAGGTTGGTGCGCTCAGCTATGTTGGACGCGCTCGATTCCGAGTACATCAAGCTTGCCCGGGCTAAAGGGGTGTCTTCCACGTCGGTAGTATGGAAACACGGGCTTCGCAACGCCGTGATTCCGCCTCTGACCTTTGCCGGAGTTAGTTTGGGCAATATGGTCGCCGGGTCAATCACGACAGAAATGGTCTTTGCCTGGCCCGGCCTGGGGCTGTTGGCGATTCAGTCCACATTGAAGGCCGACTACCCTGTGTTGCAAGGCGTCGTGATCATCTTCACTCTGCTATACATCGCGGCCGCGTTATTGGTGGACCTTATGTATGCCTACCTCGACCCCAGAATTCGTTACTCATAGAGGATTCGAGAGATCAGCGTGGAGAAAAAAGCCCGTGTCAGCCCATCGTCCGCGATTGACCGCATATTAAGTATATGGCGGATATTCAGACGACTGCCAATCATGCCGATAATCGTTTTGGGCGGAGTTGTAGTTGTCGGAATCTTCGCCAACTTCATCGCGCCCCATGACCCAACCGACGGCAACCTGAGAGAAAGAAACCTTCCACCGTTCTGGGGCAGTCCAAGGACCGCGGAAAAACTGGTGGTGGAAGTACCGCAAAGCGGGCAACGCCTCTACCAGGTATCCCTTGAAGACGCCCGCGCTCAGGATCCAAGCGTAAACCTGGGCGACACCCTGGAAATGGTAAGCGGGCCTGGGACCAGGGCGGGAGGCAGTTCCAAATTCCTGTTGGGTACGGACGAATTGGGCAGAGACATCCTGAGCCGCATCGTCTTTGGCGCGCGCATCTCGCTAATCGTGTCGGCGGTGACGCTTGTCATCGGCGGCGGGTTAGGAGTGTTCCTGGGGTTGTCATCCGGTTGGTATGGAGGATGGATAGACGAGGCGCTAATGCGTCTGGTGGACATTATCCTCTCGTTGCCGTTAATCCTTGTCGCGCTGGTAATGGTGGCCGCGTTCGGCCAGTCTTTAGAGTTGATCATCGGGATTCTGGCGATATGGATATGGCCGCGGTTCGCGCGCCAGGTGCGGGGCGAGGTATTACAGCTGAAGACGATGGACTACGTGTCCGCGGCCAGAATCGCCGGGGCGTCAATTCCAAGAATATTGTTCAACCACTTGCTTCCGGGGACTATGAACACGGTCATAGTCGTAGCCACGTTGCAGGTTGGCATCGTTATTCTGATAGAGGCGACGCTAAGCTTCATGGGCGCGGGCGTTCCCCCTCCCGAACCGGCCTGGGGCTCTATGGTAGCCGATGGCCGAGACCACCTGGTGGATGCCTGGTGGATGGCGACCATGCCCGGCTTTGCCATTCTGTTCACGGTGATGTCCTTGAATCTCTTTGGCGACTGGCTCAGGGACAAGCTCGATCCGAGACTCCGCCAACTGGAGTAAGCCGCCGACAATATCCGCTTATAGGATAACACGGCCCTCGTCTGTGTCGGGGGCGGTTTCGCCCACATCCCAGACAGGACCAGATGGTTTTGCGCTTTGGGGCGGAGTGGGGTCAATGCGGTGGGTGCGCATTTCGGGCGGGAAGAGACTATGGCAACCGTCCAAGGATGAAGGCGGCGAACCTGCGGGCCTTTCGGTAGTTGTCTTGCCAGTTCCGGTCGGAGGAGTTCTGTATTTCCAGATGGTAGTCAGCCAGAACTCTAAGGTCAATCAGCTTTTTCAACTGGAGACTCGCGTCTTTGTCATAGATACGCAAAGCTCCGACCACACGCCCATGTATGTTTCTTCTACCCTCTACCTGGAATTTCTCTCGCGCCGTTAGGAATACCGCGTAATATGTTCTGCTCACGGCGGTTCTCAAGTCCGCTTCAGTAGCGTCGTCGTCCACAAGAGATTCGGCGACACGAAGGAACCTTATGGGGTCGAATGAGTCAACGGTTACCATGCGCCAAGTTTATCCTCGTTGCCTTCTATTACCTTGTAGAAAGAATCGGCAGGCAACCATTCGACGAACACCCAAACATGATAGTTGAATGTGTAATATGCAGCCTTGGATAAGCTTTTCTCGGATTCCGTGAGCGCGTCGCCTATGGCTGACCAGTATGACATCGCAGTGTCGTCGTCGGCCGGTATGTATACCGCGAAAATGACTCCATCGTCTTCATTCATGTATTCCGCGGCGTAGTCAGGGCGAACCACGACACAATGTATATGTATATCCCGTTCTTCGGCGACTTTCACTATCTGTTCGAGAACCATGTCGCGGATTTCGGGCATATGCTTTTTCTTCAGCAGGGGGATTGCGTCGGGCTTGATGGTTATGGGGGGCTTTTGCTTGGTTTGCATATGCGTCCTCCGATGCTGCGCGCGCGGCGTGGTGGTTGGACAGGCGCGCCTGATTATAGGATAACACGGGGTTCGCCTGTGTCGGAGGCGATTTCGCCGACTACCAGCGCGTCGGGGAGCGCGGACATGACCTCGGAGGCGCGCTCGCGGTCGCAGACCAGCACCATGCCCAGACCCATGTTGAAGACGCGGTACATCTCGTCGCGCGATATGCCGCCGTCCTCCTGTATCTCGGTGAATATGCGAGGCACGGGCCAGGAAGAGGTGTCGAAGTGAGCGGCAACCCCGTCAGGCAGCATCCTCGGGACGTTCTCTATCAGGCCGCCGCCGGTGATGTGAGCTATTCCCTTCACCATGCCGAATACGGGGGCAAGCTGGTTGTAGTAGGGCGGGTGCGGCCTGAGGAGCGCGTCGCCGAGGGTCTCGCCGAGTTCGGGGCGATATTCGGCGAGGGGCGCGGGATCGATTTCCAGACCGTATATGTGCCTCACCAGCGAGTAGCCGTTGGTGTGGAGGCCGTTGGAGGGCAGGCCAATCAGGACGTCGCCGGCCGCTATTTTGGAAGTGTCCACCATATCGGAACGCTCGACGGCTCCGAGGACGAAGCCGGACACGTCGAAGTTGTCGTCCGCGAATATGCCGGGCATCTCGGCTGTCTCGCCGCCGATGAGAGCGCAGCCGATCTCGGCGCAGGCGCGCGCCATGCCCTCTACCAGTGTTGTCACAACGTCCGGGCGCAGGACGCTCATGTTGATGTAGTCCAGGAACAGGATGGGCTTCGCGCCGCACACTATTACGTCGTTGACGCAGGCGTTCACCAGGTCTTCGCCTATGCCCTCGTAGCGGCCCGTCATGACCGCGAGCTTCAGCTTGGTGCCTACGGGGTCGGTGCTGGCGACGAGTACGGGGTCGTCGTAGCCGGCGAATGCGTACATCGCGCCGAACGCGCCGACTCCAGCCAGCACTTCGGGGCCGTGAGTAGGGGTGACTATGTCTCGGATGCGCCGTTTCACGTCCTGGGACGATTCGAGGTTGACGCCTGCCTGTTCGTAGGTTAGTCCTGTCATGCTGCCTCTGTCCGTGTTGTTGGGATGGCTGGATTATAACCCTGTCGGGGAGGCTTGTAACAAGAAGAGCGAGCCGCGCTCGGGGTTTCCGGGGGCGGCTTGTTGTATATCAGAACGCGCAGACGCTGGCTGGAGACTGACCGATCATACGGTAAACTGGGTCATCAAATCCACACGGGCACTTAATTTATCGCCTTCGGCGACTATCAGGTCCTGCTCTCTTAGAAAGTTGATGTCGCGCATGAGGGTCCGGGTAGTGACATTCCTATAGAGTCGAGACAAAGGGTGACCGCCGGAACGAAGCTCCTTCAGAGATACGGGACTGCGGGCCAACTCGATCAGGAAGCGCAGTTGTCTTTCGCCTGCGGACGTCGCCAGTCTGCCTTTATCGTCCAGAACTTGCCTGGCATAGTCTCGGAAGGCGATTATTCTGACTTCCGCAAGCACTTCGGCGTGGACAGCTTCAAGCTCCTGTACCAGTCCTTCAAGGGCAAAGAGCGCGAAAGGCGTCAGATCCGTTTGGCCTCGTGTCTGGACGTGGTTCAGGTTGTACATATACTCGGAGCGATTCTGATAGAAATAGCTGGCGAGAGAATAGTATCCGCGGACATTGACTCCGGATCATTGTGCAGATAGTTTATTTTCTGAGTTAGGATGCGATGAAATTTCAGTATCAGCGCTTCGGAAATTGGGGCGTTCGGATTGTTCCTGACGTACTCCCCTACATACAGCATCAAGGCTTCAGCATTTTTGGTTTCTTGTTCATCACGCTCACGGCCGGGGCCCAGAACGGGAACATCAGGGGGCGAGTCCAGGACGAGGCTGACTTCCTCCTCGGAGAGTTCAGTGCCCTCGATGCCGGTGGTTCCGCGGACGGCTCTAAGGATGTTGAGCCTATCAAGGTTACGTTGGACCCTTGGCGGAATCGGAATCCCCCGAATTACCCCCGCTAAGGCGTGTATTCTAGCAAGGTCTTGTATGACTCTTCGGTCGTTGACCTGTAAGTTCAAGTTGAAATGCACTTCCCAGCTCGGCATTTTCAATCTCCTTATATAAACGACATTGACCAAGCCAATGTCGTTTATATCTTAAAGCTAAATTATTGAGACATATCTAGTGTCAATGTCCAGTTGGTTGTCTTGGGGATAGTGTTGACTTTCCTAAATAACTGACGTTACGCAGTCTCAGGGCAATCGCATCTTAATTTTCGGGCTTTTTCAGGGGTGTTTTCGCTCCATGAAGCCCCGAAACTACCACAATGGCCGAACCCATGATCGCTATTCAGAAATTCTGAAACCGCGCAATGACATCTATGAGAGGTTTCTGCCCAGGATTTACCTGTTTGCGAACGTAAGCGCCGTTTAGATGCGATTGCCCTGCGCGCAGTCTGAAACATTCTTCCATTCGACAGAACGTTCATGCTATCATGTCGCCCAATGAACTATGACCGACCCAATCTTTACATAAACAGGAGATTATCCAAAATGAATCCGCCGGCGAAAATTTTTCTGTCCGTAGCTAACAACAGGTGATAACAGGTCACTTTCCACGTGAACTGTAACCTGTCCCGCCTGGAAACTCACCTGTAACCCCACCAGTACGATATAAATTGAGATATATGACCAATGCGCCCAGGCCGCAGACCGGCGACTCTGCGAAGACCCCGGTCTGAATAGTCGCAAAGCCCTGCCCAGCGCGTAACATCAGTAAATAAGGTTATCCAAGTCTAGCTGACCGGTGGCTATGCGCTGGATGGTCTGGGGGTAGAGGGTGTGTTCGCGTTGGAGGACGCGGGCGGCGAGGGTGTCGGGGGTGTCGCTGGGCAGGACGGGGACTTGGGACTGGGCTATTACGGGGCCTCGGTCGTATTCTTCGTCAACCAGGTGGACGCTGACGCCGGAGACGCTTTCGCCGGCGGCGATTACGGCGGCGTGAACGCGCTCGCCGTACATCCCGCGTCCGCCGAATTTGGGCAGCAGCGCGGGGTGGACGTTCAGGATGCGGTTGCGGTATCGGCTGAGAGTCCGGGGGCCGAGTTTCTTCATGTATCCGGCGAGCGCTACGAGTTCGACGCCGCGCGAGGTCAGGGTGTCGGCGATGGCTGCGTCCAGACGCGCGGGGTCGGGATGGGTGACTGAACTGAGATGAACTGTTGGGATGTTGGCGCGGCGGGCGCGTTGGAGGGCGAGGGAGCGGGAGTTGTTGGAGATGACGACACGGACTTCGGCGTCGAGGGAGCCGTTGGCGCAGGCGTCAATGATGGCCTGGAGGTTGGTGCCGCCGTGGGAGGCTATGACGCCTATGGGGAGTTTTGGGGATTGTGTCCGTTCCAACGATCACCCTCACCCTAGCCCTCTCCCATCGAGGGAGAGGGGATATGCGATCAATCCGCGCCGACTTCCTGGGCTTCCATGACGAGCTTGTCCATCTCGAGCTGGACGGGGATGGGATACTCGCCGGTGAAGCAGCCGAGGCAGAATCGGTTTTGCGGCCCGTTGACCGCTCGCAGCAGTCCCCCAACGCTCAGGTATCCAAGCGAGTCGGCGCCCACCAACTCGCGTATCTCAGCGACTGAGGCATTTGCGGCAATGAGTTCTGCCTTAGTAGCCATGTCCACGCCAAAGTGGCAGGTGGACGTGATGGGCGGGGCGGTTATCCGAAGGTGGATTTCCTTAGCTCCGCCGCGGCGGAGCAGTCTGACCACGTGGGGGGTTGTCGTGCCGCGAACTATGCTGTCGTCAACGACGATGAGGCTCTTGCCGCGAATGAGGCCCGGAAGCACGTTGAGTTTTCGCCTCACTCCCAGGTCCCGGAGGCGCTGGTTGGGCTCGATGAAGGTGCGCCCGACATAGCGGTTCTTGACGAGGCCCTCTCCGTATGGGATGCCTGACTCCTGCGCGTAGCCAACGGCGGCGGCGGTGGCCGAGTCCGGCACGCCGATTACCATGTCGGCCTCTACGGGATGTTCGCGGGCAAGTTCGGCGCCCATTCTGAGGCGGTCGTTGTATATGAGTCGCCCGTCCAGGACGCTGTCGGGGCGGGCGAAATAGATATTCTCGAAGACGCAGCTCGAACGCTGGCCGGGGTTGTCCGAGCTCTTGACCGTTCTGAACCCGTTGTCGTCAACAAGCACGGCCTCGCCGGGTTCTATATCCCTGATGTACTCCGCTCCCACGTGGTCGAGGGCGCAGGATTCGGACGCGATTATCCATCCGCTGGCTTCGCCATTGGGGTCGCCGTTCAGTTTGCCGATGCACAGCGGCCTGACGCCCAGAGGGTCCCTGATTCCGAGAAGGCCGTCCTTTGTGAGAACGGTCAGGGAGTACGCTCCCTGGAGCCTTCGCATCAGGTATGAAATGCGCCCTCCCCAATCCTGAGCGGGGGCGTTGGCCAGGACGCTGGCTATAATCTCGGAGTCGTTGGTTCCGGCGAAGCGAAAGCCGCGGTCTTCCATTTCGCGGCGCAGTTCGAGCGCGTTGATTACGTTGCCGTTGTGCGCCAGGGCGAGTTCCACGTCCGGGCCGCGCGCGAGGATTGGCTGGGCGTTGACTATGCGGTTGGAGCCGGTGGTGGAGTAGCGGGTGTGGGCGATGGAGAGATGGCCGGGCAGGTCGTCAAGGTCGTTTTCGGAGAATGACTGGGTGACCAAGCCCATCTTGGTGCGAACGCGGATACGTTCGCCATCCGCCGAGGCTATGCCCGCGCTCTCCTGTCCACGGTGTTGAAGTGTGTAAACACCGAAGAAGGCGACCCGGGCGGCATCGCCGCTCTTGTGATAGACGCCGACCACGCCGCACGCCTCGCGCGGACCGTCGGCTGAAGTGAGGGTTATGTCCGTCCGCCGCAGATATGAATCTGCGTGATTTACAGAAATGTCCGTCTGCAGCGGATATTCGCCATGAGGGCTATTGGGACTGATGCGACTGCGCTCCCTCGATTCAAGGAAGGCTGAGCCTTCACCCTTATTTGGATAGGATGATTGTAGGCCGAACAGGGTCATACTTGCCCTGACTTATTTCTTGCAACATCAAATGCTTCGCTACCGTCCGCGCATTCATGTTCCCGGGCGATTACTGCCACACGCCCAAGACTGTCGAATGCACACAGATTATAGACTCCATTCGCTGAAGGGTCAACAATCCAGCAGGCATGAAACCGGCACCGATTTGGCAATAACATCCTGTGTGGCAGAGCCAGGAACGGTGGAGTGTCCAGACGGTCCGCCGGCGGATCAGCCGAGGAAGTGACGAAGGTGGGCGGCTTCTTCAACGAAGTGGAACCTGCGCGTCGTCATATCCTCGTTGCCCACGCTGGCCCAGATCGCGCTTGTCAGTCCCTCGTGGACCCGGTCCAGCTCGTCCGTGTATTGCCCGACCACGTTCATGTAGGAGTCGCCCAGCAACTCCCTCACGTGCCGCTCGTTGGTGAAACTCAGGGCCGCGCGCAGGTCTTCATCCATGTTGGGATAGACTTCCCGGACGAACTCAAGATCGCTCTTGTCCAGGCAGGCAAGTCCCAGTAACTCAGGAGGGACGCCAATGGAGTACAGAGACGCCGCGAATCCGATGGCCCTGGGAAGCGTGACTCCACCCACTCCGCCGAGAGAGCGCCCGTAGCCGAACAGTCCGACGTGCATCTTGCGCTCGCGTCGCCTGGGCACGCGCGCCGACACGGTCGTGATGACGCCGGTCAGGTCCTGCACCCGCGCCTGGTATTCCTCGGTGGACTTATCTATGATCTCCTTCGCCCGGCTCTGGTCTATGAACACGGGATCGGTACGCTCGTGGGCGAGTATCTTGGCTATGCCGTCCTTTACGGTGTCCCGGTCGTAGTCGTACTTGAACGCGGATTGGACCGTAAACGTCTGGGCGCTCGGATACTCAGCCAGCGAACGCTCCACGTTCGTAGGTCCCAGATGGCCGCGGAACGGCGCGGAGCCTGCCCCGATAATGGGATACAGCGGCAGCCCCAGCTTCGCTTCCAAGTTGTGAAGCCGCAGCAGCCCCACCTTCAGGATAAGCTCGGCGGCAACCATCCCGTAGTTCAGCGCCGGGTCGCTCCTGGCGAGGAACACCCTCTGGTACGGCAGGTCCCTGTCCCGCAGGTACTCCTCCACTATGCGGTCGCAGTAGAACAGGTTCTCCATGTCTTCGATGAGCGGGATCACCCGGACGCTCTTCGGATAGAACTCTCCCACCCAGTCTTTGACCGACTGGCCGCCGAGTATCGTCTGGTCTTCCTGCCCCACTATCACCTTTCGGTAGTATGCTTCCACCATAGAGAGTTCTTCGGCGGACGTGGTGAGCGGGAGTATCACCTCCTGGATCGGCGCGACATGACCGTCGCCGTAGAAGCCCTGCGCCATGTCCCAGGAAGAAGACACGCTCTGGAGCGCCTCGACCATTGACTTTCGCATATCCCGCTCGACGCGCGGGTTGGGCACGCGCAGCGTAAGCGCCACGTCTGCGCCGAGCCGGACGCCGTCCTGGAAGAAGTCGGGGTAGCCGGTGAGCAGCTTGCGCACGACCTGGTTGTCGGCTTCCTTCCCCTCGGAGTCCCACATCTGCTCATCGCAGCCCAGCGCGAACACGTCCACCGCTTCCTCGATCTCGCCGTCCCCTCGCAGCACGCCGGCGGTGTCAGCGAAAGGCGCGGGCGAGGCATTGTCCGGGTGCTGGGTACTCATTACCTTGGGAATCAGGGACACGACACACCTCCCACTATGAATCCATGCGCTACGCGCGTCAGAAATCAGACTAAATCGGGAATGATTGTACAGGAAGGACAGGTTGAGGCAACCCCCATCCTATCCTTCCCCCGTCGAGGGCTGAGAGGGGTAGGCATTTCACCCTCACCCCAGCCCTCTCCCTGAGGGAGAGGGGATCTATTGACTGGAGTTCGTAGCAGATTGGACTTTTGCCTACCCTTGTGAGCCCGCCGAGAGGGGAGGGACTTATGCAAGCGTGGAAGGTTGTACAAGAGAGGCTCGGACATAGTACAATTGCCACCACTAAGCAGTCCGTACCCCTGTAGCTCAGGAGGATAGAGCGCCGGTTTCCTAAACCGGGTGCCCCGGTTCGAGTCCGGGCAGGGGTACTCTCCATTCAGCCGGGAGACGCTCTTGATTATCGTTCGACGCACCTACACTCCGAAACCTGGCGGGGGAGGACTTCAGCAAAATCTGAGGGAACTTCAGAAGGCCACGGTCGAGGCGGGCTTTCCTCCTCTGAGCGTGTACCGAAAGGTACTTGGCCTCCACGGGACGATGGTCACAGTTCAGCGCTGGGATTCCGTAGCGGCCTATGACGCTTCGCGCAATGAGGTTCGCGCCACGCGCTCGATAACTGAGATATTCGAAAGAATCTATCCCGCGCTGGCGTCCACGCATGAGACGGAGATCTACGAAGAGATCGTATAAGACGTTCAGGGCTATGAGCCGGACAGCCATTCCCTGAGCGCGTGGATGTGGTCGGGGCCCGTGCCGCAGCATCCTCCGATTATCCGCGCTCCCTGATCTCTCCATCCCCTGGCATATTCCAGGTACTGTTGCGGGCCCATGGCATTTGGCTTGGAGTTTCGGCCGGCGCGACGGGGGAAATGGGCGTAGGCGCCGAAGGTTCCCTCCCAATTCTCCCTGACTATCTCCAGCCCCGGCCCCGTGTCGTCCACCGGCGTGTGCATTATGAATACCGCCGCGATGTCCTTGTCCTTGATGGCGTCCATGGCGTCCTGAAGGCTCTCGCCTCCATGCCTGTCCTCGATGCCCAGGTAAAGTCCGTCTCCATCCCGGACCAGCGATAGCCCGACCCACACCGGAAGACCCAACTCCGCCGCCGCTTCTACCACCGCCAGCGTGTCTGATATCCGGATCAACATCTCGCCCACCGCCACGTCCGGGCCGCCTTTGGCCAGCTCTCCCAATTGCTCCCGGTAGGTCGCCAGAGCAGTCTCGTATGGCACCGGAACTTCCGCGTGCGCCTTTGGACGCATCGTGGATACGGAGGCGGCGATGACAACTGAGTCCTCTGTACCGGCGTTTCTTCTTGCCTGTACCGCCGCCTCGATTCCCAGCTTGTTGGCCTCGGCCACCTTGTGCTCGAGGCCGCCCTCTTCCAGCATATCGCGCCCCGTGCCAAAGGTATTCGTAATGATAATCTCGGCGCCCGCTTCTATGTATTCCTGATGAATATCCCTTACGAACTCAGGATGGGTGAGCATCGGGCCGCCCGACCAGGTGGTGGGGCTGGCCAGCCCCCGCCTCTCGATCTCCGAGCCCATACCCCCGTCCATCAAGATCGTCTCGCCCGCCGCCAGGCGGCCTTGCAATTTCTCAAAGTTGCTCATTTTTCTCTCCTGAAGAGACACCCTCGGTTCCGGCGCGCGTAGGAATTCTACAACCTCCATGCTACCAAAAGACAGCATCTCGTTGTAGATGGGTGAACATCCTCGCAGTTGGCACCAGTTCGTTATGGGGCTTGGTGTGCTAACATTGCCGAAACGCAGACGAGAGGAGCTTGCCATGGCAGAGAAGACGAAGGTCGTCATCGTTGGCGGAGGACACAACGGACTAGTCGCCGCAGGCTATCTCGGACGGGCCGGGCTGGACGTGCAGGCGTTCGAGCGCAGGGACGTCGTCGGAGGCGCCGCGGTAACCGAGGAGTGGTTCCCCGGATATAAGATTTCCACCTGTTCCTACATCTGCCACATCCTTCAACAGAAGGTGATAGACGAACTGGAATTGCGCAGGTACGGCTTCCACGTCTATCCACTTGATCCGTCGCGCGTCCACCCCTTCCCCAACGGAAAGTCGTTGACCCTCTGGCATGACGACGCAAAGACGGCAGAGGAACTCCGCAAGCTGTCGCCTGAGGACGCCGACGCATGGCTTGAATGGGCGGAGCTGTGGCATCGCGCCGTCCGCATCCTCAGCGACTACTACCTCGGTCCGCCTCCATCCCTGGCTGAGCTTGCCGATAGGTTCCGCGAAGAGGGTGAGGAAGAGCTTCTCGAGACGCTGCTGACCGTCCCGCTGAAAGACCTGATCGAACGCTACTTCGTCTCGGACGAGGTCAGGGCGGCAGTAAGCACGGGCGCGATGGACATGGGCGACATAAGCGCGCCGGGCAGCGCCTACATCGCCGCGCTGTACAGGTACGCCGCCTTCCGCGAGGACACCGAGAACTACGGGATAGTCCGGGGCGGCATGGGATCAATCACCCAGTCGCTGGCCCGCTCCGCCAAGGCGGTGGGCGTGTCCATCAGGACGGGAGCGGAAGTGAGCCGCATCCTGACGAGCAACGGCAGGGCCACCGGCGTCGAGCTAGTAGATGGGGAGGTGGTGGACGCGGACGTCGTGCTGTCGAACGCGGACCCGAAGCGGACATTCCTCACGCTCCTGGACGAAGCCGACCTGGACGAGGAGTTCGTGGACGAGATCAGGGCGCTGAAGACGCAATCGGCGTCCGCCAAGTTCCTCTGCTCACTCAGGGAACTGCCAGACTTCTCTGGTCACCTGGGATCAGAGTACAACCCGGAGCATCTGGCCATGATCAGCTTGTGTCCCACCGCGGAGCATGGCGAGATAAGCTGGAACGACTCCAAGAACGGACGGATCCCGGAGACGCCGATGATCCAGGTACAGATTCCTTCCGTGTACGACAAGACGGTGGCGCCGGAGGGCCGCCACGTACTATCCATGTGGGTCTATTTCCTGCCGCCCCATGTTAAGGACGGCTCCTGGCCGGAGATGCGGGAGGAGTTCGGCGAGCGTCTCATAGATGAGGTGTCCAGATACGCTCCCAACTTCAGGGAGGCGATAATAGACTGGACGCTGCTGACGCCGGAGGACATCGAGGAGCGCATCGGCCTCACGGACGGCAACATAAGGCATCTGGACATGGCGCCGCAGCAGATGATGTCGCGCCGACCGCTGCCGGGGTGGTCCGACTACCGGACGCCCGTGGAGGGCCTATACCTGTGCGGCGCGGGGACGCATCCTGGCGGCGAGGTGACGGGCGCGCCCGGACACAACGCAGCCCACGTCGTTCTGGAGGACCTGGGCATTTGATTACACGCGGCGTCCGGCGGCTCGATCAAACGGAGACTGCCAGGCGCGCCTTCGCCGCCGGATACAGCTTCGGAGGCGGGAGAGACGAGAAGGCCGAAGCGGGCGATACCGCTTCGGCCTTTCGCTCAACAGGGCTGGGACGCGATGGGCTAGGCCCGCGCTTCGGCCTTTTCCTTGTGTTCCTGGGTTATCTGGACGACGCGATCAACCATGTGGGTGGGGACTTCTTCGAAGTGGTCGAACTCCATGGTGAAGTCGCCCTGTCCCTGCGTCTGGCTGCGGAGTTCGGTCGCGTAGGTGAGCATCTCGGCCTGCGGCGCTTCGACCTGGAGGGTGGTAGAGCCGTTTCCCTCGGGAATCATGCCCTGAATCCTGCCGCGCCTGCTGTTGAGGTCGCCGATGATGTCTCCGGTGAAGTTGTCGGGGACGGTTATTTCGACCTTCATTATCGGCTCCAGGATGATCGGGGTGGCCTGTTGTATGCCCTTTGTGGCGGCCTGTCCCCCGGCAATCTCGAAGGATACGCCCGATGAGTCCACCGGGTGGAAGCTGCCGTCCACGAGGGTGGCCTTCATGTCCACGACCGGGTATCCGGCAACGACCCCGCCGCTGAGGGCGTTCCTGACACCCTTTTCGACGGACGGGATGTACTCGCGCGGCACGACGCCGCCGACGATGGTTTCGGAGAACTCGAATCCCGTACCGCGAGGCATAGGCTCGACCTCGATCCAGACGTGGCCGAACTGGCCGTGTCCTCCGGTCTGCTTCTTGTGCCGGTACTCGACGCGCGCCCTGCTGTTGATGGTCTCTTTGTAAGGCACGCGGGGGATTTCGAGAATCATCTCAGCGCCGAACTTGCGCTGCATCTTCTCTATGGCAACGCCGAGGTGGGTGTCACCGAGTCCGCTGATGAGCATTTCGTTGGTGTCAGGCTCGCGGGATATGACGACAGAGGGGTCTTCCTCCACGATCCTGGATAGGGAGCTGGTCATCTTGTCAACGTCGGCCTTGGACTTGGGATATACGGCCCTCTGGTAAACGGCGGCGGGGAAATCGAGTCCATCCAGGGTGATCGGCCGTTCAGAGGAACAGAGAGTGTCGCCGGTGAGAGCGGCGCTGAGCTTGGTGACGGCGCCTATGTCGCCAGCGGCAAGTTCGGGAACAGCGGACTGCTGCTTGCCCTGGATCTCGAATACCTGGGCGATTCGTTCGGTCCCGCCCCTGTTGGCGTTGTACATCTGGGAGTCGCCCGCAAAAGCGCCGGAGTAAACTCTGAAGTAGGAGAGCTTTCCGACGAAGGGGTCGGCGGCGGTCTTGAATACCAGCGCGGCGACCGGCCCCGAGCTGTCGCAGTGCAGTTCGGTCTCGTCGTCGGATCCGGGAGCGCGGGCGGCGACGGCGCCGACCTCGGCGGGGGATGGGAGGTATTCGACCACGAAGTCCATGAACTCGCTCACTCCGTGTTCGTTGAGGGGGGAGCCGGCGAGTATGGGTATGAGTTCGCCGTTCATCAGGCCCCGCTTGATGCCCTCGACCATTTCGTCGTGGGTTATCTCCTCTCCTTCGAGGTACTTATCGGCGAGGTCGTCGTCAGTCTCGGCGACGGCTTCGATGAGACGCTCGCGGGCGTCTTCAACGGCGTCGGCTACCTCGTCGGGGACGCCGGCGTCCGGGTCAAGCAGGTTCACGACGCCGGAGAAGCCGGCTTCGGCGCCGACGGGAATCTGCACCGGGACCAGGTGTCGGCCAAAGCGCTCCTGAAGGGATTCCACGACCGAGTAGAAGTCGGAGTTTTCCCTGTCTATCTTGGAGATGAAGACTATGCGGGGCAGGTCTCCTTCCTCGGCTATGTTCCACATCTGGCCGGTGCCGACCTCTATTCCCGCCTGGGCCGCAACCACTATGACGGCGGTGTCGGCGACTCGAACGCCGGAGACGACCTCTCCGCGATAGTCGGCGTATCCCGGGGTGTCGAGGACGTTGATCTTGTGGTCCCGCCACTGGGCGTTCAGGACACCGGTATTGACGCTCGTGGTCCGCTTATGCTCTTCAGGCTCGAAGTCGGAGGCGGTGGTGCCGTCTTCCACTCTTCCGAGCCGCGTGGTGGCGCCCGACGCATGGAGCATCGCCTCGGCCAATATAGTCTTGCCAGCGCCACTATGCGACAGAAGCACGATATTCCTGATTCGCTCAGTGGTAAATTTGGCCATTCCAATACTCCTCTTTATTGTAATTTAACTGATGTTACGCACTGGGCAGGGCTTTGCGACTATTCAGACCGGGGTCTTCGCAGAGTCGCCGGTCTGCGGCCTGGGCGCATTGGTCATATATCTCAATTTATATCGTACAGGTGGGGTTACAGGTGAGTTTCCAGGCGGGACAGGTTACAGTTCACGTGGAAAGTGACCTGTTATCACCTGTTGTTAGCTACGGACAGAAAAATTTTCGTCGGCGGATTGATTTTGGATAACCTCCTGTTTATGTAAAGATTGGGTCGGTCATAGTTCATTGGGCAACATGATAGCATGAACGTTCTGTCGAATGGAAGAATGTTTCAGACTGCGTAACATAAGTAAGATAGAGTTCATTGTATTGGAACTGCGCGATGGGCGCAACGCCGCATCGGTTTCCGGAACCTGTATCAGTTTGGTCGGTAGGGGAGTTACCCCCATCCTAGCCTTCCCCCATCAAGGGCTGAGAGGGGTAGGCATTTCACCCTCACCCTAGCCCTCTCCCTGAGGGAGAGGGGATCTATTGACTGGAGTTCGTAGCTGATTGGACTTTTGTCTACCCTTGTGAGCCCATCAAGGGGGAAGGGAATTTCCTCGCCACAGGCAACGCCGACTAAATTGGTACAGCATCGCGGTTTCCGGAACCTGTATCAGTTTGGTCGGTAGGGGAGTCACCCCCATCCTAGCCTTCCCCCATGAAGGGGGAAGGGAATTTCCTCGCCACAGGCAACGCCGACTAAATTGGTACAGCATCGCGGTTTCCGCCAGGACCTTTCGGTTATTACGATTCGTGGGCGCGGCAGCGTGTATTACCGCTTTCGCGGGAATGACGGATGAAGGCGGCGGCGCAAGGCCCGCCCTGTGTTGATAACACGGGACGGGCCTTATTTAACGCGCGGTTTCCGCCTCTATGGCGCGGACGCCGGCCGTCCCGCCTCTTCTTCGCCTCCGCGCATCCTGTCTCTGTAGGTTATGAGCAGGGTGAGGAGACCCAGTAGCACTCCCGCTATCAGGCCGAGCCACGTCCAGCCCGAGTTTCCGTCGGCCAGGGTGACCGGCACCGGGGTGGGTGTCGGCGAGGCGGCCACCGCGGCCACCGCGGGCGCGGGTGTGGGCGTCGGGGACGGCGTTGCGGTTGCAGTCGCTGTGGCCGTTGGCGTGGGCGACGGGGTTGCGGTTGCCGTCGGCGTCCAGGTTGGCGTTGGGGACGGCGTTGCGGTCGCTGTTGCCGTGGGCGTGGGCGACGGGGTTGCCGTGGCCGTAGGCGTCCATGTGGGCGTCGGGGACGGCGTTGCGGTTGCAGTCGCGGTTGCCGTTGGCGTGGGCGACGGGGTTGCCGTGGCCGTAGGCGTCGCGGTGGCCGTGGGCGTTGGCGACGGGGTTGCGGTCGGAACCGGCGTCCAGGTTGGCGTGGCCGTCGGAATTGGCGTAGGCGTCGCGGTGGCCGTGGGCGTCGGGGACGGCGTTGCGGTCGGCGTCGGCGTGGGAGACGGGGTAGCCGTGGGCGTTGGCGTGGGAACCGGCGTCCGCGTCGGCCTGACGTAGCTGCCGCCTCCGCCGCCTCCGCCAGTCCGTCGCGGCGGCGACGCGACTGCCGGCGCCGGCGTGGGCGTAGGCGTGGCTACGGGCGTAGGTGTCGGCGTCGGCGTCGCTATGGGCGTAGGCGTCGGCGTCGCTACGGCGGCCGGCGATACTCCGTTCTCGCCGGAGTCCGACCAGGCACTCTCGCCCTCGTCGTTCTTCGCCTTCACCTGCACCTCATAGACCGTTCCCGCCGTCGCGCCCACGATGGTAGTCTGGGCAGCCGTTCCGCTTATCAGCCAGTCGCTCCAGGTCGAGGCGTCCTTCACCCTGTACCGGACGTCGTAGTCGGTGAGCGGCGGCTTGCCGGTCATGTCAGGCGCCGTCCAGGTCGCCTTCAGATCGGTTCCGGTCAGCGTAACTGTCGGCGCGGCGGGCTTGGACGGCGGCTCAAGAACATCCGCAACGTTGATGGTCACCCATATCAGCGCGTCCGTCGAGGTATCCAGGTTGCCGTCCTTGTTCTTGCCGTCGCTCACCTCCACGTTCACGCTGTACGAGGACTTGGCCTCGTAGTTCAGATTGGTTCCGCTTCCGACCGTTATCTGCCCGGTGGAGGACGCTATCTCGAACCGCGCGGCGTCCGTTCCGCCCAGCTTGTAGGTGAGCGCGTCGCCGTCAGGGTCGGTCGCGGACACCGGAGCGCCCACGTTGGCGCCGGCTGGTGAGTTCTCGGCTACGCTCCGGGTCGCGGTGGGTCCCGGGAAGGTCGGCTTGCCGTTGTTCTTGCTGGTCCGTCGTTCTCCCAAATCCGACCAGGGGCTTACGCCCTCGTCGTTATGCGCCCTCACCTGCGCGTGGTAGAGCGTGTTGTCGGACAGGTTGGTGAGCGTACCGGATGTAATCGTTTCGTCGAACGAGGAGTTGCCCCAGGTCACGCGGTCCTTGGCCTTGTAGCGCACGTCGTAGCCGGTGATGGGCGGTTTGCCGGTCATGTCCGGGGCGCTCCATGACAGGTCCAGCGCGCGCTCGGGGGCGCCGGAATTGCGCGTAAGCGTCGGAGCGTCCGGCTTGGACGGCGGCTCAAGAACGTCAGTTACGATGATGTCAACGTCTATCGTCGCGTCCGTCGTGGTATCGAGGTTGTTCTCGGAGTCCTTGTTGTCGGTGACCTCGACGGTTACGCTGTAGGAGTTCTTGCCCTCGTAGTTCAGGGGCGACTTGACCGCTATCTGTCCGGTGGAGGAGTCAATGGAGAAGTCGAGCGCGTCCGTCCCGCTAAGCCTGTACTCAAGCGTGTCGTCCTCGTTGTCCGAGGAGTGGGTATTCATAGGATCGCCGATGTTCGTTCCGGCCGCCGAGTTCTCGGCTATGGAGCGAGTCGTGGTGGGAATCGTAGCCTCGGAGTCTATGTTCTTGCCCTCGGTCTTGGCCTTGCCGCTGGCGGACCAGTCGCTCGTTCCTTCGTGGTTCGAGGCCCTGACCTGCACCTCGTAGCCCCGGCCGCCTTCCAAGTTGGTCAGCGTCGTAGAGGTCGCCGTGGAGGTTACATTGGTCTGCCACAGACTCCAGGTAGTCGTGCTGGTCTGCCTGTACCGGACGTCGTAGTCCGTGATTGGCGGCTTGCCGTTCATGTCCGGCGCCGTCCAGCTTACGTCGAGCTTGGTCTTCAGGTCCGTGGAGTTGCCCGTCACGTCGGGCGCGGCGGGCGCGGTCGGCGGTTCGTTCGCGTCGGTTATGTTGATGGTCACCTCTATCGTCGCGTCCGTGTTGGTGTCGGGCTGGCCCGACTCGTTTTCGCCGTCCGTAACGTTCACCTTCACGCTGTAAGAGCGCTTGGCCTCGTAGTCCAGCGCGGATTTCACTTTTATCTGGCCTGTGGAGGTGTCCAGCGTGAAGTCGCTCGCGTCCGTTCCTATCAGCGAGTAGGTGAGCGTATCGCCGTCTTTGTCCGACGCCGACACCGGCGTTCCAACATTCGTTCCGGCCGCCGAGTTCTCAGCCACGCTCCGAGTCGTTGTGGAGCCGTCGAAGGCGGGCGCCTCGTTCACGTCGGTTACGTTGATGAGCACCGGGACGGTGTAGTCGCCCGGAGCGTTGGGGTCGAGGCTGTTCGCCGAAACCCCGGCCGTCGCCGCCGTCGCCGTCACCACCACGTCGTACGAAATCTTCTTTTCGTAGTCCAGCTCGGACTTCACCTGTATCTGTCCGCTGGAGGGGACGATTGTGAAGTCGCTCGCGTTCGTTCCGCTCAGGGTGTACGTCAGCGTGTAGTTGTTCGGGTTGGAGTCGGCGGTCACCGCCGCGCCGACGTTGGTTCCGGTGGGGGAGTTCTCGGCCACCGAGCGAGTGACGCCGCCGCCCCTGGTTATCGCGCCGCCGGAGTCCGACCAGGGGCCGGTTCCCTCGTCGTTGGTCGCGCGAACCTGGATCTGGTAGCCCTTGTGCGATGTCAGGCCGATCAGCGTCGCGCCGGTGGAGGTTCCGGTGTGCGAGCGCGATGTCCAGGAAGCGCCCGCGGAGGTGGTCGCCAGCCGATACTGAACGTCGTAGTCGGTGATAGCGGGCTTGCCGGTCATGTCCGGGGGAGTCCAGCTAACATCCAGTTTCGTCTTCAGGTCAGTGTCGTTGCCCGTCACGGTCGGCGCGTCCGGCGCGGCGGGCGGTTCGTTCTCGTCGGTTACGTTGATTGTCACCGCGATGGTGGCGTCTGTGGAGGTGTCGGGCTGGCCCGAATCGGTCTGTCCGTCCGTCGCCTCGACCGTCACGCTGTAAGAAGACTTCTTTTCGTAGTCAAGCGCGGCCTTCACCTGTATCTGTCCGCTCGACGATACGATGTCGAAACTCGCCGCGTCGGTTCCGCTCAGCGAGTAGGTGAGCGTACCGCCGTCTTTGTCCGACGCCGACAGCGGCGTTCCGATGTTGGTTCCTGCGGCCGAGTTCTCCTTCACGATCCGCGTGGCCGCGGGACCGTCGTCGAAGGTGGGCGTCTCGTTCACGTCGGTTACGTAGATGGTGACCGGGACGGTGTAGTCGCCCGGAGCGTTGGGGTTCAGGCTCTGGGTCTTCACCCCGGGCGTCGCCGCCGTCACCGTCACGATGACGCTGTACGAGGACTTGGTTTCGTAGTCCAGCGCGGACTTGACCTGTATCTGCCCGCTGGACGACACGATGCTGAAGTCGCTCGCGTCCGTTCCGCTCAGGGTGTGCGTGAGCGTGTAGTTGTTGGGGTTGGAGGTGGCGGTGACGGGCGTTCCGACGTCGGTTCCGGCGGGCGAGTTCTCGGGGACGGAGCGGGTCAGCCCGCCGCCCTTGGTTATGGCGCTGCCGGAGTCCGACCAGGGGCCGGTTCCCTCGTCGTTCGTGGCGCGTACCTGCACCTCGTAGCTCTTGTTCGATTTCAGGCCGCTCAGCGTCGCGCTCGTCGTGGTTCCGGTATGCGAGAGGCTGATCCAGGTGGATGTCCCATTCAGACGGTACTGTACGTCGTAGTCGGCGATGGCGGGCTTGCCCGTCATGTCCGGGGCCGTCCAACTCACTCCCAACTCGGAGGTCGGGCTGGAGGCGCTGCGCGTCACGGTCGGCGCGGCGGGCGCGGTCGGCGGTTCGTTGGCGTCGGTTATGTTGATGGTGACCGCTATGGTGTCGTCGGTGGAGGTGTCGGGCTGGCCGGAATTGGTCTCGCCGTCGGTGACCTCCACGGTTACGCTGTACGTATTCCTGGCTTCGTAGTCCAGCGCGGCCTTCGTCTTTATCCGGCCGGTGGATGTGTCCAGGTCGAAACTGGCGGCGTCGGTTCCGCTCAGCGAGTAGGTGAGCGTGTCGCCGTCAATGTCCGTAGCCTTTACCGGCTTTCCGATGTTCTCTCCGGCCGCCGTGTTCTCCTCCACGCCGCGCGTAGTCGTCGCGCCCTCGTCGAAGGTGGGCGTTTCCTTCACGTCGGTTACGTTGATGGTGACCGGTACGGTGTAGTCGCCGGGCGCGTTGGGGTTCAGTGTCTGGGACGAAACCCCGGCCGCGGCGGCCTTCACGGTCACGATGACGTCGTAAGATGTCTTGGTTTCGTAGTCGAGCGCGGACTTGACCTGTATCTGGCCGCTGGGCGACACGATGCTGAAGTCGCTCGCGTCCGTTCCGCTCAGGGTGTGCGTGAGCGTGTAGTTGTTGGGGTTGGAGGTGGCGGTGACGGGCGTTCCGACGTTGGTTCCGGCGGGCGAGTTCTCGGCGATGGAGCGCGTCACTCCGCCGCCCTTGGTTATGGCGCTGCCGGAGTCCGACCAGGGGCCGGTTCCCTCGTTGTTGGTGGCGCGTACCTGAACCTCGTAGCTCTTGTTGGCGGTCAACCCTGTAAGCGCGGTACTGGTTCCGGTCCCGCTGAAGCTGTGCGATGTCCAGTTGCTCGCGCCATGCAGGCGATACTGTACGTCGTAGTCGTTGACGGCCGGCTTGCCCGACATTTGGGTATTGGTCAGCGCGGTCCAGGATGCGTCAATCTTGGAGGTTGGCGTAGTGGCGTTGGCGGACACCGACGGCGCGGCCAGCTTTAAGGGCGGCTCGAGAACGTCCGTAACGTTGATCGTCACGTCAATCGTGTCGTCAATCGCCGGGTCAGCCGTGTAATCATCTTTCAATTTATCGGTGACGCTCAGCGTCACGCTGTAAGAGGTCTTCGCCTCGTAGTTCAGCGCCGACTTGACCTTTATCTGCCCTGTGGACGTATCCAGGCTGAAACTGGCGGCGTCCGTTCCGCTCAGGCTGTATTCCAGCGTGTCGCCGTCAACGTCGGTGGCCGATACAGCCGCGCCGACGTTCGCGCCCGCCGCCGAGTTCTCGTTCACGCTTCGCGTCGTCGTGGCGCCGTCGTCAAAAGTGGGCGGTTCGTTGGTGTCATAGTTGGCTTCCGACCAAGGGCCGCTGCCCTCGTCGTTCTTGGCCATTACTCGCACGGCGTAGTTGCCGCCCAGCACGGTCAGGCCGCTTATCGTGGTCGTCGTGGCCGCGCCGGTATGCGGATGGCTTTGCCACCCAATTTGGCTATTCATTATGTCCCGATACTGCACGTCGTAGTCCGTAACCGGCGGCTTGCCAGTCATATCCGGAGCCTTCCACGATATATCCAGCGCGGTATTCGGAGCGGCGGGATTTCTCATTACGCCGGGCGCGGCCAGCTTCGGAGGCGGCTCCAGAACGTCCGTCACGTTGATAGCCACCGCTATCGTGTCGTCAATCACGGTGTCCGCGTTGCCGTCCTTGTCCTTCTTGTCCGACACGTTCACCGTAACGCTGTACGAGGTCTTAGCCTCGTAGTCGGGGATGTAGCCCGTCTTCACCGTAATCTGCCCGGTGGAGCTTGCGATGTCGAAACTGGCCGCGTCGGTTCCGGTGAGCGTGTAGTACAGCGTGTCGGTGGCCGTGTCGGTGGCGGCGACCGCCGCGCCCACGTTGGTTCCGGCGGCAGAGTTCTCGGCCACGCTCCGGGCGGTGGACGTCGAAGGGAAGAACGGGTTCACGTTGGTAGCGGTCGTGCCTGTGGCGGTGTCCGACCAATCAGGGCTCCATTGGGATGTATCGTCCGTTCCCTTCATGCGGAACTTGTAGGTTGTGCCAAGTTGCAGGCCGGAGAACTCCGCGCTGGTCGCGGTTTCATTATTGGTGATGTGCCTGAAGCCAGGCCAATTTGAGTCGGTTTCCTTCCCCGTAGATATGAAGAAATTCACGACGTTGCGATAGTCGGGGTCGGCGGTCTTCCCGGCGGACACCTTGGCGTCTATCGGCTCGTCCCAGGTGAGGATGAGGGTGTTGTGCGGGCTGGTGAGCTTGGGAGTCACCTTGAGGCCGGTTATCTTGCGAGGCTTGTACGACTCGTTGGTGATGTTGATGGTGACGCTGATGGTGTCGTCAACAACGCTGTCGGCGACGCCCTTGCCGTCCTTGAGGTCGCTGACTCCGACCGTGACGGAGTAGCGGTTCTTGGTTTCGTAGTCCGGTATATTGCCCTTCTTGATGGTTATCTGCGCCGTGCTGGAGCTGAAGTCGAATTTGTCCGCGTCCGTTCCTGATATGGAGTAGGTAAGGGTGTCGCCCTCGGCGTCGGGGGTGGTGACAGGGGAGCCGACGTTGGTTCCGACAGGCGAGTTTTCGGGGACATATCGGGTGGCGCTGTCCGGGAAATCAGGGTTCACGTTCACGGCCTGCGTGGTTCCCCGGCCGCTGTCCGACCAGGGGCTGTCGCCGTCCGCGTTCTTCGCCAGAACCTGCGCCTCGTAGGTCGTCGCCGCGGTAAGCCCGGTCAGCGTGGTGGAGGTCGCGGTGGTCGTTCCTATCGCGGCCTGCGTCCAGGTCGAGGTACTGGTCTGCCTGTACCGCAGGTCCCAGTCCGTTATCGCGGGCTTGCCCGCCATGTTCGGCGCCGTCCAGGAGACGTCCAGCTTCGTCTTGGGAGCGGCGCTGTTCTGCGTCAGCGTCGGCGCGGCCGGCCTGCCGGGCGGAAGTTTCGCATTGGCGGTCTTGCCTACGCCTCTGTCCGACCACGCGCCGCTGCCCTCGTCGTTCTTCGCCATGACCTGTACCCGGTACGTCGTCGCCGCCGTCAGACCGGTCAGCGTCGCGCTGGTGGACGTTCCCGTATGCGCGTGGGACGTCCAGGGATCCCCTGCCACGCGGTACTGCACGTCATAGTCCTTGACCGGCGGCTTTCCCGCCATGCTGGTTGTCGAAAGAGCCGTCCAGGAAACGTCCAGCTTCGTCTTCGCGTCGGTGGAGTTCTGCGAAACTGCCGGCGCGGACATCTTGGGCGGCGGCTCCAGAACGTCCGTCACGTTGATGGTAACGCCAATCGAGTTGTCAATCGCCGTGTCCGCCGTCCCGTCCTTGTTCTTCCTGTCCGACACGTTGACGGTGACAGAGTAGGTGGTCGTGCTGTTCTCGTAGTCCAGTACGGCGCTCGTTCCAACCCCTATCTGCCCGGTGTTCAGGCCGATGGTGAAGTAGCCCGCGTCCGCCCCGCTCAGCGTGTAGTACAGCGTGTCGCCGTCCGGGTCCGTGGCGGTCACCGCCCCGCCCACGCTCGTCCCCGACGCCGAGTTCTCGGCGATGTCGCGCGAGGTGGTCGCGCTGCTGAAGTACGGTCTCGCGTTGCCCGCCGTGGTCGCTTCAACTACGGAACTCCAGCCGCCGGTGCCTTCCGGGTTCTTCCCCTGCGTCTTGAACTGGTAGGTGGTGGCCCTCTGCAGGCCGCCGACGACCTTCTTATAGTGGGCGCTTTTGTGCCCCGCGACTGTGGTTGTGCTCCAGGTGGTGGATCCCTTCTTGCGCCACTGCACCTCCCATGAGTCCACGACCACGGCGTTTTTGTATTTCACGGTCCAGGTGAAATCCAGATGGGTGCCCGGATAGCCGGAGTTCTGCCGCGCGCCCCGAGACAGAACTTCGGGCGCTTTCATGTCCAGCAGGGTAATGGTGACCGGGATGGTGGCCGTCACCCCGCCGACGCTGAATTTGTAATTGCCTTTCCACTCCTTAGGGCCAGCGCCCTCGTAGTCCGGCATCTTCTGGCCGTCCGCGACCACGACCGCGTTATTAGCGACCGAGAAGAGGGAACCGGTGAAACCGTCGAGGGTGGCGCCCGTTACCCCTTTGAACAAGCTGAGCCCCACGGCGGTCGTGCCGCCGGGCATATTCTCCTGGATGCTCCCGGAGGACGAGCAACTGTACCTGTCGAGCCTATGGACGACGCTCTGTCCGCCCCTGCCGTCCCTGGCGGTAATGGTGAACTGGATATGCTGATCGCTGGGATATTTGTACTGCAGGAAGACGGAATCTTTTTGGTTAACTGTCAGGATACGAGCCGGCACTATGGCGCTATTGCCTGAAGTGACGCTGTAGCTCAAAGTGTCCCCATCCGCGTCCGAGAAAAAATGCTCCATTCCCAACGATCTTGAGACGGTCGCAGAGCATTCGCCGGCCCAGGTGGAGGTATGGGTACCGCCAAGCCGGGCGTCGGGTTTGCTATCCTCGGTGAAGGTAGGCTCAGTATTGCCGGACTCCATCACCTTGATAGTGAAAGTCTGCGTGGTGGTGGTGACGCGGTCGTAGGCGGTGTATGTGAAGGTGGTCTCGTACATAAGGGCCGTGGGAGCGCCGCTGATGACGCGCGAGCTCGCGCTTGAGTTGAAAGACAGCCCGGCCGGCAGGGAAGGGGACAGGGAATAGACATATTCACCACTGCCGCCGCTCAGCGCGGGCAGAGTCAGGGAGGTTATCGCCTGGTCCTTCGTCCAGCTCTGGTCGCTCACGCCGCCCAGCGTAGGCGTCGTGTAGGTTACCGTGATGTTGAAGGTGGCCGAGGCGCTGGATACTCCGTCGTTGACCGTATAGGTGTATGTCGTCTGGGCGCTGGTCGCCGTCGGCGCGCCCGTGATGGCGCGGGTTGAACTGTTGAAGGTCAATCCGGCCGGCGGCGCCGGGCTCAGCGTGTAGGCGTAGCCGGAGCTGTCTCCCTTGGTGGCCGCGGGCAGCGTCAAGTTGATAGTCGCTCCCCTTTTCCAGCTCTTGTTGCCGGGGCTGGTCAGTTCGACCGGGTTCAGCACCTCTATCTTGAAAGTGGTGGAGACGATTTGGATAACGTTATTAAACCCGGAGTCATAGCAGTAAGCGTAGTACGTGAAGGTGGTCTCGCCAAAGGCGCCTGTGGGAGTTCCTGAGAGGGTGCGGTTGGAAATGTTATAGGTAAGGCCCGCGGGCAGCCTGTCCGTTGCCGCGAAGCTGTATTGCGTGTAGGAGCAGGCCGCCGTCGGGAGGTTGAGGGTGGTCATGGCCCTGTTCACGCGAAGGCTCTGGTCCGGGACGCTGAAAGAATTGCTGGCAGTCGCGACACCCTCCGACACCGCTATGCTGAACCGCAGCGTAACAGTGTCCGTTCCGTCGGTGGCCGAGTATGTGTAGTCGGCGCTCGCGGAAGTCTCCGTGGGCGTCCCGTTTATCGTCCGCGCCGAAGAATCGAACGACAGCCCGGCAGGGAGATCCGGCGACAGCGAGTACGTGACAGCGCCGACCGTCGCCGAAGCGCCGTCCGAAGCGCGGCTGGCCCTGGGCAGCGTCAGCGCGGCTATCGCGGTGTCTTTGGTGTAGCTCTGGTTGGCTATGGTCGCGCCGCCGAAGGAGAGCGCGGGCGTGGACGTCGGCGTGGTGGTAGCTATGGGCGTAGGCGTCGGTTCGGGCGTGGGCGTGGTGGTAGCTATGGGCGTCGGCGTCGGTTCGGGCGTGGGCGGCGTGTAGGGGCCGATGGACTCGGAGTCGGTCCAACCGCCACCTCCGGCCGAGTTGACCGACTGGACGGCGACGACGTAGCTCTTCGCGTCCTCTATATCGCTCAGCGTGACGCTCGTTCCGCTCACGTCGCTCGCGGCGCGCCGCCAACTCGCCTTGCCGTCGTCCGTGGTGTTCACGTTGTAGGAAGCGGCGCCCGCCACCGCGGGCCAACTGACGTCCAGCGTCCCGCTCGAACGGGTGACGCTGACCGACGCGGGCGGCGAAGGCGGCTTGGGCGGCGCGAAGGGCCCGGCGTCCGGGGAGTTGCGCCAGCCGCTGTCGCCCGCCTCGTTGCGGGCGCGAACGCCTACTATATATGTCTTGGCGTTCTCGACGCCCTTGATGGCAATAGTGGCGTCGGGATGATTGAGCGCGGCGAGGCTCCAGCTTGCGCCGCCGTCCGAAGTGTAGGTGACGTGGTAGCTTGTCGCGCCGTCCACAGCCGGCCAGCTTGCCGTCAGCGTTCCGTCCGCGCGCTTCACCTCCACCTTGGACGGCGTTTCGGGCGGCGTAGTCGTACTGTTCTCGCCCTCGACCTCAGTCGAGCCGCCCGCGCTCTGGACCCGCTGCGCCTCGCCCGGGCTTTCCGATTTCTGAATGGTCGCGTCGGGAGTGGGCGTAGCGGTGGGTTCGGGAGTGGGAGTGGGCCGCTCCAGCGCGAGAATGCCCCAGTAGAATCTCAGAGGGTCGGACGCGCCGGACAGCCATAGCTGCAATACCACAACATAGTCTGTATAAGGATCGAGGCCGGAAGCCGCCACCGGCCCGGTATCGCCAGCGTCGGAGAATGAGCTTGAGAACGCGCTCGTGGAGCAGGAAGCGGAATCGCGGTCGTAATCGTCCAGGTCGCAGATGACGAGGCGGTAGTAGTCGAAATCCGCGCCGTCGTACTGGGTCCAGGACACGGACGCGGTGGTCGGGTCGTCGCCGCGCTCGGCGCTCACCTTCAGGGTGACGGGTTCGGGAGTGGGGGTGGGCTGTTCCGCGCCGATGATGGACGGAGAAACAAGAGAAACGGCGGCGGCCAACAATGTCAATACCACCACCAGCGCCAGGGTGGCCTCGGCCACCTGCTGAAATCCGGTCTTCACTCGACTCGCCTGCCTGAACATAATCAGCGCCTCTTTAATTCCGCTCTGTCTCGAATACTCAAGTCCTTTCGCTCGCCCAGCCACGCTACCCGCTTCCGCCTCCGCCCGCTCTCACCCGCGCCGACGCAACCCCACCTTCACCAGATTGCCGTTGCCTGTATGCCAAAAAAATCCCCTCTCCCTTGACGGGCTGAGAGGGGTAGGCATTTCACCCTCACCCTAGCCCTCTCCCTGAGGGAGAGGGGATCTATTGACTGGAGTTCGTAGCTGATTGGACTTTTGCCTACCCTTGTAAGCCCTTGACGGGTGAGGGTGAACTACAACCCGTCATTCCCGCGAAGCTTGACCTCGTGAAAACGGAGAACGGGAATCCGCGCATCTTCCCCCACATCGCGGGGCAAAATAAAACGCCGCGCCAGTCCCAACGCGACGTTCGCATACATAATTTGTCTCATAATAGTACATAGCTTGAAAAAACCTCTGCCGGTCCTCGCCTCGCCCGTCCGCCCCGGAGAATCGAGGCGGACGAATCGGCGAACGCGGATAACTAGTTCGCCTGCGCGCGGAGCGTCTGGCCCTGGCGGCGGCCCATGCGGTTGAGGCTGACAGTCAGAACGCCGAAGAACAGCGTCAGCAGGAATCCGATAAGCAGGCCCTCCCAGAATCCTCTCAGGTAGGGCGCGTCGGTCATGAATATGACGGCCAGGCCAGCTAAAATGATAATGGCCGCTATTCCGGCTCCGACGGTGGACTTGCTTATGCTCATTGTTGTCTCCTTTAATCGTTGCGATCCGATTGTGTGCGCGGATTCTTTATTGTCGTTCAGAATTGTTGTAGATACAATAAATGATAGCATAATGATTGTCAACACCAATGTTGCGTTTGGAAAATCTACTCGTATAAGCCTTACGATAGGAAAAAAATCGCCCGCAAGCGTTTATCCAGGCAATCCAGGGGAACTAATCGGCGTTGATATGGATAAATCCCAGAGGACATCCGTCAGCCGTATGTTGGAAAATTCCCGAATCGCGCCACTGTATCGGCGGCGACGGCGGAAGATGAACTAACCGGCGTTGACACGGAGAAATCCCGTAAGCCGTCAGCCATCCGTCAGCCGTATGTTGGAAAATCCCCGAATCGCGCCACTGCCTCGGCGACGGCGGCGGGCTGGTCCATGTACATATTGTGGCCGCTGTCGGGGATGGTGAGGAGATCGAAGTCCGGGGTCCGCTCGGCGATGGGAGCCAGATGCCGGAACTGGTCGGCGCGGGAATCGCTCATGATGAACAGGATGGGCTTGCCCAGCGTCCTGAGAGTCGGCGTGAGGTCGAGGTAATCGCCCTCGCGCTCGCTCCAGCTCATGGAGGCGGTCGCCCACTTCATGTCGAGGCGACCGTCGGGGAGTTGGCGGGACTCGTGAGCTACCACGTCCCTGATTACCTCGTCCGGCCACTTGCCGGTCATGCGGTGCCACTTGAGGTACTTGCGCATATCCTCGCGGCTGTCCCAGGTTCGGCGGGGGGTTTCGGCCCGCTTGGACACCATGCGCTGGAAGCCCTCGGTAACTACGACCATCGGCTCGAGGAGGGCCAGGCGGCTGAATATGTCGGGGCGGCGTTCGGAGAGAAGCGTTGCGACCACGCCGCCGGTGGAGTGGGCGACGGCGACGGCGTTTCGCATCCCAACGGCGTCGGAGAACGATTCGAGGTCGTCAACGCGCTGGGCGAATGCGTAGCCGCGGTCGGGCCAGTCGCTGTCGCCGTGTCCGCGCGAGTCCAGGGCGATGACATGATAGCGGTCGCGCAGACGGCGGGCGACGGCGTCCCAGGAGCGGCTGGTTCGCATATCGCCGTGCAGCAGGAAGAGGGTGGGAGCGTCGTCCGCGCCGGGGGGAATCCCCCAGTCAACGTAGTGTAGGTCTATGCCCTGGACGCGGACGGCTTGGCCGGCGGGCTGGGTCACTTAACCCTTTCCGAGGGATCGCTGTCCAGCAGAATCAGGAACACTTCCATATTCAGGCGGTCTCCCTTGGGCTTGTCGGGCATTTTTCCGACACATTCGCCGCAGTACCATCCCTCGGGCAGAAGCGGCTGGACCTCCACCCAGTACATATCATTCGCTTCGTTCCTGGCGTAGCCTACACACCCTTCATTAGCGCACACGTACCTGGGCACGGGAAGGGTCTTGGCCTCCGGGGTCTCTATGAGGTTCATTCCGCTGTATCTTTCGGCGGTGGCCGCGGCGGCGGCTATTTTGCGCCTTTCCAGCACTCTTTCGACAACGCCTATCTTCACGATTCCCTCCTTGTACATGGACACTATCATCCAGCCACCCATGGAGAGGCAGAATGCGTCCGCGATCAGCAAAATCAACAATGGCCCGGGCTGTGGGTCGGCGATAGCTACAAACACGGTAAAGCCGATGAGGAACGCTATAATGGCGACAACAGCCCAGAAGAGATAGAGCGAAAGACGGTTGAAGTTCGGCAATTGTCTGAGAACTCCGGCGGACTGTCGGGGCGGCCGGTTCGACCGCCCCTGGCGATATACAGACGGCTAACCCGTCAGGCCCAGTTCGTCGAGGATGGGCGGTATCCGCGCCTTCTCCTCGTCAGTCAGGGGCCGGAAGGGGCGGGAGGTGGTATCGTGTTCGATGACTCCCATGTGCTTGAGGGCGGCCTTCATTCCGCCGAAGCTGGCGGCGTTGGCTCCGCCGCCCCGGGCGACCGCGCCCACCTTCTGAGCCTTGATGAGCTGGGCGTTGCACTCGCGGACGGCGTCGGCGTCCCCGGCTTCTCCCGCTTCCCATCCGCGCGCGCAGACGGCCGGCACGAGGTTGGCGATTCCGGGTATGACTCCGTGAACGCCGACGGATCCGGCGCTTGTGATACGGAACATGGTGCCGAGGAATCGGAGCAGGGAGATTTCGCCCTGGTCGCAGAGGACGTTTAGCTGGGCCAGGAGTTCGCCCGCGCCGGAGCTGTCCTTGACGCCAACGACCGCGCCTTCGGCGGCGAGCGCGGCTATGGTGCCAGGCTCGACGGCGGTCTTGACGGTCTGGGGGATGTTATATACCCACAGGGGAACGCCCACGCTGTCGCGGGTGTAGCGGTAGTGGTCCATAAGCTCGTCCTGGGAGTCGGGGTAATAGTAGGGCGGCGTAAGCGCTATCCCGTCCATGCCGAGCTCGCTCACTTCCTGGGCGAGGGATACGGACATCTGGGTGGAGGTACTGGATATGTTGCCAATGACCGGGACGCGGCCCGCGACTTCATCCACCACGGCCTCCATGCTTCGGATGCGCTCCGAGTCCGGCAGGTTGGCGAATTCGCCGGTGGTGCCGGAGGCCCAGACGCCGTGTACGCCGTTGTCTATCAGGTAGTTGACAAGGCTGCGGAGGGAGGGGACATCCACGGTCTCGTCGGGGTTCAGCGGCGTGAGCATGGGGACTATTACGCCTTGGATCTGCTTGTCTGACATTGGTGTTGTCTCCTGTATGTTAGTTTTCAGTCGTCACGCGCCGCCGCCTATGGCGGGCAGGAAGTGGATTTCGCTGTTCTCGCCCACTTTTTCGAGCATACCGAGGGGGGTTATCTCGCCGTCCACGGCGACGGAGATGTTGCCCTTGATCCTGCCGTCCTCGACGAGGCGGGCCTTGAAGCCCGGGTGTATCTCGTCAAGGTTGTTGACTATCTGGCGGACGGTCGCGCCCTCAACCTGGACGCTGTTGTTGCCGTCGCTGAGTTTCTGCATCAGGGATGGGATGAATACGGTTGCCATGGGTTTAGCTCCGAACCGCGACGGACGCGGGTTCTGCGGGTTGTGGTTCGTTGACCATTATATACTCGGCGGTGGATTCGGATTCGGGAATTGGGTCGCCGTCTTCAACCAGCCCTTCAAGGTGGAATTCCAGAGCCTCGATCATCAGGCGCTTAGTTTCCTCACGGGTCTTGCCAGCCGCTACACATCCAAGGACATCAGGCGAGTAGGCGCAGTAGTTGTTGGCCGCTTTTTCTATCACTATCAGGTATCTACGCATATCCACCACTCCGTATCACTTCAGTTGCGCCTGCCTCAATATACTACTGAGCGTTGTAGGTTTGACTTCATCACCAGGATGACCTGAGATCGTCACCTTACCGCGTTTGACGGAATGCCTGTACTGGCGATGGCTTCCCCGCGTTCTGATGTAGTACCAGCCATCCCGTTCGACCATTCTTATTATGTCTCGTACCTTCACTGAGTACCAAACGCCTCACCGACTAAGGTTATTATACAGGCTTGGACATTTCAATCGGCAAACCGGGGCGGAGCCTATTTCGCGTTCCAGCCGGAGGCGGGGCCGAGGACGTTGAAGCCGTAGTTGGCTTCGGTTCTTTGGGCGGTGGGCAGGATTTCGACAACGGCGCGAGAGAGGCCGACGACCTCGCCCTTCTCGTCGAAGCTGTAATCGTTTCCGAGCGCGCCGCTCCAGGTGATTCCGTAGAGGCAGTCGCGGAATCCGTCTGCGTCCTGGTCGTCGCCGGTCTTCTTGAGGCATTCGGCGGCGATGTACACGTCGTCGTAGGCGGAGGTGAGGTGCCAGGGGAGGGTGATGTAGTCGTAGCGCTCCCTGAAGTCGGACAGGACTTGCTGCGCCTTCTCGTTATTGGGGTCTGGGGTGGCGGTGATGGCTCTCATGCCGGTGGCGGCGTCGCCCGCGATTTCGAGCGCGGTGGTTCCCACGGAGACGGTTTCGCCGTAGATGGGGCCGTCGTAGCCGAGTTCTCGGGCCTGCTTGACGATGGTTCCCCCGGCGAATTCGGACTGGGGGGATATGTGGAGGGCGTCGGGGTTCGCCTCGAACAGCTTGGTCAGTTGGGTCCTGAAGTCGGTGATGTCGGAGGAGAACCGCTCTTCGGCCACGACGCTGCCGCCGTTCTTCTCGAACTGGGCGACTGAGGTGCGCCGGACGCCCTCGGCGTAGTCGGTCTCCTCGGTGATGGTGGCGAGGGTTCGGACGCCGTCGGCCCAGAGGACGTTGCCGGTGCTCATCCCGACTTCGATGTCGCTTATCTGGGTTCGGAAGATGTAGTCGCCGGCGTTGGCTATGTCGGCGTTGCTGGCGAGGCCGGAGAAGAGGATTACGCCTTCGGCTTCGGCGAGGGGCGCGGCTCCGAGCATCGCGCCGCTGCACGAGGTACCGAGGATTATCTTCACGCCGTCAACGTCGGTCAGCTTCTGAAAGGCGGTGATGGCGTCCTGGGCGTTGCACTTGGAGTCTTCGACGATGAGTTCCAGCTTGCGCCCGTTGACGCCCCCGGCGGCGTTGATCTCGTCGGCGGCCATCTGCTTGGCGCGGACGGCGACGTTGCCATAGGATTCGCCCGCGCCCGTGACGGATTCCATGACGCCGATACGGAAGGGGGTGTCGGTGTCGGGTTCGGATTGGTTGAGGTCGCAGGCGGCGAGGATGGCTATCAGGATTGTGGCGGACAGGATGATCAGGATTTTGGGCATGGGGGTACTCTTGAGCGGGTATAATGGTTGTCAGTGTATTGGGTCAATGCTATTGTACAGGTATGGATAGCGCAATAAGCAAACGGAATCGGGAACGGATCCGGCGGAAGGTGGAGTCGGGGCTGTATTCGTCGGCGGACGATGTGTTGATGAACGCTCTTGACTTACTGGACTTACACGACATCGAGCTTGAGCGTGAACTGGCTGAGATGAAAGAGGCGGTCAGGATAGGGGTGGAGCAGGCGGACGCGGGTATGTTGATTCCGGCTGAAGAAGTGTTCGATGAGCTTCGTCGTCGGAATGCCGAGATGGTTCGCGAGAAACAGAAGGGCGACATGAAGCAATGAGCGATTGCGCCTTCTCACCCGAAGCTCTGGACGACCTCCGCCAGATTCACGACTACATCGCCCAGCATAATCCCTCAAGCGCAAGTCGCATAGTCGAAAGACTTCGGGACAGGTGCTATCTGCTCGCGGATTTTCCTTATATGGGAATGGCTCATCCCAGATTTGGAGAGGATTATCGAATGTATGTCGTGCCCGGGGTTAGCTATGTGATCATATACCGACCGGTAGATAATGGGGTGGAAATAATGCGCGTCCGGCATAGTAGCCAGAGTTCCCGGCGGCTGTTTCAACAATGACTGAGGTTAAGAAGATGGATATTTCAATAAGCGAAGAGAGTCAGAAGCGCATAAGAAGGAAAGCGAAGTCCAATTTGTATAAGTCGGCGGATGATGTGGTGACCAACGCTCTGGACCTGTTGGACTTGCATGACGCGGAGATGGCTCGTGAACGGGCTTTGATCAGTGAGGCTAAGCGTATAATGGCGGAGAACGCGGCCGCGGGCATATTGGTTCCTGAGAGTGAGGTGTTTGATGAGGCGCGACGGAAGTGCGCTGAAGCGATCCACGCACGATAGGTTGAATGCTAAAGTGAGTCGCTGCGTCACTACGTTCAATATACGATAATGCGCCCTTGTAAGACTTTATGCCTCAAGGAACTCCTGCCAGTCGAGACCCAAGTCTCTGATTGCTGAGCGGAGGGTCCCGATTCTCAGGTCACGTCTTCCCTGGTCCGGCAACGATGCTGTCTGGCTCATATCTGAGTTGAACCATTTTCTATGAGAACCTCTGCCTTGGCGCGTAGCCTCAAGACAGCCAAGCCGCCTAAGTTTTCGGGACGCTTCTCGGTATCTCAAGATACAGGAACCGAAACCGGAATCTCGACTGGAGCGATCATCTCGGCTTGAATTGACTCTTCAGCGTCGTGTTCAACGAATATTCCGGGGGGCACTGGCCGTCCCATGTCTTCATAGGCTTCAAGCACCACTTGGAAGGCGTCCTGGGCGTTGAATAGGGCTTCGGCGATTGTGTCGCCTTCGGTTACGAGGCCGCGCAGCAGGGGCGAGGTTACTGTGTAGCCGCCTTCGGGTTGGGGGTCGAGGATCAGGGGGACTTTGGCTATCACTTGTCAGCCTCCTGTCGGGGTGAGCGCCGCCTATTCGTGTCTCGGATATTATACACGGGGCGGGGTCTTGCGACCCCGCCCCGCGGACTAGGCTATTCGGTTTTCAGGTAGCGGGGTTAGCTGCCGTTATCCTGGGCGGCTACTATGGCTACCGAGTTCATCGGGGTCTCGAAGAGACGGTTGCCGGTGGCGCTCTGGATGGCGTTGGCCACTGCCGGGGTGGGAGGAACGATGTTCGCCTCGCCGACGCCGCGGACGCCGTAGGGGTGTCCGGGGTTGGCGACCTCGACTATCACCGTGTCTATCATGGGAAGGTCGAGGCTGGTGGGCATACGGTAGTCGAGCAGCGTGGAATTGTCCATGCCGCCGTCGTCGTTCATGTAGTATTCCTCGTTCAGCGCCCAGCCGATGCCCTGCACGGATCCGCCCTGCATCTGGCCCTCGACGTATGAGGGATGGATGGCCTTGCCGACGTCCTGGACGGCGGTGAAGCGGACCACGTCGGTCTTGCCGGTTTCGGGGTCAACCTCAACGTCCACGATGTTGCCGGCGAAGGAGCCGCCGAAGCTCTGCGGGTTGACCGACTCGCTGGCGGATACGCCGCCGCCGGTGCCGGCGAGCTGACCCGCGAGTTCCTTGAAGGTCATGCTGAGTTCGGGGTCGGTGGCGGAGCTGATTACGCCCTTTTCCATCTGCACGGAGTCTGCGTCCACGTCCCAGATGGTGGCCGCGCGCTCTATCATCTGTCGCTTGACGGACTGGGCGGCTTCGTAGGCTGCCCATCCGGTGGCGAAGGTGGTGCGGCTGCCGCCGGTCAGGAAGGTGTAGCCGATGGAGTCGGTGTCCACTACGGACGGGTGAACGTCCTCGGCGGGTATGCCCAATACCTCGGCGGCCTGCATGGCGATGGAGGCGCGGGATCCACCGATGTCGGTGGAGCCTTCGGTCAGGTTGACCGTGCCGTCCCCGTTGACCGCCAGATCAACGGCGGAGTGGAAGCCGATGTTGAACCAGAAGCCGACGGCTACGCCGCGTCCCTGGTTCTCGCCGAGGGGCGCGTTGTAGTGCGGATGGTCGCGCATGGCCTCTAGGGTTTCGACGAGGCCGACCCTGCCGAATACGGGGCCGTCAACGCGGCGGGTTCCCTCTGCCGCGGCGTTCTTGAGTCGCAGCTCGAGGGGATCCATGCCCAGCTTCTGGGCGAGTTCGTCAACGGCCTGCTCAACCGCGAAGGCGGCGTTGGGCGCGCCCGGAGCGCGGTAGGCGGCAGTCTTGGGCTTGTTGACAACGACGTCGTAGCCGTCAACGGTGCCGTTCTCTATGTCGTAGGCGGCCAGAGCGCACTGGGCGCCGGCGGGAACGGGGGAACCGGGATACGCGCCGGCCTCGAAAGCGAGTTCGACTTCGGCGGCGGTGATGGTTCCGTCGTTCTTCGCGCCTATCTTGACGCGGCTCCAGGAGCCGCAGGTGGGGCCGGACGCCTCGAAGACATCCGCCCTGCTCATCAGTATCTTGACGGCGCGGCCGGACTTCCTGGACAGAAGCGCGGCGACGGGCTCCAGGTATATGGGTATCTTGCCGCCGAATCCGCCGCCGATCTCCATGGGCGTGACCCTGATGTTGGATTCGGGCATTTCGAGAAGCTGGGCCATGGCGTCGCGGACGGCGAACGCGCCCTGCGTGCTGCACCATACGTGGACTCTGCCGTCCGCGTTCCAGAGCGCGGTGGCGTTGTGAGGCTCGATGTAGCCCTGATGGACCGTCTTGGCGCGGTATTCGCGCTCGACTATAACGTCCGCCTCGGCGAATCCCTTGGCGGTGTCGCCCTTCTTGTGCTGGAAGTGGTCGGCGACGTTGCTTACAGTGTCGGTCGCCTCTCCAAGTTCCATCGTCTTGAGATCATCGTGCAGAAGCGGCGCGCCGTCGGCCATCGCGTCTTCGACGGTGATGACCGGGGGCAGGACTTCGTAGTCCACCTCTATCAGTCCGGCGGCTTCTTCGGCGATATGGGGGTTGACGGCGGCGACGCCGGCTATGGCGTGGCCCCTGTACAGCGCCTTGTCGGAGGCGAGAACGTTGTCTCGCAGCCACTTGAGGCTGGTGGGCGCGCCTTCGCCCATGTCAACCAGGCCATCGGCGTCTCCGGTGAAGTCGGCGTTGGTGACGACGGCGAGAACGCCTTCGAGCTCCTCGGCCTTCGAGGTGTCTATGCTCCTGATGTTGGCGTGGGCGTGAGGGCTGCGGACGATGTAGCCGTGGAGCAGTCCGGCGGTGTCGTAGTCCGCGCCGTACAGCGCGCGTCCGGTAACCTTGTCCGCGCCATCGTGGCGGATGGGGCGAGTGCCGACCACGTCGTAGGTCTTTGTGGCCAGCACCATGTTTCGTTCGTAGTCAACGGTAGTGGTCATGGTCTAAGCCTCCTGCATCTTCACCGCCGCGTCCTGAACCGCGCGGACAATCTTGTCGTAGCCGGTGCAGCGGCAGAGGTTGTTGGCAAGCCAGAATCGTATTTCGTGCTCGGAGGGATCGGAGTTCTGCTCCAGCAGCGCCTTGGTGGCGACGATGAAGCCCGGGGTGCAGATTCCGCACTGGAGCGCGGCGTTCTCGAGGAACGCCTGCTGCACCGGGTGGAGGGCGCTTCCCTCGGCCACGCCCTCGATGGTGGTTATGTCCTTGCCGTCGGCCTCTACGCCGAGGACGAGGCAGGAAGTTACGATGCGACCGTCGAACTCGACCGTGCAGGCTCCGCAGTTGCCGTCGTTGCAGCCTTCCTTGGTGCCGGTAAGCCCGATCTCGTCGCGCAGGACCTCAAGCAGGCTCTGTCGAGGCTCGCAGAGGAAATCAACGTGTTCTCCGTTAATGATGGTCTGTACGTGTGTCTTGCCGGGCAATCTAGTTCTCCTTAGCTCGTTCGATGGCGGTCAGCATGGCGCGCCGCGTCAGCACTTCGCAGAGGTGCTTGCGGTACTCGATGGTTCCGCGCATATCGGTGATTGGCTTGGCGGCGTCCCTGGCGATGCCGGAAGCTATGCGGACGGTCTCTTCGGTCGCGGGCTTTCCGGCGACCGCGCTGCCCGCCTCCTCTACAAACAGAGGCGTGGGGGCGACCGACGCCAGCGTTACTCTCGCCGACTCTATGCTGCCATTGTCCAGGACGACCGATACCCCGGCGCCGGCCACGGCGATGTCCATTTCGTTTCTGGGTATGAACCGGATGTAGTTGGCGCCCGAGTTGGCCGGGGGTGTGGGGAAATGCAGGGAGACCAGCAGTTCGCCCGGTTCCAGCACGGTCTGCCGGACGAAGGTGCAGAAGTCCTCCAGAGCGACCTCGCGGTTGCCGTTCGGCCCGGCGATGCGCGCGACGCCGTTGTAGGCGATCATGGCGGGAACGGTGTCCGCGCTGGGCGCGGCGTTGCACAGGTTGCCTCCCATAGAGGCGCGTCCCTGTATCTGCGTTCCGCCGATGATGCTTGCGGCGTCCACGATGCCCGGGTACACGCTGCTCACGGTAGAGTTTCCATATATCCGGTAGCACGGCACTGCCGCGCCGATTGTTAGCCCGTTGTCCGGGTCATAGGTAAGCTCGTTAAGTTCGGGTATGTTCTTCGAGTCCACCACCAGGTCCAGGTCGAAAGCTCCGGCCCTCAACTGGACGAGAAGGTCAGTGCCTCCCGCCAGGGGCCTGGCCCTGTCACCCGCCTGGCTCAGCAGGTCAACAGCTTCCCTTACAGAGTGGGGGGCCTCATAATCAATCCACTTCAATAGCCCACCTCCTTTCTTGCGTTGTCGTATTGCGCTATGTGGGTCAACTCTTAGTGGACAAATTTATTTGGGTTGGTCGCGGAGCGGGCCGACATACCCTGAGCCGTTCCCGGCAAACAGGACGTTCGGAGCCAACCCCGACAGACGGGGTACGCGAACCGCGCATAGTATATCAGAGGGATATATATTGAACAACGGCATGGTTTTTGAGGAACCTGTATCAGTTTGGTCGGTAGGGGAGTCACCCCCATCCTAGCCTTCCCCCATCAAGGGGGAAGGGAATTTCCTCGCCACAGGCAACGCCGACTAAATTGGTACAGCATCTTTTTGAGGGGACAGGGTGGCTTGTCGCCGGACCTCGCTACGCTATCTTATGACCTCTACTCGCGTATGTCCGCTGGGACTCGACACGACGGTTGACCGCTTGCCGAAGACATCCGACAGAATCGCCAGCCTCTGTTGAGCCTCCGGTTCGTCGGGGCGGAAGAATATCTTGCAGGCTGGCCACGGCGGAAGAACCAGCGGATCGTCGTACTCGACCGCCTTCGGACGCTCGCCCTCGGGAATGTAGGTGAGCAGGACGAGATCCATCAGGTGGCCGTCCCGTCCGATGAACAGGGTGTCGTTGTCCGCGCCGCATTCTTCGGACTGCCACGCCTTGATCGCCAGGCTTTCCGGCATATAGTGTGTCATCGCCTCGGGGGTGACAACCTGGAATCGCCAGACGTTGAGCGCCAGGATCACCATGAGAAGCGCCCCAACCGCGACATACTTGTATGGCCGGTAGCCCCTTATCCAGTCCAGGCATACGCTCACTCCGACGCCGGCCAGAAGAGCGAGCGGGATCAGGTTCGCGTGCATCCTGGTCAGCGGCACATATTCATACGGGGAAAGCAGGGCCGTGGAGATCACGGTCAGGACAAGCCATGCGATGAGCAGCTTGTCCCATCGCCTCCACTTTCCTACCGCGATTCCTATGCCGAGTACCGCCAGAATCCCGGACACTACATCCAGCAGCGAACCGGATGTGTAGTGGCTCGTGTGGTCGTTCCACCACCATACGAGCAGGTTACGTTCCAGGTTGTCCGCAATGCGGCTGAGGGGATTGCCTATTTCGGAGCCGTACCTGCTACTGGGCGAGATGGTATCGAGGCCCATCACCAAGACGGTATCCAGGCGATTCTCCAGCAGGAACGGCGTCGCGCATACCGTGAATCCAAGAGCCATGGGCCAGAGCGCGAGCAACTGTCGCGGTCCCATGCGATTGATTATTACCCAGACTACAAAGAGAGGCAGTGCGACGCGGGCCGGCAGAGCGACGTATAGCGAGAGACCGGCTGCGACTCCCGCTGCAAACAGGATAGGAGCGCTCTTCATCCGGGTTCCGATTATGAAGGCGAGCGTCACCCAAGCGGTGATCGGCAACGCTTCCAGGTGGGTGTAGCCGATGTGGGTAAACGCCATGACGTAGTGTGAACTGACGAGGATGGTGGCGGCCACAAGCCCGGCGATGCGTCCGGCGAACAGGCGGCCAAGCCAGTAGATAGCCGGAACGGTCGCGGCCACGCTGAGAACCGAGGAGAACTTCCAGCCCCACCCATCTCCGCCGAATATCCAGGTGACGAACGCCTGGTAAATGCTGTTGAGCATTGGCGAGTGGCCGTACATTCCGTCAAGCGTAAACGGTTGGCGTATCCCGTCCTCCAGTATCTCGCGTACTCGCAGGAAGAAACCTATGTCGTCCCCAATGGCGGCGTAGCGCCAGTCCCGGAGATCGTGGGCGTGAAGCGCTATGCACGCCGCCATCAGGCCGACCACTATCGCTGCGTCAACGAGGGGCGGCCGGAATTCGAGATTTCTCAGGCTGTTCAGGTTGACGAATGGCGCGCCGAACGCGGCTATTCCGGCTGCCCATAGCGCTATGTCATATCCGTTGGTGGGTTCGGTAAGGACACGAACCAGCAGGAGCAGGTGAAGCGCGGCGCCAAGCGACCAGAAGATAGTCCTAGGGTCTCGCATTCGCAGGGTCATACGCCCGGCCCGCTCCGAGACAGTGGATAAATCGGAGACGCGCGCGCCGATAGCCACCCCCAGCGTTCCGAGCGCGACCGCCACCGCATAGACGGCGGGAGCGTTGGAAGTGAGGATTATGACTACGCCTACCACGCCCAGAACAACCAGCGGCCACAGCCTGCCGAGATAGCGCCAGCCCGCGCGTCCGCGCATGGCGATTGCGCGGCGCAACGCGGGTCCCACGCCTGGGAGTGGGGCGGACGCTGAATGTGGTTCAGGGTCGTCCGAGGGTGGGCGGGATGTCACTGGGGGTATCCTGAATTCAATTGCCGTGGTGGGATTATATCACTGGCAGATTTAATGCAGGAAGTAAGACAAGATATGGTATGGTGGACTTTGACATTATTCAAATCCGCCGAGAGCAGGGACGATGAAGTTTGGAAGAGTTCAGAACGTTGATATTGGCGAGGTGTGGCCTCACGAGCTGGACTTCTCTAGATGGCTCGCCGAGAATATCACCAACCTGAACGAGCAGGTGATATTTGAAATAGACCCCAAGTCCGTCCAGCAGGAAGTATCGGCCTGGAGCGGCACTTTGCGTGTGGACCTGTTTTGCGAGGCTACTTTACCTGAATCCGACGACCCGTTCCCAGTCGTGATCGAGAATCAAATTTACCCTGCGGATAGCGACCACCTCTCTGGCCTGATTCAGTACATCGTGGCCTTCGGGGCGCGGGGCGCGGTCTGGGTGGCCAGCGACGCCAGCCCCGGATATATGCGAGTTGTGGAGTGGCTGAACGACGAGACCAGCATCACCGCCTACCTATTCACCATTGAGTTAATCAGTGTGGATAATTCTCGGCCGGTCGCGCGTCTTGTACGTAGAGTTGGCCCCGACCCTGTGCTGACTCGAGAGGGTGGAGGACGATCAACTAACCCGAAGCGCTCCCAGAGACTCAGGGACTGGTGGGGACGTATCCTACCTGCTCTGGCGCGGGAGTGCGCTGAAGTCGGCATATGGACCGACGGGCTTCGTCCCAGGGCGGAGGATATGAGAACTGAATATTTGCGCGAGGATATGCCTGTAGGGTTATACATCCGGGTAATGGAGAACGGCTCCAGGGTGGGTATATGGTTTTCTGGAAACGAGAACTGGCGTCCACAGTCAGAATATTACTTCGACCAGCTTACAGAGATTAAGGACAAGTTTGAAGATAACTTCGGTCAGCCGTTGAACTGGGAAAAGAGGGGCGTCCAGCGGTACATCTACTGGGACAACCCCGATTCCTACGGATATGCAGGGGACGATACCGCGAGACAGACCAAAGAGGCCGAAGCCATAGCTGGCGCGATGAAGAGACTCATATCCGCCACGAAAATGGCGATGTCAGGTATCAAGCCATACGAGAATTAACAGGAGCCTCCTGTAGACATTTCCTGAAATGGAGTTGGCTGGTAGATATGGAGACGGCCTGTCCGTGTCGTGGACGGCGCGGCGCGGATCCCACGCCTGAGAGAGATCCGGACGCCGAAGGCGGTTCAGGGCCGTCCGAGGGGGAACGGGATGTCACTGGGGGTATCCTGAATTCAAAGTTGGGATGGGATGGATTATACTATGCGGGCCTTGTTGATATGTATGTCCGATTCGCGGGGAGTTGACAGATGATAGCGAGAGTGCCATTGACGCTTTATCCACAGCCCGAAGGGGGCTACACAGTCGAATCTCCCATGCTGCCCGAGTTTCTGTCCGACGCTGATACTATCGAAGAGGCGCAACGCAACGCTCAGGACGCATTCGAGGCGGTAGTCGAGATGTACGAGCATTTTGGCGATACGCTTCCCGTCGAGATATTCGTTGAGGATCCAACCGGGCCTATCAGCGCGGAGATACTCGTGCAAGTACCCGTTCGGGCTTCGGTCGCTATACCCGTACCGTGAGATACCGGGAAACTGCCTAGTCCACAGCCACTTTCTTCTGAGACAGGGTCCCGGTTACCAGGAATATGACGCGCTCGGCTATGTTGGTGGTGCGGTCGGCTATGCGCTCGAGGTCGTGGGCTATCCAGAGCAGGTAGGTAGCGCGCCTGATGGCGCTGTGGTCGGCCATCATGTAGGTGAGGAGCTCACGATAGACCTGCTCGTAGAGGGCGTCCACCTCGTCGTCGTCGTCCCAGACCTGGCGCGCCGCGGCGACGTCGCGGTTCACGAAAGAGTCCAGGCTCCGGCGCAGCATATCCATGGAGCGGTCCGCCATGCGCGGAATATCAATGAGGGGCTTGAGCGGCGGCTCGTCGCCCATGGCGACGCTGATCTTGGCGATGCCCTCGGCGTAGTCGCCGATGCGCTCAAGTTCGGACGTGACGTGCAGGACGGTTATGAGGATTCGGAGGTCTCCGGCGAGGGGCTGCTGGGTGGCTATGAGGTCAAGACATTCTTCCTCTATCTCGACGCACTTCCAGTCTATGGCGTCGTCTTCGCTGATGACTTCTTCGGCCAACGCCATATCGCGGTTCTTGAGCGCGTCGAGGGACTTGATGATGGCCTTTTCCACCATTCCGCCAAGCTGGAGGAGGTCGCCCTGGAGCTCTCTGAGGTCTCTGTGGAAATCTACTCGGGGCATTGGGGTTCTCCTGTTCGATAAGCGATAAAGACACTGGGGATTCACCCCCATCCTAGCCTTCCCCCGTCAAGGGGGAAGGGATTTTTGTCTAGCTGAAGCGTCCGGTTATGTAAGCCTCTGTGCGCTCGTTTTCGGGGTTAGTGAATATCTTGTTGGTATCGTCATGCTCGACGAGGTACCCGGCGCGGTCGTCGCCCACCATGAGGAAGGCGGTTTCGTCCGAGACGCGGGCGGCCTGCTGCATATTATGGGTGACTATGACTATGGTATAGCGTTCTTTGAGTTGGCGCACCAGGTCCTCGATAGCCAGCGTGGCGATTGGGTCCAGCGCGGAGGCCGGCTCGTCCATGAGTATTACCTCCGGCTCGACCGCAATAGCGCGGGCGATGCACAGACGCTGCTGCTGACCGCCGGACAGCGCCAGCGCGCTTTCGCGCAGCCGGTCTTTCACTTCCTCCCAGAGCGCGGCCTGCCTCAGAGAACGCTCCACCGCCTCGTCCATGTCGCCCTGGTAGCCGTTTATCTTCAGCCCGAAGGCCACATTGTCATAGATAGACTTGGGGAACGGGTTCGGACGCTGGAACACCATGCCTATGCGGGAGCGGATCTCGGTCGCGTCAACCGCGTCGGCATACAGGTCGGAATCATCAAAGAATATCTCCCCCTCTATACGCGCGCCCGGAATGAGGTCGTTCATGCGGTTGAAGCAGCGGAGCAAAGTGCTCTTTCCACAACCGGACGGCCCGATCAGAGCGGTAACCGAGTAGCGGTTGATCGCCATGTTTATGTCTCTGAGAGCGCGGAACGTCTCGTAGTAGAGACTGAGGTTGTTGACCTGGAATATTGGCGCCGAGTCGTTCACGCTACTCCTCCGACCTGGTCTGGAACTTGTTTCTGAGCAGCACGGCCACCGCGTTCATGGAAAGCAGGATTATCAGCAGGACGATGATTCCGGCGGCGGCGATGTTCTGGAAATCGTCCTGCGGGCGGGAGACCCAGTTGAATATCTGTATAGGCATCACCGTGAACTGGTCGAGGGGCGACGAAGGCACAAAGGTGATGTAAACCAGCGCGCTGATGGCGATTATCGGGGCGGCTTCGCCGATTGCCCTGGATAGGGCGAGTATCGTGCCGGTCAGGATGCCCGGAATCGCGGAGGGCAGCACCGTCCCCTTGATTACCTGCCACTGGTCCGCCCCAAGCGCGAACGCCCCAAGCCTGTACTCGTTCGGGACGGCGCGTATCGCCTCGCGCGAAGCGAGTATCACGATGGGCAGCACCAGCAGGGAGAGGGTCATCGCGCCCGCGAGAACGACCCTGCCCAGAGACATAAGCTGCACGAACAGCGCCCATCCGAGCAGGCCATACACGATGGAAGGCACGCCGGCCAGGTTGGAAATGTTGATCTCGATTAGTCCGGTGAACCAGTTGCGGGGCGCGTATTCTTCGAGATATATGGCCGCCCCGACGCCGATAGGCACGGTGAACAGCGCGGTCAGGCCGATAGCCCAGATGGTGCCCATCATCGCGGACTTGATTCCGGCCTGTTCGGGGTGCCGGGACGGGTAGCTGGTGATGAAGTTCCAGTCCAGCCAGGACCAGCCGGTGGTGATTATCTGCGTGAGCAGGACTAAGAGGCCGATGATGCCGACCATGACCGCGCTGAGGAACACGAAGTAGAATATCGCGCCTATCGTCTTGCGCCGCGAGAGGGCGGGGTTGAAGTTGACGTTTGTTCGAGCGGCCATTAGTAAACCTGTCTCCACCGACGCACTACCCAGTAACCCAGTACGTTGAGGCCGAGCGTCATGACGAACAGCACGATCCCGACCGCGAATATGGTGTTGTATTCAAGCGAGCCGTGAGGCGCTTCGCCCAGGCTGAGCTGGACTATGTAGGCGGACATGGCCTGGATGCTGTCCAGGGGGTTGATGGTCATGCGCGGCGTCGCGCCCGCCGCGATGGTTACGAGCATCGTCTCGCCCACCGCGCGGGATATGGCGAGAATGAAAGAAGCCACGATACCGGAGAGCGCCGCCGGGACGACTACCTTTATGGTCGTCTCCAGCTTGGTCGCTCCGAGCGCGTAGGAAGCGTTCCTGAGAGACCGCGGCACGCTGATCATCGCGTCTTCGCTGAGCGAGGATACCATCGGTATTATCATCACGCCCATGACCACGCCCGCGCTGAGCGCGTTGAACACTATCATGTCCGGGAAGATTCGCTGAAGCTGGGGTGTAACGAAGGTGAGGGCGAAGTAGCCGTAAACGACGGTCGGGACGCCGGCGAGTATCTCAAGGATGGGCTTGACCACGCGCCGCAGCTTGTCCGGAGCGTATTCGGCAAGGAAGATCGCGGTCATCAGTCCTATGGGAAGCGCGACTATGGCGGCGAGGGCGGCGACTAGCAGAGTTCCGTTCACAAGCGGCAGAACGCCGTATGAGCGCGGCTTGAGGATTGGCGTCCAGCGGGCGCCGGTGAGAAAGTCCCATATCGGAACGGCCTGGAAAAAGCCGACAGCCTGGCTGACCAGGCTGAACACGATAGCTATCGTCGTGAATATGGATACGATGGCGCATCCGAAGAACACCCACCGGACGACGCGGCCTTCGATATTCCCGCGCCGCCCTCGACGGAATCTTTCTTCCGCGACCCCGCCCCCGGGAGAGGGAACCGATTCGTCCATGCCGGACACTGTGTTCTCCAACTAAACCCACCTGAATTTTAGAATGCGCCCGGAATTCGGTACTGCCTTCGCCCCGCCCAACTCCGGGAGACTTCACGCATCCCGGAGAAATTTTACTTTATCCGCCTAACGGCTTACCAATTCCAGATTGTCCTCATAGTCCTGCGCGTCGAGAGGCACGTATCCGACCTCAGCGGTGAGTTCAGCGCCGTTCTCCATGTAGAACTCGATGAAAGCCTTGACCTCCGGCCTTTGCAGGCTTGTCTTGCTGACGTAGATGAAGAGCGGGCGGGACAGCGGGGAGTAAACGCCGTCGGCTATGGACTCGACGCTCGGGATTACGCAGCCGTCGCCGGAGTCCACGGCCACCAGCTTGAGCTTGTCCATGTTCTCGGCGTAGTAGGCGTAGCCGAAGTAGCCCAGCGCGTTGCGGTCGCCTCTTATTCCCTGCACCAGCACGTTGTCGTCCTCGGACGCCGTGTAGTCGGCGCGGGATAGGCCCGTCTCGCCATTAACCTCTTCGGTGAAGTAGTCGAACGTGCCGGAGTCGGTGCCCGGTCCGTACAGGTTCACCCTCTTGTCCGGCCACGCGGGGTTGAGATCGCTCCACTTCCGGATCGCGCTCTCAGGCTTCCAGACTTCATGCAGTTGTTCGACAGTCAGGCACTCCACGAAGTCGTTGTCCGGGCTGACCATCACGGACAGGCCGTCAACGCCCACCAGGAACTCGAGATACTCGATCCCGTTTTCCCTGGCGACGGCGATTTCATTGTCCTTTATCGGGCGGGAGGCGTCGGATATGTCCGTTTCGCCGGCCGTGAAGCGCTTGAATCCGCCGCCGCTGCCGGAAACCCCGACGTTTACTCGTACTTTGGGCGCGACCTTGTTGAACTCCTCGGCCACGGCCTCTGTTATCGGGAATACCGTGCTCGAGCCGTCTATCTCGATGGTTCCGCTCAGGGCGGTCTTCCGCTCCTCGACCACGGCGGGCGCGGCAGACCCCGCGGTCTGAGGCCGCGCGGCGGCTTCGCTGTCGGAGCCGCACGCGACGGCGAGCAGCGCCACCGCGATCACTCCGAGGACGAGGAGCCCTGAAACGCCCGTCGGCTTGGATTGAACGTACTTGACCATTTTGCCCCCAGGGTTTGTCCGCTTCTGTTTTCTGTTACACGGAATAGGTTACCTGACGCGCGTTAATGTCCATTAAAGGGTTGGTTAACAGTTCGTTAACGGGCGTGGAAGATTTCACGAGGGCGCGGCGACACAGTTGAAAGGACGCGCTTTCTCGCCGCGCCGCGCCTTGCGAGGACAAGCCTACCCTGTGCTATCATCAACGCCCCTTTTTCAGAATCGAGGACTGCCATGACCACCACCGCCGAGCATCCAAGGCAGATCTGGGACGCGGCCTTGGGCCAGCTTCAGTTGCACGTGACCAGGCCCAACTTCGAGACATGGCTCAAAAACACCGTCGGCGTCGCCTACCGCGATGGCGAGTTCGTCGTCGGCGCGCCCAACGCCTTCGTAGCCGAGATGCTAGAACAGCGTATGTACTCCCTCATCTCGCGCACCCTCGAAAGCGTGGTCAAGTCCGAGGTCGAGATACGCTTCGAGGTCACTACCCCGGAGGGGGAGCCGCCCGCCCTTCACTCCGCGGACGGCGCGCGCGATGAGGCCGGCGAAGCCCCGGTCGTCCAGGCCGCGGCCCAGCCGCCCATACACAGGCCCGCTTCCCTCAACTCCAGGTACACCTTCGAGCGCTTCGTCGTGGGGAAGTCCAACGAACTCGCCCACGCCGCGGCGACGGCTGTCTCAGGCAGGCCCGGCGAACTCTACAACCCCCTCGTCCTGTACTCGGACGTCGGGCTAGGCAAGACCCACCTCATGCACGCCATCGGTCACCGCGCCATCTCGCGCGGTATGTCCCTCATCTACTCCACCACCGAGGAGTTCACCAACGCCTATATAAGAGCCATACGCGAGGGTACCACCGACGGGTTCAGGGAACGCTACCGCAGCGCCGACCTGCTTCTCCTGGACGACGTACAGTTCCTCATCGGCAAGGAACAGACTCAGGAAGGCTTCTTCCACACATTCAACGCCCTCCACATGACCAGCCGCCAGATTGTGCTAACCTCCGACAGACCCGTGTCCGCGCTCACCCTGCTCGAAGACCGCATACAGTCCAGGCTCGCCGGCGGACTCGTGGTGGACATCCAGCCCCCCGACGTGGAGACCCGCATCGCCATCCTGCGCGCCAAGGCCGAGGAGATACGCCAGGACGTGCCGGACCCCGTCCTCCAGTTCCTCGCCGAGCGCATCCACAAGAACATCCGCGAACTCGAGGGCAGCCTCAACAAGGTCGTCGCGCTCGCCGACCTCACCGGCAGCCCGGTCACGATAGACCTCACCAAGCGGGCCGTCGCCGACATGGTGGAGACCGCCGCCGAGCGCAAGATACCCGAAAGCGCGATCATCGAGGCCGTCTCCACCCACTTCGGGGTCCCCGTCGAGGCCATCAAGGGCCGCAAGCGCGACAAGAGGACCGCCCAGGCCCGCCAGGTCACAATGTACCTCCTCCGCGAGGAGTCCCAGCTTGACCTGACCATCATCGGAAAGGTGCTGGGCGGCAAGAACCACACCACCGTCAGCCGCGGCTACGACCGCATAGCCAACCAGCAAAACGTGGACCCCCAACTCCGCCGCCACCTCATCAACATCCGCGAATCCCTAGCCTCATACTGACTTGCCCTCAGACAAGCGCGTATTTGAATCGCCCGTTCCAGCCCCCGCCTAAAATAATTTTCGACAACTAACAATACCCAAAATCAACCTACTTGACATAACTATGTGCGTAACCCAGCCAAATATGTGCGTAACAGCATCCCCAAGTGCATAACTTCATCTCTTGGCCTCTTACTAGACTATGTATAAACATCATCACGCTCAAAAATTCCCAGTTGCGAACAGGTTGTGAGCGCCTCCAGAAAGCGCGTGTAGCTTTGCAAACAAGTCTTTTCGGCTACTTACGCACGCCGTACACACCCTTATTACTGTTATTAGATATACTGAGAGAATGATTGACGAAGTAATTATCCACATAAAAAGCGGAAACGGCGGAAACGGCGCGATAAGCGGGCGTCGGGAGAAGTACGTCCCCCGCGGAGGCCCAGACGGGGGCGACGGAGGACGGGGCGGCGACATCTACCTCGAAGCCGACCCAAACGTCAACACTCTGCTCGCCTACAGGTACAAGCGCCACTTCACCGCCCCCGACGGACGCCGCGGCGAGCGCAGGCTCCGCCACGGCAAGGACGGCAAGGACATGATACTGCCTGTCCCCATCGGTACCCAGGTCTGGGCCGACGAATCCCACACTCGCCTTCTCATTGACCTCGACGAACCAGGCCAGAAATTCCTGGCCGCGAAGGGCGGCGGCGGCGGAGCCGGCAACACCCACTACGCCACTCCCACCAACCGCTTCCCCCTCCTCGCGCAGGCCGGAGAGCCGGGCGAAGAACTATCGCTCCGCCTCGAACTCAAGCTGCTGGCCGACGTCGGCATCGTCGGCGCGCCCAACGCAGGCAAGTCCAGCCTGCTCTCCGTCGTCTCCGCCGCCAGGCCGAAGGTCGCCAACTACCCCTTCACCACCCTCGAACCTTCGCTCGGCATGATCGAGCATCGCGGCGAGACCTTCGTCATGGTGGACATCCCGGGCCTGATTGAAGGCGCGCACGAGGGTGTGGGCCTCGGACACGAGTTCCTGCGCCATATCGAGCGTACCCGTGTCCTCATACACCTCGTTGACGGCTCTCTCGACGACCCAATCGCCCAGTACCTCCAGATCAACGCCGAACTCTCCCAGTACGCCAGCGACCTTACCCACAAGCCCCAGGTCCTCGCCGTCAACAAGCTAGACCTCACCGACGTCTCAGTCCTCCGCGACGACCTACACGACGCTTTCAGCGACGCCGCCGGAACCGACCAGGTACACTTCATCTCAGCCGTAACCCACGAAGGCGTTGACGCCCTGCTGGACACCGTGCTGTCCGCCCTTCAGGACGCCCCCGACCCCATGGCCGCCCCATCCGCCGCAGGCCCGGACGCCGGCTTGCCCATTCTCCGGCCCGCGCCCCGCCGCCGCAGGCCCGCCGTGAGCGTCGAGGACGACGGCGTATTCGTCGTGGACTGGCCCTCAGCCGAGCGCATGGCCGTCATGGTCAACCCGGATGACTGGACCGCCAACGTCCAGTTCTACCAGCGCCTCATCCGCTCCGGCGTAGTCCGCGCCCTCGAAGAAGCCGGCATCCGCCCGGGCGACACCGTCCGCATCGGCCAAGTAGAATGGCAATGGGACTAAGCTGTGTTGACAGTCATCTTACCCACGATATTCCGTCGCCTCGTCGGCTCGGCGCAGGACCTCGCTCCCATCATACTGGTCATCGCCTTCTTCCAGATAGTCGTGATCCGGCAGCCGTTTCCCAACCTCTGGAACGTGGTGGCCGGGCTGGCCTGTGTCCTTGTCGGATTGGCCCTCTTCATTCAGGGGCTGGAAAGCGGCCTCTTTCCCATTGGAGAGGCCCTGGCCCAGGGATTCGCCCGCAAGGGGAGCGTGATCGCTCTGCTGGCCTTCGCCTTTTGCCTGGGATTCGGCACCACCGTCGCCGAGCCTGCGCTCATCGCCGTAGCGGGCGAGGCCGCCTCGGTCGCCTCCGAAGCCGGCGTAATCCAGGACTCCGACGCCGCCCGCGACTCCTACGCCCTCCGCTTGCGGATGGTAGTCGCCTTCTCCGTGGGCGCCGCCATAGTGCTGGGCGTGTTCCGCATCCTCAAGGGATGGCCCATACATTACCTTATAATCGGCGGCTACCTGCTGGTGACCGTCATGACCGTTTTCGCCCCCCCTGAAATCGTGGGCATCGCCTACGATTCGGGAGGGGTAACCACCAGCACGATAACCGTGCCGCTGGTCACCGCGCTCGGCGTTGGCCTGGCGTCGTCGCTCCGCGGACGCAGCCCGATGGTTGACGGCTTTGGACTCATCGCCTTCGCCAGCCTCACGCCTATGATCTGCGTGATGGGCTACGGGATGGTGGTCTGACCTTGGAACTACTCTTCCACGCCTTCCTGGCTTCCCTGCAATCAACCGCGCTGGACGTGGCGCCCATCGCCGCGATACTGCTCCTCTTCCAGCTCGCCGTCCTGCGCCGCCCGCTCCCCAACCTGCGAAAGCTGATATCCGGATTCGTCTGCGTCTTGGCCGGCCTGGCGCTGTTTCTGGTCGGCCTGGAACAGGCGCTGTTCCCCATCGGAGAGACCATGGCCAGCCAGCTGACCTCGCCCGATACCCTGGGAGACGCCGCGCCCGGAGGCGCCCCGGACTGGCGAGACTACTGGCTCGTGTACGCCTTCGCCGCGGCCATCGGCTTCGCCACCACGGTGGCCGAACCCTCGCTGATAGCCGTCGCGCTCAAGGCCGAGACGGTTTCCGGCGGAGCCGTCCGCGCTTGGGGGCTGAGAATAGCCGTGGCGGTCGGCGTGGCGGTCGGCGTCGCCCTGGGATGCTTCCGCATCGTCACCGGAACGCCGCTGCCCTGGTACATCATGGCCGCCTACGTCGTAGTGATCGCGCTGACCTTCCTCTCGGTCCGCACAATCGTCCCGCTGGCCTACGACTCCGGCGGAGTTACCACCTCGACGGTCACCGTGCCTGTGGTCGCCGCCCTCGGACTTGGACTCGCGGCCGGCATACCGGGCCGGAGTCCGCTGATTGACGGGTTCGGACTTATTGCTTTCGCCAGCGTATTTCCTATAATGACAGTGCTGGCATACGCCATCGCCGCGTCCTGCTGGAAGCGCTGGCGCGGCGGCCGCCGGCGCGAAACGGAGGAAGAGTCCACGCATGAGACTCAAGTTGATAGTCGCGCTCGTCAGCGACGATAAAACCGACATCGTAGTCCACGCCGCGCGGGACGCGGGCGCTACGGGAGCGACCATCGTAACCAGCGTAAGAGGCGAAGGCCTGACGCCGGGAAAGACCTTCCTGGGACTGGAACTCGAATCCATCCGGGACATCGTAATGTTCCTGGTCGTCGAACCGCGCGCGCGGGAAATACTGGAGCGCATCAGCGACGCGGCGCATTTCGACTCCGAGCGCGGGACCGGCATCGCTTTCCAGATTGACGTAGAAGACGCCGTTGGCATGGTCTCCCAACTGCCCGCCATTTACGAGGAATTGACCCCAGAAATATGAGCGCGAAAACACAACTCCGGGTCGGCGACGTGATGGTCACCGATATTATCAGCGTCAACGGACTGGCCACCGTATCCGACGCCATGGCGCTGATGCGTCAGAACAACGTCAACTCGCTGGTGGTCGACAGGCGTGATGAGAACGACGAGATCGGACTGGTCTTGGTCTCCGACATAGCCCGCCGGGTGATCGCCCCCAATAAGTCGCCCGACCGGGTCAACGTCTATGAAATCATGTCCAAGCCCGTCTGGACGCTGTCGCCCGATATGCTGGCGCGATACGCCGTGCGCCTGCTGGCGCGCTTCCAACTTTCCCGCGCCGTCGTCGTGGACCACGACCGCAACCCCATCGGCATAGTAACCCTGCGAGACCTCATCCTCGGACAATAGCCCCCGTCACTTATACGTTGAAAATCCCCTCTCCCCTAGGGCTCACAAGGGTAGGCAATATGCGATCAGCTATGAATACCGACCAACAAACCCCCTATCCCTCAGGGAGAGGGCTGGGGTGAGGGTGAACTACAATCGAGTCATTCCCCCCCAATTCCTGATTCACAATTCTAAATTCCTGATCCGCTCCAACTCCGCCTCCAACTCCCGCGCCCGCGCCTCAGCCACCAACCTCGCTTCCTCAGCCGCCAACCTCGCCGTCCGCTCCTCGTTCAGATCCCCCAGCCACTCCCCCGTCTCGCCGTCCCGGATCAGGAACTCCCCGTACCCGTCATCGCCCACTCGCCAGTAGAAATCCACCCCCAACACCTCGCTCCGCGCCCAAACGTCCCCGTCCGCTTCCACCCGCGTCTCAAACCGCTCATACTCACCATCCACCAGCCGCTCCCCAATCAGCGGCTCGCCATAGCGCTCCCCGCCCGACGGATCGAGACGCCAGTACTCCAGCGCCCCCATCCGCGCGTATATATCCCGCTTCTCCCTCATGTCCCTGGCCGCCGTGCTATCCGACCCCACCTCCAGGACGAACGCGGGCGGCGGCCCCCACTCTTCTATCCGGTACAGCCGCCTGATCCTCTTGATAAGCCGCTCAGGAACCCCGAACACCACGAAAGCGTCCGGCGCTATAACCGAGCCTGGCGTCGCCGAATCGTACACGATGAACACCGCGCTCCCGGCCACCAGGATATTCGGCTCACCCGCGTACCGCGCCCCGAGTATAGCCAATATGTAGATGATAGTATCGTACTGTTGCATACCGTCCTCCGGCGGCTCCGGCACGTCATCAATCAGATCGTACCAGGGAACTTCATCCACATCGGCCTCGGCCACAGCCACGGCCCAATCATCCCCACGTATGCCAGTCATCTTCGCATCTCCCATACCCTTGCTTTGCCCTCGCCCAATCCTACCACACCCCCGCCCCACACCCATCGCCCCGTCCGCACAAATCGGACTAAGGGACAGACTATAAATCCGCGTTCTCGCTCAGTATGGATTGCCAATCGCCCCGCACAGGATCCACATTCAGGTCACGGATCAGGAACTCCAAGAACGAACTGAGAGAGACGTAGCCCGTGGGAAGATGAGCGTCGCGAACCTCAGGCTGACCAACACGCGCCCCCTGCTTGAGGTGCAGATGGGGGGCGACGATATGGCTCCTGCCCCTGGGATGCCAGTGATAATTCAGCGCTTGCCGCTGCTGGCCATCCAGGATCGTATAGATGTATCCGGTAGTTTCTGCCACCGTCCCGGTAACCGCGTAATTCTGGTGATACCTGAGACTGAATCCAGAGGAGCCACTAAGCGTGACAGAGTTTCCGTAGTTGATGGTGAGGTAATTGTGACTATCATGCCTGACCGGGACTACGACGTATGGTGTGACGCACGATAAGAGTAACCGGACACCCCGGATGTAATCCTCGAGAACATACCCGGAGGCCCTCCCCACCATCAATCCGTCCAGTACTCTGGCAGCATCATGGCGAGGCTGACAACTTCATCATGCCTCTCCTCATCGTCATCGAACCGCCCGGACTGCCACGCCTCTATAAATTCGCCCAAGCTCATGCCGAAGTGCTCCTGGGCCAATCCCTCCTTCATCGCGCGATCTTCCTCCTTGGTAAGGAAGCGGATTTCGGACGTCTCCCGCGAGGCGTCTAGGGTCTTAGTCAGCATGGCATCTCTCTCTCCGCAATCTGGGCCTCAGCCTTACCCGCAGTGTAACACACCCTCGACAAAGAACTGACAAAGTCGCGCCGAACCCCAAACCTGTATCATCTCAGCCAGTACACCGCCCGCCATCCCCACGAAAGCCGACATCCACCTCAGTCCGCCACCTCGAACCGATCATAAACACAAACCACCAGCTTCCCCGCCAACATAATCTCATGCGCGTCGAAACTGTCTCCACCCGGCATAACGGCCTTGTCTCCCGCCGCCTCGATAAACCTCTCATAATCCAGCCGATTCTCCCGGCCCCTCTCTGCGAAGCCCAGCCCGGGCGCTACTGAAAACTAACCACTAACCACTAAGAACTCTAATCCGGCTTCCCCAACCTGAACACCACAAAATTCGGCGACCGAAACTCATCATCGAAACTCGGATTCTCCACAAGCTGCGCCTCCGAAGGCGTCGGCTCATCCAGCCCCTCCAGCGCGAAC